>NZ_CM177089.1:4752500-8418940 GCF_058215575.1 Streptomyces sp. JLBJ103 | reverse complement strand
AGCGCGCCGGCGGCGAGGTGCAGCCCGACCAGCGACGAGGAGCAGGCCGTGTCGATGGACACGGTGGGCCCCTGCAACCCGAAGGTGTACGAGATCCGGCCGGAGGCCACGCTGACCGCGGTCCCGACCGCCAAGTGCGGTCGCTCGGTCTCAGCGGCGTCCGGGTACCCGGGGCCGGTGCCGTACTCGGTGTGGGTCAACCCAGTGTAGACGCCGGTGTCGCTGCCGCGCAGGGCGACCGGGTCGATGCCGGCCCGTTCGAGCGCTTCCCAGGACAGTTCGAGCAGGAGCCGCTGCTGCGGGTCCATTTCGAGGCTGCTCGTGCCCGCCGATGTTGAAGAACGCGGGGTCGAACTCGGCGGCGTCGTGGAGGAATCCACCCTTGCGCACATAGCTTGTGCCCGGCCGCTGCCGCTGCGGGTCGTACAGCGTGGCCAGGTCCCAGCCGCGGTCTTCCGGCATCGACGAAATGACGTCATGCCCCCCGGTCAACTGCCACAGATCCTCGGGCGACCGTACCCCGCCGGGGAAGCGGCAGCTCATCGCCACGATGGCGATCGGCTCGTCCGAACCGCCACGGCGCGGGACGACGGCGACCGGCTGGGGTGCGCGGTTCTCCAGATATGCGGCCAGCCGGTTCGGGGTCGGGTGGTCGAACAGCGCGGCCGTGGGGATCTTCATCCCGGTCCGCTTGCGTAATCGGTTCACCAGTGCCACAGCCGCCAGGGAGTCCAGTCCGAGTTCGAAGAACGACCGGTCGGGCGCGTAGCCGTCGTCGATTGCCGCCTCGACCTCGGTCCGGATCAACCGCGCCAGATCCGTCGGCCGGGAGACGGCATGGGCGGGCCGGACCACTTCGGTGGGCAGATGGGTGCGTGCACCGCCCCAGCCGCGGAAGACCTTGGGCCAGTCCACCGGGATGCCATGGGTGTGCAACTCGCCCAGTGTGCCGATCATGGCGTGCAGATCGGATTCGCCGCCGCGCAGCGCGGTGGTGACGAGTGCGTTCTCGGCGGTGGACTCCGGCAGTGTTTCCTCGGTCAGCGCGGCGAGCACTCCGTTCGCGCTGATGTCCACGTACGTGTCCACGCCGGCCGCGTCGAGGCTGTTCACGCAGTTGAGGAAGTGCCCGGTGCCGCGCACCTGCGCGCCCCAGTACTCGGGCAGGCAGACCACACCGGGGTCCGATCCGAGCGATGGGTGCACCGGGATGAGCGGAATGCGCGGTGGTTGGGGCGACAGGCCACCGGCGAACTGCTCGAAGTCGCTGGCCATCGCGGCCATATGGGGGGAGTGGAAGGCCCGGTCGACCGGCAGTTGCTTCACCTTCCGGCCACGGTCCGACCACAGCCGGGCGATCCGCAGCACGGTTTCCCGGTCCCCGGAGACGACGACGGAGTTGGGGGCGTTCACCGCGGAGATTCCGGCCAGGTGCTCGAGCCCGGCCAGCGACTCCAGCGCTTCGGCCTCGGAGACACGCATCGCGATCATGGTGCCGCCGACGGGTGTCTTCTCCCGGAACAGCCTGATCCGTTCGGCCAGCAACGCGCATACGTCGGGCAGGGAGTAGACCCCGGCCACCGTCGCCGCGGCCAGTTCGCCGACCGAGTGCCCGACCACGAAGTCCGGGTGCACACCCCAGTCCTCGAACTGCCGGAACAGCGCCACCTGGAGGGCGAACAGCGCGTCCTGGGTGTACATCGCCTCGTCGACGGGCGCGACCTCGGTGCGGGGGCCGTCACCGAGCAGCAGATCACGCACCGACCAGGTGGACACCGCGTCCAGGTGGTGGCACACCTCGTCGAGAGCGTCGGCGAACACGTCGAACAGCGGGTACAACTCCCGTCCCATGCCTGGCCGTTGCCCGCCCTCGCCGGGAAAGAGGAAAGCCACTTTGCGCCCGGTACCGGCCTCCGCCGCGCCGCCCGCGCCCGCCGCGAGTTCACCGAGCCCGTCGGCGAGCTCCGCGCGGTCACCGGCGAGGACCACGGCCCGGTGCGGCAGGTGCGGCCGTGCGAGGGCCAGGGTGTGCGCGGTGTCCAGCAGGTCCGGGCTGTCGGGTCCGGACAGGTGGACGCGCAGGCCTTCCGCCTTGCCGCGTAAGGTCTCTTCGCTGTCGGCCGACAGCAGTAACGGCAGCGTCCGGGGCACGGCCCTCGTTGCCGACCGCGGGCGCGCCGGTGGTTCCGACAGCACCAGCGCGCAGGCCGTTCCGGCATCGTCCGCGGAGCTGAGCACGGCGGTCAACCGGCGGTCCGGGTCGAGCGCGGCGCCGGCGACCGGAACCTGCCTCCGGCTGAGCAGCACCGGCATGTCCAGCAGAGCCGTCACCGCGTCGTCCTCGCCACCCGGCTCGGCGCCGTCGAACAGGCCGTCCCGCGCCTCCTCGCCCGCGTGGTACCCACGCCGCCACAGGAACTGAATGCCGTCGCGGTCCACTTCGGCTCGCGCACAAGCCTGCCGTACGACGTCCCCCCTGCCCAGCGCGCTGCCGCCGATCACGCAGTGGATCGGGTCGCCGTCGGCCATCGCGGCCGGAAGCGGCTTCAGGACGAGGAAACCGCTGCTTCCGTCGGGTGAGACCACCCCCGCGAGCGCGAGCGCGGACTCACCGGCGTGGATGCTCTGGCAGGCCACGTGGACCACCCCGGCGGGCAGGATGTCCAGGGTCAGGGCAGGCCCGAGAACACCCAGCCGGGTGGCGACAAGGCCGGCCTCCGCCGTGGCGAACACACCGGCCACTGTGTTCCGCAGCCGCTCCGGAACAACGGCGGCATTTTCCACTGCCCGTAGTGCTGCTTCGTCCGGAGGAATTGCCGAGGAACTGCGCGACAAGCCGATGACGGCGACTGCCGCCGGACGAACAGTGCTGCTGGGCTCCATGTGACCCCTGTCCTGTCATGGTCGACGGGAATCGTTCCGAACGCGGGCTGCATAAATATTCTCCTGGGCCACTGGCGCCGAATGCCACGACCTGCCCAGGAAGAGTCTGCAGGGCAGATCAGCGTATTCAGTTCCGGACAAGCGCCGTCAACCCCCACCGGCGATTGGCTATGGAGTCACCTAGCTTTCGGCAGGGTTTCCTTGAATCACACGAGATGTCCACGCTACGGTGCGATCTCCGGATTTGGAGTTGACTGGCTCAAGTCCAGTATTGAGCACCTGAAGTCGCCTTACCCGCCCTTACAAGGGTTGACCACCGAACCCTTACAAGGGTTGACCACCGAAGGGAATCAAGTGCAGCGACTCATGCGACCTGCCCTGCTGGACGGGGAGACCCTGGGGGAAAGCCTGGCCCGGTCGGCGAAGGCATCACCGGATTCCCGCGCACGATTCCCGACCGCCGGAGACGAGATCACCGCGGCAGAACTCGACTCCGCCGCAGCGGCGGCCGCACACGAGTTATTACGCGCCGGGGTGCAACCCGGTGACATCGTGGGCATGTTGGTGCCCACCGCCGCCACGTTCCTGACCACGGCCTTCGGGCTCTGGCGGGCCGGGGCGGCGATCAGCGTGCTGCCCGTCCAGGCCGGTTTCGGTGATGTGCGGGGCACCGCGCGCAGGATCGCGCGCATCGCCGCCGTCGCGGGCATGCGCCACCTTGTCCTGGACCCCGGCCACGACGACCTCGGCCGCGAACTCGCCGCGGTACGCCCCGATCTGACCCTGCTGGCCCCGCCTTCGTCCAGCGGCACCGGCAGCGCACTCACGCTGCCCACCATCGATCCCGAGGCACTGGCCGTCGTCCAGTTCACCTCCGGCAGCACAAGCCTGCCCAAGGGCGTGATGCTGCCCCATCGGACCACCATGGCCGGTCTGCAAGCCTGCGCGGTCTCGGGCCACTTCAGCCCGGACGACGTGTTCGTCCAGTGGGTGCCGACCTTCCACGACATGGGCCTGATCGGCCTGCTGTCGCACTGGCTCAACGGCGCCGACGTCCACGTCTTCCCCCCGACCACCTTCCTCCGCCGGCCGGGCGCGGTGCTCGAACACTTCGCCGCACACGGCGGAACCGTGATGACCGGCCCCAACTTCTCCTACGACTACCTGCTCGACAAGGTGCCCGCCGAACGCCTGGCCACACTGGACCTGTCCAGCTGGCGGCTGGCGTTCAACGGCGCCGAACCGGTCAGCGCGGCCACCGTCCGGCGCTTCACCGAGGCACTGGCGCCCAGCGGCGTCGCCCCATCGGTGATGTACCCGGTGTACGGCATGGCCGAGGCCACCCTGTCGATCAGTTACCCCACCCCCGGCGACACCCCGAAGATCCGCGCGGTGGACCGCGATGAACTGGCCAGGACCGGTGAAGTGCGCCCGGTCGAGGAGTTCTCGCCCGCGGCCAAGCCGGTCGTCGGGGTGGGCCGCGCCGTACACGGCATCGGACTCCGGATCGTCGGCAAGGACGGGGAGGCGGCCGCCGACGGCACGCTCGGGGAGATTCAGATCTCCGGGGAGCCGGTGACCACCGGGTACTTCCGCGACCCCGAGGCGACAGCGGCGGCGTTCGACAACGGCTGGCTGCGCACCGGCGACCTCGGTTTCCTTCTCGACGGCGAGCTGTACGTCACCGGCCGGCACAAAGAGATGATCGTGGTGCACGGCCAGAACTTCTTCCCCGACGACGTCGAGGAGGTCGCGCGCACCGTACCGGGCGTGTACCGCCGCCGCTGCGTCGCCTTCTCCGACACCGACACCGAGGGCGGTGAGCGGATCGGCGTCATCGTGGAGACCGGTGCGGACGCCGCCGAGGTGCGCGAGGAAGTCCGCAGGCGGGTGGCCGCCGAGCTGGACCTGTCCACGGTGGAGGTCTACGCGGTCAAGCCCCACTGGATCCCCCGTACCACCAGCGGCAAGTGGCAACGCGTGCTGGCCGCTCGACGCGTCACCGCCGATGACGCCGACGGGGTGTTACCCGCCATCGACAGTCCAGACCGAGGAGAACGGGTGTGAAGGTCAGAACGACATCGCCTGCCGGTGTGCCCCTGCTCGACGACGATCAGCTGCACAGCGCCCAGGTCTTCGCTGGCTATCAGCACGCGACCTGGGAAATGCACCACATACCGTGGAGTGAATTCCGGGCCGACCTGGTGCTGCCCGAGCACATCGTGTTCGCCAAGGGCGCCATCGTGGGCGAGTCCAACGTCATCGCCGCCACCCACGGCCTGCTCAACGAGTTCGACACGGACTACGATTTCTCGCAGTTCGCGTGCATCTGGGGTTACCAGGAGATCCAGCACCACCTCGCCTTCCAGACCTGGCTGCAACTGGCGGGACACAGCATCGAACACCGCACGATCGCCTCGATGCGCGAGGCGTACCCGCCGGGGGTGACCAGGGCGGCCACCCTGGCCACCAACGTCATCTGCGAGGTACTGGCCACCCACGCCTACAAATGCGTCGCCCGCAGCATGCAGGAGCCGGTGCTCGCCGCGATCCTGAAGAAGGCCAGCGGCGACGAAGCCCGGCACGCACGGGAGTTCGCCCACTACACCGGGCGGCAACTGGCCGAGCGGCCGAAGGAATGCCTGTCGGTACTGGAAACCCTGTACATCTACATGGGCACCACACGCGATCTGTACCGCCATCCGGTCAGCCGGTTCAAGGGGAACCTGCCCGAGCTGGAGAACCACGAGACCATCGACGAGATGTTCGCCTACTTCGCCGAGGTGGACGAAGGCGGCACGGAATGGGCGAAGTGCTGTGAGCAGCTGTTCAAGTACTTCTCCACGCTCACCGGCTACCAGCTCACCAAGATGTCCGACGTACGACGGGCGATCGCCGAGGAGTCGCTGAAGGAAGCGGCCTCCGTATGAGCGCCGCTCAGCAGGGCATCGGCGAGGAGATCGAATTCCCCTGGCACTCGGAGCCCTCCTTCAACTGCTTCGGTTGCTCCCCGCGCAATCCGATCGGGCTCAAGCTGCGCATGCGGCGGCTGCCGAACGGTGATTACGCCACCGAGACGACGTTCTCGGAGAACTACGCCTCCTACCCGGGGATCGTGCACGGCGGCATCGTGAACGTGCTCTTGGACGAGGCGATGGGCGACACCCTCGCGCTGGTCCACGGCATGCTCGCGTTCACCGTGACCCTGCGCAGCAAGATGCTGCTCCCCCTCGTGGTGGGCACGCCGTATCTGACGTCCGCGCGGATCAGCGGCCAGGGCAACGGGGTGCTGCACACCGAGGCGGAGATCACCGGCCCCGGCGGCGAGTTGCACGTCATGGCCACCGGCACCTATCAGCCGATCCGCTCCGAGCAGGCAAGACAACTGATGAAGCTGGACGACACCGCCTTCGGCCGCGTCCGGCACTACTTCGACCACGGAACAGGAGAATCATGACCAACGAGTCCGCCACCCGCGAAGAAATCGCCGCGGTCACCACCGAGTTGCTCGCCACCGAGCTGAACATCTCCGCCGCCGGGATCCATGGCGACGACGTGCTCAAGAACCTGCCCGCCGCCGACTCGCTGAAGCTGGTGCGCGTGGTGGCCAAACTCGAGCGCCGGTGGGACATCGAATTAAGCGACGAGGCCGTCTTCGCCGCGATAACCGTCGACGACCTGGTCACCCTGATCGAGAAGTACGTCAGCGGGGAACTGGCGGGGTCATGAGCACACTGCCCCCGCAGGAGGCGGTCCAGGCCACCAACCAGCACTACGAGTTGCCCGCCGAACTGTTCGCCATCTACCTCGACCAGCGGCTCAAGTACAGCTCCGGGCTGTTCACCGATGAGCACACCGATCTCGACCAGGCGCAGACGGACAAGCTGCACTTCGTCGCGCGGCAGCTCGGCATCACCGGCGGTGAGCGACTGCTCGACGTCGGATGCGGCTGGGGCAGCCTGATCCTGTTCATGGCGCAGGAGTACGGCTGCCACGCCACCGGAGTCACCCCGTCGCGGCCCCAGGCCGAGTACATCCGGGCGCAGGCGGAGAAGGCGGGCGTGGCCGAGTTGATCACGCTGGAGCTCGGTTCGTTCTCCGACGTCGAGCCGGCCGGACCGTTCGACGCGGCCACCATGCTCGGCTCGATCGTCCATATGCCGAACCGGACGGCTGTACTGCGCAAGGTGTACGGGCTGTTGCGGCGCGGCGGTTCGCTGTACCTGTCGGAAAGCTGTTTCCGGGACCACGACGCCTACGCGGAGTTCTCGCGGCGGCCCGGAACCCGACACGTCACCGAGGGCATTTTCGGGTTCGCCGACATGGTGCCGTTCTCGGTGCTGGTGGAGGCGGTGGAATCAGCCAAGTTCAGTCTCACGGCGTTCACCGATCTCACCGCGCACTACCACCGCACCATCGAGGAGTGGGAAAAGCGGGTCGAGGCCGCGCGTGACCGCGTCGAACTGGTGGCACCGGGTATGAGCGAGCCACTCATCCGCTATCTCCAAACGGCCAACGCCGGCTGGGGCTACACCACCAAGCACTACGCGCTGAGTGCGGTGAAATCGCGGATGGGCCGGACGGAGGTCCCGTGACCGAAAACCTGCCCGAGTCCGCTGCGCAGCGGTCGGGACGGTTCATCGCCCCCGAGGAAATCGGCGCGCTCACCCGTAAAGCGGTGGGCCGTGCCGAGGCGCGGCATTGGTCCATCGACGAGCTGCCCTGGGCGACGCTGCGGCCGGAGGAACTCACCGACACCGACCGGTCGGTGGTCCGGTTCATCACCTTCATCGAGGACCACATCCCCGGGTATCTCACCTACTTCCTGGATGCCTTCCCGGTGTCCGGCGAGGATCTGGCGATCGAGGAGTTCTGTTTCAACCGGGAGTACTTCCGGTTCCTGATCTCCTGGGCGAACGAGGAGGAACGGCACGCCTCGGTGCTGACCAGGTACCAGATCGAGGCCGGCATCAGCAGCCCCGAGGCACTGATGCGGGAGCTGGCCGAGGAGGGCCGCAAGAAGTTCGCACTGCCCTACGAGAACCCGGTGCAGGCTTTCACCTACACGCTGGTCCAGGAGAAGGCCACACAGCTCTTCTACCAACGGTTCAAAGCGGTGGCCACGGAGCCGGTGCTGCGTGACCTGCTGCACCGGCTGGCCAGGGATGAGGCGCGGCATTTCGCCTTCTACACCGAGCTCGTCGGCGCCTACATCAAGCGGCACGGGCTCGCGGCGACCGTACCGGATCTCAAAGACGTGCTGTCCACCTTTCGCATGCCACTGGCGGACACGCTGAACGGGTACTGGCGCTGGTCCCTGAACGTCATCGACGCCACGTCCTACGACCACACCGAGGCATACGAAGCGCTGGTCCGCCTCGTCAACGACTTCGCCACCTCGCGAGGCAATGCGTCAGCCGAAGACCTGGCCGAGTTCGTGGACCGCATTCGCGGGATCTGACCGGCACGTCCGCTTGCGCCGCCGAGGTGTGGCGGAAGCACACGGCCAGAGGGACAGGATGGACATGACGATTATTTTCGATCCACGAGATCCAGCGATCCGTACGGACCCCTACCCCATCTATCGACGCCTGATAGAGACCGACCCGATTCACCGGTCACACTTCGGGTACTGGGTTCTCTCACGCTATGACGATGTCGATGCCGTACTGCGCGCACCAGGGGTTTCCAGCGAGTTCTACCGGAACGCGACATGGGCCGACCGCCGCGGTGGCCTGGACAGCCCGCTCGTCCAGAGTGTGCGCAGCTGGATGCTCATGCTCGACGGACCCGCGCACCGGCGGATCCGCAGCGTGATCAGCAAGGTATTCACCCGTGGCTCCGTAGAGCGACTTCGGCCGCGTATAGCCGCTGAGACCCACCGCCTCCTCGACGCCGTGGGCGACGGCGAGACCGACCTGATCGACAGTCTCGCGTTACCCCTGCCTGTCACCGTGACCTGCGAACTTCTGGGCCTCCCCACGGATGACCGAGACCAGTGCCGTCGCTGGACGGAACACATAAGCCGGGTGATCGATCCCTCGATAACCATCGAGGACACGGCCGACATGAATGCCGCAGAAGTAGAGTTTCGAGAATATGTCACCGACCAACTCGAACAGCGCAGGTCCGCACCGCGAGAAGACATTCTGTCCCTCCTCGTGCACACCGAGGTGGACGGCGTCCGGCTGACCGACCACGAGATCATCGCCAATGTTCTGTTTCTCTTCGTCGCAGGCCATGAGACAACGGTCAATCTGATCGGAAACGGTCTGCTGGCCTTGCTCCGCCATCCCGACCAGTTGCGGATGCTGCGCGAGAACCCCGAGATGATCACTGACTCCATGGACGAGATCACTCGATACGACCCACCCGTGCAGATCGTCTCCAGACTCCTGACCGACAACGTCGCCCTTCAGGACGTCACGCTTCCCGAGGGGGCCAAGGTGATGTTGCTCTTCGGAGCGGCCAGTCGCGATCCGGCACGCTATTCCGACCCCGACCGCCTCGACTTGACGCGGACCGGCACCAGAACGCTGGCTTTCAGTGGCGGCCCCCACTACTGCATCGGCGCCGCCCTCGGAAAGCTGGAGACCGCCATGGTGCTGACGGAACTGCTGCGACGCTACTCCACGATCGAGCTGACCGGCGAGAAGCTGACCTGGCGACCGAACGTCAGCTTCCGCGGCCTACAGGAGCTGCCGCTCAGACTGACGCGCTGATATGGATCGAGCGAATCGAGCGATGCGAAGCAGGTGATCCGTCACCAGTTCAATCGCGGTCAGGCAACCGTGGCATGATCGGCTCGTCGGCATCGACGAGGGCTGGCGGTGCTGGGAGGTGGGGGCCGGCGGTCCGACGGTCCCCGCGTGGCTTGCCGAGCGTGTCGGGCCACGCGGGCGCGTGCTGGCCACCGACATCGACGTGTCCTGGACCGAGACGGCCGCCGCCGCGGGGGTCGAGGTGCTCCGCCATGACGTTGCCGTCGACGAACCCCCGGCCGGTCCCTTCGACCTGATCCACGCCCGCCTCGTCCTGGTTCACGTCGTCTACCGCGATGCCGCGCTGCGCTCGTTGGCAAATCGGCTGCGCCACGGCTTCCGTCAGCTGCTGCGGCAGCGCGGCGCCGACCTCGCCTATGGACGCAAGCTGCCGCGGCTGCTGCGCGAGGTGGGCCGCACGGAGGTCGAGGCCGACGCCTACTTCCCGATCACCTCGCCCCAGTGCGACGTCCTCAAGGCGGCCACCGTCCGTCAGGTACGTGACAAGCTCACCGCCGCGGGCCTCGCCACGGATGAGGAGATCGAGCGGCATCTCGCCAATGTCGCGGCCGGGCGGCTTGATCTCGCCCTCTCGCCGATGATCTCGGCTGGGGTCGCCGTCCCTTTGCCGAGGAACTCTGAAGCGTGCTGGGATGCGTTTGCCCCGGCCGTTTGAGCGGTGGTACGCACCCGGGGTCGAGGCTCTGACGTTCTCTTTTCAATCCTTCAGGTGCATGCATCGTTGAATGCTCATTTAAAGGAGCTGGTCTCCGTGGAGCCACCTGACTGGGAGGCGGAGGCGGCAAGTTGACGGACCTTCAACTCTGAACGCGACTGCCGCGATTCCGCAGTTTATGGTAGAAACTCTTTTCGCGCGGAGGGGCTTCTTCCGCGGTCTCCGTCTTTCATCTGAGGACATACGGCCTCCCACCCTGTTGGTCGGGGTGGTCCGTTGGTGTGCCATCAGATGACAAGAGAGAAAGGTGCGTTCACATGGCCCTGCGCCGTATCAGGCGGAACGCAAGCCGGATCCTGGTGATATCCCTGGCGACGTGCGGACTCGCGGCGGCGGGTACGGCTGCCGCGTCCGCGGCTGACGAGCCGACGCGTGAGCAGCTCCTGGCGGACTGCGAATCCGGGGAGGGTAAGTGCACGTTCAACGACCCTCAGATCGGTGAGCCGTACCTCGGTAATTTCCAGCAGGTCTCGGACACGCTCTACAACTGCAGTACCTCGGACAGCACCAAGAAGCTCAGCTGGTCGCAGAAGGTCGGTTCGACCGACTCCGACGGAGTCGGTCGAACCGACGCCACAGCCAGACCATCAACATCCCGTGCAGCAACCGCACCCCGGCCCACCACCACCAACCGGGAACCAACGAAACGCTCATCCGCCAACCACTCCTGCACCAACTCCAAAACCGAAAACACCCCAGCACGCACACCACCCACCACACCACCAGCTGCCACTTCCACAGCAACATCGACCCCGACCAACACCACATCAGGCACCGCACCACCGGCCACAGCCAACGCACCCAGATCCGGATACGCCACCACCTCCACCCCAACTCCCCGCAGCCCCTCAGCCACTCCAAGATCCACAACCACACCCGAACCAACCACCGCAACACCCGACACGCCCGCGCCCGCGCCCGCCACCTCGGCCACAGGCCTCCACTCCACCCGGAACAACGAATCGCGGCTCAACGTGGGGACATCGCTGAGTTGGTCAATGGAAACCGGGCGGGTGATGAGAGAGGCGATCGAGGCAACGGGGTTACTCTCCGTGTCCTCGATCGCGACCGCGAGGGCACCGTCCTCGCCGTAAGACAGTCGGGCCCGGACTGCCGCCGCCCCAAAGGCATGGAAGGAAACCCCCTCCCATGCAAACGGCATGCCCGGTTCCCCGGTGCTGTCAGCGAATGCTGCGGCATGGAGTACGGCATCCAGCAGTGCCGGGTGAACACCAAACCTACCGGTGTCGACGCCTTCAGGGAGAGCCACGTCTACGAAGAGCTCAGAGCCGCGTCGCCATACCGCGCGCACGCCCTGGAATGCCGGTCCGTACTGGAAGCCGGACGCGCTCAACTGCTCGTAACAGTCGCGGAGGTCAACCGACTGCGCATCCGCCGGCGGCCAGACGGTCGAGTCGAAATCTAGGTCGAGGTCGAGCGGCTCCTCTGCTACGGCGAGTACGCCCATGGCGTGCTGAGTCCACGGAATGTGGGCCGAGCCATCCGCTCGGGAGAAGACCTTCACGGAGCGGCGCCCGGAGTCATCAGCAGTGCTGACAAACACCTGGATCTGCACCGCGCCCTGCTCGGGCAGCACCAGCGGTGCGGACAGGGTCAACTCCTCGATCCGCTCGCACCCCACCTCGTCACCGGCCCGCACAGCCAACTCAACAAAGGCCGTACCTGGCAACAGAACACGACCCATCACCACGTGATCGGACAGCCACGGATGCGACGCCAACGACAAACGACCCGCGAACACCACACCATCGGAATCCGCCAACGACACCGCCGCACCCAGCAACGGATGCTCCGCAGACACCAACCCAGCAGCCCGCACATCCCCCACACCCACCGAACCCACCGGCCAAAACCGACGCCGCTGAAAGGCATACGTCGGCAGACCCGTCCGACGTGCCCCGCTCCCAGCAAAGAACGCACGCCAGTCCACAGCCACGCCACTCACATGCAACTGCGCCAACGCACTGACCGCCGCTGGCTCTTCCAGCCAGTCGTTCCGCAGCACCGGAACCACCACTGCCCCATCCGGCACCAGCTCCCCCACCAGCGCCGACAGCACACCATCCGGTCCCAGCTCCACAAACGCCCGCACACCCTCCGCCCGCAGCGCCTGGATGCTGTCGGCGAAGCGTACGGTCTCGCGGACGTGCCGCACCCAGTACTCCGGCGAACAGATCTCATCCGCCGCAGCCACAGCACCGGTCAGGTTCGACACCACCGGAACCACAGGCGCACCGAACTCCAGCCCCTCCACCACGCGCCGGAACTCATCCAACATCGGATCCATCAACGGCGAATGAAACGCATGGCTGACAGCAAGGCGCTTCGTCCTACGCCCTTCGGCGTCCAAACGACCAGCGACCTCCAGCACCGCCGCTTCCTCACCGGAGATCACCACCGACGACGGCCCATTCACCGCCGCCACCGACACCCGACCCGATACCTCCGCCACCAGCGGACCAACCTCACCCTCACCAGCCTGAACCGCCACCATCACCCCACCCGACGGCAACGCCTCCATCAACCGAGCCCGCGCCCCCACCAACACACACGCATCACCCAGCGACAACACACCAGCCACATGCGCCGCCACCACCTCACCCACCGAATGTCCCGCCACAAAGTCCGGCCGTACACCCCACGACTCCACCAGCCGGAACAACGCCACCTCAACCGCGAACAACGCCTGCTGCGCAAACCCCGTCCGATTCAACGCCTCCGCGTCCTCACCCCACATCACCCCCCGCACAGGACCGTCCAGATGCGTCAGCGCACTGTCGAGCGCCTCAGCAAACACCGGGAACCGGTCATACAGCTCCCGCCCCATCCCCAACCGCTGCGCGCCCTGCCCCGAAAACAGGAACGCCGACTTGTACGCACCCCGCTCTGCGCTCGACTGGATGAGCCCGGGTGCCGGTTCCCCCGTAGACAGCGCGGTCAGACCGGCGATGAACTCGTCGCGGTCGGAGGTGACGAAAGCCGCGCGTTGCTCGAAGAACGACCGTGTGGTGGCCAGGGAGAATACGGTATCGAGAATGCTCAGCGGCTCGGCATCCGCATCGCCTACACCGTTGCCGTCGCAGTGGCCGTCTCCGTCGCTACGCATGTGGGCAAGGAGCCGCGCCGCCTGTGCGCGTAGTGCCTCCGACGTGCGACCGGAGAGGAGCACAGGCACCACGTGGGGCACCACGTCCTGCGCCCCGTCCCCCACCGCATCCGGTACGACCGCGACCGGCGCAACCGCCGCCTGCTCGATGATCACGTGTGCGTTGGTGCCGCTGATACCGAACGACGAGACGGCCGCTCGCCTCGGGTCCCCCGTCTTCTCGGGCCAGTCGACGTTCTCCGTGACGAGTCGGACAGCGCCCTGGCCCCACTCCACATGGGACGAGGGCGTGTCCACGTGCAGGGTGCTCGGCACCACTCCGTGCTTCATGGCCATGACCATCTTGATCACACCGGCGACACCGGCCGCCGCCTGGGTGTGGCTGAGGTTCGACTTGATCGAACCCAGCAGAAGCGGCTGGGCCTCGTCCCGGTTCCGGCCGTAGGTCGCGAGCAGTGCCTGGGCCTCGACCGGATCGCCGAGGGTCGTGCCGGTGCCGTGTGCCTCGACGACGTCGACCTGATCGGCCGACAGCCGGGCGTTGATCAGTGCTTGCTGGATCACCCGTTGCTGGGACGGGCCGTTCGGCGCGGTCAGGCCGTTGGACGCACCGTCCTGGTTGACCGCGCTGCCGCGGATCACTGCCAGAACCGGATGTCCCTTGCGCTGTGCGTCCGACAGCCGTTCCAGGACGAGGACGCCCACGCCCTCCGCCCAGCCGGTGCCATCGGCGGATTCGGCGAACGATCGGCACAGCCCGTCCGGTGACAACCCGCCCTGACGGCTGAATTCGACGAAGGTCGCCGGACTCGACATGACCGTGATGCCACCGGCCAGTGCGAGTGAGCATTCACCGCCCCGCAATGCCTGGTCGGCGAGGTGCAAGGCGACGAGCGAGGACGAGCAGGCGGTATCCACGGTCAGGGCGGGCCCGGTCAGGCCGAAGGTGTAGGCGATCCGGCCGGAGAGCACACTGCCTGTGTTGCCGGTGAGTTGGAATCCGTTCCCCTCGTCGGCCCGGTAGTCCTGGGCCATGGCGCCCATGAACACACCGGTCTCGCTGCCCCGGAGGGACATCGGGTCGAGGCCCGCCTGCTCGAAGGCCTCCCAGGCCGCTTCAAGGAGGACCCGCTGCTGCGGGTCCATGGCGACGGCTTCACGAGGTGAGATGCCGAAGAAGTCCGCGTCGAAATCAGTGGCGTCGTAGAGGAAGCCTCCGGATGTGGTGGAGGACGTGGCAAGCGCCTCGATGTCCCATCCTCGGTCGTCAGGGAAGCCACCGACACCGTGCTCGCCGCCGACGACCAGACGCCACAGGTCCTCGGGGTTCGACACCCCACCCGGATAGCGACAGGACATACCGACGATGGCGATCGGCTCTTGGGCCGCCGCCTCCAGCTCGTGCACCCGCTGTCGGGTCTGCCGAAGATCTGCGGTGGCACGCTTGAGGTAGTCCCTGAGCTTCTGTTCGTTGTCCATCTCAGCTCATCTCAACGGCGGTTGCTGGAGCGGATATTCACCTGGAGGACGGTTGTCTCTCACACTTCACGCGCGGACTGGTGCGCGCGTGACGGTGCGGTCCGGCAGGGGTACGGCGTTTGCACGACGCCTGGCGCACGCTCGGCGTCCAGCCTGGGTTTCGGCACGTGTCCCCCGGTCGACGGCGTCGCAATGCCTGTCCACACCATCGCGGGGGACGGCTCAGCCGACATGGTGACTCCCACAGACCCACAGATCATGCGCTGAGTCTCATGGGGCGATCACGGGAAAAACCGTAGTCATGGGCAGAAGTTCGGAGTCAGTCAGCGGTGTTGGTCCCGCCGTCACCAGTGTCGGGTCCGCCCTTGCCGTGGCCACCGCCGTCGCCGTCGTCGTAGTGGCCGCCACCGCCGTCGCCGCCCTCCCGGCTTTCAGAACCCTCGCGAAGAGCCGGCTCCGTGAGCTGAGCACGGCCCGCGATTCCGAACTTGCGGTACACCTTGGTCAGGTGCTTCTCCACGGCGCGGAGGCTGATCCCGAGTTCTGCCGCGATCTGCTGGTTTCCGTGACCGGCCGCCGCCAGCACTGCGACTCGGCGCTCGCCGGGGGTGAGCACGGCGACGGTCGCGGTGGCCTCCCGTGGGCCGCGGGTCCGGTGAGGCCCAGGTTCGTCCACGCCGGGAGGCTCCGCCGGATCGCTCGGCGTGACGTACCCGGTGATGGTGGCTTGGGCCGAGACGTCGGCCCGGTCGGTCATCGTGGCCTCAGCAGAGGCGCCGGCCCGGTCGGTGGCAGCAGCGCGGTGGGGGCCACTGGCACGGTGGGAGACCGCCGCACCATCACGAGCCGCCGCATCGTCACGAGCCGCCGCATGCTCACGAGCCGCGGCGCCCTGTTGAGCCACGGCGCCCTCTCGAGCCATGGCACCGTCGTAGGCGCCGGTACTGCCCACGAGGCCGGTGCCGCACAAGACACCGGCACCGTCGTCGGAGACCGCGGCCCGGCCGACGCAGGCGTCAGCACCGTCAGCGGCAGCAGTACGGTCCGAGTCAGCCGTGCGGCCGGAGCCGGACAGCTTGTGTCCGAGCTGCTCCTCCGCCTTGGCCAGTTCCCTCCGGTCGACGGAGTCCTGGAGGATCTCCACCGCGCGCCGCGCCAGCTCGGCCCCCGCCCGGCCTTCGGTTACGGCGGCCCAGACCCGCAACGCGCGTCCGATGGCACTGGGCGCGCCCCAGGCCGTCGCGAGCTCGTACTCGCGCGCGGCGAGGGCCTGCGCGAGGTCGGGGCGTCCGAGCTGGTGGTGCAGCTGGGCGGCCCAGGAACGCCAGGGCAGTGCGGCGGGGTTCGTCCAGCCCCGCAGTTCGTGTTCCCGCCCGGCTTCCAGTAGATGGTCGAGTGCGGTGGCCACAGCCCCCGTCCGCAAGGCGAGCACCCCGTCGACGAGGTGTCGGGTGGCGGGCACGAGCAGGGCTTTGCCCTGGGCGCGGAATGCGGCGAGGGTCTGCCATGCGAGATCGGGTTGCCCGCCGTCGGCGATGATCCGGGCCAGCGCCTCGCAGCAGCGTCCCGTGACCGGGGTGAACTCGGGGTCGGCGTACGTCAGGGCGTCAGCGGCGAGCAGCGCCGCTTCGCCGTGCCGGCCGCGGCGGGCCAGGAGAAAGGCCCTTTCCGCTTGGACGACTTGTGTGCTTGCGCCGCGTTCGCCGTGGGCGTGGTGGGCTGCTTCGCCCACCGATACGAGCCAGGTCTCGGCCTGGTCGGGTTGGTCGGCGGCGAGCAGGGTGCGGGCCGCCAGGGGGACAGCCGTGCACAGGTCGTGCACCCCCGGTGGTTGGGCATGCAGTGCTTGGCCAGCCAGGGCGGCCGCCGCGCCGTGGTCAACTCCGGCGAGCATGCCGGCGTAGGCGAGCAGGGCGGACCGGTCCCGATCGGCGGCCGTCCGCAGTTGGCGGAGCGTACCTTCGCGCCGGAACGTGCCAACGGTCTCGGTGAACCACCGGCGGTGTCCGAAGTGCGTGAAGCGCATACGCACGTCCAGCGCGAGCGCGGTCTCCCGTTCGGTGCCGTCCAGCAGCGCGGGGTCGCCCGCTGCCGAGGCCGCTTCGGTGAGCTGGGTGGTGAGCCCCACGGGCGGGAGCTCGCAGGCCAGTACGGGGATGCGGGCGAGTTCATGGGTGCGTCGGGCCGGTGGCGCCAGTCCCGGCAGCGCCTGGGTCAGGCGCCGGATCCCGCTGACCGGGGCCGCGGGCAGCTCGGCGTTGGCCAGGTCCACGAGCAGCTCCGCACGCTCGCTGCCCTGAGCGGCGGAGGCGAGCAGGGCTCGCAGCAGGTATCTCCTCGCCAGACCGGTGTCTCCGCCCGCGTACTCCGCCCACGCGGCGGTCCGCAGTACGTCGATCTGCCAGCCGCCCGGCGTATCGCCCATGGCCATGATGTGTTTCGCCACCACCGCGGACGTGCCGCCCGCGTTGTGCAGGGTGCGGGCGGTCCTGGCGTGCCAGTGCCCCCGGGTCACGGCGTCGAGGGAGCCTTTGACGGCGTCGCCGATGGCATGGTGGGCCCATTGCGGATCCGGCCCGGTGGCGAGCAGACCGGCCGATACCAGCGTGTCCAGTGCGGCCGTGCCCTGCGCCGCGGTCAGTCGGGCCAGCGAGTACAGCGTGTCGGTCCTCGAGCCGAGGAATGCCAGCGCGGTGGCGGTCTGGCGTGCCGCTTCGGGCAGTTCGGCCAGGGCGCGTACAGCGTGCCGGCCAAGTGCGGTGGGACGTAGCGCCCGTAGGTGCTCGGGCGTGAGCGGGCGCCGGGCTCGGCGGAGCTCGCTCAGCAGCGTGGCGAGGAACAGCGGTCTGCCACCCGACACCTCGACACAGGCGTGGACGAGTGCCTCGTCCGGTTGGTCGAGGGCCTGGGAGACCACCGCGGACGCTCCGTCCGGCGACAGGGGCCGGAGTCCCACATGGTCCGTGGCGCGGGCGAGGAGATTTTTCAACGGTGGTGTGTGTGCCGCCGGGTCGCCCGGATGCGGTGACACGGCCACGATCACGACCGGTGCGTCGGAGAGCTTCTCGCCGATCAGCGTCAGCCAGCGCAACGAGGCCACGTCCGCCCAGCGCAGGTCGTCGCAGAGCAGCAGCAGCGGTTGGCGGTGGGCGAGGCCGAGCGCCAGGTCGCGCAGTCGGAGTGCTTCGTTCTCCTCCGTCGCCCCGACCGGCGGGTCGGCGTACGGATCTCTGCCGAGCAGCATGCGTCGGGCGAGCCCGAACACGGCTCCGCTCTCGGTAGGGTCGCCCGCGGCGCGGAGCACCAGGGTCTCGGACGGCTGCGTCCGCGTGGCGAGTTCGCCCAGCAGGGCCGACCGCCCGACTCCGAAGGGGCCCGACACGGTCACGAGCGCGCCCTGCCCGTCATGGGCGCTGCGATGCAGCGCCCGCTGTAGGAGGGCGAGCTCGCGCTCACGTTCGATCAGCACAAGTCCTTTCCCGGCTCCGGGTTTTCGAGAATTCGGCCCCGCACAGCGGTCGGCGGGTTATGAGGACACGTACTCAGGGCATACGCGCGGCGGCCACTGACCGACGGAAAAGACGCCCATGGAGTAGCCCTTCGATATCAGTGCGGGCCGATTGGTGACCTTGAGTTTCCGCAGCAGGGACGTCACGTGGTACTCGACGCCGCCGCGGCTGAGGAAGAGTTTGGCCGCGAGCTGCACCGTGGACTCGCCGGCGGCCACGCCTTCCAGGATCCGGGCGTGCATGGGGCTGAACATCTTCCGGCGGTCAGTGACCATTTGCGGGCCGCTCTCGGCTTCCTGCGGCTGCACCAACACCATGATCGTATCGACCCTGCCCACACTGCCGCGCACCGCGATGCCGGTGAGCTCACCCTGGAAGATCAGGTCCTCGGCCCCCATCGCGACGATCTGGTCGGCGAAGCGCGCATTCTGCCCGTCGGCCAGGCGAATGAATTCATTTTTGAGCTTGCCCTGGACACTCGGGTGCATGAACTCACATATATCGCGCCCTTGAATATTTCCTGAATACCAACCGAACTGCTGCAAGAAGAGGTGGTTGGCCTCTTGGATCCTCAGTTCGAGATCGAGGTTCGCCATGCAGAGTCCGGACTGCTCGAAGAGCGACCAATAAATGTCGCGATACTGCTCCGAGCAGCGATCCCGAGTTGCCTCCGGGATAATTACTTTTGATGCGAGATTGGAGTTACTCACGAGTTTGTCGACCATTTCCTCGGCTCCCCACAGGCCGATGATCCAGCAGCGACCGACTTCTTTGCTCCAAGAAGTCCCTCCCCGATTTTCATCGTCTATAGATAGAGATCAGAAGTCAAGCTCAGCGGGCTGAGGGAAACTTTTCCCGCTTAATACTGCGGGCTGCGGACCGTACGGTTCGGTGCCGCACGGTACGGTTCCTCGCGGTACGGGTGCCGCTGACCTACGGAAATGCCGACTCGGCGCGGACGCGATGCCGCCCCGCCCACGCGGCGGGTGACACCGCAGGTCGACCGCCATCTGACGGCACACGAAACACCGGGCGAATATGCCGCGCTTTGACATTTTCTTTATTGTCTACGCGCGTAGCTAGAATTGCTGTGCGACGACCCCGGTCCTTCCTCATACGGAGAGAGCCGTCCCGCTACCCGAGAGCGAGAGACCCATCATGCGACCAAAGGCCGCCCGAGGCGGAGGTCTGTCCCTTCCTCGCCGGTGCCACGAGAGTTTCTTCCTGCCCCGGCAGGCGCATACCGGAAAGGCGGTGCCTCCGACCGGCGCTGCTCATGTGCTACGGCTCTGACCCGCGAGTGCGGCGGCGAGCGCGGACCTGCCCTCGATACCGAGTTTCCGGTACGAACGCGTCAGGTGCTTCTCGACCGCACGCTTACTGATCTCCAGCCGGTCGGCAATCTCCTGGTTGCTGTGACCCCGTGCGGCGAATTCCGCGACGGTGGCCTCGCCAGGGGTGAGCACGGATGTGACCATCGGGGCCGAGGCAGCCGTGGCAGCACCGACCAGTCCCCCGGCCCGTGCGCCCGATCCGGACCTCTGCATCTGCTCGGCCAGCCGTCGGCCGCGGATCAGCAGGCGTTCGCCCTCGCCCGGCGCGGTCGTCTGCTGTAGGCGTTTCCCGAGCGCGATCAGAGCCCGGGACAGTTCCAGCGTGGTGCCCGCGGCCTGGAGCACCTCGACCGCCTGCCGCATCCAAACGGTCCCCTGCGGTCCGTCGGTCACGGTCCCGCGCACCCGCAACGCCCTGCCGAGCACCGTCGGAGCGCCCCATGCCTCCGCACGCCGGTGACTGTCCTCGGCGAGCTCGGCCGCGTCCGCGGCCCTGCCCAGCCGGTGGTGGATCAGCGCCGCCGAGACCTGCCACGGTGACACGGCCGGGTTGAGCCATCCGGCCCGGTCGAGCAGCCGACCGCAGTCGAGGAACTGTGCCCGCGCCGCCGGGAGATCCCCGCGCGCCGCCGCCAGTTCGCCCCGCAGATGCCGCCGCAGGGCGAACATCAGCAGGTCGCCATAGGGGGCCGTCATCTCCACCGCTTGCGCGGCCAGGGTGAAGTCCCGCTGCTCGACCGCGACCGCGCCCAGCGAGAAAGCTGCCATCTCCATCGACTCCGGCACATCCCGGTCGGCCAGCGCCACCGCGCGCAGCGCGCTCTCCCGCGCCGTAGCCACCTGACCGCGGCCGAGAAGCACCAGCCCGCTTTGTGCTTCGGTGATCGCGATGAGTGTCGGCGGGCCCTGTCGCCGGACGTGAGCCAGAGCCGCATCGAGCCAGGACGCGGCGGCGTCGGCGGCGTCGGCGGCGAACAGCACCCAGGGAAGGGTCAGCAGAGCGGAGCTGAGTTGCAGGGAGTTGGTCGGTTGATGGTCGAGTACCTGACGTGCCATCCTCACCACGTCCCGGCAGCCGACCTGCCCGCTCAGCACCGCGGAGTGCAGGAGCACCATGCGCAGTTCCCGCTCTCCGATGCCAACCGGGGCGGTGTCCCCGAGTGCCATCAGCCGTTCTCCGGCCGACGCCAGGACCGCGGGGTCCTGGATCCCCGCGTAGCGCGAGCGCGCTTCCATCCGCAGGGCCAGCTCCCGGTCGTCACCGTGCAGGGTCTCGGGGGCTCCGTACCGCCCGGAGACCTCGCGGACCAGTTCGGCGAGTTGCGCGTCACGGCCCACCACGTGCGGCGGTGCCCAGGAGAGCACCGCGGCGCGTCTGCGGTGGTCCGGCATCAGCCGCGCGGCCTGTGCGAGGTGCCGGACCGCCGAGTCCGATTCGGCTTCCAGCTCGGCGACGGCCAGCTCGGCGAGTTGCTCGGCACGTTTGTGGCCGTCGACGCTCAGGCCCAGCAGGGCTTGGCGCAGATAGCGAACGGCATCCTCAGGTGCGCCTCGTCTCCGCGCGGCCACCGCCGCCGCCCTGAGCTGAGCGATCTCCCAGCGGTCGGGCAGTTCGGCAACGTGCACCAGCTGCGCCGCGATCTCCTCCGGCTCCGCGCCGCACTCCTCCAGCAGGGCCGCGGCCGACCGGTGCAGACGCGAGTACTCCTCCGCTCCCAGGGACTCCGCGATCGCCTGGGTCATGGCTGGGTCGCGGAAGGCGAGTCTGCCGGATCCGCCGCGCACCAGGACTTTCCGGAGCGCCGCCTGCGCGGCCCGGCTGTCCTGCCGACTCACCCCGCTCAGCCGCTCGACCAGCTCTTCGGTCGCCTGGTCCGCCAGCACCACCACCGCCTTGGCGAAGGCCGCGACGGCAGGATCGCGCCGCAGCCGCAGCAGCATCCGCTCGGCCTGGAGCGACGCCCCGAGGTCACGGACCCGCGCCACCTCCGCCGCCGTTCCGCGCAACCGCTGCCCCACGGCACGGTCGAGCAGCACACGGAGCTCTTTGGGGTTGCCGCCGGTCACTTCGTGGCAGGCCATGGCGAACGCGGTGGCGCAGCCGTCACCCAGCCACGAGGACAGCAGCTTCGCCGTCGCCTCCTTGGGCAGCGGTTCCGCGCGCAGCCGATGGGTCGCCGTGCCAATGATCTCGAGGAGGTGTGGGTCCCGCGTGCCCTCCGCGTCGTGCACCACCACACCGATGAGCACGCGCGTACCGTTCAGCCGCGCGGCCAGGAAGGCCAGCGCGCGCAGCGATGGTTCGTCCGCCCAGTGCAAGTCGTCGACCACGAGCACCACGGTCTGCTCGCCGCTGAGACCGACCATCAGGATGTACAGACCGTAAAGCACCGGGGTGAGCACATCGACGCCGATGACCTCGTGTACTCCGCTCCCGTCCTGCACGGCGCCGAGCAGGGCCCGTGACGGGGCGGGCACCACGTCCTCCGGCGAGGTGAGCAGGGGCAGTGCCCATTGGCGTACGACACCCAGCGGCAGGTCACGCTCGCCCTGTGCGCCGCTGGACCGCAGCACGCACGCGCCGGAGTCCTCGGCGAGCCGTGCCAGTTCCCGCAGCAACACCGTCGTGCCCGCCCCGGCCTCGCCCTCCAGCAGCAGCAGCGCGCCCTCACCGGACTCGGCCTGCCGCAAGGCCTGGCGCAGGACGGTCAGTTCGGATTCCCGCCGCACGAGCATGTCCCTCACACCTTCCGGACCGCGGGGGCGAAGCGGGCCGCCAGCTCTGTTCTGCCCCGGACGCCGAGCTTGCGGTACACCTTGGTCAGTCGCAGCTCCACGGTCCGGGTGGCGACGCCGAGTTCGTCAGCGATCTCCCGGTTGGCCAGTCCGCTCAGGGCGAGTTCAAGGACGTCCCACTCGGGTGCTGCCAGCTCGGCGAGAGGCAGGGGCTCCGGCTCTTCCGGCGTCCCCGGGATGGTGGGAAACTCGACCCCGAACGCGCTCAGCATCTTCGTCAGCCGTGCGTGGGCTCGCTCGAGAGCGCCGCCGGTGCCCCATCCGTGCAGCAGCGCACGCTCCTCCGCGAGCAGTCGGGCCGCGCTCTCGGGAGCGCCGAGCATCCGGTGGGCCAACGCGGCCGTCGACCGCCAGTGCACGAGCATCGGATTGCGCCACCGGCGAGAACGCAGCAGCCTGCCACACTCGTCCAGATACATCAGGGCACGTTCGGGGTCGCCGGTCACCAGACAGAGTTCGGCCTTCGCGTAGCACAGCAGTCCCCAGCCGATGCCCTGGTCGGCGCCCGCGGCGAGCGGGCGGGCCGCGGCCCGCTGCGCGTCGTCCAGCCTCCCGCAACGGAGTTCGGTGACGATCTCGGCGGCCACGAAGCGCGCCAGCAGCGTCGGATGCCAGGAGCTCAGCGGCAGCTCCCGAGCGGCGGCGACCAGATCCTGCCGTGCGACCTCGGCGCCGTGGGCACCCAGCGCGACGCGTGCCCGGTGGAGCAGTGCCTGTGCGGCGCTCGCGCGGGCGTTGCGCCTGCGCGCCTCGACCACGACGGCGTCCAGCCCGGCCAGGGCCGCTTCGTGGTCGCCGGTGCACCGCAGTGCGCTGGATGCCGCGATCCGGCACATCAACGGGAGGTCGGTGTACGCGGTGAGCGCGCCCCTGGCCAGCTTCCGTACCCGGTCGGGCTCCACGCCCCGGGTGGCCAACTGCCAGGCGAGCACCGCCGCTTGAGCCGGGTCCGCCGGGCGCTCAATGGGCGGGGGCAACGGGGTCACCGGGCCACGCGGTTCCGGGCCGGAATCCTCCTGTGCGAGCCGGCCCAGAGCGAGCAGCGGGGAGCGGGCCTCTTCCGCCATGGAGCCGTCCGATGCCCGGTAGGCGTCCGCGATCGTCCGGTGTGCCGTCGCCGCGTCGCCGCGGCTCAGCAGCAGGTCGGCAGCCTCGACGACGGACGGCAGGACCTCGCGGTGCGGGTAGCGCACCAGGACTTGGCAGAGCCTGCCGTCGCTGGCCTGCGGCGCCGCCGCGACCTCGACCGAGGCAAGGCGGGTGAGCAGCCGCGCCCGGTCGGTATCGGGCATGGGCTCACGCAGGGCGCGGCGCAGCGCCGCGACCGCGGAGTCCGGCCTGCCCTGCCGCAGGCGGTACATGGACGCCTCGGCCAGCACTTCGGGGGCCCAGGGCAGACCGGTCGCGGGTGCGGCGCCGAGAAGACCGGCGATGGTGTCGGCGTCGGCGCCCACCTTCCAGCCGAGTTCCGCCGCCCGCAGGCACAGCGTGTTCCGCTCGACGGCGTCCATGTCCGCGAGCACGTCCTCGGGGAGGGGCGAGCAGGCCGGCCGGGGGGCGTCGGGGTCGGTCACCAGCCCGGCGGCGAGCAGGGTGTCGAGCGCGCTCTCCAGGCTGGTCGTACCCAGTCCGGTGAGGGAGCCGACGATCTCGTACTCGAAGGTGGCGCCTCCTCCGAGGCACAGCACGCGCAGCAACGCCAGCGCGTCGGCGGGCAGGCCCCGGACGGCCCGAGCGTTGCGCTCGGACCAGGCATGGCGGGCCGCCGGGGTCAGCTCCCCGACCCGTTCGGGGGTCAGCGGCAGGTCCCGGGCGGCGAAGTGTTCGGCCACGGCGTGCAGCACGGCGGGGCGGCCCATGGTCAGATCGGTCGCCGTGGCGGCCACCGATGGGTCGACCTCCCGTCCCACCACCGCGGTGAGGAGGCTTCGGGAATCCTGTGGAGTCAGTGGCGGCAGCGGGAGTTCGTGAACGGCGGCGCGGCCCACGTTCATGATGCAGTCCTCGCCGAGGTGGCCGGAGAGCGGGCTGTGGGACGCCCCGATGAGGAGCACCGGGGCGTCCTGGACTCGGCGGGCCATGGCGGCGAACCAGTGCAGCGACCACACGTCGGCCCACTGCATGTCGTCCACGGCGAGGGTCAGGGGGCGGTCCGCGGCGAGTGCGAGGAACTCGTCGCACAGCAGCGCTATCAGGGCCTCGGTACTGCCGCCGCGGAGGCAGACGGCCCCCAGTTCGACCACGCGTGGCGGCGGGCGGAGTGCGCTGAGCAGGTGGCTCATGGCGGCGTACGGGAGCTGCGACTCGACCGGTGAGCAACGGACGAGGCCGACGGCGCTTCCGGCGGTCCGCGCCCGGTCCGCCGCCCGCGTGATCAGCGCGCTGCGTCCGGCGCCGAGCGGACCGGTCAGGCCGAGGATGCCCGACCCGCCGGCGGTGAGCGTCTCGATCACTTCGTCGAGCCGGGTCAGGACGGTGTCGCGGCCCACGAGTTCGGTGTCGCGGGATGCGGGGCTCACCGGGGCAGCCGCCCGGCACCGGTCCCCGCGGCCACGGCTCGGTGGGCTTCCGCTGCGACTCCGAGCCGCCTGCGGCCGTTGTGCGTAGCCACCTGGTACCCCCTTGCCACCGGTCGCTCCCCACCGGAGGCGATGCGTTTCGACACTACAACTCCGCAGGTCACAGCCCGAAGTCGGCGTTGGAACGGTCTCATCAAACTCTCATCAGCGCGGCAGACAGCTCCAGGCGGCTCCGGATGCCGAGTTTCCGGTACACGCTGGTGAGGTGGAACTCAACGGTCCGCTGGGTGAGGAACAGTGACTCGGCTATCTCCCTGTTGGTCGCTCCCGCGGCGGCCTGCTCGGCGACCCGGCGCTCGCTGCCGCTCAGCGCGTCGGCGGGCGAGTCGGTGCCGTGCCACAACCGCCCGCCGGCTTCGGTCAGCGCGGGCATGGACTGGTCCAGCTGCTGTTTGTCCCGGCACAGCACGGCCAGGTCGATCGAGCGGCGCAGCCGTTCGCGAGCGCCCTCGGCGTCGCCCCGGCGGTGCAGTCTGCAGCCGAGCAGGTATTCCGCCCGGGACTGCTGAAGTCTGCCGGGAGAGTCCGCGAACATGTTCACCGCGTCGATGAGCAGGTCGATCCCGGCGTCTCCCGCGGTCAGCACACCGCGCGCCATGCGGATCATGCCCAGCACCCGGCAGGTTCCCCAGCGCCGTACGGGCTCCTCCACGCGTTCGAGGAGATCCAGCCCTTCGTGGGGGCGGCCGAGTCCGGCGAGCGCCTCCGCCGCATCGAGCCACCAGGGGGCCAGGACGGGGTTGTCGATACCGGCCTCGGCCAGGCTGTCGCCGCAGTGGAGGAGGTGGGTGAGCGCACCCTCCAGGTCTCCCAGCGCCGCCCGGGTCCGTGCCCGCGCCATCGTGAAGTAGTGGTATTCGATGGCGAACCGGTCCAGCCGTGGCCGGGTGACCAGGTCGAGCAGATCCTGCGCCCGCTTCGGCTCTCCCCGGCGGACCAGCGCCCCCGCCAGGGCGGTCTGCGGCATCACCACGGTCGGGGCCCAGGACTCCTGCACCATCACGTCGAAGGCGCTCTGCGCGTCGGACAGTGCCTCTCCCACATTGCCCGCCCAGAGGTGGACCTCGGCGCGCACGCTGGTGCTGAGGACGTACGTCCACGCCTCACCGCGGCCCTGCGCGTGCTCGGTCAGGTCGGTGAGGGCGCGCAGCGGGAGGTCGATCTCGTCGGCGAGGAAGAGCGAGAGGCTGGAACCCAGCACCGCCCATCCGCCGGGTGCGATCTCGCCGATGTCCAGGACCTTGCGCGCCTGGGCGGCGACCTCCGGGGCGGGTCTGGCCTTCAGGGTGCCCAGCGAGGACAGCATGGCCAGCAGCTGGCGTTCCTCGGGGGTGTCTCCCGGCGGTGGAACGTAGTCGGCGAACCGCCGGCTCACCGCTTCCACCGTGGACTTCTCGTCGAGGCCGGAGAGCAGGTACGCGGACTCCACGAGCGTGCGCAGGGCGCGGTCCGCCGGGTCGGGGTTCTCGCCCAGCTCGGCGTCGATGGTGTCGAGCGTCTCCCCCACCAACGCGAAGGCCCGCAGCGAATTCTGCGCCCCCAGCGAGGTCAGGGCGTACTGCACCACCAACTGGGCCCGGGTCCGTGGATCGGATACCAGGCCGAGCGCGCGTTCCAGGTGTTCGAGTCCCTTGGCCGGGTCGCTCTGGGCGAACACCTTGCCGGAGGCGGCCAGCAGGCCCACGTCGTCCGGGTCGTGTTTGAGCGCCTGGCAGAGGTAGTGCGCGGCGACGCCGGGCGCGCCCCGGTGCTCAGCGCTCGCGGCCGCCGCCCGCAGCACACAGACCATCCACGGCGTCGGCTCGCCGGGCAGCCGCATCAGCTGGACGGCGACTTCCTCGGCCGGGCGGCCGACGTCGTTGAGCAGCCGCGCGGCACGCCTGCGCAGGGCCACGAGTTCCTCGGCGGAGGTCGCTTCGAGCACCGCCTGCCGGATCAGGTCGTGTGCGTAGTCCAGGCCGTCGCCGAGCAGCAGGTCCTGGGCGCGCAGCGCCTCCACCGCGATTCCCGCCGGGCCCGGTCGGGTGCCGGCGAGGGCCGCGGTCATCTCGATGCTCTCGCCGCCCAGCACCGCGATCGCCTTGGCGACGCCGTAGGCGTCCTCGGGGAGCCGGTCGAGCAGAGACCGCGTGACCACGCTCCGCCCGAGCTCGTCGAGCAGGGCCACCTGTTCGGCGCCGGGCGGAATCGCCTCGGCGCGCAGCCGGGTGACGACCCGCTGGAGCAGGAACGGGTTTCCGCCGGTGATGTCCGTGCAGGTGGCGGCGAATGCCGGATCGGTCTCGACTCCGAACGCGGAGTGCAGGACGTCGCCGACGGCATCGGCGGTCAGCGGCGGCAGGTCGAGGGTCAGACAGTCCAGGGCGTCACTGATCTCGTCGAGCAGCTCGGGTTGGTCAGCGCCGGTGCGCTGGGTCATCACCACCAGGAGCGGAAGGTCCTCTGCGCGGCGGAGCAGAAATCCCAGCCAGCGCAGGGAGGTCTCGTCGCACCACTGGATGTCGTCGATGGCGAGCACCACCAGGCCATCGGCGCTGAGCCCGGCGGTCAGCCAGTGCAGGCCGTACATGACCGCGTACGCGTCGGCCGGGCCGGTCTCCTCCGTATGCGGCAGGAGCGCGGGGAGGGCGAGGCGGGCGCTGCCGCTGAGCAGAGGGGAGCTCGCGGGGCCATCCCCGGTGCGCCACAACGGCTCGAACAAGCCACGGACGGTTGCGTACCCCGTTGAACCCCCCTCCGGACACTTGACGGACAGCACCGTCTTCGCGAGGGGTTCGAGTTCACTGAGCGCGGCGGAGAGCAGTCGGCTCTTGCCGATCCCGGCCGGGCCGCGGACCAGCACCGCTTGACCGGCACCGGGCGACGCCCGGTGGGCGCGTTCGACGAGAAGGGACAATTCCCAGTCCCGGCCGATGAGTTCCGTGGCTGTTTGCGACTGCACGCTGCTATGAGCGGCCATCGAGACTCCTGTGTGCTGCATTGCGGGGGGACGTCAACTGGCCGTTGATGTTGATGAGTTTGGATGCCGATTCGCCTGCTGGCCGATAATACCGGCTCGAGTGTCCGGATTACGGACCCCCGGTCGCCCACCCGCCTTCACCTCGGGCGTGCGCGAAACTTTCCGTAACGCTACTTGCTCGTACGGTGCGCGGAATGAGGCTCCTTGGGGCGCTCAGTGGCCAGGCCAGGAGAAGTCGGTCGAGCCCCTTCTCCTGCTGTTCATCCGCAGTTCTTGTGTCGCGCGATGAGCCGGTGCGCAGTGCCGGGTGCGGCCCGCGTCTCGATACGGGAGCGATAGGTGTTCCCGTCACCGCGGCATGTGCCCGACATCACCGTGGTGACGTAGGCGGAACGGTCGAGGCTCAGCGGATCCCGAATCGAGCGGTGAATGCGACGCTGCGGAGAAATCCGCGGGATCTGAATACGGATCTGCAAGACCAGGGTTTCCTGGAGAATTTCATACCGTTCGCGGATCATCCGCTCCCGCACGTTCGTTGACCGATCGTCCGTCAACAGCAAATGGCTCCTCGGGCCAATCGCCACCCATCCTCCGGGGCCATCGCAGCGGCTTGATCAGTTTCGGCCACGACCGACGCGCGAGGCACCTCCTCGACCCCGGTGACCTACCTGCGACAGCAGTCCCTCACCTGGTGTGCCCCGGCTCGCGGTGCCGCACGCCGACAGGGTGCCGGGCTGAGGTGCCCGTAGACGGCCATCCCCGTAGACCGCCCGAGCCGTCGGCCGCGCGGGCGGAGACGCGGTGATGCCCGGGGCCCCAAGGCACCCGGGCATCACCGCGTCATCCGTCCTGTGTCCGCCCCGTGACCGGGGCGGTGGGTCAGGCGTCGATCCAGTTGTGCGCCTGGACCAGTTCCAGCACGCGCTTGCGTACCTGGACGAGCTGGCCCGCGGTGAGCGACGGCGCCGCTTCGAGCAGCGCCTCGGTCAGCTCGTTCCGGAACTCGGCCTGGGACAGGATGTCGCACAGCAGATCCTCGTCGGAATCCGCCGCGACCGCCCGTTCCGCCCCCGCGGCAACCGGAGTCGGCCGCCGTACGACGGCCGCCCGCGCGGGCTGCTGCTCCAACATCTGGACATCGCTGGCCTTGAGCCCGCGCTCCCCCACCTCCGCCGTGTACTCCACCCGGAGTCCACTGCGGAACAGGTGCTTCTCGTCCCTCAGGTCATTGGCATGTACGAAGACATCCTCACCGCCGGAATCGGGGGTGATAAAGCCATATCCGCGCACGTCGTCAAAGCGCACCACGGTACCTGTAGCCACCACAGCTTCCCCTCACATCAACCACTACACACTGTCACCAACACACGTCCCGGCGCCGGGCTTTGGCACCGCGCACCGGATACCGCTCAATCCTCAGACCAACATCCAACGGGCGGGGCACGGCAGTTGACCGCTGTCCGGCCCGTCGTCGCACGGTCCTTCGTCATGGTGTCGCAAGGCCCATGGGCCATAGCGCGCACGGTCACCGCGTCTGTCATGAAGAACCATCCAGACCGATGGGAGCGTCGGCGGGATCGGTGCGGGGAACGGCGGCGGGTACCGTGACCGTGGTCATCACCAGGCCCGACCGTACCGCCCAGCGCCCCTCGAATCCGTTCAGGACGCGGTCACCAAGCTGCCATCCGGGTACCAGAAGCCGTGCGGTGAAGGTTCCGCCGACCGGGTCGAAGGTGAGGAAGGCATCCTCGAACCCCAGCGGGCGCCCGGTCAGCGGAAACCACGCCTTGTACACCGCCTCTTTGGCGCTGAAGAGGAGGGTGTCCCAGGGCAGCTGCGGCGATCCGGGGCGGCACAGGGGCAGCCCGGCGCGCTCGTCGGGCAGTGCCACGGCCTCCAACACCCCGTCCGGAAGTGGCTTCGCGGGCTCGGCGTCGATGCCGAGGGCGAGCAGTTCCGTGCTGGGCGCGACGACGGCAGCGGCGTACCCCTCGCAGTGAGTGATCGCGCCGGTGATGCCGGACGGCCATCGGGGCTCGCCGCGCGGCCCGGGAAGGATCGGTACAGGCGGCGAGCCGATACCGGCCAGTGCCCGGCGGGCGCACCAGCGGCCGGCGGCGAACTCCCGCTTCCGCTTGTCGACCGCATGCGCCACGAGGTCCTCTTCCGGGGGCAGAAGCACACCGGCCGGTGGTTGGCCGAAGGTCTCGGCCACCGAGACCGTGTCCGGCAGCAACGCGCCGAGCAGCGCCGTCCCGCTTGCGGTTTCCCCTGCCATCGCCGCTGCTCCAGCCCCTTGCCCCGGACCATGTGCCCCAACCCGCACGATCCTCGCCGTCCCGTGCAAGGCCGAGCCTAGGTGCCGTTCGCCGTCCGGCCCACCGCAAAGGGCATGGGACGCGTAGGCCCGAGGAAATGACCAGACTTCCGTGGCGAACACGACCACCGTGCGCTCGACGGACCGGCCGCGCAGCCGATGTGTCTGCCTCCGCGCCCCTGGTCAGGACAGGCGCAGTAGCTCAGCCAGGTTGCCCCCGAGTACCCGGTCGCGGACCTCGCCAGGTGGTGTGACCCGTTCCACCGTGGTGCGGGCGACGACGGGGTCCCCGTAGGGAGCGTCCGAGCCGAAGAGCGTACGGGTGGGCAGCTCGTGGATCGCGAGGCGGACAGCGAAGATCAGATTCGCCGTGGAAAGTTCGAGGTAGATGTTGGGCGTGGCCCGCGCCAGTTCGATTGCTTCCATCCAATTCGCCCCGGCCAGCTGGCTGATCACCAGCGGAACCTTCGGGTAGCGGGCTGCCAGATCGGCCAGGGTACGCACATCGGACGCGGTCGTGGGCGCGTAGCCGTGGACGACCACCGGCATGCCCGCGTAGTCACACGCGGCCTGGAGGACCGGCTCCACCAGGGCCGCCCGGTCAGGGGGCGGGGTGAGCTCTCCGATGCCGTGGAGCCCACGGCTGACAATGTCGCGGGCGACGGCGGTCGCGGTCTCGGTGGCCGCCCGGCCCAGCCGGACGGAGCCGAAGCCGAGGAAGCGGGCCGGGTGCGCAGCAAGCGCCTCGTCCAACTCCCGGAAGGCCGCGGCGTAGCCGTCGTGCGCGCAGTCGGCATCGCCTCTCAGCGCGGTGTCCAGCACGCGCAATTCGCGACGGAGAGAGGCCAGGTCCGTCGCCCGTTCCGGGTGCGGGCGGGTGGGGAAGAGGACAACACGGTCCACGCCCGCGTCGTCCAGCGCGGACAGATGTCCGCCGAGCGGGTCGTGAACATGGCTGTGAGCATCGATGATCATGTGTACCTTCCGGGCTGGTTGGGTCGCAGCTGGAATGCCTGCGCGCCGGACCAGTGTTGATCCCTGACACCGTTGGAAGGTCAAGCGAGAGGAAGAGTCCATGCTGATCGGGGAGTTGGCCACGCAGACCGGGACCAGCGAGCGCCTGCTGCGCTACTACGAGCGGGCAGGGCTGCTGCGGGCCGAGCGGCTGCCCAACGGCTATCGCAGCTACTCCCCCTCCGCCACCAAAGACGTACGCCGCATCCGCGCCCTCCTCGCGGCCGGGCTCCCCACCCGTGTTATCCGCCAAGTGCTGCCCTGTACCAGTGACATGGCCACCGTGCAGCCCTGTCCCGGTGTCCTCCACGCGCTCCGCGAACAGCTGCGCCACCTCGACCGGCGCGCCACCGAGCTCGCCGCAGCGCGACAACTGCTGCGCGAGACCATCGCAGCGGCGGAAGCACAAGAAACGTCAGCGCCCGCTGACAAGAGGCCGCCGGGAGCCGGGACTGAGAGTCGACGTACGAACCGGGGCGCGGCCCGTGGGCACGCGGGCCCTGGGCGGCACCCCTAGGCCCTGTCCGGCGGATCTCATCGGACCCGCGACGCCTGGCACCACACCTCGCCGCGTTGTCGAAAGTCGCCCGAGTACGCCCAGTACGAGGGCGATCCTCCGCCTTGCGATCCACGGCACCAGACGCCGCGGGCTGCTCCGCAAAGACCCACCGGCCAGGCCCTAGCGCGACCGATTCCGCGCCGTCAGGCGTTCCTTGCGGGAGCGGCGCCGCAGCACGACGGCGGGAACGAACCAGCAGAGGGCGAACCACAGCAGTACTCCGGCCACCAGCCACAAGGCCACACTGCCGGAGGACACGACGCGCAGGATCAGCAGGAGCGCGGACGCCACGGTGAACAAGAGCAAGACAAGCCCGGCCAGTGTGAACCCTGACGCCCAAGCCACGGTCTCCGGCTTCAGACGGCGTCCCGTGACAAACCGGTGCAGGGAGACCGGGGCGATCAGTGCACCGGTCGCCGCCGCGCCCAGGAGAACGGTCACGATGTAAATGACCTTCTCCGTCGCGCCCAGGTCCGCGAAACGCGGGGTGAAGGCGACCGTGAGCAGGAACGCGAAGAGGATCTGCACACCCGTCTGGGTCACCCTCACCTCTTGCAGCAGCTCGGCCCACTTGCGGTCCGCCCGCTCCTCCGGAGACTCGCTGCGGCCGGTCGAGGGCCGACGGTCCTCATGCATCGGCGGCTCCCTTTCCGCCACGCGTTCCTGGGCGGTCGGCACATTCGCGGTCCGGTCGTCACGAGGCGCGCAGACACCGGCCGCCCCCGCGTCAGCGGCCGAGCGCCTTCGCCAGCTGCTCCTTGTTCATCTGGGAGCGGCCCTCGATACCTCGCTGCCTCGCCTCGTTGTACAGCTGATCACGGGTAGGGCCCTTCGCCCCGCTGTGCGAGCGCTTCCCGCCCCGCTCCGGCGCGGACTTCGGGTCCTTCACGGAGGTCCTGCTGGCGGTCTTGGCCTCGCCCGCACGGGCGCGTTCCTTGTTGACGGTCCGGGCGGCGATCTCCTTCGCCCGGGAGGTGGAGGTACCGCGCTCCTCCTGCCCCTTCTTGATGTGCTCGTATTGGCGTTCCCGCTTGCGGCTGGATCCGGCAGGCATGGCTCAGCCTCTCTTTCCCATCGGCGCGCCGCCTTCGCCCGATCGGACCTGCGTCCGGCGGCGGACACGGTTTGCTGTCTCCGTCTTCAACTTTAGGACGGGTTCCCCGGAGTCGAAGTCCGGAACGTCCCGGACGGACGACGTCGTCGTCGCGGCCGGGAGTGCCCCGCGCCTCCGGCTTCGCTCGTACGACTGGGGCCCGGATTGCTGGGAACCCCGGGGTTATGTGTGCTGTACGGCGCCCGGCACCGCATGCCGTTTTCATAACCTCCCATCGGCGCGAAGCTCGCTCCCCCTGGCACACCCGAGCGGGTGAGACGGCCGACTCGGCCATGTCACGCGCCCGACGCTTTTCGCGGCGCGTGGCCACGAGTGCCGCTTCGGCCGAATGCGCATGTCGGCGTGGTGCGGGGAGCCGGGACGCGCAATGTGTAGATCTTGGTACCGATATTCGCACCGGTGACGAACACGGTGGAGGACAGGAAGGCGTCGATGACCACCGAAGATCGGCAGACAGCGCCCGGTAGCAGCGGGTCGAGGGGAAACCCTGCCGCATTGGCGAAGGCCCTGCGTGCCCGTGTGGACGGTGAAGTGCGCTTTGACGCGGGCAGCCGTGGCGCGTACGCCACCGACGGCTCGAACTACCGGCAGGTGCCGATCGGTGTAGTCGTGCCCAGCAACGTGGAGGCCGGGGCCGAGGCGGTCGCGGTCTGCGCGGAGTCCGGCGTCCCCGTACTCAGCCGTGGCGGCGGGACCAGCCTGGCAGGCCAGTGCACCAATGAGGCGGTCGTGATCGACTGGACGAAGTACTGCGACCGACTGGTGTCGGTCGATGCCGAGCGGCGGACCTGTGTGGTGGAGCCCGGCATCGTGCTGGACGAGCTGAACCGGTTGCTCGAACCCCATCAGCTGAAGTTCGGCCCCAAACCGTCCACGCACAGTCACTGTTCTCTGGGCGGCATGATCGGCAACAACTCCTGCGGGGCCTCGGCACAGGCGTACGGAAAGACCGTGGACAACGTGCGGCGGCTGGAGGTGTTGACCTACGACGGCACCCGTTGCTGGGTCGGCCGGACCCCGGACGACGAGTTCCGGGCGATCGTGGGCGCCGGGGGCCGGCGCGCGGAGCTGTACCAGGGGCTGAAGGAGATCGTCGATCGCTACCTCGCGGACGTCCGGGAGGGTTACCCGGCGGTTCCGCGCCGGGTGTCGGGATACAACCTGGACTCACTGCTCCCCGAGAACGGCTTCGATGTGGCCCGCGCGCTGGTGGGCAGCGAGGGCACCCTCGTGACCGTACTGCGCGCCGAATTGGATCTGGTTCCCGTACCGCCCTACGAGGCGGTCCTCGTCCTGGGCTACCCCGACATCTGCTCCGCGGCGGACGACGTACCTCGGCTGCTCGAGCACAGCCGCCCGACCCAGCTGGAGGCGCTGGACGGACGGATGGCACAGCTGATGCGGGAAGAGAGGGCGTTTCTGGATTCCCTGGACCAGTTCCCGGCGGGTGAGAGCTGGCTGCTGGTGCAGTTCAGCGGCGACAGTCAGGAGGACGTCGACGGGCAGGGCCGTGATCTGCTGCATGCGCTCGGCCGCCGCGAGGATGACGGCACGGTGGCGTTCTCCGACGATCCGCGCCGGGAGGAGAAGGTGCTCCGGGCCCGGGAGGCGGGCCTGGGCGTGACCGCCCGTCCACCGGACGGGCGGGAGACCTGGGAGGGGTGGGAGGACTCCGCCGTGCCGCCCGATCGGCTCGGGGATTACCTGCGTGACCTCAAGCGGCTTTTCGACGAGTTCGGGTACGGCCAGTCCTCGCTCTACGGTCACTTCGGGCAGGGGTGTGTCCACACCCGCATCCCCTTCGAGCTGAAGAGCGCCGAGGGGGTGGCCACCTTCCGCACCTTCCTCGGCCGGGCCGCCGATCTGGTCGTCTCCTACGGTGGGTCGCTCTCCGGTGAGCACGGGGACGGTCAGGCCCGGGGCGAGCTCTTGCCGCGGATGTTCGGCGACCGCCTGGTTGCCGCATTCGGTGAGGTGAAGGCCCTCTTCGACCCGGACAACCGGATGAACCCCGGAAAGGTGGTGGCGCCGGACGGTGTGGACGAGAACCTCCGGCTCGGCTCGCGGTGGCGGCCGCGCTCCCTGCCGGCACGGTTCGGTTACCCCCGTGACCAGGGGTCCTTCACCCGAGCGGTGATGCGGTGTGTTGGTGTCGGCAACTGCCGTGCGCACCGGGGTGGTGTCATGTGTCCGTCCTTCCGCGCGACCGGCGAGGAGGAGCACTCCACCCGGGGCCGGGCCCGGCTGCTGTTCGAGATGCTGGAAGGACACAGCGACTCGCCAGTCACCGACGGTTGGCGCTCCACCGAGGTCCGTGACGCGCTGGACCTGTGCCTGGCGTGCAAGGGCTGCAAGTCGGACTGCCCGGTCGGGGTCGACATGGCCACCTACAAGGCGGAGTTCCTCTCCCACCACTACGCGGGGCGGCCGCGACCGGCCGCACACTATTCGATGGGGTGGCTGCCGTTGTGGGCGCGGGTTTCCCGTCTCTCCCCACGGCTGGTCAACGCCGCGCTGCGCGCTCCGGGGCTGGCCCGGATCGGCAAGTGGGTGGCCGGGGTGGCGGTGGAGCGGGAGGCACCCGTCTTCGCCGAGGAGTCCTTCCTTCGGTGGTGGCGGGGCAGGGGCACACCGCAGCCGGAGCCGGGGGACGACAACGCGGTCGTTCTGTGGCCCGACACCTTCAGCACGTTCTTCCACCCGAACATCGCGCGCTCGGCGGTCCGGGTGCTGGAGGACGCGGGGTTCCGCGTGGCGGTACCGGGTCAGGCGGTGTGCTGCGGGCTGACTTGGATCTCCACCGGACAGCTCGGCCCGGCCGAACGTGCCCTTCGTCGCACGGTCGAGGTGCTGCGGCCGTGGCTCGAGACGGGCACCCCGATCGTCGGTCTGGAGCCCTCCTGCACCGCCGTCTTCCGGGCCGACGCACCCGAGTTGCTGCCGCAGGACCAGGATGTCCAGCGGCTCGCACGGCAGTTCCGTACACTCTCCGAACTGCTCCTCCAGGACGCCGATGGCTGGCGGCCCCCGGCCATCGGAAGAGCGGCGACGGTGCAGACGCACTGTCATCAGCACGCCGTGCTGAAAGACGATGCCGACCGCGAGCTGATGCGTCGTGCCGGCATCGACGCCGATGTCCTGGACGAGGGTTGCTGCGGGCTCGCCGGCAACTTCGGATTCGAGCGCGGACACCACGACCTTTCCATGACCATCGCCGAACTGGGTGTCCTGCCGGCCGTACGGGACACCGCCCCCGGTGCTCTCGTCCTCGCCGACGGCTTCAGCTGCCGCGTCCAGATCGAACAGGGCGGCACGGGCCGTCGGGCGATGCATCTGGCCGAGGTGCTGGCGCTCGGCCTGGACACCGCACATCTGCCCGCGCACCTGCCGGAAAAGCTCGCCGTCCGCCCGGAGCCCTCCCCCCCGTGATGCGCGTGTGGCCGCGGCCACGGCGCTCATCGCGGCCATGGCTGCCGCGGGCGGCATCCACGCCATCGTCCGCCGACGCCGCGGTCGAGGCATCGCACTCCCCCACACGCATTGATGAGAGGAAGCACCTGTGTCACTCAAAGTGTCCGACTACATCCTCCAGCGACTGCGCGAATGGGATGTGGAACATGTCTTCGCCTATGCGGGAGACGGCATCAACGGCCTGCTCGCCGCCTGGGGACGGGCCGACAACAAGCCACAGTTCATCCAGTCCCGGCATGAGGAGATGTCCGCCTTCGAGGCCGTCGGCTACGCCAAGTTCTCCGGGCGGGTCGGTGTGTGTGCGGCGACCTCGGGCCCCGGCGCCATCCATCTGCTCAACGGCCTGTACGACGCCAAGCTCGACCACGTACCGGTGGTGGCGATCGTCGGCCAGACCAACCGCAGCGCCATGGGCGGTTCCTACCAGCAGGAAGTCGATCTGCTGAGCCTCTACAAGGACGTGGCGGCCGACTTCTGCGAGATGGTCACCGTCCCCGAGCAGCTCCCCAACGTCATCGACCGGGCGATGCGCACGGCCCGCGCCAAACGCACGGTGACCGCCATCATCATCCCCGCCGACGTACAGGAACTCGACTACTCACCGCCGACGCACACGTTCAAGATGGTCCCGTCAAGCCTCGGCATGGCCTCCTATACGCCCCTCCCGGGCGCCACTGATGTGGACCGCGCCGCCGAGGTGCTCAACGCCGGGGAGAAAGTGGCCATCCTCATCGGCCAGGGCGCGCGCGGAGCACGCGACGAGGTCGAGCAACTCGCCGAGTTGCTGGGGGCCGGGGTGGCCAAGGCGCTCCTGGGCAAGGACGCGTTCCCCGACGATCTGCCCTATGTCACCGGCGCCATCGGGCTGCTGGGCACCCGCCCCTCCTATGAACTGATGCAGGAGTGCGACACCCTGCTCGTGATCGGATCCAGCTTCCCCTACACCCAGTTCCTGCCCGAACTCGACCAGGCGCGGGCCGTGCAGATCGACATCGACCCCTTCATGGTCGGCCTGCGATACCCCTTCGAAGTCAATCTCGTGGGAGACGCCCGGGAGACGCTCAAGGCCCTGCTTCCGAAGCTGAAGCGGAAGAAGCCCGGCTCATGGCGCAAGAAGATCGAGAAGAACACCGCCCGCTGGTGGAAGGTCATGGAACGGCGCGCCGCCGTGGACGCCGACCCCATCAACCCCGAGTACGTCGTCCACGCGCTCGACGCCCTCCTCCCCCACGATGTGATCCTGGCCGCCGACTCCGGCTCCGCCGCCAACTGGTACGCACGCCACCTCCGCATCCGCGGGGCCATGCGCGGCTCGCTCTCCGGCACGCTGGCCACCATGGGGCCGGGCGTCCCGTATGTCATCGGGGCCAAGTTCGCCCATCCTGACCGGCCCGCGCTGGCCCTGGTGGGCGACGGGGCCATGCAGATGAACGGCATGGCCGAACTCATCACCGCTGCCAAGTACTGGTCCGAGTGGCAGGACCCCCGGCTGATCGTCGCCGTACTCAACAACCACGACCTCAACCAGGTCACCTGGGAGATGCGCGCAATGTCCGGCGCTCCGCAGTTCCTCCCCTCCCAGGGCCTCCCCGATGTGCCGTACGCGGACTTCGCCCGCTCCATCGGCCTGGAGGGTGTGCGGGTGGAGACACCGGAGGGAGTGGAATCCGCCTGGCACAAGGCGCTCGGCGCGGACCGTCCCTTCGTCATCGACTTCCGCACCGACCCCGCCGTACCGCCGATTCCCCCGCACGCCACCCTCGACCAGATCGAAGCCGCCGCCACGGCCATCTTCAAGGGCGACAGCGACCGTGCGGACGTGGTCCGGCAGGGCGTCAAAGCCAAGATCCAAGAGTTCCTGCCGGGCACGAGCCGCCGTCAGGAACGGAAGGACTGATGCCCAGCGCGGCACAGGACACCCCGACGGTGGAACGGGTGGATGTGTCCGTCTACACCGTCCCGACGGACACCTCAGAAGCGGATGGCACACTCGCCTGGAACTCCACCACGCTGATTCTCGTCCAGGCCGTCAGCGGGCCGACGACCGGAACCGGCTGGACCTACGGATCCCCCGCCACCGCCGAGGTGGTCAGCAAGGAACTGGCTGACGTCGTGACCGGGCATCCCGTGCTCGATGTGCCAGGGGCGAACGAGGCCATGGGCCGCGCGGTGCGCAACACCGGGCGGCCCGGCCTCGTCGCCGGACCGATCTCCGCCGTCGACATCGCCCTGTGGGACCTCAAGGCCCGGCTGCTCGGACTGCCCTTGGTCCACCTTCTCGGCGCTACCGTCACCGACGTCCCGGTGTACGGCAGCGGTGGCTTCACCACGTATGACCAGGAGCAGCTCACCCGGCAGTTGCGCGGCTGGACGCAGGAGCGGGGGATCGCCGAGCAGATCCGCGAGGAAGCCCGTCGGCAGCTCTACGACCCCGCCGTCATCCAGCAGCGCCTCGAGGAGGTCGCCCAGGCTCGGGACAGCGGTGAGCTCAGTGCGGAGGAGGCGGCCGAGCTGGAGAGCGAGCTGGTCCGCCGCCTGATGTCCGGCGGCCCGCCCACCGGGGGCATGGAGGGCTGAGCCGTGCCCCGGGAGCAACGGCGCGCACGCGAAGAACACGGCCGCGAGCAGGAGGCGGAACGCGCACACGAGCGGGAACCGGAGCACGGCCGCGAGCAGGAGGCGGAGCGCGCACGCAAGGAACACGGCCGCGAGCGGGAGCCGGAACGCACACGTGCACGCAAGCAGGCCCGCCCCCGTCGGGAGCGGAGCAGCCAGGGCATCGGTGCCCGTGACGCGGCTCTGAGCGCCGCTCGTCAGGTGCAAGAGCTCACCGGGCGTGATCCGGAAGGGGTCACATCGCTGGAGCGCCGGGAGGACGGCTGGGTGGTCGGCATCGAGGTGGTGGAGACCCACCGCGTACCGGACTCCACCGACATCCTCGCCGAGTACCGCGTCGAGGTGGACAACGACGGCGAGCTCCTCACCTACCGGCGCGACCACCGCTACTACCGGGGCAGGTCGGAGGAGCGGAGATGAGCCAGAGCTCGGACTGGAACGTGCCGACCCGGCGCGCGGAGCCCTCGCGCGAACCCGTCCGCCGTGGCACCGAGCCGTCGAGCCTCGCCGACATCCTGGAACGGGTGCTGGACAAGGGCATCGTCATCGCCGGAGACATCCAGATCAATCTGCTGGACATCGAACTGCTGACGATCAAGATCCGGCTGCTGGTCGCGTCTGTGGACCGGGCCAAGGAGATGGGCATCGACTGGTGGGAGCACGATCCCACCCTCTCCTCCCGCGCCCGGGACGTCCTGGAGGAGAACGAACGGCTCCGGCGACGCGTCGGGGAGCTGGAGGCGGGCCATGACGCGGACGGGGAGGACAAGCGGTGAACGGATCCCATGCCACTTGGCTGTACGCGGTGACCACCGCCCCGCCCGGCGACGGCTCGCCTCAGGTGCTCACCGGTGTGACCGGAGTGGCGGATGAACCGGTGCGCCTGGTCATGGGCTCGGGGCTGGCTGCCGTCGTCGGCTCCGTACCGCTCAGCGACTTCGACGAGGAGGCGTTGCGCGATCACCTGGAGGATCTGCGACGGCTGGAGCGAGCGGCCCGCGCACACCACCGCGTGATCAACGAGTCGGCCCACCACGGGCAGGTCGTCCCGCTGCGCTTCGCCACGCTCTACCACGACGACGACCGCGTCCGCGCCATGCTCGAGGAGCGCCGGGACGACCTCATGGACACCCTCGGCAGGGTGGAGGGCCGGACCGAGTGGGGCGTCAAGGCGTATGTCGACCCCCGTGCCTTCGCCGCCGCCCCGGCCGAGGACACAGGCGGTGATGACCGGCCGGGAACCGCCTATCTGATGCGCCGCCGCGCCCAGCGGCAGGAGCGGGATACCGCACACGACCGCGCCGCCGCACGGGCGGAGGAGATCCACACCGCCCTGGCCGCACCGGCGGTGGCCACGGCCGCGCATCCGCCGCAGGACACCGCGCTGGCCGCGTACGAGGGGTGGATGGTGCTCAACAACTCCTATCTGGTGCCCGACAACGCCACGGACGACTTCACCGCCACCGTGGACGCCCTCCGGGAGCGCTACCCGGACATCACCCTGGAGCTCAGCGGCCCGTGGCCGCCTTACTCGTTCACCGCTCTGCCCGAGGAGTCGCCATGACACACGCGGTCGAACGGCGGGAAGTGGCGCTCGTGGACCTCCTGGACCGGGTTCTGGCAGGCGGCGTGGTGATCGCCGGGGAGATCACCCTGACCATCGCCGATGTGGATCTGGTGCGGATCTCCCTGCGCGCGCTGATCGCCTCGGTGCGGATGGAGAACCAGGACGGCGACGATGGCCACTGACCCTACCCCCGCCCACGGTGGCCGTTCGGACCTCCCCGGCCGCGACGACCGGCCTGGTCCTTCCGGCGAGGTGCCCCGCCGGATCGAGGTCGATCAGGAGTCGGCGCGCCAGAGCCTGGCCGGCCTGGTACTCACCATCGTGGAGCTCCTGCGACAGTTGATGGAGCGTCAGGCCCTGCGGCGGATCGACCAGGGCGGCCTCAGCGACGAGCAGATCGAGAAGCTCGGGCTGACCCTGATGGCTCTGGAGGAGAACATGACCGAACTGCGCGAGCACTTCGGCCTGACCGAGGAGGACCTCAACCTCGACCTCGGCCCACTGGGCCCCCTCCTCCCCCGCGACTAGCTCCTGTGCTGTCGATCTTCGTGGATCAGCCCGCGGCGTCTGGTGCCGCCCGGCCGGCGATCCCGCCGTCGCGGTCAATTCTCCGCATTCTCGGACGACGCCGACCGCGCCTGCCGCGTCCTGGGGAACCCACTGCTCGGCAGCGCGCCCAACACCTGCTGCCCGGGTGAAGCCCGGTGAAGCCAATTCTGCCGAAATCACTAGTCCCTCGCCGCCGAACGAGCCCGAGCCAGCATTGCTGGCGTATGAAGGTTCTTGTTCCCAGAGCGAGGTTCTTGCTCCCACAGCGTCGAAGGAGCCCTGACTGATACCTCGTCATGTCAGTTGGCAGGACGGCTTCTTCGAACCATCACGCGCGAGACAGAGAGCCGAAGGCAAGGGGAATGCAAGCCACCAGGTGGCGATAGCGCAATAGGCGCGGACGTCACCTGTCACGGCGGTTGCCGGGATTCCGAACATCCCATTTCCGCCGCCGACCATCAGATGACGCCGAATTCTTCGAATTCGGCGCAAGGACGACCAGGAAGGTGATTCTGATGTCCGCAACCAACGAATCCCGCATTGCCGGTTGGGCCCGGAGCAACGCCGCGGAGCACACTGACTACCACGTGCCCCACACCCCGGAGACCGTCCCCGCTCTGGGCGCCACCGATGTGGCCGCCGCCGCGCCCCCGGAGGTCCCGACCGCCTTCTGGACCGGCTACCAGGGCGGCGACAAGAACCTGCCCCGCACTGGCCTGGAGCCGGGCGGAACCGTTCAGGATCTGCTGCGGGTCCACCCCGGGTGGATCTGATCGGTAGATCCCTCATCTGACCGCTCGGCGTCCCCGGCTCAATACCGAACCGGCCGGGGGCGCCGAGCGGTGATCTTCCCGGCACGCCGGTGCCGCCCCTCCCCCACGCCGCGACATTGCCCCGGAGAGCACATGCATCTCGGAGAGCGCGACGCCGTTGACGCCGTGTTCCGCAAGGTTGAACTCCTCACGTCCATAGGCCAGACCATCGGCAGTCTCGAACAGCTCGCCACGTCCACCCAGTTCGCCGACGACGGCCTCTTCAGCTGGCGTATCGGAAAGCTCCGCATGTCCCAGGCGTGGCCCACCGCAGGAGACCGCCTGGACAAGGTCTTCGGCTATCCGAATGTCATGGCGCTGGTGCACACCCGCGGCCTCGCCGGTCTCGGACTGCTCCGGCCGGGTGCGAGCCGCGCCCAGCGAGGCGTTCTCGCCGCCACGATGTGCGCGACGGCGTACGGGGTGCAGACGCGTGTGCGGTATGGGTTCGACGGCTCCGACCACTTCGCCTTCGTGAACTACGCCTGCGCGGCCCTGGAGAAGGCATTCCCCCACGATGAGCGCGCCCGGGAGGCCCTGGTGGCCTTCCTCGCCGCACAGGCATGCCTGTCCTATTTCACTTCCGGGGCAGCCAAACTGATCTCACCGGTGTGGCGCGACGGAAGCGCCATCCCCCGCATCTTCCGCACCACCACCTACGGCGACAGCCTCTTCTACCGAACTGTCCGCGACCGGCCGTGGCTGGCCAAGGCGGTGGCCTGGTCCACGATTGCCGGCGAGATGGCCTTCCCCCTGGTGTTGGTGGCCCCGAAGCCGGTTGCCCGCGGAATCCTGGCCACCGGAGCGGCCTTCCATCTCGGCAATGCGCGCTTCATGGGACTCAACCGGTTCGTGTGGTCGTTCGGCGCCACCTACCCGGCCGTTGCCCATGTGTCGCGCGCGCTGGGACGCGACAACGCGCCCGCGTCCCAGGCCGCGAGCGGTCGTACCCCGCTGAAGTCCCTGGTGGCCGCGGCGACCAGGCCCGGTGTGGTGCGTAACGCCGTGCTTGCGGCCGCTGGGGCCACGGCGCTGGCGGGGGCGACGGTCCACCGGGGCGCCGAACGCCGCCGAGAGCGGAGGAGGGCGTCGGCACCCGGCCGGCTGGTCCGTGTGAACGGACGCGATGTGCATGTGCTGGCGAACACGGTCGGCGTGGGGCCGACGGTCGTCTTCGAGAACGGCATGGCCTGCCCGGCCACCGAGTGGGGGTGGGTGCTGGACGAGCTCGGCCCCGGCACCAGCTATGTGGCCTACGACCGGCCGGGCATCGGCTGGAGCGCGACGGCGTCGGGTCCGCGGGACGCGGAGCGGAGCAGCGCGGGACTGCGCGCATTGCTCACCGCACTCGGTGCGCGACCGCCGTTCCTGCTCGTCGGCCACTCGGTCGGAGGGGTCCTGATCCGGTGCTTCGCGCGCCGCCACCCCGAACTCGTCGCAGGTCTGGTGTTCGTCGACTCCTCCCATCCGGATCAGCTGAGGCGGTCAACGGGCCAGCGGCAGACGTTGCCGTGGGTCCGGCAGCAGGTGACCACGTCATGGTTCCGGGCCCTGGCCGGAACGCCACGCCGGTCGCAGGAGTTCCGGCCGTTCAGCTCCCTGCCCGACACCATGGCCGAGGCGACCGAGAGGTGCATGGCAGCATCAGGCGCCTGGTGGGCAACCCGCCAGGAGATGCACCACTGGCAGCACTCATGGTCACCCGACGCGGCACACCTGCGGGCGGTCTCCCGGCCCGTTGCGGTGCTCACCGCGGGAGAGACCGTGCGGGCGGACCCGGCACACGAGGCCCTCCAGCGCGAGCTGGCGGCGCTGTCCACGGTCTCGCGGCACGACTTCGTGGCGGACGCCGGACACAACACCCTGGTGATGGCACCGGAGCACGCGCCCGGAGTCGTCGACAGCATCGATTGGGTCCGCGCCCGCGCACGTGGGCTCGCCCACGGCCACGCCGGCTGAGACCCGGAACAGACACCGACACCCATGAGGGGAACCATCATGGCCCTCCGCACGCGGCTCCCCCGGTACGGCCTGTACGGGCTTCTGCTGTCCTGGTTCGGGCTCACCGTCGCCCAGCAGTTCAAGAAGCGGCCGCGATTCCTCGACGCGGTCGATCCCGCCAACGTGACCCTTCCCATCTCGACGTTCTTCGCACCGAACCCCGGCAGCAACGACACACACCTGCTGACGCGGAACCGGCTCGCCGACGGGAGCATGAGCGAGTGGACGGAACACGCGATGACACAGGCCCGATCATCGCGGCACATGGTCTGGCACCCGGGGCGGCGGGGCGAGAAGGCCCTGCTGGACATCGTCACCGACCTCACAGCGGTGCTGCGCGCGGAGCGGCGGGTGGAGTATGTCCAGATGACCGTCCCGTATCTCAGTCTCCTGAACTTCGTCACGCACCAGTGTGCACACGTGCCGAACGCCACGCAGGTGCAGTTCCTGCTGGTGTCCTCGGCGGGCTGCGACGAGAACGAAGAACCCACCACGATCCTGGCCTCCGCGCTCCACGACATCGATCCCTCCGCCGGTACCGCCCGCCGGTGAAACGGTCTGCTTACGGCTGGGCACGTCGGGCGTAGGCGCGGGCGGCGCGGACGCGGTCGCCGCAGCGGGTGGAGCACCACTGGCGGCGCCCGTGGCGCAGCAGGTAGCGCTTGCAGGGGGTGGAATCGCAGCTGGTGAGACGGTCGGCGTCGGGGCTGGTGAGGAGGTCGGCCGCGTTGGCCGCGAGGGTCGCCAGAGCGCGGTCGAGGATCTCGTTGGTGGGGCAGGGGGCCGCGCGGTAGGGGCCGGTCTTCTCGTCCCAGTACAGCAGGGCGGCCGTGGGAGCTTTGCTCAGCGCGTCGTTGACAGCGGACAGAGCCGCGGGCAGGGCGGGCAGCCCGGCCACGCGGGCCGCGAACAATGATCTGAGGTGTTCGCGCAAGGAGCGCAGTTGCGCCGCGCACATCTCCTGGACCCCGGCGTCAGCGGGCGCGAGGTCGTGTTCGGTGAGCCATCGATTTGTGGCTTCGGGGGTGCCGAGGAGGTCGATGAAGTGCCCTCCGGGCAGCGCGATGGCGCTGTTGACGAAGTCGAGGGCGAGGTAGTCCTCCGCCCCCGGCGCGGGCGGTGGCACGGATTCGGCCGTCGGGATCTCGCTCATAGCCCTCATGGTACGGCTTGCGTTCATCCGTGAGACCCCGCTACCGTCCTTCACGGATGAACATCTCTCTATCCGTGAGGTTCTCGATGGCTGGCACCAGCACCACCACTGAGCAGATCCCCATCCGCGTCTTCGGCGGACCGACTGCCCTCTTCGACTACGGGGGCCTGCGCTTCCTGACCGATCCGACCTTCGACGCACCCCGCGACTACCACGTGCCGGGCGGCCAGTTGACCAAGACGGCGCCCTCCGCCGGCGCCCCGGCCGACCTTGGCCATATCGACGTGGTCCTGCTCTCCCACGACGAACACCCCGACAACCTCGACGACTCCGGCCGGGCGCTGCTCGCCGACATCCCGCTGACCCTGACCACCCCTGGGGGCGGGCAGCGCCTGGGAACCAGGGCCAGGGGACTGGCCGACTGGGAGTCGATCGAGCTGGACCGCCCCGGCGGCGGCACGATCACCGTCACAGGCGTGCCCGCCATCCACGGTCCCGGCCCCCGCGAGGACGTCGAACCGATCACCGGCCAGGTCGTCGGGTTCGTCCTGACCGGAGAGGGCCTGCCCACGCTCTACGTCAGCGGCGACAACGCCTCGCTCGATCTCGTCAAGGAGATCGCCGAACGGTTCGGCCCGGTGGACACCGCCATCCTCTTCGCCGGAGCTCCCCGGTTCTCCAACCTCTTCGACGGCGCGCTCATCGTCCTCGACAGCGCGCAAACCGCCGCCGCTGCCCAGATCCTCGGCGCACGCCGGGTCGTTCCCGTCCACTACGACAGCTGGGCCCACTTCACCGAGGGCCGTGACGAACTGGTCACCGCCTTCACCAACGCCGGGCTCCTCGACCGCCTGGACCTGGGTAACCGGGGCTGACGCCACAGCCGGGCAGACACCTCACCTCAATTCGTCAAGCCGCGACGGCACTGTCCTTCTGTGCCCAGCCCCGCCCCTCAGGCTCGGCCGGGGCGGGGCTGGGCGTTGGACTCAGCGGGGAACCTGCTCCCAGCTCTCATCCGGTTTGCCGTTGCAGGTGTACTGGATCAACTGCGTACCCTTCGTGGCGGTGGCGCCCAGAGCGAGGCACTTACCGGAGTACACGTTCCGCAGCGCCTTGGTGCCGCTGTCGTACCACCACTTCTCGTCGACCGCCCCGTTGCAGGTGTACTGGATCATTCCGCTGCCGTCATTGAGGTGCGAGGCGGCTCCCAAGCACTTGCCCGAGTACTCGTTGCGCACGAAATAGGCTGTCTTGCCGTTGGAGTCCGTGGTCTTCTCGAAGACCCAGCGCTCGTCCCGGGCGTTGTTGCAGCCCCACTGGATGACGGGGGCACCGTTCCCGGTCTTCCCGCCGCCGCCCGCGCACAGGGCGCTATAGGAGTTGCGCAGGTAGACGCTGTGGTCGGCCGCCCTGGGCATGAGGGAGAACACCGAGCGTTGACCCTTGACCTCGTTCTGGCCCCAAAGGCGGCCGGACGAAGGCGCGTAGGAAAGGTTCTGTGTGTACTTCGGTGAGCGAGTCAGGATCGTTCCGACCTCGCCGGGCTTCGCCTCGTAGATGCACGAGTAGCTTTCCTCCGGCTTGTCTTCACCCATGTACCCCTTGGGACACTCGGCGGCGAGATAGTAGTAGGTGCCGTCCGTGGCAACGCCCTGCAATTGCCTGACCGGTGCCTTGAAGCCGCCGCTTGCGGTGGTCGGGCCGATGGTGTCGCCGTTGTCCGCGGCGGGCAGGTCGGTTGCCGGGTTCAGGGGCCAGCGCGCCAGATAGGCCCCAGGCTTGTGAGTGTGCCCGTAGTACTCGCCCGACACGAGATGGTCCACCGAGCCGCTGCGGTCCAGGCTCAGGGAGCCGAGGCAGGCGCGTCCCGGGTGGTGGGGTGCCGGGCAGGCGCGCGGGTCGTCCGCCGAGGTGTCGATGGTGTACTTGCCCACCATGGGGAGGGCCCACTGGTGATGCGCGGCGGAGGAGACACCGTCCTTGATGCCGACATGTTCGGAGATCTTCTGCATCTTCCACAGGTGCTGGAAGTCGTAGACCTGGAGCGTGTTGCCGTTGGCCACGAACAGCTTGTTGCCGTACCAGACCGCGCCGTCGGCATGGGTCTTGGTGACTGCCTTGAAGTTCCCGCTGTTCTCGTCGCCCGTCGGCTCGACCAGCAGGACGTGGCCGTAAGTCCATGCCTTGCCGGTGGAGTTGACGATGGAGATCCGGGCACGCGTGTCATTTTCGTAGTGCCAGGTCGCCACGTACAGGTGGTGACCGGAGTAGGTGCCGCTGGGATCGGCGTCATGCGACGCGGTGAGGCCCTGCGGGGTCCAGTCAGGCGATGTGTCGTCGTCTGGGTCCCAGCAGAAGCCGTTGTACTGGAACGTACCGTTGAGCCCGGTGGTGTGGCACAGCGGGCGACCGGCGTGCTGCCCCGACAGGGCCACGCCGAGTGGCCCGTTCGTGGTGACCTTGCCGCTCTTCTCCACGCCGCGGATCGCGGCACCGTAGGCGTCGTAATTCGATGCGCGGTCGATGTTGAGTCGGAACTGCTGGTACTCGGAGGCGGGCAGAGCGCTTAACGGCCCTTCCATGGTGTCGGGTTCGGCCGAAGCCGTCCCTGCGGTCGTGAGGGCGAACGCGACCGCGGCGAGCGAGATGAGCGCCGCCACCAGGGAGCGCACCCGGCGGCGGTGGCGGCTGCTCCTCCCGCCCGGTGCCGGTGCCGCGGTACCGGGCGCGAGAGCCTTCCTCGCGATCCCTTGAAGACGCATGTGTTCCTCTTTCGCTGTCCCCGGAGGCTTGTCCGGGCGCACGCAAATAGCGCGCGTCCAGTCAGTTTTGTCCCGACTGGAGACATTGGCGATAGCACAGCGTCCACACTTCCGTTAGCTGTCCGTCTACCATCCGCAGCACTCGGACACCCGCTGCTACCAACGATCGCCGCAGTACATGTTCTGACCGTGCCAGTCGCAGGCCCGGAGGTAGACGGCTTGCGCCCCGTTGTACGTATGTGTGGAGCGCGGCTTGACGGGGACGATCTGATAGCGGCCGGAATTCCAGTAGATCTCAGCCATGACCTGCACGTCCCGGTCGACGGACGTTGCCCCGAAGTGCCCCTTGTAACCCCCGCCGCTGTAATGGTGCCACGTCTTCCAGACGTGGGCGGCCTTGCCGTGAATCCAGACCGTGGTGGACGGCACCCTGCTCGTCCCGGCTTGGGCCGCCGCTCCGGACGCCGACCCGGTGGAGCGACTGCCCGCGTCTGCCGGACCGGCGGCCATCGCCACGCTGACCAGAGCCACGGCCGCCGCCGCGGCGGCGAGATGCTTGCGTACGGGCATGATCGATTCCCCCTTGTGGGCGCCGGACGGCTCCGGTGCGGTGCCGTGCCGTGCGTCGGCATGACAGTGCGGACACGTCGAGCGTGCGCCACCCGCACCGCCTGAGTCATTGACCCCGCGCGCGTGGTTCTTTGACCCTGCGCGCAACGCTCCACAGGTGCCACCTGGGCCGCTCATGGCCGCGCCCGCTGCTTCCGGTACGCACGCATCGGAGGAGACCCCGTACGCCGTCTTGAACTGCGGTGACCCTGCCGCCATCTGTTGTCACCCTTGCCAATAAGCTATTGTCAGTGCTGCCAATAGGGGGATACATGACGGGGCGACGGCGCAGGCGCGCACCAGAACAGGCGCGGGAGGAGATCCTCGACGCCGCCGCCGAACTGATCGCCCAGTACGGGCCGGACGGCGTGAGCCTGCGCCGAGTGGCGGAGGCCGTCGGCATCTCCCGCGGCCTCGTGACCCACTACTTCGGTACCTACAGAGCGCTCGTCCGGGCCGTACTGCAACGCGAGAATGAGCGGCAGCGAGAACGGACCCGCGAACGGATGCGTGCGGATCACGGCGTGCCCTACGCGGACGGCATGACCCGGGTACTGTTCGAGACCCTCGCCGACGAGCGCTACGTGCGTCTGTTTGCCTGGTCCAGCCTCCACGCCGATGACGTTGGCACGTCATCGCAAGGGCTGTCCGAATTGGTCGACGCGATCGAGGCCGGCATTCGGCTCGTCCTTCCCGACACGGACCGGCCGGACCGGGATCGGATCGAGGCTGTGGTTCTACTGGCGCTGTCAGCCACATACGGATTCGCACTCGGCAAGCGTTCCTGGCTGGCCGGGCTCGAACACGATCCGGCCGACCCGGCGCACGACATCGCGTTCCGTGCCGCACTGTCTTCCGCCCTCGCAACCTACCTGGCCGGAGGGACTACACCCCAATGACGCCTAATCTGCTGCTCATCGTCGGCATCACCGCCATGATTGTGGTGAGCCAGTTCTCCGTGCGACCGGTCCGGTCACTGGCGTATCTATGGGTCGCCCTCCTGATCGTGCGCGGCTGTGTCCCACCAGGTCCGAGCCGTACGACCTCGGCCGGGGTCGCGTTCCTGGCCACCGGGCTGGTGGTGTCGGTGGTTGCCGGGGTCCTACGCGGTCGCACCATGCCGATGTGGCGGGACGCAGGCGGGCGGCTGTACCGCAAGGGCGGTCGGATGACGCTGCTGCTGTGGCTCGCCACCGTCGCCGTCAAACTAGGGCTCGGCGCGATCGCGGAAGTGGCGTTCGGTGAGCCGTTCAACGGCAACGCCCTATGGCTCGGGCTCGGTATCACGTTGGGCGCCCAGCATCTGGTGATGACGTATCACGGCCGTCGTCTGCCGATACCGGAGTCCTCTGCACAGCCATCAACGCGTGCTCGTGACCAGGACATCCAGAGGACCCTTTAGTTCAGAGAAGCCTGCGTCCGCTGCCCCATGCTCAGCGTCAACCCCAAGATGCTTCCCTCTCTCGACGATCGAGAAGCTTCCGGGCCCACCGCAAGCGGACCGCAGTCGAAGGCCGGCAGGATGCGCAGCGCGCCGTCGCTCTCCCGTTCGCCCGGGGTGCAGAGGAAATGCCCGCAGGGTATCCGTGTGCGCTACGCCGACCGGGTGACCATTCGTCAACCTTCTTGCCGTCCCGTCGCCCCTATGGGTTACTGAACGCATCCAACCGGTGGGTCGCCCATCCCTTCCCGGGAGTTCGGCAGTCGACCCGCCCGTTGTGCCGCCTGGCGGCGTACAGCGGTGATGGTCCCTGCCCCGCGGCGAGCTCCCTCTGCAAGGGGCCACAGGCCCACTTCGGGCCCGACTCCGGTGTCGGCGAGGGTGCACCTATCTCTCTTCTCGGGGGCGGAACGAGAACGCGCGTCCCGCCACACCGACAACGGACTCCGGACCCCACCCACCCCTGCTCCAGGTGCCGGCGTGCACCGGCAGCCGACGCACCCGTGTACTCGGCTGTGCGAACGGCTTGCGCTCGCCGTCACTCCGGACAGTTCGACAGGAGGACATCCATGTCCGTGCAGATGCTTGCGAACGATGGCGGCCGTCCCACCCAGGGTGGTCCCAACGACTGGCCCGGTCCGGGTCCGGGCTGGCCGGGCGGGGGCTCCACGCCGTCGGCGCCACTGTTGCTCGCGGTCGTGCCCACCTCCGGCCCCACGGCCGGTGGCAACGTCGTACTGGTCGTCGGCCTGGGCCTGAACAACGCCACTGGTGTTTCCTTCGGCGGCACGCCGGCGACCATTCTGGCTCGGGACCCCTTCGGCCTGGCGATCGCCGTCACCGCGCCGGCCCATGCCGCGGGCACCGTACCCGTGACCGTCACCACCCTCAGCGGCGTCAGCAACGCGGTGAACTACACCTACGGGGCGCTGACACTCCCGCCCACCGCCGCGTCGATCAACCCGACCACAGGCCCGGTCACCGGTGGCACTCCGTTCACCCTCACCGGCACCAACCTGGCCAACGCGGTGGTCCTCTTCAACGGGCTGCCCGCCACCGGCGTGACCGTCAACGCGGACGGCACCTCGCTGACCGGCGTCACTCCGGCGGGCCGCGCTGCCGGCAACGTCACCGTCTCCGTGGTGACCCCGGCCGGTATCACCAACGTTCCCGGCGGCTTCACCTACACCGGGGTGCCCCCGACCGCGGTCAGCATCACACCCGCCACAGGTCCGGCAGCCGGCGGCACTCCGTTCGTGATCGTCGGCACCGGCCTGGCCGGTGGGTCTGTGACCATCGGCGGCGCCGCGGCCACCGGGGTCAGCGTCAATGCCACGGGGACCCTGCTGGTCGGCATCACCCCGGCCGGCACCGTGGGTCTCCAGCCGGTCGTGGTCACCACCACCGGCGGCACGGCGACCGTCCCGGGCGGGTTCACCTACATGTGACCCGCTGGACCACTGCCACTGAGCCTGTCGGCGGTGGGTGCCGGCCTCCGGAAGTCCCTGCCGGAGGCCGGCACCGTCATGTGTCCACGGCACCCGCGATCGCACACCACGGCGAGCTGGAACGGTGCGCAGCGTGCCACCGCCTACCCGAGGTCGGGACAGCGAGGCAGATCACCTTCGTGGTGCTCGGCCTCGGCCCCGAACCGGAGGGTCCAGGTGTGCGCCTCGCGCGGTGACGGATCGCCCCCGAGAGCGACGGCGGCGAGCGGGGGCACCTTGACGCGGTGTTCCCACAACTCCTGCCACTGCTCGTACCGGAGACAGAGGTGGAGCAGCCCGTCCAGCTCCGCGATCGCCTCGATACCGCGAACCTCCGCACCAGAGAGGTCAAGCCCACTCAGCCGGGGGAGGGTGCGCAGCACCTGGATACCGACCGGTTGCTGCGAGCAGAGTGTGAGCGTACGCAGGGTCGGATGACCGGCCAGCGGTGCCAGATCCGCCACCTCCGGGTCGGCGGGCTCAAGGACGAGGCGGAGCGCCTCGACCCCGGCCTCCTGCAGGGCCTCGAAGCCGAGGGCATCGCGGCCGGTCAGCGTCACACGGCGGCGGATGTCGCCACCGCCCGCGGGATGGTGTCCTGGCAGCCTGGTTTCGATGTGCAGACGGAGGTCGACGTCCTCGCGGTCGAGGTCCTCTTCGTCCAGGTACTGGTTCAGTACCTGGAGGTCGATGTCCTCCGGATCGAGATCGTCGAGCTCTTCGAGAGCGGGATCGTCGGTGCGAAGGGTGAAGTCCCCGCGCTCCAGCGCCTCAATGTGGCGTCGCAGCAACGTGGTGACGGAGTCGGCAACGTATACGGCCCCGTAGTCCTTGCCGATACGGACGACCTGACCGGGACGCCCGGACGGGCCGGGGTCCAGGTCGACGGCAAGGAAGTCACCGCCGCTGTTCGTGGCGAACCGGAGCCACCCGTCGCGATGTGCGGACCGCTTCACCGCCCCTGGCGGATCGGAGTCGGCGACGGCCGACCACAGGGGGTCGTCGGTCCACGTCAGCTTGGGAGACCAGAAACCGGACCGGTCCAGGGTGTGCTCCAGCGCGAACCAGGTCTGGTTCTCCCAGAGCATGCCCTCACCGCTCTCGCCATCGGCCACGCTGTACAGAGCCATCAGATCGGGCGGCAGGGTGACACCGTACTCCTGTGAGAGGCGCGCCCGGACCGCTGCGTCGAGTGGCGGGTGAAGGTCGTCTTCCCGGCCGAGAATCCCGGTGCGACGGCCGAGGTACTCATGGAAGAGCCGTGCCGCCTCCTCCGGGTCTCCCGCGAACGTCGGGTCCACGGGCCCCTCCTCCAGGTCGCCCGGTTCGAGTGGGAGGTTCTCGGGCTCGAGCACCAGCAGCAGGGTGTCAGGGCTGGGCCAAGGACGTGCGGCTGCCGGGCTGGTGAATGCCTCGAAGCGGCCGGATGACTCGACGACGAGTTCGAGATCGAGCGGGCCCGGCGCCACCTTGTCGAAGTAGAACGTCCAGTACGGGTCACCGATGATGTCCACGTCCATCTCGGCGGTGCGGCCATGGGGCACGTCATACCAGGCAGCGTGCCGGCAAGAGCAGATTCTGCTCCCTGACACCCTGACTCGCCCACGCTGCCACCCTCTCGGTGCGGCTTCGTTGACCTTACGAGCAACGTGCTCGATGAGCTGAGCGAGGCTGATCTCTCGTCGACGTGCCATGTGCGCATTTGTAGCAGCCGCGCCGACCCCCGAGGCACTGGGTGTACGGACGCAATCAGGGCCATCTACCTTCGCGGAACGGGGACTTGGAGACGCGAAGGAAATCCGCTGCGGTGATTCCCGCAAGGTTTGCGACGATTGGCAGCTGCTCCTCCGGGAGTTCGGCGTTGGCGACGCCGCCGATCACCTCCATGACAGACGCGGTCAACAGGGCTGCGACACGGCGTCAACTGTGCTGTTGCAAAACGCGATGACGTCAACGGGATGGGTCGGGGTGAACCCGATGAGGGACTGCTACGTCGTCGGCGTGCTCGGCCTGATCACCATGTTTCACGCAGCTGACGGCCTGCCAAATGGTCCGGGATCGTGGACGGAGCGGTGGATGAAACGTCCTCAGTCGACGGGGGCCGTGCGGATGGCTGCGATATCGAACTGGAGGCGGACCTTCTCACTCACCATGGCGCCGCCCTCGGCCAGTCGGGCGCTGTAGGTCAGTCCCCACTCGGAGCGGTTGATGGTGGTGGTGCCATCGAAGCCCACCCGCTCATAGCCGAACGGGTCGGTGACGCGTCCGATGTACGTGAGATCCAGGACCACGGGGCGGGTGGTGTCTCTGATAGTGAGGTCGCCGGTCATCCGGTAGACGTCCTTGCCCACGAGCTCTACCGCAGTGCTCCTGAACGTCATGCGCGGGTAGGTCGCGGCGTCCAGGACGTCACGGCTCATCAAGTGCGCGTCGCGCTGCTCCACACCGGTCTGGACACTGCCGGTGGACATCACCACCTCGGCCTGGGAGCGAGCCGGGTTGCTGCCGTCGAAGTAGAGGCGGCTTTCGAACTCCACGAAGGATTGGCGCACCGTGGTCACCATGGCGTGCCGGACGGAGAACCCGATCCGACTGTGCGCGGGGTCGATCATCCACTCTCCGGTCAGAGATGCGATGGCGGGATCCCGCAAGACAGCAAGATCTGCGGTCATCGGTGCGGCCTGTGGCATGGGAGGGGCTTCGGTCAGCGCGCGGCCAGGCCGTGGCCGCCTACGGCACATGATGTCGGCCAACTACCACCCCGTCCGCCCCATGGCGCATGATATGCCAGGTTTCCTCCCCTGCTGGACACTACTGGACATGGAGCCACTGGGTACGAATCCTGCGGATACACGCGCACGAGCCCCTGTTACCGAAGAATCCCCGAATCAACCATCACCACGCGCACATGCAAGCGCGCGCGAACTACGCCGCCCCCCTGGCGAGTAATAGGGATCAAGGAATGCCGCACCCCAGCCGGACGTTCGAGTTTTACGACGATTCCGTGAATGATGCCAGGACATTCGGTGGAGGGTAGCGGCAGTTTCAGGCATCGACCGCAACGGTCCCTGCGTTCTACGGGTATCAGTCTGCTGAGGAGCGTTCCGCCGCGTGTTCCAGGGCGCGGCGCCCCCATGCGGCGATGGTGATCTGTGGGATGTCGATGAAGGCTGGATCCTTCAGCAGGTCCGAGAACGCGGTCAGGTCCGCTTCGGTGATGAATCCATCCGCGATGAGCGCCGGGGCTGCCTGTGTGATGAGAGGAAGCCAGCGGTCCTTGTCGAGGCCGCCCATGCGGCCGAGATTCCCGGAATAGGACACTTCGCTCAGCCCACAGCGGGCGAGGTGGGCGGGAAGGCCACGCGCCCACGTCATATCGGCCCCCTGGTCACTGTATTTGCGCTGATAGGCGGCCAACAGGCGCTGGACCAAGGGGAAGGGCGAGGTCTCCGCCGGAAGGTGATAGGGCTCTTCGACGACGAGCCAGCCGCCGGGCGACAGCCAGCCGGCGGCTCGCCTGATCACTTCGTCTCGCGCAGACAGGTGGCAGAACAGGTATCGAGCGTGGATGAGGTCGAAGCTGCCCGGTGCGTAGTCCTCTTCGGAGATGTCGGCTTCCTGGACTCGGAGATTGGCGGCTCGACCGCCATCCAGACGGCACGTGTCGATGTCCGCGGCGACGACGTGGCCCTCCGGGCAACGCTCGGCAAGCCAGTAGGCGATGGAACCGGCGCCCGCGCCCAGTTCCAGGCAGTTCCAGGAGGCTTCGATGCCAAGGTCCTCGAGCAGGCCGATGGTGAAGGCGTCCACGTTGCGTTGGATGGACTCCAGGCGAGCACGCTCAAGCCCGGCGTCCTCCCCCAATTGACCAATGGTGGAGGGTGGTTTGATGGTCATGGGGTCGTCTCCGTTCTGTCGTGGCCGAGGGACTCTTTTCGTGCTACACCCTCGGCGCCGGTTGTGGTGCGGGTATATGGCTGACGCGACGTGGAAGAGGCCGCACCGCGCGGGACGGGCGACGAGCTTCAGTGTGCGTACAGTTCCACGGCCCGTCCGTCTGGATCTTGTACGACATGACGTCCGGGAGCCAGCCGCGGGGTCAGAGTCACGCCATCCACAGTGAAGCCCAGCCGCACACTGGAGGCGGGCCGCTCGGCCGTGGCCGGGTAGAGCTCCATCACCGTGCGGTCCGGAAGGGTGGCGGCGTAGTGGACCGGGCCGTCCCCGTGCTGCTCCCGAACGAAGGACAGCCCCAGGTCCGTGTAGAACGCGCGGGCCTCCTCCAGACGGTCGGTGTAGAGAACGATGAGGGCGACGCGAGCGGTTGTGGTGGTCACAGGGGACATCGGGCTCCTTGTGTCAGGGAGAGAGGGTGGAGCTGTCGTCAGTTGTATCTCGTGAACTGCTGGCCGCATCCGCCCACGGGGTGCACGCATCGTCAACAACCCTGCGCGGATTGGTAAGGCCGTGCGCCCTGACGCTCGGCATTCTCGTGGTGAGCGCCCGAACAGGAGCATGTCGTCCACGTGGGCGTGCCTCCTGCCCGGCAGCAATGGATCGACTCATGGCCCGACCGCCAAGCGGCGGCGGCCGTTCCACGATGTGAAAGGAACAATGCCATGCGTACACGCATCTGGCTCGCAGGTGTTGCGGTGGGAGCCGCCCTCCTGGCCGGCGCCGCCGCCACCGCGCAGGCAGCACCCGCCGCCTCGGAAGCCGTCGCAGCTCCCCGTGTCGCGATGGACTGGCTCTACGTCGGCACCTACAGCAGCCTGTCGGCATGTCAGGCCGACGGGAGAAACTCCGCGTATGAGGACTGGGACTGCAAGCGGGGGGCCAGCGGTAAGTGGCAACTCTGGGTGCTCGTCTGACCCGCAGGCCCTGACGGTGCGTGCTCCTCTCCCGGGCACGCACCGTCCACCGTGCCCCCACGGCGGACTCTTCGCGGGGTGTATGGCCACTTCGCCAGGTCGTCCCAGCTCGGCAACGAGGGGTACCCTGCACTGGCCCATCACCGCGTCCCCCGCACTGGAGGGTGACCCATCATGCCCCTTCCGAGCCTCCTCGCGGTCTTCGCACACCCGGACGACGAGTCTCTGTCGGCGGGAGGTGTGCTCGCTCGCCACGCGGCTCTGGGAGGTCGAACCGCGGTCGTCACGGCGACCTGGGCTGAAGGCACCCAGCGCGCTGAGGAGTTGGCGGATGCGCTGTGCATTCTCGGCGCCGGCGAGCCGCGGATGCTCGGCTATGCCGATGCCCGTGTACCGCACTCGGCCCCGGGCAGTGTCCGGTTCTGCGATGCGCCGCTTGATGAGTCGGTGCGTCGGCTCGTCACGCACATCCGGAAGTTTCGCCCGGACATCATCGTCACTCATGACGCCTATGGCGGGCTGACCGGCCATCCCGACCATGTCCACACCCACCGGGTGGCCACCCTCGCGGTCCAGGCCGTCGCGTGGGACCGGCTCTACCCGGATGCCGGTACCTCGTGGCAGCCGAGCGCCCTCTACCTGGCCACGCACCCGGACACCGCGGCTCGGGAGCTGAGTGGTCCCCTGCTCGGGGAAGGCAGGGTGCTGTACAGCGTCCCGGACGACTGGATCACCACAACTGTGGATGTGGGCCCTTGGCTTGAGCAGAAGGTCAGCGCCGTACTGGCCCACCGCTCCGAAGTGGAGCGGGGAGCCGCGCCGGGCCGGATAGCCGGGCTCTCAGCCACCGACCGGGCGAGGCTGCTGTCCACGGAGTGGTACATCCGCCACAGCCTCGTCTCCACGGCAGCGGCTCAGACGGAACTGACCTGCTGAACTCCTGCCGGGCGGGTGACGTTTCAGGGCGCGCGGCTGGTGTCGGGACGTGCGATCGCGTCCGTCAGCAATCTTCGCCGACGGGGCCTGACGCGGAGCGGACCGGCACCGGTGGTGCACACGCCAGGATCCTGGCGGGGAATATCCAGTTCTGGCCGTCGGGAGCAGCGACAGCACATGCGTGCCCGACGGCCAGAAGCCGCCCAAGGGGTACACCCGTCACCCCTCGGGCGGCTCGACACGGCTTGCCCCTCACGTGACGTGAGGCCTTACGGTCCCGAGTCATGAAAATCGTTGTTCATGACACGGCGTCCGCCATCCTCGAACTCCTGCGGCGACCACCGGCCGAGCGGCCCGACGCCCTCCGGGACATGCTCGGCCCGCTCCAGAGTGTGATGTCCGCCGTGGGAATCATGGATCTGGTCCAGATGCACCAGATGGGCAGTGGCTTCCGACTCGACCGTGAGGACCCGCGGTACCTGCCCGCGCTGCGCCGGATGCAGGACGAGGGGGTATGGAACCGGATCGAGGACTCCCTCGCCACCGCGTGGGAGCGGATCAGCGTGGCGGTGCCCGGCATCAAGCATGCGGAGACCGTGCACGTCGTCACGGTGCTCGGCGATCCCGACGATGACCATCTGACGGTACGCAGCGCCGGTTACTTCGGTACGGGCGGCATCCCCGGCGCGATCCATCTGACGATGTGGCCCACCGACACAAGCCTCGCGAAGATCGGCCACGCCGCCGCACACGAGCTCCACCACAATGTGCGCTACGCGAATGTGGTCTGGAATCCGAAGACCGTCACGGTCGGCGAACACGTCGTCGCGGAGGGACTGGCCGAGGCGTTCGTCCGTGAGTTGGCCGGTGAGCAAGCCATGGGCCACTGGTCGAAGGCACTGACCGGTGCCGAGCTGGACAGCGCCTGTGACCGGATCACCGCCGATATCGACGTGGCCGGGATGCAGAACCTGACCGCGTACGTCCTCGGCGACGCCACCGCGCAGCGCATGGGGCAACCGCCCGTGGGGCTGCCGGACTTCGCGGGGTACGCGGCCGGGCTGCGGATCGTGGACGCCCACCTGGCGGCTTCCGGTCTGACCGCTGCCCAGAGCACCGCCCTGCCAGCGCGCGAGATCCTCCTCAACGCAGGGGTGCCGACCAGCGCCTGAGGTCGCACGTGCGCACGGCGAACTCGGTCGTGCGCACCAGGGGCTTGAGTCTCCCGTAGGAGGAGACATGAGGATGGGGTCATGGAAAGTGGCACCCTCTACTCGATCGGTGACCTGGCCCGGCGCACCGGGCTGACGGTCAAGACGATCCGGTTCTACTCCGATCGCGGCATCGTGGTGCCGACGGAACGCACCGCCGCCGGATATCGACGCTACGGCCCGGATGCCGTCGCCCGTCTGGCTCTCGTACGGACGCTGCGCCAACTGGGGCTCGGCCTCGACACCGTCCAGCGGGTCGTGGACCGGCACCTCACGCTCGGCGACGTGGCCGCGGAGCACGCGGCCGCGCTGGACGTACAGATCCGGGTGCTGCGCCTGCGGCGGGCGGTGCTCATGGCCGTGGCCGAGCGCGGTCCCGGCCCCGAGGAGATGGAACTGATGCATCAGCTGGCCACACTGTCCGAAGCCGAACGGCGCCGTCTGATCGACGACTTCCTGGACACCGTCTTCAACGGTGTCGACAACGTCTGCGGCCATGCGGCGGTCCGCCGCTCGATGATCCCCGAGCTACCGGACAGCCCTACGGAGGAGCTGATCAGGGCATGGGTGGAGCTGGCGGAACTGTCGCTGGACCCGGACTTCCGTAGCAGTGTGCGGCGCCTGGCCGAAGACCGCGCGGCGGACTCGCTCGACGACTGCCGCACACCGCCGCGCCCGGACGTGGTGGCCATCGCCCGCGATCTTGTGGGGGCGGCGGTGGCGTCGGGCATCTCCCCTGCGTCGCCACAGGCGGACCCCGTTGTCGCGGACCTCACCGCACGGTGTGCGCTCGCCTATGGCCGCCCCGACGACGCCGCACTGAAGCAGCGGCTGCTCCATCGACTGCGGGCGGCGAACGACCCCCGCCGGGAGCGGTACTTCCACCTGCTCGCGCTGATCAACGGCTGGCTGCCACCGGAGCCGCTGGCCCCGGTGATCGCCTGGTCCATGGCGGCACTGAGGATGCGGACGGTCGCCTGACGGACATGATCGCCACACGGCTTCGCTCACACGGTGCCCTGACAGGCGCCGCGGCCGGTGAAGGGGCCACTGCTGGTGAAGGCCAGTTCGGCGAAGCGTTCGCCCATGCGGCGGTGGGTGGCAGCGTCGGGGTGGAGCTGGTCGGGCAGTGGCAGTTCGGCGAAGTCGGCCTGGCCATAGAGCTCACGGCCGTCGAGGTAGTGGAGGTTCGGGTCGTCGGCCGCCCGCTGCTGCACGACCCGGACCAACTCGTCCCGGATCACCCCCAGGGTCAGTTTTCCGCTCGCGCGCTCCGCCGGATCGCCCGCGGCCCGGAACCGCAGTTCTCCGGTGCTGAGTGCGCTGAAGTCCGGGGCGCTGGGGCCGGGGGTGTCCTCGTGAATGGGGCACAGGATCGGTGAGACCACCAGCAACGGTGTGGTGGGGTGGCCATCACGGATGGTGTCGAGGAAACCGTGGACGGCGGGGGTGAAGGCACGCAGGCGCATCAGGTCGGCGTTGACCAGGTTGATACCGACCTTGACGCTGATCAGGTCGGCGGGGGTGTCGCGCAGGGCGCGGGCGATGAACTGGTCGAGCAGAGCGCTGCCGCTCAGGCCCAGGTTGATCAGTTCCACACCGCCGAGGGAGGCGGCGAGTGCGGGCCAGGTGGCTGTGGGGCTTGCGGCGTCGGAGCCGTGGCTGATCGAACTGCCGTGGTGCAGCCACACCTTGCGGCCCGAGTCCGGTACGGGCTCGATGGGGGCGTCGCTGCGCAGGGCGAGGAGTTCGGTGGTCTCGTTGTGCGGCAGCCAGATCTCGACGTTCTTGACGCCGTCGGGCAGGCCGGTGAAGCGGAGGGTGCCGCTCGCGCCGGGCTGGTGGGTAGCGGTTCCGGTGGCCATGTCGAGGGTCAGGGTGTTGCCGCCGGTCACGCTCGCCCGGGCGGTCAGCCGGCCGTCGACGAGCAGGTCGTACACACCGTCCGGACGGGGCGGGGCGCCCACGTAGACGCGTTTGGTGGGCAGCGTGTCCAGTTCGACGGCGGTGGCCCCGGTCCGGAAGACCAGCCGTACGCCGGAGGACTGGGCCTCCGCCATGGCCAGTTGGGCGTCGTCGCACTGGGCACGGGCCCGGGCGGGCAGCCGGTGCGGCAGCACGCCGTGTTCGGTGTGTTCCAGGTCGAGGGCGCCGCGCAGGAGGTCCGCGGTGAGCGGCGTGGTGATCCAGTCATGATCGGTGGTGTGCATCGTCCAGCCTGTTGATCGGTGTGATGAGTGTGACCTGACGCACCGATGCACCAACGTGCGGAGGGCCGACGCCTCGATGGCCGATGGGCCGATGCGTCGCGTTGGTCAGCGCTCGGGCCAGTTCCGCAGCAGTGCGTCGAGAGCGTCCAGAATCCGTGACCAGGTTTCCTGGGTGTCCGGGGCACTGTGGCTGAACCCTCCGCCCATCTCCAGGCTGACGTAGCCGTGAAAGACACTGCCCAACAGCCGGACCGCATGCGTCTGGTCCGGCTCCGTCAGGTCGTAGCCACGCAGGATCGCGCGCGTCATCTGTGCGTGTCTGACACCGGCGCTGGCGACCGCCACCTCCGGGTCGAGCCTGAGCTGGGCCGCGGCGTAGCGGCCGGGATGCTCCCGGGCGTAGTCGCGGTAGACGTTCGCCAAGGCGGTGAGGGCGTCCTTGGCGGCCCGTCCGGCCAGGGCGTCGGCGGCCCGGTCGGCGAGTTCCTCCAGCGCGAGCAGGGCGATCCTGGTCTTGAGGTCCTGGGAGTTCTTCACATGCGAGTAGAGACTCGCCACCTTGACGTCGAACCGTCTGGCCAGCTCCGACACGGTCACCTGGTCGAAGCCGACCTCGTCGGCCAGCTCCGCCCCGGCCCGGGTCAGGCGTTCGGTGGTCAGTCCTGCGTAGGCCATGCCCTTCCCTTCGCTCGGCAGAACCGATTATGCACTTGCCTAACACCTTTAGGCAAAATAGCCTGACGTTATGGAGCCGCTGACTGAGCAAGAGATCCGTGCCGCGTTCGTGAACTGCACCAAGGGCGAGGCGAAGCGCCTCGCCGTCCCACGTGACCTGGCCGACCGGCCCTGGGACGACCTGGACTTCCTCGGCTGGCGTGATGCTCAGGCCCATGACCGCGCCTACCTGGTCACCGTGCTGGACGGCCGTCCCAGGGCCGTCACACTGCGCTCCCCCGCCCCCGCCTCATGGCACAGGCGGCGCGGCATGTGCTCGATATGCCTGACCTCCCACACCGGCGGTGTGTCCCTGATGGTCGCGCCGAAGGCGGGGAAGGCCAGGCAGCAGGGCAACTCGGTCGGCACCTACATCTGCGGCGACCTCGCCTGCTCGCTGTATGTGCGGGGGAAGAAGGACGCGGGTGTCGGTGCGCGACCACAGGAATCGCTCAGCCTGGAGGAGAAGATCGAGCGGACAGTGGCGAATGTCGCCGGGTTCTTCGCGAAGGTGACCGCCTGAGTCCGTTCGGTGTCCCCGCTGCCGGCCGGCGTCCGGCTCGCTGCCCTGATGCACAGGCAACTGGCCTGAGCATGGGTGTCCGGAGGGCGCCGCCTTAGACGTCGTTTCACTTGGTGAGTCGGCGGTAGCCGATGAGGGTTGCGGCTATGCCGACGAAGGCGAGGAAGTGCTCGGCCTTGCGTTCATAGCGACGGTGCAGGCGGCGGCATCCGGCGAGCCAGGAAACCGTCCTTTCGACGACCCAACGGTGGCGACCCAGCCGGGTGGAGGACTCGATGCCCTTGCGGGCGATGCGGTGGCGGATGCCTCTCTTACGGAGCCATCGACGCAGGTGGTCGTAGTCGTAGCCCTTGTCGGCATGGAGCTTGGCCGGACGCCGGCGGCGCGGGCCGCGCCGGGAGCGGATGGGCGGGATCCCGCGCACGAGCGGTTCCAGTCCGAGGCTGTCGTGCATGTTGGCGCCGGAGACGCCCAGGGATAGAGGTAGCCCGTTGCGGTCCGTGATCAGGTGGATTTTCGATCCGCTCTTGCCGCGATCGGTCGGATTCGGTCCGGTCAGTGGCCCCCTTTTGCCGCCCTGACGCTGACGGAGTCGATCGCACACCGCGACCAGTCCAACTCGCCGCGGGCACCGAGCTCGTCGAGGATGACGCGGTGGAGCCTGGCCCATACCCGGTCCCGGCTCCACTGGGCGAAGCGCCGGTAGACGGTGGGCCAGGCCGGCCCGAACACCGGCGGCAGCTGCCGCCACGTGCAGCCCGAGGTGGCCACGAAGATGATCGCTGCCAGGCATGCGCGGTCACCGGCCCGTCGGCGGCCGCCGCCTTGCGGGCGTATGACCTCCGTCGGCGGGACCACCCGCCGGAACAGCACCCACAACTCGTCCGGCACCAACCGCTCAACCAGATCCGTCATGCACGGCTCAACGAGCGATCACGCCATCAGAAACGACGTCTTATAGCGCGTGCCGGGTATCAGCGAGGACTTCGTGGATGACGTGTCGTGCGATCGCCGCCATGACGGGGTTGGTGTCCCTGTAGTACGTCAATTCGGGGAGCGCGATCGACAGCGCCCAGCCGCGACCTCGTGCCCAGGTGGCGTCGTCGGCCCCCACAGCGTCCCGGAAGGCGTCGCGCACGCAGGCCGGCAGTACGTACCACGCCACGATCAGGTCGACGGCGGGGTCGCCGAGTCCCATGCATTCGAAGTCGATAACGGCGCTGAGCCGCCCCTGGGACGTCAGCAGATTGCCCGGTTGCAGATCCGCGTGGATCCACACCGGCGAGCCGGCCCACGCGGGTGCTTGCATGGCGGCGTCCCATGCCGCGGTCGCCGCTTCGGCATCGACGATGCCCCGCAGTTCCGCGATCGCGGAGCGTGTGGAGGCGTCCCGCGCCGCCAAGGGCTCACCGCGGTAGGACGGAGGCCCGCTCGCGGGATCGACCCCGTGCAGCGCGGTGACGAATTCCGCGAGGTCCTTCGCCAACAGGCCGGGTTCAGCAAGATGCCCGGGGGCCGGGTTCGCGCCGTCCAGCCAGTCGTAGACCGACCAGGGCCAGGGGTAGCCCTCAGTCGGCTCTCCCTTGACCAGCGGCACGGGAACGGCCACCGGAAGCGAGGGAGCGAGCCGTGGCAGCCACGCGTGCTCCTTGTCGACATCCTTGGCCACCCCCGCGGTTCGAGGGAGTCGCACGACCATGTCCTCGCCCAGCCGGAACATGGCATTGGATGTGCCGACAGAACCGACCGGCTCGACGGGAAGACCCGCCCACTGCGGGAACTGCGCGGCAATCGCCCGGTTCACGAGAGAGGCGTCGATGTCCGGCTCTCCGGCATGCATCTTCCCAGCACACATGAGCACCTTCTGAGTGGAGGCGATTCCATCAAGTAGGGAAACCACGGTTGTCGACCAGCGCCCATACGAACGTGTCAGGACATACTCCGTCAACTCCTTTTCGCCAGCCGGTGGGCAGCTCGGTCCGTGCCCCCGCCGGGACCGGTCGTGAGAGAGCGGCCCACGTCCTGTTTTCCGCCGTCCGGCACGGTGGCCGAGGTACGGGAGGGGCGTCCCTCGCTCACCGTGCGGCGCTCGGCGGACTTCACGCGTTCCGTCAGTACGAATGTGACGCTGATCAGCAGGGCCCAGGCCCCGCATTTGCTGAGTGCCACCGGTTGCCAGCCGCCGATCTGATCGGGGTAACTCCACGCCCCGACGTAGGTGGCCGCGTTCTCCGCCACCCATAGGAAGAAGCCGATCAGCAGGAAGGAAAGCGCGAGGGGCATGCGGTAGCGGCGCTCGCCGACGGTGAAGCCGACCGAGGCCCGGACGGTGACGGCCAGCATCGCGGCGGCCAGGAGCCATCGAGCGTCCGGTAGCCAGTGGTGGGTGAAGAAGTTGAGGTAGACGGCTGCCGCGACCACGGTGGTCGCGGTGGCGAGGTATCCGGTGAAGCGCAGCTGGAACAGGTCCCAGGCGCGGCAGACATAGCCGGCGACGGCCGCGTACATGAACCCGCCGTACAGCGGTACACCGGCGACCTTCGTCACGGCGTCCTCCGGGTAGCTCCAGGACCCCAGGTGCACCTTCACCAGCTCGAAGAGCAGACCGATGACATGGCACACGGCGATCAGCAGCGTGTCCCGCCCGCTCTCCCATCCCACCCGGCGCGCGACGAGGGTGAGCAGCACCCCATAGACGAGTACCAGGTCGTACCGCGCGATCGGCAGGTCCGGCAGCACACGGGAGACGGCGATGCCACCCAGCAGCGCCACCGCGAACGCACAGCAGCGCGCCTGCAACACGGTAAAGCGGATCAGCTGGCGTATCGCGCCCAGGATCTTGCACATGACCAGGAGGACGCCGCAGGGGTGCTGCTTGGTTGGCCGTACCGATGAACTTCTGCCGAAGGTGTGGCGAACGTCGCCCCGCACCGGATCCGCGCATCGGCCGGCTGAGCCGACCTCCCCGGCCACGAGGTGCTTCCACAGGCGGGCACGGTGGGGTCGGCGGGAGACCGCCGACCCCACCGGTGTTCATCACCCGCGCTGGTCAGGTCCCGTGAACCGGAAGCGGACCACGTCCTCTTCGGTGGCCCAGCGCTGGAAACCCGCCTTCTCCAGCACCCGGACGGAGGCCGGGTTGGCCGGCTCCACGTTCGCGCACACCGTCCGGACACCCGGGGCGGTGAGGGCGAACTCCGTCAGGGCCCGAGTGGCTTCGGAGGCATAGCCCCGACCGCGGCGGGACTCGACGATGCCGTACCCGATTTCGAGGGTGCCGTCGCTGGGCGGCCAGAACAGGCCGATCGACCCCACCACCAGACCGCTGTCCCGTTCCACCACCAGGCGGTGGCCGTATGCGCCGAGCCAGGCCGGGTGGTCGTCGAAGAGGCCCGCGATGACGCGGTCGCCGTCGGCGGGGAAGTCGTCCGCCCAGTGCGCCGACCTGGTGTCGGCGAGGACCGCGGTGGCCTCGGCCGTGGTCCAGGGCCGCAGAACGAGACGGTCGGTGGTCAGATCGAGGTGCGTTGCTGAGGATGAGGACGTCACGTGTCACTCCTGATGGTGGGAATGACCGGACCGCGCTTCGCTAGCGCGCGGGCCGGACAAGGGCATGCCGACGGACACCTACCGCGGCCATATTCATCAACCCCCTTGTCCCGCTGATCGCGCGCCTCTCGCGCAGACGCGACGTTAGCAACGTCGCCGAACCCCGGGCAAAGCTTTTTTGATCAGTCAGGAGGGCAGGGCGCCGAGCCACTCGGTCAGCAAGCGATTGACCTCCTCGGGGCGTTCCTGCTGGATCCAGTGGCCGCAGCCGTCGAGGATGTGCGAGGCCACCAGGCCGGGCAGGGTACGGGGGAATTCGCTGATCGCATCGGCCAGCCATGTGGTGGAGGCGTCCAGGCTCCCACCGATGAACAGCGACGGCTGGGTGATGGGGGCGCCGTCGAACGCGGCCAGCTCCTCCCAGTCCCGGTCCATGTTCCGGTAGCGGTTCAGCGCCCCACTCATCCCGGTACGCTCGAACTCCCCGGCGTAGGCGTCGAGTTCAGGTTCACCGAGCCAGGACGGCGGACGACCGTCGGGAAACCGTTCGCGCAGTGTTCCGCCGGGGCCGGTGAAGTGCGGGTCCGGCCTGCCGGATGCGGGCATCGTGTCGCCTGAGAAGGCGGCGTAGAAGCCCGCGAGCCAGCCGCGTACGTCGGGCTCGATCTCCGCCTCGGCACGTCCCGGCCGCTGGAAGTAGGAGATGTAGAACTCCTCCGGACCGCCCTCGGGCCCGCCCATCCGAGCGAAGACCTCGCTGGGCCTGGGCCCACCGCGCGGTGCGTACGGCACGCTCAGCAGCCCGACCGCGCGGAACACATCGGGCCGGGCCAGCGCGCAGGTCGCGGCGATCGACGACCCCCAGTCGTGTCCGACGATCACAGCGCTCTCCTCCCCCAGCGCCTCCACCACCGCCACCTGGTCCTGTACCAGCTCGAGCATCCGGTAGGCGTCCACCGCCCCGGGCCTGGACGAGCGCCCGTAGCCGCGGACGTCGACCGCCACCGCTCGACAGCCCGCCTCGGCAAGGGCGGGCAGCTGGTGGCGCCACGAGTACCAGGACTCCGGAAACCCGTGCACCAGCAGCACCAGCGGCCCACTGCCCTGTTCCACCAGGTGGATCCGCCCGACCGGTGAGGGGACCAGGCGATGGATGACATCGGCGGTGGACGGATGCGACATAGATCCTCCCGGGAACTGTGCGGACGGTCGGTGGCCACGGACGCGAGAAGTGGCGTTCATGCAACTCGCCGTGGCCGCACCAGCTCCGATCATGCGGCATTCGGCACGGCGTCGGCGATGTCTGTTGCCGATCCGGCAAACACCGCGGCGGCGGCAGCTGTCAGCCCGCCCCACCCGTGGTCTTGTCACGAGCCCGGTGTGATCCAGTGGTGGGCGAGGTCGGTGACCCACGCGGTGGCCGCGTCCGGTGTCGCCGGTGGCGCTCCGACCACCACCAGTTCGGTCACCCCGGCTGCTGCCAGGTCGGGCAGCAGGTCCGGGCCGCCATCGAGCGGCGCGACGGCGATGGTGAGCTCCGTCGCCGGGCGGCGGTGGCTCGCGCAGTGCTCCCCGAGAGCGTGGACGCGTTCGGCAACGGTGTCCGCGGGGAGGTTGAATGCGTACCAGCCGTTGCCGAAGGCGGCGACCCGGCTCAGTGCCGCATCGCTGTTTCCGCCCACCACTACCGGAATCTGCCGTTGGCGCACCGGTTTGGGGTTGACCCGGATCGCGTCGAAGCGTGTGAACTCCCCCTCGAACGAGGCCACATCGTCGGACCAGAGCGTGCGCATCGCGGCGATGTACTCCGATGTGCGGCGGCCGCGATGAGCGAAGGGGACACCGAGCGCGGCGAACTCCTCGGACGACCAGCCGACGCCGATTCCCAGCGTGAACCGCCCGCCGGAGAGCACATCCAGTGTCGCGGCCTGCTTGGCCACCACGATCGGGTTGTGCTCGGGGAGCAGCAGGACGCCCGTGGCCAGGCGGATCCGGGTGGTCACCGCCGCGGCGAACGTCAGCGTGAGCAGCGGGTCCAGCCAGTCCGCGTCGGCGGGGACGGCGATCCGGCCATCGGTGGAGTAGGGGTAGCGGGAGGTCGGCTCGTCGACCATGACCACGTGTTCACCTGCCCACAGGGTCGCAAAGCCGTGTGCTTCGGCGGCTTCCGCCACCGCGCGGATGATCTGCGGCCGGGCGCCGTTCCCGATGCCCAGCGCATGCAGTCCCATCTGCATCTGCCACCTCCCGCCCTCCAGACGACCGTAGCTCGGTGGCGACGGCCCACCACGCGACGGTGTTTCCGCACGGTGGTCGGTGGGGCAGTGTCACCCGGACGGCCCGCTCGGCGAGTGGCTCCGGCAGGAGTGCGTCGCTCCTGTTCGCACGGCGGAACTCGGCGGCGGCCATGTACGTTGCCGGGATGACACGTGACGGCACGTGTCCGGTGACGAACGACACGTCAAAGCCGAGGTGGCAGCAGTGGCGATGTGGGATCGGATCAAGGACCAGGCCAAGGCCCTCCAGCAGCAGCGGGGTCATGGCACGGGTGGCTCCGGAGGACACGGGCGCCCAGGGTCGGGCGGCGGGTCCAAGGCCCAGCTCGTCGGCGTGCTCAAGACACAGCTCACATCGCTCAAGACGGAGCTGAAGAGCGGTGCCTACCGGGACGCCAGCATGGCTGTGTGCGCCCTGGTGGCAGCGGCCGACGGACATGTCGACCCCGCGGAGCGACAGCATGTCGAGTCGCTGATCCTGTCCAACGACGTTCTCCAGAACTTTCCGCCGGATCAGCTGCGCACCCGGTTCAACAAGCACGTTGACGTGATGACGGCCGACTTCGCCCGGGGCAAGGCGGAGGCGCTCCAGGAGGTGGCCAAGGCGGCCAAGAAGCCCGCCGAGGCCAGAGCGGTGGTCCAGACCGGCATTGTGGTCGCCGGTGCCGACGGCTATGTGTCGACGGCCGAGGAGCAGGTCCTGCGGGAGGTGTGCGGCACGCTCGGGCTTTCCTCGGCGGAGTTCGGCATCTGACACGCGGTCCGGGCACCCGTGGTCCCGGGTCGCGCCCGCGGCGACGCCCTCGGCTTCGCGGCGCACTTCTCAGAGCCCTGCCCTCCGTGAGGGCAGGGCTCGGCGGCTGCGCGGCGCGGGTCATGGCGCCGTCCCACTCAGCCGGCGGCCGTGGCCAGAGGATCGTCCGGCTGTCCGTCGTGGCCGTCACGTCGGCCGTGTGCAGCCGACCGCTCTCCTGTCGCCTCCGCCTGGGCCACCGCCTGGTTGAGGTCGTCCAGCAGGGCGCGGGCCGTTGCCGCACCTTGGGCGTTGGTTCCCTCCAGGGTGATGTGGACGCGCGTGTCGCTGTCCTCGCGCTCCCAGGTGACCTTGAAGCTGCCACCGCGCTGCCGGAGCCAGGCTTCCAGGACCACTCCCAGGGTAGCGACCGCCGCCACGCCGACCTCGACGAGGACACCGAGGAGGTCCGCGCCCAGCTCGCACTGCCGGACGGGTGAGCGCAGTTCACGCACCTGCCCCAGATCGGGTTCATCGCGCAGTCGGTCCGCCAGCCCACGCCAGTCGTCCGGTTCGGTGCTCCGGGTTCCGTCCTCGATGCTGATGTGCAGCGCCACGGGGTCTCCTGTTCTGTGTGCGATTTCTGGGTGCGATCGTCGTCCCACGGTGGTCATGAGCCCCAGTCAGAGGTCAGGCAGCCAGATGTCATGCGCCGCAGTCCTCCGGCAGTGGGTCTCCCGACGTATGGGCGGTCCAGGCCGCCGCGGAGTCCACCGGCAGCGTCCCCCTGCACAGCCGTTTTTGCAGTGCGCCGGGTGACACATCCGAGACACGCACCCGTCCGTCCTCGGAGGCGACCGCCACCACGCCGCCGCGGGCGACCGCCAGGGCCGTGATCGGGGATCCGCGCAGGAGGAAATCCGCCAGTGGATGCCATCCGGCGGTGGCGGATCCTGAGTGCAGCCGCACTCCGCCCTCGTCGTCTCCGGTGGCCGCGAGCCGACCGTCGGGGGCCACCGCGAGACCAGTGAGGGTGGTCCCGGGATGGGCCACCTGCTGCGGCGTGCGGCCGGGTTCATCGGTCCAGGTGCGTGCGTACGGGCTCCGCGCTTCGGCCAGCAGCCCGGTGTGCGGGGCCAGGCTCACCCAGTACATGGCACCGGTGGGGCGGGACGGACCGACCGCCGGGTGCCGACTGCCCGGCCCGCTTATCGCATGGGGCCGGTCGGCACGGCGGATGTTCCACCACGCGCCGGTGTAGGCGGTGCGGCCGTCCGGTGTGAGTGCGACGGCGTCCTCGGGACCGGATGACCTGTCCAAGTCGCTCTGGTGGTCCGGCCGTTCGGGACGGGTGATACGCCACAGCCGGGCGACGCCACTGGGGGCACGGGTGAGCAGTACGGGGGCGTTCACGGCGACGGCCGCACGGGCGCCGGTCAGTACGGCGAGAGGGTGCTGGGCGGAGGGGCGGGTGGTGTCCCACAGTTCGACACCGCTCCCCCGGGTGACCATCAGGGTGCGCCGGTCCGCCGCGAAGGCGAGGTCCACCACGGGGTGTCCGGTGGGGTCGGCCAGCCCGGTCGGCCCGCGTGGCGATCGGCCGTTGACGGACCGCAGAGCGACGGTGCCGTGCCGGGTGCCGATGGCGGTGATACGTCCGTCCGCGGAGAGTGCCACCGCCGTGGGTCCTCCGTCCGGCACCGGTATGTCGGCGAGTACCGCCGGTTGCCGAGCGGACCGTAGCTCGCCCAGCGCGGTCCCGCCCTTCGTGATGGCGGCCAGCAGCCCTCCGTCCCGGCTGAAGGCGAGGCCGAACTCATCGGTACTGCGAACGCCGGGCTGGGAGGTCAGGGGTACGGGGTCGTCACCTGTTGTGAGGTCCCAGAGGGTGAGCGGGCCCCCGTTCTCCTGCACGGCGAGCAGCCGCCCGTCCGGGGACAATGCCAGCGCGCTCGCGTTCGTCCGGAACCGTGTGCGCGGCCGGACGCGGCCGCCGGGGGTGATGTCGTGTACTTCCACCAGGCCGTCGTCGTGGGCGACGGCCAGGGTGCCGCCCTGTGCCGCGACAGCGGGTGTGCCCCGGTACGGGGAGGGGCTGCGCGGCAGCCGTTCCGTGTGCCGGGTGGCTCCGGTGGCGGACACGCGGGTGACCCGTAGCCGTCCGCCGTCCTCCAGCCCGATCAGCAACCTGCCACCTGCGGTGTAGCGCGCCCGCACATGGTCGAGGCGTCGCGGTTCGCTCTTCCCTGGCAGCGGTGTGACCCACGTGGTACCCGTGATCCGGTCCGCGTCGCCGCTCGTCACCATGGCGACGGCGACGGTCCGGCCTCCGGGCCCGAAGGACACCCATGAGGCCCCCGATACGGTCCGCTCCGGCACCACGATCTCGTCCGTCGGTGGTCCCGAGGGCTTGTCGGTGTGCCAGATCTGCACCGTGCCGTCGGCCCGCAGCAACGCGATGCGTCGCCCGTCGGGACTGAACGCCATGTCTTCGATGGGCCCGGTCCCGGGTGTGCCCAGTGTGCCCAGCGGGTGCCGGGTGGCGGCGTCCCACAGGTGCAGCTCCTCCCCATCATTGATGGCCAGCAGATCGCGGCGGGGCGAGAACTCGACGGAGACGCCGCCGGGCATCCGGCCACCGCCGTCCCCGCTGTCCGAGGCGCTCGACCAGCCCCCAGCGGCGGCGATCATGGCGGCCCATGCCTCGTCGGTGGGGGCGCTGCGGTACGCGGCCACCGCCAGCCGTCCGGCCAGTGGCGAATCGGTGGGCGCCGCCGCGCGGGAGGCGGCGGCGAGCCGCCGGGAGGTGTCGGCGTCCTGCGCCGCTGAGGAGGCGCGGTGCGCGTCGAACGCGGCCCAGAGTGCGACGACGGCCACGATGACGCAGAGGGCGGTGGTGATGGCCAGGGCGAGCAGCGTGCGGCGACGGCGGCGGGACCGCCGGGCGGCTGAACGCTGCCTGGCCACCGATGCGTTGAGAAACTGCCAGACGTCCTCACCGACTTCCAGCCGGGGCCGTCCCTCGACCTGTTCCAGCGCCCTGGCCAGGGTGTGTCCGCGGTAGAGGTCGGCCTCTTCGCCCTGGGAGTCGGTCCAGGCCCTGGCCGCGGCGGTCAGCTGCTCGTGGTGCAGCCGCCACACCGGGTCCGCGGCGAGCCAGGCCCGCATCCGGGGCCAGGCGTGGAGGACCGCGTCATGTGCGGGTTGCACGGTGCCCTCCCGCTCGACGACGAGGCCCTTGGCGAGGAATCGGCCCAGCAGCGCGTCAGCCCGCCCGCCACCGAGTTCGCGTACCAGCTCGGCACGGTCGACCGGCCGTCGGGCGGGTGGGACACCTTCCAGCGGTCTGCCGGGCCGCACCATGCGCAGCAGCAGGATGCGCGCCAGTTGCTGGTCGTCGGAGCCGAGGTCCTGGTACACGCTGTCGGCGGCCTGGGCGATGGCGCCGGACAGGCCGCCGCACTCCTGGTAGCCGCGGACGGTCAGCACCCCGCGCTCGCGCCGCCGCCAGGTGGCGGTGAGGGCCTGGGCAAAGTGTGCGAGGGTGAACGGGTGCGGTGGCGAACCCGGTTCGGGGACGGGCGTGGCCGCGCGGGGGTAGCCCAGGTCGGCGAGGACCAGCTCGACCAGCCCCTCCTGGACCCTCAGGTGTTCCTGGCGGGCCGGTTCGGTGATGGCTTCCCGTACCTCCTCGGCGCTCAGTGGTGTGACGAGGATCTGCCGCGCGGACAGCGCGTGGGCCAGCTCCGGCCACTCGGCGCAGGAGGCGTAGTAGGGGGCGGCGACGGCCAGGATCACCCGTACTGGAGCCGAGGGCGTGGCGCCGGTGGTGGCGAGGGCGGCGATCGCACGGATGAAGGCCGCGCGGTCGGTCTCGTCCTCGCACAGGGAGAAGACCTCCTCGAACTGGTCCACGGCCAGGAGCACGGGGGCTTCGGGCCGGGCCAGCCGCCGTACGAGCGCCGCGGCGTCGTGTGCGAGGGCGCGTTCCACCGCGGGGACCGGCAGCCGCGCCGGCCCGGACAGGGTTGCGGCGAGCGCGCGCAGCGGTGCCGCGGTCGGTGTGCACACCAGCGAACGCCAATGCCCGGGTGTGCCAGCAGAGTTGGCGCTCCGTCTCAGCTCCGTCAGCAGTCCGGCCCGGATGAGTGAGCTCTTCCCCGATCCCGACGCGCCGAGCAGCACCACGGGCTCACCGGGGCCGTCGGCGCGGGTGACCTCGCGGACCAGTTCGCTGGTGAGCCGGTCCCGGCCGCGGAACCAGTGCTGGGTGGTCTCGTCGTAGGCGGACAGGCCCGGATAGGGGCACACCCCGGTGTCGTGGCCCGTCGGCTCCGTGGCCGGTTCGGCGCGGGCCGCCGGGTTGCGGGCGAAGCCGAACCAGGCGGTAGGCGCGTCGTGCCGGGCCCTCGGGCTCAGATCGCGGTCCGCGAGGGCCCGTCTCAGCTCCTCGAGGGTGAACACCGCGGGACCGTGCGGATCGCCGCTGTGGAGCAGCCGGATCAGCTCACCGGTGAACGCGGTGTGTACGTCCCCGACTGGTGCCAGTGCCCTCTGGTCGCGGGCGGCGGCGGCCAGCAGGTAGTGGTGGCGGAAGGCGGTGAGCGATTCGTCGCCCGCGCGCTCGGCATGGCAGCAGTCCAGGACGATGACGAACCGGGTGGGCCGGTGGCGGCGTACGAGCGCGGCCAGGTCCCGGAAGGACGCGGTGGTGAAGGGATCGGTGTCGGCGTCACCAGTGGTCTCCCGGGTGCACAGGCGCAGTTCGTTCGCGGCTCCCACCAGGCCGTGGCCCACGTAGTACAGCAGCAGGGTGTCCGAGGCTGCCTTCGCGGCCTCGGTGACGGCCTGTCCGATGGTCCGCGCGTCCTCGGGGTCCTCCAGCACCCGGATCCGATCCTCGCTGAGCCCGGTGCGCCGCAACAGGATGGCGCGCAGATCGGTGAGCGTTCGGTGGACGGCCGGAACGGGCGGCAGCACCGCCGGGTCGGCGACCGTCCCGGTGCCGATGAGGAGGGCGCGAGCGCCGGGCCCGGCGAGCCCCAGGGCGAGGTCAGACATCACCGCTCCCATCGCCCCGCCGGGAAGAGCCGCCGCCGACGCGCCGGGAAGGACCGCCGCCATCTCGGCGGGAGAAGTGGCCGGTTGACTGTCGGCGTATGCGCCGCGGGAGCAGCAGCCGGGCCCAGCCGCGCGCCCGCCACCCCTGATGTGTTCTCAGCTCGGCCCTGATGACATCGCTGTGCAGCCAGGCGCGGTCGGCGTCCTGTGCGGACATCGGACGCCACGCCGGTTCGCGGGCCGCCTCCTCCTCAGTGGGTTCGCAGAACCGGGCCCGTGCGGCCAGCAGCGCCAGCGGCGCGGCCGCGGCACGGGTGCCGGGGCCTCCGGTCGCCGCGAGGTGGGCGGCGATGTCGTGGAACGTGGCGGCCGGCGGTGGGCCGAAGGTGTCCGCCACCGTGGCCTGTTCAACAACCGCCTGCCAGGCGGCTGTGGCACGCCGCGCCGGAACGGGGGCGGTTCTGCCGCGCCGGATCCGCAGCCACGGGCGTATCAGCAGCAGCCACCCACGCAACAGCAGCAACGCCGCAGCGGCGGTGCTCACGCCCCACAGAGCGACCAGCGCCCAGTCCGTGTCGCCGGCCGGGCCGATCGAGGGGCGTGGAGCCGCGCCGCGGGCGGGCGGTGCGGGCGTGGGGTGGCGCGAGGGCCGGGGTTCGGCCGATGGCGAAGGATCGGGGGTGGGTTCGGTGGACGGTGGGGTGTGCCGCTCCCGCCCGGGTGGCGGCACCGGATCCACGGGCACCCAGCCCGCCCCGGCGAGCGCGATCTCGTTCCACACCCGGGCATCGGCCCCCGTGACGCGGAGGTCGCCGGAGCCACGCCGGGTGACCTGGAAGCCGACCACGATCCGGGCGGGGAGTCCGGTCACCCGCGCGGCGAGGGCGAACGCCGAGGCGAAGTCCACGGGTGCGCCCTGCCGTTCGGTGAGGAACCGGTCGAGGGCGCCGAGGGACTGGTTCCCCGGCGTCTTGGGCAGGCACGTGTACTCCTTGCGCAACATAGCGGCCAGTGCGGTGGCACGTCCGTACGGGGAACGAGAAGCAGCGCGGGCGCGGTGGGCGAGGGTGGTCAGCGCCGTCGGGGCCTCGCTCGGCACCGCGAGGGTGGTGGCAGCGCCGGGTGCCGCTCGCAACCGGGCGGCGTCCAGGGGTGCGGGATGCTGCGGAGTGACACTGGTGACGCGGTACCGGACGCCGCGGTTCAGCGGGTCATCGGCCAGGACGGCGCCGTCCTCGGCGTTCACCGCCACCGGTGCCCCGGCGCGCAGCGGGGTCTCCGGCACGGGGAGCAACCGCCCGGTGAGTCCTTTCACGGTGACCTCGGAGTGGACAGGCCGTCCGGTCTCGGTGCCCGGCTTCAGGCCCGTGCCCAGGTGGCGGGTGAACAGCCCCGAGGGCTTCCACTGGGCGCCGTCGTAGGCGGTGAGCGCGGTCAGCCGCCAGCGTCCGACGGCACCGCCGCGCACGGTGAACAACACCTGGCGGGGCGAGGAGCGCCAGCCGGAGAACTGTTCGAGCGGATGGGTGAGATGGACCGGTGCGGTGCGCTCGGCGCGGTGTTCGCGCGGATTGTACGGGGCGTCGCCCGCTGTCCAGGGCAGGGCCGCGGCCGACGGCACGGCCAGCGCGGCGATCAGCGACGGCCACAGCAGGGCGCGGGCCACGGGGGCGGGGCGGCAGCGCGTGGCGGCCGGGCCGGTGGCACGGTCCGGCGAACGCCCGAGCCGCAGATCCGGCTGGTGTCCGAGGGCCAGTACGGCCCCGGAGATGACCGCCATGGCCACCGCTTGGGGAAGAGTCGTTCCCGGCCCACCGATGGTGGTCGCGGTGGCGGCCACGAAGAGCGCCACCGCGGGAGCCAGGCACCGGGCGCGGCCATGGGTGCGCAGCGCGAGTTCGGCTCCGGCGGCGGCCGCGGCCCAGGTCAGGGTGAACACCACGGCCATCAGGGGCGCTTCGGCCGGGGCGGGCAGTGGTGCGTCCAGCAGCCGCCCCCATCCGCTCGGCGTTCCTTCCGCCACATGTCGCAGACCGGTGGCGATGTCGCCGGGTGTGCGCACGTCGTACACCGTGATCGCGCAGGCGGACAGCCACAGTACGACGCTTGCGCACAAGGCGAGTTCGGGCGGGAGGGGCCGGGCCCGGCGGGCGCACACGGTGGCGAGGAGCACGGGGAGGATCGCGGCGACCGCCACCGGGAACAGCAGGGGCCGGTAGCCGAACACGGGGTGGAACGCGCTTCCCGCCACCGCGGCGGCGAGAACGGCCGACGCCGGGGCGACGGCGGTCGCGTGGAGGCGGGCGGAGGTGTGCGGGGAGGGAGTCATCGCCACCGGCCGACCCCGCTTCCGAACACGGCACTCCAGAGCGCCAGGGCCTGTTCCGCGTCGGCGGCGTACCGCACCGTGCCCCGGTCGGCCACGCCCGTCGTATGGCGCCCCGGCGAACGACCCGGCGTACGCCGGGCGGTGCCCAGCCGGAGGACCAGGACCCGCCCGCGCCCGGCGGACAGCGACGGCAGGGTCACCGCCGGGGCGTCGCCGGTGACCACGGTGAGCGATTCCACCGAGGCGCCGTCTGAGCGCAGCCGGCCGGGGCGTCCGGCCCCCGGCGGACCGACGGACACGGTGGGCACGACGGCGGTGAGAAAGCGCAGCACCTGCGTCACACCGCCCGGTGGGGAATCCCCGTGCACAAAGCGCCCCGCGCTGGTCCACAGGCGCACCGCAAGCCCACGGCGGAGCGCGTCGACGGCGAGACCGGCGGTGGTGTCCACCGCCTCCTCGAAGTCGGCGCCGGTGGAGTACGCGTCGGGGCGGGTGTCCAGCCACAGGTGACGGAGGTGCTCGTCGGGCTGAAGGTCGCGCCGCACCAGCGGTGTGTCACCGCGAGCGCTGCTCGGCCAGTGGATACGGCGTACGTCGTCGCCGGGGCGGTACGCGTGGAGGGAGTGCAACTCCCAGGCGCCGAGCGGGCCGGGGCGCCGGGCGGCACCGTCCCGACCGGTGACATCACGGGACGGCGCCGCCGGTACCCGCAGCACACGGGGCAGCACCTGAACGGTCAGGGGTGTGCCAACGACGGTGTCGGAACGGAACAGGAAGAGCGGGTCGGACCGGCGCACCAGGGTCGGTCCGACGACCAGGGGGCCATGGCGGTCGGTGGGCAGCGGCAGGTGGTGTTCGGCGCCTTCCGCACCGTCCGCCACCGTGCCGGCCACGACCGTGTCCGCCCGGCCGTCCGGCGCTCCGAGGGCGGGCTGCCGTGAGCAGGTGACCAGCACGGTGGGCCGCGGCAGCCACCGGCGGCGCACCGCGGGTACGGGGATGGTCGCCGTCAGGGGCTCGCCACGGGTGATCCGGCGGGTGTGTGTCCGCGGACCGTGCGCCATCCGGGGTGTGCTGCGGAGCACCAGCCGTCCGGCCGCCACGGCGAGTGCCCCGCATCCGGCGAGGGCGGCGAGCGCGGTGGAGGCGAAGGTCCATGCCAGGAGCGCCAGGACCACCGAACCCGCCAGCACCGCCGCACCGGTACGCGTGATCACCGCGGCACCGGTACCCGGCTGAGGATCCGGCGGATGATGTCCTCGGAGGTGATCTGGTCCCAGACGGCGCGTTCGGTCAGCACCAGACGGTGTGCCAGGACCGGTACGGCGAGTGCGCGGACCTGGTCCGGGAGGACACCCTGAAGGCCCTCGGCCGCGGCGGACACCCGCGCGGCGCGCAGCAGGGCGAGCCCGGCGCGGGTGCTGGCGCCGAGCCTGATCTCCTCCCGGTGTGCGGGCGACCGTGTCTCCTGGAGCAGGGCGGCGATGTAGTCGTTGACCGAGCCGTCGACCTTGACGCGCCGTGCGGTCTCGATCATCCCGCGCAGGGACTCCCGGTCCAGCACGGTGCCGATGGTGGCCTCGGGGCTCAGTGTGGTGGCCTCCCGGGCCAGGATCTCGCTCTCGACCCGGGCGTCGGGCGGTCCGATGCTGACGCGCATCAGAAAGCGGTCGAGCTGTGCCTCGGGGAGGGGGTAGGTCCCTTCGAAGTCGATGGGGTTCTGGGTGGCCACCACCATGAACGGGCGTGGTACGGGGCGGGTTTCACCGGCCACCGAGACCTGGCGTTCCTCCATCACCTCCAGCAGTGCCGCCTGCGCCTTGGGCGAGGCCCGGTTGACCTCGTCGCAGATGACGATGTGGGCGAAGACCGGGCCGGGCTGGAAGGTGAACGCCCCCCGCTCCAGCACCTGCACTCCGGTGATGTCCGAAGGCAGCAGATCGGGGGTGAACTGGATCCGGCCACTGGTGACTCCGAAGGCCGCCGCCAGGGCCCTGGCCAGGGACGTCTTGCCCACCCCTGGCACATCCTCGATGAGCAGATGGCCCTCCGCCACGAGGCAGATGAGCGCCAGGCGGATGGCCTCGCGCTTACCACGCAGCACCTCGCCCACGGCCTCCGCCACCGTGTCGAACCGGATCCGCAGGCCGTCGAAGTCCTCCTGGGCAGGGCGCTGCATCAGCCAACCTTCCACAGTTGTACGGAGTCACCGCTTCCGACAGCGAGCAGGTGGCCGTCGGGGCTGAAGTCGAGGGCGGAGATGCCATCGGAACGGCTGCCGGGCAAGGTGACGGGCCGTCGTACCGAGCCGTCGCGGGAGACCTGCCAGAGCGTCACCTTGCCGTTCCCGTCGCCGAGGGCGAGCATCGTACCGTCGGGGCTGAACGCCGTAGCAGCGATGGTCCGGGCGGTGTTCCGTACGGGATGTTCCCGCGGGTGTGCGGGGTCGGTGACATCCCACAGGGAGATCTCGGTCCTGGTCCCCGGACCGGCCATCAGACGGCCGTCGGCGGTGAACCGGGGCGGCGCTCCGGACCTCACCGTCCAGGAGACGGACTGCGCGTGCGCGAGATCGGTGAGGTCGAGGAAGTGCAGGACCATCGCGTCCTGTCCGGTCACGTCCCAGACCCGTACGGCCAGCAGCGGCGCGGTCGGGCTGAACGCGACCCCGTAGATGAAGGCGCCTTCTCCTCCGATGCTGCGCCCGTAGTCGATTTCAGGAAGATCGGAGTGATCCGAAGTGTCACCGATCTTCAGCTGGCTCCCCTGGTCGAAGTGCACATAGGAGGGATAGGCCATGAGGGTCGCGTCGGGATTGACGGCCAGTACGTTCATGGTCGGCGGGGCGTTTTCCAGATAGGGCCAGCGATGTTCTTCCCGTGGATTCCTCGGATCACCGATGTCGTAGATGCCGACTCCGCCGCTCCCCGTGACGAACATCTGCGGCCGGTCACGGGGGAAGACGAAGCCGTGAGTCTCGGAGGCTCCCAACGGCTGGAAGCGGCTCAGACGGCGATGTTCCGACGGCTTCTCCATCGACCACAGGGTGATCGTCGAGCGGTCGTCCCCCAGAAGTGCCAGCGTGTTTCCGTCGGGTGAGAACCGGCCCCATCTGGCGCCGGAGTAGGTGGTGAGCAGGGACGGGAAGGTCTCCTCGTCCCCATCGGTGGGAGGGAGTGAGGTCTCGTCCGACGGTTTCGGCCTCGGCTTCGTCGTCGGCCCGGTGGTGGCCGAGGGCGTGGGCCTGGCCGACGCTTCGGGCCGGGGAGCGCTGGAGGTGTGATCGGGTGAGGGTGTGGGTGTGGCGGACGGATGGCCGCCGGAGCGCCGGGGCGGCGGATACTTGCGGAAGACGGTGGGTGCGCGCCCACCGGCCACCATTGCCGACGGGCCCTGGGGGTCATTGGCCCAGACGAAGCCGCCGTGCCGGAACACCCGGAGCATCGGCGCACGGCCGTGGGACACCGTGACGGAAGTCAGGCTCTTGTGGGTATCGCGGTCATAGCGCAGCATCCGGCCGGTGCTCCGGTCCGGCACCCATACCTGCCCGCGGTCCTCCACCGGTGTCCCGAACTGGTGCGGTGCGCCGGCGACGAGGTTCGCGCGGTCGAGGGTCCGTCCAGTGCCGAGGTCCACGGTGAGCAGATCGTTGGACGGCGTGATGACCAGGTGAAGCCGGTTCCGTGGCCCGACGGCCGCGGCGGCCACGCGATGACGGGAGGCCGTGTCGAGTGGAAGCTGCATCTCGGAGGGCTGCCGGTGGCCCCCGGCAGTGTGCAGAACGGTGAGCTTCGAGGCGGTGCGGTCGATCACGACCGCCCGTCCGCCCCCACTGGTCAGCAGCACGTCATGACGTGGCTCGCCCTGGAGAACGGTCCGCACGGATCCACCCCGGACTCGTACCGTCCGGCCGCTGGCGGGCAGTTGCGCCCATAATCCTCCCGTACCGTCGGGCACCACCGCGCTGATCGGGGAGTAGAAATCCACCGGCTTTCCGGACACCCCGAGGGCCGGGGGCTTCACCGGGATCACCTGGCCCGCGGAGGGATGCACTTCGTAGGCAGCGCGGCCCGACAGCTCGATGCGCGCGTCCTCCGCAGTGAACCGACGCGTACCGACCACTTTCATCCGGGTCGTGTCCAGCACGAGGCCACGCGCTCTGTCCTTAGGGATCGACGAGGCGTTCGCCACCACGACGAACCCGGGGCCCTCATGGGTGTCGATCCTCGGCGCCGCCCGGGTGTCCGGTACGGGCACCTGGGCGGACGGGGCGGCGGCTTCCCCGCTGACGGCGGTGAGCAACCCCGGCTTCGTACTCACCAACCAGGCCGTGCCGGGGTCGAGTTCCAGCCGGGCGGGCCGACGCGGCTCGGTGTTCAACAGAGCGACCCAGACGACCGCCGCACAGAAACACGCCACAGCGGCATGAATACGGCGATACCGGATGCGTAAGGCTACTTTCACCCGCGTCCCCCTGCCCCCTCGCGACCCCCGGTCCCATACGGCCGAGCGTCGCAACGTGATTTCCCGACGAGGTTCGCCTCCAAACCACCGCGCCATTCGGGCAGGTGGAAGCCGCCTATCCGTTGGGTCGGCGTCGAGGAACAAGCCGCTGGGGGCGAGTTGTCCCGGGTTCAACGCGTCGTGGAAACGCACTGCGGGACAGACTTTCGAACGGTGTCCGGACGGAGCCTTCCGGCCGACGGCGGGCATCCGCGTCGGCCGGAAGGCCCCTGTGCCGACGCGGCCACGGAGGCAGTGGCCGGCCGTTCGTCGGCACGCTGCGCGGCAAGCCCTGCCGGGGGCCGTCCTTGCCGCAGAGAGGGGTGTTCTCCTCCGGGGGTGACCGTGTGGTCTCCCGGGGTCATCGGGTGGTCTCCACCGCCCGACGCACCCTGTCCGATACATCCGTCAGCTGACGTAGGCATGCGGGAATGCGGGAATGCGGCGAAGAATCCCCTCCGGGATCGGGCACGCACACCCGACGCCCATCATTCCTCCCTGCCCGAGGAACCGTTCTGGTGCGGCGCTGAATGACGGCGGCGGCCAGTTCCACGCGCGAGGTCATAGCGAGCTTGCGCAGGATGTTCGACACATGGGTGCTGACGGTGCGCGGTGAGACGCGCATACGGGTGGCGATCTCGGGATTGGAGTCCCCTGCCGCCACCTGTTCGGCGACCCGGCGTTCGGTGATAGTGAGCGCCTCCCAGCCGTGACGCGCGCCATTGCGCGGCCCCCGTCTGCCGCGGTGGACGTCCACGGCGCACAGCCGGGAGGCGGCGCGGGCGATGTCCCAGCGAGCATCCAGGTGTGCGTAGATCCCCAGCGCCTGGTCGAGCAGGGTTCTGGCCTGCGCGGGCCGACGACGGGCCAGGAGCTCCGCCGCGTCGGTGAGGGCGTGCGCTTCGCTCAGTGGTCTGAGCGCCGTACGGTAGCGGTCGGCCGCCCTCAGCAGCAGCTCGGGGTCCCGGGCCAGCAGTCCTTGGCAGCGGTAGGCATCGCCGTGGTGGGACGGTCCCGCGCCGCGACCGGCCCTGGCACGGGACGCGGCGGCGTACCGCCGTGCGCGTCCCAGATCGCCGTGGGCCAGGGCCAGCCGGACCAGATCGGGGGTCAGCGGGCCGAGGACAAGGCGGCCGGGCAGATCGCCGATGCCGTGCTCGAAGGCGTCCGTGAGCCTGCGGTAGGCCCGTTCGGCATCCCCCCGCGCCTCGTCGAGAAGGGCTTCGGCGGACACCGGCAGGTACGCGTAGTACCAGGCGATGACGGTGGTTTCGGACGCCCCCGTGGCGGGAGCCTCAGGAGCCGCCGCGATCCGCTGCCCCCGGTGTACGGCGATCAGGCCCGCGATCGCGCGCAGCGCTCCGCTCAGGGCGCCGTGTTCGCCGCGGCCGAGCCCGGCTTCGACGTCGGCGAGAGCGTCGTCCCAGCGTCCGGAGTGGAATGCCAGGAGGGCACTGGTCAGGTGGTGCCAGGGCAGGAGGACACCGCCGATGCGCCGGCTCTCGTCGTGGACGGCGGTGAGCGCGCGCCGGGCGTCATGGCCGCGGTCGAGGGCGGTACATCTGTTGGCCAGTGTGAGTTGCAGTGCGATGTGCTGCGCGGGACGGTACGCGGGCGACGCGAGCCGGACCGTGTACCGGGCCAGGTCCAGCGCCTCGGTGCCGGGCGCTTCCAGGAAGCCTCGAGCGGCCAGCACATGCAGGGCGTCGGCCAGGGCGGGTCCGTCCCCGTTCGCCGTTGCCGTGTGCCGGGTGGCCGCGGCGACCGCCCAGGCTTCCGGCAATCTGCCCAGGGCGAGCAGACACACCGCCGCGAGGGCCCGGAACCGGACGGCCTCGGCGGCCGCCACGCCCTCTCCCTCGTACGCGGCGCGGCACTCCGCCAATGCCACATCGGCCCGGCCACGCCCGCAGGCGGCCTGGACGAGGATCCAGCGCAGGGGCCACTCCCACGCCGTGGCGAGCTCCGCGCATTCGTTCTCGCGGTCGGCGAGGGGAGGAGGCGTGAGGGATGCCGGTTTCCCGCTCCCGGGCGGTGTGGGGAACACGGCGGTCGTGGCAGGGCGAGCGGGTGCATCACGTTCTACGAAGCGTGGAGTGAGGGTCGTCCAAGCGTCCATGCTGGCACGGTTGACGGGCCACATCATGAGCCCTGCATGGGAAGATGATGAATACGTAACAATGCCAGGAGTCCCGAGTCCCCGCCGGTAGCGGCGATCGGGACGGTGGCCAGCACAGCTGTCAAGCGCCACCGGCGGCATCTCACCATATGGATGGCTGTGCGCCGCGAAGGTATGCGTGGGATAACGATCTCCGCAGATGGCTTGCCCTGCGCCCCAGCGCTCATAGCCTTTCGATCATGTCAATGTTTTCCCTTCGCCGTAATGGAGCACGCCTCACTCCTGAACTCGACGACGGGGAGCTGGCCAAGCTGATGAAGATGCTGCGTGACTCGAGCGCATGGGGCACCATCGGCGCGGCAGAGCTGGGCGCGGCTCGTGTGAGCGGCCTTCTGAAGCGCAACCCGGGCGACTGGGACCGCCGGGCCCACCGGGTCTCGGTGCTGGCCCATGCCCTGTCGGAGTCCAGCCTCCCGTCCGAGTGGGCCGCTCGTGAACCGAACAGCCCGGATGCCCTGGTGCTCCACACCTGGGTCCAGCTCGTCCGTGGCCGCAGGCAGGGAGGACTGCCCGACGCCGCCGCGGTGGTCGAGGAATGCCACCGGGCCGCCGAACTCAACCAGCACGACCCCACGCCGTGGGTGGTGCTGCTGGGCGTCTACCGCTTGGAGCGCTACCCGCGCAAGGACGTGTTCGCGCTGTGGCAGGAACTACTGTCGCGCGATCGGTGGCATCGCGAAGCACATCTGAGCATGTTGGAATTCCTCTCGCCCGACGAGGGCGGCTCCCATATGCACGTTCTCGAATTCATCGACGCGATGCGCGCCCAGATGCCGGCGAACGCGCCGTGTGCCGCGGTGGAGCTGACCGCACATGTCATGCAGTACCACACGGTGCTGGACAGGGGCGGAATGGAGGCGCTCCTCGCCCGCAACCACTGGGCCCAGCCTTCGGTCTCCCAGGCGCTGGACAGGGCGTACGACACCTGGCAGAAGCCGGGATTCTTCCATCACGCCGCGGCACTCGCCGATCTGAACCTCCTGGCCTACGCCCTCATCACCGCCAACCGGAAGGGCGACGCCACCCAGGTCTTCCGGCTACTGAAAGGGCGCGTGACCTCCTGGCCGTGGCAGCGGGACGGGAACCCGGTGGGCGAGTTCCGGCGGTGGCAGGACCGTCTGGGGGTCTGACGAAGGGCGAGCCGCCGACCGTCACGGCACGGCCGGGGGGGGGGGGGGGAGAACACCCCCGGCCATATCCCCGTGGCATTGGTCAGCAGGAGGACCTCGATACCGATCCGGCACCACTCCCCCGAACACCGGCCATTTCCTGGTTCGTTCGCTGACCTCGGCCACGTTCGTGCCGCGACCTCCCGGTCGCTTCTCAGGGCCGGATATAGGGCCGGGTCATGATCTCCATGTTGTGGCCGTCCGGGTCGTCGAAGTATGCGCCACGACCGCCGAAGAGGGTGTTGATCTGCCCGGGTTCGGTGTGGCTCGGGTCGGCGTAGTAGGTGGTGCCGGCCGCCTCCAACCGGGCGATCATGTCGTCGAACTGCTCGTCGGGCACCAGAAACGCGTAGTGCTGCGACTGGACGGGCTCATCGCGCTTCTCGTAGTAGTCGAGGGTGACCCCGTTGCCGAGGTCGATGGGCAGAAACGGCCCGAACGGGGCGCCGACTTCGAGGCCCAGGATCGTGGCGATGAACTCGGCCGACCGCTGCCTGTTCCGGGCGAAGACCGCGGTGTGGTTCAACTGGACGGCGTTGGTGGCGGAAGATTGCGGCTGGTCCTGCTGATTGAGCGTCATCAGTGAGTCTTCATCTCCGGGTGACTTGGGGTTCCACAGGGAAACGGAGGCACCGTGCGCGGCGCCCGGGTCATCGACGCGGGGCGGGAAAGGCGGGGCTCTGGCCCGCCTCGCGCTCACGCCGAGGCCGGGCGCCTCACTCGTGTACGGCCCATGGCCGACCCGGCAGTCACCCGACCGACCCTAATACCCGTCGAGGACAACGGCAATGCGTGGCCAACTTACCGCTTGGGCCAGTACCACAGGGGCTCGTCGAGGGTGCCCTGCCCGTCCACCAGTGTCCGGCCCGCCTCCTTGACCAGTTCGATGGTGTTCACCTCGGTACGGGATCGCCCGGCGCCGTCCGCGAGTGCGGTGGCCAGCGGGCGGGAGTGTGTGACCACCACGATCTGGGTCTCGTCGCATGCGCTCAGGATGAGACCGGCCAGCGCCTCGAGCAGTTCGGGGTGCAGGCTGGTCTCAGGCTCGTTGGGCACCAGCAGATCCGGTGGGCGCGGGGTGAGCAGCGCGGCCGCCCACAGCAGAAAGCGCAGGGTGCCGTCGGACAGCTCTTCGGCCCCCAGGGGGCGTAGCAATCCGTGCTGGCGCAGGGCCAGTTCGAAGCGGCCACCGCGATCGGCGACCTCCACGCGGCTGCCGGGGAACGCCGCGTCGATCGCGGTGTCGAGCGCGTCGCTGTCGCCGATCTCCCGGATGGTCTGGAGGGCCGAGGCCACATTGGAGCCGTCGGAGGCGAGGACCGGGGAGCGGGTGCCGACCTGGGCCGCCCGGGCGGGGGCGTGGGCGTCGGTGCGTACGTGGTCGTAGAAGCGCCAGGACCGGATGTGTTCACGGACGGCGAGCACATCGGGGGCGCGCTGCGGATCGGCCAGTTCGCTGAGCATGCTGTCGTACGGGCGCACGGCCCCCTGGGTACGGTTCCACTCCCCTTGGGCGTCTCTGGTGCGCACGGCGGGGCCCGTGCGTTCCGACAGCAGGGTGGCGGGCCGCAGGACGGCACCGCTCCACACGCATTCCCGCTTGATCTCCGGATCGCGGTCGAACAGGGAACGGGAGGGTGTGGGGTGGCCGAAGTCGACGGCGTAGCCGAACTCGTCACCGGCGAAGCCCAGGCGGAGGCTGACCGGTTCGGTCCGGACGGTGCCCTGGATGGGGTGGCGGCCCTCCCGCACGGCCCGTGCGGAGGTCTCGGGTCCGGCCCACAGCGCGGAGGGCAGTCCGCCCTCCCGGGCCAGGGCTGCGACCGCTCCCCCGCGCGCGGCGTCGGCGAGCAGACGAAGGGCCCGGTAGAGGCTGGACTTGCCGGTGCCGTTCGCGCCGGTGACCACGGTCAGTCGTCCCAGGGGGACCACCAGTCGGCGCAGCGACCGGTAGTTCTCGACAGCGAGTGTGGTGATCACGTACCCAGGCTATGTCACCCCCGTACCGGCCGTTCCGGCCGGATGCGCGGGTGTGATCCGGGCGAGGTCGCGCGATCAGTTGAGGGCGAGTTCGCCACCGCGTGCTTCGAGGACGGTGCCGGTGATGTAGCCGGCCCGCGGGGAGGCGAGGAAGACAACCGCTTCGGCGATCTCCTCGGGCTCGGCGGGTCTGCCCAGGATGGTGGTCCGTCCCAGCGCCTGGAGGATGTCCTCTCCCATCTCCACGGTGCCGGGGGTCCGGGCAGGACCGGAGCGTACGGCGTTCACCCGCACTCCCTGGGCGCCGAACTCATCGGCCCAGATACGGGTCAGCAGTTCCAGCGCGGCCTTGGAGGCGCCGTACACTCCGGCGCCGCGCGCCGGGGTGGTGGCTGCCACGGTGCTCATGTTGACGATGGCTCCGTGGCCACGGGCCGCCATGCCGGGTGCGAGTGCGCCGACCAGTTGCAACGGGGCGCGGGTGTTGACCGCCATGTGGGTGTCGAACATCTCGGTGGTGCCTTCCGGCGTGCTGGCGAAGCGGTAGATGCCCGCGTTGTTCACCAGCACATCGACCTCGCCCGCCTCGGCGGCCAGACGGCGTACGGCGTCGGGGTCGGCGAGATCGGCCGCGATGAATCTGGCCCGTCCGCCCGCGGCACGGATGTCCTCGACGGCGTCGGCTCCCCGCCGCGCATGACGGCCGTGGACCACCACCTCCGCCCCCAGCGCGGCGAAGCGCAGGGCGACCGTACGGCCGATTCCCGCGGTGCCCCCGGTGACCAGGGCCGTGGACCCGCTCAGTTCCGTACTCACGCGCACACTCCTCGACATAGCCGTCACACGGTGGTGGGGTGGCAGGGCGAAGCCGACAGTCGAGGTCTACCCCACATCGGCTCGTCGCGGCGGACCGGCCCGCCGTCCTGGGGCCGAACGGGCCATGGCACACCGTCCGCCCCGGGTACTGCCCCTGTACGTCGCGGAGTTGTCCGTCGTCGGATCGGCCGCGATGATCCTCTCCATGACCATCGACCCGGAAGCGCCGGACACCGACAGCGGCCACCCGGTGTCCGGCCCGCCCCGTCCGCTCGCGCTGGTCACCGGCGTGGGCCGCACGGTCGGGATCGGAGCGGGCATCGCCCGTCGGCTGGCGATGTCGGGCTGGGACATCGCCTTCACTTTCTGGCGCTCCTACGACGAGCGCATGCCCTGGGGCGCCGAGCTCGGAGCGGTCGACGCCATCATCGGCTCCCTCGGGGAGCACGGGGCGGCCACCGTGGCGATCGAGGCGGACCTCGCGGACCCGGACGCGCCCGCGAAGATCTTCGACGAGGCCGAACACCGGCTGGGCGGTGTCACCGCCCTGGTGATGTGCCACTGCGAGTCGGTCGACTCCGGGCTGCTCGACACCACTGTGGAGAGCTTCGACCGGCACTTCGCCGTCAACGCGCGTGCGACCTGGCTGCTGATCCGTGAGTACGGGCGGCGTTTCCGCGGTGTGCCGGGCAGCGGTCGGATCGTCGGTCTCACCAGCGACCACACCGCCGGGAACCTTCCGTACGGTGCGAGCAAGGGCGCCCAGGACCGCATCACTCTGGCCGCGGCGCAGGAGCTCGCGCACCTCGGTGTCAGTGCCAATGTCATCAATCCCGGACCGGTGGACACCGGCTGGATGTCCGACGAGGTGCGGTCGTACTGTCAGGACCGGACACCGCTGGGCAGGCTGGGCACCCCGCGGGACACCGCCCATCTGGTGGACTTCCTCTGCTCACCGCAGGGCCAGTGGGTCAATGGCCAACTGCTGATGAGTAACGGCGGTTTCGCCTGACGATGCGAGCGCGGGGTCGCGGAGCCGCGGCTACCTTCCCGCCATCCCCGCGGCGGCCTTCTGGCCCGCCGGGCGGGGTTTGATGTTGTGGTTGAGCCGGAAGACGTTGTCGGGGTCGTACCGGGCCTTCACCTCGGTCAACCGCTGGAAGTTCTCGGGGCCGAAGCCCGCGATGACACGGTCCTCGCCCTCCGCGCCGATGAAGTTGAGGTAGACCGCGCCGCTGGACCAGGGTCGGACGTCCTCGCGTGTGGCGCGGGCCCACCGCCGCGCGCGATCGTCGTCGGCCGGGTCCGCCCACAGCCCGAAGGGATGGACGATCCACGGCGCTCTCCGCCATGGCACCGGATAGTCCGCGGGGCCTCTTGCCACCGCCCCGCCCTGGGGGAACAGCACATGCTGGGAGGGGGAAGGGATGACCATGTCCGTCGCGCGGGCGCAGAAGAGGTTCACCGCCGGGTCCGGGAACGAGTCGAGGTATTCGGCGGACCAGTAGTTACGGTAGCCAGGCGGATCGTCGAGCATGCACTGGAGATCCGCGTAGGGCAGCTCAGTGATCATCTCGGCGTCGTGGCCGAGGTGCAGCAGCGGGGCGGCGATGGATCGGGCCTGCCGTTCGCGGCCGGTGAAGGTGATGAAGACGGCGCAGGCGAGCTTGTTGACCATGTCGGCGGGGACGAAGTCCTCCGGCGGAGCCGTGAGGTAGATGAGTCCGCCGCCGATCTCGTCGGGCGCGGATTCCAGGAAGTCGCGGTAGGCGCACGCCACGTCCCGGCCCGCTCCGGGGCGCCACATCAGCAGCATCGCGGTCACGACGGGGAGCCGATGCAACCGGAGGGCGAAGGAGGTGGCCACGCCGAAGTTGCCGCCGCCTCCGTGCAGGGCCCAGAACAGTTCGGGGTGCTCGTCCTCGCTGGTGTGCAGCGCTTCGCCCTGTGCGGTGACGAGGTCCACGGACAGGAGGTGGTCGCTGGCCAGGCCGAAGGCACGGTCCAGCCAGCCGGTGCCACCGCCCAGGACGAAGCCGCCGACGCCCGTGGTCGACACCCGGCCGCCGGTGGTCGCCAGCTCGTACGGTTCGGTCGCCCGGTCCAGATCGCGCATCACCGCGCCGCCGCCCACACGCGCCACCCGGGCCCCCGGGTCGACCGTCACCGCCCGCATCCGGCGCAGGTCGATGACGAGGCCGTCGTCGCACAGGGACATGCCCGCGACGCTGTGCCCGCCGCCGCGGACCGCGATCCGCAGGCCCCGGTCGCGGCCGAAGGCGATCGCACGGCTGACGTCGTCCTGGCTCTCACACTGGACGATCATCGCCGGTCGCCGATCGATCATGGCGTTGAAGATCGTGCGGGCGTCGTCGTAGGCCGGGTCGCCCGGCACGATCACCTCACCCGTCAGCCCCTCGCGGAGACCGGCGAGAGCCGTGTCGTCCATACCACCGGGTGTCATGGAGCCCCGCTCTCTCCCCCCGGGGGTGCCGCCCGGGCTCCCGTGGGGGCCTGGGCCCTCCTCTTCGATCGTAACGTCGGGGCGGACGCGGGACACAGCCGCTCGGGATGCCGACCCCGGTCCATCGTCCGAGGCCGGCCGTCCTCGGCGGTGGTGTGCGGTACGGCTGGGTCAGGGCAGCGGATCCTGCTGCGGTGCTCTCCCTGCCCGGTCGCGGTCGGCCCTGTCGCGTTCCCTCGTGTCGTCGCCCGTCGTGACGTGGTCGGGCGTGGTGTGGTCGGGCGTGGTGTGGTCCATGGCCGCGCCGCCGGTCGCCGCGGTCTGATGGGCGGGACGGGACCGGGGCCGGGAGTAGCGGCGCATCATGGGCAACTCGACGGTGTGCCACAGCAGGAGGGAGGCGAGGACGCATACCGTGGCCACACCGAGGGCGATGGCCGTGGCCGCGAGGGTGCCGAAGGTGCGCTCACCGAGCAGCAGGCGGATCGCGTACAGGATCGGGAAATGGATCATGTACAGGGCGAAGGACGCCTCGCCGAGCACCACCAGCCCGCGCAGAGCGAGCCAGGTGGGACGGCGGTCGATGTCGCGACGGGCGAGCGCGGCGATCATCACGGCGAGCGGCAGACAGGTGGCCGCGCCCCAGACGTACTCGTCCGGCAGCCGGGGCTGCGCCACAAAGAGGCCGATGAGGACGAGCAGCGGCCAGCGCATTCGTAGCGCGGGCCACCGGCCCGTCCGTACGGCGAGGGCGAGCAGCATGCCGAGGAGGAATTCCAGCAGCCGCACGGGCGGGAAGAAGTAGATCAGCCACCAGCGCTCCATGGACAGGGGCATCCAACTCCCGGCAGCGGTCTCGTCGGTGACGAGCGTGACCATCGCGGGTGTGGCGAGGATCAGTGCGGCGATCAGTGCGATCCCGGGCCAGATCCGGCGGGCGGGCAGGGCGTTCAGCGGCCGGATCAGGAAGGGAAAGAGAAGGTAGAAGAACGCCTCACAGGAGATGGACCAGGTCACCGGGTTCACACTGCTGAAGTCCGCCATGTCGGGGGCCCAGGTGTGGACGAGGAACAGATTCTTCACGGCCTCGTCGATGGCCGGGTCCGGTACGGGGAGCAGTGTGGCCGTACCCGTCGCCATGAGCAGGACCAGCATGAGGGTCCAGGTCACCACGTGGTTGGGGAAGATCTTGACGAACCGGCGCCGCCAGAAGCGTCCGGCGGTGTCGTTCGGGCGGAGGGTCCAGGTCAGCACGAAGCCGCTGAGCATGAAGAAGGAGGAGACGGCCGCGGCACTGAGCATATGGGACCTGTCGGCGGCCTCGTAGATCGCCTCGTCCGCAAAGAGTCTTCCCAATGTCAGGACATGACCGAAAAGGACCGCGCAGGCCAGAAGAAATCGATAGCCGGTGAGCGAGGGGAGCCTGTCCGGATGCGGTAAGGCGCTGGCCATGGGATGCCTTTCCGTAATGTGGGAAGCGAACCGGAATGAGCATGCCCGGAAAGGACCCTCGGAGCACCGCGTAGGGCAGAGAACTTATTTACGAGGAACGGACGGAATGGCAGCCGAGCGCGCCGCTGTCATCGTTCGGCTCGGCAGGCCGCGGTGACCGACCTGCCGGACGGCAGGGCTGGATGACGGACCGCCAGGTCATGGCCGGAGGGGTGGTGGCGCGGACCGCGGCGCACCCTTGCCCCGTACACCTCTGAGGGCACGGCGGGGGAATCGGGGCTTCGGTGTGCGACGGGGCGCGGCAGCACACGCCCCGTCGCGCCGGAAAGCTCTCCGGGCTGGGTGCCCGATGGCCACCGCGTCCACGCTCCGGCCGAGGCGAGCACGGACGGCGTGCGGACGGCGTGCGGACGGCGTGCGGACGGCGTGCGGACAGTACGCCGAGGGCTTCAGGGGTGTGTGACCGGCTCGTTCAGGAAGTCGGACAGGCCGTTGAGCAGCCGGTCCACATCCTCGGTGCTGGTGTAGGGGGCCAGGCCGACCCGGAGCCCTCCGGTGTCGCCGAGCCCCAGCCTGCGGGACGTTTCCAGCGCGTAGAAGGAGCCGGACGGGGCATCGACACCACGGGCGGCGAGACAGCGGTGAGCGTCGGCCGCGTCACGTCCGTCGATGGTCAGCAGGAGGGTCGGGGTGCGGTGCGCGGACCGGGAGTGGACCGTGATCGCGTCGAACGCGGCAAGGCCCTCTTCGATCCGCAGCCGCAGGGAGTCCTCGTACGCTTCGAGGGCTTCGAACGACGCGGCCAGCCGCTCCCGGCGGCCACCCCGGGCCGCCGGGTCCAGGACCGCCAGGAAATCGACCGCAGCGCGCGTTCCGGCGAGGAATTCATAAGGAAGGGTGCCGAATTCAAAACGCTCGGGGACGGCGTTGGTCGACGGCAGCAGTTTGTCCGGGGTCAGATTCTCCAGGATTTCCGGACGGCTCGCCAGAACACCGAGGTGAGGGCCGAGGAATTTATACGGGGAGCAGGTGAAGAAGTCGGCCCCGAGCTGGACTATATCGACATGGGCGTGCGCCGTGTAATGCACACCGTCGACATACAGCAGCGCTCCGGCGGCATGGACCATGCGGGAGATCTCCGCGATCGCCGGGCGGGTGCCGATCAGGTTCGAGGCGGCTGTGACCGCGACCAGCCGGGTGCGGTCGCTCAGTACGGCGCCGATGTGATCCGGGGTCAGCTCGCCCGTGGCCGGATCGAAGTCGGCCCAGCGGACGGTGACGCCCGCACGGGCGGCCGCCTGCACCCATGGGCGGATGTTGGCGTCGTGGTCCAGGCGCGACACCACGACCTCATCGCCCGGCGCCCAGGTCGTAGCGAGGGTGCGGGAGAAGTCGTACGCCAGCTGAGTGGCGCTGCGGCCGAAGACGACCGCACCCGGGTCCGCCCCGAGCAGGTCTGCCAGCGCGAGGCGTGCCTCCGCGACAATCGTCTCGGCGTTCCGCTCCCCCACCGTGAGCCGGCCCCGGTTGGACAGGGGGTTGGCCAGCGCCTCGGAGACGGCCTCGATGACGGGCTGGGGTGTCTGTGTGCCACCCGGTCCGTCGAAGTGCGCCGATCCGGCCTTCAGGGCGGGGAACTGTGCGCGGACGGCGGCAATGTCGTACGTCACGGGCGACTCCTTGGACGGGTGATCGATTATGGAGCCGTCGTGGGCGGGAGGGAACACCACGGTCAGCTCCTCGCTCCATGGACTCGGCGGCCGTGCGACCCGCCGCGCCCGGGGCGAGCGCCCGGACACCCACCCTGCTTCAATCAGTACATTCAGGATCAGTCGGATAAATAACCTGAGTCCGGACGCTTTCCATCACGAAGGGCCGGGACGCGGAAGGCGGTGGCGCCGACGTGAGCGACGGGTCTCTCCCTCCGTCCGATGGACCGGCATCCGACGGAACGGCACACAACAGCGCGGAAGACAACGGACCGGAGCGGGGCGAACCGGAGCGGGGCGGACCGGAGCGGGGCGGCGCGACAAGCGGCGAGGAGCACTCGAGCGGGAGTACGCCGCGGCGCTCACGACCTCCGCGCAGGGCGGCCGGTGGCCGTCCGCGCCGTGCCTCACGGGCCGCCCTGGCCCGTGCCCGGTCCGGATCCGCGGCGGTCGCCGCGGCCATGCGCGGCACGAGCGGGGACGGTGGGCTCGTCCATCCCGGGCTGCGGATGGCCGCGGCGTACGCATGGCGGATCCTGGTCGTCGGAGTCGCCGTCTATCTGGCGTTCACGGTGCTGGGGCGCTTCGAACTCGTCGCGATCGCGGTGTTCCTGGCACTGGTGGCCACGGCGCTGCTGCGCCCGCTGGCCGATCTGCTGGCCCGGGTGGTACCCCGGCCACTGGCGGTGGCGCTCGCCATGTTCGGCAGCCTGTTCCTGGTGCTGGGGCTGCTGGCGCTGGTGGGCAATGCGGCGGCCGGTGAGGCGACCAGGCTGGTGGGTGAGTTCCGCGGCGGCATCGGCCGGATCCAACGCTGGCTGGAGGGGCCTCCGTTCCATGTCCGGCGCGGCACCCTGGACGGGCTGCACGACAGGATCAACTCATTTGTCGTCCATCACCGCGGGGCGCTGATCAGCCAGGCGCTCAGCAGTGCGGGCCGCGCGGTGGAGGCGCTGACCGCGGCAGTTCTGGCGCTGTTCTGCTCGATCTTCTTCGTCCACTCCGGCGACGGGATGTGGCGTCGGTTCCGAGGACAGCTCCCGGAAGCCGCCCGGTCGCCCTGGGACCGGGCCGGACGGGCGGCCTGGAGCACGTTCGCCGGATACACCCGGGGCATCATCCTGGTGGCGGCCACCAACGCGGTCCTGGTGGGTGTCGCGCTGTTTGCGCTGCGGGTGCCGCTGGCCCTGCCGCTGACCCTCCTGGTCTTCTTCGCCACCTTCGTCCCCCTGATCGGGTCGCCGATCGCGCTGGCGGTGGCCACGGTGGTGGCACTGGCAGGGCGCGGGCCGGTGATCGCGGCGGTCGTGCTGGCGCTCATCGTGATCGTCGGGCAGCTCGAGGGCCATGTCCTGCATCCGCTGGTGATGAGCTGGGCGGTGCGGCTGCATCCGGTGGTGGTCGCCATCTCGGTCATCGGCGGGAGCATCATCGCCGGGGTGGTCGGGGCGGTGGTGGCCGTGCCCATGGTGTCCGTCGCCTGGTCGGTGACGCGCGCGTTGCGCGACGTTCCGCCCGAGGGTGTCTGACGGGCAGCCAAGGGAGCCTTGTCGCAAAAACCTCAGGGACCTCAGGGGCTCCGGGCGGACGGGGCGAGGTCGGCGAATTTAACCGGCGAGTGCTGCCGTCCGCCGCATAGGGTGACCCTGGCCGATCCGCCGCTCGGCCGGGGGGCGGCCCCGTCGTCAGGAGGCTTGTGATGTTGGTGTTCGCTCAGATCAGTGATGTGCACGTGGGGCAGGACCGCGGGGACGGAGGCGCCCGGGCTGCCGAGCGCACCCGCCGGGTGATGGCGTATCTGAACGGTCTCCCCGGGCAGCTCGACGCCATCCTGGTGACGGGTGACCTCGCCGACCACGGCACCGAGGAGGAGTACCGCGAGGCGGCCGCGCTGCTCACCTCGCCGCTCCCGGTCCTGACCTGTCCGGGCAACCACGACGAACGGGCCGCCTACCGGCGCCACTTCCTCGGTGAGGACGCCTCGGGTGCGGACGCCACCGCTCCGGTGAACCGGGCGCACCATCTCCCCGGAGCCACCTTCCTGATGTGCGACTCCTCGGTACCCGGACGCCCTGACGGGCTGCTGGACGATGTCACCCTCGCGTGGCTCGACCGTGAGCTGGCCGACTCTCCCCCGGATGTCCCGGCCTTCGTCGCCTTCCACCACCCGCCGCTGCCGCTGCACATCCCTTATGTGGATGAGATCCGGCAGTTCCAGGCGGAGCGCCTGGAGAAGGTGCTGGACCAGTACGACCATGTGGTCTCACTGCTGTGCGGCCATGCGCACACCGCCGCGACCACGACCTTCGCGGGTCTTCCCCTGCTGGCCGCGCCCGGGGTGGTCTCCACGCTCACCCTGCCCAGCGAGTGCCAGGACGAGGACGCCCTCATCAACTACGACCTGCCGCCGATGGTCGCCTTCCACGTCCTCGACGACACCGACCGGGTGACCACCCACTTCCGCGCCGTTCCGGCCGACGCCGATTAATTTGCATCTCAGATTCGCATTATCTAATCTGCTGCCATGCGGCTGACGAAGTCAACGGATCTGGCCCTCCGGGCGATCATGCGCCTCGCGGTGACCGGCGCCGAGCCGTACACCGCGCGGCAGGTCGCCGAGGAGATGCAGGTTCCGTACAGCCATCTGGCCAAAGTGGCCGCCCGGCTCCAGCACCTCGGCCTAATCGAGACACGGCGGGGACGCGGTGGCGGACTGGTACTCACCGAGACCGGGCGCACCGCCTCGATCGGTCAACTCGTGCGGGAGTTGGAGGGGGTTGGCGATGTCGTCGACTGCGAGGGGGACGCCCCCTGTCCGCTGCGACAGGGGTGCCGGCTGCGGATGGCGCTGCGCCGGGCCCAGGAGGCGTTTTACGCCACACTCGACCCGCTGACGGTCAACGATCTGGTCGCCTCCCCCACCGGCCCCGTTCTGCTGGGGCTGGTGGGACGCAACCCCGGCCTGTCCCCCTGATTCCAGGAGCCCCCGTGACGGACTTCCTCACGCCGTTAAATGCGAATCTCATATTCTACTTTGGAGCCTCCTATGCTCTCCCCGAAGTCGGCTGAGACCGTCCGTGCCACACTGCCCGCCGTCGGCGAGGCCATCGGCACCATCACCGAGCTCTTCTACCGGCGGATGTTCGAGGCCCACCCCGAGCTGCTGCGGCATCTGTTCAACCGCGGCAACCAGGCCGCGGGGACACAGCGGCAGGCACTCGCGGGAGCGATCGCCGCGTTCGCCACCGCCCTGGTGGAACAGCCCGGCGTCCGCCCCGACGCACTGCTCGACCGGATCGCGCACAAGCACGCCTCGCTGGGGGTGACACCCGCGCAGTACGCAATCGTGCACCGCCATCTGTCCGCGGCCATCGCGGAGGTGCTCGGCGACGCGGTCACCGAGGACGTGGCCGCCGCCTGGGACGAGGTCTACTGGCTCATGGCCAACGCCCTCATCGAGATCGAACGGCGGCTGTACGCACAACAGGGCGTGCTCGCCGGGGACACCTGGCGCCCATGGACGGTGGTGGCGCGGGTCCAGGAGACACCCAAGGTGGCCACCTTCCGGATCCGGCCCGCGGACGACCGCCCGGCCCCGGCGTTCCGGGCGGGCCAGTATGTGTCCGTCCAGGTCGAACTGGCCGACGGGGCACGGCAGATACGCCAGTACAGCCTGACAAACGCACCCGGTTCGACCGTGCGCTCCTTCACCGTCAAGCGGGTGGACGGGGAGCAGGGAGGACCGGTGGGCGAGGTCTCCGGCCATCTGCACGACCATGTCCGGGTGGGCGACGTGATCAGCGTCTCGGCACCGTACGGCGATGTCGTCCTCGACACCACGGACACGTACGCCCCGCTGCTGCTGATCTCGGCGGGCATCGGATGCACTCCGATGGTCGCCATGCTCGAAGATCTGGTCGACCGGGGGCACCAGGGTCCGGTGACGGTTGTCCACGCCGACCGCTCCGCCGCCGACCACGCGCTGCGCATCGATCAGGAGCGGCTGGTCACCAAGCTGGCCCATGGCGCGGCCCACTTCTGGTACGAGCGGCCGGAGTGTGAGTGGCCGGAGGCGTACACCGGTCTGGTCGACCTGTCCCGTGTCACGGTCCCCGAAGGCGCGCAGGTCTATCTGTGCGGACCGCTGCCCTTCATGCGGGCCGTACGTGCCCGGTTGCTGGAGCGGGGCGTACGGCCTTCCGCCATCCACTACGAGGTGTTCGGCCCCGATCTGTGGCTCGCCGCGCAGAACTGACCGCTCACGGCGAGCCCGGAGAGCTGGCGGGAAGCACTCGAACGGCCCAGGACTCGGTCGCCTTCCCCAGGGAACACGTGGAACTGTACGCACACGGACGCGAACACTCCGTGCCCGACCTCACCCAGGGGCGCCAGCACCCCCACATCGACCGAGGAATCATGGATCAGGAAAAGATCACTCTCAGCGGCACTCAGGAGACCATGCTCGCCACGCTCTACGCCAGGGCGGTGGACAGCCGCTCACCGGACACCGTCCTGGGCGACACCGCCGCCCAGGCGGCGGTTGAGCGCATCGCGTACGACTTCGGCAAAACGGGGATGACAGCCACGACAGCGGTGGGCGTGGCGCTGCGGGCCAAACAGCTCGACGACTGGACCACCGAGTTCCTGGCGGAGCACCAGAAGGCCACCGTGCTGCATCTGGCCTGCGGACTGGACACCCGGGTGCAGCGGCTCGATCCGCCGTCGTCGGTGCACTGGGTCGACGTCGACTTCCCGGACGTCGTCGAACTGCGCCGACGGCTGCTCCCGGAGCCGTCGGGCGACTACGAGATGGTCGCCTCCTCGGTGACCGACGAGGCATGGCTGAGTGAAGTGCCCGACGACCGGCCGACGGTGGCGGTCTTCGAGGGCCTGACGATGTATCTGACCAAGGACGAGGGCAAGCGGCTGATCCAGCGGATCACCGGCCGCTTCCCCAGCGGACAGCTGTTGTTCGACTGCTACGGCTCGCTGGGCATCAAGCTCCAGAAGTGTGTTCCGGCGGTGCGCAACGCGGGGGCCACGCTCCACTGGGGGCTGGACGACCCCTATGAGCTCGAGGGCTGGCACGACGGACTGACCTGCCTGGACGCGGTGCGCAGCGTGGACATGCCGGGGCTGGAGAAGATGCCTTCGACGGGGCGGATGAGCATGAAGGTGATGGCCCATCTGCCCGGTTTCCGGGATGTGGGCCGCATTCTGCGCTACCGCTTCTAGGGCCCTTGGAAGACAGGCCCTGGTTGAAGACAGGCCCTGGCCACGTCCCCTGGTCCGGCGCCGGGGCACCCGGCGCCGGACGGTGGGCGCACCTCACCGTGTCCGGAGGTCCTGGGACGGTCGGACGCGCAGCCGGTATCCGGTCCACAGAGCGAGCGCGGCCACCGGAATCGTGGGAAGCAGCGAGGTGACCATGGCCCCGTGGGCATGGCCGTGGCCGTCGTCAGCGGTGAGCAACTGGCCGGTGAGCAGGAAGAGGACCATGTTGTTTCCCGCATGGGCCAGGCTCGGCACCCACACCGTGCCGCTGCGCAGATACAGCCAGGCGAGGACAACTTCCTGACACAGGAAGGAGACGATCCACACCGCCAGGCCGAGAACCACGTTCGAGAAGTCGACGTAGCCGATGAAGGCCAGCGGAAAGTGCCAGCACGCCCAGATCAGTCCCGTTGCGACGATGGACGGCACCAGGCGGCCGCCGAACAGCCGCGGCCTCAGATAGCTCGTCCAGCCGAATTCCTCACCCCAGTACAGCGGGGTGAGAAGGGGAAGGACCAGCATCAGGGCGGCCACCGCCACCCATCCCGGCACCCCCGGCGACAACTCGTCCAGGGACGACAGATCCGGCTGCCACAGGCCGAGCACGGCCGCGCACCCCATGGTCACCGCTGTGAGAGCCAACGGGCCGAGCCACGCGGCGAGGTAGTAGGCCCAGGCGGACCGGAGACGGAGCGCGAGTCCGGCGTCGGCGAATCCCTCCCGGGTGACCCAGCGCCGGACGACAACCGCTGCGAGACCCGGCACGCAGAAGCCCGGGAGTTGCAGCAGCGGGCTGAGCGCCGAGAGGCCGAGGACGGTGTGCCCGATCAGCAGCCACAGCCAGGTGACCGCGAAGGACAGGGCGAGGAACACCACCCACCCTTGGGTCGGTGACACCATTGGGGCCGGTGGCGACGGTGCCGTGGTCTGCTCGGTGGTGGTCGATGACATCGATGTGTTCGCCCTTCGTGCTCCTCGACGGGTTGGCAGTGGTGAAGGTGTCATGGCGCGGCAACCGGGCACATCGCCTCCCGGAGCGAACTCCATACCGCTCAAAACAGCGATATGAGCTGGCTCTTTGGAGGGAGGCGGCTCCAACTCCCGGCGGCTACTGTGCGATCCATGCACACCTTGATCCGTCCGCTGTTCACCGCGGCGACCTACCGGGGCTGGGCCCATGCGCTGCTCGGGGCGGCCCTGAGCGTGCCGCCCCTGACGGCCGCCGCCCTGTCGGCGCCGCCGAGGTGGCCGCTTCCCATGCGTATGGCGGGCTTCACCCTCGCCCTGGTGGTCGTGGTCACCGCCATGGGCGTGCCACGCGCCGCACGCCGTGGCTGTGTACGGCTGGCCAATCGCCTGCTGGACACCGGACTTCCGCTCCCGGCCACCGAAACACCGCGATCCCGGTGGGCCAACCGGCTGCGTACGGCGGCGTGGCTGGTGCCGCATATGGCGGTGGGCATGGCGGTGATCACCGTGACGGGTCTGCTCGTCTTCGGCGGCGTGGCGCTTCCCGCGGTGTGGTGGGGCGGTGGCGGCGAGGTCGCCGTCTTCGGGACGCAGGTCACCGTACGGGCGGGCGGCGAGGGGCTGTGGACACCACTGGTCTCCGTGGGGTGCCTGCTGCTCGCGGGATACACCACGGCGGTCGGCACGGCCGCGCTGCGGCTGCTGGCCCCGGTCTTCCTCGACCACCGGCCCGCCGAGCGGCTGGCAGCGGCCGAGGAGCGGATGAATGTGCTGACCGAACGAAACCGGCTGGCCCAGGAGTTGCACGACTCCATCGGGCACACGCTCACCGCGTCGACCATCCAGGCCGCAGTGGCCGGGGAGCTGCTGGAGCGTGATCCTGCCGCCGCGCGGCGGGCGCTCACCAGCATCGAGGAGACGTCGCGCGCGGCGATGGACGACCTGGACCATGTGCTGGGCGCGCTCCGCGACCAGCAGGCCCCGAAGGCGCCGCAGCGCACCCTCGCCGATCTCGACACGCTCGTGGAGTCGGTACGGCAGGCAGGCGCCGAGCTGCGAATGGAGCGCGGCGGGGATCTGGGGCGGGTGCCGGCCGCCGTGTCCCGGGAGGCGTACCGCATCGCACAGGAGGGGCTGACCAACGCGCTGCGCTACGGCGAGAAGACGGGGATCCGGCTGCGGGTCGAGGTGCGCGACGGGCGGCTGGAGGTGGAGCTTGTCAATCTGGTCCGCCGTGGGGGCGATGGCCCGGCGGCCCGCGGGACCGGACGGTCCGGCCAGGGGCTGAACGGGATCGCCGAACGGGTGCGGCTGCTGCGCGGCGAGGTCGCCGCGGGCCCCGCGCACGACATGTCCGACGGCGGAGCGGCCGACGCGGCGGGGTGGCGACTCATGGCGCGGCTGCCGCTGGGGGCGGGGCGATGAGCGCGACGGATGCGCCGGATCCGGTGAACGGCACGGTGCGTGTGCTGGTTGTCGATGACGAGGAACTCACCCGGACCGGGCTGCGGACCCTGCTGTCCACCAAGCCCGATCTCACGGTGGTGGGCGAGGCCGCGGACGGCTCCGAAGTGCTGCCGCTGGTGATGGCGTTGCGCCCCGACGTGATCCTGATGGATGTGCGGATGCCTACGCTCAACGGGATCGAGGCCACCCGGCAGTTGCGGACCGCGCTGTCCGAGCCGCCGAAGGTCATCGTGATCACCACCTTCGAGAACGACGCATACGTCTACGACGCGCTGGAGGCGGGCGCCGACGGTTTCATCCGCAAGCGGGCTCCGTCCCAGCAGATCGCCCATGCCATCCGGCTGGTGGCCGCCGGCGACTCGATGCTCTTCCCCGACGCGGTACGCCGTCTGGCCACCGGTCGCCCGGTACGGCCGGAGTCGGCGGCGCGAGCGGCCGCGCTCACCCGCCGGGAGTCGGAGATCCTCCGGCTGATGGCACAGGGGCTGTCCAATCAGCAGATCGCCGACGACCTGACGGTGAGCCTGGAGACGGTCAAGACGCATGTGGGCAATGTGCTGGCCAAGTTGGGCGCCGAGAACCGGACCCAGGCGGTGATCGTGGCCTTTCAGGCGGGGCTGGCCCCGCACTGAATTCCGTTGGGGTGTGTCAGTGGCGGCGCATACGGTGGAGCCATGGGGGACGTCGTGTACGTCCGCGGGGATGCCACCTCACCGCGCGGCAAGGGACAGAAGATCATCGCTCATGTCTGCAACGACCTGGGCGGTTGGGGCAAGGGTTTTGTGCTGGCGGTCTCGCGCCGCTGGCCGGAGCCGGAGGCGGCGTACCGGCGCTGGCACCGGGAGCGCGCGGGCAATGACTTCGGCCTGGGCGCGGTGCAGTTCGTGCGGGTGAGCCCGTATCTGACCGTGGCGAACATGATCGGTCAGCGGGGAATGCGCCGCGGTAGCAAGGGGGTTCCGGTGCGCTACGAGGCGATAGGAACGGCCCTCGCCACGGTGGCGGCCAGGGCAGCCGAGGACGGTGCTTCGGTCCATATGCCGCGCATCGGCTGCGGGTTGGCGGGGGGCCGCTGGTCGCGTGTCGAGCCGCTGATAGTGCGGTCTTTGGTGGCCCGGAGTGTTCCGGTGACGGTGTACGACCACGAGAGCTGAGGCGGCAGGAGCGCAAGCCCATTGACGACCCTGATAGGAAGAGATCATGGACATTGGAGAGCTCGGCCCGATGGACCGGCTGCTCGCCGAACGGGCCTGTGAGCGCCTGATCATAGATTTCCTGCACCGGCTCGATCTGGGGGATCCGAGTTCGGTGGCCGAGCTGTTCACGGTGGACGGGGTGTGGGCGTGGCCCGCCGGGGACCGCCGGGTGGAGGGGCGGGAGGCGCTCGGGACGTACTTCGGCTCCCGTCCGGCGGACCGGCTCTCGCGCCGCCTGACCTCGAACATCGCGGTCACGGTGGAGTCCGCGACCACCGCCACCGCCACGTCCTACTTCGCGACGTACCGGGTCGACGGTTACGCGGGAGGCATCGTCCCCACCCGGGTGCCCTCGAATGTGGGGCACTACGAGGACACATTCCGCAAGGTGGAGGGGCGCTGGCTGCTCGCCTCCCGGACCACGCACCTGGCCTTCGGCGGGCCGACCGAGCGGCTGGGGAACGAAGAGAGCCGGTAGCCGACGGGGATCAGTTGTTCTCGGCGACCGCTCCGCAGCGTGCGCAGCGGTCGAAGGGGACGGTGTCCTGGATGGCGCCGCAGGCGGCGCAGACGCGGTCCAGCCAGCAGGCGGGCTCGCCGCCCTCGGGCTCCGCGGGCGCCCGGTGGCACTCCGGCTCTTCCTGTGATCCACCGCCGGGCTCGACCGTGCCGGTCATCCTCCGCGTCCCCTTTCACAGCCTTCTACGGTGCCCCCCTTTCCGGACGGTACCCCCTGGTCGCCGTTCACGACGACACTCCGTGCAGGACGCCGGTCCACAACCCGACCGCCGGGACGCAGGTGGCGACCGCGAAGACACAGACTGCTGCGACGGCCCGGGTGTACGGGGCGGGATGCCCGACGGTCCACCGGTGAGTGAGGGCGTGCAGCCTCGCGGCCTTCTGCGGGGTGGGGTTCTTGTCCTGCTGACGGGCCAGGAACGCGGCGAGCCGGTCCGCCGACTCGGTGTCGTGGGCCACCGCCTCGGCGTCCGCCCGCATCTCCATCAGCGTCACCATCAGACGGCGGGCGCGGCTGTTGGCGTAGAGCCCACCGATGAGAGCGAGGGCGAAGGCCGTCATGGAGACGATGGTCTGGCCGGAGGTCTCCACCGGTGTGACGCCGAGGGCGGTCACGGAGTCGAAGCACACGGCCAGCTTTCCCACCGCCGGTACATGGCGCAGATAGCGGCGTCGCATCGGATCGCCGTGGCGAAGATGGGAGATCTCGTGGCGGAGCAGCACCGCTCCGACCGGGCTCCGCAGCAGGGTGCGCCAGCCCTGCGGAATGGTGACGTGGACCGTGGGTTTGCGGACGTTGAGGGAGAAGGCGTGGTAGAGGAAGACTCCCGCCACGGCGGCGATGGCCACGACCGCCACCGTCAGCGGGACGAGGAGTTCGGCGTCGTCGACCGGCAGCGTCATCCGGTCACTGAGCAGGCCGAAGGCGAGTCCGCAGGCGGCGCTCACGGCCCACACGGACTTGCGGCGCTGGAGCCGGGTCCCCCAGTCCTCCATCCGGCCGAGGAAGCCCGGTGAGGGCTGCGGGACATGCAGCACCATGAGCCCCTGCAGCGGGGCCCAGGTGGAGACCGCGTGGAGTTCCGCGGTGTCAAGACCGGCCGCGTGGAAGGTGTCCCGGATGCGTTTCCAGCCCTTCACCGTCCAGTTGATCTCGGTGAGTTCCTCGTCCGCCTCACGGCCACTGAGCGAGTCGGAACGCCACTCGTTGATCAGCGGGAGGAGGAAGAGCGCGCCGAGGACCACCACGGCGAGCAGTGCCGTCCCACCGATCGCGGCGGGCACGCTCAGTGGGTCATCGCCGGTGACCATCACACTGCCGGTGGTGGCGGGCGCCGCGCACACCGGGCCGAGCAGGATCAGCCAGCACATCCGCTCGGCGCGGCGCAGCCGGCGGACGGGGGACACGGTGGCCATGGTGGGCGTTACCCGGCGTCGTCCCCGCCGCTGCCAGGCCCGGATCCGGGTTCAGATGCGGATGCGGGCTCGCCCGCGGGTTCCGCCGCGGCGCGGACGAGGGCTTCCGCCTGGATGCGTACGACGGTCCGTACCGTCTCCGGGTCGACCTCCGGGGGCAGTCTCAGCTCCACCGTCACCCGCTGGGCGAGCGCCACGGTGCCGTCCTCCCCGCCGTCGTCGCCCTCCCTGCCGTCACCACCGCGCAGACACCGTGTGAGGTAGCCGACGGCGTCCCGCAGCCCGCGCTCGATGGCCATGTCGGTCGCCGACGAGAGCACTTTGAAGGCGATCTGGCCGAGCACGGACAGCCCGATGGTGAGATACACATGGGTGTCGACGGCCGGTGCCCCGCTGGCGTCGTCGAAGAACTCCCCCGCGCCCGGCACCCGTCGGCCCGCGCGCAACTCCTCCGCGAACTCCTCGAAGAGCTCCTCGTGCTCCTCCTCGGCGACGGCGAGCGCGGACGCGTCGACCATCGTGAGGATCCGCTCGATCGTGGTGTCGCTGAGCCCTGTCATGTCCGTCACGCGATTCCCCCCGATGCGCCACGCCACGGACGGGCGTGCGCGACGGAATGACGGTAGCCCGATCGAAGGAGAAGATGTGATGACTTACGGCAAATAGGTGAACTCACCGTGCATTTCGTGTATGGCCCTCAAGGTCGCCCCCTCGCTTCTGACGCATGATCGTTCCAGGGGGCCCAGAGCGGATCACACGTCAGGAAGCGGTTATGGCAGTCACCAGATGGTTCTTTGAGCCCGGTCACACGGGCGCCGAGTTCAAGGCCCGGCACATGATGGTCACGTACGTGCGCGGGCAGTTCAAGAACATCGAGGGGTTCCTGGAGGTGGATCCGGAGCACCCGGAGAACGCCCGGGTGGAGGCGACGATCGACGCCACCCAGGTGTACACGGGCCAGCCGCAGCGGGACGCCCATCTGCGCAGCGCGGACTTCTTCGATGTCGAGAACCATCCGACGTGGACCTATTCCGGAACCAGTGTCACGCAACTGAGCGAGACCGAGTTCGATATCGGCGGGGAGCTCACGGTGCGCGGTGTCACCCGCCCCGTGCCACTGCGGGTGAACTATCTGGGGCAGTGGGACACGCCCTGGTGGGAGGGGGACAAAAACCTCGGGCCGCGGCGGCGCGCGGGCTTCCTCGCCACCGCCCAGGTCAATCGGCAGGACTTCGGGGTGTCCTGGAACGACACGGTGGACCGGGGCGGCGTGGTGGTGAGCGACCTGGTGGACCTCACCATCGACATCGAGGCGGTGCTCGACCCCGCCGGCCCGCGGTCCTGAGGTTCCGGGCGGTCAGTTTCCGTCGGCCGTACGCCGGGAGGCACTGCGGCTGGCCGGGCGGCCCGGGGCCTTGCGGGTACGCGTCCACTCCAGCAGCTGCCGCTCGGTCCAGGTGGTGATGATCCGCTCCTGTGGCACCTCGCACTCCGCCGCCCGCGTGCATCCGTTGATCTGCCAGTCGAGCTGGCCGGGCGCGTGGGCGTCGGTGTCGATGGAGAAGAAGGTCCCCGCCGCGACGGCCTCCCGGAGCAGCCGACGCGGCGGATCCAGCCGCTCGGGGCGGCAGTTGATCTCCACAGCGGTGCCCGACTCCACGCACGCACCGAAGACCTCGGCCGGGTCGAAAGCGGACTCCGGGCGTTTACCGCCGAGCAGCCGCCCGGTGCAGTGGCCCAGCACATCGACATGCGGATCGCGGACCGCGGCCACCATCCGGCGGGTCATGGAGCGGGCTTCCATCCGCAGCTTGGAGTGGACCGAGGCGACGACCACATCCAGCCGGTCCAGCAGTTCCGGCTCCTGGTCGAGGGAGCCGTCCGGGAGGATGTCGACCTCGATACCGGTGAGCAGCCGGAACGGGGCGAGGGTCGCACGCAGTGCGTCCACCACGTCCAGCTGTGCGCGCAGCCGTTCCGCCGACAGGCCGCCTGCCACGGTGAGCCGTGGCGAGTGGTCGGTGAGCACCGCCCAGTCGTGTCCCAGCCGTGCGGCCGTACGCGCCATCAGCTCGATCGGTGAGCCGCCGTCGGACCAGTCGGAGTGCAGATGGCAGTCACCGCGCAGCGTCGCACGCAACACTGCCGCCGCGGGGTCGAGTTCCTGGGCGGCCTCGGCGGCCTCGGCTTCGAGCGTGGCCAGGTACTCCGGCACCTCGTCGCGCAGCGCTTCCCGCACCACCTGCGAGGTCTTGGGGCCGATCCCCTTGAGCGAGGTGAGCGTGCCCGCCTGGGCCCGCCGCCGTACCTCCTCCTCGGACAACGCGGCCAGGATGGCTTCGGCGGTCCGGAAAGCGCGTACGCGATAGGTCGGCGCCTGGGCGCGCTCCAGGAGGAAGGCGATCCGGTCCAAGGCGGTCAGCGGATCCATCGCACGCACGCCCCTTCGTCTCAGGCCCGGCGGTCGGGCCGTCGGCCAGGGGGCTGGCGCGGTTCGGGGCGGGCGGTCTGATCGGGGATCTCACAGGTCTTGGGCGCCTTGTCGGAGACGGTGATCGCCCGGCCGTAGTGCCGGATCTCCATCGGGGCGCCCTCGATCAGGGAGTAGATGACGGAGGTGTTGGTGATCTCCACTCTCAGCCGCCGCCGCAGCACCTGCACGGTGAAGGCGAGGCGGGCCAGCTTCTCCGGCAGTTTGGGCGCGAACTCCAGGCTGTCCGCGAAGTGGCGCATTCCGCCGAACCCGGCGACCAGGGCGATCCAGGTGCCCGCGAGTGAGGCGATGTGCAGACCGTCGCGGGTGTTGTGCTCCAGGTCCTTCAGATCCATCAGCGCCGCCTCGCCCAAGTAGTCGTAGGCCAGCCGCAGATGGCCGACCTCGGCGGCGATGACCGCCTGGCAGCAGGCGGACAGGGAGGAGTCGCGGACGGTCAGCGGCTCGTAGTAGGCGAAGTTGCGGGCCTTCTGCTCCTCGGTGAAGCACTCACCGCGCAGATACATCGCCAGCACCAGATCGGCCTGTTTGATCACCTGTCTGCGGTACAGCTCGAAGTAGGGGAAGTGGAGCATCAACGGGTAGTCGTCGGGGCGGGTGTTCTGGAAGTCCCACTCCTGGTGGCCGGTGAAGCCGGTGTGCTGCTCGTGGACATCGAGGGACTTGTTGTAGGGGATGGTCATGGATTCCGCGGCATCCCGCCAGGCGGCGGCCTCCTCGTCGTCGACACCCAGCGCCGAGCCCTTGGCCGGGTGGCGCTCCACCACATCCGCCGCCGCCCGCAGGTTCGACTGGGCCATGAGGTTGGTGTAGACGTTGTCGTCGCCGAGGGCGCTGTACTCGTCGGGGCCGGTCACCCCGTCGAGGTGGAAGCGGCCGTGGTGGTCGTGATGGCCCAGGGAGCGCCACAGCCGGGCGGTCTCCACCAGCAGCTCCACACCGGTCTCGCGTTCGAACTCCTCGTCGCCGGTGGCGGCGACATAGCGCACCACGGCATCCGCGACATCGGCGTTGACGTGAAAGGCCGCCGTACCCGCGGGCCAGTAGGCGGAGCATTCGGACCCGTCGATGGTGCGCCAGGGGAACGCGGCGCCCTCATGGCCGAGTTGACGGGCCCGGTCGCGAGCCGCGGTCAGGGTGGACTGTCGCCAGCGCAGCGCCTCGGCCACGGACTCGGGAAAGGTGTAGGTGAGCAGGGGCAGGACGAAGGTGTCGGTGTCCCAGAAGGAGTGTCCGTCATAGCCGGAGCCGGTGAGGCCCTTGGCGGGGATGGCGCGTTCCTCCGCGCGGGCGCCCGCCTGGAGTACGTGGAAGAGGGCGAAGCGGACCGCCTGCTGGATCTCGGCATCGCCCTCGACCTCCACATCGGCGCGGTCCCAGAAGTCCTCCAGCCAGGCGCGCTGCTGATGGACCAGACCGCGCCAGCCGGTGCTGGTGGCCCCGGCCAGTGCGGCTTCGACCTGGTCGCGTACGGCGGGCAGGGACCGGACGCTCGACCAGCCGTAGGCGACCAGTTTCTCCAGCCGCAGGATCTGTCCCGGTTCGAGGACGGAGGTCACGGTCAGCCGGGCGACATCGTCGCTGCTCTCGCTGGAGTGGCGGGTGGGCGGCGGTCCGGTGATCAGGTGGTCGGCGGCGGCCGCGACCCGCAGTCGGCTTGCGTCGGTGCAGTGGATCAGCCGCAGCCGGTTGCCGCTGGCGTCGTTCTCCTCGGGCAGCAGGGGAGATTCCAGGGCCTCGGCGACCCGGGGATCTCCCGCGAGGCTGGGCAACTGTTCATTCGCGACCAGCTCGGACTGGACCACCACACGGATAGTGGCGTCGAGCGCCTCCACCTCATAGGCGATGGCGGCGATGGCCCGCTGGGTGAGGGAGACCAGCCGGGTGGAGCGCACCCGGACGCTGGTGCCCGAGGGGGAGGTCCACTCACAACTGCGGTGCAGCACACCGCCGCGCAGATCGAGGACGCGCTCGTGGGAGCGCAGCCGTCCGTAGCGCAGATCGAAGGGCTCGTCGTCCACCAGCAGCCGGATGATCTTCCCATTGGTGACGTTGATCATGGTCTGACCGGCCTCGGGGTAGCCGTATCCGGCCTCGGCGTAGGGCAGCGGGCGCCGCTCGTACACCCCGTTGAGGTAGGAGCCGGGCAGACCGTGGGGCTCGCCCTCGTCCAGATTGGCGCGCCAGCCGACATGGCCGTTGGAGAGCGCGAAGACCGATTCGCTCTGGGGCAGCACATCCAGGTGGAGCTCGGTCTCCCGCATCAGCCAGGGGTCGACGGCGTACGAGTCGTCGGTGATCACGAGGGGTCCTCCTCCAGCAGCTCGGCGAGATCCCGGACCACGACATCGGCGCCATGGCGGCGCAGTGCGTCGGCCTGGCCGACCCGGTCCACACCCACCACATGGCCGAAGTGGCCCGCGCGCCCGGCGTCCATGCCCGCGAGGGCGTCCTCGAAGACGGCGGCCGCGTCCGGGGTGGTGTCCAACTCGCGCGCGGCCTCGAGGAAAGTGTCCGGGTGGGGTTTGCCCGGCAGCTTGCGCTCGGCGGCGACCACACCGTCGATCCGCACCTCGAAGAGGTGCTCGATACCGGCGGCGATGAGCACATCGCGGCAGTTGGCGCTGGAGGAGACGACCGCGGTCCGCAGCCCCGCGGCACGCGCCACCTCGCAGAAGCGCACCGATCCGGGGTACGCCTCGACGCCCTCCTCCCGGATCTTGGCCAGGACCAGGGCGTTCTTGCGGTTGCCGAGACCGTGCACGGTGTCCTTGTCGGGTGGGTCGTCCACCGCGCCCTCGGGGAGCTCGATGCCCCGGGAGGCCAGGAAGGTGCGGACACCGTCGGCCCGCGGGCGGCCGTCCACGTACGCGTCGTAGTCGGCGGCCCGGTCGAAGGGGCGGAAGGAGGGGCCGTCGCGGCGCTCGAGGAATGCGTCGAACGTCTGCTTCCACGCCGCCGCGTGCACCACGGCGGTCCGGGTCAGGACCCCGTCGAGATCGAACAGGCAAGCCCGGATAGCCGTCGGAAGGCAGGGCGTGGTCATGGCCCCCGAATCCCCCGCGCGCGCCGGATTATGCGGATGCGCACGGGAATACGCGGGCGGGGCGCCGATCCGCCAGACGGCGCGGGGGACAGGGCTTCGGCCACCGGTGGTAGGCGCCTCACCTGCTTGGACGTCGGCGGGTGCCGGTGGGGGGCGCGGGTGACAATCTTGGGCCACGGCCCACCGTGGTCCGGGCAGCGACCGCATTTCCCTTCACCGCCGGAGTTTCACCACTGGAGTTCACCGCTGGAGGAAACCGTGGCCAGTGGCCCGACCCACCGCTCCCCCGCTCGCTGCCGCGCTGCGGTCCGGGCCGCCACGGCCCTGCTGCTGTGCGGCGCCGCGGTCCCGGCCTGCGCCTCTTCCAGCGATCACGGTCACAAGCGGGACCGGGCGACATCGCGGGCCGAACACAGGGTCCACCCCTCGGCCGCGGCGAAGAAAGCCTCCCGCGCCAAGCTGCTGCCGGGCATGCCCCCGCCGCTGGATCCGCACGATCTGTACGCCGCCGACCGGCCGGGCAAGCTGGCCAACGTGGTCAAGCGCTTCCCGTCGCGGGTGTACGTGCCCAACACCCTGTCGGACACGGTGAGCATCATCGACCCGAAGACCTTCAAGGTGATCCGCACGATCCCGGTCGGTCACCAGCCGCAGCACGTGGTCCCCTCCTGGGATCTGAAGACTCTGTGGGTCAACAACGACCTGGGCAACACCCTCACCCCGATCGACCCGGTCACCGGCCGGGTCGGGCGGACGGTGGACGTCCACGACCCGTACAACCTCTACTTCACCCCCGACGGCAAACACGCCGTGGTGATGGCCTCCAAAGACCGGCAGCTTGTCTTCCGGGACGCGCACACCATGCGCGTGGTGAAAGCGCTGCCGGTGAGCTGCTACGGCGTCAATCACGCGGACTTCTCCCCCGACGGCCGCTACTTCATCGTCTCGTGCGAGTTCTCCGGCGAACTGCTGAAGGTGGACACCGCGCGGATGAAGGTGATCGGGCAGCAGCGGCTGCCGATCGCGGGGGCCATGCCACAGGACGTCAAGATCTCACCGGACGGCCGGAAATGGTACGTGGCCGACATGGTGGCGAACGGGGTGTGGGTGCTCAACGGCGACACCTTCAGCCGTCCGCGGCTGCTGCCCACCGGCAAGGGCACCCACGGTCTGTACGTCAGCCGCGACTCGCGCAGGATGTACATCTCCAACCGGGGCGAGGGCAGCATCTCGGTGCTCTCCTTCGCCACCGGCAAGCTGATCGAGCGGTGGCGGCTGCCCGGTGGCGGCAGCCCCGACATGGGCGGGCTGTCCGCCGACGGCAAGGTGCTGTGGCTGTCCGGCCGCTACAACTCGGAGGTGTACGCCATCGACACCCGCACCGGAAAACTGCGCGCCCGGATCCCGGTCGGCGGCGGCCCGCACGGGCTGGCGGTCTACCCGCAGCCCGGACGCTACTCGCTCGGCCACACGGGGATCTTCCGCTGAGCCCGACACATAGACCACCTATATAGGCCCGTGATACAAATATAAGTGTGGAGTACACACACCAGTCCGATCCGGGTGACACCGACGCCCTTGCCGTCCGCGAAGAGGTCGCGGAGACGCTGGAGCAGCTGGCGTTCCTCGCGATTCGCCATCTGACCAACCGGGACATCAGCTTCACGGCCGCGTCCACCCTCGGCCGGCTGGACCGGGAGGGTCCGTCGCGGCTGACCGCACTGGCCTCGGACGAGGGAGTCACCCAGCCCTCGATGACCCAGCTGATCCAGCGACTGGATCGGCAGGGTCTGGTGACCCGGGTCGCCGATCCGGCCGACGGACGGGTAGTGCTGGTGGCGATCACCGACGACGGGCGCGCACTGCTCGCCGCACGGCGCCGCAGCCGTACCACCCAACTGACCGAACTGCTGGCCACCCTGTCCCCGGAGGACGAAGAGGCACTCGCCACCGCCGTCCGCGCCGCGGGCCCCGCCTTCCAGCGGCTGGTCGCGAGCGCGGGGCGGGCGCGCAGATCTCCGGGGAGCACCGCTTCCTGACCCATCGGCACCCCCGCCGCGCCACGGCTTGTCATGCCGTCACGGCCCGGGTCCTGACCCGACGGAGCCCTTGTTGTCCGCTCACTCCGGCATATCCACCCACCCCGCCCCCGGCACCGACCGGTCCTCCCCTCCCCGCGCCCAGAACCCGTTCAACCAACCGAAGGCCGTCTGGGCGGTGGCCTTCGCCTGCGTGATCTCGTTCATGGGCATCGGCCTGGTGGACCCGATCCTGCCCTCGCTCTCCGCCAAGCTGCATGCCACACCGAGCCAGGTGTCACTGCTGTTCACCAGCTATCTGGTGGTCACGGCCGTCGCCATGCTGATCACCGGTTTTGTCTCCAGCCGTATCGGCGCCAAGCGCACCCTGGTGGCCGGGCTGGTACTCATCGTGCTCTTCAGCGCGCTGGCCGGGGCATCCGGCAGCATCGACGGGATCGTCGGTTTCCGCGCGGGCTGGGGGCTGGGCAACGCCCTGTTCATCGCCACCTCCCTCGCCGTCATCGTCAGCTCGGCCAGCGGTGGTTTCGCCGGGGCGATCATCCTCTACGAGACGGCGCTCGGCATCGGTATCGCCGTGGGACCGCTGCTGGGCGGCGAGTTGGGCAGTATCAGCTGGCGTGGTCCGTTCTTCGGTGTGTCGGTCCTGATGGCCATCGCGCTGGTGGCCACCGTCGTACTGGTCGAACCCACACCGGTCCCGCCACGCCGCACATCCATGACCGACCCGCTCAAGGCGCTGCGCCACCGCGGGCTGCTCACCATGGGGCTCACCGCGCTCTGCTACAACTGGGGCTTCTTCACAGTGCTGGGCTATGCGCCCTTCCCGATGGACCTGGGCACGCATGAGCTGGGCTATGTCTTCACCGGCTGGGGTCTGCTCGTCGCGTTCTTCTCGGTCTTCGGAGCGCCCTGGCTCCAGGCCAGGCTGGGTATCGCGCGAGCGCTGTATCTGAATCTGGCGCTCTTCGCGCTCGACATCCTCGTCATCGGCCTGTTCACCACCTCCCGCACGACGCTGATCGTGGCGGTGATCGTGGCCGGTGCCTTCATCGGGGTGAACAACACCATCACCACGCAGGCGGTGATGACCGTCGCACCCGTGGAGCGTCCGGTCGCCTCCGCGGCCTACGGCTTCGTGCGCTTCATCGGCGGTGGTCTGGCGCCGTACGCCGCGGGCAAGGTGGCCGAACACGCCGGGATCCATATGCCGTTCTACATCGGGGCCGCGGCGGTGGCGCTGGGCATCGGTGTGCTGGCCACGGGCCATTCGCTGCTGGCCACGGCCGAGCGCGCGCAGGCGGCGGAGGCGGCGGAGGCGGCCGGGCACAGCCCGGCCGAGGAGCGGCGCGAAACGCTGGAGAAGCGGGCCGTCGCCGAGGAGTTCGGCTCCACGGGCTGAGCCTGCGCGCCCATCGATCCGTGCCGCGGCCGGGTGCTCCCTCGACCGGACTCCCGGCCGCGGCGGTCGTACGCGGTGTCCGGTAGGGGAGCCCGGACCTGCCAGCGGCCCACCCGGTCTATGGGGCGGCCGGATCGCCCGCGACGCACAGGGCGATGGCGGCGGCGAGGATGCCGAACAGCGCGCCAAGGATCAGTCCGGCACGAGCGCCCCGGACGACGTACAGCCCGGCCCGCGCGGCACGGGCTGTGCGGCGACTCATCCGGCATCACCTGACCGAGCGTGCCGCGCGGCCGCCGTGTACTCGACGAGCAGGGCTTCGCCCCGCTCGCACACAGCACCCGGCGTCTTGCACGTCACACAGCCCGCGGCGTGTTCGATGGCCGCGCGCCACTCCTCTTCGGCGTCACGCGGAAGCGCGTCCTGCTGCGCGGCCGTCATCATCCCCTTCCCAACTGGCGGGCGCGACGCATGGCAGCGGCCTGGGCGACCGGGTCACGCGGCGCCTCTCGCGCATGCCGAGGGCAGGCGTAGACCGTGCGGCCGACACCGCTGGCCGTGTGCTGGATGTCGACCACCACCGGTTCCTCGGTGGGCAGCGCGCACCGGTGGCAGGTCTGCCGACCCTCCGGCGGCGGCCCCAGCTCGGCACGGTCAGCCGTGGCCAGGGCCTCCCACAGCCGCCAGGCGTCGGTCAGGTACCGACCGGGCGCGAGGGGGACGCGCCAGTGGGGCCGCGGTCCTTCGACCCAATGCACAGGGGGCACGCCGAGGTAGGTGCTCTCGTCGGCCAGCTCGGTGAGCACGCGGACTTGGCGGAGGTGCCAGCTGCGGGCGGAGCCGATGGCGACGAGCCAATACAGGGTGCCGAAGCGGTCCTGGATGACGGCGCCGGTGTCGTCGCCGAGGAGTTCCAGCGCGCGTTCGCCGACGGAGTTCTCTGCCCGCACGGCGTCCCACCAGCGCCCTACGGGTAATGGCTCGACATCCCCGGAGGGAGGCGGCTTCCACGGCAGGGTGCTGGTCGTCATGGTCGGCTCCATGTGACGGTCTGTGCGCTGACCGTCACATCGTGCCGAGCTGTCGGGGCGTCAGTGTTCCCCGATACGGAACAATGGCGCCCCTCCCCCGCTGCTACATGCCGACCCAGGCCGCAAGCGACGACAACGACTCAGGCGCCCGCCGCTGCCGACGCACCAGGGTCCCGATCGTCTCCCGCATCAGAGGGTGATACCGAGCCTGCTGCGGAGCCACCCGTCGCGCCCGGATCAGGAACCGTTCGGCAGGTTCGGCCTTGCCCATCTGCGCGTACGCTCGAGCCATCTCGATGTAGTACCGGCCGACCCGCATCCGTGGGTGAGCCTCCGGGAAATGCAACTGCTTCGACAGCTTCACTGCCACACCAAGTTCGCCGAGTTCCACGTTGGTCGCGACGTCGAAGTGCTGCACGTTCGTCAGCCCGAACGAGGACCAGTACACCTCCGGCACATCGCGACCGATCTTCTTGGCGGTCTCGCGCGCCAGACCCATGTACCCGCTGACAGCGTCAGCATCCTTGGCCTGGGCGGCCGCGATGGCCGACGCGAGATGCAGACTGCCCGTCACGGCCAGGGCTTCCACGCCTTCGGGCTGCTCAACCTGATCGATCAGCCCGTGACCGCGCCCGATGACTCGAAGCGACATCTGGTTGTTCCCACGCCGGAGCAGCATGCTGGAGCGCTTGTTCAAACGGATGGCGAGCAGTAACGGGTCCTGCGCTTGCTCGGCCATCCAGCCCATGCGTTCCAGTGCGATCGACGCCAGATCGTGGTAGCCGACCCGATAGGCGAACTCATAGGCGACCCAGTAGCACCAGCTCAGCGACGAGGCCGCCCGCCGGTACTCCTCACCCGGGGGCAGGAGACTGACCATCGTGGTGAGTTCCCCGAGGAGACCGGGCAGCTTCGAACCGATGTCCTTGTACTCCGTAGCGGAGGCCCCGGCACACAACACCTTGACGTCGCCCTCGACTTGGCCGACGGGCCGAGGGGTGATGTGGGGGTCTGGCCCAAGGTCGTAGAGGTCGAGCGCCTCGGACAACGGGGAGATGAGGCGGTCGAGGTGGTCTTGCTGGAGTTCCGAGACATATGGCTGGCCGTTGAGCACGGCGACGTCGACCTGGAGGACTCGGGCGACAGCGGCCACGACCGAGGGTGTGGCCGGGGCCAGGCCCCGCTCGACCTTGGCGATGGTGCTGCGGGCGAGGAACGCGCGCTGCGCGAGAGCGGTTTGGGTGAGCTGGCGCAGCTTCCGGTAGTCCGCGATTCGAGCGCCGGTGTGCTCCTCATGACTCCGTGGCATGCTGAACTCCGTTCTGGCCTGGACACTCAGAACGGTACCCGCGGCCGGCTCCGCGAGTACGACCGACCGGCCCCCGCCTTGGTGGGGGGCCAACGTACGTTCCGAACCCGGGCGCGGCGAAAGGCCCCCTCGCCGGGCCCGAAGGCCAGGGAAGGGGCGAGGCTGTCGGGCGTCAGCGGGCAGGAACGACCGTGATCTCCGCCTCCGAGCAGGCAGCCGCGACTTGCTGGAGCGGCGGCAACGACGGACGAGTCGGCCGTTGCCCAGGTCAGATACGCCAGGAGCGGATACGACCCGCCGCGTCGAAGACATCGGCCTTGCTGGACAGGATGTCCCGGACCAGGTCGATCAGCGCTCCGTACGGCGGGTCGATGCCCTCACCCGAGGCGTGCATATAGGCGACCGCGGTGGCGCTGGCGAACCGCGCGTTGCTCGCAGGAAGCGGTCTGAGCGTGGCCAGTGTGTGCAGCAGGGCGGCGGCCCGCCATGCGGGGTCGGGGTCCACACCCAGACGCGGCGGATCGACCCGATGACGGGCCACGGCGGCGACAAGACCGGAGAAGTCCGAGATGGCCGGCTGTTCCGGCATGACTTCCTCATGCCGCTGCAACAGCCACGGCACGTCGATGTGCAGAAGTGGGGCCATGGGTCAGGCAGCCCGTCCCCTGGGGTCGTGCTCGTCCTCGGGGAACGCGTCGGCGAAGGCGTCGGCGTTGTCCGCGAAGAACCGGCGGAAGACCTCGGCGCCTTCCTGGAGCGCGCGGTGCCGGGCGATGTCGGCCACGGTCGCCTCCCGGACGAGGGCCTTCATGGTGGTGCCGCGCTCCTTGGCGATCTGGCGGAGGTCCTCAAGTTCCCGATCGCTGAATTCCACGTTGAGGGCTGACATGCGGCACACCCTACTTGTCAGGTACCCCGACAGCAATCGCCGCAGCTCACATGATGTTTTTGTAGGTACTTGACAAGACTGAGGAGAGATGAAGACGGACATCGGCGCACCGGCGCGGGCCGCTCCTGGGAATGTCCTGTGAGGAACGGGGCCCGTGGCCCGGGAAAGCGGGAAGGTGCCGCGCCCGGGGGCCGGTGAGCGGCACCGTCCCCCGCGGGGCTCTCAGAAAGCTCCCAGGAACTCTCCGAAAGCGGCCGGTGGCGGCTGTCAGGCTCCGTTGTCAGAGCGGACGGGCCGGTCCCGGTACGGATCGGCGGCACAGCGGGTCCGGACCACGGTCCGGACCGGCCGTCCGCTCGCCGTACCGCCCGACCGGTCCGCGTCACCTCAGCCATGTCCCCTCCTTCAGGAGCGCTGCGGCGGCAGTCGGGGCTCAAGGGCGTGCGGTTTCCGCCCTGTTGAACCACGATCCGACCGGGAGCCATGTCTGTGGCCACCTTCCTGTCCGCGCTGGGCCGCTTCTCCTTCCGACGACGGTGGTACGTCACCGTGCTGTGGACCGGTCTCCTGGTCCTCGCCGGTGTGCTGGCCGCCCAGGCCCCCGCGGCCCCCCAGACCGACTTCGCCATGCCGGGCACGGAGGCGCAGCGCGCCTATGACGTGCTCCACGAGCGATTTCCCGGGCAGAACGCCGACGGGGCCACGGCACGTGTGGTGTTCACGAGCGACGGCGGCCGGGTGACCGAGCCGCAGACCAAGGAGGCCATCGGGCGAACCGTCCGGGAGCTGGGGAAGGACCCGCAGGTCAGCCAGGTGACCGATCCTTTCGTGACCCACTCGGTGAGCAAGGACGGCTCCACCGCGTATGTCCAGGTCACCTATGAGGTGTCCGGCCCCGAGGTGAAGGAGGATTCGCGCACCGCGCTGATGGACACCGTGGAGCAGGCCCGGTCCTCCGCGCTCACGGTCGAGGTGGGCGGCAACGCCCTGTCCGCCTCGAAGGGCGGCCATGCCTCGGAGGCCATCGGGATCGCCGTGGCCGCGGTGGTCCTCGTGATCACCTTCGGCGCGCTGCTCGCCGCGGGACTGCCCCTGTTCACCGCCCTGTTGGGGGTGGGTATCGGCATGAGTGTCATCAAGGTGCTCTCCAGCACACTCGGCCTGGGCTCCACCACCTCCGTACTCGCCACGATGCTCGGCCTGGCGGTGGGCATCGACTACGCCCTGTTCGTCGTCTCCCGGTATCGCGCCGAGCTCGCGGAGTACAAGGACCGGGAGGAGGCGGCCGGACGGGCCCTGGGCACGGCGGGATCGGCGGTGGTGTTCGCCGGACTGACCGTGGTGATCGCGCTGGTGGGTCTGAGTGTGGTGAACATCCCGGTGCTGACGCAGATGGGGCTGGCCGCGGCCGGTACGGTCGCGCTCGCCGTCCTCATCGCCGTCACGCTGGTCCCGGCGCTGCTGGGCATCGCCGGGCGCCGTATCCGGCCCGCCGGACCGCGCCGCGGAAGGCGGTTCGCCAGGACCTCTGGCGCCAAGGCCGCTGGCGCCAAGAGCCCTGACCCGGGTGCCGCTCCCCGGCCCGGGATGGGCGTGCGCTGGGCCCGCTTCGTCACCCGCCGCCCGCTCACCGTCCTGCTCGTAGGGGTGGCCGCCCTGCTCACGGTGGCCGTGCCCGCCGCATCCCTGGAACTGGACCTGCCCGACGACGGCAGCCAGCCGACCTCCACCACCCAGCGCCGCGCCTACGACCTGCTGTCGAAGGAGTTCGGCCCGGGATTCAACGGCCCGCTGATGGTGGTCGTGCAGCCCGAGGGCGGCGCAAGCGCCAAGACCGCCGCGGAGCGCGCCGGCGCCCGTATCCAGCGGATGGACGATGTCGCCCGGGTCAATCCGCCCCGCGTCAACGACTCCGGCGACACCGCAGTTCTCACCGTGGTGCCCGCCACCGCGCCGAGCAGTCAGGAAACGACCGACCTCGTTCACGCACTGCGCGATCCCGGTCTCGAGGCCGACAGTGGCGCGCAGATCATGGTATCCGGCTCCACCGCGATGAACATCGACGTCTCGCAGAAGCTGACCGACGCGCTCGTTCCCTATCTCGCACTCGTGGCGGGCCTGGCGCTGCTGCTGCTGATCGCGGTCTTCCGCTCCCTTCTGGTCCCCCTCAAAGCCGCGCTGGGGTTTGTCCTGTCCATCGCCGCGGCACTGGGCGGGGTCGTCGCGGTCTTCCAGTGGGGCTGGGGTGCTTCCCTGTTCGGGGTGTCCGATCCGGGGCCGGTGGTGTCGATCACGCCGATCTTCATGGTCGGGGTGGTGTTCGGACTGGCCATGGACTACGAGGTGTTCCTGGTGACCCGGATGCGGGAGGCGTACGTGAGCGGGCAGTCGCCGCTCGACGCGATCAGCAGCGGATTCGAATTCGGGGGACGGGTCGTCACGGCGGCGGCCATCATCATGATCTCGGTCTTCACGGCGTTCATGGGATCGGACGAGCTGATGGTGAAGACCATCGGTTTCGGGCTGGCCACGGCCGTCTTCCTGGACGCCTTCATCGTCCGGATGACACTCGTACCGGCCGTCCTGGCCCTGCTGGGCCACCGGGCGTGGTGGCTCCCCCGCCGGCTGGACCGCTGGGTGCCGGACATCGATGTGGAGGGCGCGAAGCTGGGCGCCCCGGAGCGCAACGAACCGGACGAGCCCGTCCGCGCATCCACCGCCCCGGCCGGGCTCGGCTCCTGATCCACCGGAACGGCGAAAGGAAGGATCAGTGATGTCCGTAGCGTCGCGGTCCACGACCGTACGGCCCGGTGGCGCCCTGCGCCACGCCCTCGAAGGCGCACTCGCGGTCCTCGCCGCGGTTGTGGTGATGGCGGTCACCGCGTATCTGGCGCTGCTCGCCCTGTGCGCCGATGAGATCGCCCCCGTGTCCCGGCTCACCTGGGCGGTCACCACCATGGCCACGGGGAGCGGGCTCACGCTCGAGTCCGACTCCCCCGTACCGCTCGGGGAGAACGGCGGGCGCGCGGGCGGCCTGGGCGGTGGCGGCGGTCTGGGCGGCGGTCTTGGAGGACTTGGCGACGGATTGAGTCTCGAGGTGGCGGGCCAGGCGGCCGCGATACCGCTGGGACTGACGTTCCTGGGGGCGGTGGTGCTGGGGTACGGCTTCTTCCGGCCGCTGCGTTCACGCCCCCGCCCGGCCTCCGCACTGCTGCTGGCCCGGATGGGCGGTGCGCTGTGCGCCGCCGCGGTGCTGTTCCCGTCGCTGGCGCTGCTGGCGCATGGCACGCTGCGGCTGCCGGAGGGTGTGGTCGGAGAGGGCGGTGATGGCTCAGGGCAGCAGCCCCTCCGCGGGTTCGGGGACGGCGGCATGTCCGCCCTGCGCTCGATACGGTTCGAGGCCGACCCCGCGATGGCGGCCCTCCTCGGTGTGGTCGGGGTAGCGATGATCCTCGGACTCGGCTGTGTGGCGGTTCGGCGGACCACGCTGCCGAGCGCTCTCGCTCTGAGCCGGCTGCGGCTGAAGTGGCACCCCGTGGCCTCGGCGCTGACCGGTGTGCTCACCACCCTGTGCTGGCTGCCCCTGATCGTCGGGGCGCTGGCCGGTGGCGCGACGCTGGCCGGGTGGGACCGCGCGGCCAAGCCCGCCGGAGCGCTGCTGCTGGCGGGGCCGGATCTGCCGGCCGTCGCACTCACCTCCGGTCTGGGCTCGTCGTGGGAGGCGGGCATCCACCAGCAACAGGGCGAACTCGGCGGACTGCTGGGGATGATGGGCCAGGGTGGCCGGACCGACGGTGGGTTCACCGACCGTACAGTGACCATCGCTGACCGGACCGTGGCCGGGGCACCACTGTGGCTGATCGGTTTGCTCGTCCTCGTCGCTGCTCTGGTGCTCACTGGCTACCGGGCCGCGGCGCGGACCCCGGTGCGTGGAGCGCGCGAGGAAGCCAACGCGCTTCTGGGCCGCCATGTGGAGATCGCTCTGCGGACGAGTTTCGCGGTCTGCGGCACGGCGATCCTGCTCGCCCTGCTCCCTCGAGCCTCCTTCCGGATCGGCGTCAGCGTCATGGGGCAGGAAATGCGCGGTGTCACCGGCGGCCTCGACGGCACTGTGGGCCTGGCCGGGCTGAGCAGCCTCGTCCTCGCCGGGCTCGCGGCATACTGGGGGAGCCGGATCCACGGAACCCGCGCCACGCACCGGAGCCGGACGCGGCCCGACGGCTCCGGACGGCCCCTGGCCGCCCGCGCCCCCGGTCGCCGCCCGCAGGGCAGCTACGACTCGGCATCCTGACCACCCCGTGCTGTGCTGAACAGACCCGGTACCCACAGTCCCCCTAGGCGGCACCCCAGACCATGGCAGAAGCGACAGACCCGCGGCATACGGCGACGGCTCCCCGGCCCCATCTCCTCGTCGTCGACGACGAACCGACCGTCCGGGAACTGCTGCCCGCGGCACTGCGGTACGCCGGGTTCGACGTCGACGCGGCGGCGAACGGGCGGGAGGCGCTGGACATGGCCGCCCATCAGCCCCCCGATCTGGTCCTGCTGGACATCATGCTGCCGGACATGGACGGCTTCGAGGTGATTCGCAGGCTGCGCGCACAGCCGAGGTCCTCCGGTAACGGGCACGGCGGCGCCGTGCCGGTGCTCTTCCTCACCGCGCGCGACGCCGCCGCGGACAAGGTCAACGGGCTGCGGCTGGGCGGCGACGATTACGTCACCAAGCCGTTCGACCTGGAGGAGCTGATCGCCCGGATCCAGGCCGTGCTGCGCCGCACCAAGGGCGAGCCGCCCGCCAGTCTGGTCGTGGCCGATCTGGAGCTGGAGCCGGAGGGGCATCTGGTGACTCGGGCCGGGGAGCAGATCCGACTGTCGCCGACCGAGTTCCGGCTGCTGCACTTCCTGATGGCCAACGCCGGGCGGACGATGTCCAAGGGACAGATCCTGGAGAACGTGTGGGCCTACGACTTCGGCGGTGACCCGAGCATCGTCGACACCTACATCAGCTATCTGCGGCGGAAGATCGACCGGGTGGAGCCCAAACTCCTGCACACCGTGCACGGCGTGGGATACGTCGTCCGCGGACCGCGGAAGCAGGGCGGGCGCCCGTGACCCGGATGGGGCGCGCGCTGACCCGGCTCTCCCTGCGCACACGTCTGCTGTGTCTGTCCATGGCCCTGGTGGCGGTGGGGCTGCTGGCGGCGGGCGTGGTCGTCAGCACCACGCTGCGCGACTATCTCCAGGACCGGATGGACTCGCGGCTCACGCTGACCGCCGAGATCGCCTGCCAGGTGGCCCCTCCCTCGGACCCCCCGCACAGTATGCGGCTCCTCAGCTTCTTCGAGAGCACGACGGTGACGTACGTGGACGACCGGGGTGCCCCGGACGAGGCGTTCGGGGCGACCGCGGCACCCCCCGGCGGCGGCCCGGCACTCCCCCGGCTGGACCGCCAGGCCGTCCTGGCCACACACGGGCGTCCGTTCACGGTGCGCGCGCACCACGGCGACCACACGTGGCGAGTCGTCACCGTGCCCCGGGACGGACCGCGCGGCCTGCCCATGGCGGCCACCTCGGAGCGCTCCGGAAGCGTGATCGTGGCTTCGTCCCTGGACGCGGCCGAGGCCACCGTCACCAGGACCCGGAACGTCTCGCTCACCGCCGGGGCCGCGCTGATCGCCGTGCTCGCTGTGGCCGGATGGTTCGCGGTCCGCTCCGGACTGCGTCCGCTGACCCGGATCCAGGAGACGACGGCGGCGATCACCGCGGGCGATTACTCCCAGCGGATCCCCGAACTGGCGGGCCCGCACACCGAGGTGGGCCAACTCACCGAGTATCTGAACCAGATGCTCGCCCGGATCGACAGCGCCTTCCGCGCCCGAGCCGAGGCCGAGGCGCGGATGCGGCGCTTCTTCGCCGACGGCAGCCATGAACTGCGCACCCCGCTCGTCGGCATCAAGGGCTATACGGACCTGTACCGCATGGGCGCGCTGCCGACCCGCCAGGACATCGACCACACCATGCGGAGGATCGCCGAGGAGTCCGAACGCCTCACCCAGCTCGTCGAGGACATGCTGCTGCTGGCACGGCTGGACGAGGACGCCCATCGCACCGCGGCCGACGCGCACCAGCCGCTCGCCTTCCCGCTGGAGCTGGCCCCGATGGATCTGCGCACCCTCGCGGCCGACGCCCTGCACGACGTACGCGCATTGGACGCCACCCGCGAGGTCACCCTCACCGGGCCCGGCGGCGGCCGGCCGGCGTCCGCACCGGCGCTGGCCGACGAGGCGCGGCTGCGGCAGGTGGTCACCAATCTGGTCGGCAACGCGGTGGCGCATTCCCCTTCCGGCAGCCCCGTCCGCATCGGTGTGGGAACCGAAGGCGCGTACGCCGTGCTCGAGGTGGCCGACCGGGGTCCCGGTCTGTCACCGGAGGAACGACAGCGGGTCTTCGAGCGCTTCTACCGTGCCGATGACTCCCGCAGCCGGAACGCCGGCGGTGGCTCGGGACTGGGGCTGGCCATCGTCCACTCGCTCGTCTCCGCGCACGGCGGGCGGGTGGACATCAACACCGCGCCCGGTGAGGGCTGCACTTTCCGCGTGCTGCTTCCGCTGCCCTCCAGGGGCGAGGAACCGGACCGCGCCGACCCGCGCGAGCGGGCCGACGGGCCGGAGGACGCCGGGGAGGGCTGAGCGTGCGAGGGCGAGGGCTTACCGCTGGAACTCGGTGCCCAGGCCCGCTCCCGGCTCGGCGGCGCCGAGCGTGGCGGGGCCGAAGGAGACCACGCCATCGGTGGTGAGGCCACCGGGCTGACCGCGCAGCACCCAGGCGGCACCGCTGGAGGTGTGGGCGCCGTCCTCCTCGGGGGCGCCCACGGACAGATCGGCCCTGCGGTCGCCGTTGGTGTCGCCGAGCCGTACCGCCGCGCCGAAGTGGTCACCCGCTTCGCCGGCGCCCGGAACACCGGCGGTGTCCTGGGTGAACGCCTGGGCGCCGGTGCCGGACAGACCGCCCGCGCCGCCGTAGAGCTGGACGACGCTGCCCGCGTCCTTGCCGCCGTCGATGTCCTCGTAGGGGATGCCGACGGCGACATCGGCATAGCCGTCGCCGTTGACGTCACCGGCGCTCAGCTCGTAGCCGAACTGGTCGCCGTCCTCATTGGCGCCCGGCACACCCGGGGTGTTCTGGTCGATCACCCTGGTGCGGGTGGTGCTCGGACCGGACGCGGTGCCGTAGAGCACCTTGAGGGTGCCGTGGTCGTACGGCAGGTTCTCCACGACGTTGCCCGGTACGGTGCGCATGATCAGATCGGCGTGGCCGTCCTTGTCGACGTCGCCAATGGCCGCCGAGGCACCGTGGTCGAGCCGGGCGGACGACTTCGTCAGACCGTCCGTGCCGCCCTTCCAGAACAGCGTGGCCTCGGACATCTCCTCGAAGGCGTGGGTGGTGACCACGTCGTCCTTGCCGTCGCCGGTGACATCGCCCACGGTCAGGCTGGTCGGGGCGTCGATCTTCCCGGTGTCGGCGGTGGCGCTGCCCGCGGCGGCGCCGTCGCGGGTGAACGGGCCGAACCGGACGCGCAGGGCGGTCGTTGAATCCGGTTCGGTGCCGACCTGGGTGAGGTCGATCAGGTCGGCGTGGCCGTCGCCGTTGATGTCACCACCGGCGATGATGCTGGAACCGAAGTTGTCGCCGTCGCCCTTGGGCAGCGCGGTGCCACCGCTCAGACCGTTGGCCGAACCCCACAGGACGGTGACGTCCGGGGTGCTGCTGGACTGGACCGCGAGATCGGTGTAGCCGTCGCCGTCGAAGTCGCGAGCGACCGTGCGCTGTCCGAATCTGGCGTCCGCCTCCGGGTCCCCGGGGACGCCGGCGGCGTCCTCCCCGATGACCTGCCGGTGGCCGGTGTTCGCCCCGGACGCCGAGCCGTAGACGACGGCGACATAGCCCGCCTTGGCCTTGCCGCCCACCGTGCCCGTCGGCGCGGAGACGGCGAGGTCGGCGAATCCGTCCTTGTTGAAGTCGGCCTGTGGGGTGGCGGCGGCCGCGGTGGTGCGGGCGGAACCGGCCGCACTGGCGGAGGGGCCGGCTAAGACAGCGGGGGTGGTCACTAGTGCGGCCACCGTCGCACAGCGTGCGACGGCGGAGAGGGAACGGGAACGCACACATCCTCCTGCTTGTTGGCAAGCGTTTACCTCATGTACACCCACCTCGACCCGTGAGACCGCCGAACCGTTGTGCACCCCGCCGCAGAGATTCTCTAGTCCCGTAGGTTTTCGGCCAACGCACCGGCCTCAGCGCGCTCTTCGGGCTCTTCCGGCTCCTCCAGCTCTTCGGTCTGCACATAGCGCAGGACGCCCATCATCTGCCGGTCGTCGACCTCGTCCGGCGCGGTCTCGACGCAGTCCGCGAGACGCTTGGTGAGGGTGTCGGCATCGAGACCGGTGCCGATCATCACCAGCTGGGTGGCGCGGGGTTCACCGCGCTCCCAGGCAACGGGCTGGAACCGGAGGAAGGAACCGACCGCGTGCAGCCCGTACTTGTGGTCGCCTCCGGCGCCCGCGAAGTGCAGGAAACCCTTGATGCGGTAGAGGCCCGCGGGGCGGCTGTCGAGGACATCCATGACACGCCGTGGGTTCAGCGGCTCGGCCGAGGTGAACTCCACGCTCTCGTAGGCGGCGTGGAGATGACGGCTGTGGTCGTCGTGCTCGCCGCTGCACACATCCGCGAAGGAGAGCTGCTGGAAGCGCTCCTCGGCGGTGGTACAGGGCCGGTGGTCGAAGAGCAGGGCGGGGTCGACACGACCGTGTTCGGCGGTGAGGACCGGGATGCCCGGGGCGATCTCCTCCACCGTCTCCAGCACGGCCCGGCGCTCCTGCTCCCCCACCCGGTCGGTTTTATTGAGCACCACGAGGTCGGCGGCGCGCACATGGCGGTCGAGCTCGGGATGGCGCTCGCGGGTACGGGGGAACTCCGCGGCGTCCACGACCTCCACCAGCCCGCCGTAGACGATACGTTCGCTGGTGCTGGACAGCAGCGAACGGATCATGCTCTGCGGCTCGGCGAGACCGCTGGCCTCGATCACCACCACATCGATGCGCAGCGCCGGGTCGGTGAGCCGCTGGAGCATGTCGTCCATTTCGGAGGCGTCCGCGGCGCAGCACAGACAGCCGTTCTCGATGGGGATCATCGAGTCGACCTGGCCCGCGACGGCCAGGGCGTCGATGTTGACGCTGCCGAAGTCGTTGACGATGACGCCGATGCGAGTGCCCGCGCTGTCCCGCATCAGATGGTTGAGCAGAGTGGTCTTCCCGGAGCCCAGGAAGCCCGTGAGGAGGATGACGGGAATCCGTGGTGTGGCCAAGGGTGCGTCTCCGTACGGCGTGGTGGGGTGGGTCGCGAGCGGACCGCTCATGCTATCCGGGCGCCCTCCTCCGCGATCACCGCAGGGCGTCCGGCAGGGGGCGGTGGTGCAGGATGTCGAGCCTCGAGACGGCGCGCGTGAGGACCACATACAGCCGGTGGAGACCGCGTGGTTCGGCGTCCACGATGGCCGCCGGTTCGGCCATGACCACGTGGTCGTACTCCAGCCCCTTGGCCAGGTTCGCGGGGAGCACGGTGACGCGGGCGGCGCTGTCCGGCTCCTCAGCGGCGACGGTCGCGATCCCGGCCTTCTCCAGCGCCTGGCTCAGCCGCGCGGTGTCCGCCGCGGCGGCGATGACGGCGATCGAGCCGTCCCGCTCCAGGGCTTCACGGACCGTTGCCACCGCCTCCTCGGTGAGTGCGGCCGTCCGGCGGATCCGCAGGCTCCCGTCGCGGCGCAGCGAGCGGGCCGCGGGTGCGTCGCCGGCAGCGTCGCCACGAGGCGGTTGGCGAGCTCGATGATGGCTGCCGGGACCCGGAATCCGGTGGTCAGCGGCACCACGACGGTCTCTGGTTTGCCAAGGTGACCCAGGTGTTCGGCCCAACTGCGCGCGGCCCAGGGGGTGGTGCCCTGGGCGAGGTCGCCGAGGACGGTGAGGGAGCCGAATCCGGCGCGGCGGGCGATGGCGCGGCACTGCATCGGGGAGAGGTCCTGGGCCTCGTCGACGACGATATGGCCATAGCCCGCGGGCCGTTCGATGAGGCCGGCCACCTCGTCGAGGAGCACTAGGTCCGCCGCCGACCATCGGGCGCTCTTGGACGATCGCGGGGGTCTGCGCCACAGCAGGGCGGACCGCTCCCGCTCGGTCAGCAGTCCGTCGGCGGCACGGGCCAGCGCGTCGGCGTCGCTGAACAGCTCGGCCACCACCTCCTCGGGGCGGACGGCGGGCCATACGGCATTCACCAACGCGGTCATGGCCGCGGACCGCTCCATCCGGCGCAGCCATTCGGTACTCGGCGGTCCGGCCCGCCGCTCGGCCTGGCGCTGGAGCAGGCCGACCGCGCGGGACCGTACCCGCTCGCGGCCGACCGCGTAGGGCAGTCGGTCGGCGCGAATCTCCTCGACGATCCGCTCCAGTGCATCGAGCGTGATACGGCGACGGTACGAGCCGTCCGGGACGGCGAGCGACTCGGCGGGCGGGCGGACCCGGCCGTACAGGGCGCGGGCGAGCACGCCGGCCATACGGGGGTCGTGCTTGAGCGCCGCGGCGGCCTCGTCATCGGTCGCGCCCACCGGGTGTCGGGCGATCTCGTCCTCCAGGGTGCACTGGCGGATGTCGATTTCTCCGAGTGCGGGCAGGACTTCGGCGATGTAGCGCAGGAAGGCGCGGTTGGGGCCGAGGACGAGCAGGCCGCCGCGCTGGATGCGCTGGGGGTGGGTGTAGAGGAGATGGGCGGCCCGGAGCAGGCCGATGGCCGTCTTTCCGGTGCCGGGGGCGCCCTGGACGCAGACCGATGCGGTGAGTTCGCCACGGACCAGGTCGTCCTGTTCGGGCTGGATGGTGGCGGCGATATCGCGCATCGGCCCGACCCGGGGGCGTTCGATCTCACCGGTGACGTCCGGCCGGGGTCCCGGCGGGCCCGGCCGGAGGTGAGGTGCTCGTCCTCGATACCGGTGAGGTCCGTGGCATCGCCGCGACTGAAGGGCGCCCAGCCGAAACGGCGGCGGACCGCCACCCCCTGGGGATCACGGGGACCGGCCTGGTAGAAGGCGCGGGAGACGGGAGCCCGCCAGTCGAGCACCAGCGGGGGCGCTGAGGGGTGCTCGACGATCCGCCGGCAGCCGATGTGGTAGCGCTGCCCACGGTGGTCCCCCGCCGCGGGGCCGTGGTCGAAGTCGAGCCGACCGAAGAACAGCGGGGTGTCCGGGGCCAGCTCCTTGGCGTAGCTGCGGAGATGGTGGTCGAGGACCTCGGCGTCCGCACCGCTGCCCGAGACGTCCTCACCGGTGAAGACCTGGTCATCGGCGCCGCGCACCATCCGGGCCATCGCCGCGCGGCAGGCGTCGTGGTAGGCGCGCTCCTCGGTGAGCCGGCCGGTGAGCGCGCCTTGAGGACCTGGAGAGCCCGCGGAGCCCACGGGGTCCATGTGGCCCGGCTCGGCGCCGTGGATGTGCTGATCGGCTGTGGTCATGGTTGTGCCCCCTCGTACCGTTCGACCAGGACAGCATAGCGTGACTCAGTTAATTTTGTAACCTAGTCACGTTATTTGTGGAGGGGTGAATCTTCCCGGGGCAGACGTTCCGGGTCAGGCGTAAGCGGCAAGGCCCGAGCGGAGCATGGTGAAGGCGCGTTCGGCGGCGGCGACCGCGTCCGGCTGGACCCCCCAGGCGGGGGCCCCGGCCTCGATGAGGCGCCAGTTCTCCTGCGCCAGGATCCGCTGGACGGCGATGATCTGGCCCGCGGCCAGCCGCGCCGTGATGTCGTCCGGACCGCCCTCCGCCGGCTCCGCCTCCGCGAGGGCGCGTGCGAGCGCGTCCTCCGAGCGGCCGATGTATGCGAAGAGCCGGGCGACCAGACTGGGGGTGCCGTACAACAGCCGGTGGAAGGCGAGGACATCCGTGTCGTCGTTGAGCCCGGTCACCGGGTCATGGCGCTCCAGCCCGGCCAGGAAATGACGCCGCAGCGCCTCCAGCGGCGACTCCCCCTCCGCCCGGTCGCGCACCACCCGCGCCGCCTCGTCCTCGTGGTCGGCGAACCGGTGGAGCGCCAGATCCTCCTTGGAGGCGAAGTAGCGGAACAGCGTGGGCTTGGACACCTCGGCCGCGGCCGCCACATCGGCGACGGACACCTCGTCGAACCCCCGCTGGAGAAACAGCGAGATCGCCGTCTCGGAGATCGTCCGGTACATCCGCTGCTTCTTGCGCTCCCGCAGGCCCGTCTCACCGCTCATGGGTGAACCGTAGCCGCAGCGCCTCCCCGGCGGACGCGCGCCCGACGGGAGGCACCCGGGTCATCAGGGGATCTCCACCCCGGCCTCGGTGGAGAGCCGGTCGATCTCGGCGAGTTCGGCGTCGGTGAAGCCGGGCGAGTCCAGCACGGCGACGTTCTGCTCGAGCTGGGCGACGGAGCTCGCGCCGATCAGCACCGAGACCACCTGCGGGTACCGCAGCACCCATGCCAGCGCCATCTGGGCGAGGGACTGACCGCGCCCCTCGGCCATCTTGTCGAGCGCGCGCAGCAGGGTGAGGCGCTCCTCGGTGAGCGCGTCACGGGTGAGGAAGTGGCCGAGCGCCATCCGGGAGTCGGCGGGCACCCCCTTCAGATAGCGGTCGGTGAGCTGGCCCTGCGCGAGGGGCGAGAAAGCGATGACGCCGACGCCCGCGCGCGCCGAGGACTCCAGCACCCCGCCCTCGACCCCGCGCTCGAGCATTGAGTACGGATGCTGGTTGATCAGATACGGCGTGCGCAGCTCCTTCAGGATCGCGGCGGCCTCGGTGATCGCCTCCGGCGGGTAGTTGGACAGGCCCGCGTAGAGCGCCTTGCCCTGCCGTACCGCGCTGTCGAGCGCGCCCATCGTCTCCTCGAGGGGAGTGTCCGGGTCGAAGCGGTGGGAGTAGAAGACATCGACGTAGTCCAGGCCCATCCGGGACAGCGACTGGTCGAGGCTGGCGAGGAGGTACTTGCGCGACCCCCATTCGCCGTACGGGCCCGGCCACATGAGGTATCCGGCCTTGGTCGCGATGAACAGCTCGTCGCGGTACGGGCGGAAGTCCTGGGCGAAGACGGTGCCGAAATTGGCCTCGGCACTGCCTGGTGGCGGGCCGTAGTTGTTGGCCAGGTCGATGTGGGTGACGCCGAGGTCCACGGCGCGGCGCAGCACCGCGCGCTGGTTCTCGAGCGGGTGGGTGTCGCCGAAGTTGTGCCACAGGCCGAGCGAGACCTTCGGCAGCAGCACTCCGCTACGTCCACAGCGCTGATAGTGCATGGAGTCGTAGCGGTCGTCAGCGGCGAGATGGACCATGTGGCTCTTCCTTGTCCTCGACGGAGGTTCGGGGCGGACGGACCTCCCCGGGCGGAGCTGGGGGTTCCGCCGGGCTGAGCCTGCCAGGTCTGCACCGGGACCGCGACATCACGCCCGGTGGATCTTCCGAATGCGGTGCCCGTCGCGGGCCTTCGTCGGTGCGAGAAGGGCCGCACATGCAAGAGGCCAGCAGTGTGGGCATCACTGCCGGCGCTCGTCACGGCCTCGGGGTGCGCGATGAGGCCGGTCGCGGTGCGGGGGGCGGTCAGACGAACGTCTGGCGCTGGAGCCAGAGGTCTCTGGCGGTTCCGCTGCCCTGGAGGAAGACGTAGAGCAGATTCTCCTCGTTGAGGATGGGGACGCTGATGCCCGCGGATCCGATGGACCCGCCGAGCGACTGGAAGCTGGTGTAGGTCGGGTCGTTCTCGGTGGACTGGACGGCGACCCACAGGGCGTTGTCGGTGGCCTTGATGAACACGTTGATCCGGCCGTCCTGGCCGAGGCCGCAGGTGGGGCGCCAGACGATCTGGCCGCCGAGCTGGACCGGGGCGCCGAACGTCTCGTAGTTGTCGCTCTGGCCCACCCGCCATACCGCGGCGTCGGATCCGCGGAAGAAGATCTGCACCCGTCCCGCCGCGTCCAGGCACACCGAGGGACGGCTGGTGACGTTGTTGGAGGCCAGGGCGAGGGCCTCCCATGTGGTGGAGTTCTCGGCGGTCTGCTGGGTGGTGTAGAGGGTGTCGCCGACACCCTTGACGGCCACCACGATCCGTCCCCCGCCGTCCAGGATGGGCGAGGGGGTGGAGCGGATGCTTCCGCCGATGGAGACCGGTGCGGTGTAGGTCTCGTACAGCAGGTCCTGGTTGCGGATGGACCACAGCGCGCCGTCGGTCCCGGGGAAGAACACCTGGATGCGGCCGTCGGCGTTGAGCACCGCGGCCGGGTCGTCCCCGATGCCGGTGACCAGCACCTGGGGCCCGCTGTAGCCGCCGTTGAGACTGGTCTGGGTGATGACCTCGAGGTTGTTGTTCGGGGTGCGGTAGAAGACCCGGATCCTGCCGTCCTTGCCGCGGATGGGGGCGGGGATGCCGTCGATCGACACACCGATGTACTGGAACCAGCCGAGCCAACTGCCGTCGCGGCCCTCGACCCTGCTCCACAGGGCGTTCGACCCGCCGCGGATGAAGACCTGCACCCGGTCGTCGGCGAACAGGACCGGGGCGGGCTCGGAGTGGATCCCGCCTTGCAGGTTGATCCAGGTGCCCCACACGGTTCCGGGTGTGGTGGAAATGGACATGAGGAACCTCCCTCTTCTCGTGAGGCCCCTTCGCGTGAGGCCACGAGAGCGCACAGGTGTGCGCGGATACACCGTCAGTGCCCAGGGAAAGCATGGCGAATACCTAAAGAGGGGAAGATGCAAGAATATGACTGATTATTAGCAATGACACAGCTATATCGGATTGAGCTGTTTCTCTTTCTTATTGGCCTGTCTCTTCAGGGCGAGAGAGGCTGATCGCATATCGCCTGTGTGACCAGGAGGCCATGGTGCCCGACTCCCCCGCCGCGCTGTTCGTGATGGACCCCGTGCATCTCCCGAGGCTCTTTCCCGCGCCGCTGATGGACCGCCTCACCGCGTTCGTGACGATCCCGCCCGCCGCCGCTGTCCGCCCGTCGGCGGTGACCGGTGCCGACCCGGCCGCCGTGGAGGTGCTGATCACCGGCTGGGGCTGCGAACCGCTGACCGCCGCGGTGCTCGACGGGCTTCCGAAGCTGCGCGCGGTGGTGCACGCCGCGGGCAGCGTCAAGGGACACATCACCCCCGCCTGCTGGGAGCGCGAGCTTCTGATCTCCTCCGCCGCGGCGGCCAACGCCCTGCCCGTCGCCGAGTTCACCCTCGCCACCATCCTGCTGGCCGGCAAGGACACCCTGCGGCTGCGCGCCCTGTACGCCACCGAGCACCGCTTCCCCTCCGCCGGACGGACCGCGCGCATCGGCAACTTCCGGCGCCGGGTGGGGATCGTGGGCGCCTCCCGGATCGGTCGCCGGGTGATCGAGCTGCTGCGCCCGTTCGATCTGGAAGTGTCGGTGTACGACCCGCATCTGGCACCGCCGGAGGCGGAGGCGCTCGGTGTACGCGCACTGCCGCTGGACGAACTCGTGGCCACCAGTGAGGTGTTGAGCCTGCACGCCCCGTCGCTGCCCGCCACCCGGCAGCTGCTCGACAGTCGCAGGCTGGCCCTGATGCCGGACGGCGCCACGCTCATCAACACCGCGCGCGGCGCGCTGGTCGACACCGACGCCCTGCTGACCGAGCTGTCCACCGGCCGGATCTCGGCGGTCCTGGATGTCACCGAACCGGAGCCGCTGCCCGCCGGATCACCGCTGTTCACCCTGCCCAACGTCCTGCTCACCCCGCATATCGCGGGGGCGATGGGCCATGAGCTGGAGCGGCTCGGTGCGGCGGTGACCGACGAGGTGGAACGGCTGATGGCCGGGGCGCCACCGCTCCATCAGGTGCTCCGCACCGACCTCGACCGGATCGCCTAGGGAACCGCCGCCTCGCCGTTGACCTTCCTCCCGGGGGAAGGCTCAGCATCGGCGGTGACCGGGCGAACGCCCGGCTCGAGGAGGGTGGACATGGAGTTGCTGACGATCGGGGCATTCGCGCGAGCGGCGCGGCTGTCCGCCAAGGCGCTCCGCCGCTATGACGAGCTCGGGCTGCTGACGCCCGCCCGCGTCGATCCCTACTCCGGTTACCGCTTCTACGATCCGGCACAGCTGGAGCGGGCACGGCTGGTGGTCTGGCTGCGGCGTCTGGGCATGCCGCTGGCCCGGATCCGGGCCGTGTGCGAGCTGGAGCCCCGGGCCGCGGCCCGGGAGGTCCGCGCGTACTGGTCACAGGTGGAGGCGGACACGGCGGCCCGGCGGGAACTGGCCGCCTTCCTCGAGGACCATCTGTCCGGGAAGGACACCGCGATGTCTTCAGTTCACAGCACCCTGGGAATCCGCTACGCCGTGCTCTCCGACGCCGGCGCCGTCCGCGAGAGCAATGAGGACGTCGGTTACGCGGGTCCGCGGCTGCTCGCCGTGGCCGACGGCTTCGGCGGCGGACGGCATGCCGGCGAGGCGGCGATCGAGGCGCTCAAACCGCTGGAGGCGGAGGTGCCGGGCGGTCAGCTGCTGAGCGCGCTGGAGGACGCGGCACGGCGGGTGCATGAGTCGGTCAACGAACTCGCCGCGTCCGACCCGGCGCTGGCCGGGGTCGGGACGACGCTCACCGCACTTCTGTGGTCGGGCTCCGAGCTGGGTCTGGTCCACATCGGGGACTCCCGCGCCTACCTGCTGCGCGAGGGTGAGCTGTTCCAGATCACCCATGACCACACCCTGGTGCAGTCGATGATCGACGACGGGCGGCTCACCGAGGAAGAGGCCGCATCGCACCCCCAGCGGGCACTGCTGTTGCGGGCCGTGCGCTGCGGAGCGGACTTCGAACCGGACCTGGCGCTGCGGGACGCCCGGGACGGTGACCGCTATCTGCTGTGCTCGGACGGGCTGAGCGGGGTTGTGCCCAACGAGGAGATCCGGCGCGTCCTGGTCGCGCAGTCCGATCCGGGGCGGGCGGTCAGGGAGCTGGTCGCGCTCGCCCAGCGGGCCGGCGGGCCGGACAACGTCACCTGTGTGCTGGCCCATGTGGCGGAGCAGCACGCCCTGGCCTCGGCCTGAGCGGCCCGGCCTCCCCACCACGGCCCAGCCGCCCTCCTCATGGGGCGGCTGGGCCGCCCTCGCCGACCGGGGCTGCTGAGCGGGGTGACCATGATCACGACCCGTCGGACGCGGCGGTCGGCGCCCCGCCTGGTGGGCGTACACGGACGGCAGCGCCGGGACCGGAACTCGGCCGCCGCCCCACACGTTCCCCGTCCGAGGAAGTGTGCCCGAGCGGCACCGGCGGACGGGAGGTGCCCCGTGAGCACCGGATCCACGGATCGAGGACCCGAAGACAACGCGGGCAACGCAGACAACTCGGGCAATACGGACGGCTGGGACGATGTCGTTCTCGACGAGGATTTTGTGCGCGGAGCGGAAGTCTCCGAGCCCACCGCGCGGACCCGCATGCTGAGCGCGCGCTGGCGGCGCGGTGGGCCCGACCCCCAGCCCTGGCGCGCGGACGAGCCTCCGGCCGGGTGGTTCTGGAGCAAGCGCCGCAGGTGGCGGCGGCGTCGCTAGCCGCGGAGCCGTTATCCGCTCGCAACGCACACGGCGGGGACAACCGGGCATCACCGATGGCAGGATGCGCCCATCACACTGATCACGTGTTCGGTGGGGCCGTCCCCCCGACCATGTCCGGAGGTGCCGTGTCCGCTCGCTCCGCTCTGTCCGTCACAGCCATAGCTGCCGCTGTCGCCCTGCTGGCCGGGTGCACCAGTACCGCGTCGTCCGGGTCCGGCGGCTCGGACATCAGCCTGGTGCACTCCGGGAAGCTCACCACCTGCACCCACCTTCCGTATGCCCCCTTCCAGTCGAAGGAGGGCAATAAGGTCGTCGGATTCGATGTGGACCTGGTCGACTTCATCGCCTCGGCGCTGAAGGTGAAACAGGAGATCGTCGACACGCCCTTCGAGGGCATCCAGTCCGGTGAGGACCTCAACGCCAACAAGTGCGATGTCGCCGCCGCCGGAATGACCATCAACGAGGTGCGGGAGAAGAATCTCGACTTCTCCGCCCCCTATTTCGAGGCCACCCAGGCCCTGGTGACCAAGAAGGGCAAGCCCTACTCCTCGCTCGCCGATCTCAAGGGCAAGAAGCTGGCCGTCCAGCAGGGAACCACCGGCGAGGCCTACGCCCAGAAGAATGCCAAGGGCGCGGAGCTGGTCCAGTTCGAGGACCTCGCGCTGCTGCTGACCGCCGTCAAGACCGGACAGGTCGACGCGGGCATCAATGACAACGGCGTGCTCTACGACTACGTCAAGGACAACCCCGACACCAAGGTCACGGCCGAGTTCAACACCGGAGAGCAGTACGGCATCGCCGTGCGCACGGGCAATGACGCCCTCCGCAAGAAGATCAACAAGGTGCTGAAGCAAGTGCGGTCGGACGGCAGGTACGACCGGATCTACAAGAAGTGGTTCGGCACCGCGCCCAAGAAGTCCGCCAGCTAGGCCCTGCCCGCCGCGAACTGACACCAGCGAACCGCCATCGGAGCTGAGGAGTCCGCACAGATATGGCAATGACCCGTCGGCAGCGGGCGCGGGCGATACGGGCGGTGCAGTACGCCGTGCTCTTCGCCGTGCTGCTCGTCTTCGTCCTGGCCGCGGACTGGGGTGAACTGCGCCGCGCGTTCTTCGACGCGGAGGTCGCCCGGTCCCTGTTCCCCGACGTCATCACCACGGCCCTGGTCAACACCGTCGTCTACACCCTGCTCGGCTTCGGTTTCGGGCTGGTGCTGGGGCTGATGCTCGCGTTGATGCGGCTGTCCCAGGTGCCGCCCTACCGGTGGCTGTCGATCGCCTACATCGAGTTCTTTCGCGGGGTACCGGCACTGCTGGTCTTCATCGCGCTGGGCTTCGGTGTGCCGCTCGCCTTCCAGGTGGCCCTGGACCGCTACGTCACCGTGATGCTGGCGCTCGGGCTGGTCGGCGCCGCCTATATGGCGGAGACGATCCGCGCGGGCATCCAGGCGGTGCCCAAGGGGCAGATGGAGGCGGCGCGTTCACTGGGTATGTCCCACGGCCGGGCCATGGTCTCGATCATCATTCCGCAGGCGTTCCGGATCGTGCTGCCGCCGCTCACCAATGAGCTGATCCTGCTCACCAAGGACTCGTCATTGGTCTATCTGCTCGGCCTCTCCCTGGACCAGTACGAACTGTCCAAGTTCGGCCGGGACGCGCTCAACCAGCACCGCAGCCTCACCCCGATCCTGGTGGCCGGGGTGTGCTACCTGGTCATCACCGTTCCGCTGGGACATCTGGTGCGGCGGCTCGAGGCCCGTACGGCGAAGGCGAGGTGAGCAGGATGAAGGAACACAAGGGGCAGAAGGAGCAGAACGCGACGGCACAGCCTGACGGTGTTGCCATCCGGGTCGAGAATCTGCATAAGTCCTTCGGGGAGCTGGAGGTGCTCAAGGGGATCGACCTCACGGTCCGGCGGGGCGAGGTGGTGTGTGTGATCGGCCCCTCGGGATCCGGCAAGTCGACCCTGCTGCGCTGTGTGAACCTCCTGGAGGAGCCCACCTCGGGCTCGGTGACCGTGGCCGGGGCGGAGGTCACCGACCCGGACGTGGACATCGACCGGGTGCGGCGCAAGATCGGCATGGTGTTCCAGGCGTTCAACCTCTTCCCGCACCTCACGGCGCTGGAGAACCTCACCATCGCCCAGCGGCGGGTACTGCGGCGCGACAAGGCGGAGGCCCGGCGCATCGGCCGGGCCAATCTGGAACGGGTCGGTCTGACCGCCAAGGAGGACGCCTATCCGGCACAGCTCTCGGGCGGGCAGCAGCAGCGGGTGGCCATCGCGCGGGCGCTGTCCATGGACCCGGAGCTGATGCTCTTCGACGAACCGACCTCGGCCCTCGACCCGGAGCTGGTCGGCGATGTCCTCGCCGTCATGCGCGCGCTGGCCGACGAGGGGATGACGATGCTCGTGGTCACCCATGAGATGAGCTTCGCCCGGGAGGTCGCGGACCGGGTCGTCTTCATGGACGACGGGGTGATCGTGGAGGAGGGCGCTCCGGAACAGGTGGTGGCCGCGCCACGCCACCCCCGCACCCGGACGTTCCTCAACCGGGTGCTGGACCCGGCCGCGGCCCATGTCGGAGAGGTATCGGACAGCGGGCCGCACGACGCCCGGATCGACCACTGAGGAGCGCGGGGCCGCCGCCACGAATCCCGTTGCGCGGCCCCGCAACGGCGCTGGGGGCAGCCTGTTTGAGCGGTACTACGGCATCGACTGCCGGGCGATCGAGGCCATGGATCCGGCGAAGGGCCGGCGCTCCGGTCGAGCGTACGGCCACCATCCAGTCACTCACGCACGACTCCCGCTTCCCCGGCCATGTCGCCGACCGGCCGGCCCCCGCCCTGGCCGGACTGCGCCTGATCCACCGGGGCCGGGCGTTCTCCGCCGACGGCACCGCGCACAGGGGCCGCGCGCGGCGCTTCCCCGGCTGGACCACCGGCACCCACGCGATCTGACGCCGACCATCGGACGACTCCCCCGCGCGGTCGCCACCACCCCGGGGCACACCATGGCCGCGGTGCCGCGGTGTCCCCTTGACCAGCCCTTCGAACGCTGATCGGATACCCGGACGGCCGCTGGTGTACAGAAACTTCGGAGGTTCTGTCACGTGTTTGTCGATCTGCCCCTGGATCAGCTGCGCGCCTACCGTCCTCCGCTGCCCGAGCCCGAGGGTTTCGACGCCTTCTGGGAGCGCACGCTGGCCGAGGCGAACGCGGCGGACCCGGACGCGGTGTTCACGCCGTACGACGCGGGTCTGACGCGGGTGCACACCGATGCCGTGGAATTCTCCGGTTTCGGCGGGCACCGGATACAGGGTTGGCTGCTGGCGCCGCGGGACGCGGCGGGCCCGCTGCCGTGCGTGGTGCAGTACATCGGCTACCACGGCGGGCGCGGGCTGCCGCACAACTGGCTGCTGTGGCCGTCGGTGGGCTACGCGGTCTTCGTGATGGACACCCGTGGGCAGGGCTGGTCCCAGAAGATGCCCGGCGCCACCCCGGATCCGGCGGGCGGCACCGGACCGGAGGCACCGGGCATGATGACCAAGGGGATCCTCTCCCCGGACGACTACTACTACCGGCGGCTCTACACCGACGCCGTACGCGCGGTGGCGGCGGCCCGGACTCATCCGCTGGTGGACCCCGACCGGATCGTCGTCAGCGGCAACAGCCAGGGCGGCGGGATGGCGCTCGCCGCGGCCGGGCTGGTGCCGGGTCTCGCCGGAGCCCTGGTGGATGTGCCGTTCATGACGCACATCCGACGGGCGCTCGAGATCACCGACGCGGACCCCTACGGCGAACTGGCCCGGTTCTGTGCCGGGCAGCGCGATCTGGTGGACCAAGTACTCAGCACACTGGACCACTTCGACGGGCTCAACTTCGCGGTCCGCGCCCAGGCGCCCGCGCTCTTCTCGACGGCGCTGCGCGATGAGATCACCCCGACGTCCTGCGGTTTCGCCGCGTACCACCACTACGCGGGCGAGAAGGAGCTGAAGGTGTGGCACTTCAACGGCCATGAGGGCGGCGGCACCCATCAGCAGGCAGCGCAGATCACCTTCCTGCGGCGGCTGCTCGGCTGAGCCGAGCACTGTGGCGCCGCGCGCTGAGCCGAGCGCCGTGGCCCCGCGCGGGGAAGCCAGTGGCCTTTATCCGTATCCGAAGGAGTCATCCGTGCCCGCACAGCCGCTGGACGGCATCACCGTCGTAGCCCTGGAACAGGCCGTCGCCGCCCCGTACGCCACCCGCCAGCTCGCCGATCTGGGCGCGCGGGTCATCAAGGTCGAGCGGCCGGGGCGGGGCGACTTCGCCCGTGACTACGACCGCGCGGTGAAGGGGGCCTCGGCCTACTTCGTCTGGACCAACCGCGGCAAGGAGAGCGTTGTCCTCGACATCAAGCAGGACGCCGACCGGGCCGTCCTCGACGCGCTGCTCGCCCGCGCGGACGTCTTCGTGCACAATCTGGCGCCCGGGGCGGTGGACCGGCTCGGCCTCGGGGCCCGGACGCTGCGGGCCCTGTATCCACGTCTGATCACCTGTGCCATCTCGGGGTACGGCGACAGCGGGCCCTACCGGGACAAGAAGGCGTACGACCTGCTCATCCAGTGCGAGACGGGGCTGCTGTCGATCACCGGCAGTCCTGAGGAACCCGCCCGCCCCGGGATCTCGATCGCGGACATCGCGGGCGGGATGTATGCCTACACCGGGATTCTCACCGCGCTGTACGAGCGGGAACGCACCGGTGAGGGGACGGACTTGAGCGTCAGTCTCCTGGACGCGCTGGGCGAGTGGATGGGGCATCCGTACTTCACCCAGGAGTACGGGGGAACGCCCCTCGCCCGCAGTGGCGCCCGTCACCCGTCGATCTCCCCATACGGCGCCTACGCGTGCGGTGACGGCGCGCAGGTGTTCCTGAGTGTGCAGAGCGACCGCGAGTGGGTGGCCCTGTGTGAACGGGTGCTGCGCCGCCCTGAGCTCATCCGTGATCCGCGCTTCGCCGACAATCCGCTGCGCCGCGCCCATGACGAGAAGCTGACGGCCGAGCTGGAGGAGTGCTTCGCGGGGCATACCGCCGAGGGTCTGATCGCGCTGCTGGACGGGGCGGGTATCGCCAACGCCCGGCTGCGGGATGTCGCCGGGTTCGCCGCGCATCCGCAGCTGGCGGCCCGGGAGCGCTGGGGCGAGTTCAACTCCCCCGTCGGACCGCTGCGGGGACTGCTGCCCCCGGTCGAGGTGGCGGGGCGCCGGGCCCCGATGCGGCCCGTGCCCGAACTCGGCGAGCACACGGAGGCGGTGCGCGCCGAGTTCATGTGAACGCCCCGTTGCCAGGCCCTGTCCTAGACGACCGGGGCGGGTGACAACTGGGCGTCACGGCGTACCAGGGCGGCATAGCGGCCGTCCCGGGCCATCAGCTCCTGGTGGGTGCCGCGCTCGGCGATCCGGCCACCGTCGAGGACCACGATCTGGTCGGCGTCCCGCACGGTGGACAGCCGGTGGGCGATGGTGATGGTGGTGCGCCCGGCGGACAGGGCGTCGATGGCGTCCTGGACGGCCTGTTCGGTGCGGGTGTCCAGGGCGCTGGTGGCCTCGTCGAGGATCAGCACCGGCGGGTCGCGCAGAATCGTCCGAGCGATGGCGAGGCGCTGCTTCTCGCCGCCGGAGAACCGATAGCCCCGCTCGCCGACCAGGGTGTCGTAGCCGTCGGGGAGGGATGCGATGTGGTCGTGGATCTGGGCGGCCTCGGCTGCGGCCACGAGTTGTTCATGGGTCGCGTCGGGCTTGGCGAAGCGCAGGTTGTCGGCGATCGAGGCGTGGAAGAGATAGGTCTCCTGGGAGACCACGCCGACCGCGCGGGCGAGGGTGTCGAAGTCGAGGTCCCGGACATCGACTCCGTCGATCAGCACCCGGCCGCCGGTCACGTCGTACAGCCGGGGCACCAGATAGCTGAGGGTGGTCTTGCCGGAGCCGGTCGGGCCGACGACGGCCAGGCTGCCGCCCGCCGGAACGGTCAGCTCGATACCGCGCAGCGTCCCCCCGGCGGAGGCGGAGTCCTGGGAGTCGTAGTCGAAGTCGACGCCGTCGAAGTGGACTTCGCCGCGCACGCTCTCCAGCCGCCGGGGCTCGGCGGGTTCGGTGATGTCGATCGGCAGGTCGAGGTATTCGAAGATACGGGCGAAGAGCGCGAGGGAGGTCTGCACCTGGACACCGGTGGACAGCAGGCTCACCGTGGGCCGGAACAGCCCCTGCTGGAGCGAGACAAAGGCGACGAGGGTGCCGATGGAGATCGACGGGCCGCCCGTCTGGAGAGTGACTCCGGCGGCCCAGTAGATGACGGCGGGCATGGCCGCCATCACGATACCGATGGTGGACATCCGCCAGCGGCCCGCCATGCTGGAGCGCACCTCGAGGCCGACCAGGCGCTCGGACTCCCGGGAGAACTCCTCGGTGAGCGAGGCGGACCGGCCCATGGTGCGGCCGAGCAGGATGCCGCTCACCGACAGGGATTCGGTGACCATCGCGGACATCGCGGCCATCTGCTTCTGGCGCTGCGAGGTGATCTTCTTGCGCTCGGCGCCGACGCGGCGGCTGATCCAGACGAACAGCGGCAGCAGGAGCAGCGAGACCACGGTCAGCCGCCAGTCGAGGGCGAGCATGGCCACGACCGTGGCGACGACGCTGGTGAGGTTGGAGACCAGCGAGGTCGCGGTGGAGGTGACGGTGGCCTGCATCCCGCCGATGTCGTTGGCGATCCGGGACTGGACCTCGCCGGTGCGGGTGCGGGTGAAGAAGGCCAGCGGCATGCGCTGGAGCCGGTCGTAGACGGCGGCGCGCAGATCGTGCATCACCCGCTGGCCGACGGTGGTGGAGATGAGGGTCTGGAGCACTCCGAAGCAGCTGTTGACGACGGCCGCGGCGATCATGCCGAGGGCCAGGAGGGTCAGCAGTCCGGTGCGGCGCTCGGGGATGGCGGTGTCGAGGACCTCGCGCAGCAGGAAGGGTGAGGCCACCGAGACCAGCGCGGAGGCGGCGACGAGCAGACCGACCACGGCGAGACGGCTGCGGTAGGGGCGGAAGAGCCGGAGGATGCGCCGCACTTGGGCGGGGCGCTCCGGTTCGGCGGACGACGGGGTCCGTGACGCATCGTCGTGGTGCATGGGCTCCTTCTGGTGGCAGGGTCCGGCGGCGGAAGAGACGCGGCCGGGGACCGGGCGGTCCGGTCGTACGAAGCCACCGGAGCATAGCTCATTGTTACCTAAGCTCACAATGAACCTGGTCCTGATAGACTGCCGATCATGCCCGAGCCCGAGACCTCCGGCCTCCTGGCGGAGCAGCTGCTGCGCCTGACCCGGAAGCTGCACCGCGCCCAGAAGCTCCATTTGGAGCCCCTGGGTATCACCCCTGCCCAGTCCCGGCTGCTGCGCACCGTCGCACACACCGACGAGCCCCCGCGGATGGCGGATCTGGCGCAGCGGCTGGAGGTGGTGCCACGTGCGGTGACCACGCTGGTGGACGCCCTGGAGGCACATGGTTCGGTGCGCCGGGTACCGGATCCGACCAATCGGCGGGTGGTGCGCGTCGAGCTGACGGACACCGGCCGCTCGACGCTCCGGGCACTGCACGACGCGCGCCGGGCGGCCGCGGAGGACATCCTGGCGCCGCTCAGCCCTGAGCAGCGGGAGGTCCTCGGCGGACTGCTGGACACCCTCTCCACCACTCACGGCCGTCACTGCTGAGGCCGCGCACGACCGCCACCACTGAGGCCGCTCACGACCGGCCTTCCCGCGGCACCGCACGCACCCCGCGTACGTCGGGCGCGTACGCGGGGCGCTTGGGCGGGACCCGGAGCCGGCGGGCGTTCAGCCCTTGGCGCCGGTGTGCAGCGCCAGTGCGCTCTTGGCCGGAAGGGTGGTGCGCACCGTGCCGTCGCCGGCAACCGTCACCGTATGGCCGTCGCAGTGTTCCGGTGCCGCCTTGGCCACATTGCAGTAGGTACCGGCGGGAAGCGAGGTGCGGAAGGTCTCGCTCAGCTCGCCGTCGCCACTGTTGAGGGCGACGAAGCCCTTGTCGCCACGGCTGAAGGCGAGGGCGCTGCCGCCGTTGTCCCACCAGTCCTTCAGCTCGGCACCGGCGACCCGGTTGTGGAAGCCGACCATGCCGGTGATGTCGGTCCTGGCGTGAGTACAGGTCCAGCCGCTGCCGTTGCCGCAGCTTGCCGCGCCGCCCGCGGGCGGGCCCGCGTCCTTGTCGGTCCACTCGTAGCCGGAGTACACATTCGGCGAACCGTAGGGCGAGGCGAGCATGAAGACGTTGGCGAGGGTGTAGGACGCGCCGTCCTTGTAGGTGAGGGTGGAGCCGTTGCGCTCGGTGTCCCAGTTGTCGACGAAGGTCCGGGCCTTGTCGCCGCTCAGCTTGCCGTCGGCCACCGACTTCAGCTGGGCGATGTCCCCGCCCTGGAACGCGCTCTTGAGGTGGCCACCGTAGCGGAACTCGTCGACGTCGCCGATTCCGGTGTACTCCTCGGGCGAAACGGCCTCCCCCGCACCGTGGATGACCTCCGATACCCACAGGCCCGGGTCGGCCATCCTCCCCTTGATCGCGGCCAGGTCATCGGCGGCCATGTGCTTGGCGGCGTCGATGCGGAATCCGTCCACGCCCAGCGAGCGGAGGTCGCTGAGGTAACCGGCGATGACGCCGCGGACATCGTCGCTGCCGGTGTCGAGGTCGGCGAGGCCGACGAGTTCGCAGTTCTGGACGTCGCCGCGGTTGCCGTAGTCGGTGATGTCCTCGCGGCAGCCGTGGAAGTCCTGGTCCTGATACGTGCCCGGGTAGGTGTACTTGGCGTACGGCGTACCGCCGGTGCCGGTGCCCGAACCGGACGACATGTGGTTGATGACCGCGTCGGCGAGCACCTTCACACCCGACTGATGGCACGCGTCCACCATATTCCTGAAGGCGTCCCGGTCGCCGAGTCGGCCGGCGATCCGGTAGCTGACGGGCTGGTACGAGGTCCACCACTGTCCGCCCTGGATGTGCTCGGAGGCGGGCGAGACCTCCACATAGCCGTAACCGGCAGGGCCCAGTGAGTCCTTGCACGCCTGCGCGACCGCCTCGTACTTCCACTCGAAGAGGGTGGCGGTGACCGTCTTGTCGCCCGGTGGGGTGGCCTGGGAGGGCCAGGGGGCGACGGTAGTGGCGGCTGCTGCGGTGAGCAGCCCGGCCAGCGCTCCGCCCAGCAGACGGGACCGGTGTCGCATAAAGCGGCTCCTTCGGAATCCGGGCACCGAAGTGCCCACGAAGGCAGCCACGCGCCAGGCCACCGTGGGGGGAAGCGGAACTGCCGCACCGGGGGCGGTGGTTCCGGATGGCAGCCTGTCGGGCTGGCGCTGAACACGTCAAGACATGACGCAAATGTTTCCAGTCACTTGCAGAAACATTTTGCGCATGTGACGTACCTGTGTACGCACATCTGTCGTGAGCGACAGGACATATGTCGTGACGTCAGACGGACGGAGTCTCAGGCGGCCAGATGCGCCCTGTCCCCCATGACAACAACAGGGTGCTGCTTGGGGTCGAGGTTCTTCAGCAGATACTCCATGCCGGACTTGGAGATACTGACGCAAGCCGAGGTACCGCTGCCGTGGTCCATATGCAGCCAGATGGACCCGCCCTTGCGCTGCCCTTCGGGCCGCGTCGGATCCAGCGGTGAAGCGCCCTTGACGCGGTTGTAGTCAATCGCGATGACGTAGTTGAAGTCGGTCCAGTGCGACTCGGGCCAGGAGTGGGGCGCGGCGAAGGAGTTCGACGCGGTGTAGGGCAGCCGAGCGCCGGGGTCGGGCAGCACCCCGCCCGCGTCGCTGAGCGTGTAGACGCCCACTGGGCTGCGCTTGTCGCCCTCGTGATGGCTGGTCGTCCAGCCTCGCTTGCCGTTGTGCGCCGCCCAACTGCGGGTGCGCTCCCAGGACTTGCCCTGCTTGGTGTAGAGCACGACGGTGGAGTCCGCGGAGTTCACCCCTTCGCCGTAGACCGCGACGACCTGGCGGGCATTGGCCGGGATCCGGGACTGGAGGGTGTCGCCGACCTTCGGGATACGGGTGGGGTCCGGCGCGGACGCTCCGCCGTGCAGCGCCTGCTTCTTACTCTCATCACCGCCCTTGTTGCCACCGCTGTCACCGCCACCGCCGCAGGCTGTGAGGAGGAGCAGCGCGGCGGCGGTCGCGGCCGCGGTACGCATGGACATCGTGCCGGACATTCGCATGTCTCCCATGGTCCCATCCCGGCGCGGAGGCACCGCACGCGGATTGGCGTGTTCCCTGCTCCTTGAGGAAAAACCAGTTGAATTCGTACCCCTCGGAGGGCGACTCTGGCTCGTCTCTCCGCCCGCCCGCTCACCGCCCGAGACCTGGGACCCCATGCACATTCGCGATCTTCCGTACCCCGACCCCGGCAGGCCCGACGTACGGTCAGGCCCCCGGTTTCTCCTCTGGCTGGGCAGGAACCAGCTGGGCGGGCAGATCAAGGCCGCGCTGTGGGGGCTGCTCCACATGGCGGCCCTGGTGTGCTTCCCCGTGGCGATCGGCTTAGGGGTGCAGGCGGTGGTGGACCGCTCCGGTGGGCGGCTCGCGCTGGCCGGGGCGCTGATGGTGGGGCTGACCGTGCTCACCGCGCTGGGGGACGCGATGGTCCACCGCGCGGCCGTCACCAACTGGATCACCGCGGCGGCGCGGGTGCAGCAGCTGCTGGCCCGCAAGGCGGTGGAACTGGGCTCGGCGCTGACCCGGCGGGTGGCGGCGGGCGAGGTAGTGGCCGTCTCCACCGGCGATGTCGAGAAGATCGGCTGGTTCGTGGAGACGCTGTCCCGCTTCACCGCGGCCGCGATCACCACGATCGGGGTGTGTGTGGCCCTGGTGATCTACCAGCCGGCGCTGGGCGTGATGGTGGCCCTCGGCGTGCCTGCCCTGGCGCTGGCCGTGCTGCCCCTGCTGCCGCCCGCGGCCCGTCGGGCCGATGAGCAGCGGGAGAAGGCCGGGCGGGCGACGGAGCTCGCCTCGGACACCGTGGCCGGGCTGCGGGTGCTGCGCGGTATCGGCGGCGAGGAGCTGTTCCTCGGCCGCTACCGGCGCGCATCGCAGGAGGTGCGGGTCGCGGCGGTGCGCAGCGCGCGGATGTGGGCTCTGATCGCGGCCGTCCAGGTGGCACTGCCGGGGCTGCTGCTGATCGGTGTCGTCTGGTACGGGGCGGCACTGGCCCAGGACGGGCGGATCGCCGTGGGTGAGCTGGTCACCGTCTACAGCGCGGTCACCTTCCTGCTCTTCCCACTCCGCCACTTCGAGGAGATCGCCATGGCGTACTCCTTCTCCCGGCCGTCCGCGCGGCGCGCGGCGCGGGTGCTGGCGCTGGAGCGCCCCGCACCGGGTCGTCGCGGCGACGCCGACGGCACGCCCGGCGGGGGAAGCGGGGACGACGACGGGGCCGACGGGACGGCAGCGTTCGGTGGCGATCTGTACGACCCGGCGAGCGGCATGCTCGCATCGGCCGGACGGCTGACCGCGGTGGTCTGCGGTGACCCGGACGCGGCGGGGCGGCTGGCCGACCGGCTGGGCGGACATCCCCCGGAGCACATCACGGACGCCGACGGCTCCGACCGGGGGCCGTCGGCGCTGCTCGGCGGGGTCGCGCTGGACGAGCTGCCGCTGGCTGCGGCGCGCGGCACGGTGCTGGTGCAGGACAAGGACCCGGTACTGCTGTCGGGGACGCTGACTGAGCTGCTCGATGTACCGCGGTCGGGACGGGTCACCGCGGAGCAGGCACTGGACGCGGCCCAGTGCGGCGATGTGCTGGACGCGCTGGCGCAGGCGTCCCTCGACGAGGCGGGCGAGGCGGACGCGCTGCGCACACGGATCACCGAGCGCGGCCGATCGCTGTCGGGCGGCCAACGGCAGCGGCTGGCACTGGCCCGTTCGCTGGTGACCGACCCGGAGGTGCTGGTGCTCGACGAGCCCACCTCCGCCGTGGACTCGCACACCGAGGCGCGGATCGCGCAGGGGGTGCGACGGCTGCGGGAGGGGCGGACGACGGTCGTCCTCACCTCCAGCCCGCTGCTGCTGGACCGGGCCGACCGGGTGGTCTTCGTGCGCGACGGCGGGGCGGCCGGGGTGGGCACCCATCGGGAGCTGCTGAAGAGCGACCCCGCGTACCGCGCGGTCGTCACCCGTGAGCCGGACGACGAGCCCGGCGGCCGGACGGCGTCGCCGGACGGGCCGGACAGTACCAAGCGGCTGGCGGGTGCCAAGCCGGTGAACGGCACGGCGCCACAGGGCGGTTCAACGCCGGACGACAGCGGACTCGCGGACATCGACCGGATCGAGGAACAGATCGAGGAGTCGGCATGATCGGCGTGGCACCCCCCGGCTACGACCCGGCCGCGCCGGAGTCGGCGACGACCCTGCCCGTCGGCACGCCCACGACCGTCCGGGCCTATCTGCGCGAGCTGCTGCGGCGGCATCGCCGGGCGTTCATCGTGCTGATGGCGGTGAACGCCACCGCCGTCCTCGCCTCGATGGTCGGCCCGCATCTGCTCGGCGGCCTGGTCGAGGATCTCTCGGAGAGCCGGAACGGTCCGCCCATCGGGCGCACGATCGCGCTGTTCGCGGTGGCACTGGCGGTGCAGACAGTGTTTGTGCGGATGGTGCGGCTGCGCGGTGCGGTGCTGGGCGAGCAGATGCTCGCGGATCTCCGGGAGGACTTCCTCGTACGGTCGGTGGGTCTGCCGCCGGGTGTGCTGGAGCGGGCCGGGACCGGTGATCTGCTCTCCCGGATCACCACCGATATCGACCGGCTGGCGAACGCGATGCGCGAGGCCGTACCGCAGCTGACCATCGGTGTGGTGTGGACCGGGCTGCTGCTGGGCGCCCTGACCGTGACCGCCCCGCCGCTGGGGCTGGCCGTGCTGGTCGCACTTCCGGTGCTGGTGGTCGGCTGTCGCTGGTACTACCGCCGGGCGCCGAGCGCCTACCGCTCGGAGGCCGCCGGATACGCGGCGGTCTCCGCGTCCCTCACCGAGACGGTGGACGCCGGGCGCACCATCGAGTCTCACCGACTGGGCGACCGGCGGATCGCCCAGTCCGAACTGCGTATCCAGCGATGGACCGCGTGGGAGCGGTACACACTCTGGCTGCGCTCGGTGCTGTTCCCCGTGATCAATGTGACCTACACGCTGATCACCGGATCGGTGCTGATGATCGGCGGCGTCTGTGTGATGCGGGGCTGGATGTCCATCGGGGAGCTGACAACGGGGGCGCTCCTGTCGCAGATGCTGATCGAACCGATCGGGCTGATCCTGCGCTGGTACGACGAGCTCCAGGTGGCCCAGGTGTCGCTGGCCCGGCTGGTGGGGGTGCGGGAGATCGAGCAGGATCCCGGGGACGGTGATGTGACGCCGGAGGGCCGGGATGTGCGGGCCGACGAGGTGCGCTTCGGCTACCGGGCCGGCAGCGATGTGCTGCACGGGGTGTCCATGAAGGTGCGGCCAGGGACCCGGCTGGCGCTGGTGGGGCCGTCCGGGGCAGGCAAGTCCACCCTGGGACGGCTGCTCGCCGGGATCTACGCGCCCCGGGCGGGCGAGGTGACCCTGGGCGGTGCGGAGCTGGCACGGATGCCCGCGGAGCGGGTGCGTGAGCATGTGGCCCTGGTCAACCAGGAACACCATGTCTTCGTGGGCTCGCTGCGGGACAACCTGCTGCTGGCCCGCTCCTCCGCACAGGACGCGGAACTGTGGGCGGCGCTGGGCGCGGTGGACGCCGACGGCTGGGCACGCGTGCTGGAGAACGGCCTCGACACCGAGGTGGGCTCGGGCGGGCTGGCGCTCACCCCGGCGCAGGCGCAGCAGATCGCGCTCGCCCGGCTGGTGCTCGCCGATCCGCACACCCTGGTGCTGGACGAGGCGACCTCACTGCTGGATCCGCGGGCGGCCCGCCATCTGGAGCGCTCGCTGGGCCGGGTGCTGGAGGGCCGGACCGTGGTCGCCATCGCCCACCGGCTGCACACCGCACATGACGCGGATGTCATCGCCGTGGTCGAGGCGGGTCGCATCAGCGAACTCGGCAGTCACGACGAACTCGTCGCGGCGGACGGGGCGTACGCGGCGCTGTGGCGCTCCTGGCACCAGTGAGTCCCAGGTGCGGATGAGCGACGGCTGACCGCCCTGGCCCGGGTCCATCCGTACCGGGGCGGTCGGATCCGCATGCGAGGCGCTCGGATCCGAGCCGGGGCGGTCGGATCCGAGGTGATCGGAACCGGGGCGGTCGGAACCGGGGCGGTCAGATGATGCCGAGGGCGCCCAGTCCGCCCAAGCCGCCGAGCACCATGAAGACCGGCATCAGCACCTTCAACTCGACCCAGCTGCCCGCCCGGAAGCGCATCCCCTTCGGCGGGCCGAGCGGGTACCAGCGCTTGCGGCCGATCGGGATGGGCCACAGGATCGGGCAGCCGGAGACGGTCAGGGCATCGCCGATGTCGTGCACCAGGGCGCCGAGGACAATCGGCAGTCCCAGCCAGAGGTACTCCTGACCGGGCGCTGTGAACAGCCAGTCCGCACCATTGCCCGGTTTGTTCAGAATGTCCGCGAGGATCCAGGCACTTGTCGCGCCGAGCAGCCAGACCAGGACATCGCTGGAGACCCGGGCCGCCCGCCACAGCAACCCCTCGACGGCCAGCACCATATGGACGAAGAGGATGCCGAGGACGGCCCAGCGGCCGCCGACCATGGCGAACACCGAGGCACCGGCGCCGATGAGGACGGCCCAGACCCAGGTGTGGGTGAGGGTGCGATGCCCTCCCGTACGACGGGGGTCGCCGGGCTTCCTGGTCGCTTTGTAGACGGCGTACGAGATCTTGTCGATCACTTCGCACAGGCCCCGGGAGATCGGCCCGAAGGCGCGGGATATCGTCGCCGCCTTGTGGTCGAGGTCGGGGGCGAGCGCCGCTCCGGCGCAGATCAGCGCGCCGACGACCAGCACCGGCCAGGGCATCTCGTGGCCGGTCGCCGCGGCGGCCGCCCCCACCCCCAGCCAGGCCGCCGCTCCGGACAGCGAATGCGCCGGTCCCATCATGGTCGTACCCCGCCCCTGTTCGTGCCCGCGCCCAGGCGGGAGTTGGTTGCTTCGGCGCGCCACAGCCTAGCCGCGGACGATCTTCGCCCGCACAGCCGGTTCCCGTCCCGCCCGGGAAACCAGGCAGTATAGGGACGTGACTCTTATCGATCAGCTGCCGAGCGACGCCGACCCCGACGCCCTTTTCGAGGCCTTCTCGTCCTGGGTCGAGGAGCGGGGCATCTCGCTCTATCCCGCCCAGGAGGAAGCGCTGATCGAGGTGGTGTCGGGCGCGAACGTCATCCTGTCCACCCCTACCGGTTCGGGGAAGAGCCTGGTGGCGGCGGGCGCCCACTTCGCCGCCCTGGCCCGTGACGAGGTCACCTTCTACACCGCGCCGATCAAGGCTCTGGTCTCGGAGAAGTTCTTCGAGCTGTGCAAGCTGTTCGGCACCGAGAACGTCGGCATGCTGACCGGTGACGCGTCGGTCAACGCGGATGCGCCGGTCATCTGCTGTACGGCCGAGGTCCTGGCGTCCATCGCCCTGCGGGACGGCAAGGACGCCGATATCGGCCAGGTCGTGATGGACGAGTTCCACTTCTATGCGGAGCCGGACCGGGGCTGGGCCTGGCAGATCCCGCTGCTGGAGCTTCCGCAGGCGCAGTTCATCCTGATGTCCGCGACACTCGGCGATGTGAGCCGGTTCGAGGAGGATCTGACCCGGCGCACCGGGCGGTCCACCGCGGTGGTGCGGTCGGCGACGCGGCCGGTGCCCCTGAGCTACGAGTACCGCACAACGCCGCTCACCGAGACGCTGACCGAGCTGTTGGAGACCCGGCAGGCACCGGTCTACATCGTGCACTTCACCCAGGCCGCCGCGGTGGAGCGGGCCCAGGCGCTGATGAGCATCAATATGTGCACACGCGCGGAGAAGGACGAGATCGCCTCGCTGATCGGCAACTTCCGGTTCACCACCAAGTTCGGCCGGAACCTGTCCCGTTACGTCCGGCATGGGATCGGAGTGCATCACGCGGGCATGCTGCCGAAGTACCGGCGGCTGGTGGAGAAGCTGGCGCAAGCCGGACTGCTCAAGGTCATCTGCGGTACGGACACCCTCGGAGTGGGCGTCAATGTGCCGATCCGCACGGTGTTGTTCACCGCGCTGACGAAGTACGACGGGCAGCGGGTGCGGACGCTGCGGGCACGGGAGTTCCACCAGATCGCGGGCCGCGCCGGCCGAGCCGGTTTCGACACCGCGGGCTTTGTGGTGGCACAGGCGCCCGAGCATGTCATCGAGAACGAGAAGGCGCTCGCGAAAGCCGGGGACGATCCGAAGAAGCGCCGCAAGGTGGTCCGCAAGAAGGCACCGGAGGGCTTCGTCAACTGGGGCCAGAACACCTTCGAGAAACTGATCGCCGCCGACCCCGAACCGCTCACCTCCCGCTTCCGTGTCACCCACGCGATGCTGCTGTCGGTCATCGCCCGGCCGGGCAACGCTTTCGAGGGAATGCGCCGGCTGCTCGAGGACAACCACGAGCCACGCAAGAACCAGCTGCGGCACATCCGCCGGGCCATCGCCATCCACCGCTCGCTGCTGGACGGCGGGGTGGTCGAACGGCTCAATACACCGGACGCCGAGGGCCGCATCGTCCGGCTGACCGTGGATCTGCAACAGGACTTCGCGCTCAACCAGCCGCTGTCCACCTTCGCGCTCGCCGCGTTCGAGCTGCTGGACCCCGAATCGCCGTCCTACGCCCTGGACATGGTCTCGGTCGTGGAGTCGACCCTCGACGATCCACGGCAGATCCTGGCCGCGCAGCAGAACAAGGCGCGCGGTGAGGCGGTCGCGGCGATGAAGGCGGACGGCATGGAGTACGAGGAGCGCATGGAGCGCCTCCAGGACGTCTCCTATCCCAAGCCGCTGGAAGAACTGCTCTCCCACGCCTACGGCCTCTACCGCAAGAGCCATCCGTGGGTCGGGGACCATCCGCTGTCGCCCAAGTCGGTGATCCGCGACATGTACGAGCGGGCGATGACCTTCACCGAGTTCATCTCGTTCTACGACCTCGCCCGGACCGAGGGCATTGTGCTGCGCTACCTGGCCAGCGCCTACAAGGCCCTGGACCACACCGTGCCGGACGATCTGAAGTCGGACGACTTCGAGGACATCATCGCCTGGCTCGGTGAGATGGTGCGCCAGGTCGACTCCAGCCTGCTCGACGAATGGGAACAACTGGCCAATCCGGAGGAGGAGTCCGCGGAGGAAGCACAGGAGCGCGCCGACCAGGTGCGGCCGGTCACCGCGAACGCCCGCGCCTTCCGTGTCCTGGTGCGCAATGCCATGTTCCGCCGGGTGGAGCTCGCCGCGCTCGACCAGGTCGCGGAGCTCGGCGAGATGGACGCGGACGCCGGCTGGGACGAGGACGCCTGGGCGGAGGCGATGGACAAGTACTGGGAGGAGTACGAGGAACTGGGCACCGGACCGCAGGCCCGCGGGCCGAAGCTGCTGCGGATCGAGGAGCGGCCGGAGGACGGGCTGTGGCGGGTGCGGCAGACCTTCGACGATCCGAACGGCGACCACGACTGGGGCATCTCGGCCGAGGTGGATCTGACCGCCTCCGACGAGGAGGGCCGCGCCGTGGTCCGGGTCACCGACGTGGGTCCGCTGTAGCCTCGGTAGCCTCCTGAGCCCCGTCCCCGCCGCGAACCACCTCACGAGCCCCCTCAGCGAAGGAACGCCGCAGATGACCAATCCCGCCGAGCGTCTGGTGGATCTGCTCGATCTGGAGCGGATCGAGGAGAACATCTTCCGCGGTCTGAGCCCCGATGAGTCGCTCCAGCGCGTCTTCGGCGGACAGGTGGCCGGGCAGGCGCTGGTGGCCGCCGGGCGGACGACCGACGGGCAGCGCCCGGTGCATTCGCTGCACGCGTACTTCCTGCGCCCGGGGCGGCCGGGCGTGCCCATCGTGTACCAGGTGGAGCGCGTCCGGGACGGGCGCTCCTTCACCACCCGCCGGGTCGTCGCCGTGCAGCAAGGTCGGACGATCTTCAATCTGACAGCCTCCTTCCACCGTCCGGAGCCGGGCATCGAGCAGCAGCTGCCGATGCCCGGAGTGCCTGAGCCGGAGAGCCTGCCGAAACTCGCCGACGAGATCCGCGCCCATCTGGGGACCCTCCCCGAGGCGCTCGCGCGGATGGAGCGCCGCCAGCCCTTCGACATCCGCTATGTCGAGCGGCTGCGCTGGACGGACGACGAACTCAAGGGCGCGGAGCCGCGCAGTGCCGTCTGGATGCGGGCGGTCGGCCCGCTCGGGGACGATCCGCTGGTGCACACCTGCGCGCTCACCTACGCCAGCGACATGATGCTGCTGGACGCGGTGCGGGTGCCGGTCGAACCACTCTGGGGCCGCCGGGGCTTCGACATGGCCTCACTGGATCACGCCATGTGGTTCCACCGTCCGTTCCGCACCGATGAGTGGTTCCTGTACGACCAGGAGTCTCCCGTGGCCACCGGCGGCAGGGGGCTGGCGCGCGGCCGGATCTACAACCGCGAGGGACAGCTGCTGGTCTCGGTAGTGCAAGAAGGGCTCTTTCGTCCTGTCTAGGACGTGCAAGACCTTCCCGAGAGGTCTCCGCCCACTCCGCTGCCCCCACCGTGAGAGCGCCGAGGGCGCCATGGCTCAGCGCCTGCCGGTCAGCCTGCGCCACAGTCCCCGCGGACGGTCCGGGGACCGGTGACGGCCTCCCCGCTGCGGAGGCTCCTCCGCCTCCGGGCACGGTGCGGGCAGCGCCGCGCGGGCGTCCCGCAGGGCTTCGGTGAGCGCGGCCCCGTAGCGCCGGATCTCCCGTGGGTCGTCCGCTGTCACCGTCCTGTCGATCACATCGCGCACCGGACCGCTGTCGGGGCGGACCCGGACCAGGGCGGGACGCAGCTCCCGCAGTTGACTCCGCTCGTGCGGATCGCCGACGACGGAGGCGAGGTCGTGCGGCGCGAGGGCGGAAGCGAGGACCGCGGCCCGGGCCCAGGGCTCCTCGGTCCGCGCGAGCAGCTGCTCGATCCGGCGGCGGCGCCAGGACTCAGCGCGCCGGTCCTCCCCCGCGGTCAGCGCCGCGCTCAGCCCCGGCGGGGTGCGGCCGGACAGCAGCTCCGGTCGGCGTGCGGCCAACTCGCTGAGATCCGCCGCCAGATAGATCCACACCACCACCCGATAGCGGTTCACATAGAAGCGGACCGGGGAGAAGAAACCGCCGCGGGCGAGCCGGGTGAGTCGCCCAGGGCTGATGCCCAGCAGTTCGGCGCCGTCCGCAGTGCCGACCACCCGGAGCCGGGCGGCCAACTCTTCCGGAAAGCCCTCGGCGGTGGTCAGCCGCGCCAACTCCGCGTGCGCCACCTGGGGTCGAGCGCCGGTGCCTACGGTGTGCACCTCTCCCAGCTGCACGGCGAGCTCCAACTCGCGCGGCTTGAGCCCCAGAGCGCGGGCCGCCGCGCCGAACGCGACGCCCTCCCTCTCCCCTGACGAGCGAGGCTCCCCCTCGGATAAACCGGGCTCCGGACCGGCCGGTCCCCACGGCCCCTGACGCTCCTTCAGCCCCACGTACATCTGCACGGTCATGGCAATGTCCTCCCCCGCGACCCATCAATCACTGACAGTGACGACGATAGCCGCGTGGCGCGACAGTGCGTCAGGGCTGTGGATAACTTCCGCGGGCGCAGGTCAGCGCCTCGTCAGCACCGGCAGGGGCCGCCCACCGCTCCCGGTCAGCTGGACGCGGCGCTCTCCTGTCTCACCTCGACGCCCAGGTGCTCTCCCACCCGGTTGACCAGCAGCGTCATTTCGTAGGCGACCTGGCCCACATCGGCCTCCGGCCCGCTGAGCACGCACAGGCAGCTGCCGTCACCAGCCGCCATGACGAAGAGGACCCCCTCGTCGTATTCGACCATCGTCTGCCGCACCCGGCCGGTCCTGAAGTGCAGACCGGACCCCTTGGCCAGGCTGTGCAGCCCGGAGGCGACCGCCGCCAGATGCTCGGCGTCCTGGCGCTCGAGCGTGGAGCTCGCCCCCGTCACCAGCCCATCGTTCGACAGCACCAGCGCGTGCTGTATCTGCGCGATCCGCTCGGTCAGGTCGTCCAGTAACCAGTCGAGCCCCTTGTTGAGTGCCATGTCTGTTCCTCCCCGATTCCCCAGAACTGCGTGCCAGCCTTTCTCACTGCCGCCGTCTGGGCAACCCGCCCTGTCCGTCATCACGGGGATGTGGACCGTTTGACGCAGGATGGAGACATGGCACAGAAAATGACCAAGGATCAGTGGCAGAAGTTCGTCTCCGAGGGCACTCGCACCGGCAAGCTGTCGACCGTACGGGCCGACGGAAGCCCGCACATCGCACCCGTCTGGTTTCTGCTCGACGGCGACGACCTCGTCTTCAACACGGGCCAGGACACGCTCAAAGGGCGCAACATGGCGCGGGACGGCCGGGTCAGTCTCTGCGTGGACGACGAGCGGCCACCGTTCTCGTTCGTCACGGTGCAGGGCCGCGCCGAGCTCATCGATGACATGGCGCAGGTCCGCGACTGGGCGACCCGGATCGCCGCGCGGTACATGGGCGAGGACCGCGCGGAGGAGTTCGGCGCACGCAACGGTGTACCGGGTGAACTGCTGGTCAGGGTGCGTATCGAGAAAGTCGTCGGGTTCGCCGACATTGCTGACTAGCCGCTGACTGATGAGATTCGACCGAAATCCTTCGCTTCGTGGCGGACTGTTGTCCCTCCACCCCTAAGGTCGTAGCAGAACTTTGATCGCTCCGTCCTCCTTGTGCTGGAACAACTCATAGGCACGGGGCGCCTCGTCCAGCGGCATGCGGTGGGTGGCGAATCCATCGACGTCCAGCGGGTCCTCGTCCGTCAGCAGCGGCAGGATGTGATCGACCCAACGCCGAACATTCGCCTGACCCATCCTCAGCTGGATCTGTTTGTCGAACATCGTCATCAGCGGCATCGGATCGGCCATACCGCCGTACACCCCGCTGAGCGAGAGGGTGCCGCCGCGCCGTACCAGCGCGATGGCCAGGCGCAGCGCCGCCAGCCGGTCGACGCCGGCCTTCGCCGTGAGCCGGGCGGCCCAGTCCCGCGGGAGGAAACCCGCGGCCCGCTGGGCCGTCCTGCCGACCGGGCTGCCGTGGGCCTCGGTGCCCACGGCGTCGATAACCGCGTCCGGTCCACGGCCGTCGGTGACGGAGACGACGGCCTCGACGAGATCTTCCTGCTGTTCGTAGTCATGGAGGTCGAACACCTCCACACCGTCGGCGCGCGCCCGTCGCAGCCGCTCGGGCACCAGGTCCACGCCGATGACCCGGCCGGCTCCCTGCACCGTCGCGATCCGGCAGGCCATGCTGCCGATGGGGCCGAGCCCGAGGACCGCGACCGTGCCGTCCTGCGGGACGGCCGCGTAGTCCACCGCCTGCCATGCCGTGGGCAGGACGTCGGAGAGGTACAGGAAACGGTCGTCCGGTGGCCCTTCGGGCACCTTGATCGGTCCGTAGTGGGCCTGGGGCACGCGCAGATACTCCGCCTGGCCGCCCGGGACCGCGCCGTAGAGCTTGCTGAAGCCGAACATCTCCGCGCCCATTCCGTGCTCGACGACCTGGGTGGTCTCGCACTGCGTGGGCAGACCTGAGCGGCACATCCAGCAGTTTCCGCAGGCGATCTGGAAGGGCACCACGACGCGGTCGCCGGGGCTGAGGTTCGTCACCTCCGGTCCGGTCTCCTCCACGATTCCCATGGGCTCGTGGCCGAGGATGTCGCCGGGGGTCATGAAAGGCGTCAGCACCTCGTAGAAGTGGAGATCGGACCCGCACAGCCCGGTGGTGGTGATCCGGACGATCGCGTCCGTGGGCTCCTTGATGATGGGGTCGGGGACCGTCTCCACGCTCACCTCACGCCGGCCCTGCCAGGTCACCGCTCGCATCGCCGTGTCCCTTCGCCGTGGTCTTCGGCAGGTCCCTCCGGGTACCCCAGGGAGACCGGCCGAAGCGGCGCCGGGGCCACGAGCCGCGCCGCCCGCGCAGTTGTGCGCGCGCCCGCTCCACCAGCCGGACCGTCTCGGCGGCGACGGCTGCCGGGTCGGCTCCGGCGGTACCCAGGACGGCCAGACACCCGCCGTCGCCGACCGCCGCCACGCAGAGGTGGCCCCCTTCCGTCTCGATCACCGCCGGACGGGCCCGACCGCCGCGGGCTCGGCGCCCGGCGCTCCTGGCGAGGCTGTGGAACCCGGAGGCGACGGCGGCCAGGTGCTCGGCCTCCGCGCGGGAGAGTCCCCGGGACGCGCTCACCGTGGTCCCGTCGCCGGAGAGGATGACCACATGGCGTACATCGCGGGTCCGGTCCACCAGATCGTCCAGCATCCGATCGAGGTCGGTCAGGGAGCGGGCGTCGGTGCCACGGCGCTTGGTCATGAGCGGTCTCCCTCGGTCAGCGCCCACCGCACCGGCGGCGCTCCGGCTGTCCCCTGGGCCAGGTGTCCCCCTTGGGCTCGGGACGCTAGACCTGGTCGGGGCGCATGAGAGGAACGGGTTACGGAATCTGCCGGATATTGACAGGGTCAGATGCCAGAGCGATCGATCGATGCCCGAATGTGTACGTCAACGGAGGTCGGCCATGGCTTCCGCTTCACCGAGAGTGGTGCACTGGGAGCACCGGGAGTGGTCCGTCGATGGTGATCCGCCGGATACGGTTCCTGCACGGTGATCCGCCGAGAGCAAGGAGCGTCATGCCCCAGGACGAGCACCAGCAGCACCGCCACGGCCCCGGTGCGGGCGGCGCGACCGAGGTGAGGGAGTTCTTCACTCCCCGGGCCGCCGACTGGGACAGCCGTTTCCCCGACGATGGGTCCGCCTACGCGGCCGCCGTCGCCGAGCTCGGGCTGCGCACCGGAGACGCGGTGCTCGACGCGGGCTGCGGCACGGGCCGGGCGCTGCCCGCCCTGCGCACCGCCGTCGGACCGGAGGGCACCGTCCTGGGAGCCGATCTCACCCCCGCCATGCTGGAGGCCGCCGTCCGCGCGGGACGGGACGGCGCGGCGGCGCTCGTCCTCGCCGATGTCGCCCGGCTGCCTCTGCGTGACGGCGGTCTGGACGCGGCGTTCGCCGCCGGGCTGATCTCGCATCTCGGCAAACCCGGCCCCGGGCTGCGCGAACTGGCCCGGGTGGTGCGCCCCGGCGGACGGCTCGCGCTGTTCCACCCGGTGGGCCGGGCCGCGCTCGCGGACCGTCACGGCCGCCCGCTGACCCCCGAGGATCTGCGGGCCGAGCCCAATCTGCGGCCATTGCTGGCCCGTTCCGGCTGGCGACTGGAGTCGTACACGGATGAGGACACCCGCTTTCTGGCGCTGTCGGTGCGGGAGGGCTGAGGGTCGTCAGGGGCGCTTCAGGTCGCGGCCGGGCAAGGACCGGCTCAACCCCGCGCGGTGAGCCCGGATCTGATCCCGTGGCCGGGCAGGTCGACGAGGAGCGACCGGCGTCCGGCGAGAACCGGGACGGCGGCGATACGTTCCGGCACGGCACCCCCACCATCGCCCGCGCCACCGGCCGGGCCGAACCGTCCCGGCTGCGGAGCACCCCGGCGACCCCGCGGGCCACTTCCGGCGACTGACCTGGTCGCAGCCATCTCGACGCCATGGCTACTGGCTGGTTAAGGTGCGCCGACGACGGATCGCCCATCGGATCCGGGACCGCAAGAGGAGGCTGCCGTGCCCGCCACGGAGGAGTCAGGCGACGACGCGCTGTACGTGCTGACCGCGGTGCTGCTGACACCCGCTCAATTCCCGAGCGTGCTCGGCGACGACTACCCCGAGGCATGCGCCGCCCTCGGTCTGCGGCCCTACGAGCTCGGCTACGGCCTGGTGCTGGGGCAGGACGGCCGCGGGGCGCGCTGGACGGTGGTCACCAACGACGTCTCACTCGTGGCCTGCGCCATCGCGACATGGGACTGCGGTATGGAGTACGACCTGTCCCTCGACGAACGCACCATGGTCGCCTCCCTCCCCGGCTGGCCGCTCGCCGTGGCCGTGGCCGCCCCGGGCGTCCCCGCACCGCACGACCCCGAGCCCGATCCCGAACTCGGGGACACCGCCCGGCCGCCGCTCGCACCGCCGGACTCCGAGCGGTGGGGCCCGGCACAGCGGCGGCTCGGCGCGGACGAGATCGCCCTCCAGTGGGCCATCTGGCGTGAACAGGTGGACAGCGACGTCACGTTCGTCGCCCCCGGCGAGAAGCCGCACGGAGGGGTGCGACGGGTGCTCGAAGAGGTGCGCGGCTATCTGGACACGCCCCCGCCGCTCGGCCGGATCCGCTCCGCGTTCGCCGCGGGTGACGCGCGGACCCTGCGGGCCGACGGGCCGGGCTGGAGCATGGTGGCGCGCACCGACGACATCGCGTTCGTCCTGCTGGACGACGCACCGGGCGAGGTGCTTCCGGTGGGGCGCGGCCCCGAACTCCCGGGGCTGCTGACGGCGCTGGACGAACTGGCCGTACGCCCCAACTGAGGCCGGGGCAGCTGGTCGAAGTGGCCCCGGAGCCAGGAAGAGGTCAGCGGTTGAGATGTTCCGCCCCGCGGGACCCGGCACCACGGTCTGCGGCGGCTCGCTGATCCCGGCCATGGCGGGGCTGATCGACGGACGCCGCGCGACCAGCCACCATCTGGCGCTGGGCAACCTGGCGGAGACCAGTGCGGTGGCGGTTGACGCACGGTCGTCGACGGCGGCGACCTGGTGGCCGGTGCCGGAGCTTCCTCCGATCTCGATGTCGGGCTGTATCTGCTGGAACGTGCGCTGGGCCCGCGGATCGCGCACGCCGCACAACAGATGCTCGCCCATGAGCGGCGTGGTGTCGTGTGGCGTTCGGCAGGTATCGCCCCGGTCGCGGCATGGGCCTTAGGGATGGTGGCCGAGATACCGCCACTATTCTGTGGAGCACCAGCGGACGCCGTGAGACCGTGCGGTATGCCCGAACGCCTTCGCTTCTTCTTCGAGGCTGGTGTCCCGCACACCCCGCTGTGGCCATGTGACATGGACAGCCCGTACGGCTACCCCACCGAGCTGGATCGGCTGCCGATCAGCGTGGCCACCCGGACCGAGCTGGCGCAGCTGTGCGAGTGGTACCAGTCCTCGCTCGACTGGGACTATCCACCGGATCCGTCACCCTGGCCCGAAGAGGAGTGGCAGGCGTTCCGGGAACGGGCACACGCCGCACTGGCGGCTCTGCGCCGTGAGTTGGGTGATGACTGGACGGTACTGGACCAAAGCCTGCTGTGACCGCGATGGTTCCCGGCCCTTGCCGCGGCGGGTGCGGCGGTGCGTGTCCGCACTGCCGCGCCCGCCGCGACCATCCCTCTCCCCGTCTGGCCGGGTCCCGTATGGGACGCCGGGCGGCCCGCGATCGGTGCTGCACGGTCACTCCCAGGTGCGTGTCGCCGTGGGCCCCGAGCCCGGCCAGCGGTCCTTGGCGGCCGCCGAGGTCAGCGGCCGAGCTCCTTCCGGGAGACCCCGCGCAGCCTGCGGCGCTGGGAGGGGTCCAGCAGCAGATAGGCAGCCGCGGGCACACCGACGAGCACCAGCAGAGCCGCCCAGAAGGGCAGCAGCCACATCAGGATCACACCTACCGCCACACCTCCGGCGGCGACCTTCGCGCGCGTGGACATCTCACCCGCCTCCTCTACGGCCCCGAGCCGCTTCTTCACGGCTCTGAGCCGCGTTCACTCCTCACAACGCACACCGGCGGCCTCCGGTTCCTCAATCGTCCCCCCGTCCTGTACCCTCGACCGCCCCGGTTCACTAGTCAAATTTGAGGAATAAATCAGCGCTGTGACACCTCCTCGCGCGGCGACGCCCTCCGAGATCGCCGAACTCTGCCGTTCCACCACGGTCTTCCTGCCCGCCGACCCGGCACGCACCGGACGGGTCGCCTTCTGGTCCCCGGACGGCCCGCCCCCATCCGGCCCCGGCTCCACCGAGGAGCTGACCGTCGTCGTTCCAGACGTGACGGCTCCGGACGTCCCTCAGGTCTCCGACGGCCCGGACGGCGCCCCCGACGATGGCCGCACCGTCCGCACCCGTACCGTCCCGGCGCTCGTCCTGCCCCTGAGCGCCGCGTTGCCCGTCCTCACCCGAGCCCGCGCACGGGCCGCCGCCCGCGCGGCGGACAGTACGGCCGACACCGACCCCACCGCGGCGTTCTGGGGTGCCGCCGCCGTGCTCGCCCTCCAACTCGCCGCCCGCGGACGGCTGCTGCCCGGTCTCACCGCCACCGACCACGACGCCTGGCGCGTCGGCCCGCTCACCCCCGAGGATCTGGAGCGGCTGCGGGAGCTGGCCGCCGCCATGCCTCCCGCCGCGCACGCCCTGCCGCTGCCCGGCACAGAGCCCGTTCTGCTGCCCGAGCCCGAGCGGCATCTGCGTGCGTTCCTGGACGCGGTGGCGGACGGACTGCCGCGCACCCCCGCCGCGTCCCTGGCCGCGGGCGGCCCCGCGTTCGCCGCCGCGCCGCCCGTGCGCCTGCCCGAACAGCGTGCCTGGGCGGCCGATGTGGCCGCCGGACACGACGCCGGGGTGCGGCTGTCGCTCCGCGTCGAGGTGCTGCGCGGCGACATCCGGGCCGCCGACGGCGACCACGCCCCTGCGGGGCCGGACTTTCGCGCCGTCCTCCAGCTGCACAGCCTCACCGACCCTGCCCTCGTCGCGGACGCCGCCGACGTCTGGGCGGGCACCACTCCGGTCGGCGCGGCGCTGGGCTCGCGCGCCCGGATGGACGCGCTGCTCACCCTGCGGCGCGCGGCCCGCGCCTGGCCGCCGCTCGCCCCGCTGCTGTCGGCCGCCGTGCCCGATGCGATCGACCTCGCCGACGAGGAGGTCACCGAGCTGCTCGGCCCGGCGGCGGAGGCACTGGACGCCGCCGGGGTGCAGGTCCACTGGCCCAGGGAGCTGGTGCGCGGGCTCACCGCGCGCGCCGTCATCGGCCCCGACGAGGACGGCCGGGCCGAGGACGGCCTCGGCCCCCGGATGCCGTCCTTCCTCTCCGCCGACGCGCTGCTCCGCTTCAGCTGGCGGTTCGCCATCGGCGGCCAGGACCTCACCCGCGAGGAGCTCGACCGGCTCGCGGAGGCCAGTCGTCCGGTGGTGCGGCTGCGCGACCAGTGGGTCGTCCTGGACCCGGAGTCGGCGCGCCGGGCCCAGGATCGCACGGACCGAAAACTCACCCCCATCGACGCACTCGACGCCGTCCTCACCGGCCGTACGGAGGCCGACGGCACCGCCGTGGACGTCGAGCCCACCGGCTGGCTCGCGGCGCTGCGCGACCGGCTCGCCGACCCCGAGGGGACCGCCCATCCCGAGCAGCCGCCTGTCGCCCAGCCCGCGGCGCTCACCGCCACCCTGCGCGACTACCAGCTGCGCGGTCTGGACTGGCTGGCCCGGATGACCTCGCTCGGCCTGGGCAGCTGTCTCGCCGACGACATGGGGCTCGGCAAGACCATCACCCTGATCGCGTTGCATCTGCACCGTCAGGGCGTCCCCGAGGCGGCCGGGCCCACCCTCGTGGTGTGCCCCACGTCCCTCATGGGCAACTGGCAGCGCGAGATCGAGAAGTTCGCGCCGGGCACCCCCGTGCGCCGCTACCACGGCACCGCGCGCAGCCTGGACGACCTCGCCGACGGGGAGTTCGTCCTCACCACGTACGGGACGATGCGGCTGGACGCCCAGCGCCTTGCCGGGGCGGGGCCCTGGGGCATGGTGGTCGCGGACGAGGCCCAGCACGTCAAGAACCCGTTCTCGGCGACCGCGAAACAGCTGCGCACCATCGGGGCCAAGGCCCGCGTCGCACTGTCCGGAACACCCATCGAGAACAACCTGTCCGAGCTGTGGGCGATTCTCGACTGGACCACGCCGGGGGTGCTGGGCACCCACGGCGCGTTCCGCAGGCGCTACGCCCAGGCCGTCGAGAGCGGCAGCGATCCGGCCGCCGCCGCGCGGCTGGCGAAACTGGTCCGGCCCTTCCTGCTCCGGCGCCGCAAGTCCGACCCGGGCATCGCCCCCGAACTGCCGCCGAAGACCGAGACCGACCGCGCGGTGGCCCTCACCACCGAACAGGCCGGGCTGTACGAGGCGGTGGTGCGCGAGATCCTCGCCGAGATCTCCGGCACCGACGGCCTGGTCCGGCGCGGGCTCATCGTCAAGCTGCTCACCGGTCTGAAGCAGATCTGCAACCATCCCGCCCAGTATCTGAAGGAGGAACGCCCCGTCCTTCCCGGCCGCTCCGGAAAGCTGGAGCTGCTCGACGAACTGCTGGACACCATCCTCGTCGAGGGCGCGAGCGTGCTGGTGTTCACGCAGTACGTCCAGATGGCGCGGATCCTCGAAACACACCTGGCCACGCGCGGGGTGGCGACCCAGCTGCTGCACGGAGGCACCCCGGTGGCAGGGCGCGAGGAGATGGTGCGGCGCTTCCAGGACGGCGAAGTGCCGGTGTTCCTGCTGTCGTTGAAGGCCGCGGGCACCGGGTTGAACCTCACCCGGGCCGAACATGTCGTGCACTACGACCGCTGGTGGAACCCGGCCGTCGAGGCGCAGGCCACCGACCGCGCGTACCGCATCGGGCAGACCCAGCCGGTGCAGGTCCACCGCATCATCGCGGAGGGCACGGTGGAGGACCGGATCGCCGCGCTGCTGGAGCGCAAGCGGGAGCTGGCGGACGCGGTGCTCGGCACCGGCGACGCCGCGCTGACCGAACTGACCGACGCCGAACTGGCGGAGCTCGTGGAGCTGAGGGGGAGCGAGCGATGAGCCATGACCGGAACACCGAGGCCGTCCCGACCGGTGCCGTCCCCCGCGCGGAGCGTGTCTTCGACGCCCTGCCGCCCGCCCACGGCCGCGGGTTCGCCCGGACCTGGTGGGGCCAGGCGTGGCTGAAGGCCCTGGAGGACACGGCGCTCGACGGCCAACAGCTCAAGAGCGGCCGCAAGCACGCCCGCGAGGGCGCGGTCGGCGCGGTCAGCGTCCGGCCGGGCCGGATCACGGCGGTGGTGCGGGACCGGGACCGTACACCCTACCGCTCCGACGTCCTGGTCCAGGAGTTGAGCGAGGCCGCATGGGACCGGCTGCTGGAGGTGGTGGCGGACCGTTCGGGCCATATCGCCGCGCTGCTGGACCGCGATATGCCCCCGCAGCTCGTCGAGGACGCGGCCGCCGCGGGCGTCGATCTCCTGCCGGGGATCGGCGATCTGGAGCCGGAGTGCGCATGCGAGGCGTGGGACCACTGTCCGCACACCGCCGCGCTCTGCTATCAGCTGGCGCGGCTGCTGGACGAGGACCCGTTCGTTCTGCTGCTGATGCGCGGGCGCGGGGAGCGGGAGCTGCTGGACGAACTCCAGGTACGCAGTGTGGCGCGTGCCGCGCGGCGCGCCCCGGCCGAGGACGCCGCCGCAGGACCGGACCCGCTGCCCGGTGCGGCGGGCATACCGGCCCGGGAGGCGTTCGCCGCGCCCGACCCGGCGGCGCTGCCCGCGCCTCCGCCCTCGGTGGTCACGCCGGGCCGTCCACCGGCGCTGGTCGGCGGCGCGGAACCGGCGCCGGGGCTGGATGTGGCCGCGCTGGAGTTCCTCGCCGCGGACGCGGCCGTACGCGCCCAGCGGCACCTGGCCGAGGCGCTGTCACCCGGCCACGCCGCCGCGCCGGTCACCCCTGGGGTCCCGGACGCGCTCACGGTGTGGCAGGACACGGTGCGGCTGATGGCGGCCGGGCCTCCGGAGGAGGTCGCGGGGCGGCTCGCGGCGGGCTGCGGCCGCGATCGCGCCGAACTGGCACAGGCGGTCAGGGCGTGGGGCCACGGCGGACCCGCCGCCCTCGCGGTCCTGGAGGAGGAGTGGACCCCGGACGCGGAGGCGCTGACCCGTGCCCGCGCCCGGCTCTCCGCCGCCTGGGAGGACGGCGAGCGGGCGCCGCGGCTGCGGATGGCGGGCAACCGGTGGACCGTCGTGGGCTCCGACACCCAGGTGCGTCTGGGGCGTGACGGCCGGTGGTGGCCGTACCGCAAGGAGCGGGGCCGCTGGTGGCCGGCCGGTCCGTCGGCCGATGACCCGGCGGCGGCGCTGGCGGGCCTGGAGGCGTCCGACTGAGGGCAGGCGCCCGGCGTACCCCGGTGGTGGCCCGTGCTGTGCGGGCCACCACCGGGGCGGCGTCCCTCAGCCCCGCGCCCGCAGCAGATGGTCCATGGCCAGCTGGTCGAGGCGTTCGAAGGCCATACCGCGTTCGGCCGCCGCCTCGAGGTCGAAGTCCTCGAAGGCGGTGCGGTCCGCGAGCAGGGCCGCCGGGGTTTCGCCCGCGTCGAGGGTGGGCCGGGACAGCTGGTCCAGACGGGAGGCGCGCAGCGCCCGCTGGACCTCGGGATCCGCGCGGAAGGCCGCGGCCCGCTCCTTGAGGATCAGATAGTTCCGCATGCACCCGGCGGCGGAGGCCCAGACGCCCTCCATGTCCTCGGTGCGCGGCGGTTTGAAGTCGAAGTGGCGCGGGCCCTGGTATCCGGCCGTCTCCAGCAGGTCGACGAGCCAGAAGGCGGCCCGCAGATCGCCCGCGCCGAAACGCAGGTCCTGGTCGTACTTGATACCGGACTGACCGTTGAGGTCGATGTGGAAGAGCTTGTCCGCCCACAGCGCCTGGGCGATGCCGTGCGGGAAGTTCAGCCCGGCCATCTGTTCATGGCCGACCTCCGGGTTCACCCCGAACAGCTCGGGCCGCTCCAGCCGCTCGATGAAGGCGAGGGCGTGGCCGACGGTCGGCAGCAGGATGTCACCGCGCGGTTCATTCGGCTTGGGCTCGATGGCGAAGCGCAGATCGTAGCCCTGCTCGGCGACATACGTGCCGAGCAGGTCGAACGCCTCCTTCATCCGGTCCAGCGCGGCCCGTACGTCCTTGGCAGCACCGGACTCCGCGCCCTCGCGGCCGCCCCAGGCCACATACGTCGTGGCGCCCAGCTCGACGGCGAGGTCGATGTTGCGGAGGGTCTTGCGCAGGGCGTAACGGCGTACGTCCCGGTCGTTGGCGGTGAAGGCGCCGTCCTTGAAGACCGGATGGGTGAAGAGGTTGGTGGTGGCCATGGGCACGGTCATCCCGGTGGCCTCCAGGGCCTGCCGGAAACGTTTCACCCGGGCTTCGCGCTCGGCCTCCGGGGCGCCATGGGGGATCAGGTCGTCGTCGTGGAACGTGACGCCCCAGGCGCCGAGTTCAGCGAGCCGGGTCACGGTCTCGACGGGGTCGAGCGGCGGACGGGTGGCGTCGCCGAACGGGTCCCGGCCCTGCCAGCCGACTGTCCACAGGCCGAAGGTGAACCTGTCCTCGGGAGTGGGGGTGTGGCTCATCGCGGCTCCCTCGCCTATTTCGTCATGGCAGTTTACAAATTAGTATGCGCAAGCAATCCGGGGAAGCCCCGCAGCATCCGCACCCCACCCGCACACCTGGGACGCAAGGGAGAGCCCGAGATGGCAGCAGCAGCCATGCCCGTGCCGGAAGGACCGCTGGTCGTCGGCGTGGACAGCTCCACACAGTCGACCAAGGCACTGGTCGTCGACTCCGCGACGGGGCGGGTGGTCGCACGCGGGCAGGCCCCGCACACCGTCACCGCCGGCCGCGACGGCGCCGGCAAGGAGTCCGTGCCGGAGCAGTGGTGGGAAGCGCTGGCCGAGGCCCTGCGCCAGTGCGGGACCCCCGCCCACGAGGCGGCCGCGGTCTCGGTCGGCGGCCAGCAGCACGGTCTGGTCACCCTGGACGCCTCCGGCCGCTCGGTGCGCCCCGCGATGCTGTGGAACGACGTGCGCTCGGCGCCGCAGCGCGACCGGCTGGTGACGGAGCTGGGCGGCCCGAAGGCGTGGGCGGAGCGGATCGGCAGTGTGCCCGCGCCCGCCTTCACCGTCACCAAGTGGGCCTGGCTCAAGGAGAACGAACCGGAGGCGGCCCGCGCCACCACGGCCGTACGCCTCCCCCACGACTACCTGACCGAGCGGCTGACCGGTCATGGCACCACCGACCGCGGGGACGCCTCGGGCACCGGCTGGTGGGCGTCCGCGACCGAGGCGTACGACGAGGAGATCCTCGAGCGGGTGGGACTGGCCCCTGAGCTGCTGCCGCGGGTGCTGCGCCACGGCGAAGCCGCCGGGACCGTACGGGACCTCCCGGACCTTCCGCTGCCCAGCGGCGCCCTGGTGGCCACCGGTACGGGCGACAACATGGCAGCCGCACTCGGGCTCGGGCTGCGCCCGGGGCAGCCGGTGCTGAGCCTGGGGACCTCCGGCACCGTGTACGCGGTCTCGGCGCACCGGCCCGCGGATCCCACCGGCGTGGTCGCGGGGTTCGCCGACACCCGGGACGCCTGGCTGCCGCTCGCCTGCACCCTCAACTGCACCCTGGCAGTGGACCGGATCGCCGCGCTGCTCGGCCGGGAGCGGGAGGCGGTGGAACCGGGCGGCTCGGCCGTGCTGCTGCCCTTCCTGGACGGCGAGCGCACCCCACATCTGCCGGATGCCTCCGGCCTGCTGCACGGGCTGCGCCATGACACCACGCCCGGCCAGGTGCTCCAAGCCGCCTACGAAGGCGCCGTGTTCGCCTTGCTCACCGCCTTGGACCGGGTGCTGGACGGGGACGGCGCGTCCGACACTCCGCTGCTGCTCATCGGTGGCGGCGCCAAGGGCACGGCATGGCGGGAGACGGTGCGCAGGCTCAGCGGCCGCCCCGTCCAGGTGCCGCGCGCCCAGGAGTTGGTCGCCCTCGGTGCCGCCGCCCAGGCCGCAGGGCTGCTGCTGGGCGAGGATCCCGCGGCGGTGGCCCGGCGCTGGGCGACGGCACAGGGGCCGTCCTACGATGCGGTGCCGCGCGACGAAGCGACGCTGGAGCGGGTCGCGGGGGTGCTGTCCGACGCCGACGGTCTGCTCCACCGGACCTGACGCACCACGAGAGGAGACCACGACGGTGGCAGCGCCACTGCCCAACACCCAGCAGGCGATGCGCCGGCGCAATCTGTCCCTGGTGCTGCACGCCGTGGCCGCACGGGGCCCGCTGTCCCGCGCGGCCGTCGCCGGTGAGGTGGGGCTGACCCGGGCCGCGGTGTCCACCCTCGTCGACGAGCTGATCCGGGACGGGCTGCTGGTCGAGCTGGGCCCCTCCCGGCCCGGTACGGTCGGCCGCCCCGGCAGCGCGCTCCAGCTCGACGAGCGGGGTCCGGCCGGGCTCGGCGCGGAGATCGGCGTGGACCGGCTGGCCGTGTGCGCGGTGGACCTGCGCGGACGGATACGGGCCCGGACCGAGATCGCGGCGGCGAACCGGGACCGCGCCCCGGAACCGGTTCTCGGTCAACTGGCGGACCTGGTGCGGACGGTGGCGGCCGACGCCAAGGGCGCGGGGCTGCGCCCGGTGGGTCTGACGGTGGCAGTGCCCGGTCTGGTGGCCCGTGGCTCGTCCCTGGTCGTACGGGCCCCCAACCTCGGCTGGGAGAGCGTGGACATCGGCCCCGGACTGCGCGCCGAACTGCCCGACCTCCCCCTGACGGTCGGCAACGAGGCCAACCTGGGCGCGCTCGCCGAGCTCTGGCGCGGTGGCCACGATCCGGAGCTCCGTGACTTCGTCCATGTCTCGGCCGAGATCGGCATCGGTGCCGCGGTGGTGCTCGACGGTCGACTGCTGCGCGGTACGCGCGGTTTCGCGGGCGAACTGGGCCATGTTCCGGTCCGTCCGGAGGGGCCCGAGTGCCCGTGTGGCGGACGCGGCTGTCTGGAGCGGTACGCGGGTGAGGAGGCGGTACTGCGGGCGAGCGGGCTCTCCCCCGAGCAGGCCGCGGCCGAACATCCCGGCCCCGGCGGCCGGATCGCCCTGCTGGCCGTGAGGGCCGCCGCGGGCGACCGCCGGGTGCGGCGCGCGCTCCGGGACGCCGGCGCGGCCCTCGGGATCGTGCTCGCGGGCACGGTGAATCTGCTGGACCCGCAGAAGGTGGTGCTCGGCGGAGCCCTCACCCCGCTGGCACCCTGGCTGCTGCCCGCTCTGGAACGGGAATTGGGGCGGCGGGTGGCGGATCCGGCCCGGCCGGGTCAGGAGACGGTCACCGTCTCCCGCCTGGGCGCTGAGGGCCCGCTGCTCGGCGCGGCCCACTCCGTCGTCCGGGCGGTCCTCGACGATCCCGCGGCGTTCAAGGACCCGGGAGCCGCCGCCGGTGCCCGAGGGAACCGCGCGGTGGACACCGCGCGGCGGCGATCGTAACCGCCCGGTTCCGCGGCGGCGTCGGACCGCTCCCAGCTCGACGGTCCGACGGCGAGGTCCGGTGGCCCGGCCGCGCTCACAGGTGCTGATGCATGATGTGGAGTCCGACATAGCCCTTCGTCGGGTGCTCGAACGCCTCCGGGACGGTGCCCACCACCTCGAAGCCCAGTGAACGCCACAGCGCGACCGCCCGGGTGTTGCTCTCCACGACGGCGTTGAACTGCATGCCCCGGTAGCCTTCGGCCCGCGCCCACTCCAGGACATGTTCGCCAAGGGCCCGTCCGACCCCGCGTCCGGCCTGCTCAGGCGCCACCATGAAGCTGGCGCTTGCGATATGCGAACCGGGACCCATGTGGTTGGGGTTCATCTTGGCCGAACCGAGCACGGTGCCGTCGGGGTCGGTGGCCACGACGGTACGGCCCGGGGCCGTCAGCATCCAGAGGTCGCGCGCCTGGTCCTCGTCGAGGTCGCGTGGATAAGTGTAGGTCTCGCCCGCGGCGACGATGCGGTGCAGGAAGGGCCAGATCGAGGGCCAGTCCTGAGGGGTGGCAGTCCTGATGAGCATGACCGACAGCATGACGCCGGTGACCGCGGAACGCGACGGGTTTTTGCGTTCCGCCGCCACCGGTCCGGTCAGCTGTCCGGTCAGCGGGTGCCGCGCAGGAAGTCCTCGAGACCCGCCAGGTCGTCGGTGTTGAGGAGGTCGATGTCGGCGGCCAGCAGTTCGCGCCACAGGGCGTCGCGCTCCGGCCCCGCCACATCGGGTGTGGCCCAGAAGCGCACCCGCTGACGGTCGTGGTGCGCGGCGCCGACGATCTGCCGCAGCCTCTCCCGCTCCGCCGGGGGCATGGTGCCCGCGCCCTGCCAGGTGAAGGTCTTGTTCCAGTCGGCGCTGATGAGCGGGATGAAGGAGGCGGGCACTCCCGTGCCGAGGTCCTCCAGGCGTCCGTCGTAGAAGGCGTGGCGCACCTTCTCGGCCTCCATGGGGGCGCGGGCGCCGCGGTCACCGGAGATGACGGCGGTCACCGGGCCGCGGCGCACCCGGCCGCCGACCCCGCCGTAGGCGGCGCTGAACATCGGGCCGTAGCGGCGCAGCCGTTCGGCGAGTGCGCGGTAGGTGGCCTCGCCCGGGGTCTTGAGGTCGATCAGCAGCTGGAGGGAGAGGTCGTAACCGCGGTAGACCCGGCCGCCGTTGGCCTTCACCCGCCGGGCCAGCGGGTGGAGGTAGAGCGATTCGAGGGTACGGGTCGGGTCCAGGTCGGTGGCGTCGTGGGCGACCAGCAACGCGCCGTCCACCAGCCAGATGTCGGCCTCGACACTGCCGAAGCCGTGGGAGAGCGCGTCGGTGAGCGGGCGGGGGTGCTCGTAGTCGTTGTGCGCATGGGCTCTGCCCAGGGGCGGTGCGGGCCTGCCCGTGGCCGCCGTACCGGCGAAGGCGGGTGTGGCCACACCGCCCGCCACGGCGGCTCCGAGGGTGACGACAAAGGCGCGGCGCGTACGGCGTTCCATGATGCCTCCCGGCTCTCGTCCCGGCGTGCTGCTCGGCTGTGCGCGGTGACGCCAGTGAGTATCGGGGGGCCGTGGCCCCAAAGGGCAGAGCCGTGCGAAGAGTTCGGCGGGCGGACTCCGGCCATTTCCCCGCTGTTCCCGCGCGGCCGGGGTGCGGGGCGCGCCAGAGTCGCCCCAGGGTGCCTGGAGGGTGCGACGCGCCGCGCCGAACGCGAAGGGGCCGCGGCGCGGACGCGCCGAACGGCGGCACGTACGGCTGCCCCGCGGAGCCGGAGTATTTACCCATTCCTCGCGTGCGTCCGAACCCTTCGGGTGGCCACACTTTTGAGTGAATGCACAGGCCCAAAGGCCGCTGCTAGCTTGTGAGTTGCTCGGGAGGAATTTCTCTTGAGGTCCGTCCAGGGGTGGGTGAGCATGCACGATGACGACGTCCGTTGAACCGGGTTCCGGTACCGACAATTCGCAGCCGCTGTCGAGTCTCGGCACGGCGGCCGCGCGGAATCTGGCGACGACGACCAAGTCCGTTCCGCAGATGCAGGGAATTACCTCGCGATGGCTGCTGCGCATGCTGCCGTGGGTGCATGTGCCGGGCGGCACCTACCGGGTGAACCGGCGGGCCTCGCACACCCTCGGGGACGGCAGGGTGGAGTTCACGACCACCGGCGCCGAGGTCCAGGTCATCCCGGTCGAGCTGCGGGAGCTTCCGCTGCTCCGCGGCTTCGAGGACACCGAGGCCCTCGAGGCGCTGGCGAACCGGTTCACCCAGCGTGAGCTGGCTCCCGGCGATGTGCTGGTGGAGGCCGGGCGTCCGGCCGATGAGCTGTATCTGATCGCCCATGGCAAGGTCGACAAGCTGACCGAGGGAGCCTTCGACGAGCCCGCGGTGGTCGGCACGGCCGCCGGCGGTGACCACCTCGGCGAGCGGGAGCTGGCTTCGGCCGATGTCGGCACCTGGGGCGTCACCGTCAAGGCGGTCACCTCCTGCACCGTGCTGGCGCTGCCCCGCCAGGAGTTCGAGGAGCAGATGGACCGCTCGGGGGCACTGCGGGAGCATGTGGAGGCGGTGCGGGCGGCGCCCGAGCCCCCGCGGAACGAGCACGGCGAGGCGTCCATCGAGCTGTCCTCCGGCCATGCGGGCGAGCCTCTGCTGCCGGGCACCTTCGCCGAGTACGAGCTCGCCCCCCGCGAGTACGAGCTGAGCGTGGCCCAGACCGTGCTGCGGGTCCACACCCGGGTCGCCGACCTGTACAACGACCCGATGAACCAGGTGGAGCAGCAGCTCCGGCTGACCATCGAGGCCCTGCGGGAGCGCCAGGAGCACGAGCTCATCAACAACTCCCGGATCGGCCTGCTGCACAACGCGGACCTGTCCCAGCGCATCCACACCCGCGGCGGCCCGCCCACCCCCGACGACCTCGACGCCCTGCTGGCCACCGTATGGAAGGACCCGGGGCTGATCCTGGCGCATCCGCGCGCGATCGCCGCGATCGGCCGGGAGTTCAACAGCCGCGGCATCTCCCCGCAGAGCGCGGAGGTGAACGGTCATGCGATGCCGGCGTGGCGCGGTGTGCCCATTTTCCCGTGCAACAAGATTCCGGTGACCCGCAGCGGAGTCACCTCCGTTCTCGTCCTGCGCACCGGCGAGGAGAACCAGGGGGTTATCGGGCTGCATCGGACCGGAATTCCCGATGAATACCAGCCGAGCCTCTCCGTGCGGTTCATGGGAATCAGCGAGCAGGCCATCATCTCGTATCTCGTCAGCGCCTACTATTCCGCGGCCGTTCTGGTCCCGGATGCGCTCGGAATCCTGGAGAACGTGGAAATCGGCCTCTGACGGCCCGCCACACCTTGCGGTGGCCCTCGTATACGTTCCCGAATACATACCGAAATGAGTGATGAGCACAGATGACCACTTCCGTGGAGTCCGGCGAGCAGCCGCTGAGTCTGGGCACGGCCGCCGCACGGAATCTGGCGACCACGACCAAGTCCGTTCCGCAGATGCAGGCCATCTCGTCCCGATGGCTGCTGCGGGTCCTGCCCTGGGTGCAGGTGTCGGCCGGCACTTACCGGGTGAACCGGCGGCTGAGCTACACGGTCGGTGACGGGCGGGTGGAGTTCGTCACCACTGGGTCGCAGGTGCGGGTCATCCCGCCGGAGCTGGCCGAGCTGCCGACGCTGCGCGGCTTCGAGGACACCTCCGTGCTGGAGTCGCTGGCCGACGCCTGCGTCCAGCGGGAGTACGCGCCGGGGGATGTGCTGGTCGAGGCCGGTCGCCCGGCCGATCAGGTGTATCTGGTCGCCCATGGCAAGGTCCGGCAGATCGCTCCCGGCGCCTATGACACCGATACGGCGCTCGCGGTGCTGGCCGATGGGGAGTACTTCGGCGACGCCGCGCTCACCGGGCCGGAGCAGACCTGGGAGTTCACCGTCCGGGCGGTCACCCGCACCACAGTGCTCACCCTCCCCCGCCGTGCCTTCCAGGAGGCGGCCGACCGGTCGGGGGCGCTGCGCGCCCATCTCGAGGAACGGGAGAACCGGCCGGAGCCCGCGCGCAACCGTCGTGGCGAGGCCGATATCGCGATCACCTCGGGCCACTCGGGCGAGCCGGTGCTGCCGGGGACGTTCGCCGAATACGAGCTGAGCCCGCGGGAGTACGAGCTGAGCGTGGCCCAGACCGTGCTGCGGGTCCACACCCGGGTCGCCGATCTCTACAACGACCCCATGGACCAGGTGGAGGAGCAGCTCCGGCTGACCATCGAGGCGCTGCGAGAGCGTCAGGAGCACGAGCTCATCAACAACCGGGAGTTCGGCCTGCTGCACAATGCCGATCTGTCCCAGCGCATCCACACCCGCAGCGGGCCGCCCACCCCGGATGACCTCGATGAGCTGCTGTCGCGGCGCCGCAAGACGCAGTATCTGCTGGCCCATCCGCGCACCATCGCGGCCTTCGGGCGTGAGTGCAGCAGCCGAGGGCTGTATCCGCAGGGCATCGAGATCGGCGGGGTGGCGGTGCGGGCCTGGCGCGGGGTGCCGCTGCTGCCGTGCAACAAGATCCCGGTGAGCGAGTCCGGCACCAGCTCCATCCTGGCGATGCGCACCGGGGAGGAGGGCCAGGGCGTTGTCGGGCTCCACCAGACCGGGATCCCCGATGAGTACGAGCCCAGTCTGAACGTCCGGTTCATGGGCATCAATGCCCAGGCCGTGACGTCGTATCTGGTCAGCGCCTACTACTCGGCGGCGATTCTGGTGCCGGACGCGTTGGGTGTCCTGGAGGACGTCGAGATCGGCCGCTGAGCGGTGCCGCCGTCACCGCGGGCGCGGGTCAGGGGCGGACGCTGCTGACCACGTCCGCGGTGGCGGCAAGCCCTTCGGAGATGGTGGGCGCCACACTGCTGCTGGCCAGATAGAAGCCGAGCGTCACACAGACCAGGGCATGGGAGATACGCAGCCCGCCACTGCGCAGAAAGACCACCGCCAGAATCAGAAGCAGCAGGACCACGGAGATGGAAATGGCCATGGGAGCCTCCTCGGCCGCTACGGAGGATCGGAATCCGGCCGTCAGTGTGGCCCAGAATCGCCCATGCCCCGCCGAACCATGGTGCTCCGGACGAGTGCCGATCTGTTGTTCGGTATGGCGGATGGGGGCCGCGGTGCGGAACCGGTCCGCCGCGGGGCTGGGACGCCGGTCCGCCCCGGCGCCAGATGCCGGGGCGGACCCCTACCGCGCCCGGGGCGGTCAGCCGGTGGGTGCCGGGAGGGCCACCAGCCCGGCCAGGAGCTGACGGTGACGGCCGGGTGTGCCCAGCGCGATCTCGTCGCTCTTGGCCCGCTTGAGATAGAGATGGGCCGGGTGTTCCCAGGTCATCCCGATACCGCCGTGCAGCTGTACGCATTCCTCGGCGGCGTGCACGGCCACTTCGGCGCAGTACGCCTGGGCGATGGCCACCGCCACCGGGGCGTCCGGACTGTCCGTGGCCAGGGCGTCGGCGGCGTACCGGGCGGTGGCGCGGGCGGAGACCAGCTCCAGCCACAGTGCCGCCATCCGGTGCTTCAGCGCCTGGAACGAACCGATGGGGCGGCCGAACTGATGGCGCTCGCCGGTGTGGCGCACGGTCTCGGTCAGACACCATTCGGCCACCCCCAGCTGTTCGGAGGCGAGCAGCCCCGCCCCGGTCAGCAGGGCGCGCCGGACCGCGGACCAGGCCCGGTCCGCTCCGGCCACCCGGCGCGCGGGCGCCCCGTCGAGGGTCACCGTGGCCAGCGGCCGGGTGAGGTCCAGGGAGGTGAGCGGGGCGACGGTGACACCGGGCTCGGTGGTCTGCGCGGCGTACAGCCCGTAGCCGTCCGGCCCTTCGGCGGGGATCAGCAGCACCTCGGCTCCCAGCGCGCCAGCGACGCCGCGGACCTCACCGCTCAGGGTTCCGTCGCCGCCGGTCCGTACGGTGGCGGGCGGGGTGTCCTCGCCCGGTGTGCCGGCCAGCGGAAGGGCCAGAGCTCCGGTGGTCCGGCCCTCGGCGAACCCTCGGAGCAGCCGCGCCACGGCCTCGTCGTCGGTGTCGCAGCCGAGCAAGGTGGTGACGGCCAGGACGGCGCTGGTGAGATAGGGCACGGGGGCCACGGCACGGCCGAGTTCCTCCATCACCACCGCCACCTCGCGTGCGGTGGCGCCCTGTCCGCCCAGCTTGTCGGGGACCAGCAGCCCGGCCGTGCCCATCTCGGCGCCCAGCGCCCGCCATACGGCGGGGTCGTACGGCCGGTCGCTCTCCGCCTGGGCGAGCACCGCCGGGGCCGGGCAGCGGTCGGTCAGCAACGCCCGTACGGCCGCGCGCAGATCGTCCTCGGCCTCGGAGTAGAGCAGGTCCGGGGTGCTCATCGGGGCAGGTCCTTCCACGGGACGTCCTTGTCGGTCCGCGGCTCGGGCGGCAGGCCCAGGACGCGTTCGGCGATGATGTTGAGCAGCACCTCCGAGGTGCCGCCCTCGATGGAGTTGCCCTTTGCGCGCAGATAGCGGTAGCCGGCCTCGCGGCCGGTGAAGTCGACGTGTTCGGGGCGGCGCAGGGTCCAGTCGTCGTAGGCCAGCCCCTCCTCACCCAGCAGTTCCACCTCCAGCGCGCTGAGCCGCTGGTTGAGGCGGGCGAAGGCGAGTTTCATGGCCGAGCCCTCGGGTCCGGGCTGGCCCAGGGCGAGTTGCTGGCGCAGCCGTTCGCCCGCCAGCCGGGCCGCCTCGGCGTCCACCCACAGCCGCAGCAGCCGCTGGTGGAGGTCGTGGGTGCGCAGCTCGGGCCGGTCCCGCCAGGTCTTCGCGACCAGGCCGACCATGCCGCCTTCTCGGGGGATCCGGTCGCCGCCGATGGCGACCCGCTCGTTCATCAGGGTGGTCTGGGCGACCCGCCAGCCCTCGCCGACCTCGCCGAGGCGCCGGCTGTCGGGGATGCGCACCCCGGTGAGGAAGACCTCGTTGAACTCCGCCTCGCCGGTGATCTGGCGCAGCGGGCGCACCTCGACCCCGGGGTCGGTCATATCGCAGATGAAGTAGGTGATGCCGCGGTGCTTGGGCAGTTCAGGGTCGGTGCGGGCGATGAGGATGGCCCAGCGGGCGAGATGCGCGCTGGAGGTCCACACCTTCTGGCCGTCGACCACCCATGCGTCGCCGTCGCGCACCGCGCGGGTGCCCAGGGCCGCGAGATCGGATCCGGCGCCGGGTTCGCTGAACAGCTGGCACCACACCTCCTCGCCGGTCCACAGCGGGCGCAGCAGCCGGGTGCGCTGCTCGTCGGTGCCGAAGCCGAGGATGGTGGGGGCGGCCATCCCCAGGCCGATGCCGATGCGGCGGGGGTCGTTGTCGGGTGCCCCGGCGGCCTCGAGTTCGGCGTCCACGACGGCCTGGAGGGAGCGTGGGGCGTCCAGGCCGCCGAGCCCCGCCGGGTAGTGGACCCAGGCGAGCCCGGCGTCGAAGCGGGCGCGCAGGAAGTCCAGACGGTCGGTGGTGGCCGGGGGGTGGGCGTCGAGGAGTGCGCGGACGCGGCGGCGCAGTTCGGGGGCGTCCACGGCGGTCCGGTCCCGGGCGGTGGTCATCGGGGGCCTCCCGTCGTCTGGCCGGGGACGACCACCACCCGGCCGGTGGTGACGCCGTCGGCGACGCGCTGGACGGCGTCGGCCGCGTCCGCGAGCGACACCCGCTCGCTGACCAGGGGCCGTACGGTGCCCTGGGCGGCCAGCTTGGTCAGTTCGTCGTGGCAGGAGCGGACGGCGGCCGGGTCTTTGGTGTTGTACAGACCCCAGTGGAGGCCGAGGATGGCGTAGTTCTTGACCAGGGCGTGGTTGAGGGCGGCCTGGGGGACGACGCCGCTGGCGAAGCCGACGACCACGATGCGGCCCTCGAAGGCCACGCACTTGACGGACTTGGCGAAGGCGTCGCCACCGACGGGGTCGTACACCACATCGGCGCCGCGTCCGCCGGTGGCCTCCTTGACCGCGGCCACGATGTCGTCCGTGCGGCGGTCGAGCACGAGGTCACAGCCCACCTCACGGGCCACCCGCGCCTTGTCCTCACCGCCGACGACGCCGATGACCCGGGCGCCGACCGCCTTGCCGAGCTGGACGGCGGCGGTGCCCACCCCGCCCGCGGCGGCGTGCACCAGCAGGGTCTCGCCCGATTGCAGCCGGGCCCGGCGGTGCAGACCGAACCAGCCGGTCTGGTAGCCGATGTGCAGTGCCGCGGCCTCGGCGTCGTCCAGAGCGTCGGGAGCCGGGAGCACACTCGACGCGTCCACCGTGACCAGTTCGGCGAAACCGCCTGCGGGCAGGGCGGGGGTGGCCACGACGCGGGTGCCCACCTCGCCCTCGGCGCCCTCGCCGACAGCGACGACCTCACCGCACAGCTCGACGCCCGGGGTGAACGGCAGTGGCGGCCGGACCTGGTAGTGGCCGCGACACAGCAGGGCGTCGGGGAAGTTGACGTTGGCGGCCAGGACCCGCACCAGCAGCTGTCCCGGGCCCGCCACCGGATCGGGCACCTCTTCCAGGCGCATGACCTCACGCGGCTCGCCGTTGTCGTGCACTCGCCATGCCTGCATCCGGTGGCCTCCACAAAGCTGTCGGTAGCGGCGTTCCCTACGCCGAGGCGGCACATACTAACCAGTCGGTACGACGGTGGAAACCGCCCTGTGCTGTGGCCTCAGCCATCCTGCCGTTCCCGTCCGGCGGGGTGAGAACTCCTGTGCAACTCTGGATGCACCCTTGAGCCCGGCGCGTCCGCAGGTGAGAGTGAGCGGCACAGATCGGTTCGCAGCACGGCGAGCCGATCGCCGGAACGGGACGGGAGATGACGACTGTGCCCGACAGCAAGGCCATCAGCGAGGCCGAGATGGAGGCCAGGCTGCACGGCATCTGTTTCAAAACAGGGCCGCCGCGCCGTATCGGTGTCGAACTGGAATGGCTCCTGTACGACCCGCACGACCCCGCACGACCCGTGGAGGCGGCCCGGCTGGAGGCCGCGGTCACCGCTCTGCGCGGACTGCCGCTCCGGTCCGCGATCACCTTCGAACCCGGCGGCCAGTTGGAGCTGAGCTCCCTCCCGGCCGACTCCCTCACCGCCTGCGTGGAGTCCGCCGCCGCCGATCTGGTTCTCGTACGCACCCTTCTCGCCGGGCTCGGTCTCGGTATCGCCGGGCATGGCCATGACCCCTGGCGGCCGCCGCGCCGGTTTCTCACCACGCCCCGCTACGACTCCATGGAGACCTATTTCAACCGCCGTGGCCCGGCGGGACGGTCCATGATGTGCAGCACCGCCTCGGTCCAGGTGTGCGTGGACGCCGGGCAGGAGGAGCCCGGTCCGCTGGGCCTGGGGCGGCGCTGGCGGCTCGCCCACCTCCTGGGCGCCGTCCTGACCGCCACCTTCGCCAATTCACCGCTGCGCGAGGGCAGCCCCACCGGCTACCGCTCCACCCGGCAGGCGCTGTGGGCGTCGATGGACCCCGGCCGCACCCTCGCCCCGCCCGACGGACGCGACCCCCGCACCGCCTGGGCCCGCTATGTGCTGGACGCGCCGGTGATGGCCGTCCGAGCCGAGCACGGGCCGTGGACCGTACCGGACGGGCTGACCTTCCGGCAGTGGGCCCGGACCGCCCTGCCCCGGCCGCCCACCCTCGACGATCTCGACTTCCACATCTCCACCCTCTTCCCGCCCGTCCGGCCGCGCGGCCATCTCGAACTGCGCATGATCGACGCGCAGAGCGGCGACGACGGATGGATCGTCCCCCTCGCCGTCACGGTGGCGCTCTTCGATGACCCCGAGGCCGCGGAAACCGTCTACCGCGTGGTGAAACCGCTCGCCGAGACCGCGGGCACCCGGCCCGCCCCGTGCAACCCGCTGTGGCTGAGCGCGACCCGGGACGGCCTGGCCGACCCCGAACTGCGGAGCGCCGCCGCCACCTGCTTCGCCACCGCGCTGGAGGCACTCCCCCGGCTGGGCGCCTCCCCCGCCATCACCTCCGCCGTGGCCGACTTCACCGACCGCTATGTGGCCCGTGGCCGATGTCCCGCCGACGATCTGCTCGCCCCCGTCCCCGGGAAGGAGGAACGGCCATGACCGCTTCCGACTCCGACCTCCTCGACCTCGACCCCGATGCGCTGCGCATGCGCGCCGAGAGCGCGCTGCGCACCGCGCGGGAACGCACCCACACCCTCACCACCTGCGTGGACGACCACGATCTCACCGCCCAGCACTCCCCCTTGATGTCCCCGCTGGTGTGGGACCTGGCGCATATCGGCAACCAGGAGGAGCAGTGGCTGCTGCGCGCCGTCGACGGACGGCAGGCCATGCGCCCGGAGATCGACTCGGTGTACGACGCCTTCGAGCATCCACGCGCCGAGCGGCCCTCGTTGCCGCTGCTGGCGCCTGCTGAGGCCCGGGGCTATGTCTCCGAGGTGCGCGGCCGGGTGTTCGACGTCCTGGAACGCATCGAGCTGCGCGGCGCCCCGCTGGTCGACGCGGCCTTCGCCTTCGGCATGATCGCCCAGCATGAGCAGCAGCACGACGAGACCATGCTCATCACCCACCAGTTGCGCCGCGGGCCCGCGGCGCTGACCGCTCCCGCGCCGCCGGACACCGCCGACGCGGCCGCGCTGCCCGACGAGGTCCTGATCCCCGGCGGCCCGTTCACCATGGGCACCTCCACCGAACCCTGGGCGCTGGACAATGAACGGCCCGCCCACCGGCGGCTGGTCCCGCCCTTCTGCATCGACACCGCCCCGGTGACCAACGGCGCGTACGCCCGGTTCATCGCGGACGGCGGCTACACGGAGCGCCGCTGGTGGACACCGGAGGGCTGGGCGCATATCCAGGAACACGGTCTGAGCGCACCCCTGTTCTGGCGGCGCGAGGGCGGGCAGTGGCTGCGCCGCAGGTTCGGGGTGACCGAACCGGTGCCGGAGAACGAGCCGGTGCTTCATGTGAGCTGGTACGAGGCGGACGCCTACGCCCGTTGGGCGGGGCGCCGGCTGCCGTCCGAAGAGGAGTGGGAGAAGGCGGCCCGCCACGACCCGGCCACCGGCCGGTCCCTGCGGTATCCGTGGGGCGACGAGGACCCCACCCCCGACCACGCCAACCTCGGCCAGCGCCATCTGCGGCCCGCGCGGGCCGGAAGTTATCCGCGGGGCGCCTCCCCGCTCGGCGTACGGCAGCTGATCGGCGATGTGTGGGAGTGGACCTCCAGCGACTTCCTGCCCTATCCGGGGTTCCGCGTCTTCCCGTACCCCGAGTACTCGCAGGTCTTCTTCGGGCCCGCCTACAAGGTGCTGCGCGGAGGTTCCTTCGCGGTGGACCCGGTGGCCTGCCGGGGCACCTTCCGCAACTGGGACCTGCCGATCCGGCGGCAGATCTTCTCGGGGTTCCGCACCGCCCGCGACGCCGCCCCGGAGGCCGTGTGAGGGCCGCCGCCGGAGACGCCGTCCCCGCTGCCGGGGGGTGGCGCTGATGTGCCGGCATCTCGCCTATCTGGGGCCCGAGACCGCCATCGGCGACGTGGTCAGCGCTCCGCCGCACAGTCTGTTCACACAGTCCTGGGCGCCGCGGCGGCAGGCCCACGGCACCGTCAACGCCGATGGGTTCGGGGTCGGCTGGTACGCGCCGGACGACGCGGTGCCCGCGCGCTACCGCCGCGCCGGGCCCATCTGGGGCGATCTGTCGTTCGCCGATCTCGCCCGGGTGGTACGCACCGGGGCGCTGATGGCGGCCGTGCGCGATGCCACCGAGGCGAGTGCGGACGGGGAGGCGGGGGCCTCACCCTTCGCCTCCGGGGTCTGGCTGTTCAGCCACAACGGCGCGGTGCGCCAGTGGCCGCAGTCGCTCGCGGAGGTGGCCGCGTCCCTGCCGCCCGCCGATCTGCTGAGCCTCGAAGCGCGCTGTGACTCCGCGCTGGTGTGGGCGCTGGTGCTGCACCGGCTGCGGCGGGGGCACGCACCGGCCGAGGCACTGGCCGTGGCCGTCGAGACGGTGGCGGCGGCCGCGCCCGGTTCACGGCTGAACCTGCTGCTCCTGGACGGCTCGACGATCGCCGCCACCGCGTGGGGCGACACCCTGTGGTACCGGGCCGACCCGGGCCGCGCGGTGGTCGTGGCCTCCGAGCCGTACGACGACGATCCGCACTGGACGGAAGTCCCCGACCGCACCCTGCTGACCGCCACCCGTACCGATGTTCTCCTCTCTCCCCTCAAGGAGGCTTCCGCGTGAGCCCCTTCACCATGACCCGGACCCTGCCCGTGGACTCCACGACCGCCGCACTGCGCGACGATGTGGCCGACGGGCTGACCCGCACTCCCAAGCGGCTGCCGCCGAAGTGGTTCTACGACGCCCGTGGAAGCGAGCTCTTCGAAGAGATCACCCGGCTGCCCGAGTACTATCCGACCCGCGCGGAGCGGGAGATCCTCATAGCGAGGGCGGCGGAGATCGCCGAGGCGACCGGGGCGAGAACCCTGGTCGAACTGGGCTCCGGCTCCTCGGAGAAGACCCGGCATCTGATCCGGGCGCTGCCGGATCTGCGGGTCTACGTCCCGGTGGACGTGAGCGAGAGCGCCTTGGAACCGGCCGGGCGCGCCCTGCTCACCGAGCATCCGGAGCTGACGGTGCACGCCATGGTGGCCGACTTCATGCACGGGCTCACCCTCCCCGACGACGCCCCCGGGCCGCGGCTGGTGGCGTTCCTCGGCGGCACCATCGGCAATCTGCTGCCGCCCGAGCGCCGGGAGTTCTTCACCGCGGTGAGCGCGATGCTGGCGCCGGGCGACGCGCTGCTGCTCGGCACCGATCTGGTCAAGGACGAGGCCACACTGATCGCCGCGTACGACGACGCACAAGGGGTCACCGCGGCGTTCAACAAGAACGTGCTCGCGGTGCTCAACCGCGAGCTGGGTGCTGACTTCAACCCGGCGGACTTCGACCATGTCGCGGTCTGGGACGCCGAGGAGGAGTGGATCGAGATGCGGCTGCGGGCCCGCAAGGAGCTCACCGCGAAGATCCCCGCGATGGACCTCGCGATCCACTTCGCGGCCGGTGAGGAGATCCGCACCGAGGTGTCGGCGAAGTTCCGGGAGGAGAAGGTACGGGCCGAACTGGCCGCCGCCGGGCTGGAGTCGCGGCGCTGGTGGACCGATGCCGAGGGACGCTTCGCGCTGTCGCTGGCGGTACGTACATAACGGCACCGGGGGTGTTTCCGGTGGCCGCCGCCCGCGTCCGGGCGGCGGCCACCGCTGTGCGCACGAGCCCGGGTCTTGTCGGTCGGACCGGGGCCACCGCCACGTGGCGTACCTCTGTGCGAAGATCACGGCGTGAACGATCTGAGCTTCCGCCGTGCCGAGGATGTCGACCTTGCCGCTGTGGTGCGCCTGCGCGACGACGCCGCCCGCTGGATGCTCGCCCAGGGCGTCACCGGCCAGTGGCACCCCGGCGAGCTGGGCGAGGACCACTTCCGCCGTATCGCGAAGAGCGGTGAGCTATGGCTCGCCGAGGTCGCCGGACGCGTCGTCGGGGCCTGGGAGCTGTGGTGGGAGGACGAGGACGCCTGGGGGCCGCAGCCGCCGACGGCCGGATATGTGCACCGGCTGATGGTCGACCACAGCAGCGTCCCGCCCGGCACCGGACGCCGACTCCTGCGTGTCGCTGAGCGCTGTATAGCCGAGGCAGGCCGGACACTCGCACGCCTGGACTGCCTCGCCGGCAACGAACGCCTCACCGCGTACTACCTCGACGCCGGCTACCGGATCGTCGGACGCAAGGACGGAAAACCACAACCCGGCGGCGCACCCAAGTCGTTCACGCTCCTCGAAAAGTCCGTAGCGGAGGCCGGAGGATAGGAGCTAGCCGGGCGGGGCGGCGGTGCTACCGCGGAGGGCCCGCCTCGGGGCGTCGTCTTGGACCCGGACCGCCGGCCCACCGTCGAGCAGCGCGATCAGCCGCACCGCGGCATGCCGCCCGAACGCCGCGGTGTCACGCACCAGGGCGGTCAGGGAGGGGTGGGTGCTGCGGCACAGTACGGAGTCGTCCCAGGCCACGATGGACAGATCGGCCGGGACGGACAGACCGCGCTCGGCGGCGGCGAGTCCGGCGACCGCCATCACATCGTTGTCGTAGACCAAGGCGGTGGGCGGCCGGTCCCGGACGGGTCGACCACGAGGACCCCGTCCACCCGGTGCTCGGCCCACCAGCGGCGGTAGGTGGCGCATTCCGCGTCCAAGTCCTCCACCACCTGGAACAGCAGACCGAGGCGGCGCGGGGAGAGCGCTTCCTGCACCCCTGAGACCACTTGCAGGAAGAAGGACTCGACACCGAGGGTGCCGGCGGGCCGGGCGAGCACCAAACCGACGGTGGCCGAGCCCTCGCCGGACAGGGCACGGGCGGCCGTGCTGGGCTGCCAGCCGGGGGATGTCTTGACGCAACTCCCGCTCCGGGTGCAGTTTTTGGTCCGCCCCTCCCGATCCCACCGGCCTTGTGCCGGCTCATCGAAGGAGCTCGTCGGCCATGCCCATATCCCGTAGAGCGACCGCCGCCATCCTCCCCCTTCTGCTCTCCTCCATGGCTCTGACCAGTTGCAATGGGGATGACGGTGGAGGCGGTTCACGCGCGGACGGTGCGATCGAGGGCGAGATCCGCTTCCAGACCTGGAATCTCCGGGCCAACTTCAAGGACTACTTCAACGGTCTGGTCGACGCTTTCGAGGAGAAGTACCCGAACGTCAAGGTCACATGGCTGGATCAGCCCGCCGAGAACTACGCGGAAAAGCTCAGCGCGGACGCCGGATCCGGCAATCTCCCCGATGTGGTCAATGTGTCCCCGGACCTCGCCCATCCACTGGCCAAGGCCGGGGTGCTCATGAATCTGGACCAGGAGAGGGCCAGCTCTCGCTTCCGCTCCGATTACACCCCCGAGGCATGGAAGGGGAATGCCCTCCCCGGTCTTGACGGGACCTATGCCTTCCCCTGGTACCTCAACACCGGCCCGATGTTCTACAACAAGGCGCTCTTCCGTAAGGCGGGGCTCGATCCGGACAAGCCGCCGCACACGTACGACGCGTTGTTCTCCGCCGCCGACACCATGGCCTCGACGTCCGGCACCAAGGTGGCCACCCTCGCGGGCACCCCGTCCATCGAGGACTTCGGCCGCTACGGCGTGGCGCTGATGAACGACGACGCCACCGCGTTCACCTACAACGAGCACCAGGGTGTGGAGCTGCTGACCCGGTACAAGCAGCTCTACGACAAGGGCGGTCTTGACGGACAGGCGCTCACCAACACCCCCGAGAAGGCGGGGCAGAAGTTCCTGGAGCAGAAGGTCGCGATGAACCCGGGCAGCGCCCACGACCTGGAGACCTTCAAACGGGACGCGCCCAGCCTCTACAAGAACCTCGGCATCACGGAGGCGCCCAACAACACCGGCAAGCCCAACATGTATGTGATGGGTCTGGCGGTGAAGGAGAACAGCGAGCACAAGGCCGCGGCCATCGCGTTCGCGCACTTCGTCACCAACCGGAAGAACCAGGAGTCCTTCGCCCACAAGGTGGCCATCTTCCCCAGCACCAAGGGGTCGCTGGACAAGCCCTACTGGACCAAGGACGACGGCACCGACGAGGGCCGGGTGCGGGTCGCCTCCGCGAAGCTGCTCAAGGGCGCGGTGAACTACACCCCCGTGGTGATGAGCGACGAGATGAAGACCGTGCTCCAGAACGAGGTGGCCAAGGCCCTCCAGGGCAAGAAGTCGCCCAAGAAGGCGCTGGACGACGCCGTGGCACAGAGCAACCAACTGCTCCAGCAGGGTTAGGGGCACCGATGAGCCGCCGCCCCGCCGCTCCCTCCTCACGGACGCACCGGGCCGCGAGCCCCTGGCTCTTTCTGCTCCCCGGGCTCGGAGTGGTCTCCGCGTTCACCCTCTATCCGTTTCTGACCACCGTGTACCAGGCGTTCACCGACACCCGGACGCTCACCGGCGGCTCCTGGGTGGGTCTGGAGAACTTCCGGACCATGCTGGACGACGAGCAGTTCACGGTGGGGCTGCGCAACAGCCTGCTGTACGTGGTGATGGTGGTGCCGTGCACCGTGGTGCTGCCGCTGCTGCTGGCCCTGCTCGTGCGCAAGCAGGTCCCCGGTGTCGCCTTCTTCCGGGCCGCCTTCTACACCCCGGTGGTGGCCTCGGTGGTCGTGGTCTCCCTGATCTGGGGGTGGATGCTGGACGACCGCGGCCTGATCAACGGCATCCTCACCTTCCTCGGCGCCAGTCCGGTGGCATTCCTCGGCGACCAGTGGCTGCTGCTGTTCAGCGCCATGGCGCTGACGGTATGGAAGGGACTCGGCTACTACATGATCATTTACCTTGCCGCACTGGCGAACGTACCGCCCGAACTCCACGAGGCCGCCGCCGTGGACGGCGCGGGCGCGGTCCGCCGCTTCCTCAGCGTCACCGTCCCGGCGGTCCGCTCCACCATGGTGCTGGTCGGCGCCCTCTCCTCGGTGGCCGCGTTCAAGGTGTTCTCCGAGGTCTATCTGCTGGCCGGGCCCACCGGCGGCCCGGCCGGACAGGACACCACGCTGGTGATGCTGGTGCAGCGGGTGGGCACCGGGCTGAACGGGCGGGTGGGCTACGCCTCCGCGCTCTCGCTCGTCGTCTTCGCCATCACCCTTGTGCTGATGCTGCTGGTGCTGCGCGCCGACCGGCGGGAGGAGCTCGGGTGAAGCGCATGTCCGGCTGGGAGAAGGCGCTGCGCTATCTGCTGCTGCTCACCGTGCTGGCGCTGACCGTGGGCCCCTTCCTGTGGCAGCTGTCCACCTCGCTCAAGAGCACCACCGAGGACATCTACACCTCACCGCCCGCCTTCCTGCCCGCACACCCCACACTCGACAACTACTCCGGGGTCGCGGACATCGTCCCGGTGTGGGACTACGCGCTGAACTCGCTGAAGGTGGCGGTGGCCAATGTGCTCACCAACTGTGTGGGCGCGGCGATGGCGGGATACGCGCTGGCGCGGCTGCGGTTCCGGGGCCGTAAGGCGGCCGGTCTTGCGTTTGTGATGGCGCTGCTGGTGCCGCTGGAGTCCATCATCATCGCCCAGTTCACCACCATGCGGGATCTGGAGCTGAACAACACCCTCATCGCCGTGGTGCTGCCGGGAGCGGTGAGTGCGCTGAACGTCCTGCTGATGCGGAACGCGTTCGCCCAGCTCCCGTACGAGATCGAGGAGGCCGCGGTCATCGACGGGGCCAATGTGTGGCAGCGGTTCGTACGGATCGGATTGCCCGCCGTGAGGGGCACCCTGGCGGTGGTCGCCATCTTCGCCTTCATGGGCGCCTGGGACGACTTCCTGTGGCCGCTGATCGTGCTCTCCGACTCCGACAAGTTCACTCTGACCGTCGGCCTCAACTATCTGCACGGCACGTTCGCCAACAATCCACGGCTGGTCGCGGCGGGCACCATCATCGCGGTCGCCCCGCTGATCGTGATGTTCGCCTGTCTCCAGCGGTACTTCTTCCGTGGCGTCGGCGAGGGCGCCATCAAGGGCTGAAGGGATCGATCTTCCGTGCGCTTCGGCGTCAACTACACCCCCACCCGCGGCTGGTTCCACCACTGGCTGGACTTCGACCTCGACGAAGTGCGCACCGATCTGGACTCCGTCGCGGCCCTGGGCCTGGATCACATCCGGGTCTTCCCGCTGTGGCCGGTCTTCCACCCCAACCGCTCCCTGATCCGCCCCCGCGCGGTCGAGCAGCTGGTCCAGCTCGTCGACGCGGCGGCCGAACGCGGCCTCGAGGTGAACGTGGACGGCTTGCAGGGCCATCTGTCCAGCTTCGACTTCATCCCGTCCTGGACCACCACCTGGCACCGCCGCAACCTCTTCACCGACCCCGAGGTGGTGGAGGCCCAGGCGGAGTATCTGCGCACGCTGGCCGCCGCCCTCGCCGACCGTCCCGCGTTCCTCGGCATGACCGTCGGCAACGAGTTCAACCAGTTCTCCGCCGCGCCCCACCCCGACCCCGACCGCATCACCTCCGCACGGGCCGGGACATGGCTGCGCGCCATGCTCGACGCGTGTGAGCAGGGGGCGCCGGGGCGGATGCATCTGCACGCCTCCTACGACGCCGCCTGGTACCACGACGACCACCCGTTCACCCCCGCCCACTCGGCCCGGCTCGGCGCCGCCACCGCCGTCCACTCCTGGGTGTTCAACGGCACGGCGCAGCGCCACGGGTCCACCGGCTCCGCCACCGGACTGCACGCCGCCTACCTCATCGAGCTGTCAAAGGCGTGGGCGACGGATCCGCACCGCCCGGTCTGGTTGCAGGAAGTCGGCGCGCCCGCGCCGCACATCCCGCCCGAGCGGGCCGCCGCCTTCACCAGGACCACGGTCGCCCACGCTCTGGACTGCCCGGATGTGTGGGGCGTGACCTGGTGGTGTTCGCACGATGTGGACCGCGGCCTCGCCGACTTCCCCGAGCTGGAGTACGGGCTCGGGCTGCTCACCAACGACCGCCAGGTCAAACCCGCCGGACGGGCACTCGCCCGGATCGTCCGGGAGTGGCGGGAGCGGCCTCCCGCCCCGCGCACCACCGCGCTGGTGGCGGAGGCCGGTGAGGAGGCCGGCCGGGGGCGTTCGGCGTGCGCACCGGGTGGGCGGTTCTTCGAGGCATGGATGCGCGCCGCCGGCCAGGGCCTGCGACCGGCCGTGGTGCTGGCCGAACGCGCCTCGGACACCGCGCACTTGGCCGCTCGCGGCATCACGGAGGTGCTGACCGTCGACGCCCTCGGATAAGCCGTCCACCATCACCTGACCTCCCAGCGAAGGAGACCGGCGTGTACGACAGATCCGCAACGCCCGGCACGGACACCGCTCGCCCCGGCCGCCGCCGGGTCCTGGCAGCGGGCGCGGCCACGGCGGCGGCCGCCGCCCTGCCGATGGGCACCGCGACCGCCGCGGGCCGGATACGCCCGGCCGCCGCTGCCGCCGCTGCCGCCGGGGACCTGCGGCCGTACGCCTCGTACTGGTTCCCCGACAGCCTGCCCTCCGGCAGCCCGGGGGAGGGTGTCGTCTGGCGCAGCCTGACGTCGTGGACACCGGAGTCCGATCCGGATCTCGCCTTCAACACCGCGACCGTCCCGCTCGACTCCCGTTTCGCGCCGGTGGCGCCCAACACCACCGCGCGCACCGGTCACGCGCGGGTGTCCGCGCTGGCCGCCTTCGCGCCCACCGCCGGCAACCCCTCCCAGGGGTCCGCGACGGCCGATTTCTACGCGCTCACCCACTGGGCCTATCTCGACGAGCTGGTGTTCTGGGGCGGTTCCTCCGGCGAGGGGGTGATCCTGGCGCCCAACGCCCCCGTCGTGGACGCCGCCCACCGCAATGGTGTCCCCGTGCTCGGCACCGTCTTCCTGCCGCCCGTGGCGTACGGCGGGCAGTTGCGCTGGACACGGGATCTGGTCCAGCGCGGCAGTGGCGGCGGGTTCCCGATCGCGGACAAGCTGATCCAGGTGGCGCGGGCATACGGTTTCGACGGCTGGTTCATCAACGCCGAGACCGACGGCGGGGACACCCGACTGGCCACCGATATGCGGGACTTCCTGCGCCATCTGCACGACCACGGCGAGGGATTGCGGATCACCTGGTACGACGCGATGGTCGACAGTGGAGCCGTGAGCTGGCAGAACGCACTCAACGACCGCAACTCCACCTTCTTCCGCGCCTCCGGCACCATGTTCCTGAACTTCGACTGGAGCCGGTCGGGGCTGGCCTCCTCGGGGCGGCTGGCGCAGGACCTGGGACGCAGCCGCTATGAGCTGTGGGCCGGGATCGACGTCGAGTCCCGTGGCTATGACACCCCGGTGAACTGGGACGCCGTGGTGCCCGCCGGCGCCGCGCACACCACGGCTTACGGCTTTTACCGTCCCGAGTGGACCTGGACCAGCTTGCCGTCAGGGCAGCGGACACCGGCGGCCTTCCACGCCCGCGACGACCGCTTCTGGACCGGTGCCTCCCTCGATCCGTCCGCGCCGGGCAGTGGCGCCGGAGGGTGGCGGGCGCCCGCCGTCTCCGTAGCCGACCGCTCCACGATCACCGCGCTGCCCTTCGCCACCTCCTTCAACACCGGCCACGGCCTGCGCTGGTACGAGGGGGGCGAGGCGGTGTCGGACACGGCCTGGAACCATCTCGGACTCCAGGACCGGCTGCCGGGGCGCCGCTGGGTGGTGCGGACGGCCGGTGCCCGCCCCACCGTCACCTTCGACTTCGCCGACGCCTGGCGCGGCGGCAACAGTCTGCTGGTGGACGGCGCGCTGGGCGCGCCCACGACCGTCGAGCTGCACTCGGTGCGGCTGCCGCTGTCTGCCGCCACCGTGGTGGAGCTGGCCCATCGCGCCGACGCCGGTTCGGCGGCGGTCCGGGTGGAACTGGCGGTGGCCGTACGGGAACCGGACATCCCGGGCGGTGCGTACGACTTCGCCTACCTTCCGGCGGGCACACCGCGCGCGGGCGGTGGCTGGACCACCGCCACCCTGCGGATCGGACGGCGGCTGCGCGGACTCCGGGCGGAGTCGGTGCGCGCCCTCGGGGTGCGGCTGACGGCGCGCAGCGGTGGCACCGTGCGGTGGCGGCTGGGCGCGCTCGCTGTACGCGACGCCACGCCCGAGGCGCCGGACGCTCCCGGAGCGCTGACGGTGACCGCGTCCCGGCCCGGCGGCGAGGCCGGAACGGCCGCGCTGCGGCTGTCCTGGGGGCGCTCGTCCGGTGCGGTACGCCACTACGAACTGCACCAGGTGCTGCCGGGCGGTGGCCGCCGCTTCCTCGGCGGCACCTGCGGCACCGCCTTCTACGTCCCCGCGCTGCGACGGGCCGACGGCGAGCGGGCGTCCCGGCTCGATGTGCGGGCCGTGGACGAGCTGTTCACCTCCTCCCCGCCCTCGTCCACCACGTTCACCTGGTAGCGCCCGACTCGACCTGCGGCTACGAGGTCACGCGTACGGGGCACACGACCAGGGGACGCACCGCTTGCGGACCCGGCTGACCGCCGGATTCCCGCTGTCCGGCACCGCGTTCCGCGATCTGCTGGAGCGGTCGGCCGGACCGGCCGAAGTCCAGGGCCCGCACTGCCCGCTCGCGCTCCGCCCGTTCGAGATCGTCACCCTGCGTCTCTACCGCACCACCGAGTGAAATAATGTGACACACATCACACCACCCGGTGAGGGTTGCAGCACAGCGCGGTGCGGCTCTCCTTCCGGGTCAACTCCCTCTTGTTGTGGCCGAATCGGGCCCTTATGTTTGGCGCGCCCGGCAGCTCGCCGCACTGGCAGCAGGAGAAGGAGCCGTCCATGCCCTTACGGGGACGCCACCGCCGTCCGAAGCCCCACCGCATCTCCCGTGCCTCGCTGAGCGTCACGGCGGGCGGCGCCGGTATCGCCGCCCTGCCACTGGTCGGCGCCACGGGCGCGCACGCGGCCTCGGAGGGGACCTGGGACAAGGTCGCCCGGTGCGAGTCCACCAACACCTGGGACATCAACACCGGCAACGGCTTCTACGGCGGGCTCCAGTTCACCCAGAGCACCTGGAAGGCGTACGGCGGAACCGCCTATGCGGCACGGGCCGATCTGGCCACCAGGGACCAGCAGATCGCCGTTGCGGAGAAGGTGCTCGACGCCCAGGGCCCCGGGGCCTGGCCGGTCTGTTCCGGCACAGCGGGGCTGACCCGGGATGCCGCCGCGCCCCACAGCGCTCCCGAGGCCATCACGGCGTCCGCTCAGAAAACCAAGGAGAGCAAGCAGAAGCAGAGCATGCCCACGCCCACCCGGCTGCCCGGCCAGGCGCCGTCCGGGTCCGGCCGCTATGTGGTCGTCAGCGGCGACTCGCTCTCCCGGATCGCCAACGACCAGAATGTGCGGGGCGGTTGGCGGACACTGTACGAGACCAACCGGGAGACCATAGGCGGCGATCCGGATCTGATCTACCCCGGTCAGAAACTGGCCTTGAGCGGCAACGGCAAGACCGCACCGAAGGCGGACACCACGCCGAAGGCCACACCGAAGCCGCAGCCCGAGACCCACCACAAGGCCAAGCCCAAGCCGCAGCCGCATCCCCAGAAGCAGCACTCCAGCCGCCACCGGTCCGGCGCCAAGCCCGCCACCGGCTCGGGGTTCACCGCGCCGGTCAGCGGCGTCAGCCCGACCACCTCCTACCGGGCATCCGGTTCCAGCTGGTCCAGCGGCCATCACACGGGTGTGGACTTCCCCGTGGGCGTGGGCACCTCGGTAAAGGCCGTCACCACCGGCCGGGTGGTCTCGGCGGGCTGGGCCGACGCGTACGGCTACGAGGTGGTGATCCGCCACCCGGACGGCAGATACAGCCAGTACGCCCATCTCTCCCAGCTGTCGGTGCGAGCGGGGCAGAGCGTCAACGGCGGTCAGCAGATCGGCCGTTCCGGTTCGACGGGCAACACCACCGGCCCGCATCTCCACTTCGAGATCCGCACCGGCCCCGGCTACGGCTCCGACGTCAACCCGCTCTCCTATCTGCGCGCCCATGGCGTCAGCATCTGAAGACACCTCCCGCCTCATTCGCACCGGGCCGTACGCCGAGGCGCCGGGAGCCGAGGGGGCCTGGCGGGAACAGGACGTCAAAAGGCCCCGTACACCGGCTCCGGCGGCTCGGCGGCGGCGAGCAGTTCTTCCGCTGCCTCGCCCGCCTCGGCGGGGGTCCAGCGGGCGCCCTTGTCGGCGGTCGGCCCCCGGCGCCAGCCGTCCATGACGGTGATGCGCCCACCGTCGGCCTCGAAGACCCGGCCGGTGACCCCGGCGCAGGCGGCGGAGCCGAGCCAGACCACGAGCGGTGAGACATTCGCGGGGGCCATGGCGTCGAAGGCGCCGGGCTCGCCGGGGGCGGCCATGGTGTCGGCGAAGGTGGCCTCGGTCATCCGGGTGCGGGCGGCCGGGGCCACGGCGTTGACCTGGACGCCGTAGCGGTCCAGTTCGGCCGCGGCGACGAGGGTGAGACCGAGGATCCCGGCCTTGGCCGCCGCGTAGTTGCCCTGACCGACGCTGCCCATGAGCCCCGCCCCGGAGCTGGTGTGGACGACGCGGGCCGCCGGTGTGCGCCCGCCCTTGGTCTCGGCGCGCCAGTGCGCGGCGGCGTACCGCAGCGGCAGGAAGTGGCCCCTGAGGTGGACGCGGATCACCGCGTCCCACTCGTCCTCGCCGAGGTTGACGAGCATCCGGTCGCGGAGGAAACCGGCGTTGCTGACGAGGGTGTCGAGCCGGCCGTAGGTGTCGAGGGCGGCGGCGACCAGGGAGGCGGCCCCGTCGGTGGTGGCGATGTCCGCGGTGTGGGCGACGGCCTCGCCGCCCGCGGCCTGGATCTCCGCCACGACCTCGCGGGCCGGGTCCGCCGACCGGCCGGCGCCGTCCAGGCTCGCGCCGAGGTCGTTGACGACAACTTTCGCGCCCTCGGCGGCAAAGGCGAGCGCGTGGGCACGGCCGAGGCCGCGGCCCGCTCCGGTGACGACGGCGACGCGTCCGCCGCACAGTCCGCTCATCTCACTCCTCCTGGATGGTCGGGTCCTGGGTGCTCGTTCGGGGTGGTGGGATCGGCCGCGTTCGCCGTGGCCGCGTCGAGGAAGGCCGGGCGCTCCCCGCCGCCGTGCACGGCGAGGCTCGCGCCGGTGATGTAGCGGGCGAGACCGGAGGCGAGGAAGACACAGGCGTCACCGGCCTCGGCGGGTTCGGCCAGCCGCCGGAGGGGCACGGTGCGGCCGACGGCGGCGACGCCGTCCGCGTCCCCGTAGTGCAGATGCGACAGTTCGGTGCGGACCATGCCGAGGACGAGGGTGTTGACCCGCACGGTCGGGGCCCATTCCACGGCCAGGCTGCGGGCGAGGTTCTCCAGGCCCGCCTTGGCGGCCCCGTAGGCCGCGGTGCCAGGGGAGGGCCGGGTTCCGCTGACACTGCCGATCATCACGAGGGAGCCACCACCCTCCTGATGGCGCATCAGCTCGTGGGCGGCGAGGGCGACGGTCATGGGCGCCGTCAGATTCAGCTCCAGAACACGGGCGGCGCGGCGCGCACCGGTGGCGGCGATCAGCCCGTAGGGGCTGCCCCCGGCGTTGTTGACCAGCAGGTCGAGATGTCCGTACGTGTCGCGAAGCCAACCGAAGAAGCCGTCGACGGCATCGGCGTCACGGACGTCGAGCGGCCGGAATCGCGCGGTGCGCCCGGCGGCCCGGACCGGGGAGCCGGGGGCGCGGCGGGCGCACACCACCACCTCGGCTCCGGCGGTGAGCAGGGCCCGCGCAATGCCCGCCCCGACACCGCGCGTTCCTCCGGTGACCACGGCGACCTGCCCGGCCAGGTCGATGGTGACGGCCACACGACACCTCCCGCTGTGCGGTGAGCACTGCTACCTTCTACCTTCACGCCTAACAAATGTTTGGTGGAAAGGTAGCGGATCTGCTCATGGGTGTCTCCACCACCGCCCCGGAAGCGGGCGTCGCCGTTGTCACCATGGACTTCCCACCCGTCAACGCCCTTCCCGTGCACGGCTGGTACGCGCTGGCCGCGGCCGTGCGCACCGCGGGCGCCGACCCTGAAGTGCGCTGTGTGGTCCTCACCGCCGAGGGCCGGGGGTTCAACGCGGGCGTGGACATCAAGGAGATGCAGCGCACCGAGGGGTACGGGGCTCTCCTCGGCGCCAACCGGGGCTGTGCCGAGGCGTTCGCCGCCGTCTACGACTGCCCGGTGCCGGTCGTCGCGGCCGTACAGGGCTTCTGTCTCGGCGGCGGCATCGGCCTGGTGGGCAACGCGGACGCGATCGTGGCGAGCGAGGACGCGACCTTCGGCCTGCCGGAGCTGGACCGCGGCGCGCTGGGGGCGGCCACCCATCTGGCCCGGCTGGTACCGCAGCATCTGATGCGGGCCCTGTACTACACCGCGCGCACCGCCACCGCCGAGGAGCTGCACCGGCACGGCTCGGTGTGGCGGGTGGTGCCACGCACCGGACTGCGCACCGCCGCGCTGGAGCTGGCGCGGGAGATCGCCGCCAAGGACGGCGCACTGCTGCGGCTGGCCAAGGCCGCGATCAACGGTATCGACCCGGTCGATGTGCACCGCAGTTACCGTTTCGAGCAGGGATTCACCTTCGAGGCGAACCTCGGCGGGCTCTCCGACCGGCACCGGGACGCCTTCCTCGCACAGGGCGGTGAGCGGCGGTGAGGCCGGGCATGGACAAGCGGATGGGCGCGGCGGAGGCGGTCAGCCGGATCGAGAGCGGCATGACGGTCGGTATCGGCGGCTGGGGTTCCCGGCGCAAGCCGATGGCGCTGGTGCGGGCCCTGCTGCGCACCGGCGTCACCGATCTGACGGTGGTCTCCTTCGGCGGTCCGGACGTGGGGCTGCTGGCCGCGGCCGGGAAGATCCGCAAGCTGGTCACCGCCTTCGCGACGCTGGACTCGATCCCCCTGGAGCCGCACTTCCGGGCGGCGCGCGAGCGCGGCACCCTCGAACTGGTCGAGCTGGACGAGGCGATGGTCATGTGGGGGCTGACCGCCGCGGTGCACCGGCTGCCGTTCCTGCCCGTCCGCGCGGGCCTCGGCTCGGACGTGATGACGGTCAACCCCGCTCTGCGGACGGTCCGTTCGCCGTACGAGGACGGTGAGGAGCTGGTGGCGGTACCGGCGCTGCGGCTGGACGTGGCCCTGGTGCACCTCAACCGCGCGGACGCCGCGGGCAACGGCCAGTACCTGGGCCCCGATCCGTACTTCGACGACCTGTTCTGCGAAGCGGCGGAGCGGGCGTATGTCTCCTGTGAACGCGTGGTCGACACCGCGGAGTTCGCGGCGGCGGGCGGCCCGCAGACGCTGCTCGTCGCCCGGCACAGTGTGACCGGTGTGATCGAGGCCCCGCACGGCGCCCACTTCACCTCCTGCGTCCCCGACTACGGGCGCGACGAGGCGTTCCAGAGCGCGTACGCCAAGGCCGCCGCCGACCCCGGGGCATGGCGGGAGTTCAGCGCGCGCTTCCTGTCCGGGGACGAGGACGCGTACCGGGCCGCGGTGGCGGACTTCGGGAGGGAGGGCCGATGACCGAGGGTGTGAGCCGCGCCGAGACATGTGTGGTGGCGTGCGCGGAAGCGTGGCGGGGCGACGGGGAGATCCTGGCCGCGCCGATGGGCATGGTGCCCCGGATCGGCGCACAGCTGGCCAGGCTCACCTTCGCGCCCGGTCTGCTGCTGACCGACGGCGAGGCGATGCTCATCGGCGACGACCCGGAGGTGGTGGAGGGCTGGCTGCCGTACCGCCGCCATCTGGCGCTGGTCAGCGGTGGCAAACGCCATGTGATGATGGGCGCGAGCCAGCTCGACCGCCACGGCAACCAGAACATCTCGTGCGTCGGCGACTGGAAGCGGCCCCGGCGGCAGCTGCTGGGCGTGCGCGGAGCGCCCGTCAACACCCTGAACAACCCGACGAGTTACTGGGTGCCCCGGCACTCCCGCCGGGTGTTCGTGTCACAGGTGGACATGGTCTGCGGTGTCGGCTACGACCGGGCGGAGGCCGCCGGGCCGGCGGCGAGCCGCTTCCACCACCTGCGGCGCGTGGTGACCGATCTCGCCGTCCTGGACTTCGCCACCCCCGACCGCACCCTGCGGGTGTGCTCCCTGCACCCGGGGGTGACCGCGGATCAGGTGCGGGAGGCCACCAGCTTCCCGCTGACCATCGCCGACGACGTCCCTCGCACCCGTGAGCCGAGTGAGACCGAGCTGCGGCTGATCCGGGAGGTCATCGATCCGGAGGGGCTGCGCGAGCGGGAGGTGCCGTCCTGATGGACACCGCGCTCACCGCGCTCACCGGTGTCCGCCATCCGATCGTCCAGACCGGTATGGGGTGGGTGGCCGGGCCCCGGCTGGTGTCCGCCGTGGCCGACGCCGGGGCGCTGGGCATCCTCGCCTCCGCCACCATGTCCCCGGACCGGCTGCGGGCGGCGGTACGGGAGGTCGCCACGCGCACCGACGCGCCGTTCGGCGTGAATCTGCGGGCCGACGCGGGCGACGCCCCGGAGCGGGTGCGGATCATCATCGAGGAGGGCGTACGGGTGGCGTCCTTCGCGCTGGCCCCCACCCGCGAGCTGATCGCCCGGCTGAAGGACGCGGGCGTGGTGGTCATCCCGTCCGTCGGCGCACGGCGGCACGCGGAGAAGGTGGCGGCCTGGGGCGCGGACGCGGTGGTGGTGCAGGGCGGCGAGGGCGGCGGCCACACCGGTGAGGTGGCCACCAGTGTGCTGCTCCCCCAGGTCGTGGACGCGGTGGACATCCCCGTGGTGGCCGCGGGCGGCTTCCACGACGGACGGGGTCTGGTGGCCGCGCTCGCCTACGGGGCGGCCGGGATCGCGATGGGCACCCGCTTCCTGCTGACCTCCGACAGCACGGTGCCGGACGCGGTGAAGGCCCGCTATCTGGCCGCGGCGGTCACCGATGTCACCGTCACCACGGCGGTGGACGGAATGCCGCACCGAATGCTCCGCAGCGAGCTTGTCGAGGCCCTGGAGCGCTCCGGGCGCGCGGCCGCGCTCGTCCGCGCCGTGCGCCACGCCGCCGCCTTCCGGCGACTGTCAGGGATGGGCTGGGCGCGGATGGCGCGCGACGGACTGGCCATGCGCCGCGGCCGGGAGCTCACCTGGAGCCAGGTGCTGCTGGCCGCCACCACCCCGATGCTGCTGAAGGCGTCGATGGTGGACGGGCGGACCGACACCGGGGTGATGGCCTCGGGCCAGGTGGCGGGGGTGATCGACGATCTGCCGTCCTGCGCGGAGCTGGTGGACCGGGTGATGGCACAGGCGGAGGCGGTACGCGCCCGGCTGCCGGCCGGGTAGCGGTCCGCCCTGCTGCGGGTCGGGGCGGCAGTTTGGTGGTCTGGTGGCGGCGGTCCGGAACGCCCTGGTCAGCCCGTGGACGGCGGTCCGGCCCTGTTGCGCGGCACCGGTCGTACAGTGGGGAGAAGCGCGTGGCGGCGCCGTACGCCGCCGCCACGCCGGGAGCCCGGTGGACCGGGCCCTCCCTGGCCAGACCATGACAGGGGTAACGGAGGCCGTCATGGCCGACCCGAAGGGTTTTCTCACCACACCACGCCGCCTTCCGCCGCGCCGCCCGGTGCCCGAGCGGGTGCGGGACTGGGACGAGGTCTACCAGCCCGGCGGACTGCTGCCGATCATCAGCGCCCAGGCGGATCGCTGTATGGACTGCGGTGTCCCGTTCTGCCACCAGGGCTGTCCGCTGGGCAATCTCATACCCGAGTGGAACGACCTGGTCTCGCGGGAGGACTGGCTGCGGGCGATCGAGCGGCTGCACGCCACCAACAACTTCCCGGAGTTCACCGGACGGCTGTGCCCAGCCCCGTGCGAGAGCGCGTGTGTGCTCGCCATCAACCAGCCCGCGGTCACCATCAAGAACGTCGAGGTCGCCATCGCCGACCGGGCGTGGGAGAGCGGCCGCGTCCCGCACCGGCCCCCGGAGCGGCTGACCGGCCGGACCGTCGCGGTGATCGGCTCGGGCCCCGCGGGGCTTGCCGCGGCGCAGCAGCTGACGCGAGCGGGCCACACCGTGGCGGTGTACGAGCGGGACGACCGGGCGGGCGGTCTGCTGCGCTACGGCATCCCCGCGTTCAAGATGGAGAAGCACCACCTGGACCGGCGGCTGGCGCAGATGTGCGCCGAGGGCACCAAGTTCCGTACCGGGGTGAGCGTGGGCACCGATGTGGACGCCGCCGAACTCAGGTCCCGTTACGACGCGCTGGTGATCGCGGTGGGCGCGCGGGCCTGGCGGGAGCTGCCGGTGCCCGGCCGGGAGCTGGCCGGGATCCATCAGGCGATGGAGTTCCTGCCGATGGCCAACCGGGTCCAGGAGGGCGACTACCTCCGGCCGCCGATCACCGCCGAGGGCAAGCATGTCGTGATCGTCGGCGGTGGGGACACCGGCGCCGACTGTCTGGGCACCGTACTGCGCCAGGGCGCCGCCTCGGTGACCCAACTGGACATCCACCCCCGGCCGGGCGACGAGCGGGACGAGGGCGAGCCCTGGCCCACCTACCCCAAGATCTACCGGTTGTCCGCGGCGCACGAGGAGGCGGAAGAGCTGGCGGCCGCCCCGGAGGCGGACGTGGACGCCCGGGTGTTCTCGGCCACCACCGTCCGCTTCGACGGCACCGCACCGGACGCGGCGCGGCCGCACGGCAGCGTCCGGGCGCTGCGGCTGGTCGGAGCGGAGTGCGAGGGAGGGCCGGAGCCGGGCGGCGAGCGGGTGCTCCGCGCCGATCTGGTGCTGCTCGCGCTGGGGTTCCGCGGTCCGGAGCGGGACGGGCTCTTCGACCAGCTCGGGCTGGAGGTCGACGCCCGGGGGAACATCGCCCGCGATGCGGACTTCGGCGCCGGGGCGGACGGGGTCTTCGTGGCCGGGGACGCGGGCCGCGGCCAGTCGCTGATCGTCTGGGCGATCGCCGAGGGCCGGTCGGCCGCGGCGGCCGTGGACCGCTATCTGACGGGGTCCACGACCCTCCCGGCGCCGGTCGAACCGGCCGACCGGCCCCTCACGGCATGACAACCGCTGTGGCCTGGCCATCCCGATGGGAACGATGGCGGGATGACGGGAAGGCGCGAATGACGGGATGGCGCGATGTGTCCGTCATCCGGCGCGGCACCCGGAATACTGGCGTCCATGCTCTCGCAGTCGCCGCTCATCGCCCTTGCCGACGGAGTCCACCTGTGGTCCCCCACACCGAGCACCGGATGGGGGCTGGCCAACTGCGGTCTGATCGTCTCCCCCGACGGCGCCGCGGCCTGGGTGGACACCCCCTACGACCGCCGAATGGCCCTGGACTTCCTGGAGCGCAGCCGGACTTTGCTGCCCGACGGCGGCCGTATCGGCCGGGTGATCGTCACCCATGCCAACGGTGACCACCTGTGGGGCGCGGAAGTACTGCCGGACCCGGAGGTCGTGGCCACCCGTGAGGCGCTCGGCCATATCGCCTGGGAGCCGGAGCCACGGCAGTTGCACGCCCTGGTGCACGGCAGCGATCCGGAGACACCGCTCGGCTGGTACCTCCAGCACCACTTCGGACGGTTCGACTGGTCCGCCACCGATGTGGTCGAGCCCACGCTGACGTTCACCGGTGAACTCGATCTGCGTATCGGGCAGGTGCCGGTCCAGCTGTTCGCACTGCCCTCCGCGCACACCACCGGCGATCTGATCGCCTATCTGCCACAGCAGCGTGTGGCGTTCACCGGCGATGTCATCTTCGCCTCCGGTCCGGGCGACCCGGGCGACCACGCGGTGCACTGGGCCGGACCGCTGAGCCAGGTGATCGCCGCCTGTGAACGGGTGCTGGCCACCGGGGCGGAGATCATCGTCCCCGGCCACGGTCCGGTGCTCGACCCGGAGGGCGTCCGCGATCACATCCGCTATCTCGAGCACCTCCGCGACCGCGCCCATCAGCTGCACTCGGCCGGAGTCCCCGCCCTGGACGCGGCCCGCACACTCATCGGCGAGAACACCTTTCCGCGGCTGGGGCTGCCCGAACGGATGGTCATCACGGTGGCCACCGAGTACCGCCATCTCGACGGCGCGACGAACAGTCCGGACATCCTCGCCGTCATGGCCGATCTCGCCCAGGTCGCCTGGGAGCGGCGGGATGTGACGGTGGCGGACTGAAGCGTGGTGGGGATGGCTCCTGACGCCGTCAGGGACCGTGGAGTTCGGTCTCCCAGGGCTGAAACGGCGGCTCGACCCGGTAGCCCGGATCGCAGTGGGCTCGGATCCACTGGGCGGCGCGGTACTGCGCCTCTCCGTCGTTCAGCACCTGCCCGTTCTCGTCGAGGCGCAGTACGTTGCCGTAGATCGCGAACACCTGCTCCAGAACGGAACCGTACTGGAAGAGAGCCGGTCGGTAGTCGATACCGTCGAGCAGGTCGACGTCGACGGTGCCGTTCGCGAGGTAGAAGGCGAAGAACCGGAGCGAGGCGCGCACGTCCACGGGAAGGTGTTCCACCGTCCCATCATGCATGTCCTCCGCGGGCCGCCGGCCCCGGGGAGTCCGACGCCGCGGCGATCACCTCGTCCAGGACATCGCGTGACCGGATCAGATCGCCGATCGTGCGGTCGATGCGGTCCCGTTCCCCGATGAGTTCGGTGACCAGCCGCTGAGTGGCGATCTCGGACGGACCGCCGTCCCCGTCCCGCATACAGGGCAGCAACTGGGCGATCTTCGTGCTGTTCAGCCCCGCGGCCAGCAGCTCCTGGATGCGGATGACCCGGTCGACGGCCCAGTCGCCGTACTCGCGGTGGCCGCCTGGTGTGCGCTCCGCCCGCAGCAGTCCTTGCTGTTCGTAGTAGCGCAGCGAACGCTCGCTCACCCCGCTCCGCCGGGCCAGTTCACCGATGCGCATCGCCCCACCTCGCACGCCGACTCACGACTTGAATCTGACACTGATGTCAACTCCTACCGTACCGGCATGACGAACGCCTCAGTGGACTCCCCGCTATTCGCCCCCTCCCGCCTCGGCCCCCTGCGTCTGCCCAACCGTCTGGTGATGGCACCGCTGACCCGCAACCGGGCAGGAGCAGACGGGGTACCGCAGCCCATGATGACGACCTACTACGCACAGCGCGCCTCCGCGGGGCTGATCATCGCCGAGGCCGCCACGCCGAACGCCGTGGGGCAGACCTATCCCCATATCCCCGGGATCCACACCGGCGCACAGGTGGCCGGATGGCGGCAGGTGACCGACGCGGTCCGCGCCGCCGGTGGCCGGATGTTCTTGCAGTTGCAGCACGGAGGACGGGTCGGCCACCCCGATACCCACGGCCTGACGCCCGTCGCGCCGTCACCCGTCCCGCTCCCGGAGACCATTCACACCCCGCGCGGACGTCAACCCGCCGTTCTGCCACGGGAGATGACCGCCACCGACATCCGGTCCACCGTGGCCGACTTCGCCTCCGCGGCCCGCAATGCCATCGACGCCGGGTTCGAGGGTGTCGAGGTGCACTCGGCCAACGGCCATCTTCTGCACCAGTTCCTGGCCAAGAACACCAACCACCGCACCGACGGTTACGGCGGTCCGGTGTCCGGACGTATCCGCTTCACCGTCGAGGTGGCCCGAGCCGTCGCCGACGCGATCGGCCCCGAACGGACGGGAGTGCGCATCTCCCCCGGAAACACCGTCAACGGCATCGAGGAGGGCGACACCGACGCGATCTACCCGGCGCTGGTCCGGGCGCTGGCCGGCACCGGCCTGGCCTATCTGCACATCGTGTTCGCCGATCCCGGCCAGCCGCTCTACCAGGACATCCGGAGTGAGTGGCCGGGCACTCTGATCGCCAACCCGGCGCTGGGGCGGGGGCCGTTGCCCACCGACGGCGGCCGTCACGCGGGCGAACGGCTGCTGGCCGCCGGAGCCGATCTCATCGCGCTCGGCCGCGCGTTCATGGCCAACCCCGACCTGGTCGAACGGCTGCGCATCGGCGCACCCCTCAATCCGGTGCGGGACCGGTACGCGATGTACACGGGAGGCGAGACCGGCTACCTCGACTACCCGACCCTGGCGGCCACCACATGAGAACACATGCATCGCATCGCGCAACTCCCTGAGAGACCGTTCTGCTCCTGGCCAAGTACGCCAACACCGTGACCTGAGGAGAAACCCCACGGGGGCCGGTGACGTCATCCCTATCGCCATGGCCATCGGCGCCCCCGCCGTCGGCGGCCCCGGCACCTCCGAACTTCACAGGGCAGAAAAGAGAGGTATATGGAGATCTCCGGGATCGTCAGCGCCGTTGTCTTCGGCGTCGTCATCGGCACGATGGCACGGTCGGTGCTGCCGGGCGGACAGCGTCTGGACGTGGGGTGGACCATCGGCGTCGGTGTGGTCGCCGCGCTCATCGGCACCGGTATCGCCGCCGGGCTGGGGGTGGCGGACACCGAGGGCATCGACTGGATCGAGTACCTCCTCCAGATGGTGTCGGCGGCCGCGGGCACAGCCGCACTCAGCCGAGTCAAAGCCCGCGATTGACCACAGTCCCCCGTCGCCCGCACGGGTGTTCCGGAGGGGGACCCCACGGTGTCGTACCCCGCCGATAACGTGTGTGGTGTTGCGGGGGAAGACAGGTCACCTGCCGAGGGAGCGTCATGCTCCCCGGCCGGTCACCCTGTCCTGGTTCCCCGCGCCCTGTGAGCGCCGACGAGAGGACCAGGCCAGATGACCGGATTGCCGCTCCGACCCGCGTTCGGGCCGCTGCTCGACCGCGGCCGTCCGGAGGATCTGCGGGAGTTGCTCGAGCGGACGCCCGATCTGCTGAAGCCGGTGGTGCGGACAGCCGAGTGGATCCCGTCGGCGCTGGTGGACGCGGTGCTGGCCGAGGCCGGACCGTGGCTGGAGCTGCTGGCCGGGAACAAGCATGCGACGGCGGCCGATGCGACGCTGCGCGCGCGGCTCGCGGCGTCCGGTCATCCGCTGGTGGCGGCCAAGGCGTTCCACGACGGCTCGTGGACACTCGCCGAGCTGCGTACCGTCCTGGCTGCGGCGGATCCCGCCGACCGCTTCTGGTTCGACAAACCGGGTCCGGCGGCCGGGCTGTTGACGGTAGGGGCCTCCTCGGCCGGGCACCGGCGGCTGGCGCTGCGGGCCGCGGTGGTCTCTCCGTTCCGCGATGTGGTGGCGCACGCCCTCGACGCCCTGTGGCAGACCGGTGAGCTGACGCGTGGCGAGCGGCTACGGGGCATGCTCTCCCTCGTCGTCCACGGTGGTTCGGACCGGCTCACGGAGCTGCTGGACGCCGTGCGCGCGCCCGATGGCGGACACGACGAGGAGGACATCGCGCTGGGCCTGGCGGCCGTGGCCGGTCCGGAGGGAGTGGAGGCCCTCCGGACCGCGGTGGAAGCGGCCGAGGGACCGGCAGGGCTGCTGGACGAGGTGTGCGGCCCGCCGAAGGGCGTGCCCGAAGCGCTGGGACTGCGCGCCGAGCTGGACTGGGCGGGGCTGGTGGGCGCACATCGCACACAGCCGCTGGCACCGGGGGTGGTGGCCGCGCTGATCGCCAGGACCGACTGTCCCGCCGAGGCGCTGCCGGTGCTGTGCGAGGGGCACCCCGACGCCGCGACGCTGCTGACGGAGCTCGGGCGGCCGGTGCCGCTGGCCGCGCTGGACGCGCTGCCCGCCAAGGAGGCCCGGAAACTGCTCCCTTCACTGGTGCGGGAGGGGCTCGGGCGGACCGTGTCCGCCGATGAGCTGCTGGCGCTGCGCCCGGCGATGGCGGCGCTGACCTCGGTTCAGCCCATGACGACCACCCGTGAAGGACACGAGCGGGCCGCCGGGTTCACCGCGAAGCTGACCGCTCTGGTGGCGGAGAAGCTGGGCGACGACGTGGCCGCCTGGCGCGTGGTACGGGCCCGGCTGGCCCGGTTCCGCGGCACGGTGGCCGAGCTGCTGGACGACGCCGTGGCCAGGGCGGCACGCGGGGAGGGCGCCGACGGACCGTGGCCGGAGGCGGCCGAGCGACCGGCGTTCACCGAGGCGGTGGTCCCCAAGGGCGCCCGCGCGGCGTTCCTGGTGCTGCTCGACACCGCCGACACCGCGACCCAGTGGCGGCTGCTGCCGCATCTGGACGACCGCACCGCGTACGACCTGCTGGTGCTCTGCCGGTTGCGGACCGAATGGCCGGCACGGGCGCTGGCCGCCCCGGGAAACCGGGAGCGGGTGCTGCTCTCCCGCCGCCGCGATCTGTCGGCGGAGGTGGTGACAGCGCTGGCGGCTCTGGACGATCCGGCGGTCAACGCGGGTCTGGTCTATCAGCGCTCGGTGACCTGGGAGCAGCGATTGGCGCTGGTCACCGGAAAGCCGTTCACACCGGGACGGACCGATCGGCTGCCGGTCGACGAGGCGTTCCGCGCGGACCTGGAGCGGAGCACCCGCCGGGACCAGAAGGTGTGGTTCGCGCCCTGGACCGCCAGTGGCGACCCGTGGATGACCGGGCATGTGCTGCACAAGGTCGCGCTGAACTCGCAGCATCTCCAGTGGCGGTTCGCATGGGGGCTGTGGGAGCGCCAGGGGCCGGAGCAGCTCGGGGAGCAGCTTCCGAACTGGTTCCAGCCCACCGTGCGCACCACCGTCGCGGAGCTGCTGGCGGACCCCGACCAGGACGGTGCGCGGGAGCGGCTGCGGGAGCTGGCGCGGAAGGCCGGGTCGGCCAAACAGCTGGCCGGACGGCTGCGCCATCCGACCATCGACCGCACGCTGGACTGGCTGCTGGCCGAGGGGTTCGACTGGGACTGGGACACCCTGCTCACGGAGCATCTGCGCTCCCCGCTGCCCCGCTACTACCTCTCGGAGCTGGCCGAACTCGACGGCTGCCCCGAGCTGTTGCGGCTCGCGGTCGGGCGGATGTCCCGCTCGGAGCAGACCGCCTACCGGAAGCTGGTGGAGGGCGAGGACCCCTCCCGGGTGCTGGCGAAGGCCACCCTCTCCACACCTGACGACGGGGTGTCCTGGGTGGAGATGGCGATCCGGCGGAAACTGCTCACCCGTGCCGAGGTGGTGGACACCGCCAAGCCCGCCCACTGTGTGCTGGCCCTCGTGCGGGAGGCGGAGCAGCGGGGCGAGACGGACGGCGGCGGGGAGCACCTCGAGGCTCTGATCCGTCAGCATCTGGACGGCAGCGCGGAGGCGTGGACGCTGGGCTTGCGTCTGCTCCCGGAGTTCACCGGCACCGTACCGGAGTTGCTGCGGACCGCGGGGCTGGCTGCCCTGGCCCCCGTCGGCCCCGGAGCGGGGCGGGAGGACAAGGCATGACGCAGGTGGCGGGACGGAGCCGGCACGCCCCGGCACGCCCGGTCGTGGACCTGGCCGACCGGCGGGCACTGCTGGCCTGTCAGGTGGACGATCCGGAGGTGGCCGAGGAGGGGCGCAGACTCAAGGAGGCGGCGCTGCTGGACTTCGGGGTCAAGGACAGCGTGGTGTCCTCATGGCTGTTCGCCAAGTGCCACTACCAGATCCCGACGGCCGCGGTGGACACCGCGGCGGTGGTGGCCACCGGCGACGGCACCTGTCTGCTGCTGTACAACCCCGGGTTCTTCGTGGCCATCGGGGCGAGCGGGGTGCGGTTCGTGCTGTTCCACGAGGCGCGTCATCTGATCCACCGCCATCTGTACGTGGAGGAGGAGCTGCGCGCCGATCCGGTCTTCGATCTGGCGGCGGAAGTGGCCATCAACCATGTGGCACTCATCCGGCTGGGGCGCACGGAGCTGCCGACCCGGGCGGTGCCGGACGGCGAGGGGGGCACCCGGCGGGAGCCGGTGGGTGTCGATCCGCGCGAGGTGCACCGGATGTACCGGGCCGATCTGCGGGAACAGGGTCTTCAGCCGCTGTCCTACGAGGACTTCACCGTGACGGATCTGACGATCTACGGCGAGCTGAAGCGGATGCGCAACCCCCCGGTGCCACCGGTGCTGTGCGTCCACATGGGCGCGGGCGGGGACGAGCAGAGCGGGGTGCCGATGGATCCGGAGACGGTGTCCTCGGTGGTGGACCGGACGCTGGCCGAGCTGATGCGCCGGGCGCTCCGCGGTGAAGAGCTCGCTCGCGAGGAGCTGTTGACCCTCGCGGACCGCAGCGCGGACGGCGGCAAGCGGCTGGAGCGGATGTGGGGCCGGATGGGGCTCGGCGCACTGCGCGGCGAGACCCAGCGCACCCGCCGGGTGGAGTGGTGGCGGCGCTGGCTCCACGATGTGCTGGCCTCCAAGCTGCGGGAGGGCGAGCGGCTGATCTATCCGAAGAAGCAGGGGGCGGTGCTGCTGGCGCTCGGCCATGACCCGATGCTGTCCCGGCGTGGTGCCGAGCGCACCAAGGTGGTGGTCGTGGCCCTGGACACCTCGGGGTCGATGCCTCAGGAGGTGGTCGACTGGATCACCTCGCTGGTGGGCCGGACCGAAGGGGTGGAGAGCCACTGGCTGAGCTTCGACGGGACGGTGATGCCCTTCGCTCCCGGGGAGCGGGTGCACGGCGGGGGCGGCACCAGCTTCCAGGCGGTCGTGGACTACGTCGAGGGTCGGCTCGCGGTCAGTGGACGGCGGTTCGAGGAAAGCGCCGATGCGGTGATCATGGTCACCGACGGCTACGCCCCCGCCGTCACCCCGGAGCGGCCCGACCGATGGATCTGGCTGATCACCGATGGTGGTGACGACTGGCCGGAGCGGCATGACCCGCCGATGGCATGCCATCGCGTGGTCACCGGCGACAGCTGAACCGAGAGATCTCCCCGCGGCCGTGCGCACGGGGACGCAGACAGAACAACCGGAACGGGATGAGGGAACAGGCCACCGTGAGCAGTGTGGACACAGCGGCACCCGCGGGGGACGCGGAGGCGGAACAGCGGCAGCCGGCGGCGAAGCGGACCGCCCGCACGAGGTCGAAGACCACCGCGAAGACCACTGGCACGACGACCGCACGTACCGGAAAAACCAAGGCCGTTGGCCGCGGATCGGCCCGGCGCGACGGCGCCGGGGACGGCTGGCGGGCCACCGCCACGTACCCCGAACCGCCCCGGCGGACCGGCACGGCCAAGGGCGGTTCGCGTCTCGAGCGGTTCATCAGCGCCATGATCGCCATGGGGCAGACCGGACAGGTCTTCGGTGAGCACGGCATCGGGAAGACATCGACGTTCCTGTCCTACATACCGCGGGCGCATCCGGGGACCGATGTCATCCTCGTCCCGGCGGCCAATCTGACCCCGGACGATCTGCTGGTGAACGCGCCGGTCCGGGACGACCGCACCGGGGAGCTGGTCCTCACCCAGCTGATCATGCGTCAACTCAACCCAGGCAAGCCCTTTGTGCTGCTGATCGACGACTCCTTGCAGGCCGGGGAGACCATCCAGTCGCAGTTGATGCAGATCGCCTGCAACTGGACGCTGGGCGAGCACGATCTGCGCAAGCTGGGCTGCGTCGGCGTCTTCCTCGCGGACAACGAGTCGCTGACCGAGACCAGCGCCCGCCGCAGCGATCTGGCGGTGCTGGACCGGATGGTCACCCTGCGGATCACGGCCAATGACACCGCCTGGCGGGAGAAACTGGCCGAGCGCTACGAGGACTGGGATCTGACCGAGGTGTTCCGCGTCTGGGCCGGACTGACCCCGTATCTGCGGTCGTTGCTGTCCCCCCGCACCCTCCAGCACATCCTGGACTGCGCCCGCGCCGAGTTCCCGCTCGCCTGGGGCCTGCCCCTGGTGGGCGGCACACGGCTGCGGCTGCGGGACCGCAAGGCCGATGGCACACCGGGAGCGGACCGCACCACCGAGTTGCTCGACGCCATCGCCGGGGCCCTGGGCCGCCCCAACCCCGCCTCCATCCCCGACCCGGTGCGCCGGATCCTGCGCACCGCGGTCCGGGAGAACTGGGCCGTACTGCTCCAGGGGCCGCCCGGCTGCGGCAAGACGGAGATCACCAAGACGGTGGTCCGCGAGGAGAGCGGCACCGACCCGGTGTACTTCTCGCTGCCGGTCACCAATGTCGAGGACCTGTGCGTACCGGTCCCCACCCCCGACGGCACCCTGGACACCCTGCTGAGCCGCTCACTGACCGGCCCCGACCCCAAGGTGATCGTCTGGGACGAGTACAACCGGCCCAAGGACAAGGCCACCTTCGCCAAACTGATGGAGATCACCCAGGAGTGGTCCCTGGCCGGGCGGCCGATCCCGGGGCTGCGCGCCCAGGTCGCGCTCCAGAACCCGCCGTACCACCTGGGCCGCAAGCTGCTGGTGAGCAGCAACAACGTGGCACAGGCCAGCCGTTTCACGGTCAGTTACGAGGTGCGGCCGGAGGACATCCCCGCCAATGAGTGGCTGATCTCCACCTACGGCGAGGTGGCCGAGACGGTGCTCGACTGGTGGAAGAACGACATCGACGACGAGGGCCGGGACTGGATCACCAAGCGCACACTCGAGCGGCTGATCAAGCTGCATCTGGCCGAACAGCCGCTGGAGACGGGGCTGATCTATCTCGGCGAGGGCGAGTACGCGCCGGTGCCGCTGTCCCGGCTGGAGGCGCGGCTCTCCGAGAACGCCGAGCAGCAGGTCATCGGGCTACGGGAGATCGCCCGGGAGGTGGACCGCTGGGAAGCCCGGCTGGCCGCCGCGTCCGAGACCTCGGCCGAGGGCACCAATGACACCGATCTGGTGCACCAGGCGTTCGCCAACGCCGAGGTGTCCCAGCTGAAGCGGCACGCCGAGGCGGTCGCGCGGCTGCTGCGCCATCTGCCGCCGAAGCTGCGCGCCACCCATCTGGTGGGCCAGACCCCGGAGCGGCAGCGCTTCTGGGTCGGCGCACTGGCCCGGATGGCCGAGCTGGGCACCGAGTGACCCCCACCCGCCCCACCGTTCTTTCCCTCTTCCCGCCACGGCGGCGGGATCTGACGATCGGAGACTTGCCGGCGTGGCGCCTCTCCCCCCTGTCCTGCTGTCCACACTCCTCGGGCTGGCCGGACGGTCCCGCGCCCCGGACCTCATGGCGCGGCTGCGCGAGGAGACCCTCGCCATGCTCCAGTCCTCAGCGCCCCGGCCCGGCCATGTGGTGAACCACGTGATCGCCTCCGGGGACCGTGAACTGCTGACGGCCCTGGCCAAGGGGACGCCGCCACGCCAACTGCCCGTCCTGCTGCGGCTGGCCGCGTTGGGCGACCCTCGCCTGGCCCGTACGCTCTACGGACGGCGGCTGCGCCAGGACCTGGAGACGAGGCTGCGCCGCGCGGTGCTCGCCGGAGCCGCGGAGAACCTGGAGGACCCCGGATGGCGCGCTCCGGGCGGTCTGGTGAGCTTTCTGCTGTCCACCCGCGCGTCCGACGATCTCGTCCCGGCGCTCAGCGCGCCGTTCCCCGAGGTGGTACGGCATGCGACCGCCGTACTGGAGGCGGGCGTACCGGAGGCGGGTGTTCGGCCCGAGAGCGCCCCGGCACCCGACGACGGGGACCTGGTGACCCGGCTGCGGACAACAGTGGGCAGGTATCAGGTGTTCTCTCTGGAGGACATCGACGTCAACTGGGAAGCGATCCTGGCCGAGCACCGCACCAAGCCCTTCCCGGACGGGGCGCTGGCCACTCTGGCGTCCCGCCCGGACTGCCCGGAGGAACTGGTGCTGGCGGCCTGGCGCGAGTGCCAGGGGACGAACGAACAACCCGTCCTCCCCTGGGCGCTGTTGCGCGGGACCGACCGGGCCGACGACTCGGCGTACGGGCTCCGCCTGTTGCTCGCGCGCGGCATCGCCGACGGCCGCTATCCGGCCCACGGGGTGCTGGCCGAAGTCCGGCCCGTCCGCCAGGTGCTGGCCGCGCTCCCCTTCCGGGAGGAGACGGTCCGTCAGGCGATGACCGAGCTGGTCCGCCCGCTCGGGAAGGACTTCGCCTGCTGGCGCGCGCTCTACGCGCTGCTCCCCCGGTTCACCGGAACGGCCACGGAGCTGGTGGCCGCGGCCGTGGAGCAGTCGGTCAAGCACCGGGGCAAGGACTGGCCCCGACCACTCGGTCCCGAGTTCCCCGCCAAGCACCCCGAGGGCGGCCGCGCGGCGTTCCTCCGGCTGTTCCACCATGCCTCCGATGACGTCCAGTCGGCGGTCGTGGAGCATCTGGACCTCCGGTCCGTACAGCATCTGCTGCTCTTCCACCCGCCCTCGCCCGCCGTGCGCGACCGCGTGGTCGCACTCCACGGCCGGTCGGTGCTCGCCCTCGTGGCGTCGCGCTGGGATCTGCCCGCGGAGCGGATACAGGAGCTGATCGTCCATGACGACCCCGAGATCAACACCTGTCTGTACGTCCACACCGAGCTGACGGACGAACAACGCAGAGGCATCCTCGTGGGCAGGCGGTTCGGGACGGGCGGGGGTACCGAGCCCCTGCCGGTCACCGAGGAGCTGGTCCAGGAGCTCGAGTGCAGCGGACGCCGCCACTGGCTGCTGCCGATCCGCGACTCCGGCGATCCCCGCCTGGTGCGGATCCTGCTGGGCAAGGTCAAACTGCAAACGCCGGCCGGGCAGTTGCTGCCGCTGGTGCGGATGTGGGAGCGGTACGGCGCATCGGACGTGGCGGCGCTGCTGGACGAGACCGAGTTCGGCGGCCGAGAGCGGCGCAAACATCCGCTGCCCCCCGAAACGCACACCGTGGTCCGGAAGGCGCTGGCGACGCCGGACGGACTGGCCGTGCTGCGTGAGGAGTTGGCGACGGCGCAGGCGCCCGCCGCCCAGGCGGCGATCCTCCGCGGACTGGGGCGTCAGGCCCCCGGGGAGATCGACACGATGCTGGACCGGCTGTCCGAGGAGACCGGCCTCTCCTGGGAGGGACTGACCGAGGAGCACGACCGGGATCCGCTGCCGGACAACGTCATCGTCCAGATCGCACGGCGGGAAGACTGCCCGGAGGACCTGCGCCGGCACAGCGCCCCGGCCGACCTGCGGCTGAGGCATGACGCCCACCCTCATGACCTCACCGGCTCCCGCCCCAGTGCCCGTGATCTGCTGCGCCACCACCGGCTGCCCCGCTCCAGGCCGGATGAGTGGCTGGGCCTGGCGCTCACGCACGGGCAGCTGACCCTGCTGGACGTGGTGCGCGAGGCACGTCCGGCCGGGCCCGCCGTGCTCTTTCTGGCCCATCGGCCGCTGAATGCCCGAGAGCGGGCGGATGTTCCGGCGTACCGGGAGCTGCGGAAGCTGGTCGCCACGCATCTGGGCGATGACCCGGAGGCGTGGGCGGTGGCGCTGCGGCTGCTGCCCGACTTCCCCGGCACCCTCCCGGAGCTCCTGACCACCACCGCGGCTGTCGTCAGCTGACACTCAGCCCGGGGGCGAGCTACCTGCCCGCCTCCACTGCGTTCACCCGGCGCAGAACAGGGTTTCACATGAAACTGTCTCGCATATTCTCATACATCACATCTCGTGGTCGCCGGTGGCGGGTCACATGTTGACCATGTGTCCCGCCAGCCCGTGGACCGCTTCCTTGACGGCCTCGCTGAGCGTGGGATGGGCGTGGACGTTGCGGGCCACCTCGTGCACGGTCAGATCCCACTGCTGCGCGAGGGTGAGCTCCGGGAGCAGCTCGGTGACCTCGGGGCCGATGAGATGGCCGCCGAGCAGCTCGCCGTGGCGGCCGTCGCTGATGAGCTTCACAAAGCCCACGGGGTCACCCAGACCGTGGGCCTTGCCATTGGCGCTGAACGGGAACTTGGCCACCCGGACATCGAAACCGCGCTCCCGGGCCTGGGCCTCGGTCCAGCCGAAGCTGGCGATCTGCGGCTGGCAGAAGGTGGCACGCGGGATCATGACGTAGTCCAAGGCCATGGTCTCCGCGTCGGCGATCGTCTCGGCCGCGACGATGCCCATGGCCTCGGCCGCGTGGGCGAGCATCAGCTTGGCGGTGACGTCCCCGACCGCGAAGATGTGCGGCACGCTGGTGCGGCAGTGGCCGTCGACGTCGATGGCGCCGCGCTCGGTGAGCCGGACGCCGGTGTTCTCCAGGCCGTAGCCCTCGACCCGGGGCCGGAAGCCGATCGCCTGGAGCACCCGCCCGGCCTGGAGGGTCTGCCGCTGACCGCCGGTGGTGACCATGACCTTGACGGCGGAGCCCGCGTCGTTGATCGCCTCGACCCGGGTGGAGGTCAGGACATGGATGCCCAGCTTGCGGTAGCGGCGGGCCAGCTCGGCGGAGACCTCCTCGTCCTCCAGGGGCACGATTCGGTCCAGGAACTCCACCAGTGTCACCTGCACCCCGTAGCTGTGCATGATGTACGCGAACTCGACGCCGATGGCGCCCGCGCCCGCGATCAGCACACTGCCGGGCAGCTCGGGTGAGAGGATCTGCTCCTCGTAGGTCACCACACGGTCGCTGAGCGAGGTGCCGGGCAGCAGATTGGTGGACGCGCCCGCCGCGATCACACAGTGGTCGAAGGTCAGGTTCTCGGTGCGGCCGTCGGTGAGGGTGACCCGCAGGCCGTGGGGGCCGGTGAAGGTGCCCCGTCCGTCGCACTGGGTGATCTTGTTCTTCTTCATCAGGTAGTGGATGCCGCGGACCCGGCCGTCCGCCACCTTCCGGCTGCGTTCGAACGCCGCCCGGTAGTCCAGGGTCACATCGCCGGTCACCCGGAACCCGAAGGTCGCCGCCTCATGGGTGAACAGATGGGCCAGCTCCGCATTGCGCAGCAGCGCCTTGGACGGAATGCAGCCCACGTTCAGACAGACGCCGCCCCAGAAGCGTTCCTCCACGATGGCCGTGGTCAGACCGAGCTGGGCGGCGCGGATCGCCGCGACATAGCCGCCCGATCCCGCTCCCAGGACCACGACGTCGAAATGTGCGCTCATGCGTCGCACCTTAGACATTAGAGTCGGAGTATGGCTTCTGATGAGGGGTCCGTACGGGTGGACAGCTGGATCTGGTCCGTGCGGCTCACCAAGACGCGTTCGATGGCCGCCTCGGCCTGCCGCGCCGGTCACGTCCGTGTCAACGGCGAGCGGGTCAAGCCTGCCCACGCGGTGCGCGCCGGGGACGAGGTGCGGCTTCGCCACGGCGGGCGGGACCGGGTCGTGGTGGTATCGCGGGTGGTGCGCAAGCGGGTCGGAGCGCCCGTCGCGATCGAGTGCTATGTGGACAACAGCCCGCCACCGCCACCGCGCGAGCAGGCGGTGCCGATCGGACTGCGCGACCGTGGCACCGGGCGGCCAACCAAGCGGGACCGGCGGGACATGGACCGGCTGCGCGGACTGTGAGCGCGCGGAGGAGTCCGGTTTGCTGTCGCGGGCCGAGACCCCGACCGGGGGCCGAGCCGGTCAGTCCACCGTGACCAGCACCGGCCCGCCGCGCGGATCCGCCGCGCCGATCCAGTCGGCGCCGAGGTGGAGCGGCCGGCCGGGGGCCACGGTGCGCGGCACCCGCCGTCGGTGCAGTGTCCGGCCGTCCTGACGGACGGTGAGCACCGGCCGGGTCAGGAACGCGGCGGTGCGCAGGGTGAACCGGTCCAGTGGCGGACGGGGGCCGCCGGGGTCGATGCGGTTGGGTGCGATCCAGCGCAGCGGCGCACCGACGCGCACCGGCAGCGGATCCGCGGGCCATTGCCGGTCGGTCAGATGGCGCAGCACCGGTCCGGCCGCCAACCGGCCGTCCAGGGCGGCCACATCGGCCGTTTCGACGGGGTGCAGCAGATTGCCCACGGCGAACACCCCGGGCTCTCCGGTGCGGAACCCGGTGTCGGCCGCGGGGCCCCGGGTGCCGTGGTCGAGGGCGATTCCGGCGCTTCGGGCCAGTTCGTGGTCGGGGATCCAGTCGCCGGTGAACACCACGGTGTCGCAAGGGATGGTCGCGGTTCTGCCGTCGCGGTGGCGCACCCGCACACCGGCCAGCCGTCCCCGTCCGGTCAGCCCGGTCACGGTGGTGTCGGTGAGCAGCGGGAAAGGGTGGCACAGCCGGGTGCCGAGGTCGAACGCGGACACGGTCTGGTGGCGCGGGAGGTCGGTGACCATGGCGGCCACGTCGGCCCTGGCGTGGCGCAGGGTGAGGACGGCGGAGTAGCTGATGTGTTCGGCGCCGACGACCACCGCCCGGCGGCCGACGGTCTGCTGGTGCACATGGACGGCCTGCTGGAGCTGTCCGGTGGTGAACACACCCTCCGGGCGGTCGCCGGGGACCAGCCGTGCGGCGCGCGGCCGTTCACGGGCTCCGGTGGCGAGGACCACGGCCCGAGCGGTGATCCGTTCCAGACCACCGGGCCCGGTGGTGTCCAGGGTGCGCGGGCCCGCCCATCCGGTGGCGGTGACACCGGTGCGCAACACCGCCCCAGCGCGCAGGGCGGCGGCGATGGAGTGGCGGGCGTAGTCCGGCCCGCTCATCATCCGCCGCAGATCGCGCAGGCCGAATCCGGTGTGGTGGCAGTGGCGGGGTACGCCACCCGCGTGGAGCTCGCGGTCCAGCACCTCCACCCGGTCCACCCCGGCGGCCGCCAGCCGGGCGGCGAGGGCGAGTCCGGACGGTCCGGCGCCGACGATCAGTACATCGACGGCGCGCCGGCGGCGGCCGGGCGCGGCGGTGGCGGAATCGGTCGGGGTGGTCATCGCCGGGCCTCCGTCGGTGACGTGCCGGGGCTGTGGCGGGGTGCGCCGGGTCCGCCGTGCCCGTCGAACTGGGCGCGTACGGCGGCTCCGCAGGAGAACCCCTGGCAGCGGCCGCCGAGCGCGCGGGTGCGGCGCTGGAGGCCACCGAGGGAGCCGGGCGGCACGGTGCTGCTGAGGGCGTCCCGGATCTCGCCGCGGGTGACGCGTTCGCAGTGGCAGACGACGGTGCCGTAGGCGGGGTCGGCGGCGATGAGGTCGGCCCGCTGGTAGGGGCGCGGGAACGCCTCGCCGATGTTGGGCATCCGTACCGGCTCGAGCTTCCGCGCGGGGCCGGGGTCCAGTCCGCATCCGGTGAGGATTTCGGCCACATGGGCGGCGATGGCGAGGGAAGCGGTCAGCCCGGTGGAGCGGATGCCGCCGACGGACACATAGCGCTGGGCGGGGTGGGCGCGGATTTGGTAGTCGCCGTGTTCGGTGGCCGCGCGCAGTCCGGCGTAGACCGCGGTGATCTCCTCGCCCAGCAGCTCCGGCATGATCCGTGCGCCCTTCTCGCGGAGGAGGTCGAGCCCGTCGGCCGACGATCCGGTGGCACGCTTGTCGTCGAGATCCTCGGCAGTGGGGCCGAGCATCACATTGCCGTAGACGGTCGGCGTGACCAGCACCCCCTTGCCCAGCTTGGTGGGTACCGGCAGCAGGATGTGGTTCACCAGGCCGCGGGCGAACTTGTCGAAGACGATGAGCTGGCCGCGGCGCGGGGTCACGCTGAACTCGGTGTGGCCCAGCAGCCGGTCGATCTCGTCCGCGTACAGGCCCGCGGCGTTGACCAGATGACGGGCGCGCAGCACACCCCGGGTGGTGGCCACCTGGTGGTGTTCGCCAGGGGTGACGGCCCGTACCGCGCAGTGGAGATGGAGGTGGACACCGGCGCGCACCGCCTGGGTCGCGTAGGCGAGCGTGGTCGTCCAGGGACAGATGATGCTCTCGCCGGGGACGTCGAGAGCGCCGAGGGCGCCCGGCCCCAGATGCGGTTCCCGGGCGTAGACCGCGTCGGCGTCGAGGATCCTGGTCTCGTGGCAGCCGTTGCGCGCCGCCTTGTCGGCGAGGGCCGGGAGCGCGGTGAGCTGGTCGGTGTCCCAGGCCACCAGGAGGGCGCCGAGCGGTTCCACCGGGATGCCCGCCTCGGCGGCGTACGCGTTCAGCCTCCGGTAGCCGTCACGCACCAGCCGGGCTTCCAGTGTGCCGGGGGTGGCGTCGAAACCGGTGTGCAGAATGGCCGTGTTGGCCTTGGAGGTGCCGTTGCCCACGTCGTCGGACGCCTCCAGCAAGGCGATCCGCAGCCGGTGTGCGGCCAGTTCACGGGCGATGGCGGTGCCGACCACCCCGGCGCCGACGATGGCCACGTCGTAGACCTCGTCCGGGAGGTCGCCCGTGGTGGTGACGGTCATGCTGGTTCCCCGTTCGCTTGTTCGCTGCGGCTTGTGTGTGATGGCGGGTGGTCAGGCCCTGTCCTAGGCCCTGTCCTGCCGATCTTCGCGGGCCCGCGACGCCTGGCACCGCGCCTCGCCGCGTTGTCGGGATCTTCCGAGTACGCCCAGTACGAGGACGACCCTCCGCCTTGCGATCCACGGCACCAGTCACCGCGGGCTGATCCACGAAGATCGACAGGACAGGACCTAGGTGGCGGTGTCACCCGGCACCCGGTGGCGCGGGGTCCGGCAGCGCGGCCACGGCCGAACGGAAGCGCGCCAGCCGCTCGGCGGCCTGGGCCGCGCCGATCCGCGGCTCGTAGACCGCGGACGGTTCCCAGGCCGGGACGGCCCGTTCGGCATCGAGGCCGGGGTCGAGTCCCAGCCGGGCGGCGGCGGCCACGCCCAGCGCGGTGACATCGGGCAGCGCGGACACCTCGACGGGCCGTTGCAGCAGATCGGCCTGGGTCTGCATGAGCAGGGCCGAGCGGGTCAGTCCGCCGTCGACGCGCAGGCTGGTGAGCGGGGCACCCAGGTCGGCGCAGGCGGCGGTGGCGATCTCGGCGACCTGGGCGGCGATGCCCTCGCACAGCGCGCGCACCAGATGGCCCGCGGTGGTGTCCAGTCCCAGGCCGGTCAGCGACCCCCGCGCGTCGCCGCGCCACCACGGCGCGGCCAGACCGGCGAGCGCCGGTACGAAGGTGACTCCTCCGGTGTCCGGCACACTTCCGCCGACCGGGTCGAGGTCCTCGGGCCCGCCGATCACCTTGAGGTCGGTGAGCCAGCGCACCGCGGAGGCGGCGGTGTACACCTGCCCGTCCAGGCAGTAGCTGGTGCGCCCGCGGAGCCGCCAGGCCACACAGCTGACCAGGCCGTTGCTGCCGCGGCGGGGCCGAGGGCCGGTCTGCGCGAGGAGGAAGGCACCGGTGCCGTAGGTGCACTTGGCGGCGCCCGCCCGGGTCACCCGCTGGGCCAGCAGGGCGGCCTGCTGGTCGACGAGCAGCCCGGTGAGCGGGATCTCGGCGCCGAAGGCGGTGGTGGTCCCGACCGCGGTGTCGGCGTCGACGACCCGCGGCAGCCGCTCGGCGCTCAGCCCGAAGAGGTCCAGGGCCCTCGGGGACCACTCCACCCGGTCCAGGTCGAGCAGTTGGGTGCGGCCCGCGGTGGCGGCGTCGGTGACAAACGCTCCGGTGAGCCGGTGGACCAGCCAGACGTCGCTGGTGGTGACCACGCCTTCGCGGGTGAGGTGGCGGCGGATCCATGCCATCTTGGGCGCGGCGAAGTACGGGTCGAGCGGCAGTCCGGTCAGTTCACGCAGGGTGTCCGCGTGGGGGGCCAGGTCGGCGCACACCGTCTCGGCCCGGCGGTCCTGCCAGACCAGTGCGTCGGTCAGCGGGGTGCCGGTGGCGGGGTCCCAGGCGAGCACGGTCTCCCCCTGGTTGGCCAGACCGACCGCCACGACCGGTTCGCCCGCCTCGCTGAGCGCCTGGCGTCCGGCGTCGACCACCGAGGTGAGCAACGCGGCGGGGTCGACCTCGACCAGTCCGCCGGGCAGGAAGCGGGGGCGCACGGTGGCCGCACCGGTGCCGATCACACCGCGCTCGGGACAGACGACCAGCGCCTTGGTACCCGAGGTGCCCTGGTCGACGGCGAGCACCGGGCCGCTCGAGGGGTCGGCCGGGGTGGGTGCGCGGCGCTCTGCTGGCAACATGTCCCGTTCTCCGCGAGGGAGTTGGCCGATCGCGTAGGGTGCGACCGGGGCTCGGTCGATCGTGCGGTTATCGATGATCGCGCACAGCAGCCTGGTGGCAGCGCCGGGGCGGCGTCAAGAGCGGCTCTGGACCGGTGCCATTTCTCCACACCACCGGCCGAGCGTGGCCGGACGCGGATACGCGGTCATGTACCGGACACCGCGATGCCCTAAGATCCCCACATCCAACGATCTGCCGAGCACGCCCGGAAGCGAAATCTCCGGCGTGCCCGCATATATGACGATCCATCAGCAACATCCCCGCTCCACATCAGGTACGTCTACGTCAGCTCCGCACGAAAGTCACCCGATGGCCGAGGAAGAGTTCCGCCCCGTCTACCACCCGGCGGGCTACGACGACGGGCTGCGCATCGCCTTGCAGGACCTGCGGACCGGCCGCTGGATCTCGATGCGCAACCTGCTGGCGGAGACCCCGACCTGGACGCTGTGGACCCAGCGCACCCAGGTACTGGCCGCGGTGGCCGCCGGATCCAATGTGGTGGACGCGTGGCGGGCCGAGGAGCCGGACAGCGTGGCGGCGCTGGTGATGCACACCCGGGTCGTGGTGGAACGGGCGGTCCGCGCCCGCCGGGAGGGACACCAGCGCACCCAGGAGCTGTGGCAGGAGGCGTGGGAGTGCTGCCGGATGGCCGCGCACAACTCCGCTGCGGACCCGGTGCCCTGGGTGTGTCTGCTGGCCCTGGCACAGCTCGACACCGATCAGCGGATGGCGGAGCACCGGATGGAGCCGCCGGGGCCGCTGCTGTTCCCCGGGCCCTGGGGGCTGCTGGCGGAGGCCGACCGGCGCGATCCGTACAACCGCGAGGCGTACCACCGGATGCTCCAGTTCGTGTACATGCGGCGGGCCGGCGGATCGCTGGCCGAGGCGGTCAACTTCGTGCAGTGGGTGGTCTCGGGCGCGCCCGAGGGGTCGCCGCTGCATGTGCTGCCGCTGTACGTCCATGTCGAGCGGTACCGGGAGGAGCGCGGTTTCGAGAAGGCGCTGGACCTCCACTGGGCCACCCGGGACGCGGCCCGGGACGCCAACCGGGCGCTGCGCGGCTGGTTCGACCACGCGGACCGGACCACCAGCTCGCTACTGGACCTCAACCATCTGGCGCACGCGCTTTGGGGAGCGCTGCAATTCCCGGACGCGGCCCGGGTATTCGAGGCGCTGGGACCGTACTTCACCCCGCTCCCCTGGGCCTATCGCACCCCCGATCCGTCGGACCGCGCACTGGCCGAGGACACCTTCCTGCGCGCCCGGATCCGCTGTCTGGCGGGCGCCCGCGGGCCCAGACCCGGGCCCAGCGGCTGAGCGCCACCGCTCGGTCCCCCCCTCACCTTCAGTTGAACCACCTTCAGTTAAACCACCTTCCGTTAAACCACCTTCCGTTGAACCACCTTCCGTTGAACGTTCCCCGCTTTCCCCCTACGGAGGTACCCTCATGTCCACCGCATGGTCGCAGTCGGGGCCCGCCCCACAGCAGGACGACGAGCAGCGGCTGCGGGAACTCGGCTATCAGCCGGTCCTGGCCCGCCGGATGGGCGGCTTCGGCAACTTCGCCATCAGTTTCTCGGTGATCTCGATCCTGTCCGGCTGTATGACGCTGTACGGCTTCGGGATGGGCGCCGGCGGTCCGGCGGTGATGCTGTGGGGCTGGGCCGGGGTCGGCCTGTTCGTCCTGTTCGTCGGGCTGGCGCTGGCGGAGGTGACCAGCGCGTATCCCACCTCCGGTGCGCTGTACTACATGGCCGACCGGCTCGGCGGCCGGGCCTGGGGCTGGTACACCGGCTGGCTCAATCTGCTGGGGCTGCTGGGGGCGATCGCCGGAATCGACTACGGCGCCGCGCAGTTCACCGGCGCGCTGTTCCAGCTCCAGTGGGGTTTCGACCCCACGCCGGAATCGACCATGGTCATCTTTGTCTGCATCCTGCTGCTGCACGGGGTGCTGAACCTGTTCGGGGTGCGGCTGGTCAGTCTGCTCAACTCGATCAGTGTGTGGTGGCATCTGGCGGGTGTTGCCGTGATCGTCGGGGCGCTGGCGATCGTCCCGTCCCACCACCAGTCGCCGGAGTTCGTGTTCACCGAGTTCGTCAATGACACCGGCTGGTCGAATCCCCTGTATGTGGCGGCGATCGGACTGCTGCTCGCGCAGTACACCTTCTCCGGGTACGACGCCTCCGCGCATCTGTCCGAGGAGACCTCCAACGCCTCGGTGTCCGCCGCGCGCGGGATCGTCCGGGCCATCTGGGTGTCCTGGGCCGCCGGTTTCGCGCTGCTGGCCGGGCTGACGTTCGCCATCCAGGACTACGCCGGGGCCCAGAACAGTGAGACCGGGGTGCCCCCGGCGCAGATCCTCATCGACGCCCTCGGCACCGGCGGCGCCACCGCCATGCTGCTCATCGTCATCGTGGCGCAGCTGTTCTGCGGCAACGCGGAAGTGGCGGCGGCCAGCCGGATGGTGTTCGCGTTCAGCCGGGACGGCGCGCTGCCCGGGTCCCGGCTGTGGCAGCGGGTGAGCTCCCGTACCCAGACCCCGGTGCATGCGGTGTGGTTGTCGGTGACGGTCGCGTGTGTGCTGGCGCTGCCGTCGCTGTATTCGGCGACCGCCTACGGCGCGGTGACGGCCATCAACGTCATCGGGATCACGCCCGCCTACGCCATCCCGATCTTCCTGCGGCTGCGCGCCGGGGACCGGTTCCGTCCGGGGCCGTGGCATCTGGGCCGCTGGAGCAAGCCGGTGGGCTGGGTGGCGGTGGTGTGGGTCGCCTGTGTGACGGTGCTGTTCTGTCTGCCGCAGTCCAGCCCGGTGACGGTCGACTCGATGAACTATGCCTCCATCGCGCTGGCCGTGGCGCTGACCCTGGCCACCATCTGGTGGTTCGTCGCCCGCCGTTCGTACCAGACCCCCACCGGCTACGGGACCGCCCGTGAGCAGGCGGAGATCGCGGAGGGCATCGTCTGACCGGTCCGGGCCCCACGGTCCGCACCATCCGGCTCCGTGCCGCCCGCCCGGTTCAGTCCGGGCGGCGCAGCGACACGGCGGGCGGGCGCTCGCGCATCGCGCCGTAGGCGAGGAAGTACGCGGGCGCCCGCTTCAGCCACGGCGCCCTGGTGACCAGATCGGCCAGCCGCAGGGCCGTTACGTCCTTGCCGACCGGTGAACGCCCGCTGAGCAGCGGTTCGATGACCCGGGCATGGGCGATCCGCTGGAGTGCCTGGGTCGCGGCCGTGGTCGGCCACCGGCGGCGCTGGACCGCGCGGACGTCATACAGACCGACGATGCCCTCGCGCAGCGGCCCCACGAGATGGCGGGCGGCGGCGACGGCGTCCTCGACGGCGAGGTTGATCCCGATTCCGAAGACGGGCGACATGGCGTGTGCGGCGTCGCCGATGCACAGCAGGCCGGGGCGGTGCCAGCGGCGGAGCCGTTCGAGCCGTACGTCCAGCAGCTTCACCTCGTCCCAGGACTCAAGCCCCGGTTCGCGGTCGGCGATCCACGGGGTCGCCTGCGCGAACTCGGCCAGGAACCGGTCGAGTCCGGCGGCGCGGCGTTCTTCGTCGGTGCCCTTGCGGATGAGGACGGCGCACTGCCAGTAGTCACCGCGGTCGATCATGGCCGTCACAAAGCGGTCGCCCGCGTTGCCCACCACGCCCCGCGGATCGGACTCCCGCCGCGGCAGCCGGAACCACCAGGCGTCCATCGGACAGGGGAAGGCCCGCAGCCCCAGTTCGGGCAGGGCCCTGGCCAGGGAGCCCCGGCCGTCGCAGGCCACCGTGAGGGTGGCGCGCAGTTCGCCGGTGGTGCCGTTCGGGGTGCGCTCCCGATAGCGCACCCCGGTGATCCGTCCGCCCTCCCGGAGGAAGGAGATGGCCTCGGTGTTCATCCGAAGGTGGAACGAGGGCTCCCGCGCGGCCTCGTCCGCCAGCAGGTTCAGCAGATCCCACTGCGGCACCATGGCGACGTAGTTGTACGGGCCCGAGAGCGCGCCGATGTCGCCCACGGTGACCAGGTCGCCGCCGGGCCCGATGGGCAGCCGGACGGTCTGCACATGCCGTTGGGGCAGCGCGGCGAACAGCTCGGCCAGACCCAGGTCCTCCAGGAGGCCCAGGGTGCTGGGGTGCACCGTGTCACCGCGGAAGTCACGCAGGAAATCCCCATGCTTCTCCAGGACGGTCACCTCGACGCCCGCTCTGGCCAGCAGCAGACCGAGGACCATCCCGGCGGGGCCGCCGCCCACCACACAACACGTGGTCCGTTCCATCAGATGCGCTCCCTTCGATGTGTCAGGACACAGGGCAACACCTCGGGATCCGTACCCCGGGGAGCCACGCCCTACCGATCTCCGGTGCCGGGGGCGGAGAGACCAGTGGAATCACTGATGCGCGGCCTTCGGTGGGCGGCCCGCTTGAGACGTCCCGGACTTCCGTCCGTATGTCCCCTTGACGGTATGGGGCGCAGAAGGAGGTTGTATGGCAGCCGAACACGATCCCGGCCGGCGGACCGGGCGTCGGATGATCCAGCCGACCGGCAGCACCTTCCGCCCGGTCCCCGCGCCCGGCCCGGCCCCGGAACCCCGCGCGGCGCGCGAACCGGACGCGGCGCAGGGCCCTCCGGTCCCGGAGTGGATGGAGGATCTGCGTCTGTTCCGTCCGCCCGGCGCCCCGCTGCCGCGGGACGCCCACCGGATGGCCGAGGCCGACACCCAGGAGATGGAGCCGGGGCCGGGAGTGCCGGGGTCCTGGGACGCGGTGCCCACCGCGTCCGCGTACGCGCCCGGCACCGTTCCCCTGCCTGGGCCCGGCCCGGTGGTGCGGCGCCGCTCGCGGGCCGCCGCACTGCTCGTGGGCGGGCTCGCCGTGGGGGTCGCGCTGACCCTCGCCCTGGTGCTGCCCCGCGACGCGGCGACGGGGGCGGCGCCTCCGGTGACGGGCGGGGTGAGTTCACCGCCCGTCACCGGAGGCGCCACTCCACCGTCACAGCCCCCGGCGCGGACACCCGACGGGCAGTGGCAACGGCAGGCGCATCCGGGCATCCTGACGCTCGGGGACAGCGGTCCGCAGGTCACCGACCTCCAGACCCGGCTGCTGCGGATCCCGGACGTCTATCAGGGCGGGCCGGTCAACGGCCGGTACGACCAAGCCCTCGCGGAGGCCGTGTCCCGCTTCCAGGTCTGGTACGGGATCCGCGGTGACGCCAACGGGGTGTACGGGGATGCCACCCGGCGCGATCTGGAGTCGCGCACCTGACCGCCCGCTCCTCAAGCGGCACCGAAGACCTGCGTCCAGTAGGTACCGGCCCGGCTGCCGGTGGCGTAGCCGACGCCGATATGGGTGAAGTCGGGCTTGAGAATGTTGGCGCGGTGGCCCGGACTGTCCATCCAGCCGCGGACGACCTCCGCCGCGGAGCGCTGACCGCAAGCGATGTTCTCCCCGATGCCCCGGTGGCTTGCTCCGGCGGCTCGGGCCCGGTCCCAGGGCTGCTGCCCCTCGGGTCCGGTGTGGGAGTAGAAGTCACGGGCCACCATGTCGTCGCTGTGCCGCTGCGCGGCCGTCGTCAGCCGCGGCTCGGGGTTGAGCGGGGCGAGCCGGGCGGCGGCCCGCTCGGCGTTGGTGAGCGCGATGACCTCGGAGCTGAGCCGGGTCAGACCGTCCGGGGTGAACGGCTGTGCCCACACCGCGGTCCAGTAGACATCCCCGCCGGGGCCGACCGCCCGGCCGAGCCCGAGGTGGACCACGGCCGGGTCACCGAACGGGCCGCGGCGCTCCGCGCCGGAGAGGCAGTAATCCACGAACTCCTCGGCGTTGCGCGGCCCGGAGACCAGATGCTCATCGACCGTCAGGCAGCGGTAGCCCGCGGTGGCGATCCGGTGGAACAGCGAGCTGCCGTCCGGGCCCTCCACACCCAGCCGCCCCGCGGCGGCCATGGCCCCGGCATGTGACTCGGCCGCCGCGGTCAGCCGTGGGTCGGTGGTCAGCGGTGGCGCTCCGGCCCGTGCCCGCGCCGCGTTCACCACGTCCAGCGGCCCTCCCGGCGCGCTGTGGTGCCCCCGCGGCGGGGGCGTTGACGGTACCGGGGCGGCGGGCGGGGGCGGTTCGTCGGCGACGTCCACCCCGAAGTCCCGGGCCACCCCGGCCAGTCCGTCGGCGTATCCCTGGCCGAGCGCCCGCACCTTCCACCGGCCGCCGCGCCGGTAGACCTCGGCGAGCAGCAGCACCGTCTCCTGGGCGGGGCGCGGCGGAGTGAACCGCGCGACCGGCGCGCCGCCGTCCGCCAGAACGGTCAGCACGGGCACCGGCAGCCGCCCGAGCGGGGTGGCGGGGTCGGCGGGGCTGACGACGACGGTGATCCGCTCGGCATCCGGGCGCAGCCGCCCAGGGTGGAGGGTGAGGGTGTCGCCGTGCAGCCGGGCGCCGGGCGCCGAGGGCTGGTTGAAGAAGACGAAGTCGGCGTCGCCCGCGACCTTTCCGTCCGCACCGGTGATCAGCGCGGACAGATCGAAGGGGCCGGGCACCCTGATCGTCAGCGCGCCGTCGGGCAACGTCAGATTGCCGCCGGGGACCAACTCGCCCATCTCCGCTCCTCACCACCGTGTTCATGGGGGCAACGCCCCGGCGGGGCCGGTGGTTCCGGAACGGGTCCGCGCCCGCCCCGGGCCGTGGGGCCGGGGCGGGCGCGGAAGGAGCGGGCGGGCAGCGGTCAGACCGGGACCGCGACGTACTTGTACTCCAGGAACTCATCGATGCCGACCCGGCCGCCCTCGCGGCCGAGCCCGGACTGCTTGACCCCGCCGAAGGGGGCGGCCGGGTTGGAGACCAGTCCGGTGTTGAGGCCGACCATGCCGACCTCGAGCCGTTCGCTCATCCGCAGCGCGCGGTTGAGCTCCTGGGTGAACACATAGCCCACCAGCCCCCATTCGGTGGCGTTGGCGGTGGCCACGACCTCGTCCTCGTCGTCGAAGGTGAGGATGGCCGCGACCGGTCCGAAGATCTCGGTCTCCATCAGCCGGCTCGCGGGGTCCACTCCGGTGAGCACCGTGGGCGGGTAGAAGCAGCCGGGTCCCTCCGGGGCGCTGCCGCCGACCAGTACCTCGGCGCCGCGGGCCACCGCGTCGGCGACCAGGTCCTCGACCTTCTCCCGGCCCGCCCGGTCGATGAGGGGACCCACGTCGACACCGGGGCGGCTGCCGGGGCCCACCTCGAGCGCGCCCATCCGGCGGGCGAGCCGGTCGGCGAACTCGGCGGCGACGGACCGGTGCACAAAGAACCGGTTGGCCGCGGTGCACGCCTCCCCCATGTTGCGCATCTTGGCGGTCATGGCGCCCTCGACCGCGACATCGAGGTCGGCATCGTCGAAGACGACGAAGGGGGCGTTGCCGCCGAGTTCCATGGAGGTGCGGACGACGGCGGGCGCGCACTGGGCCAGCAGGGTGCGCCCGACCTGGGTGGAGCCGGTGAAGGAGAGCTTGCGGATGTGTCCGCCGGTCAGCAGCGGTTCCACCACCTCTCCCGCCCGTGAGGTGGTCACCACGTTCAGGACGCCCGCCGGAAGACCGGCCTCCGCCAGGATCCCGGCGAGTGCGAGGCTGGACAGCGGGGTCTGGGGTGCGGGCTTGAGCACCATGGTGCAGCCCGCGGCGATCGCCGGGCCGATCTTGCGGGTGCCCATGGCGAGCGGGAAGTTCCACGGGGTGATCAGCAGGCAGGGGCCCACGGGGCGGCGCATGAGCAGCATGCGGTTCTTGCCGTCCGGCATCGTGGCGTAGCCACCGTCGATACGGACGGCCTCCTCGGAGAACCAGCGGAAGAACTCGGCGGCGTAGGCGGCCTCTCCGCGCGCCTCGGCCAGCGGTTTGCCCATCTCGGCCGTCATCAGGGCGGCGAGCGCGTCGGCGCGCTCCAGGATCAGTTCATAGGCGCGGCGGAGGATCTCGCTGCGGGCCCGGGGCGCGGTCGCGGCCCACTTCTCCTGGGCGTCCTCGGCGGCGGCGAGCGCGCGCTGGCCGTCGGCGGGGCCGGCGTCGGCGACCTCGCACAGCGGCTCACCGGTGGCCGGGTCGTCGACCGGCATGGTCAGGCCACCGGCCGCGTCGGACCACGATCCGGCGATGAAGAGCTTCTTGGGCACCGTGGCGAGCACATCGGCCGCGGCGGGGAACGAGGGGGTGGACATGGCGGCAGTCTCCTTCGAGGTCCGGGGCGCGTCAGGAGCCCGCTGTTCCGGCGCTCACGGCGGCGGACCAGGCGCGCAGACCCTCGTCGATCGCCGCTTCGTCGACGACCAGAGCGGGGATCATCCGGACGACATGGTTCCAGGCGCCGCACAGCAGCAGCAACAGCCCTTCGTCCACGGCGGCCTTCTGCACCCGGGCGGCGGTCGCCGGGTCCGGCTCGCCGTCCTCGGTGACGAACTCGCTGGCCTGCATCAGCCCGAGACCGCGGACATCGCCGATGGCCGGGGTCTTCGCGGCCACGTCCTCGAGCCCGCTGCGCAGCCGTGCGCCCATGGCCGCGGCGTTGGCGACGAGGTTCTCCTCGCGCACCACGTCGAGGGTGGCGGCCGCGGCGGCGCACGCCACCGCGTTGGCGCCGTAGGTGCCGCCCTGGGAGCCGGGCCATGCCTTGCTCATCAGCTCCTCGGAGGCCGCGATGCCCGACAGCGGGAAGCCGCTGGCCAGGCCCTTGGCGGTGACCAGGATGTCGGGGCGGACCCCGAAGTGGTCATGTCCCCAGAACCGGCCGGTGCGGCCGACGCCGGTCTGCACCTCGTCCAGGATGAGCAGGATGCCGTGCCGGTCGGCCCGCTCGCGCAGCCCCTGGAGGAAGCCCTCGGTGGCGGGTACGTAGCCGCCCTCGCCGAGCACCGGTTCGACGATGACCGCCGCGGTGTCGTCGGGGTGGGAGATGCTCTGGAGGACGTAGTCCAGCTCGCGCAGGGCGAACCGCGTCGCGGTCTCCTCGTCCCAGCCGTACCGGTAGGCGGTGGGGAACGGGGTCACCACCACACCGCTCATCAGGGGCGAGAAGCCGGAGCGGAAGCGGGTCCCGGAGGTGGTCATGGACGCGGTGGCGACGGTACGTCCGTGGAAGCCGCCGTGGCAGACCAGGACGTTCGGCCGTCCGGTGGCCTGACGGGCGAGCCGCAGGGCCGACTCGACCGCCTCGCTGCCCGAGTTTGCGAAGAACAGACTGTCCAGCTCCGGGGGCAGCACCTCGCCCAGCTTCTCGACCAGCCGGCGCAGCGGCGGGTGCATCACGGTCGTGTACTGGCCGTGGATGAGGGTGCCCACCTGCTCCTGCGCCGCGGCGACGACCCGCGGATGGCAGTGTCCGGTGCTGGTGACACCGATGCCCGCGGTGAAGTCGAGATAGCGCCGGCCGTCCTCGCCGTCGACATGGACGCCCTCTCCACGGACGGCGACGACGGGAGTGGCCTGGCGAAGCTGCGGCGACAGATTGGTCATGTTCTCTCCCACACCCAACAGGTCGGCGTTTGCACGGACTCTTCGAGCGTGCGGGAGCGGGCCGGGCCAAGACAATGATCGTTGTGTCGCTCTGTGGTGATCGGTATGGACGATCTGTCAACGGCTCCGCACGGGCACCGTGTCAAGAGGGCCCGTTGCGCACGGGACGCGAGCTTGTCAGAGTGATCCGCATGGACGGCTCCGGCGGTAGCACGTACGAGGCCGGCGCGCCGCTCACGCTCGACGCCGCGCTGCGGCTGCCGGTGCTGGCCGCGGGGCTGCCGGAGGTGGTGTCCGGGCAGCGGCAGCTGTCCCGTCCGGTGCGCTGGGTGCACATCACCGAGCTGCTCGACCCGGCCTCGTTCCTCAAGGGCGGGGAGCTGGTGCTCACCACCGGGATGCCACTGCCGGAGGAGGACCCTTCGCAGGTCAGGCGCTATGTGGAGGAGCTGGCGGACATCGGCGCGGCGGGGCTGGTGATAGAGCTGGTCCGGCGCTACCACCGGCCGCCGAAGGAACTGGTGCGCGCCTGTCTGGACCGGGACTTCCCGCTGGTGCTGCTCTCCCGGAGCGTGAATTTCGTGGAAGTCACCCAGATCGTCCACTCCATGATCATCGGCAGTCAGATCGAGAGTCTGCGGCGGGCCCATGATGTGCATGACACCTTCACCGCGCTGACCCTGCGCGGCGCCGAGCCCGATGAGGTGGTGGGCATGGCGGCCGAGATGAGCGGGCATCCCGTGGTGCTGGAGAACCTGGTGCACCAGGCCGTGATCTGCGGTCCTCCGGGCGCGGGGGTGGAGGCGGCGCTGACCGGCTGGGAGCGGCGGTCCCGCGCCACCCCCTCCCCCGACCGCACCGAGCTGAGCGGTCCGGAGAACTGGCTGGTGACCGCGGTGGAGTACCGGGGGGAGCGCTGGGGCCGGCTGCTGATGCTCCCGGACGCCTCCGGCACCCCGGCCACCGGCCCCGAGCACGCGATGGTCTTGGAGCGTACGGCCACCGCCCTGACCATCGCGCGGCTGACCCAGCACATCCGCTGGGAGCGGCGGGCGCAGCGCACCCTGCTGCTGGACCTGGTGGAGCAGCGCTGCCGGTCCACCGGGGAGGCCAGGGCGCGGGCCGAGGCGCTGGGCGCACCGGTGCGGGGCCGCCGATTCATCGTCGCCCTGGTCACCCTCGCCCGGGGGCCGGGATCCGAGGAGTCGGCGGAGCTGGAGGACCGGCTGACCGCCGAGCTGGCGGTGGGCGGGACGTCCGTGCTGGTCGGAGCGGTGCCCGGGGATCACATCGGAGTGCTGCTCGGCTTTCCCCCGGCCACGTCCTGGCGGCCGCTGGCGGAGCGGCTGAGCCGTGCGGTGCGGGAGTCCCGGCCGGACGCGGTGGTCAGTGTGGGCTCCGAGGTGGCGGATCTGTCCCAGCTCGCGCGCTCCTTCCAGCAGGCGGCCCGGGTCGCGGACGCCGCCGTGCCCGGCACCCCGGACAAGCCCTTCCACGAGCTGTCCGATATCGGACTGCGGCAGCTGCTGTACGCCCTGCGCAGTGATGTACGGGTGCAGGAGTACGTGGAACGGCAGCTGGGACGGCTGGTCGACTACGACGAGCGGCATGGCACCGATCTGCTGTCGACGCTGCACGCCTATCTGGACGCGGCGGGCAACAAGACCGTGGCCGCCAAGCGCGCGAACCTGTCACGTCAGGCGTTCTACCAGCGGCTGCGTTCGATCGAGCGGCTGCTCGGCTGCGATCTGGAGTCGGGCGGCCGGCGCACCGAACTCCATGTCGCGCTCACCGCTTTCCATGTGCTGCGGCTGTCCCACGGCCCCTCTTCCGCGTCCTGAGCCGCGGAGCGGCCACAGCCGGTCGGCAAGGGACCTGCTGTGGCCGCGTGTCGCCCACCCCTCGGCAGGGTCACTTGAGGTAGTCGTCGACGACCTTCGGAGGCCAGGAGCCCACATTGAGGACGCCCATGGAGTAGGCGCGGGAGACCAGGGCCGCGCGGTTGGGCACCCGCAGCTTACGGAGCAGCCGGGTCACGTGGTACTCGACGCCCTGCCGGCTGAGGTAGAGCCGCGCCGCCAGGGGGACCGTCGACACACCGGCGGCGATCCCCTCGAGGATGCGTGCCTCGATCTCGGTGAACTGCTTCGTGCGCTCGGGGACCATGTCCGCCTCGCCGCCCGCGGTGGGGCGCAACAGCACGAGGATGGAGGCGACATGGGAGCGGCCCTCGCGTACCGCCACGGCCGTGAGCACACTGTTGAAGGCCGAACCCTGGGGTCCGACGAGCGTCGTGCGGACGGCGAAGCGATGACGGGAGCCGTCGAGGAGACCGGTGAACTGGCGTCGCAGGGCCTGCCGGACGCTGGGGAGCACCAGATCGCAGAAGCGGCGGCCGCAGACATCGGCCGAGGCGTCGTCGAATTGACGGAAGAACTCCCTATTGGCCTGCTGAACCGTCAGGGAGGGGTCGAGACATACGACGCACACCCCCGGCTGGTCGAATTGGCGCAGGAGATCGGCGTACTCGGCCTGTTCGCATCCGCGCTCGTGGGGGGTTGGCCGAGCCGAATCTGCCAGTACGGACATTACCAAGGGACTGCCATCCCTTCCTGAATTCTTAATCTTCGGGGGAATTGCGCGCGCAATTCTTTTTTCGAATGTGATTTCAGAATGGAGACTAGGGAGGAGCGGCTGATCGAGTCAACTTCATCAGGGGCGTTGTCGCCCAATCCCGTGGTGGGCGGGGGCCGGTGGTTCGGTCCGCACCTTCGGGGTTCGGTGGGTCGGTTCGGTGGTTCACCGGGGGGCGCGGATGTCCGCGGATCGTCACTTAATTACCGCCGTTAACTGCCGTTTTCCGGTTGAAGGCGGGGCAGCATACGGATGAGTTCGCGGCGGCCGGAGACGCCCAGCTTGCGGTAGGCGTTGGTGAGGTGCTTCTCGACGGCGCGGGAGGTCACACCGAGGTCAGCGGCGATCTCCTGATTGGTGAGCCCGCGGCCGACGAGGGAGATCACGGTGCGTTCGGTGCGGGTGAGCCCGGCCTCCGGCCGGGCGGCGGGCGCGGTACGGCCGTTCCGGGTGCGGGCCCGTTCGGCCAGCCAGGGCGCGCCGCAGGCGGCGGCGAGGGAGGCCGCCTCCTGAAGCACGGCCTCCGCCTCGGTGCCGCTGCGCAGCCGTCTGCCCAACGTCAGGAGCGCGCGGGCGAGTTCGAGTTCATTGGCGGAGGCGCGCAGCACATCGACGGACTCCCGCAGGAAGTTGATCCCCCGGGTTCCGCCGTGCAGCCGCCCCTTGAGCCGCAGGGCGCGGCCGATGGCCACCGGCGCTCCCCACTCCTGGGCCCGCAGATGCTCCTCCTCGGCGAGGGCGAACGCCGCGGGGGCGTCACCGACGCGCAACTGGAGGGCGGCGGCGCGCGGGCGCCACGGGAACAGCACGGGATTGCGCCAGCCCGACGCCTCCAGCTGCCGTCCGCAGGCGAGCAGGGTCTCCAGCGCACCGGACCAGCGGCCCTGCCCGGTGTCCTGCGCCGCCTTGAGGAGCTGGAGCGCGGCGGTCAGGGCCAGCCCGGCGGAGCGGCGCCGTCCGAGCCGGTCCAGGATCCGTTCGGTCAGCGCGGGGTCCCGCAGTTCCAGGGCGACCCCGGTGAGGGCGATGGTGGACATGACACCGAGCTCCTGCCAGTGCGCCTCGGCCAGCCGCGCCGCGCGCTCGGCGTGGTCGAGCGCCTTGGCGGCCCGTCCACGGGCGGTGAGCATCATCGCCTGCTCGAGATGGACGAAGGCGTCCACGACGGTGGCGTCCTGCCGCGCGGTGTGACGCTCGGCGGACAGCCAGGAGCTGATACGGCGCACCGAGTCGGAGGCGGCCAGGGCGATGACCACGAGCGGCAGCGCCGAGTGGACCCGCGCGGAAGTGGCCGGTTCACGCTCCAGGATGCGGTGGGCGAGCCCGGTGACCCGGTCGGCGGGCAGCCGGGCGGTGAGCGTCGCCGCGGCGAGCAGTACCGCGGTCAGCTCGCGTTCGGCGGCCGAGCCGAGCGATGGCTCCTCCCCCATCCCGCTCAACCGGGCCACGGCGACAGCGAGTTCGGCCGGGTCCTCGTTCCCGGCGTGCCGCAGTCGCGCCTCCAGCCGCAGGGACAGATCGCGCGCGGCGCCCTCCAGCGAGGCCGTCGGGCCCAGGTCCTCGGCGACCTGGTGCAGCAGATCGAGGACGGACGGCGGTGTCAGCCCGACGATGGTCGGGGAGATCCGCAGGGCGGCGGCGGCCCGCTGCCGGGCGGAGGGCAACAGGGGTATCGCCTGGGAGATATGGCGTTCGCAGGCGGCCGGGTCGAAACCGCGCTCCGCGGTGGCCAGGTCGATCAGCAGCCGCGCCCGACTCTCGCCCGACAGAGAGCCGTCCAGCAGGGCGCGGCGCAGATAGCGGGCGGCGATGTCCGGTGCGCCGCGGCCCAGCGCGGTGTCCGCGGCGGCCCGGAGCGCCCCCACCGACCAGGGGTGCCGCGAAGTGGTGACAGCCATCAGCTGGGCCGCGACCAGCTCCGCGGGGCATCCGCCGCGGTACAGCAGGGCGGCGGCCGCGTCGTGCAGCCGCTCACGCTCGGCCACGGTCATGGAGGACTCGATCGCGTCCTGTACCACACGGTGGGCGAAGCGCGGTTCCTGTTCCGCGGCGAGCAGCCCCAGTTTGTGGAGGGCGCGCAGCGCGGCGGTGTAGCCGATCGCGTCCAGCGCGGCGAGCGGGGCCATCAGATGGGGTACGCCCTCGTCGCCGAGGACCGCGATGGCCGCGGCCAGGTCCCGCACCGCCCGCGGCTGGGTGCGCATACAGCCCGCCAGCCGCTCCCGCAGCTGGGAGGGGCGCAGTTCGCGGGCGGCGTCGACGTGGCCCGCGGTGGGCCGGTGGCCGCCCATGGCGAGGCCGGCCAGCACCGACAGCAGGAACAGCGGGTTTCCCCCCGAGATTTCGTGGCAGGCGCGGACGAACTCCTCGTCGCCCGGTTCGCCGAACTGCTCCCGGATCATCCTCTGGGTGCCCTCGACAGTGAGGGGCGCGGGTCTCAGCACCCGCGCGGCCGCGTCGGTGACCTCGCTGAGCAACGGGTGCCCGGCGCGCGGATCACCGTCGCGCAGGGTGCACACCACAGCGACGCGCAGCCCGTGCAACCGCTTGACCAGGTAGGCGAGCCAGCGCAGCGAGGGGGTGTCCACCCACTGGAGGTCGTCGACGAGGATCAGCAGCGGGCCGTCGGCGCAGACGTCGGCCAGCAGGGAGCGCAGACCGTGCAGAACGGCCTCGCCGGCGGCGGACGCCCGGCCCTCCCCCGCCGGGACGGCGTCGTCGTCGAAGACCATGCGCGCGAAGCACCCGTGCTTCCGCAGCCGACGTTCGCGGCCCTCCTCCGGGGCGCCGGTCAGCAGACTGTCGAAGAGCTGGCGCACCACGCCGAAGGCGAATTCCTGCTCCATCGGCGCAGCGTTGGCGCGCAGCACCCGTACATCGGTGTCCTGCGTGTGGGCGGCCAGGTGGTGCAGCAGCGCGGTGCGGCCGATGCCGAGCGGGCCGGTGAACAGCAGCAGTGACGAGTCTCCCGCGCGCGCGGCTCTCAGAGCCTCCGCGACCTGTGCCGTCTCGGCATCTCGCTCAAGCAACATCCGTTCCGTACCCCTCTGTTGCCCGGATCAGCGTGCGCAGTTCCGCCCGCCCGCGGATCCGCAGCTTTCGGTACGCGCCGGTGAGCCGCAGCTCGACGGTGCGGATGGTCACCGACAGCAGTTCGGCGATCTCGCGGTTGCCGCGGCCGTGTCCGGCCAGGGTCGCGGTGCGCCGTTCGGCCTCGGTCAGCGTGGCCCACTCCGGATGCGGGACGGTGCCGGACGCGGCGGGCCGGCCCACCTTCCCGGTGAGCGTGCGTACCCGCTCGGCCAGTCTGCTGGAGGGGTGGTGGATGGTGATGAGGGTGGCCAGTTCGGTGACGAGCGCGGAGGCCGCGCAGCGGTCCCCGGCGTCGAGTTCGGTTCTGGCCAGCTCGGTGAGCGCACCGGCGAAGGCCAGCAGGGCGGGGGTGCCGCGCAGGGTGCGCACGGCATCGCGGAGCCGGTCGGCGCGCTGTTCGCGGGCCACCCGTCCGGCGCCCAGCTGGGCCCAGCCGAGCGTGCTCGGCGCGCTCCACCGCCGGGCCAGCGCGAGTTCCTCCCGGGTCAGCCGCCCGGCCTCCTCATGGTCCCCGGCCGCGTGGCAAGCCCGGGCGGCCATCGAACGCCAGGGCATCAGCGCGGGGTTGAGGTGGCCGCGGCGCAGCAGCCGTCGTCCGGCGGAGAGAAAGCGCTCTCTCGCGTCGCTGACGCGACCGTCCGACTGGTCGACCATCCCCTGGGCGAAGAGCAGATACGCCCAGGCCGTGCCCTGCCGCTCCGCGGTGGGCGGGGCGGTGGCGGCGAGCGCCCGGGCCCGGTCGGTCCGGCCGCTCTCCAGGGCGACGACGATCTGCACGGCGGTCAGATAGGGGACGGTGTCCGGATGCCAGCGGGCGTGGGGCAGGGCGCGCTCGGCGGCCGCGACGTCCCGTTCGGCCATGTCCAGCCGTCCACGCCGCAGATGGAGTTCGCCGCGGATGGCGAGGGCGAGCGCGGAGGCGGCGCGGGCGTGGCGGCGGCGCAGTTCGGTGTGGAGGACATCCAGCCGGGTCTCGGCCTCCTCCACGTCGTCGGTCAGGAGCAGGGCGCGGACCGCGGCGAGCCGGGGCAGGATGAGCGCGCCATCGCCTTCCTGGCCGGCGAGCGCGTGACGGGCCACCTCCCGGGTCAGCGGCAGGTTCTCGGCACGCCGGGCGAGCTGCCAGGCGCGCGCGCCGGCCTGTGCCGGGCACGGGGGGCGGTCGGGCATCGGGGGGACGTCGGCCAGCGCCAGCCCGGTGTCGTCCTCGCGCACCTCCTCGGAGAGCCAGAAGAGGGCGACCAGCTCGTCGCGCTCCGCATCGCGGGCCGCGGGGAGCGCGCTCAGCAACGCGCGGCGCAGCCCCTCGGCCCCGCCGCGGGTCAGCCCCAGATCGGCGGCGCGGGTACGGGCCCGGGCGAGGTGGTCGCCCTCGGTGCGGATGATCTCCTCCAGACGGCGGTTCGCGGCCTCGGGCGAGGCCAGCACCTCGATGGCGGCCAGTTCGAGGCCCAGCCGGGCCCGCGATCCGGACTCCATGGGCTCTTCCAGCGCTCTGGTCAGACAGGCGATGGCCTCGGCGGACCGTCCGGCGCGCAGGGCGGCGGCACAGGTGCGGCGCAGGGTGTGGACGGCCCAGGGCTCTCCGGCCGGACGTGCGGACAGCAACAGACGGGTGATGTCCTCGTCGGGTACGGCGGCCCGGTGGGCCAGTTCGGCGGCGCGGGTGAAGAGGTTGGCGCGCTCGGCGGCGGTCATCTCCTCCAGGACCCGGGCCCGTACGTCGGCGTTGCGCAGCCGCAGACCGGTGCCGGAGGCGACGGTGAGCCCGGTGGCCTCCAGGGTGGCGCGCAGCCCCGGTTCCCGTGCCGCCCGGGGTCCGGCGAGGGTGTGCACCAGGGGCAGGTCCAGCAGTTCACCGCAGACCGCGAGCGCGCGCAGCACGGCCACGGCGGATTCCGGCAGTCCGCTCAGCACCCGGGTGGTGTGCTCGCCGGTGACGGAGGCGATGAGCGCGCGGAGTTCGGGCACCCGCGCCGCCAGCGGCCGGTGGCCGCGCTCGGCGAAGCGGCGCAACGCCTCGTGCGCCACCGCGGGGTCGCCCCCCGTGGCCTCCGCGGCGGCCGCGTTGAACGTCTCCTCACCGGGCTCACGGCAGATCTGCGCCACGACGGTGGCGATGTCCCGGTCGGTCAGGGGGGACAGGGTGAGCTGGGTGACGGGTACCGGGCCGAGGGCGGAGGTGATGTGGCTCCAGCCTGGGTGGTGGCCGCCGGTGCTGCTGGCCAGGACCGCGAGGGGAGTGCCGGGCAGTCTGCGTATCAGGGCTCCGCACCAGCGCAGTGAGGCCGGGTCCAGCCGGCCCACGTCGGCCACGGTCACCAGGGTGGGCCGGTCGTGTGCGGTGCGCAGCAGTTCAGCCAGCCCCGGTAGCCGGCCGTCCGGGCCTGGTTCGGCCAGGGCCCGCCGGATGCCGTGGCCGGACTCGTCCAGGGGGGCCAGCAGTTGGTCGACGGCGCCGTAGCGCAGCCCGCTCTCGCCGAGGGTGGCTTCGGCACGCAGGACGCGCAGTCCGCGGTCGGCGGCGAGCCGGGCCGCCCATCCGAGCAGTGCGCACTGCCCGAAGCCGGGTCGCCCGGCGATCGTCACTACCGCGGGCAGCCCCCTGCCGAGGTCGGTGACGACCTCCGCCAGCGCCGCCTGCTCGCGTTCATGTCCAGGGAACGGGAGCCCGTTGAACTGCATGGGGTGACTATAAGTCTGGCGCATCCCCCAGAAGCCGAGCCGAGCGGTCACGTCGCGCTCAGTACCGCCCACGCGCGGCGGAGACCCAGGCCGGGGCCCGTGAATCGGGAACGCTGGGGGTGTGCAGCACCGAGGCCAGCTCGGTGCGCTGGCTCACCCCCAACTTGCGGTAGACGCTGGTGAGATGCGTTTCGACAGTGCGTACCGTGACGAACAGCGACTCGGCGATCTCCCGGTTGCCCGCGCCCCGCGCGGCGAGTCCGGCGACCGTGCGCTCGGTGCCGGTGAGCAGATCCACCGGCGAGGCGGTGATCTCGCGCATCCGGCCGCCCGCGGCGACCAGCCGCCGACGGGCGTCCCGGGCGAGGGCGAGGGCACCACAGCTCTGAGCCAGGTCGGCGGCGTTGCGCAGATGCTCCCGCGCACCGCGCGGATCGCCGGTGTCCAGCAGGGCGCCGCCGAGGAGCAGTTCGGCCCGGGCGTACTCGGCCCGCCCGGGTGAGACGGACAGCTGGTCGACGGCCTCGGTGAGCAGTTCGACGCCGGGTGCGCCAGGGGTGATCACTCCGCGGGCGAGCGCGGCGAGTCCGAGCGCGCGGGGGGTGTTCCAGCGCCGGGCCAGTTCGGTGCCGTGGTCGACGGCGTCCCGCACCCGGTCGGGGCATTTCTCCGCGGCGCAGATACAGGCCGCCTCGGCCCACCAGGCGACGAACACCGCGTTGGTGATCCCGGCTTCGGCCAGCGAGGCACCGCAGTCGAACAGCAGACGCAGCGCGGTGTCGCCGTCGCCCAGTGCCCACCGGGCTCGTGCGCGGGCCATGAGATACGAGTGGTACTCCAAGGCGAACAGCTCGATGTTCGGCCGGGTGATCCGCGCCAGCAGCTCGTCGGCCCGCTCGGGCTCGCCGCGGTCGATCAGCACGGTGCCCAACGCGGTCTGCGGCAGGGTCACATGGGAGCTCCACCGCTCCTCGCCGATGATCTCGAGGGAGGTCTGAGCGTCGGCGAGCGCGTCGGCCATCGCCCCGAGACCGTGCAGCACCAGGGAGCGGCTGGAGAGGGCGACCACATACGACCACACCGCCGCGTTCTCCTGGCTGCACCGCAGCGAGCGGTTCAGCGCCGCCAGCGCGCCGTCGGCGTCGTCGGCCAGGCTCAGGCCGACCGAGGACAGCACCAGCGACCAGTTGTCGACCTCCACCCCCGAGGAGCTGAGGGTTCGCCGGGCCAGCCGCGCCGTCTGCTCGGCGGAATGGCCGTCCAGCGCGCGGTACAGCGTCATCGCGGCCAGGATCTGCCGCTGTGCGGGGGTGTCCCCCGGTGGCTCGGGCATCCGCGCGAAGCGCTCCCGGACCGCGACGATGGTCGCCTTCTCGTCGGAACCGGTGATCAGCAGGGCGGACCGGACGAGGGTGAGCAACTCCGTGTCGGCCGGGTCGGGTTCGGGCCCCGTGGCGGCCTCGAGCGCGTCCAGCACCTCGGCGAGCACCCGGACGGCGCTCCGCGAGCGCTGCACGGGCAGACAGGTCATGCCGTACTGCACGGCGATGGGCGCCTTGGCGCGGAGGTCGGAGGTCAGTGACAGTGCGTGCTCGAGCAGCCGGACCGCTTCCAGCGGGTTGATCTCCGCCAGCGCCCTGGCGAGTTGGACCCGGACCGGGACGCTGTCCGGCTCGGCCTCCAGGACGCGGTACAGATAGCGGGCGGTGGCCTCGGGAGCGCCCCGGTGCTCGGCCTGCGAGGCGGCCTCGCGCAGCACCACACGCATCCACGGCTCGGGGGTGCCGGGGACCAGCAGCACCTGGTTGGCGATCTCTTCGGCGGGCCGCCCGATATCGCTCAGCAGCAGGGCGGCCTTGGCACGCAGCGCGGCCAGGGCGGGAGCGCCGGCGGCCCCGAGCACCGCCGAGCGCACCACGTCATGGGCCAGGTCCGGGCGGTCCGGCGCCATCACCTCGGCGCCGCGCAGCAGCGTCACGGCCTCCTCGACCCGGGCGGCGGGGACCCCGGCGAGCGCGCCGATGTGTTGCGCGTCCTCGTCGCCGAGGACCGCGATCGCGGTGGCCACGTCCCGGACCCAGCCGGGCCGGTGGTCGAGCAGGGCGCGCACGGACAGGGCGACCACGCCACGGCCGACCTCGTCGATCTGCCGGATACCGCGCTCGTCCGGCGGTACGCCCCTGGCGCGCAGCTCGCGCAGCAGCCGGGCGACGGTGAGCGGGTTGCCGCCGCAGACGGCCGCCGCGCGCTCGGCGAAGGTCGGCGCGACGGGGGCGGGGAAGACCAGGCGCGCCATCTCCCCCACATCCCCCTCGGTCAGCGGGTCCAGGCGGAGCACCGAGGTACGGGGCTGGGCGACGATATCGGCCAGGGCGGCGGGTGCGGTGGGCTCGGCCTCGGTGCGCTGGGCGAGCACCACAAGCAGCGGGAGGTGGTCGGCGCGCCGCAGCAGGAAGGCGATCCAGCGCAGTGACCGCTCGTCGCACCAGTGCGCATCGTCCAGTACGAGCGCCAGCGGACCCTGGCTCATCAGATTGGCGGCGAGCCAGTACAGCCCGTGCAGCACCGGATAGGCGGCGGCCGCGCAGGGCTCGTCAGGACCGGGGTCGGGGGTGAGCGCGGGGAGGGCACGGGCCGCGCCGCCGCGCAGCAGCGGGGAGTCCCCGGCGTTCTCGTGGGTGAGTCCCAGGACGGCGAAGAGGGCGCGGACACCGCCGTAGCCCGTGCCGGAGGCGACCTCACGGCAGCTGCCGTGCAGCACCGTCATCTTCCGGCAGGCATCGCCGCCGAGAAAGGCACGGAGCAGGCTGGTCTTACCGATTCCGGCCGGTCCGCTCAGCAGCACCAGTCCGGATCGTCCGGCGATAGCGGACTCGGCATGGCCGGTGAGGGTCGCGAGTTCCCCGGTGCGGCCGACCAGTCTGCCGGAGGGGCCGGAGGCCGTGGTCCGCTCATCCCCCACGGCAGCCCCCTCAGCCCCACACGCCGCATAAACTATGAAAAATACGAAAACTACACTACTCGGTGCGATCGTCAGGCTACATGAACCGTATGACGACGATCAATTACCAAACAATGACGTACGCAGAGGCTCCTGTAGCGAACAAAGGCCCCGGCTTCCGGCGCTCAGCGACCCGGGGCGGGTCGGTGTGGTGAGGGCATACACCTTCCGCTTCCCCGGGCCGTGCGGTTTCACCGTGTGGGTGAGGCGTGGAGTTCTCTATGGCGTCTCCTTTCGTCGAATCACGGTTCTTATCGGGTCACGTTTCTTGCGGAGTCATATGTGATCGCTGATATATGACCGTTCGCACGGGCCGCCGGTTCACGATCGGGTCATACCGCTCAGGGCGGTCACAGGATGCAGTTCGAACCAGACGACCTTGCCCACCGCCGTGCTGGTACTGCCCCAGCAGCGGGAGAGCAGCTCCAGCAGGTGGATCCCGCGCCCTCCTTCGTCGTCCTCGCCCGCCCGGCACAGCCGGGGCCTGCCGCAGTCCTCGTCCGCGACCTCGCACCGGAAGGCACGGTCGGTCGCGCACAGCGAGAAGGTCAGCCGGACCGGTCCGCAGGCGTGCCGCACCGCGTTCGTGACCAGCTCGCTCACCAGCAGCTCGGCATCGTCGATGCGCTCGTGGAGCGCCCACGCCGCCAGCTGCGCGACCGTGAGGCGGCGGGCCCGGGACACCGAGGCGGGTTCGGAGGGCAGCAGCCACGACGTCCCGCCGCTGGTGGCCGGGGCGTACCGGACCGGCCGCCGCGCCGCGCTCATGGACGCCGGCGGGGCGACGGTGGTGAGGGTCGAGGCGTTCATTTCAACCGGTCGGGACTGACCCGGGGAGCCGGGACAACACGCCCGTCGGGGAGCAGTTCACCCGTGTCCGCGAAGATCACCACTCCGTTGCAGAGCAGGCTCCAGCCCTGCTCGGGATGGCAGGCCACCAGACGCGCGGAATCATGGTCGGGCGCGTCCGCGGAGGGACAGGGGGGCTGATGGAGGCACATGGCTGAACCTTCGCTTTTCCGCCGACGGTCGGCAGAACTCTTTCGAGGCGTCCAGCATGGGCCGCCGCCGCGGAGCACGGCGAGGGGAGATATCCCCGCATCGATACCCGATCCCAACCCCCGGCCCCCGGGGAGATCACATCCGGCCACCACCGCTCACCGTCGGTACCGAAAACGCACACCGTGCGTATGGCGCCGGTCATGATGTGTCATGCGCTGAGGAAGAAGGGGCATGCGGTGGCCCCGGCAGAGGCATAGCCTGGGGGTATGGGGTCGGTCCGCGCGGGTGGAGTCGCCCGCCCGAGGCTGGTTCGAGGCATCGATGGGTGCGGTGGCAACGGACACCTCGACCGGACGGCAGACCGGCAGGCTGCCGTCGGAGGTGACAAGTTTCGTGGGGCGTCGGCACGAGGCGGCCGAGGTCAAGCGGATGCTGTCCGCATCACGTCTGGTGACGCTCACCGGGGTCGGCGGCGTCGGGAAGACCCGGCTGGCCCTGCGGGTCGCCGACGACGCGCGCCGGGCCTTCTCCGACGGCGTCTGGCTCGCCGAACTCGCCGAGCTGGACAACCCCGCACTGCTCGCCCAGAGCGTCACCGAGGCCCTGGAGATCCGGGACCACTCCGCGCGCCCGCCGATGGACGTCCTCATCGATCATCTGCGAGACCGGCAGACCCTGCTCGTCCTGGACAACTGTGAGCATCTGCTGCACGCCTGCGCGCTGCTCACCGACCGGCTGCTGCGCGAGGCTCCCCGGCTGCGGGTGCTGGCCACCAGCCGCCATGTGCTGGGCATCGGCAGCGAACAGACACTCGCCGTCCCCACCCTGACGCTGCCCGACGCCTCCGGGCCGCGGCTGTCCACCGGGGCGTTCGCCCAGTGCGACGCGGTACGGCTGTTCACCGAGCGGGCCCGGGCGGCACTGCCCGGCTTCACCGTCACCGACGCCAACCGGGACGCCGTGGAAGGGATCTGCCGGCGGCTGGACGGCATTCCGCTCGGCATCGAGCTGGCCGCCGTACGGCTGCGCGCCCTGTCCGTCCAGCAGTTGCTGAGCCGGCTCGACGACCGCTTCCGGCTGCTGACCACCGGCTCCCGGGCGGTGCTCCCCCGCCACCAGACGCTGCGGGCGCTGATCGACTGGAGCTACGACCTGTGCACCGAGCGCGAGCAGCTGCTGTGGGCCCGGGTCTCGGTCTTCGCCGGAAGCCTGGACCTGGAGGCGGCCGAGGCGGTCTGCTCGGGCGACGGCCTGCCTCGCGAGGAGATCCTGGACCTGGTGACCGAGCTGGTGGGCAAGTCGGTGCTGCTCCGCGAGGAGCACGGCGCGACGGTGCGCTACCGGATGCTGGACACCCTGCGCGCGTACGGCCGGGAGCGGCTGGAGGCGGCCGGTGAGGAAGCCGTCCGGCTGCGCTGCCACCGCGACTACTACCGGCAGCTGGCGGCGGACGCGCGCGCCGCGCTCTTCGGACCGGCCCAGGTCCAGTGGTTCACCCGGCTCCAGCTCGAGCACGCCAATCTGCGCACCGCGCTGGAGTTCTGCTACGACGACCCGGCGGAGTGCGCCCGCGGTCTGGGGATCGCGGCCGATCTGCTCTACCACTGGATCACCAGCTACTACCTCAGCGAGGGGCGCCGCTGGCTGGACGACGGGCTCGCCGTCTGCCCCGAGCCGACCGGTGCCCGGGCGCGGGCGCTGTGGACCAACAGCTGGCTGGCCATCATCCAGTCCGACACCGACGCCGCCTCGGCCATGCTCGAGGAGAGCCGGGCCATCGGGGAGCGGCTGGATCTGGAGCCGGTACTCGGCTACACCGCGCTGTACTCCGGCATGGTCGCGATGTACCGGGGCGACGCCGAGGCCGCGATCACGCTCTACGAGGAGGCCGTCCGCCGCCACCGCGCCACCGGCGACCCGGTGGGGCTGGCTCTGGCGCTCATCCGGCTCTCGCTGGCCCACTCGTTCATCGGTGACTCCCAGCGCGCCATCGCGCTGGGCGAGGAGTCGCTGGCGGTGTGCGACGCCTACGGCGAGGGCTGGCACCGGGCCTACACGATGATGGCGCTGGGGGTCGAGGTGTGGCGGCAGGGCGACACCGAGCGCGCGGCCGCCCTGGAGCGGGAGAGCCTGAAGTTCAACCGTTCGCTCGACGACCCGCTGGGCGTCGGGGTCAACCTCGAGGTGCTGGCCTGGATCGCCGCCACCGAGCGGGACTTCCCGCGTGCGGCCCGGCTGCTGGGCGTGGTCCGGACGGTCTGGCGGGCGGTGGGCGCCCCGCTGTCCGGCTACGGCCATCTGGTCCACTACCACGAGGAGTGCGAGGCCGCGGTGAGCCGGGCGCTGGGGAAAACGGCCTTCAACGCCACGGTCAAGGAAGGCTCCCGGCTCTCCTACGACGAGGGGCTGGGCTACGCCCTGGAGAACGAACTCCCCACGACGGAACCGGCGGTGGGCGAGCGGCCGTCTCCCCTGACGCGCCGGGAGTCCGAGATCGCCCAACTGGTCGCCCAGGGGCTGAGCAACAAGGAGATCGCCGCGTCCCTGGTGATCGCCCAGCGCACCGCCGAGGGCCATCTTGAGCACATTCTGAGCAAACTCGGTTTCACCTCGCGTGCACAGGTGGCGGTGTGGGTAGCGGAACAGAGCCGGACCGCACGCGCCGATGGGGAAACCCGGTCCGACACCGCGCCCTGAGCGGACGGAGACCGCATGCCCGGTGAAACTACCCGGTGAAGTTCACTGGCGAAAGACTCCGGAAGGGAAGCGAGGGGCGGAATTCTATTCGATCCAGGCCCACTTGTCCTCAATTTCTTCACAGACGACAAACCAAACGTTACCTGCCCCGCGTTCGAGGGATCATGCGTCAGGCTCGAGGGACGAGCCGCAACGGTCGTATCAGCACGACCGACGCGACCGAGGAGGTCCCGCCGTGACTGTTGCCGCAGTCGGCCATACCGGTGATGCCGCGGAACTCTTCCGTGGCACCGCCCACAGCCCGTCGTACTTCGCGCTCAACCGCGCCGGGGTCACGGGCGGCGGACAGGAGCTCGTGGACTTCTGCATCCCCTGCAACCCGTACTTCCCCACCCCCGCGATGTTCGCCGTGATGGCGGTCAGGCTGCGCGACATCCTCACGTACTACCCCAGCTCCGCGGAGACCATCACCGCCGAACTGGCCGATGTGCTCGGGCTCCAGCCGCAGACCATGGCGATGGGCAACGGCTCGACGGAGCTCATCACCTGGATCGACCATCTGCTGGTCAAGGAGAGCCTGGCGGTGCCGATCCCCACCTTCGGCCGGTGGACCGACCAGCCGATGGAGACCGGCAAGCGGGTGGACATGTTCCAGCTCCCGGAGATGAGCGGCTTCGCCCTCGACCCGTCCGCGTTCGTCTCCTTCGTGCGCTCGCGGGGCTCACGGGTGGCCGTCATCTGCAACCCCAACAACCCCGACGGCGGGCTGCTGTCCCGGCAGGCCGTCATCGGCATGATGGACGCCCTCGCCGATCTCGACCTGGTCGTGATCGACGAGTCGTTCCTGGAGTTCGCGGACTCCAAGGCGTATCCGAGCGTCGTGGACGAGGCCGTCCTGCGCCCCAATGTCATCGTGCTGCGCAGCCTCGGCAAGAACTTCGGGCTGCACGGCGTCCGGTTCGGCTATCTGGTGGCCAACCCGGCGCTGGCGGTGCAGATCCGCTCCCGGCTGCCGAAGTGGAACCTCAACTCCTTCGCCGAGGTCATCGTCTTCATGCTGAAGCGGTACCGGCAGGAGTACATGGAGAGTCTGCGCCTGATCAGCCTGGACCGGCAGCAGATGACCACCCAGCTGGCCGGACTGCCCGGGATGACGGTCTATCCCTCCCAGGGAAACTTCGTCCTCGTCAAACTCCCGGCGGGCCTGGACGGTACCTGGGTCCGGGACCAACTTCTCTCCCAGCACGGCGTCCTGGTCCGCGAATGCGGCAACAAACTGGGCAGCAGCAGTCAGTTCATGCGGCTGGTGGTGCGCTCGCAGCCGGATGTGCAGCGGCTGCTCACCGGGCTGAGCACCGTGATGTACGGGACGTCGTTCTACGCGCCCCAGGTCAGCTGGGAGCAGCAGACACCGCTGAACTCCGTGCCGCAAGCGCAGTTCGACCCGCTGTACCAGCAGATGCCGCAGCTGTCCGGCGCGCCGGTGGCGCCCGAGCAGGTGTACACCGCGGCCGCCCTGCCCATGGCAGGCGGCACGGCGCCCGCCTATGCACAGGCGTCGTCGTACGGTACGGGCTCGGCGGGCTTCGCGGTACAGCAGCCCATGGCGGAGCTGGCCCCGGCCTATGTCGCCACTCCGCCGGTGCAGATGGCCCCGTACCCGGCGGCGCAGGCGCAGATACCCCCGATGCAGTCGGCGCGGAGCCGACTCGACCAGCTCCAGGCGCAGTTGCAGGCCGAGCAGCAGGCGCAGGTCGCGCAGATGCGGACGGCTCCGGCGCCCCAGCCGCCGGGCGCCCAGCTCCAGACCGGGCAGATGGTGAGCGCACAGGCCCAGACCTCGGAGATCCCGGCGGTCCGGACCGGGACACCGGCCACGGCCTATGCGGCGCAGAACTCCCCGGAAGACACCACCATCGACCAGATCCCCGTCTACGACCAGCAGCGGGACACCTCCGCACCGGAGGAGTCCTCGGTGGAGCGGACCCAGGCCATCGCCTACGACCCCGCGGAACTCCGGGCCACCGCCCGGCCCGTGGTGGACGACGACCCCGACGGCCTCACCCCGGCCCTCCAGCGCTATCCGCGCCCCGCCGCGTACCTCCAGAGCGATGACAGCCTGACCTGAGCCGGCACCCTGACCTGAGCCGACACTCCGACCGTGAGCTGACGCCCGGACCGTGAGCTACGGACGCCGGTCCTCACGCGGCCAGGCCGGGGCCACCCCGGCCACCGCGCAGACGGCGATATGCAGCAGCAGCGGATGGGTGTACGGCTCGCGGTCGTCGGGCGCGTGCACCACCCAGGGCTCCTCGTCCACGGCACCGGCCCGCCCCTCGGATCCATCGGACACCATGCCGCCGACCGCGTACAGCGCGATCGGCGGCCACTCGACCCCGACATCCGACTGCGGGGGCACGATCCACCACCAGCGGCCCCCGTGGGCGAGCACACATCCCGCCCGGGGCAGCAGCTCCATCACCCGGCGCCCGTCGCGCTCGGCCAGCCCGACCGCGTCGTAGTCGCGGCTCGTCCGCAGCGCGGGCGGCAGTGCCAGTCGGCGGCGGCCACCCGGTTCCGGGCGGGAGCCCCACTGCCGGAACCGGCCGCGGGGGAGGCCGGGCAGCGCACCGGCGAAGGCGTGAGTCATCTACGGGCACATCGCAAAGGTCGGGCCGCTTACACCTGCGCGGAGTGCGGCGGCGTCACGGCCGCGGTCCGGGACGGGTCCCGGCCACGGCTGCGCTAACGGGATCATGACGCCACTATGCGCACCGCCCCTCACACTTGGCAAGGGGCACTCTGGAATGTGCAGAGTCGTAAGTGCAATGTGTCTGCGCCGTACTGGGCATGGCACACTGCGAACATCAGCTAGGGGGAGGTATCTGGTGAGCGAACCGCGGTCGGCCCCGACCGTGGGCCAAGTCGTCCTCGGCAGGCGGTTGCAGGACCTGCGGGAGAAGGCGGGGCTCAAGCGTGAGCAGGCGGCCAAGGTGCTGCGGGTCGCACCCGCCACGGTACGCCGGATGGAGACCGCCGAGGTCGCACTGAAGGTTCCCTACGTTCAACTCCTGCTGACCGCATACGGAATCGGCGGCGCGGAGCTCGAGGCGTTCATCACCCTGACCGAGGAGGCCAACCGGCCCGGCTGGTGGCAGCGGTTCCACGACATCCTCCCGGACTGGTTCAGCGTGCATGTGAGCCTGGAGGGTGCGGCCGAGATGATCCGGGCGTACGAGCCCCACTTCGTCCCCGGCCTGCTCCAGACCGAGGAGTACGCCCACGCGGTGATGGAGACCGGCGCCGTCGGCCGGGCCGCGCCCGGTGACGCCGAGCGCCATGTGGCGCTGCGGATGGAGCGTCAGAGGCTGCTCGCTCGCCCGGACGCGCCACGGCTGTGGGTGGTGATGGACGAGACGGTGCTGCGCAGACCGGTCGGTTCCGCGGCGGTGATGCGCCGCCAGGTCGACCGGCTGCTGGAGTCCATCGAGCATCCCCACATCACGCTCCAGATCACGGAGTTCGCTTCCGGACACCACCCGGGCACCTACGGGCCCTTCGTCCTCTTCCGCTTCGCTGTCCCCGAACTGCCGGACATGGTGTACGTCGAGTACCTGACCGGCGCCGTCTACCTCGATGAACGCATCGAGGTGGCCGCCCATCTGGAGGCCATGGACCGCATGGCCGCACAGGCGGCAAACGCACGACGCACAAAGGAAATCCTGAAGGATTTCCGCAAGGAGCTCTGATCTGGATGAATCGCATTCACAACGGCATGCGCGCGTCCGACCTCGGCAGCGAGGGCTGGCACAAGCCCTGGAGCGGTGGCAACGGCGGAAACTGCGTCGAAGCTCTGAAGCTGGACGACGGGCGGGTGGCGCTGCGCCAGTCCACCGATCCGGACGGTCCCGCGCTGATCTACACCCACAGCGAAATCGTCGCCTTCATCCAGGGCGCCAAGGCCGGCGAGGCCGACTTCCTCGTCTCCTGACCCGCGTCCTCGTCAACCCGCACATCTCCACAACTCGCGCCGACCCCCATGGAGCGCAGCATGCCGGAACTGGAGCCAGGGCTCAGCCGGATCGACACCAGCAGACCACATCCCGCCCGCGTCTACGACTACATCCTGGGCGGTAAGAACAACTATCCCGTGGATGAGGAACTGGCGAAGCGGATGCTCGCCATCGACCCCACGGTCACGACTTCCGCGCGGACCAACCGCGCGTTCATGCGGCGTGCCACCGAGTGGCTCGCCGAGGCGGGTACCCGTCAGTACCTCGACATCGGCACGGGTATACCGACCGAGCCGAATCTGCACCAGATCGCCCAGGCCGTCGCCCCCGACGCCCGGATCGTCTACACGGACAACGACCCCATCGTGCTGTGCCACGCCGAGGCGCTGCTGCGCAGCACACCGCAGGGGGTCACGCACTATCTCCAGGCGGATGTGCGCGAACCGGAACGGATCGTCCAACAGGCCGGGGAGGTACTGGACTTCGACGAGCCCATCGCCCTCTCCCTCATCTCACTGATGCACTTCATCGACGACGAGGACGGCGCCTACGACCTGGTGCGCCGTCTGGTGGACGCGCTCGCTCCCGGCAGTCATCTGGTGCTCTCGCACGCCACGGCGGATGTCGAGCCGAAGGCGGCTGAGGAGGTGGTCGAGCTCTACCGGAAGTCCGGTGTGACCCTGCGGCCACGTTCCCACGCCGAGGTGGCACGGTTCTTCGAGGGGCTCGAGCCGGTGGGCTCCGGGCTGGTCCTGGTCTCGGACTGGCGGACGGACACCGCCGGGGGCACCCTGCTGCCCGCGGGTGAGCAGGTCTCCGTCTACGCGGTCCTCGCGCGCAAGCCGTAACCGGGCGGGGACATCCTGTCCGGGTCGGTGGGGGCCTCGCCCGTCACCGGCACGGACCACCGCGGCCGCCGCCGTCCCGCACGGCGGCGGCCGCACCCCGGACCGGACGGGCCCGCCGGGCTCACGCGGTTTCCGGATCCGCCACCGCCAGGGCCCGCATGAGGCCGACGGTGAGCGCTGTACGGGCCGGGACCGGAGCCAGCACGGTGTGCTCGTGGCGGGCGTGGGCACCGGAGCCGAGGGCGCCGAGGCCGTCGAGGACCGGCCGCCCGAGCCCGGCCACGAAGTTGCCGTCGCTCGCCCCGCCGACCGCCGTTTCCTCCAGTGCCCAGCCCTGCTCGGCGGCGACGGCGCGGGCCTGCTTGTACAGCCGCCGGGACGCGTCGTCGGGCACCATCGGCGGCCGGTTCCACTCGCCGGTGACGGTCAGCCGCACCCGCGGATCGGAGGGGGTGAGGGCCCGCAGCGCGGCGTCGATCCGCGCCATCTCGGCGGGTTCGGCGATCCGGACGTCGATACCGCAACTCGCCCGCGCGGCCACCACATTGCGGCCGGTGCCGCCGCTGATCAGCCCCACGTTCACCGTGGTCCCCCGCTCCGCCGAGCCGAGTGCCGCGATATGCGGGATGACCTCGGCGAGGGCGTGGATCGCGCTGGCTCCGGCGAACGGGTCGAGCCCCGCGTGCGACTCGACACCGTAGACGGTCACATCGAACAGACCGACACCCTTGCGCGAGGTCTTGACCGCCCCGTCGAGCGACGCCTCGAAGACCAGGGTGGCCAGCACGTCCTCACTCAGCCGCTCGATATGGCGCCGGGAGACCGGGCTGCCGATCTCCTCGTCGCCGGTGAGCAGCAGTCGCGCCGAGGGGTGCGGAAGACCCAGCTCACGCAGCAGCCGCACGGTCCACACCGCCTGGACGATCCCCGTCTTCATGTCGAACACACCCGGTCCGCAGGCCCGGCCGTCCACCACCTCGAAGGGCCACTCGGCGAGCGTCCCGGCAGGCCAGACCGTGTCGTAGTGGCACAGCAGCAGCACGGTTCCCGGCGCGGTGCCGCGATAGGTCACCGCGAGCACATCGCCGTACTCCCCGCAGTCGTGCCGCTCGGTCGTGTCCGGCGCGCCGAGCCGCTCGTCGATCCAGTCGCTGATGGCGGCGAGCCCGGCGGCGAGCAACCGCTTGTCGTTGCTCGGCGTCTCCAGCTCCACCAGGGTCCGGAGGTCTTCGATCATCTCGGGGAGCGCCCGCTCAGTGGCGGCGGCGAGCTCGGTGGGCGTCATCGAGGAGATCCTTCCCGAAGGGGGCGGCGGTGGTCCATGGGAGAGATCATGACGGAACGGGGCGATCACCGGGGGTGAGGCCCGGTGCGCGCATCAGGATGTCGGGACGGGGAGGGAGAACGACCGATGAGTTCTGCCCGCTGCCCGGGGCTGACCCGGTGACGACATGCTTCCGCGCACCGAGGAGACCCCTATGAGCACCGCCGAGATGACCCTCACCGGGAGGCGCCCATGGTCATGACCGCCACCCTCACCGGCCTCGGCGGCCGTACCGAGATCGTGCCTTCGCCACGGTGGTGGCGGACGCCTGACCGGTCTCACTCCGCCGGGGGCGGCCCGTCCCAGCTGCCGACGGCAACCTCGTCCCCCACCGCCATGGTGCCGGTACGGGTCACGGAGAACTTGGCGCCGAAGATGGTGCCACCGCCCTCGGGGGACCTGCGGTAACGGGCCAGGGTGCGCAGCGGCTCCGGGCCCGCCTTGAGCCCCTTGTCCTGGTCGACCGTGGTGACCACACACCGGACGGCCGTCTTGGCGAAACCCAGCTCGGTGTCGCCGATGGTGATCTGCCGGGCCCGGTCCTCCGTATGCGGCTCGGTCCATCCGTCGACCACCACATTGGGCCGGAAGCGGGCCATCGGCAGCGGCTCGCCACCCTCGCCGGTGAGCCTCCGGTTGAGCTCGTCCAGGCTGGCCCGGGAGATGATGTGCACCGCATTGCTGTCGGCGTAGCCCGAGGTGCCCGGGGTGAGCCCGTCCGCCACCCGGTCGTGCTCCGGCGGCACCCGCACCAGCCTGCATGCCACGCCCAGCACGTCTGACAGCCATCCGGCCACCGCGTCGCCCTGGTCGATGCCCTGGTACGGCGAACCGAAAAGCACGACCTCGCGCCGCGCGGACACCGTGTCGATACCGATGCTCAGCTCCTCGGCGCCGGGCGCCGACAGGGTGAGCCGCGTACCGTCGGGGGCGACGTGGGGGCGGATGAGCGCGAGCCCGGGATGCCGCCGCTGAGTGCGGAAGACTCCGTCCTCGTCGGTGACCATGAAGCCGCGGTCGTGCGGCAGCCCGGCCTCCGCCAGCGACGCCTCGGTCAGAGACACTCCGGCGCATGCCTTGATGGGATAGGTGATCAGCTCAACGACTCTCGCCACATGGGCACTTTACCCGCCGCGCCAACCGGGCCGCCGTGGTGTGGATCACGGCCGCCCGCGCCGTGGACGGTCCGGCCGGTCCGCCGCCCGGGGTTCGACAGGTGTGTCATGGCAAGCTCCGGGGCCCCTGTGCGCCCCCTCGATCGCGTCCACCCCTCGGACGTAGCACCGGGTACGACCGTTGGCAGACCGTGGTGGGTCCCTGACAACCGGCATACGGCGTAGCCGCGCTGCGCATCCCCGGGGCCGTGATCCCCCCCGGCGCACCGTTTCCCCGAGCGGTGCACAAGGCCGTACAGAAATCACGCACCGGTGTCGCTCGGCTCCCGATCGCGCGGGGCGAGGGGGTGAAATTCTCGGGGCCGCTCCAGCGGGCGGTCCCCGGGAGGAGGTGGAGAAGTGGAGGTGAGGCAATGATATGACCGGCGACGTGGTTCCCGCTATACACGGACCACGTGCTTCTCCGTCAGTTTTCCGGCCTTGCCGACCCGCCGATTTCCGGATCGCCACCGCACGTACACGAGCGGTACGGGAGACGATACGCGGCCGGACATTTGGCAAACGGAAAGTCAAGTTGCTATCTCCACCTGGGCGTTGACCACGGCCAGGCACCCGGTACGTCTTCTCCCCCGGCCTTGGCGGGGGTTCGGCGGCTCCGGACCGCCCGCCGGTTCCGGGGCCGGGGCCCGGATACCTCGCCGTACCGCGCGGCCGTCCCATTTCCCGGCGCTTCCCCTCTTCCCCGCTCTCTCCTTCTGGGCCTTCGTGGCCTTCTCGCTCTCCGGCCTCTCCTCCGCCCCCTCCCGGCCCCGCCCGCTTTCGGCAGCCCGGAGCGAAGCGAGGAACGGCCGGTTCCGGCGCGGAACCGCGCGGTTACGGGCGACCGGCCGACCCCATCTGCCAACAGACCGATCTTGGGCCGGTGGCCGCCGCAAAAGCGCGCCCGAAGATCCGGTCCCCCGCGAACGCCCGATACCCGGCCCCGCATTGGGCCACCGAGCGCCGAGCCGAGGCCCAACCACGGGCACCGCGCACGCAATTCGCCCGGCCGACCGCCGGGCATCCGCGACGGATCACCCGGAAACCAATGCGGCGGAATAGCATCCGCCACCGAACGCGGCCCGAAAATCATTTCCAGTTTCCCCCCGACCGCCCACTGCCGGGGACCACCGACCCGGCCCCACCACCCGGCCCCCTCCCCGTCGGCCGTGTCCGTGCGCCCCCGCCCCTCCACGCGCCCACCCCTACGCAACTGAGGGCGCATCAGACCCAGCAGGGGGTGGAACCCGACGGCGCACGGCGGTCCATGAGGCCCCCTGCGCCTTGTGACCGCCCAAGCCCGGCTGCCGTACTCGTATCGCCCACCGGGGCCTCCGGAGGGCGTGTCGAGAGCCGTTGTGGAGAGGAACCAGCCCCATGGCCGTACGAGGAAGTCACCGTCGCCCCGCCGCGCCCAGCCGGGTCTCCCCGCTGCGCGCCGCCCTGACCGCGGGCAGCGTCGGCATCGTCCTGCCGATCCTCGGCACCGGTGTCGCCGCGGCGGCTCCGGTCGACAGCTGGGACCGGGTGGCCAAGTGCGAGAGCGGAGGCAACTGGCGCATCAATACGGGCAACGGCTACTACGGAGGGTTGCAGTTCACCCAGCACACCTGGGCCGCGTACGGCGGCACCGCCTACGCCCCGCGGGCCGATCTGGCCACCAAGGGCCAGCAGATCACCGTGGCCGAGGCGGTCCTCTCCGCGCAGGGGCCGGGCGCCTGGCCGGTCTGCTCGGTACGCGGCCGGCTGACGCGGTCCGGCCCGCCCGCCGCGGTGGCGAACCCCGGAGGGTCCCGGAGCGCCAAACCGCCATCCGGACACCAGACCGAGCGCCCGGCCGCGCCCCATCACCATCCGTCCACCGCGGCCTCTGGAAAGGGCTCCGCGACCTCATCCGGGAAGACCCCCGGCAAGGACCCCGGGAAACCTCACGCCGAGCGGCCCGCCAAGCGGCCCGCGACCTCCGGGTCGTACACGGTGCTGCGCGGGGACACGTTGTCCGGCATCGCGGGGCGGTCCTCCGTCAGCGGCGGCTGGCGGCCCCTCTACCAGGCCAACCGCCGGACCATCGGCGCGAATCCGGATCTCATCCGCCCGGGGCAGCGGCTGGCCCTCCCCTCGGCACCGCGCCGCGCGCACCACACGGCGGCGCCACGACGCGCCGCCACGGCGGCCTCGCGCCACGCGGCCGTACGGAAGTCCGCCACCAACCACCATGTGACCCCGGTCAGCGCACCGGTCAGCGCGGCGTACGGAACCCGCGGCGGGCGCTGGGCAAGCGGCCATCACACAGGGGTGGACTTCGCGGTCCCGGTCGGCACCGCGGTGCACGCGGCGGCCGGCGGCAAAGTGGTGGCCGCCGGGTGGGGCGGCGCCTTCGGTTACCAGGTGGTCATCTGGCACACCGGGGGCCTGTACACCCACTACGCGCATCTGTCGGCGGTGAACGTGCGCGCCGGGCAGACCGTCGAGGCGGGCCGGCGGATCGCCCGCTCGGGAAGCACCGGCAACACCACCGGACCACATCTGCACTTCGAGGTGCGCACCGGCCCGGGCTACGGATCGGATGTCGACCCGCTCGCCTATCTGCGCGCACACGGCGTCCACCGCTGACCCCCGCGACGCCGGTTGGACCACGGCCCTGAGAACCACATCCGGGGGTGGGGAAAAGGGAGGCCGCCCGAGGCACGGCTCGGGCGGCCTCCCGCCTTGCGTCGTCGGAGCACCCCGGCGAATCGGGCCGGGCGTCAGTACCAGATGGCGACGGGCAGTTCGGTGGCCGTCAGCTCGGGCGGATCGGGCAGGCTCCGGGCGGTGCCCCGCGCGATGCGGTGGGCGCTCCAGGCCGCCGCGGCGGCGTCCAGAAGGTCGTCGGTCGGCACCCGCCCGGCCGGGCCGAGCTCATCGGGCAGCGCGATGCCCTCGCCGACCAGCAGCCCGCGGCGCACCGCCTGGCCGTTCCAGCTCTTCTTGCTCCAGGCCACCGGCTGGGCGTCGTTCATGGCGGCGAAGGAGACCTCGGGATGGACCTCGTGCAGCCGGTAGTCACCGCCGTCGCGGTGGGCGTTGGCCTCGCGCAGCTTGGCCGCGAGCCCCCAGGTCTGACGGCTGATTCCACGTCCGGTGAGCCGTCGGCAGCACTGGTTGGCCGCGGCGTAGTCCTCCTCCCCCCACACCTCGCTCGGCGGCACCGGGAAGACCCGGGACCGATGCGGAGCCATGATCGAAACGGCCAGTGTGTCCGCCTGCCGCAGACCGGTCTCCAGCAGCCCCAGCGGCATATCGACGGCCACCACCTGGGCGTCCGACATCCGGGAGAGCAGTTCGGCCAGCCCGCTGGCGGTCTCGGCACCGGCGAACGCGCCCGCACGGAGGATCACGGCGACCCATCCGGTGGGACAGGCATCCACCCCCACGACGGTCGGGGCGGCGGCTCCGCCGGGGGCGGGGGCGGTATGCGGAACATGGCGTCGGGAACCCATGGCCCGTATCCGACCACGCGAAAGGGGCGAGCGCGCGCCAGAACGGCACATCGGACCGGCCCGCGTCAAAAACCGGTGGCCGACGGGCGCCGAACCCGGCCACCCTGGGTGCCCATGGAAGAACCGCACCACCACGGGCCGGAAGAGCCACGGCACGACCGGCCCCGTCATGAGATCCGCGCGCTGCACACTGACACCACGGTCACCGTGTACCAGGCGTACGGCCCGCACATCGGCCGCCCCGCGGCCCGCGACGGCCGGTTCCCGGCCACCTGGAAGCGCGACCGGATGACCTGGATCAAACCCTCGTTCCTCTGGATGATGTACCGCTGCGGCTGGGGCGAGAAAGTGGGGCAGGAGACGATCCTCGCCATCGAGATCACCCGCGAGGGCTTCGCATGGGCGCTGCGCAACGCCTGCCTGTCACACTACGCCCGCGGTCTGCACGCCGATCAGGCGTCCTGGAAGCGGCAGTTGCGCCAGGCGCCCTGCCGCGTCCAGTGGGACCCGGAGCGCGATCTGCGGCTGGCTCCGCTGCCCTACCGCTCCCTTCAGCTCGGGCTCTCGGAAGAGGCGGCCCGCCGGTACGCCGACGAGTGGACGGTGGCCATCCGCGATGTCACCCCGCTCGCCCAGGAGATCCACGCGCTGGTGCGCCAGGACAAGCCGACCGCGGCGGCCGCGCTACTGCCCGAGGAGCGCCCCTTCCCGGCCGACGACGACCTCTTGGCCCCTCTGCGCGCTTAGAGCCCGTCCCCTGAACCGTCGCGACGCGTCAACAGGACGCCCAGCGCGGTGCGTTGGTGCAGTACGGCACGACCGGCGCGGACCGTGGTGATCAGGCCCGCGCCGCGCAGCGCGGCGGCGTGGGCGGAGACGGTGGCGTTGCTGACCCGCAGTCGCCGGGCCAGGCCACTGGTGGTGTGCTCCTGCGCGAGCAGGAGCAGCATCTCGACGCGGGTACGGCCGAGCACCGCGGCCAGCGCGTCGCCGTCCGCCCCGGCCACCGGTGGCACCAGCGGAACACCCGGCCCGGCCGGGTAGGTCAGGAACACCGGGCTGCCGGGCAGATCGGAGAGGAGCGGGCCGCCGGTCCAGTGGAAGGTGGGCAGCAGCACCAGGCCACGGCCGGCCAAGGCGATGTCCCGTTCCACGGGTGCGTCGATCTCCCAGCCGCTCCCACACCAGCGGGCGCCGGGGACGAGGGCGGCCAGGGCGGTGCCGACCCCGTGTTCGGCCACGGTCAGGGCATGACGGCTGAACTCCGCCCGGTGCAGATCCTGCACCTGCGACCACACCGGGCGCACCAGGGTCTCGAACGCCGTGTGCTGGGCGCGGCGCAGCAGCTGCCAGGCTCCGGTCTCGCCCCGGTGCAGATCGTGGAGCCACGTCGGTGCGGGGCGCGGATGAGGGGCGTAGACCCGCTCGAGCTCGGTGCGGACCAGCTCGCTCGGTGTGGCCCGGACGGTCTCCAGACCCTCGTCGAGATCGTCGCTGAACACATCGAGGAAGCTGGGCGCGACCGCCGCCGGGACCAGGTCGGCCAGCGGCCCGACGGCCGCCGGGAGCGAGCGCAGCGCCCGCCGCCTCCAGCGGCCGAAGAGCAGTTCACCGTCCCCGCGGCACATCATGCTCAGGGCCGCGTTCAGCTCCTGCAACGGGGCTGGCCGGGGCGCGAACCGCACCCGGGCGACATCGGCGGCCGTGCCATGGATCCGGATCACTACTCCCCCTGACAGCGCCGCGCCAGCCTTGAGGCCAGGGCCTCAACGATCGCCCGTTCCTCCCCTTCACGGACAGGATTCAGCTCACCGCCGGGCGGCACAAGGACCGGCATCACACCGGATCAGCCGGATGGGATACAGAGGGAGCGAGCATGTCGTTCAAGGATGTCACCGACGGGGAGCGCGGCGGAGTGAGCCGACGGACCGTCACCGCCTCGGCCGTACTGGCCGCCGCCGCACTGCTCACCGGAGCCGGAGCCGGGAGCGCGGCCGGGGGCGCGGCCCAGGCCCGGCCGACCGGCCGCGGCGACATGATGACCGTAGAGCTGCCCGCGCCCACCGGTCCGCACCGGATCGGGGTCACCACGCTGCATCTGGTCGACCGCACCCGTCGTGACCCGTGGAAGGCCGGGATTCCGGTCCGCGAGGTGATGGTGACGGTGTGGTACCCGGCCCATGGCGGCCGCGCCCGTCCGGTGGCGCACCAGATGACCGCGCGTGCCGCCCGCTCGTTCGGGCAGACCGCGCCCCTGATGCGTCCGGGGCTGCCACCGAAGGGTGTGGACTGGGCCGCCACCCTGACCCACGCGCACATCGGCGCGCCCGCGCAGCGCGCACCGCGTCCGGTGCTGCTGTACAGCCCCGGTGGCGGTGACCCCCGCACCCTGGGCACAGGGCTCGCGGAGGAACTGGCGAGCCACGGCTACGTGGTGGTGACCATCGACCATCCCGGCGACGCGAGCGAGGTCGTCTTCCCGCGCCCGGCCGCGTACCGCGGAAGGCTGCGCCAGACCGTCTTCCGGGGAGACCCCCGGATGGATCCCCGCCAGTTCCACACCGCGATCGCCACCCGGATCGCCGACACCCGGTTCGTCCTGGACCGGCTGGAGGCCCTGGCGGCGGGGCACAACCCCGACGCGGAGCGCCGCCCGCTGCCGGAGGATCTGCCCCGACTGCTGGACCTGGAGCGGGTAGGTGTCTACGGCCATTCGGCCGGTGGCACCACGGCGGCCCAGACCCTGTACGAGGACCGGCGCCTCGCCGCCGCGGTCAACCTCGAAGGCTTTCTGGACGAGGCACCGGCCGCGCCGGACCGGCCGGGGGACCTGCTGCCGGTCGCCCGCCACGGCACGGACCGGCCGCTGCTTCTGCTGCACACCGACGGTTTCAGCGAGCGGGCGGCACTGGAGCGCTCCTGGTCCTCTCTGATGGCCCATTCGCACGGACGCGCCTCCCGGGCACGGCTGGACGACGCGGCGCACTGGGTGTTCACCGACTACGCGGCCGTCGTGCCCCAGCTGTGTGCCGCCGGGCTGATGTCCGCCGAGGCACGGGGCCGGCTGATCGGCACGGTGGATCCGGCGTGTTCGGTACCTGCCGTGCGCGGGCGGGTACGCACCTTCTTCACCCGTCATCTGCCGACCCACTGACCGGCCCACTGACCGGCCCGCCGACCGGTTCGCCGACCAGCCCCGGCCCCGACCCCGACCGCGGGCTGTCCGGCTCCGGTCGTCCCGGGTGGCGCCCCCGCCCGGGACGACCCACCGGTCCCACCCGTCACAATGGACCCATGTCCCGACGCAAGCGACCGCCACGGCCGCCTCGCCGCACCACCCCCACGGCCTGCCCCTGCGGGCTGCCCGCCCCGTACGACGACTGCTGCGGGCGGCTGCACCGCGGAGCGGCCCAGGCGGCCACCGCGGAGCAGCTGATGCGCTCGCGCTACAGCGCCTTCGCCGTCGGGGACGAGGCGTATCTGCTGCGCAGTTGGCACCCCACCACCCGGCCGCCGCGGGTGGTCCTGGACGCCGGGACGCGCTGGACGGGGCTGGAGATCCTGGGCACGACGGACGGTTCGGCGTTCCACTCCACCGGCACCGTGGAGTTCCGCGCGCACTACACCGAAGGCGGCCGTGCGGGTGAGTTGCGCGAAAACAGCCGGTTCACCCGTCATGAGGGGGCCTGGGTCTATCTCGACGCCCTGACCAGCGGCTGACGCCTCTTCCACGGCAGCCGTCCGGGGCGGCGCGGACAGATGTTCCCCAGGATGTCGCCGACGCCTTCTGGTGCCCGGTCAACTCCACCGCGATGCTGGGGCGCTGTGCGTGTGAACCACGCGAGTCCCATGGCCTCAGGGAGTTGCCATGCGTCCTGTCGCGTTCACCAGACCCCTGGCGGTGCTGGCCGCGGTCTCCGCCCTCGTCGCGGGCGCCGCGGGACCGGCCGCCGCCGACAACACCCCCGCCCCGGCCCCCGAACCCCTGGCCCGGGACGCGGCCGAGATGCTGCGCCCGATCGCGCCGCCACCGGCCGCCGCCGCGGAGGGTGAGAAGGGCGCCGCGGACACCGCGTCCGTGGCCGACGGGGACGGCTTACAGACCGCCCACACCTCACATCCCGTCGCCCCCGGGATCAAGCTGACCTCCTACGACCGGCTGGAGTCCGACAAGTGGCTGCGGGTGGACTCGCTGTCGGTGGACCTCACCGCCGGGTCAAAGGTCGACTATCTGCACCCGGACAAGGTCGCCAAGCGCGTGGTCGTCTCCGAACTGGCCGCCGGGCACAACGCCGGGCCGGGCCGCCGTACGGTGGCCGCGATCAACGGTGACTTCTTCGACATCAACCAGACCGGAGCGCCCGAGGGCATCGGCATCGGCGACGGTCAGATGGTCAACTCCGCGTCCGCCGCGGGTCCGGGCAAGGCCGTCGGCATCGGCCCGCAGGCCGCGGGCCGTCTCCTCCAGCTCTACTTCGACGGCGCCCTCACCCTCCCCGACGGCGACCATCCGCTCGCCGCGCTCAACTCCGCCAACGTGCCGTCCAACGGCATCGGCGCGTACAACGCCCAGTGGGGCGAGGCGAACCGGGCCCAGACCGTGGACGGGGCACGGCGCACCGCCGAGGTGGCCGTCGTGGACGGCAAGGTCAGCCGGGCGGCGTCGGCCCCCGGCAAGGGCGCCGTCCCGGCCGGTACCACCCTGCTGGTCGGCCGGGACGAGGGCGCCGACACCCTGTCCGCACTGGCCGTCGGCGACAGCGTGGACATGGAGTACCGGCCCCGCGCGGCCGACGGAGACCTTCCCCGCACCGCCGTCAGCGGCCGCGAACTGCTCGTCGTCGACGGCAAGCCCATCGGCCACGAGGGCGAGGGCAACAACACCGCCGCCCCCCGCACGGCCGTCGGCTTCTCCCGGGACGGCCGCCATATGCAGGTCATCACCGTCGACGGACGGCAGGCCGACAGCGGCGGGGTCACCCTCACCGAACTGGGCCTGATGATGAAGGAGGCGGGCTCCTACGGCGCGCTCAACCTCGACGGCGGCGGTTCGTCCACCCTGGTCGCCCGCGAACCCGGCAGCGACCGGGCCCGGGTGGAGAACAGCCCCTCCGACGGCAGCGAACGCACCGTACCCAACGGGCTTGCCTTCACCGCCCCCGACGGCAGCGGACGGCTCAAGGGCTTCTGGGTGGAGACGGCGGCCGACCCCGCCGACGCGCCCACGGTGGACCCGGTCCGCGGCGGCCACCCCGAACGTGTCTTCCCCGGGCTGACCCGCCGTCTCACCGCCGCCGGTTACGACGAGACCTACGGTCCCGCGGAGGGGGCACCGCACTGGCGGACGGCTGATCCGCGCGTCGGACGGGTCGCCGCCGACGGCACCTTCACCGCCCGCCACGGCGGCACGACCACGGTCACCGCCCGGCGCGGCACGGCCCACGGCGCACGGGAACTCACCGTGCTGGACCGTCTCGACCGGATCCGGCCCACTACCCGGCTGCTCGGCCTTGCCGACGCACAAGCCACCGGCCGCTTCGGGATCGTCGGACTGGACGCGCACGGCGCCAGTGCCCCCGTCGAGCCGTCCGATGTCCATCTCGACTACGACCACTCGCTGTTCACCATCGCGCCGGACCCGGCGACCGGCACCTTCACCGTCACGGCGCGCGGCGAGGAGGTCGCGGGCCGGGTCACGGTCCGCGTCGGGGACACCAGCACGGTGCTCGCCGTCACCGTCGGTCTGCGCGAGCGGCGGGAGGCGGTCTTCGACGACGCGGCTGAGTGGCGCTTCAGCCAGGCGCGCGCCTCCGGTTCGGCCGAGGCCACCCCCGACGGGCACACCGGCACCGGGTTGAGCCTGACGTACGACTTCACCCAGTCCACCGCCACCCGCGCCGCCTATGTCACCCCGCCACGGCCGATCGATGTGGAGGGCCAGCCACAGTCATTCGGCCTGTGGATCAAGGGGGACGGCAAAGGCGCATGGCCGACCTTGCATCTGAAGGACGCGGCGGGCTCGGACCAGCTGCTGCGCGGCCCGTATGTGAGCTGGACCGGATGGCGACATGTCGACTTCACCGTACCGGCCGGGGTCGCCTATCCACTGACGGTCAACCGCTTCTATCTCGCCGAGACCGGCCCGGCCCGGCAGTACACCGGCGGCATCGTCATCGACGACCTCACCGCCCAGGTGCCGCCCGCCGTCGACCTGCCCGCGGAGAAGGCCGACCCGGATCCGCTGATCGACAGCGCGGCGCGGACCGGAAGACGCGACTGGCGGTTCGCGGTGATGTCGGACGCGCAGTTCGTGGCGCGCGAGCCGAACAGCCCGATCGTCGCCCAGGCCCGGCGCACCCTGCGGGAGATCAAGGCGGCCCGGCCCGACTTCCTCGTCGTCAACGGGGACCTGGTGGACGAGGGCTCGCCCCAGGACCTCTCCTTCGCCCGTACGGTGCTGACGCAGGAACTCGGCGACACCGTGCCCTGGACCTACGTACCGGGCAACCACGAGGTCATGGGGGGACGGATCGACAACTTCACGGCCGAATTCGGGCCCGCGCACCGCACCTTCGACCACCGGGGCACCCGTTTCATCACCCTGGACACCTCCAGTCTCGGACTGCGCGGCGGGGGCTTCGACCAGATCAAGGATTTGCGCGCCCAGTTGGAGGCGGCCACCCGCGATCGGAGCGTCGGTTCGGTCATGGTGATCGAACACGTTCCGCCGCGCGACCCCACTCCGCAGCAGGGCAGCCGGCTGAGCGACCGCAAGGAGGCCGCGCTGCTGGAGAACTGGCTCGCCGACTTCCGCCGGACCACCGGCAAGGGCGCGGCGTTCATCGGCAGCCATGTCGGCACCTTCCACGCCTCACGGGTGGACGGCGTCCCGTATCTGATCAACGGCAACTCCGCCAAGTACCCCGCCACTCCGGCCGACCGTGGCGGCTTCACCGGCTGGTCGATGGTCGGGGTGGACCATGTGCCCTCGAAGGCGCAGGCGGAGAACCGCCGCGCGCCGTGGAAGGGCGGGCCCGACTGGGTGTCGGTCCAGACCCGGCCGCATACGGACGGGCTGACCGTGACCGCCCCGGCCGAACTGCGCGCCGGGCAGGACGCCGCGGTCACGGCCGACGTCATCCAGGGCGAGGGTCCCAGCGCCCGGCGGGTGCCGGTCCGCTTCCCCGTCAGCGCCGACTGGAGCGGATCGCCCAACGTGTACATCGGCGATGCGTCCCAGGCCGGGCGCCGTCATGTGGCGGCGTACGACCCGGTGAGCGGCACGCTCACCGCGCTCCGCCCGGGAACGGCCACACTCACGGTGAAGGTCAACGGCGCGGCGGCGCAAGCGCGCTTCAGCGTGACCGCTCGCGCGGGGGCGGTGGCGGGGGGCAGGGCCTAACCGACGGCAGGGGGTGGGGTCGCGCGGGCGGCCCCGCCCCTCGGGCATCCCGGGCTCAGCTGTCCCACGCGCGGCGTACCTGTTCGAAGCGAGTGGGCAGCGGCGGCCGCCGGGCCGCGTACCGGGCGTTGGTGCGATGGGCGAACCGGCGCCAGGAGAGCACCAGTCCCTGCCGGGTGATGGGCAGCCCGGCCGCCACGGTCACTCCGTGGTCGTGGGTGTGGTGCACCGTCAGCAGCAGCGCGTCCGGCACCGAGCCCTCCAGCTCGGCGCAGAGCTCCTGGCGCACCAGCAGCCAGCGGCGCAGGACCAGGACGGTGCCGCGGTCCAGGCCGTGGCGGCGCGGGACACGGTGCTTGCCGTGTTCGAGCGTCACCCATCCGGCGTCCAGGTCGAGCGCCCCGACCGTGCAGCGCAACAGGCCCCCGTAGCGGGCGCCACTGGCCCGGGCGAGCCCCACCACCACCGCGAGCCGCACCGTCTCCGGTTTGGCGCCCTCCTCCAGCGCCTGCACCGACAGCAGCCGCCACACCCACTCGGCCTCGGCCGCCGAGACCGGCGGCCGTGGATACCGGTCCCCCGTCGTGTCCGCCATCGTCGCCTCCCCGTGCGTCGGCATCTGCTTGGCACACTATTTCACCTCGGTCGGACACCCACCGGAAAGCGATACGGTCCCCCTGTGCGTCTCCTCCTCATGTCCGACACCCATCTGCCCCGGCGGGCCAAGGCGCTTCCTCAGGAGCTGCTGGAGCAACTCCCGTACGCCGATGTGGTCTTCCACGCGGGTGACTGGGTCGACACCGCCACCCTCGATCTGCTGGAGGCGCGGTCGACACGGCTGATCGGCGTGTACGGCAACAACGACGGGCCCGAGCTGCGGGCGCGGCTGCCCGAGGTGGCCCGGGTGGAACTGGACGGGCTGCGGTTCGGGGTGGTGCATGAGACCGGGGCGGCGCGGGGGCGGGAGCGGCGCTGTGCCGAGCGGTTCCCCGATGTGGATGTGCTGGTGTTCGGCCACAGCCATATTCCGTGGGACTCCACCACGGACGACGGGCGGCTGCGGCTGCTCAATCCCGGCTCCCCCACGGACCGGCGCAAAGAGCCGTACTGTACGTTCATGACAGCCGCGATCGAGGCCGGTCGGCTGACCGCCGTGGAGCTGCACCGGCTGCCGCCCCGCCACTGACCGATCGCCGTTCTCTCCACGGGCCCACCGGCCCGCTTCACACCCTTTTCCCCTCGTCCTTACTTCAGCCCCGCGTCCGTCCTGTTTCCCGTGGGTGCCGAGGAGTGAGTGATGGCGGTGGAAGGTGTGCTCTCCGCTCGACGGCGGTCGTTGGTGGCCGTGTCGTTGGGAGTGTTCTGCGTCCAACTGGACGCGTTTGCGTTGAATCCGGCCCTGCCCGGGATCGGCCGGGACCTCGGGGTCACCGGCGCCGGGCTGTCCTGGGTGGTCAGCGGATATCTGCTGACGGCCGGCGCGCTGATGCTGGGCGCGGGGCGGCTGGGCGATCTGCTGGGGCGGCGCGCGGTGCTGACGGCGGGTCTGGTGGTGTTCGCCGTGGCGTCCCTGGTGTGCGCGGTCGCTCCGTCGCTGCCGGTGCTGGTGGTCGGACGGGTGATCCAGGGCGCGGGCGGCGCGCTGACCATGCCGGTGGGGGTGGCGCTGCTGACGAACGCCTATCCGCCCGCGTCGCGCGGCCGGGCGCTGGGGTGGGCACTGGGCGTCGGCGGCACCGCCACCGCGTGCGGCCCGTTCGTCGGCGGTGTGCTGACCGAGGCGGTGTCCTGGCGGGGAGTGTTCTGGGTCAATGTGCCGGTGGCACTGTGGGCCGCGGTGTGGGCGGCGCGGGCGGCGGACTCACGGGACACCGCGGCGCCGCCGACGGTGGACGGCAACGGGCTGCTCACGGCCACCGCGGCGGTGGCCGGGCTCGCGGTCCTCGTCGACCGCGGGCCGGTATGGGGCTGGTTCTCGGGCCGCTCGGCGATCACGCTGGCGCTGGTCGTCGTGATGCTGACGGTGTTCGTCCGGTGTGCCCGCGTGGCGGCAAACCCGCTGGTGGGGCTCGGGCTGTTCCGCAATAGGCACTTCGTGGTGCTCACCGCGGCCGGGGCGGTGAGCAACGCCGCCACCGTGGTGTTCCTGTTCGTGGTGCCGCTGGCGCTCCAGGGGCCGTGGGGGCTGTCGCCTGCAGCGGCCGGGGCGGTGTTTCTCGCCCCCGCGACGGCGATGGCCCTGGCCGGTCCGGTGGCCGGACGGATTCCCCGGGCGAGCGCGGTACGGACGATGGCATGGTGTCTGGCGCTGGGTGCGGCGGGTCTGGGCGCGGTGCCGATGGTGCCGACGCTGCCGGGCCGTATCGCGGCGGCCACGGTGTGCGGAGCGACTCTCGGGATGGCCAACGCGCTGACGCTCATCGCCACGCAGACGGCTGTGGCGCCCGAGCGCGCCGGTGAGGCGTCAGGGGTGACGAAGACGGTGATCACCGTCGCGGCCGGGCTGGGCGTGGGGCTGTGCGGTCCGGTCGCCGGGCCGTGCGGCGCCCCGGTGTCCGCACCGGCCCTGGGTGGCGCCCTGACGCACGCCGCGCTCTGCTGTCTGGCCGGTGCCCTGCTGCTGGGGCTCGGGTTACAGCCCTGGCGGCGGCTCAGCCGGGGCGGGTTACCAGGGGCCCAGAAGGGCCGAGGCGGATGCCATGGCAAACCTTCCCCTCGTGGGGGACACCGGGGGACGGATTGAAGCCACCTGCCCGGTGGAATAAAAAGTACTTAAGGTGCATAGCGCACATCCGGCTCGGCGAGCCCGCCGGGCCCGACCAGACGAGGGCGCCATGTCTTCTTCTCACCGCGGAAACGCCGCCTCACCGGAACCGGCCGCGGGCCCCGCTCACGCGCACGCCTCCCGGTCCGCCGCGGCCGTGCTCACCGCCCATGACGTCGGTCTACTGGTGGTGCGGCTCGGCGTCGGGCTGATCATCGCCGCGCGCGGCGCACAGCATCTGTTCGGCTGGTGGGAGGGTCTTGGGGTCGACAGGACCGCCGTGGCCTTCGCGCAGTTCGGCTATCCGGCGCCGAAGGCGATGGCGGTCATCTGCGGGCTGACCGAGACCTTCGGCGGTCTCGGCATCGCGGTGGGGTTGATCACCCCGCTCGCCGGTGCCGCCGTCGCGGGCACGATGGCCAACGCCGTGGCCGCGTCCTGGGGGCTCGGCCTGTTCGGCGGCTTTGAGTTTCCGCTGCTCATCGGTGTCGGCGCGGCCGGGCTCGCGCTCAGCGGCGCGGGCCGGATCTCCATCGACGCGCTGATCCCCGGTCTGCGCTCGCAGCGGCTGGTCTACGGGGTGGCGGCGCTGGTGCTGGCGGCCATCCTGGCGACCATCACGATCCTGCTCAGTAAAACCTGACCCGGCTCCGGCTCGGGTGAACGGGACGAGCCGGTTCTCCGTATGCCTGGACAGGCGCGTCCCGGCAGTGGGGCGCACCACGCCGCGCAGGACGATCCGAGACCGGAGGACCGCACATGAACGACCGGTTCAACCCTCCCATCCAAGCCCTTCCCGACGGAGAGGCAGAAGTCCGGCTGGAACTCCATCTGCCCTGGGAGGTTGTCGCCGCGCTCGGTCAGGAAGCGGGCCGGCTGGCCGCCCAGCTGGGGCGTCCGGTGAGTCTGGACGAGTCGGTGAGTCATCGGCTGCGCACCCAGTTCGGCGGCGGCCACGCCAAGCACGCCCAGGAGCGCAGTCAGCCCGCGGCCGCGGCAGGCCAGACACCGCCGCCGCTCGCCGCGCGCTCCCCCGGTGAGCAGGCCCGGCAGGCGATAGAGAAGATCAACGGCTCGAACTCCTCTCCCAACGGCGGCGGGACGCCGGCCGCGGAGACCCCGGCCGGTCCCCAGCCGGTCCCGGTGCGCGAGTCGGCGCCCGCCGATGCCCGGGGCATCCTGGAGCGTCCCACCCGGGCCACCGGAACCGTGAACGGCACCTCGTCCGAGATGCCGAGATAGCGGATTTACCTCCGCCCACGGGTACGGGGCCGCCGTCCGCGGGGGACGGTGGCCCTCGTATCCGCCGGTCCCGGCCGTGCCGTCCTGGCGTCGTGAGTGGCGGCCGGGCGGGGTACCCGGGACGCTGTGCGCACGGCGCGTGTCCGATGTATCCGATGCATCCGACGTGTCCAGGATGACGACGACTGAGACAGGCAGGAGTGGCCGACCATGGCGGAGCAGGCTCATATCGGGGTGACCGGACTGGCGGTGATGGGCAGCAATCTGGCCCGCAACTTCGCCCGGCACGGCCACACCGTGGCCGTGCACAACCGGACGCCCGCGAAGACGAGGGCCCTGGTGGAGGAGTTCGGCGGTGAGGGCCACTTCGTGCCCGCCGAGACGGCCGAGCGGTTCGTGGCCTCGCTGGAGCGCCCGCGGCGCCTGGTGATGATGGTCAAGGCGGGGGCGCCGACCGACGCGGTGATCGAGGAGTTCGCCCCGCTGCTGGAGGCCGGCGACATGATCGTCGACGGTGGCAACGCACACTTCGAGGACACCCGGCGCCGGGAGGCGGCGCTGCGCGAGCGCGGCCTGCACTTCGTGGGCACCGGTATCTCCGGCGGCGAGGAGGGCGCGCTGCACGGCCCGAGCATCATGCCGGGCGGTTCGAAGGAGTCGTACGAGGCGCTGGGCCCCCTGCTGGAGGACATCTCCGCCAAGGTGGACGGCACCCCCTGCTGCACCCATATCGGTCCGGACGGGGCCGGACACTTCGTGAAGATGGTGCACAACGGCATCGAGTACGCCGATATGCAGCTGATCGCCGAGTCCTACGACCTGCTGCGGCGCGCTCTGGGCATGGCCCCGGGCGAGATCGCGGAGGTGTTCCGCACCTGGAACCGGGGGCGCCTGGAGTCGTATCTGATCGAGATCACCGCCGAGGTGCTGGCGCACACCGACGCGGCGACCGGCAAGCCGTTCGTCGACGTGGTACTCGACCAGGCCGAGCAGAAGGGCACCGGCCGCTGGACCGTGCAGACCGCTCTGGACCTGGGCGTTCCGGTGAGCGGGATCGCCGAGGCGGTGTTCGCGCGCTCGCTGTCCGGCCACGCGGAGCTGCGGGACGCGGCGCAGGGGCTCCCGGGACCGTCGGCGAAGGGGCTCACGGGCGCGGCGGCGGAGCGGTTCGCCGACGAGGTCGAGCAGGCGCTGTACGCGTCGAAGATCGTGGCGTACGCGCAGGGCGTCCACCAGATCCAGGCGGGCAGCCAGGAGTACGGCTGGGACATCGACCCGGGCGCGGTGGCGCGGATCTGGCGCGGTGGCTGCATCATCCGGGCGCGGTTCCTGAACCGGATCACCGAGGCGTACGCGCGGGAGCGGACCCCGGTGACCCTGCTGACCGCCGACTACTTCACCGAGGCGCTGGGCGCGGCCCAGGACGCCTGGCGGCGGGTGGTGACCACCTCGGCCGAGCTGGGCGTACCGGCTCCCGGGTTCTCGGCGGCGCTGGCGTACTACGACGCGCTGCGCTCCGAGCGGCTTCCGGCGGCGCTGGTCCAGGGGCAGCGGGACTTCTTCGGCGCGCACACCTACCGGCGCACCGACCGCGACGGCTCGTTCCACACACTCTGGGGCGGGGACCGCGGCGAGCGCCCGGCCTGAGCGGTCCCGGTCGTGCACACCTCCGCGGTGCGGGGGGTGTGCACGGCCGGGACCGGTCGAGCGGGACGGCGGCCGGGCCCGGATCGGCCGGTGGATCAGGCGGTGTACCGCCGGAAGGCCGGCACCGCGGCGGCCAGACCCAGGGTGCTGATGGCGACGAGCAGCCCGCCCGCGGTGACCGCGGCGCGCGGGCCGATCAGGGAGCCGACGGTGCCGTGCAGCAGATCGGCGAGGCGCGGACCGCCCGCCACCACCACCGTGAACACGCCCTGCATCCGGCCGCGCATGTCGTCGGTGGCCGCGGACTGGAGGATCGCCCCGCGGAACACCATGGAAACCATGTCGGCCACGCCCGCCAGCGCCAGGAACGCCACCGCCCACCACAGGTTGGCACTGAGCCCGAACCCGGTGATGGCCACGCCCCAGGCCACCACGGCCGCCGTCACCATGAGGCCGTGGCGGCGGGCGCGGGAGAAGGTGCCCGACATCAGTCCGCCGGTGACCGCGCCGAGGGGGATGGCCGCGAAGAGCAGCCCGAGCGCGAACCCCTCGCCCCAGGGTGCGTAGGTGTGCGCGGCGAGTTGGGGGAACAGCGCCCGGGGCATTCCGAAGACCATGGCGATGATGTCGGCGAGGAAGGACAGCAGCAGGATCCGGTGGGTGGCGATGTAGCGGAATCCATCGGCCACGTCCCGCCATCCGGCCCGCCGCTTCGACCCGTCGGCCCCCTCCCCCGCGGGCTCGGTGAGCGGTGGCAGGGCGGGCAGCAGCCAGACGGCCCCCAGCGCGACGCAGAGCGCGATGGCGTCGATCAGATAGAGCACCGGGAGGCCGAGCACGGGAATCAGGGCGCCCGCGAGCAGCGGGCCCACGATCATGCCGGTCTGGGCCACCGTGGACTGGAGGGCACCGGCCGCGGGCAGCTCATGGGCGGGGACGAGACGGGCGATCGACGCCTGCCGGGCCGGGGAGTTCATCCCGAAGAAGCCCTGCTGGGCGGCGAGCAGCACCATGAGCAGCGCCACCGAGTCCAGCCCGGCGAAGGACTGCGCCCAGAAGAGCACCGAGGTGACGGCGATCCCCGCGTTGGTGAGCAGCATCAGGGTGCGCCGGTCCATCCGGTCGGCGATGACCCCGCCCCACAGCGCGAAGACCACCAGCGGCAGCAGACCCGCGAAACTGGCGTAGCCGACCCAGGCCGAGGAGCCGGTGATGTCGTAGATCTGCTTGGGCACGGCCACGGCGGTCAGTTGACTGCCGACGGCGGTGACCGTCGTGGAGCTCCACAGCCGCCGGTAGGGGCGGTGGCGCAACGGCCGGGTGTCCATCACCCAGCGGCGCCAGCCGGTCTTCGGCGGGGCGTGCGGGGCGGTGGTGTCCTCGGGGGTGGCGGTGTTGGCGGTGGTGTCGTCGGTATTGCGCGCGGTCTCCACGGCGGTGGTGTGTCCTCCTGCGTCCATGTGCCCATCGGTCGGGGACCATTGTGACCACCGCGCCGAGCGGCGGTGACACCGTCTCAGCCGCCGGCCGCCGAGGGCATCGGACGGTCGCCGTGGATCCGGCCGCCGAGGGAGGTGAGACGGGTGCCGCTACCGCCCCAGCGATCGGCGATGATCTCGGCGGCGATGCTGACCGCGGTCTCCTCCGGGGTCCGGGCGCCCAGGTCCAGGCCGATCGGTGAGGCCAGCCGGGCCAGTCGGTCCTCGCCGAGCCCGGCCGCGCGCAGCCGCCGGAGCCGGTCGTCGTGGGTGCGGCGGGAGCCCATGGCGCCGACGTACGCCAGCGGGAGCCGCAGCGCCTCCTCCAGCAGCGGTACGTCGAACTTGGGGTCGTGGGTGAGGACGCACACCACGGTGCGCTCGTCCACCCGGCCCGCCTCCGCCTCGGCGCGCAGATAGCGGTGCGGCCAGTCGGTGACCACCTCGTGGGCCTCGGGGAAGCGGCGCTCGGTGGCGAACACCGGTCTGGCGTCGCAGACGGTGACGTGATAGCCGAGGTAGACCCCCATCCGGGCCATGGCGGCCGCGAAGTCCACGGCGCCGAAGACCAGCATCCGGGGCGGCGCGGCGTGCACCGACACGAACAGGGTCAGCTCCTCGTCGGTGCGAGTGCCGTCGTAGCCGTAGGCCAGGGTGCCGGTGCGGCCGCCCGCCAGCAATCCGCGGGTGTCCTCGGCGACGGCCGCGTCCAGCCGCGCCGAACCCAGTGAGCCGGAGGTGCCGTCGGGCCGGACCACCAGCCGCCGGCCCAGCCGCCCGTCCGGGTCGGGGCCGGCGACGGCCACACAGATCACCTCGGCCACCGGCTCCCCGGCGGCCACCGCCTCGGCCACTCCCCCGAACTCGGGGAAGCCGTCGGGGTCGACGCGCTCCACGAAGACGTCCATGATGCCGCCGCAGGTCAGCCCGACCGCGAAGGCGTCGTCATCGCTGACCCCGTAGCGCTGGAGCACCGGAGTGCCCGCGGCGGTCACCTCCTGGGCCAGTTCGTAGACCGCCGCCTCGACACAGCCGCCGGAGACGCTGCCCACCGCGGAGCCGTCGGGTCCGACCAGCATGCTCGTACCGGGCGGCAGCGGCGAGGAACGCCAGGTCGCGACCACCGTGGCACGGGCGAAGGGCTCACCCTCGCGCCACCACCGGTGCATCTGCGCTACGACGTCTCGCATGGGACCCAATTCTCCTCGCACCCGATGTAAGAGGTTGATACATTTCAATGTATGAGCCTCTCACATCAATCACCGAGCAGCGACATCACTTTGCGGATCAATGGCACGGACCACCCTCTGACCATCGACAACCGAACGACCCTGCTTGATGTGCTGCGCGAGCGGCTCGGCCTGACGGGCACCAAGAAGGGCTGCGACCACGGCCAGTGCGGTGCCTGCACCGTGCTGATCGACGGCGAGCGGGCGAACAGCTGCCTGATGTTCGCGGTGACCGCCGAGGGGCGGGAGATCGTGTCGATCGAGGGCGTGGCCGAGCTGGACGGCGGCGTCGGACTCCACCCGGTGCAGCGGGCGTTCCTCGACCACGACGGGCTCCAGTGCGGCTACTGCACTCCGGGCCAGATCTGCTCGGCCATCGGCGCCCTGGGCGAGGCCCGGCGCGGCTGGCCGAGCCATGTCACCGAGGACACCGCGGCGGGCGTGGCCGACGTGGCGGAGCTGGACGCGCGGGAGGTGCGCGAGCGCATGAGCGGGAATCTGTGCCGCTGCGGCGCGTACAACGGCATCGTGGAAGCCGTCCTGGAGGCCGCGGGCGCGCCCGCCGACGGCACCGCCACCGCGAGCACGGCCGGGGGCGCGCGATGAAGGAGTTCGCCTACGCCCGCGCGGGCGACGCCCAGGAGGCGGCCGAGCTGATCGCCCAGCGCCCCGACGCCACCTATCTCGGCGGCGGCACCAATCTGGTGGACCTGATGAAACTGGGGGTCACCGACCCGGGTCTGCTGGTGGACGTGTCCCGGCTGCCGTACGACCGGATCGAGCACCGCGACGACGGTTCGGTGCTGATCGGCGCCACCGTGCGCAACGGCGAGCTGGCGGGCGACCCGGGGATCCGCGACCGCTTCCCGATGCTGTCCCAGGCGCTGCTGTCGGGCGCCTCCGGGCAGTTGCGCACCGTCGCCACGGTGGGCGGCAATCTGCTCCAGCGCACCCGCTGTGTGTACTTCCAGGATGTGGCCAAGCCGTGCAACAAGCGCGAGCCGGGCACGGGGTGCCCGGCGATCCAGGGTGCCCACCGCGATCTGGCTGTGCTGGGCACCTCCGACCACTGTGTGGCCTCCCATCCGTCGGACATGGCGGTGGCGCTCGTGGCGCTGGACGCGGTGGCGCATCTGCGGTCGGTGGACGGTGCCACCCGCACCGTGCCGGTGGCCGAGCTGTATCTGCTGCCCGGGGACACCCCGCAGCGGGAGACCGTCCTCGAGCACGGTGATCTGATCACCGCCGTCGAGCTGCCCGCGCCGCCACCGGGCGCGGCGATGCGCTACCGCAAGGTCCGGGACCGCTGGTCGTACGCCTTCGCCCTGGTCAGCGTGGCCACTTCGGTATCGGTGGCCGACGACGGCTCGCTCACGGACGTCCGGATCGCGCTCGGCGGAGTGGCGCCGCGGCCGTGGCGGGCGAGCGTCGCCGAGGAGCGGCTGCGGGGGCGGCGGCCGGACGAGGAGACGCTGCGCGAGGCGGCGCGGGCCGAACTGGCCGCCGCGCGCCCGCTCCCCGACAACGCCTTCAAGGTCGATCTGACCGTGGATCTCATCGTCGCGGGCCTCCGCGACCTCATCGCGAGGAAGGACCGCGCATGACCACCATCGAGCGGACGGTCGGCGCCCCGATGACCCGGGTCGACGGCCTGGACAAGGTGACCGGGGCCGCGCGCTACGCCTATGAGTTCCCGATCGGGGACGTGAGCTATGTGTGGCCGGTGCAGGCCACCATCGCACGTGGCCGGGTGACCGGGGTGGACACCGCCACGGCGCTGTCCCGGCCGGGTGTGGTGGCGGTGCTGGACTCCGGCAACGCCCCGCGGCTGAACGCGGAGGCCGAGGTGAGCGCGGATCTGTTCGTGCTCCAGTCCCCCGAGGTGGCGTACCACGGCCAGATCGTGGCCGCGGTGGTGGCCACCTCGCTGGAGGCGGCGTGCGAGGGCGCGGCGGCGGTGCGGGTGAGCTATGAGCAAGAGCCGCACGATGTGGTGCTGCGCGCCGACGACGAGGCCGCCGAGATCCCCGAGACGGTGACCGACGGCACCCCGGGCTTCGTCGAGCGCGGGGATGTCGAGGCCGCGTGGGCCGCCGCCCCGGTCCGCGTCGACCACGTCTACACCACGCCGGTGGAGCATGTGAGCCCGATGGAGCCGCACGCCACCATCGCGCGGTGGGACGAGGACCGGCTGACGCTGTACAACTCCGACCAGGGCCCGTTCATGAGCGCCCAGTTGCTGACCGGGCTCTTCGGGCTCGAGGACGGCGCGGTGGAGGTCGTGGCCGAGTACATCGGCGGCGGTTTCGGCTCGAAGGGCATTCCGCGCTCCCCCGCGGTCCTCGCGGCGCTGGCCGCGCGGGCCGTGGGACGGCCGGTGAAGATCGCGCTGACCCGGCAGCAGATGTTCGCACTCATCCCCTACCGGGCGCCCACGATCCAGCGGGTGCGTCTCGGTGCCGAGCGGGACGGCCGGCTGACGGTGATCGAGCACGAGTCGGTGCAGCAGCGTGCGCGGCTGGTGCCGTTCGCCGACCAGACGGTGAGCTCGTCGCGGATGATGTACGCCGCGCCCAGCGCCCGGACGACGGTCAAGACGGCGCCGCTGGATGTGATGACACCGGCCTGGTTCCGCGCCCCCGGCCATACACCGGGCATGTTCGCGCTGGAGTCGGCCATGGACGAACTGGCCGAAGAGCTGGGCATGGACCCGATCGAGCTGCGGATCCGCAATGAGCCGGAGGTCGACCCGGGCACCGGCAAGCCGTTCAGCAGCCGCAGCCTGGTGGAGTGTCTGCGCCAGGGAGCCGCCCGGTTCGGCTGGGAGCGGCGCGATCGGGCGCCGGGGATCCGGCGCGAGGGCAGCTGGCTGGTGGGCACCGGGGTGGCCGCCTCGCACCACCCCGACTACACCTTCCCCTCCTCGGCGCTCGCGCGTGCCGAGGAGGACGGGACGTTCCTGGTCCGGATCGGCGCGGCCGACCTCGGCACCGGTGCCCGTACGGCGATGACGCAGGTGGCGGCGGACGCGCTGGGCATTCCGCTGTCGCGGCTGCGGCTGGAGATCGGCCGTGCGTCGCTGGGCATGGCTCCGTTCGCCGGTGGCTCGCTGGGCACCGCGTCCTGGGGCTGGGCGGTGGACAAGGCGTGCCGGGCGCTGCTGAAGGAGCTGGACACCTACGGCGGTGTGGTCCCGGACGGGGGTCTGGAGGTGCGGGCGGACACCACCGAGGACTTGGGCAACCGTCCGGAGATGTCCCGGCACACCTTCGGTGCCCAGTTCGCCCAGGTACGGGTGGACCGTGACACCGGTGAGATCCGGGTGGACCGGATGCTGGGGATGTTCGCGGCCGGGCGCATCATCAATCCGCACACGGCGCGCTCGCAGTTCCTGGGCGCCATGACGATGGGTCTGTCGATGGCCCTGCTGGAGATCGGGGAGGTCGATCCGGTCTTCGGCGACTTCGCCAACCACGACTTCGCGGGCTATCACATCGCCGCCCACGCCGATGTGCCCAAGCTGGAGGTGGCGTGGCTGGAGGAGCGGGACAACAGCCCCAATCCGATCGGCGCCAAGGGCATCGGCGAGCTGGGCATCGTGGGCGCGGCGGCGGCGATCGCCAACGCCTTCCACCATGCGACGGGGCAGCGGGTGCGCGATCTGCCGATCCGTCTGGAGCGCTCCCGCGAGGCCCTGCGAGCGACCCGGGCCGAGGACGAAAAGCGCAGGCCGGCGGGGGGTGAGCAGCCGGACCGGGTCGGATAGGGTCGGCCGGATGGCAGCCACCGGGAAGGGACGCGACACCTACCACCACGGCGATCTGGCCGCGGCGCTGGTGCAGGCCACCCTGGAGATCGTGGACGAGGTCGGGGTGCGTGGCTTCTCCGTCGCGGAGGCCGCGCGCCGCACCCGGGTGAGCCCGGGGGCGCCGTACCGTCATTTCGCCGACCGTGACGCCCTGCTGGCAGCCGCCGCCCTGGAGGTCTCGCGGCGGCTGCGGGCGATCCACGAGGAGGCCATCGCCACCGTCGAGACCCCTCACGAGCGACTGGCCACGATGGCGGGCAGCTATGTGCGCGCGGCTGCCCGCTACCGGGGCGGGTTCGACATCCTCAACGCCCCCGGACTGCGCGCCTCCCGCCCCGAACTGCGGGATGCCACCAGGGAGTTCGTCGATCTGCTGCTGCCGAGCGCCTTCGAGGCGCTGCCGCCCGGCCGGGGGGCGGAGACGGCGGTGGCGCTGCTGGACGCGCTGCACGCGCTGGCCCGGGGCTATGTGGCGCTACTGCTCGACGGCAAATTCGGCGATCCCGGCGAGGTGGCGGAGGCCATCGCCGCCCGTGCGATCGGGGCGGCGCGGGCGCTGGTGGCGGGGTACTGCGCACCGGACGCCCCGCCGGCGGGCGATCCCCCGGTGCGCTGATGGATTCCACCTCTGCCACGGATGGCGGAACATTCCGCGAAATTCTTGGACGTTGACGTGAATTCACGGTTTCCCACCGCATAGCGGGTTGCGCTGCCCCTCGATTGCCGTGGGGCACCGCCGCGACCTCTGGTTCGGCTCCCCTGCCGCGGATCTGCGCGTACCTTCGAATGCGGAACGGAGGCACCGTCCTCCTCGGTGTCTTCGCACCTGCTCTCCCCCACGGAGCACCCATTCCGGAGGCATATATGTCCTTGAAATCCGGTAAGGGCGCGCACCGGGCCCCATCCTCGCCGCGCTCCCCCTACGCCCTCGTCGGACTGGGGGCCGCGGTCACCACCGCCGTCCTCGCCACCCTGGGACCCGCCCTGGCCTCGACACCGGCTCCGGGAGCCGGTCCCGCCGCCGGACCCCCGTCGCCCTCGCCGCTCACACATCCCGAGCAGGACTGGATGGGCTCGACCATCGCCGACCACGAGGCCACCGACCCCGACGCCACTCCCAAAGCCACCCTCACGGCCGGTGTGGAGGGGGTGGACGTGAGCAACCATCAAGGAGAGGTCGACTGGGCCGCCCTCCGGGACGCGGATGTCCGGTTCGCCTACGTCAAGGCCACCGAGAGCACCGGCTACAAGAACCCCTCGTTCTCCGCCCAGTTCAACGGAGCCGCGGAACAGGGCATGATCCGCGGCGCGTATCACTTCGCCCTGCCCGACCGGTCCAGTGGCGCGGACCAGGCGGAATACTTCGTGAGCAACGGCGGCGACTGGACGGACGACGGCACCACACTGCCACCCGTACTGGACATCGAGTACAACCCGTACGGAACATCCTGTTACGGGCTGACCCAGGCCCAGATGACCGACTGGATCAAGGGCTTCAGCGGGACGGTGGCGGAGCGCACCGGGCGTACTCCGGTGATCTACACCACCACCGGCTGGTGGACGACCTGCACCGGCAACAGCCCGGATCTGGCGGAGAATCCGCTGTGGCTGGCACGCTACGACGCCACTCCCGGACCACTGCCGGCCGGATGGTCGTCCCACACTCTGTGGCAGTACACCTCGACCGGGCCGGTGGTGGGCGACCACGACCGTTTCAACGGCGATCTGGACGCCCTGAGGGATCTGGCGAAGGGGTAGGCCCTGTCCTGCCGATCTTCACGGGCCTGCGACGCCTGGCACCGCGCCTCGCCGCGTTGTCGGGATCTTCCGAGTACGCCCAGTACGAGGACGACCCTCCGCCTTGCGATCCACGGCACCAGACGCCGCGGCCTGATCCACGAAGATCGACAGGACAGGACCTAGGCGTCCAGCCGCCGGGCGCACCCGGGCGTCAGCCGCCGAGCGCACCGCCGATGCCGCCGATCACACCGTCGAGGGTGTCGCCGACGCCGTCCACCACACCGTCCACGACGCCCTTGCCCTTGGGCTGCGGCGACGGCGACTGCTCACTCGGCTCGTCCGAGGGCCCGGTCGGATCGGCGCCGGGGGTCCGGCTCATTTCGGTGTGCCCGGTGGACACCTGGTCGGCACGCTGGGCCGGAGGTGTGGCGGTGTCCGACGGAGTGTCCTTCGTGGCGCTCTCGGACGGGGTGCCGGACGTGGCGTGCCGTCCGGAGCCGCCGTCGGTGTGCGTACCGCGGCCGGAGGACGAGGCGTCCGGGGTGTTCCGAGTGTCCGAGGTGTTCGGGGTGTTCGACACGGGCTGGGGCTCGGCGGAGGCGGACGGGGTGACATGGCTGCCGGTGGGCGTGTTGTCCTCCGACGGATCGGCGTCCGGCGACTGCTTCTGCGCCGAGTTCACATCGGAGCGCGCCTCGACGGACCGGTCACCGCCGATGGACGAGTGCAGGCCGAAGGCGATGGTGCCCGCCACACCGAGGGCGGCGGCCGCCTTGAGCGTGTTGGCGCGCGCCTGCTGCGCTGGTGTCGGTCGGCTGTGTCGCCCCATGGTGTCGCTGTCTCCCGTTGTGCGCGGCTTGTGCACTGCGTTGCCCGGCTGGTTGCGGCGCACCAGTAAAGCCTGATCACAGCGGTGAAGGACAGCCCGATGCGCAGTTGTTACACACTCAACAACATGGCGGATGGTATCCCGTGACCCTGCCGCGCCGCAGCGGGCGGGGCGTACATGGTGTCCGGTCCCCGGTGTGCGATGGCCACACACCGGGGACCGCGGATTCACGACCGGGCGGCCGCTTCCGGATAGAACTCCCGCGGACGGCCGCGGGAATCCTTCAGCCGTGCCAGCAGACTCGCCGGGTATTCGATGGCCCAATAGCTCAGCAGCGCCGCCGGGACGGCCACCGCGAGCACCACCACCACGGCGAGGGGGAAGCCCTCCTGGCCCGACGGAGGCAGCAGACCGCCCCGGTAGAGCGCGAGCATGATTGGCTCATGCCAGACGAAGAGGCTGTAACTGGCCATACCCACCAGGGTCAGCCAGCGGGTCGTCAGCCATGCGCTCCACCGCCCGTGGCGCCGTACATGGACGGTGCTGAACAGCAGCAGGGTCCACAGCAGGGCGGACAGCGGATGGTAGAAGACGGTGGCGGGGTCCTGCGCCTTCTCACCGGTCAGCGACAGGGTGTACAGACCCGCCGCCGCGACCAGCCGCAGGGCGATCGCCGAGCGCGGGCCGAGCTTCCCGCGGTCGCCGAGGGCGACCGCCGCCACCGCGAGGCCCATACCGGCCGCGAACGCGCCGAAACGGGCCTGCGGCCCGAAGTACACCGGCCATTCGGTGTGCGGCACCTGGAATCCGTAGCGGGCCACCGCGATCCAGAGGAACGGACCGATGTACAGCAGCGCGCACCCCACGGCGCACACCGCCACCCGCGCGGACCTCCGCTTCAGCGGCCGGGTGGCGCGGACGGCCAGGGGGCCGAGCGCCACCAGCGCGAAGTAGAACATGATCTCCAGCGACAGCGACCACGTGGGGCCGATGGTGTAGAAGATCTGCTCCTTGTCGAACACCTGGGTGAAGGTGAGGTGGCGGACCAGATCCGTCCATTCACCGGGCAGGGTCGGGTTCCGCGTCGCCCAGACGAACGCGACCGCCAGGAAGTACAGCGGCACGATCCGCACCGCCCGCCGGAACAAGAAGGTGCGGGCCGGCCGTGTGGAGGCCCCGTCGATCGCCGCCTTCGCATAGGACAGCGTCAGCAGGAACGCCGACAGCACGAAGAAGAAATCGATCACCTCCAGCGAGACCAGCGCGTTCGCGTACCGGTTGGCCACCGGCGGGTGTGCGCCGTCCCGGTCGTAGGTGAAGTACTGCTGCCAGACATGGAAAACGACCGTGGAGAGCGCGGCCAGTCCGCGGAACCCCTGGATCTCTCCGTTGCGGGCACGGACGGGCTGCTCCGGCCGCTTCGGCGCGGCGGGCGGGGCGGGACGGACCGGCGCCGTGGACACCGTGCTCATGAGCGGGCCACCGCCTTGCCGTCGCCGGGTCGCGGGGTGACCCGCCACTGACGGTCCCGCAGCACCTCCTTCAGCAGCGCCTGCCGGGCCACGAAGTTCTTGAAGTGGCTGTAGAAGAAGGTGGACACCAGCAGATAGCGCCAGAACCACCCCTTGCGGCGGCGCAGTTCGGGAACGGCCAGCCGCCATGCGAACAGCGCCTGCACCACTCCGGCGGACAGCGTCAGCAGAGTGGCCAGCAGACAGATCGGCACCGCCCAGTCGAGCTGGTCCACACCGCCCGCGCGCCACGCCGAGTACAGCAGCACGGGCAGGATCTGGAGGGTCAGCCACGGCTGGATCTCACGCCATCCCAGCAGCACCAGCAGCCCGGCCTTCTGCCGGGCGGTGAACGCCTTGGAGCGCAGCGCCCCGCGCAGATACTTCAGCGACACCTGGAGCCAGCCCTGCGCCCACCGGGAGCGCTGGTTCCACAGCGCCGTGAGGGTGGTGGGCGCCAGCTCACGCGAGACCAGGGTGCGGTCGGTGGCGATCCGGGCGCCCTCGTGCAGAGCGCGCATGGTGGAGTCGATGTCCTCGGTGAGCATCGTGCTGTGCATCCGGGTGCGGGCGAGCAGATCGGTGCGCCAGAAACCGTTGGAGCCGCCGAACACACCGAAGGTGTAGAGCCGGGTGCGCCCGGGATGGCTGACGGCGTAGATCGCCTCGAACTCCACACCCACCAGCTTCGACACCCATGAGCTGTCGCCGTTGCGGACCACACAGTGGCCCTGGACGACGTCATAGCCGTTCGAGAGCCAGTGCCAGGCGTGCTGGAAGGCGTCGGGGGCCGGGTGGTGGTCGGCGTCGAAGATGCCGACCACCTCACCGCGCACCCGGGTGACCGCGGCGTTGATGTTCTGGGCCTTCGAGGTGCTGCCCGCCACCGGCAGCAGCACCAGCCGGGGGTCGCGGCGGGCCATCTCCCGCAGGGTGTCCTCGATGGGCATGGGGTGCGGCGTGTTGTACGCCAGCACGATCTCCAGCTCGTTGGGGTACTCCAGGCGCAGGAACGACTCGACGGTGTCCACGATGGTGGCCGCCTCGTTCGGCAGATACGCGGCGATGACCGCGCTGGCCGGTGGATACGGCTGTGCGGGGCGCTCGGGACGGGGGGTGGCGTCGAGCGAGAAGAGACACTCCAGCACGATCAGCCCGGCGGAGAGCACCAGGCCGGACACCACCACCCAGTACGCCGCCGAGCCGACGTCCCAGCCCAGCTTGTACATCTGCTGGTAGAACACGAACGGAATGCCCACGCCGAGCACCAGCACCAGTAACGGCGACAGCGCGGAGAGCAGTCCGCGGACGGCCTCGGTGAGGGCGCGGCGGCCACGGGGCGCGCCGCGCATCCATGCCGCGTACTTGACCGGCCGCAGATCGCGGTGGCGGATCGACTCGGCCACCGCGTCCCGGGCCCGCTCCACCGCCTGGAGACGGTCGGGGCAGTCGGCCAGCGGAACCCATCCGATCGCGGGGGTCAACCGGACGTTCTCGTCGGCCACCACAAAGCGGGTGCCGGCCACCGCGTTGGCGAACTTCTGAAGATTGCCGCGGGCAGTGTCCTCGTCGACACCCGGCATCAGCATCAGCAGCCGGCCGTCCTCGTCCCAGCCGAGCCGGTCGCAGAAGTCGCCCAGTTTCTCGGCCACTCCGGCCAGCCGCTCGGCCACCTCACGGCGTACCCGCGAGCCCAGCCGGGCTTCCAGGGCGGGCATCTCTGCCACGGCCACCATGGCCACCACACCACCGATGCGGCTGGTCTCCACCCGCCGCAGTTCCCGGTCGAGTTCGCCGAGGAAGTGGCGCTGGGAGTACAGACCGGTGCGCGGATCGAGCAGCAGGTTCTCGACCGGAACCGGAACGCGGCGCAGCTTGGCCTCGATCCGGGCGGACAGTTCCACGGGGTCGGAGGTGTCGGGTACGCAGTCGTCGGCGCCACCGCGCAGCAGGTCCGCGACATCGTCGGGACCGGGGGCAGTGGTCACCATCACCAGCGGCAGGGCCCGGCCGGCGGGGGCGGCGCGGACCTCGCGTATCACCTCCAGACCGCGCTGGGTGTCATCGAGCGCGACAATGGCGTCCGGGGGCGACTGCCGCACCTGGCGGTCGATGTCGCCGGGCACCGCGTGGCTCACCTCGTGCCCGGTCGACCGCAGGGTGTGGGTGAGTTGGTCGAGCCGCGGTCCGGGGGAACCGACCGCCAGCACATGCCCGCTCTGGCCCGGTGTGCCGTTTCGGGGGGCGGGCACGGCCCGTGGGGACGTTTCGCGTGATCGTGGCTGGTGCGAAGTGAGCACCTGATCCGTTTCCTTTCTTGCAGATGTGCGTCACCGAACGGCCATGGGCACGCCGGACCGCCGGCCGGGCGGGAGAAGACCGCCGGGCCCGTCGTGGCTGCGGACCGGCAGGAGCCGGTAGGGAGGCGTCGCCGAGGAGCCGGCCCGCCGGTATGGGGGCGGCGGACACATCAAAGTGCCGCCGCGGTCCCGGATCGGGCCGGTCTCGCGGTGGATCTGCCGTTCGGCAGGGACTTCGGCGGCTACGCCGTGGCCATGACCGATCCGCGCGGGGAGAGGTGAGGTCTCCGGCGGGGTCCGGGACAGGCGCGCGCTGCGGCGTCAGGCCCTCGGGACACGCGAACGTGCTCCAGTGAAATCTTCATGTGGTCCCATCCTGTTCGGATCGTGGGGGGCGGACCGAACATCACCAGTGCGACCGTACCGGCGTTTTTGGTCTCGCCGGTCGGAAACACCAGTCTCATCGATCACAGTGGGACCTCACAACACATCGACGTAACACTCTCGTTAATGGCTCACTTCCCCATGATGTCCGCACACGCGATGGTGTGCGTTTGGAACTCCGTTGTGCGGGAGGTGTGTTGAGCGTGGGGAAGGCGTGTCGGTGGAGCGTCGGTGTGCCGTCGGTGGGCATCGGTCCGCTGTCGGTCGCCTGTCGGTGTGTTCCGGAACTCTTCGGATATCAGTGAAAACCCCAGGCCGAAACGGAGAACACGATGCGCGGGACGAGGGTTCTGATTTCCGGCGCCAGTATCGGCGGACCGGCACTCGCCTACTGGCTGGACCGCTATGGATACGAGGTCACCGTGGTGGAACGGGCCGCGGGGCTGCGTCCGGGCGGGCAGGCGATCGATGTGCGGGGGCCGGCACTCGAGGTGTGCGAACGCATGGGCGTACTGGCCGAGATTCGCCGCCGGAGCACAGGACTGCGCGGCATGTCGGTGGTCGACGACGACGGCAAGGAACTCTTCAGCACCACCGAACGGACGGCCTCCGGCGGGGAGCTCGCAAGCCCCGATGTGGAGATCCTGCGGGACGATCTGGCCTCGATCCTCTTCACCGCCGGCGGCAGCGGGATCGAGTACCTCTTCGACGACTCGATCGCCGCGCTCACCCAGGGCGGTGACGAAGTGGCCGTCACCTTCCGGCGTGGCGCCGAGCGCGCCTTCGACATCGTGGTGGCCGCGGACGGGGTGCACTCCAGCACCCGGGCGATGGTCTTCGGACCGGAGGAGAACTACCTGCGCCACCTCGGGGTCTATCTGGGGGTGTGGACGGTGCCGAACTACCTCGAGCTGGACCACTGGCAGGTGATCTACCGCACCCCGGGCCATGCCTGGGGCGGGATGGTGATGAGTGTCCGCGACAACACCGAGGCCCGTGTGTTCGTCGGCTACGCCTCGGACGATCCGCCCACCCGGGTGCTCGACGGCTCGACGGTGTCGGACCGGAAGCGGCTGGTGGCACAGGCATATGCGAACGTCGGCTGGGAGATGCCACGGATGCTGGAGTACATGTGGGGCGCGCCCGACTTCCACTTCGACTCGGTGTCCCAGATCCGGATGGACTCCTGGTCACGCGGCCGGGTGGCGCTGCTGGGCGACGCGGGCTACTGCGGCTCACCGTTGTCGGGCCAGGGCACCAGCATGGCGCTGATCGGCGCCTACGTCCTGGCGGGTGAGCTGAAGGCCGCGAACGGCGATCACACCACGGCCTTCGCGGCCTACGAACGGGAACTGCGTGACTACATGACGGCCAATCAGGACTTCGCGCTGTCCAACAAGGAGCGGATGGACGCCGCCTTGTCACAGGATCCGGCCACGGTCGACCCGGAAACGATGGTGGACGAGCCGGCCGACGCCCAGGAGATGATCAACTCGCTCACCCTGAAGGACTACTGACCCGCGCCTCCCGTAGCGGCCCGGAATCCCGGTCACGACGGGAGGCTCGCGTTCATGGCCCCAGATGCCGTATTCACGACACCACGTCCTTACGCCCGAAGCCACGGAAGGCGAGGGCGATGAGCACCAGCGCGTAGGCGACGGACACCGACGCCCCCTTCACCATGCCACCCCACTCCAGATGCGGCTGAAGGGCGTCCACCCAGGCGAACTGCCAGTGCGCCGGGAGGAATTCGCGCCAGGACCCGAGGGCCGTGACGGCGTCCAGCACACTGCCCACGATGGTCAGCCCGACCGCGCCGCCCACCGCGCCCAGTGGTGCGTCGGTGAGGGTGGAGAGCCAGAACGCGAGGGCGGCGGTGACGAGTTGGGAGGTGAAGAGATAGGCCACCGCCAGCCCCAGTCTGGCCAGGCTGTCCCCCGTGGCCAGTTCGCCGCCGGTGGGGATCCGCAGCGGTCCCCATCCGTAGGCCACTGTGCCGACCACCAGCGCGACCAGCGGGAGCAGCAGCATGGCGGCCGCGCTGAACACCAGCCCGATGGTCAGTTTGCTCGCCAGCAGCCGCGCCCGGGGCACCGGGGCCGCCAGCAGATAGCGCAGGGATGACCACCCGGCCTCGGCGGCGACCGTGTCACCGCAGAACAGCGCCACCGGCACTACCAGCAGAAAGGCGGCGGAGACAAACAGCGCGGTGGCGGCGAGATTGGCGCCGGAAGCGGTCGCGGTGGTCATCAGGGTGATCCGGTCGTCCTGCCCCTCGGGGGCGCCACCGATGGCGAAGGCGGCCACAAGGACGAACGGCAGCGCGGTCAGCACCACGGCCATCACCAGCGTCCGGCGGCGCCGCAGCTGCCGTACCGCCTCGACCCGCAGCGGCAGGGTGTGGCGGGCCCGGTAGCCGGGGGCCGCATCCATCACGGAGCTCATGCCGAGCCTCCTTCGATCAGCGTCAGGAACGCGTCCTCCAGGCGCCGGTGGGGCCCGAAGCTGGACACCGGGATCTCCAGCCGCACCAGTTCGGCCAGCAGCCGTGCCGGGGCGGCCCCGTCCAGCAGCACCAGCAGTCCGCCGTCGGTCCGCCGGGCGGACACGATGCCCGGCAGCGCGGCCACCTTGTCCACGACGGCATCGCTCAGCTCCCCCTCGTGGCCCACCAGCACACTGCCACCGGTACCGGTGATCTCGGCGACGGGTCCCGCCTGGACCAGACGGCCGCGGTCCATGACCACCAGATGGGTGCAGGTCTGCTCGACCTCCGCCAGGAGATGGCTGGAGACGATCACGGTACGGCCGTCGGCCGCGTACCGGATCATCACCTCGCGCATCTCCCGGATCTGCGGCGGGTCCAGGCCGTTCGTGGGTTCGTCGAGGATCAGCAGATCCGGCAGGCCGAGCATGGCCTGTGCGATGGCGAGCCGCTGACGCATGCCCTGGGAGTAGGTCCGTACGGCACGCTCCAGGGCGCTGCCGAGGCCCGCGATCTCCAGCGCCTCTGCGAGGTGTGCGTCCTCCGCTGGGCGTCCGGTGGCCTGCCAGTACAGCTCGAGGTTGGCCCTGCCGGTCAGATGGGGAAGGAAGCCCGCTCCCTCGACGAACGCGCCGACGCGGGAGAGGACGGGGGCGCCGGGCCGGACGGCCTGTCCGAAGACCCGGATCTCACCTTCGTCGGGGGCGATCAGACCCATCAGCATCCGCAGCGTGGTGGTCTTGCCCGCGCCGTTCGGTCCGAGCAGTCCGAGCACCTGCCCCTGCTCGACCCGGAAGGACAGATCCCGTACCGCGTAGCGGTCGGCGGAGCCGGCATAGCGCTTGCTCAGTCCGGTGATCTCCAGGGGCACATCGGCCCGTTCGGGGTCAGGGGGCGGAGCGGCCGTCCGGCGCCTGCCGGTCAGCAGCAGGGCCAGCGCCACCACGGCTCCGCCGAGCGGCAGCCCCCACACCCACCAGGGCAGCGGTGCGGGCTGGGTGTGCACCCCGGGCGCGGTGGGCGCCGTGATGCGGCGGTCGGCGAGTGTCACGGTGTAGGTGGCGGGCTCGGTCGGCGAGGCGTAGCCGAGATCGGTGGAGGAGAGCACCAGCCGCAGCCGGTGGCCCGCGGTGACCTCGTGGTCGATCGCGGGAAGCCGGAGGGTGACGGTACGGCCCGCCCTCGCATCGCGGACCCGCACGGGGGTGACGAGTTGCGCGGGCAGCGCCTGGTTTCCGTCCGGCCCGACGTCGTACACCTTGGCGAACAGCACGGCGTCGTCCGCGTCCGCCGTCACCCGCACGGTGACCTCCGGCGATCCGGTGATGCGCAGGGGCCGGTCCAGCGGTGCGGAGTCGAAACGGGCGAACTGGCCGGGGACATCGCTGGAGAGGCCGACACCGAACGAGGCCGCCTGCGACAGCCCGCCCACACCGGGCACCGTGGACACCGACGGCGGCCCCGCGCCGGGCGGATTGACGAACGACTGCTCACGTCCGCGCAACCGTACGGTCCGTGGGCCGTCCGCCAGTCCCGGGTAGTGGTCACCGGTGGCGCCGCGCATCTGGACGGCGCCGTTGGTGGAGTCCACACCGCCGGTACGGGTCACCCGGAAGGCGGGGCCGGTGTCCACGCCCCGGTCGTTCTTGAGGTGGCGGTCGAACCAGGCGCGGACCCGTCCCTCAACACGTGAGGTCTCGGGGTCACCGCCATCGTGTCCCCCGGCGATCCAGTCGACGGCGACCGGTGCGCCCTGGGCCTTGATGGCCTTGGCCATCGCGTCGGCCTGGCCGAGGGGGAAGAGCGAGTCGGTCTGCCCCTGGAGGATCAGCGTGGGGACCTTGATGCGGTCGGCCACGGCGGACGGGCTGCGCTTCTCCAGCAGCTTCCGGGCCGCGGCGTCCGGTTTCCCGGCAACGGCGACCCGTTCGTACATCGCGCACAGCCGCTTCTCGAACCGTCCACAGCCTCCGTCCCCGCCGCCCGCCGGGCGCGGTGTGCCCTGCCCGCCGGGTGCCGCGGGACCCTCCTCCCCTGCCCCCTGTCCGCCCGGCTGCTGCGACTCCCCCTCCGGCTCCGCCTGGCGCCCGGAGAGGTCGGCCGAACCGGTGGTGAAGAAGAGCCCGGCCCACAGCTTCTTGAACACCCCGTTGGGGAAGAGCGCATCGGCGAGGTTCCAGTAGGTGATGGCGGGCGCGATGGCGTCGACCCTCCGGTCGTACCCGGCGGCCAGCAGTGAGACCGCCCCGCCGTAGGAGGCACCGGCAACACCCACCCGCGGATCCCCCCGGTGGTCGAGCCGCACCTCCGGCCGCTTGGCCAGCCAGTCCACCATGCGCCGCACATCGGCCACTTCACGGTCCGGGTCATTGAGCCCGATCTTCCCCGTGGAACGGCCGAAGCCACGCGCGGACCAGGTCAGTACGGCATAGCCGTCGCGGGCCAGCTCCTCGGCCTGGCCACGGACATCGTCCTTGGACCCGCCGAAACCGTGGGCGAGCAGCACCGCGGGCCTGCGGCCACCACCCGTGGTGAAGTACGAGGTGTCCAGGCGCGCGCCCGGCATGTCCAGCACACGGTCCTCGCGGTGCACGGACGGCCGGCCGCCGGAGGCGGCGACCGCGAAGGTGCCCACCCCCGCGAGGACGGTGACGGCCGCCGCCGAGGCGAGCAGCCGCCGGCCCCGCGAACGGGCCGGCCGGCCCCAGGGCCACCGCAACCGGGTCTTTCGGAGATCCATGTCTGCACCCTAGACATGCCGGACCGACAGCGGAGCTGACAACAGACGGATTCTCATCCCCTCCCCGGGGAGTATCCGGACACGCGCCGTACACCCGGCGCGGTACGGACGTGCTCGCCACCACGCCGCGTTACGGCTTTTGGAGCAGTCACATGATGCTCCATAGGATGCCGCGGTGATCATAAAGAAACGTCTGGTGACAGGCGCTGCCGGGCTGCTCGCGGCCCTCGCCTGCGGCCTGATACTCCCACCCACCGCCACCGCCGACGAACCGTCGCGCCCCTCCCCCAAGGTCGAACTGGTCCTGGACGTCAGCGGGTCCATGCGGGCCCGCGACGTCGACGGCGCCTCGCGGATGTCGGCGGCGAAGCAGGCGTTCAACGAGGTGCTGGACGCCACGCCCGACGAGGTCCGGCTCGGTATCCGCACCCTCGGCGCCACATACCCCGGCAAGGACCGCAAGGTCGGCTGCCAGGACAGCAAGCAGCTGTATCCGGTGGGCCACGTGGACCGCACCGAGGCCAAGGCCGCTGTGGCCACACTGCGCCCCACCGGCTGGACACCGATCGGCCTGGCACTGCGCGGGGCCTCCAAGGACCTCGCGGGCGACGACGCCACCCGCCGGATCGTGCTGATCACCGACGGCGAGGACTCCTGTGGCCGGCCAGACCCCTGTGATGTGGCACGTGAACTGGCCGCCGACGGAACCCATCTGGTCGTGGACACCCTCGGGCTGACCCCGGACCGCAAGGTCCGTGAACAGCTGAGCTGTATCGCCGAGGCCACCGGCGGCACCTACACGGCCGTCCAGCACACCGATGAACTCTCATCGCGGATCAAGCAGCTGGTGCGCCGCACCGCCGAGACGCCGGTGCAGACGCCCACGGGGGTGCAGGGCGCGGCGCAGTGTGCCAAGGCCCCCGAGCTGGGCACCGGCCTGTACAACGACCGTGAGCGCTTCGGTGAACACCGCTGGTACCGAACGAAGGTGGCTCCCGGCAAGGAGCTGCGGGCCTCGGTGAGCGTGGCGGCGGACCGTGCCGTCGACCCCGACTACGGCGTCCTGCTGCGCGCGGTGACACCGGGCGGCCGGGAGCTGGTGCGCGGCAGTGAGGCGGGCAGCGGCCGTACGGACGTCATCTCCACCGGGCTGCGCTACCCGGTGGCCGACGCGGACGACGACGAGGACACCACGCCGCGGACGGTGTGTCTGGAGCTGAGCCAGTCGTTCTCGGCCCCCGCGGGCGTCAAGCGCACTCCTGGCCTGCCGGTCGAGCTGGCCGTGGACGTGGTCGACAATGACGAGCCTCCGGCGGACGTGGCCGCCTTCGGTCTGGGACGCGGATGGGTGCTGCTGGGCGTGCTCGCCGTGACCGGCCTGGTCGCGGGATTGGTGTGGGGCTGGGTGGCCCGCTGGCGTATCACCGTCTGGAGGTCCAACTGATGCGAGCCCTTCGGAAGGCGGGCGCCGCGCTCGCCCTGTGCGCCGCCGCACTGTTCACCGCCGCTGCCCCGGTCGTCGCGGACGGCAATGACGGCAAGGACGCCAAGAACGGCAAGGACGGTCTGACGGAGGCGGGGACGAACTTCCGTACCGCCACCGCGGTCGAGCAGGGCGAGAAGGCCACGGCCACCGCGTCCACCGGTGATTATCTCTACTGGGTGGTGCCGGTGGCCGCCGGACAGGTCCCCACGGTCGAGGCGAAGGTCAAACTGCCGGACGCGTCCGCCCGCCACGGCGGCGCCACCTGGCAGCTCGATGTGTACGACGGGCTGCGCCGCCACCAGCCGTGTGCGTCGGGCAGCCCGACGCATCACGCGGACCAGCAGGACACGTCGGTGAGCCTGACCTGCACCGTGCGTCAGGTGCGGTCGTGGTCCGAGCGCTGGGCCAACGATCCGCTGCCGGGCGCCTATTACCTGCGGCTGACCGTGCTGGATCTGCCCGAGCAGGACCTCGGCCTGCCGATCGACGCGGAGGTCACGACGACCGCGCGGGACGCGGGCGGCAAGCACGCGGACGGCGGGGAGCTGGCTGAGCCGCTCAATCCGTCGCTGCGGGCGGGGACCGTCGCCGCACCGGACTCCGAACCGCCGAATGACTCCGACTCCGGCTCCGGCTCCGACTCCGACTCCGACTCCGACTCCGGCGATGCCGATGAGGACTCGCTGCGGGCGGTCGCCGAGCCGGAGGACGGCTGGGGTTCCGGCTGGTGGTCGGACCGCTGGGTGTGGACCGTGGGCGGTGGGGTCCTGGGGGCGCTCGCCGCGGTGGGCGGCTACACCCTGACCCGGGGGCCGCGCTCATCGGGCCGTCCACCGGGTGACGCCTGACGGCAGCGCCGTAGACGCCGCTGTTCCGTCCCTGCCGGGCGGAACAGCGGCGCCGTCACCTCTTCTTCCCATGGCGGACACGCCACGCGCTCAACCGAAATACGCGGTACCGCTGTTCTGCGCGTCAATGATTCATAGAGAACCGTGAGAGCGGCCGGGCGACGACAACTCCCTCAGGAATAGTCCTTGCCCATCAGTCCCGCGAATTCACCCGGGTCCACATCGAAGCCGCGAATGGCACTCTGCATTCTCCATTCCCCCGAGTCGTCACGGGTGAATACGGCAATGGTGGCGGCGGTGGCCGCGGGGACACCGGAGAGGTCGCTCTTTATCAGCTCGGTGTACCCCTCGGCAATCCGGACGCTGGTGCCCCCGACCTCGTCGAAGGTCTTCCGTCCGGCACCCTGCTGGATGGCCACGCCCACGACGACCCGGGTGTACTCGGTCGACAGCCGGTCGAACTCCAGGGTCATCGCCTCGTCGACACCAAAGCCCTGACCGGTACGGCTGTCCCGGTTGAGGGTGATGGTGCCATCGGGAGAGCGGCTGTCGAAGTGCACAAGATACGCGGGCTCACCGAACGGATCGGCGGCCCGGTAGGTCGCGGCGACGATGTCGAGATCATTGGGCGGCTCACCTGCGGGGCTGGGATCCCACTTGAGTGCCACCTCGATTTTCCGGAGACCCTTGTTGAGACCAGTCACACAGACTTCCCTTCTTCGGATCGTTCTCCGTTGTCGCGTACGGATGCCGTCAATCCTATCGCGCGGCAAGGGGAGTTGAGGATTTCCCGGAGGTGCCCGCGGTGCGCCCATGAGGGGTCTCTACTATGGAGCTGCGTACAAACGGAGGAAGGAAGCGTCCATGCGACGGTTGGGGGAGCTCGAGGCGGAGATCATGGACCGCCTCTGGACGTGGCAGCGTCCCACGACGGTGCGGGACATCGTGGACGACATCAATGAGCACCGCCCCGTCGCCTATACCACGGTGATGACGGTGGCCGGCATCCTCTACAACAAGGGCTGGCTGCTGCGCGCCAAGGAGGGCCGCGCCTGGGTGTACTCGCCGGTGCGCAGCCGCGAGGAGTACACCGCCGCGCTGATGGAGGACGCGCTCGGCACCAGCGAGGACCGGACGGCCGCCCTCGCCCACTTCGTGCGGCAGATGGGCCCGGAGGAGGTCAACGCCCTGCGCAAGGCGCTGCGGACGGCCGTACGGCGGCCCCCGGCGTGACCGACGCGCTCGCGCTGGTCTGCTATGCGGCCGTGGTCGGCATTCTGGTTCCGAGGGCGCTGTCCCGCGGCACCTGGTCGTATCACTTCCCCGCCCCGGCTGTTGCGTTGTGGCAGGGTCTGGCCGGGTCGTTCACGATCGCGGTGGCATTGGCCAGTTACCACCTCATCACCCCAACCGGGCATCTTCATAATGGAATGTCCGGCTTACTCCAGTTCTGTGGGCTGGCGCTGCACACATATGTCCCCGGTCTCACGGGCGTTCCGGCCGTGGCCGTACCGATCGGTGTGACACTTCTCCCACTGATGTGCTTCGGTCATCACCTCCTGCGGGCCGGGCGCGCCCGCGCCCGCCACCGGAGCGTGCTGGACCTGGTGGGCCGCCGGTCGACGCGACTGCGTGCCACGGTGCTCGACCACGAGACACCGGTGGCGTACGCACTGCCGGGCCGCCGGCCCCGGATCGTCGTCAGCTCCGGCGCGTTGCGGGTGCTGTCGCCCGCCCAGCTCGACACCGTGCTGGAGCACGAGCGCGCGCATATCGCGGGCCGCCACCATCTGGCACTGGCCGCGGCCGAGGCGTTCGCCACGGCGTTCCGGTGGCTGCCGCTGGCGCGTGCCTTCAGGGAACAGACGACGCTGCTGCTGGAAATGGCGGCGGACGACCGCGCGCTGCGCCGCCATCCGCGCGAGGTGCTTGCCTCGGCCCTGTACGCCATGGCGGCGGAACAGACGCCGCAGGGCGCGTTCCCGGCCGGCGGCACGGACGCCGTGGTCCGGCTGCGGCGGATGCTGACTCCGCCCAGGAGCGCGCATCCGGCGCTGCAGGGGGTGGTGGCGGCCGGGGCCGCAGCCGTACCGCTGCTTCCGCTCGTGGTCGGCTGTCTGCCCGGTCTCACCTGAACCCGCGGGGCTGCGCAACGGCCCCTGTCGCTCCGGTCCCGGCGGGCCGGAGCGACAGGGGTGCGTGCGTCAGAGCCGGTCGAGGATGGTGCGCAGCGTGGCCACTTCCGCCGACTGACCGGTGACGATGTCACCGGCGAGCTTCTTGGCCGCGGTGTTCCGCCCGCCCTTCTGTTCGTCCTTCGCCATCGCGATCGCACCCTTGTGGTGCTCGATCATCAGACGGGCGAAGTCACGGTCGAAGGTGTCGCCCTTGGCCGCCTTGAGCCGGTTCATCTCCTTCTGTGACATCATGCCGTCCTTGGCGTGCCCGTCACCCGAGCCGTGGTCCATGCCCGGCATACCGTCCGCAGGGGTTGTCGGTTGCGGCTTGCCCCAGGACTTCAGCCAGCCGCTCATGGTCCTGATCTCCGGGTCCTGGGCCTTCTCGATCTGCGCGGCCAGTCGCTTGACCTGCGCGTCCGACGCCCGGCCGGCCGCCAGGCGGGCCATATCCAGCGCCTGCTGGTGATGGGGAATCATCATCTGCGCGAAATGGACATCCGTCTCATTGAAGGCGCCCTTCGGGGAGCGCGTGGTAGCCGAGGAGTGTGCGCTCCCGTGTTCCGCGCCCTCCTTGCCGTCCTGGCCGCCGCAGGCGGCGAGCAGCAGCCCCGCCGCGACGGCGACGCTCACCACCGCGAGCCGGCGACGGAGCGGCCCCCGCGGGGCATGGGTGATTGCGGTCATGTCGATGTACCTCGTTTGCCGTGATGGTCGGTTCTGTGGTCGTTCCTGCGCGGTGGCGCGGGTTCGGCCTATATCCGCAGAACTGACAGGGCGACGAGGTCGGGCCCGGGTGCGGGAGGACGCTGCCGCACGGCGGCGGAGAGCGGGGTGGAAGACCCCGGGGGCGGTCCACGACGACGAGTGAAGGCCGCACACAGCAGTCCCGTGAGCACCCAGACACCGAGCACCGCCACACACAGCGAGGCCATGTCCATCGCGGCCATGGGCTCGCGCGGCTCGGCCATGGGCGCGGAATCCCGATCTCCTGCCATCGACTCCGCCTGGTGGTGTCCGTCCTGAACGGACAGGGCACTGACGCGGCCGCCGTGAGCCGAGTGGTCGGGCGTGGAGTGTGAGGCAACGGACACATGGTGCGCCGAGCCGCCCCCACCCGAGCCGGAGTCACCGTCGGGATGGCCCACGGTGTGCATCACCAAGACACCCGTGGCCAGCACGACCATCAGCAGGAGTCGGGGGAGCACACCCCCGCGCACACATCCGCCGATGGTCACCACTACCCCTCCACATGCCGACATGAGCCGTCTCGGAGAGCCACTCTACTGCTAAGGGGGTTAGTACGCGCGAGGGGGGTGGCACGACGGCACCCGGAGACGTCAGCCCTCTCGCCAGCCGAGTTTGATCAGCATGTTCTTCGCCTCTTCGGCCACCTCGGCATCGGCGACCACGTCGTACCGGGCGGCCACGATCTGGCTGCGTGAGGCGAAATCGCGCCGCCCGCCACTGAGGGCGTGTCCCACAAAGCCGAAGATCGCGCCGAACACCGCGCCGTAGACGATACCGCTGATGATCAGCACGAGCACGTTGTGGCGACCGGCCGCGAACACCGACAGCAGCAGCCCGATCAGCAGACCGAACCAGGCACCGGTACCGACACCGGCCAGCGCCGCACGGCCACGGGTGAGCCGCCCGAGCACCGTTTCCACCATGCGCAGATCCGAGCCGATGATCGCCGTGTGTTCCACCGGGAACTTGTTGTCGGACAGGAAGTCGACGGCACGCTGGGCTCCGGCGTAGGTCGCGTACGAGCCGACGACCGGACGGTCGACCACCGACGGCGGCGGTTGCTGGGTCATCGCAGGTCTCCCTCCGTCAAGGAGAGCCTGCGTCCGCGCCGCTTCCCTCGCAACGGGAAGCGACATAGCAGGACATATCAGCTAAAATACGCATCTACTCCTGAGACCCAGGCGCCGACGCTTCGCCCCTCCGACGGTGTCAGGGGAATTCCAGCAGCATTCCCTTACCCGCCCGTCTCCGCATTTCCTTCCCGGCGGAAAACGGACCCCCACCGGTCCACCGGCGGAATGGCATCCCGCGCGCCCCGGTAGATTGCCCCCATGATCGAGAAGACAGGTGCGGAGACGGATTCCCGGTCACGGGGGAAGCACGAACGGGCGCGGCACACCACCCGAGGGCAGGACGGCGCCCAGGGCGGGCTGATGCGGTCCTCCGTACTGATGGCGCTCGGCACGACGGTGTCCAGAGCCACGGGGCTGATCCGGCAGGTGCTCCAGGCCGCGGCGCTCGGCACCGGCCTGCTGGCCAGTACGTACAACACCGCCAACACCGTGCCGATGAGCCTGTACACACTGCTGATCGGCGGCGCCCTCAACTCCGTGCTGGTGCCCCAACTGGTGCGTGCCCGCGCCGAACAGCCCGACGGCGGGCAGGCATACGAGCAGCGCCTGGTCACCCTGGTGCTCTGTGTGCTCGGTGTGGGCACACTGCTCTCCGTATGGGCGGCCCCGGAGATCGTGAGCATCTACCGGGACGACTCGCCGCACACCCATGCCGCCTTCGAGCTGACAGTGGTCTTCGCGCGCTTCCTGCTGCCGCAGATCTTCTTCTACGGCGTGTACTTCATCATGGGCCAAGTCCTCAACGCCCGGGGCAAGTTCGGGGCGATGATGTGGACCCCGGTACTGAACAACGTCATTCTCATCGCCATGTTCGGGTGGTACGTCGGACTGCTGACCGTGCCCGAGCGGGTGGAGGACATCACCGCGGCGCAGGTGCGGCTGCTGGGGATCGGCACCACCATCGGTATCGCGCTCCAGGCCCTCGCGCTCGTGCCCTACGTCCGTGCCGCGGGCTTCCGCTTCCGGCCGCGCTTCGACTGGCGGGGCACGGGGCTGCGCAAGAGCCTCGTGGCGGCCCGCTGGACACTGATGCTCGTGGTGGCCAACCTGGTGGCGCTCGCGGTGGTGACCAACTTCGCCAACGCGGCCGACCAGCAACTGCCCACCTCCGGTGTGGGCTACTCCGCGTACTCCTACGCCCAGACCATCTGGCTGCTGCCGCAGTCGATCGTCACGGTCTCACTGGTCACGGCGCTACTGCCGCGGATGAGCCTGGCCGTGGCCGAACACCGGCTGGACGATCTGCGCCATGACCTCTCCCGCGCGCTGCGGACCAGTGGTGTGGTGATCGTGCCCGCCGCCTTCTTCTTCCTGGCCTTCGGTCCGCAGGTCGCCCAACTGCTGTTCGCGCACGGCTCCTCGGACGCCACCACCGCACTGCCGCTGGGCCAGATGCTCCAGGCGTTCGGTCTCGGTCTGATTCCGTATTCCGCGCAGTATCTGCTGCTGCGCGGCTTCTACGCCTTCGAGGACACCCGCACGCCCTTCTGGATGGCGATGTGGATCAGCGGGGTGAACATCGCCCTGGCTGTGGCCTGCCATCTACTGCTCCCGGCACGCTGGTCGGTGACCGGGATGGCCGCGGGCTACGCCGTGTCGTACGCGGTGGGGCTGCTGTTCACCGCGCTGCGGCTGCGGCGCCGGCTGGAAGGGCGGCTGGACGGCAAGCGGCTGTGCCGCACCTACGGCAAGCTGACCGCTGCGGCGGTGGCGGCCGCCGGGCTCGGCTGGCTGGTGGCCCGCGGCTGCTCCAGCGCCGTGGATTCCTCGGCCTGGGCTCCCGTACTGGGTCTGGCCGGAGGGTGCGTCACCATGGCGCTGCTGTTCGTCGTGCTCGCCCGGGTGCTGCGGATCGGCGAACTGCGGAGCCTGCCGGGGCTCGGCTGATCCGGCGCGCTACGGAGCCGCCCGCCGAGCCCGGCAACGGGCGCGGCGGGCGGCCGGGGTGGTCAGTGGCTGTCGTGGCGGATCAGGGAGCGCACCATACGGCAGGTGGTGTCGGAGGGCGGATGCACTCCGATCCGGACCGCGGTGGTGCGTATCCTGCGGTTGGGTGCCTGCTCGGCGCGGTACACACCGGAGTTGAGCAGGGCGATGGCCAGGCGCATGGCCTTCAGCCGACGGTTGTGGGACTCGTACCACTCGCGCGGACGGCCCGCGGGCATCCGCTTCTTCGGCAGGGTCGGAAAGCTCGGCAGGTCCGGAAGAGGTGTTGCGGCAGTGGCCATCGGCATCCTCCTGAGACGGTCGGGATCCTTCCCTTTCACTGCCTTCATTCTACGGCTGGGCACTGACAAAGCCCCCTGGTCAGAACCGGTCTGAGCGGTCTCGGGGTACGGTGTCCGGCATGGAGATCTGGATCAATCCGGCGTGCTCGAAGTGCCGCAGCGCGCTCACTCTGCTCGACGCGGAGGGTGCGGGGTACACCGTCCGCCGCTATCTCGACGACGTACCGAGCCAGGACGAGATCAGGGCGGTGCTGTCCCGGCTCGGGCTCGAGCCCTGGGACATCACCCGGACCCAGGAGGCGGCCGCGAAGGAGCTCGGGCTGAAGGACTGGCCGCGCGAGGAGAGCGCGCGGGACCGCTGGATCGCGGCGCTCGCGGAGCACCCCAAGCTGATCCAGCGGCCGATCATCACGGCGGACGACGGCTCGGCGGTGGTGGGACGCACGGAGGAGGCGGTGTGCGAGGCGCTCTCGCGCTCCCGGACCTGATCGTGTGCCGACCGTGTGAACGGCCCCGGCTCACGTGCGGCGCACGGAAGCCGGGGCGGCGGTCGGGCGATGGCGGAAGCCGAGGTTCAGCGGCCCCGGCCGGAACCCGCTTGCGGACGCAGCAGGAAGCGCTGTGTCTTACCGCTGGAGGTTTTGGGGAGTTCCGTCACGAAGTGGATGCTCCGCGGGTAGGCGTGCTTGGCGAACCGCTCCCGCACCAGCTGCTGGAGTTCGGCGGCGAGCCCGTCGCCGGGCTCCGCGTCACCGGGGCGCAGCACCACGAACGCCTCCACCATCTCGCCGTACTCCTCGTGGGGCACACCGACCGCGGCCGCTTCCGCCACGGCCGGATGCTCCAGCAGCACACTCTCCACCTCGAACGGGCCGATGCGGTAGCCCGCCATGAGGATGACGTCGTCGCCGCGGCCGGAGAAGAACAGATCGCCTTCCTCGTCCCGGGCCGCGGTGTCACCGGTGTAGAACCAGCGTCCGTCGGGGCTGAACTTCTCGGCGGTCTGCTCGGGGGCGTCCCGGTAGCCCTGGAACCACATCAGCGGGCTGGCGGGGATGTCGATCACAACGCGGCCGGGGACGTCCGTCTTGGCCATGGCGGAGTTGGTGTCCTCGCGGAGCACCTTGACCGCCCAGCCGGGCATCGGACGGCCCATGGCACCGAGCTTGAGGTCGGTACGCAGGGCCGGGTGCCAGGCGTGGCAGATGGCCATGCCCAGTTCGGTGGAGCCGTAGTGGTCGCGCACCGGCACACCGAGCGTTTCCCGCGCCCACTCCACGACGTCCGGGGGCAGCGGCTCACCGGCCGCGGAGCAGCAGCGCAGCCGCAGGTCGTCGGGGGCGGGCAGCTCCGATCCGCGCAGCTTCCGGTAGACGGTGGGGCCGGCGGTGAAGTTGGTGACGCCGTAGCGGGAGAGCACCGCCCAGGTGGACTCGGCGGAGAACAGGCTGTTGAACAGCAGGCTGCGCTGCCCGGTGGCGAGGGGCCCGATGATGGCGTAGTAGAGGCCGTAGGCCCATCCCGGGTCGGCGGCGTTCCAGAACACGTCCTCGGGACGCTGGTCCAAGCCGAATTCCTGGTACATGACGAAGCCCGCGACCGCCCGCAGCGGGATCGGGACGGCCTTCGGAGTGCCCGCGGTGCCGGAGGTGAACAGCTCCACGATCGTCGCGTCGCCGCCCAGGGCCACCGGCTCGGCCTGTGGTGCGGATCCGGCCTCCAGCTCGGTGAAGCCCAGGTCGTCCCCCTCGACCGGACCGGTGGTGACAATCCGCCAGGGCCGCTCGGAGGGGAAGCCGGACTCCGGGTCCAGCTTCGGACGCTGATCGGCATCGGTGATCACGACCTTGGTGCCGTTGCCCGTGGTCCGCAGCGCGATGGCCGGCGGTGCGAACGCGGTGAACAGCGGGACCTGGACGGCCCCCAGGCGCCAGATCGCGAGGGTCGCGACCAGCAGTTCGGCGGACTTGCCCATCAAGGTGGCGACGCGGTCGCCGACTCCCACCCCCAGGTCGGCCAGCGCGCCGGCCATGCGCGCCGAGCGGTCGCGCAGCTCACCGAACGTCATGTCATGGCCGGTCAGGTCCTTGCCCACCAACGTGAACGCCACGGCGTCGGCCGGGTGCCTGTCGCACAGCAGGTGCGCAGTGCTCGCCGCTGGCTCACCGAAGGTCTTGAGCAGGTCAGCCATGCGCTGTTCTGGGCTGGTCAAGAGGGCTCCTAGTGCTGGTATCCACGAGTCGCGCCAGACGGGAAGCCGCTCGGTGAAGCCGCCCAGCCTGGAGGAGCGCGGGTGCACCTCGCCTTCCGGATGTGCTGATCCCGGGTGTGATGAGCCACGTCCCCGGGCCGTACGGCAGCCTCCCGTTGGCTTGTACACGCTATCGCGCTTTGTCGCCCGCCCGGCAGCCGTCTACGGGTACGGAACGCCGCACGGGGGCGATCCGCGTCCGCTTCGCCCCCAACGCCCGCATGGCCCGCCCCCACCGCGGGCGTCCCGGTGCGCCGGCCCCACCGCCGTGTGGGTAGCGTGGCCCGCATGTGTATCTCGATGGCCCCGGCCAGGTTCTCCGGCACCACGGTGTACGCGGGGCGCCGTCACCACCCGGAGCACGGTCTGATCCATGTGCTGGGCTATCAGAACACCGCGGTCAATCTGGCCACCGGGCCCAACGCGATGCTGCTGCATCTGCCCGCCCTCCCCATGACCCGGCAGAACTTCCTGTCGGCGGGGAGCTCCGACGACATCCTGAAGCGCATGGTGGACGCGGTGCGTCCGGTCCCGGTGGCCGCGCCCTCGGAGATGATCTGGATGAGCCGGGGCCCCGCGCCCGTGGTGGAGGTGTTCGACCACGACGTCTACACGGTGCTGCTCGCCCGCGATCCCATCGCCATCACCGAAGCGCTGTACCAGGTGGCGCCCCGCAAGCGGCCCCGGATCGATCCGCGGCTGCTGGAGTTCTACGCGGAGCGGTACCCATGCCACACCATCGCGGTGTGCTGCTTCGACAACGCCGACGCACAGCGCGCCAAGCCCCTGCTGATGTGGTACGAGCCGCTGGAGCCGGACCAGTTGACCCTGCCCGCGCTGGACTGCCACACCGGCGGGCCGCCCGATCTGGACGCCGAGGTGTCGGTGGACCACTGGGTGCTGTTCGGTACCGACGAGGCTCCGGAGGGCTGGGGCGAACCCGTCGACTATCCCGCGGGGATGCGCCATGAGCTGCGGCGGTTTCTCCCCGACACGGTGATGGGCGCCTATTTCGGCCAGGACGCGCTGCCCAACGGGGACTTCGCCCTGGCACACGACGATCTGCTCGCCGGGGACCTGGACCGCATCCGGCGGCTGCGGCCGGTGTGATCCCGGGGCGGGCATCCTGGGCAGACGTCACAGCGGCACTCTGGCGCCACCCCCTCCACCGGCTTACCTTGGGCAGCGGTAGGCATACCGTTCGCACGGCTTGTCATGTCTGAGCCCCAAGACGCCCGACAAGAGGTGAGCCTTGTTTCTCCGCCGAAGACGAGCCCGCCGCTTAACGCTCGTCGCCACCGCCCTCGCCACTCTGGCGGCCGTCGCCGCCGGACCCGCCCGCGCCACCGCGGACGGCACACCGTCGGCTCGGCCCACCGGACCACCGCTGGTCCAGCCGATCGACCCCCAGAACTGGCGCAACCCGGACGATATGACCTGGGCCGACTACCGCGCGGTCCCCGGCACCGACTGGGCCGATCCGTCGGTCGAGCCCACCCAGCGCACCTTCAAGGGCGCCCTGGTCCTCCTGGACTACCCCGACGAGGAGTTCACGGTCAGCAAACCGGCCGGATCGAACCGGTTCGGCAATCCGCAGCCCACCGCCGCCGGTATCCCCCGTGACCGCCTCCCCGGCTTCTACCGGGACTTCCTCAACAAGCCAGGCCCGCTGAACCACGGTCACACCATCAACGAGTACTGGATGGAGGACTCTGGCGGACGCATCGGTGTCGATCTGACCGCCTTCGGGGTGTACCGCATGCCCTGGAAGTCGTATCAGTACGGCGTCGAGAACGGGATGAACCCGGGCGCCTGCCCTGCCGGAGACAGCTGTGGCAAGGACATCCGCGCCGACGCCAAGGCGGCCTGGACCGGCGACATCGGCTCCGACGAGGCGGGGAAGTTCGACTTCGTCTTCTATCTCACCGCCGGGGAGGACGAGTCCTCCACCTGGCAGGAGTTCGGCCAGATGAAGTTCGCGAGCGCGGGCGACGTCCCCGCGGTGTGGGGCCCGCCGATCCCCACCGGGAACAACGCGGCCACGACCCGTTATGTCCCCTGGACCTCCTGGCAGGCCGCCGCCCGTATCTGGCCGAACGCCGCGGACGGTTCGTCCCTCCAGGCCGAGAGCTCCGGCATGGCCGTCTACGCCCATGAGTTGAGCCACATCCTGGGCATCGGGGACAACTACAACAACCCGTACGGCACCCCGCTCAGCCGCGCCTACACCGGTATCTGGGGGATGCTCTCCCGGGGCTCGTTCAACGGCCCCGGAGGTCCGCACACCCGCTGGCGGATCCCCGCCACCGCGGGCGCTTCGATGGGCGCCCAGCATGTGCTGCGCGACAAGCTGAAGCTGGGCATCGTGGACGAGCGCAATGTCCTGCGGCTGGACCGTGCCGCCCTGAAGGACTCCGGGCTCATCACCGCCCGGGTCACCGCGCGCTCCGCCCCACCGGGGAAGAAGGGGCTGTCCGGTGTCACCATCGCCATGGACAAGGACCTCTCCCCGCCCTGCGACCGCGACACCGATCCGCTGTGCGACGGCGGCGGCTACGACCACTACACCCTCGAGGTCGTGGACCGGATGGGCATGGACTCCTTCACCCCGGACCACGGAGTGCTGCTCAGCAAGACCAAGGAACAGGACAGGGCACCGTTCGCCTGGGTCATCGACGCGCATCCCGAGGACATCGACCTGGTGGACTTCAAGCGCCCCGACGGCACCCCGCAGAAGATCACCATGGGGGACTACCGCCAGCTCAGCGACGCGCTCTTCCACGCCGGGGCCGACTCCGGCAGCAAGTACGAGTACATCGACAAGGCCAACCGGCTGCACTTCTACGTCCTCGATCCGCACCGGAACCGGTCCGGGGTGCTCTCGTACACCGTGGCCGTCCGCTCCCTCGACGGCGACGGGACACAGCGGCGTGGGCTGGCCGTAGGCCGTGGCCAGGCGACGGGCAAGCCGTCCGAGGGCCGGGCCCGGTGCACCTTCGCCCTCGCCAACACCGGCGACACCACGGCCGAAAAGGGTGATCGGCCCGGGAACACCAGCGCCTCCACCACCTCCGATGTGTACCGGCTGTCGGCCACGGCCGCCGGGCGGGGCTGGTCGGCCTGGCTGCCCAACCGGCTCACCACCGCCGAGGCCGGAACCTCGGTGGACGTGGAGGTGGCCGTGACCGCGAAGAAGGGCGCCGACCGGCACGGCAAGGTGCTCCTCACCGCCCGTTCCGAAAGCGACCCCCGCAAGACCGCCACGGCCCGCTGCGCACTGACGGCGTCGGGCCGCTAGAGACTGCGCATGGGGGGAGGACGGCCCGCCGGATCCCGGCGAGCCGTCCTCTCATCTGCACGGCGCTACTCCGTCGTGTCCCTGGTGTCCGAGGTGTCCGTCGTGGCCTGTGCGTTCTCGATCGGCACCCGGAGAGTGTCCGGTTCACAGCCGACGGTCCCGGCGATGATCCGTGCCGCCCCCATGGTGAGGGGCACCAGGCTCTGCTGATCGACCTTGTCCGGGGTGTCCCGCGGATCGAAGATGTACATCGGCGTGGTGATCAGCTGCACCAGCGGCACCCCGGTGTAGTAGAAGTACGCGCCATCGGTCGCGGGGTTGGGCGCGAAGGCGGTCGGCGACAGGATCCATGAACGCCGCAGGTCCTCCGCCGCGATGGACTCGGCCACCAGCCGCTCCAGCCGCGGCGCCTGGGTGGTGAACCACCAGCGCACCTCGGGATCGTCGGTGGGCACGACCTCCCCGTCGACCACCACCGCCTCCCGCGCGGCGTGCTCCAGATGCATCTCCAGGACGACCTTGGGGAACAGCTCGGGATGCGCCGCGATGAAAGCCTGGGTACCCGCGGCACCCGCCATGTGGCCGGAGGTCAGCACGAACAGCATGTTGTGCGGCCTCAGTTCCCGCGGCACCGAGGCCCAGAACGTGGCCTGCGCCAGGACGAGGGCGACACCGGAGGCGTCCTCGACCGCGGAGGCCCACGGACCGTCGTGGTGGGAGCCGACGATGACCCAGTGGTCCGAGGCTCCGGGAAGTGTTCCCACCACATTGTGGGTGGTCTCCTCGGTGATCGTGGCATCGGAGACGATCCGCCCCTCGCACTCACCGGACGCCATCAGCTCACGGACCTTCGCCCCGTCCTCCCCGCTCAGCCAGATCCCGGGGATCGACCGCCGCTCCGCGTCGTAGGGCCAGTAGAAGTCACTGGTCTCCCAGGGCAGTCCGGTGAGCAGTCCGACATAGGCGGTCGCGCCGTCCTTGATGGCGATGTCGAAGTCCAGCACATGCGGAAGGTCGAACGGGACGGTCTGGACGAGATCGGGAAACACACCCTCGGGGTCGTAACAGTCGGTGGCCCGGGCCTGCACCTCCGTCTGCGGAAGCCGGGTGAAGCCGATCTCCTGTACGGCGATACGGCCGCGCAGCTCCCCCTCCTCCCCGTCCCCCATGCGGATGAGGTGTCCCTCGGTCCCCTCGGTGGGGGTGGTGTACGGCAGGGCGAGCCCGGAGAAGCGGATGACGTCATCGGGACGGTCCACCGGCCATAGCTCAAAGGTGGCGGATCGCGGTCGCCAGATCGGTGTGTCCAACGGCTCCAGCCGGACGTCCTCGAGCCCCGTCTCCCGGAACTGGTCGGCGGCCCACTCCTCGGTCCAGCTGTCGGCCGGATAACCCGCCCGGCGAATACCCTGGCTGACGATCGATTCGATCCAGGTCATCATCTCCTTCGAGCTGGGTGCCCGGTCGATGTACTTTTCCAGGGCCGGCCAGCCATGTGTGACCGAGGACTCACCCAGTCCGCCAGAGTCGCCCATCGCCATCCTCCTTATCGCGAACGTCCGGTTCATGGTCCGCGATATCACTAAAGCTGGACTAAGGCGAAGGACCTAGCGGCGCGTTAGATCACCTTTAGTGCGGACGCAAATGATGGTCGCCGTATCGGCGCCCGCTGATCCGCCGGGCGCTGGACCGAAGGTCAGGCCTCGATTACCGGTGGAGTTGAGTGTGCGTACCCACAGAACAGAAGGACAGGATCCGCTTCCCCCGGCGCGCGGGGCGAGGCGGATCCGGCGACGCGTCCCCGTCGGTATGGTCGGTCTGGCCGCCGTGAGCGTGGTCGCGCTCACCATGAGCCCGGTGAACGCCGAACCCGACCCCCAGGGAAAGGAGCCGCCGCGGTCCACCAATCCGCTGCCCGCGCCGCCCCAGATGCGCGATCTGGACTTTCTGCTCGGCACGTACACCTGTGACTACACACCGCCGCCGGGCGGAAAGCCGGCGGTGCTGCGCATGACCACGAAGAAGGCCATGGGAGGCCATTACTACTACACCGACGCCACCCTGGAACCCGGAAAAGTCGCCGGACGTTCCTCCTTCGGTTGGAATCCCGTCGACAAAACCTTCATCAACCAGTACCACGACAACTGGGGCTCGTCCGGCAATTACTCCTCCCCGGGCTGGAAGAACGGGCATCTCATGTTCAAGGGCCCGCTCAGCCAGGTGGTGACTCCGGACGCCGACGGCAACACCGAGGGAATCAAACTGGGTCTGGTCGACGATTACCAGATCCTCGGTCCTGGACATTTCAGGGACAACACGAGTTTCACCTTTCCCGATGGAACCGTGCTGCGGGGAAGCTACGACTGCCACCGTCGGTAAAGCACCGGACGGGCCATACGTCCGGCCCTGACCGGGCACGTTCTGCAGCTCGTTCGGCCCGTCCAACGAGACATGAGGTCGCCGGTTCTCGTCGAGGGAAGTGGGTACGCCGCCAATGGCGAACAACGAAGAGAGGCTTCTCGACTACCTGAAGCGCGTCACGGCGGACCTGCGTCAGACTCAGCGCCGTCTGAAGGACGCCGAGTCGGCCGGATCCGAGCCGGTCGCCATTGTCGGGATGTCCTGTCGATTCCCCGGGGGCGTACGGTCCCCCGAGGAACTGTGGGAGCTGGTCGCCGCCGAGCGGGACGCCATCACCGAGCTGCCGACGAACCGCAACTGGGACCTGGACAACCTCTTCCACCCCGACCCGGAACACCCGGGCACCAGCTATTGCCGCGAGGGCGGCTTCATCGACGACCCCGCCGGATTCGACGCCGCTTTCTTCGGCATCAGCCCGCGCGAGGCACTGGGGATGGCACCGCAGCAGCGGCTGGCCCTGGAAGCGTCGTGGGAGGCCATCGAGTACGCCGGTATCGATCCTGAATCGCTGCGGGGCAGCCGCACCGGCACCTTCATCGGCTGTGACCACCTCGACTACTGCTCGGACGTCTCGCAGGTGCCCGAGGGCTCCGCCGGATACTTCACGATCGGCAACTCGGCCAGTGTGGTGTCCGGCCGGGTGGCGTACACCCTGGGTCTCGAGGGCGCCGCGGTGACGGTGGACACCGCGTGTTCCTCGTCGCTGGTGGCCATGCATCTGGCGTGCCAGTCGATCCGGCAGGGCGAATGCCAACTCGCCCTGGCGGGCGGTGTCGCCGTGATGTCCTCGACGGCCCCGTTCATCGGCTTCAGCGAGCTGCGCGGCCTCGCCCCGGACGGCCGGTCCAAGGCGTTCTCAGCCGACAGCGACGGAATGACGCTGTCCGAGGGCATCGGCGTACTGCTGCTGGAGCGGCTGTCCGACGCACGGCGCAACGGCCACCGGGTACTGACCGTGATCCGGGGCACGGCCGTCAACCAGGACGGTGCGAGCAACGGTCTGACGGCACCCAACGGCCCGTCGCAGCAGCGGGTGATCCGGCAGGCACTCGAGAACGCCCGGCTGTCGCCGTCGGAAGTGGACGCGGTCGAGGCACACGGCACCGGGACCACGCTGGGCGACCCGATCGAGGCCCAGGCGCTGCTGGCCACCTACGGCCAGGAACGCCCCGACGGCCGACCGCTGTTGCTGGGATCCATCAAGTCGAACATCGGCCACGCACAGATGGCCGCGGGCGCGGCGGGCGTGATCAAGATGGTGATGGCGATGCGGCATGAGCTGCTGCCCGCCTCACTGCACATCGATCAGCCGACCCCGCATGTGGACTGGACGGCCGGGCACATCCGGCTGCTCGCCGAGGCCGCACCATGGACGCGGGCCGGCCATCCGCGCCGGGCGGGGGTGTCCTCCTTCGGTATCTCCGGTACCAACGCCCACCTGATCCTGGAGCAGGCTCCCGAGCCGACCGACGCGGACGAGGCGAAGCCGGTGAACGCGGGACCACCGGCCGGGCCGGTGCCGTGGGTGGTGTCGGCGCGGAGCGCGGAGGCGTTGCGGGACCAGGCGGCGGCGCTGGCCAGGCGGGTCGAGGACGGCGATGCCGATGTGGGCGCGGCAGAGGTGGGCTGGTCGCTGCTGACCTCGCGGACGTTGTTCGACCACCGGGCCGTGATGGTGGGGACGGAGCGTGGAGAGCTGCTGGCGGGTCTGGAGGCACTGGCCGCCGGTGAACCGCACCCGGGCGTCGTGGGGCCGGGCGAGGCCGTGGCCGGCGCGGGCCACACGGTGTTCCTGTTCAGCGGCCAGGGCAGCCAGCGGCCGGGCATGGGCGCCGGACTCTACGACCGCTTCCCCGTCTTCACCGAAGCCTTCGACGAAGTGTGTGCGCTCCTCGATCCGCATCTGGAGCATGCACTGCGCGATGTGGTCTTCAGCGATGGCACGGAGCAGGCGGATCTGCTGGATCACACGACGTATGCGCAGGCGGGGCTGTTCGCGCTGCATATCGCGTTGGCGAGGCTGCTCGCCTCGGTCGGTGTCCACCCGGACGCGGTGATCGGCCACTCCATCGGCGAGATCGCCGCAGCACACATCGCCGGGGTCTTCGACCTCCCCGACGCCTGCCGACTCGTCGCCGCACGCGCCACCCTCATGGGCCAACTCCCCACCGGCGGAACCATGACCACCATCGCCGCCACCCCCGACGAACTCACCCACGACCTCGCCCAAACCGACGGACAAGTCAGCATCGCCGCCCTCAACACCCCTGGCAACACGGTGATCTCAGGACCCGAAGAACTGGTGAACGCCATCAGCGCGGCGTGGGCAGAACGCGGCCGCAAGACCCGAACACTCAGCGTCAGCCACGCCTTCCACTCCCCCCAGATGGAACCCATCCTCACACCATTCACCCAAGCCATCACCGAACTGACCTACCACCCACCCACCATCCCCCTCATCAGCAACCTCACCGGCCAACCCGCCGACGACTCCATCACCACCCCCGACTACTGGGCCCAGCACATCCGCCAACCCGTCCACTTCCACCCCGCCATCACCCACATCGCCCCACAAACCACCACCTTCCTCGAAATCGGCCCCGACCCCATCCTCACCACCGCCACCCAACACACCCTCCACCACCTCGCGAACGACCATCCCACGCCCCTGGTGACAGCGGTCCTCACCCGGAAGCAGCCCGACACCTACGCACTGACCCACGCACTCGCCCGCCTCCACACCACTACCGGCACGGACATCGACTGGACCCGCTGGTACCCGGCGGATCCCACCCCCCGGGTGATCGACCTGCCGACATACGCGTTCCAGCACCAGCGTTTCTGGCTGGCGCAGCCCACCGCACGGGCCGGCGGAGGTGGCTGTACGGGCGAGGATCCGGCCGAGGCGCAGCTCTGGCACGCCATCGAAGAGCTCGACGTGGACACCTTGAAGTCCACCCTCGGGCTTGACGAGGACAGTCCCGGCATCGACGCCCTGCTGCCCGCCCTCCCCGTTCTCTCGGCTTGGCGGCGTCGGCATCGCGAGCAGACCGTCATCGACTCCTGGCGCTACCGGGTCACCTGGCAGCAGCTGCCCGAGCCGGACACCGCGGAGCTGACCGGCACCTGGCTGGTGGTGATGCCCGCCGACGGTGCGGAACACATCGCGGTCCGGGCCGCCGTGCAGGCCCTGCACTCCCACGGCGCCACCACGCTCGCCCTCCCGCTCAACTCCCAGGAGGTCGAGCGCGCGGATCTGGCGGAACAGCTCGCCCAACTGGCCGAGGACACACCGCTCTCGGGAATCCTCAATCTGCTCGCGCTCGACCAAGTGCCGCACGCCGCATACCCCGCGGTAGCCACCGGAGTCGCCGCGACGACGGCGCTCATCCAGGCGCTCGGCGACGCCGGGATCGCCGCACCGCTGTGGTGCCTCACGCAGGGCGCCGTCGCCACCCGGAATGGCGACGTTCTCCCGCACCCCGGTCAGACACAGATCTGGGGGCTGGGGCGAGTGGCCGCCCTCGAGCATCCTCGGCGTTGGGGCGGTCTCATCGACCTGCCCATGACGATCGGCCATCAGACGGCGAGCCGTCTCGCCGCGCTGCTGGTGTCCGGTCAGCCCGAGGACCAGGTCGCCATCCGCGCGTCGGGCAGCTTCGCCCGCCGTCTCAGCCACGCCACCACACCGGCCACGACATCCACGGCACCCACGACCTGGCAACCGTCCGGCACCACCCTGATCACCGGCGGCACCGGCGGCCTCGGCGCACAGATCGCCCGCTATCTCGCCCACCACGGCGCACCCCGACTCCACCTCGTCAGCCGCAGCGGACCCGACGCACCCGGCGCCCCCCAACTCACCCAAGAACTCACCGCACTCGGCACCGACATCACCATCACCGCCTGCGACGTCTCCCACCGCGACACCCTCCGCGAACTCCTCGACACCATCCCCACCGAACACCCCCTGACCACCGTCATCCACGCCGCGGGGACGATGGAGCTGGCTCCGATCGCCGAGCTGTCCCCCGCGGAGCTCGAACGTGTTCTGCGGTCGAAGGCGCAGGCCGCCGCCCATCTCCATGAGCTCACTCAGGACCACGAACTCACCGCCTTCGTCCTCTTCTCGTCGAACTCGGCCACCTGGGGCAGTGGTCAGCAGGCCGCCTACGCCGCGGCGAACACCTACCTCGACGCCCTCGCCGAACACCGCCGCGCCCGGGGGTTGCCCGCCACCAGCCTGGCCTGGGGCCCCTGGAGCGACGCCGGGATGGCCGCCGACCAAACGGCCCTCACACACCTCAAGCGACGCGGTCTCTCACCCCTTGGCACCGACCTCGCCCTGAAATCCCTGCACCATGCCCTGACGCAGAACGACACGGCCGTCACGATCGCCGATGTCGACTGGAACCGGTTCGCGGGGGCGTTCACGGCACAACGGCCGAGTCCGCTGCTGGCCCGGCTCACCACGTCCGATGGGGAGCAGCCCGCATCGCCGAGTACAGCCGACGGCACAGCCGTGGACAGTCCGCTGCGGCACCAGCTCGACGCCGCCACCGCCGATCAGCAGCTCCAGATCCTCGTCCGGCATATCCAGACACTCGCGGCCACCATCCTCGGCCACAGCGGCATCGACGCGATCGCGCCCGCCCAGCCCTTCCAGGAACTCGGCTTCGACTCGCTGACCGCCGTCGAACTCCGGAATCAGCTCACGGCCGCCACCGGGCTGAGCCTCGCACCCGCGCTGGTCTTCGACCACCCCACGCCGAGCGCCCTCGCCACATATCTGCGCGCCGAACTCATGGGCCAGAAGACGGCCGTCAGTACGCATACGCCGTCGGCGGTCACGGACGACGAACCGATCGCGATCGTCGGCATGGCGTGCCGCTACCCGGGCGGGGTGAGTTCACCGGAGGGGCTGTGGGAACTGGTCTCCACGGGCCGGGACGCCATCGCGGAGATGCCCACCGACCGCCATTGGGACCTGGACACCCTCTTCCACCCCGACCCGGATCGTCTGGGCACCAGCTACGCGCGCGAGGGCGGATTCCTCTACGACGCGGGCGAGTTCGACGCCGCCTTCTTCGGCATCAGCCCGCGTGAAGCACTCGCCATGGACCCCCAACAGCGGCTGCTCCTGGAGGCCGCCTGGGAGACCTTCGAGAGCGCGGGCCTGGACCGGGACACGCTCCACGGCAGCAGCACCGGTGTGTTCACCGGTGGCACCTACCAGGGGTACGGCGCGGCCGGGAGCTCCTCGGCGGAAGAGGTCGAGGGCTATCTGCTGGCGGGCGGAACCCCGAGCGTCATGTCCGGGCGCGTGGCGTACTCGTTCGGCCTGGAGGGGCCCGCGGTGACGGTGGACACCGCGTGCTCGTCGTCGCTGGTGGCCATGCATCTGGCCGCCCAGGCGCTGCGGCAGGGCGAATGCACCCTGGCCCTGGCCGGTGGTGTGACCGTGATGGCCACCCCGACCACCTTCATCGAGTTCTCGCGGCAGCGCGGGCTGGCCGCCGACGGCCGCTGCAAGCCGTTCGCGGCGGCGGCCGACGGCACCGGCTGGGGCGAGGGCGCCGGTCTGCTGCTGTTGGAGCGGCTGTCCGACGCACGGCGCAACGGCCACCGGGTGCTGGCGGTGCTCCGGGGTTCGGCGGTCAACCAGGACGGCACCAGCAATGGCCTGACGGCGCCCAACGGCCCGTCACAGCAGCGGGTGATCCACCAGGCACTCGCCAACGCACGGCTGTCCCCCGCCGAGGTCGACGTGGTGGAGGGCCATGGCACGGGGACCACGCTGGGCGACCCGATCGAGGCTCAGGCGCTGCTGGCCACCTACGGCCAGGAACGGCAGGACGGGCAGCCGTTGTGGCTCGGCTCGATCAAGTCCAACATCGGGCACACCCAGGCCGCCGCGGGTGTGGCGGGCGTCATCAAGATGGTGATGGCCCTGCGGCATGGCCTGCTGCCCGCCTCGCTGCACATCGATGAGCCCAGCCCCCATGTGGACTGGAACGCGGGCGAGGTGCGACTGCTGACCGAGGCGACACCTTGGCCCCGGAGCGAACGGCCGCGCCGGGCGGGGGTCTCGTCCTTCGGCATCAGCGGCACCAACGCCCATGTCATCGTTGAGCAGTCCCCCGAGGTGTCCGAGCCGGTCGCGACGGAACTGATGGGCGACGGGCCACCGGCCGGGCCGGTGCCGTGGGTGGTGTCGGCGCGGAGCGCGGAGGCGTTGCGGGACCAGGCGGCGGCGCTGGCCAGGCGGGTGAACAACGCCCCGGAGATGGCGCCGACCGAGGTGGGGTGGTCGCTGCTCACCTCGCGGACGCTGTTCGACCACCGGGCCGTGATGGTGGGGACGGAGCGCGATGAGCTGCTGGCGGGCCTGGAGGCGCTGGCCGCCGGTGAACCGCACCCGGGTGTTGTGGGGCCGGGCGAGGCCGTGGCCGGCGCGGGCCACACGGTGTTCCTCTTCAGCGGCCAGGGCAGCCAGCGGCCGGGCATGGGCGCCGGACTCTACGACCGCTTCCCCGTCTTCGCCGAAGCCTTCGACGAAGTCTGCGCACTCCTCGACCCCCACCTCGAACAGCCGCTACGACAGGTTGTGTTCGACCTCGACACCGAGCGGACCGGGTTGCTCAACCATACGACGTATGCGCAGGCGGGGCTGTTCGCGCTGCACATCGCGTTGGCGAGGCTGCTCGCCTCAGTCGGTGTCCACCCGGACGCGGTGATCGGCCACTCCATCGGCGAGATCGCCGCAGCACACATCGCCGGGGTCTTCGACCTCCCCGACGCCTGCCGACTCGTCGCCGCACGCGCCACCCTCATGGGCCAACTCCCCACCGGCGGAACCATGACCACCATCGCCGCCACCCCCGACGAACTCACCCACGACCTCGCCCAAACCGACGGACAAGTCAGCATCGCCGCCCTCAACACCCCTGGCAACACGGTGATCTCAGGACCCGAAGAACTGGTGAACGCCATCAGCGCGGCGTGGGCAGAACGCGGCCGCAAGACCCGAACACTCAGCGTCAGCCACGCCTTCCACTCCCCCCAGATGGAACCCATCCTCACACCATTCACCCAAGCCATCACCGAACTGACCTACCACCCACCCACCATCCCCCTCATCAGCAACCTCACCGGCCAACCCGCCGACGACTCCATCACCACCCCCGACTACTGGGCCCAGCACATCCGCCAACCCGTCCACTTCCACCCCGCCATCACCCACATCGCCCCACAAACCACCACCTTCCTCGAAATCGGCCCCGACCCCATCCTCACCACCGCCACCCAACACACCCTCCACCACCTCGCGAACGACCATCCCACGCCCCTGGTGACAGCGGTCCTCACCCGGAAGCAGCCCGACACCTACGCACTGACCCACGCACTCGCCCGCCTCCACACCACCACCGGCACGGACATCGACTGGACCCGCTGGTACCCGGCGGATCCCACCCCCCGGGTGATCGACCTGCCGACATACGCCTTCCAGCACCGGCGCTTCTGGCTGGCCGCCTCCTCGACGGGCACGGCCGCCCCCGACTCGGCGGCGTCGGCCGACCGGGAGTTCTGGGAGGCCGTGGAGCGCGAGGACCTCGAGGCACTTGCGGCGACACTCGACTCCCCCACGGATCAGCGGACCATGCTGGGCGCGGTCTTGCCGACCCTGTCGGCCTGGCGGCGGCACCACCGTGAGCAGTCGGTCATCGGTTCCTGGCGGTATCGGGCCACGTGGAAGCATCTCTCCGAACAGTCCACGCCTCCGGCGCTCTACGGCACCTGGCTGCTGATCATCCCCGTAGGCCACGCGGACCATCCCACCGTACGAACCGTGACGCAGGCCCTTACCACCCATGGCGCCACTCCTCTCCCCCACACCATCGAGCCCGACAGCGCCGCCCGGGACACGCTGGGACACCAACTCGGCTCGTCAGTCTCAGGCGCCGACATCGCCGGGGTAGTGAGCCTGCTCGCGCTCGCCCAGGAGCCGCATCCGGACCACCCCGCCGTGCCCGCCGGGCTCGCCGCCACCCTCACACTCCTACAGGCTTTGGGCGACACCGAGATCGCCGCGCCCCTGTGGTGCCTCACCCAAGGGGCCGTAGCCGTGGTCCCCGGGGAACCGCTGCCCCACCCACTCCAGTCACAGATCTGGGGGCTGGGCCGTACGGCCGCCCTGGAACACCCCCGAAGCTGGGGCGGTCTGATCGATGTCCCGACCGTCATCGACCATCACACCGCCCGCCGTCTGGCCACGCTCCTCGCCCCCGGCCAACCGGAGGACCAGGTGGCGATCCGCACCACCGGCTGCTTCGCCCGCCGTCTCAGCCACGCCACCACACCTTTCACGGCGCCCATCACCTGGCAGCCGTCCGGCACCACCCTGATCACCGGCGGCACCGGCGGCCTCGGCGCACAGATCGCCCGCTATCTCGCCCACCACGGCGCACCCCGACTCCACCTCGTCAGCCGCAGCGGACCCGACGCACCCGGCGCCCCCCAACTCACCCAAGAACTCACCGCACTCGGCACCGACATCACCATCACCGCCTGCGACGTCTCCCACCGCGACACCCTCCGCGAACTCCTCGACACCATCCCCACCGAACACCCCCTCACCACCGTCATCCACGCCGCCGGGACATCCGACACCGAGCTTCTGGCCGATCTCGGACCGGACCGGTTGCAGCATGTTCTGGGCCCCAAGGCGCTGGCCGCGACCCATCTGCATGAACTCACCCAGGATCTGGACCTCTCCGCGTTTGTGCTGTTCTCGTCCGGTGCCGCCGCCTGGGGCGGCAGCCGACAAGGCGCCTATGCCGCGGCGAACACCTATCTCGACGCCCTCGTCGAACACCGCCACGCCCGGGGGTTGCCCGCCACCAGCATCGCCTGGGGCCCCTGGAGCGACGCAGGCATGGCCGCCGATGAAACGGCCCGCTCCTTCTACAGCCGACGTGGGCTGTCGCCGCTCAGCCCGGAGCTGGCCCTCGCATCGCTGCATCACGCGCTCAATCACCGCGACACCACCGTGATCATCGCGGATATCGACTGGGCGACGTTCCCCGTCACCTTCACCGCTCAGCGCCCCAGCCCCCTGCTCTCCGAGCTCATCCCGGCCACCGGCGGCCTGGCCGATCCCCAGGGCGGAGCGACCGCCACCCCGCTGCTTCAGCAGCTCAGCGGCTGCACTGCGGCCGAACAACACCAACTCCTCCTGCACCGGATCCAGTTCCTGGCAGCCACGATCCTCGGTCATGCCGGACCGGACGCCATTCCGCCCGCCCAGCCTTTCCAGGAGCTCGGCTTCGACTCCCTCACCGCGGTCGAGCTGCGCGATCAACTCACCACCGTCACCGGCGTCGAGCTGCCACCCACCCTGGTCTTCGACCACCCGACACCCGACGCCCTGACCGCGTACCTGCGCACCGAACTCACCGGCGGGCAGACGGCCGTCGCTCCGCATACCCCCACCGTGGCCGCCCTCGACGAACCGATCGCCATCGTGGGCATGGGCTGCCGCTTCCCCGGCGGCGCCCGTAGCCCGAAGGACCTGTGGGATCTGGTGGTGGCAAGCCGTGACGCCATCGGGGAGATGCCCACTGATCGCCACTGGGAGCTGGACGCGCTCTTCCATCCCGACCCCGAGCACCTGGGTACGAGCTACGTCCGAGAGGGCGGGTTCCTCTACGACGCGGGCGAGTTCGACGCCGCCTTCTTCGGCATCAGCCCGCGGGAAGCACTCGCCATGGACCCCCAGCAGCGGCTGCTCCTGGAGGCCGCCTGGGAGACCTTCGAACACGCGGGCCTGGACCGGGACACGCTCAACGGCAGCGACACCGGTGTCTTCGCGGGTGTGACATCGCAGGACTATCTCTCGCTCACCGGTGACACGGCGAGTGATGTCGAGGGCTACGTCGCCACGGGGAACATCGGCAGTGTGGTGTCGGGTCGGGTGGCGTACTCGTTCGGTCTGGAGGGGCCCGCGGTCACGGTGGACACCGCGTGCTCCTCATCGCTGGTGGCGATGCATCTGGCCGCCCAGGCGCTGCGCCAGGGCGAATGTGCGCTCGCCCTGGCGGGCGGAGTCACGGTGATGGCCACTCCGGGCGCGTTCATCGAGTTCTCCCGGCAGCGAGGGCTGGCCTCCGACGCCCGCTGTAAACCGTTCGCCTCGGCCGCCGACGGCATGGTGTGGGGTGAGGGTGTCGGTCTGGTGCTGCTGGAGCGGCTGTCGGACGCTCGGCGCAACGGCCACCGCGTACTGGCTCTCGTCCGCGGTTCGGCGGTCAACCAGGACGGCACCAGCAATGGCCTGACCGCGCCCAACGGGCCCTCCCAGCAACGGGTGATCCGCCAGGCACTCGCCAACGCCCAGCTCGCCCCCGCCGACGTGGACGCCGTCGAAGCACACGGCACCGGCACCACCCTCGGCGACCCCATCGAGGCCCAAGCGCTGCTGGCCACCTACGGTCAGCAGCGGGGCGACGGCCAACCTCTGTTGCTGGGTTCCATCAAATCCAACATCGGCCACACCCAGGCCGCCGCCGGAGTGGCGGGCGTCATCAAGATGGTGATGGCGATGCGCCACGGCCTGCTGCCCGCGTCCCTCCATATCGATGAGCCCAGCCCCCATGTGGACTGGAACGCGGGCGATGTACAGCTGCTCAGCGAGGCCACGCCCTGGCCCGAGCGCGAACGGCCACGCCGGGCGGGTGTGTCCTCCTTCGGCATCAGTGGCACCAATGCCCACCTGATCCTTGAACAGGCCCCTGGATCCCGGGAACCCCACGGGGCCGCCCCCGCAACCACACCTATCGGTGGCGTGCCATGGCTGCTGTCCGCCCAGAGCGACCGGGCGTTGCGCGGGCAGGCGGCCGCGCTCGCCGGACTGCTGAGTCATGCCCCGGAGGCGGCACCGGTCGAGGTGGGTTGGTCTCTGCTCACCTCTCGGTCGCAGTTCGACCACCGGGCCGTGGTGATCGGGTCGGAACGCGATGAGCTGCTGGCCGGCCTGGAGGCGCTGGCCACCGGTGAACCGCACCCGGGGGTGGTAAGCCCGGCGAAAGTCATGCCCAGGACGGGCCACACCGTGTTCCTCTTCAGCGGCCAGGGCAGCCAGCGGCCGGGCATGGGCGCCGGACTGTACGCCCGTTTCCCCGTCTTCGCCGAAGCCTTCGACGAGGTCTGCGCACTCCTCGACCCCCACCTCGATCGTCCACTCCAAGAGCTGGTCTTCAGTAGCGGCCCCGAAGACGCTCAGCTCCTGGATCACACGACGTATGCGCAGGCGGGGCTGTTCGCGCTGCATATCGCGTTGGCGAGGCTGCTCGCCTCGGTCGGTGTCCACCCGGACGCGGTGATCGGCCACTCCATCGGCGAAATCGCCGCAGCACACATCGCCGGGGTCTTCGACCTCCCCGACGCCTGCCGACTCGTCGCCGCACGCGCCACCCTCATGGGCCAACTCCCCACCGGCGGAACCATGACCACCATCGCCGCCACCCCCGACGAACTCACCCACGACCTCGCCCAAACCGACGGACAAGTCAGCATCGCCGCCCTCAACACCCCTGGCAACACGGTGATCTCAGGACCCGAAGAACTGGTGAACGCCATCAGCGCGGCGTGGGCGGAACGCGGCCGCAAGACCCGAACACTCAGCGTCAGCCACGCCTTCCACTCCCCCCAGATGGAACCCATCCTCACACCATTCACCCAAGCCATCACCGAACTGACCTACCACCCACCCACCATCCCCCTCATCAGCAACCTCACCGGCCAACCCGCCGACGACTCCATCACCACCCCCGACTACTGGGCCCAGCACATCCGCCAACCCGTCCACTTCCACCCCGCCATCACCCACATCGCCCCACAAACCACCACCTTCCTCGAAATCGGCCCCGACCCCATCCTCACCACCGCCACCCAACACACCCTCCACCACCTCGCGAACGACCATCCCACGCCCCTGGTCACCGCAACCCTCACCCGCAAACAACCCGACACCCACGCCCTCACCCACACACTCGCCCAACTCCACACCACCACCAACACAACCATCGACTGGACCGCTTGGTACCCGGCGGATCCCACCCCCCGGGTGATCGACCTGCCGACATACGCCTTCCAGCACCAGCGTTTCTGGCTGGCACCGCCCACCCGCCCTGTCACCAACGATGGCGCGAGCCATGGAGACTCGGCCGAGGCGGAGCTCTGGCACGCCATCGAAGAACAGGACGTCGGCACCCTCACCACCGCCCTCCGGCTCGACAAGGACAGCCCCGGCATCGACGCCCTGCTGCCCGCCCTCCCCGTTCTCTCGACCTGGCGACGCCGACACCGCGAACAGAGCACCATCGACTCCTGGCGCTACCGCATCGCCTGGCAGCGCCTGCCGGAGCCCGCCACCGCTCCGGCACTCACCGGTACCTGGCTGATCATCGTCCCCTCGGGACTGGAGGACCACCCGACTGTCCACGCCACCACCCAAGCGCTCCATGCCCATGGTGCGGCCCACGAGACGCTGGCCGTCAACGGCACGGCCCTGCACCGCGACGACCTGGCACGGCAACTCATCTCCACGACGGCGGAGTTCACAACCTCGGGAATCCTGAGTCTGCTCGCGCTGGACGAGTCGCCCCATCCCCACCATCCATCCGTGCCCATCGGGCTGGCCGCCACCACCGCCCTCGTCCAAGCCCTCAGCGCGGCCGAGGACACCGGGCCACTGTGGTGTCTCACGCAGGGAGCCGTGGCGACCGGCGCCTCCGATCCGCTCCCCCATCCCCATCAGGCACAGATCTGGGGATTCGGCCGCGTTGCCGCGCTGGAGCACCCCCGGCTGTGGGGCGGGCTCATCGATCTTCCGACGGCGATCGATGCCGAGACCCCGGCTCGTATCGCGAGGCGCCTGGCCGAGGGCCGGTCCGAGGACCAGATCGCCATCCGCTCCGGTGCGTTCGCCCGCCGTCTTGAACACGTCCCGGCCACCGTCCCGCCGACCACCGGTTGGCGGCCATCCGGTACGACCCTCATCACCGGCGGCACCGGTGGTCTCGGCGCTCATGTCGCCCGCTGGCTGGCCGCCCACGGCGCGCCTCGTCTTCAGCTCGTCAGTCGCAGCGGTCCGGATGCCCCCGGCGCCATCGGACTCACCGAGGAGCTCACCTCATTCGGCACCGACGTCACCATCACCGCCTGCGACGTCTCCGACCGCGACGCCCTCCGTGCCCTTCTCGACACCATCCCCGCCGAACACCCCCTCACCACCGTCATCCATGCTTCCGGCATCCCCGAGAACGCGCCACTGGCGGAGCTCGACCTCGCTCATGTCGACGATGTGCTGCGGCCCAAGTCGCTCGCGGCCACGCATCTCCATGAGCTCACGGCGGACTTGGACCTCTCCGCGTTCGTGCTCTTCTCCTCCGGTGCCGCCGCCTGGGGCGGCAGCCGTCAGGCGTCCTACGCCGCCGCCAACGCGTATCTCGACGCCCTCGCCGAACACCGCCACGCCCAGGGCCTTCCGGCCACCAGTCTCGCCTGGGCTCCGTGGAGCGAGGCGGGCATGGCGGCGGACGACGCCGTCACCGAGTACTACCACCGGCGCGGGATGAGGCCGCTGACCACCGATCTGGCAATCAAGTCCCTTCAGTGCGCACTCGACCAGGGCGACACCACCGTCACGATCGCGGACATCGACTGGCGGACGTTCCCGGCCGGTTTCACCGCACAGCGCCCCAGTCCGCTCCTCTCCTCGCTGTCACCCAGCGCTCCGCCGAACGCCGAGACCGCGGACTCCTCTGCCGCCTCCAGCGCGCTCCGGCAGCAGCTCGCCGAGGGCACCCTCGCCCAGCAGCACCACCTTCTGCTGCGCCATATCCAGACGCATGCCGCGGCCATCCTCGGCCATTCCGGTATCGATGCCGTTCCGCCGTCCCAGCCCTTCCAGGAGCTCGGCTTCGACTCCCTCACCGCGGTCGAGTTCGGCACCCGGCTCTCGGCCACCACCGGCGTCGACCTTCCGCCCACCCTCATCTTCGACCACCCGACGCCCAAGGAGATGGCTGACTTCCTGCGTGAGCGGCTCGTCGACGCCGAGGTGTCGTCCGAGGGACGGCTGCTGTCGGAGCTCGACCGGTGGGACGCCGTGTCGAAGCCATCGGGGTTGAACGCGTCGGCCCGTCGGAGGATCGCCGGACGGCTGCATCTGCTGCTCGCCAAGTGGGACGACACGGACCGCGCGCCCGAGCGGTCCACGACGCACAGCGCACTCGAGACAGCGACGGCAGAAGACATCTTCGAGCTCATCTCCGACGAGTTCGGGAAGTCGTGAGCCCGATGACCTCCACCCTCCGCGCCGCGCCAAGGAGCCCCAGCTAGATGTCGAATGAAGAGAAGCTGCTCGACCACCTCAAGTGGGTCACCGCTGAGCTGCGCCAGACCCGTGAGCGGCTGCGCGAGGTCGAGTCCGCCGAGCCGGAACCCATCGCCATTGTCGGGATGGCCTGCCGCTATCCGGGCGGAGTGCGGTCACCCGAGGAGCTGTGGCGGCTGGTGCGGGACGGCGATGACGCGATTTCCGCGTTTCCCACGGACCGAGGGTGGGCCACCGAGGAGCTGTACGACCCGGATCCCGAGCGGTACGGGAAGTCCTATGTGGACCAGGGCGGCTTCTGCCACGACGCGACCGAGTTCGACGCGGCGTTCTTCGACATCAGTCCGCGCGAGGCGCTGGCCATGGACCCCCAGCAGCGGGTGCTGCTGGAGACCGCGTGGGAGGCGTTCGAGCGGGCCGGGCTCAACCGCCGTGCCCTGAGCGGCAGCAACACCGGCGTGTTCGCCGGGGTGGGCTCTCATGACTACCTGTCGGTCATCGGCAATATCACCAGCGAGGTGGAGGGCTACGTCGGGGCCGGGAACCTCGGCAGTGTGGTGTCCGGCCGGGTGGCGTACACGCTCGGTCTGGAGGGGCCCGCGGTCACGGTGGACACCGCGTGTTCCTCCTCGCTGGTGGCCATCCATCTGGCGTGTCAGGCGCTGCGCAACGGCGAATGCGATCTGGCGCTGGCCGGTGGTGTGGCCGTGATGGCCACACCGGGCGCGTTCATCGAGTTCTCGCGGCAGCGGGGGATGGCCCCGGACGGCCGGTGCAAGCCCTTCGCGGCCGCCGCGGACGGTACGGGCTGGGGCGAGGGTGCCGGGCTTGTTGTGCTGGCGCGGCTCCGTGACGCGCAGCGCCGTGGCCATCGTGTGCTGGGTATGATCCGCGGCTCCGCCGTCAATCAGGACGGTGCAAGCAACGGCCTGACCGCGCCCAACGGGCCTTCCCAGCAACGGGTGATCCGGCAGGCGCTCGCCAACGCCCGGCTGTCGACCGCCGAGGTGGACGCGGTGGAGGGACACGGCACGGGAACCACCCTGGGCGATCCGATCGAGGCCCAGGCGCTGCTGGCCACCTACGGGCAGGGGCGGGCGGAGGACCGGCCGCTGTGGCTGGGGTCGATCAAGTCCAACCTCGGCCACACCCAGGCCGCCGCGGGCGCGGCGAGCGTGATCAAGATGGTGATGGCGATGCGGCACGGGTTGCTGCCCGCCTCACTGCACATCGACGAGCCCACCCCGCACGCGGATTGGAGCGCCGGTGAGGTGCGACTGCTGGCGGAGGCCCTCCCGTGGCCGGAGGGCGAACGCCCACGACGGGCCGGGGTGTCGGCCTTCGGCATCTCCGGGACCAACGCACATCTGATTCTGGAGCAGGCGCCCGCAACGCCCGAGGTGTCTTCGTCCGAGAACGTGTCGCAGCACGATGGCGCGGGCGGTGTGGTGCCGTGGGTGGTGTCGGGGCGTACCGGTGTGGCGCTGCGGGGTCAGGCGGCGGCGCTGGCCGAGCGGGTGGCGCGCGACGCGGACTTGTCGCCCGCGGCGGTGGGCTGGTCGCTGATCAGCACCCGGTCGGTGTTCGACCACCGCGCCGTGGTCATCGGTGAGAACCGCGAGGAGCTGATGGCCGGGCTGAAGGCCCTGGCCGCCGGAGAGACCCACCCTGAGGTGGTCGAGCCGGGCGGTACGGCGGCGGTGGGAGGTCCGGGCGCGGGCGGCGTCGGCCCGGTGCTGGTGTTTCCGGGGCAGGGGTCGCAGTGGGTGGGTATGGGCGCCGGACTGCTCGACGCCTCCCCCGTCTTCGCCGCCCGGGTGGCCGACTGCGAACAAGCCCTCGCCCCCTTCGTCGACTGGTCCCTCACCGACGTCCTCCGCGACGGTGTCAACACCGCCGACCTCAGCCGAGTCGACGTCGTCCAACCCGTCCTCTGGGCCGTCATGGTCTCCCTGGCCGCCGTCTGGGACGACTACGGCATCACCCCCACCGCCGTCATCGGCCACAGCCAAGGCGAAATCGCCGCCGCATGCGTCGCCGGAGCACTCTCCCTCGACGAAGGCGCCCGCATCGTCGCCCTCCGCAGCAAAGCACTCCGCCGCCTCACCGGCAACGGAGCAATGGCCTCCCTCAGCATGAACCAGGAACAAGCCGAAAACCTGCTCACAGAATGCGGCAAACACACCGAAGCAGTAGGCATCGCCGCCATCAACGGACCCAGGTCGATCGTGGTATCCGGCCCCCCGGAACAGGTCACACACACCGTGACCACCAGCGAGAAAGCAGGCCACCGCGCACGGCTCATCGACGTCGACTACGCCTCCCACAGCGCCCAAGTCGACGACATAGCCGATGAGCTACGGGAAGTCCTGGCGGGTATCGAGCCGGTCCAGGCGGAGGCGGCGTTCTACTCCACCGTGACCGCCCGGCGCATGGACACCAGCGGGCTGGACACCGCTTACTGGGTGCAGAATCTGCGGGAGCGAGTGCGGTTCGCGGACGCGGTGCGGGCACTGCTCGACGACGGCCACCGCGTGTTCATCGAGGCCAGCACCCACCCCGTCCTCACCATCGGATTGCAGGAGAGCTTCGAGGAAGCGGGTATCGCAGCCGCAGCGGTCCCGACCCTCCGCCGAGACCACGGCGACCGCACACAGCTGATGCGCTCGGTGGCGCAGGCGTTCGCGGCGGGGGTCGAGGTGGACTGGACCCGCTGGTTCGGTACCGACCCGGCCCCGCCCGTGGTGAATCTGCCGACGTACGCCTTCCAGCGCGAGCGGTACTGGCTGGAGGGCCGTGGTGGCCAGGGCGATGATCCCGGCGACCTCGGTCTGGTGGCGGCCGGGCATCCGCTGCTCGGCGCCGCCGTGGAACTCGCCGAGGGCGGAACACATCTGCTGACCGGCCGGCTCTCCCCGCGCACCCACCCCTGGCTGAATGATCACCGGGTGCTGGACACCGTACTGCTCCCGGGGACGGCCTTCGCCGAACTGGCGCTGCACACCGCCGCCCGGACCGGCTGTGACGGGGTGTCGGAGCTGACACTGTACGCACCGCTGGTGATCGCGGAGGGCGAGGCGGTCGATGTGCAGATCGCGGTCGCCGCCCCCGAGGCCACCGGTGACCGGGGGCTGACCATTCACTCCCGTCCGGCGGACGACAGCGGCGACGCGGTCTGGACACGGCATGCGACGGGTGTGCTCACCGCCTCGTCCGCGACCGACACCACCGACACCGACACTGGCGAATCCGATTCTGTCGACCCCGCCGGGATGAGCCGTGTCTGGCCGCCTCAGGGCGCCACACCGCTGCCCGTGGCGGACTTCTACCGCGGTCTGGACGACCACGGCTATGGCTACGGTCCGTCCTTCCAGGGCCTCACCGCCGCATGGCGCCTCGGCGACCGGCTCTACGCCGAGGTGGCCCTGCCCGAGGAGGAGCGTGCCCACGCCACCGCCTACGGCATCCACCCCGCGCTGCTCGACGCGGCCCTGCATGTCCGTGCCCTCGCCGTCGACCCCGCTTCCGAGGAGGCACACCGGGTTCTGCTCCCCTTCTCGTGGAGCGGTCTGCGGCTGCGGGCGACCGGTGCGGATACGCTGCGGATCCGGCTCACCCCCACCGCGGCGGACCGGCTCTCCCTGACCGCCGCCGACCCGGTCGGCGCACCGGTGGTCACGGTGGACGAGCTGGTGCTGCGTCCGGTGGCGGACGGTCAGCTGGGCCGGACGCGTTCAACGGGCCGGAACACACTGTTCCAGCTGCTGTGGGAGCGGGTATCGGCGGCCGCGAGCTCCTCCGCCCTCCGTTCGGCCATCCTCGGATCCGACGGCCGTCCGCCCGCCACCGCGCTGCCCGAGGGGCCGTGTTATCCGGACCTCACCGCGCTACGGACGGCCGTGGCGGACGGAGCTCCGGCACCCGACGTGGTGTTCGCCTGCTGCACCGTTCCCAGTGGCGAAGACGGGCCCATCGCGGACACCCACACCCTCACCGCCACCGTTCTGTCGCTGGTGCAGGACTTCCTGGCCGCACCCGAACTGGCGGACACCCGGCTGGCCGTCGTCACGCACGGCGCGGTGGCCACCCAGCGCCACGACGACGTCCGCGATCTGTGCGGCGCCGCCGTATGGGGCCTGGTACGCAGTGCCCAGTCGGAGAGCCCGGGACGGCTGCTGCTGCTCGACCTCGACGGCCAGGACACCTCGCTCGAGGCGGTGGCCAAGGCAGCGGCCTCCGGCGAACCGCAAATCGCCCTCCGCGACGGTGTGTTGTACGTACCACGCCTCATCCAGGACGACGCCGCACAGCGGCTTTCCTCGCCGGAGGGTTCGGCCGCATGGCGTCTTGGGCTCACCGGGCACGGCAGTCTGGATCATCTGGCGCTGGTCGACTGCCCGGAGAACACCCGCCCGCTGGGACCCGGGGAGGTGCGGGTGGCGCTGCGCGCGGGCGGGGTGAACTTCCATGACGTGGTCGTGGCGCTGGGTATGGTCGAGGACCCCCGTCCACTCGGCGGCGACGGCGCGGGGCTGGTCGTGGAAGTGGGGCCGGACACCGACCGGTTCACCGTGGGCGACCGGGTCATGGGGCTGTTCAATGGCACCGGCCCGCTGGTCATCACCGACAGCCGTCTGATCACGCCTATCCCGCCCGGGTGGTCGTACGCCCAGGCGGCCACCACCCCGTCGGCGTTCCTCACCGCCTACTACGGCCTCGCCGATCTCGCCGGGCTGCGCGCCGGGGAGAAGCTGCTGCTGCACGCGGCCACCGGCGGTGTCGGCCTGGCCGCCGTACAGCTGGCCCGCCACTGGCAGGCCGAGGTCTTTGCCACCGCCAGTCCGGGGAAGTGGCATGCGCTGCGCGGACGTGGCTTCGACGACGCGCATATCGCCTCGTCCCGCAGTCTGGACTTCGAGGAGCGGGTGCGCGACGCCGCGGGATCCGTCGATGTGGTGCTCAACTCCCTGGCCGCCGACTTCACCGACGCGTCGCTGCGGCTGCTGGCTCCGGACGGGCGCTTCATCGACATGGGCCGGACCGACATCCGCGACCCCGAGCAGGTCGGCAACGAGTATCCCGGGGTCACCTACCGTGCGTTCGACCTCGTCAGCGGCGCCGGTCCGGACCGTATCCAGCGGATGCTGGCCGAGCTGTCGGCCATGTTCGAGGACGGCATTCTGCAACCGCTGCCGACCACGGTGTGGGACATCCGCCGGGCCCCCGAGGCGTTCCGGCACTTCAGCCAGGCACGCCACATCGGAAAGATCGTGCTGACCATCCCGACCGCCCTCGACCCGGACGGGACCGTACTCATCACCGGCGGTACGGGCACGCTCGGCGCCGCCACCGCACGCCATCTGGTGGCCTGTCACGGAGTGCGGCGGCTGCTCCTGGTCAGCCGCCGCGGACCGGACGCTCCGGGCGCCACCGAGCTGGTCGCGGAGCTGACCGGACTCGGCGCCGAGGTGACGGTCGCGAGGTGTGACATCGCCGACCGGACGGCCCTGGCCACGTTGCTGGAGGGGGTACCCCGTCGGCATCCGCTGACCGCGGTCGTGCACGCGGCCGGGTTGCTGCACGACGCCACCGTCGAGGCACTCACTCCCGAGCAACTGGCCGCCGTGCTGCGGGGGAAGGCCGACGCGGCATGGCATCTGCACGAACTCACCCGCGATCTGGGGCTGTCGGCGTTTGTGCTGTTCTCCGCGGCGGCCGGGCTGCTCGGCGCGGCGGGGCAGGGAAACTACTCGGCGGCCAACGCGTTCCTGGACGCCCTCGCCCATCACCGCCATGCCCAGGGGCTGCCCGCAACCTCGCTGGCCTGGGGCTACTGGGCGCAGGCGACGGGGATGACCGGGGGGATGACGGACGCCGACCGAGCGCGGCTGGCGCGGGCCGGAATGGTGGGGTTGGGCACCGAGGAGGGCTTGGCGCTGCTCGATGCCGCCCTGACCAGCGGTCTGCCCACACTGGCGCCCATCCGGCTGGACCTGGCCGCCCTGCGCGGTCGGGGCGGGGCCGATGACCTTCCGGCCGTCTTCCGGAGCCTGGTGCGCGGCACGCCGCAGGCAGCCACCGGTGTCGTCGTGTCGGGGGCGGTGTCCGGTGCGGGGTCGGCGGAGGTGTTCGCCGCGATGACGGAGGAGGACCGGCAGCAGGCGCTGCTGAAGCTGGTGCGGGCGCACACCGCGACGGTCCTGGGGCATGGTTCGGCGGAATCCGTTCACCCCACGCAGAACTTCCGGGAGCTCGGCTTCGACTCCCTGACCGCCGTGGAGCTGCGGAACCGGCTCGGCGCCGCCACCGGCCTCCGGCTGCCCGCCACCCTGGTCTTCGACCACCCCACTCCCACCGCCGTGGTCCGGTTGCTGCGAGACCTGCTGGCACCGGCCGCCGGGACGGTGTGCGAGGCGCTGCTCGCCGATCTCGACGCCGTCGAGGCGGCCGTGGATTCGGTGCTCGGGGACCGGGAGCAGCGGGCGCGGATCGCGTCCCGGCTGCGGAGGCTGCTGCGCACGGTGGACGGCGGTCCCAGCAGCGCGGACCCGGCGAACGGCCAGCAGGATCTGGGGTCGGCCAGCGACGAGGAGTTGTTCCACGTGCTCGACCACGAACTGTGTGTCCCCTCCGACGACAGTCTCCGATGACTCACGACGGCCGCAACGATCGGGTTGATGCGACATGACGGATGACGAGAAGCTGCGCAGCTATCTCAAACGGGCGACCGCCGATCTGCGGCTGGCCAGGCGGCAGTTGCGGGAGCTGGAGGACCGCGCCCACGAGCCCCTCGCCATCATCGGGATGGCCTGTCACTTCCCCGGTGATGTGGAGACACCCGAGGATCTGTGGCAGGTGGTCATCGACGGTGTGGACGTCATCTCGCCGTTTCCCACCGACCGCGGCTGGGATCTCGAGGGCCTCTACGACCCGGATCCGGAGAACGCCGGGACCAGCAGCGCCCGGGACGGCGGCTTCCTCCGCAACGTGGCCGATTTCGACGCCGACTTCTTCGGGATCAACCCACGTGAGGCGGCGGCGATGGACCCCCAGCAGCGACTGCTGCTGGAGACCGCGTGGGAGGCGTTCGAGCGGGCGGGGCTGGACCGGGGCACCTTGAGCGGCAGCGACACCGGTGTGTTCGCCGGGGTGGACTCGTACCACTATCTGTCCCTCATCGGCCAGGCAAGCGGTGACTCGGCGGGCTATGTGGCCACCGGAAACCTGGGCAGTGTGGTGTCGGGCCGGGTGTCCTACTCGTTCGGCTTGGAGGGGCCCGCGGTCACCGTGGACACCGCCTGCTCATCCTCGCTGGTGGCCACCCATCTGGCGGCGCAGGCGCTGCGCCAGGGCGAGTGTTCGCTGGCGCTCGCGGGCGGGGTGACGGTGATGGCCACGCCCGGTGGCTTCACCGAGTTCTCCCGGCAGCGTGCGCTGTCCCCGGACGGGCGCTGCAAGGCGTTCGCGGCGGCGGCCGACGGCACCGGTTTCTCGGAGGGTGTCGGTCTGGTGCTGCTGGAGCGCCTGTCCGACGCCCGGCGCAACGGCCGCCGGGTGCTCGCGGTGATCCGCGGCTCGGCCGTCAACCAGGACGGTGCCAGCAACGGGCTCACCGCGCCCAACGGGCCTTCTCAGCAGCGGGTGATCCGGCAGGCGCTTGCCAACGCCCAGCTGACTGCCGCCGAGGTGGACGCCGTCGAAGCACATGGCACCGGCACCACCCTCGGCGACCCGATCGAGGCCCAGGCGCTGTTGGCCACCTACGGTCAGGAGCGCCCCGGCGACCAGCCGCTGTGGCTCGGCTCGATCAAGTCGAACATCGGCCACACCCAGGCCGCCGCGGGTATCGCCAGTGTCATCAAGATGGTCCAGGCGTTGCAGCACGCCCATCTGCCCGTCACGCTCCACATCGACGAGCCGACCCCGCATGTGGACTGGAACGCGGGCCATGTGCGGCTTCTCGCCGAGCCCATGTCCTGGCCGGACCGTGGCCATCCGCGGCGGGCCGGTATCTCCTCGTTCGGTATCAGCGGCACCAACGCCCATCTGATCCTCGAACAAGCCCCCGACCCGGCCGAGACTCCGGACATAGCGGAGGACGCGCGGGGCGAGGGTACGGTCGCGGGCAGTGTGGTGCCGTGGGTGGTGTCCGGGCACAGTGGTCAGGCGCTGCGGGGTCAGGCGGCGGCGCTGGCCGAGCGGGTGGCGCGCGACGCGGACTTGTCGCCCGCGGCGGTGGGCTGGTCGCTGATCAGCACCCGGTCGGTGTTCGACCACCGCGCCGTGGTCATCGGTGAGAACCGCGAGGAGCTGATGGCCGGGCTGAAGGCCCTGGCCGCCGGAGAGACCCACCCTGAGGTGGTCGAGCCGGGCGGTACGGCGGCGGTGGGAGGTCCGGGCGCGGGCGGCGTCGGCCCGGTGCTGGTGTTTCCGGGGCAGGGGTCGCAGTGGGTGGGTATGGGCGCCGGACTGCTCGACGCCTCCCCCGTCTTCGCCGCCCGGGTGGCCGACTGCGAACAAGCCCTCGCCCCCTTCGTCGACTGGTCCCTCACCGACGTCCTCCGCGACGGTGTCAACACCGCCGACCTCAGCCGAGTCGACGTCGTCCAACCCGTCCTCTGGGCCGTCATGGTCTCCCTGGCCGCCGTCTGGGACGACTACGGCATCACCCCCACCGCCGTCATCGGCCACAGCCAAGGCGAAATCGCCGCCGCATGCGTCGCCGGAGCACTCTCCCTCGACGAAGGCGCCCGCATCGTCGCCCTCCGCAGCAAAGCACTCCGCCGCCTCACCGGCAACGGAGCAATGGCCTCCCTCAGCATGAACCAGGAACAAGCCGAAAACCTGCTCACAGAATGCGGCAAACACACCGAAGCAGTAGGCATCGCCGCCATCAACGGACCCAGGTCGATCGTGGTATCCGGCCCCCCGGAACAGGTCACACACACCGTGACCACCAGCGAGAAAGCAGGCCACCGCGCACGGCTCATCGACGTCGACTACGCCTCGCACAGCGCCCAAGTCGACGATATAGCCGATGAGTTAGCTGAGGTGCTGGCCGGAATCACCCCGGTCCGGTCGACGGTGGCGTTCTATTCGACGGTCACCGGTGGCCGGATGGAGACCAGCGGGCTGGACACCGCTTACTGGGTGGCAAATCTGCGGGAGCGAGTGCGGTTCGCGGACGCGGTGCGGGCACTGCTCGACGACGGCCACCGCGTGTTCATCGAGGCCAGCACCCACCCCGTCCTCACCATCGGATTGCAGGAGAGCTTCGAGGAAGCGGGTATCGCAGCCGCAGCGGTCCCGACCCTCCGCCGAGACCACGGTGGTCCGCGCCAACTGGCCCGTTCGGTGGCACAGGCGTTCACGGCCGGGGTGGCGGTGGACTGGGCTCGCTGGTTCGCTACGGATCCGGCCCCGCCCGTGGTGGATCTGCCGACGTACGCCTTCCAGCGCGAGCGGTACTGGCTGGACCCCGAGGGCGGGCCGGGTGGCGATCCGGCCGGTCTGGGGCTGGCGGCCGCGGGCCATCCGCTGCTCGGCGCCACCGTCGAACTGGCCGATGGCACCACGCGGCTGCTCACCGGTCGGCTGTCCGCGCGCACCCACCCCTGGCTCGCCGAACATGTGGTGGCGGGTGCGGCGCTCGCGCCGGGCGCGGTGCTGGTGGAGTGGGCGCTGCGGGCGGCCGACGAGGTCGGCGGCGGCTCGGTGGAGGAGTTGGCGCTCCAGGCCCCGCTGGTGCTGCCCGAGTCCGGGGCACTGCGGGTGCAGGTGGTGGTGGCCGCCGCTGGGGAGGACGGACGGCGCGAGGTGCGGATGTACTCGTGCCCGGACCGGGTGGCCGGATCCGGCGCGGACGTGGAATGGGTGTGCCATGCCACCGGGGTGCTGGGCCCGCCGGCCCCCGGCCCCGAGCAAGCCGAGGGCCTGGCCGGGGTGTGGCCTCCGGCGGGTGCGGAGCCACTGGACATCGATGGGTTCTACGAGCAGGCGGTGGCGGCCGGTTATGGCTACGGCCCGGCGTTCCAGGGGCTGACGGCCGCCTGGCGCGACGGGGGGGATGTGCTGGCCGAGGTCGAACTGCCCGACGCGGCCGGTGACCGGGGCGGTTTCGGGATCCATCCGGCGCTGCTGGACGCGGCGCTGCACACCTCGCTGCTGGTGGACCGGCCGGAGGGGCAGGAGGACGACGGCCAGATGTGGCTGCCGTTCGCGTGGAACGGGGTGTCCCTGTGGGCGGCCGAGGCGACCACGGTACGGGTGCGGCTGTCGCGGGACGAGCAGCGGCAGGCGCTGCGGCTGACCGTGGCCGACGCGGTGGGCGCCCCGGTGCTGACGGTGGATTCGCTGGTGACGCGCCCGGCCGGAACGGATCGGCTGCGGGCGGCGGCCGCTCGCGGTGTGGACGGGCTGTTCACTCTGGACTGGACCGCCCTGCCCGCGCCCGCACCCGGTGGACCGTCGTGGTCGGTGGCCGGTGACGGCGGCTGGGTGGTGTTGGGCGAGGACCGGTGGGGACTGGCGGAGGCGGCCGGTGCGGGCCCGGAGGCCCCGTCGGTGGTGCGCCACCGTGATCTGGACACGCTGCTCGCGGCGATGGAGGACGGTGAGGCCGCGCCCTCGGTCGTGCTGACCTCGGCTCGGGCCGACGATGAGGATGACCGCGACGGACTGTGCGTGACGGAAGAGTTGCTTGCTCTCGTCCAGGGCTGGCTGGGGCGGCCCGCACTGGCGGACGCGCGGCTGGTGGTCGTCACCCGGGGCGCGGTGGCCGCCGGGACCCCGTCCGACACCGCCGGAACCGACCCGGGCGGTGCCGGTGCGTGGGGGCTGATCCGCAGTGCGCAGTCGGAGAACCCGGGCCGGTTTGTCCTCCTCGACCTCGACGGGAGCCCCGGGAATGTGGCGGCCGCGGTGCTACAGGCGCTGGAGCTCCAGGAACCGCAGGTGGCGATGTGTGAGGGGCGGGTGCTGGTCCCCCGGATGGCGCGCGCGGGCGCGGGCGCCGCGGCGGTTGCGGACACCGGGACCACACCGGAGGTCTCCGATGTGCTCGACCCCGAAGGCACCGTACTCATCACCGGTGGCACCGGCACCCTGGGCGCGCTGGTGGCCGACCATCTGGTGCGCACCTGGCGGGTCAGGCATCTGCTGCTGGTCAGCCGACGGGGTCCGGACGCGCCCGGCGCCAAGGAACTCGCCGACAAATTGAAGGAGTTGGGTGCGCGGGTGCGGATCGTCGCGGCCGATGTCACCGCTCCGGAGGAGGTGTCCGGTCTGCTCGACGGGATCGACCCGGCGCATCCGCTGACCGGTGTCATCCACGCCGCGGGAGTGCTGGACGACGCCGTTGTCACCTCGCAGACCCCGGAACGGCTGGCCCGCGTCTGGCGACCGAAGGCCACGGCGGCCACCGTACTGCACACCGCGACCGCGAAGCTTCCGCTGCGCATGTTCGTGATGTTCTCCTCGACGGCGGGCACGCTGGGCGCCTCCGGGCAGTCCAACTACGCCGCGGCGAACGCGTACTGCGACGCCCTCGCCGCCCACCGGCGTGCCCAGGGACTGCCGGGAGTATCGGTGGCCTGGGGACTGTGGGCCGACGCCAGTGGGATGACCGGCCATCTGGAGGACGCGGACCGGGCCAGGCTGACCCGCTCGGGGATCGGCGCGATGTCCCGCGAACGGGCCCTCGCCCTGCTGGACGCGTCCGTTCTACACGGCGCCCACCAGCTCATCGCGATCGATCTGGAGGTGCGGGCGCTGGCCGGTCAGCCCGCGCTGACCCTGCCCGCTCCGCTGCGTTCCCTCACCGGTGGCGGTACGGCGCGGCGCACCGCGGCCGCCGCACGGCCGCACACCGACTGGGCCGGGTATCTGGCCGCTCTGCCGCCGGCCGAGCAGCATCGCACTCTGCTGGATCTGGTGCTCACGCACGCCGCGGCGGCCCTCGGCCACGCCGATCCCGGCCGGATCCACACCGAGCGCGGTTTCCTGGAGCTCGGCTTCGACTCGCTCACCGCGATCGAGCTGCGCAACCGGCTGACCGCGGTCACCGGACTACGACTGGCCACCACCCTGGTGTTCGACCATCCCAATCCGGTGGCGCTGGCGGCGTATCTGCACACCGAGCTGGCGCCCGAGAAGGCCGATCCGCTGCCCGCGCTGCTGGGTGAGCTGGAGCGGCTGGAGGGCGCCCTGCTCGCCGCCGCCCAGAACGAGGTGGCACGCGGCACCCTGCGCCAGCGTCTCCGGACGACCGTGGCGAAGCTGGCCGGGCCGGACGGCGGCGAGCCGGAGGACGCCACGGTGAGCGGCCGCATCCACGACGCCTCGACAGACGAGATCTTCCAGTTCATCGACCGGTACCTCGGCCGGGGCGACAGCGACGGAGAGCACACGGGAGTACACGGTGATTGACGAGCGAAGCCGGAAGAAGCTGATTCTCGAGCACAGCCGTCGGATGAACGCCGCGGATGTCGACGGGCTCCTCGAACTCTACGCGGACGAGGTCTGCTTCGAGGATCCGGTCGGCTCCGAGCGCAGGTCCGGGCGCGACGCACTGCGCGCGCATTTCGAGGAGCTGGTGGCGGCGGAGATCGAGGAGGTGCCCGGACAGCCGGTCGCGGGCCAGGACGGTGCGCATGTCCTGGTGCCCGTCACCGCCACCATGAACTACCTCCCCCTGGGCCCCGTGTTCGCCGGCCGTGGCTGGCTGACGGAGCCCGTGTCGCCCGAGAACAAGCGCATCACCTGGGACTACGTGGTGATGATGCGGGCGGGGGCCGGGGGGCTGATCCAGGAGTTGCAGATGTTCTGGGGGAGGTCGGACATTGGCGTCGCGGACTGACTTCCGGACCGGCACCCCACCACCCCGGCCCCGTACAGGAGGCGGTCATGGCCGATGAGGCGACCCTCAAGAAGATGGCGCTGGAGTACGCGGCGCGGATGAACGCCGGTGATGTCGAGGCCGTCCTGGAGCTGTTCTCGGACGACATCGTCTTCGAGGACCCGGTGGGCGCTCCACCCCTGGTCGGCAAGGACGCACTGCGCGAACACATCGCGTGGTCCATCGAATGCCAGGTGCACGAATCCCCCGGCCGCCCGGTCACCTCGATGGACGGACGGCGGGTGGCGGTGCCGACGACGGTCAGGGTCCGCTCACCGGCCAAGCTGACCTTCAGCATCATCGGTGTGATCGAGCTGGGGGACGACGGACTGGTCCACCACGCCCAGGCGTTCTGGGGGATCACCGACACCAAGGTGGGCGACGGCCCCGAACTCACCGGTGTCGCCCACTTCATGGCCGTCACCCAGAACCTCGCTCAGATGGTCAACGCCAAGGGCAGCCCGAGCCGGACGTGACCGGCCGCAAGCGGTGAAGGGACACGAGCAGAACCATGACCGAACGGAAGCACGGAATCGTCTTGGGCGGAGGCTGGGCGGGGTTGCTGGCCGCCCATGTGCTGGCCCGCCACCTGGACAGCGTCACCGTCGTGGAGCGCGATGTGCTGCCGGACGGGCCCCGGCACCGCAAGGGGTCGCCCCAGGCGCGCCATGTCCATGTGCTGTGGTCCAGCGGTGCGCGGATCGTCGACTCGCTGCTGCCCGGCACGATCGACCGGCTGCTGGACGCGGGCGCCCGCCGTGTCGGATTCCACCAGGACCTGGTGACCTTGACCTCCCACGGCTGGCAGCACCGCTTCCCGCCGCGGCAGTACGCCCTCATGTGCACCCGCCCGTTCCTGGACTGGATGGTCCGCGACCGGATCCTGGGCACCGGACGGATAGCGCTGCGGCAGCGCACGGAGATCCTCGACCTCGTGGGCGACGCCAAGCGGGTCACGGGGGTGCGGCTGCGCGACCTGGACAGCGGCGCGGTCGAATCCCTGGACGCGGACCTGGTGATCGATGCCTCGGGGCGTGGCTCGCGGCTGCGGCACTGGCTGTCGGCGCTGTCGCTGCCCCCGCTGGAGGAGGACGTGGTCGACGCGGGTATCGCGTACGCCACGCGTGTGTACCAGGCGCCGCCGGGCGCCGCCGCCGGATTCCCCGCGGTCAATGTGGCGGCCGACCACCGGCTGCGCGAGCCGGGTCGCTTCGGGGTGGTGTATCCGCAGGAGGACGGCACCTGGATGGTGACACTGTCCTGCACCCGGGGCGCGGGACTGCCCACGCAGGACCGCGACTTCCTGCCCTACGCCGAGACCCTGCGGCATCCGCTGGTCGCCGATCTCATCAGCCGCGCGGAGCCGCTGACCTCAGTGGCCGTGTCACGGGTGGGTGCCAACCGGCGGCTGTATCCGGAGCGGCTGGTGGGCTGGCCGGAGGGGCTGCTCGTCCTCGGGGACGCGCTGGCCGCGTTCAACCCCATCTACGGCCACGGTCTGAGCGCCGCCGCGCGGGCCGCCGCCGCCCTGGACGGTGAACTCCGGGAGTCCGGGGACGCTCCGGGGGCCACCCGCCGCGCCCAGCAAGCCATCAGCGCCGTGGTGGACGATCCGTGGATCATGGCCGCGTCCAAGGACGTGGAGTACGTCAACTGCCGTGCGAACACGACCGATCCACGGCTGAGCGGCGGGGTAGCGGCGCGCCGGCGCTTCTCGGATCTGATCGCGGACCGGTCGATCCGCTCCTCCGCGGTGTGCGATGTGGTGACCGATGTCATCAGTTTGACCGCTCCCCAGTCCGAGCTGGCCTCGAGCCGGTTCCTGTCACTGATGCACAAGGACCGGGTGCTTCCTGAGCTGACCGCGCCACCCCTGACCCCTGATGAGCTGGCCCTGGTCGATCTGAATCCACGCAGCACGGTGGGTGTGGGCGGCTCATGACGAACGAAGAGAAGCTCGTCGACTACCTGAAGTGGACCACGGCCGAGCTCCACCGCACCAGGCAGCGGCTCGAGGAGGCTCGGTCGGAGCAGCAGGAGCCGATCGCCATCGTGGGCATGGCCTGCCGGTTTCCCGGTGGTGTGCGCAACCCCGCGCAGCTGTGGGAGCTGGTGGCCGAAGGGCGGGACGCCGTGTCCGCCTTCCCCACCGACCGCGGCTGGGATCTGGAGAACCTCTACCACCCCGATCCGGACCACCACGGCACCTCCATCGTGCGCGCGGGCGGCTTCATCCACGACGCGAGCGCGTTCGACGCGGACTTCTTCGGCATCGGCGCCCAGGAGGCGGCGGCCATCGAACCACAGCAGCGGATGCTGCTGGAGCTGGCCTGGGAGGCCGTGGAGAGCGCGGGTATCGCCCCGGCCACCCTGCGCGGCAGCTCCACCGGGGTGTACACGGGGGTGATGTACCACGACTACGCCTCCCGGCTGGACGAGATCCCCGAAGGTCTGCTGGGCCCGGTGGGCAACGGCAACGCCGGAAGCGTCTCGTCGGGGCGGGTGGCGTTCACCCTCGGCCTCCAGGGCCCCGCGGTCACCCTGGACACCGCGTGCTCGTCGTCGCTGGTGGCGATGCATCAGGCGGGGCAGGCGCTGCGCCAGGGCGACTGCACACTCGCATTGGCCGGCGGAGCGGCCGTCCTGTACACCGCGAGCGTGTTCCAGGTGGCCTCCAGCCGGCGTCAGCTCTCCCCCGACGTGCGGTGCAAGGCGTTCGCGGACGCCGCCGACGGCATGGTGTACGGCGAGGGGGCCGGGCTCGTCCTGCTGGAGCGGCTGTCGGACGCGCGGCGCAACGGCCACCGGGTGCTGGCGGTCATCCGCGGCTCGGCGGTCAACCAGGACGGCGCCACCACCGGGATGGCCGCGCCCAACGGACCGGCCCAACAGCAGCTGATCCGGGAGGTGTTGACCCGCGCCCGGCTGTCCACGGCCGATGTGGACGCGGTGGAGGCGCATGGCACCGGTACCGCGTTCGGCGACTCCATCGAACTCCAGGCGCTGCTGGCCACCTACGGACAGGACCGGCCGGAGGACCGGCCGCTGCTGCTGGGCTCGGTCAAGTCGAACATCGGGCACACCCAGGCGGCCGCCGGTATGGCGGGTGTGATCAAGATGGTGATGGCGATGCGGCACGGTGTGCTGCCGCGGTCGCTGCACATCGACCGCCCCACCCGCCTGGTGAGCTGGCGCAAGGGCACCGTACGCCTGTTGACCGAGCGGATGGAGTGGCCGCGGGTCGGGCGGCCGCGCCGGGCCGCGGTGTCCTCGTTCAGCGCGAGTGGCACCAATGCCCATGTGATTCTGGAGCAGCCGACGTCCGATCCGGCGGAAGCCGGGGTGGACGGCCGCACGGCACCGGTGGCGGGTGTGGTGCCCTGGGTGCTGTCGGCGCGGAGTGCGGCGGCGCTGCGGGGGCAGGCTCGGGCGCTGGCCGTGCATACGGCTGCCGATGAGTGTCCGTCACCGCTCGATGTGGGCTGGTCACTGGCCACCACCCGCTCGGTGTTCCAGCAGCGTGCGGTGGTGGTGGGGCAGAGCCTGGCCGAGCTGCGGGCGGGGCTTGCCGCTCTCGCCGAGGACGAACCCCATCCGGCCGTGGTCGGGCCGGGTCTGGTCCCTGCGGGCACGGCGGCCGCCGCGGGCAGGACGGTGTTCGTCTTCGGCGGCGAGGGCGAGGGCCGTGCCGGTGCGGGCGCGGAGCTGTACAAACGCTTCCCGGTGTTCGCCGCGGCGTTCGACGAGGTCTGCGGTCTGCTCGGGGTGCAGGGTGGGCCCGGGTCTCCCGCTTCGCGGGCCGGGCTGTTCGCACGGCATATCGCGGTGGCCCGGCTGCTGGAGTCGCTGGGGGTACGCCCCGACGCGGTGATGGGTGATGCGCTGGGCGAGATCGCCGCCGCGTATGTCGCCGGTGTGCTGGATCTCCCCGACGCCTGCCGCCTGGTCGCCGCCGACTCCCCCTCCGGGGTCAGTGGCGTGGCCTGTCAGCAGCCTGTCGTTCCGGTCCTCAGCGGTGTCACCGGCCGCCCCGTCGACGAGCGGATCGCCACCTCCGAGTACTGGTCACGGCAGGACCGGGAGGCCGATCCGGCTTCCGCGGAGCATCCCGTCGACGCGCTGGACGACGTGGCCGTGGTCTGGGATTTCGGGTCCGAGCCCATCCCGTCGACCACCTCGGCTCTGTCGCCCTTCCACGGCGAGCGGTCCGAGGTGCGGGAGCTGATCCGCGCCCTGGCCCGGCTGCACACCGCGGGGGCCACCGTCGACTGGGCCGCGCTCTTCGACGGCGACCCGGCCCCCCGCACGGTCGAGTTGCCCACCTACGCCTTCCAGCGCCGCCGTTTCTGGCTGGAGAACCAGTTCCCGGCGGACGGACCGGCGGAGGTGGAGACATGGGTCGACAGCGCGTTCTGGGAGGCCGTGGACACCACCGATCTGCCGGAGCTGGCGCAGGCCCTCGATCTCCCGGCGGATCGCCATGCCGCCCTGAAGGAGGTCCTTCCGGCACTGGCGGCCTGGCGGCGGCAACGGCGGTGGCGTTATCGCATCGCCTGGAAGGCACTGGCCGATGTGGTGGCACCGCGGCTGTCGGACACCTGGCTCGTGGTGTCCTCCGACGACCGGTCGGCCGAGGCCCTGACCACCGCTGTCACGGACGCACTGCGCGGCCACGGTGCGGACGTTGTCGTCTGCTCGGACGCCTTCACCCGCGAGGACACCCCGGGAGACGGCCCTGGTACCGAAGCCCGGTGGATGTCCGAGGCCGTCGCCGGGCGTCCGGTCGCGGGTGTGCTCTCGCTGCTGGCCGTGGACGACGGCCGACCACCGGCCGACAACGGGCCGAGCCCGGCGCTCGCCCCCACGATCCGGCTGGTGGAGGCGCTGGAACAGGCGGGGATCGGAGCCCCGTTGTGGATCGCCACGCGCGGCGGGGTGAGCGTGGACATCGGAGATGCGATGGTCCGGCCGGACCAGGCACAGATCTGGGGCCTGGGTGGCGCGCTGGCCACGGAGCACCCCGGGCGCCGGTGTGGTCTGGTCGATCTGCCGGAGCGGTTCGACGAGCGGACCGGGCGGCGGCTCGCGGGTGTGCTGACGGCGCATCACAGCGAGACGGAAGTGGCCGTACGCGCCGACAGCTGCTTCGCGCGACGCCTGGTGCGTGCCACCCCCGGACGGCACGCGCCGGGTGACCGGACATTGCGCGGCACCGTGCTGATCACAGGCGCGGACACGGCGTTGGGCGCGCATACGGCCCGCTGGGCGGCGGGCGCGGGCGCCAGGCATCTACTGCTCGTGGGCACCGCGGCACCGGCCGACGGGCTGGTGGCCGAGGTGACCGCCTCGGGCGTCCAGGTGTCCGTAGCCGCCATCGACCCGGCGGACGCCGAAGCCCTCGCCACCGCCGTCGCCGGCATTCCCCAGGAGTGTCCGCTGACCGCCGTACTGCATCTCGCGGCGCCCCTGGGCGGAGGAGCGGGACCGCTGGACCCGGCAGACATCACCCGGGAATGGCCGGCCGTGGTGGCCGGGGCCGCGAATCTGTGCGCGCTCACCCGGACCACCGAGCTGTCGGCGCTGGTGCTCTGCTCCTCGGCCGTGGGGGTCCTGCCCGTACCCGGACTCGGCAACCAGGCCCCCGCCCACGCCCATCTGCACGCGCTCGCCCAGGAGTGCCGGGCGCGCGGGGTACCGGCGGTGTCGGTGTGCTGGGGGGCGCTCGACGGCGCCGGTACGGCTCCCGAATTCACCGAACGGCTGCGCGGCCACGGGATGTCCGCACTCACCCCGCACTCCGCTGCCGCGCTGCTGCGGCAGGCGGTCATGGCGGACACCGCGTCCGTGGTCCTCGCGGACCTCGACGAGAAAGGGCTCACGGCACAGGCATCCGAACGGGGAACGGATCGGCTCTTCGATGACGTTTCCGGCCTTCAGCCCCCATCAGGCGGGAGATCCCATGAACGTACACAGCGCAGTCAATGACCACGCCACCGGCGACGCCACCCAATCCCGACGACCGAACGGATCCGCCATGCACACGGACAACAGCGAGGCCGAACTCGACGGTGCGGCACTGCACCAGGCACTCTCCATCGCCACCCCGGAGGAGCGCGAGGACATCCTGCGGGAGACCGTCCGGACGCAGCTCGCCGACATCCTGGACCCCAGGCCGATCGACGGCGACAGCAACTTCCTGGAGAACGGTCTCACCTCACTGACCGCGCTCGAACTCACCCGCAATCTCATGACCCTCACCGATGTGGAGATCCCCCTCGTCGCCATCCTCGAGTACCCCACCCCCGCCCAGCTCGGCCACTATCTGGCCGAGGCGTACACGGCGGTCAACTCCAGTGATGGGGCCACGGCGTAGCAGGGCGGCCCACGACGGCGACGCGGAGTGGCCGGGGAGCGTTCCCCGGCCACTCGGCGTCTTCGGGATGTCCCGGAACATGATGTCCCGGAACATGATGTCCCGGAACTGATGTCCCGGAACCGATGTCCCGGAATCCTCAGAACGTGCACTGCACATGCTTGATGGCCTCGACGAAGCTGGCCACCAGCCGCCGGGGCGCTCCGGCGGTGCGGATCTCCGGGAGCCGGGTGAACAACTCGCGGAAGAGCACGGTTACCTCCATCCGGGCGAGATGGGCGCCCAGGCAGAAGTGCGGTCCGACGGAGCCGAAGCTCATATGGGGATTGGGGTCCCGGGTGATGTCGAAGCGGTAGGGGTCGGTGAAGACGTCCTCGTCCCGGTTGGCGGACCAGTAGAAGAGCAGCAGCTTGTCGCCCTCCGTGAACCGGTTGCCGTTCACTTCGCAGTCGCGGGTGACGGTGCGGCGCATCCAGTTGATGGGCGTGGCGACCCGCAGGACCTCCTCGACCGCGCCGGGAGCGTACTTCTCGAAGTCCGACAGCAGGAGTTCGCGCTGGTCCGGGTGTTCGGTCAGCAGCACCAGTCCGCGGGAGATGGCGTTGCGGGTGGTCTCCATCCCGGCGACGACCAGAAGGATGAAGAAGGAGGACAGTTCCTCGGGGCTCAGCCGCTCTCCGTCGATCTGCGCCTGCACCAGCCGGGTGATGAGGTCCCCGGTCGGATTGCGGGTCCGGTCCGCGGCGAGCCGGGAGATGTAGTCCGCGAGTTCGTGCGAGGTCTTCAGCAGGGCCGCCGTCGCCTGATCGGGGTGCGGTACGTATTCGGGGTCGAAGGTTCCGACGATGACATTCGACCGGTCGTAGATGAACTCGTAGTCATCGCTCGGAATCCCCATCATCCCGCTGAGCACCGCGATCGGCATGATCGCGGCTACCTTGCGGACGAAGTCACCGGGACCCTCCGCGATCAGATCGTCGACGATCTGCCGTGCCGCCTTGTGCGAGGCCGCCTCGAACTCCGCGGCCATACCGCGGCCGAACGCGCGGGAGACCAGCCGCCGCAGCCGGGCGTGCTGGGGATTGTCCATATTGATCATCGATCCGAAGAAGCTGTTGAACTCCTCCGGGAGATCGACGATGCTGATGGCGGTGGGCAGCGAGCCGAAATCCTGTGGCCGCCTGCTCACTTCGGCGATATCGGCATGGCGCACCATCGCGTAATAGCCGGACCCATGAGCGAACCCGGGCAGGGCCGGTTCATGGAAGAGTATGGGCTCCGATCGTCGGCGCAGCGCCGCGAAGGCCGCGTCGCGATCGCCGTAGGGCCGGGCCCAGAAGGACAAGTCGGTGAGGTCGATGTTCTCGACGCGGGCGAACCTGGATTCCGGGGGATACACGGCGCCTCACTTCAGGCTCGGAGTCTACGGTCGACAATATGCGCGAATCGCCTGGCGGCGATTTCACATCCGACGGAACCAGCTCAGGGCAATTGTCCCGCACCTCCCTTAAGTGGCGCTAAGCTGCGCGGACATCACATCCCGCAGCCCTCGAACGTTTTCTGACACCGGGCTAGAGTTTCTTCATGGATATTTCCGTGCCCGTAACCGACGATGTGAAATTACATTTCCGGCACCGGCCGGGAACCGCGGCGCTCCCCTTCCTCCTGGTACACGGAATGGCCTCCAGCGCACGGCTGTGGGACGAGGTCGCCGACCATCTGGCCGCCGCGGGGCATCCGGTGTACGCGGTCGATCTGCGTGGCCATGGAGAGTCCGACACCCCGGAGGAGGGGTACGACACCCCGACGGCGGTGGCGGATCTGGTGGCGGCGGCCGATGCCCTCGGACTGACCCGGGTGGTTGTCGCCGGACACTCCTGGGGTGGCAATGTCTCCGTCCGGCTGACCGCCGAGCACCCCCGACTCGTGGCTGCTCTGGCCCTGGTGGACGGCGGCTGGCTCGAGCCGGCCACGTCCTTCAACTCCTGGGAGGCGTTTGTGGGGGCGCTGCACCCGGCCTCGCTCGAGGGCGCCACGGTGCAGAGCGTCAGCGACTACTTCCGTGCCATCCATCCCGACTGGTCCCCGGCCGCCATCGACGCCGCCGTGGCCACCATGCGGATCAACCCGGACGGTTCGCTGTCCCGGCGCATGTCCACCGAGCAGCACATGTCGATCCTGCGGAGCATCTGGAACGAGCCGCCGGGGCCCTGGTACCCGGCCATCGAGGTGCCCACCCTGCTGATGCCCGCCATCCCCAAGGGGGCGGACCGGCGCTGGGCGGAACGCATCCGCTCGCGCATCCTGAACACCACGGCGGCGCTGCGCAACGCGACCATGCGGGAATACCCCGACTCCGAACACGATCTGCACGCCCAGCATCCCGAGCGGGTGGGTGACGATCTGCTCGACCTCGCCCGTACAGCCGGGCAGACGGCCCACGGCACACCTTGACGGCAGACGCGGCGAACCCCCCGTACGAAGCCGCCGTACGGGGGGTTCGGGGCGTGTGGCGGCTGCCTGGGTGATCAGGCTCCCAGCTCACGGTCGATGAGCGCGAACATCTCGTCGGCGGTGGCCGCGGTGAGGTCGTCCCCGTCCGCCGCCTCCCCGGTGGTCCCGTCCGTGGCGTCGGTGTACTTCCACAACAAGGCCTGCAACCGGTTGACCAGGCCGGCCCGGCGCGGATCCCCGGCGGGCAGTCCGGCCAGTGCCGACTCCAGCCCCTCGACATGTCCGAGTGCCGGGTGGTCCGTCGCCGACTGCTCCGGGAGCACTTGGACCAGCAGACAGCCCGCGAGTGCCTCGGGCGTCGGATAGTCGAAGACCACCGTCGTGGGCAGGCTCAGCCCGGTGGCGGTGCGCAGCCGGTTGCGAAGCTCGACCGCCGCGATGGAGTCGAATCCCAACTCCTTGAAGGGCCGGTCCGGTTCGACAGTCTCCGGCGACGGATAGTGGAGGACGGCCGCCACCTGCTCGCGGACGAGCGCCAGCAGCCTGCCGGTCCGCTCGTTCTCGGGCAGCGCGGCTACTTCCTGCCGCAGGGCCGCGGCCTCGTCGCCGCCGCCACCGTCGTCGGGGCCGTGTCCGGTCCCGACGGCCTGCCGGGCGGCCGGTACCCCGTCGAACAGCCTGCTCGGCCGGGCCAGGGTGAACAGGGAGGCGAACCGCTCCCAGCCGACATCCGCGATGGCCAGCGCGGGGTCGTCGTGGTCGAGCGCCTGGCGCAGGGCGGTCAGCGCGAGCCGCGGGTCCAGGGGCGACAGCCCCTGACGTCGAGACCGCTCGGCGTGGACGCCCAGTGCGTCGCCTCGGCCCTCATCCGCCACGTCGCCGCCGTCCGTCAGATCCCACAGTCCCCAGGCGAGGGACACTGTGGCTGCCCGGCCTTCAGCGCGTTGCCGCTGGGCCAGTGCGTCGAGGAAGGCGGTGGCGGCCGCGTACGCGCCGTGCTCCTTGCTGCCCCACACGGTGGCGACGGTGGAGAAGTGGACGACGGTGTCCTCGGGGTCCAGTCCGCAGAGCTCCGCCAGATCCGGCCCCGCATCGGCCAGATGGGCGGAGATCTCCCGCACCAGCCGTTCCGGTGTGAGTTCCGTCAGCGGGGTCAGCTCGCCGGAGGCCGACGTATGGACGATGGTGCGTACGCGGTCACCGGACGCGGACAGCTCCTGGACCAGGCGGACCACACCGTCCCGGTCGGCGGGCGCGCAGTCGGCGATGGTCAACTGGACGCCGAGCGCGGCGAGTTCGACCGTGAGCTCGACGGTTCCGGGGCCGCTGCCCCCGCCGGGGCCCAGCAGCACCACATGTCGTGCGCCCTCGGCGGCCATCCAGCGGGCGACATACGCGGCGGGACCCTCGGCGTCCCCCGTGATGAGCACCGCGTCCCGGGGCGTCCAGGACCGCCGCGGGACACCACCGCCGACCGGAGCGGGCACCAGCCTGCGGCCGAACGCGCCGTCCGCGCGCAGCGCCACCTGGTCCTCGCCGGAGACCCCGGTGAGCAGGCCACGCAGCCGCTCCGGGGCGGCGTCGTCCGGAGCGGCGGGCAGATCCAGCAACCCGCCCCATAGCTCGGGACGCTCCAAAGCCGCCACCCTGCCGAGTCCCCACAGCTGAGCCTGTGCCGGAGCGTCCAGCGGATCACCGTCACTGGTCGAGACCGCGCCACGAGTGGCACACCACAGCGGTGCGCCGAGACCCGCGTCCGCCAGCGCCTGCACGAGGGAGAGCGTGCCGGTCAGCCCGGGGGCCACCTCGACAGCGGGCGCGCCGCCCTTCTCGTCCAGGGCCAGCAGCGACAACACCCCCGTCAGCGGCTGCTCCGTACCGGCGTGGGCGGAGCGCAGCAACTCGGCGAGCGCGTCGCGGTCGACGGTATCGGCCACGTCCAGCCGACGCACCCGGCCTCCGCCCGCTCTCAACGCGTCGGCGCACACCTCCGCCCAGCCGTCGGCACGGCCCTCCGGCCGCAGCACCAGCCAGGAGCCCACCTCCCCCGGGTCCGTGTCGTCCAACCGCTGCCATACGACGCGATAGCGCCAGGAATCCACGGTGGTCCGCTCACGCCGCGCCCGCCGCCACTCGGCGAGCACCGGCAGCACCTCGCCCAGTGACGAGCAATGACCGCCGTCCGTGGTGAGGCGCAGTGTCTCGCCGAGCGCGTCCAGATCCCCGCCTTCGACGGCGGCCCAGAACCGCGTCTCGTCCTCGTCGGCCGTGGCTGCGGTGTCGAAGGACACCGAGTCGGCCAGCCAGTACCGCTCGCGCTGAAAGGCGTAGGTGGGCAGGTCGACGACGCGTGGGGACCCGGGGCCGGAGGGCCAGAGCGCGGCCCAGTCGACGGCGGCCCCCGCGGTGAACGCCTGCGCGAGCGACCGCGTCAGCTGGGCTCTGCCGCCGTGGTCACGGCGGAGCGTGGGGACGGTGACGGCGTCGGCCTTCATCTCCTCGAAGGTCTCCTGCATCCCGACGGTCAGCACTGGATGGGTACTGGCCTCGATGAACACCCGGTGGCCATCGGCGAGCAAGGCCCGTACGGCGTCGGCGAAACGCACCGGCTCCCGCAGATTGGCCACCCAGTAGCCGGTGTCCAGCCCGGTGGTGTCGGTACGGCCACCGCTGACGGTGGAGTAGAACGCCACGGTTGACGGGAACGGCCGGATCCCGGCCAGCACCTCCGTCAGCTCGTCGGCGATCTCGTCCACCTGGGGGCTGTGCGAGGCGTAGTCCACCTCGATGAGCCGGGCCCGGTCACCGTTCCCCTGGCATATGGCCACGGTACGGGCGACCTGCTCGGGTGGGCCCGAAATGACCGTGGACACCGGTCCGTTGACAGCCGCCACCCCGACATCGGCCGCCTGGTCGCCCAGTCCGGCGAGCAGCTCGGCGGCCTGGTCGTGGCCCACGCCGAGGGACGCCATGGCGCCGCCACCGGCCAGCCGCCGCAGCGCCCGACTGCGCAGGGCCACAACCTTCGCACCATCCTCCAACGACAGCGCACCCGCCACCACCGCCGCCGCGATCTCGCCTTGACTATGGCCCACCACCGCAGCGGGCCGCACACCGTGTCCGGCCCAGACCGCCGCCAACGACACCATCACCGCCCACAACACCGGCTGCACCACATCAACACGACCCAGATCAGCGGCACCCTCGGAACCCCGCAGCACCTCCGTCAACGACCAGTCCACATACGGAGCAAGCGCACACTCACACTCGGCCACCCGCGCAGCAAACACCGGCGACGCATCCAGCAGACCCGCACCCATACCCACCCACTGCGAACCCTGCCCCGGGAACACCAACACCGGACCCAGGTCCGTGGCCGTCGCGGGTCCACCGGCGTGGACCACACCCGGGTGGGCCTCCCCCGCCGCCAGTGCTTCCACGGCCGCGAGGAGCGCCTGCCGGTCCTCCCCCAGCACCACGGCGCGGTGGTCGAACACCGACCGGGTAGTAGTCAGCGACCAGCCCACATCGGATACCGACAGCCGCGGATCGGCCGCCGTACGCGCCGCGAGCGCGGCCGCCTGGGCCCGGAGGGCACGCTGTCCGCGCCCCGACAGCACCCACGGCACCACACCGGACGGACCGCCGCCCTCGGACTCAGTAGGCTCGGTGGGCTCGCTCGGCTCGGGTGCCTGCTCAAGGATCAGATGGGCGTTGGTGCCGCTGATACCGAAGGAGGACACGCCCACACGGCGCGGGCGCTCGCACTTGGGCCACTCCACCGACTCGGTCAGCAGCCGTATCCCGCCACCGTCCCACTCCACATGCGGGGTCGGCTCGTCGATGTGCAGGGTGATCGGCAGCCGCTCGTGCCGGAGCGCCATCACCATCTTGATCACGCCCGCCACCCCGGCGGCGGCTTGGGCATGTCCGATGTTGGACTTGAGCGAGCCCAGCCACAGCGGCCGGTCCGTGGGCCGCTGCTGTCCGTAGGTGGCCAGCAGCGCCTGGGCCTCGATCGGGTCGCCGAGTGAGGTCCCGGTGCCGTGTGCCTCCACCGCGTCGACCTGGTCGGGTGCGAGCCGTGCGTTCTCCAGCGCCTGCCGGATCACCCGCTCCTGCGCGACGTCGTTGGGCGCGGTCAGGCCGTTGCTCGCGCCGTCCTGGTTGATGGCCGAGCCACGGATGACGGCCAGGACGTGGTGTCCGTTGCGCCGGGCGTCCGTCAGCCGCTCCAGCAGCACCAGGCCGACACCCTCGGAGAAGCCGGTGCCGTCCGCCCCCGCCGCGAAGGACTTGCAGCGCCCGTCGGGAGCCAGTCCGCGCTGCCGGGAGAACTCCGCGAAGGCGGTCGGAGTGGTGAGCGCGGTGACCCCGCCGGCGAGTGCGAGTTCACATTCGCCCTGGCGCAGCGCCTGGCACGCCAGATGCATGGCGACGAGCGACGAGGAACAGGCGGTGTCCACCGTGACCGCGGGGCCCTCGAGGCCGAAGGTGTACGCCACCCGGCCCGACACCACGGAGGTCAGGCTGCCGGTCGTGGCATAGCCCTCGAACCCCTCGGGGACATGGGGCATCCGGGACAGATAGTCCTGGCTGGACACGCCCGCGTACACCCCGGCCGGGGTGCCCTTCATCGTGACCGGATCGATGCCCGCCCGCTCGAACAGCTCCCAGGACACCTCCAGCAGCAGTCGCTGCTGAGGGTCCATCGCCAGCGCCTCCCTCGGGCTGATGCCGAAGAAGTCCGCGTCGAAACGGTCGGCGTCACGGAGGAAACCTCCGTGCCGGACATAGCTGGTGCCCGGGTGGTCGGGGTCGGGGTGATAGAGCCCCTCCAGGTCCCAGCCGCGGTCGGTGGGGAACGCGCTGATCCCGTCGCCACCGGAGGAGACCAGCTCCCACAGCTCCTCCGGACAGCTCACTCCGCCCGGATAGCGGCAGGCCATGCTCACCACGGCCACCGGCTCCTGGGACCGCTCCTCGACCTCGCGCAGCCGTTGCCGAGCCTGTCCGAGATCGACCGTGACCCGGCGCAGATACTGGCGGAGCTTGTCTTCCGTATCCGACATCAGTCCTCACTCGCGGTCAAGAGGGCAGTTCCCTGTCGATAAACTCGAACAACTCGTCGTCCGACGCGGACTCGAGGGCACCGTCGTCCACGGTGTGCCCGGCGGTTTCGGCGGAGCCGTCGGTCAGCCGCCACAGCAATGTCTCCAGCCGTTTGGCCAGCCTGGCGCGCGCCTCCTCGTCGGGGGCGTAATCCGCCAACACCGCCTCCAGCTGCTCCAGTTCGCCGAAGCCGGGCGCCGGGGCGGCCTCCTGTTCGGGGCACAGCTTCTCGCGCAGCTCCCCGGCGATGGCCGACGGTGTGGGGTGCCGGAACACGAAGGTGGCGGGCAGGCGCAGTCCGGTGTCCGCGGAGAGCCGGTTGCGCAGTTCGACGGCGGTCAGCGAGTCGAATCCCATGTCCTTGAACGGGGTGTCGCCGGACACCGCTTGCATATCGCTGTGGCCCAGGACGGCGGCCGCCTGGGTGCGGACGAGGGTGAGCAGGACGTGGTGCTGCTCGTCCGGCGGAAGGGTGGCGAGGCGGCTGACCAGACCGGCGGCTGGCCGGCCTGTGGCGGCGGTACGCCGGGTGGCCGTGCCGCCGGCGGTCAGGGTGCGGAGCAGAGCGGGCAGGGCGCCCGCGGGCCGGGAGGCCAGGGCGCGTACATCCAGTTGGACCGCGGCGGGCTGGGGATCGCCGTGCCAGCAGGCGGCGTCCAGCAGCTCCAGCGCCTGTTCGCCGGGCATCGCCGCGATCCCGGAGCGGGCCATCCGGGCGAGGTCGGCCTCGGCGAGGTGGCCGGTCATACCGCTGGTGTCGGCCCACAGTCCCCATGCCACGGACACTCCGGACAGGCCACTGGCCTGGCGGTGAGCGGCGAGGGCGTCACAGAAGGCGTTGGCCGCCGCGTAGTTGGCCTGCCCGGGGCTGCCCATCACCCCGGCCGCCGACGAGAACATCACGAACATGCCGAGCCGCAGATGTGCGGTGGCGGCGTGGAGGTGGGCGGCGGCGGTGGCCTTGGTGGCCCACACCCGCGCGAGCCGTCCCGGGGTCTGTGAGGTGACCACGGCATCGTCCAGAACACCCGCCGCGTGGATCACTCCGGTCAGCGGATGTGCCGGGTCGATGTCCGCGACGAGGCGGTTGACGGCGGTGGCGTCGGTGACGTCGGCGGCGACGATCCGTACGTCGGCGCCGAGCTCCTCGAGCCGGGCCGCCTGTTCCTTCGCGCCGGGCGCGTCGGGGCCACGGCGGCTCACCAGGAGCAGATGGCTCATGTTCCAGCCCCGGACGAGGTGTTCGGCGACGAGACCGCCCAGGGTGCCGGTGCCACCGGTGATGAGTACGGTGCCGTCGGGGTCCACCGGGGCGGGCACCTCCAGCACCAGCTTGCCGGTGTGCTTGGCCTGACTCAGACAGCGCAGGGCGTCCCGCGCCCGGCTCAGCGGCCAGGACCGCACCGGAAGCGGGTCCAGCACCCCGCGGTCGAACAGCTGGGTCAACGTGTGCCACATCCGGTGGATGAGGTCCGGGCCCGCACCGGTGATCAGGTCGTAGACCTGATACGTCACACCCGGGTGGCGGGCGGCGATGTGCTCCGGATCGCGGATGTCGGTCTTGCCCATCTCCAGCAGCCGGCCGCGGTCGGCGAGCAGTCGCAGCGAGGCGTCGATGAACTCTCCGGTGAGGCTGTTGAGCACCACATCCACACCACGTCCGCCAGTGGCTTCGCGCAGGACGTCCTCGAAGTCCAGGTCGCGGGAGGAGGCCCGGTGTGCGGCGTCGATGCCCATGGACTCCAGCACCGGATGCTTGCCGGGGGCGGCGGTGGCGTAGATCTCCGCGCCCAGATGACGGGCGATCCACACGGCCGCCGTTCCCACACCACCGGTGGCAGCGTGGATGAGCACCGATTCACCCGTCCTGAGGCCGCCCAGCTCGACCAGCCCGTACCAGGCGGTCAGATACGCCACCGGGGCGGCGGCCGCCTGCTGGAAACTCCAGCCGTCCGGGATCGGCGCCACCAGCCGCGCGTCCGTGACCGCCAGGGGGCCGAACGACTGGTCGAGGACGCCCATGACCCGGTCGCCCACCGCGACATCGGTGACATCCGGGCCGACGGCCACCACCACACCGGCGCCCTCCCCGCCGAGGCCGGTCTGTCCCGGCACCATGCCCAGACTCACCAGCACATCACGGAAGTTGACACCGGCAGCGTGAACGGCGATACGCACCTGCCCCGCTTCCAGGGGCTCCAGCACCTCGGGGCACGCCACCGGGGCCACGTTCTCCAGCGTCGCGGTACCCGCGGTGTCCAGCCGCCAGGCCGCCGGCTGCCGTACCGGGCCGACCAGCCCGGCGCCACCGGCACCGGCACGGACGAGACGTGGCACCAGGACCCGCCCCGCGCGCACCGCCAGTTGGGGTTCGTCCGCCGCCACAGCCCGTGTCACGGCGGCACGTACGCTGTCGTGGCTCATACGGCTGCCGTCGACGCCGGGGCCGTGGTGGTGGCCGTGGTCGATGTCGGCCAGGACGAACCGCCCGGGGTTCTCCGACTGTGCGCTGCGGACCAGGCCCCATACGGCCGCGGCCGCCACGTTCGTACGGGCCCCGGTGGACGGGTTGCCCTCGGCGCCGTGCACCGCGACCGCGCCGCGCGTCAGCACCACCAGCCGGGCGTCGGTCAGCCGCGGCTCGGCCAGCCAGCACTGCACCAGCTCCAACGTACGCTCCGCGAGCGCCAGACCCTCGGCCGCCGCCCTCTCGGCGTCGGCTCCGGTGTCCCCCAACGGGTCGGTTCCCGGGGCCGGGTCGCTGGATAAAACGTCGGCGAGAACCACCGATGGGACGGGCTCGCCCTCGTCGAGCGCCGTGGTCAGCGCTGCCAGGTCCGGATGGCCCGCACCGCCCAGAACGGCCCAGTCGGCGCCCTCGGCCACCGCGGGGTCCGCAGCCCCTGGTTCGAGCGGCATAGGAGTCCAGCCGACGGTGAACAGGCCGTCCGTGCGGTGTGCCTTCGCCGTACGCAGCTGGTCCACACTCGCGGGCCGCATGGCCACCGACTCGACCGTCAGCACCGGCGCACCGACGGCATCGGCCATGGTCATCCGCAGTCCACGCTCGCCCTCCGCGGTCTGCGGATGGGGTGTGAGCCGGACCCGCACAGTCGTCGCCTCGGCCGCCCACAGCGCCACACCGTTCCACGCGAACGGCAACCACACCCGGCTGTCTGCGGGCTCGGTGTCCGTGGTGTCGAGTTGGCCGATGAGCAGGGCGGGGTGCAGTGCGGCGTCCAGCAGCGCCGGGTGGATACCGAATCCCGCCTGATCGCCCGCGGTTTCGGGGAGTGCCACCTCGGCGAGCACATCCTCACCGTCCCGCCAAGCGGCGCGCAGCCCCTGGAAGGACGGCCCGTACGCGTACCCCGAGGCCGCCACCCGCTCGTAGAAGCCCGCCACGTCCAGCCGGCGCGCGTCTGCCGGTGGCCACACCGCGTCCAGGCCCGATGCCTCGTGCGCACCGTCGGCGGGCGGGCTCAGCACACCCTCCGCATGGCAGACCCATCCGGCGTTCACGGTGGTGTCCTCGGGGCGCGAGTAGATCTGTACATCACGGCGACCGTCGTCCCCGCTCGTGCCAACGACCACCTGCACCCGCAGCGCGCCGCCCGACTCCGGTAGCCGCAATGGGAGTTGGAGCGTCAGCTCCTCCACACCGCCGCAGCCGACCTCGTCGGCAGCGCGCAGCATCCACTCGGCCAGGGCCGCCCCCGGCACCAGCACCGTGCCCGCCACCACATGGTCGCCGAGCCAGGCGTGCGCACGTGCGGAGATCCGGCCGGTCAGCACATGACCGCTGCCGTCGGCGAGTTCCACGGCGGCGCCCAGCAGCGGGTGTCCGGCAGAGGTCAGCCCCAGATCGGAGGGGTCGCCTGCCGTGCCTCCGCGGCTGTCGAGCCAGTACCGCTCGCGCTGGAAGGCGTAGGTGGGCAGTTCCACCACGCGCGGCGGCGGAGAGGTGGGGTAGAGGGAGGTCCAGTCGACGTCGATCCCCGCGATGAACGCCTGGCCGAGCGACCGCACCAGCTGCTCCCGACCACCGTGGTCGCGGCGCAGCGTCGGTACCGTCACCGCCTCAACGCCCGTCTGTTCAAAGGTTTCCTGCATCCCGAGCGTCAGGACCGGATGCGTGCTCGCCTCGATGAACACCCGGTGACCACTGGTCAGCAGCGCCTCGATCGTGTCAGCGAACCGTACCCGCTCCCGCAGATTGGTCACCCAGTACGCGGTGCCCAGGGTGGCGGTGTCAACCGGCCCGCCGGTCACCGTCGAGTAGAACGCGGTTCCCGAACCGGATGTGCCGACGGGGCCTACGCCGTCGCCGACGGGGCTGACGCCGTCCAGGACGCGCATCAGCTCGTCGCGCAGGGTATCGACCTGGGGGCCGTGCGAGGCGTAGTCCACCTCGATCAGCCGAGCCCGGTCACCGTTCCCCTGGCATATGGCCACGGTACGGGCGACCTGCTCAAGTGGGCCCGAAATGACCGTGGACACCGGTCCGTTGACAGCCGCCACCCCGACATCGGCCGCCTGGTCGCCCAGTCCGGCGAGCAGCTCGGCGGCCTGGTCGTGGCCCACGCCGAGGGACGCCATGGCGCCGCCACCGGCCAGCCGCCGTAGCACCCGACTGCGCAGGGCCACAACCTTCGCACCATCCTCCAACGACAGCGCACCCGCCACCACCGCCGCCGCGATCTCGCCTTGACTATGGCCCACCACCGCAGCGGGCCGCACACCGTGTCCGGCCCAGACCGCCGCCAACGACACCATCACCGCCCACAACACCGGCTGCACCACATCAACACGACCCAGATCAGCGGCACCCTCGGAACCCCGCAGCACCTCCGTCAACGACCAGTCCACATACGGAGCAAGCGCACACTCACACTCGGCCACCCGCGCAGCAAACACCGGCGACGCATCCAGCAGACCCGCACCCATACCCACCCACTGCGAACCCTGCCCCGGGAACACCAACACCGGACGTGTATCGCTCGTGTTCAGGGCGGCGCCGGACAACACAGGGCCCGCATCCGGCTCACCGGTCGCCAGTGCTCGCATCGCGGCGATCAGATCATCACGGCCCTCGCCCATGACCACCGCGCGGTGCTCGAACAGCGAACGCGTTGTGATCAGCGACCAGCCGATCTCGGCGGGTGTCGTCTCGGCGTCTTTCGCCAGCTGTGCCGCGAGCGCTGTGGCCTGGCCGCGCAGGGCCTCGGCGCTGCGTGCGGACAGTACCCAGGGAACAACCCCGGCCGGGCCGGCAGTAGGCTCCACCGTCGATGCCGTTTCCTCCGGGACGTGTTCAAGGATCAGATGGGCATTGGTGCCCGAGGCTCCGAAGGAGGACACACCGGCCCGACGCGGACGACCCGCCCGCGGCCACTCCACAGACTCCCTCAGCAGCCGAACCGCACCACTGCCCCAGTCCACATGCGGCGTCGGCTCATCAATATGCAGCGACGCGGGCAGCACACCACGCCGCATCGCCTCCACCATCTTGATCACACCCGCCACACCCGCAGCCGCCTGCGTATGACCAATATTCGACTTGACCGACCCCAGCAACAACGGACACTCCCCCGACCGCTCCTGCCCATACGTGGCCAACAGCGCCTGCGCCTCAATCGGATCACCCAACCTCGTCCCCGTACCATGCGCCTCCACCGCATCCACCTCCGACGCAGACAACCGGGCACTCGCCAACGCCTGACGAATCACCCGCTGCTGCGACGGACCATTCGGCGCCGTCAGACCATTCGACGCACCATCCTGATTCACCGCCGAACCACGAATCACCGCCAACACCCGACGACCATGACGCCGAGCATCCGACAACCGCTCCAGCAACAAAAGCCCCACACCCTCGCCCCAGCCCGTACCATCCGCCGCCGCCGCGAAGGGCTTGCAGCGGCCATCAGGGGCCAGACCACGCTGACGCGAAAAACCGGTGAACACATCAGGCGTGGCCATCACCGTCACCCCACCAGCCAGAGCAAGCGTGCACTCACCACGACGCAACGACTGCGCCGCCAAATGCATCGCCACCAAAGACGACGAACACGCCGTGTCCACCGTCACCGCCGGTCCCTCAAGACCCAGCGAATACGCCACCCGACCCGACACCACGCTCCCCGAACCAGCGAGCATCGCATAGCCCTCGAGCTTCGCATCTGTTCCGCTGCTCAGTCCGGCCGCGTAGTCGTGGTACATGACGCCGGCGTAGACGCCGGTGGGGCTGCCCTTCAGGGACAGCGGGTCGATACCGGCTCGCTCCAGAACCTCCCACGACGCCTCCAGCAACAGCCGCTGCTGCGGATCCGTCGCCAACGCCTCCCGCGGATTGATCCCGAAGAACCCCGCGTCGAACTCATCCGCGGCATGGACGAAGGCACCCTGGTCGGAGTAGCTCGTGCCGGGGTGATCCGGGTCGGGATGGAAGAGACGGTCCAGGTCCCAGCCCCGGTCGGACGGAAAGTCCCCGATGACGTCCCGACCGGAAGCGACCAGGTCCCAGAGTTCTTCCGGGGAGTTGGCGTCACCGGGGAATCGGCAGGTCATGCCGATGATGGCTACCGGCTCGTCGGAGTCGGACACGGCCAGTACAGGAGTGTTCGTCCCGCTGCTCTCTCCCGTCAGCCGGGTGCAGAGATACTCGGCCAGCACACGCGGAGTCGGATAGTCGAACACCATCGTCGCCGGAAGACGCAGACCCGTCGCCACCGACAACCGATTACGCAACTCCACCGCCGTCAAAGAATCAAAACCCAACTCCTTGAACGCCACCTCAGCCCGCACCTCACCCCCACCACCAAACCCCAACACCACCGCCACAGCACCACACACCACCTCCAACACCACACTCAACCGACCCGCCACATCCAACCCAACCAAACGCCCCACCAACCCCGGCACCTCACCACTAGCAGCAGCCAACCGCCGCCGACCACCACCCACCAACCCACGCAACACACCCGGCACATCCCCACCCACCAACCCCGCCACATCCAGGTCAACAGCCACCACCAGGGGGTGCGGCAGACGGCAAGCGGCATCCAGCAGCGCAAGTCCGCGTTCGGAGGAGAGCGGCCGCATACCACGCAGCCGGGTCAGCTCCCTTCGGCCCATGTGCCCGGTCATGGCGCTGGCCTGGTCCCACAGCCCCCAGGCCACCGACAGCCCCGGGAGCCCACGGGACCGACGGTGGGCGACCAGGACGTCGATGAACGCGTTCGCGGCCGCGTACCCGGCCTGACCCGCGTTCCCCACCACTCCGGCGGCCGACGAGAACATCACGAACATGCCCAGCCGCAGATCCGCCGTCGCGGCATGCAGATGAGCCGCGACGGTCGCCTTCGCCGCCCAGACCCGCGCCACCTGCTCCGGCGTCTGCGAGGTGATCACCGCATCGTCCAGGACCCCCGCCGCATGGACAACACCGGTCAGTGGATGCTTCGGATCGGCCCCGGCCACCAGCTCCGCCACCGCGACCGCATCCGTCGCATCCACCGCGGTGATACGCACGCGCGCGCCCAGCTCTTCCAGCCGGGCGGCCAACTCCCCCGCACCCGGCGCCTCCGGACCACGACGGCTCACCAACACCAGATGCCGAACCTGCCACGAACGCACCAGATGCTCGGCCACCAGACCACCCAGTAGCCCCGTGCCACCGGTGATCAGCACGGTGCCGTCCGGGTCCAGCGCACCGGGAGTGTTCTCCAGCTCCGCTACGTCCGGCTCTTCACCTTCGGTGCCACGAGCGCGCTTCAGCCGGGGCACCAGCAGTTGCCCGCCGCGCAAGGCGATTTGCGACTCGTCCATCCGCAGAGCGCGGGCCACGGTGTCGACCACGCCGCCGTCAGCGATGTCAGGCGGGTCAACGGCAACGTCACAGTCGTGGTCGAGGTCACGGTCGAGGTCGAGAAGCAGGAAACGGTCCGGGTTCTCGGCCTGGGCACTTCGCAGCAGCCCCCAGACCCCCGCCGCGGCCACATCCAGCTCATCGGCACCGGACGATGACACGCTCTCACCGCCGCGGGCATCGACCGCGCCCCGGGTCACCACCACCAGCCGGGCGTCGGCCAACCGCGGCTCGGACAGCCAGCCCTGCACCAGCTCCAACACCCGCTCGACGGCGGTCAATCCATCAGCCGCCCAGGCGGCGGCATCCATGCCACTCGGGTCGACGGCGGACGACAGGTAGGTCATGACCACGGATGGCGGAGCAACACCATCCTCAATAGCGGCGATCAACGCGTCCAGATCCGGGTGGCTTACGACACCTGAACCCCCCGAGCCGGTGGCCCGCCCCAACACCACCCAGGTTCCCTCATCAGTGCTTCCCTGGGCCGCCGCCTCGGCCGGGAAGGGAATCCACTCCAGGGTGAGCAACCCATCCTTGTCCCGTCCGCTCACGGCCCGCAGTTGTCCGGCGTCGGCCGGGCGCATGGTCAAGGAATCGACGGTCAGTACGGGCTCGCCAGCGGCATCGGCGACCACGACGCGCAGCCCGCGCTCACCATCGGCGCCGTTCCCGCGAGGAGAGATCCGGACCCTGATCGTGGTCGCTTCGGCCGCCCACAAGGACACACCGTTCCACGCGAACGGCAGCCACAGCCGCTCGTCGTCGTCCGGAGCACCGGCGGTGGCCGATCGATCCGCCAGGAACACGGGATGCAGGGCGGCGTCCAGCAGCGCCGGATGGATGCCGAATCCGGCGTGGTCTCCGGCGGCCTCGGGCAAGGCGATTTCGGCGAGCACATCCGCACCGTCACGCCACACCGCTCGCAGCCCCTGGAACGATGGCCCGTAGGCATATCCAGAGGCCACGGCACGTTCATAGATGCCGTCGACGCTCACGGACTCCGCACCGGCGGGCGGCCACACCTCGCCCAGGGCCTCCGGCCGCATCCCCGGGGACGGCGGACTCAGCACACCTTCGGCATGGCACACCCACCCCGCGTCGGCACCAGGCTCGGCATCCCGGTCGGGGCGGGAGTACATCCCCACCTCACGTCGCCCGTCCTCGGCGGCCTCGCCCACGACCACCTGGACGCGGAGCCCGCCCGTCTCGGCGAGGACAAGGGGGATCTGGAGCGTCAGTTCCTCCAGTCCACCGCACCCCGCCTCATCGGCCGCGCGCAGAGCCCACTCCACCAGTGCCGCGCCCGGCACCAGTACGGTGCCCGCCACCGCGTGCTCGTTCAGCCATTGATGGCCGCCGCCAGCCGAGAGTCGTCCGGTGAGCACCAATCCACCGTCGACGAGCCCTACCGCAGCGGGCAACAGCGCATGCTCCACCCGCTGCAATCCGGCAGCTCCCACATCGCCCATTCCGTCCACGGAGGTGGCCCAGAAACGCCGACGCTGGAAGGCGTAGGTGGGCAGATCGACGGTCCGGGGCCGGGGCTCGGCAGGGAACAGTGCCGTCCAGTCCACCTCCACCCCAGCGGTGAACGCCTGGGCCAGCGACTGCACCAACTGCCGCTGACCACCCTGACCACGCCGCAACGTCGGCACCGTCACCGCCGCAACATCCACCACCTCAAACGTCTCCTGCATCCCCACCGTCAACACCGGATGCGTACTCGCCTCGACAAACACCCGATAACCATCAACCAACAACGCCTCGACCGCGTCACTGAACCGCACCCGCTCCCGCAGATTCCGCACCCAATACCCCGCGTCCAACGAGAACGTATCGACCCGGCCACCGGTCACCGCCGAGTAAAACGCCACCCCCGACTCAGAGATCGGCTCAATGCCGTCCAGCACACACATCAGCTCATCGTGGATCTCATCCACCTGCGGACCGTGCGAGGCATAGTCCACTTCGATCAACCGCGCCCGCTCACCACTCTCCTCACACGCCGCCACCACAGCCGCCACCTGCCCCGGCGGACCCGACACCACCGTCGAGACAGGCCCATTGACCGCCGCCACACCCACACCGGCAGCCTGCTCCCCGAGTTCCCCCAGCAACTGAGCAACCCGGACCTCCCCCACACCAAGCGACGCCATCGCCCCGCCACCAGCCAACTTCCGCAACGCCTGGCTCCGCAACGCCACAACCCGCGCGCCATCCTCCAACGACAACGCACCCGCCACCACCGCCGCCGCAATCTCACCCTGCGAATGACCCACCACCGCAGCAGGCCGCACCCCAAACCCCTCCCACACCGCCGCCAACGACACCATCACCGCCCACAACACCGGCTGCACCACATCCACACGACCCAAATCAGCAGCCCCTTCGCCGCCCCGCAACACCTCCGTCAACGACCAATCCACAAACGGCCCAAGCGCACGCTCACACTCCGCCACCCGCCCCGCAAACACCGACGACACACCCAACAACCCCGCACCCATACCCACCCACTGCGAACCCTGCCCCGGAAACACCAACACCGGACCCACACCACCCACCACCACACCACCAACACCAGAACACACCACCCCCGCATCCGACCCACCCACCGCAAGAGCCCCCACACCCGCCACCAACCCAGCCCGATCCTCCCCCAACACCACCGCACGATGCTCAAACACCGAACGCCCCACCACCAACGACCAACCCACATCCACCGGCATCAACCCAGCATCACCCGACACCCAACCCGCCAACGCCCCCGCCTGCCCCCGCAACGCCTCCACACTCCGCCCCGACACCACCCACGGAACCACCCCACCAACACACACCCCACCCCCCGGCACAGGCCCCTCCACCCCACCCCTACCAGGAGCCTCCTCCACAATCACATGCGCATTGGTACCGGAAATACCGAAGGAGGACACTCCCGCCCGACGCGGCCGATCGCCAGTGGACCAAGCGACCGCTTCGGACAGCGGTCGTACTCCACCACCGTCCCACTCCACATGCGGGGTGACCTCATCGATGTGCAAGGTCGCGGGCAGCAACCCATGGCGCAGCGCCATCACCATCTTGATGACACCCGCCACACCCGCCGCACCCTGCGTATGACCGATGTTCGACTTCAACGACCCCAGCCACAACGGCCGGTCTTCCGGCCGGTCCCGGCCGTAGGTGGCGATCAGCGCGTCCGCCTCGATCGGATCGCCCAGCCTGGTGCCCGTGCCATGTGCTTCGACCGCGTCCACTTCGGTGGGGGCGAGCCGGGCACTGGCCAGGGCCTGCCGGATGACACGCTGCTGCGAGGGCCCGTTCGGCGCGGTGAATCCGTTGCTCGCACCGTCCTGGTTGATGGCCGAGCCACGGATGACGGCAAGCACCTGGTGACCGTTGCGCCGCGCGTCGGACAACCGCTCCAGCAGCACCAGGCCGACGCCTTCGCCCCAACCCGTACCGTCCGCGGTGGCCGCGAACGCCTTGCAGCGTCCGTCCGGGGAGAGTCCGCGCTGCCGGGAGAAGCCGGTGAACACTTCGGGGGTGGTCATGACCGTCACCCCGCCGGCGAGTGCGAGGGTGCATTCGCCCTGCCGTAGCGCCTGGCAGGCCAGGTGCAGCGCAACCAGCGAAGACGAGCAAGCCGTCTCGACGGTGACGGCGGGTCCCTCCAGACCCAAGGTGTAGGACACCCGGCCGGACAGGAGGCTCGGGGCGTTGCCCGCGTATCCCTCGCCGCCCTCGTGCGAGTCACCCGTGGAGGCCCCGCCTGTGGTCGCCGTTCCGGCGTAGACACCGGTCGGGGAGCCCTTGAGGGACAGCGGGTCGATACCCGCGCGCTCACATGCCTCCCAGGCGGTTTCCAGCAGCAGTCGCTGCTGTGGGCTGGTCGCCAGGGCCTCGCGCGGGCTGATACCGAAGAACTGAGGGTCGAACTGGTCGGCCCCATCGAGGAATCCGCCGCGGCGGACATAGGTGGTGCCGGGGTGGTCCGGGTCCGGGTGGTAGAGGCCGTCGAGGTCCCAGCCGCGGTTGGTCGGGAAGTCGGTGATCGCGTCCACACGGTCGGCGACCAAGCGCCACAGTGCTTCCGGGGTGTCCACTCCCCCCGGGAATCGGCAGGCCATGCTCACGATGGCCACCGGCTCCTGGGATCGCTCCTCCGCCTCACGCAGACGCAGTCGCGTATCGTGCAGATCCGCGGACACACGCTTGAGATACTCGACCAGCTTCTCTTCGTTCACGCTCACCATGAGGGTTCACCCGGCCTTCAGCGATCGTCGCGCCCGGCACATTCAGGACACACCAAGTTCGTTGTCGATAAAGTCGAGAACCTGGGCCGCGGACGCGGACTCCAGCCTCTCCGCCGCGGTTTTCTCCTCCGCGGTTCCTGCCGGATTACGTGTCGCCTTCCACTTCGCCAGCAGGCTCTCCAGGCGCGCCGTGACCGTCACCGAGGCGTCGTCCGCCACGTCAAGGCCTACCAGCGTGGCTTCCAGCCTGGCCAGCTCGTTGAGGACGGGATCAACACGGTCCGGACCCGCCGAGCCACCGTCCGCGGGGGCGATGCGCTCCAGCAGGTAGTCGGCTACGACGCGCGCCTCCGGATAGTCGAAGACGAGGGCGGCGGGCAGTCGCAGGCCGGTGGCGGCGGAGAGGCGGTTGCGCAGTTCGACGGCGGTCAGGGAGTCGAAGCCGAGCTCCTTGAAGTTGGCGTCCGCCTGCACCGCTTCGGCGTCGGCATGTCCGAGCACCGCCGCCACATGACCACGGACCAGTTGGAGCACGGCCCGATGGCGTTCGTCCGCGGACAGCCCCGCGAGCCGTCCGGACCAGTCCGCCGGGCGCACATCGGCGGCGGTCGCCGTACGCCGCCCGGCCGGGCCACTGACACTCATGGCGGCGAGGGCGCGGAGTGGGGCGGGCAGGCTCTCGGCGGGCTGGGCGGCCAGGGCCCGTACGTTCATATCCGCCGCGATCAGCTGGTGGCCGCCGTGTTCCACAGCGGCGTCGAGCAGCCCCAGCGCACGTTCGCTGGACATCGGGGTGGCGCCCGAGCGGGACATCCGGGCCAGGTCGGCTTCGGTGAGATTGCCGGTCATGTCACTGGACTCGGCCCAGAGGCCCCATGCCACGGACACCGCGGGCAGTCCTTCGGCCTGGCGGTGGGCGGCCAGGGCGTCGCAGAAGGCGTTGGCCGCCGCGTAGTTGGCCTGCCCGGGACTGCCCATCACCCCGGCCGCCGACGAGAACATCACGAACATGCCCAACCGCAGATGCGCCGTCGCGGCGTGCAGATGGGCGGCCGCCGTGGCCTTGGCCGCCCACACCCGCGCCAGCCGCTCCGGGGTCTGTGAGGTGACCACCGCGTCGTCCAGAACACCCGCCGCGTGAATCACTCCCGTCAGTGGATGTGCCGGGTCGATGTCCGCCACCAGCTCCGCCACCGCCGTGGCGTCGGTGACGTCGGCGGCGACGATCCGTACCCCGGCACCCAACACTTCGAGACGTGCGGCCAGTTCGGACGCGCCGGGGGCATCCGGGCCACGTCGGCTCACGAGCGTCAGATGGCGGGTCTGCCGCGTCCGGACGAGATGTTCGGCGACCAGCCCGCCCAGGGTGCCGGTGCCACCGGTGATGAGGACGGTGCCATCGGGGTCCACCGGCGCTGGGACGTCCAGCACCAGTTTGCCGGTGTGCTGGGCCTGGCTCAGACACCGCAACGCCTCCCGGGCACGGCTCAACGGCCAGGACCGCACCGGAAGCGGCTCCAGCACCCCGGCCTCGAACAACCGGCCCAACTCACCCAGCATCCGGCCGATGAGATCCGGTCCGGCGTCCGCGATCAGGTCGTAGACCCGATAGCTCACATCCGGGTGGGTGGTTGCGATGTGTTCCGGGTCGCGGATGTCGGTCTTGCCCATCTCCAGGAAACGTCCGCCGTCGGCCAGCAAACGCAGTGAGGCGTCGATGAACTCCCCGGCCAGGCTGTTGAGCACCACATCCACACCACGACCACCGGTCGCCTCCCGCACGCTGTCCTCGAAGTCCAGATCACGCGAAGAGGCACGGTGAGCGGCGTCGATACCCATCGCCTCCAGCACCGGATGCTTCCCGGGACTCGCGGTGGCATAGATCTCCACACCCAGATGACGAGCGATCCGCACCGCCGCCATCCCCACACCACCAGCCGCGGCATGGATCAGCACCGACTCACCCGCACCGATACCACCCAGCTCCACCAGCCCGTACCAGGCCGTCAGAAACACCACCGGCACCGCGGCCGCCTGCTGGAAACTCCAGCCGGTCGCGATGGGCGCCACCATACGGACGTCGGTCACCGCCCACGGGCCGAAGGCGCGGTCGAAGACGCCCATGACCCGGTCGCCCACCGCGACATCGGTGACGTCCGGGCCGATGGCCACCACCACACCGGCGCCTTCGCCACCGAGTCCGGTCTGACCAGGGACCATGCCCAGACTGATCAGTGCGTCGCGGAAGTTGACACCAGCGGCGTGCACGGCCACCCGCACCTGCCCGGGACCGGGGGGCTCCAGCACCTCGGGGCACGGCACCGGCTTGACGTTGTCCACGGTCGCCGTGCCCATCAGCTCCAGCCGCCACGCCGGGTGTCCGACCGGGCCGGTCACCCCACCGCTGCTCGGGCCACCGGCGCGCATCAGCCGCGGCACCCACACGTCTCCGGCCCGCACCGAGATCTGGGGCTCGTCCATCTCCACGGCGCACATGACGCCGTTCAGCACGTTCCGTGCCGGTGTCTCGTGCGACTCGTGGTCCGGGTCCAGAACTACCAGAGGGTCCGGGTCCAGATCGACCAGGAGGAAACGCCCCGGGTTCTCCGCCTGTGCGCTGCGCACCAGCCCGCAGACCGCGGCTCCGGGGACATCCACCATTCGTCCGTTCCCGGGGGTGTCCGCCTCGGTGACGAGGGTCGCGCCACGTGTCACGATCACCAAGCGGGAATCCGTCAGCCGCGGTTCGGCCAGCCAGCCCCGCACCAGCTCCAAGGCCCGCTCCGTCACGGCGAGACCATCGGCCGGAGTGCCGCCGGCGTCCGACAGTTGCGCGAGGGCCACTGATGGGGCGGGGGCGCCACCGTCGAGCGCGGCCGTCAACGCCTCGAGATGGGGATGGCGTACGGCCCCGGGGAGCAGCGGTGCGCAGTCGTCGGCGCACAGCTCCGCCCAGTCACCACCGTCGCCGGTCTCCGGTCCCGCCGCGTGAGCGTCGTTGTCCGCCTCCGGCATGGGCAGTGGGGTCCAGTTCACGGTGAACAGTCCGTCCAGGTCGGGGGCGCCTGGCGACCGCAACTGCTCAACATCGGCAGGGCGCATCAGCAGTGCGTCCACCGTCAGCACGGGGCCGCCGACGGCATCGGCCACGACCACCCTCAGGCCGCGTTCGCCGTCGGTACCGTCCTCACGGGGAGAGAGCCGGACGCGTGCGGTCGTCGCGCCAGTTGCCCACAACGACACACCGTTCCAGGCGAACGGCAGCCACACCTGGGCGTCGTCCCGCTCCTCGTCCGGCCGGTCCAGAAGCAGCGCCGGATGGAGCGCGGCATCCAGCAGTGCGGGGTGGATACCGAATCCGTCCGCGTCACCCGCGTGCTCGGGCAGTGCCACCTCGGCGAGCATGTCCTGACCCTCCCGCCACACCGCGCGCAGCCCCTGAAACGACGGCCCGTACGCATATCCCGAGGCCGCCACCCGCTCGTAGAAACCGTCCAGCCGTACGGGCTCGGCGCCCGCGGGAGGCCACACCGCGCCGAGCTCTTCCACGGGGCCGTCGTGGGACCGCGGGCTCCCGGGGGACGGCGGGCTCAGCACACCGTCTGCGTGACACACCCATCCGGCATCCGTACCGGGTTGGGTGTCGCGGTCGGGACGGGAGTACACCCGCACATCGCGCCGCCCGTCCTCGGTGACGGCGCCCACCACCACCTGCATCCGTAGCCCGCCCGACGCGGGCAGGATCAGTGGCACCTGAAGCGCCAGCTCCTCCACACCACCGCATCCCGCCTCATCCGCGGCGCGCAGGGCCCACTCGACGAGCGCAGCGCCGGGCACCAGGACGGCGCCCGCCATCACATGTTCGGCCAGCCACCGGCCTCTGCCCCCGGTCGAGATGCGGCCGGTGAGCACGAGCCCTCCGTCGGCGAGCCCCACCACGGCGGGCAACAGCGCATGCTCCACGCGCTGCAATCCGGCGGCGGCCACATCACCGACCCCGCCACCGGCGGCGAGCCAGTAGCGCTCCCGCTGGAAGGCATAGGTGGGCAGATGCACCGTCCGTGGCGCCGGATCGGCCGGGAACCAGCGGGTCCAGTCGACGTCGTGGCCGTGGGCATGCAACTGGGCGAGGGTGTGCAAGAGGGCATGGTCATCGGGGCGCTTACGGGTGAGGGTGGCCGCTACGAGCGGTCCGGGGCCCTCGTCGGCCGCCGCATCCCCGGCACAGGACGTCGTGGCTCCACCCTCTGACGTGTGTTGAAGGATGTGCTGGGTGGCGAAGGCCAGAACCGGGTCGGGTCCGAGTTCGAGGAAGACACCCGTCTCGGGGGCGATGTGAGTGACGGCGGGGTGGAACAGCACCGGCTGCCGGATATGACGAGCCCAGTAGCCGGGTGTGGCGATCAGCTCGTCGGCGGGCTCGCCGGTGAGATTGCTCAGCACCGGAATGGTGGGCGGATGGTAGGTCAACCCCTCGATGGCTTGGGTGAACGGCTCCAGGATGGAATCCATCAGCGGGGAGTGGAAGGCATGGCTCACCGTGAGGGTCTTCGTCTTGCGTCCCTTCGCCGCCCAGTTGGCGCTGATGCGGTCGACGAGTTCGACAGGTCCGGAGATGACGGTGCTGCCAGGAGTGTTCAGCGCGGCGACGCCGACCTGGCCGTTGTGCGCCGCGAGATCATCGGCGAGTTCATCGGCGGTGGCCGCGATCGAGGCCATGCCACCGCCCGCCGGGAGCTGTCCCATCAAGGTGGCGCGGGCGGCGACCAGTCGGCACGCGTCCGCCAGGTCGAACACTCCGGCCGTATGAGCGGCGGCGATTTCCCCAATCGAGTGGCCCAGCACCACATCCGGGGTCTGCCCCAAGGAGGCCAGCAGCCGGGCCAGTGCGATATGCAGGGCGAACAGACCTGCCTGCGCATAGGTGGTGTGGTCCAACAGCTCGGGCCGATCGGCCACGCCCGTGAAAACCGCCTCGCGCAGCGGGTGTTCGAGATGCGGGTCGAGCAGCCCGCAGACCTCGTCGAACGCCATGGCGAACACCGGGAACCGGTCGTACAGTTCGGCTCCCATACCCAGGCGCTGGCTCCCCTGGCCGCTGAACATCCATACGGTCTTCCCGGCGGTACTGATCCCGGCCCCGGGACGTACGACCGACGGATGTGCTTCATCGGCGGCCAGGGCTTCCAGGGCTGCCGACAGTTCATCGCGTTCCTCGCCGAACACCGTCGCTCGGTGCTCGAAAATCGATCGGGTGGTGACGAGCGACCAACCGACGTCCGCCGCCGACGCCTCGGGGTCCGTTTCCAGCTGTGCCGCCAGTGCGGTGGCCTGGCCGCGCAGGGCCTCGGCGCTGCGTGCGGACAGTACCCAGGGAACAACCCCGGCCGGGCCGGCAGTAGGCTCCACCGTCGATGCCGTTTCCTCCGGGACGTGTTCAAGGATCAGATGGGCATTGGTGCCCGAGGCTCCGAAGGAGGACACACCGGCCCGACGCGGACGACCCGCCCGCGGCCACTCCACAGACTCCCTCAGCAGCCGAACCGCACCACTGCCCCAGTCCACATGCGGCGTCGGCTCATCAATATGCAGCGACGCGGGCAGCACACCACGCCGCATCGCCTCCACCATCTTGATCACACCCGCCACACCCGCAGCCGCCTGCGTATGACCAATATTCGACTTGACCGACCCCAGCAACAACGGACACTCCCCCGACCGCTCCTGCCCATACGTGGCCAACAGCGCCTGCGCCTCAATCGGATCACCCAACCTCGTCCCCGTACCATGCGCCTCCACCGCATCCACCTCCGACGCAGACAACCGGGCACTCGCCAACGCCTGACGAATCACCCGCTGCTGCGACGGACCATTCGGCGCCGTCAGACCATTCGACGCACCATCCTGATTCACCGCCGAACCACGAATCACCGCCAACACCCGGTGATCATTGCGCCGAGCATCCGACAACCGCTCCAGCAACAAAAGCCCCACACCCTCGCCCCAGCCCGTACCATCCGCCGCCGCCGCGAAGGGCTTGCAGCGGCCATCAGGGGCCAGACCACGCTGACGCGAAAAACCGGTGAACACATCAGGCGTGGCCATCACCGTCACCCCACCAGCCAGAGCAAGCGTGCACTCACCACGACGCAACGACTGCGCCGCCAAATGCATCGCCACCAAAGACGACGAACACGCCGTGTCCACCGTCACCGCCGGTCCCTCAAGACCCAGCGAATACGCCACCCGACCCGACACCACACTGCCTGAGCTGGCGAGCATGGCGTAACCCTCCAGCCGTGGGTCACCACCGCTCAGTCCGGCCGCGTAGTCGTGATACATGACGCCCGCGTAGACGCCGGTGGGACTGCCCTTCAGGGACAGCGGGTCGATACCGGCCCGCTCCAGAACCTCCCAGGACGCTTCCAGCAACAGCCGCTGCTGCGGATCCGTCGCCAATGCCTCCCGCGGATTGATCCCGAAGAACCCCGCGTCGAACTCATCCGCGTCGTAGAGGAAGCCGCCCTTGCGGGTGTAGGACGTGCCGGAGTGGTCCGGGTCGGGATGGAAGAGAGCGTCCAGGTCCCAGCCCCGACCGGTGGGGAATTCCCCGATGCCTTCGCCGCTCGTGGCAAGCAGCTCCCACAGTCCCTCGGGAGAGCGCACCCCGCCTGGGAAACGGCAGGTCATCGCGACGATCGCCACAGGTTCATCCGACTCTGCCGACACCGCCGACACCGCCGATGCACTGGAACCGCCTGTCTCTCCGGTCAGCCGGGTGCACAGATACTCGGCCAGCACACGCGGAGTCGGATAGTCGAACACCATCGTCGCCGGAAGACGCAGACCCGTCGCCACCGACAACCGATTACGCAACTCCACCGCCGTCAAAGAATCAAAACCCAACTCCTTGAACGCCACCTCAGCCCGCACCTCACCCCCACCACCAAACCCCAACACCACCGCCACAGCACCACACACCACCTCCAACACCACACTCAACCGACCCGCCACATCCAACCCCACCAAACGCCCCACCAACCCCGGCACCTCACCACTAGCAGCAGCCAACCGCCGCCGACCACCACCCACCAACCCACGCAACACACCCGGCACATCCCCACCCACCAACCCCGCCACATCCAGGTCAACAGCCACCACCAGGGGGTGCGGCAGACGGCAAGCGGCATCCAGCAGCGCAAGTCCGCGTTCGGAGGAGAGCGGCCGCATACCACGCAGCCGGGTCAGCTCCCTTCGGCCCATGTGCCCGGTCATGGCGCTGGCCTGGGCCCACAGTCCCCAGGCCACCGACAGCCCCGGGAGCCCACGGGACCGACGGTGGGCGACCAGGACGTCGATGAACGCGTTCGCGGCCGCGTACCCGGCCTGACCCGCGTTCCCCACCACTCCCGCCGCGGACGAGAACATCACAAACATGCCCAGCGGCACATCCACCGTAGCGGCATGGAGAAGAGCCGCTGCCGTGGCCTTCGTCGCCCACACCCGCGCCACCTGCTCCGGCGTCTGCGAGGTGATGACCGCGTCGTCGAGCAGCCCCGCCGCATGGATGATCCCCGTCAGTGGATGCTCCGGATCGACCCCGGCCACCAGCTCCGCCACCGCGCCCGCATCCGTGACGTCCACCGCGGTGATGCGCACCCGCGCACCCAGCTCCTCCAGTCGGGCAGTCAACTCCCCCGCACCCGGTGCCTCCGGACCACGACGGCTCACCAACACCAGATGCCGAACCTGCCACGAACGCACCAGATGCTCGGCCACCAGCCCGCCCAGGGTGCCGGTGCCCCCCGTGATGAGCACGGTGCCATCCGGATCGATCCCCGCGGACACGCCCTGTCGCGCATCGTCGTCGACGGTGGCGCGGACCAGGCGAGGTACCAGAGCCTCACCGTCCCTGACCGCGAGTTGTGTCTCATCCCGCTCGACCGCGCGGCCGACGGCGCTCCGCACGCCCTCTTCCGCCAGATCGGTCCCAGGGGCGAGGTCGAGCAGGACGAAGCGTTCCGGGTGCTCCGCCTGTGCGCTGCGAACCAGACCCCACAGCGCGGCGGCCACCACATCAACGCCGGTTGTCGCGGGGGCACCTGCCGCGACAGCACCCCGCGTCAGCAGCACCAGCCGGGCGTCGGCACAACGCGGTTCGGCCAGCCAGCCCTGAATCAGGCCCAACGCCCGTTCCACCAGCGCGAGGCCCTCATCCGCCATCATGTCCTCGTCGCCAGGGTGCTTCAGGTCAGCGAAGACCACTGACGGGACGGCTTGGTCGCCATCGAGTGTCGCGACAAACGTGTCCAGGTCCGGATACGGCCCTTCGGCGTCCAGCACCGCCCAGTTGCTCATCGGCTCCATGGCCCCGGAGGCCCGCGGCAAGGGAGTCCATTCCAGGGCGAAGAGGCCATCGCCGACGCGCCTTCCTGCGGCCTGGAGCTGGTTGACCGAGGCCGGGCGCGTCACCAGCGAGTCGACCGTCAGAACTGGATCGCCCATGACGTCGGCCACGACCATCCGCAGCCCCCGTTCGCCTTTCGCGTTCTGCCGCTGAGGGGTCAGCCGCACCCTGACGGTGGTCGCTCCGGCGGCCCACAGGGACACGCCGTTCCACGCGAACGGCAGCCACACCTGGCCATCGTCCCGCTCCCGCTCGGATTCGGCGATGAGCAGGCCCGGATGCAGTGCGGCGTCCAGGAGCGCGGGGTGGATACCGAATCCGTCCGCGTTGCCCACGTCTTCGGGCAGTGCCACCTCGGCCAGGACGTCCGTACCGTCGCGCCACACCGCGCGCAGCCCCTGGAACGACGGTCCGTACGCGTAGCCCGATGCCGCGGCGCGTTCGTAGAACCCGTCCAGATCTACGGGGGTCGCTCCTGCTGGGGGCCAGACACCTCCTAGCTGCTCCGGCGGGGCGGCCTCTTCAGGGGACGGGCTCAGGACACCGTCCGCATGGCATACCCATGTCCCGGCGCCATCGGGACGGGAGTACACCCGCACTTCGCGCCGCCCGTCGTCGTCCGCCACGCCGACCACCACCTGGATACGCAGCCCGCTCGACTCGGGCAGCACCAGCGGCACCTGGAGCGCCAACTCCTCGATTCCCCCGCAGCCGACCTCGTCGGCCGCTCGGAGTACCCACTCCACCAGGGCCGCTCCCGGGGCCAGTACGGCGCCCGCCACCACATGTTCGGCGAGCCAGCCGTCTCCGTCACCCGGGGCGATACGGCCGGTGAGCAGATGTGTACTGCCGTCGGCCAGTTCTACGGTGGCGCCCAGTAGCGAGTGTTCGGTGGAGTCCAGTCCGAGGTCGCCGGGGTCGCCGAGCCCGCCCGAAGCCGCCATCCAGAAGCGCTGGTGCTGGAAGGCGTAGGTGGGCAGATCGACGGTCCGGGGCCGGGGCTCGGCAGGGAACAGTGCCGTCCAGTCCACCTCCACCCCAGCGGTGAACGCCTGGGCCAGCGACTGCACCAACTGCCGCTGACCACCCTGACCACGCCGCAACGTCGGCACCGTCACCGCCGCAACATCCACCGCCTCAAACGTCTCCTGCATCCCCACCGTCAACACCGGATGCGTACTCGCCTCGACAAACACCCGATAACCATCAACCAACAACGCCTCGACCGCGTCACTGAACCGCACCCGCTCCCGCAGATTCCGCACCCAATACCCCGCGTCCAACGAGAACGTATCGACCCGGCCACCGGTCACCGCCGAGTAAAACGCCACCCCCGACTCAGAGATCGGCTCAATGCCGTCCAGCACACACATCAGCTCATCGTGGATCTCATCCACCTGCGGACCGTGCGAGGCATAGTCCACTTCGATCAACCGCGCCCGCTCACCACTCTCCTCACACGCCGCCACCACAGCCGCCACCTGCCCCGGCGGACCCGACACCACCGTCGAGACAGGCCCATTGACCGCCGCCACACCCACACCGGCAGCCTGCTCCCCGAGTTCCCCCAGCAACTGAGCAACCCGGACCTCCCCCACACCAAGCGACGCCATCACCCCGCCACCAGCCAACTTCCGCAACGCCTGGCTCCGCAACGCCACAACCCGCGCGCCATCCTCCAACGACAACGCACCCGCCACCACCGCCGCCGCAATCTCACCCTGCGAATGACCCACCACCGCAGCAGGCCGCACCCCAAACCCCTCCCACACCGCCGCCAACGACACCATCACCGCCCACAACACCGGCTGCACCACATCCACACGACCCAAATCAGCAGCCCCTTCGCCGCCCCGCAACACCTCCGTCAACGACCAATCCACAAACGGCCCAAGCGCACGCTCACACTCCGCCACCCGCCCCGCAAACACCGACGACACACCCAACAACCCCGCACCCATACCCACCCACTGCGAACCCTGCCCCGGAAACACCAACACCGGACCCACACCACCCACCACCACACCACCAACACCAGAACACACCACCCCCGCATCCGACCCACCCACCGCAAGAGCCCCCACACCCGCCACCAACCCAGCCCGATCCTCCCCCAACACCACCGCACGATGCTCAAACACCGAACGCCCCACCACCAACGACCAACCCACATCCACCGGCATCAACCCAGCATCACCCGACACCCAACCCGCCAACGCCCCCGCCTGCCCCCGCAACGCCTCCACACTCCGCCCCGACACCACCCACGGAACCACCCCACCAACACACACCCCACCCCCCGGCACAGGCCCCTCCACCCCACCCCTACCAGGAGCCTCCTCCACAATCACATGCGCATTGGTACCGGAAATACCGAACGCGGACACTCCCGCCCGACGCGGGCGTTCATCGCGCGGCCACGGCACCTCCTCGGTGAGCAGCCGCACCGCACCGCTCTTCCAGTCCGCGTGCGGTGTCGGCTCATCGACATGGAGGGTGGCGGGCAGCAACCCATGGCGCAGCGCCATCACCATCTTGATGACACCCGCCACACCCGCCGCACCCTGCGTATGACCGATGTTCGACTTCAACGACCCCAGCCACAACGGCCGGTCCTCCGGCCGGTCCCGACCGTAGGTGGCGATCAGCGCGTCCGCCTCGATCGGATCGCCCAACGTGGTGCCCGTGCCGTGAGCCTCCACGGCGTCCACCTCGGCGGAGGACAACTGGGCGTTGACGAGGGCCTGCCGGATGACACGCTGCTGCGAGGGCCCGTTCGGCGCGGTCAGTCCGTTGCTCGCACCGTCCTGGTTGATGGCCGAGCCACGGATGACGGCAAGCACCTGGTGACCGTTGCGCCGCGCGTCGGACAACCGCTCCAGCAGCACCAGGCCGACACCTTCCGAGAAGCCCGTGCCGTCCGCGCTTGCCGCGAAGGGTTTGCAGCGGCCGTCGGGTGCCAGCCCGCGCTGGCGGGAGAACTCCACAAAGGTGTTGGGGGTGGTCATGACGGTCACGCCGCCGGCCATGGCCAGGGTGCATTCGCCCTGGCGCAGCGCCTGACAGGCCAGGTGCATGGCCACGAGGGACGACGAGCACGCGGTGTCCACGGTGACGGCGGGTCCTTCGAGGCCGAGGGTGAAGGCGACGCGGCCGGAGAGGACGCTGAGGGTGTTGCCGGTGAGGAGATAGCCTTCGGCGCTCTGCTCGATGTGCGGGGTGCCGAAGCCGAGGATGCCGGCGCCCGCGTAGACGCCGGTGGGGGTGGCTTTCAGCGTGCGGGGGTCGATACCGGCGCGTTCGAGCAGTTCCCAGGAGACTTCGAGGAGTTGGCGCTGCTGCGGTTCGGCCGCGAGGGCTTCCCGTGGGCTGATGCCGAAGAAGGTGGCGTCGAAGCCGTCGGCGTGGTCGAGGAATCCACCGCGGCGGACATAGCTGGTGCCGGGGTGGTCGGGGTCGGGATGGTGGATGCCGTCCAGGTCCCAGCCCCGGTCGGCGGGGAAGTCGCCGATGGCGTCGCCGCGCGACGCGACCAGCCGCCACAGGTCCTCGGGCGAGGCGATCCCGCCCGGGAAGCGGCAGGCCATGCTCACGATGGCCACCGGCTCCTGGGCCCGCTCCTCCACCTCGCGCAGCCGCTGCCGTGTCTGCCCCAGGTCGGCGGTCACACGCTTGAGGTACTGGCGGAGCTTCTCTTCCGTACCCGACATCAGTTCCGCTCCTCCATCAGGGCAGTTCTCTGTCAATGAGCTCGAACATCTCGTCGTCCGACGCGGACTCCAGGCCGCTGAAGTCCGTCATGGCGGCAGGGTCGGTGGCACCGCCGTGCCACTTCGCCAGCAGCCCGCTGAGCCGTTGGGTGATCCGCTGGCGGCCTTCGTCGTCGGTGACCAGGGCGGCGAGGGTGGCGTCCAGCCGGGCCAGCTCGTTGAGGACCGGGTCCACGCCGTTCCGGCCGTCGGTGGTGGCTTCGCCGGGTGTCAGCCGTTCCAGGAGGTGTTCGGCGAGCGCGGCGGCTTCGGGGTAGTCGAAGACCATGGCGGCGGGCAGCCGCAGTCCGGTGGCGGCGGCCAGCCGGTTGCGCAGCTCGACGGCGGTCAGAGAGTCGAAGCCGAGCTCCTTGAAGCTGGTGTCCGCCTGGACCGCGTCCACATCGGTGTGGCCGAGCACGGTGGCCGCGTGGCCGCGGACCAGGTTGAGCACCTGGCGGTGGCGTTCGGTCGCGGACAGCCCGGCCAGCCGTGCGGCCCAGTCGACCTGCTGGCGGCCGTCGCCGGTAGCCGCCGTGCGCCGGCCGGTGCCGCCCGCGCCGCTTGTGGCGGCCAGGGCGCGCAGGGTGGCGGGGACGGTGTCGGGGGGCAGCCCGGCCAGGGTCCGGGTGTCCACGTCGGCGGCGACGAGGTGGTCGGCGCCGTGCCGCACCGCGGCGTCGAGGAGAGTGAGGCCGTGCTGTGCGGTCAGGGCGCGGATTCCAGTGCGGGCCATCCGGGCAAGGTCGGCCTCGGCGAGGTGGCCGGTCATCCCGCTGGCCTCGGCCCACAGCCCCCACGCCACCGATACCCCGGGCAGTCCGGCTGCCCTGCGGTGGGCGGCCAGGGCGTCGCAGAAGGCGTTGGCCGCCGCGTAGTTGGCCTGCCCGGGACTGCCCATCACCCCGGCCGCCGACGAGAACATCACGAACATGCCCAACCGCAGATGCGCCGTCGCGGCGTGCAGATGGGCGGCCGCCGTGGCCTTGGCCGCCCACACCCGCGCCAGCCGCTCCGGGGTCTGTGAGGTGACCACCGCGTCGTCCAGAACACCCGCCGCGTGAATCACTCCCGTCAGTGGATGTGCCGGGTCGATGTCCGCCACCAGCTCCGCCACCGCCGTGGCGTCGGTGACGTCGGCGGCGACGATCCGTACCCCGGCGCCCAACACTTCGAGACGTGCGGCCAGTTCGGACGCGCCGGGGGCATCCGGGCCACGCCTGCTGACCAGCACCAGATGGCCGGTGTGCCAGGTGCGTACAAGGTGTTCGGCGACGTGGCCGCCGAGGGTGCCGGTGCCGCCGGTGATGAGTACGGTGCCGTCCGGATCGACGCCCGCGGGTACGTCCAGCACCAGCTTCCCGGTGTGGCGGGCCTGGCTGAGCTGCCGCAGTGCGTCGCGTGCCCGGCTCAGCGGCCGGGTCGTCACGGGTGCGGGCCGCAGCTCCCCGGTGGCGAACAGCGCGCTCAACTCGCGAAGCATCGCCCCGATGCGGTCCGGTCCGGCGTCGGGCACCAGGTCGAAGGCGCGGTAGCGCACCCCCGGGTGGGCGGTGGCGATGTCTTCGCGATCGCGGATGTCGGTCTTGCCCATCTCGGAGAGCCGTCCGCCGTCGCTCAGCAGCCGAAGCGAGGCGTCCACGAACGGTCCGGCGAGGCTGTTCAGCACCACATCCACACCGCGTCCGCCGGTGGCTTCGCGCAGTTCCTCCTCGAAGCCGAGATCGCGGGAGGAGGCGCGGTGGGCGTGGTCGATGCCCATCTCCTCGAGCACCGTGTGTTTGCCGGGTCCGGCCGTGGCGTAGATCTCGGCGCCGAGGTGGCGGGCGATCTGCACGGCGGCCATGCCGACACCGCCGGTCGCGGCGTGGATGAGCACCGATTCGCCCGATGTCAGCCCTGCCAGGTCCACCAGGCCGTACCAGGCGGTGAGGAACACCACCGGTACGGCGGCGGCCTGCTGGTAGCTCCAGCCCTCCGGGACCGGCACCACCATGCGGGCGTCCGCCACCGCGTACGGGCCGAACGCGCCCTCGAACAGGCCCATAACCCGGTCCCCGGGCTCGAGCCCGGTCACCTCGGCGCCCATGTCCAGGACCACTCCGGCGCCTTCGCTGCCCCGGAACACCCCGCCACCGGGGTACATGCCCACGACGATGAGGGCATCCCGGAAGTTGAGGCCCGCGGCGTGCACGGCGATACGGACCTCGCCGGGGCCCAGGGGTTCCAGGACCTCGGGGCAGGGCACCGGTGTCACGTTCTCCACGGTGGCGGCGCCCCGCACCGCCAGCCGCCACGCCCGCTCGCCCACCGGAGCGACCAGGCCACCGCTGCCGGGGCCACCGGCGCGTACCAGCCGGGGGGCCAGGACACGGCCGGCCCGCACCGCCACCTGTGGTTCGTCCAAACCGGCGGCGCGCAGCACTCCGTCCACCACATCGACGGCGGTTTCATCCGGATCGGCCGCGGCACGGGGGTCGAGGTCGAGCAGGATCAACCGGTCGGGGTTCTCCGACTGCGCGCTGCGCAGCAGCCCCCATACGGCGGCACCCGCCGGGTGCGCGGCCTGGTTGCCGGGGTCCTCGCCCGGGGTGTCACCGGCGGCTACGGCGCCGCGGGTCACCACCACCAGACGGGCTCCGGCCAGCCGGGGTTCGGCCAGCCAGCCCCGCACCAGGCGCAGGGTGTGCTGGGCGGTGGCGAGGGCGTGGGCCTCGTCCGCCTCCGGCCGTGCCTCAGCGGCCGGAACACCGGCCAGGACCACGGCGGGTACCGGGGTGTCGGTGTCGAGCGCCGCGATCAAAGCCTCCAGGCCGGAGTGGCGCGCCAGGTCGGCGGGGTGCCAGTCGGTGTCCTCGGGACCGAGCACCACCCAGGTGCCGTCGCCGATGCCCGGGGCGGGCAGCGTGGTGTCGGTGCCCGAGGCGGGTGTGGGCAGGGGGATCCAGTCGAGGGTGAACAGACCGTCGGTGCCGGAGCGGCCCGCGGTCCGCAGCTGGTCGGTACGGGCGGGCCGCAGTTCCAGCGCGTCGATGGTGAGGACGGGAGCGCCGACGGCGTCGGCCACGGTCACGTGCACTGCGCGCCGGGTGTCGGTGTCCTGTGCGTGGGGCGACAGCCGGACCCGTACGGTGGTCGCGCCGGACGCCCACAGGGTCACTCCGGTCCAGGTGAACGGCATCCACAGCGAGTCGGTGTCGGGGGTCTTCCCTGGCGGGTCGACGAGCACGGCGGCCGGGTGCAGTACGGCGTCCAGCAGCGCCGGGTGGATCCCGAATCCCCGCTGGTCTCCGGCGGCTTCGGGAAGTGTCACTTCGGCGAGGACGTCGGTGCCGTCCCGCCAGAGCTTCCGTACACCGCGGAAGGCGGGCCCGTATCCGTATCCGGTGGCCGCGGCATGTGCGTAGAGCGTGTCCGCGTCGACGGGTTCGGCGCCCGTGGGAGGCCATGTGCCGGTGGCGGGCAGGGTGTTCGCCGTGCCGTCGCGGGGCGGGCCGAGCACTCCGGTCGCGTGGCACACCCAGCCGGTGGTGTCGGTGGTGTGGTCCGGCCGGGTGTACACGCGTACGTCGCGCCGGCCGTCGCCGGTGGCGTCGCCCACGACGACCTGGACCCGCAGCCCGCCCGTGTCCGGCAGGACCAACGGCACCTGCGAGGTCAGTTCCTCCACCGTGCCGCAGCCCGCCTGGTCGGCGGCCCGCAGCGCCCATTCGACCTGTGCGGCGCCGGGGACGAGCACGGCGCCGGCCACCGTGTGGTCGGCGAGCCAGCCCTCGCCGCCACCGGCCGCGAGCCGGCCGGTGAGGAGCTGGCTGCTGCCGTCGGCGACTTCCAGGGCCGCGCCCAGCAGTGGGTGTTCGGCGGTGACGAGGCCGAGGTCGGCGGGGTCGCCGCCGCGGCCGCCGGTGTCCTCCAGCCAGTAGTGGTCGCGCTGGAAGGCGTAGGTGGGGAGGGCGACCGTGCGCGGCGCCGGGTCCGAGGGGAACGGCCCGGTCCAGTCGACCTCGATTCCGGCGGTGAACGCCTGGGCCACCGAGCGCAGCAGCTGGGGCAGATCGCCGTGGTCGCGGCGGAGTGTGGGCACCGTGACGGCCTCGATCGCGGTGTCCTCGAAGGTCTCCTGCATCCCCACCATCAGCACGGGGTGGGTGCTGGCCTCGATGAACACCCGGTGGCCGTCGGTCAGCAGCGCTTCGACGGCATCGGCGAACCGCACCTGTTCCCGCAGATTGCGCACCCAGTACGCGGTGTCCAGAACGGTGGTTTCGGTCCTGCCCCGGGTCACGGTCGAGTAGAACGCCACCTCGTCCGGGGGCACCGCGACCGGTTCGATTCCGGCCAGCACCGTGGTGAGTTCATCGGCGATCCGGTCCACCTGGGGGCTGTGGGAGGCGTAGTCCACCTCGATCATCCGGGCCCGCTCGCCGGACTCCCGGCACGCTGCCGCGGCCGCGGCCACCTGGGCGGGAGGTCCGGACACCACGGTGGACGCCGGTCCGTTGACCGCGGCCACCACCACCGAGGCGACACGGTCGCCGAGTCGGTCCAGCAGCGCGACCGCCTGCTCCTCGCCGATGCCGAGGGAGGCCATCGCACCGCCACCGGCCAGGCGGCGCAGCGCCTGGCTGCGCAGGGCCACGATCCGGGCGCCGTCGTCCAGGGACAGCGCCCCGGCCACGCAGGCGGCGGCGATCTCGCCCTGGCTGTGGCCGACGACCGCGGCGGGCCTGACACCGTAGCCCTCCCATACGGCGGCGAGGGACACCATCACCGCCCACAGCACGGGTTGCACCACGTCCACCCGGCTGAGGTCGGCGACGCCTTCGGTGCCGCGGAGCACATCGGTGAGCGACCAGTCGACATACGGTGCCAGGGCGCGTTCACAGGCGGCCGCGTGCTCCGCGAACACCGGTGAGACATCCATCAGCCCCGCGCCCATGCCGATCCACTGGGAGCCCTGGCCGGGGAAGACCAGCACCGGTCCCTTGCCGCCGTGGGTGGCGGCAGTGCCGGAGTGGACCACGCCCGGATGGGTCTCGTCGGCCGCCAAGGCCCGTACGGCCGCCAGGAGTTCGGCGCGGTCCCTGCCGACCACCACGGCCCGGTGGTCGAAGCGGGTGCGGGTGGTCAGCAGCGACCAGCCGATCTCGGTGGGTGACGGAGCGTCTTCGTCGGTCAGCCACTCGGCGAGAGCCCGAGCCTGGTCACGGAGGGCGGCGGCGCCGCGCGCGGAGAGCACCCAGGGCACCGCGCCGGTGGCGGGCACGGCCGGTGCGGAACCGTCGTCCAGCGCTTCGGGCGCCTGCTCGAGGATCACATGGGCGTTGGTGCCGCTGATACCGAAGGAGGACACACCGGCGCGGCGGGGCCGCTCGGCACGGGGCCATGCGACGGCTTCGGTGAGCAGCCGCACCGCGCCGTCGTCCCAGTCGACATGGTGGCTGGGCGAGTCGATGTGCAGGGACGGAGGCAGCAGGCCGTGGCGCATCGCCATCACCATCTTGATGACACCCGCCACCCCGGCGGCGGCCTGGGTGTGGCCGATGTTCGACTTCACCGAGCCCATCCACAGTGGCCGGCCGTCGGGGCGTTCCTGGCCGTAGGTGGCCAGCAGCGCCTGGGCCTCGATCGGGTCACCCAGGGTGGTGCCGGTGCCGTGCGCCTCCACCACGTCGACCTCGGACGGAGCGAGGCGCGCGGAGGCCAGCGCGGCGCGGATCACCCGCTGCTGCGAGGGGCCGTTGGGGGCGGTGAGCCCGTTGGAGGCGCCGTCCTGGTTGACGGCGGAGCCACGGATCACGGCCAGCACCTGACGACCGTTGCGCCGGGCGTCCGAGAGGCGTTCGAGGACGAGCAGGCCGATGCCCTCGCCCCAGCCGGTGCCGTCGGCCGCCGCCGCGAACGGCTTGCAGCGACCGTCGGCGGCCAGCCCGCGCTGCCGCGAGAACTCGACGAAAGTGTTGGGGGTGGCCATCACCGTCACACCACCGGCCAGCGCCAGGGTGCATTCCCCCTGCCGCAGCGCCTGGGCAGCCAGATGCATCGCCACCAGCGACGACGAACACGCGGTGTCCACCGTCACCGCGGGCCCTTCCAGACCGAAGGTGAACGCCACGCGCCCCGAGGCGATGCTCGGTGTGCTGCCGGTCATCAGACGTCCCTCGACGCCTTCCGGTGTCCGGCCCAGGAAACGGCTGCCGTAGTCGTCGTACATGACACCGGTGATCACCGCGCTCTGGCTGCCGCGCAGACCGACCGGGTCGATACCCGCGTTTTCGAATGCCTGCCAGGCGGTTTCCAGCAGCAGTCGCTGCTGGGGATCGGTGGCCAGCGCCTCGCGCGGACTGATCCCGAAGAACTCGGCGTCGAACCTCGGGGCGTCGTACAGGAATCCGCCTTCGCGGGCATAACTGGTGCCGGTGTGGTCAGGGTCCGGGTCGAACAGATCCGCCAGATTCCAGCCGCGGTCCGTGGGGAACTCACCGATGGCGTCCGCCCCTTCGGCCACCAGCCGCCACAGTTCCTCCGGCGAGCTGACGCCGCCCGGATAGCGGCAGGCCATACCGACGATGGCGATCGGATCGTCATCGGCCGCCACCGCCACGGCGGCCGGTACGCCCGGTGGCGTGGCCGGGTCCGTGCCGAGGAGCTGGTCGCGCAGGAAACGGACGAGGGCGTCGGGGGTCGGGTAGTCGAAGATGACGGTGGCCGGGATCCGGGTACCGGTGGCCGTGCCCAGGCGGTTGCGCAGATCGAGCGCGGTCAGCGAGTCGAAGCCGAGCTCCTGGAAGGCCCGGCCCGGCTCGATGTCTTCCGGGTCCGGATGAGCGAGAACGGTAGCGATCTGGTCGCGCACCAGCTCGGCGAGGGCCCGGTCCCGCTGCTCGGCGGAGAGCCCGGCAAGCCGCGGGGCCCAGGACCCCGCGCCGGTGTCCGCGACAGCCCGCGCCGGTGTGCGCACCAGACGCCGCAGCACGGGTGGCAGGGGCCCGGTGGCCGCCCGGGTGCGCAGCGCCACGGTGTTGAACCTGGCCGGTACGACGGTGGGGTGGGAGGTGGTCAGCGCCGTGTCGAGGAGTGCCAGCGCCTGTTCGTCGGAGACCGGGGCGTTGCCGGAACGGGCCACCCTGGCGAGGTCGGTCTCGTCGAGGTGGCCGGTCATACCCCCGGCCACGGCCAGCAGCCCCCAGGCCAGGGTGTGTGCCGTCCGGCCCTCGGCCCGGCGGTGTTCGGCGAGCGCGTTGAGGAACATATTGGCCGCGGCGTAGTTGGCCTGGCCCCCGTTGCCCATGACGGAGGCGGCCGAGGAGAACATCACGAACGCGGCCGGATCCCGGTCGCGGGTCAGCCGGTGCAGATGCCAGGCGGCATCCAGTTTGGGGGCGAGGACGGTGTCGAGTTGCTCGGGTGTCATCGCGGTGACCACGCCGTCGTCGAGCACCCCGGCGGCATGGACGACGGCCGTCAGGGGGTGGTCGGCGGGGATGGTGGCGAGCAGGTCGGCCAGCGCGTGCGGATCGGCGGCATCGCAGGCTGCGACGCGTACCCGGGCGCCCAGTGCGGCCAGTTCACCGGTGAGGGTGTCGATGTCGGGTGAGCCGCCGCCACGTCGGCTGACCAGCAGCAGGTGCCGTACGCCGTGTGCGGAGACCAGATGGCGGGCGACAAGCCGTCCCAGAGCACCGGTGCCGCCGGTGATCAGGACGGTGCCGTCCGGGTCGAGGGCGGGGAACACGGCGTCCTGGCCGGGGCGCACCGTGACCAGACGTGGTACGCGGACCTCCCCGGCCCGCAGGGCCAGTTCAGATTCGTCGGCCTTGATGGCGGCCGGGAGCGCGGTGCGCAGGGCCTGACGGGTTTGGGGGTGGCGGTCCAGGTCCAGGAGCAGGACACGCCCGGGGTGTTCGGCCTGTGCGGCCCGGACCAGGCCCCACAGCGGCGCGGTGATCAGACCGGCGGGCGGGTCCTCGGGGCCGGTGGCCACGGCGCCGTGGGTGACGACGGCCAGCCGAGCGGACGTGAACCGCTCGTCGGTGAGCCAGGTGCGCAGGGTGGTGAGCAGCTGATGCGCGGCGGCCCGCACCTGTGCGGGGATGTTCTCGGGCTCGCTGTCGGTGTCCTGGGGGTGCTGTGTGCCGTGGCATTCCACGACGACCAGGTCGGGGACGGGCTGTCCGCCGTCGACGGCGGCGTTGAGCGCGGTCAGGTCGGGATGGACGATGGTGTCCGGTCCGGTGGCCAGGCCCAGGGGATCCGGTCCGACCACCGCCCACCGTTCGGCGGGTGACGGCTCGCCGATGGCCTGGGGGCCGGGTTGCCAGTCCAGCCGGTACAGCGGGGTGTCGGCCGCAGCGGCTCGGGCGGAGCGCCAGCGGTCGGCGGAGATCTCACGGAGGCCGAGCGACGCGACGGTGGCCACGGTCGCGCCCTGTTCGTCGGTGAGCGTCAGGGTGACCGCCTCCGGGGCGGTCGGGGTGATGCGGACGCGCAGCCGGGCAGCACCGGTGGCGTAGAGCCGTACACCGCTGAAGGAGAACGGGAGCCGCACGGTGGGTGCCGTGGTGTCCTCCGGTTCCCGGCCACCGGTGAAGAGCTCTTCGATGGGGTGCAGGGCGCTGTCGAGCAGGGCGGGGTGCAGTCCGTAGGTGTCCGCCTCGCCGCGGTGTTCGGCCGCGAGACGTACCTCGGCGAGCATCTCGTCGCCGTGTTTCCATGCGGCGTGCAGTCCGCGGAAGGCCGGTCCGTAGGCGTAGCCCTGGTCGGCCAGCCGCTGGTAGAGGTCGGCCACATCGACCGGTACGGCGCCGGGCGGCGGCCATGCGGCCACCGGTGGTTCGGCCGCGGCGGCTGACGTGGTGGGGGTGAGGACGCCGGTGGCATGGCGGACCCAGGCGGTTTCCCCCGCCTCGTTCTCCTCGCCCTCGGGCCGGGAGGACAGGGTGAGCGAACGCCTGCCGGAGGTGTCGGGGGCGGTGACCGCGAGCTGGATGCGCACCGCGCCCGCGGCGGGCAGCAGCAGCGGTGTCTCCAGTGTGAGGTCGTCGATGAGTTCGCAGCCGGTCCGGGCCCCGGCGAGCAGGGCGAGTTCGAGGACGGCCGTACCCGGCAGGGGCACGCTGTCCGCGATGGTGTGGTCGGTCAGCCAGGCGTGGGTGTGCGGGGACAGCCGCCCGGTGAGCAGCAGTCCGCCGTCGGGTGTCTCCACGGCGGCCTGGAGCAGCGGATGGTCGGTGGCGCCGAGGCCGACCGCGCGCATATCGGCGGTGGCGGTGGGCACGGGCCGCCAGTAGCGCTGCCGCTGGAACCGGTAGGTGGGGAGGTCGACGTGGCTCGCCGTGTCGGGAAGGGCGGCGGCGAAGTCGACGGTGGCGCCGTCGAGGTGCAGGGTGGCCAGCGCGGCCAGCAGGGTGCGCGGTTCGTCGCGGCCCGCGCGCAGGGTGGTGGCGAACACGGGCGCGGTGTCCGGTGTGACATCCCCGTCGCTCAGACCGTCCTGGGCCATGGTGGTGAGGACGGCGTCCGGCCCGAGCTCGAGATAGCGGGTGGTGCCCTCGGCGTGCAGGGTGCGCAGCCCGTCGTGGAAGCGTACGGGCTGCCGGACGTGGCGTACCCAGTACTCGGGATCGCACAGCTGACCGGCGGCGGCCGGTTCGCCGGTGAGGTTGGAGATCACCGGGATCCGCGGCGGATGGTAGGTGAGTCCGCGGGCCACGGTGCGGAAGTCGTCGAGCATGGGGTCCAGCAGCGGGGAGTGGAAGGCGTGGCTGACCCGCAGCCGCTTGGTCCGGTGGCCCTGTTCCTTGAGGGTGCGGGCGATGTCCTCGACGGCTTCGGTGTCCCCGGACACCACTACGGCGGTGGGGCTGTTGACGGCGGCCAGCGCGATCCGGTCCGCACGGCCCGCCAGCAAGGACAGGATGTGATCCTCGGTGGTCTCGACGGCGGCCATGGCGCCACCGGCCGGGAGCGCCTGCATCAGCCGTCCCCGGGCGGCCACGAGCGTGCAGGCGTCCGGCAGCGAGAGCACACCCGCCACATGGGCGGCCACCAGTTCCCCGACGGAGTGCCCGGTGAGGAAGTCGGGGACCACGCCGAAGGACTCGACGAGCCGGAAGAGGGCGGTTTCCAGGGCGAAGAGGGCCGCCTGTGTCACCCCGGTGCCGTGCAGCGCCCGTGCTTCACCGGAGCCCTCGACGGCGAGCACCAGGGCGCGCAGTGAGCGTCCGAGCAGGGGGTCCATATGGGCACACACGGCGTCGAAGGCGGTGGCGAACACCGGGTACGTCCGGTACAGCTCACGGCCCATCCCGGCCCGCTGGCTGCCCTGTCCGGTGAACATGAAGGCGGTGCCACCGGAGCGGATGGGGGCCGTGGCACGGACCAGCGCGGGGTGGTCGTCGCCTTCGGCCAGGGCCCGTACCGCCGCGAGCAGTTCCGCACGGCTCCCGGCCACTGCCACGGCCCGGTGTTCAAAGGCGGAGCGGGTCCGGGCGAGCGACCAGGCGACATCGGTCTCGGACTGCCGCGGATGGGCGGTCAGATGGGTGGCGAGTGCTTCGGCCTGGGCGCGCAGCGCCTGATTACCGCGTCCGGACAGGGCCCAGGGGACGAGGGCGCCGTCCGGCGGCTGGGCGGACTCAGCCGGTACGGGCGGGGCGGGTGGCTGCTCGAGCAGCAGATGGGCGTTGGTGCCGGAGATACCGAAGGAGGACACCGCGGCGCGGCGCGGCCGGTCACCGCCCGGCCAGTCGACGGATTCGGTGAGCAGACGTACCGTACCGGCATCCCAGTTCACATGCGGGGTGGGCCGGGTGAGGTGCACAGTGGCGGGCAGTGTGCCGTGCCGCATCGCCATGACCATCTTGATGACACCGGCCACACCCGCCGCTCCCTGGGTGTGTCCGATGTTCGACTTGACCGAACCCAGCCACAGGGGGCGGCCGTCGGGCCGGTCCTGACCGTAGGTGGTCAGCAGTGCGTGGGCCTCGATGGGGTCACCGAGCCGGGTGCCGGTGCCGTGCGCCTCGACCGCGTCCACCTCGGCCGGGGACAGCCGGGCGTTCGCCAACGCCTGGCTGATGACGCGTTGTTGGGAGGGACCGTTGGGCGCGGTGAGGCCGTTGGACGCACCGTCCTGGTTGATGGCCGAGCCCCGGATGACCGCGAGGACCCGGTGGCCGTTGCGCCGGGCGTCCGACAGCCGCTCCAGCAGTACCAGACCGACGCCCTCGGAGAAGGCGGTGCCGTCCGCTTCCTCGGAGAACGCCTTGCAGCGGCCGTCGGGCGCGAGGCCGCGCTGCCGGGAGAACTCGGTGAACACGTTCGGGATGGCCATCACCGTGACGCCGCCCGCGAGTGCCAGACCGCATTCGCCCTGGCGCAGCGCCTGGGCGGCCAGATGCATCGCGACCAGCGACGACGAACACGCCGTGTCCACCGTCACGGCCGGTCCCTCGAGACCGAGGGTGTACGCCACTCGGCCGGACAGCACACTGGGGGCGTTGCCGGTGACCAGATAGCCTTCGGCGTTCTTCTCGATGTGCGGGGTGCCGAAACCGGGGAGGGCGGTGCCCGCGTAGACACCGGTCGAACTGCCCTTGAGCGAGGCGGGGTCGATCCCGGCGCGTTCGAGGACTTCCCAGGACACCTCCAGCAGCAGTCGCTGCTGGGGGTCGATGGCCAGTGCCTCACGCGGGCTGATGCCGAAGAATTCGGGGTCGAAGCGGTCGGCGTCGTAGAGGAAACCGCCTTCCCGGGCGTGGCTGGTGCCGGGGTGGTCGGGGTCCGGGTGGAAGAGCCCTTCCAGGTCCCAGCCACGGTCGGTGGGGAACGCGCCCATCGCGTGTTCACCGGCGGCGACGAGCCGCCACAGTTCCTCGGGCGTGGTCACGCCCCCCGGATAGCGGCAGGCCATGCTGACCACGGCCACCGGTTCCTGCGCGCGGTCCTCCATCTCCCGCAGCCGTCGGCGGGTTTCGTGCAGATCACCGGCGACTCGCCTCAGATAGTCGACCAGCTTCTCTTCCTCAGCATGCGCCACAGCGGGTCACCCGGCCTTCAGCGAAGAGGCGCGCCACGTTGTTCATGACAGGCCAAGCTCGGTGTCGATGAATTCAAGAACTTGATCGGCGGTCGCGACCTGGAGCCGTTCCACGGCGTTGTCTTCGTCGGGCGGCGTGCACATCGCCTTCCACTTCGACAGCAGGGTTTCCAGTCGTGCCGTCACCACGCCGGAGTCCATGTCCTCCACGACCACGGCGGACAGGCTGTTCTCCACTCTGGCCAGCTCGTTGAGGAGCGGATGGAGTGCGTCGGGGCCGGGGGCCGCTCGGGTGTTGTCCCCCGGTACCAGCTGCTGTCGCAGATGGTCGGCCAGGACGGCCGCCTCCGGATGGTCGAAGACCAGGGCCGCGGGCAGCCGCAGTCCGGTGGCGGCGGCGAGCCGGTTGCGCAGTTCGACGGCGGTCAGCGAGTCGAAGCCGAGGTCCTTGAACGACGCGTCCGCGTGGACGACGGAGGCATCGGCGTGTCCCAGGACGGTGGCGGCGTGTGTGCGGACGAGGTTGAGCAGCAGCCGGTGCTGTTCGGAGGACGGCAGCCCGCTGAGCCGGCCGGCCCAGTCGGTGGGTTGAGCCCCGGCGGTGGCGGTCGGCCTGACGCGTCGGCCACCACCCGTGGCCGCGAGGGCGCGCAGGGGTGTGGGCAAGGAGGTGACGGCCTGGGCGGCCAGTGCCCTGGTGTCCAGGTTGAGCGCCAGCAGATGGGGGTGGCCGTGGTGGCAGGCGGCGTCCAGCAGGGCCAGGCCCTCTTCGGTGCTGTTGGCTTTGATGCCGAGGCGGGCGATCCGGGCCAGGTCGGTATCGGCCAGCCGCGCCGTGAGACCGCTGGTGTCCGCCCACAGCCCCCACGCCACCGACAGTCCCGGCAGGCCCGCGACCTGGCGGTGGGCGGCCAGGGCGTCGCAGAAGGCGTTGGCCGCCGCGTAGTTTGCCTGGCCCGGGGTGCCCAGATCGGAGGCGAAGGAGGAGAACATCACGAACATCCCCAGCCGCAGCCGGGCCGTGGCCTCATGAAGCTGGGCGGCGGCCCCGGCCTTGGCGGCCCAGGCCCGTGCCAGCCGCCGCGGGTTCTGGGACGGCAGCATGGCGTCGTCCACGACGCCCGCGGCGTGGATCACGCCCGTCAGCGGATGTGCCGGGTCGATGTCCGCGAGGAGACCGTTCACCGCGGTGGCGTCGGTGATGTCCAGCGCCTCGACACGTACCGCGGCGCCCAGACCGGTGAGGCGCAGCGCCAACTCCCGTGCGCCCGGGGCGTCGAGGCCACTCCGGCTCACCAGCAGCAGATGCCGGATGTGCCGTGTGCGGACGAGATGCTCGGCCACATGCCCGCCCAGGGTGCCGGTGCCACCGGTGATGAGGACGGTGCCATCGGGGTCCACCGGCGCGGGGACGTCCAGCACCAGTTTGCCGGTGTGCTGGGCCTGGCTCAGACACCGCAACGCCTCCCGGGCACGGCTCAACGGCCAGGACCGCACCGGAAGCGGCTCCAGCACCCCGGCCTCGAACAACCGGCCCAGCTCGGCCAGCATCCGGCCGATGAGATCCGGTCCGGCGTCCGCGATCATGTCGTAGGGGTGGTACCGCACATCGGGGTGGTCGTGCTCCGGGTCGCGGATGTCGGTCTTGCCCATCTCCAGGAAACGTCCGCCGTCGGCCAGCAGACGCAGTGAGGCGTCGATGAACTCCCCGGCCAGGCTGTTGAGCACCACATCCACACCACGACCACCGGTCGCCTCCCGCACGCTGTCCTCGAAGTCCAGATCACGCGAAGAGGCACGGTGAGCGGCGTCGATACCCATCGCCTCCAGCACCGGATGTTTCCCGGGACTCGCGGTGGCATAGATCTCCGCACCCAGATGACGAGCGACCTGCACCGCCGCCATCCCCACACCACCAGCCGCGGCATGGATCAGCACCGACTCACCCGCACCGAGACCACCCAGCTCCACCAGCCCGTACCAGGCCGTCAGAAACACCACCGGCGCCGCGGCCGCCTGCTGGAAACTCCAGCCGGAGGGGACGGGTACCACGGTGCGCGCGTCCGCGACGGCCACCGGCCCGAAGGCGCCCTCGAACAGGCCCATGGCCCGGTCGCCCACCGCGAGGCCGGTCACACCCGGACCCACTTCCCGCACCACACCGGCGCCCTCACTGCCCCCGAACTCCGCGCCACCGGGATACATCCCCAACACGATCAGCACGTCGCGGAAGTTGAGGCCCGCGGCGTGGACGTCGATCCGTACCTGCCCGGGACCCAAGGGCTCCAGCACCTCAGGGCAGGCCACCGGCCGTACGCTGTCCACCGTCGCGGTGCCCTCGGCCCCGAGCCGCCACGCGGACACCCCCGCAGGGGGTACGAGGCCGGATGCGGATCCCGCGTGTACGAACCGGGGCACCAGCACCCGGCCGTTCCGCAGCGCGAGCTGCGACTCCTCCAGCTCCAAGGCCCGTACCACACCGTCCGTGAGATGGTCGGTGCCGGAGGCGATCCCACCGTCGTGCGACGTGCCGCCCGGATCGAGGTCGAGCAGCAGGAACCGGCCCGGGTTCTCCGTCTGCGCACTGCGCACCAGGCCCCATACGGCGGCTCCGGCCACGTCCGCGGGCTCGGACCCCCCGCCCGTGAGGCCACCGGTGGCAACGGCTCCGCAGGTCGCCACCACCAACGTCGCTTCCGCCAGCCGCGGTTCGGCCAGCCAGCCCTGGAGCAGTGCGAGGGTCCGCTCCGCGGAGGCCAGTCCGTCGGCCGCCAGATCGCGCACACCGCCATGGGTCGGCGCCGCCATGGACGCCACCACGACGCCCGGGGTGGGCGCGCCGTCGTCAAGTGCGCTGATCAGCGCCTCCAGATCCGGATGGCACACCGCGGTGGGCGTCGCCATCGGCGCCTTGGCTCCCAGCACCACCCACGCCGGGCCACCACCGTTCGGCGTCGCCGCAACCGGCAGGGGCGTCCAGTCCATGGCGAACAGCCCGTCCGCGACGGGAGTGCGGACCGCCCGCAGCCGCTCGGCGCCGGCCGAACGCAACACCACCGCGTCGGCGCTCAGCACCGGGGCCCCCACGGCGTCCGCCACGCTCACCCGCAGCGTGCGCTCGCCGTCCGCACCGCTCTCATCGGGGGACAGCCGGATCCGTACCCGGGTCGCCCCACCGGCCCAGAGTGACACTCCGTTCCAGGTGAACGGCAGCCACACCCGGCCCTCGACCGGTTCGGCGTCGGTCATCGGCCGGTCGCCGAGCAGCACGGGGTGCAGGGCCGCGTCGAGCAACGCGGGGTGGACACCGAAACCGGACGGCTCCCCGGCCGCCTCCGGCAGCACCACCTCGGCCAGCAGGTCGGCACCGTCCCGCCACACGGCGTGCAGCCCCTGGAACGCGGGCCCGTACGCGTATCCCGACGCCGCGAGCCGCTCGTAGAACCCCGCCAGATCCACGGGTTTCGCACCCGCCGGAGGCCATACGCCGCCCTGGTCCGCCGCGGGGGCCGGGGCGTCGGACGGCGGACTCAGCACACCTTCCGCATGGCACACCCATCCGGCGCCGGAGCCGGAGCCGTCATCGGGGCGCGAGTACATCCGCACCTCCCGCCGCCCGTCGGCGCCCTGTTCACCGACGGCCACCTGGAGGCGGAGTCCACCCGACGGCGGCAGTACCAGCGGCACCTGGAGCGCCAGTTCCTCCACACCGCCGCTGCCGACCTCGTCGGCGGCGCGCAGGGCCCACTCCACCAGGGCCGTGCCAGGAATGAGGACGGTGTCCGCCACGACATGCTCACCGAGCCAGTCGTGTGTCTGTGCGGCAAGCCGACCGGTCAGCAGCCTGCCGCCACCGTCGGCCAGTTCCACCGCCGCGCTCAGCAGCGGATGTCCGGCGGGCATCAGTCCGAGGTCCGCCGGGTCGGTGCCACGGTCGCTGAGCCCGTCCAACCAGTAGCGCCGGTGCTGGAAGGCGTAGGTGGGCAGATCGACGGTACGGGGGCGGGGATCGGCGGGAAACAGCGTTGTCCAGTCCACCTCCACCCCGGCCGTGAACGCCTGCGCGAGCGACCGCGCCAGCTGTCGTCGATCCCCTTCGTCACGGCGCAGCGTCGGCACCGTCACCGCCCGGACATCGGCTTGCTCGAACGTCTCCTGCATCCCCACCGTCAGCACCGGATGTGTGCTGGCCTCGATGAACACCCGGTGTCCTTCGGCCAGCAGCGCGGCGATGGCGTCGGCGAACCGTACGCGCTCGCGCAGATTGGTCACCCAGTACGCGGTGTCCAGCGCGGTGGTGTCGGCGCGGCCACCGGTCACCGTCGAGTAGAACGCCACCTCGGATGTGGTGTTGGGGCGGATTCCGCTGAGAACCGTGTGCAACTCGTCGGTGATCCGGTCGACCTGGGGGCTGTGCGAGGCGTAGTCCACCTCGATCAGCCGTGCCCGGTCACCGTTCTCCCGGCATGCCGTGACCACCGCGGCCACCTGCTCCGGTGGACCCGATACGACCGTGGAGGCGGGCCCGTTGACCGCCGCGATCCCGACTCCGGCGGCCGTCTCCTCCAGCCCGGAGAGCATCCGACGGGCACGCTCCTCACCCACGCCGAGCGAGGCCATGGCTCCGCCACCGGCCAGCTTCCGCAGCGCCTGGCTGCGCAGCGCCACGATCCTGGCGCCGTCCTCCAGGGACAGCGCCCCCGCCACCACCGCCGCCGCGATCTCGCCCTGGCTGTGGCCCACCACCGCGGCGGGCCGCACACCGTGTCCGGCCCAGACCGCCGCCAACGACACCATCACCGCCCACAACACCGGCTGCACCACATCGACACGGCCCAGATCAGCGGCGCCCTCGGCGCCCCGCAGCACCTCCGTCAACGACCAGTCCACATACGGGGCAAGGGCGCGTTCGCACGCGGCCACCCGTTCCGCGAACACCGGTGAGACATCCAGCAGCCCGGCGCCCATGCCCACCCACTGCGAACCCTGGCCCGGGAACACCAGCACCGGGCCGATGTCGCCGGTGGCCACGGTGATACCCGAGGTCATCACACCGGGATGTGCGTCGCCTGCTGCCAGGTCCTCGACGGCCGCCACCAGTTCCGCGCGGTCCGCGCCCAGCACCACCGCGCGGTGCTCGAACACCGCACGGGTGGTGATCAGCGACCATCCCACCTCGACGGGCCCGGCCTCGATGTCCTGTGCCAACCGCCCGGCCAGTGCCGCGGCCTGCCCCCGCAATGCCTCGGTGCTGCGCGCGGAGAGCACCCACGGGACCACGCCACCGGTACAGCCGCCCACCGCGACCGGCTCATCCGTCTCGGGCGCCTGCTCCAGGATCAGATGGGCGTTGGTGCCGGAGACCCCGAAGGAGGAGACCGCGGCCCGGCGCGGCCGGTCCAGTGCGGGCCACGCGGTGGGCCGGTCGAGGAGCCGGATACCGCTGCCGTCCCACTCCACATGCGGGGTGGGCTCGTCGAGGTGGAGATTGGCGGGCAGTTCCGCGTGGCGCAGGGCCAGCACCATCTTGATGACACCCGCGACACCGGCCGCCGCGTGGGTGTGGCCGATGTTGGACTTGAGCGAGCCCAGCAGCAGCGGGCGGTCGTGGGGCCGGCCCTGACCGTAGGTGGCCATAAGCGCCTCGGCCTCGATCGGGTCGCCCAGTGTGGTACCGGTGCCGTGTGCCTCCACCGCGTCCACATCGCCCGGCCCCAGCTGGGCGCCGGCGAGAGCCTGCCCGATGACCCGTTCCTGGGCGACGTCGTTGGGCGCGGTGAGCCCGTTGCTGGCCCCGTCCTGATTGATCGCCGAACCGCGGATGACCGCCAGCACCCGGCGGCCGTTGCGCAGCGCGTCCGACAGCCGTTCCAGCACCACCAGGCCGACACCTTCGGAGAAGCCGGTGCCGTCGGCGGTGGCGGCGAACGACTTGCAGCGGCCGTCGGGGGCGAGCGCTCCCTGCCGGGTGAACTCGGTGAACATGATGGGAGTGGCGAGTGAGGTGACACCTCCGGCCAGCGCCAGGGCGCATTCGTTCTGCCGGAGCGCCTGACAGCTCAGGTGCATGGCCACCAGGGACGCCGAGCACGCGGTGTCCACGGTCACCGCGGGCCCTTCCAGGCCCAGGGTGTAGGCCACCCGTCCCGAAATCACGCTGGTCAGGCTGCCGGTGGTGGCGTATCCCTCAAAGCCCTCGGGGATCCGTGGCGCACGGGCCAGATAGTCCTGGCTGGACACCCCGGCGTAGACACCGGTGCGGGTGCCCTTCAGAGAGTGGGGGTCGATACCGGCGCGCTCGAGCGCTTCCCACGCGGTCTCCAGCACCAGCCGCTGCTGCGGGTCCATGGCGAGTGCTTCGCGGGGGCTGATGCCGAAGAACGCCGCGTCGAACCGGTCGGCCGCGACAAAGCCGCCCTGGCGGACACAGCTGGTGCCGTAGTGCTCCGGGTCGGGGTGATAGAGGCCGTCCAGATCCCAGCCGCGGTCCGTGGGGAAATCACCGATCGCGTCGACTCCCGAGACCAGCAGGTCCCACAGCTCCTCCGGAGAGGTGACTCCGCCGGGGAAACGGCAGGCCATGCCCACCACTGCCACCGGCTCCTGTGCCCGCTCCTCCATCTCACGCAGCCGCAGCCGCGTGTCGTGGAGATCGGCGGAGACACGCTTGAGGTATTCGACGAGTTTTTCTTCGTTCGCCATGAGGGTCACCCGGCCTTCAGCGTTCGTCGCGCCCGGCACATTCAGGACACACCAAGCTCGTTGTCGATAAAGTCAAGGACCTGATCCGCGGACGCGGACTCCAGCCGTTCCGCCGCGCTCAGTTGGGCCGCGGGACGACGGGACGTGCGGGGTTGCACCGGTACGGCCACCGGGGCGGAGGCGCTGGACGTGGCGGTGGTGGTTTCCTCGGGTGCGAGCCGCCGCACCAGATGGTTCACCACCCCCGCCGGGGTCGGGTAGCGGAAGATGAGTGCCGCGGGCAGCCGCAGCCCGGTGGCGGCGGCGAGGCGGTCGCGCAGTTCGACGGCGGTCAGGGACTCGAAGCCCAGTTCCTTGAAGCTGACGTCGGCGTGTACGGCGTTGGCGTCGGTGTGCCCCAGCACCGTGGCGGCGTGGTCACGAACCAGATGGAGCAACTGCCGGTGTCGGTCCGCCGCCGACAGCCCCGTCAGCAGGGCGGCCCAGTCGACGGACCGCTCGCCGGTGGCGGCCGCGGTGCGCCGCCGCACGCGCGTCCCGCCGTTGGCGGTGGCCGCGGTGCGCGGGGCCGTGGCCTTCAGCTGGTCGGCCGCGGCCGGACGCGTCACCAGCGCGTCGACGGTCAGCACCGGCGCCCCCACGGCGTCGGCGACGACCACCCGCACCTCCCGTCCACCGTCCGGGCCGGGCGGTGGCGCGGTGAGCCGTACGCGGACCGTGGTCGCCTCGGTCGCCCACAGCGACACCCCGCTGAAGGCGAACGGCAGCCGCACCCGCCCCTCCGGTTCACGGGTATCGTCCAGCAGTACCGGGTGCAGTACGGCGTCCAGCAGCACCGGGTGGACACCGAACCCGCCCGGTTCCCCGGCGGACCGCGGCAGTTCGACTTCGGCCAGCAGATCGGTACCGTCGCGCCACAGCGCACGCAGCCCCTGGAACGCCGGACCGTATGCGTACCCCGAGGCGGCGAGGTGTGCGTAGCACCCGTCGATGTCCACCGGCCGCGCGCCCGGCGGCGGCCAGGCCACGGTCAGCTCCGCCGTCCGGTCCTCGGGGACGGACGGGCCGAGCACGCCCACGGCGTGGCAACTCCAGTCGGTGTCCGCGTGCACGCCGTTGTCGGGGCGGGAGTACACCGCCACGTCGTGGCGCCCGTCGTCACCCACCGGGCCGACCACCACCTGTATCCGGAGGCCGCCCGTCTCGGGCCAGATGAGTGGCTGCCGCAGGGTGAGCTCCTCCACCGCGTCGCAGCCGGCTTCGTCGGCGGCCCGCAGCGCCCACTCCACCACAGCGGCCCCGGGCACCAGTGTCATCCCGGCCACCGTGTGCTCGCCCAGCCAAGGATGGGTCTGTGCCGAAAGCCGGCCCGTCAGCACCTGGCTGCTGCCGTCGGCGAGCCGTACGGCGGCGCCCAGCTGCGGATGCCCGACGGCGGTCAGTCCGAGGTCGGCCGGATCACCGCCCCGGCCACCGGTGACGTCCAGCCAGTAACGGTCGCGCTGGAAGGCGTAGGTGGGCAGTTCGACGGTTCGGGGGCGAGGCTCTGCTGGGAACAGCGCCGTCCAGTCCACGTCCACCCCAGCGGTGAACGCCTGCGCCAACGACCGTGTCAGCTGGGCCGGATCGCCGTGGTCACGGCGCACGGTGGGTACCACGACGGCGTCGATCCCGGCCTGTTCGAACGTCTCGCGCATGCCCATGGTGAGCACCGGATGGGTGCTGGCCTCGATGAACACCCGGTGGCCATTGGCCAGCAGCGCTTCGACCGCGTCGGCGAACCGCACCTGCTCCCGCAGATTGCGCACCCAGTACCCGGTGTCGAGCTCCTCAGCGGCCACCCGGCCACCGGTCACGGCCGAGTAGAACGCCACCTCGTCAACGGGTGACGTGAGGGGTTCGACTCCGCCCAAGGAGGCGGTGAGTTCATCGGTGACGCGGTCGACCTGGGGGCTGTGGGAGGCGTAGTCCACCTCGATCGGCCGCGCCCGTTCCTCCTCCTTCCGGCACTCCTCCACCACCGCCGCCACTTGCTCGGGCGGGCCGGACACCACGGTGGACTCAGGCCCGTTGACGGCCGCCACCACCACCGCGTCCGCCCGGTCGCCGAGGCGCGACAGCAGCTCCGTCGCGCGTTCCCGGCCGAGTCCGAGCGAGGCCATGGCGCCACCGCCCGCGAGCTGCCGCAGCGCCCGGCTGCGCACGGCCACGATCCGGGCGGCATCATCCAGGGAGAGGGCGCCCGCCACCACGGCCGCCGCGATCTCGCCCTGGCTGTGGCCCACCACGGCCGCGGGGCGCACACCGTACGCGGCCCATACGGCGGCCAGGGACACCATCGCCGCCCACAGCATCGGCTGCACCACGTCCACCCGGCCCAGGTCCGCCGCACCCTCGGCGCCGCGCAGCACATCGGTCAACGACCAGTCCACATACGGGGTCAGTGCCCGCTCGCACTCCGCGACGCGCGCCGCGAACACCGGCGAGGTGTCGAGCAGTGCCGCGCCCATCCCCGCCCACTGCGATCCCTGTCCCGGAAACACCAGAACCGGTCCCCCGCCGTCTGCCGTGCCGGTGCCGGGACGGATCGCTCCGGGCCCCACCACAGCCGGGTGGTTCTCCCCCGCGGCCAGTGCCGCGACGGCCGCCGCCAGCGTGGCGCGGTCCTCGCCGACCAGTACGGCCCGGTGCTCGAACACCGACCTGGTACTGATCAGCGACCAGCCGAGGTCCACCGGCGATGCCCCGGGGGCGGTGGCCAAGTGATCGGCCAGCGCCCGGGCCTGGCCGCGCAGGGCTTTCGCGCTCCGCGCGGACAGCACCCACGGCAACACACCGTGCGGCATCCCCTCCGGCGCGGCGGCACCGGCCGCGTCGGAGGGGGGAAGTTCGGGGGCCTGTTCCACGATCAGATGCGCGTTGGTGCCGCTGATACCGAAGGAGGACACGGCCGCCCGGCGGGGACGTTCGGTCTCCGGCCAGACGACCGGTTCGGTCAGCAGGCGCACCGCACCGCTGCCCCAGGCGACATGGGGGCTCGGTGCGTCGATGTGCAGAGAGGCCGGCAGGGTGCCGTGGCGCAGCGCCATCACCATCTTGAGGACACCGGCCACCCCGGCCGCGGCCTGGGTGTGGCCGATGTTCGACTTCAGGGAGCCGAGCCACAGCGGCCGGTCGTCCGGCCGGTCCTGTCCGTAGGTGGCCAGCAGCGCCTGGGCCTCGATCGGGTCGCCGAGTGTGGTGCCCGTCCCGTGTGCTTCGACGGCGTCCACCTCGGCGGGCGCGAGTCCTGCGGTGGCGAGGGCGTGGCGGATCACCCGCGCTTGCGAGGGTCCGTTCGGGGCGGTGAGCCCGTTGGACGCGCCGTCCTGGTTGACCGCGGAGCCTCGGATCAGCGCCAGCACCGGGTGGCCGTGGCGCCGTGCGTCGGACAGCCGTTCCAGCAGGACCAGGCCCGCTCCTTCGGCCCATCCGGTGCCGTCGGCCGCCGCGGCGAACGGTTTGCACCGTCCGTCGGGGGCGAGTCCGCGCTGCCGTGAGAAGCCGGTGAACATGCCGGGGGCGGCCATCACGGTGACCCCGCCCGCCAGCGCGAGCGAGCACTCACCCCGGCTCAGGGACTGCGCGGCCAGGTGCAGGGCCACCAGCGAGGAGGAGCAGGCGGTGTCCACGGTGACCGCGGGTCCCTCGAGTCCGAAGGTGAAGGCCACCCGGCCGGACACCACACTCGGGGTGCCACCGGTGAGCAGATGGCCGTCGAGCCCCTTGGGCGCTTCGTGCAGCCGCGGTCCGTAGTCCTGGGGCGTCACCCCGACGAACACACCGGTCGGGCTGCCCTTGAGGGCGGTGGAGCGGATGCCCGCCCGTTCGAACGCCTCCCACGCGGTCTCCAGCAGCAGCCGCTGCTGCGGATCGGCCGCCAGTGCCTCGCGTGGGCTGATGCCGAAGAACTCCGCGTCGAAGCAGGCCGCGTCGTACAGGAATCCGCCCTCGTGTGCGTGGCTGGTACCGGGGCGGTCCGGGTCGGGGTCGAAGAGCGCGGCCAGGTCCCAGCCGCGGTCGCGGGGGAACTCCCCGATAGCGTCCACGCCGTCGGCCACCAGCCGCCACAGCGCCTCCGGCGAGTCGACGCCTCCCGGATAGCGGCAGCTCATGGCCACGACGGCGATGGGGTCGTCGTCCAGGTGCGCGGCGGCCGGTGCGGGGGCGGACGGGGTGGCCGGGGTGGCGGCGGTGCGCAGATGTGCGGCGACGGCGCGTGGGGTGGGGTGGTCGAAGGTGAGGGTGGCGGTGAGGGGCAGACCGGTGGCCTCGGCGAGCCGTTCGCTGAGTTCGGTCGCGGCCAGTGAGTCGAAGCCGAGCTCTTTGAAGGTCAGGCCGGGTTCGACGGCACGCGGATCGGTGTGTCCGAGGACGGCGGCCGCATGGGTACGGACGGTGTCCAGCATCCCGGCCGCGCGCGCCGGGGCCGGGCTACGGTCCTGTCCCGCGCTGTGCTCGGCGGCGGGTGGGATGCCCGGGACGGGCTCGGGGGGGAGCGCGGTGTCGGGCCAGTGGCGCTCGCGCTGGAAGGCGTAGGTCGGGAGAGTCACGCGTCGGTGGGAGCGCTCGGCGAAGGCCCGCTCCCAGCGCACATCGGCGCCGCGCACATACGCCTGGGCCAGCGCGGTGGCGAAGGTCCGGCTCTCGGAACGGTCGCGGCGCAGTACCGCCAGGGCGGCGGGGCGGGGCCGGCCGGGGGCCGTGCCGGGGCGTGCGGCGAGGCATTCACGGGTCATGGCGGCGAGGAGGGCGTCCGGGCCGAGTTCGATGAACGTGGTGGCGCCGGTGTCGCGGAGGGTGTGCACACCGTCCATGAACCTGACCGCGTCCCGGGCGTGCCGCGCCCAGTAGTCGGGCGAGGCGAGCTGTTCGGCGGTGGCGAACCGGCCGGTCACGTTGGAGACGATGGGAATGGCCGGGGTTGTGAAGGTCAATCCGGCGGCGACGGTGCGCAGTTCGTCGAGGACGCCGTCCATGTGGGGTGAGTGGAAGGCGTGGCTGACCTTGAGCAGATGGGCCTTGCGGCCGCGGGCCCGCCAGGTGTCGGTGGCCTGGTGGACGGCGTCCCGGTCGCCGGAGACCACCACGGACGAGGGGCCGTTGACGGCGGCGATGGCGAGGCGGCCTTCCGCCCCCGCGAGGGCCGCGGTGGCTTCGTCCACCGTGGCCTGCCAGGCTGCCATCGCGCCGGAGGCCGTCACGGACTGCATGAGCCGGCCGCGGGCGGCGACCAGGGTGCAGGCGTCGGGCAGGGGGAGCACTCCGGCCACATGGGCGGCGGCGAGCTCGCCGATGGAGTGGCCCATCAGCCAGTCGGGGCGCAGTCCCCAGGTCTCGGCCAGCCGGAACAGGGCCACTTCGACGGCGAACAGCGCGGGCTGGGTGTACGCGGTCCGGTCCAGGGCCACGGTGTGCCGGTCGAACACCACCTCGCGCAGGGGCCGGTCCAAGTGGCGGTCCAGGTGCGTGCACACCTCGTCCAGGGCGGTGGCGAAGGCCGGGTGGGCGGCGTACAGCTCCCGGCCCATGGCGGGGCGCTGGCTGCCCTGGCCGCTGAAGAGCACCGCGAGGCCGCCGTCCGCCGCCTGGCCCCGGGTCAGCCCGGTGGTTTCGGTGTCCTGGGCGAGGGCGTCCAGTCCGCGGGCCAGTGCGTCAGGGTCGTCCTCGCCGCCGAGGATGACGGCGCGGTGGGGGAACGCCGTCCGGGTGGTGGCCAGGGCGTGTGCGATGTCCTCCGGGGTGTCACCGGGGTGTTCGACCGCGTCGAGGCGGTCACGCAGCCGTACCGCCTGGGCGCGCAGGGCCGCCGCGCTCTTCGCGGAGATTACCCACGGCACGGCGGCGAGTTGCGCCGCGGGAGCGGGGGCTTCGGCCGGGACGGGTGGCTGGACGACAGCGGGGGGTTCGACCGGGGCGGGTGGTTCGGCGAGTACCAGGTGGCAGTTGGTTCCGCCCATGCCGAAGGAGCTGACACCGGCGAGCAGCGGCCGGTCGGGGCGGGGCCAGTCGGTGAGGCTGTCCTGGACCCGCAGTCCGAGGTCGGCCAGTGCGATACGCGGGTTAGGGGTGGAGTAGTGGAGGCTGGGCGGGAGTTGCCGGTGGTGGATGCTGAGGGCGGTCTTGAGGAGTCCGACGATTCCGGCGGCGCCTTCCAGGTGGCCGACGTTGGTCTTGGCGGAGCCGACGAGCAGCGGGGTGCCGTCGGTCCTGGCGGTGCCGAGGGCGGCACCGAGCGCGGCCGCTTCGACCGGATCGCCCACGGGGGTTCCGGTGCCGTGGAGTTCGACGTACTGGACATCGGCGGACGCGACCCCGGCCCGCAGGTGTGCGGTGCGTATCACCTCTTCCTGTGCCGCCGCGCTGGGAGCCGTGAGACCGTCGGTGGAGCCGTCGTTGTTGACCGCGCCGGAGCGGATGACGCAGTAGACGGCATCACTGTCGCGGACGGCGGCGTCGAGTGGTTTCAGCACCACGATCCCGCCGCCCTCGCCGCGGACGAAGCCGTTGGCGCGGGCGTCGAAGGTGTGGCAGCGGCCGTCCGGGGAGAGTCCGCCGAACTGGGCGGCGGCGGCCTCCATGCTGTCCTCGCTGAGGATGAGGTTGACTCCACCGGCCAGCGCCAGGACGCATTCCTGTCGCCGCAGGCTCTCGCACGCGGTGTGCACGGCCACCAGCCCGGAGGACTGTGCGGTGTCCACGGTGATGCTGGGGCCGCGCAGCCCGTATCCGTAACTGATGCGGTTGGCGATGATGCTGCGGTGCACTCCGGTCATGGCGTGCCGCGGCCGGGCGTTTGTGGTGTGGCGGCGCAGCAGGTCGGCGTACTCGTCCCAGATGGCGCCCACGAAAACACCGGTGGCGCTGCCGCTCAGTGTCCCAGGGCGGATTCCGGCGTCCTCCAACCCCTCCCAGGCGAGTTCGAGCATCAGCCGCTGCTGGGGGTCCATGGCCACCGCTTCGCGCGGCGCGATGCCGAAGAAACCGGCGTCGAAGGTGTCGACGCGGTCCAGGAATCCGCCGGACCAGGCCGTCTCCGGACGGTCGTGGCCGGTGGTGGCCCCGGGGCGGCGGCGGTCGGCCGGCATCGCGGTGATGGCGTCGACACCGTGCCGCAGCAGCCGCCAGAACGCCGACGGGCTGGGCGCCTGGGGCAGTCGGCAGGCCATTCCCACCACGGCGACGGGCTCCGCGGGCCGAGGTGTCGGGGTGGGCGCGGCGCTATCCATCACACCGCTGGGGGCGCTGGGAAATCGTGAGCGTGTCCTTGGTCATGGGAGGCACTCCCGCTCCGGATTGATGATCGGTGCGAGCACTTCGCCCATCCTGCGGCGCAGGTCTAAAGGCAGACCAAAAGGTTCTGCGGCCGGTGACTTTAGAGACGCGTTAACGGCACCCCGGATCATGACTTGACGGGTGGGCCCGACCGGGCCCTTGATGGCCGACCGGATCTTCCGAGAATCAGGAGGAGTGCCATGACATCCCCCTCATCCGTACCGCCGGACGGCACGGTGTCGGACTACTACAGCACGCTCGGGCCGTTGTTGCAGATGGCGTGGGACGACAACTTCCACTTCGGCTACTGGGACGGCCCGTCAGACACCAGTTCCGTGCAGGAAGCCACGGATCGTTTCACCGATCTGCTCATCGAACGGCTGCGGGTGGGCCCTGGAGACCGGGTGCTGGATGCCGGCTGCGGTATCGGGAAACCCGCGCTGCGGGTGGCATCGGCCACCGGCGCCCATGTTGTGGGCATCACGATCAGCGAGCTCCAGGTCAAACAGGCGACCGAATCCGCCCGAATCGATCAGCTGTCCGATCGGGTGTCCTTTCAGTACGCCGATGCCATGGCCACGCCTTTCGACGACGCGTCATTCGACGCCGTCCTCGCATTCGAATCGATCAATCACATGGACCGTCCAACGGCACTGCGGGAGATGGCCCGCGTGCTGAGGCCCGCAGGGCGGCTGGTGCTGACGGATGTCACGCCGCCGAGCGACGGCAGCTACCGGCCGGAGGACGACCCCAAGGTCGTCACCTCGCTGACCCGGCTTGCGGACTGGCCCGGTCTGATCAGCGATGCCGGGCTGACACTCGATGAACTCACCGATGTCACCGAACACACCAAGGACACCGCCAACCGCATGATCGACGGCATCCTCCGTTGCCGCCGGGAGTTCGAGCAGCGGCACGGTGTCAGCGTCCAGGAAGTACTCGACGCCGCCAAGTCCGCGCTGCCGACGGTACCCAGCGCGGGGTGTGCGATCGTGGTCGCGCACAAACCATGAACCAGACAGATTCCGACGTTTATCCCAAACGTTCGGTAGGGCACCGGACCTCTGGAGTCCGGGATTACCCACTCCTCATCATCGGCGCGGGCAACACCTAGAGCTCGCTGGAGACCGCTTGTCCCGGCCGAGTCGGTCCGCGTATTCTCTTCGCTGGCTACAACGCCTGCCGATCCAAGGAATCCGGACCCCGATCTTCTGGACTGCTCCGAGAATAACCATCGGTCCGTACTGACCATGCTGAACGGCATCAAGATCTCGTATCACATGGTTGTCCCCGTCAACGAGAGCACCGTATTCTCTCGGCCGGGTGCAGCGGCTCGAGGATGCGTATATCCGGATTCAAGGCGGGGTGGATAGTCATAAGAGGCGCTTACGATCTGGGGTACCTGCCGTAGCACAACTCGCTCGTCCGTTCTCCCAATCACCGGCAGGTCCGCGATAAATGAGGGGTGAGTAATGGCAGTCGCGAACGACGTGAGTCGGCGGCTCCGGCGGCACCGTCCGTCACCGTGCCGCGAGGCACACTCGGACCACTTTTCACACGTGGGCGGCTCGGCGGTTTCCTGCTTCTTCCCATCCCCCTCGGGGCGGCGCGGCCCCGGGACCGACAGACCGCCATGCCCCCCGGGCAGTCGGGGCCGGCGACCTGATCGACACACCAGAGCCCGTCCCAGCTGCCCGCCAACCGCACCCGTCGGATACTGGGATGGGACGTACCGTGCGATATGAGATCATGGGCCCCCTCCGGGTGGTCGAGGGGGAGAAGAAATTAACCATCAGGGCCCGAAAGATCGAGGTCCTGCTGACCGTTCTTCTGGTCCGCGCTGACCAGGTCGTTCCGATCGACCAGCTCATCGCGGAGATCTGGGGAGAGGATCCGCCGCGGCGGGCCGTCGCGGGACTCCATGTATATGTCTCGCAGATTCGAAAGTTCCTGCGCCGCCCCGGTCGGAGCGAAAGCCCCGTACAGACCCGGACCCCGGGTTATGTCCTGCAACTGGGCCCCGACGAACTCGACTTCCATTGTTTCGAACGTCTGGTGGGCGAGGGCCGGAACCATCTTCGGGAAGGCCGCTACAAGCAGGCCACCGCCGCCTTCGAATCCGCACTCGACCTCTGGCGCGACCCGCTGCTGGACGACGTTTGCCATGGACCGATCCTGGAGGGATTTCAGACCTGGTTGAAAGAGGCCCGTCTGGAGTGCGTTGAGATGCTCACCGATTCCCGGCTTATGCTCGGCCGCCATCGTGAACTGGTGAGTGACCTCTACCAGCTGACCACCGAGCACCCCCTGCGGGAAGCTCTGCACCGCCAGTTGATGCTGGCGCTCTACCGCTGCGGCCGCCGGGCGGATGCCCTGCACGTCTACCAGGCAGCACGCAAAACACTCAACGAAGAACTCGGGCTGGAGCCCTGCCGGGCCCTCCAGGACATGCAGCGGGCCATCCTCACCTCGGATGACCGGCTTGAACTTCAGGTCCCCGCATAGGAAATCCGCGGATGAACCGAGGGGTACAGATGAACGAACACATCGGATTCCTGGCGGACGACACCGAGGTCGATGTCGTTCTCGAAGGCGGTCCGGACGATCTGCCACGGGCGCACCAGACCGAGCGATCGTCCCTCACCTCCAGAAAGCTCAAGATCCAGCATCGCGATGGATATGAGCATTTCGAACTCGTCGGCACCGCGGATGACTTCACCCCGGCGACCTTCCGCTGGACCGGGCGGACGAAGATCGCGGAGTAGCTCCCCTCCGGCCCGGGGACAGCCACGGTTGGCTGTCCCCGGGCCGGACCTTTTGTGTTTCCCAGCGACCAGGAGGTCCGCGTGCTCACCTCACGATGGTGGCGGGTCGTGATCGCCGCGTCCGCGGTATCGGCATGTCTCGCCACCCTCCTCGCCGGGCCGTCGTCGGCCCGCACCCCGGAGACGCCGTCCATCCGTGTGGCCCATGGCCGCACCCAGCCGGTCTTCTCCTACCAGGATGCCGTCCGCGAACACATCATGGTCCAGACCCCCGTCGACAGCGACGTTGACGGCCACCAGGACCGGGCGGCCGTCGACATCATCCGCCCCAAGGAGACGCAGCAGGGGCTCAAGGTGCCGACCATCATGATGTCAAGCCCCTACAGCGACACCGTCGGCCGCGGATTCGAGGCGGAGAAGAAGTCCTGGGACGACCACGGCAACCCGGTGAGTTTCCCACTGTTCTATGACAACTACTTCGTACCCCGCGGCTACGCCGTCGTCGATGTGGACTCGACGGGGACCGGCAGGTCCGACGGCTGCCCGACCGTCGGAGGTACCGCCGATGTGGCGGCGGCCAAGGCGGCCATCGACTGGCTCGGCGGCCGCGCCACCGCGTACCGGCCGGACGGCAGCGAGGTCAAGGCCACCTGGTCCACCGGCAAGGCCGGAATGATCGGCCACTCCTTCGAAGGCACCCTGGCCAACGCCGTGGCGGGGACGGGAGTGGAAGGGCTGGAGACCATCGTCCCCATATCGGCGATCAGCTCCTGGTACGACTTCGCCCGCCACAACGGCGCCAAGCACTGGAACGGCTTCGGGCCCTGGCTGGCCGGTGAGCTGGACTCCGACCCCGACACCAAGTGCCAAGCGGTCCGTGACGCACTCGCGGCCGGTGAGGACGACGCCACCGGCAACTACAACGACTACTGGCACGAACGCAATTACCTCGCGCCACCGGCGCCCGAGGCGAGCAAGGTCCGCGCCAGTGTGTTCGTGGTCCACGACACCAACGACTACAACGTGCGCATCGACCAGTTCGCCAACTGGTGGGCGCCGCTGACGCAGCGCGATGTGCCGCGCAAGCTCTGGCTCGGACACTACGGGCACACCGATCCCTTCGACTGGCCCGGACGGCGTGCGCGCTGGGTCTCCACCGTGCACCGCTGGTTCGACCACTGGCTGTACGGCCTGCGGAACGGGATCACGGACGAACCCCGGGTCGACCTCCAGACCGGGCCGGACAGTTGGACGACTCAGGCCGACTGGCCCGCGCACACCTCCTCGGTGTCCCTGCGTCCGGCACCCGACGGCTCGCTCTCACCCCAACCCGCCCAAGGCACCGGCTCCTTCACGGACACCAAGCTGAGCGAGGCCGATCTCATCACCGACCCCTCGGTGGCCCGGCCCGGACGGCTGGCGTTCGTCACCCCGCCGCTGCCGCATGCGGTACGACTGTCGGGTACCCCCACCGTGGATCTGCGGGTCTCCCTGGACAGGTCGACCTCGAACCTCACGGCCCTGCTGGTCGACTACGGCGAGGACGAGCGGATCGACTGGGCGCGGAACGAACCGCAGAACGGGATCCACGACGGTCTGCGAGGGCTGGCCAAGGAGTCGTGCCACGGTGAGAGCACTGTCCAGGACAACGCCTGCTACAAGAAAACCGCCCATGTGACGGCCACCAAACCGTTCGAGGTGATCGCCCGTGGCTGGATGGACGCGCAGAACCGCCACTCGGCCAGCACCCCCGAGCCGATGCCCCCCGGAGAGTACGCCCGGATCACCTGGCGGACCCTGCCCAACGACTACCGGATCAAGCCGGGGCACCGGCTCGGACTGGTCCTCGGCGGCACCGACGCCGACTTCCTCTACTTCGAGAACGCCACCGCGGCGAAGGTGACGGTGGACCTGGGCGCCAGCCGGATCGCCGTGCCGGTGACCCCGACAAAGGGCCTCAACGCACCGCACAAATAAGGGCGTTGAGTCACGTTCACCAGAACGACGAGACTGAGGCCCGAGCCGAAAGCTTGAGTTCTAGTGGTCGTCGCAACACCCCACTTCAGGGGTGCGATGGACTTCAAGATCCGGGACGACCGGAAACCGCAGGGCCGGAAGCAGTTGGTCCGGGAGCGGGAGGAATACCTTCGGCTTGTGGATCAAGGAACCCCCTATGAGGACGCCTGCCGGATCGTCGGCATCAACTCGAAGACCGGCAGGCGATGGCGTAACGGCCGCAGTGCGTACCGCCATCAAAAGGCGGCACTACCTATCACCGGGGTGGTGCCGCCTCACCTCGTTCCCGTGGCTGAGGGGTCAGCCGGCCCCTCGCGCTACCTGCGTGAGGCCGACCGCATCCACATAGCCGACCGGCTGCGGGAAAAGGCCACCGTCCGGACGATCGCGGCCGAGCTCGGCCGCAGCCCCTCAACCATCAGCCGGGAGATCCGTCGAAACCGGACCACCCTCCCCGACGGTCGTTGGTACTACCGGCGCCACGCCGCCCAGCGCCGGGCGGACAAGCGCCGACCGAGGCCCAAGCCAGCCAAGATCGGGCAGAACCCCGAGCTGCGCGACTTCATCCAGGACCACCTGGCCCGGCGGTGGAGCCCGGAGCAGATCTGCCAGGCTCTGCGCAGACAGTTCCGTGACCGGCCGGAGATGCACGTGGTCCACGAGACGATCTACCAGGCCCTCTACGTCCAAGGCCGCGGTGAACTCCGACGCGAGCTGACCCGCGCACTGCGGACCGGACGAGCCGTCCGCAAGCCCCACCGCCACTCCGCCCGCCGCAGACAGCGATTCCCGCACCCCATGGCGATGATCAGAGAGCGGCCCGCCGAAGTGGCTGACCGGGCTGTCCCCGGCCACTGGGAAGGCGATCTCATCGTCGGCAGCAACTCCCGCTCAGCCATCGCCACACTCGTCGAACGCAGCACCCGCTACCTCATGCTGGTCCACCTCCCGAACGGCCACGCAGCATCGGCCGTCCGCCAGGCGCTGGCCGACACCGTCCAGACCCTGCCGCCCCACCTGAAGCGGTCTCTGACCTGGGACCAGGGTGCCGAGATGGCCGCCCATCACTCCTTCAGCCTCGCCACCGACATCCCGGTCTACTTCTGCGATCCGGGCAGCCCCTGGCAACGCGGCTCGAACGAGAACACCAATGGCCTGCTGCGGCAGTACTTCCCCAAGGGCACCGACCTGTCCCGACACAGCCGGGACGACCTCGACACCGTCGCCGCCGAACTCAACAGTCGCCCACGCAAAACGCTCGACTGGGAAACCCCAGCCGAGCGCCTCGCTAAGCTCCTGGCGACAGCCAGTTGATCACTGTGTTGCTACGACCCCTGGAATTCGCCAAAGCGGCTCGGGCCTCACCCCCTGCGTCTGATCAGCGCCTGATGGACGATCTGGTGGATCCACGCCATCAGCTGTCCGATCTCAGGGACACATCCGACATACATCTCGGGCACTGGGCCGCGACCCGTCAGTGGGAACACTCCCTCATCGTGCGGGGTGCGGCTTGAGTGCCCCTAGGGTCCGTCTTGAAAGGGGGCGTCCGGCGGCCCCTTTGAAGACGGGCCCTCGTGCCTCAGCGGATCGCGGACCGCCAGGTGTGCACCACACGGGCTCCCATGTCCGAGGACACCTCGGCCGTATCCGCGTCTGCCCCGCCCGTGTAACGCGCCGCGAGATCGCCGTAGCGGATGTCCTCGATCGCCGAGAAGCGCAGGCTGTGGAGGGCGGACACCAGCTCCTCCGGGGTGAAGTAGCTCAGGAACGGCTCACCTGCCTCGGCCACCCACGCCGCACGCGCCTCGCGTACGGCGCGCTGCTCCGGCGGCAGGGATCCCGATGGCTCTCCGTAGTCGAACACCACTCCGGACCCGGCGGGCAGCCCCGCGATGAAGCCGAGTGTGTCGAAGACGGCGGCGCGGGTCAGATACGGCACCACACCCAGCCAGAGGAAGAACGCCGGACGGCCCGCGTCGAATCCCGCCGCGCCCAGCCCCTCGGCCGGACCCGACTGCTCGAAGTCGACCGGTGCGAAGGTCAGGGACGGCGGTACGGCGATCCCGGACTCGGCCAGCCGGTGCCGTTTCCACTCCTGAGTCGCGGGATGGTCCACCTCGAACACCCGCAGACCGGCCGATGTGTGCGGATTGCGGCAGCCGAAGGTGTCCAGCCCCGCCCCCAGCACCACACACTGCCGCACCCCGCGCTCCACGGCCGCCGCGACCGCGTCCTCGGCGAAGCGGGCGCGGGCGGCCACGGTCAGCCGGCTCCGCTCCCCCTCGGGCCGGAATGCCACCGCGACCACCGGATCGTCGGTGTCGGGACCCAGGATGCGAAGCGCCAGCGGGTCGTGGAACACCCGGCCCCCTTCCAGCTCCTGGTGGGCCGCGCGTAAAGCGGCCGCCGCACGGGCGGTGATGCTGGGCTGACCGACCTGCACGGTGCTTCCTCCCCCTGACGTGGCGTAGCGCCGCCATCCTCTCAGCTCGGCGATCCCAGCACCATCAACCTGCTGTGACATAAGGGGAGTTCACCCGACCTTCACAGGTGGCCGGGACTGCCACACGACCGCCGGGCGGCCTCGCGCGCCTGTGGTCGGCTCGGGTGCATCTGGTCCGCCGATCCGGTGAAGCTCCGCACCACTCCGCAAGGACCCCCCACTCGGTGCATATAAATATGACAATCCGACCGATATTCCCCCATACGAGTGCGGAGTGAACCGTGTCCCCTCACCGACGCCATCGGACGGCGATCCTCGCCGCCGCATTGATCGGAACCGTCAGCGCTTGCAGCGGCGGGACATCCGCCGGCCCGGACGCCGAGGAGAAGCCCTCCAAGTCGGCCGCCGCGCTCAAGGGAAAGCCCACCAGGGACTTCACCCTGGTGGCCACGGGTGACCTCCTCGTCCATGACTCGGTCATCCGTCAGGCGCGGGCGGACGCGGGTGGCAACGGCTATGACTTCCGGCACATGATCGCCGCGGCGGCGCCCACCGTCGCCCAGGCCGATCTGGCGATCTGCCACATGGAGACGGTCTACGGCGCCGATGAGGGTCCGTTCACCGGCTATCCCACCTTCAAGACCCCGCCCCAACTCGCCCAAGCCGTCAAGAAACTTGGCTACGACTCCTGCTCCACCGCCTCCAACCACACGCTGGACGCCGGAACGGACGGGGTGGTCCGCACCCTGGACGCGATGGACCGCGCCGGGCTCAAGCACGCCGGTTCGGCGCGCTCCGCCGCCGAGAGCACCCGCCCCGCCCTGATGGTGGCCGGTGGCGCCAAGGTGGCGCAGCTCGCGTACACCTACGGCACCAATGGCATTCCGGTGCCCGAGGGCAAGCCATGGCTGGTCAATGTCATCAACCCGAAGCGGATCATCAAGGACGCGCGGGCCGCCCGGCGGGCCGGGGCCGATGTGGTCGTGGTGAGTGTGCACTGGGGCACCGAGTGGCAGCAGGACCCGGACAAGCTCCAGCTCTCCCTTGCCAAGAAGCTCACCGCGTCCGCCGACCACGGTCGCCGTGACATCGACCTCATCATCGGCACCCACGCCCATATCCCGCAGGCGTACGAGAAGGTCAACGGCACCTGGGTGGTGTATGGCATGGGTGACCAGATCGCGGGCGTCATGGGTGACAAGCGCGGTCAGATGGGCTCGGCGGCTCGCTTCACCTTCTCCCCTCCCGCCGCCGAGGGCAAGGCGTGGCGGGTGAAGAAGGCGGAGTACATCCCGCACGCCGTGGACAACGACCCGATCTCCTTGGTGAACCTGCCCCGCGCACTGGAGAAGAGCCCCGGCGACGGTGGCTGGAGCAGCGCACTGAGCACCATCCAAGAGGCGGTGCTCAGCCGTGGCGGCAAGAAGGACGGGCTCGCCATGGGCCGCTGACACCGCTGAGGTGTCCCTGCCCGGCGTCCGGACTGTTCGGACTGGATGGGCTGGATGGGCTGTTCGGACTGGATGGACATGGCCCAACGCCCCTGTACCCGCACAAAGGTGGGTACAGGGGCCGTCGCCCACGTGACGGGCCTCAGCTGTTCCCCGTGTGGAACGCCAGCTTGCCGTCCTCCACGTCCACTTCGACCCGCCGGTGCGGACGCAGGGTGCCGCCGAGCAGCATCCGGGAGAGCGGGTTGTCCACCTCGCGCTGGATGGTGCGGCGCAGCGGCCGGGCCCCGTATTCCGGCTGGTGTCCGCGCTGCGCGAGCCATTCGACCGCGGCCGGGGTGAAGTCGACGGGGACGTCCTGGGCGCGCAGCCGGCGCCGGGTCTCCTCCAGCAGCACATCGGTGATCTGGCGCAGCTGTTCGTCGGCGAGACGTCGGAAGATGACGGTTTCGTCCACGCGGTTCAGGAACTCCGGCCGGAAGTGTTCGCGCAGCGGCCGCAGCACCCTTTCCTTGCGGGCCTCCTCGTCGGCCTCCTCATCCCCGCCGCCGAAGCCGAGGACGGCGCCGCGTCCGATGATGGCCTCGGAGCCGAGGTTGCTGGTCATCACGATGACGGTGTTCTTGAAGTCGATGGTGCGGCCCTGCGCGTCGGTGAGCCTGCCGTCGTCGAGGACCTGGAGCAGGATGTTGAACACGTCCGGGTGGGCCTTTTCCACCTCGTCCAGGAGCACCAGTGAATAGGGCTGCCGGCGCACCGCTTCGGTCAGCTGCCCGGCCTCTTCGTGGCCCACATAGCCGGGCGGGGCGCCGATGAGACGGCTGACGGTGTGCTTCTCCTGGTACTCGCTCATATCGAGGCGGATCATCCCGTCCTCGCTGCCGAAGAGCGCCTCGGCCAGGGCGCGGGCGAGTTCGGTCTTGCCGACGCCGGTGGGGCCGAGGAAGAGGAAACTGCCGCTGGGGCGGTCGGGGTCGGAGAGACCGGCGCGGGAGCGCAGTACGGCGTCGGACACGGCCGAGACGGCCTCCTCCTGCCCGATGACCCGCTGGTGGAGGTGTTCCTCGAGGCCGAGCAGCCGGTCCCGCTCCTCCTGGGTGAGGCTGCTGACGGGGATCCCGGTCTGCCGGGACACGATGTCGGCGACGTCCTCGACGGCGACCTCGGACACCCGGGTGCCGTGGAACTGGGTGCCGGACCCTTCGGTGATCCGGGCGCCCAGCTCGGCGATCCGGTCGCGCAGCGAGGTGGCGCGCTCGTACTGCTCGGATGCCACGGCCTGGTCCTTGTCCCGGGTGAGCTGTTCGACTTCGCGCTCCAGGGCGCGCAGATCGGTGCCCCGGGCGCTGGAGCGCAGCCGGACCCGGGCTCCGGCCTGGTCCATCAGGTCGATGGCCTTGTCGGGCAGGAAGCGGTCGGTGAGATAGCGGTCGGCGAGTTCGACGGCCGCGAACAGCGCCTCGTCGGTGTAGCGGACCTGGTGGTGGGCTTCGTAGCGGTCGCGCAGCCCGTGCAGGATGGACACGGCGGCCGCGGTGGTGGGCTCGGGGACCATGATGGGCTGGAAGCGGCGGGCGAGCGCGGCGTCCTTCTCGATGTACTGGCGGTACTCCTGGAGGGTGCTCGCCCCCATGACATGGAGTTCCCCGCGGGCGAGTGCGGGCTTGAGGAGGTTGCTGGCATCCATCGAGCCGCCTTCGGAGCCTCCTCCGGCGCCGACGACGGTGTGCAGCTCGTCGATGAAGATGATCAACTCGTCGGAGTTGGCACGGATCTCGTCGATGATGCCGGTGAGCCGCTGTTCGAAGTCACCGCGGAAGCGGGTGCCCGCCACGATGCCCGCGAAGTCGAGCTGGATGACCCGGCGGCCGAGCAGGATGTCCGGCACATCGGCGTCGGCGATCCGCTGGGCCAGTCCCTCGACGACGGCGGTCTTGCCGACCCCGGCCTCGCCGATGAGCACCGGGTTGTTCTTGCCCCGGCGGGCGAGCACCTCGATGCTCTGGTCGATCTCCTCTTCGCGGCCGATCACCGGGTCGATGCGCCCCTCGCGGGCCAGCTCGGTCAGATCGCGGCCGAAACGGTCCAGGCTGGGGGTGTTCCGGCGGTCCATCACGGGCCGCTGGTCCACCGGGCCGGCTCCCGCCGCGAGACCGCCCTGAGGGCTGGGCCGGGGTTCGAAGCGGGCGGCGTTGAGGATCTGGCCCGCCGTGGAGTCCCGGTTGGCGGCCAGCGCGATCAGCACATGTTCGGGGCCGATGTAGGAGGAGCCCCGGGAGCGGGCTATTTCATGGGCGTCGAGCAGGGCCCGCTTGACCGCGGGGGTGACGGCCACCGAGTTGCGCGGCGGGCCCTCCCCCGCCTCCCGGTCGATCTGCTCGGCGAGCCGGTCGGGGTCGGCTCCGGCGCGGCTGACCATCGTGCGGGTGGGTTCGGCGAGGAGCGCCGCCCGCAGCAGATGCTCGGTGTCCAGGTCGGTACTGCCGTGCTCGGCGGCGTACGACGCGGCGGAGGAAACCAGGTTCCGTGCCGTCTCGCTCATCAGACGGCCAAAGTCGACATGGCGGGAGTCGGACCGCTGCCCGGCCGGCCCGGTCCCGAGGAAGCGTGCGAGGAAATCGCCCAGTGGGTCTGGCCCGAAGTCTTCAGGCCCGTCGTTGCCGCTGCCCATATCACTATTTTACGGGTGATCGCTGTCTATGCCCCGCCGTCCGGGTGCGCCACGGCCGCCGTGATCGCGCTGAGCTGCCCCCTCCGGGTTTCCAGGCCCGGGGCGAAGGCCGCGGCCGCCGAGCCGACCGTGAACGCGTCCGCTCCGGCCGCCGCCAGGTCCCGAACCCAAGTCGCCGCCCGCGCCACGCGGACCGGCCCCACCGCCCGCCGGGTCGCCATGGACGACCGCCGCGAACTGCCGTACGACCGGCTGGTGTACGCGCTCGGCAGCCGCACGCCGACCCCGGCGAACTGTCGGCGGTCGGTGGCGGGCCGACCGGACTCGAACTGGCCTCCGAGATCGCCGAAACACATCGTGAGTGGCGCGCCCCGAGGACCTCGACCCGGACACGGCGGTCTGGGCCGCCACCATGGCCGCGAACACGGAACTCGTGCTGCGCGGTGGCATGGCAGCCCGGGTCAAGGGACAGGTGGTGCGCTGCACGATCCGCCTGCTGCGGCCGGCCGCCCGTCACCCGGGAGCGATCGCGCATCTGCCGGGCTTCGGCTGACTCTGTCGTGGGCATGATGGAGAGCATGGGCCTCCATCGCGCTCTGCTCACAATCTCCGCACACATGGTGATGATGTGAGCGGAGTGTGAATCAGCCTTGCACCGTATGTAAGCGCAGCACCCCCGCTTCCCTCACCCAGTAGGTTCGATCCGCGCGCTGTCCGCAGCGGAGATCCGGCTATGGGTGCGGGGAGCCACGGTGCGCTCTCGCCCGCTCGGCCGCCGCGGCGCTGCGTTCGGCCTGACGCCGCCACTGATCCGACCGCCAAGGAGAGCCAGGATGAACCACCCCCGGAGTCTCGCCTACGGCGTCACTCCCTCCCGGCCGGGCACCCTGCACGCGCGTTCGCTCACCGGTGGGCTCGCGGTGGCGCCGCGGCCCGGCGCGACCATCCGGTTCGGGCGCGGCGGTGAGCCGGAGATCGATCTGCGGGTCGGCGAGGACGACCTCCGGGTGAGCCGGCGCCACGGCGAACTCACCTACCACGACCGGCAGTGGTGGCTGCGGAACACCGGACAGCAGTTGCTGCGGCTGCCTCGCGGCCAAATGATGCACACCAGTACCGAGCCGATCCCGCTGGCCGCCGGATACACCCCGCTGTTCGTGAAGGGCTCGGGTCCCCGGGAACACCTTGTCGAGCTGTATGTGACCGACCACGAGGGCGACGGGCTGGTGCCCCGTCACGCCGCCATCACAGTGCCGCCCAGGCGATGGCATCTCGAGGAGGACGAGCGGCTGGTCCTGGTGGTGCTGGGCCAGCGCTATCTGCTGTACGAGGCGGGCCCGCGGCCGCTGTGCTACCGGGAGGCGGCCGCCGAACTCGCCGGTCTGCGCCCGGCCGCGAAGTGGTCCAAGCGCCGGATCGAGCACAAGGTCGAGGCCGTGCGCCACCGGCTGTCCAAGGGCGGCGACTTCCCCTATCCGGTGGTGCGGGACCGGGAGTCCGCCGGTCCGAGCGATCACACTCTGCTGCACAACCTCCTCAAGGGGCTGGTGGAGTCGACGACGCTGGTACCGCCCGATCTGGAGCTGATCGAGGACGAGTTCCCCGGCTGAGGGACCGCGCGACCGCCACGGGCCCGCCACCGCACCGGCGGCCGAGGCTCACAGGTGCTGCATGATCATGACGCAGGTGGTGCCCGGCTCCAGCGCCTGGCAGATGTGCGGCACATCGCCCGGGTACGACAGATAGTCCCCGGCCGCGAGCTCGACCGGCTCATCGCCCGGCCCGGCCAGCACCCGCCCGGTCCCCACGATCAAGTGCTCGACGGTGCCCGGCATATGGGGGTCCGACTCCCGCGCGGGGCCGGGCTCCACCCGCAGGAAGTACACATCCCGCCGTGCGCCCGGCGGACTCGAAGACAGCAGGGTGGCGCGGTAGTCGGCGCGCTCCGAGGGCACGGAGGGGCCCTCGCCCGCGCGGATGAGCTGGACCGCGGGACGCGGCGGGTCGACCAGGGCACTGAACGGCACATCGAGCGCCACGCTCAGCGCCCACAGTGTCTCCACGCTGGGGTTGCCGGTCCCCGACTCGAGCTGGGACAGCGTGGACTTCGCGATCCCGGCGCGCTTGGCCAGCTCGGAGAGGGAGATCCCGGCCCGGGTGCGCTCATGGCGCAGCGACGCGGCGATCCGCTCCAGCGGCACACGAGGGGCGGGGGCGGGGGCGGGGGCACCATCAGTCATCGTTCGCTCCAGAAGTACGATCGTTCGCCTTGACGAACAACTTCCCATGCGTCCATTGTAGAAAACATGCGTTCGTTTTGCCGAACAGACGATCCCCGTCTGCTGCGTGATGTAGCCCTGGTCTGTCTCGCCGATGGCGTCATCGGCCTCTCCTTCGGCGCCATCGCGGTCGCCGGGGGCATGCCCGCATGGCTGCCCGTGGCCATGTCGCTCGTGGTCTTCGCGGGCGCGGCCCAGTTCAGCGCGGTCGGCATTCTGCTGACGGGTGGCAGTCCGCTCGCCGCCGCGGCCACCGGACTGCTGCTCAACACCCGCACCGTGCCGTTCAGTCTGACGCTCGCCGACTCGCTGGGGTCCAGCCGGGCCGCCCGGCTGCTCGGGGCTCATCTGATCACCGACGAGACCGCGGCCTTCGCCCTCGCCCAGCGCGATCCGGCCCGCCGCCGGGCCGCCTTCTGGCTCTCCGGTCTCGCCCTCTTCGCCACCTGGAACGTCGGTGTGCTGGCCGGGTCCCTCGCCGGGAACGCGCTGGGCGACACCGACGCGCTGGGGCTGGACGCCGCCTATCCGGCCGTCCTGCTCGCCCTCACCCTCCCCGCCCTGCGGGACACCCGCACCCGCCGTGCCGCGCTCACCGGAGCCGCCCTGGCGCTGGCCGCCACCCCCTTCCTACCCCCGGGGCTGCCGGTGCTGCTCGCGCTCGCCGGGCTGCTCGCCGCCGGGAGGACGTCATGACCCTGATGGCTCTTCTCCTGCTGGCCGTGGGAACGTACGGCTTCCGGCTGGCCGGTCCCCTGTTGCACGGCCGGTTCCAGCCGTCCGCCGAGGCGCAGCGGCTGCTCTCCATCGGGGCGGCGGTGCTGCTTGTCGCACTGCTGGCAACCGCCGCCCTGGCCCAGGGACACGGCTTCGCGGGCTGGGCCCGTCCGGCGGGCGTGCTGACGGGGGCCGTTCTCGCCTGGCGGAAGGCCCCGTTCATGGCCGTGGTGGCCGCGGCGGCCACCACCACCGCGCTGCTGCGCCTCGCCGGTGTCCCCTGACCCGTCCGACCGAGGGGTGGATAGGACGGTCAACGAGCAGGCGGTACAGCCCCGTTGTCCGACCCGGTCGGCAGACTGGGGAGCGACGGGGAACCGGGCCGCATCCCTCGAAGTCCTGGACAGACAAGCGGAGGCGCCGACTCCCGGCTACGCCTGGGCCGTGGCGCAGCGCGAGAGACTCCTGTCGAACGGACGGTCAGGGACCGGCGCTTGAAGAGCCGGACCAATGCCGTGACGGGCGCGCCGGCCGGTCATCGGCCCCGGTGCGCGCGGTCGGGGTCATCGGTCCGTGAACACGGCCGATGTGCAACGCTCTTGGGTGAGCGGTCGTCGCACACCGGTGGTGTCCTACGGGTGGTGTCACCGTTCCCCGGCTGGTCCGCTCCGGACCAGAGGGAACGACCAGATCCGCCGCAGGGCGTGCAGCAGGGCCCGGAGACGGTACGGCCTCGGCGGACGCCGCCGCGGCACGTTCGCCGGGACCGCCACGGCGGCGGTGACCGGCCGCGAATCCCCGGTGGGATCGGGAGGGTCCATCATCGGGTCCTCCGGGTCGATCGCGGGCAGGGGCGGCGGGGTGGCGTTGGTCGGGACGGACGGGCACCGGGCCGCTTCGGCTCGCATCAGTGCCCGCATGGCGGCGTGGACATCGAGAGGCATGGCTGTACTCCTGCGCTGTCGGACGTCTGACTGCTGACCGGCAGGGCGGACCGTCCCCGCAGCCCGCGGGGCACCCACGGCGAGCGGGATACGGACGGCCCGGGGCCGGTCAGCAGCGCAGAACGACGCTGCGCGAGGAGAACTGGAGGGCCGACGGCTCCGGCCCGGTGTCGAAGGTGCCGGTGCCGGAGGTGTGGTCGGCGAGTCGTCCGCGGGCCGCGGCGAGGACCACATGGCCGGGCGCGGTCGACAGCGAGCGGGCACCGGCGACCGAGGTGGCGCAGGCCCGTCCGGCATGACCGGCGTTTCCGGTGTGCCCGGCCCCGGCGGGGTGGCCGTCGGTCTCCCGGACAGGCAGCGCGGCGGGCCGCGCCGCCTCGGAGGGCTCATCCTCGGCGCGCGGCGCGGTGGCGGTCGGGGCCGGGACACGGAACGCACCGCAATGGCCCAGGTCAGGGGACGGGGCCTGGGAGGCGCCCAGGGACAGCAGGGTGTGCAGCAGTGTCATCGCCAGCAGCACGACCAGTACGGTCGCGCAGGGTCCGCGGCGCTCCGCGGAGCGGCTCGTCCTGTGGCCGTGCACCATGCGGCCTCCCTTGCCGATCCCTCTCCAGGGAACCCCGCTCAGCGGAATCCAGCACTCCGATAACCCAGAAGTGGCCCCGCTTTCACCCGTGTCGGTGACGTCCTCGAACGGAAATACCGGCGCATTTCGAGGAATGACGTGATTGCGGGGGCGATGCGGAGAGGGATGGCGCGCAGGTGCCCGGATTCAGCCCAGCAGCCTGGTGGGGGCGGCCTGCCGCCAGGAGTCGAGAATGATGTCCCGCAACTCCTCGAGGTCGTCCAGCGCACCGAGCCGGACCCGGACCCAGGCGAATCCGGCCTCGTGGTCGGCGATCCAGAACTTCTCCGGCTCCGCGAGCACGAGTTCGTCGCGCTCCACCTTGGGGCATCGGACAGCCATCGACGTCTCGTCCTCGGGAAGCGTGGCGAACATCTTCCCGGCGACCCGGAACGTGGGCATGGCCCAGGCGACCTTCTCCGTCGTCTCGGGCAGCGACAGAGCGATCTCGCGGACATCGTCGGACGTCGTCATGGCTCGACCGTAAGGCACCCCACCGACAACGGGGCCAGGTCCTGTCCGGTGGATCTTCACGGATCAGCCCGCGGCGTCTGGTGCGGTGGATCGCAAGGCGGAGGGTCGCCCTCGTACCGGGTCGTACTCGGACGACCCCGACAACGCAGCGAGGTGCCGTGCCAGGCGTCGCGGGCCCGCGAAGATCCGCCGGACAGGGTCTACTAGCCCCGGTGCGCACCCGGCCGTCAGTAGTAGTGGCGCAGCGAGGGCCACAGGGCCGACCACGGTGCGCGAGTCCCCGAGCACAGCTCGACGGCCGCGTGCTGCTCCTCGTTGTCCAGGTCGTGGTGGTTGTCGACGCGGGCGGCCTCACGGCAGCCGGTGAAGTGCCGTGCGATGCGCCGGTCTCCGTCCTGGTGGACCAGCAGCACCGGACCGTCGGCAGAGTCGGGGGGCGGCCCCCAGTCGGCGTAGCTCATATGGCCGGAGTAGACCGGGGGCAGGCCCCGCCCCGGGCCGTAGTGCCCGATCGCTCCCGCTTCACCGTAGTTCTGGGCGAAGATCACCGCATGGTCGCGCCGGTCGGCGGGAATGAGGGACCACCCGTCCCGGACGGCGCTCACCAGCGTGGGCCAGCCCACCTGTTCGCCCTGTTCCGGGTTGACCGCCTGAGCCACCGCGAGGGCGCCGGTCGGCAGCACCGGCAGTCCGATCACGGCGCTCACCGCGGCCGTCACCGCCACCGCCGCCCCGGCGGTCCAGCCTCGCACGGCACGCCGGCCCGCCCGGGTCCACGCGGCCACGGGCTCGCACCCGGCGGCCATGAGCACGATGAGCAGCGGAATGACGTAGTACCCCCTGCCCCCGGCCACCAGCACCAGTGCGCACAGCAGCGGATACGCCAGCGCCGTCGGGCGGGCCCAGCGCAGAGCGGGGTCGCGCCACAGCCGTAGCCAGCCCGCCACCCAGACCGGTACGAACACCGGGGACAGAAACAGGATCTGCTGCGGGACGAACATCGCGCGGTTCTCGGCCCCGTCGTCGGCCCGGATGCCGTCCGCGACGGTCAGCTGCGGCCACCCGTGCCGGGCCTGCCACCACAGCTGGGGCAGCACGAGGACCAGCGCGACCGCCGCACCGGCCACCGGCCACCCGCCGCGCAACACCCGCCGCGGGCCCACCGCGAGCAGCGCGGCCACCACGACGGCGATCAGCAGTACCACCAGGTACTTGTTCTGCACGCCGATCCCGGAGGCCGCTCCGACCGCGAGCCACCAGCGGCCGTCCCCCGTACGCAGCAGCCGTAGCACCAGCCAGCAGACCAGCAGCCACACGAGCAGGTCGAGGGTGGAGGTGGAGAGCATATGGCCGATCCCCAGCACATATCCCGACGTCGCCGTGGTCACCGCGGCGATCACCTGCGCGCGACGCCCCCCGCCGAACTCCCGGGCCAGCGCGGCGACCACCACGACGGTGACAGCGCAGCAAAGCGTGGCGGGCACCCGCAGCGCGGCCGGGCTGTTCCCGAAGACGGCGGTGGCGGCCCTGGCCACCAGCGGGGTCAGCGGTGGCTGGTCCACATACCCCCAGTCCGGGTGATCGCCAGCGGCGAGGAAGTACAACTCGTCGCGGTGAAAGCCGTACCGCCCGGAGAGGGCGGTCAACACCCCCGTGAGTACGGCGGCGATGCCGAGGACCGGGACGGCGGCGAAGCGCGCCACCCCCGGCCGGTCACCCGTCACACTCATGGCAGCAATCCTCCGGGACGGACACGGCACCCCCTGTACCGTGCGGCCCGTTCGCAGCGTACGGGCGCGATGAGGGCTCCGCACTCGGAATGCCCCCGTCCCCCTCCCGCAGCCGGGAACGTCCCGGCCCCGCGCCCTGGTTGCCTACACGTTCCGCGAGGCGGGCGCGGAAGGCGACCAGCGCGGTAGAGGCCCCGGCCGCGCCACTCCGGCACCGTACCTCCGCCCCAGAGCCCGGCCGAACGGGGCGCCTGGTGTCAGCTCCAGCCGCTCCGCGCTCACCGGGTAGTTACCGGCCGTGGCGAGCACCGCGACGGCGGTGTCCGGCGCCTCGGCGAGCCGGGCGAGCAGCCGGTGCCGAAGACGCCCGCTGTCGGGGCCGAAGACCCGTTCGCGCGCCTGGAAATCACCGCCTCCACTTCGGCCGCTCCCAGTACCGGGCGCAGCCGGACGTGCGTATCGAGCTTCCACTCGACTTCATGGCCCCGGGCGGAGAAGTGGCGAATCTGCGCGGCGATCAGCAGGCCCGTGGCGCCCGGCAACCGGTTTGCGACCGGATCGCTCCACCTCGCGATCATGTTTGAATGCCGGAGTGACAGACCTCGACGTACTCAGGGTGTTCTGCGGGCCTTACGGCCGCGGCGGCAACGTACTCGGTGTGCTGCGTGACGGCCGCGCGGTGACCGGCGAGCGGGAGCGGCAACGGGTCGCGGCTCAACTGGGCTTCAGTGAGACCGTGTTCGTGGATGACCCGGAGCGCGGCATCGTGGACATCTACACCCCGAGCGCCCGGCTGCCCTTCGCGGGCCATCCCCTGGTGGGCACCGCCTGGCTACTGGATCTGCCCGAGCTGCTGCCGCCGGCCGGTGAGGTCTTCGCCCGCCAGGACGGCGAGTTCACCTGGGTCACCGGCCGCCCCGAGTGGGCCTCGGGGCGGCGCATCCAGCGGTACGCCTCCGCGGCCGAGGTCGACAGCCTCCCCGCACCGCCGGAGGGCGAGGGCTGGCTGTACGCCTGGGCGTGGCTGGACGAACCGGCCGGGCGGGTACGGGCCCGTGGTTTCCCGCGCCGGGGAGACGCGATCGTCGAGGACGAAGCCACCGGCTCGGCCGCACTGGCGCTGTCGAGCGAGTTGGGTCGATCCCTCAACATCAGCCAGGGGGCGGACTCGCAGATCCTCACCAGCCCCCAACCGGACGGTTCCATCGAGATCGGTGGCCGGGTCGTCCTCGTCGAGACCCGCACGCTGTAGCGGCACGACCCACCTGGACCCATTTAGACCGAGGTGTCCGCCGCCTCCGCGTAGCTGATCGCGATCCGGGCTCCGAGCCGCGCGTTGTTCTTGACCAGGGCGATATTGGTGGCCAGGCTCTCCCCCTTCGTCAGCTCGACGATCCGGCCGAGCAGATAGGGGGTGGCGTCCTTGCCGGTGACACCCGCTTCCGTCATCTCGGCGAGCGCCCGCTCGATGATGCCGTCGATCCGCTCGGCCGGGATCTCGTCGTCCTCGGGCACCGGGTTGGCGATGGACAGTCCCGCCGTCAGGCCCAGGTCCCACTGGGCGCGCATGATGGCGGCGATCTCCTCGGGGGAGTCGGCGCGCAGCGGGGAGGGGAAACCGCTCACCCGGGAGTAGAAGGCGGGGAAGTCGTTCGTGCCGTAGCCGAGGACGGGCACGCCCAGGGTCTCCAGGGTCTCCAGGGTCAGCCCGATGTCGAGGATGCTCTTCACCCCGGCACTGATGACCGCCACCGGGGTGGTGGAGAGTTCGGTGAGGTCGGCGCTGATGTCGAAGGAGGTCTGCGCTCCGCGGTGCACTCCGCCGATGCCACCGGTGACGAACACCTTGATACCGGCGAGCGACGCGATCCGCATCGTGCTCGCCACGGTGGTGGCGCCGTGCCCGCCGCGCGCCATCACCTGGGCCAGGTCACGCACGCTGACCTTGCGCACCTCGGGGCTGGTGGCCAGCAGTTCGAGGTCGTCCCGGTCGAGTCCGACGCGGGGCCTGCCGTGCAGTACGGCGATGGTGGCGGGGACGGCGCCCTGGGCACGGATGATCTCTTCGACTTCGGTGGCCATCGCCACGTTCTGCGGATACGGCATCCCATGGCTGATGATGGTGGACTCCAGCGCGACCACGGGGCGGCCGTCGCGCAGCGCGTCCCGGACCTCCTCGCCGAGGGTGAGCCGGGGGTGCGGGCTGGTCATGGGGTCCTCCGCAGGGGGGCGTTCAGCGCGTCCTCGATCAGACGCGGGGTCAGGTCGGGTCGTACGGTGGCGGTGGAGGCCACGGTCAGCGCGGCCGCGGCGTGGCCGAAGCGGGCTGCCTCGACCGGTTCGGCGCCGGTGAGCAGGGCGTGGACGAAGGCGCCGAGCATGGCGTCACCGGCGCCGGTGACGTCGTGCACCTCGGCCGGGATCGCGTCGAGGAAGGTGTGGCCCGCGTCGGGGGTGCTGAGCAGACTGCCGCGCTCCCCGAGCCGTACCCACACGTGCTGGACCCCGCGCTCGTGGAGGGCGGCCACGGCCGCGAGCAGTTCGCGGTCGTCCCCGCCGACCGGGTGGCCGGTGAGGGCGCCGAGTTCGGCCAGGTTGGGGGTGACGGCGAACACCGGGCGCGCATCGGAGAACAGCGGGGCGAGCAGTGCCGCCTTGGGCACGCTGACCGGGTCGATCAGGGTCTGGACACCGGTGGCGGACGCGATGTCCAGCGCGTATGCCAGCACCTGGGGGGAGAGATTGCCGTCGAGCACCAGCATGCTCGCATGGCCGATGAGCTCCCGCGCGTGGTGCAGATGTTCGGGGCTCAGCCCGTCGGTGGCGGCCATGTCGGCGATGGCCACCACCAGATCGCCGTCGGCGTCCAGCACCGCCGTGTAGGTGCCGGTGGGATGGGTGCTGCGGTGCACATGGTCCACCCGCACCCCGGTGGCCTGAGTCTCGCTCAGCAGCCGCTCCCCCGCCGCGTCCTGGCCGACGGCGGCGATGAGATGGGTGGGGGTGCCCAGCCGGGCCAGGTTCTCCGCGATGTTGCGGGCCACCCCGCCGGGGCCGGTGTGGGACCGGCCGGGGTTGCTGGTGTGGTACGCGACCGGGGCGAGGCTGCGCACCTTGACGTCCACGTTGGCGCCACCGATGACCACCACCGCGTGCTCCTGGCGCAGGATGTAGCCGCGGCCCAGGATGGCGCCTTTCTTGCCCAGGTTGGACAGATGGACATTGACCGCCGCCCGGGTGGTCCCGAGGGCGTCGGCGATGGTCTGGGGTCCGGCCAGCGGCTCCCGTCGCAGCAGCGCGAGGATTTCGCGCTCCCGGCGCGTCAACATCATGTTCAGCAGAGTAAAGGAAACTTACTCGCATAAACAGAGCCCGGTGGGTGGCGTTCGACGGGCCAGAAGATCGCGCCGGAACGACGGATGACATCCTGAGGACCTTGGCTGGCCGGACTCCTCGGCGACAGCCCGGGGAGATCTGTCCGGTAGTGAGGAAGAAGGCCGATGAGACTCTGCTTTCTGGTGGAGGAGCGTTATCGCCACGACGGGATGCCCCGTGAGGTGATCCATCAGCTCTCCGCCTGGGGGCATCAGGTCGATGTGATCCGCCCGGGCACCTCCCTGACCCGGATCTCGGACGCGGTACGGGCGGGCAGCCATGACGCCTGGGTGCTCAAGACCGTCTCCGGCGGCCCCGGTCTGACGCTGCTGGAGGCCGCGGCGGCGGTCGGGCTCACCACCGTCAATGACGCGCGCTCGATCCGCGGGGTGCGGGACAAGGCCCTGGCGGCGGCCATCGGACACAGCCGCGGACTGCCGGTGCCGCCGACCTGGACGGCGGCCCGACCGGAAACCCTGGCCGAGATACCGGAGTCGGCGTATCCCCTGGTGGTCAAGCCCGCGGACGGCAGCTCGGGGCGGGCGGTGCGACAGGTGGCCTCACCGCGGCGGCTGGCCGCGCTGAGCCCCGAACTGGCAGCGGAGGGCGTGCTCATCGCCCAGCCCTATGTGCCCAACTCCGGCATCGACCTCAAGGTGTACTGCGTCGGCGGCGAGCTGTACGGGACCGAGCGCCCCTCACCGCTCGGCCCCGAACGGGGCGTACGCGGGCGGCGGGTGGCGCTGCCCACGGAGGTGGCCGCCCTCGCCGCCGCGGTCGGGGCGGTCTACGGCCTCGATCTGTACGGGGTCGATGTGCTGCTGGGGCCGGACGGCCCGGTCGTCGTCGATGTGAACGACTTCCCCAGCTTCCGGGAGGTGCCGGACGCGGCGGCACGGGTGGCGCGTGCGGTGCTGGAGCTGGCGCGTGGCGACGGCGCCCGGCCGCCCCTTCGGGATGTCGTGGCCGTGCCACCGGCGGGAGCTCCGGTACCGGTGCACGCGGCGGCGGTGACGGCGGTGAGCGGCGGCTGATGCGTATCGGCCTGATCACCTCCGACCCCGGTCATCAGCTTCTCGCCGACACCACGGCCCTGCTGACACCCCGCCATGAGGTGGTGGCCGTGGACCCCGCCACCCACGACATCGCGCCACCCGACGCGGTCTCCCCCGGTGCCCTCGCCGATGTGTATCTGCTGAAGGCCAGAACACCCCGGGCGCTGACGCTCGCCCACACCCTGGAGCGACGCGGTGCCCCGGTGGTGAACTCGGCCGCGGCCACCGGACTCTGCCAGGACCGGACGGCGATGGCCGAACTGGCCCGCCGCGCCGGGCTGCCGTTCGCCGCCACCCGTACGGTGACGAGGCTCGGCGGGATGGCGGCGGAGCGGCTCGGCGGTCCGGTCGTGGTCAAGAGCCGGCACAGCCGTCGGCACGATCTGGTCGCACGGGCCGATGACACCGCGGGCTTGCGCGCCCTGGCCGCCGCCTGGCCCGATGAACCCGTGGTCGTCCAGGACTTCACCCCGAACGACGGCTGGGACCACAAGCTCTGGGTGATCGCGGGCACGGTGTTCGCCGCGCTCCGCCGCTCGGAGCTGGCGCCGGGCGGCCGAGGACCCACCCTGCCGCTGCCGCTCGGCGAGCTGCCGCGGGGCTGGCTGGAGCCGGTGCTCGAGGTCGGCTCGGTCTTCGCGCTGGAGGTGTACGGCGTGGATGTGATCGACGCGGGCGGAGGCACCCCGCTGATCGTGGACATCAACGCGTTTCCGGGGGTACGCGGGCAGGCGGGCGCCCCGCGCGCGCTGGCGGAGCTGGCGCTGCGCATCGCCGCGCACGGCGCACCCGACCGGCTCGACAGCAACGGCGGGCGCCCAGAGCGCGACGGCGGAGGCACGCTCCCCTGCCTCCCGACATCCCTGGTGGGCGAGGGGCGGACCGGCCCTTGAGGGAATGGGTGTCCGGAAAGCGACGTCCGAAATAGGGGTTGTCAGCGCTCCATTGGTCCCGGCAGGCTGAAACTCGCCTCCGCGCGAGGTCCAGTATGTGTACGACGGTCCGCACCAGCGGCCGGTTGATTCAGTGGTACGAAAGGACGTCAGGTGACCGCACAGCCCACCGGCACCAGCCTGTGGATCAGGCAGTTCCATCCCGCGCCGGACGCGGCGACGCGACTTGTCTGTTTACCCCACGCGGGCGGTTCGGCCTCCTACTTCTTCCCCGTCTCCAAGGCGCTCTCCCCGAAGGTCGACGTTCTCGCCGTCCAGTACCCGGGTCGGCAGGACCGCCGCAACGAGCAGTGCATCGATTCCATCCGCGACCTGGCCGATGCCCTGGTCCCGGAGCTGCTGCCGTGGACCGACAAGCCCATCGCGCTGTTCGGCCACAGCATGGGGGCGACACTCGGCTTCGAGGTCGCGCTGCGCCTGGAGCAGAAGGGCGTGATACCGGTCACGCTGTTCGCCTCGGGTCGCCGCGCGCCGTCCGCCCACCGCGACGAGACGGTGCACCAGCGGGACGACGAGGGGCTGATCGCCGAGGTGAAGTCGCTCAGCGGCACCGACTCCCAACTCCTCGGCGACGACGACATCCTGCGGATGGTCCTGCCCGCCATCCGCAATGACTACAAGGCCGCGGAGACCTACCGCTTCACCTCGGGGCCGCGGCTGGCCGCCCCGATCCAGGCCCATGTGGGTACCAGCGACCCCAAGGCGACGGTCGAGGAAGTCCGCGCCTGGAGTGAGCACACCTCGGGTGGATTCGCGCTGCACACCTACCCCGGCGGCCACTTCTATCTGAACAGCGAGGCGCCGCGCGTGATCGCGTCGATCTCCGAGACGCTGTCCTCGCCGCCTTCCTGACACCGACACCTCGCGGCTCACGGCGCCCGGGGCGCAAGCGGGCGCCCGGGGCGCAAGCGGGTTCAGCTGTGCGGGCGTCCGGCCGGCACGGTCCGGGTGTAGTCCTCGACGGTGGCGTCCAGGCCCACGTCCCGGCCGGCCCGCTCGGACAGCAACCAGCGGTGTTCCAGCAGCTCGTAGTAGATCTGCGCGGTGTCGGTGGCACCGCGCAGCTCCAGCGGAACGGCGCGTACGGTCGGCCGGAAGACATCGCGCACCCAGCGGTGCGCCAGTACTTCCGGCCGTGCGCCGAGCGGATCGCCGGGCGCGTAGTCGTCCTGGGTGGCCATCCAGGTCTCCAGGTCGTTCAGCAGACTGCGGGCCTGGTTCTCCTCCGCGTCCAGACCGGTCAGCCGCAGCAACTGGCGCTGGTGGTGGCCCGCGTCGACGACCTTGGGCACAAAGGTGACCGTGTCTCCGTCGGGCGAGCGCTCGATCTGCATCTCGGCCACATCGAAGCCCAGGTCGTTCAGGCGCCGCACCCGCCGGTCGATGTAGTGGCGCTTGGCCGTCGGATACACCGACTGCCGGGTCAGCTCGTGCCACAGCTCGGCGTACCGCTCGGCGATGGCCTGGCCGAAGAGCACCGGGTCGACCGAGGGGTGGAGCGAACCACTGGCCTCCAGGTCCATCAGCTCGCCCGCGATGTTCACCCGGGCCACCTCCACGTCGTACTCCCGCTGTCCAGTGGTCAGCCGTGGCTGGATCTGCCCGGTCTCGGCGTCCACCAGATACGCGGCGTACGCGCCGGCGTCCCGCCGGAAGAGGGTGTTGGACAGCGAGCAGTCGCCCCATGCGAAGCCCGCGAGGTGCAACCGCACCAGGAGTACGGCGAGCGCGTCGAGCAACCGCTTGATGGTGCTCGGCCGCATCGTCGTCTCGAACATCGAGCGGTACGGCAGCGATCCCACCAGATGCCGGGTGACCAGCACCGGTTCCAGCGATTGACCGCCCTCGCCGGTGCGTCCGGTGACCACCGCGAGGGCGTCCACCGCGGGGATGGCGAGCCGGTCCAGATCCCGCAGCAGCCCGTACTCCCGGACCGCCGCCCACTCGCCGACCTCCTTGACCGCCACCACTTCGCCGCCCGCGCGGGCGAACCGGACGACATGGCGGGAGATACCACGGGGCAGCGACACCAAGTGCTCGTCCGGCCACTCCTCCAGCGGGATGTGCCAGGGCAGATCGAGGAGGGATGCCGGATGCTCGGGCGAGGTGGCGGTGATCTGCAACTCCATGACACACCAGTGTGCGGTACGGAGGCGCGATCGGGGATGGTCGGGGATGTCCGCAACTCTGGACAGAATTGGACAGGCTCTGTCCACATATCTACGCTGCGGGGAGTTAACCGGACATGATCGGTCCGTTTACCGGGGGTCGATCTCCGCCTGTCCGACGGCTCTCCGCACTGTCCGTCCACCCTCGAAGGGAACCCGGTCTTGCCCCATCTCGTCGGCACCACCGCCGTGATCACCGGTGGCAGCGAGGGCCTCGGCTACGCCATCGCCGACGCGTTCGCCACGGAGGGCGCCGGCCTGGTGCTGATCGCCCGCGATCAGGACGGACTGAACCGAGCCCGGCAGACCCTGTCCTGCCACGGGACCACGGTGCGCACGCTCTGTCTCGACCTGGCCGATCACGGCGCCGCGACCACCGCCGCACAGCACGTGCTGGAGCTGACCGACCGGGTGGACACCCTCGTCAACAACGCGGGGACGGCGCACTTCAGTCCGCTCGCCCAGACCTCCGCCGACACCTTCGACACCATGCTCCACCTCAATGTGCGGGTGCCGTTCCTGCTCGCCCAGGCGCTGCTTCCGGCACTCACCGCCGGACGCGGCAGCATCGTCAACATCACCAGCTACTGGGCGGATTCGACGGGCACCGGCCGCCCGTCCGCCGCCTACTCCGCCACCCGCGGCGCGATCAACGCGATGACCCGGGCGCTCGCCGGTGAACTCGGCCCGTCCGGCGTCCGGGTCAACGCCATCGCCCCGGGCGCGGTGCGCGCCCCGGCGTACGAGCGCGAGCACATCGTCCCGACGAGTGCCGAGCAGCGCGAGGAACACGAGCGCCGCACCGGTGACGCCTATCCCCTGGGCCGTGTCGGGGCGCCGAGGGAGGTGGCCGCCGCCGCGGCCTTCCTCGCCTCTCCGCAGGCCGGTTGGACGACCGGCACCATCATGAACGTGGACGGCGGGCTGGCGGTCCGCTGAGCGCTCCGCGGCAAGTGCCGCGCCCGTACTACCGCCGTGCCCACCGCCCGTTCTACCGCGTGGCCCGCGGGCCGGTCAGCACACGTCCAACGCGGCGCCGACGATGCTGTCGGCGTCCAGACCGTGGTAGCGGTACACCGACTCCAGATCGCCGGACTGCCCGAACCGGGTCACCCCGAGGTGAGTGGCGCGTACCTGGTTGATGCCACTGAGGAACGCCAGCGTGTGCGGATGGCCGTCGAGGACGGTGAGCAGGGGTGCCGCCCGGTGCGCGGGGAACGCCGCGTCCAGGATCCAGCTGTCGCCCTCGCCCCGGCCGGAGCGGGCCTGTACCGCCTCGAAGAGCAGACCGGGGCTGGTCACACAGACCACGTCGGCGGGGGTGCCCTGCGCTTCCAACCGCTCGGCCGCCAGCAGCGCTTCGGGCACCACGGCGCCCATCGCGGCGATCGTGACCGCGGGCTGCCCGGCGGAGCGCACCAGCGGATACGCCCCGGCGACGGTCTGCCGGCGGCGGCGCTCACGGGCCGCCGGATCGGTGGGCACGGCGGCGAGGCTCTGGTCCACCGGGCGGGTGGAGAGCCGCAGATAGGCGGAGGTGCCGTCGGGCCGCCCGAGCCGGGCCAGCGAGGCCAGCAGCGTCCACTCGACGTCGATCGCGAAAGCGGGCTCGTAGGTGACACAGCCGGGCTGTTCGAGCCCGACCGAGGGGGTGGTGACCGACTGGTGCGCCCCGCCCTCGGGAGCCAGGGTGACCCCGGAGGGCGTACCGACCAGGATCGACTGGCCGCCCGCGTAGATCCCGAACGACCAGGGCTCCAGCGCCCGTTCGACGAATGGATCGTAGAGCACCCCGATGGGCAGCAGCGGCTGACCCCAGCGGCTCCAGGTGGCGCCCAGCTCGGCGAGCAGCCCGACCAGGTTGCCTTCGGCGATGCCGAGTTCGAGGTGCTGGCCGGTGGGCCGCTCCCGCCAGTGCAGGATCGTCTCGGGGTCGTCCTCGAACCAGTCGCGGCGTTCGTCGGCCGCCGACCAGACCCCGACCTTGTTGACCCAGCCGCCGAGGTTGGTGGAGGAGCTGACGTCGGGGCAGAGCGTCACCACACGGCGCGCGGCCTCCGGGGCGGCCCGGGTGAGGTCCAGCAGGGCGCGGCCGAGCGCGGCCTGGGTGGTGGCCTTTCCGTGGGGGGTGCGGCCGATGTCGGTGGGCAGCTCGGGGACGGGGGTGAGGGTGACGGGTTCGCGCCGCAGCCGGGCGGCCACCCGGGTGCAGAGCCGACCCGCAGCCGAGTCCGGGGCGAACCGCTGCCACGGGTCGTCGAGCGACATGCCCACCCGCTGCCCCAGCTCGGCCATCTGCTCGGCCGACAGCAGTGAGGAGTGGTTCTGCGGATGGCCCTCGGTGGCCAGCCCGTTCCCCTTCACCGTGTACGCGAAGATCACGGTGGGCCGGGTGTCGTCGATGGCGCCCAGCGCCTCGTCGAGCGCGCGCAGATCGTGTCCGCCGAGGTTACGGAGGGCGGCGTGCAGGGTGGCGTCGTCCAGCGGCGCTATCAGGCTGTGCAGGGCGGCGGCTTCGGGGCCGTCGCCGGGCAGCCGGGTGCGCAGCTGCTCCGGGGTGCAGCGCAGCAGCCGCTGGTACTCGGGGTTGGTCATCTCGTCGATCCGCCGCCGCAGGGCGTCCCCGCCGGGCCGGGCGAACAGCTCCCGCAGCAGCCGTCCGTACTTGACGGTGAGCACCTGCCAGCCCGCGGCCTCGAACATGCCCTGCAAGCGCTTGGCGCCGATGTTGGGCACCACCCGGTCCAGGGACTGCCGGTTCACATCGACGATCCAGCAGATCTCACCCAGCTCGCCGACCATCGGGTCGAGGATCGCCTCCCAGCAGGCGCCCTCGTCCAGCTCCGCGTCCCCGACCAGCGAGTACTGCCGCCCGGTGCCCGCGCCGCCCGCCACGGAGTCGGTGTAACGGCGGGCCAGCGCGCCCCAGATCGGCGCGGTGGCGCCGATGCCCACCGAACCGGTGGAGTAGTCGACGGGATCGGGGTCCTTGGACCGCGACGGATAGCTCTGGAGACCGCCGAACTCCCGCAGCGTGGTCAGATACCGCTCGTCCAGCTCCCCGAGCAGGTAGTTGATCGCATGCAGCACCGGAGAGGCATGCGGCTTCACCGACACCCGGTCCCCCGCCCGCAGTCGGTCGAACCACAGCGCCGTCATGACCGTCGTCATCGACGCGGACGACGCCTGGTGCCCGCCCACCTTCAGCCCGGTGGGGTTGGGCCGTACCCGGTTGGCGTGGTCGATGATCGCGGTCGCCAGCCAGAGCACCCGCTGCTCCACCTCGCGCAGCAGCGCGTCCTGCGCCGCGAGCGCGTCGGAGACCTCGGCCTCGGGTGTTGTCGCGCTGGTCTTCGTGGTCATGAGGGTCGGTCTCCTCGGCATTCGGGCCCGTCGTGGTGGGACGGCGTATTCGTCAGGCGCGGTCTGGTGGGAATGCGCCTCGGTCGTGCGCGGCCTGGTGGGCCGCGTCATGGCCGGCGGATTCGGAGATCACCAGCGAGACGTAGTCTCCGTTCCGCCCGCGCACTCCGCAAGGGCTGCACGTCCCGATCCCCCGGCCCGGCCCTGTCGCCTCCCGCTCCCCGCCTCCGACAGTGCCGCGCGCCGCATCCCGCGCGGGGGCGCGTTCTACCGTGTCGGGCCGGTGGCGTAGCCTCTCAGCCGCCCATCGCCCCGGTACGAGAGGATCCACGATGTACGCCGTCTGGGTGCTGCTCGCGGTCTTCTCCGGTGGGCTCATCGCCGTACAGTCGCGTCTCAACGGGGAGTTGGCGCACGGGATGCACGACCCGTACGTCGCGGCACTCATCTCCTTCGGCTCCGGGCTGGTGGTCATAGCCGCCGGGCTGCTCATCGCGGGTGCCCGGCGGGCGGGGCGGCGGGATGCCGCGGAGGGGCCTGGGCGTACCGGGCCGGGTGCGGTCGTACGCGTGGTGCGGGAAGGCCGACTGATGTGGTGGCAGGTGCTCGGTGGCTGCGGTGGCGCTTTGCTGGTGCTCTCGCAGGCGCTGACGGTCACCGCGCTCGGGGTGGCCCTGTTCACGGTGGCCGTGGTGGCCGGACAGACCGCGGCCGGGCTGGTCTTCGACCGCAAGGGGATCGGACCCGCGGGGCCGCAGCCGCTGACGGCGCCGCGGATCATCGGCTCCGTCCTCGTCCTCGCGGCGGTCGGGGTGTCCACGGCGGGCAAGCTGAGCGCGGACTTCCCGCTCTGGATGCTCGCCCTGCCACTGGTGGCCGGGGCCTGTGTGAGCTGGCAGCAGGCCGTCAACGGCCATGTGCGCGTCGCCACCGGCTCGGCCCCGACCGCGACCTTGACCAACTTCGCGGTCGGTGCCACCGTCCTGGCCACGGTGTTCGCCGTGCACTCGGTCGCGGTCCATCCGCCGCGTACGTTCGCTCCGGACTGGTATGTGTACTGCGGCGGGCCGATCGGCCTCGTCGTCGTCGGGATCGCCATCGCGGCCGTTCACCAGCTCGGTGTGCTCATCCTCGGGCTGGCCACCATCACCGGCCAGCTCCTGGGATCACTCGCGCTGAACATGGCCTTCCCCCGGGCGGGTGCCGAGGTGACCGGCTCGACGTTCGCAGGGATCGCCGTCGCGCTCGTGGCCATCACGATCGCCGCTCTTCCCCGGCGACGCGGCCGGGGCTCACGGACGGTGGCCACCGGCGCCGCGAACACCACCGCGGCCCCGTCCACCGTGTCCCAGTTCACCGCGGATCAGTCCGCCGCCACCGAGTCCCGGGCACGGCGCTGAGCGTCATGGCCTGAACACGATGTCCGATTTCCGCCAGCACCGCTCCCCCGGCATGGCCCACAGTGGACACCGTGATGACGGAGGACGGTAGGTACGAGGCGGTGCGTGGCCGGGACGCGCGGTTCGACGGTGAGTTCTTCTTCGCCGTGGCCACGACCGGTATCTACTGCCGGCCGAGCTGTCCGGCGACGACGCCCCGGCGGAAGAACGTGCGGTTCTTCCCCACCGCGGCGGCGGCGCAGGGCGAGGGGTTCCGGGCGTGCCGTCGCTGCCGCCCGGACGCCGTGCCCGGTTCGGCAGCGTGGAACACCCGCGCCGATGTGGTCGGGCGCGCGATGCGGATGATCGGCGACGGGGTGGTGGACCGCGAGGGTGTGGCGGGGCTGGCCCACCGGCTGGGCTACAGCCCGCGTCAGGTACAGCGGCAGCTCAACGCCGAACTGGGTGCGGGGCCCATCGCCCTCGCCCGCGCCCAGCGCGCCCACACCGCCCGCATCCTCCTCCAGACCACCGGTCTCCAGGCCACGGAGATCGCGTTCGCCGCCGGATTCTCCAGTGTGCGGCAGTTCAACGACACCCTGCGCGAGATCTACGCGGCCACCCCGAGCGAACTGCGCGCCGCCCGGCCACGGACGGGGCGGACGAGGCGGACGGGACAGCCGCGGCAGGGCGGCGCACGGCCCGGGGTGGCGCTGCGGCTCGCGCATCGCGGGCCGCATGCCACCACCGAGGTGTTCGACTATCTGGCCCGGCGCGCCCTCACCGGGGTGGAGGAGGTCATCGGCGCCCCCGGCGCCCGTACCTACCGGCGCACCCTGCGACTGCCGCACGGCCACGGCATCGCCGAGGTCGACGAAGGCCCCGGCGACGACGGCTGGCTGGAGTGCCGGCTGCGGCTGACCGAGCTGCGCGATCTGACAACGGCCAGCCAGCGGATGCGGCGGCTGTTCGACCTCGACGCCGATCCGTACGCGGTCGGCGAGCGGCTGGGGGCCGACCCCGCGCTCGCGCCCCTGGTGGCCGCACGGCCGGGGCTGCGCTCCCCGGGCACCGTCGACCCGGGGGAACTGGCCGTGCGCGCCGTCCTGGGCCAGCAGGTCTCGGTGACCACGGGACGCGGTCTCGGCGATGCGCTGGTCGCGGCGTACGGCGAGCCTCTCGCCGACCCCGACGGGGCGCTCACCCATCTCTTCCCCCGCGTCGAGGACCTGGCCGACGCGCCGCTCACGGAGCTCGGGATGCCCGGGAGCAGACGGGCGACCCTGCGCACCCTCGCCACCGCGCTCGCCGACGGCACCGTACGTCTCGATGCCGGAGCCGACCGGGAGCAGAGCGAGCGGGAGCTGCTGGCGCTGCGCGGAATCGGCCCGTGGACGGCCGGTTACCTCCGGATGCGGGCGCTGGGCGACCCCGATGTGCTGCTGGCGGGCGATGTCGCGATACGGGCGGGGGCGCGCCGTGCCGGGGTGCGGCTGGAAGACGCGGAGAGCTGGCGGCCATGGCGCTCGTACGCCATGCACCACTGCTGGAACGCCCCGGCCGCGGCCCCGGTCACCGCGCTGGAAAGCGCCCCGGCCACCCGCGGCTGACCGCCTCCCGGCACCATGAACACGATGTCCGAATCCCGCCAGCATCCGGTGTCCGATTTCCGCAGACTGGACAGCGATCAGGACACTTCACAGGAAAGCGATCAAAACCATGACGGTCTACACCATGTTCCACAGCCCTCTGGGCGAACTGCTGCTGGCGGGAGAGGAGTCCGCGACCGCCCCGGGCGGTGTCGCACTGACCTCGCTCTCGGTGCCCGAGCAGCGGGGCGGGGCGACGGTCGGTGACGACTGGCGGCGCGACGACGCGGCGTTCACCACGATCGTGGAGCAGCTGCGAGCGTATTTCGCGGGGCGGCGCACCCGGTTCGACATCGAGTTCACGCCCGCCGGCACCCCGTTCCAGCAGCGGGTCTGGCAGGCGCTCGAGGAGATCCCGTACGGCACGACCCTCAGCTACGGCGCGCTCGCCGAGCGGGCCGGGGCGTCTCGCACCGCCGTGCGCGCGGTCGGTACGGCCATCGGCCGCAATCCGCTGCTGGTCGTGCGCCCGTGCCACCGGGTCATCGGGGCCGACGGTTCGCTGAGCGGCTACGCGGGCGGGCTGGATCGCAAGCGCGGTCTGCTGCGGCTCGAGGGCATCAGGGACCACGCATGATCACCAAGAACACGGCCACCCGGGCCCGCCGCGCCCTGGACTCGGCCGACTGGCGGGCCCTGGCCGGGGAGCTGGACACCTACGGCTGTGCGCTCACCCCACGGCTGCTCAACGCCTCGGAGTGCCGCTCCCTGGCGGGGCTGTACGACGAGGAGGCACGCTTCCGTTCCACGGTCGACATGGCCCGGCACCGCTTCGGCTCCGGCCAGTACCGGTATTTCAGCCATGAACTGCCCGCGCCGGTAGCGGAGTTGCGTGCCGCCTTCTATCCGCATCTGCTGGCGGTGGCGCGCGACTGGGCGGCCCGGCTGGGGCGCCCCGCGCCCTGGCCGGACACCCTGGACGCGTGGCTCACGCTGTGCCACGCGGCGGGGCAGAGCCGGTCGGCCCAGATCCTGCTGCGTTACGGGGCGGGCGACTGGAACGCCCTGCACCGTGATGTGTTCGGCGACATGGTCTTCCCGTTGCAGGTGGTCATCGGGCTCGACGAGCACGGCACCGACTACACCGGCGGAGAGTTCCTGCTGGTGGAGCAGCGGCCCCGAGCCCAGTCGCGCGGCACGGTCAATGTGCTGAAGCAGGGCCACGGCCTGATCTTCACCACCCGCGACCGGCCGGTGCGCTCAGCCCGCGGCTGGTCCGCCGGGGCGATGCGGCACGGAGTGAGCACCGTGCGCTCCGGCCACCGCCACGCCCTGGGCCTGGTGTTCCATGACGCCTCCTGAGCGCGCCCGTGGCGATGGCCGACGCCCCGGGCTCCCCGCGTACGTACACACTGCTGGGCGCCGACGGCCGTCCGTACCGCACCACGGAACCGTCATGAACACCCCGCGACACATCGACGAACGGCCCGTCTCGCCACTGCTCGGCGAGGACGAGGAGACGGCGTACGGCCCGCTGCCGTGCCCCGCCCCGCACACCGCGGCCGAACTCACCGCCGTCATCGGCATGGTGGACCTCCTGGCGCCCCGCACCGGGACGGTGGCCGTCGGCCACAGCCGCGACACCGCCTCGCGCGCCGCCGCCACGGCGTTCGGCACCGCCTGGCAGGAGCGGGGCGGGCAGGTCGTCGCGGTGGTGGACTGGCCCGAGACCGCCGCGTCATGGCTGCGCCCGTCCCGTCGGCTGACCGCACCGGCGCCGGACGCCTGGGTGGTGGCCGCGGCGCCGCTGGGCTGGGTCCGGATGAGCCGCCGACTGCGGCACAGCACCGTATGGGATCCGTCGCGCACCGTCGCGTTCGCCTCGCTGCGGGACCCCCGCGTCCCGGCGCTGGCCGGTCCGGAAACGCTGCACGGGCTGCGCGGGGCCACCGCCGACGGGGGAACCTGGGACATCCGCCACCGCTGGGTCACCTCCCACCCGGCGCGGGAGGGCGGTGGCACACCGTGGACGCGCTGATCCCCCGGCCGCGGATGAGGGTGGCCCCCGGCGCCGTTCATGTGCCCGGCTGGCTCGGCCTCGACGAACAGCGCCGCCTGGTCACGGCCTGCCGCGCCTGGGCCACCGGCCCGGTGCCGATCCGCCGCACCCGGCTGCCGAACGGCGGGGTGATGTCCGTACGCACGGTGTGCGTGGGGTGGCACTGGAAGCCGTACGCCTACACCCGGACCGCGGACGATGTGAACGGCGCGCGGGTGGCCGCGTTCCCGGACTGGATGGTGGAGCTGGGCCGCCGCGCGCTGGCCGCGGCGTACGAGGACGAGCGGGCCGGTGACGGCTACACCCCCGACACCGCGCTCATCAACTTCTATGACGCGCAGGCGAAGCTCGGCATGCACCAGGACAAGGACGAGCGCTCCAGCGCACCGGTGGTGTCCCTCACCGTCGGTGACACCTGCGTGTTCCGCTTCGGCAACACCGAGACCCGCACCAAGCCCTACACCGATCTGGAACTCGCCTCCGGCGATCTGTTCGTCTTCGGCGGCCCCTCGCGCTACGCGTATCACGCGGTGCCCAGGATCCTGCCCGGCACCGGTGATCCGGCCACCGGGCTGGCCGCGGGGCGGTTGAACATCACCATGCGCGTCACGGGGCTGACGGAGCGGGGCTGAGGAGGCCGGGCTGAGGCACCCGTTTGCGGTGTCCCGGCGGGGGACCCCGACGCCGCGTGCGCACCCCGGCGCGCACCAACCTGCCCTAAGGGGCGGCCAGTTCACGCGCCCGGCGCAGCCCCGCGGTGACATCCGCGAGCGTGGCGCAGTCCTCCACCGCACCGCCGGCGGGCAGTGTCAGGTCCGTGGGAGGGCGGCGGGTGGCGACGGCGTCGGCGAGGTCCGACAGCGCGGTACGCAGCCGCTCGGCCAGTTCCGGGTCGGGGGCCGCGGCACCCTGGTCGAGCCGGACACCGCAGGCCGTCGCGGTGTCCACGATCTCCTCGAGCGCGGAGACCACCGGGGCCCATACCGCCAGATCCCGTCCGAAGGGCGGGTGTTCGGCGCTGGCCACCGCCACCGCGCGGCGGGCGTCGGCCAGGGCGCGGTACGCCTCGCGGCGCAGCCGGAGCCGTACCGCGTAGGGGGCGTCGGTGGTCAGCACCCGGTCGAGGTGGTCGCGGGTGGCGCGCACGGCGAGCGAGAGCCGGACGGACACCTGGGCCCGTGGACCGCCGAGTCCGGGCAGCGCTCCGGCGGCCAGCACCACCACACAGGCCAGCAGGGTGGCCATCAGCCGGGTGTACTCGGCGTCCGTGTCCCCGCCGAGGTAGACCAGGGACAGCAGCAGCGGGGTGAGGACGGCGGTCTGGAGCGCGAAGTGGCGTACGGAGACGGGGATCAGCGCCGAGCAGAGCGCGGCCACGGCCACCGGCCAGACGCCCGGCACCCCGGCGAGCGGACCGAGGAGGGCGGCGAGCGCGCCGAAGACGGCCACCCCCACCGCGGTGCCCAGGGCCCGTGAGACGGCGCGGGAGAACAGCGGGCCCATGTCCGGTTTGACGAGGAACGCGGCCGTGACGGGGAGCCAGTACCAGTAGTCGCCGGGGAGTTCGCGGCCGAGTGCGGTGCTCACCCCGACGCACAGCGCCACCCGGGCCGCGTACTCGCGCCCGGCCGCGCCGAACGCGCGGCGCAGCCGCTGCCGGAGGCCGGGTCCCACGGGGCCGACGTCGGGCGCCGGTTCGCCGTCGAAGACACGGGCGGCGAGCAGCACCGCACGGTGCACCGCGACTTTGCCCGCGGTGTCCGGGACGGGCGCGGGCAGCGGGCCGGGGGGCTGTCCGGTCCGTATCGAGCGGGCCAGCCGGGCGGGGGTGCGTGCCAGCTCGTCCGGCAGGGGCACGTCCTCCCACAGCAGGGTGAGGGCCGCTTCGCTGAGCGCTCCGGCCACCGCGAGGCGGTCGCGCAGCCCCCGTTCGCGGGTGTCGGGCCGGTACCGCGGCAGCCGGTGGGCGTAGAGCGCTTCGTAGGCGGTGTCGTACGCGGTGGTCAATCGGCGCCGGGCGGGGCGGCCGCCTTCGGTGCCCACCGCGGCCATCAGCTCCGAGAGGGCGTCGTAGACGGCGGCCACGACCTCACCCGCGTCGGCGCGGGCGGCCGGGCGGCGGCGGGCCGGCCGGGGCAACCGGGGCAGCAGCGCCGCCATGGCGATCACCCAGGCGGCACCGGCGAGGACCAGCCCGCCGCGTCCGGCCGGGTCTTCCGGCAGTGGCATTCCGGCGCCGACGACACACAGCACCATCAGCTGCACTCCGGCCGCCGAGCACACGGGCCCGATGGCGCTGAGCGCGCCCGAGACCAGTCCCACGGCGGCGAGCGCGCCCGCGATCCCCGCGCCGAGGCCGAGGGTGCCCAACCAGACCCCGATAAGCATGCCGACGGCTCCGGCGAGGGCGGGCAGCCCGATGCGGACGACCCGCGTGCTGCGCGTCGCGGGGCGGTCGTTGATATGGGCGAACATCGCGCCGAGCCCGGCGGTGACCCCGGCGGAGGTGTGTCCCGAGGCGACTCCGGCGGCCACCACGGGGCCGACGCCGAGTGCCCCGCGGACGACGGCGCCCCAGTTCACGGGGGTGCCGGTCCCCCACACCCCGCGCAGGGGATGGATCAGCCAGTCGGGCAGGGTGGGGCGAACGCGCAAGGATCCTCCGTGGTGCTGTGCGGTGCGGGTACCGCGTCGGTGCGGGTGCTGCGGGCATGGCGGCGCGGCGGCCGTGCGGGCGCTGTGTCGGAATCTCGGTCGGGTGGAATCAGGCCAGGTCTCCTCGACCGTAAGGTAGTCATGCGGAACTTCCGTAACCTGCGCATTTCCGCCATGTGAGATGTGGGTGATCCGGGGGCGTCCGACGGTGGTCGTGCGCCGGAGCGGGGAGGCACGCGGGGCGGCCGGTCAGCTGCGGGATGAGCGGCGCGCGATCGGCGCGATCGAGGTGATGACAGAACCCGATCACACAGCTTTTCAAAGCGCACATGCCAGGCTCATATGTGTCCGAGGCGTGGCCATCTTTAGACGGAGCGTGTTGTGTCCGCACCTGGAGCCAACTAGCCTCCGTAACCGTCGCGTTACCGAACGCACTTTTCAGTATTCGCGTTCAGCACCGTTCGGTATACGCGTCCACCCACTGCTCCAGGCCCGATACCGGCAACGGAGGAGAGATGACCGACACCCTCACGGACACGGCGAGCGACACCGGCCCGGAACCGGGTTACCCGATCGACAGGAGCCCCCGCTGCCCCTTCTCCCCGCCCGCCGGGCTGCGGGAGTTACAGACCACGGCGCCGCTGCGGAAGGTCCGGCTGTGGAACGGCAGCAGTGCCTGGGTGGTCACCCGGTACGAGGAACTGCGCGCCCTCGCCGGAGACCCCCGGATCAGCAGTGACATCCTGCGCCCCGGCTTTCCGCACGTAAGCCTCGGCAGTCTGGAGCGCGCCCGCCGCCAGACGTCCTTCCTCGTGATGGACGACCCCGCCCATGCCCGGCTGCGCCGGATGGTGACCGGGCCGTTCGCGGTCAAGCGGATCCAGGCGATGCGTCCGGAGATCCAGCGGCTGGTGGACGAGCTGATCGACACCATGCTGGCCGGGCCCTCCCCCGCCGATCTGGTGCGGGAGTTCGCGCTGCCGCTGCCGTCCCTGGTCATCTGCCGCCTGCTCGGCGTTCCCTACGCCGACCACGCGTTCTTCCAGCGCAACAGCGCGGCCCTGCTCAGCCGGAACTCCGCGGACCGGGCCACCGAGGCCCAGCGCATCCTGACGGACTATCTGGACGGGCTGGTCGGTGAGAAGCTGGCCCGCCCCGCCGACGATCTGCTCTCCGTCCTGGCCACCGAGCAGGTGGCGACCGGTCTGCTCGAGCGGCGTGATCTGACGGCCATCGCCATCCTGCTCCTGGTCGCGGGGCACGAGACCACCGCCAACATGATCGCGCTGGGCACCCTCGCCCTGCTCCGCCACCCCGACCAGCTCGACGCCCTGCGGGCCACGGACGACCCGGCGCGTATCGCCGCGGCGGTCGAGGAACTGCTGCGCCAACTCACCGTCGTCCAGACCGGGCTGCGCCGGCTGGCGCTGGAGGACATCGAAATCGGCGACCAGGTGATCCGCGCGGGCGAGGCGGTCATCCTGGCCATCGACGCCGCCAACCATGACGCGGCGGTGTTCTCCGAGCCCGACCGCCTGGACCTCGACCGCGACGCCCGCCACCACGTGGCCTTCGGCTACGGCGTCCACCAGTGTCTGGGCCAGCAGCTGGCCCGGGTGGAGCTCCAGGTCGTCTACGGCACGCTCTACCGGCGTATCCCCACCCTGCGCCTGGTCGGTGATCCGGCCGAACTCCCCTACAAGCACGACTCCATCGTCTACGGGGTCCATGAACTGCCTGTCGCGTGGTGAGGGCGGATTCCACCGCCGTCACCATCGCCGCTGCCGACAACCCCCCACCCCCGATCGAGGAGAAGAAAGCCCTATGCGGGTGACCTTGCACCAGGACAAATGCGTGGCCTCCGGCCAATGCGTGCTCGCCGCGCAGGAGGTGTTCGACCAGCGTGACGAGGACGGTGTCGCGGTCCTGCTCGACGACAACCCGCCAGCCGAAGCCCACGACGACGTCCGTCACGCCGCCGCCGTCTGCCCCGCCCTCGCGATCACCCTGGCAGAGTCGTGAACACCACCCGCAACGTGGTCATCGTGGGAGCCTCCGTCGCCGGGCTCACCACGGCCGTGACCCTCCGCACGCTCGGCTACGACGGCCGTCTCACCCTCATCGGGGACGAGCCGCACACCCCGTACGACCGGCCCCCGCTGTCCAAGCAGATCCTGGCGGGCACCTGGGAACCGGACCGCATCAAACTGCGCACCGACGAGGAGCTGTCCGCGCTCGACGCCGAGTTGCTCTTCGGCAGGTCCGCCACCGGTCTGGACATCGCCGCCGGGCGGGTACTGCTGGACGGAGGTGACAGCGTGGCCTACGGCTCGCTCGTCATCGCCACCGGGGTGAACGCCTGCCGGCTGCCCGGCGTCGAGCTGGCGGGAGTGCATCTGCTGCGCACCCTCGACGACGCCCTCGCCCTGCGCGCCGCGATGCTGCGCGGGCCCAAGGTGGCCGTGGTGGGCGCCGGTTTCCTCGGTGCCGAAGCGGCCGCGGCCGCCCGTGGGATGGGGCTGGAGGTCACCCTGATCGACCCCCGGCCGGTGCCCATGCGGCGCCAGTTCGGCGACCGCGTCGGCGCGCTCGTCGGACAGCTCCACGAGGACCACGGTGTGTCCGTGCGCTGCGGCACCGGGGTGAACCAGTTCCTCGAGTGCGACGGCCGGGTGACCGGTCTGGAACTCACCGACGGCATCAAGCTGGACGCGGACCTCGTCGTGGTCGCGGTCGGCGCCACCCCTGCCACCGGCTGGCTCCAGGAGTCCGGACTGCTGCTGACCAACGGTGTGGAGTGCGACGCCACCTGCCGGGCCGCCCCGGGGATCTACGCGGCCGGGGACGTGGCGTCCTGGCACAACAGCCACTTCGACGCCCCGATGCGGCTGGAGCACCGGCTGAACGCGACCGAGCAGGCCCAGGCCGTGGCCCGCAATGTGCTCGGCGAGCAGCTGCCGTTCGCCCCGGTGCCGTACTTCTGGACCGACCAGTACGACGCGCGTATCCAGGCGTACGGCATCTTCCCGGCCGACGCGGACCTCGCCGTGCTCCACGGCGAGCTGGAGAACCGCCGCTTCGTCGCCGCCTACGGCCATCGGGGCCGGGTGGTCGGGGTGCTCGGCTGGAACTGCCCGCGCGAACTGCGCAAACTGCGCCGACTCGTCGTCGACCGGGCGCCGTGGTCGTCGATCGGGGCACAGGAGTGCCTGACCGCCGCATGGTGAGAGCCGGGTGAGAGCCCGCTGAAGCCGGGTGAGAGCCCGCTGAAGGCCGCACCGGGGGGCGGGACGTCGCCTCTGGGAGGCGGGCCGACACCTCGCGGTCAGCCGCCGGTGACCGCGACGTCAATTTTCCGCCATGCGCGCTGGTGAGGCTGGTCGGATGCTCGTCCGTCGTGTTCTCGTCCAAGGCGTCACCGTCGCTCCCCACCACTGCCGACTGCTCGGGCTCGCGGGCTCGGTGGCGCTGGCGCTGGGGGGAGCGACGGCCGGAGCGCTGCCGGTCGCGGACGCCCTCACACCCGACTCCGGCAGGGCCGCCCTCGGCCTGGTCAGCACCTACTTCGGACTGGTGCTGCTGATCGCAGCCTGGTGGTGGCTGGGGCGCGCGGTGCGCGGACCGCGTCCGCCCGGCATCCGGAGCCTGCTCCTCACCCTCGCCGTCTGGGCCGCTCCGCTGCTGCCCGCTCCCCCGCTGTTCAGCCGGGACGTGTACAGCTATCTCGCCCAGGGCGCGATGGTGCACGCCCAGATCGATGTGTACTCCCACGGCCCGATCCAGCTGGGCGGACCGCTCGCGGCCGAGGTGGCGCCGGTGTGGCAGCACACCCCGACCCCGTACGGACCGGTCTCCCTGGCGTTCGAGACCGCGGTCGCGCACGCCTCGCGCGCCGAGCCGTCCCTCGGGATTCTGTGGCTGCGGCTGGTCGCGCTGCTCGGTGTGGCACTGATGGTGCTGGCGCTGCCGGTGCTCGCCCGGCGCTGCGGCACCGATCCGGCCGGTGCGCTGTGGCTCGGGGCGCTCAACCCGCTGTTGCTGCTGCATCTGGTGGGCGGGGCGCACAACGACGCCGTGATGCTCGGACTGCTGGGCGCCGGTCTGGTGGCCGCGACGGGCCGGTGGCCCGCGTGCGGCGCGGTGCTGGTCACGCTCGCCGCCCTGGTCAAGGCACCGGCGGCGCTGGGGCTGCTGGCCGTGGCCTCGCTGTGGGCACGCCGGGTGGAGGGCCGCCGACGGCGGGTGGGAGCCGTACTGGCCACCGCCGCGCTGGCGCTCGCCACGACCGGCGCGGCCACGGCCGTCACCGGTACCGGATATGGCTGGATCAGCGCGCTGGGCACCCCGGCCTCGCCCGACAACTGGGCGCTGACCAGCGCCCTCGGACGTGCCACCGGTGCCCTGCTGGAGGCGGTCGGCAGCGGTCTGGCCCCGCTGGCCACCCCGGCGTGGCAGACCCTGGGGCTGCTGGCCACCGCCGTGGCCGTGGTGGTGGTCTGGCTGCGCCCGCCCCGGCGGCGGCCGCTGTACGCGCTCGGGCTGAGCCTGACGGCGGTGGCGTTGCTCGGCCCGGCGCTGCGGCCCTGGTATGTGCTGTGGGGACTGTTCCTCATCGCGGCGGCGGCGCCGGCCGGAGCGGTGCGCCGCGCGGTGGCCGCGGGCAGCGGGGTGCTGGCCCTGGCCGTACTGCCGAGCGGATTCGCCCCGGACGCACGGCAGTTGACGTTCGCGGTGTGCGGAGGGGCGCTGGCGCTCTTCGTGCTGTGGGGTGCCGGGCACACCCCGGGGTTCACCACCGGACCTGCCCTGTCCGCCGCGTCCGGCGGCCACCGCCCGGAGCGTGCCGTATGAGCGGGCCCATCCGTATGAGCGGGCCCGCCACCCGACGCGGACGGCTGCTGCTGGCGGCCGGGCTGACGGCGGCCGTGGCGCTGTTCCTGGTCACGGTCCCGCTGCACCGGCACTGGTTCGACCTCAATGTGTACTACGGGGCGGTCGGCCACTGGCTGCGGGACGGCCGTATCTACGAGTTCACCACTCCCGGGGCGGACGGCGCGGACTACGGCTTCACCTATCCGCCGTTCGCCGCCCTGTGCATGCTGCCGATGACCCTGGTGAGCTGGCCGGGTGCGGTCACCATCAGCACGGCGCTCAATGTGGCCGCCTCCGCCACCGTGCTGGGCTGGCTGATCGGCCCACTGGTGCGCAGGCAGGGCTGGATCCCGTGGTTCGCGTTCACCGTGGCGGCCTGTCTGTTCGCGCTGCTGGAACCGGTGCGCGACACCTTCAGCTTCGGCCAGGTCAATCTGCTGCTGCTGGTCCTGGTGCTCTTCGACGCGTGGCTGCTGTCCAGCGGGCGCGGCCGGTTCGCCGGATACGGCACCGGCCTGGCCGCGGCCATCAAACTCACTCCGGCGATCTTCATCGTCTATCTGGCGGTGACCCGGAGGTGGCGTGCCGCCGCCACCGCCGCGGGCACCGCCGTGGCCGCCACGCTGCTGGCCGCCTGGGTGGCGCCGGGCGCCTCGCGGGAGTACTGGACCGAGGCGCTGTGGGACACCGACCGCATCGGTGTGCTCGCCTATGTCTCCAACCAGTCCTGGGAGGGGGTACTGGCCCGGCTCGTCGAACCGCTCCAGCCGAGCGGGGTGTTGTGGGGACTCGGGGTGCTCGCCGTCCTGGCCGTCTGGGCGTACCGGGTGCGCGGCGCGGCCGCCGCCGGGGACGAGACGGCCGGTTTCGCGCTGACCGGTGTGGCCGCCTGTCTGATCAGCCCGATCACCTGGGTGCACCATCTGGTGTGGCTGATCCCGGCGTTGGCGGTGCTCGCCGAGTCCGCGCTGCGGCCCGACGCGCCCCCGGCCCGCCGCCGGACGCTGCTGCGGACTGCCGCGGTGGTCCATGTGCTGCTGTGCAGCAGCCTGGTGTGGCTGTGGCGGTTCGACTCCACGGGGGTGGGCGGATTCCTCGGCAGCAACGCCTATGTGTGGATCTGTCTGGGGCTGCTGATCGCCCTTCCGCTGCGCGACACACTGCCGGAGACGGGCCCGGCACCGGCCGGGGGTACTGGGCGCCGGATGACGGGGCAGACGGAGCGATGAGCACGGAACCTGGCCCGGACCGTACTCCAGGATCAGAGATGTCCGGACCCAAGCCGGAAGCGAGGTCGCGGCCCATGTCGCAAACGATGTCGCGGGCACTGCCGCAGACACTGCCGCAGGCACCGCCCCACCCGGTGCCGCAGCCGGCACGCCGCCCCGTGTACCGCCGGGTTCCGGTGCGCCGGATCCTGTGTCTGCTGCCGCTGGCCGCCGTCGCCGTGTGGGTGCTCCAGCACCGGTCGCTGATCGGCTCCGGCGCCCGTCAGATGCTGACCGCCGATCCCTGGTGGCTGCTGGTGGCGGTGGCGACGACCGGGTTCGGCTGGGTGGCGGTGTCGTTCGCCCGGCAGGGCACGGTGCTGGAACGGCTCCCGGCGCGGCGGCTGTTCGCCACCCAGTTCGCGGCGGGCGCCGCCAACCACCTGCTGCCGTCGGGGATCGGCGCCAGCGCGGTGAACATCCGCTTCATGACCGGCTGCGGCCTGACGACCGCCCGTTCCTCGGCCGCGCTCGCGCTGTACTTCCTCGCCGAGGGGGTGACCCGGGTCGGTCTGCTGGCCGTGCTGTTCCTCGCCTTCCCCGAGGCGCTGCGGCTGGGCCCGATACTGCCCGACCGGTCCGGCGCCGTGGTGGTGGCGGTGGTGGCGTCCGGGGCGGTTGCCCTGGTGGCGGGGGCGCTGCTGATCCGCCCGGTGCGCCGACTGGCCCGGACGTTCCTGGGGACCGCGCTGTCCGACGCGAGGTCGCTGCACAAGCGGCCGTCCCGGGCGCTGGCCCTGTGGGGCGGTTCGCTGGCCTTTCCGCTGCTCCAGGCGGCGGGGCTGGTGGCGGTGGCGCTCGCGCTGGAGCTGGAGGTGCGGTCGGCGCATGTGATGCTGGCGTATCTGGCCGCCACGGCGGTGGCCTCTCTGGTCCCCTCCCCCGGTGGTATCGGTTCGGTGGACGCCGCACTGGTCATCGCGCTGGTCGCGGCGGGCGCACCGGTCGAGGCCGCCACGTCCACCGTGCTGGCCTACCGCTTCATCACGCTGTGGCTGCCGCTGCTGCCGGGTGCGCTGGTGCTGGGCGCCCTGGTGCGCGCGAAGATCCTCTGACGCCCTCGGTTCAGCTGCCGGGGTGGTGCATCAGCAGCTGTACGGCGGGGCCGAGCACGCGGCGTTCGCGCAGGGTGAGCTCGACACCGCCGAATCCGGCCCGGGTCGCCTCGGTCACCAGGCGCTCGGGCGGAATACCGAGCACATGGCGGTGCACGGTGAGCACCATCCGTCCGCCGGGGCGCAGCACCCGCAGCAGTTCACGGAATCCGGCCGGGCGGTCCCAGTGCATGACGTTGTTGACGGACAGCACGGCGTCCACCGCGGCGTCCGGGCATCCGGTGCGTTCCGCGGTGCCGTCGCGGACGTCGAGCGTGCCCGCCGCGATCCGGGTCGCACAGCGCCGGATCGCCATCCGGCGCATGGTGGCCGACGGGTCGACGGCGATGACCCGGCCGCCCGGTTCCACGGCGGCCACCGCCGGTGCCAGTCCGACGCCCGGACCGGGCCCGACGACCAGCACCCTTTCGCCGGGGCGCAGCGCCGCCCGGTCCACGGCCCAGCGCTCCTGCGAGGCGTTGAGTCGTGCCATCACCACGCCGCCCACGGTGCCCAGGGGGCCGCGCGGACGGCCGAAGGCCTCGTCCAGCAGACGGTGGGCGGGCTCCGGGTGTTCTTCGGGGGGCTTGTCGCGGGACATGGCCGCCTCCTCGCTCATCCGTGCCGGAGGGTCAGGACGTCGTACGGCGCGTCGTGTGCGACGTCCACGCGGGTGCCGAGGCGGGAGCTCACCCGGTCGAGGGTGCTGCCGAGCCAATCCGCGTCCCGGCGCGTGGCGTGGCACAGCCGCATCCGCCGCGACTGGAGGGGCACCATACGCAGGTCGACCAGGCGTCCGCTGCCGGCCGCCACGCGGACCAGGTGGAGCAGCCGCAGATCGTCCCGGTACCGCTCATAGCCGGTGATGCCCTCGTAGTCGTCGATGAGGTCGCCGCAGCCGTAGAGGATCAGCTTGCCGCGGTACACCTCGGCCGGACGGGGGTGGTGGGAGGAGTGGCCGTGGACGAGGTCGAGCCCGCCGTCGATCAGTGCGTGGGCGAAGCTGACCTGGTCCGGGGGGATCTCGTAGCCCCAGTTGCCGCCCCAGTGGATCGAGGCGACCGCGATATCGCCGGGCCGCTTGATCCCGCACACCCGGGCCGCGATCGCGGCGGCGCCGGCGTCCGTCAGCTCGGGCACGAAGTCAACCCCGGGGCGGTCGTCGGTGGCGGCCCAGCGGTACGGGATTCCGCTGGAGGGGGTACCGAAGGCGAAGACCAGGATCCGCCGGTTCTCCCCGGCCGGGACGACAGCGGGGCGCCGGGCGGCGGTGATGTTCCGTCCGGCTCCGGCCACCCGGAGCCCGGCCCCGGCAAGCGCGTCGAGGGTGTCCTCGAGGCCGTGCGGGCCGCTGTCGAGGACATGGTTGTTGGCCAGGACGCATACATCGGGCCGGGCCGCGGCCAGGCAGGGGAGGTTGGCCGGGTTCATGCGGTAGTGGAGCTCCTTGCCGAGTGCGTATTCACCACCGGCTGTGACGCTGGTCTCCAGGTTCAGCACCCGGGCATCGGGCGCGGCCTCGTCCAGTACCGCCAGCGCGTCGCCCCACGGCCAGATGAAGTCGACCGGTCGCGGAATCGGGCCGTTCCGCTCCTCGGCCAGCCCGACATAGGCACGGGAGTCACGGATGTACGGCTCCCGCAGCTCCGGGTCGCCGGGGTGCGGCAGGATCTGGTCGACGCCGCGGGCGAGCATCACATCGCCGCAGAGGAAGAGCGTCAAGGCGTCGCCGTCCATGGTTTCAACGTACTGCCTCGGCCACCGGGACGCCTGTCGCCCACCGACGGCCCTCGCGGGGCGCGGACAACCAGTAAGGACAAACAGTAAGGATGACAGCTCTCGCGGCGCAAATGACCAAGGTTTACTGAGCCTTTCCCGCCGATTCTCCTCCTGGCCGTTGTGCCGAGCGGTCAGACCGGAACAGACTGCCCCGGTTGCTTCCCCCGCCTCGCACACCACAGGAGACCGGACCGATATGACCTCCATCGACCGTCGCAGATTCATGCAACTGGCCGGTACCAGCGCGACCCTGTCCCTGCTGTCCACCAGCATCGCCCGCGCCGCCTCGATTCCGGCGAACCGTCGCACCGGCAGTCTGCGGGACATTGAGCACATCGTGGTGCTTATGCAGGAGAATCGTTCCTTCGATCACTACTTCGGAACTCTGAACGGGGTGCGCGGGTTCGGCGATCCGCATCCGGTGCGGCTGCCCAGCGGCAAGCCGGTCTGGCACCAGTCCGACGGCAGCAAGGAAATCCTGCCGTTCCGGCCCGAGGTGGACGACCTGGGGCTCCAGTTCCTCCAGGACCTCCCGCACGGCTGGCCCGATACCCACGCCGCGTTCAACAACGGCGCCTACGACAAGTGGGTTCCTGCCAAGTCCGCCACCACCATGGCGTACCTGACCCGCAAGGACATCCCGTTCCACTACGCGCTGGCCGACGCGTTCACCATCTGCGACGCGTACCACTGCTCGTTCATGGGCTCCACCGACCCCAACCGCTACTACTTGTACACCGGTTACACCGGCAACGACGGCAAGGGCGGCGGTCCGGTCCTGGACAACGCCGAGCTCGGCTACGGCTGGACCACCTACCCCGAGCGGCTGGAGAAGGCCGGGGTCTCCTGGAAGGTCTACCAGGACATCGGCGACGGGCTGGACGCCAACGGCGGCTGGGGCTGGATCGACGACGCCTACCGGGGCAACTACGGCGACAACTCGCTGCTGTTCTTCAACCAGTACCGCAACGCCAAGCCCGGCGACCCGCTCTACGACAAGGCCCGCACCGGCACCAACGCCAAGAACGGCGACGGCTTCTTCGACATCCTGCGGGCGGACGTGCGGGACGGGAAGCTGCCCCAGATATCCTGGATCGCGGCGCCCGAGGCCTTCACCGAGCACCCCAACTGGCCCGCCAACTACGGCGCCTGGTACATCGCCCAGGTCCTGGACGCGCTGACCTCCAACCCCGAGGTCTGGAGCAAGACCGCGCTGCTCATCACCTACGACGAGAACGACGGCTTCTTCGACCACGTGGTCCCGGCGTACGCGCCCGCCAAGGACCGCGGCGCCTCGACCGTGGACACCACCGAAGAGCTCTACCCGGGCTCCGCGAAGTTCGCCGCGGGCCCCTACGGCCTGGGCCAGCGAGTGCCGATGCTGGTGGTGTCGCCGTGGAGCACCGGCGGCTATGTGTGCTCCCAGACGCTGGACCACACCTCGATCATCCGCCTCATGGAGGAGCGCTTCGACGTCGAGGAGCCGAATATCTCGCCGTGGCGGCGCGCGGTGTCCGGGGATCTGACGGCGGCGTTCGACTTCTCGCGCACCGACACCAAGGTCCCGTCGCTGCCGGACACCGACGGCTATCTGCCGCCGGACAACGAGCGGCACCCGGACTATGTGCCCACGCCCCCGGCCCAGGGCTCCCTGCCCCGTCAGGAGTCCGGTCTGCGGCGCGCCCGGCCGCTGCCGTACGACCTGTCCGCCAACGCCACCGTGGCGGACGGCAGCCTGCGGCTGGACTTCGCCAACCGCGGCAAGGCCGGCGCGCACTTCCACGTCACCTCCGCGAGCCACCCCGACGGGCCGTGGGGCTACACCGTCGAGGCGGGCAAGCAGCTGTCCGGCACCTGGCGGGCCGCCGCGGACAAGGACACCTACGACGTCGAGGTGCACGGGCCGGGCGGCTTCGTCCGCCACTTCACCGGACACATCACCGGCCGCGGTCCGGAGGTGACGGCCCGTCATGACCGGGCGACCGGCGATGTCGAGCTGACCCTGACCAACCAGGGCGACAAGACCGTGCGGCTGACCGTCACCGACGGCTACCGCCACCAGAAGACGGCCGAGTACCGGCTCCGGCCGGGTGGCCGGACCGTGCACACCGTGGACACCGGGCGCAGCCACCAGTGGTACGACGTGTCGGTGACCTCCGACGCGGACAGCGGCTATCTGCGACGGCTGTCCGGCCACGTCGAGACGGGCAGGGCGGGAACCAGCGACCCCGCGCTGTCCGCGGGCTGACCTCCGCGCCCGGCGCACTTCCGCGCGCGTCCGCCCGGCGGCTTCCGCCGGGCGGACTCGTGTGCGTACACCGGTATTTCATTCAAGACTGAAACACGACGTGTCGTCGCACGACCCGTTACGGCCCCTGGCCTGAACGTGATACGGAGGTAAAGGAAGCAGGCGGTGGACACACGGGGGCGCTGTGCTACGCATTCATTTCACCGGTCAGGATCTGGGACTCACCCACGTGGCCGCGGGACCGGTCGCGATGTGGGAGACCATGCTGAGTCTGCACAGTCTCCGGCAGCAGAACGGGGGGCTGGTCCCCGCGCAGTGGCGGCGGTCGGTCGGCCCCAAACTGCCCCGCTCGACCGGTCTGTTGACCGCCCTGGTGCCGGCAAGGGGCTATTTTCCGGACTTTCTCACCCCGGCGGCCCCGCTGTACGACGCGGACGAAGGTCTCGACGCGGTGCTGAGCACTCCGTGGGCCCAGCTGCGGCGCGATCTCACACTGCTCGCCGGAGGGCGGCGGCTGCCCCCGTGGGCACGTTCGCTGGCCGAGGGCGACGGCGATGCGCTGGCGCTGCTCGGACGCGCCGTCGAGGCGTACCACGAGGTCGCCATCGCCCCGTACTGGGAGCGCATCCGGGCCCAGGTCGACCATGAGCGGTTACGGATGTCCACACCGATGCTCAGCGGTGGCACCGAGGCGCTGCTGTCCGCGCTGCCGCTGTGTCTGCGCTGGCGGCGGCCGGTGCTGGAGGCGGACTACCCCGTCGACCGCGATCTGCGGCTCGGCGGCCGCGGACTGCTGCTCATCCCCTCGTTCTTCTGCCGGCGCACCAGCATCACCCTGCTGCACCAGGACCGGACACCGGTGCTGGTGTATCCGGTACAGCACCGGCTGCTCGACGAGGGCCCCGCGGCCCAGGGCCGCCCCTCGCTGGCCAAGCTGCTGGGGCCGACCCGGGGCGCCGTGCTGGAGGCGGCCGAGGGGAGCTGTACGACCGGTGAACTCGCCCGGCGTGTGGGCATCCTCGTCTCCTCGGCCAGCCAGCACGCCACGGTGCTGCGCAACGCCGGACTGCTCACCAGCAAGCGGATGGGCAATACGGTGGTGCACTCGCTCACTCCGCTCGGCAGCCAGCTGCTGTACCGCGGGACCGTGCCGCTGACACTGACCGAACCGGGGCGGTGAACGAGCGGGCCCGCACCATCCGCGCTCACCCCTGGCACGGTAGATTCGACCTCGAACGATGGAACCGCCGGTTCGCCGTCGCGTCAGCGTTCGCAGCCGATGTGAGGAGCCCGCCCGTGTCCGGCCACCGATCCATTACCGACACCGAGAAGCTGGTCGCGGCCAAGCTCGGCGGCATTCCGGTCCGCCGTGAGCAGATGGCCATGGTGTCCAACATCTACCGGGCCGCGTCGGCGGTGCGACAGCATCTGGAGAACTCGGTGCTGCGCGGCTGCGATCTGACCTGGACGGCCTTCGTGGTGCTCTGGGTGGTGTGGATCTGGGGCGAGTCGGAGACCCGCAACGTGGCGGAGGAGGCGGGCATCTCCAAGGGCACGCTCACCGGAGTCGCCCGCACGCTGGAGTCCCGCGGTCTGATCCGGCGCTCCGGCCACCCCAGCGACGGCAGGCTGGTGCTGCTGAGCCTCACCGAGGAGGGCGAGGCGCTGATGCGCCGGGTCTTCCCGGAGTTCAACGAGGAGGAGGCGTTCGTCGCCGGGCAGTTGTCCGACGAGGAGTGTCTGCGCACCGCGGAGGCGCTGCGCCGGGTGGTGCTCCAGGTCGAAACACACGGCGAGGAGCGCAGGCTCGCCCTCCTGGACGGCGCCGAACCGGCCCCGCGCCGCAGCGGACGCCGTCCGAAGGCGTAGGCCCGGTCCGGGCACGATCAGCGGCGCTCGCGGGCGTCAGCCACGGCGCGGCGGGCGGATGCCGCGGTACTCCCAGTCGCCGCCGAGGGCGGTGGACAGCACCTCCTCCGACTGAGTGGGCTGGGCTCCGACATCGGTACGGATCGGGGTGGGCCCGGCCACGATGTGGTTGCTGAGCCTGCCAAGTCCCTCCACCTCGACCTCGACCACATCGCCTGGCCGCACCGGGCGGGAGCCGGCCGGGGTGCCGGAGAGCAGCACATCGCCGGGGTGGAGGGTGATGGTGCGGGCGATGTCGGCCACGAGGTAGTGCATGTCCCACTCCATCTCGTCGGTGCAACCGTTCTGCACCATCAGCCCGTTGACATAGGTGCGCAGATACTTGCCGCGGAAGTCCCAGTCGGTGACCAGCCCCGGGCCGAGCGGGCAGAGCGTGTCCGAGCCCTTGACCCGCAGCATGGATCCGGCGTCGGTGTCCCGGAAGTCGTGCAGCCCGTAGTCGTTGGCCACGGTGTATCCGGCGATGTACCCGCCCGCCTCGTCCGGGGACACATTGCGGCAGGTCCGGCCGATGACGATAGCCACCTCACCCTCGTAGTTGAGCCACTTGCAGCCCTCGGGACGGACCACGGCGCCCCGGTGGGCGTTGAGCGCCGAACTGGGTTTGTGGAAGTAGGTGGGGGCAGCGGCCGGCGCGATCTGGAACTCCGCCGCGCGGCTGCGGTGGTTGAGGTGGACGGCGATCACCTTGGTGGGCATCACGGGCGGCAGATGGTGTGCCTCCTCGGCCTTGACCCGCCGGCCGTCCCCGGCGACCAGCTCCTCGCCGTCGCGGACGGCCTGGACAGCGGCGCCGTCGAGGAGGATACGGCGGTACTCAGGCATGGGCGGACTCCTGTGTCAGGGTGCGGGGCGCGGTCCAGCCGGCGGTGGGCCGGTCGAACCAGAGATGGGCCTGACCGGTGCCGACGGAGTTCTCGTAGCCGCCGTACTGGCGGGCGGTGGCGGTGCACTCCGCCCCGCCGAGGGCCCCGGCCATCATCAGGTAGTGGGAGAAGCGGGCCTCGGGCTTGTGGGCCAGGAACTCCGGCATGGTGCGCAGCACTTCCTCGTGGCGGCCCTCCGTGAACCATGCGATGCGCTGCTCGTCGGCGGCGCGGGCCTCGGGGGTGAAGATGTGCGCGGGGTCGCTGGACTCGTGGTCGCGCAGTTCACGCAGCGGCCAGAAGGTGTGCGAGAGCGCGCCGGAGGCGATGAGCAGGACCCGGCGGCCGGGAGTGGCGGCGATGCCGTCGGCCAGGGCCCGGCCGAGCCGCAGATGGTCCTCCATGTCGCCGGTCTGGCAGACGCCGATGGACACCCAGCGTTTGCCGGGGAGGCCCGCGCCCAGGAACGTCCACAGATTGATGGTGGCGTAGTGGACGGGCAGATACGGGTCGTCGATGGCGGTGATCCAGGTGCCGTGCTTCTCGGCGAACCTGGCCACGTTGTAGGCGAGTTCGGCGTCGCCGGGGAAGTCGTAAGGCATCCGGCACATCCCGCGCGGCAGTTCCTCGGAGGTGAACAGCCCTGCGCGGCGCGGCTGGGCGGTCACCACGAACTCCACGGTGGTGGCCCAATGAGAGTCGAGGACCACCACCGTGTCGTAGATGTCGCGCTTGAACACCTCACGGCGGAGCCGCTCGAGCCCGGTGACGAGGGTGATCTCTCGGCCCTCGTTCAGCCGCAGCCGGTCCTCCTTCGGGAGCACGATGGTCGGCACATGGGCGAGCAGCCCCGCCCCGGCGATCTCACCCATGGCTCCGCCATCCCTCCGGGGCCGTGACGGTGTTCTTCAGGTCGCAGTAGAAGTCGAAGCTCCAGGTGCCGCCTTCGCGGCCGATACCGGAGCTGCGGGAGCCGCCGAAGGGGGCCTGGAGGTCGCGGACGAAGAAACAGTTGACCCAGACGGTGCCCGCGACGAGCCGGTCGGCCACCCGTTCGGCGCGTTCGCGGTCGCCGGTGGCGAGGGTGGCGGCGAGGCCGAACCGGGTGTCGTTGGCGAAGGTGACGGCTTCGTCCTCGGTGTCGAAGGTCTGGAGGGTGAGCACCGGCCCGAACACCTCCTCCTGGACGATCTCGGAGTCCTGGGCGACATCGGTGAGCAGGGTCGGCCGGTAGTGGAGACCACCGAGGCCGGTGTGGGGGCCGCCGCCGACGACCGCGCGCGCTCCCGCGTCCAGGGCGCGGCGCACAAAGCCGTCGATCCTCTCCAGCTGGCGGGCGTGGATGACGGGGCCGAGGTCGGTGGCCTCGTCGCGCGGATCGCCCTGGACCAGTGCGGCGGCCTTCGCGGTGAACCGTCGGGTGAACTCCTCGGCCACGGAGGTCTCGACGAGCAGCCGGGTGGCGGCCAGACACACCTGCCCGGCGTTGTCGTACTGCTCCACCGCCAGGTCCACGGCCAGGTCGAGATCGGCGTCGGCGAACACCAGCAGCGGCGACTTGCCACCGAGTTCCAGGCTGAGCGGGGTGAGATGGTCGGCGGCGGCTCGGGCGATCCACCCGGCCGTGGGCACCGAGCCGGTGAAGCTGATGCGGCGTACCCCGGGGTGGGAGACCAGGGCGCCGCCCGCCTCGGCGCCGTGGCCCTGGAGGACGTTGAGCACCCCGGGCGGCAGACCGGCCTCGGCGGCGATGTCGGCGAGCAGGGACGCGGTCAGCGGGGACCACTCGGCGGGTTTGAGGACCACGGTGTTCCCCGCGGCGAGGGCCGGGGCGACCTTCCAGGTGGCCAGCATCAGCGGCGCGTTCCACGGGGTGATGAGGGCGCAGGGTCCGGCTGGGTCCCAGGTGATGTGGTTGGTGTGGCCGCAGGTGGTGAAGTCCTCGTGCTCGCGGTCCAGTGTGAGCAGCCAGTCGGCGAAGAAGCGGAAGTTGTGGGCGACCCGCGGCATCACCCCACGGCGGTGGGAGCGCAGCAGCGCGCCGTTGTCGGCGGTTTCGACGGCCGCGAGGTCCTCGAGCCGCTTCTCGACACCGTCGGCGATGGCGTGCAGCACCCGGGCCCGCTCGGCGCGCGGGGTCGCGGCCCAGGCGGGGAAGGCGTCGCGGGCGGCGGCCACGGCGGCCTCCGCCTCGGTGGCACCTCCGCGGGCGATCTCGGCAAGGGGGGTGTCGTCGATCGGTGAGACATCGGTGAAGGTGTCCGGGGAGGCGACGCGCCGGCCGCCGATCCAGTGCCGGGTGTCGACGGGGATTCCGGCAACGGTGGTCCGGTGGGTCATCCTGCGCTCCGTGTGACGGGGGGTGGAATCGGGTGGCCCGGGGCGGGGTACGGCGGGGTGGTGGAGCGCTTAGGCGCCCGAGGTGCCGGACTCCAGCAGTCGGCCGCCGTCCCAGACGACGCCGACCTGGCGGTGGTACGCGGCGATCGGTTCGCGGATCTCCAGCCGGGCCAGCTCCTCGGTGGGCGCCTCGAAGAGCTCCAGTTCGGCGTCGCCCCGCCATGCCGGCCCGGCCTCGAACTCGGCCGCGCCGGAGGCGATCAGCTCGTCCAGGGCCAGCCCCTTGCCCTTCTCGATGGAGGGGAGCCAGCGGTGGTGGGCCATGGGGTGGCCGTTGACAAAGCCCCCGGTCTCCGAGGGTTCGCGCAGGGTCAGCACCGCCTGGGCCAGTCGGCGGTCCGCGGCGGCCAGGGTGGCACCGAAGCGGGCGCCGGGGGCGATCCGGGGGGCCGGGCCGTAGGGGTGGGGGCGGGTGAGGTGCACCGAGCCCAGCTTCTTGGGATAGCCCTGGTGCAGTCCGCGGGCGATGGCGAAGTCCTTGTCGACCCAGATGTAGACACAGCGCGAGTAGGTCTGTCCGCGGTAGGCGCAACGGACCACCGCGAACACCTCCTTGTACTGGGCGCGCACCGGGTCCAGCAACTCTTCCTTCGTGGCGGAGCACGACTGCCAGTCGGCCCAGATCAACGCGACCGCGCCGGGGTCCTCCTCGGCGAGCTCCAGTGGTCCGGGCAGCAGTTCCCGCACCCGCGCGGGGTCGGTGCGGTACTCGACGGTGAGCAGATCGCCGGAGTAGTGCCAGGGCGGGGAGGGGATGAGGGACGACGCGCCGGTCGCCGTCTTGGGGTGGAAGTAGCCGCGGAGGCCGGACATGGTCTCGCTCCTCAGACAGTGGCGGGAGTGGGGACGGCGACCCCGTTATTCGTTTGACTTCAAACAAGATAGGCAGCCATCGAATCCTGGTCAATGCCCGCCCGGATGGACAAATATGAGGCCCAACCCCCTTGCGGGGCGAGACCTCCCTCCATACCGTTTGGGATCAAATGAACGCCCTGAGGCATCCGACCCGCCCGAGGAGGCATCGGTGACCGCCCATGACCCCGCGCACGTCCGCCGGCACATGGACCGGCTCGCCGCCGAGGGCATCGATGTGGTCCGGGTGTCCTTCCCCGATCTCATCGGGATCGACCGGTCCCGCGATGTCCTGCTGGAACATCTGCCCACCTCCTGCGCACACGGGCTGGCCTTCTGCCGCGCCGTCTACCACACCAGCCCGCAGGGAGATACGGTCCCGGTCTCCGGCGGACTCGACGCGGGGATGCCCGATGTGGTCGTCACCCCCGATCTGGACACCCTGGTCACCCTGCCCTGGGAGCCCGGGGTCGCCTGGTGTCTCGGTGACACCGCCGATCCCACCACCGGCGCCCCGGCTCCCGAGTCACCGCGCGATCTGCTCCGCTCCGTTCTCGCCAACTGCGCGGACGCCGGGCTGCATCCAGTCGTCGGCCCCGAGCTGGAGTACTTCCTGCTGGAGCCGGACCCGGCCGCCCCCTCGGGCTGGCGCCGCCACTCGGAGGTCCCCGGCGCCGTGTACACCGCGGGGCTGTGCGCCGACCCGGGCAACCATCTGCTGCGCACCCTGCGGTTGCTGCGCGACCTCAACATCGGTGTGGTCACCGGCAACCACGAATTCGACGGTGGGCAGTACGAGATCAATCTGACCCACTCCGCCGGTCTGGACGCCGCCGACCGCGCCTTCCGCTTCAAGTCCGCCGTCAAGGAACTGGCCCGCAAGGAAGGCAAGTTGGCCACCTTTATGGCCAAACCGCGCAATGACGCGAACGGCTCGGGCTTCCATCTCCATCTGTCCTGCGACACCCCCGAGGGTCGCAACGCCTTCACGGACCCCGCGGCCCCCTTCGGTCTCTCCGACACCGCGCGCCACGCCATCGCGGGCATCCTCGCCCACGCCCCGGCGCTGGCCGCGCTGCACAACCCGACCGTCAACTCTTACAAGCGCTTCGGCCCCGACACCCTCGCCCCCTGGCTCATCGACTGGGGCCTGGACAACCGCAGCGCCATGGTCCGGATACCGCCCGAGCGCGGCGCGGGCACCCGCCTCGAACTGCGCCTCGGCGACGCGGGGGCCAATCCCTACCTCGCCATCGCGTCCGTGTGCGCCGCCGCGCTGCTCGGTGTCCAGGACGCCACGGAGCCACCCGCCCCGCTCGAGGGCTACGGCTACGGCCCCGAGAAGTCCCCGATCCTGCCGCGGACGCTGGGAGCCGCACTGGATGCCCTGGAGGCCGACGAGGCGCTGACCGGTGTCCTCGGCAAGGACTTCACCGCGTCCTTCCTCGCCTACAAACGCAATGAGGTCCAGCGCTTCGAACGCCACGTCACCGACTGGGAGTTCGCCGAGTACGCCTACCACCTCTGACAGCCGCGACGAGCCGGCCGCGGACGGCCCCGACCGCGAAGGAGTCAGTGTGACCTCCCCCGCCACCGCTCCCACCGGAGTGCCCGAACCTCTCCCCCTCGACGAGGTGGACCTGACCGACCTCGACGCTTCGACTTCGTCCAGGAGGTGTCCGCGGACTTGCCCTCGCACCGGCTCGCCTCGGTGACCGGGGACCGTGCGGTACTCGCCCGGTTTTTCACCCTCGTGCCACCGGTCTGAGCCCACGGGTCCGCCGCCCCGGGGTGCAACGATGGTTCGCGGGCCGAGCGGCCGAGCGACCGAACACCCGCCGAGCGACGAAGGAGCCCCGCATGAGGAGCGCAGATCTGCTGGCCGACGCCTTCGACCGGGTGTCCGAGGCCGTACACATGGCCGTGGACGGCCTCGGCGAGGACGAGCTGACCGAACGGCTCGACGCCGGGGCCAATTCCATCGCCTGGCTGGTGTGGCATCTGACCCGCATTCAGGACGACCATGTCGCCGATGCCGCGGGCACCGAGCAGCTCTGGACGGCCGACGGCTGGTACGAGCGGTTCGGACTGCGGTTCCCACCGGCGGCCACCGGCTACGGCCACCGCGGCAAGGACGTGGCGGCGGTCCGGGCGGATGCCTCGCTGCTCACCGGGTACTACGACGCCGTCCACGAGAACACGCTCGCGTATGTACGGGGGCTCCGTAACACCGACTTCGACCGCATCGTGGACGAGGCGTGGACCCCGGCGGTGACCCTCGGCGTCCGGCTGGTCAGCGTTATCGCGGACGATCTGCAACACGCCGGACAGGCGGCCTTCGTCCGCGGGGCGCTGCGGCGGCGTTAGGACGCGCCGCTCGCGGTGTCCTCCGACTCGTCCTCCAACGAGTCGGTTTCCTCCGACGAGACGGCGTACTGGGCGATCCCGTGGCCGAAGGACCAGTCGATCGACTCGTTCTCAGTGACCGTGATGAACACATTGCGCGGCTCGGTCTCCGCGTACTCCTCTGCCAGCTCCGCGATCCGCCGGTACAGCGCCCGCTTCCGCTCGGGCGGCCGCCCGGAGCGCATGGTGATGGCGATGAACACGATGCCGTCGTCGCGGCGCACACCCAGATAGTCGTCGTAGCGCAGGGTGCCGCTGGTGCCGTCGTGTCCGGTCAGGATCTGGAACCGGTCGTCGGGCGGAAAGCCGATCGTCTCCACGAGGGCGTCGTGCACGGCGCGGCCGAGCGCGTCCAGCCGCTCGCTGTCGGCCCTCAACGCGTCGATACGGACCAGGGGCATGGCGGAGCTCTCCTTCGTCGATCGCCGATCACGGCCATTGCGACCGACTGTACATACTAGTAGGTACAACACTTCACAGTTGTTCGGGCATCGCCGATGTGGTCAGCCCTGGCTGATGACCCGCTGACCGGCCGCCGCGACACCGTCGGCGGTTGCGCGCGCACCGGAAGTCTCAGGGCGTGGTGGCCGGTGCCGTGGCGGGATTGGCCGCCGTGCCCTCGGTGCTCAGCAGCACGAGGGTGGCCGCCGGCCCGAGTCCGAGCGCACCACGGCGGTCGTCGGCGCCCTGCCCGGTGAGAGCGGCGCGCACCCCGGCCAGCGAGGCGGCGCCGCACGGCCCCGAGGAGATACCGAGGGCGGCGAGGTCGCGGGAGGCACGGGCGCTGTCGGCATCGGTGATGGCCACAGCGGCGTCCAGCCCGTCGCGCAGCACCGGCCAGGCGAGGCTGGAGGGCGTGCCGCAGTTCAGGCCCGCCATGGTGGTCTCGCCGGTTTCCACGGCGACCGGCTCCCCGCGCACCAGGCTCGCCAGCACACATGCCGCGGCCACCGGCTCCACGGCCAGCAGAGCGGGAGCGGGTCCGGTGGGGCGGCTCCGGTAGTGGGTGACGGCGGCCTGGGCGAGCGAGCCCACCCCCACCGGAACGGCGAGCAGATCCGGCAACTCGACGCCCGCGCTGTGCAGTTGCTCATCGATCTCGTGGAACAGGGTGGCGTATCCCTCGACGATCCAGCCCGGGATCTCCTCGTAGCCGGGCCAGGCGGTGTCCTGGACCAGTACGGCCGGAGGGCGCTCCGCGGCCTCGGCCGCGCGCCGTACCGCCGTGTCGTACGGCCCGTCCACCCGGGTCACCCGCGCGCCCTCGGCCTCGATCGCGGCCACCGCGTCGGGGTGCACACCGCGGGGGACGAAGACATGGGTGGGCCGTCCGTTCAACCGCGCCATCCGGGCCACGGCACGGCCGTGGTTGCCGTCGGTCGCGGTCACCAGCCGTACGGGAGCGTCCGGCGACCGCCCCGACAGGACCCGGTGGACCGCCCAGGACGCGCCGAGCGCCTTGAACGCGGGCAGCCCGAGGCGGGACGACTCGTCCTTGACGAACACCCGGCCGACGCCCAACTCTGCGGCGAGCGCGGGATGTTCGGACAGCGGAGTGGGCGCGTAGCCGGACCACGCGGCGTGGAAGCGGCGCACGCCGTCCGGGGCAGGCGCACACCTCCAGGTCCGGGCGGCGGGCCGGGCGAACCACCTGGCGGGAGGCTGAGCGGGAGAAGGCATGGGGTGCACCCCACCACCGTGCCGTCCGCCCCTGTCCCCGGTCCAGCACCTGGCCCCGGGGTGTCCATCGCAGCCCACCCCCGGGTCGGCCATCAGCGTCGTCCGCTGCGCCGGTCCGGCGTACGGCGCGACGCGACGGTTCCGGTGTCCGCCACCCTCACCCCGAGCACATCGGCGAACATCGGGGCGAGTTCCAGCAACTGCGCGCCGGTGATCACCGACCCGCGCAGCGCGTCATGGCCGTCGGTGATCTCCAGCCGGGTGGCGTCCCGCAGATCGGCACCGTCCATCCGGGCCCCGGCGAACCGCACGCCCTCCAGCGCCGAGCCCGGGAACTCCGCCCGTGTCAGCGCGGCCCCGCTGAAGTCGACGTCCCGCAGCAGACAGTCGGCGAAGGTGACCTCCCGCAGGGTGGCGGTGCGGAGGTTGACCGACTCGAGCTTGCAGCGGTGGAAGGTGACCCGGTGCAGCTTCGCGCCGAACGTCTCCAGACCGGCGAGCACACAGCCGATGAGCTCGGCGTCCAGCCAGTCCGTCTCCGCCAGGTCGGTGCCGACCCAGCGCACTCCGTCCAGCCAGACGTCGTTGAACCGGGCGCCGCGCAAGCGCCCCGCGGTGAAGTTCACGGAGGAGAACGCGCACTCGAGGAACCGGGCGTTGCCACCCTCCGCTCCGTCGAAGTCGGCGCCGTCCAGATGGACGGTGTCGTAGTCACCCTCGTCGGTGAGGGGCCCGTCGTACGCGCGCAGATGGCGTGCGTACGGCAGATCGGCGAGCCGGCGAGGGGACGGCATGGGAACTTCTCCTCCGGACAGCGGGACGCGGGGCTTCACGTGTGTGCGGCTTCCATCATGGGGGTACGGGCCGCGCCACCGTGCGCGGTCCGGCCGGGTGCGGGGTCCTCTCCCCGCCCTGGCATTCCGGTTACGGATGGCCGCGGTGTGCCGCCCACTCCCGGTCCAGCACGGACATCATCACGGCGTCGATCCACGCGCCCTCGTACCGCAGCGCCTCGCGCTCCACCCCTTCGGCGACGAAGCCGACCTTCTCGTACGCGCGACGGGCGCGGGGGTTGAAGGCGAAGACGCCCAGCGAGATGCGGTGCAGCCCGAGCCGCTCGAAACCGTGGGCGACGATCAGCCGGGTGGCCTCGGTGCCAAGCCCCCGGTCGCGCCCCCGCGGGCCGAGCAACGCGCGGAACGCGCAGCTGCGGTTGGGCTCGTCCCATTCGTAGAGCACCACCTCGCCCACCAGCGCGCCGTTCGCCCGGTCGACGACCGCCAGGTCCAGCCGGTCCGTCTGCGCACCGCGGCTTCCGTACCACTCCCGCAGGCGCCGTTCCTCGAAGGCGGGGGCGCTCGCCTCGCCGGTGAACGTGCGGACTTCCTCGTCCTCGAGGATGACGGCCATCTCCGGCGCGTCCTCTTCGGTGAACGGGCGCAAGCGCACCTTCTCGCCGACGAGGACGGGTTTGGTGGCGAAGTCGGCCGTCGGGCCGGAGGGCAACGAGGTCATCCGTGGATGATGCGCGAGGGGCGGGCCGTTCGCCACGGGATTTCGCGATCCGCCCGCTCCCCGATGGGTCCGGTACCGCGCCGGTGGCGTTTCACCGTCGGCGCGGACCGGGATCGACCTGGATCAGTGCATGGGTGCCGGTGGTGCGCCAGCCCTCCGGGTACGCGGTGTCGAGCGCGGCCACGGTGGGTTCGTCGAGGCCCACGATCACATCGGACTTCAGGGTGCGCAGTGCGGCCACCGGGCCGGGGAAGTACGCGGTGCATGCGGTGAAGGGCGTGGTCGGCGGCCACAGCCGGTCGCCCACCAGGCGGCGGTAGTTGAGGTCGCCCTTCATGACGGTCACCGTGGCCGAGGCGAATGCACGCCGCAGACTGCCGGGCATGGCGGCGTAGGGCAGCGGAGCGCGGAAGAAGTCATGGGCACCGATGGTGAGTTGCCCGTTGCCCATCGCCGACCACAGTCGGCTGCCGACATCGGCGACGGCTCCCTGGGCCCGGGTCAGACGGCGCAGACAGTCGAGGACATCGGCGGTGGTGGCATCGGAGACGTAGTACGGATACGGCTTCACCGCCAGCACGGCCCGGTCGGCGCGGCCGTGGTACAGCAGATGGTCGAGGAGGACGAGGTCGGGCAGCAGTTCCCGCCCGGCGTTGTCCGCCACCAGATACACGGTGGCCGGGGAGCCGCCGGGCAGCAGTGACCACAGGGCCTCGGTGGCGTCCGCCACAAGGGGCGGCGCGTCGGCGGCATCCGCCGCGTCACCCGTGGTGGAGAGCCGGAAGCCGAGGTCCGCGCGGTTGCCCCAGAGCGAGCCGTGCACCAGTGCGTTCGCCTGACGCTCGGCGGATGAGCGCAGCACGGCCTCGAGCGCGGCCAGTTCTTCGGCCGCCTCGGGGGTGTGCAGTTCGGCGTGTTTGAAGGGGCGGAACGGATCGATGCCCTGCCAGGGGCCGGGCCCGAAGTAACCGACGGCTTCGAGGAGCTGACGGTAGAAGTAGCTCTCGGCCCACAGGAAGGGCACATCGAACCATGACCGGCCGAAGTGCTCCCGCCCCCACTCCTGCCATCGGTCGTGGTCGTACGCGGTGGCGGGGAGCGGCGCGATGACACCCTCGGTGCACTCCTGGTGCAGGGTGTCCAGCGCACGGTGCTGTTCGGGGCCGTAGGGGAAGGCGGCGCGGACCTTCTCGATGAGCGCCGGATGCCGCTCGGCGAGCACACTCCGGGCGAACGATCCGGGCGCGTCGCTCAGAATCTCGGGCGCGTCGGATGCGTCGGGCATGGCAGTCAGGATTCCACACCGTGCCCGGGGACGCGGCGCTACCAGTGCGCGGGGCGGGTGAGCGCGCCGGGCACCCGGGTGGCGGCGTCGCCCCGTGCCGCGTTGAGCTGGGCCTGGGTGAGGAAGAGGGCGCCGGTGAGATCCGCTCCGCTCAGCTCGGCGTCGCGGAGGTCGGCGCCGATCAGATCGGCGGCGCTCAGATCGGCCCGGGTGAGGTCGGTCGCGATGAGCAGCGCCCCGCGGAGATTGGCGCCACGCAGATCGGCACCGCGGAGCCGGGCTCCGATGAGATCTGCTCCCCTGCGGTTCTTCTTCTTTCCGGGGACCGTGGCCCGTACCCGCTCGCTGGTGCGCAGCAGCAGCCCGCTGACCTTCTCCCGGTGGGCCGCGACGTCCAGCCGCCGCAACTCATCGGCACTGCCGCGGGTGAGCCGTTCCGTCTCGTGCAGCGCCGCGCGCAGCTCGGTGTGGAGGGGCCGGGCGGCGGGAAGCGTCAGGGACTCGGTCAGGTACCACAGCAGTTCGTGGAGCACACGCATCACCGGGAACACCGCGAACATATCGGCGGCGGTGTGCGGGTGGCGGCGCCAGTCGCGCCCGGCGAAGGTGTGGCGGGAGACCTTCTGTCCGGCGCCGAAGCAGTCGAAGACCGTGCAGCCGGAGAAGCCCTTCTCCCGCAGCCGGGCATGGACACCGCAGCGGAAGTCCTCCCGCAGATTGCGGCAGGGCCGCCCCGCGTCCTTGGTGAACGCGAAGTCCGTCGAGGCGGCGAAGGGCAGCGCGACACAGCAGAGCGCGAAGCAGCTGCCGCAGTCGGCCCGCAGGTCGAGGCGGTCCACCTCGCCGGAGGGGGCTTCGGGCTGGTGTGACACCGTGTGTGATCTCCCGTTTCCGCAGTGCGCCACGGGTTGGGTGACGCTGGGCACAAGGGCCCATTGTCTCAGTCGGGAATGATCAGGTCGATTCCATAAGCGGCTACCGCCAGGCAGGCGGCGAAACACACCACGGCGGTGGCCGCGGCCACCGTGCCGGAGCCGCGGTGCAGGACACCGCGGCGGGTGGCGCCGGAGCGTTCGCCGTACGCCTCGGCACGGCTCCACGCGGCGATACCGAGCGAAAACATGACGACCACCACCACGGTGATCCCCAGACTCACTCCGAGGACCCCGCCAAGGCTGCCCCATTCGATGTCCATCCCGTCAGGCTCCTCCCGTCACCCGGTGTCCCTGTCGTCCGCGATCCGTCCGGTCTCCTCTCGCCGGTGTCAGGCGGCCGAGCGCGCCACGCTCTCGGCGGCGCCGGGAACGGGCAGCTCATTGACGTTGTCCGGGTTGACCGGCCGACGGCGGGAGAGTGCGTAGAAACCCGCTGCCGCCGCCACGGCCACGCTCGCCACCAGCGCCACCCCCGCGGTGCCCCGGCCGGCGACCCAGGCGGCGGTGCCTCCCACGGCCGCCGCCGCGGGCAGGGTGAGCAGCCAGGACGCGGCGATCCGCCCGGCCACCCCCCAGCGCACATGGGCCAGCTTGCGGCCAAGCCCGGCACCCAGAATGCTGCCGGTGCAGACCTGGGTGGTCGACAGCGCGAAGCCCAGATGCGAGGAGGAGAGGATGACCGCGGTCGCGCTGGTCTCGGCCGCGAAACCCTGGGGCGGCTGGATATCGGTCAGCCCCCTCCCCATGGTGCGGATGATCCGCCAGCCACCGGCATAGGTGCCCAGCGAGATCGCGAGACCGGCGCTGAGCACCACCCACCACGGCGGGCCGGCGCCATGGCTGAGCGCACCGCCGGAGATGAGGGTGAGGGTGATGACCCCCATCGTCTTCTGCGCGTCATTGGTGCCGTGGGCGAGGGCCACCAGGGAGGCCGAGCCCACCTGTCCGGCGCGGAAGCCCTTGCGCACCGTGCGGCCGGACACCCGCCGGGTGATCACGTAGGCGAGGTAGGTCGCGAGTACGGCGACCAGACAGGCCACCACCGGGGACGCGAGCGCCGGAAGCACAACCTTCTCAGCGATGGCGTCGAACCGCACCGCCGAACCGCCCGACCCCACCCACACCGCGCCGATCAGCCCGCCGAAGAGGGCGTGCGAGGAGCTGGAGGGCAGTCCGGCGAGCCAGGTGATGAGATTCCACAGGATCGCCCCGACCAGCCCCGCGAAGATCATCACCGGGGAGACCTTGGCATCGTCGACGATGCCGTTGGAAATCGTCTTGGCCACCTCGGTGGACAGGAACGCCCCGGCGAGGTTGAGGAGTCCGGCCACGGCCACGGCGACCCGGGGGGTCAGCGCCCCGGTGGCGATGGAGGTGGCCATGGAGTTGGCGGTGTCGTGGAAGCCGTTGGTGAAGTCGAAGGCGAGCGCGGTGAGAATCACAGCGACGAGAAGGAAGGTGACAGATTCCACTCGGACCTCCCACACTCACGCGCCGGACCGTCCAGGCGAAGACCACTGTCTGATTCCACGCTAAGCGCGGAGCCGGACGGCCGCCACGCGGTGCGGAGCGCGGCCCCGAGGCCGCTCCCAGCGACGCGTCGGGCTCGGGGAGAGGCGGGTGTTGAGCTCCCGCAAGGCGCCCCCGGCGACCCAGCCCGCGCGGTTCCAGGGCACGTCCCCGGCCGGCGGCACGGGCGGGGACATCCGCACCTGGCCGACCCGTTGATGCGGTCGCGCCCGACCGGATACGCGACCGGTTCCACATCGCCGTCGCGCACGATCACCTTGGAGGTGCGGACGCGTTCCGCACCTCCAGTCGCTCACGGACCGCCGCCGGTCCCGGCCCCGGCGATGAGGACGGTCAACCCTCGCCCCGGTCCGGGGAACGGACCTCGGGGCGGTCCATGATCCGCAGCCAGGTGCCGTCCGGCAGGCGCCGGGCCACCTGCACCCGGCCACCGGTGTTGTCGGCGGGGCGGGTCGAGGTGAGGGCGAGGTCTCCGTAGCGGACGGTCGGCAACGCCTCCTCCAGCTGGAAGGGCTCGGTGGTGTGCTCGAGCATCCGCTCGCACACCGCGCGGATGGCGTCCCGGCCGACGGTCGCGGACCCCGGCGGATACGCGAGCACCGCGTCCGGCGCGTACAGCTCGGCCAGACCCTCGGCGTCCCCGGCGTTGGCCCGCTCCACGAACAGCCGGGCCAGGTCCTCGGGGGTGGTGGCGCGTTCACGGGTCTCGGTCATGATCGGCTCCTTTCGTCTGCCTCCACTCTCGTTCGGCCGCCACCAGAAGTCCAAGAGATAGTTGATCTGCTTGCTAGAATCATTGGTTATGGAACTGCGACAGCTCGCCTACTTCGTGGCGGTGGCCGAGGAGCGGAACTTCACCCGGGCCGCGGAGCGGGTCCATGTGGCGCAGCCCGGGGTCAGCGCGCAGATCCGGCGACTGGAGCGGGAGCTCGGACAGGAGCTGCTGGACCGTTCCGGCCGCTCGGTGCGGCTCACGGAGGTGGGCGCGGCGGTCCTCCCCTACGCACGGGCCGCGCTGGCCGCCGTGGAGGGCGCCCGGCTCGCCGTCGACGAGCTGACCGGACTGCTGCGGGGGCATGTGGCGGTGGGCACCGTGACCTCGCACAGTGTCGATCTGCCGGGGCTGCTGGCGGAGTTCCACGACGCCCATCCGGCAGTGGAGATCACCCTGACCGAGGCCACGTCCGACGAGCTCGTCGACGGACTGCGCAACGGCCGGCTGGACGCGGCGATCGTCAGCGTGGGTCCCACGACCCCGGCCGGTCTGGAGATGGCAGTGATCACCGACCAGCCGATCGTCGCCGCGGTGAGCCACGACCACGAACTGGCCGTCCACTCGGCCATCTCCCTGGACACTCTGCGCGGGCGCGCGCTGATCAGCCTGCCGTACGGCACCGGGCTGCGCACCCGGCTGAACGAGGCGTGCGCCGCGGCCGGTTTCACCCCGCATATCGCCTTCGAGGCCAGCGACCCCGAAGTGCTGGCCCAGCTCGCCGAGCGTGGACTCGGCGCGGCCATCCTGCCCCGCGCGTTCGCCGAGTCGCGGGCGGACCGGCTGCGGACCGTCGCCATCGACCCGCCCGCGCTGCGCGGACGGCTGGCCTTCGCCTGGCGGGCGGGCGGCCCGAGCGGTCCGGCCGGACGTGCTCTGATCGCCCGCGCACGCGAGACGGTGGCCGGGGCGTAGACACCCCGGCCAACTCATCACGGATGGCCAACCCAACTCATCCCGGATGCGACCGCACTGACCGAAAATCAGACCTTCGGTGCGGCCGAGGGGTTGAGGATGAGGCCGGTGAGCGGGGCGTCGGTACGCCACCCCAGCGACTCGTACAGCGCCCGCCCCTCGATCGTAGCCCCGAGCACCGCGGACCGCGCGCCCGCCGCGAGGGCCTCATTGGCCAAGGTGCGCATGACGAGGCTGCCAAGGCCCTTGCGGCGTTGGTCCGTGGCGGTCTCGATCTGGTCGACCACCGCGGTGTCGGCGCTCGGCGGAACCGCCACCTGGCCACGGGCGGCGAAGGTGCCGTCGGCGGTGACCACCAGCACCCGGGTGAGACCGCCCCGTGTCCAGGTGCGCATGCGATAGCCGTCGGGCACCGGTGCGGACACCGGGGCCAGCGGTGTCGACATCAGGAAGCCCGGAGTGTCGAAGTCCCAGCCGGGCGCCATCCATGGTCCGACGACCTCCCGCGGAAGCAGCGTCTTCAGCCAGGTGCCGGGGGCCGTGAGGGTGCTGGTGAGCTCGCGTACCAGCGTTTCGTTCGCGTCGGGCAGGACATGGCGGGTCACCTGACGGGGCTGCGTGCCCACATCGAAGACAAACCCGTACGAGGTCCGCTCCGGCGGTGACGCCAGTCGCGAGATGACCCAGCCCTCGACCCAGGCCCGCACCAACTCCGGGTCCGCCGGCCCGGCATCCACACGGTCGGCCGCCATCTGATACATCGCCACACCATCCCCCGGATGTAATAGGTAATTGCACCCAGCACACATTACATGGCTGTGGCGGCGCAGCGCGGGGAATTCCAGAATCGCCCCCCTGACCCGGCGCCGTACGGGCCGGATGCGGCCCGGCCGGTGCGGGGCGACACTGGCAGGGGGAGGTGGATCTCTGTGATGCGGGGTGTGTGCGTATGGGTGGGCTGCGGCGATGACCAAGCGCCCCGAGCCCCAGGGCGGGGAGGGCGTCCCACAGGTGCGGGACCTGCCCACGCGTATCGACGCCACCGGCCGCCGCCGCGAGTCGGACGCTCTGGGGACGATCGAGGTGCCCGCCGACCGGTACTGGGGTGCCCAGACCCAGCGGGCGCTGGTCCACTTCTCGATCGGCGAGGACCTGATGCCCAGGGCCGTCCACCACGCCTACGGCTCCATCAAGAAGGCGGCCGCGCTGGTCAACGGCCGTGAGGGGCGGCTGGCGGGCTGGCAGGCCGATCTGATCGCCCATGTCGCCGACGAGGTGGTCTCGGGCGCGCTGGACGACCACTTCCCGCTCCATGTGTGGCAGAGCGGATCCGGCACCCAGGTCAATATGAACGTCAACGAGGTCATCGCCAACCGTGCGATCCAGTTGGTCGGCGGTGTGCTGGGGTCGAAGGACCCGGTGCACCCCAACGACCACGTCAACATGTGCCAGTCGTCCAACGACACCTTCCCCACGGCCATGCACCTCGCCACCGTGCGCTCCCTGCACGACCATGTGCTGCCCCGGGTGAGCCTGCTTCAAGAGGCCATCGCCGCCAAGTCCCGCGCCTGGTACGACGTGGTCAAGACCGGCCGCACCCATCTCCAGGACGCGGTCCCGCTCTCCGTGGGGCAGGAGTGGTCCGGCTACGCGGCCCAGCTGTCCGACGCCATCGAGGGGCTGCGCGCCACCCTGCCCGGCCTGTACCAGCTGGCCATCGGCGGCACCGCGGTGGGCACCGGCCTCAACGCGCCCGAGGGCTTCGGAGCAGCGGTCGCCCGGGAGCTCGCACAGGCGACCGGACATCCGTTCCGGGTTGCGGTCAACTCCTTCGCGGCCCAGGGCAGTCTGGACGCCATGGTGGCCGCGTCCGCGGGGCTCCGGGCCCTGGCCGTTCCACTGATGAAGATCGCCAATGACATCCGCTGGATGGCGTCCGGCCCCCGCTGCGGTATCGGGGAGCTGATCCTGCCGCCCAACGAACCCGGGAGTTCCATCATGCCCGGCAAGGTGAACCCCACCCAGTGCGAGGCGATGATGATGGTGTGCGCCCAGGTGCTGGCGGAGGACAGCAGCGTGGCCCTGGCGGGCGGCCAGGGCAATTTCGAGCTCAACACGATGCGACCGCTCGTCATCAACAACGTGCTGCACTCCGCCCGGACCCTCGCCGACGCCTGCGAGAAACTGCGGGTCCACTGCGTCGAGGGCGCGGAGCTGAACCGTGAGCGGATCGACGACCAGGTGGCGCGTTCCCTGATGCTGGTCACCGCGCTCTGCCCGGAGCTCGGCTACGACAGGGCGAGCCAGATCGCGCACATGGCGGCCGACGAGGGAACCACGCTGCGCGAGGCCGCCATCGCCAGCGGCCATATCGGCGCCGAGGACTTCGACCGTATCGTCGACCCCCGGAAGATGGCCCGGCTCACCGAATAAGCCCGGAGACCCGGCTCACCGGATGAACCCGGGGGCCCGGCTCACCGGATGGATCCGGGCGGTCCGTGGTCGGCCAGCGGCCCGACCCCCAGGCCGTTCGCCCGGCATTCGGCCACCAGCGCGGGCAGCGCCGCCAGCGTGGCGCGCCAACAGCCCGCCGCTGCGGCCCGGTCGGAGTCGTGCAGCAGCACGGTGGCGCCGCCGCGCAGATCGCGCCGTACGGCGGCGAGCACCGAGCGGGGCGTGGCGTCCGCGGACCAGTCGCGCCCCCAGGCCGACCACAGCACCGGCCGGAGACCGGCCCGGAGCGCCGCGAGCCAGCGGCCGCCGGTCAGAATGCCGTACGGCGGCCGGTACCACAGCGGCACCGAGCCGGTGGCCATCCGCACGGCGCGGGCGGCCTGGGCGACCTCACGGACGTCCCGGGCCACCGTGGGCAGCCACGGGCGGCTGTGGGTCCAGCCGTGGACGGCGAGTTCATGGCCGCGGCGGGCGATGTCGAGCGTGGTCCGCGGATAGCGCACCACACTGTCGCCCAGGACGAAGAAGGTGGCCCGTACCGCCAGTTCGTCGAGGACGTCGAGGAAACGCGGGGTGGACCGGGGATCGGGGCCGTCGTCGAAGGTGAGGGCCACATGGTCGGAGCGGCCGGAGCCCGCGAGCCCGGGGAACAGGGCCCGCCGCGGCCCCGCCAGCCAGGTACCGGTCGGGACGGCGTGGGCGGCGGCCACCAGCAGCGCCGTGTTCCGCACCATCGCCCGGGGCCGGTGACGGACGTTCATGAGGTCCTCCCCCGCTCCCCGGGACCGTCCCGCCACCCGGGGATGTCCGCCGTCGGGGCGGCGGACGGTTCCGGCCCCGCGGGTGCGTCGGTGTCCCAGCCGCCCGCCATGGCGGGCGAGCGGGTCAGCCCGACGATCCCCACGGCCATCAGGGCGACACCGATGGCCTCCGGCAGGATGCGCAGCCCCAGTTCGACCCGTTCACCGAACAGCACCCAGCCCAGCACGATGCTCACCAGCGCGTCGCCGAGGGTGAGCGCGGGCTGCGAAGCCGCCAGGGTGCCCGCGCGCAGGGTGCTCTGCAACAGCAGGAAACTCAGCAGCCCGACCACGCACACGGCGTAGAGCGGCCAGCTGGTGAACACCGCGGCCACTCCGCCGGCGAACCGGCCGGTGAACTCCTTGATCAGGGCCGCGGTGCAGGCGAAACACGCGGCGGTGGCGCAGCCGAGGACGGCGGCGCGGGCGGCGCCGTGCAGGGCACGGGCCACCACGGCCAGGACGGCCACGGCGAGCGCCACGGCCACACCCACCGGGAGCCAGCGGCCGTTCTGCGCCGTGGCCTGTCCATGCGAGGGGTCGGCGGCGAGGAGGAACAGCGCGAGACCGGCGGCGAGCATCACAAACGCCAGCCAGGTGCGGCCGTCCGGGTACTGCCGGAACACCAGACTGCCCACCACCAGCGTGAACAGCAGCTCGCTGACGAGCAGTGGCTGGACGACGGAGAGCCGTCCCACGGCCAGCGCACCCACCTGGGCCACCGCCGACACCACCATCGCCGCGCCCCCGGCCAGCCAGTAGGGGCGGCACAGCAGCCGGCCGAGCCGCCGTACGGCGTGGCCGAGACCCTGTCCGCCCGGCTGTTCCCGCTCCTGATCCATCGCGGCCCGCCGCTGGAGCACCGACGCCGCTCCGTTGCCCAGCGCGGACAGCAGGGCCAGCAGGACGGTCAGGACGTTCACCGGGTGTCACCCGAAGCGGGAGGCCAGCCGGTGGTAGAGCCCTGGTGCCGCCCCATGGATCAGTGCGGGCAACCGCAGCCAGGCGGGTACGTAGACCTCGTCGCGGCCCCGTGCCACGGCGTCCCAGACCGCGTCGGCCACCCGCTCGGGCGGCAGCGGACGGGGGTGTGCGCGGGTGTACGGGGCCCCGCGGCGGGCGAAGAACGGGGTGTCCACCACACCGGGGACCACATGGGTGACACGTACTCCGGCCCCGCGCAGTTCGTAGCGCAGGGAGTCGGCGAAGGCGCCGAGCGCCGCCTTGGCGGCCGAGTACACCGCCTCGCCACGGACGCCCACACTGCCCGCGATCGAGCCGATCAGCACGATGTGTCCGCGCCGCCGGTCGAGCATATGCGGCAGGGCCGTGCGGACGAGCCGTACGGCCGCCAGCAGATCGACGCCGACCACCCGGTCGATGGCGGCCGGTGGCATACCGGCGAACGATCCGGCCCAGCCCACGCCCGCCCCCGCCACCAGCAGATCGATCCGGCCGGCCGCGCCGAGAGCGTCGCGCACCAGGTCCTGACTGCCCTCAGGGGTGGCCAGATCGGCGGGCAGGGCGATGGCCGAGGTCCTCCCGGCCACCCGGGCCAGCCGTTCCCGATGGCGGCCACTGACCAGCAGCCGCCAGTCGTCCGCTGCGGCGAACCGGTCGGCGACGGCTGCGCCGATACCCGAAGAGGCGCCGGTCACCAGCGCGATCCTGGTCCCGGTGCCGGTGTCGCGCCCTGTCTCCCGGCCCGTACCGTGGTGGAGGTGTGCGTCCGGGAGGGGGCGGATCATGGCATCTCCCTGTCTCGCTGCGGGCCGGCGGGTGGTCGGGACACCGGCCGTCGGGTGCGCGGTTTGACGGCACGCGGAGCGGTTACCTCCAGTGAGCCATGTCCCGGCGCGCCTCGCACCATCGGAGGTGTTCATGCGGCCCCTTCCCAACCGCTCCGGCGCCCCCGCCACCGGCCGTCTGCTGGTGGTGAGCGCCGGGATGGGAGCTGGGCACGACGCGGTGGCGGGCGAGCTGGTGCGCAGGCTGGAGGCGATGGGGCACCGGGCGGACCGGGTCGATGTGCTGGATCTGCTGCCCGCCGGTGTGGGGGCGGGGCTGCGCTCCTTCTACCGGACGACGATCCGCCGCGCGCCGGTGGTGTACGCGGGGATCTACCGGGCCTTCTTCCGTCCCGGCCGCGGACCGCGGCCCGGCGCCGCTCCGCTGGCCGGGCTCGCCGAGGGCCGTTTGCTGGACACCGTGGAGCGGCTTCGGCCGGACGCGGTCGTCCCGGTGTTCCACCTCGCCGCGCAGCTCACCGGGCGGCTGCGGAAACGCGGTGCGCTGACCGCGCCTAGCACGGTCGTCGTCACCGACTTCTCGGTGCACCGGCAGTGGCTGCATCCGGGCAACGACCGGTATCTGTGTGTCTCCGCCGAGGCCGCGGAGACCGTGCGCCGGGCGCTGGAGCGTCCTGCCACGGCCACCGGCCCGGTGGTGGCGGCGCGGTTCTTCGCCCCGGCGGAGGGCGCCGATGGCTGGGGGCGGCGGTTCGCGGCCCTGACGCCCGGGAAGCCACCGGTGCTGCTGTCGGTCGGCGCGTGGGGGGCCGGGACACGGGTGGCGGAGACGGCGCGGCTGCTGTCCGGCGGCGGCTATCTGCCGGTGGTGCTGTGCGGCCGGGACGAGCGGCTGCGCCATGGACTGGCGCGGTGGCCGGAGGTGCTGGCCCTCGGCTGGGAGCCGGACATGCCCGGGTTGCTGGCGGCCTCACGGGCCCTGGTGGACAACGCCGCCGGGCAGACCGCGCTGGAGGCGCTGGCGACGGGTGTGCCCGTGGTGGGCTACCGCCCGATCCCGGGGCACGGCCGGGAAGGTGTCCGCAGGATGGCCGCCCTGGGCCTGTCGGACCATGCGGCGGACTCATGGGATCTGCTGCGGCTGCTGGATGTGCTCACCGTGCCCTCCGGGACACGTGAGCGCCGGATCGCTGCGGGCCGTGAGCTGTTCGCGGACGACGCCGCCGCACGGATCGCCGAGACGGTGCGGGACACGACGACGCCACGCTGACGGGGCGCCGGGACGGCCATCAGCCCGGTGGCCGCGGGGGTGTTGCGGTGGCGAGCGGTGTCGTGGTGCCGACGGCACCCCGCGAACGGGGTGACCGCGGCTGACGGCGCCGACGAGGCGGCGCGGGGATGGGCGGGAGAGGATGGCCCGTGTCTTCGGTGGGTTCCGGACCGCCGAAGCGTGACGGATCCACCCTCTCCCGGGGCCCTGCGCGCCGACCGCCGACTCCGCGGACCACTTCAGCCACGTCCTCGGTTGCCCGGAGCCGTCGTCGCCGACACCGCTGCCCGTGGGTGGCGGTGAGTGGCGGCGCAGCGGCCAGGGTGGTGAGGAGGGTTGTGCGGTACGCGGGTGCCGACCGGGCGCGACGCCAGGCCGTCAGCTCGTGGCCGCGGCCTCGTACAGGCCACGGCCGGAGCGCTGGGCCCGGTCCGTCGAGCGCAGCCGCTCGAGGGTGTTGCGCACCGAGTTGACGTTGGTACGCGTCTCCTCGCGCCCCAGCGCGTCGTTGACCTCGGAAGCGCGCATCGGGCGACCGGCCTTACGCAGGGCGGCCAGCACGTTGTCCGTGAGCCCGCTGGTTCGCTCGGAAGCGGTACCCGCTTCCTTGGCCTTGTCGGCGGCCTTGGCGGCCTTGGCGACGGTCTTGGGTGCCTTCGTGGCCTTCACCGCGGCCTTGGCGGACTTCGGGGCCTTGGCCGCGGCCTTCTTGGTGGCCTTCTTGGCGACCGCGGTCTTCTTCGCCGCGGTCTTGGTGGCCCGTCCGGTGGCCGACTTCGCCTTGCCCCTGGTGCGCTGACGGCCGATGGCTGCCTTGCGGGTGGCGGCCGCCTCGGCATCGGCCTCCTCGGTCACCTCGGTGGCCACGTCCGCGATGGTGGCGGCCGTGTCACCGGTGGCGGGCTCGGAAACCGACGCGGCCACGGCCACGGCGGTCGCCACCTCCGCGGACACCGCTCCGGTGGAGAGCAGCTGAAGGCTGCTCAGCGCGGTGCTGACCGCCTCCAGCCGCTTGGTGACGGCGTCCAAATCGTCCTTGAGGGCCTGCTGTTGCTTCTGAAGCTCAGGGAGTTCCGCCTCCAATGCCTCGATGGTGGATCCGACACTGCTGTCCGCGCTCAATGTGTGCGCCATCGTTCGTCCCCTTTCTGGGCCTCTGCGCCCATCGCAGCTGCGATTATGCCTGCTGTCAGGAGTGTGCGGTGCCCGGTGTGCAACGACGCAAAACAACTGGAGCCGTCCGGATCCCTCGTGAGAGGCCAACTTCCGGTGAAGAAGCGGGCCCCGGACACCGTGTGCGGACCCCGGATGTCATCCGGAAGAGTGGCGCCGCAAACACGATGACGAGACGTCAGAACACCTGATGTTGGCGCGGGTTGCGGTGATGGCGCAGCGTGGCGGATCGGTCGCCACCCCGCCCCATCGGCGAATTAATCGATGTGCACACGCACACTTCCTGCGTATCCTAGCTTTTTCCCTAGGATCCCTAGGTTCTACCAGCAACATGGAGGTGGCACATGGTTCGTGCCGGTCTGACGACCGAGCGCGTGGTGCGGGCGGCGGCGGATCTGGCGGACATCGTCGGACTGGACAACGTCACGATGTCCGCGCTGGCGCGGAGTTTCGGCGTCAAGGACGCGAGCCTGTACTCGCACATCCGATCCGTCTCCGAGCTCCGGGCACGGATCGCCCTGCTGGCCGCGGACGAGATCGCGGACCGCTTCGGGGCGGCGGTGGCGGGCCGTTCGGGCCGGGATGCCCTGGTGGCGTTCGCCGATACCTACCGTGGCTACGCGCTGGAGCGACCCGGCCGGTACGCCGCCACCCAGATCCGGATCGACCCCGCACTGGCCGCCGAATCGGCAGGCGGGCGGCGCAAAATCGACCTCACCTACTCGATGCTGCGCGGCTACGGGCTGTCGGAACCCGATCTGACCGACGCGGTACGGCTGCTGCGCAGCACCTTCCACGGCTTCGTCAGCCTCGAGGCCAACGGCGGCTTCGGACACCCCCGTGACCTCCAGGCGTCATGGGAGCGGACCGTTGAGGCCCTGCACATCGCACTGGAGCACTGGCCCTCTTCCGGGTCCCGAACGAGCGGAAAGCGACGCACCTCATGAGCACGCACACCAGCGGCGAACCCACGACCGGCAGCCTGCGGGTGCCCGGCGCGACCCTCCACTACGAGGTGCGCGGCAGCGGCCCGGTGCTGCTGCTGATACCGGGCGGATCCGCCGACGCCGCCCTCTTCGACGCGGTGGCGCCCGTCTTCACCGACCGCTGGACGGTGGTCTCCTACGACCCGCGCGGGATGTCCCGCAGCTCACTCGACGGCCCGCTGGAGGACCAGCGGGTCGAGCGCCACAGCGAGGACGCGTACCGTCTGCTCGAGGAGGTGGCGCCGGACGGCGCACCTGCCTGTGTGTTCGGCACCAGCTCCGGCGCCATCGCCGCGCTGGACCTGCTGGCCCGCCACCCGGAGCGGCTGCGGCTGGTGGTGGCCCACGAGCCTCCGGTGGTGGAACTGCTGCCCGACGCCGAGCGCCACCGGGCGTTCTTCGCCGAGGTGCACACGGCGTACCGCCGTGAGGGAGTCGCGGCGGCCATGGCCGTGATGAGCGCCGGAACCGGCGGCGGGGACCAGGAAAGGGAGCGGCAGGAGGACCGGCCCGCGAGTCCGCCGGTGGATGAACTGCCGCCGCATCTGGCCCATATGGTCAGCCGGATGCATGCCAATACGCCGTACTTCCTGGAGCACATCCTGCGGCAGTTCACCACCCACGTCCCGGATGTGGCCGCGCTGGAGAGGGCGGCGGACCGGCTGGTCCTGGCCGGGGGCCGGGAGTCCCGGGGACAGCTCCTCCGGCGTCCGGCCGCGCTGCTCGCGGAGCGATTCGGCGGCGAGGTGGTGGAGTTCCCCGGTGGCCATGTGGGCCTCGCCGAGCATCCGGCGGAGTTCGCCGAGGCGCTGTCCGCGACCCTGGGGTGAACCCATGGCCGCTTCCACCGGGTGGTAGAGCCGGGTGGTAGAGGTAGGTGGGAGAGCCCGGTGATAGAAACGAGATACCCCTACCAGGCGGAAGGACAGCGATGAAGCGGCGCTGCGCGGTGCTCGACGACTACCAGGACGTGGCGCTGTCGATGGCCGACTGGTCTCAGCTGCGCGACACGGTGGACGTGGTCGTGCACCGGCACCACATCGCGGATCAGGACGCCCTGGTCGAGGCGGTCGGGGACTGCGAGATCGTGGTCATCATGCGGGAGCGCACCCCGTTCCCCGCCGAGGTGTTCGCCCGGCTGCCACGGCTGAGGCTGCTCGTCACCACGGGGATGCGCAACGCCTCCGTGGATCTGGCGGCGGCCGCCCGGCACGGGGTGACCGTCTGCGGTACGGCGAGCAGTTCGGAGCCGCCCGTCGAGCTGACCTGGGCGCTGATCCTCGGACTCGCCCGCCATGTGGTGCCCGAGAGCACCGCGCTGCGCGACGGCGGACCGTGGCAGAGCACGGTCGGCACCGATCTGCACGGCAGCCGCCTCGGATTGCTGGGGCTGGGCAAGATCGGCGCCAAAGTGGCACGGATCGGCCAGGCGTTCGACATGGAGGTGGCCGCCTGGAGCCGGAATCTGACGGCGGAGCGGGCGGAGGCCGAGGGTGTCCAGCTCGCCTCGTCCCTGGAGGAGTTGCTGGAGACCAGCGATTTCCTCTCGGTGCATCTGGTGCTCAGCGACCGCAGCCGCGGACTGCTGGGCGCCGCGGAGCTGCGGCGGATGCGGCCCAGCGCGTTCCTCGTCAACACCTCGCGCGCGGCGATCGTGGATCAGGGCGCGCTCGCGGACGCCCTGCGCGGTGGATGGATCGCGGGCGCGGGGGTCGATGTCTTCGACGAGGAGCCACCGGCCCCGGACCACCCCTACCGTTCGCTGCCAAATCTGCTGGCCACACCGCATCTGGGCTATGTCACGCGGAACAACTACGAGCGGTTCTTCACGCAGGCGGTCGAGGACATCCGCGGCTACCTCGCGGACGATCCGGTCCGGGTGCTGACCCCGCGGTAGGGGGTTCCGCCGCAGCCGTCAGTAGATGTGCACCGCGGCCCCGCACAGGCCGAGTCCGGCCGCCGCGGCATCGCGCCACTGCCGCAGCGGTCCGTCGAACACGCTCTCCTCGTCCGCGGAGTAGTCGAGCCAGTCCTGCTCCTCCGCGGCGGTGCGCTCCTCGGGGGTGAAGCCGAGCGCGCGCTCCACCAGCGGCAGGGTCTGCCTGACCTGGGCCGAGGTGAGCAGGAAGTTGCCGCACCAGCCGGGCAGCAGGGCCGCCCGGCTGGGCCCGATGGCGTGGAAGAGGGACGCCACCGCGTAGTCCTTCCTGTGCGCCGAGAAGAACATCCGGTCCGGGTCCGCACCGCGCTCCCACACATCGTCGACGATCCAGAAGAGGTCGTCGTCGTCCCGGTCCCCGCCGCTGTAGAGCTCCTGCATGTGCTCCCCGACGGAGGTGAGCCGGGCGAAGGAGAGCAGATCCTCACGCTCCGTCTCGTCGTGGCACCCGAAACTCTCGTACCACGCCCGCCAGTCGGGCAGCGGCCGCTCCTGCCAGCGCCGCCACTGCCGCTGTGCCTCGGGCTCGGCGCGCTCCGCCACGATCAGCGGCAGCATCCGCGGGGCGAGGGTGTCGATGAACGTGTCGTGGTGGGCGCTGATGGCCCAGGCCGAGGTCACTCCCATGTCCCGCACGGTAGGCGGTGACACCGACAGCGGTGCCACCGCCGTGGGCGCTTACAACGGCGGCCCGTCCGCTGCGGCGTGCTGACGCGCGGCCAGGGCATGCGCCACGTCACGGGTGGCCGGGTACAGCTCGCGGTAGAGACGGTAGAGCTCGTCGTACGTCCCCGCCGTCGCCGGATTGGGTTCCACCGTGTGCGCGACCGGATTCCACGCGGCGATGTCCGCCGCCACCGCACGGCCCGTCCCGACCGCCGCGAGGAACGCGTCCCCATAGGCCGCGCCCGTGGTGTACCGGGGGACGTCCTGGGCCCGTCCGGTCACATCGGAGACGATACGGGTCCACAGCGCCCGGGCGCCGCCGCCCACTGCCGTCACCCGGCGGATGTCCCCGCCCGCCGCCTCCATGGCGGCCAGGTTGTGCCGCACCCCGAAGGCGGTGGCCTCCAGCGCCGCGCGGTAGAGGTGTCCCCGGCCGTGGCGCAGGGTCAGCCCGAGGACGAGTCCGCGGGCGTCGGGGTCGAAGAGCGGTGTGCGCTCACCCGCGAAGTACGGGAGCATCAGCAGCCCTTCGGCGCCAGGGGCGATGGCGGCGGCCTCGGCCACGAGGGTGTCGTAGTCCGCGCCGGTGAGATCGCGCAGCCATCCGGTGACGGCGCCGGAGGTGGCCATGCCCGCCGCCAGGCAGTAGGTGTCCGGGAAGGCGCCCCGGGTGGACCACAGGCGGGGATCGGGGGCGGCCTCGGCGACCACGTTGACCAGGAACATCGTGGTCCCGTACATCAGCATCAGATCGCCGGGCACGGTGGCCCCGACGGCCGTGGCCTCGGCCCAGGCGTCGATGGTGCCCGCGATCACCGGGGTGCCCGCGGGAATGCCGGTGGTGCGCTGGGCCTCCGGGGTCACCTCGCCGACCACCTCCGACGGCCAGACCAGACGCGGCCATGGGAGACCCGGCGCGATCTCCTCGCACCACTCCTCGATCCAGGCGCCGCGCCGCAGGTCGTACAGCGGGGTGCACTGGCTGGCGGAGTGGTGGTCGAGGATGTACGCACCGGTGAGCCGGTGCACCAGATACGAACTGGCCATGAACCAGCGGCGGGTGCGGGCCCAGACCTCGGGCTCCCGCTCCCGCACCCAGGCCAGTTTGGGACCGATGGCCTGGCTGGTGAGCGGTGAGCCGCAGCGTTCCAGCACCTGCCACTCGCCGTAGCGTTCCCGCTGGGCGGCGATCTGCTCGCCCGCGCGGGTGTCCACCCCGTACAGGATCGCCGGGCGCAGCGGGGTGGCGTCGGCATCGGTGGGCAGCAGACAGGGGCCGATACCGCTGACACCCACCGCGCCGATCCGCTCCCCCGCCGGGGCGGCGGCGAGCAGTTCGGCGCTGAGCTCCGTCAGCTCCCGCCACCACACGGTGCGGGCGTCGTGTTCGGCCCAGCCGGGGCGCGGGGTGGCGGTGGTGTGCTCCCGGGACGCCCGGGCCAGCAGGACGCCGTCGGTTCCGACCAGGACGCCCTTGGAGCCGGAGGTGCCGATGTCGATGCCGATCAGCAGGGTCATATGTTCCTCGGGGCCTCTCGTGGAGCCGGATCGTCTTCCTGGTCATCAGGGTGCCCCCGGCTCCGCGACCGTCAGCCCCTTGTCCGGCCCGCAGCCGCGTAGCGGCGGTCCGCGACCGTGGCGTGGCACACGGTACGTATCCCCCGATTGCTCTTCGTCACACAGTGGCCATCGTTCCGTTTCGCCTCCGGTCGTTCCGGAGAGGCTCGAGGGCACGGACAGCCCCATCGGCCCGCAGAACAGACCCGGGTGCCCGGCCCCTCCCGGGCACCGCGGACGGAGGGAACGTGGCTCACAGCACATCGGGGAAGACCGCACCGGATGACGATGCGTCTGCCCGGCGGGAGGCCCGGCGGCCCGGGTGCGGCGCGGACCGCCCCGGGACATCGCCGCCGACCCGGCGCGGACTGCTCACGGCGACGGCGGCGGCCGGACTCGGCCTGGTCGCCGGATGCGGTGAGCAGGGCAGCACGGTAGGTTCGGACGCACCCGCGAAGGGTTCGGCGTCCGCCCGGCCGTCCACGTCCCGAGGGCCTTCCAGAGGTGCCGAACGCTCTCCCTCGGGGTCCGGCCGCAGCGCCCGGACCACCCACCCGGCCAAGCGCCGCCCCGAACTCCCCCGCGGTGGCCGGGAGCTGTCGCGGTACCGGCTGGTGGGCTACTGCGGGCTGCCCGGGGCGGCGGCGCTCGGCCGCCTGGGCACCGGCGATCTCGACGACCGGGTCGCCGAGATCGAGAAGACCGCACGCGCCTACGCCGCCGGGCGGGAACCGCAGCCCGTGCTGGAGCTCCTCGCCGCCGTCGCCAACAGCAGCGCGGGCCCCGACGGCACCTACCGCTCGCGGACGCCCGAGACCACGATCCGCCGCTTCCACCAGGCCGCCAAGCGCCATCGCGCCCTGTTGCTGCTGAACATCCAGCCCGGCCGGTCCTCCGCCCTGGACGAGGTGAAGGCGCTGCGCAACTGGCTCATCCATCCCGATGTGGGCATAGCACTGGATCCGGAGTGGGACATGGGCCCCGGGGAAGTGCCGGGCGACACGTACGGCCACACCAGCGGCAAGGAGCTGACCGAGGTGGCGCGCTATCTGTCGAAGCTGGTGGCCGAGCACGATCTGCCACAGAAGCCGATGGTCTACCACCAGGTGGCCGTCTCCGTGGTACGCGACCAGTCGGCACTGCGCCCGCAGCCCGGTGTGGTGGTGATCAAGAGCGCGGACGGGATCGGATCGCCCGATATGAAGCGGAGTACCTGGCGCAAGCTGGTCAAGGACCAGCCGGAGGGGCTGCGCACCGGTTTCAAGCTCTTCTACGACGAGGACGCCGAGGGCAGTCGGCTGATGACCCCCAAGGAAGTGCTGGCCCTCCGGCCGCGGCCGGACTACATCATGTACGAGTGAACCCCGTGTCCACATGGGACCGCACAGGAGACCGCCCCCGTCCCCCGGAGTGTTCCGGGAGACGGGGGCGGCGGTGGGAAGTGGGCCAGGGGTTCGGTGTGGGGAATCAGGTACGGGGCGCCGCGGGCACCGTGAGCGGTTCCTTGACCGGGGCCTCCGGGGAGCCGGGCCGGGTGAACCGCATGGTGATGCCGGCGCCCGCGTAGAGCACGGCCACCACCAGCAGCAGGGCCTGGTAGCCGGTGAGGAGGGCCAGGTACTCCAGGGCACCGCCGGTGAGGGCGCCCAGCAGATTGGCCCCGAAGGCCGCCGTGGGATCGGAGGCCGCGGCCAGCCGGTCGGAGAAGATGAGGTTGGCGCAGAAGATGGGTGCGAAGGCCAGGGCGATCGCGGCGGCGAGACGTCCCGCGAACGGCAGCCCGAGCACCAAGTGGGTCGGGATCAGCCAGGCGATGGCCAGGGTTGCGAAGAGCAGCAGTTGCAGGGCGAGCTGGTTGACCCTGCGCATCCGGCGCCGTACTTCCACCGCACACAGGACGGCGACCAGCACACCCGCGAACACCATGGCATTGACCAGCCAGGTGGTGCCGAAGTAGAGCGCGAAGCCGATCACGTTCTTGGTCTCGAGGAGCATGAAGGCGGCTCCGAGCAGGAACATGTCGGCGTAGGCCGCGGTGCGCCGGATGCGGACACCGGTCATCCGTACCGACACCAGGGTCACCAGCAGGATCGCGCTGAGCACACCGATGTAGAGGCCGGGGATGGTGCGGTGCAGCAGATAGGGGAACGGGTGGTCGTCGGTGGCGGCGGTGGGCACCTTGCCCGAGGGCTGCCACGTCGAGTGGGCGCAGGACTGGTCGCGCGCGGTGACGCCCGCCACCATGACCGCGGCCCGCTTGTTGCCGTAGTGGGTGATACAGGGCGCGTGGCCGAAGACGGAGGCGAGAGTGGATCCGAACCGGTCGATGAGCCAGTTCTGCCGGTAGTAGTTGTACATGGCGAACGCACCGTCGGGGGCGAGGTGGCGGTGTGCCGCCTCGAATGCCTGACGGGTGAACAGATAGCTCTCCAGACGCAGATTGCTGGCCCCCGACACCAGGGTCAGGGAGTCCGGAAGCGCGAGCACGATCAGGTCGTAGCGGGTCTTAGTCTGCTCCAGGAAGGCCCGGCCGTCGTTGATGTGCACGTGCACCCGGGGGTTGTCGTACGGGCGGGCCGGATGCAGCGAGGCGCCGATCTCCTGCAACCGGGGGTCGATTTCCACGGCGTCCACCCGCTTGGCGCCGTGGGCGAGGGCGAGGGCCACGTCATTGCCGTTGCCCGCCCCGATGACCAGGACGTTGCGGTGGGGGTTGCGCGGTGTCTCGCGGTAGGGCTGGTTGTACGGTGAACCGGGTTTGGTCAGCGCCTTCAGCGGGGCGATGCTCTGGTGCGGCACCCCGTTGGCGGAGATGTTGTAGTCGCGGGCGGTCGAGGTCGAGCGCTTGGTCTCGATCTTGTAGTACGGGGACCAGGAGATACCGCTCGCCACCGTCTCCAGGGCGAGAACCGCCACCATCACCCCGAGCGGGATGGTGTACCGGATGGTGTTGCGGCGGCCGCCCAGGACGAGCAGTGCCACCGCCGCGATCACTCCCCACACCACCGACGGGGCGCGCAACCAGGACAGCAGCGCGAAGGACACCGATCCGGTGAGCGAACCCAACAGGTCGAAGCGGTACGCCTCCAGCGACGGCAGACGGCGGAACAGGTCCGCGGTCATCTTCCCGATCGCCATCATGATGAGCGCGGTCAGTCCGAACAGGACGGGCAGCGTCACCCACTGGGGCAGTCCGGTGGTTTTCACGGCCGTGAAGTAGATGACCTCACCGCTGCTCTGCCGCACCTGGACGGGGAACTCCCGTACCAGGACGACCAGGACGGCCAGCGGAATGGGCGCCCAGCGGGTGAGCCACTGCCCGCGGCCGGCGGGAATGAGGAATCCCAGGCCGATCCCGAGGAACGAGCCCAAGAGGATGAAATTCGAGAAATAGCTCAGATGGACGATATTGGCGCCGGTCCACCGGATCAGCGCCAGCTCGACGAAGAGCATGGTGGCGCTGGCCAGCAGCAGCCTTGCGCGCACGTTTTGCGGTCCAGGGCTGTGCTCCATGTCGGCCCACGCTGTCATCCGAGACCGGGCAGGTCGAGCACCCGCACGGCCCGTGCCGTGGGCCGGACGGCGGCTCCGCGGAACACCAAAGTACGCCACCGGGGCGTACGCCCACCAGCCTTCCGACACCTCGTCATACGGCCGCCGTCAACAGCCATATCGAGCGTTTACGCAGGTCAGCGCTCCGGTCTGCGGGCGGGGACACCCGGTGCGCGCCATCCGGAGAACACACCGCCACCATGGGCGGACACCTGCGGATCCACCCGCCGAAGTACGGCGTTCGTGTGATTCCCGGGATGCCATCCGTCACCTGATGAGCGCAATGGCCACTGCGCGGTGGCGAACCCCGGGCACACTGCCCGCACCCGGCGGTACAGAAATACCGAGGCGGCCGAGGCGGCAGCCACCGCCTCGGCGCCGTCCTCCCCGGTCAGTGCGGTTGAGCCGTCGGCCGCACCAGGATCTCGTTGATCGCGGCGTGCGGCGGCTGGGTGACCATGAAGGTGATCGACCGGGCGATGTCCTCGGCCTGGAGCCACAGCTCCCGCGGCATACCGCGGGCCACGGCCCCGGTGGTGCTGTCGGCCGTCATCTCCGTGGCCGTCATACCGGGTTCGACCACCCCGACCCGCACCCCCCGCGCGGTCACCTCCTGCCGGAGGGCCTCGCTGAAGGCGCCCACCGCGTGTTTGGTCGCTGAGTAGACGGCGTTGTGGGCCCGCGCCAACCGGCCGGCCACCGAGCCCACGCTCACCAGGTCGGCCACCCCGCGCGGGCCCTCCGCCGCGGCCCGCAGCAGATGCGGCAGCGCCTTCTGCGAGGTGTGCAGCACCGCCCTGACGTTGAGGTCGATCATCCGCTCCCAGTTCTCGGGGTCGCCCTCCTCGATATCACCGGTGGCCACGAACCCCACGCTGTTCACCAGCACATCCAGCCTGCCGAACCGCTCCGCGGCGTCCTCGACCGCCTGACGGGCCTGTGCCGAGTCCCGCAGATCGGCGGTGAGGGCGACACAGGAACGCCCCTGCTCCCGGATGCCGGACGCCAGCTTCTCGAGCCGGTCGGTGCGACGGGCGACCAGCGCCAGATCGGCGCCCTGCCGGGCCAGCGACCGGGCGGTGGCCGCCCCTATGCCGCTGGAGGCGCCGGTCACCAGCGCAGCGCACCCCGCCAGCGGGGCGTCGGCCCCTCCGGCTCCCCCGTCGTTCCCGGTCCACGTCTCCGCCACCCTGACTCCCTGTTCGCGCGGACGATCATCTGCCGTCAACATGCTCGCACCCACGCCCGTCCACGGACACGGCAGAGGTCCGGTACCCCGATCCCGCCCGCGGATCGCTCTTGTTGCTCCCTTCGGACCAGGACCGGCAGGCTCGTCGGAGCAGTACGGAAAGCACACGACCGGCGTATGAAAGTAGGCCGTTGGGGTCGCGCTGCTGTCCAGCCTGAGCACCCTGCCGCCGTGTCGCGGCGACCATCGTTGGCTGAGGCACCGCATCGCCGAGTCCGGCGCATGGCCACCGAGTCCACCCCGTCCGCCCCACTCGCTCAGGGAGCCGCGTTCATGCCCCAGTACTTCCGTGACTCGCCCGAGTCCCTCGTTCCCGACGCGCTCGCGGGCTTCGCCGCCGCCCACGCCGACCTCGTCGCGTACCACCCCGACCACGGCTATCTCCGCGCCCGCCACCCCGCGCCCACCCGCCGTGTCGGGCTGGTGTCCGGGGGCGGTTCGGGGCATGAGCCGCTGCACTCCGGTTTCCTCGGCATGGGGATGCTGGACGCCTCCTGCCCCGGCCGGATCTTCGCCTCGCCGCACAACCGGCAGATCTTCGAGGCCAGCCGTGCCGTCGCCGGGCCCGGCGGTGTCCTGCACATCGTCAAGAACTACACCGGTGACCGCATCAACTTCGGCATCGCCGCCGAACGCCTCCACCACGAGGGGGTCGCCTGCGCTCGCGTCCTGATCGACGACGATCTCGCCACCGACTCCGACGCCATCGCGGTCGGCCGCCGCGGCACCGGCGCCACTCTGCTCGTCGAGAAGATCCTCGGCGCCGCCGCGGACGAGGGACGCGGGCTGGACGAACTGGCGGCCCTCGGCGCCGAACTGACCGGCCGGGCCCGCAGTCTGGCCGTGGCCGCCGCCGCGCACACCGCGCCCGCCTCCGGCGCCCCGGCCTTCGGTCTGCCCGAGGGCGTCCTGGAGTTCGGGGTGGGCATCCACGGAGAACGCGCCGAGGGCACCACCCCGCACGCACCGCTGGGCAAGCTGGTGGAAACCATGACCGACCAGCTGCTGGCCGCACTTCCCGACGGGTCGCGGTCGCGGGTGCTCGGGCTCGTCAACGGGCTCGGTTCGATCACCTCCCTGGAGCTGTACGGGATCCGCCACGCCCTCGCCAAGGCCCTCGACACTCGTGACGTCGCCCTGGACCGCTCGCTCACCGGCACCTTCGTCAGCGCCCTCGACATGCGTGGCTTCTCGCTGACCCTGCTCGCCTCCGACGCCGAGACCCTGCGGCTGTGGGACGCCCCCGCCCGCACCCCCGCCTGGCCTCTGTGACCCCGCGTAACACCGCGCCGTGTCAGAACACCGTGCCACGCCCTTCCCTCACGACCGCCCCGAGGAGCCCTTCCATGTCCGAACGCCCCGGCCGACACGCCCTGACCCATGACAGCGTCGCGGAGTGGCTGACCCGTTTCGCCGCCACCGTACGCTCCGTCGAACCCGAGCTCACCGCCCTCGACCAGCAGGCGGGCGACGGTGACTTCGGCGCCAACCTGGCCACCGGTATGGACGGTGTGCGCCGCGTCCTCGACGCCCTGACGGCCGCTCCGCGGTCCGCCGACGACGGCCCGGCGGCACCGCTGGCCGCCGCCGCACGGGTCTTCCTCGACGAGGTCGGCGGCACCAGCGGCCCGCTGTTCGGGCTGCTGTTCCAGGAGCTCGCCGACGCGCTGTACGACGCCTCCCCCGCCCTGCCCGGCACCGCCGCGCTGGCCACCGGGACCGCCGCCGGAGTGGCCGCGATCCAGCGCGTCGGGGAGGCCGATGTCGGCGACAAGACGATGGTGGACGCCCTCGTCCCGGCCGCAAAGGCACTCGCCGAATGCCCGCCGACCGCCGACCCGGCGGCCGCGCTCCATCTGGCCGCGGTCGCCGCCCACCAGGGCGCCCGCTCCACCAGCGGTCTGCGCGCGCGGCGCGGACGGGCCAGTTACACCGGCGACCACTCCCGCGGGGTCCCCGACCCCGGCGCCCTGGCCGTCGCTCTGCTGTTCGCCTCCGCGAACGAGGAGGTCACCGTACTGGACCGGCTCCCGAACCGCTGATTCCGCATGGACCGGGCCGAGCCGGGCAGGCGCACGGGACGCGTTGCCGTCTTCACCGAAGGTGCCCGGGAAACACATGCAACAGGACACGACCGCCCGAGTGACCACACCACCGGCCGCGACACGGCCCAAGGGCGGTGACGGATCCGGATCCAGAACCCGCGACCCGTACTTCGACAATGCGAAGTACCTCACGATCGTGCTGGTGGCCTGCGGCCACGCCTGGGAACCGCTCACCTACGACAGCCGCGCCGCCACCGCGATCTATCTCATGGTGTACGCCTTCCATATGCCCGCCTTCGCGCTGATATCGGGCTACTTCTCGCGGAGTTTCGATCTGGCGCCCGGCCGGGTGCGACGGCTCATCAGCGGTGTGGTGGTGCCGTACCTGGTCTTCGAGGTGGCGTACACCCTCTTCTCCCGGTGGGTGCTGGACAACCCGGGGGAACCGTTCAGCCTGCTGGACCCCTGGTATGTGATGTGGTTCCTGGCCGCGCTGTTCATCTGGCGGCTCACCACACCCCTGTGGCTGGCTCTGCGTTATCCGGTGCCGGTCGCGCTGGCGGTGGCCGCGCTCGCCTCCATCTCGCCGGACTCCGGCGGCGATCTGTCGCTGCAACGGGTGCTGGCGTTCCTCCCCTTCTTCGTGGTCGGACTCACCCTGCGGCCGGGCCACTTCGCACGGCTGCGCACTCGCAAAGCCCGGCTGGTCTCCCTGCCCTTCACCGCCTTCGTGCTCTGCGCGGCGTACGCGGCGGCGCCGTGGTTCGATCCGGAGTGGTTCTACCACCGCAAGAGCGTCGCCGGGCTGGACGTCCCGCGCTGGGCCGGTCTGCTCACCACCCCCGGGCTGTTCCTGCTGGCGCTCGCCCTGACGGCCTGCTTCCTGGCCTGGGTGCCGGGGCGGGCGATGTGGTTCACCACGCTCGGCACAGGGACGCTCTACGGCTATCTGCTGCACGGTTTCCTCATCAAGGCGTCCCGCTTCTGGGACTGGTACGACCATCCGTGGCTGCACACCCCGTGGGGTGAACTGACGGTCACCGCGGCCGCCATGGCGGTGATCACGGTGCTGTGCGGCGGGCCGGTGCGGCGGGTCTTCCACCCGCTGGTGGAACCACGGATGGACTGGGTGTTCCGGCGCACGAAGACATGAGACGGGGTGCTGCCCGGAGTCAGCCGAGGGCGTTCACAGTCCGTGGCGGCGGTCGCCCAGCACACGGGCACACACCTCGCGTTCCCGCGCGGCGGAGAACGAGGAGAACGAGGACTGCCGCGCGGCCACCGCGCGGCGGGTCTCCTCGGCCACCAGATCGGCGTTGATGGCCGCGGCCGCGTGCACCCCCGAGGCGGCGGCGCCGGCCACCTTCTCGAGCGGGTCGGCCACATTGCCCGCGACCCACACCCCCGGGACGGCGGTGGCGCCCGTCGCGTCGGCCTCGATCCTGCGGGCGATCTCGTGGCCCGCCATCTCCTGACCGGTCGGCTCCAGACCGAGCGAGGCCAGGACGTCCGCGCGGGCGGCGAAGTACGGGGCGGTGACCAGCGCGCGACAGGCGATCACCGGCCCGTCGGCGAGACGCACCCCGGAGAGCCTGCCACCGGCCGTTTCCAGTGCGGCCACCGTGCCGTCCACCACGGCGACACCCCGTGCGGCGAGTTGCTCGTACTCCTCCTCCCCCGGCTCGGGCCCGGGTGCAGGAAGAGGGTGATGTTCTCGCTCCACTGCCGCCAGAGCAGTGCCTGACGCACCGCGTGCGGCCCCGTGGACAGAACACCGATCGCCTGGTCGCGGACCTCCCAGCCGTGGCAGTACGGGCAGTGCAGCACATCGGTGCCCCACAACTCGGCCACCCCGGGCACCGCGGGCAGTTCGTCGAGGAGGCCGGTGGTCACCAGCAGTCGTTCGGCGCGGACCGCGGTGCCGTCGGCGAGGGTGACGCGGAAACCGCCGGTGACACGGCGTTCGGCCGCCACCACGGTGCCGTCCACGATCTCGCCGCCGTAGCCGCGCACCTCGGCGCGGCCCTTGGCCAGCAAGGTGGCGGGTGGTGTGCCCTCGTGTCCGAGAAGGCCGTGCACCCCTTCCGCGGGGGCGTTGCGCGGCTGCCCGGCGTCGATCACCAGCACCGAGCGCCGTGCCCGGCCCAGGGTGAGCGCCCCGCTCAGCCCGGCCGCGCCACCGCCGACCACCACGACGTCGTAAGCCCGCTCGCCGTGTTCCTCGTATCCGTTCATGTGCGGTACCTCCGTTCGTGGAAGGAGCGTGCGCGCGACGGCCACCGCTTGACAAACGTCTTTGCCAGGGCGGCAAATGGACGCTATGGCTGACAACGACCTCGCCGATGTGCTCACCGCCGTGGGACCCCGGCTGCGTGCGCTGCGGCGGACACGTGACTTCACCCTGGCGCGGCTCAGCGAGACGACCGGGATCTCGCTGAGCACCCTCTCGCGGCTGGAGTCGGGGCAGCGCAAACCGACCCTGGAGCTGCTGCTGCCGCTGGCCAAGGCCTACGGTGTGCCGCTGGACGAGCTGGTGGGGGCGCCCGCCACCGGCGATCCTCGGGTCCATCCCCGGCCCTTCACCCGGAACGGCCAGACGTTTGTGCCGCTCACCCGCTATCTGGGCGGGCTGAACGCCTACAAGCTCATTCTCCCGCCCTGGCCGGCCGCCGAGCGCGGCCGCCCCGAGCAGCGGGTGCACGAGGGCTATGAGTGGCTGTATGTGCTCTCCGGGCGGCTGTGGCTGGCGCTGGGCGAGCACGATCTGGTGCTCACTTCGGGCGAGGCCGCCGAATTCGACACCCGGACGCCACACGGCTTCGGCAACGCGGGAGAGCAGCCGGTGGAATTCCTCTCCCTGTTCGGGGCGCAGGGCGAGCGGATGCATGTCCGGGCCCGCCCCTCCGCCACCTGACGCGCACCGCCACCGGTATGCGGGGGCTCAGCCCGAGGGTTCGTCGGGGACGGGCTGTTCGGGGTGGACGCTTCCGGTCTGGGGCTTCCCCCGCCGTCCGGCGCCGGACTCGTCCAGGTCGGGGACGTCCTCGGCGTGGTCCGGCGCCTGGTCCGCGCCCGCCACGTCCAGTGGATCGGGTCCGTCCTGCGCCTGCTGGTCGGGCAGGTCCCGCGGAATGGCGCGGCCGTCCTCTCCGGGCTCTTCACGCCGACGGTCCTCGTTCACGGTGACGCTCCTCTCCTCGGCGTGTGCAAGGGCATATCACGGCCCGTACCCAGAACATCCACACCGATGCACGGCCGCGCCCCCGCAGCTGGTCGCGTACCCGTGCGGCGCGGCAGCCCGGTGGCGAAGGCCCGGCGGGGCCGCTCCTCCGTGGGTCTCAGCCGTGTCGGGCGAAGGCGGCGGTGATGGCGTCGCGGTCCGCGCCCGAGGCCAGCAGCAGCCGGAGCAGCACCCGTGCCTTGTACGGATCGAGCAGTCCGCCGTCGATCAGTCCGCGCCGCCGCAGATCGGTCTCGGAACCGACCGCGCCGTAGGTGTTGCGCAGGACCGAACCGCTGCCGGATCGCGAGGTCAGCACCACGGGGATGCGCTCGGCCAGGGCGCCGAGCACCGGTGCGAGGGTGCCCGGTACGTGGCCGACTCCGAACCCCGCGACGACCAGGCCGTGGTGGGTTCCGGCGAGCCCGTCGAGCAGCACACCGTCGTCGTCGAGCGACACGGTGTACAGCGCCACCCGGGCGGTGTCGCCGTCCGCCGCCCTGGACGGGACCGGCCGGGGGTCGTGCCGCGGTGGCCTGGTGAGCAGACGGACCCGGCCCTCGATGACATGGCCGACCGGTCCGGTGTTCGGGGAGGCGAAGGTGGCCGTACTGGTGCTGTGGGTCTTGCGCACCCAACGCGCCGCGTGGATCTCGTCGTTGAAGACGACCAGCGTCCCCAGCCCACGGGCCCCGGACGCGGCGGCGACACGGGCGGCCGCGAGCAGATTGGCCGGGCCGTCCGCTCCCGCGAGGGTCGGATTGCGCATGGCGCCGGTGAACACCAGCGGTGCGTCATGGGCCCACACCAGATCGGCGAGATAGGCCGTCTCCTCCAGGGTGTCCGTGCCCTGGGTGACCACCACACCCTCCGCTCCCTCGGCCACCGCACCCGAGGCGGCCTCGACCACCGAGAACAGCTGCGGGAACGTGAGATGCGCACTGGGCACGGCATGGGTGTCCCGTATATCCAGCGGTACACCGAGTTCGGCGAGGCCGGGCACCGCCGCGGTGAGGTCGGCGCCGGTCAGCCGGGCCACCACGCCGCTGCCGCTCTGTCCGGCCATGGCGATGGTGCCCCCGAGGGTGAACAATGCGATGCTCATCCACCGACTACATCAGGAAACGGCGGCTGCGGGGAAGAGCGACGGCACCTCGTCGGCCGGTCCGGATCGGGGTAGCCAAGCCCGGCGGAGATCACCAGGCCGCCGAGCCAGGCCGAGAGCGCGTTGCCCAGGTTGACGGCGCCGATGTTGACGGCGGAGGCGAGGGTGGGGGCGCCGGCTTGGTCGCGGCGGTTCCGGGGAAGCCGCCGGAAACCCGGCCAAGGTCACTCTGAACGCAACTCGCGCACCGCGCGTATCAACTGCCGGGTCGAGCCTCGTCCGTTGCGGACGAGCGAACTCGGTACCCCCTGACAGGAGGTCATGAGTTGAGCCATAAACGCGTACCGAAGCGCAAGGTTGTCTTCGCGGGGGCCGGTGCGGCCGCCGTCGTCGCGGCGGCGATCCTGCTGCCGAACGCCAACGCCTCGCAGGACAGCGACAAGACCGACCTCCAGCCCAAGAAGGTGAACGCGGCGTCCGCGGCGGACATCGCCTCGCAACTGGCGTCCAAGCTGGGCGAGGCGTTCGCCGGGGCCTACTACGACAAGGACAAGCAGCAGGTCATCGTGAATGTCGTCGGAGACGGCAACGATGTGGACGTGGAGGTCAAGAAGGCCGGGGCGGTGGCCAGAAACGTCAAGAACAGCACCGCCGACCTCAAGTCCGCGGCGCAGACGCTGAAGACGAAGGCGACCATCCCCGGCACCGCGTGGTCCGTCGATCCCAAGACCAACGAGATCCGGGTCACCGCGGACCGCACCGTCACCGGCGCGAAGTGGGACACGCTCGAGTCCACCGTCAACTCGCTGGGCAAGGGCGTGGCCACCGTCAAGAAGTCCCAGGGCACGTTCAAGCCGTTCGCCGAGGGCGGTGACGCCATCTTCGGCGGCGGGTCGCGGTGTTCGCTCGGGTTCAACGTCACCACGGACAGTGGCGCACCCGGTTTCATCACCGCCGGTCACTGCGGTGTCGCCGCCAAGGAGTGGTCGGACTCCCAGAACGGTGCTCCGATCGGCACCGTGCAGGACGCCACCTTCCCCGGTGACGGCGACTTCGCGCTCGTCACCTACGACGACCCCAACACCGAGGCCCCCAGCACGGTCAACACCGGTGACGGCAAGACGGTGAACATCGCCAAGGCGGCCGACGCCACGGTGGGCCAGCAGGTGTCCCGGATGGGCAGCACCACGGGGCTCAACGACGGCTCGGTCACCGGTCTGGACGCCACCGTCAACTACCCGGAGGGCACGGTCAGCGGGCTCATCCAGACCGATGTGTGCGCCGAGCCCGGCGACAGCGGCGGCCCCCTGTTCAGCCAGGACGGCAGCGCCATCGGGCTGACCTCGGGCGGCAGCGGCGACTGCACCTCCGGTGGCGAGACCTTCTTCCAGCCGGTGACGACCGCGCTGAAGGCGGTCGGCGCCACGATCGGTGACGACGGCGGCGCGGCCGGAGGCGATGGCGGCGGAGCGGCCGGTAACGGCGGTGGCGCGGCGGACGACCAGGGCGGCGCGGCCGGTAACGGTGGCGCAGCCGGTAACGGTGGCGCAGCCGATAAGGGTGGCGCAGCCGATAAGGGTGGCGCGGCCGGTAAGGGTAAGAAGCAGGGCGGTGCGGCCGACAAGGGCTGATCATCCGCGTACTCCGTCACACCATGGGTGTCCCGCGCCGTCACCGCGGGACACCCGGATGACATCGGTCCACCGGTCGGGCCACGGTCAGGTGCGCAGCCCCGCCCGCACCCGCTCCAGGGTGATCGGCAGATCGCGGACGCGGACGCCCGTGGCATGGTGCACGACGTTGGCCACCGCCGCGGCCGTACCGACGATCCCCAGCTCACCGACGCCCTTGGTGCCCAGGGGGTTGAGTTCGCCGTCCTCCTCCTCGAGGCAGTACGCCTCGACATCGCGCACATCGGCGTTCGCCGCCACGTGGTAGCTCGCGAAGTCGTGATTGGCGAAGTCGCCGTAGTACGGGTCCATGTCGAGCATCTCGTGCAGCGCCATGGACAATCCCATGCACATGCCGCCGCGCAACTGGGAGCGTGTGGTGCGGGGGTTGATGATCCGTCCGGCCGTGAACACCCCCAGCAGCCGGTCGACCCGCACCTGGCCGGTGACGGCGTCGACCCGTACCGCGGCGAACTGGGCGCCGAACGAGCAGCGGGTGAGCTTCTTCTGTGCCTGGACGTCCTCGGTGGTGTCCGCGCTCAGCTCCAGTCCTTCGGGCGGAACAGGGCCGGAGGTCTGATCGAGCCGTTCGGCGAGCGCCCGGCACACCTTGCTGACCGCCCACCCCCAGGAACTGGTGCCCATGGAGCCGCCCGCCATCGGAGCGTTGCCGTAGACACTGCGGCCGATGTCCAGGGTGACCCGGTCCAGTGCCACGCCGAGTTCATCGGCGGCCACCTGGGTCAGCATGGTGCGCGCGCCGGTGCCGATGTCCGCCGCGGCGATCCGCACCACAAAGCTCCCGTCGGGTTCGGCGCGGGCGGTCGCGGTGGCGGGCATGGTGTAGACGGGGTAGTTGCCCGCCGCCACTCCACTGCCCAGCAGCCATCGCCCGTCCCGGCGGCGGCCGGGCACCGGATCACGCCCCTCCCAGCCGAAGCGGGCCGCGCCCTCGCGCAGACACGCCACCAGATTGCGGCTGCTGAACGGGCGTCCGGACTCGGGGTCCACGGCGGGTTCATTGACCACCCTGAGCCGCACCGGGTCCATGCCCAGCGCGTACGCCAGCTCGTCCATCGCGCTCTCCAGCGCGAACATCCCCGGTGCCTCGCCGGGGGCGCGCACCCAGGAGGGGGTGGGTACGTCCAGCTGGGCCAGCCGGTGGATGGTGCGGCGGTGCGGCGCGGCGTACATGATGCGGGTGGCGGCCACGGTCTGCTCGCAGTACTCGGTGAGCCGGGAGCTCTGCTGGAGCGCGTTGTGCGAGATGGCGGTGAGACGGCCGTCCCGCTCGGCGGCGAGTCTGACGCGCTGCACGGTGGGTGTCCGGTACGACACCATGCTGAACATCTGCTGTCGGGTCACCGCCAGTTTCACCGGGCGGCCCACGGCACGGGCGGCCAGCGCGGCGAGTACTGTGGGCGGCCGGGGCACCGCCTTGGAGCCGAAGCCACCGCCGACGTGGTCGGCCACGATCCGTACGCTGCCCCCGGGCAGGCCGAACAGCTCGGCGAGCGCCTCGGCCGTCATCCAGGGGCCCTGGTCGCCGTTGTAGAGGGTGAGCGCGTCACCGTCCCAGACCGCGATGGTGGCGTGGGGCTCCATCGGGGCGGCGTGTTCGGGGGGTGTGGTGTACGTGGCGTCGACGGTCACCGGCGCGGTGGCGAAGGCGGTGTCCACATCGCCGCTCTCCAGCAGCCCGGGGTAGCCCGCGTTGACCGTGTCCGGGACGAAGGCGTTCGGATCGTCGTCGCGCAGTTCGACCTCGTGGCCGTTCTCCTCGTACTCCACGCGCACCGCAGCCGCGGCCTGGCACGCGGTCTCGTAGGTGTCCGCGACCACGGCCGCCACGATCTGGCCGCGGTAGGCGATGTCGGTGGACTGGAGCACGGAGAGTTCGGGGTCCTCGGTGGGGTGCAGCCGCTGCACATTCCCGCTGTCGAGCACGGCCACCACTCCGGGCAGCGCCAGCGCCGCGCCGCCGTCGACACCGCGCACCCGGCCGCGGGCCACGGTGGACTGCACCGCCCAGGCGTAGAGGGCGTCCCGTACCGGGTATTCGTACGCGTAGAGCGCGGCGCCGGTGACCTTGTCGCGTCCTTCGATCCGGGTCACGTCGGCGCCCACGGTCCTCTCGAGCGTGGTCATCGACCTTCCCCTCCGACGAGCTCCAGCACGGTGGCGGTGATGAGGTCCACCGCGAGGTCGATCTTGAACGCGTTCCTCGGCAGCGGACGCGCCGACGCGAACTCGGCCCGGGCCGCCGAGCGCAGCGCCTCCTCGGCCGGACGGCGGCCGGCGAGCTGCTCCTCGGCCCGGCGGGCCCGCCAGGGCAGCGGCGCCACTCCGCCGAGTGCCAGCCGGATCTCGCTCAGCGTGCCGTCGGGCGCGGTGGCGGCCACGGCGGCGACGGACACCAGGGCGAAGGCGTAGGACCAGCGGTCGCGGACCTTGCGGTAGCACATGGCGGCCCCCGCGGGTGGCGGTGGCAGCTCCACACCGGTGATCAGCTCCCCGGCTTCGAGCACGGTCTCCCGCTCCGGGGTGTCGCCGGGCAGCAGATAGAAGTCGGTCAGCGGCACCGAGCGGGCGTCTCCTCCGGTGCGCCGGAGGTGGACGACGGCGTCGAGCGCGGCCATGGGCACCGCCATGTCGGACGGGTGCGTGGCCACGCAGGCGTCGGAGGTGCCGAGGACGGCGAGGTCGCGGTGGCTGCCATCGAGGGCCGAACACCCGCTCCCCGGCTCGCGTTTGTTGCACGCCTTGGTGACGTCCTGGAAGTACACACAGCGGGTGCGCTGGAGCAGATTGCCGCCGGTGGTGGCTCTGGTGCGCAGCTGTCCGGAGGCCCCGGCGAGCACCGCCTCGGCCACCGCCGGGAAGCGCCCCCGGATCCCGCGGTCGCCGGAGAGCACACTGTTGGACACCAGCGAGCCGATCAGCACGCTGCCGTCGGGACGGTGCTCGATGCCGTCGTACGGCAGACCGGTGATGTCGACGAGCAGGGTGGGTTCGGCCACGCCCAGCTTCATCAGGTCCACCAGGTTGGTGCCACCGGCCAGATACATGGCGTCGGCGGTGTCCGCGACACGTGTGGCGGCGGCCTCGGGCGCGGTGGCGCGTTCGTAGGCGAAGGGTTTCATCGGGCACCGCCCGGTGCCGTGGCGCGCGCGGCCCCTCCGCCGTTGCCCCCGGAGACCTCACGGATCGCGTCCACGATGCCCCGGTAGGCGCCGCAGCGGCAGAGGTTGCCGCTCATCCGCTCCCGGATCTCATCGGTGTCCAGGGGCTGCGCCGCGGGGACGCCGGCGGCCACGTCCTCGGTGACATGGCTGGGCCAGCCGCGCGCGGCCTCGGCGAGGGCGCCGACCGCCGAGCAGATCTGGCCGGGTGTGCAGTAGCCGCACTGGAAGCCGTCGTGATCGAGGAACGCCTGCTGGAGCGGGTGGAGTTCACCCGTCGCCGCCAGCGCGGCGATCCCCTCGATGGTGGTGATGTCATGACCGGCCGCCGCCACCGCCAGCACCAGACAGCTGTTGACGCGCTCGCCGTCGAGGAGGACCGTACAGGCTCCGCACTGCCCGTGGTCACAGCCCTTCTTCACCCCGGTCAGCGCCAGGTGTTCGCGCAGGGCGTCCAGCAGCGTCACCCGGTTGTCGAGCGTGAGGGCCCGGTCAGCACCGTTGACACGCAGGGTGAGATCGGTGTGATACGTGTGCGCTGTCACACCCTTCAGCGTGGCACCGGGGTGAGGGCGCCGCATCTCCAGCGGACCGCCCCACGGTCATGTGTCGGGTGGCGGGGGCAGCCGCAGATGGGCCAGGTCGGCGGGGACCGGGGTGCGCGGGCGGTAGAACGGCGGGGCCGGGTCGGCCGCGGGCGAGTCGGCCAGCCGGAAGCGTTCGCGCAGCCGCCGGTAGAACTCCATGGGCGCCAGCCGCACCAGCCGCAGCCGGTCCGGCGCCCGGTAGGCCGCCACCCAGTCGCCCGGCTCCAGAACACCGCGCAACTGGCCGTCGATGCTCACCGCCACCCGCCCCGAATGGGGCAGCACCCGTACGGCGACGGCCTCGTCGACCGCGGCCACGACGGTGCGGTCGAAGGCGATGTGCGGGGCCACCGGGGTGAACACCAGCGCGTCCATGGACGGGGAGACGACGGGACCTCCCGCGGCGAAGCTGTAGGCGGTGGAGCCGGTGGGCGTGGCCACGATGATCGCGTCGGCCGAGTAGGACGCGAGCAACTGACCGGCCACATACACCCCGAGGCTGGCCTGCCGGTCACGGGCCAGCTTCTCGAAGACCACGTCGTTGACGGCGACCACATCGAGGGCGACGCCCCAGCCGACCTCCTCCGGGCTGCCGGGGCGGACCTTCGGGGGCGGCAGGACGGGGCCGCGGCCGTAGCGCAGCAGCGCCTCCATACCGACGGGCAGCTCCAGGAGCCGCGAGGCGCGCAGGGTGAGCAGCATGCGTTCCTCGACCGTGGCGCCGCCCGCGTGCACGGTGTCCAGCGCGGCTTCCACCTGGTCGGGGGTGATTTCGGTGAGGAAGCCGACCCGGCCGACGTTCACCCCCAGCGCGGAACCCCCGTCCTTGGCGGCGATGCGGGCACCGCGCAGAAAGGTGCCGTCTCCGCCGAAGGTGACGATCAGATCGGGGTGCCCGGCGGCGTCGGCCTCCTCCTGGGCGCTGCGCCGTGGGTGGTCGCCGCGCCATACGTCGATCTCGGTGCAGGGGAGGTCCTGGGCGGCGGCCCACGCACTCGCGGCACGGGCCGCCGCGACGGCGGCGGGTCGGGCCCGGTGGATCACCAGGCCGAGCCGGGTGACAGTCATGACTTCCACCGTAGAGCGGGCCGCCGCGGAGCGCGCCCCGGTCGGTGTCCTGGGCGGGGTCGCGTGTCCGGGTGCGCGGCGCCACACCGGGATACCCGAAGGTGAACGGACGTTCTGATCTAAGGTGTTGAGTACAGAGACCTGCCACAGGTACCACCACATCCATACGGGGCCCGGACGAGGCCAGGCAGAGTCAGGGATGGTGCAGTTGATGGAGAGCCCAGGACGTACCGCGCTGGTCGAGGACCTGATGGAGCGCTTCCCCCAGGTGCCCCGGGAAGCCGTCCTCAAAGAGGACCTGTTGCGCGGTGGCATGGCCTTCGACGAGTCGGCGCTCAGCGGCAACGAGGACGGCGATGTCAAGCCGAAGTCGTATTTCATCTTCTCCTTCGACCACCGCACCCTGCCGGAGCTGGGCGCGGCGTCCCTGAACCGGCCGCCCGAGGAGATCGTGCTCACCGGCGGGCCCTACGAGCTGCGCCGCACCGTGGTGTCCGTGCGGGTCAATCCGGCGTCGCCGTATGTGGTGCGGGCCGGGGAGGACGGGGCCCTGGGCCTGTATCTGGACGGCCGCCGGATCGCGGACGTGGGTCTGCCGCCGATGCCGGACTACTACCGCCACACGCTGGCGAACGGCAAGTCGGTGATGGAGGTGGCGCCGACCATCCAGTGGGGCTACCTCGTCTATCTGACGGTGTTCCGGGTGTGCCAGTACTTCGGCGCCAAGGAAGAGTGCCAGTACTGCGACATCAACCACAACTGGCGTCAGCACAAGGCGGCCGGGCGCCCGTACACCGGCGTGAAACCGGTCGAGGAGGTGCTGGAGGCGCTGGAGATCATCGACCGGCATGACACCGGCCGCACCTCCCAGGCGTACACGCTCACCGGCGGTGCCATCACCTCGCATGTGGGCGGCCGGGACGAGGCCGACTTCTACGGCCGGTACGCGAAGGCCATCGAGGAGCGCTTCCCCGGCCGGTGGATCGGCAAGGTGGTGGCGCAGGCACTGCCCAAGGCGGACGTACAGCGGTTCCACGACTACGGGGTCCGGATCTACCACCCCAACTTCGAGGTGTGGGACCAGCGTCTGTTCGAACTGTACTGCCCAGGCAAGGAACGCTACGTCGGCCGTGACGAATGGCACCGCCGCATCCTGGACTCGACCGAGGTGTTCGGCGCCCGCAATGTGATCCCCAACTTCGTGGCGGGCGTGGAGATGGCCGAGCCCTTCGGCTTCACCTCGGTGGGCGAGGCCATCGACTCGACCGCCGAGGGGCTGCGGTTCTTCATGTCGCACGGGGTGGTGCCCCGCTTCACCACCTGGTGTCCGGAGCCGACCACACCGCTGGGCAAGGCCAATCCGCAGGGCGCCCCGCTGGAGTACCACATCCGGCTGCTGGAGACCTACCGGGCGACCCTGGAGGACTTCGGGCTGACCTCGCCTCCCGGTTACGGCCCGCCGGGGCCGGGCCGGGCGGTGTTCTCGGTGAGCTCCTTCATGGACAGTCTGCCCGCCGCGGAGCCGGAGCCGGACGCGGAGCCGGTGGCGCGCTGATCCACGCGGAGCGCGCGTGCCACGCGACCGGGCCTCCCCCGCCGCGTGGCAGGTGCGCGTCTCAGTCCAGTCCGGATGCCTTGAGGATCTCGCGGGCGGTGCCGCCGTCGATGCGTTCGCCCAGCCGGTCCAGTACGGCGGCGCCCTGCCGCAGGGTGCCGCGCTGACGGGAGCGGCGGGCGCCCGCGTCCAGCCGGTGCCACAGCAGGGGATTGGCCACCAGCACATCGGGGTCGAGCTCCACCGCATGGCCGTGCGCATCACGCAGCACCAGCCGGGTGGAGACGGATCCGTACTCCATCACCGAGACCAGGGCGTCGGTGCGCACCCGACGTTCGCACAGCAATCCGCGGACGGCGAGCCAGCCATCGCCGGCGGTGACCCGGACCGGGCGGAGCACCATGAACACCACGGCACCGATCAGCGCCCACAGATCGGCACGGCCGACGGTGAGCCCGCCCGAGCCCCAGTCGAGCAGGGTGGTCAGCGCCACGAACGTCAGCGCGCAGTATGCCGCGCACCGGGCGTCCCCGCGCCACCGGCGGTCGCTGTCGCAGTGCGCGGACACCGGGTGCCCGGCGCGCTGCCCGCCGGGCACCGGGGCCGGTCGTTCCGTTCCCCGTCCCATGTCTCCACGCTAGGCCGAACGGGGGTCCGGTGCCTGTTGTGCTGACGCGTTCCGTACGCCGGACGGCCCGGCCTTGACGGAACCCTGACGCTCAGCCGACGTGGACATGGGGGCGGCGGGCGCGGTCGGGTTCGGCCTCCCGCAGCACCTCACGGGTGACGGGCGCGACCTCGCCCTGTCCGAAGAGGAAGAAGCGCAGGAAGTGGGCGATCGGATTGCCCTCGGTCCACTCGAAGTAGATGTGCGGCCGCTGTCCGGTCTCGTCCCGCACCCGCAGCAGCAGAGCGGCCAGTGCGTTGGGGATGGTGGCGCTCTGGAGGGTGAGCACCCGGTAGCGGCCGTGCACGACCTCTCCGCACACCCGCAATTCGCTCTCGAACTCCGACGGGTCGGCGACGGTGACCTCGACGAAGATGATGTCCTCCTCCGGCGGGATGTCGTTGTCGGAGCGGATCTGGTGCTGCTTATCGCGGTATTCGGCCAGGTCGCGGCGTTCGGGCTTGTTGGCGATGAAGCGGATCCTGCGGTGGGCGATGTCACGGATGAACCGCTCGGCCATGGCGTCGAAGGTCACGCTGGTCACCCGTAGCTCGAAGGCGCGGGCGACACGGGAGAGCAGGGACACCGCCATGATGCCGCCGATGAAGCAGGCGCCGATCTTCACACCGTCGGGCCGCTCGATGACATTGACCGCCGTGGTGTACAGGAAGATCAGCGAGATGACCCCGAATCCGATGCTCCAGCCACGCTGCCGGGCCCGCCGGGCGGCGATGGTGACGGCGATGGCGGCGGAGGTGATGAGCACCAGGACACCGGTGGCGTAGGCGCCGCCCTGGGCGTCCACGCTCGCCTTGAAGATCCAGGTAACGAGGAACGCGACGAGGATGAACACCAGCACCATCGGGCGGACCGCGCGCGCCCAGTGGGGAGCCATGCCGTAGCGCGGCAGATAGCGGGGCATGAGATTGAGCAGCCCGGCCATGGCCGAGGCCCCGGCGAACCAGAGGATGGCGATGGTGGAGGCGTCGTAGACGCTCCCGAAGGCCGATCCCAGGTACTCGTGGGCGAGATAGGCCAGGGCGCGGCCGTTGGCCGGGCCGCCCTCCTCGAAATCCTTCTGCGGGATCAGCAGGGTGGTGATGAAGCTGGAGGTGATCAGGAAAACACTCATGATCACCGCGGCGGTGGTCAGCAGCTTCCGGGCGCCGTGGATCCGCCCGGTGGGGTGTTCCTCGGTGTCCCCGGGCTTGCCCTCGATATGCGGCATCACGGCCACGCCGGTCTCGAACCCGGACAGGCCCAGCGCCAGCTTGGGGAAGATGATCAGAGCCACCCCGACCATCACCAGCGGACTGCCGCGTTCGGCGGTCAGGGCGTGGGACCAGTCGGGGATGACATGCGGGGCGGTGAACACATGCCACAGTCCGACCGCCACCACCACGGCGTTGAGCAGCAGATACACCCCGACCAGGGCCACCGCGAGCCCGATGGCCTCGGTGAACCCCTTGAGGAACACCGCGCCCAGCATGCCGATGAGGATCAGTGTGACGGCCACCTCATGGCCGCGCAGGGCGCTGGTGAGATGGGGGTTCTCCACCAGGTGGGCGGTGGCGTCGGCGGCCGAGAGGGTGATGGTGATGAGAAAGTCGGTGGCGGCGAAACCCAGCAGGGTGAGGACGAACACCTTGCCCTTCCAGAAGGTGAGCAGCCGCTCCAGCATGGCGATCGACCCCTGGCCGTGCGGGCTCTCCTCGGCCACCCGCCGGTACACCGGCAGCGCGCCCACCAGGGTGACCAGCACCAGCACCACGGTGGCCAGCGGGGAGAGCAGTCCGGCCGCCAGCGCGGCGATACCCGGCTGGTAACCCAGTGTGGAGAAGTAGTCGAGACCGGTCAGGCACATCACCCGCCACCAGGGCTGTCCGTTGTGCGCGGACTCCGGCTGGGCATGGGGTCCGGGCTGACGCCTGGCCATGTCCGTCAGCCCCTCCAGCAGCCACGCGCGGAAGCGGTGCCGCGGTCCGCCGTCGGATACGGCGCCGTCGTGGGTGGGGCCGGCCACGATGTGCTCCTGTCGTCCAGCGAAGGTTTTCGGCCAACGGTGAGACGCTGCGGCCAGCGTAAGCGGACCGGCCGATCTCCACCCGGTCGGCGCCGGCGATCCGGTGCGCTGGGATGACATCGCTTTCTCAGCGGACTCTCATCTTCGGTCCCTACGGTCCGCACCATGGACACCACCACCAGGACCGACCATTCGACCGACCCCGTGAAGGCCGGGGATGCACCCGAGGACGCCGGGCAGAAGACGGCCGAGGGTGTCCCGGAGGCAGTCGAGGACCGCACGGAATCCCCTGACGGGGATCAGGCCACGGACGACCACCACCCGGACCACGATCCCGCCGGGGACGACCGGGACGACCAGGAGGACCGGGACGATCACCCCGCGCCGCGGGCGGCCACCCCCGGGGTGCTCCCGGGCGCCGCCGCGGTCGTCGCCGCGGGCCTGGGCTTCGCCTCGGTCAGCGGCACCTGGCTCGGCACGATGTTGCAGGAGCGCAAGCAGCTGACCGGGCAGATCGCGGCTCAGACCGGCTCGGCCGGAGACCAGATCTCCGCGTTGTACGGCACTCCGTGGCACACCGCCGCCCTGGTCAACGGGTTCTTCGCGCTGGCCGCCGTGGTGATCGCCGCGGTGGTGCTGACGCGCCGCCGCCCGTCGGCCCCGGACACTTCCCCGGCCCCGGCCGCCGCCCCGTGGATCGCGGCGGTGGCCTGGGGCGCCGTGGCGCTCGGCATCCTCGGGCTGCTCATCGCCGCGGCGATGGGTCTCGATCTGTTCACCGCGCTCCCCACGGTTCCCGCCTCACCCGGCGGCGCCACCGGCTGACCCTGGCCGGAAACGCTCCATGGGCCGGATCGCTCCCGAGGGGGCGATCCGGCCCTCGCGTCGCGGCGGCTGGCGCGGGCACGGGGGAATGACACCGCCGGGTGCGGGTACCCGGCTTCGCGACAGCCCGGATCAGCCGACTTGTGTACGGAGGCACTATCCATGGGCATGGGCGGTTGCATACTCATGATCGCGGTGGGGGGTATTCTCACCTTCGCTACGGACTGGGACGCCGATGGCTTCAACGTCCAGTTGGTGGGCCTGATCCTGATGGCCGTCGGTGTCATCGGGATGGCCGCGTACGTCAGCGTCTACAAGCGACGGCGTGTGATCACGCCGACGGCGGCGACACCGGTGGTCGAGGACCCCGAACACCGGCACCACCACACCTACTGAGTCCGCGGCCGAGTCCGCGGCGCCCCTTCAATCCGAGATGGCTCCCGTGCCCGCGGGGGCCGTCTCCGCTGTGGTATCCCGGAGGCGAGATGACCGAACCCCTGCCGTATCCGCGGGTGCTGGCCCCCGAGGCGCATGGGCCGGAGCATGTGGCGCTCGACGCCGAGGGGCGGATCCTGACCGGGACCGCGGACGGGGCGGTTCGGCGGCTCACGCTATCCCCCGCGCGGGACCGGGCCGGGTCGGAGGTGATCGCGCGCACCGGTGGCAGACCGCTGGGGCTGGCCCCTTCCCCTGACGGCGAGGTGCTGGTGTGCGACGCCCGCCGCGGACTGCTGGCCGTCTCCCCGGCCGACGGTGGGGTACGGGTACTGGCCGACGAGGTGAACGGCGAACCGCTCCGCTTTTGCTCCAATGTGGCCGTGGCGGGTGACGGCACCGTCTACTTCACCGTCTCCAGCCGCCATTACGCCCTGGAGGACTGGCTCGGTGACATCCTCGAGCACCGGGGCACCGGGCGGTTGCTGCGGCTGACTCCGGGCAGCCGCCTGGAAGTACTGCTGGACGGGCTCCAGTTCGCCAACGGCGTCGCGCTGGCCGAGGACGGGTCGTTCGTGGCCGTGGTGGAGACCGGCGCCTACCGGATCAGCCGTCTGTGGCTGACCGGTCCCCGGGCCGGACGGCGGGACACCCTCCTCGGGGGTCTGCCGGGCTTCCCGGACAATCTCACCCGTGGTCCCGGCGGGCTGTTCTGGGTCGCCCTGGCCGGACCGCGAGAACCCGCCGTGGACTGGTTGCACCGGGCCTCACCCGTCGTCAGAAGGGCGGCGTGGCGGGCGGTGCGGCGCTTCGCCCCCGGCCCGCGGCCGACGGTACGGGTCCTCGCCGTGGGCGCCGACGGCCGGGTGGCCCACCACCTGGTGCACCGCCGGTCCCCGTACCGGATGGCCACGAGCGTCTGTGTCACCGGCCGCCATCTGGTGCTGGGGAGCCTGGTGGAACGGGGGGTGGCGGTATGCGACCTGGGCGCCCCGCCGGTGCCCGGGCCCCAGCCCGGTCCGGGGCCCGGCGCTCAGGGCAGGATCGCGTCCTCATAGCCGCCTAGGCCCTGTCCTGCCGATCTCCGCGGGCCCGCGACGCCTGGCACCGCACCTCGCCGCGTTGTCGAAAGTCGCCCGAGTACGCCCAGTACGAGGGCGATCTTCCTGCGATCCTCCCCCAGCTACCGCTGGGAGGTGCCCCCTCACCAGACGCCGCGGGCTGATCCACGAAGATCGACAGGACAGGACCTAGTGGCAGATAGTGGCGGATCAGCCGTACGGCGCTGAGCACGTTGGTGTCGAGCGCCGTCGTCCCGGTCCGTGGGATCACCCCCAGCCGGTGGAGTAGTGGTCGCGGTAGCGACGCCGTCGGCCGGGGACGGCGACGGTGGACAGCAGGCCCACCAGACCGGCGCCGATGATCAGCGCACCGGGGCCGAGGTCACGGAAGCGGTTCACCACACCGTCGACGGACAGGGAGCGGTCCTCGGCTCCGATGCCGCCGGGGGCCGCCGCGCTGCCCGCCGCGGGGCCGACCGGCGCACCGCCCGCCTTGGCGCCGCCGGGCTTGGTGCCCGGGATGGTCACCCCGAGTGCGGTGAGCGCCTTGGTGACGGGCTGGAAGAACGTCACTCCGCCCTTGTCGCAGTCGCCACTGCCGCCGGAGGTGACCCCGAGCGCCACGCCCTGGGCGAGCAACGGCCCGCCGCTGTCACCGGGTTCGGCGCACACAGTGGTGCGGATGAGTCCGCTGACGGTGCCCTCGGGGTAGTTGACGGTGGCGTTCAGCCCGGTCACCCTGCCGGAGCGGAGTCCGGTGGTGCTGCCGCTGCGGAACACCTCCTGACCCACCACGGGGTCGGCGACGCCGGTGATACGCACTGTCCGGCCGCCGCCGACGTCCACCACACCGCTCTGGTCCAGGGCGCGGTTGTCGTAGCGGATCAGGGAGAAGTCATTGCCGGGGAAGCTGCTCTGGACCGTGGTGCCGATACCGGTCTTCCCCGAGGCGTCGGTGAACCAGTTGGTGCCGTTGGGGCCGCAGTGTCCGGCCGTCAGGATGTAGCCGTTCTGTCCGTCGGTGACGTTGAACCCGGCCGAACAGCGGCTTCCGCTGGCGAAGATGGGCGCGGCGCCGGTGGTTCTGGTGGTGAACGCGCCGGTGGTGCGCTCCATCCGCACCTCCCCGCCCACTTCGGAGGCGACGCCCTTCATCCGGGACCAGCGGTCGGCGGAGACGGTGCTGTCGCCGAGCACCACCACCTTGTTGGAAGTGGGGTCCACCATCCACGCGGTTCCGGCCACCCGGGGCGCGGCACGCAGCGTCCGTGTCGCGGAGTCCAGCTCCTTCATGCTGTAGCGCACCTGTTTGGGCCGCGCCCCGGCCCGGGTGACCTCGGCGGCGGCCTCCTCGTCGGTCACCGCGACGACCGTGCGGCCGTCGGCGCCGATCCAGCTCCCTGCCGTACGGGAGGCACCGAGCCTGGTCTCCAGGCGGCCACCGAGGCCCGCGTCCCGATCGCCCAGGACCCTGGGCGCATCGCCTCCCGCCGCCCCCTGGACGGATCCGTTCGACACGGACTGCGAGACCATCAGTCCACCCGCCACCAACGCCCCGACGGCCGCGAACCGTACGCCACGGCGCACGCGTCGCCGCGTGTGCTTCACCACCCTGCCTCCTTCACGTCGATCCGGCCCCGGGCCCCGGACGGCGAGGACCCTCCCCCTATACGGGCCGAACCGGCGTGACGCTCACCGCGAGCGCGGGATGCTCACTTCGTGCTCGGAATGGGCCGGTGGAAGCAGACCCGGTGCTGCCCCGGACCGTCGTAGTCACCGTGAACGGGGAGACCGTCGAGCTCGCGGTCACCCTGCTCCAGGGCGAAGCCCATGGCCCGGTGGAAGGCGATGGAGCCGGTGTTCTGCGGGGAGGTGATGGCGCGGACCTCACGGCGGCCCGCCTCGGCGGCGCGCCGGAAGAACTCGGTGTACAGCTCGCGGGCCACGCCCTGGCCGCGCAACGCCGGGTCCACGCCCACGAAGTGGATATACGCCTCGTCGTCGTGGTCGGCGGAGTAGAAGCCGACCAGGAAGGCGGCGACGGATCCGTCCGCGTTCTCCCGGACCAGGCTGGTGCCGGAGAAGAACTGGAGAAACAGCTTGGGCAGCAACAGGGACAACTCACGGGCCTGTTCGGGGGTGCGCGAGTCGCCCCACCACGTCTGGACGCGCTCCACGATCGCGCGGTGATCGGAGACATGGGCCCGTCGTACCTGGGACATGCGGTTCAGCTCCCTCTTCTGACATCGGTCGGGATGACGTGTAGAGATCATTCCGCCGGAGCGAACTCCCGCGCCAGCGGGCCCGTTTCCCCTGGGCCGCAGCGCCGCTGCGAGTGCTGGGTCCATGGGCCGATGACGCTGGTGCTGCCCGCTCCAGGAATCAGCCGGGGGTGGTGCGACCCGGCTCAGCCGGCCGGCTCTGCCGTGCGCTCCGAGGCAGGTCCCCGGACGTGTCGATGACCCGGCGGGCATCTGTGGGACCGATCCGCTGCCGTGGGGCAAGCGGGTGTGGGCAGAGCTGCACGGGAAGGAACGAGGATGTGCACGCGGGCAGTGATCCGGCACGAGACGTGGCTCCTGGAGTCCGACCGGGAGCCGGACGCCGAGCCGGTGACGCACCGTGGGTGCCCGGGGCCGATGAGGCGGCCGCCCTGCTGCGCGGGGGGCTCATGGCCGTTCCGCCCGAACGGCTGTGGGTCAACCCGGACTGCGGGCTGAAGACCCGCGACCGGCCCGAGGTCCGGGCCTCGCTGGAGAACCTGGTGGCCGCCGCCCGCGCGGTGCGGGCCACACTGCCGGGCCGCACCGGCTGAGGCTCCGGCTCACTCCGCCGCCGTCAGCGGCCGCCCGCAGCGCAGATTCCAGCGCCCGGAGCGGCCGCTGAGTTCGGTGGCGGTCAGCGGGGCGGTGTCCAGCCGCCAGAAGGCCGGGGCGGGCACGCCAAGGGCGTGTACCAGCGCCGCCCGGACCACCGGGGGGTCCGCGACGGCGAGCACGCTCTCCTCGTTCTCGGCCCGGCCCTCCAGCCAGCCCCCGACCCGTTCCAGCAGCTCCAGCAGTGATTCGCCACCGTGCGGAGCCGCCGCCGGATCGGCCAGCCAGGCGGCCACCTCCTCCGGTGCCCGGCGGCCGACCTCGTCCAGCGAGCGGCCCCGCCAGCGGCCCACGTCCAGATCGCGTAGTTCCTCCTCCACCGCGGCGTCCAGGCCCAGCGCGGTCGCGGTGGAGCGGCAGCGCTCGGAGGGGGCGGTCAGGCTGATGCCGTGGCGCGGCAGGGAGCCCGCGGCGGCCTCGGCGCGGCGGGCGGCCGACGGGTCCGGCGGGGCGTCGTCGAACCTCACCTGCCGCAATGCGGCGTTGACCGCGGGCGTCACCAGAGTGATACGCACCACCTTGTCCCCCTCGTCTGCCCCATTCGCCCACGTAGGGGCGCACATTCTGGTACCCGCGCCGTAGCGGTGAACGACTGTCACGCGCTACCGTCTCATGACAACGACGGCGCGACGGAAGTCCGGTGAGAGCCCGGCACGGTCGCGCCACTGTGTGTCCGTCGGAGGACCCCGCGCCTGGGGAGCCGCCGCCGGACGAGTCAGACCCGGCGCCGTCGTTCGAGTACCCACGACCGGGACGCGTGTTCCCCAGGAGGTTCGACCATGGCTCAGTCCGTTCCCGCACCCAGCGCCCAGCCGGTGCCGGAGATCACCCCCATCTCGCTCAAGGCCGTCGCCCCCTGGGCCGTCTTCTTCGGCATTCTCATGCTGGTCCTGCTCTACTTCATCGGCGCGGAGCAGGGTGCCACCGCTCTCGTCTCCGGCGAGGGTGTGCACGAGTGGGTGCACGACGGTCGCCACCTGCTCGGTTTCCCCTGCCACTGACCCCGGCTCCACTCTCGTCACATCCCAGTTCAGGGGAAGCGGAACCGTCATGAATTCCATATCCGTCCGGGCGTTGCTCGTCCGGGGCATGCTCGCGGGCCTCGCCGCCGGGGTGCTGGCCCTTGTCGTCGCGTATCTGCTGGGCGAGCCGCGCATCGACTCGGCTATCTCCTTCGAGGATGCGCACAGCCATGAGCACGGCGGCGTCGAACTCGTCAGCCGTACCATGCAGTCCACCGGCGGTCTGGCCACCGGTGTGCTGATCTACGGTGTCGCCTTCGGCGGCATCGCGTCCCTGGCCGTCTGTGTGGCCCTCGGCCGCATCGGCCGGTTCGGGCCGCGCGCCACCGCCGCCCTGGTCTCGCTCGGCACGCTGGTGGCGGTCTACCTGGTGCCGTTCTTCAAGTATCCGGCCAATCCGCCGTCCGTCGGTGACCCGTCCACCCTCGACCAGCGCACCACGCTGTATTTCCTGATGGTGGTGCTGGGCGTGCTGCTGTCGGTGGCTGCGGTTATCCTCGGCAAGCGGCTCGCACCGCGGCTGGGCAACTGGAACGCCACCGTGGCCGCTTCGGTGGCCTTCGTGGCGGCCGTCGGTCTGGCCTATGCGTTCCTCCCGTCCTTCAACGAGGTGCCCGAGCACTTCCCGGCGACCCTGCTGTGGCAGTTCCGCCTGGCGGCCCTCACCATCCAGTGCACGCTGTGGATCTCCTTCGGGCTGATCTTCGGCCATCTCGCCGAGCGTCAGCTCATCCCGCGTCCGGCGGCCGGTACGGCTGCCCGGACGGCGGAGGCGACCGGCGCGAACAGCGCCGCCACCGCCGCCCGCTGACCCCGCGGTCGAACGCTCGGGCCGCCGCCGCTTCCGGATTCCACCGGAAGCGGCGGCGGCCCGGCGCGTTTTCCGGCACCCGATGACGGGGCCTTGGTGGCGCCCCTTCGCACCGTGGTGACCCGGGTGGCGGACCGCCGCCACCCGCGGGGCGCAACTACGGGTGCAGACCCCATAAAACCCAGACACGGTTGACATATCCGATGTTGCCTAACTGGCTGGGGTGCTGTGGTATGCGCGTAACCGGACTGGGGCATGCTGGACTGTTCATCGAGACCGCCGCGGGATCGGTGCTCTGCGACCCCTGGGTCAACCCCGCCTTCTTCGGCTCATGGTTTCCGTTCCCGGACAACACCGACCTGGACTGGGTGCACTACGGGCGGTCGGCCGACTATCTGTACGTCTCCCATCTGCACCGGGACCACTTCGACGCGGAGAATCTGCGACGGCATGTCCGCAAGGACCTCACGGTGCTGCTTCCCGCCTTCGCCACCGATGAACTGGAGCGTGAGCTGCGGGACCTCGGGTTCACCCGGTTCCTGCGCACTCGGACCGGTGTCCCGGTGGAGCGCGACGGCCTGCGCATCATGATCACCGCGCTGACCGGCCCCGGTGACGGGCCCATCGGCGACTCCGCGCTCTCGCTCGACGACGGGCAGACCGTCCTGCTCAACCAGAACGACGCGCATCCGCTGGACATCGCGGCCATCCGGGAGTTCGGCGAGGTGGACGCGTACTTCGTGCAGTTCTCCGGAGCCATCTGGTATCCGATGGTGTACCAGCTGCCGCTGTCCGCGAAGAAGGAGTTCGCCGCACGCAAGCGGAAGGGCCAGTTCGATCGGGCGCTGCGCTACATCGACGCGGTGCAGGCGAAGCATGTGTTCCCCAACGCCGGTCCGCCGTGTTTCCTCGACGAGGCGCTGTTCGAGCACAACGGCACCGGGCGGGACGGCGAGAGCATCTTCGTCGACCAGCGGGAGTTCCTGGGTGAACTGGCCGGGGCGCGGCCGGAGGTGCAGGCACATCTGCTGCTGCCGGGCACGGTGGCGGAGCCGGAGGACACCGCGTGCAAGCTCACCCACCGCTACACCGACAAGGAGATCGACCACATCTTCCGCAACAAGCGCGACTATCTGCGGGACTTTGCCCGCAGACAGCAGGATGTGCTGGCCGCCGAACGTGCCGCGCGCTCCCCCGAACTGCCCCGCGACCAGCTGCTGGCGCAGCTCAAGGAGTGGTGGGAGCCGCTGCTGGCGCGGGCGGAGCACATCTGCACGGGAGTGGGCGGCCCGGCTCGGCTGGATGTGGGAGAGGTGCCGATCGTGATCGACTTCCCGGGGCGGGAGGTTCGGCTGTGGGACGGGGAGCGCTGCCGCTACACCCTGTCCACCACGGGGGATCTGGTGGCCACCAACATCGCACGGCGTGAGGTGGACTGGTCCAACAGCCTGCTGCTGTCGATGCGGTTCACCGCGAGCCGGATCGGGCCCTACAACGAGTTCCTGTATGTGTTCTTCAAGTGCCTGTCCATGGAGCGCATCGAGTACGTGGAGAACTACTACGACGCGAGTCAGGACGACGGCCAGGACATCGAGACCGGCGGCTGGCGGATCCAGCGTCGCTGCCCCCATCTGAGCGCCGATCTCGGCCGGTTCGGGCAGATCGACGGCGAAGTGCTCACCTGCACGCTGCACGGCTGGCGCTATGACCTGTCCACCGGGCGCTGTCTGACGGCCGACGGCCATGACATCAGGGCAACTCGGGTCCGCTGATTCCCGCTTTCCGCAGATGCGAGCACCTTGCGTGACAGGTGCTCGCATCTGCTGTTCGAGCAGGGGATTCGATGTGCATATGCGTTTGCGTGGACCGGCACCGCGGGTACCGTCATCCGGGAGGTGGATGCCCATGAGCCAGTCCCTCGCACCCGCCGGTCCGTTGGCCGCGGTCGTCCTCACCGGCGATCTCGCCCGCCCGGCTCGGCTGACGGTGGCCGATCTGCTCAACTGGCCACAGCATCGGGCGCAGGTGAGCTTCGAGTGCGCGACCAGCGGTGTCCAGCGCCACCGTTTCGAGGGCCCGCTGCTGCATGAGGTGCTCCTCGGCGCGGGGCCGGGGTTCGACCGGACCCGGCGCAAGGACCGGTTGCGTTTTCTCATCGCCGTCAGCGGTGCGGACGGTCATCGCGCCCTGCTGTCCTGGGGTGAGATCGACCCGGACTTCGGGCAGGCGCCGGTGCTGCTGGCCACCCGGATCGACAGCACCCCGCTGGACTGCCATGGCCCGCAGCTGGTGCTGCCCCAGGACCGGTGCGGTGCCCGGCATGTCAGCGGGATCACCGCCATCCGGGTCGACGGCGGCTATCCGGTGGTGTGAGAACGGCCTGGTGCCCGCGGACCGGCGTCAGGTCCGTGGCCGTGGCCGGGGCCGCGTGGCCAGGGCGAGGACCGGAATGACCGTCAGCGCGAGGATGCCGCCACCCGCCGCCAGCCAGCCGTAGCCACCGCCCGCCACGACCAGCCCCGAAGCCAGCCCGCCGGTGGTGCCGGCGATGGCCACTCCGACGTCGACCAGCCCCTGGACGGCCGCCCTGCTGTCCAGCGGTACGGCGTCGGTGATGATGGCCGTGGCGCTCACCAGCCCCATGTTCCAGCCCAGGCCCAGCAGGACCAGCGCGGTGGCCAGGGCGGGCACACTGTGCGGGGAGGCGAGCGCGGCGAGCAACCCGGCGGACAGCAGCACGGCGGAGCCCGCCGCCGCGACGCGCAGTCTTCCGACCCGGTCCGCGAGCAGACCGCTCAGCGGCGACGGCAGGAACATCGCTCCCACATGGAGCGCGATGACCAGCCCGGCCGCCTGGGTGCTGTGGCCGTGGTCCTTCATATGCACCGGGGTCATCGTCATGATGGCGATCATCACCAGCTGACCGACGACCATCACCGTGGCGCCGGTGATCACACCGGGCGCGGGGCGGTCACCGGTCTTCCCCGTGGCGGGACCGGCGGCCGGACCATCGGTCCCTTCATCCGTCCCCTCGTCCGTCCCCTCGTCGGTTTCCGACGTCGCCCGGCGCTCGGCGAGTTCACGGGCGAGCAGGAGCGGATCGGGTCGCAGCCACCCCGCCAGCACACAGCTGCCCAGTGTGTACGCCACGGCGGCCAGCAGGAAGGGACCGACGAGCCGTGGCATGGCCCAGGAGTGTGCGAGGTCCCCGGTGACGCCCACGAGGTTGGGCCCGAGGACGGCTCCGAAGGTGGTGGCCAGCAGAACCGTGCTCACCGCCCGTCCGCGCCGCTCGGGCGGCGCCAGATCGGCTCCGGCGTAGCGCGCGAGCAGATTGGTGGCGCTGCCCGCGCCGTAGAGCACCAGGGCGAGGAAGAGCAGCGGCACACTGTCCACGGTGCCCGCCACCACCACACCGAGGCTCCCCGTCGCCGCGGTGGCATAGCCGAGGGCCAGTCCGGGGCGGCGGCCCCAGCGCTGGGAGAGCCGCCCGATGGCCATGGCCCCCAGGGCGGCGCCCGAGGTGAACAGGGCGGCGGGCAGACCCGCGAGTCCGGTGGTGCCGAGCATGTCCTCGGCGAGCAGCGCCCCCACGGTGATGCCCGCGGCCATCCCGGCACCGCTGAGGATCTGGGCCGTCACCAGGACGGTCAGCACCCGTCGCTGCTCGGGTATGACCCCCGGCTCCGTGGCGGCGCGAGCGGTCCGCCCGGCCGGTGTGACGCTCATGGTCTCCCCCTTCACATGGCCGGAGTTCGGCCGTCGGCAGGTTATCCGGCGGCGAGCGGACCCACTGGTTCCAGCGGTTCGAGCGGTTCGAGTGCCGAGATCTCCGCCAGCGACATGTTCATCCGGGTATGGAGGAAGCGCACCACGGTCCAGTGCGGCAGCGCGCCCTCGTCGAAGGGCCCGAACGCCGCACGGTAGAGGGGGATCCAGCGCAGCGCCTCCTCGATGGCCCGCTCCCGGCCCGGCTCCCGCTGGTAGTCCCCGTAGGCGATGCTGCGGTGGTGGATGAAGCAGCGGCCCGGCAGCCGCTCCTCGCACAGGGTGCGGTACTCCCGGGTCTGGAGGATCAGATAGTGCCAGATCTCGTCGATGTCCTGCTCGACCGGCAGGAAGAGCCCGCTGAGCCGGTCGCGGTGGCGGGAGACGAGATAGAGGTAGCGGAGGCATTCGAGGACCTGGCGCTCGGCGTACTCCGGGCCGGCGTCGGTCCTGCCGGTGGCGTAGCCCACCACCTCGTGGTGCAGTCGTTCGCCGAGGAGGCCGGTCAGCTCCTCCGCCGACACCTGGGGCTGGGTGCTCTGTGGGGTCATGGGCCGTCCGTGTGTGGTCGGGGGGCGGGTGGTCGGTGCTCGGGAGCGGTACCCGGGGCTCAGCGCTCGGTGGCGAGCCAGGCGTACTTGCCGGACGTGCCGATGGGCAGCTGGGTCCGGTGTTCCAGGACGCAGTGGAGTCCGGTCAGTTGGGCCGTGCCGTGCTCCAGGACGGCGGTCTCCTCGGCCTCCAGGGGGCGGTCGTCGAAGGTGGTGTAGCGCAACCGGCACTCCTTCTCCCCCGTGAGCACCAGTTGGTGGAGGAAGATCCGGGGTGAGACGGAGTCGATGCGGTCGTCGAGGTCGGCCTGCGCCACCGGCCCGCGCGCGGTGTTCAGCAGTTCCTTCTCACGGCCGCAGAAGGCGGCGACCCTTCCGGGGTCGGACGAGCCGTCGAGGGTGCGGACGCAGTCGCCCGAGTTGTAGCGGATCAGCGGCATATAGGGATTGCGCACACTGGTGACCACAAGCCGGTGGATATCGCTGTCGGGCGCCACGGGGAGCAGTTCGACGCTCATCCGGTCCAGATAGGGGTGATAGCGGCCGTCGCGGTCGCTGTAATAGAGATAGCCCAGCTCGGTACTGCCGAAGAGGTCGATGACGGGGCAGTCGAAGTGCTCGCGCAGATACCGCCGTACGCCGCGCGGGGTGTACTCGTAGGCGTGGATGATGCTGGCGGGCCGGGGGAAGTCGTCCCACATCCCCCACTGGTCCGCCTTCCGTACCAGATGGGCCAGATGGTAGCCGGAGCAGTCGAGGTGATAGCGGCCCTGGGGGTGGGCGGCGCAGACGCCGCGGATCTCGGTGAGCATCCGCTCCACCTCCGCACGTTCCCAGAGGGCGGGGTCCAGCCGGAGGTTGAGATAGAGCGTGCGGTCGTCCAGCCGCCGTTCCGCGGGCGAGGGGACCTCCTCCGGTTCGCCGCCGCGCTTGGCGGCGTTGACCCGGGCGACGTGTTCGGTGGCGAGCACGGTGGTCAGCGAGACCCGTTGGCATCCGTCGTGCCAGGTGTGGGCGATGTCCGGATGTTCGCTCCACAGCCGGTAGTAGGAGTGGAGCAGGAAGTACGGGGGCCGGATGAGCCGCATCCGGGCGTGGTTGGTGCCGGTGGACAGCACATACTCCGCCGCGCCGGTCTCCAGGGCGCGGGCGAGCTCCGGTGTCATCCAGTTGTGCGGGAAGTGGCGGGCTATCTCCGTCTTTTCCAGTACGGGAAAGTGTCCCCGCTCGATCGACTCGCGGTAGAGCGGGATGTCCCGTACGTGGTCGATGATGTCCGGTGTCGGCTGGTCGTCCATGGCCACCTTGGGTGTCCTCGAAGAAGCGAAGGCCCCGCACGGGCGGGGCGTGAGCATGCCGAAGTGGGGCCGCCGGTCCGCTTGAGCCCGGCCGCCCCACCCCGGTTCGGGGAGCGACGGGTCAGGAGATGCAGCCCGTCTTGCCCGCCGCGCTGATGCAGCCCTCCTTCGGGGACGCGCTGATACAGCCGTCCTTGGCGCCGCCCTGCGCGGAGTTGGCGGCGACCCAGCTCTTCCAGACCTCGTCCTGAGCCATCTTCTTGATCAGCTGCTCCATCTGACACCTCCGGAATAGGGAAGGGGGAAGGGTGGGCGGTTGAAGTTGATGTTGCTGCCGCCGCGTTCAGACAGTAAAAGAATCGTCAATGGGGTGTCAACAGACGGTCAAATCAAGCCAGTTGGCCAAACCAAAACGGTCCATGGCGCGCACTCAGCGCCATGGACCGCTTCGATCCCGGGACATCAGCTGCCGGTGGCCGACTTCCAGCCGTCGATGTACGCGTCGAGGTGGTCGTCAATGTCCTTCCAGTCCGGGTGGAAGATCTGGACGCCCTTCATGATCTCCGCCAGCGCGCGGGCGTTGGCGTCCGTGGCCTTGATGTCCGTACGGGCCGAGAATCCGCCGCCGATCTCACTGACCTGCTTCTGGGCGGCCGCGGTAAGCATGAAGTCCAGCAGCTTCTTGGCGTTGCCCTCGTGGGGCGCGTTCTTGACCAGCCCGGCGGCGTAGGGCAGCGGGAAGGTGGTGGGCTTGCCGCCTCGCTTGGCCGGGAACCATATGCCGAGGTTCGGCATGGACCGGGACTGGGCGTAGTTCATCTGGACATCGCCGTTGGCGACGTGGACCTCGCCCTTGTCGACCTTCGGCGCCAGCTTGCTCGTCGAGGAGGACGGGCCGACGTTGTTGGACTGGAGCTTCTTCAGATAGTCCAGCGCCGGTTCCTTGCCGCCGAAGTCATGGATGGCCTTGATGACCACCGCCGTACCGTCACCCGCGACCCCGGGGGTGCTGTACTGCACCTTGCCCCGGTACGAACCGTCGAGGAGCTGCTCCCAGGTGGTGGGCGCGGTCTTGAGCCGCTTCTTGTTGTAGATGAACCCGGCGTAGTTGTTGACGACGGAGGTCCAGGTGTCCTCGGCGGACTTGTCGGAGGCGGCCACCTTGTCCGACCCCTTCGGCGCGTAGCGGCCCAGCAGCCCCTTGGCGTCGGCCTGCTGGATGAACGGCGGCAGGGTGACCAGCACATCGGCCTGGGTGTTGGCCTTCTCGCGGACGGCGCGCTGCACGATCTCGCCGGAGCCGCCCTCCACGTACTTGACCTTGATACCGGTCTGCTTCTCGAAGTCCTTGAAGACCTTGTCGTACCAGCCGTCACCGCTCTCGCCCTTGAGCCCGTCGGCGCTGTAGACGGTGACGACCTTGGCGTGGGGATCGGCGGTGGCACCACCGCAGGCAGTGAGGGAAACGGCGAGGACGAGGACCCCGCCGACGGCGGCGATCGGCTTGAGTGCGCGGGACATGACGTTTCGCTTCTCCTAGCGGAAGGTAGCTCTGGTGCGGATGCGGGAGACGGCGAGCAGGACGAGCAGCGTCGTTCCCATGAGGACGACGGCGACCGCGGAGCCGGTGAAGAGGGAGCCCCGGTCGGTGGCCGAGAAGATCCGGACCGGCAGCGGCAGCCAGTCCGGCGGATAGAGCATCATCGTGGCGCTGAGCTCGCCCATGGACAGGGCGAAGCACAGCCCCGCCGCCGCGGTGAGCGACGGGAGCAGCAGGGGCAGTGTGACCCGCCACAGCACATAGCCGGGGCGGGCGCCCAGACCCGCGGCCGCCTGTGCGTAGGCGGGGTCCAGCCGGGCCAAGGCCGCCGAGACGGACTGGTAGGCGAAGGCGGTCACCAGGACGGTGTGGGCGACGATCACGATCGACGGGGTGCCGTTGAGCAGCATCGGCGGCTTGCTGAACGCCACCAGCACGGCGAGGCCGACCACCACGGACGGCACGGCCACCGGCAGCATGAACAGCGCTTCGAGCACCCGGCGCGTCCGCCGCCCGGCACCGGAGGCGGCGAGCGCGGCCCAGGTACCGGCGGCCAGGGCCAGCAGGCTCGCGGCCACGGCCGTGATCAGGCTGGTGGTCAGCGCGGTGAGCGCGTCGCCGTGGACGGCGGAGGTGTAGTGGGCGCCGGTCGGCCCGGACGGCAGCACACCGCTCCATGAGCGCGACAGCGAGGCGGCCACGATGACGAGCAGCGGCAGGGCGAACAGGGGCAGGAAGAGCAGCAGGAACACGGTCCAGACGCCCCAGCGGGCGGCGCGGCTATGCACCAGCACGACGGCTCACCACCCTGTACAGGCCGTAGAGGCCCACCGAGAGAAGGACGTTGACGACGGCGACGGCGCAGGCGGAGGGGTAGTCGGACTCGAGGATGGCCTTGGTGTAGACGAGCATTGGCAGGGTGGTCACGCCCTTGGCCCCGGTGAAGAGCACGATGCCGAACTCGTTGAGGCACATCACCAGCACCAGGCTGCCTCCGGCGGCGAGCGCGGGCAGCGCCTCGGGGAGGATCACCCGCCGCACGATCCGCAGCGGGCGTGCGCCGAGCGAGGACGCGACATCGAGCTGTGCGGTGTCGAGCTGGGAGAAGGCGGCGAGCAGCGGACGCATCACGAAGGGCGTGAAGTAGGTGATCTCGGCGAGCACCACACCCCAGGGGGTGGTGAGGAAATCGAAGGGTCCGGTGGCCGCGCCGGTGGCGCCGGTCCACAGCCCGTTGGCCACGCCGGTGGTGCCGTAGAGGAACAGCAGCGCCAGGGTGATCAGGAAGGAGGGGAAGGAGAGGAAGACATCGATGAACTTCGCCACCGCCTTCCCGCCGGGGAACGGCACGAAGGCGATGACGAGGGCGAGCGACAAGCCAAGCGCCAGACAGCCCGCGGTGGAGGCGAGGGCGATCCAGACGGTGGTGGTCAGCGCCTCGTGGAAGACCTCGGAGGCGAACAGCTCGGTGTAGGGCTGCGTCGAGGTGCCGCCCTCGTCCGGGGTGAACGACTGCTGGATGACGAGGGCGAGCGGATGGAGGAAGAACACCCCGAGCGCGGCGACCGGCGGCAGCGCCCACAGCCGGCCGGACACCGAACGCCCCGCGGTCTTCCGGGCCATGGCGGGCCGTCGCAGCACCTCAGCCATGGCCGCCACCGCCCAGGACCGCTTCGGGCGCGGCGGTGGCCGGGAGCAGCACCGCGTCCTCGGCGGCGAAGTGCAGCTCCACCTCGGCTCCGAGCGCGGGCGGGGTGCGCAGTTCACGGACGTCGGCCTTGAGCCGGGCGCCCTCGATGTCCACCAGCAGGCGGTGGGTCGCGCCGCGCCACTGCACCTCGGCGACGGTGCCGCGCAGGGTGTTGGGGCCCGGTCCGAGCCCGACCAGATGTGGACGTACGCACAGGGTGGCGGTGGCACCGGGGGAAGCGGGCGCTCCACCGCCGTGGACCCGTAGCCGGGTGGCGCCGAGGGTGGCGCCGACGGTGCCGTCGGGCCCCGCCTCTCCCAGGGTCACCGGCAGTAGATTGGCGTTGCCGACGAAGGAGGCGGTGAACTCGGTACGCGGGCGCCGGTAGAGCTCCCGCGGGGTGCCGCAGTCCTGGAGCCGGGCGTGGTCCATCACCGCGATCCGGTCGGCGAGGGTCAGCGCCTCGATCTGGTCATGGGTGACATAGAGGATCGAGACATCGGGCAACTCGCGGTGCAGCCGGGCCAGTTCGGCGAGCATCCCGGAACGCAGCCGGGCGTCGAGTGCGGACAGCGGTTCGTCCAGGAGCAGCACCGAAGGACGGATCGCCAGGGCGCGCGCGATGGCCACACGCTGCTGCTGTCCGCCTGACAGTTCGCGCGGATACCGCCGGGCGTACGCCGCCATGCCCGTCATCTCCAGTGCCTCCGCGACCCGTTCGGCGATCTCCCGGCGGGGCGACTTACGGGCCTTGAGCCCGAAGGCGACGTTGTCCGCGACCCGCATATGCGGGAAGAGGGCGTAGCCCTGGACAACCATCCCAATGCCCCGCCGGTGCGGGGGAAGCGCGGTGACGTCCCGGTCGCCGAGGAACACCCGTCCGGAGACGGGCCGGACGAATCCGGCGACCGCGCGCAGGGCGGTGGTCTTGCCGGAGCCGGACGGGCCGAGGAGGGCCATCAGCTCCCCGGGTGCCACGGTCAGATCGAGTCCGTCGAGCACGGTCTGCTTGCCGTAGGCGACGGACACCCGGTCGAAGCGGATCCCGGCCGGGCGGCTGTCGACGGCGGCCGGTGCGGCCTCGGACATGGCGGCGGTCACCTCAGGCCGCCCGGGCGGCGAGGAGCTCGGGCAGACCGGCGATCGAGGGCAGCACATGGGTCGCCCCGGCCCCGGTCAGCTGTTCCCGCCCGTGCGCCCCGGTGAGGACGCCCGCCACGACGGACGCGCCCGCGCGTCGCCCGGTGAGCATGTCGTACGAGGTGTCGCCGCACACCGCGACCGATCGGACGTCGTCGGTGCCGGTGCGCAGCAGCGCGGTGAGCACCATGTCGGGGTAGGGGCGGCCACGTCCGGCGTCGGCGGGGCACAGGGTGAGATCGGCCAGCTCCCGCCAGCCGAGGGCGTCGAGGATGCGGTCCTGGGTGGCGCGGGAGAACCCGGTGGTGAGCACCACCTTGGTCCCGGCCTTCCGCAGGGTCTCGATGGCCTCGGCGGCCCCGGGCAGCGCGGTGCACCGCCCGCCGTCGACGAGGTCGTGGTACGCCTCCTCGAAGGCGGTGTTGGCCTGCTGGGCACGCTCCTCGTCGCCGAAGAGATGGCGGAAGACGGAGATCTTGGACTCCCCCATCGTGGCGCGGACATAGTCGAGTTGGCGGGTGTGTTCCGGGGAGCCGGGAGTGACGCCGAGCCGTTCGGCGGCCGCGGCGAACGCCTGCTCCACCAGGCCGCCGTCGGCGACCGTGGTACCGGCCATGTCGAGTACGGCGAGGTCGATGGCGGGGGTGTTGTGGTTCTCGGTCATGTCTCCTACCAGCCCAGTTCGTCTGCGGTGGTCTCGGCGATGGCGGGGGCGCAGGTCATTCCGCGGCCGCCCGGACCGGTGACCAGCCACACTCCGTCGCGTACCTGCTCCCGGTGGATCACCCGGGAGGTGTCGGTGCACTGCGCGTACACCCCGGCCCAGCGTCGGTGGATCCTCGGCAGGGGGCGGCCGAGGACACCTTCGACGGTCGCGGTGAGGTGGTCGTACGGGTCCTCGACGACGTCGAAGTTGAACGGGTCCTCGTACTCGTGGGTGTCGCCGATGGTGAGCCCGCCGTCCTCGCGCTGCACCATGAGCAGTTGCATCCGGTGTGCGGCGGCGACGGGTGGCTGCGGCCGGGCGGCGGCCAGGGTGTCCAGGGCGGCGCCGCCGTAGGCCGGGTAGTAGCGGAAGCTGTCGGCGTCGGCGACGGAGGTGGTCAGCTCCTCGCCGAGCGGGGCGGTCTGCATCATCTGCAACCGGACCCGGCGCACCGGCAGTTCGGGGGCCAGTTCCCGGACCAGCCCGCCCAGCCAGGCTCCGGTGCACAGCACCACGGTGTCGCCGAGGTGCACATCGCCGTGGTCGTCGCGGACGGCGGGGCCGCTCGAACCGTCGCACACCTCGCGGACCTCGCGCCCGCCGAGGTAGGTGTAGCGGCCGGAGGCGAGCAGCGCGGTCTTCAGCGCCCGCTGGGCGGTGCGCGGTTCGACCGCGGCGTCGCGCTCGCACCACAGGGCGCCGAGCAGCGGACCGCGCAGGGCCGGGTTGAGCAGCCGCGTCTCGTCGGGGCCGAGCAGCTTGTAGCCGCGGGCGGCGGCGTCGGGGCGCTGTGCGGCGGCCTCGGCGACCGCGAGTTCGGTCTCGTCGCGGACGACGGTGAGGGAGCCGTTGGGCCGGAAGCCCAGGGCGGGGACCCGGTCGCCGATGGTCTCCCACAGCACCCGGGCGCGCAGTGCGGTCTCCAGCTCCTCGCCACCGGCGCGACCGCTGACCCACACCAGACCGAAGTTGCGCAGGGAAGCGCCCCTGGCCTCCATCTCGCGTTCGATGTGCAGGACTTCATGGCCGCGTTCCACGGCGTGCCAGGCGTGCATGGTTCCCACCACGCCGGCTCCGACGACTATCACTCGCATGTCTGTGACGCTCCTTTGGTCGGGTGGACCGGACTCATCCGGTTGGCAACGCCATGGTGAACGGGCACCCAATCTTGGCCTAGACCCGTTATCATTCCGTAATAGAAAAAGGGGCACCCTGGCCTGCCGGGCGCCCCTCTTGGCGGGATTTGTACCGTTAGTTCTTGTCATCCACGTCCGGCCCGCTGTCCGACGTTCCGGCCCGCTGCCCGAGATGCGTCGTGAAGCTGAAGCGGTCGCCCCGGTACAGCGACCGGACCCGCTCCAGCGGACGCCCTTCGGTGTCCCGCGAGACCCGGTGGATCAGCAGCATCGGCAGCGCGGGCGGGGTCCCGATCAGCAACGCCTCGCGGGGCGTGGCCAGCACCGTCTCCAGCCGTTCGTCCGCGTCGCCGAAGGAGATGCCGAGCCGGTCGCGGAGATAGCCGTAGAAAGACGAATCGGGGTCGAAGTCGGTGTCCAGCCGCGGCACCCGCGCCACCGCGACATAAGTGCTCTCCAGGCCGACCCGCTCATCGTCCGCGAGCAGCACACGCTCCAGGTGCCACACCGGTTCGCCGCGCTCGAGCCCGGCCTCGTCCGCCAGCCCTTGCGGACACGGGAACCGGTCGAGGCAGATGAGGGTACGCCCCGGGTGCAGCCCCTGACGCCGTACGCCCTCGGTGTAGCTGGCCAGCGCCAGCGGCTGCGCCAGCTTCGGCCCCGCCACCACAGTGCCCCGTCCGGCCCGCCGCACCCGGCCTTCGAGCAGCAGCTCGCGCAGCGCCTGCCGTACGGTCTCGCGCGCGACCTCGTACCGCTCCGACAGATCGCGCTCGGTGGGCAGCAGGCCGCCCTCGCCGAGGTCGTCCAGGAGTGCGGCGAGTTGTGTCTTCACCGCGTAGTACTTGGGCACACGGCCGTGTTCGGGGATACCGGCGCGGACCGGGGCGCCGGGGGCCTGATCATTGGGGTAGTCCACGTCAGTGATCGTCGCAGACGGAGGTCCCGGCGGAGCGGACGGCCCCGCCGCCCGGCCGTCAGCCCTTGCGGACCGCCCACTGGCCGGTCTCGTCGGCGGCGCCACCGCTCGGGATGAACTGGAGCGAGGTCACCGCGGCCCCCTTGGGCACCTCGGCGACCACCCAGCCCACGGCCTTGGCACCGGTGGCCAGCTTCAGATGGGTCGCCATCGAGGATCCCGCGGCGATATCGGCGACGGTGGCGTCGTAGCGCTGCCCCTCGGCGTCCGCGACCCGGACACAGTCCGGCGGAGTGTCGCGGTAGGTGGCGGAGCCGGTGTTGACGAGCCGGATCTGTGCGGCGACCCAGCGCTTACCGAGCGAGGGGATGGTGTGACGGTCGGCGCTCTTGGCGGGGTCGAGCCACTTCACCAGGGTGACATCCAGTTTCTCGCCGTCCTCCGCACCCTTGAGGCTGATGGTGTCACCGACGGTCGACACCCCCGGACCCAGGGATCCACCGGTGGCGGGTTCGTCCCGCGGGATGTCCGCGGCGCCGGCGCCCTCCGGGTTCCCGGCGGCCGAGGCGGAGGACCCGGCCCGGGGTGTGACGGTGGCGCCACCGCCCTCGGTGCCGCATGCGGTCAGCGACAGGCCCAGGACGGCGACGAGGAGCGCCGGGGTGCGGATGGACATACGTCCCCCTGTATGTGGTGGTTGGTGCTCGTGGGGGGAGAGGTACTGTATCGGGCGAGCGGGACGATGTGTAGGGATCAGACCGAAATGCCGGGCCATGTCTAGAAGCTGAGCTGACCGAGCAGCCCCTCGTCCTGGACATAGGTGACAACCAGCCATGAACCATCCTGGAAGCGCAGCCGGTTGAGACCGGACCGCTCGGGCAGCGGGGTCTCGATGGCCACCTCCTCCAGAGGTATCCGCTCCAGCACCCGCGACTTCCTGAGGGTTCCGGTGCTCACCCGCCCCCGTGGGCCGGCGATCACCAGATGGGTGTCGGTGCGCAGCAGCAGCCTCCGGGGGTATCGGGACATCCCGTACCAGCGCAGCAGGAGCTGTCCGGCGCGGCCGTTCCAGTCGCCGTCGAAGGTCTCGTCGAGCCGGTGCGCGGTCAGTTCCGCGGCATCGCGCTCCTCCTTCTCCTTCCGCTCCGCCCGCTCACCGCGCGCCTTCTCCCGCGCGGTGGCCGAGAACGCCCGGTGGACGGCGTCCACGGCGCCCCCGAGCAGGGCGAGACCGAGGGGGATCGCCAGGCCCAGCAGGATGAGCGGTGCCACGAGCAGATAGCCGAGCAGCACATGCGGACGGATGAACCCGGGCCGCAGGCGCCCGCCTCCGGCGGCGATGCGCACCTCGGCGGGTGGCGGGGGAATCCGGCCGATCCGGCACCAGGTGCCCCAGTCGGCCGGGGAGTCGAGCCGTCCTTCGATCCGCTTGAGCTCATACGGCTTCAACTCCACCGGAGTTCACCTCGGCACCTGGGGGTCATGGGGTCCCACGAAGATATCGGGGCGGCCGTCGCCACTGGTCAGTGGGCGGTTACCGGCAGCCGGGAGCATCCGACACCACGCGGTGCGCGGACGTAAAGGTCGCGTCAAAACCGTGGCGATCCGGTGTCAGAGGCGCGACAAGGGAATTGCGCAGGTGGCCGGGGCGGGGTGAGAGTGGTGGCGCGCGGCGGAGAGAGCCGCGGAACGGGCGCTCCGCCGTACGGGCGGGCCCGGCGCGATGACCAGCACCGTCGCCGCCGAGCACCGCGGCCCGACGTGCTCACGGTGCCCCGCACCGTACCTGAGTGCGCGTCGGTCCCCCCGTCGGCGGTGGCACGTTCCGCCCTCCCCGCTCTCCCCGCCGCCCCCTACGGCAGGCGGACGCACACCACGGGCGTGGGCGCCGGTCAGCACGGGGGCAGTGTCTGCTCGGTCCAGATGCACTTACCGGTGGCGGTGTAACGGGTGCCCCAGCGCTGGCAGAGCGCGGAGATCAGCTGGAGTCCGCGGCCGCCCTCATCCGTCTCCAGGGCGCGGCGGATCCGCGGGGTGGTCAGACTGCCGTCGGAGACCTCGCAGACCAGACTGGCGCTGCGCAGCAGCCGCAGCCGCACCGGCCCCTTGGCATGCCGCACCACATTGGCGACCAACTCGCTGACCAGCAACTCGGTGGTCATGACCAGTTCGTCCAGACCCCAGAGGGTGAGCTGTTCACGGACGTGCTTACGGGCCTCCCCCGCCGCCTGCGGATCCTCCGGGAGCGGCCAGGAGGCCATCTGCCCGGCGGACAGGGCGTGCACCCGGGCCACGAGCAGGGCGGCGTCGTCGGCGCTCTGCTGCTCGACCGGGAGCAGACCGGCGGTGACGGCGTCGCAGACGCGGTGCAGATCCAGCTTGCGGGAATCGCGCAGCAGCCGGGCGAGCCGCGCCATGCCCTCGTCGATGTCGCGCTCCGCCGACTCCACGAGTCCATCGGTGTAGAAGGCGAGCAGACTGCCCTCGGGCAGGGTCAGTTCGACGGTGTCGAAAGGCGGGACGGCGGCCCCCAGCGGTGGGTCGGGGATCACGCCGGGGAAGTACGCGGTGCCGTCGGGGTGCACCACGGCCGGTGGCGGATGTCCGGCGCGGGCGAAGGTGCAGCAGCGGGTGGTGGAGTCGTACAGGGCGTACAGACAGGTGGCGTAGGAGTCCGAGCCGAGGCCGACCACGATCTCGTTGAGATGGCTCATGAGCTCATCGGGCGGCAGCTCGAGATGGGCGAGGGTGTGTACGGCGGTGCGCAGCCGCCCCATGGTGACCGCCTCGGACAGCCCGTGACCCATCACATCGCCGATGACGAAGGCGACCTGCTCCGCGGAGAGCGGGATGATGTCGTACCAGTCGCCCCCGACCTCCATGCCCTGTCCGGCGGGGAGATAGCGGGCGACGGCCCGGCAGGCGGGCGGCGAAGGGAGTTCCCGGGGCAGCAGACCCCGCTGCAACTCCTGGGCCCGGGTGTGCTCGGCGTCGTAGAGCCGGGCGCGCTCCAGGGCCTGGGCGACGAGGGCGGCGATCGCGGTCAGCAGGGTGCGTTCCTCGCCGTTGAGGCGGCGCGGCTGGTCGAAACTGATCACACAGGCGCCGAAGGGCCGACCGGAAGCGGTCAGCGGCAGAAACGCCCAGGACTGCTTGCCGACGGTGTGGGGACGGTCGGCAAGCGTCGGAAAGCGGTCGACGTACTCCTGAACGGAGGAGACGAAGAGGGGCTCTCCGGTGCGCATCGCGTGCGCGATCGGGGTGGACTCCGAGACGGGGTCGCCATCCATCTCCGCCAGGAACTCGCGGGAGTATCCGACGGCTCCGACGTTGTAGCCGCGGTTGTCCTCGATGGCCTGCACGATCAGACCGCTGGCGCCGAACGGCGGCAGCACCCGGCGCGCCACCGCGTCCACCACGTCCCGGGAGGTGGTCGCCTTGGCGAGGGCGGCGGTCAGTTCGGAGATACGGGCGGCGCGGCGGGCGGCTGCGCGTTCGGCGGCCCGGCGCTCCGCGTCATGCCGCCGCCGCTCGGTGACATCGGAGAAGTAGCAGGTGGTGCCGCCCGGCGCGGGGACCAGGCGCAGGTGGTACCAGCGTCCGGTGTCCGGCAGCTCGATCTCGAAGCCGGACGGGGTGGCGGTGGCGGTGGCTTGCCGGCAGCGCTCCTCGAGGCCGGACACCCGCCGCAGGGTGGGCAGTTCCCACAGCACCCGGCCGATCAGTTCCTCCTTGGAGGACCCGAGGGTGCGCTCCGCCTCCAGGTTGACGAAGGTGATCCGCCCGGTGTCGTCGAGGGCGAGGAAGCCGTCGGTCATATGGCGCAGGGCGCGGCTGAGCGCGTCGGAGGTCGAGCGGGCCTCGTTGCTGTCCCATCCGTGGCCGACCATCCGCACCGGTTCGCCCTGGTCGTCGACGATCACCCGGGCACGGGCCTGGGTCCAGCCGTAGCTGCCGTCGGGACGGCGTACCCGGTACTCGGCCTCGAAGATGCCGCGGTCGCGGATCGCCTGCTGGGCGGCGGCCAGGGTGGAGGGGAGGTCCTCGGGATGGACGACCTTCAGCCAGCTCTCGATGCTGGGGACGAAGTCGGCCGGGTCGGTGCCGAAGACCTTCATGGCCGCCTCGTCCCAGGCCAGTTCGCCGGTGCGGATGTTCCAGTCCCAGGTGCCGACCTCCACGATCCGCCGGGCGGCGGTGAGGTGGTTGCCGATCGACTCCTCCTGCGGCGGGCGGACCGGCGGGGGCGCCTGGCTCATCCGCTCCTCGGCCCATGCGGCCACGGCGCGCAGAAAGGCCCACTGCTCATCGGTCGGCTCTCCGCGGTCCCCTCTCAAGACCGTGACCGCCCCGGCGGTGCGGTCACCGTCGAAGATGGGGACGGCGGCCATACCGGTTCGGGGCTCCAGGTCGTCCGGCAGCTCCGCCGCCGCCTCCGGCGCGGACTCGGGCACCCAGACCTGGTCACCCCGGCGGACGACCTGGGCGGGCGCGGCCTCGCTCTCCTGGTCGACGATCTCCCAGGGCAGGGTGTACGCCGGGGGCAGCCCGGCCGACGACACCAGACGCAGCGCGGACATGGGGCCCCGGAGGTGGACCATGCCGCCGAGACCGCCGAGCTCGGCCACCGCGTGCTGAAGGGCCAGCCGGAAGGCTTCGCTCTCCGTGGTGTTCCGATCCACGGCAGCAAGCAGGGCAAGTCGCCCATTCATAGCAAAAACCCTACATCACACGGGGCGTTGCGTTGATCTTCGGCGGCCGGTCTCCATCGCGGCGCGCCCCGCCCGGCGGGAACGGAAGCACCCCTGCGGGTGCAGGCGCCGGTTGTCTACCGGAAATCGGCACCACCGCGCCGCCTGCGGATCCGCGGAAACCACCTTCCGGAACACCTTCCAGCGGTCCGGAATTACTGGCACATCCGAGCCGCCATCGGCACTCACAAGTGCGCTGACCTGGTCAAGCGCTGCCCCTGGCAGTCCACCTTAAGGCTTCATTAACGCTTAAGACTTCTTTAAGGTACCGCCCGGAATGCCCCGTCCGTTCAATCCTCAAAAATATTCGTGACAGAAATTTCCGAGCGCTCTGAAACGACTCCCTATCCCGCCCGTATGGAGATGCGGGCAATCAGAAAAAGGAGTCGGAGATGACACGCAAGAGGACCCTCAGCCGCAAGAAGAAGCTCGGCCTGCTGGTCGGCTCGCTCGCCCTGGCAGGCACCGGCGCCGGGGTGATGGCGGCGACGAGCAACGCCAGCACCGAGGGTGCGGCCCAGTCCTCCTCGGCCTGCGCCGGGCTGACCCAGGCCCTGGCCAACAACGAGAAGTTCATCGCGGACCAGAAGGCCAAGCCGGACGCGCAGTCCCAGGCGCGCATCGAGAACCGCGAGGCCGTGATCAAGGAGATCAAGCGCCAGCAGGAGGCGTCGGGCTGTGAAGTCGGCGAGAGCGCGGGCCAGGCCGGGGCCAAACCTCCGGCCGACGCGAGCGCGGGCCACCAGGGCATGGGCAACGAGGGCATGGGCGACCAGGGCATGGGCAACGAGGGCGGCGCCGGTGACCAGGCCGGCGGGGGCGCGGACGAGCAGGCGGGCGGCGGTGACGCCGGTGGCGATGCCGCCGCGGGCGAGGTCGTATGCAAGGGCTCGACCGTGACGCTGTCCGGCGAGGCCGGGGCCCCGGCCGCCTCCAGCGGCGACTTCCCGGTCGGCACCAAGCTGAAGGTGACCAACCTGGATAACAACAAGTCCACTACCGTCTCCGTCACCTCACCCTCGGGCAGCTGCGCCCTGCTCAACAACGCCGCGTTCGAGCAGGTCCGCGAACCCGGGAAGAACCTGATCCGCAATGCCCGGATCGAGCGCGTGGGCTGATTCCGCCGCCCCGCCGCGGCCCCCGCCTCCGCTGTACGCGGCGGCGGGGGCCGCGGCTGCGCCCCGAAGGGGCGCGGGGCTGTATTGATGTGCGGCTCCGCCGCGTGGGTGCGCGACCAGCCACGACGCGGCCGCAGACGAACGACGGCGCCTCGCGTGCCCGGCCCTGGTACGCCGGCCGGCTGCTGCGCCGTCTCGGCGAGGGCCGGCGCTGGGCCGAGACGCTCGTCCGCACCCGGGCGACCGGGCCGATCTCCGACGACCACTTCCGCGATCTGTCGGCGTACACCCACGAGGACCCCGCCGTGCTCGGCCCCTGGATCGTCACCCGAGGAGCCCGCACCGGCCCCCGGTGACAGACTTTTCACGGCCTCAGGGTGTTCTCACCGTGGATCTGCCGGTACTGTGGCCGAATGACCGAGAGTCTCGATGCCACTGACTGGTCGATCCTGTCCGAGCTCCAGCAGGACGGCCGACTGCCGATCACCGAGCTGAGCCGCCGGGTCGGCCTGAGCGCCTCCGCGACCACCGACCGCGTCAAGCGGCTGGAGTCACTGGGCGTCATCACCGGGTACCGGGCCGAAGTCGACCTCGAGAAGGCCGGATTCCCACTGCTGGGGCTGGTGCGCCTGAAGTACTCCGGTCATCAGCATCAGCCGCTGCACCGGGTGCTCGAGGAGCGCCGGGAGATTCTGGAGTGTCTGCGCACCACCGGCGACGACTGCTACACCGTGCGCGTGGCCGCGACCTCCATGGGTCATCTGGAAGAGGTCGTGGACGAGTTGGCCCGGTTCGGCTCCACCACGACCAGCGTGGTCTTCAGCCGGACCCTGCCCTACCGCGGCCCCGTCGAGCCGCCCAAAGAGCCCAAGGAGCCCAAGGAGCCCAAGCAGCCCTAGCCGTACCGGCGTTCGCCATATTTCGTTGAGAGCCGAAAGGAACGGGGCCTAGCCTCGCCGCCATGACGATCAGCAACACCACGGACACCCGCTCCGACCAGCAATGGCCCGCGCTGGCGGCGGCAGCCGTCACCGTTCTCCTGTGGGCCTCGGCCTTCGTCTCCATCCGCAGTGCGGGCGACGCGTACTCCCCGGGCGCCCTGGCGCTGGGGCGGCTGCTCACCGGCACCCTCGCACTGGGCACGATCAGTCTCATACGCCGGGTGGGGCTGCCGCCCCGCGCCGCCTGGCCGGGCATCATCAGCTCGGGAGTCCTGTGGTTCGGCCTCTACATGGTGGCGCTCAACTGGGGTGAGCAGCAGGTCGACGCGGGCACCGCGGCCATGGTCGTCAATATCGGGCCGATCCTTATCGCGCTGCTGAGCAGCAAGCTGCTGGGCGAGGGACTGCCGCGACCGCTGCTGGCCGGGATGGCGGTGTCCTTCGGCGGTGCGGTGGTCGTGGGGTTGTCGATGTCCGGGTCGGGCGGGTCGTCCGTACTCGGGGTGCTGCTGTGCGTACTGGCCGCGGTGTCCTACGCGACCGGTGTGGTCTCCCAGAAGCCCGCGCTGGGGCACGCCGGGGCGCTCCAGGTGACCACCTTCGGCTGCCTCATCGGCACGGTGGCCTGTCTGCCGTTCACCGGCGCTCTGGTCTCGGACGCCGCGGACGCGCCGCTGTCCGCCACGCTCAACATGGTCTATCTGGGGCTCTTCCCGACCGCCCTTGCCTTCACCACCTGGGCGTTCGCCCTGGCCCGCACCACCGCGGGGAAGATGGGCGCCACCACCTATGTGGTGCCCGCGCTGGTGGTGCTCATGTCCTGGCTGTTCCTGGACGAGGTGCCGGCGCTGCTGACCCTCGCGGGCGGCGCGCTGTGTCTGGCCGGAGTGGGGGTCTCCCGGCGCCGCTCGCGCACGGCGCCGACCACGGTGGTGGCGGTGTCCCGGCCCACCACCGCGCCCCGTGAGGAGCCGTCCCCGGCCGACTGATATCCGGGGGTCTACGGGCGTACGGATGGGTGTCCCGCTTCCCCGGTGTCTCCGGTGTCTCCGGTGTCTCCGGTGTCTCCGGTGTGTCCGGCCGTGAACTGACCGTGATGTCCGAGGTGTGACCGGTATCGCAGGATGAGCCCGGCGCGCGTGGGTACCCGTCGCCCATGGACAGAAATGAGCAGCCCCTGCTCACCCCCGATCTACCGCCTCTGGTCGAGGTACCGGACCTGACGTTCCCCGCCCGGGGAAGCCGGGCGGACGGTGCGACGGCCGCGGTGGAGCGGAACGGCGACAAGGAGTCCAGCACCCCCTCCCCCACCCCCGGCCACGCCGCCGGACACCCCCTCGCGGCATAGCCCCCACCGGACCTCCATCCGACCTCAGCACACTCACGACGCCGGCGCCCTCCGCAGCCCGTACAGACCGGCCCCGAGGACCAGTACCGCGGCCCCCGAGAGCACCGAGGTCAGCGGCAGGGCGCAGGCCAGGGCCGCACACCCGGCCAGGCCCAGCGCCGGCACCGCGCGTACCGGACGCCCCTCGGCCGGGGTGAGGGTCCAGGCCGCGGCGTTGGCGATGGCGTAGTAGACCAGCACGCCGAACGACGAGAACCCGATCGCCCCGCGCAGATCCACCGTGGCCGCCAGGACCGCCACCACGGCTCCGACAGCCACCACCGCGTGGTGCGGCACCCCGAACCGCGGATGGACCGCGGCCAGCGCTGACGGCAGCCGCCGGTCGCGTGCCATGGCCAGGGTGGTCCGCGAGACTCCCAGGATCAGCGCCAGCAGCGAGCCCAGCGCACCCACCGCCGCGCCCACACGCACCACCGGCACCAGACCCGGCAGCCCGGCGGCGCGGACGGCGTCGGCCAGCGGGGCCGTTGCCCCGGCCAGCCCGTCAGCGCCCAGCACACTCAGCACCGCGATCGCGACCGCCGCGTAGACGGCCAGGGTGATACCCAGCGCCAGCGGTACGGCGCGCGGGATGGTGCGTGCCGGATCGCGCACCTCCTCGCCGAGGGTGGCGATCCGGGCGTACCCGGCGAAGGCGAAGAACAGCAGCCCCGCGGCGCGCAGCACCCCGCCGGGGGTGGTGTCGCCGCCCGGGTCGAGCCGGGCGGCGTCGGCCGCGCCGGAGGTGAGCGCGCCGGCCACCACGGCGGCCAGCACCGCCAGCACAACGGCCACGATGACCCTGGTCAGCCAGGCGGCCTTGCGGACACCGAGGTAGTCGACCGCGGTCAGCGCCACCACGGCCGCCACCGCCACCACCCGCGCGTGGTCCTGCCAGACGTACGCCCCGACGGTCAGCGCCATCGCCGCGCAGGACGCGGTCTTGCCGACCACGAACGCCCATCCGGCAAGATGGCCCCAGAACTCCCCCAGCCGCTCACGGCCGTACACATAGGTGCCGCCCGACGCGGGGTAGCGGGCGGCCAGCCGCGCGGAGGAAGTGGCGTTGCAGTACGCCACCACCGCGGCCACCGCCAGGCCGATCAGCAGCCCGGATCCCGCGGCATGTGCCGCGGGGGCGAGGGCGGCGAAGATCCCGGCGCCGAGCATCGCGCCGAGGCCCACCACCACCGCGTCGAACACACCGAGCCGGCGTCCCAGCTCCGACGGTGGGCCGGCGGAGCCGGGGACAGCGGACTCGGTCGGCGGCTGGCTCATGACTACTCCCGGGCGGCGCGGCTCCTGCGGTTGAGTCGCAGCGTAAGGCCCTGTGGCAGCAGCGTGAGTCGCTCGGTGACCCGGAGCCGGTAGCCGGGGTCGGGGTGCAGATCGTAGCGGCGCACCAGCAGCCCCAGCACCAAGGTGGCCTCATGGAGGGCGAACTGGCGGCCGATGCAGGCGCGGGCCCCGGTGCCGAACGGCTTGAACACCTGGGCGGGACGGGCGCGTACCGCCTTCGGCGCGAAGCGGTCCGGGTCGAACGCCTCGGGGTCCGGCCCCCACACCTCAGGGTCGCGGTGCAGCATCGCGGTCAGTACCAGCGCCCAGGCACCGCGCCGCATGGGGTGGATCCCGCAGAGCATGGTGTCGTGGAGCGCTTCGCGGGCGTACGCGGGAGCGGTGGGCCACAGTCGGAGCGATTCGTCCAGGACCCGGCGCAGATAGCGGACCTTGGCCACCTGCTCGTACGCGGGCTCGTCGGTGTCGCCCCACACCTGGTCCACCTCGCGCTGTGCGCGCGCCAGGACATCGGGGTGGCTCGCGAGGTAGTGCAGGGCGAAGGACAGCGCGCCGGAGGTGGTCTCATGGCCCGCGACCAGGAAGGTGATGACCTGGCGGCGGATGTTCTCCGCGGACAGCCGCTCACCCGTCTCCGGATGGGCCACCTCAAGCATCCGGTCCAGCAGGTCGGCGTGTCCGCGCGGGGCCCCGTCGGCGCGGCGGGCGGCGACGATGGCGTCGACGGTGCGGTTGAGGTACGCCATGTCGGCCGCGTTGCGCCGCTCGGCGCGCCGCATCAGGGGGGCCGCTCCGGGCGGGAGGACATTGCGGCGCTGGGCGTGGGAGAGCGTGCCGACCATCGCGGAGACGAAGGGGTGGGGCCGGTCGCGTTCGAAGGAGCCGAAGTCGTGGCCGAACCCGGTTCTGGCGATGGTCTCGAGCGTCAGCTTCGTCATGTCGCCGGGCACGTCCACCGCGGCGCCCGCCTTCTCCCGGCCGTCCCAGGTGTCCGTCAGCCGGGCGGCGACGTCCAGCATCGCCCGATGGTAGCCCTCCATGGCGGTGCGGCTGAACCCGGGCGCCAGGATGTCGTGTGCCAGTTGCCAGTTGGGCTCGTGGTTGTAGGCGGTGAACAGCCCGTCGCCCACCACGGGGCGGAGGTTGGCGACCCCGAGGCCGACGTGTTTGGCGAACCGGGACTCGTCGGCCAGGTCCGCGGCCGGCTCCGCGCCCCAGACGAAGACGATCTCCCGGCCGAACGCCTTCCGCCGGAACACCGGGCCGAGCCGGCGCGCCATCCGCATCGAGTCCTGGACCGGAGTGCGCGGGTTCACCCCGAGGACATCGCCGAGCAGTGGCAGCCGGCGCGGCGGACGCGGGATGCGGTGGAGCTCGGGCCAGCCCAGCTCCGCGCCGCGGAATCCGCTGGGCACCGTGGCGCCGTCCGCCGCTCCCGCCGTCTGCGCCATATGTGCCATCTCCCTCGTGCGCGGCGGTCCGTGGGGAGGTCCCCGCCGCTTGTTATACGTGGATTCAATAGCGCGTTCAGTCTGATCCTGGTGTTGAACCGGCGTCAAGTAGGGTGCTGCCATGGCCGCCAACCCCTGTGGGCGCACCCGTCGCCGGATGAGCACCGAGGAGCGCAAGGAGCAGTTGCTGTCGGTGGGGGCGCGGCTGTTCGCCCAGCACCCCTACGACGATGTGTGGGTCGAGCGGGTGGCCGAGATCGCGGGAGTTTCCCGGGGGCTGCTGTATCACTACTTCCCGACCAAGCGGGAGTTCTTCGCGGCGGTGGTCCGCCGGGAGAGCGAGCGGATGCTGACGCTCACGGAGGCGGTGCCCGGACTGTCGTTCCAGGAGCAGATCACCACCGGCCTGGACACCTTCCTCACCCATGTCGAGCAGCACGCCTCGGGTTTCCGCACCTTCCACCGCGCGGAGGCGGCGGGCGATCCGACGGTGCGCGCGGTGCACAAGCAGTATCTGGCGGGGGTGGAGGAGCAGATCCTCGAAGCCCTCGCGGCGGACCCCTCGGCGGTGGACCCGCCCCGGGACCCGCGCGCGCTGCGTCTCGCCGTACGCGGCTGGCTGGCCTTCATGGTCGCCGTCTGTCTGGAGTGGCTGGACGAACCCGGTCCGTCCCGGGAGCAGGTGCGCGAGCTGTGCGCAAGGGCGCTGATGGGGGCGCTGGCACCCGCCCCATGAGCCGCCCGGGTGGGCGCGCGAGCGGTCGAGGCGCTCCGGAATGGCCGGGCGGCCGGTCGGTGTTACGGGAGTGTCACCGCCGGTGCGGCGCACCGGACGCATGTCGCCGGGCGACCGGCGACCGACCGACGAGGAGGCGGACCATGCCGCTGCAGGGCGAGTACCGGCCGAGCCCGGAGAAGTGGGTGCGTGACCAGGTCGAGCTGATCGAGAGCTCCGGGGGCACCAAGGGCACGACGATCAGGGGCCTGCCCGTCGTGCTGCTGACGACGCGGGGCGCGAAAAGCGGCAAGATCCGCAAGACCCCGCTGATGCGGGTGGAGCACAACGGCCGCTATGCCGTCGTCGCCTCGCTGGGTGGCGCCCCCAAGCACCCGGTCTGGTACCACAACGTGGTGGCCGACCCCAGAGTGGAGCTGCGGGACGGCCCGGTGCGCCAGGACATGACGGCACGCGAGGTCACCGGCGATGAGAAGGCGCTGTGGTGGGAGCGTGCGGTCCAGGCGTACCCCGACTACGCCGACTACCAGCGGAAGACGGAGCGGCAGATCCCCGTCTTCGTACTGGAACCCGCGGCCACGCCGCACTGAGCCACGCCCCCACCCCGGTATCCGGGCCACGCCGGCCCCCTGAGGTCCGGCGTCAGAGCGAGACCTTCCGCCCCACTCCGTGCTCCCGCGCGGCGGCCAGCACCAGTGCGGCCGCGGCAGCGTCCTGCACCGCCACGCCCACCGACTTGTAGAGGGTGATCTGGGTATCCTCCGTACGGCCGACGGCCGTTCCCGCCACCAGTTCCCCCAACTCGGCCCGAACATGGCCGGGGGTGATCAGACCGCTGTCGATCGGGTCGGCGAGATCGCGGTTAGGAGGAACGGCGGACAGCGCCGCCGCGCGCGACTCCACGAACAGCAGCGCGTCGGCCACGGTGGCGTCGTCGATCTCCCGCCCCCGTGGGTTGTAGCCGACGGAGGTGATGTGCGTGCCCGGTGCGATCCAGGAGCGGCGGACGACCGGTTGATCGGCGTAGGTGGCCGCGCAGACGACATCGGCACCGTCCAGTGCCTCCTGGTACGACGCCGCGGCACGCACCGCCGCCCCGCTCGCCGCCGCCTCCTGTGCGATCTCCCGCGCGAACGCCGCAGTCCTGGTGCGGTCCCGGCCCGCGACGCGTATCTCGCGGATCGGCCGCACCCGGACGGCCGCGAGCGCATGGGCCCGCGCCTGCGGCCCGGTACCCAGGACGGCCAGCACGGAGGCGTCCTCACGGGCCAGCAGCCGGGCGGAGAGCGCGGAGCAGGCTCCGGTGCGGGCCGCCGTGATCCAGGTGGCGTCCATCAGCGCCGCGGGAGCTCCGGTGTCCGGGTCGAACACCAGCATCACGCCCTGCCGCACCGGGACCGGGCCGCCCGCGTTGCCGGGGAACACCGACACCGACTTGCTGATCAGAGCCCGGGTCGAGGGCACATAGGCGGGCATGTCCACCAGCATCGTCGCCGGGTCTTCGGGGAGCGCCGCCCCGGTGCGGGCGGGGACGACAGCGCGCCCGGCGCTGAGGTCGGCCATGGCCGCGGCGAGCGCGTCGATCAGCGCATCGATGTCCAGCAGGGCGGCGACGTCATCGTGGCCGAGGATCAGCATGGGGGCAGCGTAAACGACGCCCGCGCGGTGGCGATGCACACCGTGAGGCCCGCCACAGCGGTCACGACGCATGCGTGGGCGCGGGCCGGGTAGCGGAAGCCGAGCAGAGTCAGATCCTGATCAAGAAAGACATATCAACCATGACAACCGCGAACACATCCGGCCTCGTACCCATTTACGACAGCATGGTGGCCGAGCACGGGGATGTGCCCACCCAGACCCGCGAGGCCGCGGAGCAGATCCTGCGGGAGGTCGCGGAAGTCCTGGACTGGAACCGGCTCCGCCCCCGCGACTGACGCCGACGCCCCCGTGTGCGGGGCGGCGGCAACGCCGCCCCCACTCGATCCCAGCATTTCCCCACCCCTTCCTTGGATAAGATCGTGATGACGCACCGCACTTGATGTCGTCGACGCTTATTTCACGAGGGGAATCAGTGACTACAGGGATCGAAACCTTCGAGTTTCAGGTCGAGGCGCGCCAGCTGCTCCAGTTGATGATCCATTCGATTTACTCGAACAAGGACGTCTTTCTCCGTGAGCTCGTCTCCAACGCCTCCGACGCGCTCGACAAGCTGCGGCTGGAATCGCTCCGCGACGGAAACCTCGAGGCGGACACCTCTGATCTCCACATCGCCATCGAGGTCGACAACGAGCAGCGCACCCTGACCGTGCGCGACAACGGCATCGGCATGTCGCACGACGAGGTGGTGCAGCTGATCGGCACCATCGCCAACTCCGGTACCGCGAAATTCCTCCAGGAATTGAAGGAGTCGAAGGACGCGGCGGCCTCGCAGGATCTCATCGGCCAGTTCGGTGTCGGCTTCTACTCCAGCTTCATGGTGGCCGACGAGGTCACCCTGCTGACCCGGCGCGCCGGGGAGAGCCAGGGCACCCGCTGGGAGTCCAGCGGTGCGGGCACCTACACCATCGCACCGGTCGACGACGCCCCACAGGGCACCGCGGTCACCCTGCGGCTGAAGCCGGAGGACACCGAGGACGCGCTCTACGACTACGCCTCTCCCTGGAAGATCCGGGAAATCGTCAAGCGGTACTCGGACTTCATCACCTGGCCCATCCGGATGGCGGCCGAGACACCGTCGAAGGTCGCGGCGGACAGCGAGGAGGCCGGTGACGACAGCGCCGAGGAGGCAGCCGCGCCGGAGGCCGAGACGGTCAACTCGATGAAGGCGCTGTGGGCGCGTTCGAAGGACGAGGTGACCGACGACGAGTACCACGAGTTCTACAAGCACATCAGCCACGACTGGAGCAACCCGCTCGAGACCATCCGCATGCAGGCGGAGGGCACATTCGAATACCAGTCGCTGCTGTTCATCCCGTCCCGCGCACCGCAGGACCTGTATATGCGGGACCACAAGCGGGGCGTTCAGCTCTACGTGAAGCGCGTCTTCATCATGGACGACTGCGAAGCGCTCATGCCGGAGTATCTGCGCTTCGTCAAGGGTGTGGTCGACGCGGCGGACCTGTCGCTGAACGTATCGCGGGAGGCCCTTCAGCAGGACCGCCAGATTCAGCTGATGCGCCGGCGTCTGGTCAAGAAGGTGCTGTCGACGGTGAAGGACATGATGTCCGGCGCCCCGGAGCGCTACACCACCTTCTGGAAGGAATTCGGCCCCGTCCTCAAGGAGGGTCTGCTCGGCGACTTCGAGAACCGCGAGACGATCCTCGGCCTCTGTTCGTTCGCCACCACCCGGGACGCGGAGGAGCCGACCACCCTGCGCCAGTACGTGGAGCGGATGAAGGAGGGGCAGGAGCACATCTACTTCATGACGGGCGAGTCGCGCTCGATGGTGGAGAGTTCGCCCCATATGGAGGCGTTCCGGGACAAGGGGTTCGAGGTGCTGGTCCTCACCGACCCCATCGACGAGCTGTGGGTCGACGCGGTCCCGGAATTCGACGGCAAGCAGCTGCGGTCCATCGCCAAGGGCCAGGTCGACCTGGACACCGATGGCGAGAAGGACGAGGAGGCGGAGGCCGAGCGGGAGCGGCAGAAGCAGGACTACGCCGATCTGCTCTCCTGGATGACCACGACGCTCAGCGACAGTGTCAAGGAGGTGCGGCTCTCCTCGCGGCTCACCACCTCCCCGGCGTGCATCGTGGGCGACGCCCATGACGCCTCCCCACAGCTCCAGAACATCTACAAGGCGATGGGGCAGGAGCTGCCCGAGGTCAAGCGGATCCTGGAGCTGAACCCCACGCATCCGCTGGTGATCGGGTTGCGCACGGCCCATGGCGAGCGCGAGGACGACGCCGGGCTGGCCGAGACCGCGGAGCTGCTCCACGGAATGGCCCTGCTGGCCGAGGGCGGGGAGCTGACCGACCCCGCACGCTTCATCAAGCTGGTGGCCGGACGACTGGAGAAGACGCTGTAACCCGCGAAACAAACATTCCGGGCATATCACCAGGGGTGGGCCACGATGGCCCGCCCCTGGTGGCGTCCAGGCCCCGGACGACGAGAGAGTGCGAGAAAATATCTCGCACAATGTGTTAACTCTTGCTCGATCTTCTGCTAACAATGTCGTCCGTCAGAGTTCGCGCCGACCCACTTCCCGGGTCGGCCCACTCCAAGGGACGTACGACATGGGCTCTCCCCCACCCTCCTCCGCACCGCGGCCCTCCCCACCGCTCAGCCGGCGCTCCGTGCTGCGCGGCGCCGCCGGGGCAGGGGCCATGGGGCTGCTGGCCGCCTGCGGCGGCCGGTCCGACGCCGCTTTCCACGCCGACGCCGGCCCCTGGCGCCGGTACGCCGGGACCACGGTGAACTTCATCTCCGAGAACACCGCCCCCACCGCCGCGATCGCCGCCGATCTGAAGCCCTTCACCGAGCTCACCGGCATCCGCGTCAACATCGTCACGCTCGAGTTGTCCGCACTCGCACAGAAAGTCGCCCTCGACCTCGCCTCGGGCAACGGTGAGTACGACGTGGTGTACGCGGACCCGTACCAGGTGCTGGCCCCCTACGCACCGGCCTTCGCCGACCTCAGGGAGTTCGCTGAGGATCCCGGGCTGCCCCGGCTGCCCGGCGGCTTCGACGACTTCATCCCCACCCATCTGGACGCGGCGGGCCGCTTCGGCGGCGACGGCAAGATCCTCGCGCTGCCCTACGACTGCCCGACCATGGTCTGGCAGTACCGCGCCGATCTCTTCAAGCGGTACCGCGACCGGATGGCGGACGACCTCGGCTTCGATCCGATGCCCTCCGACGACACGACGTGGGAGCAGTACTACGCCATCGCCACGTGGTTCAACGACAAGACCGACGAGGTGCGCTACGGCACCGGCCACCAGGCCAAGCAGCATGACGCGCTGATGTGCGACTTCTCCAATCTGCTCTGGTCCTACGGCGGTGACTACTTCGACGGCGGAACCCGGGTCGGCCGCATCGGCACCCTCGACCCCGGACCGTGCCGGCTGGACTCGGACGCCGCGATCGCGGGCGCCGACTTCTACCAGCGGCTGCTGAAGATCGCCGACCCCGGCTCCCGCACCTGGGACTGGGACGGACTCGGCTCCGCCTTCCGCGCCGGACGCATCGCCATGTGCCCCAACTGGCACGAGTACGCGGCGTCCAACGAGGCCGCGATGCCCGGCAAGGTCGGCTACGCCCGGCTGCCCAAGGGCCCGGCCCGCTCGGCCGGAATGTACGGCGGCACCGGCATCGCCGTATCCAACGTGATCCCCGAGCGGCGCCGCCAGGCGGCTTGGCTCTTCGTCAACTGGGCCACCGCGCCGAAGACCCAAGTGGCCAACCTGGCCAGCAAGGTCGGCGGTGGCACCCCCACCCGTACCTCCGTCTACGGGATGCCACGGGTCACCGCGGCTCAGCACCGGCCCTCGAAGATGGCCAACATGCTCTCCGCGGCCGCGGTCAAGAAGACCTGGCGGTCCGACACCATCGGCCTGCGGCCGAAGATCCCCATGTGGGCGGAGTGCGACACCGCCGTCTACACCCAGCTGTCCGGCATGCTCGCGGGCGACGCCTCGCCGGAGTCGGCCATGCGGGCCGCCGGCAGCCGTATCGACCGTATCGTCGCCCGAGGGTGGGTGAACTGACCATGGGTTCCCTGACGACCGGCCTCCACCGGGCCGAGCGCTCCTCCGGCCGCCGTATCCGGCTGTCCCTCCCCGGCTTCCCCGGGCGCATGATGGCCCCCGGCCTGCTGGTGCTCGCCGGTGTCTCCCTGCTGCCGTTCGTGGCCGTGGTGGTCATGAGCTTCTCGCGGGTGCATCTGCTGGGCGGACCGCGGCTGGAGGGTGCCGGAGCGGACAACTGGACCCGGCTGTTCACCGACCCCGACATGGCGTGGGCCTGGGTCAGAACCGCCGGGTACTTCATGCTCACGGTGGGCGGCGAGATGGTGCTCGGCACCGTACTGGCGATCTGTCTGTGGCGGCTGCGGCACGGGCGCAACGCCGCGCTCAGCCTACTGCTGCTCCCGATGTTCGTGGCGCCCGTCATCGTCGGACTGCTGGGCCGCTTCCTCACCGACTCCACCTTCGGGCTCTACTCGTGGCTGCTGGGCCAGGTCGGCTACCACGGCGATCTGATGGGCGACAAGACGACCGCGTTTGTCTCGGTGACCCTGATGGACATCTGGGAGTGGACCCCGCTGGTCACCCTGATCGCACTGGCCGGGCTGACCTCGGTGCCCTCCAGCGTGCTGGAGGCGGCGTCCCTCGACGGCGCCGGAATGCCACGGACCCTGCGTCATATCGTGCTGCCCGCCATCGCCCCGGTGCTGCTGGTAGCACTGCTGATCCGGTCGATGGACGCGCTGCGCTACTTCGACATCATCTGGAACACCACGGGCGGCGGACCCGCGGACGCCACCAAGACGGCGTCCATCAAGCTCTATGAAACCGCCTTCCGCTTCTTCGACTTCGGCTACGCCGCGGTGGCCGGACTGCTGATGCTGGCCGTCACCACCGTCGTCGCCCGCTACTTCGTCCGTCTCCTCGACCGGAAGGGGCTGGCCCGATGACCGCCTCCACCACCGGTGCCGGGCCGCTGGAGCGCGGCAGCCGCGGCTCACGCGTCCTGGTCCGTGTTCTTGTCGCCATCGCGCTGATATGGACGCTGATCCCGCTGGGCTGGATGCTGCTGTCGTCCCTCAAGCCCACCGCGGAGGTCACCGCGGCCACCCCCGATGTGTGGTTCGGCCCCACCCTGGACAACTACCAGAACCTGTTCAGCGGCGGCAACAACCTGTGGCCGTATCTGCGCAACAGCGTGGTCGCCGCGGGCTGTTCCGCCCTGCTGGCCACCGCGCTCGGCGCGCTGGCCGGATACGGTCTGGCCCGTACCAAGGCCCGGGGCAAGCACCATCTGTCGTTCTGGATCATCTCCACCCGGATGGCGCCGATCGCCGCCGTGGTACTGCCGATCTTCCTGATCTTCCGGGTGCTGGGGCTGATCGACACCCTGCCCGGTCTGGTACTGGCCTACCTCAGCTTCAATCTGCCGTTCGCGATCTGGCTGCTGAACGCCTTCTTCGCCCAACTCCCCCCATCGCTTGAGGAGTCGGCCCAGGTGGCCGGGTGCACTCCGTGGCAGGCGTTCCGCCATGTGGTCCTGCCGCTGACCCGCCCGGGTCTGGTCACCACCTTTGTGCTGTGCCTGGTCTTCTCCTGGAACGACTACGCCTTCGCCCTGGTCCTCAGCGGACCGCGCACCCAGACCCTGCCCATCGCCGCGAGTCAGCTGGTCACCCAGACGGGTATCGACTGGGGTCAGCTGACCGCCATCGGCACCGTCGTGGTGGTCCCGATGATGCTCGTCGGCCTTGCCGTACGCCGGTGGCTGGTCACCGGCCTGACCATGGGAGCCGTGACCGGAGAATGAGCGCCGACGCCCTGCCCTCCGACATCCCCGACACCATGCGCGCCGCGGTGCTCCACGCCCCGAAGCAGCTGGAGATCCAGCGGCGCCCGGTGCCCCGCCCCGGCCCCGGCCAGGTCCTGGTCCGGATCGAAGCGGTCGGCATCTGCGGTTCGGATGTGCACTACTACGAACACGGCAGGATCGGCGACTTCGTCGTCCGCGCCCCCATGGTGCTGGGCCATGAGCCCAGCGGCACCGTGGTCGCGCTCGGCCCCGGTGCCCGGCGCCACACACCGGGCCAACTGGTGTCCCTGGAACCGGGTGTACCGTGCGGCCGGTGCGCCCAGTGCCGCCACGGCCGCTACAACCTCTGCCCCGAGGTGTCCTTCTACGCCACTCCGCCGGTGGACGGCGCCCTGTGCGAATACGTCGCCGTCGACGAGGACTTCGCCCATCCGGTGCCGGACTCCCTTGAGCCCGAGGCGGCCGCCCTGCTGGAGCCGCTGTCGGTCGGGGTGTGGGCATGCCGCAAGGGCCGTGTCACCGCCGGTTCCCGGGTGCTGGTCACCGGCGCCGGGCCGATCGGTCTGATCGCCGCCCAGACGGCACGGGCGTTCGGCGCCGCCGAGGTCGTGGTCACCGATGTCGAACCCCATCGGCTCGCCGCGGCAAGGGAGTTGGGCGCCACCGCCACCGTCGATGTGCGCGCCACCCCGCTCACCGACACCGGTTTCACCCCCGATGTACTGGTGGAGTGCTCCGGGGTACCGGCGGTGGCCGACGAGGCCATCCGCACCGTCGGACGGGCCGGGCGTGCGGTGCTGGTCGGCATGGGCGGGGACTCGGTCCCACTGCCGCTCGCGCATGTGCAGAACTTCGAGATCGAGGTCACCGGCACCTTCCGGTACGCCAACACCTGGCCGACCGCGATCGCGCTGGCGGCCTCCGGTGAGGTGCGGCTCGATCCGCTGGCCACCCATCACTACGGCCTGGCGGAGGCGGAGCGGGCACTGACCGTGGGCGCCCAGGACCCGACGGCCCTCAAGGCGGTGGTGCGTCCGCGGACCGGCTGAGCACACCATCACCCCGCTGCGGGCGCGCCTGAGCTGCACCGATGTCCGGGTGCGCTGAGCGCTCCGCGAGACGTGCCGCGTGCCGTCTTGCGGCTGCGGCCCTGTCGTGGCTGGTCGCGCCCACGCGGCGGAGCCGCACATCGACACAGCCCCGCGCCCCTGCGGGGCGCAACCACACCGCACCGGACTGAGCGGTGCCACTCACCGGCACCCCGCCACGGGCCCGTCCGCCTCACAGCTGGTCGGCCACCGCGGCGTCGATCAGCCGACGCAAGCCGTCTGTGTAGATCCGGTGGTCGGTCAGCGCCGGGAGGACCACGTCCAGATGGCCGGTCAGCACGGGGAAGTCCTCGGGGTCCAGTGCGGCCAGCGCGGTGCGGGCGGTGGCCGTCGCCCGCTTGGTGTCGCGGTGGTCCACGAAGGCGACGGCGCCGAGGGTGAACAGATACATCTGCCGGTAGGTCTCGATCGCGGCCCGCGGTGTCATCCCGGCGGCGAGGCTGTGGGCGAGCTGCGGTTCGACGAGCCTGCCGAGCATCCGCGGACCGAACCAGGCATGGCCCGCGCGCAGCGCCGCCAGCCCCGGATGGGCGTTGAGCACCTCGTAGAGCCCGTGGAACCGGGTCTCGGTGGCGGTGGCCCAGTCGGCATCCGCGGCCACCTCGGGCAACTCGGCGGCGAGGCGGTCCGCGCAGGCGGCGAGCAGTCCGTCCAGATCGCCGCAGCGCCGGAAGACGGTGGCGTGGGAGACGCCGAGCCGCTGGGCCACGGCGCGAAAGCTCAGGGCCTCGGGCCCGTCCTCGTCGATGACCGCCAGGGCGGTGTCCGCGATCTCGTCCAGCGTCGGCCGATCGGCCTCCGGGGGTCTTCTGCGCGCGCTCCTCACGGGGGACAAGCGTAGCGAACGTTCGGAACAGCGGAACATACACTGGTTGAAACAGTGTTTCAGCGCCAGGAGGTGTCCCGGTTGACCGTGAGCTATCAGGACGTACGGGCGGCGGCGCGGCGGGTGGCGGGGCAGGTACGGCCCGTCGCCCTCGCCCCGGTGGAGGAGGGGGCGCTCGGCGCGGCACGGGGCTGGCTGGCGCTGGAGTTCCTCCAGCACACCGGCTCCTTCAAGGCCCGTGGCGCATTCACCTTCGTGCGTGGCCACGCCGAGGCGGGCACTCTGCCGGAGGCGGGTGTGGTGATCGCCTCGGGCGGGAACGCCGGTCTGGCGTGCGCATGGGCGGCCGCGCGCCACTCCGTGCCCGCCGCGGTGTTCGTGCCCGAGACCGCGCCCGCCGTGAAGGTGGCGAAGCTGCGCCGGCTCGGCGCGGAGGTCCATCAGGTGGGCACCGAGTACGCGGACGCGCTGGACGCCTCGCGGAAGTACGCCGCCGAGACCGGGGCGCTCCCGTCGCACGCCTATGACCATCCGCTGATCGCCGCCGGGGCGGGCACCCTCATGGAGGAGATCCACCAGCGGCTGCCGGAGCTGGACACCGTGGTGGTGTCGGTCGGCGGTGGCGGTCTGTTCACCGGGGTCGCGGTATCCGCGCTGAAGCACGGGGTCAAGGTGGTAGCGGTGGAGCCGGAGCGCTGCCGGGCCCTGAACGCGGCGCTGAAGGCCGGCGAGGTGGTCGATGTCCCGGTCGACTCGGTCGCGGCGGATTCCCTCGGTGCGCGACGGGCGTCGGCGATGGCTCTGAACTGGGCCCGGAGGGACGGGGTGCGGTCCGTGCTGGTGCCCGACGAGGCGATCGTCTCGACGCGGCAGGCGCTGTGGGACGACCGCAGGCTCGCGGTGGAGCACGCCGCGGCCACCGCGCTCGCGGCCATCACCTCGGGTGCGTACGTCCCCCGCCCTGGGGAGCGGATCGCCGTGGTGCTGTGCGGCGCCAACACCGACCCGGGCGATCTGGTGCACCGCGCGGCCTAGGTCCTGTCCGGTGGGTCTTTGAGGAGCAGCCCGCGGCGTCTGGTGCCGTGGATCGCAAGGCGGAGGATCGCCCTCGTACTGGGCGTACTCGGGCGACTTTCGACAACGCAGCGAGGTGCGGTGCCAGGCGCCGCGGGCCCGATAAGACCCGCCGGACAGGGCCTAGTGAGGACACCCGGCTGCGCGCCGGTCCGGGTGGTTCACGGACCGGCGAGGAGCCGAACAGGTGGCGCGGCCGGTCACTCGCCCGCGTGCGCCTTCTTCAGAGCGGCGATGTCGAGCTTCTTCATCGTGAGCATGGCCTCGGTGGCGCGCTTGGCCTTCTGCGGGTCCTCATCGGTGACCAGGTCCAGGAGGACGGACGGCACGACCTGCCAGGACACCCCGAACTTGTCCCTGAGCCAGCCGCAGGCGACCTCCTCGCCACCGCCCTCGGTGAGCTTGTTCCAGTAGTGGTCCACCTCGTCCTGGTCGGCGCAGTGGATCTGGAACGAGATGGCCTCGTTGAAGGTGAACTCGGGGCCGCCGTTGAGGGCGACGAACTTCTGGCCGTTGGCCTCGAAGTCGACGGTCAGCACCGAACCGGCGGGGCCGGGCCCGGCCTCGGTGTAACGGCTGATACGGCCGATGCGGGAATTCTTGAAGACCGAGACGTAGAACTGGGCCGCCTCCTCGGCCTGGCCGTCGAACCACAGGCATGTGGTGAATCCGTCAGTGGCCATCGGTGCCTCCTGCTGGTGGGAGTGTTTACCTGTACCGACTGCCGCCGCCGGGCAAACTCATCGGTGCTCGACGGGCCCTAGGACACCTGATGTCCGGTGATGTAGTCGTGCAGCCGTCCGGAGCCCTCGAGCATGTCGGTGGCGCGCCGGGTCAGCTCCTCATGGCGCCGGGCGATGGCGGCGCGCAGCGCCTCGCTGCTGCCCGTCCGGCGCAGTCCGTCGAGGACGGACCGGATCTGGGGCAGGGGGTAGCGGCTCTGCCGGAGCAGGCTGACCATGCGTGCGTCCCGTACGTCGGCGGGGGTGTAGCGGCGGTAGTGGGTCATCGGCTCGCGCTGCGGGGCGATCAGTCCGAAGTCCTCCCATACGCGCAGGGCGGAGGTGCGGACACCGAGCCGGGCGGCGACCTCCCCGATGCGCAGACCCGAGCGGGGTACCGAGGTGGAGTCCGGGGCCTGCCCGGCGATCGTCTCCAGCGCCTCGCCCGCGGCCCGGAGGGAGAGCCGCTGTTCGTGCAGGGCGGCGTGCGCGGCGTTGACGAGGGTGAGGGCCCCAGGCAGGTCGTCGTCGTGGACGGCGCACATCACCGCGCGGGCGGTGTCCGGCCCGTACCCCTTCAGCAGCGCCCGGTGGGCGAGCAGCGCCCCGCGGTGCCGGGTGTCGAGCCTGCGGTAGCCGGAGTCGGTGCGCTCGGCCGGGGGCAGGATCCCCGCGTCGACGTAGTTGCGGATCTGCTGGGTGGAGACACCCACCAAACGCGCCAGATCGATCGGGCGCAGTGCGGTGTGCGGGGCGCTCATGGCCACGGCCCTCCCAACGGGGCTTGTCTGTCAGGGGTTCACGGGGAGTTGAAGGTTATCGCCCCCGCTCTCCCGCTGGATCACGGTGGATCGCGGCCCAACTGTCTACGGGCGGTTCAATGAAACACTTGAAGCCATGGAGCTCAGCCACAGCAACTCCGTTCTTTCCCCCTGCTCTCAGCCGATAACGGACTCGGCGCCCCCTGCCCCGGCCCGCACCGCCGCCGCCGCCGACAGCCATGACCTGATCCAGGTGCGTGGCGCCCGGGAGAACAACCTCACCGGTGTCTCCCTCGACATCCCCAAGCGGCGGCTCACCGTGTTCACGGGGGTCTCCGGTTCCGGTAAGTCCTCACTGGTGTTCGACACCATCGCCGCGGAGTCGCGGCGGCTGATCAATGAGACCTATACGGCGTTCGTCCAGAACTTCATGCCGTCCCAGTCCCGTCCCGATGTGGACGGGCTGCGCAATCTGAGCGCCGCGATCATCGTGGACCAGGAGCGGATGGGCGCCAACTCCCGTTCCACCGTGGGCACCGCCACCGACGCCCACACCCTGCTGCGGATCCTGTTCAGCCGGATCGGCTCCCCCATGGTCGGCCCGCCGACGGCCTTCAGTTTCAACATGGCCGAGGGCATGTGTCCCTCGTGCGAGGGTCTGGGCCGCGTGTCCGAGATCGACATCGATCAACTGGTGGACCGGGAACTGTCGTTGAAGGAGGGTGCGATCACCGTCCCCGGGTTCGCGGTGGACAGCTGGCACTGGCAGGTGATGGCGCAGTCCGGCTTCTTCGACCCCGACCGCAAGCTCAAGGACTACACCCCCCAGGAGTGGCGGGACTTCCTCCACAAACCCGCCACCAAGATCAAAACCGGTTCCCAGCAGCTCACCTACGAGGGCCTGGCCACCAAGGTGCGCAGGCTCTATCTGACCAAGGACCGGGAGTCGATGCAGCCCCAGGCACGGGCGTTCGCCGACCGGGCGGTCGCGCTCACCGGCTGCCCGGACTGCCACGGCACCCGGCTGAACGAGGCGGCCCGGTCCTGTCTGATCGACGGCCGCTCGATCGCGGACTGCTCGGCGCTCCAGATCAGCGATCTGGCCGCGTTCGTCCGGTCCATCGAGGACACCTCCGTCGGACCGGTCCTGGAGACACTGCGGGAGACGCTGGACTCCCTGGTGGAGATCGGCCTGGGCTATCTGAGCCTGGACCGGGAGTCGGGAACGCTCTCCGGCGGTGAGGCCCAGCGGGTGCGGATGGTCCGACACCTCGGTTCGGCGCTCACCGATGTCACCTATGTGTTCGACGAGCCCACGGTGGGTCTGCATCCGCATGACATCGAGCGGATGAACGAGTTGCTGCTGCGGCTGCGCGACAAGGGCAACACGGTGCTTGTGGTGGAGCACAAACCGGAGACCATCCGGATCGCCGACCATGTGGTCGATCTCGGTCCCGGGGCGGGCGTGGCCGGAGGACATATCACCTACGCGGGCGACCTGGCCGGGCTGCGCGCCTCGGACACCCTCACCGGCCGCTGTCTGGACCGCCGGGTCCCGCTGCGGGAGAAGGCGCGGCGGCCGGCCGGACACCTCCCGATCCGGGGCGCACGGACGCACAATCTGCGCGATGTGAGCGTGGACATCCCGCTGGGGGTGCTCACCGTGGTCACCGGTGTCGCCGGATCCGGCAAGAGCTCGCTCATCCACGGCTCGCTCACGGGGCGGGAGGGGGTGGTCGTGGCGGACCAGTCGGCGATCCGCGGCTCCCGCCGCAGCAACCCCGCCACCTACACCGGGCTGCTGGACCCGGTCCGGGCGGCGTTCGCCAAGGCCAACCGGGTACGGCCGGGCCTGTTCAGCGCCAACTCCGAGGGCGCGTGCCCCGCCTGCAAGGGCATCGGCCTGATCTACACCGATCTCGGCATGATGGCCGAGGTGGCCTCGGTGTGCGAGGAGTGCGGGGGCAAGCGGTTCCGGCCGGAGGTGCTGGCCTACCGGCTGCGCGGCAAGAACATCAGCGAGGTCCTGGCGATGTCGGTGACCGAGGCCCGTGACTTCTTCAGCACCGGCCATGCCCGGGTGATCCTGGACCGGCTGCTCGCGGTGGGGCTGGGCTATCTCGGGCTCGGCCAGCCGCTGTCCACCCTGTCCGGCGGGGAGCGCCAACGGCTCAAACTGGCCATCCACATGGCCAGGAACGGGACCACCTACATCCTGGACGAGCCGACCACCGGACTCCATCTGGCCGATGTGGACCAGTTGCTGGAGCTGATGGACCGGCTGGTGGACGACGGCAACACGGTGATCGTGATCGAGCACCACCAGGCCGTGATGGCCCACGCCGACTGGATCGTGGACCTCGGCCCGGGGGCCGGACACGACGGCGGCCAGGTGGTGTTCACCGGCACCCCGGCCGACCTGGTCGACACCGGCACCACGCTCACCGCCCGCCATCTGCGCGCGTACACCGGGGGCTAGCCACCGGTGGTCCCGGGGCGCCCCCGGGATCACCGGACGCATCGCGGCGCTCTTTAGCGACGCATGGTGTCCGCGCACCCGGTGCAGGACGGCGGCGGGACCCGCGGGACATCAGGGTGTGGACGAGGGCCGCGAGCACCCCGAATCCGGCGGCGCTCAGCAGCGCCCCGGGGAGGGAGCGGGCCGCGATCGGTCCGGCCAGGCCCGCCCCGAGAGCGAAGCCGGTGATCTTCAGGCTGGCGCCGGTGGTGACGATCTGGCCGCGCAGCCGCTCCGGCGACTCCCGGTGGCGCACCGCGAACAGGGCGGTGAGGCCGGGCCCTTCGGCGGCTCCGGCGAGGAGTGCGGCGGCGATGACCGCGGCGGGCCGACCGGTGGCCGCCAGCAGCGACGCCATGGCAAGGACCAGGGCGCTGCCCCCGATGACGGCGTCGGGACGCAAGCGCCCCGGGCGGCGGGAGAGCAGCGCGCCCGCGGCGAGCGAGGCGGCGGCGGAGGCGGACAGCAGCAGCGTTCCGCGATCCGCCCCGCCGAGGACTTCGGCGCCGAGCAGCGGACAGCAGGTGACGAACGCGCCCTCGCCCGCGCAGGTGATCACAGATGTGGCGGTGGCACGGGCCAGCGCCCGGTTGCGCAGGATGGTCCGTACCCCGGCGGTGAGTTCGGCGGGGACCGAGCGCTCGGGAGGTGAGGGCGGCGCGGCCGGGCGGTCCGGGGGCGGAGCGTGGCAGCCGGGCGACGGACCCGGGCCTTCCGGCCGCCGGATGCTGGGCAGTGTCCAGGCCGCGGGCAGCGCCAGGCAGAGCAGGCCCACGGCCACCGTCACCGCGGCCGGTGCCCCGGCCAGGGCCGCGACCGCTCCGGCGAGGGCGGGGCCCACCAGGGCTCCCAGGCTGAAGGTCATGGCGTCCAGCGCGTTGGCCCGCGGTACGGCCTTCGGCGGTATCAGCCGGGGCAGTTGGGAGGTCCAGCCGCCCGACAGCACCGGGCCCACGAGCCCCGCGCCCAGCGCGATGCTGAGGGTGACGGTGAACGGCGCCCGCCCGAGGCTCAGCAGGAGCGCGGCGAGCGCGAGGGCGTGCAGAGCGAGGGCTACGGCGAGCACCCGGCCCGGCCGGGCGGACCGGTCGAGCAGTGCCCCGGCCACGGGGCCGCCGGCCGCCGCCGCGACGGTGAAGCCCGCCAGCAGGGACGACGCCGAGGACGCCGAGCCGGTGAGGGTGAGCCCGGCCAGCAGCAGCGCGGGCCCCGCCGTCTCGTCCCCGGTGCGAGCGGCGGCCGCCCCGAACAGATACCTCCCGAGCGAGTAACGCTTTTTCATGCACGGCACGTTACGGAGGTAACGCAGAACTCCACCAGGTGCGTTACATTGAGGCCATGCCGCCCTCGCACGACGACTGGTCCACCCGGCATTCGGTGCAGGCCACCGCGCGCCGTACCGCCGCCTTGGTCAACGCCCTGGCGGAGGAGCGCCCCGAGCCCGCCGCCATCGCCGAGGTGCTCCTCGCCCACGGCGAACCGGACCCCCACAAACTCTCCGCCGAGGACGTGGCCGCGATGCGGGCCGCCGCCCTACGGCTGCGCGAGGTCTTCGCCGCGGCGGACACCGACCGCGCCGCGTCGGTGCTCAACTCCCTGCTGCGGGAGGGCACCGGCCGGATCCGGCTCAGCTCGCACGACGGCACCTCCCCCTGGCATCCGCATCTCGACAGCGACGACGACGCCCCGTGGGGCGAGTGGTTCCTCGCCTCGTCCTGTATGGCGCTGACCGTGCTGATCTGGGACCGTCAGCGCCCGCCCGGCGGCGTGTGCGCCTCGCCGAACTGCCGCGCTGTCTTCCTCGCGCTGGGCAGTGGCTCCGAGCGCCGCTACTGCTCCCGGCGGTGTGCCACCCGCGAGCGGGTCGCGGCCCACCGGCGGGCCCGGGCCTGACGGGGGTGATGTCCGGCGACCGCCACCGGCGGTCCTACGGATGCGGTGGCCCCCGTGGTGGCCGAGGCTGAGGGCTCTCTCGTTGGCCCGAAAGAGGCAGCATGACTTCAGCCGTGCGCGCGGCGGCGCCCCCGATCTCCCCGGGTCCCGTACCGGGACCGCTCGGCCCGGCGGTGTCCGAGCGCCCGCCCCTGACCGGACGTGTCCACCGGCGACGAACGGGCGCTGGGCCGGGCCTGCCGGACCCTGGCGGAGTGCGGGCCGTGAGCTGAGCGCCCTGCTGCCCGCCTGAACCCGCTGTGCCCTCCCGGTGGTTTCCGCGCGCGCGATGGAGTAGCCCTTGCTCACCCCCGCGCGCCGCGCACCCCCTAACGTGAGTTGATCAGCACGGCGGAGCAGGGAGACAAGCGCGTATGACGGAGTTGGCGGTCACCTACCGGGGGCCGGGCACGGTCTACCCCTGGCACTGCGACCACATGTGACATATGAACGTCATGTGGTACGTGGGCAGATTCGATGAGGCCACCTGGCAGTTGATGGCCTCCGTCGGCATCACTCCGGACTATCTGCGCTCCGAGGGCCGTGGCGCCGCCGCGGTGGACCAGCGAATCTCCTACCGGCGGGAGCTGCACGCCGGGGACACGTGCTGATCCGCTCGGCGTTCCTGGAGGCCAGTGCGAAGGTGGTGCGCTTCTGCCACCGCATGGAACACGCGGTCACCGGTGAGCTCTGCGCGGTCACCGTGCTGACCGGGGTCCATATGGACACCGTGGCGCGCAAGGCGGTCCCGATGCCGGATCACCTGCTGGAGGCGGCCCGTAAGGCGGTCGTCGACCTGGACCCCTGGGAGTGACCCGCCCCTCCCGGCGGATGGCCACGATGGATTAGCGATCACTCATCGCCGTGGCCGGGGACGGTGGTCCACTGGATGTGGCGGCCGGGCCGTGGGGACGGAACCCGGGCCGCGAGCCCCGGCGGTGTCAGACCGGCCAGGGGCTACCCCGCTCCGCCCCCGAGCGGGGCCGAAGCGGCGGCTCCCGGGGGCGGACGCGGGTCCACACCGGATCAGTGCGCCGGGCCGTCGAGCCCGGCGCCCGCCCCCTCCCCGAAAGGCAATCCGCATGGCATCAGCACAGCCGGCGCGCGGCGCGCGGACGGACCAGCCGTGGACGGCCGACCGGCTCAGGTCGGCCGTCCACACCGTCGTGTCCGCCCATGACCCGGCCACGACCGACCCGGTGGAGTTCCTGGGCGCGCTGTTCGACGCCGGGCTCGCCTGGGTGCACTTCCCGCCCGGACACGGCGGGCTGAGCGCGCCACGCGCCCTCCAGTCCGTGGTGGACGACGAACTCACGGCCGCCGGAGCGCCACAACGCGCCTCGGGCCTGCACACCATCGGGCTGGGCATGGCCGCCCCGGTGCTGCTCGCCTTCGGCGACGAGGCACAGCGGAAGCGGTTCCTGCGGCCGCTGTTCACCCGCCAGGAGGTGTGGTGCCAGCTCTTCAGCGAACCGGGCGCCGGTTCCGACCTGGCGGCGCTGGCCACCCGGGCCGAGCAAGACGAGACGACCGGGGACTGGGTGGTGAGCGGCCAGAAGGTGTGGACCTCGGTGGCACACGAGGCGCATTGGGGGCTGCTGGTCGCCCGGACCGCTCCCGAACTGCCCAAGCACCAGGGGCTGAGCTACTTCCTGGTCGACATGCGGGCCCCGGGCGTCGAGGTGCGGCCGCTGCGCCAGGCCACCGGTGAGGCCGAGTGCAACGAAGTGTTCCTGACCGATGTGCGGATCCCGGACACCCACCGGGTGGGCGCGGTCGGCGACGGCTGGAAGGTGGCGTCCGGCACGCTGATGAACGAGCGGGTCGCCATCGGCGCCGGAGCGATGCCGCGCGAGGGCGGTCTGATCGGCGGTCTTGCCCGGCTCTGGCGGGAGCGGCCCGAACTGCGCACCGCCGGGCTGCACTCGTCCGTGGTGCGTGCCTGGGTGGACGCCGAGGCGCTGCGGCTGACCGCGGAACGGCTGCGCCAGCAGCTGGCCGCCGGACAGCCGGGCCCGGAGGGCTCCGCCGCGAAGATCGCGTTCGCCGGTCTCAACCAGCGGATGTCCGGGCTGGCCCTGGACATCCTCGGCGAGGAGGGGCTCGGCTACGACGACTGGACGTTCCGGCGGCCGGAGCCCGACGACGACTTCTCCACCCGCTCGTACGGCTTCTTCTACCTGCGGACGAAGGGCAATTCGATCGAGGGCGGCACCACGGAGATCCTGCGCAATGTGATCGCCGAGCGGGTGCTCGGACTGCCGCCGGAGCCCCGGACCGGCAAGACCATCCCGTGGAAGGACCTCCCCAGGTGAGCACCGAACCCGCAGCCGATCTGCTGTACAACGAGGTCGAGGACGAGCTACGGCTTCCGCTGCGCGCCCTGCCGGCCGACCGCTGCCCGACCGGTGCGCTGCTCACCCGGCTCGAGAGTGACGAGCCGTACGACACCGAGCTGTGGCGCGCGCGCTCGGTGCCGAGCTGGGGGTGACGGGTCTGAGCGTGCCCGAGGAGAGGGGCGGCGCGGGCGCGGGCTGGCGGGAGACGGGCGTGGTCCTGGAGGAACTGGGCCGGGCCGTGGCGCCGGTGCCGTATCTGGGCAGCAGTGTGCTCGCGACGGCCGCGCTGATGGCGGCGGACGAGACCCGGGTGCTGGGTCGAAGCCGAGGGTTTGGAGCATCACACGCTGGAACTGCGGTTCCACGGCGCCGAAGGACACATGTCGGCGGTCGGCGGTCTCGTAGGTGTCGTAGAAGTGCGCACCGCCGTCCAGCCAGTTGGTGCCCGGCTGGGACGACCAGGCGCCCCGCTGGGAGAGCGCGTAGAAGATGCCCATCCGCTGCGCCACGCCGTCGGTCATCGCCGCGTCCACCACCTGCCCGCGGCCGGTGGCGGCGCGCGACTGGAGCGCGGCGAGGATCCCGACAACCAGCAGCATGCCTCCGCCGCCGAAGTCGGCGAGCAGGTTCAGCGGGATCACCGGCCCGCTGCCGGGCCATCCGATGGCGGCCAACGCCCCGGAAAGTGCGGTGTAGTTGATGTCGTGTCCGGCGGCCATGGCGAGTGGCCCGTCCTGGCCCCAGCCGGTCATCCGGCCGTAGATCAGCCGCGGATTGCGCTCCAGACAGGCGTCGGGGCCGAGTCCGAGGCGCTCCATGACACCGGGGCGGAAGCCCTCGATGAGCACATCGGCGCTGCCGAGCAGCCGCATCGCCACCGCCGGCCCTTGCGGATGCTTCAGGTCGACGGCCACCGAGCGGCGGCTGCGGCCCAGGATCACATCGTCGAAAGGTTTGCCCACCTGGGCCGGGCGGTCGATCCGGATGACCTGGGCGCCGAGGTCGGCCAGCACCGTCGCACCGAACGGACCGGGCCCCTGGGCACCGATTTCGACTACCTTCAGGCCGGTCAACGGCCCCATGTTCGCCTCCTTGCGCCGCACCGCCGGGGCACCCCCAGCCGCTGGAACACGGTGGGGGCACGGGGTGCGGAGGACAGTGGATCTGCCGTGCCGGCCGGGTTCGCGGGGACACGGATGGGAAGCGACCGCGGATCCGAGGCGGCCCACCCGGTGCGCCTGCGGTGCGTACCGGAGGTGTGGGGCGTGGTGGCCGGAGGGATCCGCGGTGGGTGACCGCCCGCTCGGCGGGCGCCGCTGGCCTCAGTGTTACGAGCCGGTAGCCACGATGTCCAGCGGTCCGTTGCGCCCGGTGGCCGGACCAGTAGTCCTACGGATTCGCACCCCCGGCGGCGGACGTTGGATGGCGGAAGCACAGGCGGTGCCGCCCAGGGTGACGGCGCCACCGTCGAGGCGACGGGCCCCTGGTACGCCGGGCCGGCAGACCCCGCGTACCGGGCCGAACGCAACCGACACGTCGCTCCGCAGCGACCCACCGCTTCGCAGGAGGAACACCATGCCGGACTCCCCCCGACGCGTCGCCATCGTCACCGGTGCCGCCCGTGGCATCGGCGCCGCCACCGCCAGACGACTGGCCGCCGACGGTATGGCGGTCGCGGTCTGGGACCTGGACGGCACCGCGTGCGCGTCCGTGGCCGACGAGATCGCCGAAGCCGGTGGCACGGCCCTGGTGGTGACGGCGGACGTCTCCGACAGCACCCAGGGGGGAGGCGGCCGTCACCCGGGTGGCGACCGAGCTGGGCCCGCCGGTGGTCCTGGTGAACAACGCCGGGGTGCTGCGCGACAACCTGCTGTTCAAGATGTCCGAGCCGGACTGGGAGACGGTGATGGGCGTCCATCTGCGCGGCGCCTTCCTGGTGACCCGCGCGGCCCAGCGGTACATGACCGAGCTGCGCTGGGGCCGGGTGGTCAATCTGTCCTCGACCCTCGGCCCTGGGCAATCGCGGCCAGGCCAACTACTGGGCCGCCAAGGCGGGTCTCCAGGGCCTCACCAAGACCCTCGCCATCGAACTGGGCACGTTCGGCATCACCGCCAACGCGGTGGCGCCGGGCTTCGTGGACACCGAGATGACCCGGGCGACCGTGGCCCGGGTGGGCATGGACTTCGAGGAGGTGCGGCGGCACATGTGCGAGCGGATCCCGGTGGCCAGGATCGGACGGCCGGAGGACATCGCACACGCCGTTTCGTTCCTGGTGAGTGAGGACGCGGGGTATGTCTCCGGACAGGTCCTGTATGTCTCGGGCGGCCCTCAGGGATGAGAGCGCCGGGTACGCGTACCACCGGCGCGCCGCGCCGCCACCCTTCTGAGAGGTGACCGTGAATCAACCTCCGTCCATCGACAACCGCCCGGTCTCCCTCGCCCACTTCTTCCTGTCCCGGGTGCGGGCGAGCCCCGACGCGGAGGCGTACCGCTTCCCGGTGCCCGCCGCGCCGAGCGAGACCGCGCCCGGGGAGGCCGCGCCGGGAGGGGGCGAGCGGTGGCACTCGCTGACCTGGGCGCACACCGGGGAGCGCGCGGCGGCGATCGCCGCCGGGCTGATGTCCCTGGGCATCCGTCCGCAGGACCGGGTGGGGATCGCCTCCGGGACCCGGGTGGAGTGGATTCTGGCCGATCTGGGGGTGATGTGCGCCGGAGCGGCGACCACCACCGTGTACCCCACCACCGACGCCGAGGAGACGGCGTACATCCTCGCGGACTCCGGAAGCCGGGTGCTGTTCGCGGAGGACGCCGGGCAGCTGGCCAAGGTGGTGCGGCACCGGGCCGAGCTGCCCGAGCTCACCGCCGTGGTCACCTTCGAGCCGGTGGCGGGAACGGCGGCCGGGGAGACCGGCGGGGACGGGCCGGGGGTGCTCTCGCTCGAGGAGCTGGAACGGCGGGGCGCGGATCTGCTGCGCGAGCGGCCGGACGCCGTCGAGGAGACGGTGGCGAGGATCGACCGGGAGGACCTCGCCACCCTGATCTACACCTCGGGCACCACCGGGCGCCCCAAAGGGGTGCGGCTGGCCCATGACTGCTGGTCGTTCCAGGCACAGACCGCGCTCGATCTCGGTCTGCTGTCGCAGGAGGATCTGGAGTTCGCCTGGCTGCCGATGGCGCACGCCTTCGGCAAGAACCTGCTGTGCGCGCAGATCGCGGTCGGCTATCCGCTCGCGGTGGACGGCCGGCTGGAGCGGCTTCCGGCCAATCTGCGGCTGTTGCGGCCGACGGTGATGGCCGCGGTCCCCCGGGTCTTCGAGAAGATCTACAACTCGCTGGCCGCCGTGGCCCGTCGGACGGGCGGGACGAAGGAGCGGATCTTCGACTGGGCGGTGCGAGTGGCCCGGGAGTACGCCCGTGCCGCGCAGACCAAGGGCGCCGCGTGCGGGGAGGGTATGGAGAGCGGCAAGACGCTGGTGCCGTTCTGGCTCTCGGTCCGGCATGTGATCGCCGACCGGCTGGTCTATGCCCGGGTGCGCGAGGTCTTCGGCGGCCGGATCCGCGGCTGCACCAGCGGCAGCGCACCGCTCGCCCCCGACATCGGGCTGTTCTTCTGCGGCGCGGGCATCCCGATCCTGGAGGGGTACGGGCTCACCGAGTCCTCGTGCGGCGCGTCGATGAGCCTGCTGGAGTACCGCACGGGCGTGGCGGGCCGTCCGCTGCCCGGGGTCGAGGTGCGGATCGCGGACAACGGGGAGATCCTGATGCGCGGTCCGAACATCATGCGCGGCTACCACCACCTCCCGGAGAAGACCGCCGAAGTCCTGGACTCCGACGGCTGGTTCCACACCGGCGATCTGGGCGAGCTGACCGAGGACGGCTATCTGCGGATCACCGGCCGGATCAAGGAGCTGATCAAGACCTCCGGCGGTAAGTATGTGGCACCGCTGGAGATCGAGAGCCGGCTCAAGGGCGCCTGTCCCTTCGTCAGCAATGTGGTGGTCGTGGGCGATCACCGCCACTACTGCACCGCGCTGATCACCCTGGACGAACCCACGCTGCTGGCCTGGGCGCGGGAGCGGGGGCTGACCGATCCGAGCTACGCCGGGCTGTGCGGCTCGGAGGAGGTGCGGGCGCTGGTGGCGGGCTATGTGGACGAGGTCAACGCCGGGCTTCAGCGCTGGCAGACCCTTAAGAAGTTCACGGTGCTGCCCCGCGACTTCGACCAGGCGCACGGCGAGGTGACGCCCAGTATGAAGGTGCGCAGGCCGCAGGTGCAGTGCAGCTTCGCGGCGGAGATCGACGCCATGTACGAGGAGGCTCGCACCTCCTGATTCCTTCACCGGACACGACGGTGGCCGTGCGGTTCTCCGCACGGCCACCGTGGTGTTCCGGACCGGGTGATCAGCTCGCGAGGGAGGCGTAGACGGTGGCCAGCAGTGTCATACAGCGGTTGTCGGTGGCGGCGCCCTCGTCCACCATGCGGTTGGGGACGTAGGAGAAGGCCATCCGGGCGTCGAGGTCGACCACACAGCCGGAGCCGCCCGCGCCGCCCCAGAAACCGGCGCGCGGATTGGGCGAGAGCGGGAACGCCTCGGTGGGCAGCGCGAAGCCGAGGCCCCAGCGCACCGGGAACTGGAGGATGAGGTCGAGGCCGTCGGTGCGGGTGCGGAAGACGGAGTCACAGGTGGCCTCGGACAGCAGCCGCACTCCGCGCGCCTCACCGCCGTTCGCCAGAACGGACTGGATCGCGGCGATGGCCTCGGCATTGCCCTGGCCGCCGAAGGCGGGCAGTTCGGCCTCGCGCCATTCGGGGGTCCAGGCGACCTTGTGACCGGTTTCGAATATCGGCGGATTGTTGAGCGCCTGCGCCATGGGGTGATCCATGTCGATTCCGCCCGCGATGAGCGGCGGCGGAATCACCGGGGAGATCCGGTGGTGCTGTTCCCGCTCCAACCCGAAGTGGAAGTCCGCGCCGAGCGGCCCGGCTATCTCCTCGGCCAGAAAGCGGCCTACGCTCACTCCGGTGACCCGGCGGACGACCTCGCCGATGAGATGGCCCTGCGTGTAGCCGTGATAGCCGCCGGCGCTGCCGGGCTTCCAGCGCGGGGTCTGCCCGGCCAGCAGTGAGGTCGACTTCTCCCAGTCGTAGACGTCCTCGAAGGACACCTTCTCGTCCCAGGCGGGGAGCCCGGCGGAGTGCGCGAGCAGATGCTCGACCAGTACGTCTTCCTTCCCGGCCTGGGCGAACTCCGGCCAGTAGCGGGCCACCGGAGCCTTGAGGTCCAGCACTCCGCGGTCGACGAGGACCAGCGCGCACAGCACGGAGACCGTCTTGCTGCTGGAAAAGACATTGGTGAGGGTCCGCCGTTCCCAGGGCCGAGTGCGATCCGCGTCGAGATAGCCGCCCCACAGGTTGATCACGGGTTCGCCGTCCAGGTACAGGGCAACGGACGCACCCACGTCCGTACCATTCTCCAGATTTTCCTGGAACACCTTCTTGACGGCCGTGAAACGCTCGTCGCAAAGAGCCATGGTCATGGCGGCCAATGTAGATGCGTCTCACGGCATCGACATCGGCCTCGGCCTGGGAATATCGAATTGGAGTAGCCCTTACTCACAAGGGCGTACAAAGACCGTACGGGGGCCGGCCGCCCTCGATTCGGTCGGCCCCCGTACGGTCAGCCCGGGTACATGGCGTAGGGCGCCGGGTCCGGCTCGGGCCGCTGTATATGACGCGGCTGCCGCCCGAAGCGGGATCCGGCCCAGCCGAGCGCGAAGCCCGCGGGGATGGTGAACAGGCCGGGGTTGTTCAGCGGGAACCACTGGAAGTCGTGGTGCGGGAAGACCGCGAGCGGGGTGCCGGAGATCGACGGCGAGAAGGTCATGGTGACGACGGTGAGGATCAGTCCGCCGTACAGCGACCAGCGCAGTCCGGTGGTGGTGAACCCGGACCACATCGTCCCGTAGAACAGCGCGGGCAGCAGCGCGGAGGCGGCGGCCGCGAAGGTGAAGGAGATCAGCACCTGCCGGTTCCAGTCCTGGGTCGCCACCGCCAGGATGACGGCCAGCACCCCGACGACGACGATCGCCGTACGGGCGGCCGCGAGTTCGCGGTCCGGGGAGAGCCGCCCCCGGAAGACGACCTTGGCGAGTCCGTCGTGGGCGAGGGCCGCCGCGGCGGCCAGGGTGAGTCCGGCGACCGCCGCCAGGGTGGTGGCGATGACCGCGCAGGCGACGATGGAGAAGAGCAGACTGCGGTGGGCCGCCTCGGTCCCGGGGTCGAGTGCGCGGGTCAGCACCAGCAGGGTGTCGTTGCCGGTGGGGTCGGCGGTGCGCAGCCGCGCGCCGCCGACGATGGCGGCGGCCCCGGCACCCACGATCACGATGAGCACCAGGAGGGCGGTGACCGCGCCGACGGCCCAGGTGGTGGCGGCCCGGGCGGCTCGCAGACCGCGGATCGGATGCAGCCGCATGGTGATGTGGGGCATACAGCAGGCACCCAGGGCGACGGTCAGCTGCACACTGAGGACGTCCAGCCGCCCGGCGGCGGAGTCCCCGTACTGACGGCCGGACTGCCAGAAGGTACCGCCGAAGCCGCTGGTGTCCGCGGCGGTCCCGAAGAGGCTGACCGGGTTCCAGGAGAACCGCTTGAGCACCAGCACGGCGAGCAGGATGAACGCGGCGAACAGCACGAAGGTCTTTACGATCTGGATGAAGCCGGTGCCCTTCATCCCGCCGAGCGCGGCGTAGCAGACCATGAGCAATCCGATGAAGACGGTGCAACCGGTGACCGCCGCCTCCCCGGGGATGCCGAGCATCACGGCCAGCATCGACCCCGCGCCGTTCAGCTGGACCAGCAGCAGCGGCAGGATGACCACCACACAGACGACGGCGGTGTTCACGCGCGCGGGGCGTTCACTCAGCCGCTCCGAGAGCACATCGCCGAGGGTGAACCGGCCGTGGCCGCACAGCGGACCGGCCATCACCAGCATGAACATCAGGATCGAGAGCACGGTGGAGGAGGCGATGAGCACCCCGTCGAACCCGGCCAGCGCGATGGTGCCGGTGGTGCCGAGAACGGTGGCGGCGGAGATGTAGTCGCCCGCGATGGCCAGGCCGTTCTGCATCGGGCTGAGCCCGCTGGTGCCGAGGTAGAACTCGGTGGGGTCGTCATTGCCGGTGGCCGCGAGGATGCACAGCAGGAAGGACACGGCGATGAAGCAGGCGAAGAGCACAAACGCCAGGGTCCGCGGGTCGAGGTAACTCACCGCTCCGCCTCCCCCTCGGCGGTGGACTGGCGTTGGGTCCGGGCCAGCACGGTGAGCAGCACCGTCGCGTCCAGGGCGACCAGCAGGGCGCCCAGGGTGAACCCGCTGCCCTGCCCGATGTCGACCACGCCCTCCGCCGCACAGTTGACCACCACGGCCGCCACATGGCAGGTGAGGGCCGCACAGGCGGCCCGCGCCGTCCAGGGCCACGGCCGCTGCCAGGGCGTCTGCCGCAGGCCGCGGGAGACCGTCGGCGGGTGGGTCGGCATCGGGGGCACGGAGGGTGCCGAGCCCTCGGCACGAGCCGAGGGCTCGGCAGATGCCGGGAAGACGGCCGCTGCCGGGGGTGCGGCCGTGATTCCCGACATGGCATAGATGGCGGGCATCGCCTGCCGGGCGGACATCGCCGTGCTCTCGGGTGGCGATGGCATGGCGGGGCGCACTGAGGCGCTACGACCTGCCGCTGCCGCGTGGTGTCCGGGCGCAGCCGTGGGCATGCGCATCGGACGCTGCCTCACCGGTGGCGCCCAGGGCTGATCGTGATCGGACATGTCGCGGCTCCTCGTGGGGGTCCGCCCCGTGGTCCGGTGGGGCGGGACCGCCACAACAGCAGCTCACCAGGGAGCTCGTACACCCCGGTGGCCAACTGCGTGGCAGGGGCACATGATCCGCACGGGGCGATTGTGCACGCCCACATCGCCGCCGGTGGCGGCGGACGGATCAGGTGTTCAGCAGCCGGTGGGCGGAGAGCGCGAGCGACAACTCCACCACGTCGCGCGGGCGGTCCAGTGAGCGCCCGGTCAACTGCTCGTAGCGGCGCAACCGGTTGAGCACCGTATTGCGGTGGCAGAACAGCAGCTCACCGGCGCGGCGGGCGGATCCGTCGGCCTCCAGCCAGATGGCCAGGGTGCTCAGCAGCACATCGCGGTCGCCCGCTTCCAGGGCGAGCACGGGGCCGAGCATGCGGGTGGCGAGGGCGGACCCCAGCTCCGGGGAGGAGATCACCAGCGCCTCCGGGTAGTGGTCCTCCAGCAGTGCCGCCCGCCCGGTCACCGGGCAGGCGCGCAGGGCCGTATCGGCGAGCCGCCGCGCCGTGTTGACCGCGGCCAGACCGTTCACCTCGGGGCTGACCCCGGCCCGGCCGCCCGGTGGCACCACCAGATCGCGCACCAGCTCCGCCGGGCCGGTCTCGCCCAGCAGCACGATGGCGTGGGCGGCGCCCTCACGGGTGTGCCACACCGTGCGGCCGCCGCCGCGCACCTCCGGTGGGCGCGGGGCGCGGGGCGAGGAGTCGGCGTCCTCCAGCGCCACGACCACATAGCGCCCCTGCTCCGGAAGGCCGAGGACGGCCTCCGCCTCCGGGAAGTCGCTCACCCGGGCGGTGCCGTCGAGCAGCGCCCCGACGATGATCCGGTAGCGGTTCTCACGGTGCCAGGCGAGCTGCCGCCCGACCTCGTGGTACGCCTCGGCGACGAGGGTGCAGTGCTCGTCGACGAAGTTCCACACGTCGGCCGCGACATGGACCAGCGCCTGAGCGCCGTGCGGATCGTCGCGCGAGGCGGTGTCCAGGAGGTGTTCCCAGACGACGGTGCAGCCGATGCGGTACGCGTGCAGCAGCGCGTCCAGCGGAAAGCCCTGGGCGGCACGGTCGGCGCCGATCCGCCAGGACACCGAGCGGGCCGCCTCCCGGGCCTCCTTGGGGTTCAGCAGTGAACGGACGTTGATGCTCAGCGAGTCGTGCACCTCGCGCCACACCTCGTGCGGATCGACGCAGGTGACCCGGTAGGCGGGCTCGCGCTCCTTCATCAGGGCGACGATCCGGTCCGTCAGCCGCGGCAGTTCGTCGACCAGCACCCGGGTGGTGCGGTGCAGCAGCGCGATGGTGTCCGCGTCGGCCCGGGACCGGATCGGCGGCCGGGCGGCGGGCATCCGGGGCAGGGCCCGGACCCGGTTGGTGGACAGGCGGGGAGCGGGGCGCCCCACGGCGGGGACGGCGGGGCGGGAGCCGGAGACGGTGACTGGGTGCATGACGTTCCTCCACCTGTGACGTGCAGTGCCGCTCAGCGCGGCATGATGAGGCAGCGACCCGCTCCATGGCCAGAGCCTCACCGCAATTGCACCATCGGCATACCGCCTGGTCGGTGTCCTCCGCGATTTCGTTACAGGTCCGCTGCCCCACTCCCACTATCGATCATGCCCTCGCCCCATCCGAACGCCCCCTCCCCTTTCCACCTGCGCATATCGCCCGGGACACCCCTTCGGGCCTGCCCCGTTGCGAGCCGCGCGGCTGATTCCCGGAGTGTGCGGACGAGTGGCGGCGGGGGCACCGTGGAGTGGTGCCCCCGCCGCCGTCCCGGTGGTGTACGACCGGGAGCGGGATCACCAGCCCTTGGTGACGCGGTGCGCCTTCAGCGAGCCGCAGTTCGAGCCGTAGGTCCAGGTGGACTGGTTGCCGATGCCACCGGCCCAGTCGATGCACTTGCCGCGCCCGTAGGTGTACACCGGTCCGGCGTACGAGCGGTACAGGCCGCTGTCCTCGACCGACTCGGAGGCCCCTTCGGCGTAGAGGTAGGCGAACATCTCCACCGGTGAGCCCGCCGCGTTGCGCACGGTGACCACACAGTTCTTGCCCTTGGAGGAGTTGTAGGTGAGGAAGACGGTGCCCTTCGACCCGATCGGCGCCGAGTTGACCACCGAGTAGCCGCTTCCGCAGGCCCCGTTGTACGCGGCCTTGGCGGCGGCTGACGCCTGCGGGGCGAGGGCCGCGGTGCCGGCGATGGCGGACGCCAGGACGGCGGTTGCTGCGATACCTCGAGAAATCTTCATTTATCCCCCTTGTCTCGTAGACACTTTTTGCGTCTGAAACAAGTGACATGTTGGTGCCGAAGAAGGTTGTACTGCCTTGAACCGCTTATGCATTCGATCGTTGACCCGGTGGTGCGACGGCCCCGTTCCGGAATGAACGCCGCACCGCCGCACCCCGCGACGGCCGAATCGCTGAACGGCCCATCGCAGCACCGGACTTCGCACCTCCCACGATCCCAGGGGGCTCCGCCTCTTGAGGCCGTCGGCGTGTGGTCGTACGTTCCTCCACACGGTCTCCGCAGGACACTCCGCCCACACCGTGCGACCCGAGACTGAAGGGTCAACGCCGGACCTTGGAGGAGCCATGCCCGCACCTGTGTTCAGCCGTCGTCACGGTATGCGTGCCGCGGCCGCCACCGCCCTCGCGCTCCCGCTCGTCACCCAGGCCCAGCACGCCGCCGCGGACGCCCCCTCGGGCGACGGCCCGCGGCTGACCGCCATGACCTTCAACCTCCGCTACGCCTCCGATTCCGAACCCATCTCCTGGGCCCAGCGCCGCCCCGCCATGCGTGAACTGCTGCGCCGGACCCGGCCGCAGCTGCTGGGCACCCAGGAGGGGCTGTACGGGCAGTTGCGTGATATCGCCCATGACCTCGGACCGCGCTACACCTGGCTCGGCACCGGCCGGGCGGGCGGCAGCCGGGACGAGTTCATGGCCGTCTTCTACGACATCGACCGGCTGGAACCGCTGGAGTACGACCACTTCTGGCTCTCCGACACCCCGTATGTGATCGGGTCGAACACCTGGGGCGGGGCCGTGGTCCGCATGGTCACCTGGGTCCGCTTCCTCGACCGCGCCAACGACGGGCAGTTCTACGCCCTCAACACCCATCTGGACCACCGCGGTCAGCACGCCCGGGAGCGTGCCGCGGCACTGATCACCGAGCGGCTGCACGGACTCGACAAGGCCCTTCCCCGCATCGTCACCGGAGACTTCAACGTGGCCGCCCACGGCAATCCGGTCTACGACGCGATGCTCGACGGCGGGGCGCTGGTCGACACCTGGGACTCCGCCGAGCAGCGCGGCAAGCTGTACGGCACCTTCCACGGCTACGGTCCGCTGGTGCCCGACGGGGACCGGATCGACTGGATCCTGACCTCGCCTGGGGTGCGCACCCGTCACGCCGTCATCGACACCTACTCCCGCGACGGCCAGTTCCCCAGCGACCATCTGCCGGTACGGGTGGTGCTGGAGCTGTGACCGGGGCGAGCCCGTGACGCGCCTATCGGCGCCGGTGCGCCATGGGCCGCTCCTCCAGGTCGCCGTGGCGCGGCAGCCGGAGCAGGGTGGCGGTTGCCAGCAGGGCCACACAGCCGGTGAAGATCAGCCCGGCGGTGCGTACGCCGACCGCGACGGACAGCGCCCCGACCCCGATCACCGGGATCGAGATCGCCAGGTACATCAGCACGAACAGCGCGGAGGTGACCTCGGCGCGCCGCGCGGCCGGGCTCCGCCGGGTCACCGCCCGCACCGCGGCGTGGAACGACAGCCCCTGGCCGGTGCCCGCGACCACCGACCCGAACACCAGCAGCGGCAGTGAGGCGGCGGCCAGCGAACCGGCGATGGCGGCCATGCCCGCCACCAGCAGGGCGCACCCTCCGGGCAGTGCCCGCCGGATGCCCAGCCGCTGTGCCAGCAACTGACCGCCGAGGGAGGCGGCGAACACCGAGAACACCACACCACCGGCGACGGCGAGATCCCGTTCGCCCTCCACCTCGAACAGGAACGTCGGGGTCACGGAGGTGAACAGCCCCAAGGTGGCGAAGCCCGCGAACCCGGCCATGGCCGCGGGCACGAAGGTGGAACGCATCTCGCGGGGCACCCGCAGCCGCTCCGGCCGCACCGGTGGACGGCCGGTGCGCCGTACGGTCTCGGGGAGGGCCAGCACTCCGGCCGCCGCCGGCGTCACCAGGACGAGGTCCACCACGAACACCAGCCGCAGTGGCGCCGGGGCCCATTCCGCGAGCACGCCCGCCAGCAGGGAACCGAGGCCCAGCCCGCCCAGATTGGCCACGGTGGCGACGAGGGTGGAGGCGTTCCGCAGCCGCGGTGGCGCCAGTTCGATGACGGTCACCGTGGCGGTGCCGGTGATCAGCCCGGCCGAAAGCCCCGACAGCGTACGGCCCGTGAACAGCTCCGGCAGTCCGTGCGCGGTGAGGAAGCACAGCGCGCTGGCCGCGGACAGCACCAGGGCGGCCAGCATGACAGGGCGTCGGCCGACGGCGTCGGACAGATGGCCGAACAGCAGGAGCGCGACGATGACACCGAGGGCGTAGACGGCGTAGATCACGGTGGACATGAACGGGGAGAAGCCCAGCCGTCGCTGGTAGAGGTCGTAGAGCGGGGTGGGCAGAGTGGTGCCGACCATGGTGGCCACAAAGGCGTAGGCCGCCACGACGAACGGCCAGGTCCGGTCCGCCTCGTACTCCTGAGTCCCCATGCTGCGTCATTTCACCACAAAGGGACAGGAATCCAGCCGCCCCGTAGGGCCGTGCCCGTCACCGGATCCGCTCCGGCAGGCAGGCCCCGGTCACCCCGCTGACCAGCGATGACCGGCCTTGACCGGGGTCGCCCCCGGGGCCGTCCTGAACCACTCACCGCATGGGGCAGGATAGGCACCTTGCGCCGGGGCCGAACTGATGTGCCCCGGCACGACCCGTAGTTTCCCGGATCGAGCAGGTGACAGCGTGACAGAACAGCACTCCGGACGGCGCTCCGCCCCGGCGGCAACAGGGGGTGGTGGCCGATGAACCGCGCACTCACCCTGCACGACATCATCGTGGTCGGCGCGGCGCTGCTCGGCAGCATGGCGGTCGGCCTGCTGCTGCGGTGGGGCCTGCGCTGGCTGGGGGTGCGGGCCCGGAGAACCCGGTGGAGCGGCGATGACATCATCGTCGACACCCTGTGCAGCCTGGCACCGTGGGCCGCGCTGGCCGCGGGCGCGTCGGCGGCGGCCGCGGCGCTGCCGCTGACCTCGTCGGTCGGCCACGATGTGAACCAGGTGCTGATCGGGGTGCTGATCCTGGTCACCACGGTCACGGCGGCGCGGGTGGTGGCCGATCTGGTGCGGACGTTGGCGCTGTCCCGCTCGGGGGTGGCCGGAACCGCCACCATCTTCGTCAACATCACGCGGATAGCGGTGCTGGCGATGGGCGTGCTGGTGCTGCTGGAAACGCTGGGCGTCTCGATCGCGCCGCTGCTCACGGCGCTGGGCGTGGGCGGTCTGGCGGTGGCGCTGGCCCTTCAGGACACCCTGGCCAATCTGTTCGCGGGGGTGCACATCCTCGCCTCCAAGACGGTGCAGCCGGGGCACTACATCCGGCTGAGCAGCGGAGAGGAGGGCTATGTCGTGGACATCAACTGGCGCAACACCGCGGTGCGTCAGCTCTCGGACAACCTCGTCATCATCCCGAACGCCAAACTGGGCAATACCATCATGACCAACTTTCACCAGCCGGAGCAGCAGATGTCCGTCATGGTGCAGGGACGGGTCGGTTACGGAAGTGACCTCGCCCATGTCGAGCGCGTAACGCTCGAGGTGGCCGGGAAGGTGATGGCCGACGTCTCCGGCGGGGTCGCCGACCACGAGACGACCGTGCGGTTCCACACCTTCGGCGAGTCGGGCATCGACTTCTCGGTGTTCCTGCGCGCCCTGGAGTTCAGTGACCAGTACCTGATCAAGCATGAGTTCATGAAGGAACTGCACAGCAGGTTCCACGCGGAGGGCATCGAGATCCCGCTGCCGACCCGCACTCTTCTCCTCCCCCAGCAGGAACAACCGTCGGCCGGACCGGGGTTCATCTCCTCTTCCTCACTCTGAGTCGCGACTTCGCTTCATACGCACTCCGTATGACTTCCCGTCCGACGATGAAGTGGGCATGACCTGATGTACCCGAATGAGCTCAGGGTTGCCTCTTGTGACGTATTTCATACCGCCATAGAAATGACATAACAGTTCGCAGAGAGTCTCCTACACTTTTGTGCGTACTGTCGTGACGGTTGGAACAATTCATGGAGCACCAGAGGTCACTCATGCAGCCTTTTGCACTGGGCCACGCAATCCCGGCCGACCAATCGCCGGTGATTGTTCCCTACTCGTATAACGTCGCCCTCCAGTTGAATGTGCTTTGCGACGGGCGTCCGGCCATCGCCGACCGGGCGGTGCTTCTGGCCACCGGTACGACCACCTCAACAGCTGGTTCGAAGACGCACTTCGACGACTGACCGACTGAACCAAAAGAACTTCGATGACGGTACTCATCCTGACGTGCCGCCAGGATGTGACGGCGGACCTGGTGGTGGCGGAGCTGCGCGAACGCGGCGTCCCCCTCCTCCGCTTCGATCCCGCGGACCTTCCCAAGGACGCCGCCCTGTCGGCCGACTTCGACCGTGGTGACTTCACCGGCTATCTGTCGACCGGCGGGCGCCTGATGAGCATGCACGGCCTGCGCTCGATCTGGGTACGCAGGCCGGGACAGCCCGCGGCGAACGCCAACGAGCCCTCGGAGTGGCTGACCGCCGAGTGCGGCCAGGCCCTCTACGGGATGCTCTACTCCACGACGGCCCGCTGGATGAACCACCCCGGCGCCGCCGTGCTGGCGCGCTGCAAACCCTTCCAGTTAAGGATTGCCCAGCGGAGCGGTTTCGCCGTTCCGGCCACTCTCGTCACCACGTATCCCCGGGCGGCCCATGAGTTCGCGGCCGAGTTCCGCGACATCGTCGTGAAATCCACCTCCGGCCCGCCCAGCGTCGATCCTCCGGTCACCCTCCCGACCACCCGCATCGGGCCTGACACGGATTTCTCGGACGTCGCCGCCGGGGCCACCCTTCTCCAGCGGTTCATTCCCAAGCAAGCCGACATCCGGCTGATCTGTGTGGGTGATCAGTTGTTCGCAGCGCGTAAGGTCTCCGCCGCCGACCAGGTGGATGGCCGCTTCGGCTGCCATGGACATCTGTGGGAGCCGGTGGAAGTGCCCGACAGAATCGTTCGTGCGGTCCACGAGTACATGTCACTCACCAATCTCGCCTACGGAGCCTTCGACTTCGCCGAGGACGAAGAGGGCCTGTGGTGGTTCCTGGAGTGCAATCAAGGTGGCCAGTTCGGCTTTATCGAGCTGGAGACCGGCCAGCCCATCGCGGCGGCCGTCGCCTCCTGGCTGGCCGCGCCCCGCGATGCCGACGGCTGCTGACCCGCACCGCCGAGGGCAGACCCGTACCGCCCGGCGGCGACTGATTCGTCGCCCCGGCCGGCCGGTCGTACCCTGAGAACGGAAGAGTTCCTGCCCCGTCAGCGCGGGAGGTCCGGATGACCGCGCCCGAAGGGTTTCTCCGCCCCAGCAAGGCGGACGCGCCCCGCTACCTCCCCATCGCCGAGCACGGACTGATCGGCGATCTGCGGACGGCCGCGCTCGTCGGCACGAACGGCACCATCGACTGGTACTGCTGCGCCCGGTTCGACGCCCCCAGCGTCTTCGCGTCGATCCTGGACGCCGACCGCGGCGGGGCCTTCGAGCTCGCCCCTGACGTGCCGGTGCGCAACAAGCAGTTCTACTTCCCCGACACCAACATCCTGATCACCCGGTTCTTCGCGGACGACGGCGTCGCCGAGGTCCAGGACTTCATGCCGATCATGGACGACTCCCGCGAGGCCGACCGGCACCGGGTGATCCGCCGGGTGTTGTGCGTCCGCGGATCGATGCCGTTCACCGCACGGGTGGCACCCCGCTTCGACTACGGCCGGCGGACCCACACCCTGGACATCGGACACGACCACACCGTCTTCGCCTCCCCGGAGCTGTCGCTCGCGCTGACCTCCAGCGTCACCCTCGAGGCCGACGGCCAGGACGCGGTGTCCACCTTCAAACTGGTCGAGGGCGAGACCGCGGTCTTCGCACTGGACCGGATCGGTGACTCGGTACAGCCCCGGGCCTGCCCGCTGGCCGAGGCCGAGGAACAGTTCGGCGCCACCGTGCGGTACTGGCGCCGCTGGCTGTCCCAGTCCCGCTACCGGGGGCGCTGGCGCGAGATGGTGCACCGCTCGGCGCTCACCCTCAAGCTCCTCACCTACGCCCCGACCGGTGCCATCGTGGCCGCGCCCACCGCCGGTCTGCCGGAGTTGATCGGCGGCACCCGCAACTGGGACTACCGCTACGTCTGGATCCGTGACGCCGCGTTCTGCATCTACGCGATGCTCCGGCTGGGCTTCACCGACGAGGCCGAGGACTTCGTCCGCTTCCTGTCCGAGAACACCCGCCTCCAGGAGGGCCCGCGCGGACCGCTCCAGATCATGTACGGCATCGACGGCCGCAGTGACCTCCCTGAGGAGGAACTGCCCCATCTGGAGGGCTACCTGGGTTCGGCCCCGGTCCGCATCGGCAACAAGGCGGTCGAACAGCTGCAACTGGACATCTACGGCGCCCTGGTGGACTCCCTCTACCTCTACGACAAATGGGGCCAGCCACTGTCCAGCGAGCACTGGGACACCATCGGCGAACTGGTCGGCTGGGTCTGCGACCACTGGGACCAGCCCGACCGTGGCATCTGGGAGAGCCGCGGTGGGGCCCAGCGGTTCCTGTACTCGCAGTTGATGTGCTGGGTCGCGATCGAGCGGGCCATGCGGATCGCCCGCCATCGTGGGCTGCCCGCGGACACCCCCCGCTGGGCACACGCCCGCGACACCATCTACCGGCGGATCATGCGCAACGGCTGGTCCCCCGAGCGGCGGGCGTTCGTCCAGCACGAGGGCGATGACGTCCTCGACGCCGCGGTGCTGATGATGCCGCTCGCCAAGTTCATCTCCCCCACCGACCCCAAGTGGCTGTCCACACTGGACGCCCTGGGCGAGGAGCTGGTGTCCGACTCGCTCGTCTACCGCTACGACCCGCAGCGCAGCCCCGACGGGCTGCCGGGCGAGGAGGGCACCTTCTCGATCTGCTCGTTCTGGTACGTGGAGGCGCTGGCCCGGGCGGGCCGGGTGGACGAAGCCCGGCTGGCCTTCGAGAAGATGCTGACGTACGCCAACCACCTCGGGCTGTACGCGGAGGAGATCGGCCGCACCGGTGAGCAGAGCGGCAACTTCCCACAGGCGTTCACCCACCTCGCCCTGATCAGTGCGGCGTTCAACCTCGACCGGGCGCTGGGCTGACCGGAGGGCATGGACGATAGGTTTGACCTGTCCATGTACATGTCTTTCCGAAGGACGTTCATGTCACAGCCACCACCGCCCGGGAATCCCTACGGCGCGGTTCCCGGAGCCGGATACGGGGCGCCCCAGGCACCGGCGGCCCCGCAGGTGCAGGCGCCGCCACAGCCGGTCCCCGGCGCCCCGGCCCAGCCCGGGGCATACGGGCAGCCGGGCCCGTACGGTCAGCCGGGCCCGTACGGTCAGCCCGGGGCGTACCCGCAGGCCGGCGCCCACGGTCAGCACAGCTGCCGGATCTGTGGCGGCTTCCCCGCGGCCGATGTCACCATCCGCGCCCACCAGGGAATGCTGGTGATGATGACCTTCCGCAAGCTGGAAGGGCCGTTCTGCCGGATCTGCGGCACCTCGGTGTTCCGCGACATGATGAGCAGGACGCTGTGGCAGGGGTGGTGGAGCCCGTTCTCGGCGGGGCTGTTCAACCCGTTCACCATCATCGCCGACCTGGTGGCACGTTCGAAGATCAACAAGCTGCCGGACCCCGGGCACGACCAGTTCGGGGCGCGCCCGGACATCGGTAGGCCCGTTTTCCAGCGCCCTGCCTCGTTCGTGGTGCTCCTGCCGGTGTTGTGGCTGCTGACCGTGTTCATGGTCATCCTGCTCGGATAGATAAGGTTGACCGTCATGGGGAACGGGGAGGGGCTCACCGCCGGGCCGGAACAACACGGCGGTCATGGGGCGACGGCGGCATGGCAGGCGCCCAGCCGTGTCGAGCGGGAGCTGTACGAGGCGAAGAACCGCGGTGACTGGCCGGCGTACTTCGATGTGCTGGCGCGCACGGATCTGTTCGTGGCCGACTCATACACCCGGCTCCAGGCGCATCCGAGGACGGTGCGGTTCACTCCGTACTTCTATCCGCAGGTCGGGGCGGAGTGCCTGCCGGTGCTCACCGAGGGCATGCTCCCCGCTCCCCATCCGGAGACGGTCTTCCTCTCGCAGTCCCTGGGCTGGTTCGCCGACGAGTGGCGGCACGACGATCCACGGTGGATCGTGATCAACCCCGGCACCCCGTGTGAGACGTTCTTCCCCGCGGGACCCGCGCAGCGGGCCCTGTGGAAGCAGCACGCCCAGAACACCACCGGCTGCGGCCACTCCCATCTCGAACTGCGCGGACTGGACTTTGGCGGGGCCACGGAGGGGCCGGTGGCCCATGGCCTGGCCTGCGCGGCACTGCTGTTCGTGAAGAACGGCGAGCTGTGGAACGCCATGGCCTACCACGGCGGTGGCTACACCAGCGAGCGCAACCGGCTCAAGGAGTGGTGGGGAGTCACCAGCCGCGAGGAGTGGCAGCGCACCCAGGAGGCGCTGCTCGCCGCCGAGATGATCAGCGGCGTCTGGGAGTTCGCGCTCGGTGTCCGCCGCTCACTGGCCCTGGACTTCGCCGGGCCGGTCGGAGTGGACCACTGGCGGGCGGTGGCCGAGCGGGTGCTGCGCCGCAACGCGGCCGAGGCCGAGTTCCGGATCACCCCCGACGGGGTCACCAAGACCGAGCCCCGGGAGAACGCGGAGCTGGAGGCGCAGGTCGCGGGAATCCAGCGGCTCATCGGGCGGATCGCACGGTACGAGGCCCGGTTCCGCGCGGACGGGCTGCTGGCCGAGGGGAAGTTCATCCGGACCGTGGAGGCCTGGGACTACGGCCGGGCCTCGGGGATGGCCCGCTGGGGGCTGGCCGCCCGGTTCTGCGCCCTGCCCGAGGCCGAGCACGCCGTACTGCGGGCGAGCCGCGCGGCCCAGGCCAACTACCGCTCCTGGGAGGAGTTTTCCGCCGCGTACATCCTCGGGCGCTGTCTCCACTTCGACGAGGAGGAGTTCGGCAGCTGGTACGAGGACATGCTCACGGCGCATCGCATCCTGACCACCGACCCGGCCAGCCCCTGGCTCACCCTCCCCTTCACATAGGCCGTGTCTCAGCGCCACGCGGGGCGGTCGGCGGTGTCATCGCCGCCGCTGCCCGGCGAGGAACACGCTCCCCCCGGTGAGCGCGAACAGCCCGGCGGATATGCCCAGTCCGGTGAGGTCGGGGGCGCGGTCGCCGGAAGTGTCGGCGAACGGATCAAGCAACCCCGCCGGATCCTTGTACAGGATCACATGCTGACCGGTCCTGAACTGGCCGAAGCAGTTCTGCCGCTGGGAGATGTGGTGGATGCCGCCCGAGGTGTCGACCACGGTACAGCTCTCCAGCGGCTTGCCCCGGAGGGACTTGCGGTGCCCGGTCTTGGTCACCACGGCGTCGACCGGGTCACCCGCCTTCTTCGCGTAGAGCTCGTAGAGCGCGGGCCCGGCGAAGAACGCGAGCACGAGCGCCGCGATGCCCGCCACGGCGGCCGCGCCCCCACGGTGCCACAGGCCCCCCACGACGACCGCGGCGGCACCGGCGGCGAAGAACACCAGCGGGATGCCGAGCCACATGCCGTACGGGTACTGGGAGAAGCAGCCCGCCAGAGTGCTCAACACCGGGATGAGCACGGCCCACTTGAGCGAGGAGGGCCAGGTACGGTCGGGGCCGGACACCACCGATGTTGATGTGTGCCCGGTGCCCCCTGAGTTCCGCGCCGCCGCGACCGTACCCATCATTTCCTCCGACGCCCCTGGCACCTGATCGTGTTGCGACAACATACCTGCCGGCCAGGGGTGTCCGGACGGTGGCTACCCCACGTCGTCCTCGGCCAGCACACGGGCCATGGTGCGCTCGGCCAGGGCCGTGATGGTGACGAAGGGATTGACTCCGATGGACCCCGGGATGAGTGAACCGTCCGTGATGTACAGCCGCTCGTACCCGGCCGCGCGGCCGTAGATGTCGGTGGCCCGGCCCAGCACACAGCCGCCCAGCGGGTGGTAGCAGAAGTCGTCCGCGAAGGCCCGGGTGTCACCGAAGAGGTCGTGCCGGTAGATCGTGGCATTGGCCCAGTTGACCCGGTCGAAGAGGGCCTTGGCGGCGGCCACGGAGGGGGCGCTCTGGCCGCTGCTCCAGTTCAGGACGACGGTGTCCTGCGCCGCGTCGTAGGTGAAGGTGCCGCGTTCGGGGTTCTTGGTGATGGCGAGGTAGAGGCTGACCCAGGTCTCGAGCCCGGCCGGCAGCGGCGCGATCTCGGCGAACACCGGATTCTTGGCGTCGGACCAGGCGTCGATCGCCATCACCGGGATGGTGGACTGATGAGCCCCGGTGGGGTTCCAGACGTGGTTGGCGCGGCCGAGCATCACATTGCCGTTGCCGCCCCAGCCCCGGCCCACCTCCGCGCTCAGCCGGGGCAGCGCGCCGGTCTCGCGGGCGCGCAGCAGCAGTTCGGTGGTGCCGAGGCTGCCCGCGCCGAGGAAGAGCGAACGGCAGGCGATCTCGTCGGTTGCGGTGACGGCGCCGGTGTCGTCGATGCGGTCGACGGTCAGGACGTAGGAGCCGTCGGTGTCCTGCCTCACGGCCCGGACGCGGCTGAGGGTGTGGAGGGTGACGTTGCCGGTACCGAGGGCCGCCGCGAGATAGGTCTTGTCGAGGCTGCGTTTGCCGAAGTTGTTGCCGTAGATGACCTCCTGGCCCAGGGCGGACTTGGTGGCGGTCCCGGCGGCCTCCCGCTGCATGTAGTCGAAGTCGTACACATTGGGCACAAACACGGTCTTCAGCCCCGCGCGCTGCGCCTGGGAGCGCGCGACCCGGGCGTAGGCGTACCACTCGGTGGACTCGAACCAGGCGGACGGCACGGTGGCCGTGCCGAGCATCCGGTTGGCCAGCGGGTAGTAGCTGCCGTACATCGTGTCGGCGTCGACGCCCGGCAGCACCTCCTCGAAGTACGCGCGTGGCGGGGTCACGGCGATACCGCCGTTGACCAGTGACCCTCCGCCGACGCCACGGCCGACGTAGACGGACATCCCGGGGTAGCGGACCCGGTCCAGCACACCGGGGTAGGGGCTGATGTCCCGGTTGATGACATCCAGCCACAGGAAGGTGGACAGGGGCGCCTCGGTGCGGTGTTTGAACCACATGGAGCGCCGGTCGGGGGAGGTCATCGAGCAGTACACCCGGCCGTCACCGGCGGGGGCGTCCCACAGCCGCCCCATCTCGATGACCAGGGTGCGGATACCCGCCTCGCCGAGCCGCAGCGCGGCGACCGCGGCCCCGTAGCCGGAACCGACCACAACGGCGGGGACCTGGTCGGCACTCGTGGCGGCTGCCGCCGGGGTGAGACCGATACGGGTGAGACCGAGGGCGGCGGCGCTCTGTAGCGCGGCCAGCCCAAGAATATGACGACGTGTCAGATTCGCTGGCATGGCGGCATGATGCGCGGCGAGTCTCCAAATGGCCATGACCGGGCGCATGGTCGTTTCCGCAGCCCACCGCGGCAGCCTTGCCGGTGCGCGGAATAATGGGTCATTAATGATGACTGCGCGGCCGGACCGGGCTCAGTCCTCGGCCCGCTGCGTGACCGGCGCCTCGGTGCGGTCGCCCAGGAACTCGTACCACCGGCGCTGGAGGCAGCCGTAGCGGGTGTCCGCCTCGACCAGGCTGAGGAAGCCTCGGACGGTCTCGGCGAGCCGCTTTCGCAGTCCGGGGTCGGCGAGGTCCCCGCTCTCGGTGAACCCCTCGTGCGCCTTGGCGAGACTGAACATGTCCGGGTAGACACGGGTGCCCAGGTGTTCCAGCGGCACCCGCAGCACCCACAGCCCGCGATTGCCACCCGCCATCGACGGGGAGGCGGACACCAGCAGCGCGTGCTTGGTCTTGAACGGCTGCGGCCGGACCCGGGAGACCCAGTCGATGGCGTTCTTCAGCACCCCGGGCACCGACGCGTTGTACTCGGGGGACGCGATCACGAAGGCGTCGCTCGACCTCACCCGCTCACACAGGGCCAGCGCACCCGGTGGCAGTCCGTGTGCCTCCTCCACATCGCCGTTGTACAGCGGCATGTCGAACTCGTACAGCGGGGCGAGGTCGGCGGTGGCACCGGTGTCGTTGATCAGGCGGGCCACCAGGGAGGCGAGCCGAATATTGGTCGACCCCTTGCGCAGCGCGGCGCCGATGACGAGGACACGCAGCGGGTGGGGTTCCCTGGTCATGGCGGCGTCCTTCCGGCGTCCGGACCTTGCCGTGCGGTGCCCCGCCGGAGCCGGGCACCCCCTGCGAACCAGTGTGCTGCGCGTCCGGCCGCCCCGCCATAGGGGTCCGGCACGGGCTGTCCGGGGCGGCTGGGCGGTCCGGGGAGCGCCGTCACCGATACGTACCGGACGACCACGGACGGTCAGTATGCCCAGCAGGTGGTACAGAGTGGACAGAACGGGCGGCGGCGTACCACCGTATATGCGCCGGGGAGCGTGACGGTCGCCACCCAGGCGTCTCACATAGTGGCGAGATGTTTCCGGGCGGCTGGGTAGGAGCACGGCATACATTCACGAGAAGTGGATCACACGGGGGCGGCCGGTGCGCAACTCGGCGCTAGTGTCGCCCGCGAGCTCACGCCCGTACCGGGCAGGCTTGTGGTCGTACGGGCAGGTAGAAAGGGATCGGGCATGTTCCGCAAGGTGCTGGTCGCCAACCGTGGAGAAATCGCCATTCGCGCTTTCCGCGCCGGCTATGAGCTGGGGGCGAGGACGGTTGCGGTCTTCCCCCACGAGGACCGCAATTCGCTGCACCGGCTGAAGGCGGACGAGGCCTACGAGATCGGTGAGCCCGGGCATCCGGTGCGCGCCTATCTGTCGGTCGAGGAGATCGTCTCCGCCGCCCGCAAGGCCGGGGCGGACGCGGTCTACCCGGGGTACGGCTTCCTGTCCGAGAACCCCGACCTCGCGCGCGCGTGCGAGGAGGCGGGGATCACTTTCGTCGGCCCCAGCGCGGAGATCCTCGAGCTGACCGGTAACAAGGCGCGCGCGGTGGCCGCGGCGCGCGCGGCCGGGGTTCCGGTGCTCGGTTCGTCCGAGCCCTCCACCGATGTCGACGAGCTGGTGCGGGCCGCGGAGGAGCTCGGCTTCCCGGTGTTCGTCAAGGCGGTGGCCGGTGGCGGCGGGCGCGGTATGCGCAGGGTCGAGGACGCCTCCACGCTGCGTGAGTCCATCGAGGCGGCGTCCCGCGAGGCCGATGCCGCCTTCGGCGATGCCACGGTGTTCCTGGAGAAGGCCGTGGTCGAGCCGCGCCATATCGAGGTGCAGATCCTCGCCGACGGCGAGGGCAATGTCATCCACCTCTTCGAGCGCGACTGTTCGGTGCAGCGCCGCCACCAGAAGGTGATCGAGCTCGCACCCGCGCCCAACCTCGACCCCGAGCTGCGCGAGCAGATCTGTGCCGACGCGGTGAAGTTCGCCCGGCAGATCGGCTACCGCAACGCGGGCACTGTGGAGTTCCTGCTCGACCGCGACGGTCGGCATGTATTCATCGAGATGAACCCGCGCATCCAGGTCGAGCACACGGTGACCGAGGAGATCACCGATGTCGACCTGGTGCAGTCGCAGCTGCGGATCGCGTCCGGGCAGACCCTGGCCGACCTCGGGCTGGCCCAGGAGTCGGTGTACGCCCGCGGGGCCGCGCTCCAGTGCCGGATCACCACCGAGGACCCGGCCAACGGCTTCCGCCCGGACACCGGCATGATCAGCGCCTACCGTTCGCCGGGCGGTTCGGGCATCCGTCTGGACGGCGGCACCGCCCACGCCGGTACCGAGATCAGCGCCCACTTCGACTCGATGCTGGTCAAGCTGTCCTGCCGGGGCCGGGATCTCAGCACCGCGATCGGCCGCGCCCGGCGTGCCGTGGCCGAGTTCCGGATCCGCGGTGTGTCCACCAACATCCCGTTCCTCCAGGCGGTGCTGGACGACCCGGACTTCCAGGCCGGGCGGGTGACCACCTCGTTCATCGAGCAGCGGCCGCATCTGCTGACCGCGCGCCACTCCGCCGACCGCGGCACCAAGCTGCTCACCTACCTCGCCGATGTCACGGTGAACAAGCCGCACGGCGAGCGGCCCCATCTCATCGACTCCACCGCCAAGCTGCCGCGGGTGCCCGCGGCCCAGCCGCCCGCCGGTTCCAAGCAGCGCCTCACCGAGCTGGGGCCGGACGGCTTCGCGCGGTGGCTGCGCGAGTCGCCCACGATCGGGGTCACCGACACCACCTTCCGCGACGCCCACCAGTCCCTGCTGGCCACCCGGGTGCGCACCAAGGACCTGCTGGCCGTGGCCCCGGTGGTGGCGCACACCGCGCCCGAGCTGCTGTCCCTGGAGTGCTGGGGCGGCGCCACCTACGACGTGGCACTGCGCTTCCTCGCCGAGGACCCGTGGGAGCGGCTGGCCGCGCTGCGCGAGGCGGTGCCCAACATCTGTCTCCAGATGCTGCTGCGCGGCCGGAACACCGTGGGGTACACGCCGTATCCCACCGAGGTGACCAACGCCTTCGTCCAGGAGGCCACGGCCACCGGTATCGATATCTTCCGCATCTTCGACGCGCTCAACGACGTCGGGCAGATGCGGCCCGCCATCGACGCCGTACGGGAGACCGGCAGCGCGGTGGCCGAGGTGGCCCTCTGCTACACCTCGGACCTGTCCGACCCCTCGGAGCAGCTGTACACGCTGGACTACTACCTCCGGCTGGCCGAGCAGATCGTGGACGCGGGCGCCCATGTGCTGGCCATCAAGGACATGGCGGGACTGCTGCGCGCCCCGGCCGCGGTGAAGCTGGTGTCCGCGCTGCGCCGGGAGTTCGACCTGCCGGTGCACATCCACACCCATGACACCGCGGGCGGCCAGCTGGCCACGTACCTGGCGGCGATCCAGGCCGGTGCGGACGCGGTGGACGGTGCGGTGGCGTCGATGGCGGGCACCACCTCGCAGCCGTCGCTGTCGGCGATCGTGGCCGCCACCGACCACTCCGAGCGGCCCACCGGGCTCAGCCTGGAGGCGGTCGGCGCGCTGGAGCCGTACTGGGAGGCCGTACGCAAGATCTACGCACCCTTCGAGGCGGGGCTCGCCTCGCCGACCGGGCGGGTGTACCACCACGAGATCCCCGGCGGGCAGCTGTCCAATCTGCGCACCCAGGCCATCGCGCTCGGCCTCGGGGACCGCTTCGAGGAGATCGAGGCGATGTACACCGCCGCGGACCGGATCCTCGGCCATCTGGTGAAGGTCACCCCGTCCTCGAAGGTGGTCGGCGATCTGGCGCTGCACCTGGTGGGCGCCGGGGTGTCGCCGGCGGACTTCGAGGCCGAGCCGAACCGCTTCGACATCCCGGACTCGGTCATCGGATTCCTCCGCGGTGAGCTGGGCAACCCGCCTGGCGGCTGGCCGGAGCCGTTCCGCACCCGGGCGCTGGAGGGCCGCGGCGCGTCGAAGCCGACGGACGGCGAGCTGTCGGCGGAGGACCGGGAGCAGCTGGAGAAGGAGCCGCGCGCCACGCTGAACCGGCTGCTGTTCCCCGGGCCGACCAAGGAGTTCGAGGCACACCGCGAGGCGTTCGGCGACACCAGCGTGCTGGACAGCAAGGACTTCTTCTACGGGCTGCGCCCGCGGCAGGAGTACACGGTCGACCTCGACCCCGGTGTCCGGCTGCTGATCGAGCTGGAGGCGGTGGGCGACGCCGACGAACGCGGCATGCGCACCGTGATGTCCACGCTCAACGGCCAGCTGCGGCCGATCCAGGTGCGGGACACCTCGGCGGCCACCGATGTGCCGGTCACCGAGAAGGCCGACCGGTCCAACCCCGGCCATGTCGCGGCGCCGTTCGCGGGTGTGGTGACCCTGACGGTGTCCGAGGGCGACGTGGTGGAGGCCGGTGCCACGGTAGCGACGATCGAGGCGATGAAGATGGAGGCCACCATCGCCGCCCCGAAGGGCGGAACGGTGTCGCGGATCGCCATCAACGCGATCCAGCAGGTGGAAGGCGGCGATCTGCTGGTCGCCCTCGACTGAGACACTTTCGTCCGACGGTCAGTCGGACGAAAGGAAGCGGCATCACATGGGGGCACGGAGCAGGCTGCGCGGAATCGGTGACGCGGTGGCATCCGCCGCGGGCACGGTGACCTCGGCCGCGGGCACGGTGACGTCCACCGCGGCCGGGGCGGGCAGAAGTGTGCTGAACCGTGGTACGGCCGCGGGCCGTTCGGGGATGGCGGCATCCGGCGACTGGGTGGTCGGTGTGCTCGGCGCGCTGCCCGCCCCGGCCGCTCCGGCCACCGAGGAGTGGGAGTTCTCCCTCGGGGCGCTGGTCTGCCGCCATCCGCGGGTGCCCGCGATCACCGCGCGGGCCCTGCGGCCCCTCGACTCGATCGGCGCGCTGCGCTTCGGCCCGGAGTCGGTGGGCTTCGACGGGGAGGACATCCCGTGGAAGCAGGTGGTGCGGCTGCAACTGCACGACGCCTTCAGCGCGATGACCACGGACGGGTTCGACGCCGAGATCGACCGCGTCCGTGATCTGCTGCCTCCGCTCCCCGGCCGTAAATGGGCGGTGACCAAGGTGGTCGAGGGTCTGGGCGCGGTGGCCCTCGCCGCCCTGGAGCACTCCGGTGAACAGCGGCTGGACACCCGGGAGGTGGCCTGCGAGATCGTCTACCGGGGGCTGCTGGGCCGGGAGAAGTCGCTGCGGGCCCATCTGTTCACCACCGCGCTGCTGGCCCAGCAGCCCGAGGTGGCGCACAGTCTGGTCGTCACGGCCGAGTCCATGGGGGTACCGGTCCTCCCGGCGGAGCCGGGGCGGATGAGGGTCGAGGCGGCCGAGCGGGTCCGCGCCCTGCGGCGCCGTACGGACGCGGTGGCGGCCCAGCTGGGCGCGGCCGCGGAGGACGAGGCCGCAGGCGGTGCCGGGGCCGATGACACGACCGGCCCGGTCGATGGGCCCGCCCAGCCGGTAACGCCCCCGCAGCTGAACGCCGGGGCGTAGGGCCCGTCGTCAAAGGGGCCGCCCTGCTCCCGACGCCTGGCACGGCGCCCCCAGCTACCGCTGGGAGGTGCCCCGGCCGCGTTGTCGAAAGGCGCCCGAGTACGCCCAGTACGAGGGCGATCCTCCGCCTTGCGAATCAACCGCACCGCACCAGACGCCGCTCGCGGCCGGACGCCCCCTTTGACGACGATCCCTGGCAGCCGTCGGGCATGGGGGCGTCGCAGCCGGACGCCCCCGTGCCGTCCGTGGCATCAGGCGTGTGACGCCGAGTCCGGGGCAGGGGCAGTCTGTTCCGGTGGTTCCGGCGACCGCCGTGTGTGCGCGGTACGGCCGGGCAGTCGGGCGGCCAGGACCGCGCCGAGGGCGGCCACCGCCGCGAGGACGGCGAACGTCGGCCGCATGGCGGTGAGGAAGGCGTCAGCCGCCAGTCGTGACCCCTCCCCCGCGCTCCCGCCACCGGTGGTGGTGTCCGGCGCGGCGAGCGCCATCAGCGTGGTCGCGGCGGCGACACCCAGCGCCGGGCCGATGTTCATCGCGGTCTGCTGGAGTCCACCGGCCACCCCGGCGGTGTCCACCGACACCTGATGCACGATCACATGGGTCGCGGTGACCATCACCGTGCCGAACCCGGCCCCCAGCAGCAGAAAGCAGCCACCGGTGGCCACCGCGGACGAGGACCGGTCGAGGCCGGACATCAGCAGGACACCCAGCACGACGAGCACCATCCCCGCCACCACCGTCCGACGCGCTCCCTGCCGCCGCAGCAGAACGGCCGAGGCGGGCGCGCTCGCCACCATCATCACGGCCAGCGGCAGCGACCTCAGGGCGCTGTGGAGGGGGTCGAGGCCGAGGACGCCCTGAAGGTAGTACGTCGCGACGAACAGGGCACCGAAGAGCGCGGCCGACGCGGTCACCAGGACACCGAGGGCCGAGTTGACGGCGGTCGAGCGCAGCACACCGGCCGGTATCAGCGGGTCCGCCGTACGCCGCTCATGCCGGGCGAAGGCCCCGCCGACCACAACGACGGCGGCGAGCCCCAGCCAGGTGGCGGCCGTCCAGCCGCTCTCCGGCAGCGCGACGAGCGTGTGCACCAGCGACATCAGGGCCACCGCGAGAAGGCAGGCGCCGGGCAGATCGAGTCCCCGGACAGCGTCCGGGTTCCGTTTCGGCTCCGGTGTCCGGTCGGTGAGGGCCAGGACGCCCACGGCGACCGCGGGGACAACATTGAGGAAGAACACCGCCCGCCAGCCCAGATGGGCGACGAGCGCACCCCCGACGACCGGCCCGGCCGCGGCCGCCACTCCGATGGCGCTGGTGCGCAGCGCGATGGGCATACCGAGTCGGTCGGGCGGATAGGCGGCGCGCAGCATGCCGAGGGTGGCGGGCTGCAACAGCGCACCGCACACTCCTTGGGCGACGCGCAGCGCGATGACCCAGCCGATCCCGTGTGCCAGTCCGATCCCGGCCGAGGTGGCGGCGAAGCCCAGCACTCCGACCGCGAAGATCCGGCGGTGGCCGTACCGGTCACCGAGGCGGCCCGCGAGCACCAGCAGGCCGGCCACGGCGATGAGATATCCGGTACTGGTCCACTGGACCTGGGCGTAGGTGGCGTCGAGCTCCCGGCCCAGGGTGGGCTGGGCGACCGTCAGCACGGTGCCGTCCAGAGCGACGATGACCGCCCCGGTGATACTGCTGACGAGAGTGAGGCGCGTCCGGCGCGCGGTGCTCATCGGGCCTCCGGTCCGAGATGGGCGTCGACCGTGGCGCGCAGCAGCGGTTCGATGTCCTCGGTTCCGGTGGCGAGCTGGAGGCTGCCCCATCCCCACAGCTGGGCGATGCCATGCAGATTCGCCCACAACGCCCCCGCCACGAAGGCTGGTTGGGCCCCGGAGGAGGGCAGAGCGCGGGCCACGAGGTCCACGAGCACCCCGAACAGCGGCAGGCTGGTGTCGCGCAGTCGGAGCCGTCCGCTCTCCAGCAGATCGTGGCGGAACATCAGCTCGAACATGCCGCCCTCGGTGCGCGCGAAGTCGAGGTAGACGCGGCCCAGCGCCATGATCTGGGCACGTGGCGCGACTTCGGTGTCCGCGATCGCGGCGGCGGTGCGGTCGGCCAGATCGGCGAAGCCCTGGCGCGCGATGGCGGACAGCAGATCCAGATGGGTCGGGAAGTAGCGGCGCGGCGCCCCGTGTGAGACCCCGGCCCGGCGCGCGATCTCGCGCAGGGACAGGGCCTGCACCCCCTCCCGGGTCACCAAGTCGATACCCACGTCCACCAGTCGGGCCTGAAGCCCCATGTCCTCACTCATAGACACTGTCTACCAGGGGTGAGTAGACAGTGTCTACTCACCCCTGGTGAAACCGGAGTGGACCGGCTGCCGATTGAGGACATGCTTTGACCTATATGGCCTCTACTGTTCTGCACACCGCACGACGAACGCCCAGTAACTCCCAGCAGAGGACGCCGAGATGAGCGCCGAGATCCGCCCCTTCCGCATCGACATCCCCCAGGCCGACCTGGACGATCTGAACGACCGCCTGGCCCGTGCCCGCTGGCCCCGGCAGCTGCCCGGTGAGGGCTGGAGCCGTGGCGTTCCCACGGCGTATCTCAAGAACCTGGCCGACTACTGGCGCACCGGCTTCGACTGGCGCCGCGCCGAGGCGCGGATGAATGAGTTCCCGCAGTTCATGACTGAGATGGACGGTCTGGACATCCACTTCCTGCATGTCCGCTCCCCCGAGCCGGACGCCCTGCCGCTCCTCCTGACGCACGGCTGGCCCAACTCCTTCGTGGAGTTCCTCGATCTCATCGGCCATCTCACCGACCCGCGCGCCCACGGCGGCGACCCTGCCCAGGCGTTCCATGTGGTGGTCCCCTCGGTGCCCGGCTTCGGCTTCTCCGCCCCGCCGCCCACCACCGGCTGGAATGTCGCCCGGGTGGGGAGCCTGTGGGCCGAACTGATGCGCCGGCTCGGGTACGACCGCTACGGCGTCCAGGGCGGTGACCTCGGGGCGTATGTCGCCCCCGCCGTGGCCAAGGCCGCCCCGGACCAGGTGGTCGGTGTGTATGTGATCAGCGGTCTCGGCTTTCCCACCGAGGCCGATATCCCGGACATGAACGAGGACGAGCGGGCCGCCTTCGCCTTCATGCAGAGCCAGGACTGGATGTCCGGCGTGGACCACCACGCACTGCTGCGCGCCGCACCGCAGACCTTCGCCTACGCCTGGCACGACTCCCCGGTCGGGGCGCTGGCCTGGATGGCGCAGAAGTTCAACGAGTTCAGCATGTCGGACAAGCTGCCGGAGGAGGTACTCGACCGCGATCTGCTGCTGACCAATCTGACCCTCTACTGGCTCACCGACACCTTCGGCTCCTCCTCATGGCCCATGTACGAGTCCACCGAGTTCGCCTGGCCGGAGGGACAGAAGGCCGTCCCGACCGGTGTCTACAACGGCCCGCCCGGAATCCGCCGGCTCGCCGAACGCCACAACACCATCACCCACTGGCCGGAGGGCAACCCGGGCAGCCATCACTTCGTGATCATGGAGGTGCCCGGCAGTGTCGCCGCGGACCTGCGGGTCTTCTTCGGTCCGCTCCGCGGCTGACGGCGGTCGGGACGGGTCCCCGGGGCCCGGTCCTACGGTGACGCCATGCGGATCACATGGAAACTGGTCATCGGCTTCCTCGCCGTCTCGCTGCTCGCGCTGCTGGCCGTGCTGGCCGGACCCTGGAGGTCGAGCGGAGCGGACGCCGGGCGGCCTCCCGCCACGACGACGCCTCCAGCAGCGAGGCCGTGAACGGGTGGCGCGGCGCGCTCAGGATCCGTTCCGCCGGGCCCATTTCCACGATCTCACCGTCGTCCAGCACGGCGATCCGGGCGGCCAGGGCCGCGGTGTCCAGATCGTGGGTGACCAGGATCAGGGCGAGATCGCCACGGTCGCGCAGCAGACCGGTGAGGAGATCGAGGATGTCCCGGCGGGTCAGTGCGTCGAGGCCGGAGGTGATCTCGTCGCACACCAGCACCCGGGGGTGGGCGAGAAGGGCACGGGCGAGTGCGGCGCGCTGGAGTTCACCGCCGGAGAGCCGGGCCGGGCGCCGGCGCACCGTCTCGGCCTCGAGTCCGAGTCGGTTCAGCGTGGTCTCGGCCTCGGTACGCGCCGCTGCCGGGTCCGCCCCGCGCAGCCGTACGGCGGTGCGCGCCACCTGGTCCAGCACCGGCCGGTGTTCGTCGAAGGCGGCCCGTGCGTCCTGGAAGACGTATTGCACGGCGGCGGTCTGCGCCCGGCTGCGCGAGCGCAGCCCGTGCGGCAGGGGCGTGCCGTCGAGCAGCACCTCGCCGTCGTGGTCGCGGTGGAGTCCGGCCAGACAGCGCGCGAGGGTGGTCTTGCCGCTGCCCGAGCGGCCGACCACGGCCAGAGCCGTGCCGGGGCGAACGGCGAGGGCGTCCGCACGGAGCACGGGGACCCGGCCGTAGCGGGCGGTCAACCCGTGCACTTCGAGCACGGGAGCGGGCTCACCGGGCGCTGCCTCATCGGGCGCTGCCTCATCGGGCACGGGCCGCGCGGGAGTTGCCGCTTCGGGAGTTGCCGCTTCGGGAGCGAGCCGCGCGGGGAACGCGGCGCGCACCGCCAGGAGTTGCCGGGTCCAGGTGTGCTCCGGATCGCGCCAGACCCGACCGGCCGGGCCCGACTCCACCACCCGCCCGTCCCGCATCACCACCACCTCGTCCGCGAGCGCCCGCACCACATCCAGGTCATGGCTGAGCAGCACCACGGCGATACCCTGCGCCGCGACGGCGGTCAGCCGCTCCACGATCCGGCGTTTGGTGAGCGCGTCCTGTCCGGTGGTGGGCTCGTCCGCCACCACCACACGGGCGCCGAGCAGCAGAGCCTGGGCCAGTACCACCCGCTGCTGCTGGCCGCCCGACAGCTGATGCGGATACCGGCGCAACACCTCCTTCCCCTCCGCGAGTTGGCCCTGGGCGAGAGCGGCGAGGACCCGCCGCCGCGCCTCCGTACGCCGCTCGGCGCGCGGCAGCGTACGCACCTGGCGCCGCGCGATGTCGTGCAGCAGGGCGCCGACCCGCCGAGCGGGGTTGAGTACCGCGGCCGGGTGCTGGGGTACATAGCCGACCGGGCCATCGGCCACTGTGAGGTCGCCGGTGACGCGGGCCCCTTCCGGATACTCGCCCAGCAGCGCCAGACCGGTCGTGGTCTTACCGCTGCCGGACGGCCCCACCAGCGCGGTCACCTGCCCGGGCAGCGCCCGCAGTCCGACCCCGTCCACCAGGACACGACCGTCGATCTCGACCCGCAGATCCCTGATCTCGGCCACGGCCGCGACCGCGTTCATATCCGCTTCCTCCTCGGTGTGTTCTGCTTCCGCAAGCCGGCGTCGACCAGCAGATTGCTGCCCATCGTGAGGGCCACGATCAGCAGCGCGGGCACCACGACGGCCCACGGCTGGACCCACAGACCGGTGCGGTTGCGGTCCACCATCACCGCCCAGTCGGCGGCGTCCGGCGTCACACCGATGCCCAGGAAGGCGGCGGTGGCCACGAGATAGAGCACTCCGGTGAGCCGGACACCGGCGTCGGTGGCGAGGGTGCGCAGCATCGAACGGCCGACATAGCCCACCCCCATCCGCCACCAGCTCTCACCCTGCATCCGCAGCGCCTCCACGGCCGGGCGCGCGGCGGCCTCGGCCGCGGCGGCACGGACGATCCGGGCCGCGTCCGGGACATTGACGAGCGCGACCAGCAACGCCAGGCCGAGCGCGCCCGGTTCGAGGACGGTGGCCACCAGCAGGATCAGCAGCAGCGACGGCACGGCGAGCAGGACGTCCAGCGGGCGCATCAGCGTCTCCTCCAGCCACCTCCGGTGGGTGAGGGCGGCCATGAGCCCGACCGGCAGCGCCACCAGATAGGCGAGGGAGGTGGCGGCGAGCGCGCTGATCACCACCGACCGACCGCCGAGCAGGGTCTGCCGCCAGACGTCCCGGCCGACGAAGTCGGTACCGAGCCAGTGGCCGTCGCCGAGCGTGAACGAGGTGGCCCGGGGGCCGGGTTCCCCGGCGAACAGCGGTCCCAGCAGCGCCAGGGCCAGCGGCACCGCCACGATCAGGAGGGCGAGCGCCACCCGCTTCCGGCGCGGTGTGAGATGTGCGCTCACGCCGCCACCTCCGCCCGGGGCGCCAGCCGGTGGGCGACCAGATCTGCGCCGAGGTTGAGGACGACGGTGAGCAGCCCGAAGACCACGGCGAGTCCTTGCACCACGGGCACATCACGTTCGGCGACCGCGTTCATCAGCACCGTGCCGAGTCCGGGGATCACAAAAAGTGCCTCCACGACGATCACACCGCACAGCAGCCAGTCGACCGTGCGGGCGAGTTGCTGGGCGGCCGGAGCCACCGCGTTGGGCAGGGCATGGGCGTAGACGACCCGGACACCGGAGACGCCGTAGCGGCGGGCCTGGGCGGTGTACGGCGAGGCCAGCGCGTCGATCATGCCCGCGCGCACCAGCCGGGACAGCGAACACACCGGCCGGGACAGCAGCACCAGGACGGGCAGCACCAGCGCGGCGGGGTGGCTGAGCAGATCGGTGCCGTAGCCGACGGCGGTGGGCGGAAACCATTCCAGCCGCAGCGCGAACACCGTCACCAGCAAGGTGCCCAGGGCGAATTCGGGCACCGCGTACACACCGAGTGTCACGGAGCTGATGACCCGGTCGGGCCACCGCCCCTCATGGCGGGCGGCGAGCACACCGAGCCCGACCCCGGCCGGGACCAGGAGCAGCAGGGTGAGCGCGGCGAGCAGCAGGGTGGGCCCGAAGCCGTCAGCCACATAGGTGCTGACGGGGCGTCCGGAGACCAGCGAGGTGCCGAGGTCGCCGTGGAGCAGTCCGGTGGCCCAGTCCAGCAGTCGCGCACCGGCGGGCCGGTCCAGCTCCATGGTCTCGCGGATGGCGGCGATCCGCGCCGGATCGGGCTGGTCACCGGCGAGGGCCACGGCGGCGTCGCCCGGCAGCGCCTCGGTGAGCGCGAACACCAGCAGCACCACGGCCACCGTCTGTGCCACGCCGACCAGCAGCCGCCGGGCGAGCCAGGAACGCAGTCCGCTCACGCCAGCCAGACCTTGTCGAAGCGGGCCCAGTCGAGGGTGTTGGCCGGGGCGGTGCGCTCGACCCCCCGTACGGTACGGGCGGTGCCGATGATCCAGTCGGCGAACCCCCAGACCAGGAAGCCCCCTTCGGCGTAGAGGCGGCGCTGCATCCGCGCGTACACCGCGGCGCGGTCCTTGGCGTCCCGGGTGGACTGCGCCTGCCGGTACAGGGCGTCGAAGTCCTTGTGCCGCCAGGCGGTGGCATTGGTGGTGGAGTCGGTGAGCAGCCGCTGGGAGATATGGGATTCGATGGGCATGGCGCCAGAGCGATAGCAGCACAGCGTTCCGGAGTCGAGGATGTCGTTCCAGTAGGAGTCCTTGCTGCCGGTCCGGACCTTGACGGTCACCCCGGCCTTGGCGGCCTGGTCGCGGAAGATCCCGGCGGCCTCGGTGAATCCGGCGGCGACGGTGGAGGTGTCGAGGGTGACCTTCAAGCCGTCGGCGCCCGCCCGCCGCAGCAGGGAGCGCGCCCGGTCCAGGTCCTGTTCGCGCTGGGGCAGACCGGTGGCGTAGTTGGCGTATCCCTTGCCGAACAGATCGTTGCCGACATCGCCCGCACCGGACAGGGCGCCGTTGATCAGCTCCTTGCGGTCGGCGATGAGGAAGAACGCCTCACGGACCCGCTTGTCGTCGAACGGCGGCCGGTCCGTCTTCATGGCGAACGCCTGCATGGCGCTGTTGCGCAGCCGGACGATCTCGATCTGGCCCTTGCCCTCGTGGGCGCGGGCGGTGGTCGGATTGAGCTCATGGGCGTACTCGACCTGGCCGCCGATCAGGGCGTTGACCCGTGCCGCCTCCTCGTTGGCGACCGTGAACTCCAGCTCGTCGAGGTAGGGTGCGCCGTCCCAGTAGTCCTCGTAACGCCGCAGCACAGTGGAGCGGCCGGGGGCGAAGGAGACGAGCCGGAAGGGCCCGCTGCCCACCGGCTCGCGGTCGAACTCCTCGGCGCCGTCGGGGACGATGTACGCGCCGAACGCGGCCAGCACATGGGGGAATTCGGCGGTGGGGCGCTTGAGCACGAACTCGACGGTGCGCTTGCCCACGGCGCGGCTGGCCTTGAGGTCGATGGGTTCGAGGGACGCCTTGGCACGGAACGCCCGCTCGGGGTCGGCGATACGGCGGTAGCTGTAGAGGACGTCATCGGCGGTCACCTGCTGTCCGTTGTGGAAGGTGGCCGCCCTCAGGGTGACCTTCCAGCGGTCGAGGCCCGCGTTGGACTCCCATGCCGAGGCCAGCCGTGGCCGGGCGGTCAGATCGGCGCCGTAGTCGGCCAGCTTGTCGAAGAGCGCCTTGGCGCGGGCGGCGTCGGCGAACAGATCGCCCAGGTGTGGATCGAGGGTTTCCCCGGCGCCGCCACCGGCGAACGCGGCGCGCAGCCGTCCGCCGCGCCGCGGGGTGCCGTCGCCCTTCGCGCCGCCCGGGCCGGGAGAGCCGGAGGAGCAGCCGGTGAGGGCGAGGGCGCCGAGTCCGGCTGCCAGTCCGGTGGCCGCGGTGAGCACACCGCGGCGGTGGAGGTGGTGCGGAGCGGGATCGTGGTGCATGACAGAAGTCCTCTGCGGTGGGAGCGGAGTGGTGGCGAGGGGTGTGGGGAGGGTGTGGGGAGGGTGTGGGGAGGGTGTGGGGAGCCGTCAGGGGGCGAGCCGGGCGATGAGATGCAGCCGGTCACTGTCGGCCGTGGTGGCGGCGGTGTCGCCCGCCCGCCACCGTGGTTCGGTGCGCGGCCCGGGAAGGTCGTACAGGTCGAGCACGGTGAAGCCGTGCGCCGCCAGGAAGTGGCGCAGCTCCTGCGGGAACAGCAGCCGCCAGGCGGAGCGCTGCTCGACCGGCTCGGCTCCGTCGTCGGTGGTCCACACCCGGGTACGGCGGAGCAGTTGCGCGGCCCGGTCGATCCGGAGGGTGGTGGCGGAGCGATAGCTGATGCCACGCCATACGAAGGCGGCATGGGCCGGGGTGTCCAGCAGATCGGTGCGGCCCAGGAAGTAGGCGCCATTGCGCATCTCGGCCACCAGGAGCCCGCCGGGGGTCAGTGCGCTACGGCAGGAGGCGAGGAATCCGTCGAGGTCGTCGTTGGTGTGGCAGTACAGCAGTGCGCTGTCCAGACACACCACGGCGTCGAAGCGACCGAGCTCGAAGGAGCGCAGATCGGCGTGGCGGTAGACGGGTCCGGGGTGGTGTCGTCGGGCGTGGTCGAGCATCGCGGCGGACCGGTCGGCCCCGGTGACCTCGCGTCCGGCGGTGTGCAGATACGCGGCGTCGCGCCCGGTGCCGCAGCCGATGTCCAGGACCCGCGGCCCGGCGCCGTACCGTCGCAGACAGTCCTCGGCCCAGCGTCCGGCGATCCGTTCGGGGTCGGGGAACCGGGCCTCGTAGAGTTCGGGGCTGTCGGTGAGCAGATTGCGGTCGTGGGTGGCACTCATACGGCCACCGCCGGTGCGGGCTCGGGCTCGGGGCGGACCGGGAGCGCACGGATGCGGTGCAGCCAGCCGACACCGGCGGCGGAGAGGAGGCCGAACACCACACAGCACACCCACGGCAGCCAGGCGTGGCCCCGCTGGTCCCCAGTGTCCATGGCCCAGCCGACGACGGTGTTGCCGACGGCCGCGGCCACTCCGGAGACCATGTAGAAGAGCCCGAAGCAGGTACCGGTCAGCTCCGGCCGTCCGAAGCGGGGGATCAGCTCCATCACGAACGGCTGCGCCACCATGACTCCGAGGTACAGCAGCAGCGCCCCGGCCAGCACGGGCAGCGCGTACAGCACCGTGTCCCCCGGTCCGTCCGGGGTGGCCCCGGCGACCGCCATGGGGGGCAGGAAGGCGAGGGCCATGAGCGCGAGGCCGGTGCCGATCCACCGTCCGCGGCTGCCGCGTTCCTTGAGCGCCCGGGTGATGCGCAGTTGCAGGGCGAGGTTGGTGAGGGTGCCGACGAGGAACACCAGTCCGGCCGCCCCGTCCCAGCCGGTGGCGTCGCGCGCCCCGGCGGGCAGCAGCAGATACAGCTGGTTCTCGAGGGTGAACATACCGACCATGGCGAGGGAGAACGCCACGAAGGCGCGGTTGCCGAGCACATCCCGCCAGTCGGCGAGGACACCGCCGGTCGCCGGCGCCACCTCGCGGTCGGGCAGCACCAGCGCCTGGGCGACGGTGAGGACCGCGAAGAGCCCGGCGGCGGTGAGCGCGGAGGCCCGGAAGTCCACCAGCAGCAGGGCGCTGCCCAGCAGCGGGCCGATGAGTGCGCCGGTGGTGGCGAACACATTGAACAGGGCGAACGCCTCAGGTTTGCGCTCGCCCGCCTCCTGGGCGAGATAGGCCCGTACGGCCGGGTTGAACAATGCCCCGGCCAGACCGCTGAGCACGGACGCGGCCAGCAGCACGGGCAGTCCGTCGCCGAGCGAGAACAGCGCGAAGCCCACGGTGCGCAGGGCGCATCCGGCGATGATGACCCGGCGGGCGCCCAGCCGGTCGGCGGCCGATCCGCCGATGATGAACAGGCCCTGCTGGCTGAGGTTGCGTACGCCCAGGACGATGCCGACGACGGCGGCGGACATGCCCAGGTCCTCGCCCAGATGGGTGGCGAGATAGGGAATCAGCAGATAGAAGCCGGTGTTCACACCGAGCTGATTGATCAGCAGGAGGCGGATGGCGAGCGGAAAACCACGGAGTTCACGCCAGGTGGTCATGGTGTTCCCTCCCCTCCGGCGCGGCGTTCCCCTCCGGGGTGACGGTGTCCTCCGGGGCGGCGGTGTCCTTTGCCGGGGCGCTCCGTGGGCGGACACCGAGCCCGGGGCGGCCTCCAGCACGGACCACCCCGTCGGCGCCGCCGATACCGGTCCACGGGTCGTGGGCGAGCAGCAGATGTCCGTCGAGGTCGGTCCAGCGGGCCCGGTCGGCGAGATGGACGGCGGGGGCGATACCGAGAGTGCTGGCGGTCAGACAGCCCAGCATCAACGCGGTGCCGGTGCCGTCGAGCAGTGCGGCGATCCGCAGGGCGGCGTGCACACCGCCGCATTTGGCCAGCTTGACGTTGACGCCGTGCACCCGCCCGGCGAGCCGGCGGACGTCCTCGAGTCCCACCGCGTCCTCGTCGGCGATGATGGGGAGGGGTGAACGCTCGGCGAGGCGGGCCAGTGCCTCGGGGTCACCCGGCGCGACGGGCTGTTCCACCGCTTCTACGCCCAACTCGGCGTAGCGCGGGAGGAGTTCATGGGCCTGTTCCGGTGTCCACGCCCCGTTGGGGTCGAGTAGCAGCCGGGCGTACGGGGCAGCGGCGCGCACCGCCCGTATCCGCGCGAGGTCGTCCTCGGGGTCCGGCGCACCCGCCTTGAGCTTGATGACGGAGAAACCGTTCCGGGTCAGACACCGGGCCAGTGCCACGGCGCGTTCGGTAGGGACGATACCGAGGGTGCGCGCGGTAGGGGCGAAGGGTGCCGCGGTGGCGCCGAGGAGCCGGTGGACGGGCAGCCCGGCGCGTATGCCGCACAGATCGAGCAGCGCGGATTCCACGGCGGCGGTGACGGCGGCGGGCCACTGGCCCAGGCCCACGGCACCCTCGCGCAGGGCTTCCAGGGCGGTTTCGGGGTCGGCGAACCGGGTCAGCTCATCAGACGCCCCGGACAGCAGCCGCTCGAGGGTGGTCGTGTCCAGGCCGTAGTAGGCGCTGGTGACGGCCTCGCCGTGGCCGTGCTGTCCGTCGTGTTCGACGGTCAGCCAGACGGCCTCGCGGGAGGACATGGTGGAACGGGAGATGCGCAGCGGCTCGGCGAGGTCGAGCCGTACGGTGCGCTGGGCGGTTTTCACGGGGTGTCTTCCGGGGTCGGGGTTCCGCGGGTCAGCGGATCGGTGACGGTGGTGCAGCGGGTCCAGCCGGTGGCGACTGCGGCGCCCGGATGCGGTATCTGCACGGGCCGGGTGGCGGCGGTGTCCGGGGCGAGGCCGTGGGTGGCGGCGAAGTCGTCGTCGTAGACGGTGTCGAGGTAGCGGTGCGGGCCGTCGGGGAAGACGGTGGCCACGACGGCGCCGGGCTGGACCCGGGCGGCCCAGGCGGCGACGAGCGCGACCGCGCCGGTGCTCCAGCCGCCGCTGACGAAGGCGCCCCTGGCCAGCCTGCGGCAGCTGTCCGCCGCTTCGGCCGGGCCCACCCAGTGGACCTCGTCGAAGGCGTCGTAGGCGACGTTGCGCGGATGGATGCTGCTGCCCAACCCGCGCATCAGACGGGGCCGGGCGGGCTGTCCGAAGATGGTGGAGCCGGTGGCGTCGACACCGATGAGCCGCAGCGCCGGCCAGTGCGCACGCAGCGGTCCGACGATGCCCGCGCTGTGGCCTCCGGTGCCGACGCTGCACACCAGGACGTCGAGATGGTCCAGCGATACGGCCAGCTCGGCGGCGAGCGAGGCGTAACCGGCGGTGTTGTCGGGGTTGTTGTACTGGTCGGGCCAGTACGCGTCCCGCAGCAGCGCCAGCATCTCGCGCAGCCGGGCCAGCCGGGCGGCCTGCCAGCCGCCCTCGGCCGCCGGCCGGTCGACGAGTTCCAGATGGACCCCATGGGCGCGCAGCAGCCGTCGCATCGAGGGCTCCAGCTCGGTGTCGCCGACGAGGAACACGGGGTGGCCGAGCGCCTGGCCCGCGAAGGCGAGCCCGAGGCCGAGGGTGCCTGAGGTGGATTCCACCACGGGGGCGCCGGGCCGCAGTTCCCCGCGCTCACGGGCACCGAGCAGCATGGACACCGCGGCGCGGGCCTTCATCCCGCCGGCGCCGAGCCCTTCGAGCTTGGCCCAGAAGCCGGGGTGGGGGCCGGGCAGGGGGGTGGTGACCCGCGCGAGCGGGGTGCGGCCGAGCAGGGAGAGCAGTTCGTGGTTGGCGGTGGGGTGGTGGACGGCGGTGGTGGTCATGAGGCGCCCCCGTGGCGGTGGTTGAGTCCGGTGCCCCCATGGCGGTGGTTGAGCCCGGGGCCGCCGTAGCGGTGGATCAGCCCGGGGCCGCCGTCGAGCCAGAAGAAGGGATAGGGCTCGGCGCACACCGCGGTGACTCCGGCGCCGAGCAGCCGCGGCAGGATCGCACTGCCGGTCTGGGCGAACATCACCAGTGGCTTGGCGTGGCGCAGGGCGTGTTCCCGCAGCGGTTCGAAACTGCCATTGCCGAGGGTCATCCCGGAGGCGAGCACCGCGTCACAGCGGTCCAGATGGGCGTGGGCGTCGGTGGCCACGGGTTCGCCCCATTCCGTGGTGCCGCCCTTGAGGTCGCAGGGCACATAGCGCAGTCCGCGTGAACGCAGCGCTTCCAGCAGGGAGTTGACGACGCCGATCACGAGGACGGTCCGGCCCGGCGCGAGGTCGAGGAGTTCGACGACGGCCTCGGCGCGGGCGCGGGACTTCTCCAGGGAGGTGCCGGCCGCCAGGGTCAGCGGACGTGCGCCGTGCGCGGCGGTGTGCTCCATCGTGTGCAGCAGATACGCGTCGAGTGCGGCCACCCGCACAGCGGTCAGCTCGTGGTGCAGCAGCTGTGCCACATCGGCGCCGACACATGCGTCGATGGCGCTGTCGGGCAGCGCTCCGGGCTCGACCGCGCAGGAGCCGACGGCCGCGCCGAGCCGCAGGCTGAACACCTCGTTGCGGTAGCCGCCGGTGCGGCCGGCGTGGCGTACGGCCTGGCGGGTGGTGAAGGCGAGGGCGATGTGCTGGGTGCGTGGATCGGGCCCGAAGGCACCGTCCAGGACGTGGCCGACCAGTTCGCCGTAGGAGGAACATCTCGGCGGGGCGGGGTGGGTGGGCAGACCGGTCGCCATCAGTGGCTCACCACCCGCGGGCGCAGCCCGGACAGCAGTTCCGCCACCCGGTCGCGGGCGCCGGGGCCGGTGGTGTCGGCCGCCATGATGTGTCCGAGGTAGGTGTTGTTGCTTCCGTCGTCCCGTACGGCGCGGCCGGGCTCGGCGAGCTGCACCTCGAGCACGTCCGGCGCCTCCCGTATCGCGTCGCCGCCGTCGATCGAGGCGAGTGTGCCGTTGCTCTCCGGCACCAGGAAGCCGATGGCGGCGCTGCGCAGCCCGGTGTCCCAGCCGCGCAGATCGGGCCGGTGGCCGAGGGCGAGATCCACACCGGCGGCGGCGAGGTCGATCCCGGTGACGTGGCGGACGAGTTCGGTGATGCGGTTGCCCGCTGGGCGGGGGTTGACCTCCACCACCCGGGGGCCGTCGGCGGTCAGCTTGATCTCGGTGTGGGCCACCACACCGTCGAGGGCGAGGGCCTTCAGGGCGAGCAGGGCGGTCTGCCCGGCGGCCTCGGTGTCGGCGGGGGTGAGCGCGGCGGGGAACATATGGCCGGTCTCGATGAAGGCGGGTGCCCCGCCGACGCTCTTGTCGGTCACCCCGATCACCTCGGTCACACCGCCGTACGACACGGTCTCGACGCTGACTTCCGGGCCGTGGAGCAACTCCTCGAGCAGGACGACGGGATCGCGGCGCTGTCCGCGGGCGTTGACCGGGAACTCGGCGAGCGCCCGACAGGCGTCCTTCAGCTCGCGCTCGTCGTCGACACGCCGGACGAACATCCCGGCGCACAGGTCTACGGGCTTGACCACCAGTGGATAGCTGATCTCCCGAGCCGCTTCGGCGGCCCGGACCCCGTCGGCGCAGACCGCGAAGCGGGGGCCGGGCAGTCCCGCGGCGCCCAGCAACCGCCGGGTGGCGTCCTTGTGGCAGGCGTTCTCCACCGCGTCGGGTGCGGGTCCGGGGAGTCCGAGACGGGCGGCGATCCGGGCGGCCGTCGGCAGGTAGTAGTCGCAGGAGGTGATGACACCGTCGAAGCCGAGAGCGCCGTGCAGCCGCTCGACGGCGGGCAGCAGGGTGTCGGTGTCATTGGTGTCGGCGGTCAGCACATGGCGGGCCGCGAGCAGCGGGTGGGCGGTGCCCTCGGGTGCGGAGCGCAGGTAGTGATGCAGGTCGCGGGTGAGGAAGCTGAACTCATGACCGCCTTCGAGGATCGCCCTCGGCAGCAGTCTGCTCATCGAACCGACCCAGCTCTCGACCATCAGCAGATGGGCCACAACTCTCCTTCTCGACGGTGGGATTGGGGGTTTCAGGGCAGGCCGGGGTCACCGGCGCCGGGGAGCGCCCCGCCTTGACCGACCCCCACGTTATCGATAATCGTTTTCATTGTCATCCAGACGTTCGACGACCGCCCTTCCGATTGCGAGACCATGACCCCCGCTGCCCCACGCCTCTCCCTGCTGTGCGCGTTCGTGGTGAGCGCCACCGCACTGCTCCCCGCGGACACCGGTACCGCCTCCGCACCCCGCACCTCCAACCCCGCCACCCAGCCGCTGCACTTCGCCGCCTGCCCCGACTCGGTGCCCCGCCCGCCCGCGCCCGACCAGGTCAGCTGCGGCCGACTGAGCGTTCCGCTGGACTGGGACCGGCCGCGGGGCCCACACCTGCGCATCGCCGTCTCCCGGGTGCGCGCCTCCGGAACGCCCGCCGAACGGCGTGGCATCCTCCTGGTCAACCCGGGCGGACCCGGTGGCTCCGGGCTGTCCTACGCCGTCACCAAGCGCGCCAAGCTGCCCGAGCGGGTGCGCCGCGCGTACGACGTCATCGGCTTCGACCCGCGGGGCGTCGGCCACAGCGCGCCCGCCGACTGCGGTGCCATGGGCGGTCTGTTCCACACTCCCGGCCCGGATCCCGTACCGGTCGGACGCGCCGCCGAATCAGCGCATCTCGACGGGGAGCGGCGGCTGGCGGACGACTGCGCGGCGGGCGCGGCGGACACCCTGCCGTATCTCTCCACCGAGCAGACGGCGCGTGACATGGACGCCATCCGCGTGGCCCTCGGCGAGCGGCGGACCAGCTATCTCGGGGTGTCGTACGGCAGTTGGCTCGGCGCCGCGTACGCCGCCCGGTTTCCGCGGCGGGTGGGCCGGATGGTGCTCGACAGTGTCGTCGGGCCCGAGGAGTGGTACGACTTCGATCTGCGCCAGGCCCGTGCCCTGCTGCGTCAGCGCGAGGTGTTCTTCGGCTGGGCCGGACAGCACGCGGACCGCTTCCGCCTCGGCGCCGACGCCACCGCGGTGCGCACCGCGTATCTGCGAGTGAGAGCGGGTCTCGCGGCACACCCGGTGGACGGTTTCGGGGCGGCCGAGTTCGACCGCGCCGTGTACCGCGCGCTCGGTCGCACCGAACGCTGGACGGGGCTCGCCGACGGCCTCCGCGCGTATCTGCGTGACGGGGACACGACGCCGCTGCGCCCCGCCACCGCCTTCGACAGCGAAGAGTCCCGCAACTACGAGGCCGCCAACCGCATCGTGAAGTGCGCCGACGGCCGGGCCCCCACACCCCGCCGGGTGGTGGCCGACATCCACCGGCTGCGCCGACTGGACCCGCACCCGATCCTCACCGGCATCGAGGCGTCCACCTGCGCCTACTGGCACCACCGCCCGGCGCACCGGACCCCGCTGGGCGGCCCCGGTGTCCCGCCCGTGCTGCTGATCGCCTCCGCACACGACCCCGTCACCCCGATCACGGGCGCCCATGGGCTCCAACGACGGCTTCCCGGGGCACGGCTGGTGACCTTGGATCAGGACTACTCGCACGGGGTGTTCGCCAGCCGGGGCAATGCGTGTGTCGACAACACGGCCGCCGCGTACCTGGTCGACGGGACCGTCCCGGCACGGGACACGCACTGCGCCGGCCCGGGTCTCCCCGATCCGGCACCCGTTGCCGCCCGGCACTGAACCGAGGCGCGGGCACGGCGATATGCCAAGGTGGTGGCCATGACCTCTGGCCACCACACTCCCCCACAGGCATCCCTCGCCACCTGGCCCACTCCCCTCGAACCCGCGCCACGGCTGGCCCGTGCGCTGGGACTCGGCGAGGACGACCTGTGGATCAAACGCGATGACCTCATCGGCCTCGGCGGTGGCGGCAACAAGGTGCGCAAACTGGAGTGGCTCTGTGGCGCGGCACTGGACGACGGGGCCACCGTTCTGGTGACCACCGGCGCCCCGCAGAGCAACCACGCACGGCTCACCGCCGCCGCCGGCGCCCGCCTCGGCCTGGACGTCGTACTCGTCCTCGCGGGCTCCCCCGGCTGCTCGTCGTCCGGCAATCTCGCGCTGGACGGCCTCTTCGGCGCCCGGGTGGTGTGGGCGGGCGAGGGCGACGCTGGAACACTCGCGACCACCGCCGAGCAGGTGGCCCAGCGGCTGCGCCAGGAGGGCGCCGTTCCGGCGCTCATCCCGTTCGGCGGCTCCAGCCCGCTGGGCGCCCGCGGCTACGTCGACTGCGCTCGCGAACTCCTCGTCCAGGCCCCCGAACTGACCACCGTGGTCACCGCACTCGGCTCCGGCGGCACCATGGCCGGTCTGGTCGCCGGACTCGGCCCCGACCGGGTGCTCGGCGTGCACTGCGGCGCCGTCCCCACCCCCGCGACCACCGTCTCGGCACTGGCCTCCGCCCTCACCGACACCCCCTGCCCGCCCAACGCGCTCAGGATCCGCCTCGACCAGGTCGGCGCGGGATACGGCACCCTCACCCAACCCGTCATGTCCGCCCTCACTCTCGCCGCCCGCACCGAGGGCCTTGTCCTCGACCCCATCTACACCGGCCGCGCCCTGGCGGGCCTGACCGCCGCCGTCCGGGACGGCGGCATCACCCCCGGCCGGCGCACGGTCCTCCTCCACTCAGGCGGCCTCCCCGGCCTCTTCGGCCACCCGCAGGCTCTCACCCGCGCGGAAGAGGGACTGACCAGCGGCTGACGCGGGCTCCGAACTCAGCACCGCTCGCGGCGGGATGACGTACGTACGGCGTCGCCGGTCGATGTCGTACGGCGTCGGCCGCCGGACGCAGAAGCGGCGTATTCCGCATGTCTGATTCAGGTCAAGTCGCCGGGGTGGCCGAAGGCCGGTCTAGTCTGCTGCGCGCACATAGGACTACGGAATATGCTCCTCCAGGCCCTTGGCCGCATGGACCACTCCGCGCTATGAGTCGACCACAGGGCGAAGCGACAGGCCGTGCGGGGGAGTTCGCGGGCGCGGGAGCGGTCGGCGGGGCGGGGGCGCCGTGTCCAGGGGATTCGCCGGACCCCTGTGGGCGGTGGGGCCGCTGAGCCCTGTGGGGCGGATGGGGTCGCGGACCCTACTACAACGCATCGGCCTTTTCATAGCATTACCGGATTTCACCCCCTCGTATCGAACGGTGCGTAACCTCACGGTCACTGATGTAGCGCCATCAGTGCGCGCAACGGGTACCGCAGGGAGGGGAGACCGCATGCCCGGCATCGACGAATGTCTGCTCGAGGCCATGACCGTGAACGGCGCCCGCGGAGCCGCCGTGATCGAGTGGACCAGCGGACTCGCGCTCGGGATGGTCGGGGAGGTACGCGATGACAACCCCGAGGCCACCGCGGCGGAGACGGCAGAGCTGGCCCGGATGGCCGCCGAGCAGCGGGCGTTCGCGGCGGTCGGGGCCGAGGACGCGGAGAAGGGCGGCGGCGTGGCCGGGGCGTCGTCCGTGGAGGACGTCATCGTCACCACGGGCACCTGCTATCACCTGCTGCGCTTCGTCGACACGGCCTTCGACAGCGGCGTGTTCTTCTACTTATGGCTCGACCGCCGGGAGGGGAATCTGGCGCTCGCCAGGATGCGGCTGCGCGATCTGTCCGAGCGGCTGGCCCTCATATGAACTCTGATTCGAGACCCAACAGCCGGACGGGACACGGTGGATACGGTCCCAGCCTCACCGAGCTCGCCGGGGAACGGGCCAGTGGCGCCCTGCTGTGCGACGCGGGCACCGTCTATCTGTCGGAGGGCCGGGTGGTGCACGCCGAGAGCCCGGTGGCCCCCGGTATCGACGTGCTGCTCACCACCGGTGGGCGGCTGACCGCCGACACCTGGCGGGAAGCGGTCGGCCATACGGACGGCCCCGGCGGCGTCGGCCGGTTCCTGGTCGACAGTGGTCGGCTGTCCGACGCGGAGCTGGAGATCTGCCATCTGGGAGCGCTGTTCGACGCGGCCTACTTCGCCCTGGGCACCGGCAGCGGGCCCCGCGGTTTCCAGCGCGGCGCCGCCCATTGGCTGGGCCCCGTCCGCCCGGTGGGCGCCGATGCCGTCGAGCGGGAGACCCGGCGCCGCGGCCGACTCCTTGACGACTTGTGGCCTTGCCCCCAAGTCGATACCGCCCCGGTGGTGCTCCGGCGTCCGGATCCGCGGTGCCCGGCCGTCACCCGCCGTCAGCGCGCGGTGCTGGAGCTGGCCGACGGCGTCCGGACCCCCGCCGACATCGCACGGGCCCTGGGCCGCCCCGCGTTCCACACCCTGATCGACATACGGCGGCTGGCGGCCGCCGGACATGTCGAAACCCCCCGACCCCAGGCCACCGCGCCACCAGCCCGCTCCCCCGGGCCCGGCGCGGTGGTCTGGCCCGACACCCTCCCCGACACCGTCTTCGCCGATCCCTGTGTCGATCTGCTGCGCCGGCTCCGTGACGCCTTGGAGGCAACCCTGTGATTCCCCAGACCGCCCCGGCCGTCTCTTGCGCACCGTCATGAGACGCACCTTGCGACAGCGCACGGAGAGGAAACAGCTGATGGCCGCCGAACCCGATGTGCTGGAGGAACTCCGGCGGCTACGGGCCCGGGTCGTCGATGTCACCGGCGCCCTGGCCGCCACCAGCGACGGGCTGGTCCTGGCGCATGACACGGCCACCGTCGAACCCGAGGGCGTCGCCGCGCTGACCGCCGCGGCCCTCGGAGTTTCGCAGTCCCTCGCGGACGCCACCAGCCGGGGCGCCTTCCGCGAACTGCTGGTGCGCGGCGAGGACGGCTATGTCGCCACCTACGCGGCCGGGCCCGCGGCGGTGTTGACCGTACTGGCCGGACAGCGCACCAATGTCGGCCGGCTCCATATGGAGGGCCGTCGGTCGGGCGCCCGGATCGCCGACCTGGTCGGCGGCGCCCTCGCACGGGCCGAGCACCACACATAGCCCGCCGTTCCTGCTCCGTCCCCGGGCCTCCCCGGGTCGCACCGGGCCGCTCCACGGCCCCGCCACAGCCCCGTTCACGCCACCACCCCGGCGTGAACCCACGACCGCATCACCACCATCCGGACATCACCCGATCGAAAGGAACCTTCGTCATGGCGAACACCCAGACCGCGCTCAAAGAGGCGATGACGACCATCGAGGGCAGCCTCGGCGCCGCGCTGGTCGACTACTCCAGCGGTATGGCCCTGGGCACCGTGGGCGGCGGGAAGGATCTCGACCTGACGGTGGCCGCCGCGGGCAATACCGATGTGGTGCGCGCCAAGGTGCGCACCATGGAACAGCTCGGCCTCAAGGACGGCATCGAGGACATCCTCATCACCCTCGGCACCCAGTACCACCTGATCCGGCTGCTGAAGGGGCGTGACAGCCAGGGGCTCTTCCTCTACCTGGCACTGGACAAGAACCGCGCCAATCTCGCCATGGCCCGCCACCAGCTGCGCAAGATCGAAGCGGATCTGGAGGTCTGACCCCCCGCCCCCTCCGCCCCCTCCGGTCCTCCCGTACGGCGCATCGGAAGCGGAACCGGCCGACCCGGACACGGGATTCACGCCGGTTCCGCTACGCCCCGCAGGCGTATCGTCACGGACATGACCGCACTGAGAAAGATCATCCTGTCGATGTCGGTGTCCCTCGACGGCTACTTCGAGGGGCCGAACCGCGAAATCGACTGGCACCGGGTCGACGACGAGCTGCATCGCTACTTCAATGAACACCTCGCGGCCATGGGCGCCTTCCTCAGTGGACGTGTCACCCATGAGCTGATGGCCGACTTCTGGCCGACGGCCGACGCCGACCCGTCGTGTACCGAGACCATGGCCGAGTTCGCCGCGATCTGGCGGGAGATGCCCAAGATCGTGTTCTCCCGGACCCTCACCAGCGCCGACTGGAACACCACTGTGCTCCATGAGGTCGATGTGGACACCATCATGGCGCTGAAGGCACAGCCGGGTGGCGATCTGGTGCTCAGCGGAGCCGACCTGGCCGAGACATTCCGACGGCACGACCTGATCGACGAGTACCAGATCTATGTCCATCCGGTACTGCTCGGACGGGGCAGACCCCTCTTCCGGCCCTCGGACCCCACCACCGCGCTGGAACTGGCCGGAACCCGGACCTTCGGCAATGGTGTGGTCCTGCTCCACTACCGGCGGTCCGGGTCCGCGATGCCCGGCTGAGCCTCCTACCGGCGCGAGCCCTCGTATCCGGACTACTGCTGTTCCGAGCGCTGCTTGACCACTCGGTTCAGCCGGTCCATGCGCGTGGCCAGCGTCATCCGCCCCTCCAGCCGGAAGGCCGGAGGCCGCTTGCCGTCCACGTCGTCGAAGCCGTACCGCCCGGCCAGGTCACCGGTGGCCAGCACCTGTCCAGTGTGCTCCTTGACCTCGGGGTCCGCCAGCAGCGAGACCACCGCGCGGCCGACGTACTCCGGTGTGTGCACCACCGCGGCGGGACCGCTGCCCAGGGCGTCCCAGGCCGCCTCCACCCGCTCGGTGCGGACGAAGCCGGGGTGCAGGGAGACGGCCGTGATGTCGGTCCTGCGCAGATCGGCGGCGAACCCGCGGCACATACGGTCCGAGGCCGACTTGAACACGTCGTAGCCCACCTGCCCCAGATAGATGTCCCCGTCGGAGAAGCTGATGCCCACGATCAGCCCGCGCTTCTCCGGGAGCATCAGGTGGGTGAGACGGCGGGTCACGTCGTACTGAGCCCGCAGCGACCCCTCGAACAGGTCGTAGCGCCACATGGGCTGATCCCAGTACGGGGCGTCGAAGCGCACCTCGGAGGACCGCTCGTAGCCGCCCCAGGCGTTGTTGACCAGCAGATCCAGCCGCCCGTGATCGGTGTTGATCCGCTCGAACAGCACCTCGTTGTCCGCCGGATCGCGGTGGTCGCAGCGTACGGCGATGCCCGTGCCACCGCGCCGGGTGACCTCCTCGGCGGTCTCGTCCACCGTGCCCGGCAGATCCTCGGTCCGGCTTCCGTCACGCACACTGCGGCCCGTGACGTACACGGTTGCACCCGCCGCGCCGAGCGCGGCGGCGATACCACGGCCCACGCCCCGGCTGGCGCCGGTGACCACCGCCACCGCCGTGCTGAGGTCCGGTGGGTTCCAGCCGTCGTTCACCGTTGCAGTCCTTCCGTTGTGGGGCGCGTCTCAGCTCAGGCGCGCCGTGGCGTACTCCAGGCTGCGGAGGTACGCCGCGGTGTCGGACACGTGCGGGACGCCGTAGCGCGCGCGGAGTTCGGGCATGGAGGTGGGCAGCACCCCGCCGCTGCACGCGGTGACCTCGCTGACATCGCGCAGCACGGAGAGGTACGAGCGGGTCATCGGCGGCATCCGCTCCAGCTCGGCCGAGTCCAGCGACGCGGGATCCACGATCGGCGGGGCGATGAGCTCACGGCCCCGGGCAGCCGCGTGCTTGACGACCACCTGGAGACATGCGGCCACATCCATCGCCTCGCCCCCGTAGGTCACCCAGAACTCGCCGCGGTCGTCGCCGAGTTGGACGGCCCGCAGCACCGCCTTGGACAGCAGGTCCTGCGGGACGAAGTCCATCCGGATCCCCGCGTGGGCCGGGACGAAGGGCGCCCGGCCACGGCCGATCCAGTCGGACATCAGCTGGACGATCTGGCCTTGGGAGGTCCAGCCGGTCACCGAGTCGCCGACCAGATTGGTGGGCCGGAACACGGTGTGCGCCACTCCGGACTCGCGCAGCAACTCCTCGGCCCGGTGCTTGGACGCGATGTAGTGGCGGCACACATTGCCCTCGCCGAGCGGCATCGGCGCGGTGTCGGCGAGCGCGGCTACGAAGGCCGTACTCATGAAGTGGACGACCGCTCCGGCCCGTTCGGCGAACTCGACGACCCGCCGGGTGCCGTCGATGTTGACCGGCTGGTACCGCTCGGCGGCCAGACCCCATTCCGTCAGCCCGGCGGAGTGGATGACCACATCCACCTCACCGGCCAGCGCCGTCCAGCTCTCCTCGTCCAGCCCGAAGCGCTCCGCCGTGACATCGCACGCCACCGACCGCTCGGCCTCGGGCGCGGGGGCGCTGTGGGAGGCGGCGATGATGCGCAGCCCCGCGGCCTCCCGGCCGTCCGTGGGGCTCGTGTTCTCCCGCAGCAGGGATCGGCCGACCACACCGGAGGCACCGGTGAGCAGTACGGTCCGTGGTGCGCTCATGGCCGGGCGTCCTTCCAGTCCATCAGCCGCGGTGCCATCCGGGCTCCGGCGAAGAGGAAGGGGTCGGGTGGGAACGGGGGCGGGGGCTTGCGCCGGTCGTTGTCGACCAGCAGCAGCCGTGAGTAGTCGGTGTCCTTGCCGAGCACCAGGTCGCGCAGGACCTTGCCGCCGGTGTGGGTGGCCGCGATGCCGTTGCCGCAGTAGCCGTAGCCGTAGAACACACCGTGGCCCAGCCGGCCGAAGTGCGGTGCGTAGTCGCGGACGACATCGGCGGTGCCGCCGTAGGCGTAGCTGAAGGACACGTCGTCCCATTGCGGAAAGAAGCGCTGGAACTCGTGGCGGATGGCGCGGTAGACCTCGTCGCGGTTCATGTTGCGCTGCCGCTTGTCACGGCCGTAGTAGTAGGGCGCGGGACCACCGGCGAACATGATGCGGTTGTCCTGGGTGAAACGGGCGCAGGTCAGCAGGGACTTGGCCTCCACCATGCCCTCGCGTCCGGCCCAGCGCACCCGCTCCGCCTGCCGGTCCGTCAGGGGCTCGCTCACCATCGCGTAGGTCCAGATGGGGATGACCCGGTGGCGGAACGGCCGGAACGCGTCCATGTGGACGTTGGTGGCGAGCACCACCTTGTCGGCGGTGACCCGTCCGCCCGCGGTGACGACGGTGGTCCGCACACCGGGCTCGACCCGCAGACAGGGGGTGTTGTCATGGATGACCACGCCCTTGTCCCGGACCACCCGGGCGATGCCGCGCGCCAGCCGGAACGGGTTGACGAGGGCGCCGCCGACCCGCATACCGGCCTGGACGGCGGGCGAGTCGATGATCTCCCGGGCCTGTTCCCTGGTGAGGATCTCCGGCGCGACTCCGCCGATGCGCCCGGCCAGTTCCCGGTCCTCCCGTAATCGTCTGACCTGCCCCCGGTCGGTGGCGACCATCAGGTAGTCATTGGCCTCGTATCCCGCGTCGATCTTGTTCTTCCGGGTGAACCGGCCGATTTCCAGGATGGAGCGGCCGACGGCCTGGGTGGCTTCCAGGGCCCGCTGCGCACCGAACTTCTTGACGAGCGCCTGGAGGTCCTTGCCGATGGTCGGGGTGATAAATCCATCCGCCCGCCCGGAGGCTCCGTAACCGGAATGTTTCGCTTCCACGACGTGGATGTCCAGCGCTGGTTCGGCCTCCTTGAGGAAGTAGGCCGTCCACAGTCCGGTGAATCCACCACCGACAATGCACACATCGCAGTCGACCGACTCCCGCAGCGGGGGTCCGGGTACCACGGACTCGGTGTCGTGCCAGTACACGACATGTTTCAGGTTGCTCAATGAGGGCCCCTTGACATGAACCACCAGTGATTTCCGTTCACACCGCCTCGAGAACCATTCTCGACAGCCCCAGGTGACGCTTGGCGAAGTGCTCGACCGTTGCGCCCAAGTACCGTTCGTAGTGGGTGACATTGCGCTCGCCGACACATTCCACGGCCTTCCGGCGATTCGTCCGCAGCCGGTTCAGCCACTCCTGACAGGTGCGGCTGTAGTGATCCGGGTCGTTGCGCAAGGTGACGACGTCGAAGTGTTTCTCACTGCCCTCCAGGACCTCGGAGAGCGCAGGAATCTCGGATTCCGGGAAGATCGTCTCCATGATGAACATCAAGTCACGGACCGTCCGCTTGTCCATGATCGTGTTGTTGCCCTTGATATTGGTCTGGAGCGCGAGCCGACCACCCGGGGGGAGCCAGGACCGGCACTTTTGGAAGAATTCCCGGTAGGCCGCGACCCGCTCGGCGCGGGAAAGTCCGGTACGCGCGAAGTGCTCGAAGGCACCGATGGAGATGATGGCGTCGTACCCCTCCTCCGGCTCGTGGTCCAGCCAGTTCTCCACCCGGATCTCGGTGCGGGGCAGCTCCAACCGGTTCAGATACGCCGCCTGACCGCTACTGAGCGTCAGCCCCACGGCCTGCCCGACGTCATACGTCCCGACCAGCCGCTTGAGCAGGCTGCCCCAGCCACAGCCGATATCGAGCACCCGCCGGGCACCCGGTGCGCGGGCGCCTTCGATCAGATGGTCCAGCTTCCGCCGCTGGGCGTCCTCCAGAGTGTCCCCCTCGCCCCACAGGGCGCAGGTGTAGGTCAGCTCCTCGTCCAGCCACAGCTCATAGAAATCGTTGGAGACGTCGTAGTGGTGCCTGATGGATTCCGCGGTGGCACCTTGATAGCCGACCGTCACTGGGCGCTCGCCTTGGTGGCCTCGGCCAGCTTCACAAGATCACCCACGGTCTTCACGCCGGCGGCCTGACTCGGGTCGAATTCGATGCCCGCGTCGTCCTCGATGGTGTAGACGATGTCGGCGATCTGGAGACTCGACAGACCGACCTCCTCGAAGGCGGTATCGGCGTTGAGCGTGAACGAACCCGCCTTGCTGCCGAGCTTCTTGGCTATGAGACCGCAGACGTCCTCGACGGTAATCACGAGCTTCACCTCTCCTGGATTGGTTACGCGACCGTAAACCGGTCCGAAACTGGATGCTCATGGTGCGGGAACGCGGGCACGGCTGCGCGGAACCACTCCCGGCACTCGCGATGAACGGCGCAGAAACCAACCCGAGCTGTCCCCCGTCGAACTCGGTTGCCATCTTGCCCGACCGACAAGGTCATCGCCAGAGTGTCTCCGCCAACTTCCCACCGTGCCGTAGAGTTTCGGACCATGAAAGAGTGTGAACCGAGGCCGCGGTTTCAGGATCGCCCCCATCACAACCGCTGAAGCACGTGCGGCCATGCGTGTCGCGGAAAATGGCAAGGACCTGCCACAGAGCACCTCCGGAAAATTGGCAACGTCCTGCCACCGGGTGGGGGGTTGAACTCCTTTGCCGGGGTACCAAAAAATGGCATGTGGACCATCGCCACCCCGAGCACCAGTTCGGCCCACGGGTGGATGGCCAAGCCGCTGTGACGATCAGAGGTGACATGCCTGATCAATTAGGGGAGCACGGAGATACGTCGGCCTCGTCGACGTCCGGCTTATCCACCGGCGAAGAAGGCGACGGCGGCCGGGCGACCGGATCAGCCGGCCAAGCGAGACGACGGGGGACAACCCATGCAATTGTGGAACGCCCTGACCAACCGCTCGTCGGGCGGCACCCTGCACGCCTGGTCCGGTGAGGAATTCGAGCACACACCATGGCGCGAGGTGGTCGCCGACGCCCAGGGTATGGCCGCGCGGCTGCGCGGCCACGGAGTGCGGCCCGGCACCCGGGTGGCCACCGTCCTGACCAACACCCCGGAGACGGTCCGCGGACTGCTCGCCATCTGGCTGGCGGGCGGCGCGGTGGCCTCGCTGCCACTGCCCACCCGCGGCCAGAGCCCGGAGGAGTACCGGCGCCAATTCACCGCCGTCGCCGCGCGCCTGGACCCGACGCTGCTACTGGTGGACGACTGGCTGACGTCCCTGGTGCCCGAGGAGCTGACCGCCCAGCTGCCGGTGGCCGGGTGGGCGTCCCTGCGCGGCTCCGGGACCATCGAGCCCAGTCCGCCGGGGCCGGACGACATCGCCTTCATCCAGTACTCCTCGGGCAGCACCAGCACCCCCAAGGGATGTGCGCTCACCACCCGCGCCATCGAGGAGCAGATGAAGATCATCCTTGCTCTGACCGGTGGTCGGCCCGCCCATGACACCGTGGTGTCCTGGCTGCCGCTCTCGCACGACATGGGGATGTTCGGCTGTCTGCTCTACGCCTGGGCGTACGACTTCCACTTCGTGCTGTCCACGCCCGAGCGCTTCGCGATGGCGCCCCGCAGCTGGTTCCGTGACATGTCCGAGTACGAGGCCACCATGACCGCCGGTACCAGCACCGCGGTGTATCTCGCCGCCCGCGCCCAGGGACGCGCGGAACTCCCCAAGGAGTTGCGGCTGCGCGCCGCGGTGATCGGGGCCGAGCGCGTGGACTGGGACACTCTGTCCACGGCCACCGGGAAGTTCGGGCGGTTCGGACTGTCCGATACCGCCTTCCAGCCCGCCTACGGTATGGCCGAGGCCACCCTCGCGGTGACCGGCAAGCCATGGGCCGACGCCCCGTCCTCGCTGGTCTTCGACGGTGCGGCGCTGCTGGACCGGAAGGCGGTGGAGGTGTCCGCCGACCACCCCCGGGCCACCCGGCTGGTCTCCAACGGAGTGGCGCTCCCCGGGGTCGAGGTGGTGGCCGGGTCCTCGGGCGAGGTGGCCGAGATCGAGGTCGGCTCACCGAGCCTGGCCCAGGGGTACTACGCCGATGCCGAGCGTACCGCCGACCGTTTTGTGAACGGCCGGCTGCGCACCGGCGACCTGGGCTTCGTCCATGACGGCGAGCTGTATGTGATGGGGCGCGTCGACGACATGCTCTCCGTCGGCGGACGGAAGATCTACGCCGCCGAGATCGAGTCGGCCGTGGACTCCTTCCCCCAGGTGCGCAAGGGGTGTGCGGCGGTGGTGGACATCGGCGCCTCCGGGGAGCTGCCCCGGCTGGTACTGATGCTGGAACCCCAGGGCAGGCCGCGGGACTTCCGGCCGATCGCGGACCAGGCGGCGGCCGTGGCACGGGAGAAGTGCGGTGTCGCGCTGTCGGAGTGTGTGTTCCTGCCGCGTGGCACCCTGCCGAAGACCCCGAGCGGAAAGATCCAGCGATTCCGCTGCCGGGCGATGCTGGACGAGGACCGGCTCGAGCCGCTGGCCCGTGTGGCGTTCGCCTGACGGGGAGGACATCTGTGACCGCCACACCAACGGCCCTTCCCCCGGCGGGGGTTCGGGCGACCGCGGGCAGCTCCGCCCCTTCGTCCCGGAGGCATCGCGTATGAAGGCGCGGATCACACCGTCCATGGGCGCACCGCACGCCCGTATCCTCGGCGTGGGCGCGTACCGGCCCCGCCATGCGATGACCAATGAGGAACTGTGCCACCGGGTGGACTCCTCCGACGAGTGGATCCGCACCCGCACCGGGATCACCGCCCGCCGCTGGGCGGGGCACGACGAGTCCATCGCCGACATGGCGGTGCCCGCCGCGGGGAAAGCGCTGGCCGCCGCGGGCGTCCCGGCCGACACCCTGGACTGTGTCATCGTGGCCACCTTCACCCATCTGCGGCAGACGCCCGCGGTGGCGGCCGAGGTGGCTCACCGGCTGGGGACCCACGCCGCCGCCTTCGATGTGTCCGCCGGGTGTGCCGGGTTTGTGCACGGTCTCTCGCTGGCCGCGGACGCGGTGCGCTCCCGGGGCGGCCATGTGCTGGTGATCGGGGCCGAGCGGATGACCGATCTGCTGGATCTGGAGGACCGCTCGACGGCGGTCATCTTCGGCGACGGCGCGGGCGCGGTGGTGGTCGGACCGTCGCGGACACCCGCGATCGGGCCGACCGTCTGGGGCGCCGACGGCTCCCAGGCGGAGGCGATCTCGCAGACCGTGCCGTGGGACGCGTTGCGCGGCAACCGCGATCAGCGGTGGCCCGCCCTCCAGCAGCAGGGTCAGAAGGTGTTCCGCTGGGCGGTCTACGAGGTGTCGAAGGTGGCGGAGCGGGCCCTCGCCGCCGCCGGGGTCTCCCCCGCCGATCTCGACGCGTTCATTCCGCACCAGGCCAATACGCGGATCATCGACGCGATGGCCAAGCGGCTGGGGCTGCCTGAGTCCACCGTCATCGCCCGGGACATCGTGACCACCGGAAACACCTCGGGCGCCTCGATCCCGCTGGCGATGGAGGCGCTGATGTCCTCCGACGCGACCAGCCCCGGTGATCTGGCGCTGCTGGTCGGCTACGGCGCCGGGCTGTCGTACGCGGCTACCGTGGTCGCACTGCCCTGACGGCGCGGCGCGAGCCGTCTCCGCACCACGCGCGAGGGGGCGGGGCCCATGCTGGGTCCGCCCCCTCGGATACGTCGGCCCGCCCGGTCAGCCGGTGGCGCGGGAACGGTCGGCACGCTTCAGCAGAAAGGGCACGGCCATCTGGTGGATCGGTCGGGCCATACCCCAGACGGCGCGTCCGATTCCCTTGTTGAAGCGCACAAAGGTCACCCAGACAACATCCCCGTCGTTCACCATGACAATGTTGTAGGTGGCGACGATCCCGGAATGGGCTTCGACGGTCATGGTCGCGTCGTCGGAATCCGTGATGTGCCAGCCCAGGACATGCCGCGGTGACGCGGTCTTCGGCCCCATCCGTAAGCCGAGCACCTTGGTCCAGCCGAACCGGAGAAACCACCGCAGGACGCCGGGGGCGTCCTCGAAGGTGGCTCGGGCCCATTGTTCCGGGGTCAGCTTCCGGGCGCCCTCGACGGGCAATTGATACGCCGACTCGTAATGGAATCCGGTGAATTTCTGCCCGTCCTGAAGTGCTTGTGGAACGTCAACACGCTGTGCGCGCGCAGTGGCCATGGAAGAGGGCTCCTTGGGAATCGCTGGCGGAGACTTACGGCCTGACGGCCCCATGATGGCGTCGCATTTTACCCGCCGCTGACGAACAGTCGGAAGATGGCGCTTCGATATCCCCCGCTTCCTGCTCGATCTCGCCGTGGAACACATCAGCCGACCGGATTCCTCCGGCCGGCTGACGGCTGCGCCCGATCACCGAATGGTTCCCGGCACGATGTGCTCAGGCACTCGCCCGCGGGGTCTCGGTGTCGTCCCGCTTGGCGGCCAGTTCACACACCAGGTCCACCACATCCCCGACGGTGCGGACCCAGGAGAGCTGCTCCCGCTCCACATGCTGGCCGAGTTCGCGCTCCAGCACGGTGATGAGGTCGACATAGTCCATCGAGTCCATGCCGAGGTCTTCCCGGAGATTGGTGCGCGGATCCTCCACGTCCTCTCTCGGCATCACCACGGCCTCGGCCAGTAGCGTGATCACCCGCTCCTCGAGCTGGGCGCGCTCCATATCCGCTCCTTCGGTCGATGTCCCGATGCCGGTCCCGGTCACGGCGTCGGCGCCTGCGTCGAGATCGGCACTCCGGCCATGGCCAGCGCCTTCGGGGACAGCTCATCGCGCTGCCAGCCCAGTGAGGAGAACCGGCTCAGCCCGTCGCCCTCGTTGTTGTGTCCCACCAGCACCGAGTACAGGTTGATGGTCCCGGGCTCCTGGAGCTGCTCGGCGAAGGGCACATCGTCGAATCCGGCGATCCGGCGATGGCGGACCGTCAGCCCGCCGTACTGCCGCTCGTAGCCCTTCGGCGTGAAGGTCAGCACCCCGGTCTGGCCGCTGACCGCGGAGGGCTTGACGCTCTCCCGGTAGGTGCGGATCACGGAGTGGCTGCCGTTGACGAACCGGAAGATGCTGAGGTTCCGGCGGAACGGCTCACGGTCGACCGCGATCTGCTGGACGAGAGTGGGCACGATGTCCGGGGTCATGGCGGCGGCGCCGTCGCCCGTGAAAGAGATGACGTTCTCCTCGCGCCGGGTGAGGATGCCGGGCAGGGCCATCAGACCGTCGCCCATCAGCCCCCGGCCGTACCAGCCGGAGACGCAGGGGCCGGTACGCGGCAGGCTGTTGACCGCGGACAGTCCGGCGCGCCCGATGTCGTAGACGCCGACGTAGGCGTAGTCGTGCTCATGGATGATGCCGTCCAGGACACCGCGCAGCCGCCGGAAGAAGTAGTTGGTGGTCATGGGCAGCACCGGCAGCAGGCTGATCACATCGCCGTCGGAGTCGGTGGTGGAGGCCATGGCGTCCCGCCGGTAGGCCAGCACCTCCGGGTCCACGTCGAGCCGGTCCAGCAGGGTGCGCAGCACACCCTCGATGTCGGCCACGATGCCCAGTCCGGTGAACGGCGCCCGGTCGATCTCCCGCTCGGTGATCTGGATCGGGGCCAGCTGCCGCAGATGGGACTCGGAGAACGGGGTGTCGATCTGCGGGATCTGGGTGCCGAGGAACATCACCGACTGCTCGTCGCCGGGGCGGAGCCGCCCGTCGCGGTACAGGTACTCGTAGACGCGTGATGAGTAGCCGTACATGCTCAGCGTGCCGATGAACTCCTCGACCGTGCGCCCCTGGTGGTAGCGGGACACGGTGCCGGGCTGTGCCACCGAGTCGGCCAGGCCGATGCCCGCCTTGTGCGCCAGTTCGTACAGCAGCTCCTTGGCGGTGTCGCCGAGCGGTCCGACCTGGCAGAGCAGCCTGCGCCGCTCGGAGTTGAGCAGCTGGGACAGCCGGTCGACCTCGGGGGTGCGGACGGCTTCCATCGTGGGTGCCGCCGTGGCCCCCGCCCCCGGCCGCTCGTCGAGGTCGAGGGTGGTCTGGAGGACGTCGCGAGGGGCGATCACCATGACCGGGCCCCGGTCGGCCGAGTACGCCTCGAACGCCTCGGCGAGGCCGCGGGGGATGTCGTCGGACCGCGGGATGTGGACCACCGGGAAGCCGCGGGCCAGCAGCGACGGCAGGCTGTCCTCGGTGCGGTGGATGGTGCCCTGGAACGGGTGCCACTGGTCGGCGCGGGAGTCGCAGCAGACGATGAAGCCCTTGGTGCGGACGGCCACGTGGTTGGCGAGCGTGCCGCGGAACTCCTCGTGCATACCACTGGTGGCGACGATGGCGAACGGGGCGCCGTCGAGGGTGTACCGGGCCAGCGCGGAGCAGGCGAGGCTGTGCTCGCTGGGGCCACGGACGATCGGATTCCCGCCCGCCACGGCGCGCTGCTCGATGTCGTCGATGAAGGTGGCGACGCCGGAGCCGGTGTAGTAGTGCAGCCCCCACTCGGATCCGGCCCGCTCGGTCAGGAAGTCGGCGATCGCGTCGGCGATGGTGCTCGGCTTCATCGCGGGCCGCAGCCGGCTGTTGCTCTGTAGCTGTACGGAGTCGACGAACGCGCAGGCGATGTCAGCGGGGACGACCCAATCCTCGGTGGGCTTCCAGCGCGGAGTGAAGTGCTCCACCGAGTAGAAGTTCTCGATGTCGGCATCGGTGTAGACATGCACCGTGTAGGGGCTCGGTTCGAACTCGACCGTTCCGCCCAGCTCTTGGGAGAGCGTGCCCAGCCGCTCGTTGAGGTCGTCGGGCGAGGTCATGCGGTAGCGGTGGTCCGCGTGGTCCAGGACCAGCAGGCTGAGGACGGTCTTCTGGTCCTGTGCCGCCTTGATGACCGCGTCCCGGACGGCGTCGAGCGAATTTACGGTCAGCAGGGTGAAGCGGTCCTCGGGCGCGACGAGGTCAAGGAACCGCAAACCCCGCTTGACCACTTCACGGTATTCGTCATTCGCCGGATTTCCGGTCGGTGAAACGTCGATGTCGACATCACGTGCTCCGGCCAGATCGGAAAGCGCGCGGCCCGCCGCCGGGCCCATCACCTCGCTATCGGTGACGACAACCACCAGCCGGCGGAAGGGACTGATATGAGCCATCTCGGGCATCTGGAACATCCCAACAGTAGGCGTGATCAGGACTGACCAAGGTCGGAGAGTGGTTCTGACGTTCCGTCGCCCTCGATCCGACATCGTGCGACTATCCCAATTTCGATCCTGGCAGTCCTCTGTACTCGGTGTCAACGCATTGCGGATACAGGCTTTTTCAGGGGATCAGCCGGACTACGGCGGACCAGAGAGAACGGCCGGGGCGGCGCGGATTCCCCTTGGGCAGCCGGGCCACGATGCGCATCGCGGGCGACAGCCGATTCCAATGGGCGGCCGCGGGCAACTGTGAAGCGAAGCGATCGACGGTCCAGCCCGCCCGTTCGAAGAACGCAATCCCGTTCTCCGGCCCGAAGATGACCGGCGCATTATTCCTTCTGCCGGGCTTGCTGGACATCTTGAGGATGGTGGGTCCGATGATGTCCGCGACCCACCAGGCGATGTCGGGCCTTTTCAGCTCCGTGGTGAGCTCACGCACCTCGGACTCCGGTAGATACAGCAGAAGTCCCTCGGTGATGACGAGTGTCTTCGTGGCCCCCTTGACCGCGTCGGTCAGACAGCCACGGCGCGCCACCGCGTCGGTGAGATCGAGCGGCACCCGGGAGAGTTTGCAGCGCGGGGACTCATCGGCGAGGACGCGGTTCTTCTCCTCGACGATCCCCGGGAGGTCCACCTCGATCCACTCCAGCGACGGCGGCAGCTCCAGCCGGTACGGTCGGGTGTCCAGACCGGCGGCGAGGTTGATGACCCGATCGCACCCCTCGGCGAGGGACCGCTCGACGAGGTCGTCGATCAGCTTGGTGCGCGCGATGAAGAACCAGCCGTTGCCGAACGACCGTTTGGCCGCCTCGGCGATGATCCTGCCGCGCTCGCCCGCCAGCCCGGCCGCCAGTGGATCGTGGAACAGGGCGTCCGGACGGGCGGATTCCTGTGCCCGGTACTCCGCGACCCAGCGCGCGGTGTCGGAGACGTGGTGGAACACCGTTTTGGCCATGGGCTCTCCCCTTGTGCTGCGTGTGCTGCCGGCACCGCGATGGTGACGGGTGGGTCCGCCGCGTTGCGCGGGCCGCCGGTCAGGGTGTGGACATCCGGGCGAACCAGTCCCCGACCACCCGGGCGGTGGTCGCGGCCTTGTCCTCCAGGATCGAGAAGTGGTCCGCCAGGACGGATTCGCTGGTGTCCGCCGTCTTCCAGACCGGGTCGACGGGCAGGTTCAGCGGGGTGTCAGCGGCCACCGCCCGCACCGCGAGGGTCGGGACCTCGCAGCCGCCCGGAGTCCACTCGTCGTACAGCCGCAGATAGGCCCCCATCGCCATCAGGTTGTTGTCGTTGACCACCAGACCGGTCGGATCCCGGTCGAGGATCTCGCTCATCGCCCAGACGAAAAGGGCCTCACGTTCGCTGCGGACGTCGATGTCATAGGTGTCGATCATGACAACACCCCGGGCGGTACGGCCGGTGCGCCGCAGGCGTTCCGCGATGGCCTGGGCGACCAGCCCGCCGACGGAGTGGCCCACCAGGAAGAAGGGCTCGTCCCCGGCGGCCGCCAGGGTGGCGTCCGCCATCGCCTCGATCGCCACCGTCCAGGAGGCGGGCAGCAGCCGGGACTTGCCGAACCCCGGCATGACCAGCGCCGAGGTCCGCAGCCGCGGGGTGAACTCCGATGCCAGCCGGGCGAATTGGTGCGGCCCTGAACCGGCCAGGAAGGACGGTACACAGATCACCGCGGGCGAGGCCGCGCCCTCGGCGGCGAGCACCGAGCCCGGTGCACCGCCCAGCTCCGCCGTCGAGGAGAACGACGGCCGGAACCGCGAGGCGGCCATCACCATCGGCACGGCCTCGGGGATGGCGTTCTCGACATGGGCGCGGCGCAGCAGCACAGTGAAGGTGCCACGGCTGTCCTCGGCCGGGGACGTGGCAGGACGTTCCGGCGGGGGTGCCGCGGGGACGTCCTTGGTCTCGCCCAGCCAGTACCGCTGGCGCTGGAAGGGGTAGGTCGGCAGCTCGACGGTCCGGGCGTCGCGCCCGGCGAACGAGGGCGACCAGTCGACCCGTACGCCTCCCACGAACGCCTGGGCCAGTGTGTGCAGAAAGCCGGCCAGGCCGTCGGGGGCTCCCGGCGGCGGTTCGATGATCATGAATTCGGCGGGGTCGCCACCCACCGCGGTCACGGCGCCGGTCAGGGAGGCGGTGAGCGTCGGCTGCGGGCTGATCTCCACGAAGGCGCGGAAGCCCTGTTCGATGTGGGTGCGGAGGGTCTCCCGCAGGGTGTCCGCCGCGCCGGTGGCGGACACGGTGGCCACGGTGTGCGCCGCGTCCTCGAGGGTGCGCCGTCCGTCGATCACCTCGGTGGCGAGTGCGGCGCCGGGCTCACCCACCACGGCGTCGGGCTCCACACCGTACGCGCGCCACAGCGCGGCCAGTGACACCTGGACGGCGAAGAAGGCGGGGCCGAACACACCGGAGTCGTCGAGTGCGGGTGCGCCCTGGGCGCCGTTGACCACGTCGAGCAGATTCCAGCCGGTGTGCGGGGCGAGCGCCTGAGCGCACTCCTCCATCCGCGCGGCGAACACCGGTGCGCTGGTGAGGAGTTGGCGGGCGGGCTCAAGGGACTGCTTGTCGGGGGCCGGGACCACGAACGCCACACTTCCCGTGCGTACCCCGGAGCTGAGCAGCACCCCGGGGACCGTGTCCCCACTGATCACCTGGTCCAGGCCGGCCATCAGCTCGTCCCGGTCGCGCCCCACCACGACCGCGCGGTGCGAGAGCTGGGCACGGCCGGTGGCCAGGGAGTGACCGATGTCCACGGGGTCGAGTCCGGGGTGGGCGGTCAGCCACTCCCGCAACCGGCTTGCCTGTGCGGTGAGTCCGGACGGCATCCTGCCCGACACCGCCCACACCACCGGCTCACCGGGAGCGACGGCGGGCCGGTCGCGGGTGGGTGCCGGGTCGGCGGGCGGCTCCTCGACGATGATGTGGGCGTTGGTGCCGCTGGCGCCGAAGCTGGACACCCCGGCCCGGCGCGGCCGTTCGGCGCGGGGCCACGGACGCGCCGAGGTCAGTAGTTCCACGGCGCCGGAGGACCAGTCCACCTTGGTCGTGGGCTCGTCCGCGTGCAGGGTGGCCGGAAGGGTCCCGGCCCGCATCGCCGTGATCATCTTGATGAGGCCGCCGACGCCCGCGGCGGCCTGGGTGTGGCCGATGTTCGACTTCAGCGACCCCAGCCACAGCGGCCGGTCCGCCGGGCGGTCCTGGCCGTAGGTGGCGAGCAGCGCCTGCGCCTCGATGGGATCGCCGAGCACGGTGGCGGTGCCATGTGCCTCGACCGCGTCCACCTCGGCCGGTGACAGCCCGGCGTCGGCGAGTGCCGCCCGGATCACCCGCTCCTGCGAGGGGCCGTTGGGGGCCGTCATACCGTTGCTGGCGCCGTCCTGGTTGACCGCGGAGCCGCGTAACACCGCGTGGACCGGGTGGCCGTTGCGCTGTGCGTCCGAGAGCCGCTCCAGCAGGAGCACCCCCATGCCCTCGGCCCAACCGGTGCCGTCAGCCGAGGCCGAGAAGGACCGGCAGCGGCCGTCCGGCGACAGCGCCCGCTGCCGGGAGAACTCCACGAAGACACCCGGTGTGGCCAGTACGGTCACCCCGCCGGCCAAAGCCATCGAGCATTCGCCGCGGCGCAGCGACTGCATCGCCAGATGGGTGGCCACCAGCGAGGACGAACACGCGGTGTCCACGGTCATGGCGGGGCCCTCGAAGCCGAAGGTGTACGCCACCCGGCCGGAGACGAAGCTGCCCAGGTTGCCCAGCCCCCAGCGGCCGCCGACCTGGTCGTCGCGCTGACGCGCCAGCCAGGCGTAGTCCTGGAACATGGCCCCGGCGAACACTCCGGTACGGGTCCCGCGCATCGCGTCCGGGGCGATACCCGCGTCCTCGAACACCTCCCACACGCCTTCGAGCAGCAGCCGCTGCTGCGGGTCCATGGCGAGGGCGTCACGGCGGCTGATGCCGAAGAACCGGGGGTCGAACCGGGTGGCGGTGGACAGGAAGCCACCGGTGCGGACATAACTGGTGCCCGGATGGCTGGGGTCGGGGTGGTAGATGGCGTCCAGGTCCCAGCCGCGGTCGTCGGGGAAGCCGGAGATCGCCTCCCGTCCGTCCGCCACCAGTTCCCACAGGTCCGCCCGGGACATCACATCGCCGGGGTAACGGCAGGCCAGGCCGACGACCGCGATCGGCTCCCGGGCGCGTTCGTTCTCCTGCCGCAGCCGCACGTTGTCCTTCATGGCCGCGCGCAGTGCTTCTACGACATCCTCGTTGTCGACGGGCATAGGTGGGGTCCAATCACAAGTCGTTGCCGCGCAGGGCCAGGCGGACGAGGGTTTCGGCGTCCATGTCGTCGAGCTCGGCGGCAGCGTCGGGCGCGCCGTCGCCGCTTGCGGAGGTGTGCCCCGCCGGGGGCTGGGCGGTGTTCCCGGCGGAGTCCGAGGGGGTGTTCCGGACGTCCCCGGCGTCCCCGGCGTCCCCGGCGGGGAAGAGGCTGCCCGCCAGGAAGACGGACACCGCCCGTGGTGTGGGGTGGTCGAAGACCGCCGTCACCGGCAGTCCGAGTCCGGTGGCCAGGTTCAGGCGGTTGCGCAGTTGCACGGCTCCCAGCGAGTCGAAGCCGAGCTCCTGGAAGGCCCGGTCCGGGGGTACCGCGTCCGGCCCCGGGTACCGGAGTACCGCGGCGATCTCGGTGCGCACCAGACGCAGCAGGACGCGTGCGCGCTCCGGTCCGGGCCGTGCGGCCAGGTCCTCGATGAGCGCGGCGGAGGTGGCGACGGGGCGGGCGGGCGCGGTGCGCACCAGCCCGCGCAGCGGGGCGGGTGCCACGCCCGCGGCGGCCTGGGTGCGCAGGGCGGCCATGTCCAGGCGCGCTGCCAGGACCAGGGGGGCGGGCGCCTCCAGGGTGGCGTCCAGCAGCCGCAGCCCCTCCTCGGCGGTCAGGGCGATCACCCCGCTGTCGGCCAGCCGCGCGGTGTCGGCCCCGCTGAGGTGGCCGGTCATGTCTCCGGCCTCCTCCCACAGCCCCCAGGCGATGGACACGGCGGGCCTGCCCTCGATACGGCGCCGGTGCGCCAGGGCATCCAGGAAGGTGTTGGCGGCGGCGTAGTTGCCCTGTCCGGGCCCGCCGACGACCCCGGCGAGCGAGGAGAACAGCACAAAGGCGGTGAGGTCGTGGGCGGCCGTCAGCTCGTGCAGATGCCATGCCGAGTCGGCCTTGGCGCGCAGCACCCGGTCCAGCCGGTCGCCGGTCATGGAGGTGATCAGGCCGTCGTCGAGCACACCGGCGGCGTGGACCACGGCCTTCAGCGGGTGGTCCGCGGAGACCGTGGCGAGCAGACCGGCCACGGCCTCACGGTCGGACACATCACACGCGGCGACTCTGACCTCCGCGCCCAGCGCGGTCAGTTCGTCCGTCAGGGCACGGGCGCCCTCGGCGGCCGGGCCGCGACGGCTCGCCAGCAGCAGATGGCGCACTCCGTGTTCGGCCACCAGATGGCGTGCCACCAGCGCCCCCAGACCGCCGGTGCCACCGGTGATCAGTGCGGTCGCGTCGGGGTCGAAGGACGGGGGGGACGGGGCGGGGTGGATCCGGACCGTGCGTGGCACCAGCAACGCACCGTCACGTACGGCGACTTGTGGTTCGTCGAGGGCCAGGGCGGCGGCGAGGCCATCCGTTCCGCAGGCGGTGTCGAGGTCGATCAGCCGGAAGATGCCGGGGTTCTCGGCCTGTGCGCTGCGCACCAGGCCCCACAGCGGCGCGAGCCCCAGGGCGGGATCGTCGGTGGGGAGCGCCGCCACCGCCGTCCTGGTGACGAACACCAGGCCCGTGTCCTGGAGTCCGTCGGCCGCCGACCAGTCCTGCAGCAGGGACAGCACGGTGCCCAGCACCGTCCGCACCGCGTCGGGTGGCGTCGTGGTGTCCGGCGGCCCGACGGGCGCGACGACCCACCGGGGCGGGCTGCCGTCGGTCTCCTCCAGCAGCGAGGCGAGGTCTGGATAGGCGCGCGGTGGCGTACCGTCCGGCTCGATGAGCCCGACTCCCGCGCCGAGAACGGCCATGGTGTCGAGGGACACCGGACCGGCCGCGGTGGCGGGCGCCCAGTCCACGCCGAAGAGGCAGTCGGCCGTCACCGAGCGGGCGGCGGCGAGCTGGGCCATGGACACCGGCCGTGCCAGCACCGAGTCCACGGAGACCAGGAGCTGTCCGTCGGTGTCCCGGGCGGACATCCGCAGGGAGCCGGTGCCGAGCGGCGTCAGCCGGACCCGCAGTTCCCGGGCGGTGTGTTCAGCGGACCGGATGCGTACCCCGGACCAGGCGAACGGCAGCCATGCGGAACCGGAGCCGCTCTCGTCCGCGCGGTCGGCGAAGGCCGCGTGGAACGCGGCGTCCAGCAGCGCGGGATGGAGCAGATGGCGGGGGTCGATGTCCTCGCCGCCGCCGTCGAGCCGGACGACGGCACAGATCTCGTCCCCGCACCGCCAGGCGGCCCGCAGTCCCCGGAACATCCCTCCGTACTCCATGCCCCGGTCGGCCAGACGGTCGTAGAGATCGCCGGTCGGGATGGCGACGGCGCCCTCCGGGGGCCAGACGGCGGGCGGGTCCTCCTCGTGCGTCGCTTCGGCGGAAGTGGTCAGTACGCCGGAGGCGTTCTGGGTCCAGCCGTCCGCGCCGTCCTCCGAGTGCAGGGTGAAGGCGGCGCGGCCCCGTGTGTCGGGCTCGGCCACCTGGAGCTGGATCCCGATCCCCTCGTCCCGGACCACCAGCGGGGATTCCAGGGCGAGTTCCGCGACGACCGGCAGGCCGAGTCGGTCGCCCGCGCTCGCGGCGAGGTCCACCAGCGCCGTGCCCGGCACGAACACCTCGCCGAACACGGTGTGGTCGGCGAGCCACGGCAGCTGTTCCAGTGCGAGCCGCCCGGTGAACGCCGTGCCCAGTCCGCCCGCCAGCCGCACCTGGCCCGCCAGCAGCGGATGGCGCGCGGAGGTGAGCCCGGCGGGACGCGGATCGCCCGCGCCCTCGCCACCGGTGGCCCAGTAGCGCTGCCGGGTGAAGGCGTAGCGGGGCAGGTCGACACGGTGGGCGGACCGTCCGGCGAACGCGGCCGACCAGTCCACCTCGACCCCGCGCACATACGCTTCGCCGAGGGAGCCGAGGAAGTCCTCGAGCCGTCCGTGGTCCCGCTTCATCGATCCGAGGACCACCGCGTCGGGGTCGCCCAGGGACTCCATGGACTGCTGGAGCGCGGCGGTCAGCACCGGGTGCGGGCTGATCTCGACGAAGACGCGGTACCCCTGGTCGGCCATGTCGCGGACGGTCTGCTCGAAGAGCACGGGGTTGCGCAGATTGCCGTACCAGTAGTCGCCGTCGAGGGCGGTGGTCTCGATGGCCTTGCCGACGACGGTGGAGTGGAAGGCGAGCTGTCCCGCCCGCGGTTCCACCGGCGCGAGCGCGGTGTGCAGCCGCTCGCGGAGGTCCTCGATGTGCGGCGAGTGGGAGGCGTAGTCGACCGGGATCCGGCGGACCCAGACGTCCTCCGCGACACACTCCTCGAAGAGTTCGTCCAGCGAGGCGGAGTCACCGGAGACGATGACCGACGACGGGCCGTTGACCGCGGCCACGGACACCTCACCGGGCACGGTGACCAGTCTGGCCCGGACGTCCTCCACGGATTCGGCGATGGACAGCATGCCGCCGTCGCGGCCGAGGGTGGATATCTCCTTGCTGCGCAGGGCGACCACGCGGGCGGCGTCGTCGAGGGTCAGGGCACCCGCCGCACAGGCGGCGGCGATCTCGCCCTGGGAGTGGCCGACCACCGCGTCCGGCTCCACGCCGTAGGAGCGCCACAGGGCCGCGAGGGACACCATCATGGCGAACAGGGCGGGCTGGACCACATCGACCCGGTCCAGCGGAGGCGCCTCCGGAGCACCGTTCAGCACATCGAGCAACTGCCATCCGGTGTACGGTTCGAGCGCCTGAGCGCATTCCCGCATCCGCTCGGCGAACACCGGCGAGGAGGCCAGCAACTCCACGGCCATCGCTGCCCATTGGGTGCCCTGCCCGGGGAAGACGAACGCCACCCGGCCCGTCCGGGCGCTGATGCCGACGGGCTCGTGTCCGGGGCCGGGGTGTTCGATCCGGTCCAGTCCGGCGAGCAGGTCGTCGCGGCCGTGGCCGACTACCACCGCGCGGTGCGAGAGCGGGGCGCGGGTGGTGGCGAGCGAGTAGCCGACGTCCACCGGGTCAAGACCGGGGTCCGCCAGCAACCAGGCGCGCAGGCTGCGCGCCTGCGCCGAGAGCCCCGGCGGCTGCTTCCCGGACAGCACCCAGACGGTCGGGGCGTCCGCGGCGGGGCGGTGCCCGGCGGGCGGCGGTCCGGGCTCGGCGGACCGCTCGGCCGGGGCCTCCTCGAGGATGATGTGGGCGTTGGTGCCGCTGGCGCCGAAGCCGGACACCCCGGCCCGGCGCGGTCGTTCGCCACGCGGCCACGGGCGCGCCGAGGTCAGCAGTTCCACCGCGCCCGAGGACCAGTCCACCTTCGTGGTGGGCTTCTCCGCATGCAGCGTGGCGGGCAGGATCTCCGCCCGCATCGCCGTGATCATCTTGATCAGACCACCGACACCCGCCGCGGCCTGCGTGTGCCCGATGTTCGACTTCAACGACCCCAACCACAAGGGCCGTTCCGCCGGACGCTCCTGACCGTAGGTCGCCAGCAGCGCTTGCGCCTCGATGGGGTCCCCGAGCACCGTGGCCGTACCATGCGCCTCGACCGCGTCCACATCGGCCGGCGACAGTCCGGCGTCCGCCAGGGCCGCCCGGATCACCCGCTCCTGTGACGGGCCGTTGGGCGCGGTGAGACCGTTGCTGGCGCCGTCCTGGTTCATCGCGGAGCCGCGCAGCACCGCATGCACCCGGTGGCCGTTCCGGCGCGCGTCCGAGAGACGCTCCAGCACCAGCACCCCGAGCCCGTCGGAGAACCCGGTGCCGTCCGCCGTCTCCGCGAAGGACCGGCAGCGGCCGTCCGGCGAGAGCGCCCGCTGACGGGAGAACTCCAGGTAGACGGTGGGGGTGGCAGCCACGGTCACCCCGCCCACCACGGCCATCGAGCATTCGCCGTGACGCAGGGACCGCATCGCCAGATGGGTGGCCACCAGCGAGGACGAACACGCGGTGTCCACGGTCAGCGCCGGGCCCTCGAAGCCGAAGGTGTACGCCACCCGGCCCGAGGCGACGGCGGGCAGGGTGCCGATCCCCCAGTAGCCCTGGAGACCGGCGCCACCGGAGCGGGCCACATAGCTGTAGTCGACGCCGGAGACACCCGCGAACACCCCGGTGCGGCTGGAGCGCAGTGTGCCGGGGTCGATCCCGGCGTCCTCGAACGCCTCCCAGACACCCTCGAGCAGCAGCCGCTGCTGGGGGTCCATGGCCAGTGCCTCGCGCGGGCTGATCCCGAAGAACTCGGCGTCGAACTCGGTGGCGGCGTGCACGAAGCCACCCGATGTCGTGTACGCGGTGCCGGGGTGGTCCGGGTCGGGGTGGTACAGCTCGTCCAGTGGCCAGCCGCGGTCGGCCGGGAAGCCGGTGATCGCGTCGCGGCCCTCGTCGACGAGCCGCCACAGCTCGGCGGGGGATCCGACACCGCCCGGATATCGGCATGCCACGCCCACGACGGCGATGAGGTGCTCCGCGGCGTCGGTCGCGCCGTCGGAAGGCGCCTCGGGTTCGGTGGCGGGCCCGGTGTCCGACAGCCCCATGCGGGAGAGCAGATAGCGGGCGACCGCATCGGGATTGGGCTGGTCGAACAACATGGTCAGCGGTAACTCAAGACCACAGACGGAGCTCAATTCCTCGGTCAGCGTGACAGCGGCGAGGGAGTTGTAGCCGTAGTCGAGATAAGGCCGCTGCGGATCGATGGCACTGGGCGGCCGGCCGAGCAACGCCGCTGTTTCCCGCAGCACCACATCGAGCACGATGCGCAGCCGCTCGTCCACCGCGGTCTCCGCCAGCCGCACGGCCAGGGATTCTCCGGACGGCGCGCCGTCAGTTCCTGAAGTGCCCACGTTGTCCACCCTTTCCACGAACCTTCGGTCGGGCCGCAAAAGGGGGCCGGTGGCCCCGGTCATGAGCCGGGCGGCGGATGTGAGGTTTTCCCTCGTCCGTGATACGCGCCGCACGGCTCATCAACGCGAGGAAACAACTCCGCTTTCTGCACTGTCAACTCCGCGACATCTTGTGGTCATTGAGTGTGCGGTCGTTTTCCCGAACCGGTGCCGGATCACCATCGGAAGGCGGCCGCCGCGGCGAAATCCCCGGCATGGGCGAAGCCGGCAGTGACCACAAGATTGCCCGGCTTGATACGGCCGGCGGTGACCGCTTCGTGCAGGGTGACGGGTACCCCGGCGCCGTAGAGATTGCCGAATCGGTCGTAGGTGTCGATGTGGCGCTCGGCGTCGATCCCGAGGGCGTTGCGCCAGTTGCGCAAGAAGATGCGGTTCGGCTGGTTGGTGATCAGTACGTCGATCTCGTCGATACCGAACGCGCACCGCGCGCTCAGCTCGCGGACGAGCTCCGGCACCAGCCGGTTGCCGAGCTCCAGGGTCTCCTTGGTCTTCGCGGCGTCGAACTGTACGTCGAGGACGCTGTCGCCGGTCTGCCAGTGGTGGCGGCCGTCGGAAGTCGCCATGCCGAGATCACGTGCGGTGGCGGGGGTGTTGCGGGTGCGGGTCCCCAGCAGCCGGGGCGTATCGGGGCCGGGGTCGGCGGTGACCAGGGCGACTCCGCAGCCGTCACCGGCGGCGACACAGTGCGCCTTGAAGCGGTTGCCGTCCTGGGCGAATATCTGGCCGGCGGTGTTCTGCACATTGGCTATCAGCGCGGTCCTGGCGCCTTCGGTGGCCATGATGGACGCCACGAGCTTCAGCATGTACTGGAAGGACGCACAGCCGCCGTTGTGCAGATCGATGATCCACTCGGGCGACATCCCCATCCGGTGGGCGGTGTCGGCGCCGCATCCGGTGAACAGGTCGTCGGGCAGCAGCACATTGGTGATCAGGACGTCCACCTCGCGGACATCGACACCGAGCCGCTCGAACATGGGCGCCGCGGCCCGCTCGATCATTTCGCTTGCCCGGTCCCCCGGTGCGACATGGTGGCGCCATTGTGGTGCGCGCACCAGCGGCCCGTTGTCCATCGGGCTCAGTTCCAGACCCGCCTCGACATACGACTCCAGACTGATCGGCTCATGCGGCAGGTAATTCCCGGTCCCCACCACGCCGATCGAGGAAGTTAACCCAGGCACGCCCCGTTTCCCTCCCACTGTTCTGATGGTGCGACGAGCTTACGCGTCACCGGTCCGGTCCGAAACGGCCCGCTTCGGCATGTCGCCCTCGATTTCCCCGACTTCGGGTAAGTCCTCGCGCATGTCACGCCGCCGGATGAACAGCAGGGCGATGACGGAGCCGATGCCGGCGACCACGGCCAGCACCACAAAACACAGATGCATACCGCTGACGAATACGCTGTCGGCGGAGCGGAGGAAGTCCTGACGCAGGGGTTCCGGAATGGCCCTGCTCGCTTCTCCGGCACCACCGTTGGCAATCGTGACACCGAGGGCATGAGTGTCCACTCCGGCGTCGCCGAGCTGCTTTCCGACCGCGCTGTCGGAGAATTCCCGCGCCACCTGGTTCTGGAACAGCGAACCGGTGGCTGCGATTCCGAGTGCCACTCCGATCTGCTGGAATGTCTCACTCGCCCCCGAAGCCATCCCGGCTCGGTCCGGTTCGGCGACCAGCATCGCGACCGACGCACGTGGCGGATTGAAGGCCCCCATTCCAATACCAGCGGCGATCATGCTCGGAAGCAGCGCCGTCCACGACGAGTCCTGGTCGGCCAGCAGCACCAGGAGCATGGCGGCACACAGGAACGCTCCAGAGCCGAACAGCAGCAGCCGGGTAGGGATGCGGTTCATCACCATACCCGCCACCGTCCCGGCGACGAGCATGCCGAAGGTCAATGGCAGGAACCGGACACCGGTCTCCCACGCACTGAGCCCGAGGACGTTCTCGATGTAGTTCGCCTCCAGGAAGATGGAGGTGGTACCGGCCAGGTAGGCGAAGAGAGCGACCAGGGCCAGCCCGACGAAGGTCACATTGCCGAACAGGCTCATATCCAGCATCGCCGCGGGACCGCGGCGGCGTTCCACCACGACGAACAGCGCGAGGCCCGCCACCGCGAGCACTCCCAGGCCGACGATCCCCGGGTCTCCCCAGCCGTCCTGCGGCCCGCGGATCAGTCCCAGGACGAGGGCGAGCAGTGCGACCGACAGCACCAGCAGACCGGGCACATCCACGCCACGGGCCCGGGGATCGCGTGACTCACGGACGAACACGGCGGTGATGACGATGGCGAACATCCCGATCGGGATGTTCAGGTAGAAGATCCACCGCCAGCTCGCCGTGGTGACCAGTGCCGCGCCGATCAGCGGGCCCAGGGCGACGGCGAGTCCGATGATGGCCCCGAACACCGAGAACGCGACCGCCCGTTCCCTGCCACGGAACTGATGGGAGATCAGCGCCGGGGCAACGGCGAACAGCACCGCTCCGCCGACCCCCTGGGCACCGCGTGAGATGTCCAGGGCGAGGCCGGTGTCGGACACTCCGCAGGCCAGAGAGGCCAGGGTGAAGACGGCGAACCCGACCTGGAAGATCTTCTTGCGACCGAGAGTGTCGGCGAGCGCCCCGGCGGTGAGCAGGAAGACCGCGAGCGTGAGCGCATAGGCGTCGAGGACCCACTGCACCTCCTCGAAACCGGCGTTCAGCTCCTGACGGATCACCGGCAGGGCCACGTTCACCACGCTGAGGTCGAGCATCAGCATGAACGTCCCGAGCACGGCCGCCGTCAGCGTCCACCACTTCGAGGCGCCCGAGGGTGGTGGCGCGGAGGGCCGATGGCCCTTCAACAGCGCATCCCCTCCACCGGCGGAGGGATCGGAACCAGCAGGTCTGACGGGCCGCTCTGCATCCACTTGGATTCCCCCATGCGTTGAACGAAACGGACCCCGCGGTCCGATCCCATCGAGTCGGCTGCCCGGGGTCAAGGGCGCACCCCGCACCAGCGCTTGGCATGACGTTCGAGAGGACAGTTTGCAGAGACCCCTATGCAGAGGATCCTCTGCAACCTACGATGCGGGCATGGTCGACGCACCCGAACCCTCACCACCGCCGCCGCTCCCCGGCCCCGCCCGGCGGCTGGACGCCCACAGTCTGCGGGGGCTGGCCCACCCGTTGCGGATGCGCCTGTACGAACTCCTCAGCCTCGACGGCCCGGCCACCGCCACCCTGCTCGCCCAGCGGCTCGGCGAGAACACCGGCACCATCAGCTGGCATCTGCGCCATCTCGCCGAGCACGGGTTCATCGAGGAGGACACCGCACGGGGCACCAAGCGCGAGCGGTGGTGGCGTGGCACCGGGGTCATCAACGACCTGCGGATCGCCGATTTCCGTGATGACCCCGACGCCCACGGTGCGCTGTCGGTCTATCTTCGCGAGCTGATACAGCAGTACTTCAGCCGGGTCATGACCTACGTGGGCGAGGACTGGGACGAGCGGTGGCGGAACGCGGGCACCGTCGCGGACTGGCGCGATCTTCGGATGACACCGCCTCAACTTCATGCGCTGAACACCGAGTTGATGGAGGTCATCGCCCGTCATACCCCCGAACCGGACACCGAGCCCGCCCCGGAGGCGCTGCCGGTCGTCGTCCAGCTCCAGTCCTTCCCCCGCAGGGAACGTGGCCGCGCATGAGCCGAGACATACGCGGTGGCCTGCTGCGCCGCCACCGCGACTTCCGGCTGCTGTGGTGCGGTGAGACAGCGGGTACCTTCGGCGCCTCCGTCACCACCGTGGCGATGCCACTGATCGCCGTCTCCACCCTGCACGTCGGGACCTTCGAGATCGGTCTGCTGACGGCCGCTTCCTGGATCCCCTGGCTGGTCATCGGTCTGCCGGTGGGAGTCTGGGTGGACCGGCTGCCCCGCAGACCGATCATGCTGACGGCCTCCGCCGTCTCGCTGCTGCTGTTCGCCAGTGTCCCCGTCGCCGCCTGGTGCGGTCTGCTGAGCTTCGGTCTGCTGCTGACCGTCGCCCTGCTCTCGGGCTCGGCCGCGGTGTTCTTCCAGACCGCCTACCGCGCCTATCTCCCCAGCGTGCTGCACGCCGACGACCAGCCCGAGGGCAATGCCGCCCTGCACGGCAGCGCGTCCGCCGCGCAGATCGCCGGGCAGGGTTCGGCCGGTGTGCTCGCCCAGTGGGCGGGCGCGGTGAACGGCATGCTCACCAACGCCGCCACGTTCCTCCTCACCCTCTGCTGCGTGTCCGCCATCCGCCACCGCGAACCGGCCGCCACCGCGGCGTCGTTACGCCCTCGGCGGGCGCTGGCCGAGGAGGTCGGCGAGGGGCTGCGGCTGATCGCCCGTGACCCGTGGTTCCGTACCTTCGCGTTCTTCTCCGCCGTCTCCAACCTCGCGCTCGTGGGATACCAGTCGATACGGGTGGTCTTCCTGGTCCGGACCGTGGGACTGGCTCCGGGCACGGTGGGCGCGCTCATCGCCGCCGTGAGCGCCGGAGGCGTCGCCGGAGCGCTGGTGGCGCGGCGGGTGGCCGCCCGGGTCGGTACGGCCCGCGCGACCCTGGTGTTCGAACTGGGCCTGGCCGTGTGCGCGCTGCTCATCCCGCTGACCGTGGCCGGACCCGGGGTGCTGTTCTTCGTGGCGGGCGGCTTCTGCGTCGCGATGGGCGTGGTGGCGGGCAATGTGATCAAGGCGAGCTTCCAGCAGCGCTACTGCCCGCCGGAGCTGCTCGGCCGGCTCACCGCGAGCACGGCGTTCATCAGCTACGGCACGATCCCGCTCGGCGCGCTGCTCGGGGGTGCGCTCGGCACCGCGTTCGGTGTCCGCACCGCGATGTGGATCACCACGGCGGGGATTCCACTGGCCGGGGTGATCCTGCTCCGCTCCCCCATCCGGTGGTCCCGCGATCTGCCGACGGCCCGGCCGCCGGGCGAGGCAGTGGACACCCGGGTGGCACCACCCACCGGATGACATGCCGCCGATGGCGCAGCAAGGGTCGCCGGGGGCCGCCGGTCCCGGCAGGCTGTGAATGTTGATCACAGCCGTATCAGGAGCCCGTGTGTACAGGTCGGCTGAGGTGCCACCGCCCCGGAGCGAGCCGTGAGACGGCCGGGCCGCGACACAACCGGTCACGGCGGCGAAGGCCGGATGCCGCCACGGCTGAGCAACGGCGGTCTGGAGATCCCCTCTCCCCCGGCCTGGATGCGCTGGCTGCCGGCCATCTATGTCGCGGTCATCCTGGTGGTCGAGCCCATCACCCCCGTGCAGTGGCCGGTGAGCTTCCTGCTCATCGCGCTGCCCGTGGTGGCCGCCTTCGGCCACGGCCCGGTCACCGTGGCCGCCATCGCGGTCTTCGCCGTCGGCTTCGAGGCCACCCTCGCGGGCACCCCGTGCTGTGCGGGGCGCAGCGTGGGTTACCTGTGGGAGCGCCACTATGTGGCCACCTACATCGCCACGGCCCTGGTCGGTGCCCTCGGCACGGGGCTGGCGGCGCACCGGAAGCGTCAGGAAGCGCATCTGATGCACGCCAGCTCGGTGGCCGAGGCCCTGATGCGCACACTGCTGCGTCCGCTGCCGCACGAGGTGGGCCATGTGCTGGTGGCGGCGCTCTACTGCCCCGCCGAGGCGGGCACCATGATCGGCGGGGATCTCTTCGACATCCGCGCCACCCAGCACGGTGAGCGCGCCATCATCGGCGATGTGCGCGGCAAGGGGCTCCAGGCCGTACGCACCGTGGCCGATGTGCTCGGCAGCTTCCGCCAGGCCGTCTACGACCCCGGGGATCTGCTCCAGGTGGCCAACCGGCTGGAGCGCCGGATGGCCGGTGAGGCCGCGGACATCCCCGACGACGAGCTGTTCGTCACCGCCGCGCTGATCGAGTACGACCCGGTGGCCCACCGGGTGACGATCGTCAACTTCGGCCATATCGAGCCCATCCTGATCTCGGGTGGTGAGGTGACCACGCTGACCGGGACCCCGTGTCTCCCCCTCGGCCTGGGCACTCTGGCCGATGAGCCGCCCGTCGCCGCCCAGTACCGGCTGCTGCGCGGCGATGTGCTGCTGATGTGCACCGACGGGCTGGTCGAGGCCCGCGACGCGAACGGGAACTTCTACCCCCTGCTGGACCGGCTCAGCGACCGTTTCGGGGGCCGCCCGGTCCCGGACCCCCTGGATGTCATCAACTTCCTCAACACCGATCTGCCGCGGCATGCGAGCAAGCGCCACGACGATGTCGCCATCCTCGCCATCGCCCCGCACGGACGCCTCTGACACCGCCAGGTGCGCACAGGGGACGACACGATGTGGGGCCGCTTGTCAGGCGGCCACCGGCAGCTCCGCCCAGCGGGTGACACCGGAGCAGCCCACCCGGGTGCCGTGGCAGGACGACAGCGCCGAGACGATGCCGATCCCACGGCCGTGCTCGTCCGGCTCGATCTCCTCGTCCGGGTGCTCGGTCCGAGGCGCGGGGCCGCCGTCGGTGACCTCGATGTGCAGGGTGCGGCAGCCATCGGTCTCGCTCGAGCGCAGCCGCAGTACGGCGGGCGGAAGGGCGTGCAGCACCGCGTTGGTGATCAGCTCGGAGATCACCATGAGCGCGTCGTCGAGGCATTCGGCGGGCAGCTCCCACTCGTCCAGCAGCAGCCGCGCCCGGTGCCGTACGGTGGCGACGGCCCCGTGGATGTGCGGTACCGGGAGGCGGTGGTCGGCACGGTGGTCGACATGGCCGATCGGCGCACGCGCCGCGGGGGCCTGATCGCCGCCCGGGACCGTCCCGTGCGTGGAGGCCGCCCCGCGCGCCTGAGGACCGATGAGCGGCGCCGGTGTCTCCGTGTGAGCGCCAGGCCCCACGAAGCCGAAGGCCGCGGGAACGCTCCAGCCGCCCGCTCCCACCTGGGGAGCCATTCCCATGCCGGGATCAGTCGGCGGTGCGTCGCCGACGGTGGAAAGATTCAGCTGGTCCGCCACTTCTCCTCCTCCGGGTGCTCTGCCGGGCACTGCCCTTGTCGAGCGCCCAGTGGGTTGCCTGTCGGTGGTCGGCCGAATAACGACCGGCAGTGTCGCCCTGGATGCCAGGGCTGTCCTGATACGGACGCTATGGACGCACAGAGGCGCGGTCAACGAATAGAGGTCGGCATTACCGAACGTTTTTGCACAACCCTGAACAAACCCAGAAACGCGCAGCTAAGAGCCCTGAAAGCGCGATGCTTCACGAAGACGAAAAACCTGGTCAACAGGCTGGATCAGGGGACATCGAGCTACGATCGCGACATGGCCGGCCCGGTGCAGTCGATCGAGCGGGCGGCGGCGATCCTGCGGCTGCTCGCCCAGGGCTCCGGACGGCTCGGCCTGGGCGAAGTGGCAGCCGCGCTGGGCCTGGCGAAGGGCACCGCACACGGCATACTGCGCACCCTCCAGAGCGTGGACTTCGTCGAGCAGGACAAGGAGACCGGCAAGTACCAGCTCGGCGCCGCGCTGCTCCACCTGGGAACCAGCTATCTCGACATCAACGAGCTGCGCTCCCGCTCCATCAACTGGGCCGACGCCCTCGCCGCCCGCAGCGGTGAGGCGGTCCGGCTCGGCGTGCCCCTCGAGGGCAAGGTACTCATCGTCCACCACGTCTTCCGTCCCGATGACACATTTCAGACCCTGGACGTGGGATCCCTGCTGCCCCTGCACGCCAGCGCCCTGGGCAAGATCCTGCTGGCGTACGGGACGACACCCCTGGAGCCGGTTATGGAAGCAGAACCAGAGGGCTACACCCGGCACACCCTCGTCTCCTCCCAGCAGCTGGGCAGAGCGCTCGGCGAGATACGGGAGACCGGATGGGCGGCCGCGGTCCAAGAAATGATCATGGGTGAAGCGGATATCGCGGCACCGATTCGCGGACAGGGCGGCCTGGTGGTCGGCGCCATCGGGGTGTCCGGTTCGGTGGAACGCCTCTGCGACAGCAAGGGCCGGCCGAACGCCCCGCTCGTCGGCCTGGTGCGCGATGCCGCACGGGCGGTCTCCCGAGACCTCGGCGCGTCCCGCTGGTGACTCCCATGTCCTGCTCGAACCCGCGCGAAGGCAGGCCAGGCCATGGTTGAACGCTATGTGATCTCCATCGACCAGGGCACCACCTCCACCCGGTGCATCCTCTTCGACCACCAGGGACGCCTGGTGTCCGTCGCACAGCGGGAACACCAGGCGTACTTCACCCAGCCCGGCTGGGTGGAACACGACGCCACCGAGATCTGGGCCAACCTCCAGCGGATCGTGCCCCGGGCGCTCGACAACGCCGGGATCGGCCCGGACCAGGTGGCGGCGATCGGCATCGCGAACCAGCGCGAGACCACGGTTCTCTGGGACCGCGGAACGGGCGTCCCCATCGGCAACGCCATCACCTGGCAGGACACCCGCACCGACGCCCTGGTGGACGAGTTGCGGCGCACCAGAGGTGACGACTTCTTCCTCGACCGCTGCGGTCTGCCGCCCACCACCTATTTCTCCGCACCACGGATCCGCTGGCTGTTCGACCATGTCGACGGTCTGCACGAGCGCGCGGAGCGCGGCGAGGTGCTGTTCGGCACCGTGGAGAGCTGGCTGATCTGGAATCTCACCGGTGGGCCGAACGGCGGACTGCACATCACCGACGCCACCAATGCCAGCCGCACGATGCTGATGAACATCCGCACCCTCGCCTGGGACGACGAACTGCTGAGCTACTTCGGGGTGCCCCGTGCCATGCTGCCGGAGATCCGTCCGTCCGCCGAGTGCTACGGCGTGGCCCGTGCGCTGCTGCCCGATGTGCGTATCTGTGCCGCCTTCGGCGACCAGCAGGCGGCGCTCTTCGGGCAGACCTGCTTCGCCACCGGCGAGGCGAAGTGTACCTACGGCACCGGCAGTTTCCTGCTGATGAACACCGGCACCAACCTGGTGCGCTCCCGCCACGGACTGCTCACCACCGTCGGCTACAAGATCGGGGACGAGCCGACGGTCTACGCGCTGGAGGGGCCGATCGCGGTCACCGGTTCGCTGGTGCAGTGGTTCCGGGACCGACTCGGTCTGATCCACAGCGCCCCCGAGATCGAGACCCTCGCCCGTACCGTCGAGGACAACGGCGGCTGTTACATCGTTCCCGCGTTCTCCGGGCTCTTCGCCCCGCACTGGCGCAGCGACGCCCGCGGGGTCATCGTCGGTCTCACCTCGTACATCACCAAAGGTCATCTCGCCCGTGCGGTACTGGAGGCCACGGGCTGGCAGACCCGTGAAGTCATCGACGCGATGAACGCCGACTCGCCCGAGCCGCTGAAGGCCCTGAAGGTCGACGGCGGTATGACGGCCAACAATCTGCTGATGCAGTTCGTGGCCGATGTGCTCGACGTGCCCGTGGTACGGCCCATGGTCTCCGAGACCGTCTCCCTGGGCGCGGCCTACGCCGCGGGCCTGGCCGTCGGCTACTGGCCGGACCTCGAGGGGCTGCGCCACAACTGGCACCGGGCCGGTCAGTGGATGCCCACGATGGACCCCGGGCGCCGGGAGGCGGAGTACGAGAACTGGCGGCGCGCGGTGGAGCGGTCGTTCGGCTGGATGCGGTCGTAACGGCAGCCCCGCAGGCGCTGTGCACGGGCCTGACGCTACGACAGCGGCGTCTCGGCAGCGGTTCCAGGGCCCGGCCGTCCCGGGCGGCTCCACCGGCCCGCATTCTGGACCGGAAGAGCCTGGCCGCCGCGTTCCCCGGGGGCTCCGTCGACAGCTTGCACGGCGGGTACCCAGGGGGCACGCGGTTTACGTCTGCCCGACCCGGACTTCTCCCGGTGCGAGCCCTTCGCACCGTGTGTGCCGTCGCCGCCAGAACGGACGGGTGGGCCATCGGCGCTCGGCGCGATAGGCGTCGTCGTGATGGCGGACGTGGACGGCGCGGATCCACCGGAGCTGGGCGGCGTACTCCCGCAGCGCCTCGCGGTCCCCGCGCAGCCCGGCGTCGACGGCCTGACCGGCGCGCAGTCCGGTGCACAGGGCGGTCAGCACCCCTTGCGAGGACAGCGGATCGAAGGCGACGGCCGCGTCCCCCGCCGCGATCCAGCCGTCGCCGCAGACCGGTTCCAGATGGGCGCTGTGGGCGGGCGCCCGCCGTGGTACGGCGTCGGGGGCGAGGGGGTGTACGGCGGCGCGCCGGGCCAGATGGCGGGTGGTGGCGAGGCGCCGCTGAAGGTCCTCGCGACTGTGGAGGGCGGCCGACGGGAGGTCGGCGTCGGTGAAGTAGACGACGATCCGGTGGCCGCCGGGCTGGAGGGCGGTGTACCACCAGCCGTCGGGGTCCGATTCGACGAGCGAGCAGCCGTCCGCCGCACCAGGGCCGGGTTCCAGGGCGAGCCGGACGGCCAGGAGCCGGTCGTGGCGGTGGCGGCGGGCCCCGAGCGGGGTGGCGATGGCGCCGAGGCGGCCGGTGGCGTCCAGCACCCAGGCGCAGCGAACGGTGGCGGGTCCCTCGGGCCCGCGCAGGGACAGGGTCCAGCCGCCGGGTGCGCGGACGGGGCGGCGGACGGCGGTGTGTTCGGCCACCTCGGCTCCGGTGGCGCGTACGCCGTCGCGCAGCCGCTGGTCGAACAGGCCGCGGTCGAGGTGCCAGCCGGTGCCGTGGGGGTCATTGAGCGAGTCCACCCGGTACAGGGCGGTGGAGCCCCACGCGGAGACATTGGCGTAGCCGGGCAGATGGCCGGGGCCCGGTACGCGGTCGGCCATGCCGAGGTCGGCCAGGACGACCCGGGCGGCGGCGGGGAGCGCCTCGCCGGTTTTCGCGGGGCCGCGGCCCGCGTCGGCGAGCAGGACGTGGTGGCCCGCCTGTGCCAGGGTGACGGCCGCGGCGGTTCCGGCGGGTCCGCCACCGGCGACCACGACGTCGTAGTGGGCGCGGACGGGGGCCGGAACGGGGATCACCAACCCTCGTGGAACGGGTCGATCTTGTCGATGTAGCCGACGGTGACCTCGGCTTCGCTGTAGCCCCACCGTTCGACGGCCGCGCGGAGGGCGCGGGTGAGGGCGGTGTCGGCGGCGTCCGCGGCGATGGTGGGCAGTCCGGCTTCGGGGACGTGCAGATTGATCAGGTTCCGGTCGTAGGGCTCGGCGTGCAGGGGTGCGAGCGGCGTGGATTCCACCTGCATACGAGGGGGAAATCTGCCGTCGCCCACGGTGTAGTCGCGCGCTTCGACGATGCCGAGCTTGTGCCAGTCCTTGACCATCTGGGCCATCTGCTGGAGGTTGGTCGCCCCAGTGAGTCCGCGCAGCCAGACGGCGCGCCGCTCGAAGGCCGCCTCGCGGTCGGGCGCCGCCGCGTCGCGGTCGGACGCCGCTGCCGACGGTGGTGTGTTCACCGTCCGGAAGTCTTCTTCGGTGAGCACCTGGTTGGGCACCCGCGCGGGCCAGAAAGTGGGCAGATAGGGGTCGTAGCGCGGGCCGAGTCCCGCGAGGCTCTCGTATCCGTAGCGGCAGCTGGCGGTGTCGGCCTGCCAGGGGACGGCCATCCACCGAGTGAGATCGCCGGGCCCCTGGGCGTGGAGCGGACCGCGGGCCGACAGGGCCACGTCCGGGGTGAGTTCGGGGCCGTAGGAGGGCTCGGACTCGTTGGCGGCGCGGTGCCGGACGCGGAACGGGGCGGTGTAGAGGGTGTCGTGCCGGAGGGGCCAGGTGACCTCGCAGCCGGGGTGGAAGGCATCGGCGAGGCAGTGGTCCAGTGCGGCGCGGTCCAGCAGTGCGGGCTGTTCGGGCAGGGGCGCGTCGGCCAGGGTGGCGGGGCCGTCCGCGGTGCTGCCGGGCGCGAAGTCACCGGCTACCCACCGCTGGAGCAGGGCGTCCTGAAGGTCCGTCAGGGCGAGGTGCTGGAGGACGGACCGGGGGCGTGAGGCCATGGCGTCGCCGTAGATCCACGGCCAAGGGGCCGGGGAGCCTCCGTCGCGCGCGTAGTTGCGCAGGGCCAGGTAGAACTGGCGGCGCGCCTCCCGGTTGCGGTCGTCCGGGGTGGCCAGCCGGGCCCTTCTGCGGGGGTCGAGGAAGTGGTTCGGGGCGCCCCAGCCGAACTGGACGGCGAAGCCCCGGTTGACCCACTGGAGTTCGCAGAACCGCCGCAGGACCGGTTCGATATGCGCGGAGAACGACACCTTCTCGGGCCGGGGCAGCCAGCCCTTGTTGATGAACACGTCCTGGAGCAGGTCGTAGAGGGTGCGGATGGATTTCAGCCCGGGTGCGTAGTTGGGCGGTGCCACCACCACCCAGGCGGGATCCACCGGGATCTGCCGTCCGTCGATGGTGACGGTCGCGGTCACCGGTCCGTCCGAAGTGTCGTCGTACCAGCCGTCGTTGTTGGCGAATCCGGTCAGCGGGCTCTGGTTCCACGAGCCGGAGCGGCCGGTGCCGCCGAGGACCGTCAGCCGTCCGAGGGTGTCGGTGCGCATCTCGCCGAGGCGGACCGTCACGCCTTTGATCTTCCCGGTGTCGAAGGCGGCCGTACCGGCGGACGATCCGCTCAGGGTCCGGCTTCCGGGGTCGATCACCAGCGATCTGCGGTCCGGATCCGCCTTGTTGCGCAGGGCGAGCCGGTCCTGACCGAGGGCTCGGGCGTCGGGGATGTCGAGCGCCAGGTGGAACTGGTACCAGGCGGCCTTCTTGTTCGCCGGATGGGCCTGCCAGGTGATCTGGGTGCGGCTGTCCTTGGTGACCTCCCGGACGACCCGGCCGTCGGCGTCGTAGCCGTACAGCCGGAATCGCGCGCCCTGTCGTTTGATCGCGCCCTGGGCGTCCCGGTAGAAGCCGGGGCTCGCGGGTTTCTCGTCGGGCACTTCGGGGCCGAGGAAGAACTCCGTGGCGCTGTTGCCGATCCGGGCGATCCCGATCGCGGGATGGATGGCGATACGGACGATGTCCCGTGCCATGGTGGACCACCTGTGGTGGACGGTGTGTATGCGGTTCCCCGAGATCCCCCGGGTTGCCCGAAACCCCCGGCTCCACGATCCCCCCGGTTCCGTTCCCCTTCCACCACCGTCCCTCGCCTCGGCGCGGGCCGCCACCGCAGGCCCGGGGTTCACTCCTCAACGACGAACGCCGGGGGTCAGTGGCCGCGCGGGGCGTACATGATCACGGCCACGCCGACGAGGCACACCAGCGCGCCGATCACATCGAACCGGTCGGGGTGGTAGCCGTCGGCGACCATGCCCCAGGCCAGCGATCCGGCGACGAAGACGCCGCCGTACGCGGCGAGGATGCGCCCGAACTCGGCGTCCGGCTGGAGGGTGGCCACAAAGCCGTACAGCCCGAGGGCGATCACCCCGGCGCCGATCCAGATCCAGCCCCGGTGTTCCCGCACCCCCTGCCACACCAGCCAGGCACCGCCGATCTCGAAGAGCGCGGCGACCACGAACAGAGCGACGGAGCGGGCGATGAGCACGGTACGGACTTTCTCTCGGACGGTATGGGGCGTGCCCCGACCGTAGACCGCGCGTGGAGGGACGGCCCGCTCGCCGCCCCTCCGCCGCGCCCTGCCGCTACAGCCCGACGTCGCGGCTGCGGAAGTCCGCCAGCGATTCGCGCCGGACCAGCAGCCGGGCATGGCCGTCGGCCACGGCGACCACGGGTGGGCGGCCGACCAGGTTGTATCCGGAGGCCATGGACAGGTGGTACGCGCCCGCCACCGGCACCGCGAGCAGATCGCCGGGGTGGAGGTCGGCGGGCAGCTCGGCCCCGCCCGCCAGGACGTCCCCGGCCTCGCAGTGACGTCCGGCCACCGTCACGGGGACCAGCGGGGCCGAGGAGCGGCGGCCGACCAGCCGGGGCGCGTAGCGCACCCCGTACAGCGCGGGCCGCGGGTTATCGCTCATCCCGCCGTCCACGGCGACGAAGGTGTGCTCCCCGGTGCGTTTGACGGCCAGCACCCGGTAGAGCGCCACCCCGGCCGGTCCCACCACCGCACGTCCCGGTTCGATGATCAGCCGCGGGACGGGCAGCCCGGCCGCCGCACAGCCCCCGGCCAGCTCCGCCCGCACCCGCCCGGCCAGGGCGGCGGTGTCGAGCGCGGGTTCGCCGGGCCGGTAGGCGATGCCGTGGCCGCCGCCGAGGTCCAGCTCGGGGAGGACCACTCCGTACAGCTCCCGGACCCGGGCCATCAGGCCCACCATGCGGCGCACCGCTGACACATAGGGCTTGACGGAGGTGATCTGGGAGCCGAGATGGCAGTGCAGACCGACCAGTTCGAGCCGTGGCTGATCCAGGATGCGGGCGACGGCGTGGTGGGCGGAGCCGTCGGTGAGGGACAGGCCGAACTTCTGGTCCTCGGTACCGGTGCGGATCTTGACGTGGCCGCCTGCGGCGATCCCGGGCGCGACCCGCACCATGACCTTCTGGCGGCTGCCCGCGGGCACGGCGACGGCCAGCCGGGCGATCTCCGAGGGGCTGTCGATCACGATGCGGCCGACGCCGAAGCGCAGCGCGGCCTCCAGGTCCTGCGGGCTCTTGGCGTTGCCGTGCAGCACGATGCGGTCCGGCGGGAAGCCGCTGGTGAACGCGAGCTCCAGCTCCCCCGCCGAGCAGACGTCCAGCCCCAGGCCCTCGTCCTCCACCCAGTGGGCCATGGCGCGGCACAGGAACGCCTTGGCCGCGTAGAGAACGGTTGAGCCCGGGAAGGCCCGCTGGTAGGCGCGGCAGCGGGCGCGTACCTCGGTCTCGTCGAGCAGATAGGCCGGGGTGCCGAAACGGTCGGCGATCTCGGTGAGCGGCACCCCGCCCACGGCGAGGTCGCCGTGGGCGAGCCGGGCGGCCGAGGCGGGCCAGACGGTCAGCTCGTCGTCGGGGCCGGGCGCCGGGTGCCCGGTGTCCGGGAGCAGCGGTGTGACCATGGAGCGTCGTCCCCTCAGCCGATGCCGGTACCGAGGGTTCCGGTGCCGCGGCCGGAGAGCAGTGCGGCGAGAGTGACACCCTCGGGGTCCCGGGGGCGCCGGATGCGCCGTTCCAGCGGACGGGAGGGTGGCAGATCGCGGCCGGCCGCCACCTTCGGGTCCACGGTGAGGTGGGTGACGCCCAGCGGTTCGGTGAGGGCGCGCAACGCGGTTTCGGCGAGCCTGATCCACGGCTGCCGGACCCCGAGCGCCTCCGTCAGACGGCGCTGGCTGGAGAAGCCGACGGCGGTGCGGCCGCCGACGGGGGTGCGGAACACCCGCACCGCACAACTGTCGGGTCCCGGCCGGACGGGGACGTAGAGCGGTCCGGCCGGGATTCGTATCGAGGGTTCGGGGTCGTCCCCGTACAGCAGCTCGGTCATGGCGGTCCTCCCTGGAGGAGTGGTGAGCGACGGTGTGCGCCGCGGGCCGGGCGGGTCCGGGGGCGCGTCGGGCTGCTCCTTCCCCCGGTCCGGGAACAGACGCCGTCCCTGACGCGACGCTGACGGGATTCAGTGGGGTGTTGACGCGATACTGGCGTGCCAGGGGGATTGAACGTGGCCCGGTTCACATCCCGGGCCGGTTCCCGGCGGCGCGGGCGGCGGGGCGGGCGGCAGAGCGCGGCGGGGCGCTCAGCGGGGCCGGATGACTGTCAGTCCGGCCTCGGCGGCGGCCTCGAAGTCGTCGTCGACGGCGACGACTTCGCGTCCGGCGGCGTCCAGCAGGGAGGCGGCGATCGCCGCGCGCATTCCGCTCGCGCAGTGCACCCACAGCACACCGGGCGGCACCTGGTCCATGTGGTCGTGCAGATGGTGGACGGGGAGGTGGACCGAGCCGTCGATGAAGCCGCGGGAGCGTTCGGAGTCGCGGCGGACGTCGAGCACCACCGTCTCCTCGCCGCTCCGGCGGGCAGCGGCCAGATCGGCGAAGGTGGTCAAGGGGAAGGACCGGGTCTCCTCGCCCGCCCGGACCCAGGCGGCGGGACCGCCGGTGGCCGCGGCGGCCGGATGGTCGATGCCCACCCGGACCAGCTCACGCTGGGCGGCGGCGATCTGGCCGGGGCTGTGCCCGAGCAGGGTGACGGGTTTGCCCCAGGGAATCAGCCAGGCCAGATACGTGGCGGGGTTGCCGTCGCCCTCGAAGTTGAACGATCCGGCCAGGTGTCCGGCGGCGAAGGCGACCCGGCTGCGCAGGTCCACCACCCACTCCCCCGCCGCGAGCCGCGCCGCGATCTCGTCGGGACCGGCCCGGTGCGGCGGGGTGAGGTCGACGGGGGCGGGTCCGGCGGCGTTGGCCGGGCCCATGTGCGCGTAGTACGCGGGGATGTCGTCGAGACCGGCGAGGGTTTCGGCGACGAAGGTGTCCATGTCCTCGGTGAGGGCGTGATTGCGCGCCCGTTCCCGGCCGATGGTGGTGGACTCGCCGGTGGCCTGCGCGGAGGAGCAGAAGCTGCCGAAGCCGTGGGTGGGCAGCACCGGCACCTCGTCGTCGAGTTCGTCGGCCAGCCGGTGGGCGGAGGCGTACTGGGCGCGGGCCAGCGGCTCGGTGAGCCGGGGCTCGACGAGATCCGGCCGTCCGACGGTGCCGATCAGCAGCGAGCCACCGGTGAACGCCGCGACGGCGCGGCCGCCCTCCGCCACGACGTAGGAGGTGTGGTGCGGGGTGTGGCCGGGGGTGGCCAGCGCCCGCAGCACCAGCCCGTCGTCGAGGGTGAGGGTGTCGCCGTCGGCGACGGGGGTGCGGTCGAAGGACACCGAGGCGCGGGCGGGCACCAGATATCCGGCACCGGTGACCCGGGCCAGTTCGAGACCGCCGCTGACGTAATCGTTGTGCACATGGGTCTCGGCCACATACGCGATCCGCACCCCGCGCCGGGCCGCGATGGCGATCACCTGGTCGATATCGCGCGGCGGGTCCACCACCACCGCCTGGTGCGGCCCGCCCGCCAGATAGCTGCGATTGCCCAGCCCCTCGATCGCCAGGGTCTCGACGGCGAACACGACAGCGGCTCCTTCCCGGGCCGGGCCCCGGCGAGCGGGTATGGCCTGTGCCCCTCGGGATTCCACCCTAGGCCCTGTCCTGCCGATCTTCGCGGGCCCGCGACGCCTGGCACCGCGCCTCGCCGCGTTGTCGGGATCTTCCGAGTACGCCCGGTACGAGGCCGACCCTCCTGCGATCCTCCCCCAGCTACCGCTGGGAGGTGCCCCCTCACCAGACGCCGCGGGCTGATCCACGAAGATCGACAGGACAGGACCTAGGCGAGCCCGGCCGGTCACTGGATCGGCGCGTCCGGCGGTGGCAGGCGGACGGTCCGGTCCCGGTCGACGGAATCCACACCGTCAACGGCCTTCAGGGCCGGGATCCGGTCCTCCGCGATGGTCCCGGAGAGCGAACCGAGCACCTCCTGCACACTGGTGACAGTCAGCCCGGCCCGGCGTGCCGCCGCCACCACCTCGGCGAACCGGTCCGGGTCGACCGAGAGGATCACCCCGACCGGCCCGGACCGGGATGCGCGATTCACGGGCTCTGGAGCAGACCCGAGCCGATGTCCGCAACGGGCTGCGGCAGCGGGTACGCGCCCGAGAGCAGCCGGGAGCGGAGGTCGGTGGCGGTGGCCTCGGGGTGTGCCTGGACCATCAGCGTGACCACTCCCGCCGCGTGCGGAGTGGCCATGCTGGTGCCGCTCAGCGTCTGGTACGTGCCGTCCGGCGCGGCCGAGAAGATGTCCACACCAGGAGCGGCGATATTGACCTCGCCGCCCCGGCCGTTGATCGCCCCGCAGGAGAACCACGCCGTCGCCAGGTCCTTGCCGAGCGCGGCCACCGCGAGGATGGACGGACAGTTGGCCGGGCGGCCTACGGGCGCGATGAACCGGGGCCGGCGGCTCTCGTTGCCCGCCGCCGCGACGATCACCGTGCCGCGTTCGAGCGCGCGCAGCGCCACGTTCTCGTAGGTCTGCGGGAAGAGTTCGCCCGGCTCCACCGGAGCGCCCAGCGACATGGAGACCACCCGTGCGCCGTGGGAGACCGCCCAGGCCATGCCCGCGAGGATCTGGCCGTCGGTGCCCACACCGCGGTCGCTGAGCACCTTCCCGGCAAGCACCCGGGCCTCCCCCGCCACACCGTAGCGGGGCGCGTGCTCGGGTTTGGCCGGTCCGGCCACGGTGCCAATGCAGTGGGAGCCGTGGCCGTTGCCGTCCTCCACGGTCTCACCGGGGACGAACGAGGCGGTGGCCTCGAGGCAGCCGGTCAGATCCGGGTGGTCGGTGTCCACACCGGTGTCGAGAACGGCGACCTTGACCGCGCGCCCGGTCAGGGTGGACCAGTTGGCCCGGATCGCCTGGAGTCCCCAGGTGGTGTTCTGCTCGTCCCAGGCCGGGCCCAGCGAGGCGGCGAGTTCGGCGCGGGTGTGCCGGTTCACCTCGTCCTCGTCACTGCGATAGGTCGGGAAGAAGCCGGTCAGCGTCCGCTGGGGTTCGGTGATCACCGAGGCGTAGACCATGCGTTCCGGCTCGGCCGCGATGATGGTGGGTTCCGCCTCGGCGGTGGTCACCAGCGCATGGCGCTGGTCGGGGCGTACTTCGACAACGGCGGTGGCGAGGTCGTCGAAGAGCACCGAGGTGTCGGGGCGTTGGAGGAGTTCGGTGGCGCCTTCTGCCTCGGCTCCCGGGACCCGTTGGACGGACTGGATACCGACCGAGGACTGGAGGGCGTCGATACCGCGCTGGGGTTCCTGCTGGTCGAGCAGGACCACATAGCGGCCCGTGTACTCGGTGTTCTGCCGCATCATGGGGGAATCGGCCCGCTCCGGCGGTTCGCTGCCGAAGGGGCGCCTGCCCATGGGTCCGTTGGTCATTGCTGTCTCCGCTTTCTGTGCGCTTCCCCCGGGCTGGGAGGGGACGCGCCGATGCGCGGAGAGTCAGAGGGCCAGGACAGGAGAGCGGTTCCGGCGGAAGAGCCGAACTGCCGTGTACCGGCGCGTCGCCATCGCGTATGTGCGTGACCGCGCGTGCGCGTGTCGCGTACGCGCATGCTCGCGTATGTACATGGCCGTGCTCCCGGACGGGGCATGGCCGGGCACTTCTGCAACACTCCTTTCCACCGTCCCTCCGGCCACGGGGCGTCGCAACTCGGTCGTCAACCCCGAACGGCCACCGGTCCGATGGCGCCCGCTAGTGATCCACTTGGTTCCGGCCCGCCGCGACGCGCCGTCCACCACATCTCGGGCGGTTTTGCCACCAAGAGCGACCGGAGGCTGACAGACTGACGCGCCAACGGGTTGGCAGAAAGGGCACTTCATGGACGTCAGCGCTCGTATCGAGGCCGTGTACGCGCAGGTGGTGGACCGCAACGCCGGTGAGGCGGAGTTCCACCAGGCGGCGCGTGAGGTGGTGCAGAGCCTCGGACCGGTGCTCACCGCATACCCGGAATACCTCGACTCCCGGATCCTCGAGCGGCTGTGCGAACCGGAGCGTCAGATCATCTTCCGGGTGCCCTGGGTGGACGATCAGGGGGACATCCAGGTCAACCGGGGGTTCCGGGTGGAGTTCAACAGCGCTCTGGGCCCGTACAAGGGCGGTCTGCGCTTCCACCCCAGCGTCAACCTGGGCATCGTGAAGTTCCTCGGCTTCGAGCAGATCTTCAAGAACGCGCTGACCGGGCTGTCGATCGGCGGTGGCAAGGGCGGTTCGGACTTCGACCCCAAGGGGCGTTCCGCGGCCGAGGTGATGCGGTTCTGCCAGTCGTTCATGACCGAGCTCCACCGCCACCTCGGTGAGCACACCGATGTACCGGCCGGGGACATCGGGGTGGGCGGCCGGGAGATCGGCTATCTCTTCGGCCAGTACAAGCGGCTGACCAACCGCTTCGAGGCGGGGGTGCTGACCGGGAAGCACACCGGCTGGGGCGGCTCGCACGCCCGTACCGAGGCCACCGGGTACGGCACCGTCCACTTCGCCGAGGAGATGCTGCGTACCCGGGGCAAGGACTTCGACGGGCGGCGAGTGATCGTCTCCGGGTCCGGCAATGTGGCCGTCTACGCCATCGAGAAGGTGCACGCCCTCGGCGGGCGAGTGGTGGCCTGCTCGGACTCGGCCGGCTATGTGGTCGACGAGGACGGTATCGATCTGGAACTCCTCAAGGAGATCAAGGAGGTCCGCCGGGCGCGGCTGTCCGCGTACGCGGAGGTCAGGCCCCGTGCCACCCACTCCGAGCGGGGTTCGGTCTTCGATGTGCCCTGCGATGTGGCGCTGCCCTGCGCCACCCAGAACGAGCTGGCCGAGCACCATGCCGTGGCGCTGGTGAAGAACGGTGTGCTGGCGGTGGCCGAGGGCGCGAACATGCCCTGCACCCCGGCGGCGGTGGACATCCTGCGGGAGGCCGATGTGCTCTTCGGCCCCGGCAAGGCGGCCAACGCGGGCGGGGTGGCCACCTCGGCGCTGGAGATGCAGCAGAACGCCTCCCGCGACCGCTGGACCTTCGAGCAGACCGCGTCCCGGCTCGCCTCCGTCATGACCGAGGTGCACGAGCTGTGCCGTACCACCGCGGCGCGGTTCGGCTCCCCCGACGACTACGTCCTGGGCGCGAACGTGGCGGGCTTCCTGCGGGTGGCGGAGGCCATGGAGGCGCACGGGGTCATCTAGGCCCTGTCCTGCCGATCTTCGCGGGCCCGCGACGCCTGGCACCGCGCCTCGCCGCGTTGTCGGGATCGTCCGAGTACGCCCAGTACTCCGAGTACGCCCAGTACGAGGACGACCCTCCTGCGATCCTCCCCCAGCCACCGCTGGGAGGTGCCCCCTCACCAGACGCCGCCCACGAAGATCGACAGGACAGGACCTGGAGCGGGGCTCGTCCGCATTCGGCTCGCGTCGGCGCTCGCGTCGGCGCCCGCGTCGGCCCGCGTCAGCTCGTGTTCAGCTGAGGAACTGCGAGCACTGGTAGGGGCCGTTGGTCCGCTCGCCGTCGTTCAGGGAGACCCGGACGTCATCGGGCCGGATGCCCTCGTCCCGGTGCACGAAGGACTGGGCGCGGGCGAGGGAGCACACCAACTGGCCGTTGGGCAGCCGGTCACGTGGGCTGTCGAAGGAGGCGCCGGGCGAGTGCAGGGTGATCCGATGGCCCTTACCGGTCATCCAGTACCCCTCGAGCCGGACGAGGTTGACGAGCCCGCGCTCCTCCTCGGCCCGGGTCGGCTCCTGCGACAGCAGTTTGAGGACACCTTCGGGTGCCTGGAGGGAGATGTCGGGGCGGGTGACGCCCTGGAGCCGGGAGCCATGGACATAGTAGATCCGCAGATCCTTGGTGAGCCCGCTCGCGGGCTCACCGCCGTCGACCACTCCGGTGGGCTGAACACCGCAACCGGCCGTCGCCGCCAGGGCGAGGGCCAGCACACCGGTCGCCGTACGGACGCGGGTCACCGCACACCTCCGTCCGCCGCCGTTCTTTGCCCGTCCGGTACCCGGCGGTGGCGGGGCAGCCGCAGGGTGAACACGGCTCCGCCGCCCTGCTCCGCGGGCCGGTTGCCGGCCTCGATCGTACCGCCGTGCAACCGGGCGTTCTCCAGCGCGATGGCGGTGCCCAGGCCGCTGCCCTCGGAGCGGGTCCGGGCGCTGTCCGCCTTGTAGAAGCGGTCGAAGACCTGGGCCAGGGTGTCGGGCGGCAGCCCCGGCCCCCGGTCGGTGACCTCCACCGTCACCCGGTCCGCGTCGACGGACAGCGTGACCGTCACCGGCTGCTCGCCGTGCCGGAGCGCGTTGCCCACGAGATTGGCCACGGCCACGTCCACCCGCCGCCGGTCCACCACCGCCCGTACTCCCTCCGGGAGGCGCGCCTCCACCTGGTCGGTCCAGCCGCGCAGCTCCAGGGTGCCGCGGATGGTCTGCGCGACATCGGTGTCCGCCGCGTCGAGCCGGGCCGCCCCCGAGTCGAACCGGGACATCTCCATCAGGTCCTCCACCAGCCGGGCCAGCCGCGCCGTCTCGTCGCTGACGGTACGGGCGGCGCGGGCGGCGTCCGCGGGGAGGTGTGCCGCGTCCTCGTCGAGCACGGTCGTCACCATCGTCATGGCGGTCAGCGGGGTGCGCAGCTCGTGCGAGACATCGGCGACGAAGCGCCGTGCCCTGGCCTCCTGGTCGCGCAGGTCGTTCACTGAAGCCTGCAAGGCATCCGCCGTGGTGTTGAAGTCCGCGGCCAGCCGGGCGAGTTCATCACGCCCCTTGACCTCGACCCGTGAGGCGAGATCGCCCTCGGCCAGCCGCCGGGTGGCCCGTCCCAGCTCGCGCACCGGCCGCAGTACGGTCCCGGCGGCGAGCAGGGCGAGCAGTGCGGCCAGGCCCAGCACCGGGAGCAGTCCGCCGCGTACCGAGTCCAGCAGGGCCGCGGTGTGCTCCTCCTCCGCCCGGAGGGAGGTGACGGCGAAGACCTCGATCCCGGACACTCGGCCGTCGTCGTAGGTGACGGGAGTGCCGACCACCAGATACGGCTCACCTCGGTACTCCACTCGCTGGAAGCGGGCGCGGCCGGAGGTGCGCACCGAGGCGCGCAGTTCGGGAGTGATCCGGGTGCGGTCGGCCAGACCGTCGGAGGAAGCGGTGAGGTCGTGGTAGCCGGCGACCACGAGCGGGGCGCCGGAGAGCCCGGAGGAGACGGAGTCGGCGAGGGTGGTCAGGGTGCGGACGTCGGGTGGGGTGTCGACGTCGGGGGCGACGCTGTCGACACGGTCGCGGAAGTCGGTCTGGAAGGCGTCCTGGGTACGCGTGAGCACGGCGGTGCGGGATTCGCGGTAGGCGAGTGCGGTGGCGGTGACCGTACTGATCAGCGCCACGAGGACAAAGGCGATGAGAAGCCGGGTGCGCAGCCCGCCCAGCCGCGGCCAGAAGCGTTTCATATCGGACCGAACCGGTAGCCGAAGCCGCGCACGGTCTGGATGTAGCGCGGCCGTGCGGGCACGTCCTCGATCTTCGCGCGCAGCCGTCCGACGGCGGCGTCGACCAGCCGTGAGTCGCCGAGGAAGGAGTGGTCCCACACCGAGGCGAGCAGCTGCTCCCGGCTGAAGACCCGGCCCGGGGAGGCGGACAGCTCCAGCAGCAGCCGCAGCTCGGTGGGCGGCAGCGGGACGGCGGTGCCGTCGCGGCTGACGGTCAGCCCCGCCCGGTCGATGACCAACCCGGCATAGACCTCTCCGGGCCGCCGCGGTACGGGGTCGGCGCGCCGCAGTGCCGCCTTGATCCGCGCCTCCAGTACGGGTGCGGTGACCGGTTTGACCACGTAGTCGTCGGCCCCGGCCTCGAGTCCGCCGACGATGTCCGGGTCGTCGCCGCGCGCGGTCAGCATGATCACGGGCATGGTGGAGCGGGCCCGGATCCGACGACAGACCTCGAATCCGTCCATACCGGGCAGCATCAGATCGAGCACCGCGAGTTCGATGGCCGTCTCCGCCGGTGTGTCCAGCAGCGCGAGGGCCTCCTCGCCGGTGGCGGCGACCGACACCTGGTAGCCGTGGCGGCGCAGGACCAGCTCCATGCCATCGCGTACGGAGGCGTCGTCCTCGATGAGCAGTACATGCGGCATGCGGTCGATTATGACCCAGGAAATCGCCGGAATCCGCTGGTCAGACCGGCGAATGCACGGCGGCCGCGCTTTGTTACACATCCATCATGTGGTCATGGACGGGCCATCATGTGATCGCCGGAAGGTGTTCGTCATGACACGACACACCACTTCCCGCGCCGCCTTCCGGCGCACTCTGGCCGCCTTCGCCGCCCTGCCTGTGCTGGCCCTGGCGGTGGGCTGCGGCGGGGGCGGCGGATCCGACTCCAAGGACGAGGGGGTCGCCTCCGTCCCGGGCGAGAAGACCGGCGACTCCGGCGGCTCGTCGAAGGACACCGGCAGTGGTTCCGGCAAGGGCAAGAGCGCCTTCTACGACGCCCAGATGGAGTATGTGCGCTGTATGCGCACCAAGGGCGGAGCCAAGGACTTCCCCGACCCCAAGCTCAGTGGCCATCTCGACTGGGGCAAGATCGAGAAGCTTCCCGATCCCGACGGCAAGGGCGAGGTCACGAAGGGCGGGAAGGACGGCGCCTGTGCCACCGAGATGCGGAAGGCGATGAATCTCGAGCCCAAGCGGGACGCGCAGAAGGACTTCGAGTCCATGCTCGCGCACGCCAAGTGCATGCGGGACCACGGCGTATCGGAGTTCCAGAACCCCACCATGTCCTCGGGCAACGCGGTGCCCGGTGGTGAACCGGACCCCGCCAGCCCCCGTATCGACCCCGAGTCCTCGGTGTACAAGCAGGCCCGTGAGGCGTGCAAGGGCAAGCTGCTCGACGGTCTGGACGGTATGCAGTGAGGCGCAGTACCGCGTGGATCGCGGGTGGCGCCGTGGTCACCGCCGCCGCGGCCGGGGCCGCGGCACTGGTCATCGGCGGCGGGGACGGGGCGGACGCCTCGTCCGGGGACGGTGACCGGCCGCCCGCCACGGCCAAGATCGTCCGTACCGATCTGGTCCAGAGCAAGACCGTCGACGGAGAACTCGACTACGCCCAGCGGCGCAAGGTGTCCTCCGCCGTCGACGGCACCGTGACCGTCGCGGCCAAAGCGGGCAGCACGGTCACCCAGGGGCAGGCGCTGTACGAGCTGAACGACAAGCCCGTCACCCTGCTGTACGGGCAGATCCCGATGTTCCGCACCATGAAGCCCGGGGACCGCGGCTCCGACGTCCTCCAACTGGAGCGGAATCTGCGCGACTTGGGGTTCGGCTCCGGGCTGTACATCGATCCGCGCTACGACGCGGCGACCAAGGCGGCCGTCAAGCAATGGCAGAAGTCGCTCAACCGCACCCCCACCGGCACGGTGGGCAAGGGGGACGTGGTCTTCCAGCCCGACCGGGTGAAGGTCGTCTCGGCGGACGCCGCGGCCGCGGACCAGGTGGGCCCGGACACGAAGGTGCTCACCGTCGCCTCCACCAAACCGGTGGTCCGGGCCCAGCTGGAGGAGGGGGATGTGTCCCTCACCTCCAAGGGCACCACGGTGAAGGTGACGATGCCCAGCGGACGGACCGAACGGGGCAAGGTGTCGGGCACCGTCCGCCCCGAGACCTCCGACGACGATCCGTCGGCGGGGAGCCAGGACGGGATCACCGTGGAGGTGACCTTGGACGGCGGCCGTTCCGCAGTGTCCGGGGAGGACACCAAAGCGACGGTGAATGTGTCGTTCATCAGCGAGAGCCGCAAGAACGTGCTGGCCGTCCCGGTCGAGGCGGTGGTGGCGCTGCGGGGTGAGCAAGGCGGCTACGGACTGGAACTGGTGAAGGACGGCGCCACCCGGATGGTGCGGGTGGAGACCGGGATGACGGCCGACGGGCAGATCGAGGTCAGCGGTGCGGAGCTGCGCGAGGGCATGGCGGTGGGAGTGGCCGAGCAGTGATCGCCACCGCACCGCCCCGCCCGGCGGCCGTGATCGAGCTGGTGGGTGCCACCAAGACCTATCCCGGTGAGGTCCATGCCCTGCGCGGGGTGGATCTGACCGTGGTCTCCGGTGAACTCCTGGCGATCGTCGGCCCGTCCGGGTCCGGGAAGTCGACCATGCTGAACATCATCGGCACCCTGGACCGTCCCACGTCGGGTACGGTCCGGGTGGCCGGGCACGATGTGAACACGCTGTCCGACGCGCAGCTGTCCGCCCTCCGCGCCCGCCATATCGGCTTTGTCTTCCAGCACTTCCATCTCTCCCCAGGGCGGGACGCGGTGGACAATGTGGCGGACGGCCTGCTGTACGCGGGGGTGGGTCTGCGCGAGCGCAGGGCGCTGGCGCGTACGGCGCTGGAGCGGGTGCGCCTCGGCCACCGGCTGGACCACCGGCCGCATGAGCTGTCCGGCGGTGAGAAGCAGCGCGTCGCCATTGCGCGGGCGCTGGTCGGCGAGCCTGAGCTGCTGCTCGCGGACGAGCCGACCGGCGCCCTGGACTCGGGGTCGGGCGGGATCGTGATGGAGCTGCTGCGGGAGCTGAACGCGGCGGGCACCACAGTGTGTGTCATCACCCATGACCACGAGATCGCCAACGCACTGCCACGGCAGGTCCGCTTCCGTGACGGCGAGGTCATCGCGGACTCCCGGACGACGGGCTCCCGGACGGACGGCTCGTCGACGCACAACTCCGCCACGCACGGCTCCGCCACCGACGGCTCCGTCACGCCCGACTCCGCGTCGCACGAGGTGAGGTCATGACCGACCGGAAGACCGCAGCAGCGACGTCCGGGAGCGGCCGCGGGCTGAAACCCTCCCGGCTGGCCGTCCGTGACATCCTCCGCGTGGGCGCCGTCGGGCTGCGGGCGCGCCGGACCCGGGTGGTGCTGTCCGCCCTCGGTATCGCGATCGGCATCGCCACGATGGTCGCGGTGGTGGGTCTTTCCACCTCCAGCCGGGCCGATCTGATGGCCCGGCTGGACCGGCTGGGCACCAATCTGCTCACCGCCGAGGCCGGAGAGGACCAGACGGGGAACGACATCGTCCTGCCCAAGAACGCCGTCGCGATGGTCGAACGCATCGGTCCGGTGCAGCACGCCACGGCGACCGGCGAGGTGGACACCCGGATCCGGCGCAGCGATGTGGTGCCGGAGGAGCGGACGGCCGGGGTCACCACCCAGGCCGCCCGGCCCGATCTGCTGGATACGCTCGGCGCCGAGGTGGACCGGGGGGTCTGGCTGAACCCCGCCAATGAGCGGCTGCCGGTGACCGTGCTCGGGTCGATCGCCGCGAAGCGGCTCGGCATCACCCACCCCGGTGAGAAGATCATGGTCAATGACCGCTATGTGGTGGTCGTGGGAATTCTCCGACCGGTCGAGTTGGTGCCCACGCTGGACCGGGTGGCGTTGGTCGGATTCCCGGCCGCCGAGCGGTATTTCGGCTTCAACGGCCATCCGACCACCATCTTCGAGCGCTCCACGGACGCGTCGGTGGAGGATGTGGCCGCGGTGCTGGCCCGCAGCGTCGACCCCGGCCACGAAGGCACCGTCAAGGTCTCACGGCCGTCCGACGCCCTGGAGGCGAAGGCGACCACCGACGAGGGGCTGACGGCGCTGATGCTCGGGCTGGGGGCGGTGGCGCTCCTGGTGGGCGGGGTCGGGGTGGCCAACACCATGGTCATCTCGGTGTTGGAACGCCGTCAGGAGATCGGTCTGCGGCGGGCGATCGGGGCCACCCGCAATGCCATCCGGCTTCAGTTCCTCACCGAATCACTGCTGTTGTCGGCCCTCGGCGGGCTGGCGGGAGTGGCGCTGGGCTCGCTGGCGACCTGGGCGTTCGCCCTGGCGCAGGGCTGGACGACGGTCATCCCGCCCTGGGCGCTGGCCGGTGGTTTCGGCGCCACACTGGGGATCGGCATGCTCGCGGGGCTCTACCCCGCCATCCGTGCCTCCCGGCTCCACCCCACCGTGGCGCTCAACGCCTCCTGAATGCCTCACAGTTATCCCCACCCACAGGTGTGGGCGGGGATCGAGGCGGCATACGATCCTGGGGTGGGCCCGCCGCGATGCAACGATCGCGCCCAGTAGTGGAGGAGAAGACGACGTGACCGGTCACGGCGCAGTATCCCGGACGGCGAGCGGGCCTGAGCCGCCCAACAGCCCCATCAACCAGGGACGTCCGCACAGCGCCCGGATGTACGACTACTTCCTGGGCGGCAAGGACAACTACGTCGCGGACCGGCAGGCCGCGGCGAAGGTGCTCACCCTGTGGCCGGGCGTCATGATCGCCGCCCGCACCAACCGTGCCTTCATGCAGCGCGCGACCCGGTATCTGGCCGCCGAGTGCGGTATCCGGCAGTTCCTCGACATCGGCACCGGCATCCCCACCAGCCCCAATCTGCACGAGGTGGCCCAGCAGGTCGCCCCGGAGTCGCGGGTCGTCTACGTCGACAACGACCCGATCGTGCTGGCCCATGCGCAGACCCTGCTCACCAGCCATCCCGAGGGCCGCACCGCCTATGTCGACGCGGATGTGGCCAACCCCGAGACCATCCTCAACTCCCCGGACCTCACCGAGGTGCTGGACCTGTCCCAGCCGGTGGCGCTGAGCCTGTGCGCGCTGCTGCACTTCGTACCGGACGAGTGGGACCCGTACGCCATCGTGCGGCGGCTGGTCGACGCGCTCGCGCCCGGTTCGCATCTGGTGCTGAGCCACATCACCCCGGACTTCGACCCGGTGGCGACCCAGCGGACGCAGGAGATCTACCACAGCGGCGGGATCAAGGGGAAGATCCGCAGCAGGGCGGAGGTGGCGGAGTTCTTCACCGGGCTCGAGCTGGTGGAGCCCGGGATCGAGGTGCCCCATCGCTGGCGTCCGGACCTGGCCGCCGGCCCTCAGGTGGCCACCGGCGATGTCACCGACGAAGAGGTGTCCTTCTGGGTGGGAGTGGCCCGCAAGCCCGCCTCCTGACCGCTGGGGTCCCGCCCCACCGTGGTTCGGGCAGGTCGGGGCGCGTCCGCGGTGCGGCCACCGGGCGGTGGCCGCACCATGGGCCCGGCTACAGTGTGTTGGCGCCGGTCAGCAAGGGCGCGTACGCCGGTTGTACGGGCGGCAGGGCCGGGTCGAGCCGGGCGTGTTCCGCCGCCGCGTACACAACGCGTCCGCCGACGAGGGTGAGCACCGAGGTCAGGGCGGGGATCCGGGCGGCCGGGACGGTCAGGTAGTCGTCGGAGAGGACGGCGAGGTCCGCGAAGTGGCCAGGGGCGAGAGTCCCCTTGACGGTGTCCTCGTGGGAGAGCCAGGCGCTGCCCTGGGTCATCAGCCGCAACGCGGCGGTCCGGTCCAGCCGGTTGGCGGCCGGGTAGAGCCGCTCTCCGCCGACGGTCCGTCCGGTGGTGATCCAGTACAGCGCGTTCCAGACGTTGTCGCTCGCCACCCGGGTGGCGTCGGTGCCCAGCCCGACCGGCACCCCGGCACGGAGGATGCGGTTCACCGGTGGGGTGTGGGCGGCGGCCCGCGCCCCGTAGCGGTCGCGGAACAGCTCGCCCTGGAAGGCCATGCGGTGTTGCAGGGCGATCGCGCCACCGAGCCGGGCGACCCGGTCGATGGTGGGCTCGCTGATCGTCTCGGCGTGGTCGAGGATGAACCGGACGCCGGGTCCGCCGGGGCCGTGCACCTGCTCGATGACGTCGAGGAAGCGGGTGATGGACTGGTCGTAGGTGGCATGCAGCCGGAACGGCCACTTCTTCTCGGCCAGGAAGGACAGGACGTCGCGCAGTTGGCTTTCCATCGCGGGGGCGAGCTCCGGCCGCGGCTGGGCGAAGTCCTCGAAGTCGGCGGCGGAGTAGACCAGCATCTCCCCCGCCCCGATCATCCGCAGCTGGTCGTCTCCGTCGCCGGGCGTGACCAGTTCCGCGATGCGCTGGAAGTCGGCGAGCTCCTTGCCCGGGGCCTGGGTGAAGGTGTGGTAGCCGACGCGGACCGTCAACTGGTTTTCCCGATGGAGCTGGTTGATGACCTCGTAGTCGTCGGGGAAGGTCTGGTGGCCGCCGCCCGCGTCGATCACGCTGGTCACTCCGCGGGCGTTGAGATGCCGCAGATAGTGCCGGGTGGAGATGATCCGGCTCGCCGGGTCGAGTCGCGGCAGCCGGGCCAGGGTGGAGTAGAGCAGGGTGGCGTTGGGCTTGGCGATCAGCATCCCGGTGGGATGTCCGGCCGCGTCCCGCTCGATCTGTGATCCCGGGAGGTCGGGGGTGTCCTTCCCGAAACCGAGGACACGCAGGGCGGTCCGGTTGAGCAGGGCCCGGTCGTAGAGGTGAAGGAGGAACACGGGAGTGTCGGGGACGGCCGCGTTCAGCTCGTCGAGGGTCGGCAGCCGCCGTTCGGCGAACTGGAACCGGCTGAAGCCGCCGACCACCCGGACCCACTGCGGGGCGGGGGTGCGCGCGGCCTGGAAGGCGATGAGCCGCAGCGCCTCGGAGACGGACCGCACTCCGGCGAGGGAGAGCTCCTGGGTGTAGCTGAGTCCCTGCCGGACCAGATGGGTGTGGGAGTCGTTGAGCCCGGGGATCACCCGGCGTCCGCCCAGGTGGATCACCTGGGTCTGCGGGCCGATCAGCGCGCGGATGTGGTGGTCGGTGCCGGTGGCCTGGATCCTGTTCCCCTGGACGGCCAGGGCGGTGGCGTCCGGGTGGCGTGGGTCGAGTGTGGTGATCCGGCCGCCGAGCAGCACGGTGTCGGCGTGGCCGGTGGTTCCGTCCGTCCTGCTCCCGGCCGTACGGGGTGCCGCGGCGGCGGTGTCGCTGACGGCGAACCGGGTGGCCAGGGCGGCGCCCGCGCCGGTCAGTCCGGCGACAACGCGTCTGCGGGAGACCTCCGGCTGGGAGGCGGTCTGGTGGGGTTGACGGGATGGGTGGGGAGTCACGGTGTTTTCCTCGGGGTGGTGATGTGCCGGGCCGGTGGACGGACGGGCTCAGCGCAGCCGGAGGGTGGTGACGCCGAACGGAAGGACCGGCGGATTGGGACCGCTGACGGCGGCCGGGCTGCCCTTGGAGTCGAACTGCGCGTTGACCACCAGCAGCCGATTGCCGTGTACGGCGGCCGAGGTGGGGAAGCGGAAGCTGGGGTCGGTGAGCGGTGTGCCCGCGGTGGCGGACCAGTGGTCGGCGCTGAAGTGGAGGACGGCCACGGACCGCGGGGTGTTCTGCGCGGCGTAGAGCGTACGGCCGCGCAGGAAGATGCCGTCGGGCGTCTCCAGCGCCCCGGCGGGCAACTGGACCTTCTCCACCGAGCGGTCGGCGAGGGTGATGCGGTACAGGGCGTTCTCATTGCGTTTGGCGACGATGAGATGGCGGCCGTCGGGCGTCGCGGTGATGCCGTTGACGTTGATGCCGGCCGCACCGGGGGCGGAGATGTAGTGCAGGGGGGTGCCGGTGAAGTCGAGGAACTTCTCCAGCCGGTAGCCGCCGGAGGCGCTCCGGGCCATCCGGTAGAGCCAGGGGTTGACGGAGTCGGTGAGATAGGCGGTGCCGTCCTGGGTGACGGTGATGTCGTTGAGAAAGGTGCCGGTGGCGCCGAGACCGTTGTCGAGGGTGGCCAGATGGGCGCCGGTGCGGGTGTCGTAGGCGTAGACCTTGCCGGTCTGCCGCGACAGCACGATCAGCCGGTTTCCGTCGAGTGCCAGGCCGTTGGCGATGGTGCGGCCGTCCGCCCCGGACTTCGAGAACACCGACACCGTGTCGCTGCCGACCCGGCCCCGGAAGATCGTGCCGTCCTTGACGGAGCCGACGTAGTACACCCCGGTGGCACGGTCGATGGCGATGCTCTCCGGGAAGACCTCGGCGCCCGGCAGCGCGGTGAACGCCGTGCCGTGGCGCGCGGCGCGGGCGGACGCGGACTCCGGCTGCCCGGCGGCGGACCGCTGCGGCGGCTCGGCCTGGGCGACGGTGGCGAGGGTGGCGGAGGCCCCCAGCACGGAGGCGGCCACGGCTGCCACGGCGGCCCGCCGGGGGATCCCGCGCTGCCGGGTGGACGTGTGCTGCGGACGTGACGGCGTGGACATAGAACTCCTCTGTGACGCGGTGGGGAAGTCAACCGCGTTCAGCCAATCCGATCCGCGCAAGAGGAGCCATAACGATCGGAACGCCGACCTATCAGGAATTATGTGCGCTGACGGCGTTCTCGTGGGCGTCGGTGAGGTGGGCGAACACCGCCCGGACAGTCGGCAGATGTTCCTTGCCACGCCGGGCGGCGAGATAGATCGGGTTGATCACCGCTTCCTCGGGGGTGTGCAACACGCTCAGGGTGCCCGCGTCGATGCCCTCCCGCGCCACATAACGGGGAACGACGCTGAGCCCGGCCCCGGCGGCCACGGCGACCACCACCGCGCGCATGTCGGCCACGGTCAGCGACGGTTGCGGGGGCGCGATACCCCAGCAGGAGCGGAAGTAGCGACGGGCCATGGGCATGCCCTGCGAATAGCCCACGAACCGCCGCTCCGACCGGGGCGTATAGGGCTTCTCACCGCTGCGTCCCACGAGCACGAACTCCTCGTCGTGGGCGTGTCTGAGAAAGAGCTGCTTGGTCGGAGCCCCTTCGATCTTGGTGATGACGGCGACGTCGAGCTCATCGCGCAACAGCGCGGTGGCCAGGTCCGGTGACAGCCCGATCCGGCAGTGCACGGTCATCCCCATGGTCAGCAGCGGGGTCAGCCGTGGCATCACATGGCCCGCCAGAATGTCCCCCGGCGCGCCGACGAACACCGGGCCCGCGTCGCTGTCCCCGCCCGAGCGGAACACCTCGACGGCGTTCTCCAGCGCGTCGATATGCCCGGCCACCTCGGCGGCCAGGATGTGTCCGGCCTCGGTGGGGGCGATCCCGCGCCCGGCCCTGACGAACAGCGGCCGCCCCACCGTCTCCTCGATCGATTTCAGATGGCGGGAGACGGCGGGCTGGGAGAGGTTCAGGGCGTCGGCGGCCTTCGCCACTCCGCCCGTGCGGTAGATGGTGAGGAACGAGCGGAGCGGCACGAGGTCCGCGCGGTGGGTCATGGCCGGTCCCCCAAGGGGGGTGTGTACCGCATCGCTCGCCTCTCCGGCCTTGTACCCCACACGGGGAACCATCGTTCTCCCGGAGCGTAGCGCATCGGTGTGAAGCGGCAGTGACGGGGCGGGGTGCGCGGGCTCCCGCGGGTTTCGTCGGGGAGCCGGTGGCCGGGAGGGTCCGTCCGAAACCTCCGCGGCCAGTCCTCACGCGCCTGGCGCACCTCCCCCATCAGCCGATCGGCTGATACCGGGGTCCACCGGGCCGCGTCCGCACCGTGGCCGGTCCACCGAGCCGGACCATCGCCGGGATACGGAGGCCGAGACCGAGGCCCAGGACACCGCATCACCATCGCGAGAGGACCGGACGCCCATGCCCGCCAGGAACGTCAGCGTCAACCGAGCGTCGCTCGGCCATCGCCTCACCTACGCGCTGCGCCACCCCTACCGGGTACCGCGCCATCTGGCCCGTGCCGCTCGGGACGCCTGGCTGCGTCATCGTTTCCCGGACCACATCTCCTACTACCGCGCCGTGATGCGCTCGGACACCCGCGCCAACCCGGATGCCGCGGTGGGCAGTTCCAGCCGCGAGCGGTGGCTCGCTCTCGGGGCGATGCAGTTCGACTACCTCGTCGGCCACGGGCTGCGCCCCGAACACCGGATGCTGGAGATCGGCTGCGGCAATCTGCGGGCGGGCTGGCGGTTCATCCGGCATCTGGAGTCCGGCCACTACTACGCCATCGACATCTCGCCCGATATCCTCGCCGCGGCCCAGGACACCCTGGTGGAGTCGGGATTGCAGGACCGGCTGCCGTATCTGGCCCCGGTCCGCGACCTCACCCTGCGGTTCCTGCCCGACGCGTGGTTCGATGTCATCCACGCGCACAGCGTCTTCTCGCACTCCCCGCTGCCGGTCATCGAGGAGTGCCTGGCCAACGTCGGCCGGGTGATGGCCCCCGGCGGCTGGTTCGACTTCACCTTCGACCGCACCGAGGGCGCCGAGCACCAGGTGCTGCGCGAGGACTTCTACTACCGCACCGAGACCCTCGTCGGCCTCGCCGTGAAACACGGTCTGGAGGCGCGCTTCATGGACGACTGGGAGGCGCTGCCGCACGGCCAGTCGAAGATCCGCGTCACCCATGGCCGGGTTGCCGGGCGGCCGTCGGAGCCCGAAGCCGTCTGACCCCCTGCCCGGATACCGATCCGCCTCCCGCGGCAGGGAGACTGGAGCCAGGCCGACTACCAGGCCAACCACCTGTGAAGGAGCAAGGTGTTCGGGATATCGCTGGGTGACGACGGGGCGGAGCTGCGCCCGCTGGAGCCGTGGAACGCCGAGGAGTACCTCGCCCACATCGACCGCTGCCGGGAGTACGTGGGGAGGTATATCTCGCTGGCGGACCGCGCCACCGACCTGCCGTCGGCTACCGCCTTCCTCCAGCTGTACGCGGACAAGGCGGCCACCGACAGTGGACGGATATACGGCATCTGGGTCGATGGGACGCTCATCGGCGGGGTGCTCTTCCGGACCTTCGACGTCGAATCCGGCACCTGTGAGGTCGGCTGCTGGCTGGAGGAGGCGTTCGTCGGACGCGGGCTGGTCACCCGGGCCATCGGGGTGCTCATCGACTGGGCGGTCCAGGTGCGCGGCATCCACCGGGTGGAGTGGCAGGCCAAGTCCAGCAATGCGGCGAGCCTCAACGTCGCCCGTCGGCTGGGGATGGTGCGCGACGGAGTGCTGCGGGAGAGCCATCCGCACCGGGGAGAACGCGTGGACATCGAGGTCTGGTCGGTGCTGGCGCCGGAGTGGCGCGCTCAGCGCGGATGAGGCCCGATGGGGACAGGACCTAGGTGATGGTCAGGGTGCGTTCCGCCTCGGCCAGCGAGCTGTTGCCCGCGTACAGCCGGATCTCACCCTTCTCCACCACGAAGTCGCCGTCGCGGGCCTGGGTCCAAAAGCCCAGGTCCTCGGCGCTCAGCCGGAAGCGCACGGTGGTGGACCTCCCCGCGTCGAGGGTGACCCGGCGGAATCCGCAGAGCCTGCGCACCGGTTGCACGATGCTCGCCACCGGATCGCGCAGATAGAGCTGGACGACCTCATCGCCGGTGCGCCGCCCGGTGTTGCGCACCGTCACCGCCACGTCGACGGTGTCGCCCTTGCGCAGCGCGTCGGCCGAGATCCGGCGCGTCGACAGTCTCGGCTCACCGATGTCGAAGGTGGTGTAGCTCAGCCCGTATCCGAAGGCGAACTGCGGGCCGTCGGGCAGGTCCAGATAGCGGGAGGTGTAGGGGTTGTGCGGGTCGTAGGGGCGGCCGGTGTTCTCGTGGTTGTAGTAGAGGGGGATCTGGCCGACGGCGCGCGGGAAGGACACCGGCAGCTTGCCACCGGGGTTGACCTTTCCGAACAGCACATCCGCGATGGCGTGTCCGCCCTCGAGTCCTGGATGCCATGCCTCCAGGACGGCGGGGGCCGATTCCAGCCAGCCGCCGATCGTCAGCGGACGCCCGTTGACCAGCACCACCACAGACGGCGCACCGGACTCCGCGATGGCCGCGATCAGTTCCTCCTGCTTCCCGGGCAGGCTGATGTCAGCGCGCACGCTCGCCTCACCGCTCAGTTTCGCGCCTTCGCCGACTACCACGACCGTCACCTCGGCGGCTCTGGCCGCCGCGACCGCCTTCACGATGTCGTCGGTGTCCTTCCCCTGGGCGTCCACACCTCGGACATGGGTCACCTTCGCCTCGGGGACAACGGCCTTGACGGCGTCGGCCACCGTGACCGGACGGGGGGTGACCGCCCAGGGCCCGGCCCAGGACCCCTTGAGGTCCGGGGAATCGGCGAACGGGCCGACCACCGCGATGGAGCGGGCCGATGTGCTCAGAGGGAGGGCCGACGTGTGGTTTCGCAGCAGCACCATGGACCGCGCCGCGGTTTCTCGGGCCGCCGACCGAGCGGCCTTGGTGGGTTCGGTGATGGCGGCGTCCTCGTCCACGTACGGACGGCGGAAGAGGCCGAGCCGGAACTTCAGCCGCAGAATGCGTGCCACCGCGTCGTCCAGCCGGGCCATGGTGATCCGGCCGTTTCTGAGCAGACGTTTGCCGTTCCGGGCAAATAGGGTGCTGGCCATCTCCATGTCCACACCGGCGTTGAACGCCAGCCGGGCCGCGTCGGCGCCGTCGGCCGCGAAACCGTGGACGATCAGTTCCCGGATGGCGAGGTAGTCACTGACCACCACACCGTCGAACTGCCACTGTTCCTTGAGGATGTCGGTGAGCAGATGCCGGTTGGCGTGGGCCGGGATGCCGCTGACGGTGTTGAAGGCGGCCATCACCGTGGCCACTTCGGCTTCCACGGCCGCCGCGAACGGCCCGAGGTAGAGATTGCGCAGCCGAGCCTCGGACACATCCACGCTGTTGTAGTCGCGCCCGCCCTCGACGCCCCCGTAGCCGGCCAGGTGCTTGGCGCAGGCCGCCACCCGGTCGTTGTCGGCGAGGTCCTCGCCCTGGTAACCGCGGACCTTGGCCGCCCCCAACGCCGCGGTCAGATAGGGGTCTTCCCCGTTGCCCTCGGCGATCCGCCCCCAGCGCGGCTCATGGGTGACGTCCATCATCGGGGAGAACGTCCAGTGCACCCCGTTGGAACGGGCCTCCCGCGCGGACACCTCGGCGTCCCGCACGGCCACCGCGGGATCGAAGCCGGCCGCCTGAGCGAGCGGAATCGGAAAGGTGGTCCACAGACCATGGATCACATCCAGCCCGAAGACCAGAGGGATTCCGAGCCGGGACTCCTCCACCGCGATCCGCTGCAACGCGTTGGTCTTGGCGGCCCCGTAGAGGTTGAGCACCGACCCGAGTGCGCCTCTGCGCGCCGCCCGCACCGCCTCCGCGTTCTGCCCGCGGCCGGGGCCGGTGTCGGCGTTCCAGGCCAGCTGCTGCAACTGCCCCAGCTTCTCGTCCACCGTCATCCGCCCGAGCAGCGCCTGCACCCGGGGCTCGTACGGGCGGGGGCGTTCCGGCGACTGCCGCACACCATCCGGCGGGCCGGGCGGGGGCTCGCCGCGCCGGAATCGTCCGAGGGCTCCGCCCCCGGCGACGGTGCCGCCGAGCGCCCCGAGCACCGTACGTCTGCGCACACCATCCATGGTCTTCGCCTTATGAGGAGCATCAGGTGGTTCTGCCGGACACCTGTGCCGTCCGCGCCCGGTACGCGCTGGACGCGCACCTCTTCCCCAGCGTAGGGCGGACTCGCCGGGGCGCCGCTCGGGCGGTTTCCACCACCGGTTCGCCGGTCGTGGCACGGGGATCACGCTGGGATATCGTGCGCGCATGACTGGGGAGGACCAGATACACCAGCCGTTGCTGCGCCTGCGGGACGTGATGCTGCGCGGCATGCTCTACGGACTTGCCGCGATACCCCTCGTCGGCATCGGCTCGCTCGGGGTGAGTGATCACCACGATCGGATGACGTTTCTGGCGGTCATCGGTGGCTTCACCATGATCAGCGCCGGCGTATGCACGGTGACGGGGCTCGGGTTCTGGGCCGCCTGCGGCGGTGACATCCGGCGCTGCCGCGATTGGCGCACCATCAAGGGCCAGGCCGAGAGCGTCACCGTCGCGGCCCCGGTCCTGCTGCGGCTCGGCATGCTGGCACTCGCGCTGTTCCCGGGCGCGTTCGGCCTCTACCACCTGGTGGACAGCGCCGACTACGACACCTTGATCTACGGCAGCTGACGCTGGACGGCGGCGACCATAGTCGGTGTACGCACACACATCGACAAAGCCGGAAATCACGTGCGATAAGGCGCACAAGTGGGTAAAAGCCCGGTGTGCCCAGCAAGATACGGCGACGGACCACCCTGCTGCCGGCCGTCCTCGTTGCCCTGGTGGCGACCCTGTGCGCCGCCGGGAGCGCGGCCGACGGCGATCAGGGCGCCCCGGACTCCACCGGATCGTCGATGGGCGCCGCCCTGGTACTGCTGATCATCCTGGTGGCGCTGACCGGAAGCGCGCTGTTCGCGATGGGGCGCACCCGCAAGCGCCGCCGGGAGCGTGATCGGGCCGAGCTGGCGCAGGTGCGCGGCGCGGTCCAGGAGGACATCACCGCGTACGGCGAGAGGCTGAGCGGGCTCGCCTTCACCCCGTCCGACCCGTCGTCCACCCCCGAGATGGTGGATGACTACGGCCGCGCGCTGGACGCGTACGAGGAGGCCAAGGCGAAGTCGGACACCGCCCGGCGCCCCGAGGACGTACGGGCGGTCACCGAGGCGCTGGAGGACGGCCACTTCTCGCTGGCGGTGCTGGACGCCCGCCGCGAGGGCACACTCCTTCCCGAGCGGCGGCCGCCGTGCTTCTTCGATCCGCGGCACGGGCCGTCGGTCCGGGATGTCACCTGGGCCCCGGCCGGCGGCGCCGAGCGGTCGGTGCCCGCGTGCGCCGCGGATGCCACGCGGGTCGAGGAAGGGCTCGACCCGGAGGCGCGTACCGTCCCCGTCGGCGGCGAACGCCGTCCGTACTGGGAGGCGGGCCCGGCCTACGGCCCCTGGGCGGGCGGGTACTTCGGCGGTTACGGGGCGGCGCTGCTGCCCGCGCTGCTGGTCGGGACGCTGCTGGGCGGGTCGCTGAGCCCCGGCTACGACGAGGCCGGAGCGTTCGGGGACGCCGGCGACTACGGCGGCTTCGGTGACGGCGGCGACTATGGCGGCGGCTTCGGTGACGGTGACTTCGGAGGCGGCTTCGGCGACGGCTTCGGCGACGGCGGCTGAGCCCTGTCCGCCGGGGAGGTGCCGTCCTCGCCACGCGCGCTTTCTCCTGCCGCGCTCCCCGTGTCCCACGCGTATCCCGGACGCGACTGCTCCCGCATCGCTCCCGTGGGGGAGGATGGTGCGCAATCGGTGAGCAGGTGGTGGCCATGATCAGTCTGCAACGGCTTCTCGACGCCGTGGGACCAGCAGTGCTGTCGGGGATGTGCGCCCCTGAGCGGCTGTCCGTCACGGTCGGCGACGCGGTGATCGCGGAACCGGACGGGGAACTCGAGCCACGGGCGGGGGACGTGGTGCTCGGGGTGAACCTCACCGACCGGGACGCGGCCCTGCGGCTGCTGGCGCTGTGTGCCCGTCGGTCGGCCGCCGCTCTGCTGCTCAAGTCGCCGGTGGCGGTGGACGAGGAAGTGTCCGCGGCGGCCGACGAGGCGGGCGTGGCGCTGTTGCGGGTCTCCGCGGAGGCGGGGTGGGTCCAGGTGCTGTCGCTGCTGCGCGCGGCCCTCGACAGCGAGGGGCTGACCGCGTCCGCCGCCGGGCTGGGGGTGGCGGAGGCCGGGGATCTGTTCGGGGTGGCGGATGCCATCGCCCGGATCATCGACGCCCCGGTGACCATCGAGGACCGCAGCTCACGTGTGCTGGCGTACTCCACCCGCCAGGAGCGCAGCGACGAGGCGCGGGTGGCCACCATCATGGGCCGCCATGCGCCCGAGGACGTCAACGAGCACTTCCGGCGGCACGGTGTGTTCCGCAGGATCGCCCAGGACACCACCCCCATCTACGTCCCGGCGGTGGTCGAGGGCACCAAGCCGCGGCTGGTGGTGCCGGTGCACGCGGGAGGCGATGTGCTCGGCTCCATCTGGGCGATCGTGGCGGGCCCGGTCGAGCCCGAGCGGGCGGCGGCGTTCGCCGATGCCGCCGACGCGGCCGCCCTGCATCTGCTGCGCCGGCGCGCGGAGGCGGACCGGCAGCGGCTGGCGCTGGCGGACATGGTGGCGAAGGTGCTGCACGGGCAGGAAGGGGCCACGGACGCGGCGCGTCTCCTTGGCCTGACCAGCGGCCCCTGGCGGGTGATCGCCGTGGGGGTGCCCAGTGAGGACGCCGACGAGGCCGAGCGGCAGCGGCTGACGGTACGGGAGCGGCTGTGCCGGTTCCCCGGCACCCGGCTACGCTCCCCCGCGGCCGTGATCGGCGATGTGGTCTACGGCATCGTGCACGCCGACGCGGTGAACTCCGCGTCCGGGGCCCGTGCCGACTGGCTGGGCGATGTCGCCGGGACCTCCGGGGACACGGCCGCGCCCCTGGTGGCCATGGGCGGACTCGCCACCACCGTCCCCGGTCTTGCCGACTCCCGGGAACAGGCGGATGACACCCTCGGACTGCTCACGGCGGGACTGGTCCCCGGTGGCGCGGCCGTCCACGACGAGGTGTGGGCCACCGTGGTCCTCCGCCGTACCGCCCGGTCCGCCACCGGCGCCCGGACCGCGGACATCGGGCCGCTGCGAACCCTGCTGGAGCACGACCGCGAGCACCACACCAGCCATGTCCCGACGCTGTACACCTGGCTGGAGGAGATGGGCGACGCGAAGGCGGCCGCGGCCCGGCTGCACATCCACCCGAACACGCTCCGCCACCGGATGCGCCGGATGCAGGAGGTGGTGGATCTGCGGCTGGACCGCCCGGAGGTGCGCTCGGCGCTGCTCCTCCAGCTCACGGCCCGGCGGTACGGCAACGACAGCGCCACAGCCTCCGAGGGCGCCCCGCACACCACAGCACTCGACCCCGTCTGACGGCCCCTCCTCGGTCCCCGTTGTCCTCCTGGCACTCCCCGGGGCCGTACAACAGTGGCGTTTGCACGATGACGGAGCGTTCTCCCCGGCGACACGATGGCTTCACACGCGGCCCGTCCGGGGCCGGGTGGAGTCTCCACGGAAGGACGACGGTGTGGCGATCGGCAGCTCCTACGAGGTCAGCAACCGCGCGGACGGGACCCACGAGGACGCGCCTCTCGCACAGGCGCGGATCGACCTCGCGGCCATCAGCGCCAATGTGGCGCGGCTGCGGGAGGCCGCCGGTTCCGCGGAGACCATGGCCGTGGTGAAGGCCGACGGCTACGGCCACGGCATCGTCCCCAGCGCCCGCGCGGCGCTGGCCGGTGGTGCCACCTGGCTCGGCGCCGCACGGATCCACGAGGCACTGACCCTGCGTGCCTCGGGCATCACCAACCGGATCCGCATCATGGCCTGGCTGCTGGCCCCCGGCGACGACTGGGCCGCCGCCGTCGCCGCGGACATCGAGCTGTCGGCCGGGGCGATCTGGGCGGTCGAGGCCGCGGAGAACGCGGCGCGGGCGGCGGGCCGTCCCTGTCTGCTGCATCTGAAGGCGGACACCGGTATGGGCCGCGGCGGCGCCACGTCCGCCGAGTGGCCCGCACTGCTGGAGGCCGCCGCGCGCGCCGAGGCGACCGGGTACATCCGGGTCGTGGGGATCTGGTCCCATCTCGCCGACGCCGACACCCCCGGCCACCCGGTGGCCGACACGCAGGTGGAGAACTTCCGTGCCGCGGTGGCCGTGGCGCGGAAGGCCGGGCTGCGCCCCGAGGTGCTGCACCTGGCCAATTCGGCCGCCACGCTGAAGCTTCCGCAGACCCACTTCGATCTGGTGCGCCCCGGGATCGCGGTGTTCGGGCTGAGCCCGGTGCCCGAGACCGCCGACGCCACCGCCTTGGGGCTGCGGCCCGCGATGACGCTCTCCGCCCGGCTGGTCTCCGTCAAACGTGTCCCCGCCGGGCAGGGCGTCTCCTACGGCCACCACTACCGCACACCCCGTCGGACCACCCTCGGTGTGGTGCCTTTGGGGTACGCCGACGGGATACCGCGCCACGCCTCCGACACCGGTCCGGTGCTGGCCGCGGGGGAACGGCGCACGGTGGCGGGCACGGTGTGCATGGACCAGTTCGTCGTCGACCTCGGTGACTCCCCGGCGGAGGTCGGCGACGAGGTGGTGCTCTTCGGTCCCGGCGACCACGGTGAGCCCGGTGCGGAGGACTGGGCGCGGGCCGCGGACACGATCGCGTACGAGATCGTCACCCGGGTCGGCGACCGGATACCGCGTGTCTACACCGGTAGCTGCGCCCCGCCGCCGCGCCGGTCCAGGCCCCGTGCACGGCTGGCCGCCCGGTCAACCGGCCGGTGAACGCGGCCGGTTGACCGGGCCCGGCGCTATTCGGCCGTCTGCCGCCGCGTAGCGTCGAGAGTTCCGAGCAGCCCCAGTGCCTGGGCGCTGGGGCTGCCGGGTTCGGCGTGGTAGATGACCAGTTGCTGACCGGGGGCGTCCCGGACGTCGAAGGACTGGTAGGTGAGGGTCAGCGGGCCGACCTCGGGGTGGTGGAGGTGTTTGGCGTCCTGGGTCTTGCCACGCACCGCATGGGCGCTCCACAGGGCGGTGAAGTCGGCGCTGCCCCGGGTGAGGGTGGCGACGAGGGCGTTCAGCCGGGTGCCGTCGGCGGGATAGCCCTCCGCCTGGCGCAGATTGGCCACGGTGGCCTGGGCGCTCCACTCCCAGCGGGTGAAGAAGGAGCGGGCCACGGGGTCGAGGAAGATCATCCGGGCCAGGTTGTCCATGAGCCGGAAGGGCGAGTACAGCGCCTCGGCGAGGGCGTTGGCGGCGAGGACGTCCAAGGTGCGGTTGATGACGAAGGCGGGGGTGTGGGCGTAGCCGTCCATCAACCGCCGCAGCGCCGCGCTGACGGTGTCCGGGGCCGGGGTGTGGCGGTCGTCGGGGACGGTGCCGGTCAGCCGGTACAGATGGGCGCGGGCATCGGTGTCCAGATGCAGGGCGCGGCTGAGGGCGTCGAGGACCTGCGGTGAGGGGTGGCGTTCACGTCCCTGTTCCAGCCGGGTGTAGTAGTCGGCGTTGACCCCCGCGAGCACGGCGACCTCCTCGCGGCGGAGTCCGGGGACCCTGCGGAGGCCGTGGTACGCCATGCCGACGTCCTCTGGGCGCAGCGCCGCGCGGCGTGCGCGCAGGAAGTCTCCAAGTGCGTTGTCGGCCATGGCCTCAAGGGTAGGCAGCCGGGCGGGGTGCTGCCTGGGTGTACCGCACCCAGGCAGTGTGCTTCCTGGCTGACCTGCGGCGTTCTCCTCAGACTCGGTGACGGGCGGAACCGCTCCACGATCGAGAGGATGACAGGGATGACGGGCACAGAGAAGGTTGTTCTGGTGACGGGGGCCAGCAGTGGCATCGGGGAGGCGGCGACCCGCCGGCTGGCCGCCGACGGCCACCGCGTCTTCCTGGGAGCGCGGCGCACCGACCGGCTGGCCGCGCTGGTGGAGGAGTTGGCGGACGGCGCGGACCGGGTGGCGTTCCGGCGGCTGGACGTCACGGACGCCGCGGATGTACGGGAGTTCGTGGCCGCCGCGCGGGAACGGTTCGGGCGGGTGGATGTGATGGTGAACAACGCCGGGGTGATGCCACTGTCGCCCCTGGCGGAGCTGAAGGTCGCGGAGTGGGACCGCATGATCGATGTGAATGTGCGGGGTGTGTTGCACGGGATCGCGGCGGCGCTGCCGGTGATGCGGGAGCAGGGTGGCGGACACTTCGTCAACGTCGCGTCGGTGGGTGCGCACGAGGTGGTGCCCACCGCCGCGGTGTACTGCGCCACGAAGTTCGCGGTCCGTGCGCTGTCGGAGGGGCTGCGCCAGGAGTCGGCGGGCGACATCCGGGTGACCGTGGTGTCCCCGGGGGTGACCGAGTCGGAGCTCGCGGACTCGATCTCCGATCCGCAGGCCCGTGAGGACATGAAGACCTATCGTTCGGTGGCCCTCCCCGCGTCGGCGATCGCGGACGCCATCGCCTTCGCCGTGGACACCCCGGCCGAGGTGGACGTCAACGAGATCGTGGTGCGTCCCGTCGCGAGCGCCCAGTGACCCGGTGTCACCGCCACGGCGCCCCTCGGTGAGGGGCGCCGTGCCCGCCGTGCGGGTCTGGGCGACGAAGTCCTCCAGGCCGGGGAGTTCGGTGTGCCGCGGGGGCGGTGCCCCGTCGGCGGGGCGCAGCCGCACCGCTATCGCGTCCGGACCGTTCGAACCGTGGCCTACGGCGGTGAGGGTGCCGGTGAAGGCGGGAGGGTAGCCGTGCCGGGACCTGTCCGGGACGGTGGTCGGGGACGGGGTGGGGTGGCCGGGCGCGTCGCCGTCATCGCGCCACCTCTCCGGCGAGCGCGCTGATCGTGGGGTGTTCACTGCTGAACATGGCGGTGACGGGGTTTCCCAGCGCGTCGCCGAGGCGGGCGATGACATCGATGAGCATCAGCGAGTCCATGCCCAGTTCGAAGAGGTCGGCGTCGGCTTCCGGGAGGGTGTCTCCGGACTCGGGCAGCATGGTGGCGATCTGGTGCCGCAGGAAGTCCTCCACCAGGGCCTGACGGGCGGGCCGGTCACCGCGGGCGAAGCGGTCCCGCAGCCCGGAGTCGCCGTCCCCCGCGCTCCCCCGGCCCGGCATGTGCTCCGGCTCCACCCAGTGCCGACCGTGCTGGTACGGATAGGTGGGCAGCGGTACGCGGCGGTGTTGCGTGCCGTACCAGACGGGCCACTCGACCTCCGCGCCCTGGGTCCAGGCACGGCCGAGGGCGTGCAGCAGGGTGTGCCGGAGCGGGGCCGCGGCTCCCGGCGAGGGCGCGAGGTCGAGGGCGAGCAGATCCCGCTCCTTCAGCAGGGCATCCGGGGCGCAATCTCCGCCGTGGTCGAGTGTGGTCCAGGTCGCTGGGTCGCAGCTCTCCTCCGGCCGCAGCCACTGGCCGTTCGCCCCGAGGCTGAGCGGAAGTTCCGGGACGGAAAGGATGTCGGGAGCTTCGCCGAAGAGGAGGGCGAGGGCCTCGGTCAGCCCGAACACACCCGCCAGACATCCGGCGACCACACCTCCGACGCCAGAGCCGCACAGGGCGGCGGGTGTCACCCCCGCGGCCTGGCAGGCGCGGGCCAGGGCGTAGCCGGCCGTGAACGAGGCGAGACGGTCGCCACCACCACCGGTCAGCAGACCCAGCGCGTCGGGGCCGCCCCCGGGGAGCGCGGCGGCGCAGGCGTCGGCCGCCTCGCGGAAGGGGCGCAGGGAGCGGTGGAGCTCGGCGGCGTCCTCGACCGGCGTGGTGGTCATGTGCGGGAGGACGAACGCGAACGCGGCGGCGCCGCTGTCGCCCGCTCCGTCCAGCACCCGGGACGGTTCGCCGATCGCGAGCGTCAGGGCGGCGTCGGCGATGTCCTCGCACACCACCGCCCGTCGGTGGGCGTGGGCGCGGCGGCCCACGGCCAGGGTGTGGGCGACGGCGGCGAGGTCCAGCTCCTTGTGGCGTCCCAGGTGGCGGGAGAGCTCATCGGTCACCCGGTCGAGTGCGGCGGGTGTGCGCGCCGAGAGGACCAGCAGTTCGGAGGCGTCGGAGGCGGAGGGCGCGGGGGCGCCGGGCGGCTCCTCGAGCACCACATGGGCGTTGGTGCCGCCGACGCCGAACGAGCTGACCCCGGCGCGCCGGGGCGTGCTGCCGCCCGGCCACTCGGCCGTGGTGGTGGCGATGCGGAACGGGCCGTCGGTGAGGTCGATATCGGGGTTGGGGGTGCGGAAGTGCAGACTCGGCACCAGGGTTCGGTGGCGGAGCATGAGGACGGTCTTGATGAGCCCGGCCATCCCCGCCGCGGTGTCCAGGTGGCCGATGTTGGTCTTGACCGAGCCGAGGTGCACACGGCCGGGCGCCACCCCGTCGAACGCCTCGGCCAGCGCCGCCACTTCGATGGGGTCGCCGAGGGGTGTCCCGGTGCCGTGCGCCTCCACATAGCCGATGGTCTCCGGTGCGCAGTCGGCCACGCGCTGGGCATCGCGGATGACATCGGCCTGCCGGGCCACGCTGGGGGCGGTGTAACCGGTCTTGGCCGAGCCGTCGTTGTTCACCGCGGTGCCCTTGATGACCGCGTGGACGGTGTCGCCGTCCGCCAACGCGTCGGCCAGCCGCTTGAGGACCACCACTCCGACACCGCTGGAGATCACGGTGCCGCCCGCGTCCGCGTCGAAGGCGCGGCAGTGGCCGTCCGGGGAGAAGATCATGCCTTCCTGGTGGACATGGCCTTCGACCTGGGGCACCCGCAGATGGACGGCTCCGGCGAGCGAGATCCGGCACTCGCCCGCGAGCAGGCTCAGATACGCCTGGTGGACGGCGACCAGCCCGGTCGAGCAGGCGGTGTTGACGCTGAGGCTCGGCCCTCGCAGATTCAGCTTGTAGGACACCCGGGTGGCGAGGAAGTCCTTGTCGTTGGCGAGCATCAGGCGGTAGCGCCCGACCGAGGTCTCACGCCGGTAGCGTTCGGCGAGATGGGTGAGCAGATAGGTGTTCATCCCCGCCCCGGCGTACAGGCCGATGTCGTCGGGGCAGCTCGAGGGGTCGTATCCGGCGTCCTCGAGGGCGGCCAGGGAGCACTCCAGGAAGTGGCGGTGCTGCGGGTCGAGGATCTCCGCCTCGTCGTCGGGGACGCCGAAGTGTCCGGCGTCGAACAGCTCCACGCCGGGCAGGGGATGACCGGCGCGGACATAGCCCGGGTGGTTCAGCTCGGCCGGGTCGGCCCCGGCGGCCAGCAGCTCCTCCTCGGTGTAGAACACCACGCTCTCCCGGCCTTCCCGGAGGTTCTTCCAGAAGCCCTCCGGGGTGGTGGCGCCGGGAAAGCGGCATGCCATTCCAATGATCGCGATGTCGGTTTCGCGGATCGCCGTCGCCTGTTCCATGATTCCTCCGTCTCCCCGCCCTAGCTAGAGGGCGATGCCCAGTTCGGCGGCGAGCGTCCGCATGCCGAGGAAGCCTCCGGCGACGAACCGTGCCGCGTCCGCGGTGGCGCCCAGTTCCTGGAACAGGTCCACGAGTTCGTGCTGCTGCTTCTCCGGTTCACCGCGGCCCTCGGCGATGTCGAGTACCACGTGTTTCATCCGTTCCTCGATCGCGGGGAGATCGGCGGCGCGCGGGAAGGTGATGCTGAAGGTCGAGCGGTCGTAGTGCTTGTTGCGCTGGACCGCGCGCCGCTGACTGGCGGCGTTGAGCTTGTAGAACATGCAGTTCCAGTGGGAGAAGGAGTAGTAGTTCAGCAGCGGGAAGAGCGTGCAGTGGGTCTCCAGCGGGGAGGAGTCGTAGAGACCCTTGGCCTTCAGATCGGCCACGATGCGGTCGGGGTCGTAGGCGTAGCGCATGGCCACGAACGGGAAGACGATCCGGGGCAGCCGCTCCTCCTCGGCGAAGAGCACCTGCTCGGCCTCGCCCTGGAAGACCGTGTCGGTCAGCTTCGCACCGAAGGTGCGGTAGAAGCCTCGCACCACCTCCCGGGTGTCGGATTCCATGGTGAGGATCTGCTGTGGATCGGCACACAGCGCGATGTAGGGAATGCGGTGGCGGAAGGCATAGAGGATCGCGCGGATGACGAAGAAGGTGCGGCAGGAGACGCAGGGCAGCTTTTCGTCGAGATACTTTCCCGGTTTGGCGACAGGCCGGTTGAAGACCTCCCGCATCACCGTTTTGATGTTGTCGTCGTCCGAGTCGACCACAAAGGTGGCGGGGATCTTCTTCCGGGCCAGGGCGATGTTGTCGGCCGCGTGGGTGGATTCGAACGGCACATCGAAGGTGTAGGCCAGGACGCGCTTTCCGTATTCATTGACGAACTTGTCCAGCATATAGGTGCTGTCCTTGCCGCCGCTGTACATGAAAAGGCAGTCGTAGGGCCCGTCGGGGTTGGGACCGCTGCGGGTGAACGCGTCGTGGACCTGCTGGGTGTAACTGAAGTTCTCCAGCAGATCACCGACGAGGTTGAGGCGGCACAGGCTGCACACCCCGTCCGCATCGAGGGTGACACCGGGGTGGTCCTCGTTCAGGGCGCATACCGAGCACACGCGCATGGTGGGTGGTTCCTTTCCGCTTCAGCCCGTTGAGGTCTCGTCGGCCGGGTGGTGCTGCCGCCGCCGTCTGCGCAGATCGCCGAGTCCGGAGCGGGAGCGCCCGGTGCCCCGGTGTGCGGCCGGGTCGGGGCGGGGGCCGGTGCGGCCGGACCGTTGACCGTCCAGGTGCCGGGCCAGCGACCGGACGGTGGGATACATGAACATGTCCACGCGTGTCAGCGAGGCCCCCGCATCGGCGTTGATCCGGGCCATCACCCGCATCAGCAGCAGTGAAGTGCCACCCGCCTCGAAGAAGTTGTCGTCGATGCCCACGGTGTCCGCCCCCAGCACCTGGCACCACACGGTGGCGATGGCGCGTTCGAGGCATCCGGTGGGTTCGGTACCACCGCCGGTGGTGCGTGCGGGGCGCGGCAGGGCCTGCCGGTCGGTCTTGCCGTTGGCGGTCAGCGGTAGGGCGCCGAGCTCCACGAAGGCGGTGGGCACCATGTAGTCGGGGAGTGTGGCGCGCAGATGGCCGCGCAGTTCGGCGGGGCGTACACCGGGCCGGGCGGGAACGGTGTACGCGACCAGCCGCCGGTCGCCGGGGCGGTCCTCGCGGACCACCACGACCGCCTCCGCGACACCGGGATGCCGGCGCAGAGCATTCTCGATCTCACCCGGTTCGATGCGATAGCCGTGCAGTTTGACCTGGTCGTCCAGGCGGCCGAGATAGTCCAGTTCACCGTCGGCGCGCAGCCGCACCAGATCGCCGGTGCGGTAGACGGTGCCGTCCGAGCGGCTGTAGATGTCCGGCAGGAAACGTTCGGCGGTGAGGTCCGGGCGGTGCAGATAGCCCTGGGCCACCCCCGCTCCCCCGATGAGCAGTTCGCCGGGGACACCGGGTGGCACCGGGCGCATCCAGCGGTCGACGACATGGAACCGGGTGTGGGCGATCGGCCGCCCGAGGGACACCGGCTGCCCGGGGCGGAGCCGTTTGACGGCGGACCAGATGGTGGTTTCGGTGGGCCCGTACATGTTCCACAGCTCGGCGCCATGGGCGAGCAGCTCTCCGGCGAGATCGGCGGTGAGGGCTTCGCCACCGCACAGGATACGGGGCAGCGGAACGTCCGTTGCGCCGGGCCATCCCGCGTCCAGGAGCATCCGCCAGGTGGCGGGGGTGGCCTGCATGACGGTGGGCCGGACACGTTCCAGCACCTCACGCAGCCGGACGCCGTCGGCGACGGCTTCGGCCGGGGCCACCTCGACCCGGCCACCGGCGGCCAGCGGGCAGTACAGCTCCAGCCCGGCGATGTCGAAGCACACGGTGGTCACCGCGAGAAGGGTGTCCCGCCCGGTCACCCCGGGCGTGCGGCACATGGAGCGGACCAGGTTGGTCAGGGCGCGGTGGCCGATCCGTACGCCCTTGGGGCGGCCGGTGGAGCCCGAGGTGTACAGCACATAGGCGTCCTGGTCACCGCGGACGTCGTCACCGGGCTCCGGACGCGCCGCGGCGATCACCGGCCGGTCCCGGTCCAGGACGAGCACCTCGCCGTGGCCCTCGGGAAGCCGCCCGGCCAGCCGTGATTCGGTGACGATCAGGGAGAGCGAGGTGTCGATGAGCATGTAGGCGATGCGCTCGGGCGGATAGATGGGGTCCAGCGGCACATAGGCCGCTCCCGACTTCATGATGCCCAGCAGCGTGACCGGCAGCTCGGCGGTCCGGTCCAGGAACACCCCGACCAGGGATCCGGCGCCGATGCCCCGGTCCCGCAGATGGCCGGCCAGCGCCGACGATCCGCGGTCCAGCTCCGCGTAGCTGATGACGCGTTCACCGCAGGACACCGCGGGGACGTCCGGGCGCAACCGGGCCTGCCGCGCCACCAGTTGGTGCACACAGCCGTCCGGTGGCGGGCCGCCCGCCGCCGCGTCGTTCCAGCGGGTGGCGACGCGGTGGTGGGCCGGGCTGCCGAGCGGAATACGGGTCAGTTCACCGTTCCTCTCCCCCGTGGCCGCCGCGGACATGAAATCGGTGGCGTAGTCGGCGAGCAGGGCGAGGGTCCGGCCGTCGAAGGTGTCCTCGCGGGCGACCCACTGGCAGGGCCCGCCGCTCCCGCGCGGGATGCGGATGAGCAGGGATGTGCCGTCGGCGGGGGCGGTGGGTACAGCGAGGTCGTCGCAGACCTCGACGGCGATCGGCAGACCGGGGGCCGGTGGGCGGTGTGCGCGCAGCCGGGGGTGACGGACCCACAGGTCATGGGGGTGGGTCCGGTGGCGGTCCGCCTCCGCGGTCCGTTCGGCCAGCAGCGCGCCGAAGGTGGCCATGTCCGCGCCGTCCACACCCGGAACACGCAGCGGTACGAAGGAGGCGTACAGCGCGTCCACCGCCGGATGTCCGGTGGCGGGGTGGGCGGCCCGCCAGTGCACATCGGTCTCACCGTCCGTGCCGAGCCGTGCGAGGAAGGCGAGTTGGGCGGCGAGCAGCCACTGATCGCGCCGGAGCCCGGTGGTGGCGGCGGCGCGGGTGGCGGCCGACGGCACGGGGACGGACACCGTGACATGGCCGCCGCTGCCCCGCTCGGCACCCTCGGTCCGAATGAGGTCGGCGGGGGTCAGCCCGGCGAGGCGCCGGACCCAGTAGCGCTCGTCCCGCAGGCTGTTGGTCTGCGCCACGGTGGCGGCGGCGAGCAGCCCCGGGCCGGGGCCGGGCAGCCGGTGTCCCGGGCGTACCCCGCGCGCGGCCAGCGCGGTGGCGCTGAGGGGTTCCCCGGTGGGGGTGGTGAGCCGGGTGAGCCGTACGGCGCCGTCCACGGTCGCCACCACCAGGCCGTCATCGCCGCTGCGCAGCACGGAGCCCGGTGGCGCCGCGGAGGGAGCGGGAAGCGGAGTCAGACCGCCCACCAGGGCGGAGGTGTCCCCGATGACGATTTTCGCGGTGCCGAACTCATTGGGGTGCGGCCCCAGATCGGTGGCCCGGACGGCGGCGTGCAGCAGCGCGGACGGCCGGTCCCAGGTGAGGAACCCGCCGCCCGGTGGCCGGTCGAAGCGGCCGTGGTAGCTACGGGCGCTCAGGTCCTGTGGTGTCCGCGGGACACCTCCGCCCTCCAGGCCGTCGAGCAACTCGCCGAAGGAGGCGTAACCGGCCTCGAAACACTTGGCGTTGAGAGTGTGGCTGGTGTCCTGGTCGGTCACCGGGACCGCGCGCTGGACGAGGATGTCTCCCTCGTCGGCCCGCTCCGTCATGATGTGCCAGGTGACCCCGTGGGACACCTCGCGGTCCGCCACGGCCCAGGTGGTCGCGTACAGCCCGGCGTGCCGCGGAAGCGGTCCGTCATGGAAATTCACCGGCAGTCGGCGGGGCAGTTCGAGTACGGGGGCCGGGAGAATCCGAAGATTGGCGATGCTGAACAGATAGTCGAATGGTTCCGCGCTCAGCCGGTCGGTCAGATCGCTTCCGAAGTCATGGGCCGACAGTTTCCGTTGGCGGGCCCAGTCACGGATGCCGGCGTCCTCGGACACCAGCCCCACCACCTCGTGGCCACGGCTCAGCAGTAGTTCCGCGCAGCTCACGACCAGCGCGTTCGCTCCGACGAGGAGGCAGCGGAACCGTGCGGAACGACGGTCGTCGTTTTCCGGGTCCATGCCGGGTGAAATGTGCACGCGACTCCTTGCTCTCCTCGTTCAGCGCGGTCCGCGCCACGTCGGAGGCCATTGGTAGCCACCCTCAATCGAACTTCACTTGATTTTCAGTCCGATCGGAAATCTGCTGCACACTTTCAGGGTTTCTCCTCATGAGCGCCGCCATCATTGCCCCGTCGACTCGGGGTGGCTTGGCTTGCCTTGTGACCTTTCAGCCAGGGGGCTCCATGCATGTCACTGATCTCCTGAACGGCGATGCGCTCACCGTGGTCGGAGTGGCTCGGCGCGGTCCTGATCAGAGGGGGCCGGACACGGCTCGCACACCGGCGGAGCGCGGACCGTTCCGTGAGGTGTGCGGGGCCGAGCCGGACCCCGGACATCTGCTCCTCCTGGAGACGGTCTGGGCGGCGGTGGAGGACGCGGGGCTGGCTCCCGGCCAACTTCCCTGTCGAGTAGGGGCGTTCGCCGCCGGAGACGAAGGATCCGCCGAGGACGTGGCCCGCGCCGACGAAACCGCCCGGGTGCTGGGCCTCACCGGGCCGCGGTGGACCGGTACGGATCCGGTGGCCGCTGCGGTCGTGAGTCTGCGCGAGGGGGCGTGCGGCCTCGCCCTCGCGGTTGCCGTGGACCCCGCGGAGGGTGCGGTGGCCGCGCTGCTTACGGTGTCCTCGTCCTTGCGTGCGAAGGAGGCCGTCGGTTCGGGCGGGCCTGGTGGCGAGGGGCATGACGAGGGCTGGGACGACGGCTACGGGGAGAGCCCCGACGAGGACCCCGACGACTGCCCGGACAACGGATGCGCGGAAGGGTACGCGACGGGTGGCGGAGAGGACTTCGGCTATCCGGGCGCGCTCTCCCCCGGTGTGACCACACGGGTGTGGGATGTGGTCGAGGCCGCACTGCGGGGCGGACGTCCCGCGCTTCAGCGGTCCGCCGCCGGGACCGGATCTGGCGACGAGGGACAGCCGGTCGTTCTGCCGCTGTCCGCGCACAGCCCGGACGCGCTCCGGGGCATGGCCCGCGATCTGCGGAGCCACCTCGACGCACACCCCGGATTGCCGCTCGCGGACATCGCGTACTCACTCGGCACCACCAGAGCGGCCCTGCCCCACCGGGCCGTCCTCGTCGGCCATGACCGGGACCAGTTCGCCACCGAACTCGACCGGCTGACCCACGGGACCTCCTGGCCTGGGCTGGTACACGGTACGGCGGGCGGCCGACGCCGTACGGCCTTCGTCTTCCCTGGACAGGGCCCGCAGTGGCCGGACATGGCCAGGGAACCGCTTGCGACCTCGACGGTGTTCCGGGAGCGGTTGCACAGCTGCGCCGACGCTCTCGCTCCGTATGTGGACTGGCCGGTGATGGACGTCCTGCGCAACGCGGCGCCGGACGGCCCCGCCCTGAGCCGCCCGGAGGTGGCCCAGCCCGCGCTTTGGGCGGTGATGGTGGCGCTGTCGGAGATGTGGCGCTCCTTCGGTGTGACCCCGAGCGCGGTGCTGGGCGCGAGCGCGGGCGAGATCGTCGCGGCCACGGTGGCCGGTGCGCTGTCGCTCGACGACGGGGCACGGGCCGTGGCGCTGTTCAGCCGGGCGCAGCGGGAGCTGGTGGGTCAAGGGGTGATGCTGTCGGTGATGGCATCCGCCGATACCGTACGGCCCCGGCTGACCCGGTTCGGCGGTGAACTCGAGCTCACGGCCGTCTACGCGCCCCACTCGGTGGTGGTCTCCGGCCCCGAGGACGCCGTGGCGCGGCTGCACACCGAACTCGTGGCCGACGGGGTGCGCACCTGGCGGATCGCGCTCGGGCTGGCGGGACACAGCCGTCAGGTCGATCCGGTGCTCGGACAACTCGGTGCCGACCTCGCGTGCGTCCGGCCCCGGCCGACCGAGGTGGCGTTCTACTCCTCGGCCACCGGTGGCAGGGTCGATCCGCTCGCGCTCACCGGGGACTTCTGGTGCCGGGCGCTGCGTACCCCGGTGGACTTCGAGGGCGCCACCCGCGCGATGCTGGACTCCGGACACGGTGTGCTGCTCGAGGTCAGCCCGCATCCTGTGCTCACCCACGCGCTGGAGGAGACGGCTGAGGACGCGCGGTCCGGAGCCCTGGTGACCGGCACCCTGCGCCGTGGTCAGGGCGGTGCGCGCCGGGTGCTCACCTCGCTGGCCCAGCTCTACTCGCACGGGGTGGAGCCGGACTGGGGCGGTGTGTTCGGGGTCGGTGCGTTCGCAGGCCGTGCGGTACGGCGGGTGCCGTTGCCCACCTATCCGTTCCGTAGCGGTCCCGCGCCCGAGCGCCCCGCCGACGATGCGCTCTCCCCACGTGACCGACTCGCTTCCGCACCGGCGGCCGAACGGTACGACGAACTGCTGGATCTGATCCAGGACCAGATCGCCACGGTGCTCGACCGGGACCCCGGGCATCCGGTCGACGAACGGACGCCGTTGTCCGAGCTGGGCGTGGACTCGGTCGCAGGGGTGGAGCTGCGCGCACTGCTCAACGCGGCCACCGGTCTGACGCTTCCGGTGACGACCGTGTTCAACCACCCCACGGTGACCGCTCTCGCCGACTGTCTCGACCGGGCCATCACCGGCCGTGCCGCCGAGGACGATGTGCTGCCGCCGATCGCCGCGGCGGAGAACAGCGAGCCCATCGCGATCGTGGCCATGAGCTGCCGACTGCCGGGCGGGGTGCGCAGCCCGGAGGAGCTGTGGGATCTGGTGTCCTCGGGCGGCGAGGCCCTGGGCCCCTTCCCCACCGACCGGGGCTGGCGTCTCGAGGAGCTGTACGATCCGGAGCCCGGCCGGCCCGGCCGTTGCTATCAGCGCCAGGCGGGCTTTCTCACCGACGCCGACCGGTTCGACGCGGCCTTCTTCGGGATCTCACCGCGTGAGGCGCTGGCGATGGACCCGCAGCAGCGGCTGCTGCTGGAGATCTCCTGGGAGGCCGTGGAACGGGCGGGGATCGACCCGACGACCCTGCGCGGCAGCCGGACCGGGGTGTTCATCGGGGCCATCGCCCAGGACTACGGGCCACGACTCCATGAGGCACCGGCCGACCTGGAGGGGCATCTGCTCACCGGCAATACCGTGAGTGTGGCGTCGGGGCGGATCGCTTACACCCTCGGGCTGACGGGTCCGGCGCTCACGGTGGACACGGCCTGTTCGTCCTCCCTGGTGGCCCTGCATCTGGCCAGTCAGGCACTGCGCCGGGGCGAATGTTCGCTGGCGCTGGCGGGTGGGGTCACCGTGCTCTCCTCACCCGGTCTGTTCATCGAGTTCAGCAGGCAGCGGGCGCTCTCGCCCGACGGCCGGTGCAAGGCGTTCTCGGACGACGCCGATGGATTCGGCCTCGCGGAAGGCGCGGGGATGGTGGTGGTCGAGCGGCTGTCGGACGCCCAGCGCCTGGGCCACCCCGTCCTCGCCGTCATCCGCGGCAGCGCCATCAACCAGGACGGCGCCTCCAACGGACTCACCGCACCCCACGGACCCTCCCAGCAAACCGTCATCACCCAAGCCCTCACCAACGCCCAACTCACCCCCGCCGACATCCACTACGTCGAAGCACACGGCACCGGCACCACCCTCGGCGACCCCATCGAAGCCCAAGCACTCCACACCACCTACGGACCCCACCACACCCCCCACAACCCACTCCACCTCGGCTCCCTCAAAACCAACATCGGCCACACCCAAGCCGCCGCAGGCATCGCCGCCCTCATCAAAACCACCCTCGCCATCAACCACCACACCCTCCCCCAAACCCTCCACATCAACCACCCCACACCCCACACCAACTGGAACAACAACACCATCAAACTCCTCACCCAACCCCAACCCTGGCCCCACACCCACCAACCCCACCGCGCCGCCATCTCCTCCTTCGGCGTCAGCGGCACCAACGCCCACACCATCATCGAACAAGCACCACCCACACCCACACCCCAACCCACACCCACACCCACACCCACACCCACACCCACCGAACAACAACCCACCACCCCCTGGATCCTCACCGCCAAAACACCCACCGCACTCACCGCCCAAGCACAACAACTCCACACCCACCTGCTCACGAGGCCGGGGCCGGCCATCGGGGACATCGGCCACTCGCTGGTGACGACCCGCGCGGCGTTCGAGCACCGCGCGGTGGTCATCGGCGGCGACCGCGACGAGTTGCTCCGCGGCCTGGTGGCCCTGGCCGACGGCGCTCCAGCGGCCGGGGTGGTCACGGGCCGGGTCGCCGACGGCGCCAGGAAGGTGGTGTTCGTCTTCCCTGGTCAGGGCTCGCAGTGGCGCGGGATGGGCGCGGAGCTGTGGGAGGCGTCGCCGGTGTTCCGTACGGAGCTGCGGGCGTGTGCGGACGCCCTGGAACCGTACGTCGACTGGTCGGTGGTGGACGTGGTGCGGGGGTTGCCCGGTGCGGCGTCCCTGGACCGGGTGGATGTGGTGCAGCCCGCGCTGTGGGCGGTAATGGTGTCCTTGGCGGCGGTCTGGCGGTCGGCGGGCGTACGTCCACGGGCGGTGGTGGGACACAGTCAGGGCGAGATCGCGGCGGCCTGTGTGGCGGGCGCGCTGTCGCCGGCCGACGGAGCCCGGGCCGTGGCGCTGCGCGCCCGGGCACTGACCGCCCTGGCGGGCACCGGTGCGATGGTGTCCGTCGCCCTGCCGGTGGCGCGGGTCCGGGAGCGGCTGACGGCGTGGGACGACCGGATCTCGGTGGCCGCCGTCAACGGCCCCGCCTCGGTGGTCGTCGCGGGCGACCCCGACGCGCTGGAGGCGCTGGTGGAGTCGTGCGCCGCCGACGGTGTGGACACCCGGCGGCTTCCGGTCGACTACGCCTCGCACTCACGCCATGTGGAGCGGGTGCGCGAGGAGTTGCTGAACGCGCTGGCGGGGATCCGGCCAGGCCCGGTGAAGGTGCCTCTGCTGTCGACCGTCACCGGTGACTATGTGTCCGGACCGGAGCTCGACGCTGGGTACTGGTACCGCAATCTGCGCGAGACGGTGGAGTTCGAGCGCGTCGTCACGGAGCTGGTCGGGTCGGGCTACCGGAGCTTTGTCGAGGTCAGCCCGCATCCGGTGCTGACCGTGGGGGTCCGGGCGACGGTGGATGCCCTCGTCGATGACATCGCCGTGGTGGGCACACTGCGCCGCGACGACGGTGGTACAGCCCGGCTGACCGCCTCGATGGCGGAGGCGTTCGTCCACGGTGTGCCGGTGGACTGGACGTTGTCGTTTCCGGACCACGCCGTCCGGGTGGATCTGCCGACCTATCCGTTCGAGGGGCGCCGCTACTGGATCTCCCCTGCCGCACCCGTGCCGTCGCATCCACGGGACGCCGCCGACGAGGCCTTCTGGTCCGCCGTCGAGCGGGAGGACATGGCGGCGGTGGCCACGGCACTGGACGCTCCGGCCGACGCGTCGCTCGCGGCGCTGCTGCCGACGCTGGCCGGCTGGCGACGGCGGCGGAACGAACGGGCGGCGATCGACTCCTTGCGCTACCGCGTCATCTGGCGGCCTGTCGGCACACCGGCCGGGCATGAGATGACCGGCCGCTGGCTGCTGCTCGTCCCGGCGGATGCGGGCGGCCCGACGGCCGGTTGGTCCGAGGCCGCCGCCAAGGCGCTCCGCCGCCGTGGCGCCTCCGTGGTGACCGTCGACTGCGCCGGCACCGACCGGGCCGCGCTCACCGGGCGGCTGAACAAGGCCCTGGGCGAGTGCGGGCCCGCGGGGGTGTTCTCGCTGCTGGCGCTGGACGAGCGCCCGGATCCCGAACACGCCACCCTCGTCAGGGGGTTGTCCGCCACCCTGGCTCTCGTCGGCGCACTCGGCGACGCGGGGGTCGACGCACCGCTGTGGCTGGCCACCCGGGGCGCAGTGGCGGTCGGCCGGTCCGATCGGGTGGCGAGCCCGGCGCAGACACAGGTGTGGGGGCTCGGTCTGGTGGCGGGGCTGGAGCACGCCGACCGATGGGGTGGTCTTGTCGATCTGCCCGAGGCGGCCGACCGCCGGGCCGCGGACCGGCTGGCCGCGGTGCTCGCCGGTATCGGCGACGAGGACCAGTTCGCCGTCCGGCCCTCGGGGGTGTCGGTGCGGCGGCTCGTTCCCGCGCCGCTCAACGGCACCGGAGGCGTACCCGCGTGGCGTCCGCGCGGCACCGTGCTGATCACCGGCGGCACCGGCGCGGTGGGTGGCCATGTGGCCCGGTGGCTGGCTGCCGGTGGTGCCGAGCATCTGGTGCTCGTGAGCAGGCGCGGAGCGGATGCGGCCGGTGCCGATGAGCTGGAGCGGGAGTTGGGCACGCTCGGCGCGCGGGTGACCGTGGCCGCCTGCGACACCGCCGACCGCGCGGCGCTCGCCGGTCTGCTGGAGCGGCTGGACGCGCAGGGTACACCCGTCCGTTCGGTGTTCCATGCGGCAGGTGTCGGACCGTCGCTGCCTCTGCTGGACACCGGTCCGGCCGAGCTTGCCGAGGTGCTGAGCGCGAAGGCCATCGGGGCCGCGCATCTGGACGCGTTGCTGGAGGGCCGGGAGCTCGACGCGTTTGTGCTGTTCTCGTCGGCGTCGGCGGTGTGGGGAAGCGCCGGGCTCGGTGCGTACGGCGCGGCCAACGCCTTTCTCGACGGGCTCGCCGAGTGGCGCCGAGCCCGTGGGCTGCCCGCGTGTTCGATCGCCTGGGGGAGTTGGGACGGCGGTGGTATGGCCGACGGCGCCACCAGCGGATGGCTTCAGCGGATCGGGCTGCGGCCGATGGCTCCGGAGCGCACGATGGCCGCCCTCGGTGCCGCGCTGAGCGGCGGGGAGACCACCGTGGCCGTGGCGGATGTGGACTGGGCGCGGTTCGCGGCGGCCTTCACCGCGGCCCGGCCACGTCCGCTGATCGGTGACCTCCCCGAAGTGGCGCGTCTGACGGCTCCTGGCCAGGGGACGGGCGGCGCCCCGGATCACGTGTCCGGTGGCCGGTCCGAACTCGCCGAGGAGCTGGCCGGGTTACCGGAGGCCGAGCGGCACGGGGTGGTGCTCGAGCTGGTGCGCGCGCACTCCGCGGCGGTGCTGGGGCTGTCGGGAGCCGGGGAGATCGCCGCCGACCGGCCCTTCCGTGCGTTGGGGTTCGACTCGCTGATCGCGGTGGAGCTGCGTAAGCGGCTGTGCGACACCACCGGTCTGCCCCTGCCCACCACGGTGGTGTTCGACCATCCGACCCCCCGGGAGCTCGCCCGCCATCTCGGGGCCGGTCTGCTGGAGGACCGTCCGGACGACGCCCGGCCCGCCACGTCCGACGTGGCGACGGCCGCGGACGAGCCGATCGCCGTGGTCGCCATGGCCTGCCGCTATCCGGGCGGGGTGCGCGGCCCGGAGGACCTGTGGGAACTGCTGCTCGCCGAGCGGGATGTGATCGGGCCGTTCCCCACCGACCGGGGCTGGGACCTCGACCGGCTGTACGAGGAGGACGCCGAAGCGGTCGGCCACAGCACCACGGCCGAGGGAGGCTTCCTCTACGACGCGGGCGACTTCGACGCGGACTTCTTCGGTATCTCGCCACGTGAGGCGCTGGCGATGGATCCTCAGCAGCGGCAGGTGCTGGAGCTGTCCTGGGAGGTGCTGGAACGGGCGGGTATCGACCCCGGAACGATGCGGGAGAGCGCGACCGGGGTGTTCATCGGTGCCTCGCCGCAGGGCTACGCGGGCACCCTGGAGCAGGCCGCGCTGGGTACGGAGGGCTATCGGCTCACCGGTGACGCGCTGAGTGTGGTGTCCGGGCGGGTGGCCTACGCACTGGGTCTGCGCGGACCCGCGATGACGGTGGACACGGCGTGTTCGTCCTCGCTGGTGGCGCTGCATCTGGCCTGCTCGGCGCTGTCGCGGGGCGAGTGCTCGACGGCGCTGGCGGGTGGTGCGGCGGTGATGGTGGCGCCCACCTCGTTCGCCGAGTTCAGCCGTCAGGGCGGACTGGCGCCGGACGGCCGCTGCAAACCGTTCGCCGACGCGGCCGACGGCACCGGCTGGAGCGAGGGCGCCGGAATGCTGTTGCTGGAGCGGCTGTCCGACGCACGCCGCCACGGACATCCCGTCCTGGCGCTGGTACGGGCCACCGCGGTCAACCAGGACGGCGCGTCCAACGGCCTCACGGCGCCCAGCGGGCCCGCACAGCGACGGGTGATCGGTCAGGCGCTCGAGGGCGCCGGGCTGTCCGGCACGGAGGTGGACGCGGTGGAGGCCCACGGTACGGGCACCACACTGGGCGATCCGATCGAGGCACGGGCGCTGCTGGCCACGTACGGGCAGGGCCGGGACGACGGCCGTCCGCTGTGGCTGGGGTCGCTGAAGTCCAACATCGGCCATGCGCAGGCGGCGGCCGGTATCGGCGGTGTCATCAAGATGGTGCTGGCGATGCGGCACGGTGTCCTGCCGAAGACCCTGCATGTGGACCGTCCGTCGTCCCATGTGGAGTGGTCCTCGGGCGCGGTGCGGCTGCTGACCGAGGCCCGGCCGTGGCCGGAGAGCGGACGTCCGCGCCGGGCCGGGGTGTCCTCCTTCGGGGTCAGCGGCACCAATGGCCACGTCATCCTGGAGCAGGCAGAGCCCGCCGACGCCGTCCCGTCCGGGCCCCCGGAGGGGGCCGAAGGAGCGGTGGTGGGCTGGGTGATGTCCGCGCGGAACGCGGAGGCATTGCGCGCGCAGGCCCGGCGGCTCCACACGTTTCTCGGCGGCGGGTCCGTCACGGAAGGCTCTCTCGGCGGCGGGTCCGTCGCGGAAGGCCATGAGGCGGACCCGGCGGACATCGCGTACTCCCTCGCCTCGGGCCGTGCGGCGTGGGAACACCGGGCGGTGGCGCTCGGCGCGACCCGGGCCGAGCTGCTGGCCGGGGTGGAGTCGGTGGCCCACGGTACGGACACCCCCGCCGTACCGTGCGGGGTGACGGTCGGCGGGCAACTGGCCCTGTTGTTCTCCGGACAGGGATCCCAACGGCCCTGCATGGGAAGGGAGTTGTACGAGCGCTATCCGGTGTTCGCCGATGCCCTCGACGCCGTCTTCGCGCATCTGGATCCCCTGCTGGACCGCCCGCTGCGCGAGGTGATGTTCGGCGAGGACACCGGCCTCCTCGACCGCACCGCCTATACCCAGCCCGCGCTGTTCGCCCTGGAGGTGGCGCTGTTCCGGCTGTGGGAATCGTGGGGGCTGCGGCCGGACGCGCTGGCCGGTCACTCCATCGGTGAGCTGGCCGCCGTCCATGTGGCCGGGGTACTCTCGCTCGCCGACGCGTGCGCCGTCGTGGTGGCGCGGGGCGCTCTGATGGAGGCGCTGCCGCCCGGCGGGGTGATGGTGGCGGTGCGGGCCACCGAGGACGAGGTCACTCCCCTGCTGTCCGGGCAGGTGGCGGTCGCCGCCGTCAACGGGCCGATGGCCGTGGTGCTGTCCGGAGCCGAGGCGGACGTCCTCGACGCCGCGGGCCAGTGGGAGCGGCAGGGCAGGAAGACCACCCGGCTGCGTGCGGGTCATGCGTTCCATTCGCCGCTGATGGAACCGATGCTGACGGAGTTCCGGCAGGTGGTGGCGGAGGTGTCCTTCCACCCGCCGCGGATCCCGGTGGTGTCCACGCTGACCGGGCGGCCCGCCGGACCGGATGAGCTGTGTTCGCCCGACTACTGGGTCCGCCACGCGCGGTCCACGGTGCGCTTCGCCGACGGGGTCGGATCGCTCGTGGCCCGGGGCATGACCACCCTGCTGGAGATCGGCCCGGGAGGTGTGCTCACCGCGATGGGCCAGGAGTGCGCTCCCGACGCGTCCTTCCTGCCGTCGCTGCACACCGACCGTCCGGAGGCGGCCGCCGTGACCACCGCCGCGGCGCACCTGTTCGTGCGGGGCACGGATCTGGACTGGCCCGCGTTTCTCTGCGGCCGGTCCGGCCGGCGGACCGAACTGCCCACCTATGCCTTTCAGCGGGAGCGCTACTGGCTGAAGGCCGCCGTGGCGGACACGGCCGCGTCCGGGCTCGGGCTCACCCCCACCGGCCATCCGCTGCTGGGCGCGGCGGTCGCCCTGCCGGAGGACGACGGTGTGCTCTTCACCGGCAGGGTGTCGGTGCGTACGCACCCGTGGCTCGCCGACCATGTGGTGGGCGGGCGGATCCTGTTCCCCGGCACCGGCTTCGTGGAACTCGCGCTGCACGCCGCCCTGCACTGTGGGTTCGACCAGGTCGAGGAGGTGACACTGCGGGTCCCGCTGGCGCTGCCCGAGCGGGGCGCGATCGCGCTGCGGGTCACCGCCGGGGCCGAGTCCGAGGGGCGCCGCTCCGTGGACATCCACGCGCGTGCCGAGGACGCGGAGCGGGACGCCCCGTGGATCCACCATGCGAGCGGCACCCTGACGATGGGCGATGACCCGCCCATGGAGCCGACCACGTGGCCACCGCGCGGTGCGGTCCCCCTGGACGTCTCCGATGTGTACGACCGGGCAGCCGGGCTCGGTTACACCTACGGCCCGGCCTTCCGGGCACTGCGGGCGGCGTGGGCTTGCGGTGACGGCATGTGCGTCGAGGTCACCCTGCCCGGCGCCGCCGACACCGGGGACGGTACGTCGTTCGGACTGCATCCCGCGCTGCTGGACGCGGCGTTGCACGCCCCGGTGCTGGCCGCTCTGGAGAAGGAGGGCGGCCGGGCCCGGCTGCCGCTCAGCTGGTCCGGGGTGCGGCTGTACGCCCCGGCGGGCGGTACGACCTTGAGGGTGCGCTGGTCGCCGAAGGGCTCCGGCGAGATGGCGCTGTCCCTCGCGGACGTCCACGGCCGACCGGTGGCGGCGGTCGACTCGCTGGTGATGCGGCCGGTGGAGCTGGACCGGCTCGCCGCGCCCGGCGACGTGGCCGCGGATTCCCTCTTCGAGGTGGTGTGGTCACCGGTCACCGGTTCCGACGTCCCTTCCCCCGAGCGGCTGTTCGTGCTCGGCGACCTCGGCTTCGCGGATCCGGCGCGGTCCGTCACCCGTATCACGGATCTGGACGAGCTCAAGGCGGCGGACGGTGCCGGGGTGGTGCTTCTCGCGCCCTGCCCCGTGCGGTGCGGCGAGGACGTGGTCGGGGCGGTCCGCGCGGCCACCACCTGGGCGTTGGAGCTGGCACGGTCGTGGTCGGCCGACGAACGGTGCCCGGCGGGCCGGCTGGTGTTCCTCACCCGGGGTGCGGTGCACACCCCGTCGCCCGACCCGGCTCAGGCGGCCGTCTGGGGGCTGTTGCGTACGGCGCAGGCCGAGCACCCGGGGCGCTTCGCCCTGGTGGACCTCGACGACGATCCGGCCTCCCATGAGGCACTTCCCGCCGCTCTGGCCACGGCGGATTCGCAACTCGCCGTGCGTAACGGCGCATTGCTCGTACCCCGGCTGACCCGTGCCGCCGAGCATGCACCGCTGGCCGTGCCATCGGGGGCCGATGCCTGGCGGCTGGGCCTCTCCCGCAGAGGCTCACTGGACGAACTGGCGCTCATCGCCCACCCGGAGGCGGAACGCCCCTTGGCGGCCGGTGAGGTGCGTCTTGCCGTCCGCGCCGCCGGTATGAACTTCCGGGACGCGCTGATCGCCCTCGATTCCTACCCCGGGGACGCGCCGTTGGGCTGTGAGGCGGCCGGGGTGGTCACCGAGGTGGCCGCCGATGTCATCGGACTCTCCGTGGGTGACCGGGTGATGGGCCTGGTCCACGGTGGCTTCGGACCGCTTGCCGTGACCGACCACCGGCTGGTCGCGCGGATGCCGGACGCGTGGTCGTACGCGCAGGCCGCGTCAGTGCCGGTGGCGTTTCTCACCGCGTACTACGCGTTGCACGACCTCGCCCGGCTGCGCGGTGGCGAGTCGGTGCTCATCCACGCGGCGGCGGGCGGTGTGGGTATGGCGGCCGTCCAGCTCGCCCGGCACTGGGGCGCCGAGGTGTTCGCCACGGCGGCGCCCGGCAAGTGGTACGCGGTGCGGTCGGCCGGGGTTCCGCACACCCACCTGGCCTCCTCCCGGGAAGTGGAGTTCGCGGACCGGTTCGCCACGGCCACCGGCGGGCGCGGCGTGGATGTGGTGCTGAACTCCCTGACCGGCGAGTTCATCGACGCCTCCCTGCGGCTGCTGCCGCGGGGCGGCCGGTTCGTGGAGATGGGCAAGGCCGATGTGCGCGATCACGACGCCATCGCGGCCGCGCACCCCGGGGTCGGCTACGACACCTTCGATCTGAGCCGCCCCGGGCCGGACCGGGTCCAGGACATTCTCACGGAGCTGGTGGAGCTGTTCGCGCGGGGCGCGCTGCGGCCACTGCCCACCCGTACCTGGGATGTGCGGCGCGCTCCCGAGGCGTTCCGTTTCCTGAGTGGAGCTCGGCACATCGGCAAGCTGGTGCTCACCGTGCCCACCCGCTTCGATCCGCAGCGCCCGGTCCTGGTCACCGGGGGTGTCGGCACCCTGGGAGCCACGGTGGCGCGCCATCTGGTCACCGAGTGGAACGCACGGCGGCTTGTCCTCGTCAGCCGCCGTGGCCCCGAGGCCGAGGGCGCGAAAGCCCTGCGGGACGAGCTGGCCGAGCGGGGTGCCGAGGTGTCGGTGGTGGCGTGCGATGTGTCCGACCGGCGGGCGGTGGCGGGGCTGCTGGCGTCCCTGGACCGTCCGGTGGGCGCGGTGGTGCACACCGCCGGGGTGCTCGACGACGGTGTCCTCGGCTCGCTGACTCCCCAACGTGTGGAACGGGTGCTCGCGCCGAAGGTCGACGGGGCGGCCTATCTGGACGTACTGACAAGGGAGTTGGACCTGTCGGCGTTTGTGGTGTTCTCCTCGGCGGCGGGGGTGATGGGAAGCGCCGGACAGGCCGGGTACACGGCCGCGAACGCCGCGCTCGACGCCCTCGTACAGCGGCGCCGGGCGGCCGGTCTGCCCGGGGTGTCCCTGGCATGGGGGCTGTGGGCGGAGGCGAGCGGGATGACCGCCGAGCTCGACGGGGCCGATCATGCGCGCTATCGGCGGTCCGGTATCGCCGCTCTGTCCACGCCGGACACGCTCGCGCTGTTCGACGCGGCGGTCGCCGACGGCAGGGAGTTGCTGGTGCCGCTCCGGCTGGACCCGGTGGCACTCCGCGACCAGGCCACGGCGGGCACTCTCCCGCCGCTGCTCAGCGGTCTGGGCGTACGACTGCCCGCCGCACGCCGTCCGGTGCGGGTGGCGCCCGCCCCCGCCCCGGCCGCGAGGCTGCGGGACACCGTGGCCGCGCTGCCCGTGGCCGAACGCCATGACGCCCTGCTGGCGGCGGTGCGCACCCAGGTGGCGGAGGTCCTCGGCCACACCGGCACCGACCGGATCGATCCCGAACGGGCGCTGAGCGACCTCGGGTTCGGCTCGCTGACCTCCATCGAGCTGCGCAACCGGCTGAACACCGTGACCGGTCTGCGGCTGTCCACCACCCTCGCCTTCGACCACCCCACGTCCGCCGCCATCGCCACCCATGTGCTCGCCCAGTACGGCCTGGGCGGGCCCGGGGACGGACCGGACGACGTGTTCGAGGAGATCGACCGGCTGGAGGCCGCGGTCCTCGGCCTCGCCGGGGGCCCTGCCCATGACCGTGCCACGACCGACCGGATCGACACCCGGCTGCGCACCCTGATGGCCCGGTGGGGCGGCGCCCTGCGCACCGGGCCGGAGCCCGAGGCCGAACACCACTTCGGCACCGCGACGGACAGCGAACTCTTCGACTTCCTCGACCAGGAACTCGAAACCCAGGACCCCGATCAGTGACCGTGTCCCCCGCCACCAGGAAGAGCCGTCAGATGGAGAACGAGGAAAAGCTCCGCTCCTACCTCAAGCGGGCGAGCACCGATCTGCACACCGCGCGGCGGCGGCTGCGCGACGCCGAGGAGCGGGAGCGGGAGCCCATCGCCGTCGTGGGCATGGGCTGCCGGCTGCCCGGCGGTGTGATGTCCCCCGAGGATCTGTGGCGGCTGCTGATCGAGGGTGTCGACGCGGTGAGCGAGTTCCCCACCGATCGGGGCTGGGACCTCGATGCGCTGTACGACCCCGACCCCGACCGGCCCGGCACCTCGTACACCCGCCACGGTGGCTTTCTGCGCGACGCCGCCGACTTCGACGCGGAGTTCTTCGGCATCACCCCGCGCGAGGCCCTGGCCATGGACCCGCAGCAGCGGTTGCTGCTGGAGACCTCCTGGGAGGCGCTGGAGCGGGCCGGGATCGATCCGGCCCGGATCCGGGGCAGCCGGACCGGGGTGTTCGTCGGCGTCATGTACAACGACTACGCGGCGCGGTTCGCCCAGGTGCCGGAGGACGTCGAAGGCTATCTGGCCAACGGCAGCGCGGGCAGTATCGCCTCGGGCCGGATCGCCTACACCCTCGGGCTGACGGGTCCGGCGCTCACGGTGGACACGGCCTGTTCGTCCTCCCTGGTGGCGCTCCATCTGGCCTGCCACTCACTGCGCCGGGGCGAATGTTCGCTGGCACTGACCGGGGGCGCCACCTTCATGGCCACACCCCGGACGTTCATCGAAACCAGCAGGCAGCGGGCGCTGGCCCCGGACGGGCGCTGCAAGGCGTTCTCGGACGACGCCGATGGCACCGGCTGGGGCGAGGGTGTGGGGATGGTGGTGGTGGAACGGCTGTCGGACGCCCAGCGCCTGGGCCACCCCGTCCTCGCCGTCATCCGCGGCAGCGCCATCAACCAGGACGGCGCCTCCAACGGACTCACCGCACCCCACGGACCCTCCCAGCAAACCGTCATCACCCAAGCCCTCACCAACGCCCAACTCACCCCCGCCGACATCCACTACGTCGAAGCACACGGCACCGGCACCACCCTCGGCGACCCCATCGAAGCCCAAGCACTCCACACCACCTACGGACCCCACCACACCCCCCACAACCCACTCCACCTCGGCTCCCTCAAAACCAACATCGGCCACACCCAAGCCGCCGCAGGCATCGCCGCCCTCATCAAAACCACCCTCGCCATCAACCACCACACCCTCCCCCAAACCCTCCACATCAACCACCCCACACCCCACACCAACTGGAACAACAACACCATCAAACTCCTCACCCAACCCCAACCCTGGCCCCACACCCACCAACCCCACCGCGCCGCCATCTCCTCCTTCGGCGTCAGCGGCACCAACGCCCACACCATCATCGAACAAGCACCACCCACACCCACACCCACACCCACACCCACACCCACACCCCAACCCACACCCACCGAACAACAACCCACCACCCCCTGGATCCTCACCGCCAAAACACCCACCGCACTCACCGCCCAAGCACAACAACTCCACACCCACCTCACCGCCCACAGCGACGCGACACCGCTGGACATCGGCTACTCACTGGTGACGACCCGCTCGGCGTTCGAGCACCGCGCGGCGGTGCTGGCCGAGGACCTCGAAGGGTTCACGGAGGGGCTTTCGGCACTCGCCGAGGGCATCCCCTCCCCCCGGGTGCAGTCCGGAGCGGTGGTACCCGGCGGTCTTGGCATGGTGTTCTCGGGCCAGGGCGCACAGCGGCTGGGCATGGGGCGCGAGCTGTATGTCCGGTACCCCGCCTTCACCGAGGCGCTGGACGCCGTACTGGAGCGGCTGGACGGTTCCGTACGCGAGGTGCTGTTCGGCGACGACGAGGCGGCGCTGCACCGGACCGGGTGCGCCCAGCCCGCGCTGTTCGCGATTGAGGTGGCTCTGTTCCGGCTGCTGGAGTCGTGGGGAGTGCGGCCGGACTTCGTGGCCGGGCATTCGGTCGGCGAACTGGCCGCCGCGCATGTGGCCGGTGTGCTGTCGCTGGCGGACGCGGCGGTGGTGGTGTCCGCGCGGGGCAGGCTGATGCAGGCGCTGCCCGCGGGCGGCGCGATGGTGGCGGTACGGGCGTCGGAGGACGAGGTGGTTTCCGGACTGCCCGACGAGGTCGGTGTCGCGGCGGTCAACGGGCCTCGGTCCGTGGTCCTCTCGGGCCCGGAGGCGGCGGTGGTCGCGTTGGCCGAGGAGTGGCGGGGCCGGGGCCGTGAGGTGTCCCAGCTGCGGGTCAGCCATGCCTTCCACTCGTCGCTGATGGAACCGATGCTGGAGGAGTTCCGGCAGGTGGTGGCGGGAATCGCCGTCTCCCCGCCGGAGACCGCGGTGGTCTCCACGCTCACCGGGCGGATCACCACGCCGGAGGAGTGGGCGGATCCCGGCCACTGGGTGCGGCACGCACGGCAACCGGTGCGGTTCGGGGACGCGGTGGCCACGATGGCCGGGCAGGAGGTGCGGACCTTCCTGGAGGTCGGTCCGGGTGCGGCACTCTCGGCCCTGGGCCAGGAGGTGGCGTCCGACGCGGTGTTCGTCCCCACCCTGCGCGAGGAGCGGTCCGAGCCGTCGGCCCTGGCGTCGGCGCTGGGGCAGTTGCATGTCCGCGGAGTGCCGGTGGACTGGGACGCGTACTACGCCGGGACCGGGGCGCGCCGGGTGGATCTGCCGACCTACGCCTTCCAGCGCCGCCGTTACTGGCTGGACGCCCCGGTGGCGGCCGGGGACATGGCCTCGGCCGGGCTGGGTTCGGCGGATCATCCCCTGCTGGGCGCGGCGGTGCCGACCGCCGATACGGAGGGGTACCTGTTCACCGCGCGGCTTTCGCTCGCCACCCACCCCTGGCTCGCCGACCACGCCGTGTTCGGCACGGTCCTGCTGCCCGGTACGGCCTTTGTGGAGCTGGCCGTACGCGCGGGCGACGAGGTCGGTTGCGCGGTGGTGGAGGAACTGACACTGGAGGCCCCGCTGGTGCTGCCCCAGCGGGGTGCCGTACGGCTGCAACTCGCGGTGGGAGCACCGGAGGAAGCCGGTCGCCGGAGGCTGACGGTCTACGCGCGGGCCGAGGACGGGGACGCCGACGCGCCGTGGACCAGGCATGCCAGTGGTGTGCTGAGCGTGGACGACAGGCATCGGCCCGCCGCCCTGGAGATGTGGCCACCTGCGGAGGCCCGGGGCGTCGACCTGGAAGGCTTCTACGAGCGCCGCAAGGAGGACGGATTCGACTACGGCCCCGTCTTCCAGGGGCTGCGGGCCGTATGGCGGCGCGGCGACGAGGTGTTCGCCGAGGTGGCATTGGAGGACGGCACCGAGGCGGCGGCGTTCGGCTTGCATCCGGCGCTGCTCGATGCCGCGCTGCACGCGATCGGTCCGGACACGGAGCGCGCGGTGGATGGCGCGCGGCTGCCGTTCGCCTGGTCGGGGGTGCGGCTGTATGCGTCGGGTGCGCGGACGGCACGGCTGCGCATCGCCCCGGCGGGCTCGGACGCGGTGTCCCTGGAGCTGGCCGATGCCACGGGTGCCCCGGTCGCGTCGGTGGCGTCCCTGGTGCTGCGTCCGGTGTCGGCCGGGCAGCTGACCGCCCCGGACAGTGTGTGGGAGTCGTTGTTCCAGGTGGAGTGGGGGCCGGTGGCGGAGTCCTCCGACGTCACCACGTCGGTCGGTGAATTCGGCGGCAGGGCGGCGGTGGACGCCGTGGTGGCGGAGGGCGGAGCGCTGCCGGAGACGGTGGTGCTGCGCCGCCCCGCACCGGATGCCGCCGCGGGGACCGACGCGGTGCGCTCGGCGGCCCGTTGGGCGCTGGACACGGTCCAATGGTGGCTGGCGGAGGAGCGGTTCGCCGGAGCGCGGCTGGCGCTGGTGACCCGGGGTGCGGTGGCGGCGAACGCGGGCGAGGACGTACCCGATCCGGCGGGCGCGGCGGTGTGGGGTCTTGTCCGGTCGGCGCAGTCGGAGAATCCCGGACGCCTTGTCCTGGTGGACGAGGACGGTGAGCATTCCTCGCTCGCGGTGCTGACGTCCGCGCTGGCCTCGGACGAACCCCAGCTCGCGGTGCGTTCCGGTGCGGTGTGTGCCCCACGGCTCGCCCGGGTGCCCGCGCCGGAGGGACCGGCGGACACCCCGGTCGCCGGCGCCGGTCTCGACCTCGGCGCGGACTGGGTACTGGTGACAGGTGGTACGGGCGGACTGGGCGGACTGGTGGCCCGGCACCTGGTGGAGCAGCACGGGGCGCGTCGACTGCTGCTGGTGAGCCGCCGTGGCGAGAGTGCGCCGGGCGCGGCGGAGCTGCGTACGGAGCTGACGAAGCTGGGCGCCGACGTGGCCGTGGTGGCGTGCGACGTGTCCGAACGGGACGCGGTGGCCGCTCTCTTGACGCGCTGTCCGGTGTCCGCGGTGGTGCACACGGCGGGTGTCCTGGACGATGGTGTCCTCGCGTCGCTGACACCGGAGCGGGTGGACGCGGTGCTGCGCCCGAAGGCGGACGCGGCCTGGCATCTGCACGAGCTGACCCGTGACCTGGGTCTCTCGGCGTTCATCCTGTTCTCGTCGCTGTCCGGCACGCTCGGCTCACCGGGTCAGGCCAACTACGCGGCGGCGAACGCGTTCCTGGACGCGCTGGCGTGCCACCGGCGGGCCAGGGGGCTTCCGGCGGTGTCGCTCGCGTGGGGGCTGTGGGGCCAGGACGGCGGGATGACCGGCGGGCTGGAGGAGGGCGACCGGCGGCGGATGAGCCGGGCCGGTCTCACCACGCTGACGGCCGGGCAGGGGCTCGCCCTGTTCGACGCGGCACACCGGGCGGACCGGGCCCTGTTGGTGCCCGCCCGGCTGGATCTGCCGGCCGTGTACCAGGAGGCCCGGGTGCGGCCGGTGCCACCGCTGCTGCGCGGTCTGGTGCGGACGGTGACCCGGCGGACGGCGGACCGGGGCGGGGCGTTGGAGCACGGCGGTTCCGCGTTTGTGCGGAGGCTGGCCGCGATGTCGCCCGAGGAGCGGGCCCATACCCTGCTGGAGCTGGTCACCGGGCAGACGGCGGCCGTGGCGGGCCATGGCTCGGCTGGTGCGGTGGCGGCCGAACGCACCTTCCGCGAGATCGGTTTCGACTCGCTCAGCGCGCTGGAGCTGCGCAACCAGCTCGGCGCGGCCACTGGTCTGCGGCTGCCGCCCACCCTGGTCTTCGACCACCCCACGCCGGACGCGCTCGCCCGCCATCTGGACATGGAGGTCATGGGCGCCCCGGTGGCCCCCGTGGCCACCATGGCGGCCGCGGTCGACGAGCCGATCGCCATCATCGGGATGAGCTGCCGCTATCCGGGTGGTGTCGGATCCCCGGAGGAGCTGTGGCGGCTGGTGGACGGCGGGGTCGACGCGATCGGCGGGTTCCCCGAGGACCGGGGCTGGGACGTGGCGAACCTGTACGACCCCGATCCCGACCGGCCGGGCACCTCCACCGTGCGGGAGGGCGGATTCCTGTACGACGCCGCCGACTTCGATCCGGGGTTCTTCGGCATCACCCCGCGTGAGGCGCTGGCGATCGATCCACAGCAGCGGCTGCTGCTGGAGACCACGTGGGAGGCGTTCGAGCGGGCGGGGATCGACCCGGCCGGGATGCGCGGCAGCCGGACCGGTGTGTTCGTCGGTGTGATGTACCACGACTACGCGTCCCGGCTGCACCACCGGATGCCCGAGGGGTTCGAGGGCCATCTCGGGGTCGGCAGCGCCGGCAGTGTGGCGTCCGGCCGGGTGTCCTACACCTTCGGTCTTGAGGGCCCCGCCGTCACGGTCGACACCGCGTGTTCGTCGTCACTGGTGGCACTGCATCTGGCGGCGCAGGCGCTGCGCCGTGGCGAGTGCTCGCTCGCGCTGGCGGGCGGGGTGGCGGTGATGGCGGGCCCGGCTCCGTTCATCGAGTTCAGCAGACAGCGCGGGCTGGCGCCGGACGGCCGGTGCAAGGCGTTCTCCGACGGCGCGGACGGCACCGGCTGGAGCGAGGGCGCCGGAATACTGCTGGTGGAGCGGCTGTCCGACGCGCGCCGCCATGGCCATCCGGTGCTGGCCGTGGTCCGGGGCAGCGCGGTCAACCAGGACGGTACGTCCAACGGTCTGACCGCGCCGAACGGCCCGTCGCAAGCGCGGGTGATCCGGCAGGCGCTCGCCGACGCGGGGCTCACCGAGCACGAGGTGGACGCGGTCGAAGCACACGGCACTGGCACCCGGCTGGGCGATCCCGTCGAGGCCGAGGCGCTGCTGGCCACCTACGGTCGGGAGCGCGATCGCGAACGGCCGCTGTGGCTGGGCTCGTTGAAGTCCAATGTGGGCCATACCCAGGCAGCGGCGGGGGTCGGCGGGATCATCAAGATGGTGATGGCGATGCGGCACGGTGTCCTGCCGCCGACCCTGCACGCCCAGGAGCCGTCATCGCTGGTGGACTGGTCCGCCGGGACGGTGCGGCTGCTGTCCGAGGGGCGGCCGTGGCCTAAGACTTCGCGCCCGCGCCGGGCCGGGGTGTCCTCGTTCGGGGTAAGCGGTACCAACGCCCATGTCGTCGTGGAGCAGGACGCACCGGCCGAACCGGTGCGGTCCGCCGCGCCGCTGCCACCGGCGCCATGGGTGCTTTCCGGGCACTCGGCTGCCGCGCTGCGCGGCCAGGCCGAACGGCTCCATGCGCATCTGCTGGCCCGGCCCGGACTCGACACGGCCGAGGTGGGCCATGCGCTGATCACCGGCCGGGCCACCCTGAACCACCGGGCCGTGGTGGTGGCCGACGGCCGTGAGGCGATGCTGGGCGGACTGGCCGCGCTGGCGCGGGACGAGCAGCTGCCGTCCGTGGTGCGCGGGGTGGCGGGGCCGGATCCACGACCGGTGTTCGTCTTCCCCGGCCAAGGCTCCCAATGGGTCGGCATGGGCCGTGAACTCCTCGACACCGAACCTGTGTTCGCCACGCGAATGGCGGAGTGCGCCGCCGCGCTGGCACCCCATACGGACTGGTCGCTGCTCGATGTGGTGCGGGGCGCGCCCGGCGCTCCGGGGCTGGACCGAGTGGATGTGGTGCAGCCCGCTCTGTGGGCGGTGATGGTGTCGCTGGCCGAGGTGTGGCGTGCCCACGGTGTCACCCCGACCGCGGTGGTGGGCCACTCCCAGGGGGAGATCGCCGCCGCGTGTGTGGCCGGTGCGCTGTCGCTCCAGGACGCCGCTCTGGTGGTGGCGCTGCGCTCCCGCGCCCTGCGCGTCCTTGCCGGGCACGGCGGGATGGTCTCGCTGGTGGCGTCCGCGGAGGACACCGCGCGCCGGATCGCCCGCTGGGCCGACCGGCTGTCGGTCGCGGCCGTCAACGGACCGCGGACCGTGGTGGTGTCCGGGGAACCGGCAGCGCTGGAGGAGTTGTTGGCCTCGGCCGAACAGGATGGGGTGCGGGCCCGCCGGGTGGCGGTCGACTACGCCTCCCACTCGGCGCAGGTGGCGGCGGTCGAGGACGACCTCACCGAGGCGCTGGGCGGTATCCGGCCGCGGGTGCCGCGGGTGCCGTACTACTCGGCGCTGACGGGCGAACGGGTGGACACCGCCGGTCTGGACGCCGGTTACTGGTACCGCAGTCTGCGGCACACCGTCGACTTCGAGCGTGCCACCCGGGCTCTGGCGGATGCCGGACACCGGGTGTTCATCGAGGTCAGTCCGCATCCGACACTGTCCCTGCCGATGCAGGACACACTGCGGGACACCGATGGCGTGACCCTGGGCACACTGCGCCGCGACGACGGAGGCCGCGGACGGTTCCGGCTGTCGCTGGCCGAGGCGTATGTCCGGGGCGTGGCGGTGGTCTGGGCGGAGCCTGTGTCCGGGGACCGGCCGGTGGTGGAGTTGCCCACGTATGCCTTCCAGCGGCAGCGCTACTGGCTGGAGGCGCCCCGGGTGGCGGTCGGCGAGGCCGCCGTGACGGAGCTGGGGCTCACCGCCGCCGCGCATCCGCTGCTCGGCGCCGCGCTGGAACTGGCCGACGGGCAGGGACTGGTCTGCACCGCCCGGCTGTCGACGGCCGACCACCCCTGGCTCGCCGATCACACGGTCGGTGACAGCACGCTGCTGCCGGGTACCGCGTTTGTGGAACTGACGCTGACCGCAGGTGAGTTGACCGGCTGTGACACTTTGGAGGAGCTGACGCTCACCGCGCCGCTGGTGCTGCCCGAGCACGGCGGGGTGCGGTTGCGGCTCACCGTGGCCGGGGACGATGGTTCCGGGCGCCGCACGGTCACCGTGGACTCACGCCCGGACGGCCCGGAGAGCCCGTCCGACGAGGACGGGGCGGACGGCATGGACGGCGCCGAGGAGTGGACCCGGCACGCGGTCGGTGTGCTCACCGTGGGCGGCGGTACGGCACCGGACTCCGTTCCGGTCTGGCCACCGGCCGGGGCGGAGCCGCTGGACGTGGCCGGGGTGTACCGGACGATGGCCGCCGCGGGGCTCGGTTACGGCCCGGCGTTCCAGGGGCTGCGCGCGGCGTGGCGGCACGGGGACGAGGTGCTGGCCGAGGTGGAACTCGCCGAGGAGCAGCGGACCGAGGCCGACGCCTACGGGGTGCATCCCGCGCTGCTCGATGCCTGTCTGCACGCGATCGACCTCGGCGGACTCCTGGACGACGCGGGCCGGGCCCGGCTGCCGTTCTCCTGGCGCGGGGTGCGGCGCCATGCCGTCGGCGCCGCCGTGGTGCGGGTGCGGCTGAGCCCGGCCGGACCGGACGCGGTCGCCCTGTCGCTGACGGACCCCGCGGGTGAACCGGTGGCCACCGTCGAGTCGCTGGTGCTGCGGCCGGTCGATACCGACCGGCTCGGAACGGACCATGGCGCACACGCCGATGCGCTCTTCCGGCTGGACTGGGTGGCCCGGCCGCGGCCATCCGCCCCGGCCACGGCTCTCCGCTGGGTGGTGGCCGGTCCCGACCACCTCGGGCTGGGGGCCGCGTGCGCGGCCGGGGGCGGCAGTGTCACCCACCGCGCCGATCTGGCCTCGGCCCTCGGCGCGGCGGACGGACCACCCGACGCGGTGCTGGTGTCATTCGGCGATGTGTCCGGCGCTGATCCGGCGGACAACGCCGGACAGGCCACGCTGGAGGCGCTGCGCCATGCCCAGGAGTGGCTGTCCGACGAGCGGTTCGCGGGCGTTCCGCTGGTGCTGGTCACCCGGCGAGCGGTGGCGACCGGTGAGGAGGAGGACGTTTCCGATCTGGCGCGAAGCGCGGTGTGGGGGCTGATCCGCTCCGCGCAGACCGAGAACCCGGGCCGGCTCGTCCTGCTCGACCTCGACGGATCCGCCGCCTCGTACACGACCCTGCCGACGGCGCTGGCCGAAGCGGTGGCCGGTGGCGAACCCCAACTCGCCCTGCGCGAGGGCGAGGTACGGGTGCCACGGCTCACCCGGGCCGGTGCCGCCCGCACCACCGGCGCCGACGTGGTCCGCTTCGCGCCCGGTGGCACCGTACTGGTCACCGGCGCCACCGGAACCCTCGGTGCCCTCGTCGCCCGCCATTTGGTGACCGCCTACGGAGTGGACCGGTTGCTGCTGGTCAGCCGGAGCGGGCCGGCGGCACCGGGCGCCGAGGAGCTGTGCGCCGAACTGATCGCGCTGGGTGCGGAGGTGACGCTCACCGCCTGCGATGTGTCCGACCGTGCCGCGCTGGCCGCGCTGCTGGCCGCCGTGCCCGCGGCGCATCCGCTCACCGGGGTCGTGCACACGGCCGGGCTGCTCGACGACGGGGTGATCGGCGCCCTCGACGCGGAGCGGGTGCGACGGGTGCTGCGACCCAAGGCCGATGCGGCCTGGCTGCTGCATGAACTCACCCTCGACCGGGAGCTGTCGGCCTTTGTGCTGTTCTCGTCGGCGGCGGGTACGCTCGGCGGCCCCGGCCAGGGCAACTACGCGGCGGCCAATGCCTTCCTGGACGGGCTGGCCCGGCACCGCCGGGCGGCGGGCCTGTCCGCGGTGTCCCTGGCCTGGGGGCTGTGGGCGGACAGCAGCGGTATGACGAGAGGGATGTCGGCAGCCGATGTGTCCCGGCTCTCCCGGTCGGGTGTGGCCGCGCTGTCCGCGGCCGAGGGGCTGGCCCTGTTCGACCTGGGCCTGGAGTCACCGACGTCGGTGGTGGTGCCGATGCGGCTGAACACCGGTGCGCTGCGCGCCGCCCCGGACGCCGTGCCGGTGATGCTCCGCGGGTTGGTGCGGGCACCGGTGAAGCGGGCGGCTCGGGCGGCGGCGACGGCCATGGGTGAGGACACCGCCACCCGGCTGGCCGGACTGCCGGAGGGCGAGCGCGAGCGGGTGCTGAGGGAGGTGGTGCGCGACCACGCGGCCGCCGTCCTCGGCTACGCCTCGCCCGACGAGTTCGATATGACCGACGTCCGGGGGCAGTGGAGCTTCGACTCGCTGACCGCGCTGGAGCTGCGCAACCGGCTGGCGGAGGCCACCGGGCTGAGCCTGGCCGCCACCATCGCCTTCGACCACCCCAGCGGAGAGGCGTTGTGCGCCCATCTGTGCGCCGAACTCGCCCTCGGCGACGAGGCTTCGGCCATCGCCCCCGAGGACACCCTGCGCGGGCTGTATCTCCAGGCGTGTCGCCTCGGTCTGTGGGTGGAGAGTGTGGAACTGCTGCGGGCGGCCGCGGTTCTGCGGCCCACGTTCACCGCGGCGGCCGAGGTGGCCACCCCTCCGCCACCGGTGCGGCTGGCCACTGGCAGCGCCCCCGAACTGCTCTGCTTCCCCCCGCTGGTGGCGCCGTCCGGTCCGCACTTCTACACCCGCTTCGCCACGGTGTTCGGCGGCCACCGGAAGGTGACCGTACTGCCCTATCCAGGCTTCCGCACCGGGGAGCCGCTGCCCGCCGGGGTGGAGCAGGCGGTGGACTTCCAGGCGGAGGCGGTGCGCGCCCACACCGGCGGCGCTCCGTTCGCCCTGGCCGGTTACTCCTCGGGCGGTCTGATGGCCAACGCGGTGGCGGCGCGCCTGGAACAGTGGGGTGTCCCGGTGAGCGCGGTGGTGTTGCTGGACACCTACCCGGTGACCGACAGGTTTGACGACCAGCTGTGGCCCGAGATCGTGGCTCGGGTCAATGCCGCGTCCCCGGAGGAGCTCGAGCTGCTGACCGGCGCCCAACTCACCGCCGAAGGCTGCTACTTGCGCGCGTTCGAGAACTGGAGTCCGGTGCCGGTCACCGCGCCCACCCTGCTGGTGCGCGCGGCCTATCCACCCGGCGGATCCACCGCCGCGACCCCCGTCGAGGCGGCCGAGGGCGCCTGGCAGGCGACATGGCCGCTGCCGCATGTCCCCGTCGATGTGTCAGGAGACCACTTCACCATCATGGAGGACCACTCCGAGGCGACCGGCCGGGCCGTCCAGGAATGGCTTGTCGCACACGGGGACACGCTCCGGTGACCACGATCACAACGCGGCCTCCCTCCGCGCGGCCGCCGGCAGGCGATGATCGGGCCATGACCGAAGTTGTCCTGATGTCAGATCCGAGAGTCACATCCATCCCCGTGGTGGACTGCGGTGAACCGCTCCTCGACGTCCGGCTCCATGCGTCGTTGGCCACCGCCCCCGACAGAGCGGACGCCGAGGGAGCGTTCGCCTGGCTGCGGGAAGGGGTGCTGACCCGGCTGTTGGAGGCGCGGGCGCTGCTGCCGGACGGCATCGGCCTGCTCATCATCGAGGGCTACCGGACGCCCGCCCTGCAACGGCAGTACTTCCAGAGTTACGCCGACGAACTGCGCGCGTCCCATCCCGGCTGGTCCGCCGAGGAGGTCCACCGCGCCGCGAGCCGCTATGTGTCCCCGCCCGAGATCGCTCCGCACAGCGCCGGCGCCGCGGTCGACCTCACCCTCGCCACCACGGCCGACGGGCGGGAACTCGACATGGGGACACCGATGAACGCCAGCCCGGAGGAGAGCGACGGCGCCTGCTACACCGACGCTCCCGGTATCAGCGCACAGGCCCGCGCCAACCGGCGGTTGCTCGCCGACGCGCTGACGGCGGTGGGGATGGTCAACTACCCCACCGAATGGTGGCACTGGTCCTACGGCGACCGGTACTGGGCCCTGGCCACCGGCCAGGACCAGGCGCTCTACGGGCCCCGGGAGCGGACACCCGGCTGAACGCGCGCCTCGCGGTCGGCACCGTTCGGGGCCGGTCCTGTTCCCGTCACGGAAACGCGGACCGGCCCCGTCCTTCGGGGCCCCGACGGGGCGCTGAACCGCCGTGCCACAATGCTCCGATGCAGAGCTGGCCGCGGCGCGGCGTACCGGAACGGCCGTGCACCCTCGTTGTCTGCCGGGACTGTTGCTGCGGCGACGCGGCCAAGCACCCGCGTACGGATCACCAGGGTCAGCTGGACCGGCTGCGGGCGGCGGTGGACGCCGCACCGGGGTGTCTGGCGGTCCGGACGACCGACTGTCTGGGCCCGTGCGGTCAGGCCAATGTGGTGGTGGTCCAGCCCTCCGCCACCGGACGCCGCTCCGGTGGCCGGCCGACCTGGGTCGGCTGGGCGCTGGACGACGAGAGCACCGACGATCTGCTCGCCTGGGCGCTCGCGGGCGGGCCGGGTGTGGCAGAGCCACCGGCCACACTGGAGCTACAGTTCATCCGCCCGCCCGGCGAGGCGCGGGCACGGGCACGAGCGGCCGGGACCGACGGCTGAGCGTCGGCCCCGGCCGGTGTGCACGGGTGCCGTGTGCGGTGCCCGTTGGCGGCCGGGCGCCGCGGGGCGAAGTGGCCGAGTGGGTCAGCGGGCGGTGGCGAAGTCCTGGGTCCAGTAGTGGCCGGGCTGCGCGTGGCCGACGCCGATCTCCTTGAAGTTGCAGTTCAGGATGTTGGCCTTGTGGCCGGAGCTGTTCATCCAGCCCTGCATGACGCTCTCGGGCGAGCTGTAGCCGTAGGCCACGTTCTCGCCGTAGGTGCTCCAGGAGTATCCGGCCCGCTCGATGCGGTCGTCGGGGGATGATCCGTCGGACCCGGTGTGCGACATGTTGCTGTGTGCCGCCATGTCCTCACTGTGAGCCTGGGCGGCCTTGGTCAGCTTGGCGTCGACGGTCACCGGCTTGCAGCCGACCTTGGCGCGCTCCTTGTTGACCAGCGCGACGATCTGGTCCTGGAGGGACGAGCCGGAGCTCTTGGTGGCGGTGCTCGACGCGGGGGCCTTGGAGGACGGCGAGGCGGCCTTGGTGGTGGCCTTGGCCGGAGCGGTGCGGGTGGAGGCGGCGGTGGACGGTGCCGCGGAGGAGGGGCGAGCGGACGGGGTGTGACGCGGCGAGGCCGACCGCGATGCGCTCGGGGTGGGCTTGGACCGGTCGGCGCGGTGCTTCCACCGGTGGTCTTTCTCCTTGTCCGAGTCGCTGTGGCCACGGTGGCGGGCGGTCGTGGTCCATTCGCCACGGGCCTCGGAGCCCTTGTTGTCCTGCCCGTCCAGACAGGCCATGGCAACGGAAGGCACACCCACGGCGGCGACGGCCACGGCCGCCACGGCTATCTTCCGGTGGTGCGTCTTGTTGCTGCGGTGCTTGCTCATACATGACCTCACTCGGTAATCGCGGCACGCCCTCTCCCCCCTGGTCCGGCGGGGTTCCGCACGATGTCGCGCATGAGCCGCCGGGGCGCCTTGCGGGCCGCCATTCTTAGATCCGCCGGAGGTGCGGGGCAACAAGTGTTCGGTCCTATGCGGCTTCGTAGTGGTACACGTGGCTTGCACTCCTCGGCGATGCGTGCTGGTGCGGCTTCACAGCTTCGCCACCGCACTGCCACACCGTCAGAACACCTGGTTCCGGCACGACTGTGCACCATGACGCTCCGGCCCGGACGGCATCGCGCGCCGGAGCACACATGTCCACCAGAGCGGAAAAACCCTCTTATGTCGCCTAGGAGATATCGACCTTCGCGTACCTTTTGCTCCACGGATTGTTGTGACAGATCTCATGGCATCTCATGGCATGGTGCGGTGCCGTCGCCACGGATTTGCTCCCGCCCAGGGGCGGTGTGCCAGAGTGGTCGGCCGCCTCCCCCATACCCCCTCCCCGTGGCTCCTCAGCCGTCCTTCCTTGTCCTTCCTCATGTCTTCGTGTGAGTAGCGATGCAGGCAACGACTGTCCTCCCCCGCCCCGCGGACCTGTTCGACCAGGGCCTGGAACAACGGCCCGGCTCCGCCCTGCTGAGATTCGGCGCCGCACGACAACGCCCGACCGACCGGATCAGCTGGACCGCCGACGGCGCCGCGGCCTGGCTGGACGACACCCGTGGCCATGTGTGGAGCGTCGGTGAGCCGGTGGCCGCCGCAGCCCTCGTGCTGCGGGCGGCGCAGCGCCATCCCGACCGGGTGCGTGAGTTCACCGGGCCACGTGGGACCGACACCCTGGTGGCCCGCCATCTGCCGGTGACCGATGTGGTCGAGTGGATCTTCCGCTGGACACTGGAGGAGCCACCGGTCCAGCGCGGCGAGGAGCGGGTGGTCGAGTTCGGCGAGCGTCACCACGACGAGTTGCTGGCGTTCCTCAACGAGCACAGCCCGGCCCACTCCACCGGCCCCGGGTCCGCCGGTGTCAGCCTGTGGGCAGGGATCCGGGACGACGACGGCAGGATGGTGGCGTGCGGCGCCCTGAGCACGCTGCGGGACAGCGGGGCGCCGCTGATGGCGTCGGTGGCCACCGACGCCCGGATGCGCGGCCAGGGCCTCGGCGCGGCGCTGACCTCGTGGCTGACCCGGTACGCGGTACGCCGCCACGGGTTCTGCACCCTGTGGCAGCTGGCCGACAACGCCCCCGCGGACCGGCTGTACAACCGTCTCGGCTACCGCAACGAGGACCCCTGCGTGGCCGCGCGGATCCCGGCCCGCTGACGTAAACCGCGACTGCCCCGCGCCACCCGTGGCGGAGCACCCGCGCCTGCACCGAGGATGCCCGCGCGGAGTTCCGCGACATCGCCGACCACCGCCCAGCGGCGCCGCCGCAGGAACTGACCGGCTGAGCGGCTGACCGCCTCCTCGGCGGAGCTGCGGAATCCCCTCCGACCGGGCATCGTGGAGGTCGACCGTCGGCACGGTGCACACCGTGCCGACGCCGGACCGGACCGGAATCAGGGGTGAGGTGGCGTTCGTGGCGGACACCGGTGGCGGGGCCGAGCCCGTGCCCGTGAGGCGGCGGGACTCCGTGCCCGACCGGGCCCTGCTGTGGGAGCCCAGCGAGCGCTGGGTGCGTGGCACCAAGGGCGGGATCACAGTGGTGGACAGCCACCGTCCGATCCTGGTGTGGGAACCGGGGCACCCGGTCCCGCTGTACGCGTTTCCCCGTGCGGACGTCCGGATGGATCTGCTGCGCGAGAGCGCACCGCCCGCCAACTCGACACCAGGGGCTACCCACTACGACCTGGACACCGGCGAGGGGATCGTCCCGGACGCGGCCTGGACCTACCCCGGTGAGGAGTTGGCGGGATACCTCTCCTTCGCCTGGTTCGGGCGGGAGGTGCTGGACCACTGGTACGAAGAGGAGGAGGAGATCTTCGTGCATCCCCGCGACCCCCACAAGCGCGTGGACGCACTGCCCAGCACCCGCCATGTCCAGGTCTCGATCGAGGGGACGGTGGTGGCGGACTCGCACTCCCCGGTGCTGCTCTTCGAGACCCATCTGCCCGTCCGCTACTACCTCCCGCGCGAGGACGTCCGGCTGGATCTGCTCACCCCGGCCGAGCTGACCACCCGCTGCCCGTACAAGGGGGTGGCCACCGCGTACTGGTCCTGGGCGGGCGGCGGCGAGGTGCCACCCGGCATCGCCTGGAGCTATCCGGATCCGCTGGCGGCCGTGGCGGTCATCAGGGACCGGGTGGCGTTTTACAACGAGGCGGTCGACATCACGGTGGACGGTGTACGCCAAGAGCGCCCGGTCACCGGTTTCCTCACGCCTCCGGAGCGGTGAGCCTCCCCTCCCCCGGCATCCCCTTCCCCGGCATCCCCTTCCCCGGCTCGTGGCCCGCCGTGGGACGATCCGCCTCAAGGCCGTCCAGACCCGTCGGCAGCGGTCCGGTGTGCACCACGCCCAGCCGCTGGGTGGCCCGGGTGAGCGCCACGTAGAGGTCGCTCGTCCCGAACTCCGCCGGTTCGGCCACGATCACGGTGTCGAACTCCAGCCCCTTGGCCTGCCGTGGGTCGAGCAGGACCACCGGGCGGGTCAGGTCCGGAGTGCGTCCGGCGGAGGCATCCGGCAGGGCGGCGCGGAGGGCAGCCAGGCGGTCGCGCGGCGCGATCACCGCGATCCGGCCCTCCTCCCGCGTCTCCCGTGCCACGGCCCCGGCCACCGCGCCCGGCAGATCGGCGGTGTGCCGGGCCCAGGGGCGTACTCCGGTGGCGCGGACGGAGCTGGGCGGTTCGAAGGCGGGGTCCGCGGACCGGGCCACCTCCGCGGCGATGGCCATGATCTCGGCCGGGGTGCGGTAGTTGACACCGAGCCGGGTGTGCTCGAAGCGGTCCTCGACATACGGGGCGAGGATCTCCGACCAGGAGCCGCAGCCACCGGGCTCCGCGGTCTGCGCGGGGTCGCCCACCAGGGTCATCGAACGGGTCGGGCTGCGCCGCATCAGCAGCCGCCACGCCATCGTGGACAGCTCCTGCGCCTCGTCCACGATGATGTGGCCGAAGGCCCAGGTGCGGTCGGCCGCGGCGCGCTCGGCGGCGCTGCGGTGGTCGGCCTCCTCGTTCCGCTCCGCCAGCCGCTCGGCGTCGATCAGGTCATGGGCGGCCAGCACCTCCGAGTCCTCGTCTTCGCGGTCCTCGAACTCCAGGGTGCGGGAGCCGTAGGAGAGGTCGAGCACACCCTGCGCATAGGCGATGCGCTGCTGTCGTCGGCCCTCGGCGGCGGCGCGGGCGGCGGAGTCGTCCTCGCCGAGGAGCTCGGCGGCCTCGTCGAGCAGCGGAACGTCGGCGGGGGTCCACGCACCGCCGGTGCGGCGGATCGCCTCAGCGTCGGCCTCGGGGAGGTGGACCGGCTCGCTGAGGAAGTCCGCGACCAACTGCCGCGGGGTGAGGTGGGGCCACAGCTCCTCGATGGCGGCGTGCACCTCGGAACTGGTGGCGATCGCCTTGCCGAGCTGCGCGATGTCATCGGGGCCCAGCAGATTGGGGCCGCCGTAGGGGTCGGCGCCGATGCGGTCGGTCAACTGGTCGGTCAGCGCGTCGATGACGGAGAACGCGAAATGCGGACGGGCGAGGTTGTGCGGCAGCCGCGTGCCACGCGCCAGCCAGCGGGCGTCGGACGCGATGTCCGCGTCCAGCACCAGGTCACCGTCCTCATGGGCGATGACGATCGCCGGGTCGGGCAGGGACTGCTTGTCCCGTACGAACTGGGCCAGCGCGTCGGCCATCGTGGCGCGGCCCTTGGCCTCCGCGGCGGCGGGGGTGTCGATACCGGTGGCGGTCACCCCGGGGAACAGTTCACCGAGGGTGGCGAGCATGACCCCCGTCTCGCCGAGCGAGGGCAGCACCTCCCCGATGTACCCGAGGAACGCCGGGTTGGGGCCGACGATCAGCACCGCGCGGCGGGCCAGCAACTCCCGCTGCGCGTAGAGCAGATACGCGGCACGGTGCAGGGCGACGGCAGTCTTCCCGGTGCCGGGGCCGCCCTCGACGACCAGGACACCGGTGTGCGGGGCGCGGATGATCCGGTCCTGTTCGGCCTGGATGGTCTGCACGATGTCGTGCATCCGGCCGGTGCGGGCGGTGTCCAGGGCGGCGAGCAGCACGGCGTCCGCGTCGCTGCCCTCATGACCGGTCCGTATGGTGTCGGACAGGTCCAGGATCTCGTCGTGGAGGGCGGTGACCCGTGGGCCTTCGGTGCTGATGTGCCGTCTGCGGCGCAGCCCCATGGGGGTGTGTCCGGTGGCGAGGTAGAACGGGCGCGCCACCTCGGCCCGCCAGTCGACGACCAGCGGGGTGCGCTCGGCGTCGTCGCGCCGCATACCGATGCGCCCGATGTGGTGGTCACGGCCGTCGCGGAACATCAGCCGGCCGAAACACAGCCCGCGCTCCCCCGCGTCGAACGCGGCGAGGAGACCGGACCGCTCGGCGACCAGTACATCCCGCTCCAGCCGCCCCTGGGCGGTGGTGTCGCCCAGGGTCAGGGCCTCGGACACGGCCCGCTCCGCTTCATCTCTCAGCTCGGCGAGACGTCCGTAGAGCATGTCAAGAAATTGTTGCTCTCGGCGCAATTCCTCGTTTGACAATTCGACTCCCGCCGGGTATTATCACTGCATCGGACTTAACCATGCCTGGAATTCATGAGGGCATGCAAATCCCCAATATACGCAGAGAAACACCCCGGCCTCAAGGCGACCGGGGTGTTTCCGCTTTTCCGACGACTACGGAAGAGCGGCCGCGCGACGGCGGCCCGCACGGCGGATCAACACCGCCGCGACAATCATCAACAACCCCGCCCCCGCAGCACCGAGACCAATGGTGAGCACTTCGGTCTCCATCGGCGGATGCTCCGTTTTGGGGGTGCCGTCCGGTTCCGCGAGGAATTTCTTGCCTGTGTACTTCACCGGCACCGTCCCATCGGCGGGCGGCTTCGCCGAGGACCGTACCGCCGCGGCGGCATTGATCGGGCCGTATCCGACCAGGGCGTTGCGCCCGCCGGACGGATGCGTGGCCGTCTTGGTCAGCACCGCGCGCACCTGCGCCGGTGTCAGCTTGTTGTTGTGGGAGAGCATCAGCGCCACCACACCGGAGGTCAACGCCGCGGCGGGTGAGGTGCCGTCGACCGGTGCATAGCCACCGGTGTGCTTCGCGCTCATGATGCCCACGCCCGGCGCGGCCACCGCGTTGTAGGTCCGCACCGTGGAGAATTCGGCGCGGGTGCCGCCCTTCTGGGTCGCGGCGACGGCGACCACTCCCGGATAACCGGCGGGGAAAGAGGCTTCGTTGAACATGTCCCCCTCATTACCCGCGGACGCGATCACCGGAATGCCCTTCTGCGCGGCCCGGGCCAGGGCGTTGACCTCGGTGTCGTCGTAACTGTCGCCCCACATCTCACCGCCGAGCGACATCGAGATCACATCGGCGCCGTGGTCGACCGCGTAGTCGATGCCCTGACCGACCGGACTGGGCCCGGACGGACCCTCGTCGAAGTCGTGCTCATGCTTGTCGTCGATCACCCGCACCGACAGGATGTCCGCCTTCGGGGCCACTTTGAGCACATCCGAGGCCATCGCCGTACCGTGCCGTCCCCAGCGCGGATTGCCGGGCTGGAGCCCGTCGCGGTAGAAGTCGGGGCCCGTGGTCACCTTGCCGCGGAGCGCCGGATGGTTTGTCATCACCCCGCTGTCCAGCACGGCGACCTTGATGCCCGCGCCCTGGGCGATCCGCTGTGCCGCGGGCAGGCCGAGCGCCTGGGACTCCCAGCTTGCCGGGGTGGGGACGGGGGCGGCGGACGCGGACGTGGCGGGCAGCACGGCCAGCAGCGCGCCGAGCGCGGCCGCGGTCACCGCCGTGGCGTTGCGCCGGACACTCATGAGGTCTCCTCCAACAGCAGAGCACCGAGGTGCTGGTCGAGTGCGCCCGCCAGGCTGTCGGCGGCGCCCCGCCACGGCGCGCGGTCCTGCTTCGCGTCAATACTGGAACCGCCCCACTGACCGGGCAGCGGACCCGCCTTGCGGCCGTCGACCGCACCCGCGGAGGCCACGAGGGCGTAGGGAATGCTGAGTTCGGTGACCGACCTCCCGGCTGAGCCGTTACTGCGCTGATCGCTCCACCGGGCGCCGGCGGTGCCCGGCACCGCGTACGCCTTCACTCCCGGCGATGGGTTGCGCTTCTCCTTCTCGGCGTCGAAGAACGTGCTCATCGCCGTCTTCACGGCATCGCCCTTGGGGAAGACGATCAGGCCGGCGGTGGCCACGGTGTTACCGGTCGGATCGACATAGGTGGCGCGCAGCACGGCCTTGCAGCCCAGCTTCTTCGCCTCGGCCGCGGTGGCGCCCGCCAACCCCTCGTCGCAGCCGGTCTGTTCGGAGATGCCGATCCGGTGCCACATGGCCCGGGTACGGTCGGTGGACTGGGACTGGGCGTTCTCGCGGACGGCGAGGGTCTCCGGGAACAGCGTGTCCGCCGGTTCGTTCCGCCACATCGTGGGGCCGTACGCGGTGCGGTTGGGGGTGGTCTGGCTGTGGTTGGAGAAGGCGTGGGCGGTCAGCCCGCCACCGCCGAGCAGCGCCAGCACACCGACGACGCTGAGGCCGACGGTGAGACAGGTGCGCCCCGCGTTCTTCTGCGCGGCCGGGTGCTGGGGCGGAACGGGCATACCGCCGGGCGGCATTCCCTGCGACGCCCACGGACCGGCGGGCGGCTGACCCGGGTGGCCGGGGTGGCCCGGGTGAGGGGATATCGGGCCCGGCTGCTGGGGTGCGCCCTGCCATCCCGGCGGTGCCTGGGACGGTGGTGGCGGTGGTGGCGGTGGCATGGGCGATGGCATCGGTGGTGGCGCGGCCCCGCCCTGGCCCTGGCCCGGTGGCTGACCCTGGCCCTGCGGCCAAGCCCCCTGCGGCTGTTGGCCGTAGGCCCCGGCGTTGCCCGGATACTCGGGCGGCCCTGGGTACGACATGGCTCCCCTCCTCGGTGTCGGCGTCCAATGAGCGGGCGCAGAACAGCAGGAAGACAGCACTCCTCCAGCACACGCCCCCGCACGTGCGAGCCACGACACTATCGATCACCTCGGACAACGTGCCACCGGGCCCCCTTCCTGCCACTCCGCGACCCGACGTCGCGTCATCCGCCGTCGTCCACCGGCGCGGAGGGTGGAATGGTCGGCGGGCGATCCGGGTCCGGGATCCGGTCGGTAAAGCCGCCGGGCACCGTACGGCCCTGCTGCTCACGGAAGCGGACCGGTGCCGTGCCCACCCGGCGGGCGAACAGCCTGCTGAAGTAGGCGGGGTCGTCGTAGCCGACACGGCGGGCGACGGCGGCCACTGGCAGTTCGGTGCCGACGAGAAGCTCCTTGGCACGGCCCAGCCGGATCCCGAGCAGGTAGTCCTTGGGGCTGCACCCCGCGCCGCGCCGTACCGCGGTGCGCAGTTCGGCCGGTGTCATGCCGTGCCGGGCGGCGTGCTCGGCCACCGACAGCGGCTGGAAGGCGTCCCGCGCCAGCGCCTGGAGCACCGGATGTCCGTCGGCGCCGGTGTCGGCGCGCACGCGGCGCAGGGCGACGAGGAGTTCATGGACGGCGGCGGCGGTCTCGACCTCCAGGAACGGATTGCCCTGGCGGGCGGCGCGGACGATCCGGCCGATGGCCGTACGGGCGGTGGCGGTGTCGATGAGCGCGACCACCGGCTCGTCCGGGTCGATATAGCCCAGGTCGGTGTAGGCGGCGGTGGCCGGTCCGGTGAAGTCGACGAACGCCTCGTCCCATCCGGTGTCCGGGTCCGGGGCGTAGTGATGGGTGACACCGGGCGTGAGCCAGAGCAGTGCGGGCGCGGTGACGGTACGGCGCCGGCCGTCCGCACCGCGGAACCACCCGCCGCCCGCGCTGATGACCACCGCCACATGGTGGCCGAGGACGCGCGGGCCGACGACGGGCAGGGCGCCGTGCTGGAGGCCGACGCCCAGGCACACCAGGCCGAGCCGGTGATGGACCGGGCTGGGCGTGAAGTACCGCATCCAGGTGTGATACATCCGCGCTCCCGTCCTGCCGGTGGTGTGGTCCGGGGTGCGGTGGCGCCGGTGCCGCCACCGCACCCCGTCGGCTGCGTCACAGCCGCGTCTCAGCTACGTCCAATCAATCGCCGATCTTTGTCCATGGACCGCCCGCCCGCCAGGGGGAAAGGGTGACCCGGTCGGAGCGGATGGACGAGAGCGGACGCACGAGAGGCGGGGCCGGGCTGTGCCGGAGTTCGTGGTCGGGGCTGAGCATTTCGAGCTGGACGGGCGGCCGGTCCGGCTGCTGTCGGGGGCGTTGCACTACTTCCGGGTGGCCGAGGACCACTGGGAACACCGGCTCGCGATGCTGCGCGCGATGGGGCTGAACTGTGTGGAGACCTATGTGCCGTGGAATCTGCACCAACCCTCACCGGGCCGGTTCGAGGATGTGGAAGCGCTCGGGCGGTTCCTGGACACGGTGCGGGAGGCCGGGCTGTGGGCGATCGTGCGCCCCGGGCCGTACATCTGCGCGGAGTGGGAGAACGGCGGACTGCCGCACTGGCTGACCGGACCGGTGGGCCGCCGGGTACGGACCTCGGACGCGGAGTATCTGGCGGCGGTGGAGAGGTGGTTCGAGCGGCTGATGGCCGAGGTGGTGCCACGCCAGATCACGGCCCCGGTGACGCCGGGATCCGGGTCCGGACACGGCGGTCCGGTGCTCATGGTGCAGGTGGAGAACGAGTACGGCTCCTACGGTTCGGACCGGGGATATCTGCGACGGCTGGCCCGGTGCTTGCGGCAACTGGGCGTCACCATACCGCTGTTCACCTCCGACGGACCGGAGGACCATATGCTCACCGGTGGTTCTCTGCCGGGCGTCCTGGCCACCGTCAACTTCGGATCCGGGGCGCGGGACGCCTTCGCCGCGCTGCGTCGCCACCGGCCCTCGGGGCCGCTGATGTGCATGGAGTTCTGGTGCGGCTGGTTCGGCCACTGGGGTGCGGAAAGTCCGGTCCGGGACGCGGCGGACGCCGCGGCGGCGCTGCGCGAGATCCTGGAGTGCGGCGCGTCGGTCAACGTCTACATGGCACACGGCGGAACGAACACCGGCGGCTGGGCGGGGGCGAACCGCGCCGGTGAGGACCACCTCGGCGCGCTGCGGCCGGTGGTGACCTCGTACGACTACGACGCCCCGGTGGACGAACGAGGCCGGCCCACGGAGAAGTTCTGGCGGTTCCGCGAGGTGCTGGCGGAGTACGCGGACCTGCCGCTGCCGGATGTGCCGCCACCGCCTCCCGTCCTCCCGGCGGCGGTGCGGATCGCCCTGACGCAGTGGGCGCCGCTAAGCGATGTGCTGGGGACGCTGGGCGATGAGGAGGTGGTGGCGCCGATGCCACCGACCTTCGAGGAACTGGATGTGGACCGGGGTGTGGTCCGCTACCGCCTCGACGTACCGGGCCCGCGCGGCCCGTATCCGCTGCGGGTGACCGGCCTGCGGGACCGCGCGGTGTGCTCGGTGGACGGGGAGCGCCGCGCCGTGCTGGACGAGACGGACGCGGTGGTCGAGGGGGTGACCGGGCCGGCCGCGGTGGAGCTGTGGGTGGAGTCGCTGGGCCGGGTCGGCTACGGGCCGCGGCTGGCCGAGCCGAAGGGCATCACCGGCGGGGTGCTCCACGAGCGCCAGTATCTGCACGGGGTACGGGCGCGGCCACTGCGGCTCGGCGCGCTGGCGGACATGGACGCGGTGGCCCGGGTGCCGTTCCGGGACTTGGCGGAGGAGGGCCCGGAAGGCCCGGGTGAGGGGCTTTACCGGGGGTGGTTCACGGTGTCCGCCGTGGGGGACGCGACCCTCGAACTGCCCGGCTGGACCCGTGGTTTTGTCCTCGTCAACGGCCACTGTCTGGGCCGCTACTGGTCGGTGGGCCCGCAGCGAACCTTGTACGTCCCCGGCCCGTTGCTGCGGGCCGGGGACAACACGGTGCTGGTGCTGGAGCTGGAGGGCGCGGGTGAGCGGGAGGTGTTCCTGCGCTGACGCCCCCGCTCCCCCTTCTCAGTCCAGCTCCTCCACGGTGAAGGAGTCGAGGGTGAACTCCGCGGTTCCGCTGTCACCGGTCTTCCGCAGCCCGACCCACATCTCGCCGTCCGCGGGCGCGGTGACGGTGTAGGTGTGGGTGGCCCGTCCGGTGGCGGCGGGCAGCGGGGTGCGCTCCAGCTCCCGTGCCGAGGGCTCGTCCACGGCGGTGATCCACGCGTACTGACCGGCCGCCTCGTTGGCGTAGGTCAGGCTCACCCGGTAACGCCGTCCGGGGCGGAAGCGGGTGGTATGCGGCACTGTGCGGTAGACCAGCCCGGCGTTCTCACCGCGTGACTTCAGCGACTGGCCGCCCTCGAGCACATCGTCGATCACCTTGCCGTTCCATCCGGCCTGGGTGAACGGGGCGTGCCGCTGGGCGATATGGGTGCGGGGGTCGGTGACACCGCCCGCGTCGCCCTTGACGAACGGGCCCCAGCCCTGCGGCACCCGCTCGAAGTCCTCGTACACCAGAGTGCCGGGCTTCTCGGTGCGCTGAGCGCGTACCACCCGCAGCCGGTCGAAGCGGACCCTGGCCCGGCCCTCGGCCACCGCCAGGGTGAGGGTGACCGGTCCGCCGCCGTCGGGGACGGTGAAGAAGGTGAACATCCGCTGGAAACGGGTGCCGTGCTTGCGGTCGGCGGCCATGTGGTTGGCGGCCGTCGAGGTCTCGGTCCAGTTCTCCGCGGTGACACCGTCGGAGGTGTGCACCCGCAGCGCTGCCCGCCGTCGTTCACCGGCCTTCGCTCCCACTTCCACCTGTACGGAGGCGACATAGCCGCCGGGGGCGAGCCGGCCGAGCCGCTGGCCGACGGTGGCGGCCGCGCCCTCGCCGATGACCAGTTCGTAGTCGCCCAGTTCACTGCGTTCGACGGTCGCCGGACCGGTGGTCTGCCATCCGCGCAGCGAGCCGGAGTGGAATGCCGGGTCGTACAGCGGGGTGCCCTCGCCCCAGCCGGGTGCCGCCTGAGCACGGCCGCGGGAGCGCAGCACCACATAGGGGACACCGGCGTCGGCGGTGATGCTGACGCCGCCGTCGCGCACCGGCAGGGTGACGGGCTCGGCGCGCCCCTGGTCGGTCAGTCGGTGGAGCACCACGGAGCGCTGCCCCGACCAGCCGCGGGGCACTCGCCAACGGGTGGTGCCGCCCTCCGGGTTGTAGTGGTAGAGCTTGGTCGGGTCGGTGGCCTCGCGCGGTTCCCAGGGGAGCAGATAGCCGCCGCCGTCGTAGACCAGCTGTCCGTCGGTGGTGATACGGCGGATGCCCCCGGTGTCGGTGACCGCGGTGCGGCCGGGCCCCTCGAAGGTGATCTCGTGGTCGCCCCAGGTGCGGATGGGGTACGCCTGGAGGTATTTGGCCGGGAGGCTGTGGGTCCAGATGAGCTCGTAGAAGGCGGTCCAGTCGGTCTTGCCGGTCCAGCCCTCGAAGTTGCCCATCCGGGGGATGCCGAGCAGAGTGGGCCACTTGTCGGCGAAGACGTCCTTCTGGTGGTTGCGGATGAAGCGGATGAGCCGGGAGTTGATACCGCGCGAGGAGTCCGGACCGTAGTCGGTCTCGGTGGCCCAGTGCGACCACAGTGAGGAACGCTCCAGGCCGTGGCCCCATTCGGTGGTGATGTGCCAGCCCTGGTCGCGCAGGGCCCGCTGGAGCCGGTCGGAGTTCCAGCCGGACTCGCGGAACACATCGATGTAGAGGGCGCTGAGGGCCGGGTCGGTGTCGTTCCGCAGGTCCTGGAAGCGCCGGATGATGTCACCGGAGACCAGGTCGCGCCGGGGGTCGATGCGGTAGGACTGGTCGAGCCAGTCCCACTGCTTGTCGTTTTTGTCGACGAGCGTCTCGGAGAAGGCGTTGGCCACCGGATAGGACTCGGTGGCGTTGACGTGCACCGCGAAGTCGCTGTTCCAGCGGCGTCCGGCGCGCAGCAGGGTGTTGAGGTCGGCCAGGCCGCCGGCGCGGGTGTTGTAGTTGCCCGCGTAGTCGGGGTGGGCGGAGTCATGGCCTTCCGACTGATAGCCCTTGAGCAGGGTGTACTGCCGCAGCCCGTCAGTGGCCAGCGCGATGCGCTTGACGTTGTCGAGGGTGTCGAGGAAGGGGTTGGTGGCCTGGCTCGCGAAGTTGAACGGGATATGCGGGACGACCCGCAGATGCTGCTCATCGGCGCCGAGCGGATTGACCATGATGTCGCGGAAGGCGATGGCGGCGTCCTGCCAGTCGACCACACCGTCACCGTTGCGGTCCCGGGTGAGGACCACGGTGGCCCAGGGCAGCGGCTCGGTGGCGCCGACGGTGGCGGTGGCGGCCCGGTGGGTCCACTCACCGCAGGTGAGGCGGACGGTGATCTGGCCGTCCTCCCGCACGGTCTGCCGACGGAGCCGTCCGTTCTCCCAGGCGGTGCCCGGGGCGGAAGAGGGCTTGTCCCACACCGTGTTGGTCTCGACGGCGGCGGCCAGCCGGTCGGTATGGACAACGGCGTAGGCGCAGCCGACCGGTTCGCTGTCGGTGGGGGTGTCGGCCGCGGGGCGGACGACGGTGTCACCGCTCGTGGCCTGGTCGAGTTCGATCCGGGCGGCCAGCAGGGTGGCGCCCGGCTGGTCGGCGCGGACGCTGAGGAACGCCAGACCGGGGATGCGCAGGGTGCCCACGCGCAGCGCCTTGGTGTCCGCGATCCGGGTGACCCGCCACTCGGCCTGCCATCCGCTGACCCGGATCCGGATGTCGATCTCGGCGTCCGGGGCGGAGGTGTCCGCGCCGAAGGCGAGGGTGTAGGTGATGTGGTCCGGGCCGCCGGTGACGGCGGTGGTGCGGGGGGTGCGTTCGGTGCCGTCGATGAGCACCGACCGCACCGGCTCCCGCTGTCCGTACAGCACCGCGCCGCTGTCGCGGTCGGTGTAGGCGATGATGCGCGGGAAGTCGGGGTCCACCCGGACCTCCAGCCGCTTCGACCGCAGGGTGCGCTCGGCGGCGCGGGCGTGTGCGGTGTCACGGGCGTGTGCGGTGCCGCCGCCCGCGCCGATGGCCGTTCCGATTCCGGCCAGTGTGGTGGTGACCACGACCGCTCTGCGGCCGGGACGCCCCTCCTCGGGCCGCCTCTCCTCTGTGTGAGTCAACGCGCCGGCTCCTCCGCCTCGCTGGTGGGAACAGTGCTCCACCCTGGAACCGCGGCGGGCCGGGCGCCCATGGACAAGTGCGCGGGAGTGTTGGACTAACGGGCCGAGTCTCCCGCGCCGGTCACCACAGGCGGTCGATCTCGCCGGGGTACAGCTCGATGCGGGCGGACACGAAGTCGGCGCGGTGGCGCCGGGCCGCGGCGGAGAAGAAGTCCGCCATGGTGACCTTGTCGAAGGAGGGCCGGTCGCTGGGGAAGGGGGTCTCGGGGGTGCCTCCGATGAGCACCGTACCGGGCAGCGGCTGCCATCCCGCGCCCGTGTAGAAGTCTTGCAGCTCCCGGTCGCAGGTGAAGACGCCCAGGTCAAGACCGGAGGCGGCCATGGCCCGGTGGGCGGCGGCGACGAGGCGGGCGCCGTGTCCCCGGCCGCGTACCGCCCGCCGGGTCACCACGGTGCTCAGGCCCCCGGCCCGGTAGGAACGGCCCGCGTGGGTGATCGTCTTGGTGAGGATGTCCAGGGCGGCCAGCACCGTGCCGCCCTCCGCGCCACCGCTCTGTTCGCCACCGCTCTGTTCGCCACCGCTCTGTTCGCCACCGTCGCGGGTGTCGTAGGTACCGTCGCCGCTGTCCACGAGCAGCATCGTCAGCGGTCGCAGGGCGGGGTCGTGGACGGGCCGGGGTTCGCCCTCGGCACCGGGTTCCACCGGGGGCCACGCCTCCTGCTGGAGCTCCCACACCTGGGCGCGGAGCAAGGGCGGGGTCTCGGCCTCGGGGAAGGACAGGATCTGCACCCGACGATTGTCGCCCATGGCGGTGAGGCCCAGGGCCTAAGAGGGTTCTAAGAGCGCGTTCTGCCAGGGTAGGGACTGACCTGTGCCCATCGGAAAGGCCCTGTGATGTCCGCTGCCGCGTCCTCCCCGTCCGGCCGGGGAAAGCCCACCGACCCCCGGACGGCGGCCGTGCTGGTGGTGGACGACGATCCGGAGGTGCGCGCCGCCCTCGTGGACGGGCTGGCCGTGGAGGGGTACGAGGTGCGGGTGGCCGGGGACGGTCTGGCGGCGCTCAGCGCGGTCGCCGCCGAACCGCCGGACGCCATCGTGCTGGACCTGGGCATGCCGGTGATGGACGGGCTGGCGGTGTGCCGCAGACTGCGCGGGCTCGGCGACCGTACGCCCGTCCTGGTGCTCACCGCCCGGGACGAGATCAGCGAGCGGGTGGCGGGCCTGGACGCGGGTGCCGACGACTATCTGGTCAAGCCGTTCGCGCTGGACGAGCTGCTGGCCCGGCTGCGGGCGCTGCTGCGCCGTGCCGCACCCGCCGGGCCCCTCGACGAGAACGTGTCCGGGGCGCTGTCCTTCGCCGATCTGACCGTCGATCCGGAGAGCCGCACCGGAGTGCGCGGCGGACGGCGGATGGAGTTCACCCGTACCGAGTTCGCGCTGCTGGAGGTGTTCCTCCGCCATCCGGGCCAGGTGCTGCCGCGGGAGCTGATCCAGGAGCTGGTGTGGGGCACCGAGTTCGCCTCGGACTCCAACTCGCTGGCGGTGTACATCGGTTATCTGCGCCGCAAACTGGAGGGGGACGGCGCCCCGCGGCTGGTCCACACGGTGCACGGCACCGGCTACGAACTGGCCGAGCGATGAGCGCCGCCCACCGGACCGGAGGCCGTCCGGCGGGCCGTCTGACGGGCCGTCTGCCACTGCGCGCCCGGATGGCGCTGATCACCTCGGTCGCGGTGGCGCTGGTCACGGTCGGGGTGTGCACGGCCGCGTACGTGGTCATCCGCTACGAGCTGGTGCGTCAGCTCGACCTCCAGCTCACCCAGCAGGCCACCCTGCTGGCCCAGGACCGGCGCGACGAGGGCACCGGGACGCTGTACGGGGAATGCCACTGGCTCGCCGCGCCCGCCTGCGCGCAGGTCGTCACCCAGAAGACCGGCACCCCGGGACACCCGGTGGGCAAGGACCTGGTGGTCCCGGTCACCGACGCCACCCGGCAGGTGGCCGCGGGCTCCCGCGGCGCGTACCACAGCGACGTCACCGTGCGCGGACACCGGATGCGGACGCTGACCACCCCGCTGCGCGGTCATCGCGCACTCCAGCTCGCCCTGCGCTCCGACACCGTGGAGCAGGGCGAACGCCAGGCCGCGCGGCTGCTCGCCGCTATCGGCGCGGCGGGCGCGCTGCTCGCCGCCGGGCTCGGCTATCTGGCCTCGCGCCGGGCGCTGGCGCCCGTCACCCGGCTCACCGCCACCGCCGAACGGATCGCCGCCACCCGCGACCCGGCCCATCGCATCGAGCTGCCGCCGGAGGAGTTGCGGCGCGGGGACGAGATCACCCGGCTGGCCGGGAGCTTCAACACCATGCTCGGGGAGCTCGAGGAGTCGGTGGCCGCCCAGCGCCGTCTGGTGGCCGACGCCTCCCACGAGCTGCGCACCCCGCTGACCGCACTGCGTACCAATGCCGAGCTGCTGGCCCGTGCCGACCGGCTCTCGCCCGCCCAGCGGGACCGGGCCGCGTCGGCGCTCGGCGGCCAGTTGCGCGAAGTGACCGGCCTGGTCAACGATCTGATCGAGCTGGCGCGGGACGAGGAACCGCAGCCGCTGGTGGAGCCGGTGCGGCTGGATCTGCTGGCCGCGCGCTGTGTCGCGGAGGCGCGCTCGCACTGGGCACACACCGCGTTCACCGCGGAGCTTGCCGAGGTCACCGTGGACGGGGTGCCCGCGCGGCTGGCCCGGCTGCTGACCAATCTGCTGGACAACGCGGCCAAGTTCAGCCCGCCCGGCGCCGAGGTGGAGGTGCGGCTCACCTCGGGCGAACACGCCATCGACCTCATCGTCCGTGACCACGGGCCCGGTATCGCAGCCGAGGACCTGCCGTATGTCTTCGACCGCTTCTACCGCTCCCGACAGGCCCGTGCCCTGCCCGGTTCGGGGCTGGGGCTCGCCATGGCCCGGCAGATCGCCCGAGCCCATGGCGCCGCGCTCACCGCGGAGGCGGCCGACGGCGGCGGTGCGCTCTTCCGGCTGCGTATCCCGCGCCACCGGTCCGGCCGTGCGGACCCGGAGGTTTAAGAACCGGCCCTTCCAGGAGCCGGTTTCGGCGGTCCGCCGGAGCCGTTCTTAGAAGCCCTCTTATATCGGCTCGTTATCAACGTCCCATGAAACGCACGCACTTCACCCGGTCGCGGGTGACCGTCGCAGTGGCGCTGGCGGGCGCGGTGTCCTGTCTCGCCCTCGCCACGACCACCCTCGCCTCCACCACCCACTCCGGGAAGCAGGACGCGCCACGCCCGGTCGTGGTCGGTGGCCATCGTGTGGAAGTCCCGGTGCGAGGCGGCACCGCCACCGTGGACACCACCTCGCTGCGGGTCACGGCCCGTACCGGCCAGGGCACCGTGGAGCTGTCCGCGCCCGCCGCGACCGCTCCGGGGAAGCCTGGCTCCGTGACCACCTCGCCGGGCACCGCCCGCTGGAGCTATCCGGACACCGGTCTGGACGTCACCGCCCGCGCCGGTGACAACGGCCGTCTGGTGCTGTCGGTCACGGCCACCGGCAAGGCCGCCGACCAGCCCGCCCGGCAACTGTCGTGGCCGGTGACCGGCACCGACCGGCGCGCCTCGGCCGTACAACTGCCGCGTGGTGAAGGGCTGTCACTGCCGGTGGCTGACCGATTCTGGAACTCCTCCCGGGCCGATCTGGTCGGCACCGACATCGCCATGGAGTCGGATCTGTCGATGCCGCTGTGGGGCTATACGCTCGGCGACCGGCAGGGGGTGAGCTATCTCGTACCCAGCGACATCGGAACCGCGCTGCGGGTCACCTCCGACGGGGGCAAGCTGCGCACCGCCGCCACCCACCGCTTCTCGCGCGCCGACGGCACCACGCGGTACACCGTGGCCTTCTCGCTCACCGACGGCTCGCCCGTGGCCGCTGCCCGCGACTACCGCTCCTGGCTCGGTGAGCACGGGCAGCTGAGGAGCCTGCGGGAGAAGATCCGGGAGACACCGGCCACCAGGAAACTACTCGGCGCCTTCCACGCCTATCTGTGGGGCGACGCCCGCAAGGCCGACTTCATGGGCAAGCTGCGCGGCCTCGGCGTGGACCGTATGTGGCTCGGCTACGACGCCGACGACCGGCCCATGGACGCCGCCGCCACCGCGGCCGCGAAGAAGGCGGGTTATCTCGTCGGCCCGTACGACTCGTTCGCCAACGGCCAGGACCCGGCCACTTCCGACGCGCCGACGTCCACCTGGCCGGGCGGGGTGTACCCGGACTTCTGTGTCCGGAACGCCGACGGCAAGCCCGTCCCCGGTTTCCACGACCGCGGCTGCTACCTCAGCTCCGAGGCGTTCGAGAAGGCCGAGCCGCGCCACCACTACCTCGCCGACCGCACCCGCGAGATGACCAAGGCGGGCGCCGACAGCTACTTCCTCGACGTGGACGCGGCCGGTGAGCTGTTCCGCGACCACAGCACCGCCCACCCCATGACCAAGGCGAAGGACCGTGCCAACCGGCTGGCCCGGATGAAGCGGCTGTCCGACCATGGCCTGGTGCTGGGCTCGGAGTCCGCGGGGGCCTGGGCCAACAAGGAGCTGGCCTTCGACCACGGCTCGGGCACCCCGGTGGCGGGCGGTCTGTGGACGGCGCAGCGGGACAGGGAGACATGGGGCGGCTACGCGCCCGCCGACGCCCCGGGCATCTTCTTCAAGCCCGCGGAGCTGCCGACCGATGTGGCGAAGGCGATGTACGACCCGGTCTACCGGGTACCGCTGTACGAGACCGCGCTGCATGACTCCCTGGTGAACACCGAGCGCTGGGAGCTGTCGTACTCCAAGCTGCCGCGGCAGAAGACCGACCGCGCGCTGCTCGCCATGCTCTACAACACCCCGCTCAACTTCGTGCTCACCGGTGACTCGCTGGAGAAGAACGGCGGTGAACTCGCGGCCCTCCAGAAGTACTTCGCGCCCCTGCACAAGGCGGCTGGTACCGAGCCGCTGACCGACTTCCGTGCGCTGACCGCCGATCGCACCGTCCAGCGGACCGTCTTCGGGGGCGGGACCCTCACCGTCACCGCCAACTTCGGCAGCGCACCGCACAAGGGCCTGCCCGGTGGATGTGTGGACGCCAAGCTCCGCGGCGACAACGCGCCACGGCGGCTGTGTCCGGCCACGGTGGCAGGCGGGTCCTGAGAACGTCCCGAGACGTCCTGAGACGTCCTGAGACGTCCTGAGAATGCGCACACCCCGCCCGGTCACCGGCGGTAAAGGGTGATGGAGTGGCCGACCTCGTCGACCGGTGTGCTGCTGTCGAGGAGGTCGGCCAGCCGTCCCCGGGCCAGGGCGGCCGAGGAGTCCGACACCGCGAGCAGACCGTGGACCCGGTCCGGGTCCACCCTGCGCGGGTCGGACGCCTCGATGCCGTACGCGGACGGCACCCCGGCGCCCTTGTAGACCAGCCAGACCCTTTCCCGCGGATAGCGGGTGCGGAGCCGGTCGGCGAGCCGTCCCAGGTCCTGGCCCCAGTCGACATTGGAGTCATGGAGATAGCGGTGGGTGCGCGCCGGTCCGCCGAACGCCTCGTTGGCGTACGGCAGATAGCAGGGGTACGTCCGCAGTGAGCTGACCGCGACCCACACCACGAGCGCCGCCGCCACGGCGTGACTCCAGCGCCATCGCACGGCCGTCACACAGCTGGCCCCGACCGCCAGGAACATCGGCAGGAAGACCACGTAGCGGACCCCGAAGTCACGGGCCCCGTCCATGGCCGCGAGCAGCAGCACGGCCGACGGCACGAGGACGTACGGCGCCGCGGGGCGGAAACGGCGGACCGCCACCAGTGTCACGGCCCCGGCCGCCCACAGGGCCAGCATGCCCAGCGGTGTCTTCACCAGCAGCGCCACGGGCAGGTAGTACCAGAGCGAGCCGACATAGTGGCGGCCGAAGAGAAAGCCGTGGTAGCGCTGGTACTCAAAGCCGAACTGGATGCGCATACCGTCCCGATAGGGCTCGGGGAACGGCAGCCACTCGATGGCGAGTTCACGCAGGCCCCGGAGGTCCGGCACCTGCGGCGGAGTGGTCCAGCGCAGCCGAGGATCGACGGCGAGGTAGCTCGCCCACACCACGGCCAGCGCTACGAGCGCCACCCCCGCCGCCGCCATGAGACCGCGCACCAGCAGCCGCGCCACCCCACGGACATCGAGAGGTTCGGGGTTCCGCGCCCGGCGGGCACACCAGACCGACAGCACCGCCAGCGGCAGCAGAACGGGCACCGCGGCCAGCGCGCTCATCTTGGTGGCCACCGCGGCGCCGAGCGCCGCCCCGGCGAGGGGGAGATGGCGGCGCGGGCGCCGCCTGGCCCGCCACAGCAGCCACACCGACGTCAGCAGAAATCCGGCCATGGGGACGTCGAGAGTGGCCAGTGAGCCGTGGGCGATGACATCGGGTGAGAACGTGTACAGGGCGAGCGCGGTCAACGCGCCCGCGCGGCCCGTGAGATCGCGGGTGAACGCCAGCACCACAAGACCGAACAACAGCGTCAGCACGATCACCGGCAGCCGGGCGCAGAGCATCAGCCGCCAGGGGTCGTTGCCCGACTCGTACAGCAGATGCCGCCCCAGCGCCGTCTGGTCACCGGAGAAACCGGGGTCCGGCCGGACATCGGTGAACAGCGTCCCGGCCCCGATGACCAGCTTGCCCAGGGGTGGATGTTCGGGGTTGTACCGCAGGCTGTGCTCCCGCACGTTGACCACCCCGGCGCCCACGTACACCGGCTCGTCGATGGTCGGGGTCTGCTCCACCGCCGTGGTGACCATCGCCACCGCCATCTGGACCAGCAGCGCCACCACGGCGAGCGCGAACAGCGGACGGCGGTGCCGTCTCAGCGTCCGGAGCGCGGCCCGCGTCCGGGGCCGGTCCGGTCGCCCTCCGGTGACGGCCCGGGTCGCACCGCCGATGACACCAGCCCATTGCATAGCGACAGACGCTAACCCGTCCTCCCGCCGGTCCAGGGCCCGCCATCAGAAACTGATCAGGAGTTGCGCACTTCGGAGCAGTGGCGGTGCTGATCCCCCAAGGAGCCGTTCGCCCAGGACCGGCCGTCGGCGTCCGCTACTGACAGTGGGCGCCGGGGTTGGTTCAATGCCACAAGCGCTTTCCATCCGAATCCTCGCGAGCGTTGGAGCGTATCCCGTGTCTCTCTCACGTCGTGATCTGCTGTCCCTGGCCCCCGCCGTGTCCCTGGTGGCACTCGCCCAGCCACCGCGCGCACGGGCGGCGGGGCGTCCGGCCGCCTCAGCCCGCAACGCGTCCGCCGCCCACGCCAGACTGATCGACAACACGATCGCCGTCCTCGCCGGTACCCCCGACTCCAACGCCCGGCCCGAAGTCGCCGCCAGGCTCACGGCCATCGCCACCACCGCCCGCTCCCGGCTCACCGCGATGGACGGCGCCGGGGACGGTGAACTCTTCGAGGGGCTGCCGCTGGGCACCAGTGACCCCCATCTGATGACCTCGTACCAGTACCTGTACGAGATCGCCCTCGCCACCCGCGTGCCCGGCGGTCCGCCGTCCGGGCTCCGCGGCGACACGACCGTCCAGCGACGGGTCATCGACGGTCTGATGTGGCTTCATGAGCACTACTACGGCGACCAGTCGAAGGGTTACTACGGCAACTGGTTCACCTGGGAGATCGGTATCTCCTCCCACGTCAGCAGGACACTGGCGCTGCTCCGGGACGAGCTCGCGTCCCACCGGCCGGACCTCACCGCCACCTACATCGCCTCGATGGACGCCTATCTACGCAACGGCAAGGACGGGGACGTCGATCTCGACTCCCGCTTCCACACCGGCGCCAACCTCGCGGACATCACCACCAACCGGATGCTCCAGGGCGCGGTACTGAAGGACGACGCCCGGGTGAGCAAGGCCGTCGCCGACCAGCTGACCGTGCTGGCCACCATCGATCCCTACCATCTGCGGCACGGTGTCACCGACGGCTTCTACGCGGACGGTTCCTTCCTCCAGCACGCGTCCGTGGCCTACACCGGCTCCTACGGCAAGGGGCTGCTCACCCGGGTGGTGCAGACCGTCAAGATGCTCGACGGCACCGGATATGTGAGCGGTGAGGATCTCGTGCGCACCGCGCACCGGTGGGTCGTGGACGGCTTCGCCCCGCTGATCTTCGAGGGCTGGATGATGGAGATCGTCAAGGGGCGCGGGGTGTCCCGGACCACCACCGGCTACACCGATGTCACCCAGGTCGTCGAGGCCGTCGTCGACCTCTCCGGCCATGCCACCGGTGCGGACGCCACGGCGCTCAAGGGCTATGTGGCGTTCGTCCGCAAGACCTCCAAGGCCGCCCTCGACCCGTCGGCGTTCGTCTCCCCGATGAGCATCGCCCGCTACGCGGATATCCTCGCCGATCCGTCGGCCCCGGCGAAGGACCTCACTCCGGCCGCACACCACATCGCGTTCAACGCCATGGACAAGACGGTCCACCGGCGCCCCGGGTACGCCTTCGCCCTGGCCCGGAGCTCGGCCAGGGTCAGCAAGTACGAGTACATGAGCGGCGAGAACCTGATGCCGTGGTTCCAGGGCGATGGCGCCCACTATCTCTATCTCTCCGGTCAGGACCAGACCCGGTCGTTCGGCGTCGACTACTTCACCACGGTCCCGCCCTACCGCCTGGCCGGTGTCACCGCCCCCGTGCAGACCCGGCGTACCGTCCCCGAGCTGTACGGAACGCTGTGGTACGACAACCCCGAGCGTGGCTTCACCTCCTCGTCCGAGGCGCAGAACACCTATGTGTACTTCCCGCGCGGCACCCATGCGTTCTCCGGTGGCGCCACCCTCGGCGCGTACGGTGCGGCCGGGCTGGTGCAGTCGGCCGATGTGGCCTACGCGGCGAAGCGGGACGGCGAACTGCCGGACGACTTCGTGGTGTACCGCAACGCCGACGCCACCAAGTCGTGGTTCATGTTCGACGACGAGATCGTTGTTCTCGCCGCCGGGGTGGGTGACTCCGCCGGGCGCGCGGTGACCACGACCGTCGACAGCCGGATCGCCCCTCCCGCCGACAGCCTCACCGTGACCGGGCAGCTCCGTGACGGCACCCCGTGGTCCGGCACCGGCACGGCCCCGCTGGCCTGGCTGCGCTACGCCAACACCACCCGCTCCGCCTCCGTCGGCTATGTCTTCCTCGACACACCACGGCCCACCGTCGCCCTCGACACCGTCACCCGCAGCCGCCGCGCGGTACGTCTGTCCAACCCCGACACCCCGGTGACCACTCGGGTCTTCTCGGTCTCGGTGGAGCAGCGGGCCGGTGTACCGCATCGCTCGATGGCCTACGCCCTCGTGCCGCACGCCTCGGCGCAACGGCTGCGGTCCTACCCGGACGGGCCGCTGTCGGTCCTGGTCAACACCACCCGCGCGCAGGCCGTCCGCCACCAGGGCCTGGGTCTTGTCGCCCTCAACACCTTCACCCGGGGCACCCACCGCACTGGGCCGCTGTCGATCGACGGACCGGGCTCGGTGATCCTGCGCACGGCACACGGCGACGCACCGCACGACCGCACGGTGTCACTCGCCGTGGCGGACCCGACCACCGCGCGGGACACGGTCTCGGTGCTGGTCAGGGGACGGAGGATGCGGGCGATCACGGCGGACGAGGGGGTCCGGGTCACCCGCGTGCCCGGCGGCACCCGGATCGACGTCACCACCCGCCACGCCTACGGGCGCAGCTTCACCGCGAAGCTGCGCTGAGCTTCAGACGTCGCGTCGGCGTACCGCTCCCCAGCCGGCCAGGAGCGCAGCCGCCGTCCACAGTGCCGTCACCGCGAGACCCGTCCAGGGGCCGACGGCTCCCTCCGGGTCCTGGTGCAGTACTTGCTGTCCGGCATGATCCGGCAGATAGTCGGCGGCTGCCCCCGCGATGTCCCCGATCATGAAAGACATGATCAGGATGAACGGGATGAGCAGGCTCAGCACCGCGGTGGCGCTGCGCAGCAGGAAAGTGAGTCCCGCGGCGAACAAGGCCATCAGGGCGAGATAGATCCCGGCGCCCACGCAGGCCCGCAACCCTCCCGGTTCGCCGAGGCCGATGGCTTCCCCGCCCAGGAGCGCCTGGCCCGCGAAGAAGGTGGCGAAGGCGGTCGTGAGCCCCACGCAGAGAGCGGTGACGGCCACGACCGCCGTCTTGGCCGCGTAGAACAGACCCCGTCGCGGCACGGCCGACAGCGAGATCCGCAGGGCACCGCCCGCGTACTCGGACGAGACGGCGGTGGCCCCGAAGGCGATGGCGGCGATCTGCGCGAAGTTGATCGCGTAGAAGGCTCCGAAGACGGGGTCCCCGTGGTTGTACACCTCCGCTCGGTCGACGGTGGCGAAGACCAGGAGGGTGATGGTCAGCATGGTGGCGAAGACCGCGAGCAGCGATCCGAGGCTCGCCCGGACGGACCTCACCTTGATCCACTCTGAGTGCAGCACCGCGGTGACGGACATGGTCAGACCTCCTGCGAGGGGTTCGGGGATGCTGGGACGGCGGCCGCGAACTCCGCCTTGTCCGCGGTGAGAGCGAGATACGCCTGCTCCAGGGAGGCACGTTCATCGGCGAGTTCAAGAACGGGAATGCCCTCGCGGGCGGCGACGGCTCCGATCTGCTCGGCGCTTGCCCCTTCGACCACACAACGGCCGTCATCACCTCCCGTCACGGCATATCCGTGGACCAGCAGGGTGGTCCGCAGCCGGTCGGGGTCGCCCGTGCGGACGCGTACCCGCGCCTGGCTGTGCTGTGCGATGAATTCACCCATGGCGACATCGGCGAGGAGTCGGCCCCCGGCAAGGACGACGAGGTGGTCGGCGAAGGTCGCGGTCTCGTTCATCAGGTGGCTGGAGACCAGGACGGTGCGACCCTCGCGGGCGAGTCGGCGCAGCAACTGGCGGATCCAGACGATCCCTTCCGGGTCGAGGCCGTTGGCGGGCTCGTCCAGCAGGAGAACGGACGGGTCCCCGAGAAGTGCCGCGGCGATACCGAGCCGCTGGCGCATGCCGAGCGAGAAGGTCTTGATGCGGCGGTGTGCCACGGTGACGAGACCGGTGTCCTGAAGAACCTCGTCCACACGGCGGCCCGGAATGCGATTGCTGACGGCGAGGCAGCGCAGATGGTCACGGGCGGTGCGGGAACCGTGGGCCGCCTGCGGGTCCAGCAGGGCGCCCACGGTGCGCAGGGGTTCGCGCAGCGTCGGGTAGGGGCGGCCGCCGATCGTGGCGGTACCGGAGGTGGGGTGGTCGAGGCCGAGAACGAGGCGCATGGTGGTGGATTTGCCGACACCGTTGGGCCCCAGGAACCCGGTGACCCGGCCCGGTTCGATGCGGCAGGTCAGACGGTCGACGGCCCGGGTCGTCCGGTATTCCTTGGTGAGGTCTGTGACCTGGATGCTGGTCATGGCTTCAGCCTGGCTGGAGCGGCGGGGGCGGACATCCCCCGTCGGAGGAGACCGTCTCCCCCGCGCGGGGGAGACACTGGTCGCGCCCGTCCTGACAGGATGACGGGATGCCAGGTCTTCTGTCGCCGCTGGCCCGTGCGGTCACGTACACCCGCTGGCTACACCTGCTGATGGGGTCGATCGTGCCGTTCGTCTGCGGCGCGATCTATCCGAGCCTGACCCGCCCCTCTCCGGCCGACTGGGGGCTGATCGCGGTGCTGCCGGTCCCCCTGGTCCTGGCCGCGGCCATGGTGCCCGAGGTGCGCCGTGCCGAGGGGTTGCAGGCGCGGCTGATGCTGTTTCCCGGTCCGCAGGCACGTGTGCGGAGTGACGAGGATCCGGGTGTCTCCGCCGTTCCGTCCGCTTCGTGGAGCGATCGGGCCAGAACCGGTGTCTGGCTGGTGCTCCGTCTGGAAGTGGGGCTGGCCGTCGTGCTGGTGTCGGGGCAGCTGGCGGCACTGGCGCTGGTGTTCGCCGGGGTACCCGTCGGCAATCTCGGCGTGATCGAGCCGCTGGTGCGGATGTCCGGTGCGGGCGGGGCGTACGCCCTGCTGGCACCGGTGCGTGGTGGTGATGATCGCGGTCACCGCTGGGGCGAGCGACCTCATGGTGGCGGCGGCTCGGCGACTGCTCGGGCCTTCGGCCAAGGAGCGGCTGGCCGAGTTGGAGGAGCGCTCCGAGCGGTTGCTGGAACGCGACCGCATCGCCCGGGAGTTGCACGACTCCCTCGGTCACGCTCTGACGCTGGCTGTGGTGCAGGCGGGAGCCGCCCGGGCGGCCGCCGACCCGGACTTCACCGATCAGGCGTTGGAGACCATCGAGGAGACGGGGCGGGCAGCGCTGGAGGACCTGGACCGGGTCCTGATGGTGCTGCGTGAACCGGGGCGACCGGCCGCCACCCGACCGGGGCTCGGCGAGGCGGACCGGCTGCTGGACTCCGCCCGGTCCTCGGGGGCGCGGATCGACGCCGAGGTGACCGGCCCGTTGGAGGATGTTCCGGGTCCGGTGTCCCGCGAGGGGTACCGGATGCTCCAGGAGGCGCTGACCAACGTGCTGCGGCATGCGGGTCCCGTCCCGGTCCGGGTACGCATCGCCGTGGAGGAGGCGCGGCTGCGGCTCGAGGTGCGCAATCCACTGTCCCTCGCGGCCACGGTGACCGCCATGGGCGGTGGCAGCGGCCTGCGTGGCATCCGTGAGCGTGCCGCGCTGCTGGGAGGCGAGGCCCGGGCGGGGCGGGACGGCGGGCAGTGGCTGATCCAAGTCGACCTGCCGCTGCGGTGATCTAAGCTGGTCCGATGCCGCTCACCGTTCTCCTGGTCGACGACGAGCCGATGGTACGGGCGGGCCTGCGCGCCGTGCTGGAGGCCCAGCCGGACATCGAGGTGGTGGGCGAGGCGGCCGACGGAGCCGCCGTGATCCCCCTCGTACGGCAACTGCGCCCCGATGTCGTGGCCATGGATGTACGGATGCCGCTCATGGACGGCATCGAGGCCACCCGGGCCGTAATACGGACGGTGCCGGACCCACCGAAGATCGTCGTGGTGACGACCTTCGAGAACGACGAGTATGTGTACGGGGCACTGCGCGCGGGCGCCGATGGGTTCCTGCTCAAGCGGGCCCGTCCGGCCGAGATCGTGCACGCCGTGCGGCTGGTGGCGGAAGGCGACTCACTGCTGTTTCCGGCCGCGGTACGGAAGTTGGCCGCCTCGTACGGTGAGGACCACGGCGGCGCCGCGGGCCGGGCGGCGCCGGCGTGCGCCGCGCTGACCGAGCGGGAGGGGGAAGTGCTGCGTCTGATGGCACGCGGCCTGTTGAACGCGGAGATCGCCACGCATCTGGTGGTGGGTACCGAGACCGTCAAATCCCACGTGAGTGCCGTCCTGGCGAAACTCGGGGCACGGGATCGCACACAGGCGGTCATTACGGCGTACGAGTCCGGCTTTGTCTCTCCAGGCTGATCACTGGTGGCGGGCGGCGACGGACGGCGGTGCCGCGCCCGCGGGGGCGTGAGGCGGCCGACCCGCCAGGAGGGCGGCGCCGTGCTTGAGTATGTCCGGCTCCCGGACCACGCTGGGGCTCCATGCCTCCGCGACGATGGACCGGTTGCGCACCGCCCTGCGCACCCTCGCCGAAGTCGACCTGGCACCCGAGGAGTTGCTGACCCAGCTGGACGACCTGGTGGCGCGGCGGGACGACGCCCCGGAGCTGGAGTCGGGCGAGGCTACGCCGGGTGAGTTCGGCGCCACCTGCCTGTACGCCGTGTACGACCCGGTGTCGGGCCGGTGCAGTCTCGCCCGCGCCGGACATCCGGCCCCCGCGGTGGTCCGGCCGGACAGCCCCGCGGCCTATCTCGACCTGCCGGCGGGGCCTCCGCTGGAGCTGGGCGGGCTGCCCTTCGAGGCGCTGGAGGTGGAGTTGCCGGAGGGCAGTCTGCTCGCGTTCTACACCAACGGGCTGGTGGACTCCCGCAGCCGCGGTATGGACGCCGGGCTGGACACCCTGTGCCACGCTCTGACGCTGCCCGCCCAGGGGCTGGAGGCGCTGTGCGACCGGGTCGTCGGGACGATGCTGCCCGGCCGTCACGGCGACGACGCGGCACTGCTGCTGGCCCGGCTCCGACGGCTGGAGGCGGACCGGGTCGAGGTCTGGGACGTGCCCGCGGACCCCGCCGCGGTGGGCGAGGTGCGGGCGGACGCGGTGCGCTGGCTGACGGAACGGGGCCTGGAGGAGACGGCCGTGGTCACCGAACTGGTCGTCAGCGAACTGGTCAAGAACGCGATCCGGTACGGCGCCGCCCCCATCCGGCTGCGGCTCATCCACGACCGCGCGCTGGTCTGCGAGGTGTCCGACGCCAGCCGCACCGCCCCGCACGCGCGCCGGGCCCAGGTCCTCGATGAGGGCGGCCGGGGCCTGCTGCTCGTCGCACAGCTCACCCAGCGCTGGGGCACCCGGCCCACCGCGACCGGCAAGGTCATCTGGTGCGAACAGACACTCCCGGTGCGCTGATTGCGGAGGGTCGTCTAGATTGGGCGGTATGCGGGGGCGCAACGGCTGTATCAGCGACGCTATTTGATGGAAGGCTCGGGTGTGACCGACTACGAGGCAACCTACGACTCCGCCGCACAGGTCGCCGACCGGATCGACACGACAAAACCGCATACCGCCAGGATCTGGAACTACTGGCTCGGCGGTAAGGACAACTACGTCGTCGACCAGCAGGCGGGCGACCAGATCCGCCGACTGCACCCCGGAATCGGCGACTACGCCCAGGCCGACCGGGGGTTCCTGGGCCGTGCGGTGCGGTATCTGACCGCCGAGCGGGGGATCCGTCAGTTCCTGGACATCGGGACGGGGTTACCCACCGCCGACAACACCCATGAGGTCGCGCAGCGCATCGCACCCGAGTCCCGGGTGGTCTACGTCGACAACGACCCCCTGGTGCTGGCCCATGCGCGCACCCTGCTGACCAGCGCTCCCGAGGGGGTCACCGACTATCTCGACGCGGATCTGCGGGATGTCGGCACCATCCTCGAACGCGCCCGGAAGACCCTGGACTTCACCCGGCCCATCGCGCTGATGCTGCTCGGTGTGGTGATCTTCATCGGTGATGACGAGGACCCGTACGGCATCGTCCGCCGGCTGGTGGACGCCCTGCCCTCCGGCAGCCACCTCGTGCTGTCCCACACCATCTCCAGCCCGTCGATGCCGGATGTGGACGAGGCGGTCGCGTTCTGGAACGAGAACGGCATCCCGAAGCTGGTCCAGCGCACCCCGGACGGGGTCGCCCGGTTCTTCGACGGTACGGAGCTGCTGGAGCCGGGCGTGGTCTCGTGCTCGCGGTGGCGGCTGGAGGACACCTCCGGCGACGAGCCCGACGAGGTGGCGATGTTCGGCGGCGTCGGCCGGAAGCCGTAAGGCTCCGGACTACAGGTCCTCGCAGAGGTCACGCGCCTGGCCCAGGTCCTTCTTCACCTTCGCGGTGAACCCCAGCTCCTGGGCGTAGCGGTTCTGTGTGCGGTTGATGGCCTCGGCGAGGGGCTTGTAGCGCTTGTCGCCCGCGGCGGCCGCGTTGGCGAGGATGCCCGCGGCGGAGAAACGGTTGATGGCGATGTCGCCTTCCTTGCCCTCGGTTCCCCACTTCGTCTCGTCGAATCCGTCGAAGGCCGCGCAGGCGGCGTGTGCGTCGCCCGCCGGGCCGGATCCGGGGGTGTCGGTGTCCTCGCCGGTGAGAGCCCAGGGCGCGCCCACTCCCCCGGCGCCGAGCAGCAGCCCGGCCACGAGCGCGGCGGCCCGGGGGCCGAAGGGGCGGCGGGACGGCGGCGCGGACGGTGTGCACATCCGCGTCCCGCCGCGTGCCGCTCCGGACAACTCGCGGACGACGCTGAACGGCTCGTGGATCACGTTCGTACTGTCGTTACGTGGACGAGTGCGTGACGCCCGGCCCCGCGCCCGGCTGGGCGTCGCGCGAACTGTTGACCCTGGTGAGGGCGATGGCGCCGCATCCAGCCGCCGTGGTGGACCGGCGCTGGGACCTGCTGGCGTGGAACGACGCCTACACGGCGCTGTTCACCGACCCCGCGTGGCTTCTGCCCGAGCAGCGCAATCTGCTCTGGCTGCTCTTCCGCTGGCCTCCGTCCCGCCTTCTGCTGGCCGACTGGGAGTGGGAGGCCCGCGCGCTGCTGGCCGCGTTCCACGACCGGGCCGCGGAGCATCCGGGGGACCCCCGGATCGTGGCGCTGGTGGACGAGTTGATGGCCGATCCGTACGCGGCCCAGTGGTACGGGCGGCCGGAGGCGGCCGCTTCGCCGCCCCCGCTGCGCCGCCTTCACCACCCGGTCGCCGGTGAGCTGCGGCTGCGGCCGGTGACCCTGGCCGTGGTCGGCGAGCCCGGCCACCAGGTCGTGGCCCAGGTGCCGGACGACCGGGTGTCGCAGGAGGCGCTGCGGCAGCTGTGTGCTCCGGAGCACGGCAGCATCCGGTGACGGAATCCTCAGCGCATCCGCTGACGGCGCGCTCAGCGCATCTGCCGCCGCACCAACTCGTAGAGCTTTCCGCCCGGGTTGGCCATCAGCTCGACGGGTGCGCCCTGTTCGACGATCCGCCCGTCCTCCATCACCAGCACCCGGTCGGCGTCCATGACGGTCGACAGCCGGTGTGCGATGACCAGGCGGCTGGCGTTGAGGCGGCGGGTGCTGTCGATGACCACCCGCTGGGTCTCGTTGTCCAGGGCGCTGGTGGCCTCGTCGAAGAAGAGGATGCGCGGACGGCGGATCAGGGCCTGGGCGATCATCAGCCGCTGCCGCTGACCGCCGGAGATGGCACCGCTGCCGGAGATCATCGTGTGCAGCCCCATGGGCATCCGGCGGATGTCCTCGGCCAGACCCGCCAGTTCGGCGGCGGCCATGGCCTCCTCGGGGGTGTACGGCTCGGCGCCGCGGATGCAGTCGAGCACGGTGCCGTTGAGGGGCTGGGCGTTCTGGAGAACCACCCCGCACTGGCGGCGTACGGCGGCCTGGTCGAGGGCGGCGAGGTCCTGGCCGTCGTAGAGCACACTGCCGGACACCGGCCGTTCGAAGCCGATGAGCAGCCGCAGCAGCGTGGACTTGCCACAACCGCTGGGCCCGACGACGGCCACGAACTCCCCCGGCCAGATCTCCAGCGAGACATCATCGAGGACCAGCGGTGCGTCGTCGGCGTAGCGGAAGGTGAGGTTGCGGGCGCGCAGATCGCCGGTGAGCGCCCCGGGCTGGGCGCTGCCGCCACGGACCTCGGGCGACTCGTCCAGGATCGGTTTGACCTGCTCGAACATCGGCAGTACCGCCACCACCGAGACCAGGGCGTTGGTGAGCTGGGTGACCGAGGTGAGCAGCATGGTGACGGAGGTGTTGAACGTCAGGAACGCCCCCGCCGACATGCTCCCCCGCGCCGGACCGGCCAGCAGCATGAACACGATGAGCGAGCACAGCGGGAGGTAGACCGCGTCGAGCACCTGTGTGAGGTTCTTGATCCGGCCAGTGCGCTGATGGAGTTCGCGGGAGTGGGCGAAGCCACGGGCCCAGGCCGCGTAGGCGAAGTTCTCGGCCGCGGCGACACGCAGTTTGGGCAGTCCGCGCAGGGTCTGGAACGCCTGGTTGTTGAGCTTGTTCTCGCTCTCCACCAGCCGCCGCTGCCAGCGCACCTGCCACAGTCCCATCCCGAGGAACACCCCGGAGATGACCACCAGCATGGCCATCACGGCGAGCGCCAGCTTCGCGCTGAAGTACAGCAGGAGCGCGAGGTTCATCGCGCCGACGGTGCCGGCCTGGAGGACCACCGGCGCGACACCGGACAGCACCCGGCGCATGGTGCTGACGCCCATCGCCGCACTGGCCAGTTCGCCGGTGGAGCGTTCGGCGAAGAAGCGGGTCGGCAGCCGCAGCAACCGGTCCCAGACCGCGGGCTGGAGCGTGCTCTCCAGCCGCCCCTCAAGACGCAGCAGGGTCAGGTTCTGGAGCAGCATGAAGGCCGCCGAGACCACGCTCGCCACCATCAGGGCCAGGGAGATCTGGACGATGGGGCTCTTCTCGGCCCGGGGGACGAAACCACCGAGCACCTGACCGGTCGCCACCGGCACCAGGGCACCCAGAGCCACCGTCACCAGCCCACCGACCACGAGGTTGCGCAGATCGGGCGCCACCCCGCGGGCGCTGAACCGCAGCAGCCGCCACGCCGTCATCGGGCGGTCGGGCAGGGGCCGGTAGAACATCACGGCGCGTGGTTCGAACTCGTCGGCGTTGCCCCCGCCGATCCGCAGCCGCAGCCCGGAGGCGGGATTGACCGCCTCGTAGCGGCCACGCCGCCACAGCAGCGCCACCGGGGCGCCGGACAGGGCGCGGTAGCCCACCAGCGGTCCGGCGTCCTCACGCCACCACTCGCCCTCCAGCCGGACGGCGCGGGTGCGGATCCGGGAGGCGACGGCGATCCGCTCCACCGGGCTGACGCGGTCGTCCGCGGCGGCGCCCCGCGGCGGATCGGCCAGGGTGATTCCGGCGGCCTCGGCCACCGTGCGGCACACCGCGTGAACGGTGTCGTCGGTGGTGTCCTCCGCCGCCCGCGACGCCTGCCGCGGGCCGCCGATGGAAGCGATCAGCGCTTGGTCGGCGCGGGAGCGGACGGCCTCACCGGCCCGGATCCCGGCCGCCGTGCGATCGGCGTGGGTGCGTTCCAGCGCCTCGATCCAACGGTCCACGGCAGTGCCCAACCGGTACTGCTGATTGACCATCCGCTGCCACAGCGCACCGTCGATCAGCAGGTCCCCGGCGGCTTGGGCGCTGTACTCGGCGCCGTAGCGGACACTTCCGGGGGGCACCGGGAGCCAGAGCAGATCCTCGTCGGCCGCCTCGCCCTCGGCCGCCGGTCCGCCGCCGTCCAGCGGGGCCTGGAACAGCACGCCCAGACTGCGGCTGACCCCGAGCGCCACCGCGTGTTCCAGCGGGGTGGGCGGGACGTCGCCGTACGGTTCACCGTCCCAGCCGGTGGCGTAGGTGTCGAACTGCTCGGGCCGGTACAGCTCGCGCAGCGGGATCCGGCGCATCGCGCAGTCCTGCGAGGGCCTGCCGACCAGGGTGTGGCGCGGTCCCTCGACGGGGCCGGGTAGTGCGGCGCCCGGCTCCAGCCGACCGAGGAAGTGCCAGTGTCCCTCCTCGGCGGCGTCGACCGCGAAGAGGTCCAGGGCGCCGCCAGTGACGAGCCAGAGCACCTGCGGACCTGCCAGCGGAAGGCTGCGCAGCCCGGTGCGGTCGACGGGGGTGCCGAGGGCGCCCAGCGCCTGGATCACCGCGTCGCCGCCGTCCGCGGCCACGTCGGCGGCCACGTCGGCGGACGGGTGAACGGAGGCCATCTCAGTGCTCCTTCATCAGCTGGGCGTACGGTCCCCCGGCCGCGGCGAGGTCCTCGTGGCGGCCGCGTTCCACGACCGTGCCCTGGTTCAGGACGAGGATCTCGTCGCTGTCCCGCACGGTGCTGAGCCGGTGTGCGATCACCACGCACGCACAGCCGCGGCGGCGCAGGTTGTCCATGACGGTGCGTTCGGTCCGCGCGTCCAGGGCGCTGGTGACCTCGTCCAGCACCAGCACACTGGGGCGGCGGACCAGGGCGCGGGCGATCTCCAGCCGCTGCCGCTGGCCGCCGGAGAAGTTGCGGCCGTCCTGCTCCACGCGGCCGTGGATGCCTTCGGGGCGGCGGGCGATGACGTCGTCGTAGAGGGCGGCGTCCTTCAGCGCGGCCACCACCGCCTCGTCCGGGATCGAGGGGTCCCACAGCGCCACGTTGTCCCGCACGGTTCCCTCGAAGAGGAACACGTCCTGGTCGACGAAGGACACCGAGGCGGCGAGCGCGCCGCGGGGGATGTCCTCCAGGCGCTGTCCGTCGATGCGGATGGCCCCCTCCCACGGGCTGTAGAGGCCGGAGACGAGCCGCGACACGGTGGACTTGCCACTGCCGGAGCCACCGACCAGCGCCACTTGGCGGCCGGGGCCGACGGAGAGCGAGATGCCGCGCAGCAGCGGTTCGTCCAGCGGGTTGTAGCCGAAGGTGACGTTCTCCAGCGTCACATGGCCGGTGAGCCGACGGGTGTCGGGCTCCGGCTGGTCGCGGGTGTAGAGGGTGTCCAGCGGGAAGTTCTCCACGTCCTTCAGCCGCGCCACGTCGGCGGAGAAGTCCTGGATGCGCCCGGCCACACCATTGAGCCGGGTGATGGGCGCGGTGAACCGGGCCACCAGCGCCTGGAAGGCCACCAGAAGTCCGACCGACACATGGCCCTCGACGGCGCGCAGTCCGCCGATCCACAGGATGAGCGCGCTGTTGAGGGTGGCGAGGGTGGGCGCCACCACGGCCAGGGCCGCGCTCGGCACCCCAAGGCGCTGCTGTTCCTCGAGGGTGATGGCGTGCTGGCCCGCCCAGCGGCGGAAGTATCCGTTCTCGCCGCCGGTGGCCTTCATCGTCTCGATGAGCTGGAGCCCGGTGTACGAGGTGGTGGTCAGCCGTGCGGTGTCGGCCCGCAGCTTCTGGGTGCGGGTGGCGCGCAGCCGCACCACGATCCGCATGGCGACCACGTTGAGCAGCGCGAGGCCCACACCGACCAGGGTGAGTTGGGGGTCGTAGGTCCACAGCAGCAGTGCGTAGAGCACCACCACGACCCCGTCGACCGCGGCGGCGGCCAGGTCGCGGGCGAGGGTTTCCGCCACGGTGTCGTTGGACCGCAGCCGCTGGACGAGGTCGGCCGGGCTGCGCTGGGCGAAGAACGTGACGGGCAGCCGCAGCAGATGGCGCAGGAAACGGGCGCTGCTGAGGGTGGAGGAGATGATCCGGCCGCGCAGCAGATTGGCCTGCTGCACTCCGGTGAGCACGGCGGTCAGCAGCACCGCCACGGCCATCGAGGCGAACAGCGGCCCGAGGGTGGAGGTTTCCCCGCCGATCAGGAAGGTGTCGATGAAGGTGCGGCTGAGCGCGGGGACCGCGGCGCCCACCGCCACCAGCAGCAGACTGGCGAGCAGGGAGGCCAGCAGGGTGCCGGTGGTCCCGCGCATCCGGGCGGGCAGGGCGCCCAGCACCCCGGGGCGGCGTCCGCCGCGGCGGAAGGACGCCTCGGGTTCGAAGACCAGGACCACTCCGGTGAAGCTGGTGTCGAACTCCTCTGCGGGGACGAACCGGCGCCCCTTGTCCGGGTCGTTGATGTACACCCCGCGCTTGCCGAACCGGCGCCCCATGCCGTCGTAGACGACGTAGTGGTTGAACTCCCAGAAGAGGATGGCCGGTGCCCGGAGCTCGGCCAGGCTCTCCGGCTCCATCTGCATGCCCTTGGCGCTCAGCCCGTAACTGCGCGCGGCGCGCAGCAGATTGCTCGCTCGGGAGCCGTCCCGGGAGACTCCGCAGGCGATCCGCAGCTCCTCCAGCGGCACATGGCGTCCGTAGTGTGCGAGCACCATCGCGAGGGAGGCGGCGCCGCACTCCAGCGCCTCCATCTGGAGCACGGTGGGGGTGCGCACGGTGCGGCGCCGCGGCCGCTGGGGCCCGGCCGCGCGCCGCGGGGCCCGCCGCCGTCCCCGGGTGGGCTCGGGGCGGCGGCGTCCGCTGCTTCCGGCGGGTGCCGGGCGGGGCGGTCCGCCGTCGTGGGTGGTGGTCACGGGAGCAGCCATTCGATCGGGTGCCGGTCGGCCAGACGGACCGTGCCGGTGGCCAGGGTCATGGAGTCGGGGGTGAACGGCGGGCCCTTCGGGGAGGACCAGCGGTAGCCGGAGCGGGTGGTGGCGGAGCGGTCCAGCCGGACCAGCACCGCCACCGGCGGGCCGTGCCGGGAGAACTCCTCGCCGAGTTGGTCGCTGCCGAGCTGGGAGCCGATCTGCTGGCGCGACTGGGCGGTCCGGCCGACCGCCCGGACATGGCCGCGCAGAGTTCCGTAGGTCTGGCTGGGCACCGACTGCACACCGAGGTCGACCGGTGCGCCGACCGGTACCGACGCGGCCCGTCCGGCCGGTACGTAGAGGGTGGCGGTCAGCGGGTCGCCGGAGTGGCGGACGCGTTCGACGGAGGCGACGTCGGCGCCGGTGGTGAGGACGGAGCCGATCGAGACGGCCAAGGTGGTGAGCCGGCCCGCGGCGAGGGTGCGGACGACGCTGCTGCCGCGCGGGGTGCGGATCTTCAGCAGCGGGGCGCCCGCGCGCAGGGGGCTGCCTTCCTTGGCGAGTACGGCGGTGACCTGTCCGGCGACGGGGCTCTGGAGGATGTAACTGCCCTGTCCGTGGCTGAGGATGCCGGGGGCGGCCAGCGTGCTGGACACGGTGCCGGTCACGGACCAGACGGCGGCCGCGGCCATGACGACGAGGGTGACCGCCAGGGCGAGCCACCCTTGCGGGCGGGCGTAGCGCACCGGCAGATCGATGTCCTCTGCCGACTGCGCCTTGGTAAGGGCCTGCTGGCGGAACTGCACGAGAGTCTTTCCTCAACCGCGGGAACGGATGGAGTGCGCGGCTTCGCATGGTGGCGCCGCGGCGGTCCGGGCGCCGGGCCCCATGGACCGCCGAATGCCCCGGACCAGGCGGGCCCGGGGCACGGGGCCGGTCGTACGGCGGGGCCGTCCGACCGGTGGTGCCGCGCTCGGCGGCACCGGGAGGCGAAGTGAGATCGCCTCAGAGGTGAGATCGCCTCAGGGTGAGGGGTGCCTCAGAGGGCACCGACGGTGCCGATGACACCGGAGGTGTTCAGGCCGGTGGCGCCGTCCACCGTGCCGGTGGCGGTGCCGACAACGCCCGTGACCGGGGCGGCAACGGCGTCGACGGTGCCGAGGGTGTCGGTGACCGTCGCACCCAGCCCGCCGGCCACGTTGTCCAGTTCAGCGTCGGAGATCTCCTGGGTCGCGACCTTGGGTGCGTTGTTCATTATTGCGTCTCCCTTGGATAAATATCTCGAATGAGGCTTCACCGCCCGCGGTTGCCGAATGGACCAACACCCGCAGAACAAACGCAGGATTCGGGGGGACCGGATCCTGAGAACGCCTCAGTGGGAAAGGATGTAATCACGCCAACTCGGTGGGCTGCGAATCAGACATCGCGCGGAACGGCGCATTCCGTCACCTTCCGATCACCGGGCACGCACATATGGCCACGCGATGCCCGGATCCTCTTCACAAGCCCGTCACTCTTGCCCCGCGCACTCGCGTCGACCTTGTCGGACAACCCCGCGATCACGGGCGAAGCCCCCATGCGCGGGCCCGATCCGGCGCCCGGTCCGGGCCGCACACACGGCGCCTGTGGAATAGGTGTGCCGATCGCTTGAAGACTGGACGACTGGTACTCGAATTCCCCATCCCGCACACATCGGGAATGCGACATGTACGACCGGGCACCGATAACGCTGCCGAATTCAGTCCATCCCGCCGATCGGCGTGCGCTATGACAACTGCGCCATCGGGCCGTTGCTCAGCTGAAAGGCCGGGAATTCCCCCGGAATGGACATAGAGCGCATGAGTACGACAGAGGTCATGACTTCGGACGGGGCGTGAAGGCACGCCCCGCCACGGCTCGGTGGTGGGTCAGTCCGCCGTCGAGGCGTTGTGGGCCAGGGAGTTGACCACATCGGACGCGGTCAGCAGACGCACCGCCGCCGCGTCCAGCCCGGCAGGGTGGAGCGCGTACACCGGGCAGCCGGCGGGCAGCGGGAGATCCCCGCGGACGAGGAACGCCGCGCCGATCCGGGCGGGATCCCGAATCCCCCTTGTCCGACGGCCACCGCCGACGGGCACCCGAGGCGGGGAACGGGGACCCGGGGCGGGCCTGTCGGTGCCGGTGGTCACCATGGTGCGTATGGACACCCCTGAGAACACCGCTCCCGATGCCCTGCACACACTGGCCCGCACCCACCTGCCCCCCGACATGGCCGACCGCTGGACGGGGCTGCTGCGCCCCGCGGCCCACCTCCGGGCGGCCGGTCCGGGCGATCCCGTGGTCGGCCGGCTCGGCGGTCTGCCCCGGCTGCCGGAGCACATCGAGTGGCCCGTCTGGGAAGGCTACGGCCCGCTGTCGTTCGTGGCCGAGGTCGACTGTACCGCGCTCCCCGTCGACGAGCTGGACATCCCGCTGCGTCCCGAGGGCCGGCTGGCCTTCTTCTATCTCGAGGACGAGGAGTGCGAGGCGGTGGTGGACACCTGCGATCCGGACACCTGGGCCGGTGCGCGGCTGCTGCATCTGCCGCCCGAGTCCGCCGATGTGCCCGAGCGGCCCGCGCCCGAAGGGCTCACCCCGTACCCGGCCGTACCGCTGACCGCCCGGGTGGCGCCGAGCGCTCCGGACGCCGAATCGACCGTGCTGAGCGCCGAGTTCGGGCTCGGCTCACTGTCCGTCATGGAGCGCTACGCCCATCCGGTGCGGTGTGACACCTTCATGGAGGCACTGTGGGACCACCAGAGGGGCGCCGCGCACCAGATCGGCGGACACGCGCAGTGTGTCCAGGACGCCGTGGAGATCACGGTCGCCAAGGCGGTGCTGGGCGACGACGTCGACTGGGAGGATCCGCGCATCGAGGAAGAGGCGGCACGGTGGGTGCTGCTGGCCCAGTTCGACTCCGACGAGGACACCGGGATGATGTGGGCCGACGCGGGTGTCCTGTACTGGCTCATCCGCCCCGAGGACCTCGCCGCGGGCCGTTTCGACAAGGCCATGTTCACCTGGCAGTGCGGCTGACACTCCCCTGGGCCGCGGTGGCGCCCCGCTGACGTGCGCGGTCGTTACGCCGGGGCCACCTTACCGGACACGGGGTGCCCCCGCGGGGGCTGAGATCACACCCGTCGTAGCCGAAGCGATTCGAGGCCCCGGTATGTCACCGAGCGGGCGGCGACCTCATGAGCGGCTCACTGAGCCCCTCGCCCGGGGCACGGCCGGTGGATCTGTCGGTGTATCCGGTCACCGACACCGCCCCGTGTGCCGCCCGCGCGGCCGGAACGTGGCCGAGACCGTGGCCCGCGCCGTGGCCAGGCGCGTCACCGCGGTGCAGGTACGGGAGAAGAACGCGGGCGGACCGGACTTCCCGTACACGGTGCTGGAGGTGGCTGCGGTCCTTCCGGAGCCGGTGGCGCTGATCGTCAACGACCGTCTCGATGTGTTCCTGGCCGCGCGGCCCGCCGGAGCACGGGTGACGGGTGTCCATGCGGGACGGTCGGACCAGCCCGCTTCCGCCGTACGGGAGTTCACCGGCGAGGAGGCGGTGCCCGGGCTCAGCGCGGCCACGCGACACAAGGTGCGGACGGCCGCCGAGGACACCGCCTGTACCGACCACGTGGGCATCGGGGGCCCGCACGCCACCCGTGCCAAGGCGGACGGGCCACCCGCACTCGGCCACGACGGCTTCGTCCGGCTCGTGCGGCTCAACCCGCTGCCCGCCGTCGTCATCGGCGTCACCCCGCCGATCTGCCCCCGGCTGCGGGCCGCCGGTGCGGCGGGCACGGCGTGGTCTCCGGAGTGTGTGTGGCCGAAGACCCCCATTCGGCCGCCGCGGCGCCCACGCGTGGCGGAACACCACATCGATTGGGCCACAGGGGGTACGGGGGCGACACCACATCGATTGGGCCAAAGGGGTACGGGGGCGACACGGACACCGCGTGAGCGGGCATCTCTCCTGATGCGACGGGTCGTCGGACAGTACTCCGTCGAAGGTGTCGCATGTGGCGGACCGCCTGATACGGCTGCCGCCACCGGGCCGCGTCAGGAGAGGAACCACCATGCACCGCACCGCGGGAGAACGGAGCCAGGCCGCCGCCGAGGACTCGGAGGTGCCCGCGCCCGGAAGCGGCGGCCGATGAGGACAGTCAGCGGACGCACCGACCATGTCGTGGTGGTCGGCGCGGGCCTGTCCGGGCTCGCGGCCGCACTCCATCTGCTGGGCGCCGGACGCCGGGTGACCGTCGTGGAACAGGCCGCCCTGCCCGGCGGGCGGGCCGGACGGGCCGAACGCGGCGGCTACCGCATGGACACCGGCCCGACCGTGCTGACCATGCCGCATCTGATCGAGGAGGCGCTCGCCGCCGTCGGCGACCGGCTCCGCGACCGGCTGGACCTGATCGCGCTGCACCCGGCCTACCGCGCCCGCTTCGCCGACGGTGAGCACCTCGACGTCCACACCCGCGCCGCTGCGATGGAGGAGGAGGTCCGCCGGTTCGCGGGCGCCGGCGAGGCGCTGGGCTACCGGCGGCTGCGGGCCTGGCTGGAGCGGCTCTACACGGTCCAGATGCGCCGTTTCATCGACACCAACTACGACTCCCCGTTCCAGCTCCTCCACCCCGATCTGGCACGGCTCGCCGCCCTCGGCGGTTTCGGACGGCTCGACGCACGGCTCGGCCGCTTCCTCGGCGACGAGCGGGTGCGCCGCGTGTTCAGCTTCCAGGCACTGTACGTCGGGGTGCCGCCCGCGCGGGCGCTGGCCGCGTACGCCGTCATCGCGTACATGGACACCGTGGCCGGGGTGTACTTCCCGCGCGGCGGAATGCACGCCCTGCCGCACGCGCTGGCCGACGCGGCCGCCGACGCCGGTGCCGAACTGCGCTACCGGCACCGGGTCACCCGGCTGGAACGCACCGGGGACCGCATCACCGCCGTCCTCACCGACCAGGGCCGCGTCCCCTGCGACGCGGTGGTCCTCACTCCCGATCTGCCGGTCTCCTACCGGCTGTTGGGACGGCGGCCGCGCCGCCCGCTGCGGCTGCGCCACGCACCGTCGGCAGTGGTGCTGCACGCGGGGACCGACCGCACCTGGCCCCAGCTGTCGCACCACACCCTCTCCTTCGGCGCGGCCTGGCGGAGCACGTTCGACGAACTCACCCGCGCCGGGCGGCCGATGACCGACCCGTCCCTGTTGATCACCCGCCCGACCACGCACGATCCCGGGCTCGCCCCGCCCGGCCGCCATCTGCACTACATCCTCGCGCCCTGCCCCAACACCGATATCGGGCCCGGTCCGCGCGCGTGGCGGGAGCTGGCACCCCGGTACCGCGACGGTCTGCTGACCGAGCTGGAGCGCCGGGGCCTTGCCGGGCTCGGCGCCGCCATCGAGGAGGAGTGCCTGGTCACCCCGGCCGACTGGGCGGCCGAGGGGCATGCGGCGGGCACCCCGTTCTCCGCAGCGCACACCTTCGCGCAGACCGGCCCGTTCCGGCCCCGCAATCTGGTGCGCGGAGTGGCCAACGCGGTGCTGGCCGGATGCGGCACCACACCCGGTGTCGGGGTGCCCACGGTGCTGCTCTCCGGAAAGCTGGCCGCGCTCCGGATCACCGGGCAGCCGTCGGGCACCAGGAGGCCGCCATCGTGTGCCGTCGCGCGGCCGCCCGCCCTGACGGGAGCGCACATCACCGGGAAGGGCGGCGGCGCATGACCGGCCGGGAGCTGAACGCCGCGGGCATCACCGACCCGGCGCTGCGCACCGCGTACACCCGGTGCCGGGCGCTCAACGCACGCCATGGCAAGACATATTTCCTGGCCACCCGGCTGCTGCCGGTGGCCCGCAGACCCGCGGTGCATGCCCTGTACGGCTTCGCCCGCTGGGCCGACGACATCGTGGACGACCTGGTGAGCGACGCCGGTCCCACCGAGCGGGGCGCGGCGCTCGACGCGCTCCAGACCCGACTGACCACCGGGCTGCGCACCGGCACCAGCGACGATCCCGTGGTACGGGCACTGGCGCACACCGCCGCCGTGTACGGCATCGACCACCAGCACTTCACCGACTTCATGGCCTCCATGCGCAGCGATCTGGAGGTCACCGACTACCCCACCTACGACGATCTGCGCGCCTATATGCACGGCTCCGCGGCCGTCATCGGGTTGCAGATGCTGCCGGTGCTCGGCACCGTCGTACCGCGCGCGGAAGCCGCACCGCATGCCGCCAGCCTCGGTGTCGCCTTCCAGCTCACCAACTTCCTGCGGGACGTGGGCGAGGACCTGGAGCGCGGCCGGGTCTATCTGCCCGGCGACCTGCTGGCCGCGCACGGTGTGGACCGGGCGCTGCTGGAGTGGAGCCACGCCACCGGTGTCCACGATCCGCGGATCGTGGCCGCGCTGCGGGCCGCCGCCGATCTCACGCGCGGGGTGTACCGCGAGGCGGCGCCCGGTCTGGCGATACTCGATCCGGTGTCCCGGCCGTGCATCCGCACCGCCTATGTGCTCTACGGCGGCATCCTGGACGCCATCGCCGAGGACGGCTACCGCGTGGTGCACCGGCGCTCCGTCGTCCCGCGCCGCCGCCGTGCCGCGGTCGCGCTGGACGGCCTGGGGCGGGTCACGGCCGCCCGGCTGCGGGCCCGCACCGGCCGGACCGGGGGCCAGACGCCCGGAGCGCCACCTTCGACGTATGGGCGGGAGGACGTCGTATGACCTTCGTTCACGCACGGCGCGGGCGCTACGCCCTGCGGCTGCGCCGCAGCCCCGTGCCGTGGGAACGGCAGCCGCCCACCTGGCGCGAGGCCCGCCCCGCGCTCATCGCCGACGCGCTGGAGCGCGCCCGGGGCAGACCCAGCGGCAACTGGTTCGTTCTGGCCGCCGCGCGTGACGTCCGGCCGGGGCGACCGTTCGGCCGGACTGTCGCCGGTGTCGAGGTGGTGGCGTGGCGGGGCGCCGACGGGAGCTTGCGGGCCGGGCCCGGGACGTGTCCGCACCTCGGCGCCCCGCTCAAGGACAGCCCGGTGCGCTGCGGCATCCTGATCTGCCGCTGGCACGGACTCGCCCTCGACGGCGGGGCGTTCGCGGGCTGGAAGCCCTTCCCGGTGTACGACGACGGTGTGCTGGCCTGGGTGCGGCTGGACCAGGCCGGTGGCGAAAACCCGCTGGAGCGGCCGGTCATCCCGGTCAGACCGCATCCCGCCCGCGCAGTGAGCGCCGTCTACACCGGTGTCGGCCGCTGCGAACCGCAGGACGTGGTGGCCAACCGGCTCGACCCGTGGCACGGCGCGTGGCTCCACCCATACTCGTTCGTCGATCTGACGGTGGTGAAGACACCCGCCGGGGACCACTCGGCGGACCCGGACGGCGACGGATTCACGGTCGAGGTCGCGTTCAAGGTGGCCGGGCGGGCCACCGTCCCGGTCCGGGCGGTGTTCACCGCGCCTGGTCCCCGTACGGTCGTGATGCGCATCGTGGCCGGCAAAGGGCAGGGCTCCGTCGTGGAAACACATGCCACACCCCTGGGGCCCGACGCGGCGGGACGGCCCCGGACGGCGGTGATCGAGGCGGTGGTCGCGGTCTCGGACCGGCCGGGCTTCGCCGTGGCGCGCGCCGCGGCTCCCGTGCTCCGCCCGCTGATCCGTGCGGCGGCAGCCCGGCTGTGGCGTGACGATCTGGCGTACGCGGAACGGCGCTGGGCGCTGCGCGGCACGGGCAGGTTCCCGGGCTGACGCTCAGACGGACTGCCGCCCGTCGGACGCCGCCAGCCCGGCCAGCGCGCGCAGGGCGGCCGAACGGCCCTTCCGCGGCACCGTCCACAGGGTCTGGCCCCGCACACCCCAGCGTTCCAGCAGGGCGTTCGCGGCAAGGAAACCAGTGGTCGCCGCGCGTTCCATGAGCGCCACCGGCAGGGTGGTACGCACCAGGTCGCCCGCGAGCACCACGGCCGGATCGGGGGTGCGCACCGCCGGACGCGCACCGAACTCACCGACCGGGAACAGCGGGCAGTCCGCCCGCCACTCATGGCGGTGGCCGACGATCCGCGCGTCCCGTGTCTCCGGATAGACACGGTGCAACTGCGCCAGCAGCCCTGCCTGTTCGGCCTCGTGGTCGGCGCCCGCAGCGACCGCGTAGGCGTGCAGTTCGACCACCGAGCCGCCGGTGCGGGCGGCCCAGCGGGTGGCCTCGCCCTCCCACCGCTCCAGCACACTGACGTTGTCCAGCGGTCCGTAGCCGCTTGTACCGAGGAATGCGGGACGGTCCGTGCGCACCGGCCGGTCCAGCCACAGCCGGGACACCAGGAACGGCGGCGCGGTGCGCAGCCGGTCGATCCCGGCCCGCCACCGGCCGGTGCCCAGGCGCGGCGAGTCCGCCACCACCCGGCGCAGCCCGTCGGTGTCCAGCGCCAGTACGGCCGCGTCGTGGTGGCGGGTGACACCGCCCGCCGTGAACCGCACCCCGCCGTCGGGGCGAGGCTCCAGGCTCTCCACCGGGCTCGCCGTCCGCAGTCGCACACCGTGGCCCGTCAGATAGCGGCCCAGCGGCTCCCACAGGGCCCGCGGGAACGGCTCCCGGGGCACATCGAAGAGCAGGCCCTCGGCGGAGCCGAGGAAGTAGATGTGGAACATCAACGCCAGCTCAGCGGCGGAGAGTTCACGCGGGTCGGCGAAGAAGCTGCGTGAGAACACCTCGAAGGCGAGATGCCGCGCGGCCTCGGGGAAGCGGATCCGGTTGAGGAAGTCCTGTGCGCTGATGCCGTCCAGCCGCTCGTACACCTCCGGCACCCGGACGTCCAGCAGCGGCAGCGCCGCGGCCGGACGCATCCTCAGCAGGTCCCGCAGCCCGAAGCTGGGGCTGAGCGCCACAAAGCCCAGGGCGCTGAACGGCGGGGTGCGGGGCACCCGGGCGAAGCTGTCGTACAGCCCGCGGCTGTGCCGCAGCGGGTAGTCCGGCAGCCCGGTGAGCATGCGCAGCCCGGGGTCGGTGCGCCGCAGCAGACCGCGGAGGTTGTAGTACTGCCGGAAGAAGGCGTGGAAGCCACGGCTCATGGTGACCTGTGAACCGTCCTCCAGCCGCACCGGCCAGCCCGCGAGCCGCCCGCCGAGTTGTGCCTCCCGCTCGTACAGCGTGACGTGTACGCCCCGTTCGGCCAGGCAGGTGGCCGCCGCGAGTCCGGCGATCCCGCCACCGGCAACCGCCACGCTCGGCGCGGGCCCGGTGATACGAGGCCGTCCGGCCGGTGGCGGCAGCACCCGGGCGCGGCGGTCGCGGCCCCGCCGGGGTACGGCGGCGTCCACCGCTCCGGGCCGCCCGGCGGCCGTCACCGGATGACCCGCCGGTCCGGTGCGGCGGTGGCCGCGCTGCCCAGGACGGTGTGCACCACACCGGTCTGCCAGCCGGGCATGGGCAACACCCTCACCTGGGTGAAGCCCGCCCGCCGCATCCGATCGCGGAAGGTGTCCGCGGTGTCGAACTCCTCGACGCTGCGGCGGAGACGGCGGTAGCGGGCCCGGTCCCCGGCGAGTGTCCCGGCGGGCTGGACGATGGCACTGCACACCGCCGTCCACACCGCCCGGTGCAGGCGGTTGCCACTGAGGAGGTAGTCGTGCACCGCCAGCCGCCCGTGGGGCACGAGCACCCCGCGGACGGTGGTGAGCAGCGCGTCCGGATCGGTCACCTTACGAAAGAGATAGGCGGCGAAGACCGCGTCGAACGACCCCGCGCCCCAGGTGGCGGACAGGCGTTCCGCCGGTGCGTGTACAAAACGCACCCGGGGCGGCCAGCGCTTGGCGGTGGCCCGCTCCAGCATGCCCCACGACGCGTCCAGGGCCACGATCTCCGCCTCTGGCGCCACTCTGAGCAGTGCGGCGGTGGACGCACCGGTGCCGCAGCCGAGGTCGAGCAGCCGCAGCCCGGCCCCGTGTGCGGGCAGCCCCAGGCGCCGGGCGGAGCGGCGCAGATGGGCGTGGTAGCCGGGGTTGAGTGCCACCAGCCGGTCGTAGCCGGTCGCGGCGTGGTCGAAGGCGGCGGCCAGCTCCGCGTCGCGCAGTAGGGTCATCCGCGGATCCCTTCGCCGGGTGTTCTGACGCGATGCCTGAGGTGATGTCATACCGCCTCCGCAGGGGCCGGGCTGCGCCGTCGGAGCCAGGGCAGCTCGGCGACGGTGCGCAGCATGGCGGGTACGGGGGTGCGCAGTCCGATGGCGATGTCCTCGGCCACCCGGGTGCGTCCGTCGAGGAAGCGCAGCAGCCGCTCCATCGGCACCTGGCGGAACAGGCCGGTGAAGAACGCCGCGCCGTCCACCCGCCCGGCCGCCAGCGCCCGCAGGAGCACCGCGTCCATCGCCCGCGCACGCACCGGATGCGGCCGGGGCGGCACCGGGGGCCGCCCGCACCGCCATGCCTCCGCGACCGCCCGGCTCTGCCGTTGCACGGCGGCGAAGGTGTAGCCGGTGGACGGGCGGGTGGCGCCACCGGCCGTGCCGATGCAGCACACCGCGGCACCGGTCCGCCGGGGGAAGCGGGCGTCGGTCATCGGGATCACACCCTGCTCGACGGCCGTCACCTCCCAGCGCTCCAGGCCGAGCACCTGGCGTGCGTAGTGGGTGAGCGCCCGGTTGTATCCGGTGTCGTCGAGCACCGCCGGGGAGAACTCGGTGTACTCCACGAGCGCTTCGCGGGAGCTGAACGGCAGGACGTAGCCGAAGGACAGTCCGCGCGACGGCTGTGGGGTGCGGAAGTCCATGAGGTCCGCCACGGCCGGGTCGAAGTGTGGCCGCGGGGTGCGGACGAACCAGCCGCGGAAGTGCTGGAGGAGGGTGGTGCGGGCCGGTGGCAGCGGCCGTGGCGGCCGGGAGTCGAACGCCCAGCGGGCCCGCAGCACGACGGGCTCGCCCGTGGGATCCGCTCCCCGTACCTCGGCACCGCCCGGCGCATCGCCCACGGTGTGCACGGTGGCCGCCACCCGCCGGAATCCGGAACACCGCTCGGTGCACCGGGCCACGAACGCCTCGAAGTCACCGGATCGGAGCATCTTGTACCGCAGGCCGACCGGCAGTCCCACCACCGGCTCCCCGCCGGGGCCGCGTACCCGCAACCGGTCCCAGGAAGCGGTGAGCACCTCGTCGAACTCACCGCCCGGCGGCTCCCAGTAGCACCAGGTGCGCTCCGGCGGGCGCAGCGGACCGGGCGGGGCGTCGACCAGGGTGACACGAGGCGGCCGCGCGTTCGGTGGTCCCGTGCACAGCCGGTAGGCGAGCGAGAGCCCGGCCGCGCCCGCGCCCACGATGACGATGTCCTCGTCCCGCACGGCGGTGCCTCCTTCCGCGCCCAGGGGCCTGGACCGCGGCGTTCCGGGGCGTTCGCCCCGCATCACCGCGGGTCCACTGTTCCCTATGCGCGGCCGGTACGGAGGTACGGCGGTGGACGTGTCGCCGGGTCCACCGCAGGCACCGCCCCATCAGCGGGTCACCGTCCCGCCTCACGAGGCGTCAGAGCAGGCCGACGATGCGTGGTGGCGCGAAGAGATGGCGCGCCCGGTGCTCGAGGACCAGCAGCTCCGGAAGGTGCCGTCGCACATCGGACATGCACCGCTCGCACGCCTCGTCGGCGTCGGGAAGGAACTCCTCGTGCTCGACGGCGATATGCCGGGCCAGCCGGATCTGCGTCGTCACCACACTGTCACTGGGATCGCAGTCCACCCCCGGCCCGAATTCCTCCAGCGCCGCCTCCACGACCTCGGGAGCCAGCTTCATCGCCTTGTACAGCTCGATGCACTCCCCGCAGCCCCACATCCAGGAAGGAGGGAGGGGCCATTCGTCATCGGGGTGCTCGTTCCCGGCATCCATGGGCCTCACAGTAGCGACAGTCGGGAGGCACCGAGGGCATAACGGCCACATCCGTCTGTTCCACCGGTAATCAGCCGATGGCGCCCCGGCGGATCCGGTCCCCGGTCACCGGCCTCGGCGTCCGAACTCCCCCGCGCCGCACCCATGTCTGCGAGGATGGCGGAGTGGCAGGCATGGACAACACCGGCCGTCCGTCCGACGGTTTCGAGGCGGCCACCGGCGACGGAGGGATCCCGGCCGACAGCGGCCGGGAAGCCGCGGTCCGGGTCGCGTTCGAGGGACTGTTGCAGATCCGCCGGCTGATGAACACCGGGGCCACCGACCCCGAAGCGGTGCCCGCCGCCTGGGAGGGACACCAGCCGGTGCGCGCCGTGTCGCTCGCCCTCGAGGCCGCCGGTGTCCGGCCGTCGGCGGTGGACACGGAGGGACACCGCGTCGCGACCGGGTACCGCGTGAGCGCGGCCGACCGGTCCGGAGTGGTGCGGGTCGAGTGGCTGGGCCCACCGGGGAGCGGGGCCGGGCACGCCGCCCAGGAGGCCCTGCGCGAGTGCGCCGCGGTCCTGGGGCGGCTGGGCTGGGAGGCCCTGGAGTACCGGGGGCCGCGTGGCCGCCGGTTTCTCGAGGTCGAAGCCCTGCCCTGACCCATCCCGGCCCCGGGCCACGGGCCCGTGGTTTGCATGGCCACGGCCACCGTCGCACGCTGGACACATGGCCGAGCATCCACCCTTCGCTGTCCTTCCGGCCTCCCCGCACGGTAGGCGGCCGGCACTGGGGAGCCGTCCATGACCACACCTCGAGACCTGCTGATCATCGCCATGGACACGGCGGCCACGCACTCCGTCGACCGCGGCGATCTGTCGCTCGCGCTGGCCGGCGCCGAGGCCATCGATCTCCTGGACGCCGAGGTCATCGAGCTGGACGGCGAGCGCATCGTGCCGGGCCCGCCACTGCCCCTGGCCGACCGGTTGCTGGACCAGGCCGCGTCGTCCGTCACCCGTGAGCCGCCGTACGAACCGGTCGGCGACTGGCTCTGGCGCCGGGGCCGCGGGCTGCCCGGGGCCTATCTGGACACCCTGGAGGCGGAGGGGGACGCCGTCCGGGAACGCCACCGCCGATGGCTGCTGTTCCACACCAGTGAGCTGGTGCTCGTCGACTCCTCCGCGCGCCGCCGCGCGGCGTACCGGCTGCGCTCGGACGAGCCCGTCCTCGCGACGCTCGCCGCGGCGGTCGGGATCAGCGCCCCGGGCGCACCGGAGTCGCCCACGGTGACCCGGGTGGACGACGTGGCGACGGCCACCGTGCTCACCGCCGTGGACGACGCGCTGGGCGAGCTGGCGGTCGAACGGCAGCGCCGGGCGCAGCGACGCGACGACGCCACCGCCGACAACGTGCGGCGCGGCTACTGACACCGCCGGACAGGTCCTATGTCCGGTCCGGCGCCGCGAGCAGCTCGCCCACCTCCTCCGCGGTGGTGTCCTGGAGCTCCTCCCCGAGGAGCAGCCAGCGGGTGATGCCCACAGACTCCAGGAAGGGCAGGTCGTGGGAGGCGATGAGCAGGGCGCCCCGGTAGGCGTCGAGTGCGCTGGTCAGCCGACGCACCGTGGCCATGTCGAGATTGTTGGTGGGCTCGTCCAGCATCAGCAGCTGCGGGGCCGGGGTGGCGAGCATGGTGGCCGCGAGGGCGGCACGGAAGCGTTCCCCGCCGGACAGGGTGCCCGCGGGCTGTTCGGCCCGCGCCCCTTTGAACAGGAACCGCGCCAGCTGGGCCCGGATGTGCTGGTCCGTCGCCCCGGGCGCCGCCTCGGCCACATTGGCCGCCACGCTCAGCTCCTCGTCCAGGACATCGAGGCGCTGCGGCAGGAAGCGCACCGGCACCCACGTCCTGGCCTCGCCGGACAGCGGGGCGAGCTCCCCGGTGAGGGTGCGCAGCAGGGTGGTCTTGCCCGCTCCGTTGCGTCCGACCAGGGCGATGCGTTCGGGGCCGTGCACCTGGAGGGTGGCCTCGCGCAGCCGGCCGAAGCGGGGGCGCATATCGCGCAGGCTCAGCACGGTGCGTCCGGCGGGTACGGCGGTGTGCGGCAGGGAGACCCGGATCTCGGCGTCGTCGCGAATCGCGTCCGCGGCCTCCTCACGGCGCTCGTACGCCTCGCCCAGCCGGTCCTCCTGGAGTCCGCGGAGTTTGGCGCCCGACTCCTGCGCCGACCGCTTGCGTTCACCGGCCACGATCCTCGAGGCCCTGCGCTGGGCGTCCATCTTCTTGTTGTGGCGCTGACGGCGGGCCAGTTTGATCTGGGTCTCCTCCAGTTCGCGCTTCTGGCGCCGTACATCGGCCTCGGCGGCGCGCAGGGTGCGGGCGGCCGCCTCCTGCTGGGTGGCCAGCGCCTCCTGGTAGGCGGACCAGCCGCCGCCGTACCAGCTCACCGCGCCGGACCGCAGTTCGGCGACGCGGTCCACCCGCTCCAGCAGTTCGCGGTCGTGGCTGACCACCACCAGCACACCGGAGCGCCAGGAGCCGACGGCCTCGTGGAGGCGGCGGCGCGCGAACAGGTCGAGGTTGTTGGTCGGTTCGTCGAGCAGCAGCACATCGGGGCGCTCCAGCAGCAGCGCCGCCAGGCGCAGCAGTACGGTCTCCCCGCCGGACATCTCGCCGACGGCGCGGTCGAGTCCGAGGCCGTCGAGCCCGAGGGAGCTCAGTGTCGCGAGGGCGCGTTCCTCGACGTCCCAGTCGTCGCCGACGGTGTCGAAGTGTTCCTCGTCCACCTCCCCGGCCTCGATGGCGCGCAGCGCGGCGCGCCGCCGGTCGATGCCGAGGGCCTGGTCGACGCGGAGTGCGGTGTCGAGGGTGAGGTTCTGCGGGAGGTAGGCGAGGGTGCCGCCGACGGTCACCGACCCCTGCGCGGGCCGCAGCCGCCCCGCGAGCAGCCGTAGCAGGGTGGACTTGCCGGTGCCGTTGTGGCCGACGAGTCCGGTGCGGCCGCGGCCGATGGTGAGGGAGAGATCGTCGAAGACGGGGGTGCCGTCCGGCCAGTGGAAGCTCAGTCCGGAGCAGGTCACGGAGGTGCCGGGCACGGTGGAATGGGCCATGAATGGTTCTCGCAAGTCTCGGCGCAAGGGATGGGGGCTTCGTATGCGAGCACCACGCGGCTGCCGAGCCGTGGGAAGGTTGCTGCTCCGCGGAGGTGCTGCTCCGCGGAGGGCGGGGACGGCTCATGCATCGAGGTCGGATCCACGCGTAGGTCACGGGCCGGAAGAACCGGCCGCGGGGTGACGGGCGTACGGCCGATGCCGTACCGCGCGGTGATCGCGGACCTCAGATGCGCAACGTCCACCTCTATCGGAGACAACAGGACCCGGCCACTGTACCGCAGCCGGACTCACGGTGAGGTGCGGTGTGCGGTCCGGAAGCGCGGCCAGCGCCGCGCCGCGGGGCGTGCGCGGCGGGGCGCCCGGTGCAGCCGGGCCAGGACCAGCACGGTGTCGTCGGCCGGATCCCCGGGCACCAGGTGGTTCAGGATGCGGTCGGCGGCGGCTTCCAACGCCTCGGGCGCGAGGTGCAGTTCGGAGCGGAGCGCGTCGATGCCCTTCTCGACGTCGTGGGTGCGGCCCTCGATCAGCCCGTCGGTGTACAGGACGAGGACGGAGTCCTCGGGCAGCTCGGCGTCGGCCGTACGGAAGCGGCAGCCACCGATGCCCAGCGGTACGCCCAGCACCTCGTCCAGCGGCTCGACCCGGCCGTCCGGGCAGAGCACCAGCGGCGGGGGGTGTCCGGCGCTGGCGATGCGGAGGTGTCCGGTGGTGGGGTCGTAGACCGCGTACAGACAGGTGGCCAGTTCGATGCCGGAGTCACGGGCGAACTGGTCGAGTTCGTCCAGGAGTTCGTCCGGTTCCGGGTCGTGCCGGGCGAGCGCGCTGGCGGTGATGCGCAGCCGCCCCATGGCGGTGGCGGCAGGGATGCCGTGGCCCATGACATCGCCCACCACGAGGGCGATGCGATGGGCGGGCAGACCGATCACGTCGTACCAGTCGCCGCCCACCTCGGTGATACGCCCGCCGGGCAGATAGCGGTGGGCGAGCTGCATATACGGGCTGCCGGCCAGGGAGTTGGGCAGCAGCGCGCGCTGGAGTCTGAGGGCGATGTCCCGCTCCTGGTTGTACAGCCGGGCGTTGTCCAGACACAGCGCGGCCCGGGAGGCCAGTTCCCCGCCGAGACCGCGGTCCTGCTCGGTGAAGACCGGCCGGGCCGCGGACCGCCCGAACACCGCGATGCCCTGGACGGTCTTGCGGGCGATGAGGGGCGCGAACAGCAGACTGGTCAGGCCGCTGGCGCTCAGCAACCGGGCGCGCTCCTCGACGAGCACGGTGTGGGTCAGGAAGTCCTCGTCCACCCGGGCCAGCGTGGCCCGTCCGGTCCGCAGCACCTCATGGATGATGGAGCCGGGCGGATACGTCACCACCTCCTTCCCGCCGACGAGTTCGGTGGCGGGCGGCGGCAGGATGGTCTCGGCGGCGATCCGGCGGGTGACCAGGGGCCGGTCCGGGTCGAAGGTCAGCCCCTCCTCCGGGGACCGCATCACCTCCACCACGGCGCCGTCGCAGAAGTCCGGGACGGTGACGTCGACCACCTCCTGCGCGGTGATCGTGGTGTCCAGGGTGGTGCCGATCCGGGCGGTCGCCCGGTCGAGCAGGGCCAGTCGCTGACGGGCGGCGGACGCCTCGACGAGAGCCTGCTCCCGGTCCGTCACATCGACCATCACCCCGCCGACGCCGAAGAAGCGGATACCACCGGGGCGCGAGAGGGGGAACAGGCTCACCGACCACACCTGGTCGGTATCGGGGTGCCCCTTGGTACGCACCCCGACCAGCGTGCCCACGATGGGCCGCCCCACCTCGGCCACGGCGCTCAGCATGGCCGCGTACTCACCGTTGTCCGACGCGATGACCACCTCGTCGACATGGCGTCCGAGGTGGGCTTCGACGGAAAGTCCGTCCATGTCGGCGAGGGTCTGGTTGACATGGGCGTAGCGCAGGTCCTCGTCGAACATGACCAGGCCGATCGGGCAGCTCTGGAAGAGCACGTCGAGGAAGGCCAGATTGGTCTTCACCCGGTCCAGTTCATCGCCCCGGCTGCCGAGGACCAGCACCACCACCCGGCCACCGACCCCGACCACCGGGAAGACCCGGAACGCCGCGTCGAGCGAGCTGCCGTCCCGGTGGCGGGCCCGCGCCCGGCCGCGCCAGTACCCCTCGACGCGGCCCCGCTCCACCAGCCGGGACCACGCTCCCGCGGATCCGTCGTCCGGGCCGACGAAGAGCATCTCGCCGGGCTGGGACAGCGCCTCCCGGGAGCGGTAGCCGAAGAGGTCCTGCGCACCGGGCCCCCAGTAGCAGATCCGGTCGGTCTCGTCGACGGCGAACACGGCGACCGCCACGCGCTCCAGCAGCGTCCCCGGCTCTGACCAGAGCGGCCCTGGCCCCGCCTCGTCGCTCCGCCGGTCTGCTGGCACCGGTCATCCCTCCGCGCTCACGAAACGCAGTGACCTGGTCGCCCTCGAAGAGGGGTCCTCCCGATCCAGTCTGCACTTTTCGGCCACGCGCCGAAAGGGATCACGGAAGGTGCCCGGACGCCTACGCGCTGGCGCCAATAGCTGGGCCGATGGACCTCGTACACGCCCTCGTGTCCGGCGGGCAAGGAGACGGCGTCGTCTGCCGGGCCCCGGCTGGTGCACCGGCCCTGGCTACGGCCGCCGCTCCTCCGCCGCGCGGCCGTGCCGAGCGCCGCCAGGAACAGGCGCTCGCGGCGGCCGATGTGCTGAGCGCCCTGGAACGCGGACGTGTTCAGCGGGCCCCGGCCGGAAGCGGGGTGGTCAGGACGCGGTGGCGGACGGCTCCGCATGACATCTCGGCACCGGGGTACGCGGACCGTTGCCCGACATGGTCGACAGGAAGGACCGCAACGTGCTGATGGCCCACCCCGTCGTGCTTCACCGGCTCATCGAGAGTTACGAAACCCTCCGGGTGCTGCACGCCGAACACGGCGGCGCCGAAGTGCGTCAGCGGATGGACGACCTCGCGTACACCCTGTGTGTCTCCACCGGCACCCGGGACGTGGACACCGCACTGATCGCGGCCCGCCACCAATTGCCCGGGGCCCGGGCGGAGGACGACTCCGCCGTCGACTCCGCGGTCGTCATCTAGGTCCTGTCCTGTCGATCTTCGTGGATCAGCCCGCGGCGTCTGATGAGGGGGCACCTCCCAGCGGTAGCTGGGGGAGGATCGCAGGAGGGTCGTCCGCGTACTGGGCGTACTCGGAAGATCCCGACAACGGCGAGGCGCGGTGCCAGGCGTCGCGGGCCCGCGAAGATCGGCAGGACAGGGCCTACGCGGATCGCGGGCGTCCGCGGGGCTCAGATCGCGTTGGCGGGGCCACGGGCCGTGACACCCGCGAACCGCTTGGCACACTATTCTTCGCCGCACCCGCCACGCCACCGGGAGTGTCATAGCCTGGGATTCCAGAGGTGCAGGCGGTACGGGATGGAGGTGAAGCCTCCCTTGCGGAACACCGGGCACGGCGTGGGCGCCGGTTGCCCGCGGATCGAGGATGCCCGCTATCTCACTGGTCACGGGCGGTTTCTCGCCGATGTACGGCTTCCCGGGACACGGGATGTGGCGGTGGTACGCAGCCCCGTGCCGCACGGCAGACTACGGTCGGTACGTGCCCCGGACGGGGTGTCCGCCACGGACGTGTGGACCGCAGCCGATCTGGCTCCACTGGCGCGGCAGCTCGTGGCCACCTCCGAGCTGCCCGGATACCGGGCCGCGGCGCTGCCGAACCTCGCCGTGGACACCGTGCGCTACGTCGGTGAGCCGATCGCGCTGGCCATCGGCGACAACCGGGCCGAGGCGGAGGATCTCGCCGGGCGGATCGCCGTGGACATCGAGGAGCTGCCCGCGGTCGTCGGCCACCGCGCCGCGCTGGCCGACGGTGCGCCACGGGTGCACCGGGAGTGGCCGGACAACATCTACGCGACCACCTCCGGCAGCGTCGGGGACGTGGACGCCGCGGCGCGGCGGGCGGCGGTCTCGGTCACCCGGGAGTACACCGTGGGCCGGCAGTCGCCGCTGCCGCTGGAGACCCGCGGTGTGATCGCGCACTACGACCGCGCGGACGATCAGTTGGTGGTGTGGACGTCCACCCAGACCCCGCACCTGATCCATGACACGATCGCCGAGCTGCTCGGAATGCCGGGCAACCGGGTGCGGGTCATCGCGCCGGACGTCGGCGGCGGGTTCGGGGCGAAGTGCACGGTGTACCCCGAGGAGATCGCGCTCGCGGCCGTCGCGACCCGGCTGGACCATCCGGTGCGCTGGATCGAGGACCGGGCGGAGGCGATGGTGGCCACCACCCAGGGCCGTGACCACCACTACCGGCTCACCGGACACGCGGCGGCCGACGGCGAACTGCTGGCGCTCGAGGCCGACATCGTGGTCGACGCGGGTGCGTACTCGGTGCACCCCTGGACGGCCACCATGGACGCCTCGATGGCCTCGGCGATGCTTCCCGGGCCCTACCGGGTGCGCAACTACCGCTACACGGCGCGCAGTGTGGCCAGCAACACCACACCCCTGGGGCCCTGCCGCGGGGTGGCCCGGCCGGCCGCCTGCTTCGGCATCGAGCGCCTGATCGACGATCTGGCCCATGAACTGGGGATCGAGCCGTACGCGATGCGGATGCGCGCGATGGTCGGCCCGGAGTCCATGCCGTACACCTCCGTCGCCCACAAGGTGTACGACAGCGGCGACTACCCCGAGGCGGTGCGGCGGGTGAGCGAACTCATCGGCCACCGCGGGGTGCGCGCACGGCAGCGGGCCATGGATCCGCACGCACGCACCCGGATCGGTGTGGGATACGGCTCGTTCACCGAGCAGACGGCGCACGGCTGTCTCGAATGGGCTTCCCGCGGTCTCGCGGTCACCTTCGGTGTCGAGGGCGCCCGGCTGGTCATGGACGCCACGGGCAGTCTGACGCTGAGCGTCGGTGTCCAGAGCCAGGGTCAGGGGCATGAGACCACACTCGCGCAGGTGGTGGCCGAGGTGTTCGACATCGCCCCGGACCGGGTCGCGGTGCGCCACGGCGACACCGCGTACACACCGCGCGGGGACGGCACCTTCGCTTCGCGCACGATGGTGATGGCGGGCGGGGCCGCGTACGGGGCCGCCAACCTGCTGGCGGAGCGGGTCCGTAGCATCGCGGCGGTGCTGCTCGACGAGCCGCCCGGGCAGCTGCGACTGGCGCACGGCTCGGTGGTCGGACACCACGGGGAGCGCACCCTCCCGGACGTGGCACGGGAGTTCTGTCTGACACCCGACCATGTCCCGGGCGTCGAAGGCGGTCTGGACGTCACCTACTACTACCGTCCCGAGGTGCAGACGGGTGCGTTCGCCTACGGTACGCACGCGGCCGTGGTCCAAGTCGACCTGGACACCGGTGAGGTGGAGCTGCTCGACTACGCGGTCGTCGAGGACTGCGGCACGGTGGTCAATCCGCTGATCGTCGACGGTCAGATCATCGGCGGCACCGTGCAGGGGATCGGCACCGCGCTGATGGAGGAGATCCCCCATGACACCAGCGGCAGGCCGACCGTCACCGCACTCGGCGGCTATCCGTTGCCCAGAGCGATCGACGTCCCCGAGATCAGGGTCGGACACCTTCGCACCCCGTCGCCGCACACCGTCCTCGGGATGAAGGGCGTGGGAGAGAGCGGCGCCATCCCTCCCCCCGCCGCGATCGGCAACGCGATCACCGACGCGCTGCGGGAGTTCGGCGCGTGGATCGACCGGACGCCCATGACGGCCGCCCGGGTGTGGGCCGCGCTCGACCGCGCGTCGGCGCCCGGTCCCCCGCACGCGCCCGTGGACACCGGGGCCGGTGGCCGGGCGGGGGCGGCCGGGACCGGTGGTGGCCGGGCGGGGGCGCCGTGAAACCCGCGGAGCTCACGTATCACCGGCCGGGCGGAGTGTCCGCGGCGGTGGCGCTGCTGGCCGGTCTGGGCGACGGCGCCCAGGTACTGGGGGGCGGGCAGAGCCTGGTGCCGGAGCTGAACGCCCGCCGGACCACCCCGGAGCACCTGGTGGACATCACCGGCATCAACACCCTGCGGGGCGCCCGGAGGGTGGCCGGGGGTGTGCGCTACGGAGCGACCACCACCCATCAGATGGTCGAGGACGGACTGGTCCCCGACGCGGGAGGGGGTCTGCTCACACGGGCCGCCGCGGGTATCGGTCACCGAGCCGTCCGTACCCGCGGCACGCTGGGCGGGAGCCTGGCCCACGCGGATCCGGCGGCGGAGTGGCCCACGGTGTTCGCCGCCCTGGACGCGACCGTGGAGGTGTGCGGGGCACGCGGTGTCCGCTCGCTTCCCGCCCGTGAGCTGCCGCGGGGCGCGTTCCGCAGCGCTCTGGCGGCCGATGAGATCGTCGTCGCCGTCGAGGTGCGCGGACTGCCGCCAGGGCGCTGGTGGGGATTGCACAAAACGGCCGGTGCCGGAGGTTCCTTCGCCGCGTCGCTCGCGGTGGTCCTGTTCGACACCGACGCGCGGGGCGGACTGTGCGAGGTGGCGCTGTGGCTCGGTGCGGCACACGACACACCGGTACGGCTGCCCGCCACCGAGCTGCTGCTCACCGGCCGACGGCCCGCGGCGGGGCTGGACGTGGCGGCGGTGCTGCCCGGTGTCGCCCAGGATCTCGGCACCGTCGACGGGGCGTTGGACAACACCGCCCGCCACACGCTGCGCATCCACGCGGCCACGGTGTGCCGGGCGCTGCACCGCGCCGAACGGGTGGGCCGGGCCACGGGCACGGAGGGGGTCGGGGCGCCATGAACCAGGTATCACTGCGGCTGAGGGTGAACGGTACGGAGCACACCGTGACCGTTCCCGCGCGGACCAGTCTCGCCGATCTGCTGCGTGACCGCCTCGGGCTGACCGGCACCCACCTCGGCTGTGAGGAGGGGGTGTGCGGGGCGTGCACCGTCCTGGTCGACGAGCTGCCCGTACGCGGCTGTCTGGCCCTGGCGGCGACCTGCGACGGTGCGGAGGTGGTCACGGTCGAGGGCCTGGCCGGAGCCGACGCCGACCGGCTGCGGGCGGCGTTCTCCCGCGAAGGAGCCCTCCAGTGCGGTTTCTGCACACCGGGCATGCTGATCACCGCGTACGACCTGGTGCGCCGCCACGCTGCGGGCTCGCCGGAGGACATCCGCGCCGCGCTCTCCGGCAATCTGTGCCGCTGCACCGGGTACCAGGCCATCGTGCGCGCCGTCGCCTCGGCCGCCCGGGAGACCGGGGCTCACGAGGCCCGGGGCCCATGAAGTGCCCGGGGCCGGTGGGGAGACCGGGGCCGGTGGGGAGACCGGGGCCGCACCAGGAGCGGCGAGAGGGCCATCTCCCGCCCACGACGACCGGTGACCCGCTGTATACCTGTATAGAGGGCATTTTTCGCAGGGAAACCCGCTAGGAAACGTCGAGTGCCACGATGCAGGAGCGCAACCACAGCCGACCAGAGGCGACGGGTTCCGACACCGGTCGCGTCACGTCGGTGTTCGCCCAGGCACTCCAGCAGGCGGCCCGTGAGCTGAGGGCCACCGCGGCGATCGTGGTGGTCCCCGTCGATGACGGGCGCAATCTGGCCTCGGCGGTGGTGGTGGGCCGCCCCCTGTCGATCTTCACCACCATCGAGCGCATGCCGGTGACGGCGCGCCTGGCGTCCGCCACCGCCCACCGCACCGGCCGCCAGTACGTGTCCACCTTCACCGAGTTCGACAATGCGGCGCCGTCCCGCTTCGACGTCACGATGCCCTTTCCGTACACGGTGGCCTCCACCCCGATCCGGACCTCGGGACGCGAATACGGGGTGCTGACCGTCATCTGGGCTCCACCGCTCGGGCCGCGGGCGCTGCAACCCGATGAACTGGACCGCTGCGAGAAGATCGCCAAGGATCTGGCCCAGGAGCTGGTGCAGTCCGGGATCCCCTCCCCGCCGCACACCACCCTGCCGATGCCGCAGTTCCTCCAGGCCGTACCGGACCGGGTGGGTCAGGAGTGGGCGGCGGAGTCCGCCAACATCACCTTCCTCTACCAGATCTACAAGCTGGCCTCCTGGCTCAACCGCGCGGTGCGCGGTCAGGAGGTGCTGGATGTGGTGGCGTCGCGGATCATGGGGCCCTTCGGCGCCCGTGGCATGGCGGTTTCCGTCCAGCAGGAGGGCCAGGCCGCCCTGCTGGGCTACAGCGGCTATCCGCAGGATGTCGCCCACGCCCTCGCGGGGGCTCCACCGGCCTCTCCCGACGACCACACACCCGGGATGCCACCGCTGTCCGTGGACGCCCCCACGTTCCTGGAGTCCGAACGGATGCTGGCCGAGGCCCGGTTCGACGGCGCATCCCAGGAGATCCGGGCGTGTGCCCTGCTCCCCCTGATCAGCGGTGGTCTGCGGACGGGCACTCTGGCGCTCGGCTTCGACGGCCCCCGCCACTTCTCGGCCGAGGAGCGGTCGACGCTGGTCACCATGGCCGATCTGGTGGCCCCGGCCGTGGCGCGTGCGCTCCACTTCGAGAACGAGCACCGGCTCGCTCGCGAACTGCAACAGGGGCTGCTGCCCGCCCGGCTTCCGCACCGCGAGGATCTGGACATCGCCACCCGGTACGTCACGGCCACCGCGGGCACGGAGGTGGGCGGCGACTGGTACGACGTACTGACCCTCCCCGACGGCAACGTGGGGCTGGTCATGGGCGATGTCGAGGGCCACAACCCCAACGCGGCGGCCTGTATGGGCCAGTTGCGCAGCGCGGTGCGCGCGTACGCGGCGGAAGGACACCGCCCCGCGGCGCTGCTGGAGCGCACCAACCGGATCCTCGCCGAACTGGACACCGAGCTGTTCGCCACCTGTTGCTGTGTCTGGCTCGACCTGGACGTCGGTACGGCCGAGATCTCCAGCGCGGGCCATCCGGCGCCGCTGCTGTGCCACCCGGACCACCACGTGGTCGTCCCCAAGATGTCGGTGGGACTGCCACTCGGGGTCGCGCCCGACACCGTCTACCCGTCCATGGAGCAACCACTGCCGGACGGCACGGTGCTGGCGCTGTACACCGACGGCCTGGTGCACTCCCAGGCCGTGGACCTCGGCACCGCCGGCGACCTGCTCGGCGAGGCCATGGCGGCCACCCGGGACGAGCGGCTCGAGGACCTGGCCACCCGCATCATCGAGAGCACCGAGCCCCAGCGGGCCCGCGGCGACGACGCGGCGCTGCTGCTGGCCCGCTACGCCGGAGTGCTGCCCGGTTCACGCCAGCACGTCAGCCGGGTTTTCGTCCAGCGGCACGACCTCCGCTCCGTCAAGGACATCCGGGAGTTCGTGCGCCACTACACCCGCACCAGGGGCTGGGACGAGATCTCCCACGATCTCGAGCTGATCACCACCGAGGTGGTGACCAATGCCCTGATGCACGCGGACAGCGAGGTGGACGTACGGCTGCGCGAGTACCCCGACCGGCTGCGGGTGGAGGTCCTGGACTCCGACCCCCGCCCGCCGATGCCCGCGCCGATCACCGTCTCGGACTCGGTGCAGGACAACTCCGAGCACGGACGCGGCCTCATCATCGTGGAGGCCCTGGCCGCCGCGTGGGGCAACAGCCCCAGCGGCCGCGGCAAGTCGGTGTGGTTCGAGCTGCCCCTCCCCGAGGAGGCGGGCTCGCGGACCGAGGGGTAGGGCCCTAACGGGCATCGGTGCGGTGTTCCCGGATCAGCCGCGGCTGCCGAAGTTCTGGGTCCACCACGGTCCTCCGGTGCCGAACTCGACGCCCACACCGAGCTCTTGGAAATCGCAGTCGAGGATGTTGGCCCGGTGTTCGGGGCTGCTCATCCACGTGCGCATGACGGCCGAGGGTGTGGTCTGGCCGGAGGCGATGTTCTCCCCGGAGGCGGTCCACTCGTAGCCGACCGCGGTGATCCGGTCCCCCGGCTCGGCGCCGTCGGGATTGACGTGGTCGAAGAAGTCGCGCTGCTCCATATCGGCGGAATGCCGCTGAGCGGCCTTCTGGAGGGCCGTGTTGAACCGGAGCGGGGCGCATCCGTGGTGCACACGGGCGAAGTTGACCGTGCGGATGATCTGGCGGACATACCGCGCCCGCTTGGCGTCGACGGCGGGGGATCCCGTGTTCGCCGCGCGTCCGGGGGCCGCCCGGGCGGAGTCCGGCGCGGACGTGGGTGCGGCCGACGCCGTACCGGCACCCAGCGCGCCCATGACGATGCCGCCGGTCACGGCGACCGCGACAACAGCGGAACGGCCGGCCGACGCCGGTCCCCGGTTCGCGCCGGACGGGCCGCGCCCCTGTACCTGTGCTGTGGCTGAACACTTCATTGGGCTCATGGTGGCGGGATCGCTCACGGGACGTCGGCGGCTCGGGCCGTGACACACGAACGAGGGTACGGGGGCGACCCGTTCGGACGATTCCCATGACGTGGCGTTCGGCCGGGGCCGACAGACCGGTCGTACGGACCGGTCCGCCAGGCCCTGTCCGGTGGGTCTTTGAGGAGCAGCCCGCGGTGTCTGGTGCAGGGGGCACGTCCCAGCGTTGGCTGGGGGCGCGGTGCCAGGCGTCGCGGGCCCGATAAGATCCACCGGACAGGGCCTGGGGTCCGTCGTCGAAGGGGCTTCCGGCCGCGAGCGGGCCTCGGCCCGGCGTTGTCGTCGGTTGCCGATGCGAGGGAGGGGCGATGTCCGGGGAGCGGATGCCGTACGAGCGGCGACGGGCCGCCGTCGCGGACCGGGTGCTGCGGGAATGGGGTCTCACCCTGCCCGAGTCGTTCTTCCGGTTCTGGACCTTCCTCGAGGGACTCGGGCCCGTTGAGCGGCAGGCGCTCGCGGACATGGACGTGGCCGTGGCCGGAGTGGCCGACCTGTGCGCCGATCCGGGGCTCCCGGTGCGCGACGGCGTCGACGTGCGGGCGCACGGGCGCTACTACCGCGACCCTCCGGAGTTCCTCACCTTCCTGCACGGCGGCTCCGACGGCCTGCACTACGGACTGTGGTTCGACGACGGCCGCACCTGCGACGGCGTCGCCTCCTACTACACCCATGACGGCGGTGGGCTCGACCGGAGGTGGCGGACACCTCTGGAGGCGTTGCGCGCCAAGCTCGAGCGCCACTGGCGGGACCTCGCGGACGATGACGCGGACGCGGCGTACCTGGCCACGCGGATGTCGGGGCTGGAGCGGCTGCGCCAGGCGTTGACCGCTCTCGAGACCGGGGACCGCACGGAGGTGGGCCTCGCCTACAGCAACACCTACGAGACGGGTCTCCCGCCGGAGGACCCGGACCGGATCACCACACTGGATGCCGGGGGCGCGCTGGTGGCAGGCCGGACGGCACTGGACCGGCCGCCGCACCAGGGCGCCGACGAGTACCGGTTCGCGCAGTACATGTACGGGCTGTTCGATGACACCGGGGCCGTGGAGGCCGGTGTGGCGGACGCCCTGCGGTGGTGTGCGGACGGCGATCCGGCGGAGGCTCTGGTGCTGGGACGTGATCTGCACTGGGCCTCGGCCGGGGACAAGACCCGGGAGGCCCAGGCGAACACCCTCCTCGTGGCGGCGTACCGGGCGCTGGGCCGCACCTCACTGGTGGAGATCGCCGAAGCACACCACCGGCACCGGGACCTGCCCCGGGTCGATGTGCTGGACACCGGCGGGGTGTGAGGGCGCGGCGTCGTGCGCCGCGCGGGAGACGGCGGCTTCGGCCACCCGGCTCAGGGGCGGGCAGGGCCGTGCCCGGTCGCCGTCCGCCCCATGGTCAGCGCCAGCTGCCGGACCCGCCGCCAGTCCATCGGGGGTTTGCGGGTCGGGGCGCCGGGGCGGTGGCGGGGCAGCCGCAGGCGCAGGGCACGGGGCGCGATCCGGCACCGCACGGGTGTGGGCAGGGTCAGTGCCTCGCCGTCCACCCCGACCTGGACTGCGGCCGTGTCGGCGTCCACGACCACATCGTGGGCGGTGAGCGAGGTCAGCCCGGGAGCCTGGCGGCCACGGAGCATTCCGGCCGCCTGCGCGGCGTTGTCGACGGTGACGGCCAGCACCCCCAGGACACCACGGTCCAGCTGTTCCCGGCGCCCCAGCCCCGCCGGATCGCCCATCCGATACGGGTTGTTGCTCACCAGCACGGCCTGCGGCCCGTCGACAACACGGTCCCGGACCCGGACGGTCAGCCGTGGTCCGGTGTGATGGGTGAGAAAGTCCGGCAGCAGATCGAGGGTGGTACGGAGCTTGTCGTCGCGGTAGGCGGGGCTCTGGACGACGGAGGCGTAGGCGCCGAAGGAAGCGTTGTTCACGAACGGGCGCTCACCGATGTAGCCCAGGTCGACCCGGAGTTCCACCCCGTCGGTGAGTGCCTCCAGACAAGTGGCGGGGTCGTCCCGGTCCAGGCCGAGGTCCATGGCGAAGTGGTTGCGGGTTCCGGCGGAGATCACCATGAAGGGGAGTCCGCGTTCGGCCGCCACGCCCGCGACCAGGGCCTGTGTTCCGTCACCGGCCGCCACTCCGAGCAGATCGGCACCCTCGTCGGCGGCCTGCCGCGCCAGTGCGGCTACGTCCCGCGGCCGGCCCGGGTCCAGGACCACGACATCCGCGCCGAGTGCCTTCGCCTTCTCCACCAGGTGGAAGGCCCCGACCTTCCCGCCGCCCGAGCGCGGATTCATGATCAGGAACGGCTGCCGCGGTGGGGTGGCCGGGCGTTCCGCGGGGCGCGCCGGTCCGATGTCCGCGGCCAGCGCGGTCCGGCCGGTGGACACGGCCAGCGCCCACAGGGCGAGCACGAGGAGGACCACCCACAGCAGTCCGGCGAGCGCGTACAGCACGATGACCGCCACGGGCGCCGCGATGGCCAGGGCGAGGGCAAGCACTCTGATCAGGGCCCGGTGCACCAGCGCCCACCAGACGCCCGCAGCCGTGAGCACCATCCCGGCCATGCCCACCGCCACCAGGTACACACCGCGGAGCCCGGCGAACAGCAGGAGGACCAGCACTGCCGCCGCTCCCGCCAGCACCGCCAGTCGTGCGCTCCAGCGAGGGGCCGCGGGACCTCCCACGCCCAGAGCCGTGCCCATCGGACCTCCCACGGCGGCCCACCCCGGCACGATCCGGTCCGGGGCCGTACACGAGGTACGCGCCGTACGCGAGGTACCCGCCGTGCGCGTCGTACGCGCGGAAAGCCGAGGTGCCGCCGATCCCAGCACACACCCGGCACCCGGGACGCGCATCATTTCGGCTTCGGAGCGCATCCTGATGGGGACGGCATCCGGGTGTGCGTGGCGGCACGGGTGAATCCGGTGAGCGGGGTCCCGCTGCCTGCGGGGCGCATCACGGTGCTCGGACGAGCGCCCCTTACGAAAGGACGGGTATGGGGGATCGATTCCGGTTGGAGCCAGGGGACGCCGACGAGCCCGGGGCGGATGACACGTTCCGTCGCCGGGAGCTGGCGGCGGAGAACACTTACGTCTCCGCCCTGTACCGGAGGCTCGACACCCTGCGGGACCGGGCCGGTGACCAACTCAGGGAAACCCAGCGGCAGGACGCCAGTGGCACCCACCAGGGACGGTCCGAGCGCGACGCGATGGAAACGCACCATGCGCGCCAGCTGACCCAGTTGTCCGCCGCCGAGCACGGGCTCTGCTTCGGACGGCTGGACACGGAGGACGGCGAGCGGCTCTACGTCGGCCGGATCGGACTCTCCGACGAGGAGCACGAACCCATCCTGCTCGACTGGCGCGCGCCCGCCGCACAGGGCTTCTACCGCGCCACACCGGCCAGTCCGCAGGGTGTGGTACGGCGTCGGCAGTTGAGGACGAAGGGGCGGCGGGTCGTCGCCCTCGACGACGATGTGTTCGACCGGGAGACGCTCAGCGACGCCCGGCGCTCCACCCTCAACGGCGAGGCGGCGCTGCTGGCTTCTCTCGACGCCAAGCGCACCGGGCGGATGGGCGACATCGTGGCCACCATCCAGGGCGAGCAGGACCGGATCATCCGGGCCGATCTGCCGGGTGTCATGGTGGTGCAGGGCGGGCCGGGTACCGGCAAGACCGTGGTGGCCCTGCACCGGGCCGCCTATCTCCTCTACACCTACCGCGAACGGCTGGCCAAGCGCGGTGTGCTGGTGGTCGGGCCCAACCCCACGTTCCTGCGGTACATCGACGAGGTGCTGCCCTCGCTCGGTGAGAACGACGTACTGCTCTCCAGTGTCGGCCGGCTCTTCCCCGGTGTGGACGCGGTGGCCCATGAGCGGCCGGAGACAGCCGTGGTCAAGGGGGATTTACGGATGGTGGAGGTGCTGGCCGAGGCGGTGCGGGAGCGGCAGCGGCTTCCGGAGACCACCTGGGAGCTGACCGTCAGGGAAGGCACCGTGCACGAGGAGGTGCTGCGGCTGGACCCCGCCCTGGTCGAGAAGGCCAGGGCAGCCGCGCGGGAGCAGCGCCGGCCGCACAACGAGGCCCGGTCGGTGTTCGTCCACGAGGTCATCGGCGCACTGACCCGGCGGATGGCCGGCCGGCTGGGCCAGGGGCTGCTGCGGGACGAGGACGTGGCGGACATCGCCCGCGAGTTGCGGGCCGAACCGCAGGTGCGGGCAGCGCTGCGGCGGCTGTGGCCACTGCTGACACCGCATCAGCTGCTGGTGGATCTGTTCGCCTCGCCCGAGCGGCTGGCGGCGGTGGCGCCCGGTCTGGCCGAGGCTGAGCGTACGGCGCTGCTGCGCGAGCCGCCGGGTCCGCCCCCGCACACCGAGCCGTACTGGACGCCCGGGGACGTACCCCTGCTCGACGAGGCCGCCGAGCTGCTGGGACCGGTGGAGACCGCCGCCGAACGGCTCGCCGCGCGGGCCGCGTCCGAGGAGCGGGCCGAGGAACTGGCGTACGCCAAGCGGGTCCTCACCGAGATGGGCATCGGCATGGTCGATCCGGAGGCGCTGATCGACCAGCACCACGGCGGGACGCTGTACCGGCCGGTGGCGGACCGGGCGCGCATGGACCGCACCTGGGCGTTCGGCCACATCATCGTGGACGAGGCGCAGGAGCTGTCCCCGATGGCGTGGCGGGTGCTGATGCGCCGGTGTCCCAGCCGCTCGATGACGGTGGTCGGCGATATCGCGCAGACCGGTGCGGAGGCCGGGTTCACCTCCTGGGAGGAGGTGCTGAACGCCCACGCCGGGGACCGGTGGCGCAAGGAGGAACTGACCGTCAACTACCGCACTCCGGCGGAGATCATGGACATCACCACGGATGTGCTGCACAGCATCGACACCCGGCTCCAGCCGCCACTGGCCGTCCGCAGAACGGGAGTGCCACCGTGGAGTCTGCGGATCGAACCCACCGCCCTCGCCGGTGAGCTGCCGCGACTGGTGGAGCGGGAGATCGGCGGGACCGGCGACGGCCGGCTCGCCGTCATCGTGCCCAGGTCCGGGATGGACGACCTGGGCGGCGCCCTGGCCGCGTTGCGGGACGTGGCGCTCGCCGACGATCCGGAGGCGCTGGACATGCCCGGTGTGGTGCTGGCGGTGGAGCAGGCCAAGGGGCTGGAGTTCGACACGGTCCTGGTGGTGGAGCCGGAGGAGATCCTGCACGAGTCGCCCAACGGCATCCGGGATCTGTATGTGGCGCTCACCCGGGCCACCCAGCGGCTGGGCCTTGTGCACAGCCGCGAGCTGCCCGCGATGCTGGCGGGTGTGCGGGATACCGGGGAGCGGGGGTACGCCGATGTCCCCTGAGCGTGCGCCCGAGGCCGCGGACACGCACGTCGGCGCCGCGGCCTAGAGTTCGGCCATGACGAGGACCACTCCGCCACGCCCGCTCGACGTCGAGAAGCTGTACCCCGGACTGGCCGCCCACCGTGGTACGACGACCCGGCTGCATCCGCGGCCGGGTGCGCCGCGGGTGTCGGAGAGTTCCGTGGGCGGGCCGCTGTTGTGGCCGGTGGACGAGGTCTGGCCGGTGTGCACCGAACCGCACGGCCGGGGACGTGGCAGGCGTCCGGCGGACATCCGCCGCGCGCGGCGGATCCTGGACGACGCGTGGCTGCGCGATCCCTCCTCCGGTCCCACGGACGAGGAGCGGGAGTTGCTGACGGAGCTGCGCCGTGAACACCACGTCGCGGGGATCGCCGACACCGACCCGCTGCCGCTGCTGGGAGTGGCCCAGCTGTACCGACGGGACGTCCCCGATCTGCGTCCGGGGCCGGAGGACTGCGATCTGCTCCAGGTGTTCTGGTGTCCCTTCGACCGCCACGGCCGTACCGGATACGGCATGTCGGTGCGGCTGCTGTGGCGCCGGTCGTGGGAGGTCACCGAGGTGCTGGGCACACCGCCCCAGCCGGAGGTGGTCGGTTTCGAGGGCTATGTGGCCGAGCCCTGTGTGCTGCACCCGGAGCAGGTGGTCACCTATCCGTTCGCCGGGACGCTGCCGGAGGAGCTGTGCGCGCGGATCGACGACGCGGAGGACGCCCTCGAGGAGGCGGCGGAGGCCGTTTACGAGGCGACCGGCGAGGAACCGGCCGATGAGCCTGCCTACCAGTACGACCTGTCGATACCGCCCGGCTGGCGGGCCGGAGGGTTCGCGTCCTGGCATGTGACCGACCCCGCGCGGATGGACTGCGCGTCGTGTGCGACACCGATGGAGTTGCTGCTGACCGTCGCCAGCTCGGAGTGGGACGGCGGCAGCGGGAGCTGGATCCCGGTGGAGGAGCGCGATCTGCCCAGGAATCTGCGGTCGCCCACGCCCACCAAGGTGACCGTGAGCCGGTGGGGTCAGCTGAACATCTTCGCCTGCCCCGCCGATCCCGGCCATCCGCACCGCTGGAGCCTCCAGTAGGGGTGCTGGCCCGTGGCGCCGGGCGGTCAGCGGGAGACGGCCGGGTAGTCCTCGGGGTAGCTCTCGCTGGACGAACTCGGGGAACGTGGTCTCGCCCGCCTGGCCGGTGCGGTCACACCGCCGGTCCCGAGGACATCGCGGGCGCCGCCGTCCTCAGGTGTTCGGCGCCCGAGCGCACCGCCCAGAGGAACACGGCGAATGCGAGGGCGGCCACCGCCAGGGAGTCGTACGGCGCCGGAAGCCGCCCGGAGCCGCCGAAGGTGCCGAGCCACGACAGCAGGGTCAGTACGGCCAGATGCAGCACCAGCCAGGCGCCGTACCGCAGTTCGTCCCGGACCGGGACCCCGTCCGCGGTGCGCCGTTGCAGCAGGAACAGCGGCACACCGGCCAGGACGAGCGGCAGCGCGAGCCGCAGATCGTGCCAGCCCGACCAGTAGATGAACTCGCTGGCCACGATGAAGCCGACGGGGGCGATCCAGCGCACCCCGGGCACCTGCCCCTCGGCGCGTGACACACCACGCTCCCGGTCATGCGCGCGGAAGGCGGCGACGGCCACCGCCGAGGCCGCGTAGATGAGCAGATACATATCTCCCATCACACTCACGATGTCCTGCCAGCCGCCGAACGGCAGCATGAACACCACGATGACCACAAGGTTGAGCACCAGGGCCCGGTGCGCCATGCCGGACCGGGGGTCGATGCGCATGAAGAAGCGGGGCAGCAGGCCGTTCTTGGCCAGGGCGTAGGTGTGCCGGGCGTCGATGGCCACTCCCACATAGGCCGAACCACCTGGTGAGACAACGGCGTCCGCGTACAGCAGAGTGGCCAGCCAGTGCAGATTGAGGACCAGGGCGAGCTGACCGAACGGCGACTCGAAGTTGACACCCTTCCAACCGTGGTCCAGCAGGGATTCGGGCACCGTGAAGAGAAACACCAACTGGAGCCCGAGATACACCACTACGGCGAGGCCGATCCCGGTGAGCACCGCGGCCGGTACGGTACGCCGCGGGTTGCGGGCCTCTCCGGAGAAGTCCAGCGGAGCCTGGAAGCCGTTGACGGAGTACACGATGCCGCCGCCGGCGAGCGCGGTCAGACACGCCGCATAGCCGTACGGCGCGAAGCCACCGTGCTCGGTGAGGCGTCCGCCGTGGGTGCCGGACAGGAACAGCGCGACGACGGTGACGACGGGGACGACCACCTTGAAGACCGACACCAGGTTGTTCATCCGGGCGAATATCCGCACCGTGAACCAGTTGAGCGCCGTCAGCAGCACACTCAGCGCGACGGCCACGCCGAGGCCGGAGGCGGTGAGCCTGCCGTGGTCGTAGAGCCCCGGCACATAGTGGGCGGCGTACTGCATGATGGCGCTGATCTCGGCCGCCGTACCGCCCACCGAGAGCACCACGGACCAGCCGATCATCGTGCCGACCAGCCGTCCGCTGGCGTACAGCGGCCAGCGCACGGTGCCGCCGCCCTCCGGGCGGGTGGCCCCCAGCTCCACCATGACCAGGGCGATCAGGGCACACAGCACACCCGCCGCCACCCAGGACAGCAAGGCGGCGGGTCCGGCGGCCTGGGCGGCGTACATGGCCGCGAACAGCCAGCCGGAGCCGAGGATGTTGGAGAAGCCGATCGCGGTCAGCCCCCAGAATCCGAGGTCCTTCCGGAGTCTGCGCTCCTCGGCGAGCGCCGCCGGGGCGGCGAAGGACTCCGCCGGCTGATTCTGCGGCACGTGGCACATCTCCTCGGGTGGTGCGGAACTTGCGCGCACCAGCGTGCCACGCGAAGCAACGCACCCCTTCGAAGGGATCCCGTCTGACGTGCGGATTCCACGGAAACGTCCCGCTGTGTCCGGGTCCGGTGGGCGGAGATCCCGGGGGCGGTGCACATCCGGTGGCCGGGCAGCGCGGGCCCGGCCACCGGATGCAGGTTTCCGGTCGCCGCTACCCGTGCCGGTGGCGGTGGACGACCGGGCTATTGATCATGCACCTGTCATGCATAGGTGTAGAACCTGGTGTGATCCAGCAGATCGGCCGGGGTGACGTCGTTCCACGGCTTCATGGTGTCGTTCAGGCCGACGACCTCCTCGGTGCCGTCGGTCGGCAGATACCCCGACCGCGGGTGCAACCGCTGCCAGTCGGCCCAGAGCTTGTCGATGAAGCAGTGGTGCAGCCAGAACACCGGATCGTTGGGCGAGGCCCCGGTGACCATCTGGCCACCGACCCACACATGCACCCGGTTGTGCAGATTGGGGCCGCGCCAGCCCTCCACGTAGTTGCGGAAGCCGTCCGAGGAACTGTTCCACGGGGCGGTGTCATAGGTGGTCAGGGCGAGCACCCGGTCCACCTCCGCACGGGTGGGCAGCTCGCGGACCCCCGCGCCGAGTTCCCGGCGCAGGAAGGTGCGGCCGTCCACCCGTATGTTCATCGGCCACTTGCCACTGCCGAAGGCGAACTGCCCGGTGGTCACCCGGCCGTCACCGCTGCGCCCGTCGCCGCCGAGGAAGTCGTCGGCCCACAGGGAGCTGCGGGGCGAACGGTCCACCGTCCAGTCCCAGTAGGGCAGGGTGACCGATGGTGTGATGCTCTGAAGGGCCGCCTCGAACTCCAACAGGAACTTGCGGTGCCAGGGCAGGAAGGACGGCGAACGATGACCGGTCCGCTCCCCGTTGTCGGTGTCGGAGATGATGAAGGCGTTGTGGGTGTTGATGTACTCGTCGTAGCGGCCGGTGCGCTTGAGTTCGAGCACCGCGTCGACGAAGTTGCGCTTCTCGGTGGCGGTGAGGTTCGCCTGGTTCTTCCGGACTGCCATATGTCGGGGACTCCTCGGGGGTGGGGGACGCCGGACGGTGGGCCTCAGCCGGTCACCACGGGGACCAGATCGGCGCCGTTGAGTTCACGTACGGCCGCCCGCGCCACACCGCGCGGCGCGGGGAAGGTCTCGTAGTGGTTCACCAGACTCACCCAGGTGCCGTCCGCGTTCCGCATGACATGCAGATCGTCGTTGTCGATCCGGACGACGAACTCCATGCCCTCGTGCGGACCGCCGTGGCCGCCGTGACCGCCGTGGTCTCCCTCCTCCGGCCAGCCCTCGATATGGCGGCCCTGGTACATCTCGTCGAAGGGCTCCGGCATCTCGTCGTCCGCGGGACGCCGGGGTGCCTTCGCGTGTTCGGTGCCGGCGGTGGAACGGGGGGCGGCGAAGGCGTCCGGTGTGGCGGCCGCCGCAACCGGTCCGGCGAGCACCGCTCCGGCCAGACCCGCGACACCACGGTGCAGCACCCGGCGCCGGGTGGGACACGACATGGTCGACTCCATTCGTTCGCTGGGGGTTCGGGCCGTGATCCGGCCCGCGCCGCCACATGCTGGCAGGGTCGAACGGATCATCAAGTCGAGGCGATGAACGAAGCAACGAACGAGACAACACCTGTCGGACGGTGCAGGATTCAACGGCGGATGATCACAGCGCCACTGGTCACCCGCCGTTATGGAACGGGATATTCCGCGCCTGGGATCGCTCCCGACCGCTGATCCTCTTCTCGCACCGCCGTAACCGTGAATCACCCCACGGTCACAACTCGGCGCGATCGCCGGGGCTTCCGGGCACCCCGGGGTTTGGTTCCGCACGCCCCGGCAAGAGGGTCACAGGAGGGTCAGCCGCGGTCCGGCGGTACCGCCTGCTCGGTCCAGATGGTCTTGCCACGACGGCTGTAGCGGCTGCCCCACCGACTGGACATCTGGGCCACCAGGAACAGCCCACGGCCGCCCTCGTCGGTGTCCCCGGCCCTGCGCAGCCGGGGCTGGGTGCCGCTGGGGTCGGTGACCTCGCAGATGAGGTGGTTCTCCCGGATCAGCCGCACCCCGATCGGCCCGCCCGCGTACCGGACCGCGTTGGTGACCAGCTCGCTGACGATCAGTTCCGTGGTGAACGCCAGCTCCTCCAGCCCCCAGGTGGCGAGCTGGTCGGTGGTCGCCCTTCTCGCGCGGGCCACCGAGGCGGGGTCCGCGGGGAACTCCCAGCTCGCGACGGTCCACAGCGGGGAGGTGCGGGTGCGGGCGAGCAGCAGGGCGGTGTCGTCGGTCTGCCGCTCGTCGTCGGCACCGTCCAGCAGTGCGGCGCTGATCTCGTCCAGGGGCCGGTGCGGGCGGCACTGCGCGGCCAGTTCACTCCGCAGCCACTCCATCCCCGTCTCCAGATCGGCCCGGTCACGGCGGACCAGGCCGTCCGTGTACAGCGCGAGGACGCCGCCCGGCGGCAACTCGATGGTGAGGGGTTCGAACGGCATCCCGCCGACACCGAGCGGCGGGCCGGGCGAGAGGTCGACGAAGCGGGTGGTGCCGTCGGGGGCCACCACCACCGGTGGCGGATGTCCCGCGCTCGCCAGGGTGCACTGGCGGTCCACCGGGTCGTAGACACCGATCAGACAGGTGGCGCCGACCGCGTCCCGCTGTTCCTGCGGGGCCTCGGCGGCGAGTTGCTCGACCAGGTCCTCCACCCGGGACAGCAGGTCGTCCGGATCCATCTCCAGGGCGGCGAGGGTCTGGATGGCGGTGCGCAGCCTGCCCATGGCCGCGGTGGCCGGAAGTCCGTGGCCGATGACGTCCCCGACCACGAACGCCACCCGCAGACAGGGCAGGGGGATGACATCGAACCAGTCGCCGCTGATGCCCGCTCCGCCACTGGCGGGCAGATAGCTTCCCGCCGTCTCCGCCGCCAGGGTGTCGGTCACCGCCCGCGGCAGCAGCCGCTGCTGCAAGGCCACCGCCGCCCGGTGCTCCCGGGTGAAACACCGTGCGTTGTCGATGCCGAGCGCGGCCCGGGAGCAGATCTCCGTCAGCAGCACGCGCTCGTCCTCGGCGAACGCCTCGGGGTGGTCGGTGCGCCATACGGCCACCAGACCCAGCACCAGACCGCGCGCTCGCAGCGGGGCGACCGCCAGCGCATGGCCGCCGTCCGGGATGAACAGACGCTCCTGCTCCGGGCCGACGGCCCGGATGGCACCCGCGCGGTCCGTGATGATGGCGGCGCCGCCCTGGACCGTGCGCAGCTCGTCGTTGTCCGGCAGCGTCGGACAGCTGGTGCCGGTGGTGAGCAGTCCATCGGGCCAGTCCCCGGCGGTGGTGGCGCCCGCCACCCGGACCAGATGCTGCTTTCCGCCACCGAACATCCTCGGCGGTTCGTCACCGGCGAGCACGGACTCGTGCAGGTCCACCGTCGCGAGATCACCCAGAGCCGGGACGAGCACGTCCACCAGATCCTCGGCGACACGGACCACATCGAGCGAGGCGCTGATCCGGGAGGCGGAGTCGCGGAGCAGTTCGAGGTGGTCGCGCACCCGCTTCTGCTCGGTGGTGTCCCGGAAGAGGCTCATCACCCCGGTCGGCACACCGTGCGCGTCGTCCAGGCGGAACGCACACTGGGCCACCTCGCGGTCCCCGTCCGGTGTACTCAGGGGCTGCTCACGGTCGATGACCGCGTGGCCGGTGTCCAACACCTCGCGCAGAACGGCCCGGAAGGACGGCGCACCCGGCCCCTCCACCACCTCGGCCAGCCGACCGCGGACCGCGTCCGCGCCCGGCAGCCGCCCGGAGGGGGCATGGACGCTGAGGACGTTCAGATCCGTGTCGTGGACGGCCACCCCGACGCCGTCCTGGGCGAACAGCGCCCGCAGCAGCGCCACACCCTGCCCCCACTCGGCCGCGGTGTCCGCGGGGGCGGCGAGCAGCACGGAGCCACCGCCGTCCAGCGGTGTCGTACGGAAGACGATGTCCACCGGTCCACGCGTGGTGTGCCGCAACCGGGCCCGGCCGCTCGCGGGACGCTCCGGGACACCTCGTGCCTCCTGGCACTCTGCGAACAGTTCGGTGATGTGACGCCCCACGGCATCCGCGGCGGACAGCCCGAGGAGGTCCGCCGCGGCGGCGGACCAGTGCGTGACCGTACCCGCGCCATCCAGGACCACGGACACCACACGAGCGAGGCAGAAGCCACGATCGCCCGCACTGTCGGTGGTGGTGTCCATCTGCGGCTGTCCTCACTGTTCCAGGGGCCCGGGGCGGGGCTCGGCGGTCCGGTGGCACGGTCGCCCGTCGCCGGGGTGGCTCGGGTGCCCACGTCCGGCGTCGACGGTGGCGTGGCTGGTGCGGTGGCGCGGTTGCGTGCGCGTCCGCGGGCGGGAGGTGATCCGCGGTGGCCTTGCGGGAGAGGCCCTTGAGCGGGCGCAGCCGGCTCGCCGTCGCGTCCCTGTCCTGTGGGGCATGCTCCGCGACGGAGCGGTGCCACCGGGCCGTGCCATCGGTCGCGGAAGCGGCGTGGTGGCCTCTGGGGAAGCTCCGTCTATCCGGTCGGCCTCACCAGAATGCGTGCTCCACTATGCCGTAGTTTGTAAAGCGTTCAAATGGGTGCGGTCGACATTGCGATCCTGCGTTCGAATTGCGTTCGAATTTCGCTGGACCACGCCATTGACCAGCGATGACATCGGTCAGGCGATCCAGTGCGACTGCCGTGCGGTGGACGGCGGCCGCAGCCCACCCGCAAGCGCGGTGGCCATCCGCTGTACCGCCTCCCGCAGGGTCTCGGGCGGGAGGGCATACGGGATGCGCAGCCGCTGCTCGAAGACACCGGGATGAGCGGCGAAGCGGCCACCGCCCTCGATCCGCACCCCGCACTCCTCCGCGCGCTCCGCCAGCGGTGAGGCAAGCGGCTCCCCGAGGTCCACCCAGAGGGACAGCCCGCCGGGCGGAATCCGCCAGCTCCACTCCGGAAGGTGCTCGGTGAGGGCTTCGGCCAGGGCGGCGCGCCGGGTGCGCAGTTGCTCGAGGCGGGGCGGCAGCAGTTCGTCCTCCCGGGCCAGAAGGTGGAGGGCCAGCAGCTGATCCACCACTGAGCCGCCCATGTCGTTGGCCACCCGCTGCCCGGCGAGTTCGGTCACCAGCCGGGCGGGGGCGCGTAGCCAGCCGATGCGCAGACCGCCCCAGTGGGTCTTGCTCATCGAGCCGATCGTGAGGACCTGGCCACCGCCACCGGGCCCGGTGTGGGAGGCGAAGGGCGGCGGGACGGGCACATCGAGGGCGATGTCGGTCAGGGTCTCGTCGACGATCAGCCAGGTGCCGGAGCGTTCGACGGCGCGCAGCACCCGCGCGCGTTCCTCCTGGGGCATCAGAGCACCGGTGGGGTTGTGGAAGTCCGGTATCAGATAGGCCAGTTGGGGCACGACCTGGTGCAGGGTCGATTCCATGATGCCGATGTCCCAGCCGGTGTCGGCCACCGGTACGGACACGGTGCGCAGCCGGGCCCGGCGCAGGGCCTCCAGGGCATTGGGGTACGACGGGTTCTCCACCATGACGCGGTCACCGGACCCGCAGAGCACTCCCACGATCAGAGTGAGGGCGTGCTGGGCGCCGGAGGTCACCAGGATCTGTTCGGGCCGGGTGGCCAGGCCGCGGCGGGTGAACCGGTCGGCGACGGCGGCCCGGAGCTCGGGGAGGCCGTAGGGGTGGTAGCCGGGGGTCTCCGCGTGGTCGGCCAGTTGCGGAGCGATGTGGACGAGCGCGTCGGACAGGATCCGCTCCGGCAGCACGGGGGCGGCCCTGGCCAGGTCGATGGCGATGTCCGGAGGTGCCAGCACCCGGGCCACGCCGTGCGGCGTACGGCCTTCCGGCAGCGCCGTCCAGGTACCGGCGCCCTGGCGGCTGTAGGCGTAGCCGCTCGTCCGCAGCAGGTCGTACCCGGCGGTGACGGTGGCCCGGCTGGTGTTCAGGGCGGCGGCCAGTTCCCGTTCGGCCGGGAGCCGTACGTGCAGGGCGATCCGCCCGTCGAGGATGAGTGCGCTGATCTCCCGCGCCAGATGGCGGAAGGCCGGCGTCGCGCCCGCCGGGTCGGGCAGCATCGCGGCCAGTTGCCCGCTTCCCAGTGTTCCGCCGGTCCTCCCGGCCCGGTCTCCGCTCCGCCGCCGGTGCAGTGCGTCCATTCCCGCCACTCCCCCGAGATTGGCTGTGTTGTGCAGGCCAATCACTGTACAGACTCACCGTCCATGGCCTCGAAACCCCCGCCTCCCCTCGGCTACTTGACACTCGGCGAGCGTCCGCTGCGCCGCCTCCTCCAGCTCTTCACCGGACTGGCGCTGTACGGCTTCAGCCTGTCGCTCATGGTCCGTTCCTCGCTGGGGGTGAATCCCTGGAGCGTGCTGTACGAGGGGGTGTCCGGGCACACCGGACTGAGCTTCGGCGCGGTCAACGCCGTGCTCGGTGCGCTGGTACTGCTGCTGTGGATCCCGCTGAAGCAGCGGCCGCGCTTCGGCACGGTGGCCAACATCGCCGTCCTAGCGGGTACGTCGGATCTCGGCCTGGCGCTGATCCCGCCGGATCTCGGCCTCTCCGCCCGGGTACCGCTGCTCATCGGCGGAGTGCTGCTCAACGGGGTGTCGGTGGCGGTGTACGTCGGCGCCCGGTTGGGGCCGGGGCCGCGCGACGGGCTGATGACGGGCGCGTCCGCCGCCACCGGACGTTCCCTGCGATTCGTCCGCACCCTGATAGAGATCACGGTGCTCGCGCTCGGCTGGCTGCTCGGCGGGACGGTGGGCATGGGAACGGTGCTTTACGCGGCCACCGTCGGCCCGGTCACCCAGGCGCTGCTGCCGCGGTTCACCTACCGCTCGACGGCCCCGTCCAGTCGGCCGCCACATGACCGATGCGCACCCGCTGCGGATGGTCCCCGACCTGCACGGACGTGACCTTCTCACCGGTGGCGAAGTCAATCGCGGTGACCCGGTCGGCGCCGCTCTCGGAGATGACACAGGACCGGCCGTCGCCGCTCACCGTGGCCCAGTACGGCTTCGACGCGGTCACCAGGGGGCCTTCGCGGAGCGTGGCGCGGTCGACGACGGTGGCGTAGTCGTCCATCGTCCCCGCGACGCACAGCTTGGCGCCGTCCGGGCTCATGGACAGACCGTGGTGGCGGGAGTCATTGACCCAGGTGGTGCGGTCCTCGCTGGTGTCCGGGTTCTTCGGGAGGGTCTTGGAGCGGGTGATGCGGTCGGAGGCCACGTCGTACTCCAGGAAGCCGTTGAAGAAGGACACCTGGAAGTAGAGCTTGGACTCATCGGGGGTGAAGGCCACCGGCCGGACGGCGTCGGACAGGTCCTTGCGGCCGAAGGCGTCGAGCCGTTCGCGCATGTCGATGACCTTGACCTGCTTGAAGGTGTGCGCGTCCACCACGGTGATGCGCCGGTCGCCCTTCGTCCAGTCCAACCATGGTTCGTCCAGCGCGGTGTTGACCTCGCCGATGGACATGTTCCACACGTACTTTCCGCCGTCCGTGAAGACGTTCTCATGGGGCTTGTCGCCCGTGGCGAACGATCCGAGCTGCTTGCCCGTCTCGATGTCGAGCATATGCACGGTGTTGGACGTCGAGGCCGACACCGCCACACGTTTGCCGTCGGGCGACACCGCCATGTGGTCCGAGCGGAATCCCGATACCGGGAAGCGCCACTTGAGGGCGCCGGTCTTGAGGTCGATGGAGACCACGTCGGCGAAGCTGGGCCGGGAGACGACGATGGCGGAGCCGTCCGGGGTGGAGTACATGTCGTCGACGAACTGGTCGTGCCCCTCCCCCGGCCCTTGCCGGATGCCCAGGAAGAACGCCAGTTTGATGGGGTTGAGATAGATCTCCCTGAGTCGCTCTTCCTTGTCCGGGATGACGTTGACACGGCCGATTTTGCCGAAGTCGCCCTTGGAGGCGATGACATCGGCGGTGCCGTCCCAGTTGTTGCCCACGAACATCACCTCACGCGGCCCTGCCGGTACCGACGCGGGCTGTGCGGCGGCGGTGACGGTGGCCGTCGCGGATCCGGTCACCGCCAGCACCGTGACGGCGGCGAGACAGACGAGCGTGCGCAGAGACCTACGGCTGCGCCGGACCGCGCGAACAGACATGACCACTCCTCCAGTTGGGCCGCGACACACCGGGGCCTACCGGAAAGTAATGAGCGAAGGCGGCTGCCACAAGAGCCTGGACAGAAAAAGTGACATTGACTCACCTTCGCCGGATGGTCCCGGGTGGACCCCGCCGCCCCCGCATCACGGTCCGGGAGCGGCCGGGCGGCCGCTCGGGGTCACCGGGACACGGGGTGAACCGGCCGCGCGGTCAGCGCTCGGGCACCGGCGCGGACAGATAGGGGAACGCGTCACGCGGCGCCCCCGCGGCGGCGCTCGCGCCCAGCGCCATCCCGACGGGTACGCCCAGCACCAGCCGGAACATCACCTCGAGGACACAGTCCGTCAGGGCACGTCCGTTGCGTACCTCAACACCGAACCGGGCCTCGCTGCCCACCTCGACCGCAGGATGTCCGGCAGCAGCAGATCGCGCAGCCGGGCGGCGTACGCGGCCGGGTCGGGCGGTCGCTCGGCCGGATGTGGCCGTGCCGACGAGGGGGACGCACCGTGCGAGGGCGGGGGTAACGCCCGTGTCCGTCATGGGAGCTGAGACGGAAGGCAGGGTGCGGTCGCCGTAGTTCGCTCAGGACACCAGGCACCGGTGACACGGACGGCGAGGAGAGAAGTGCACAGTGACGGCGCTCCCCGGTTGACCTTCGAACGATGAACGGGCCCGTGTGATGCGGCGCAAGGCGCTGGTGGGCGCCACCCCGCGGCGGGGCGTGGCGCCCTCGCACCCCGGGCGCGGGCTCACGCCCCGGGCGCGGGCTCACACTCCCGGCGCGGGCCGCACGGTGATGCCGTTGCGTGCGAACAACGCGGCCGTCACGCCGTCGCCCGGTGCCAGCTCCCCGGAGAACGACCCGTCGTACACCGCGCCCTGGCCGCACGACGGGCTGCGCGGCATCAGCAGGGCCTCGGTGCAGCCTCCCCGCCGGGCCGCCTCGAGAGCGCGCCGGGCGCCGTCCACGAACGCGGCGGTGACATCACGGCCGGTGTCGTCGACCACCTGTGCCGTACCGTCGAGGACATCGTGGCCATCACCGCCCACCAGCTCCGCGGGCCGTCGCGGGGTGGTGAGCCCGCCCGCCACCTCCGGGCAGAAGGACACCACATCGCGCCCGGCCACCGCCTCGTCCAGCTCCGACACCGCCTTGTGACGCCCGTCGTACCGGCAGGGCACCCCGCGCAGACACGCGCTGACCAAGATTGCTGTCATTCCGCCAAGGCTAGCCCTGACGCCGCGGGCATGGGCAGGATGGACGTGGACGTGTGGCGTCACACAGGTCGTCCGCGATCCACGGCCGCACCGGACTCCGGAAGGAATCGACGAGATCATGCGTTTCACCTCGCCCCATGCACAGACCGGCCCGGCGGGGGCGACCCGATGACGGCGGCCGACGACGAGCAGGTGCGCTTGCACATCGAGGGACACACGGCCCATCTCACGCTCAACCGGCCGAAATCCCTCAACGCCCTGACACACGCCATGGTGACCCGTATCGACCGGGCGCTCGCCGCCTGGGAGAGTGATCCGGCCGTGAAGACAGTGGTCATCACGGGTGCGGGCGAGCGCGGGCTGTGCGCGGGTGGTGACATCGTGGCGGTCCACGCGGATGCCCGCGCCGGAGGGACGGCGTCCGCGGCCTTCTGGGCCGACGAGTACCGGCTCAACGCCCGGATCGCCCGTTTCCCGAAGCCCTATGTCGCGGTCATGGACGGCATCGTGATGGGCGGCGGCGTCGGGGTCTCCGCGCACGGGAGCGTGCGGATCGTGACCGAGCGCTCCCGGGTCGCCATGCCCGAGACCATTATCGGCTTCGTCCCCGATGTCGGCGGCACCTATCTGCTCAGTCGCGCCCCCGGTGAGCTCGGCACCCATCTGGCCCTGACGGGCCGGGCGGTGGGCGCGGCGGACGCCCTGCTGTGCGGGCTCGCGGACCACTTCGTACCGTCGGAGCTGGTGCCCCGGCTGCTGGCGGACCTCGCCCGTTCCTCCGTGGATGAGGTGCTGCCCCGCTATGCGCACCGGCCACCGCCCGGTGAACTGGACGGCGGGCGCGACTGGATCGACGAGGCGTATGCGGGCGGGACGGTCGAGGAGATCGTGGACCGGCTGTACGCCCTGTCCGTCACCGCGGCGAAGGAGACGGCCGAGACTCTGCTCACCCGGTCCCCCACCGCGCTGAAGGTGACCCTGGAGGCGCTGCGCCGGGCCCGGACCCTCGGTCCGCTGGAGCGGGTGCTGGAGCAGGAGTACCGCGTCTCGTGTGCCGCGCTGTCCAGCCCGGACCTGGTGGAGGGGATCCGCGCGCAGGTGGTCGACAAGGACCGCTGCCCGCGGTGGTCGCCCGCCACCCTCGCCGGGGTGACAGACGAGGACGTGGCGGCCTTCTTCGCGCCGCTGGGCGAGGGCGAGTTGCGCCTCGCGGCCACCGACTCCCCTTGACGGGAGGGGGTGTTTCGGACACGCCGGCGCGGATTGTCGATTCCGCTCGGCGCGGTCGCATGGGACGGGATGATCACTGAGGTGGGCGGATGTCCCGGCGCCGGACGGCGTCGGTGCCGCCCAGCTCGTCCAGCACCTCGGTGAGCAGCGCCCGGTGCTCGGCGAGGCGCCGGTCGCCGAAGCGCTCGGCCGGCCGCTCGTCGAGCACCGCCCGCGCCCGCCGGGCGGCTCCGCCACCGCCTGACCGACACCCCTCAGACCGTCGCGTCCAGGTCCTGCGCGTATGTCTCGACGGCCCGTCGGTAGCTCCGGACCGACGGATCGTCACTGGTGGTGGCGAGCAGGGTGAGCAGCAGCCGCATGGCCTCGTGGTGGTCACCGGTGTTGTACAGGGCCATGGCCAGGAAGGCCGGGAACGCGCCGTCCTCCGGGAACTCCTCCGCGCCACAGCGCAGCGTGTCGACCGCTTTGCTGTACTGCCCGAGTACGCGGTAGGTGCTGCCGAGCCCGAGGAGCGCGCCACGGCGATCCTCGGCCGACAACCCCGGTGCGCCGAGGCTGCGTTCGTAGAACGGGACCGCCTCGGCCTCCAGTCCCAGCACATCGTGGGCCCAGGCCGTCTGGTACGCGATCTCGGTGTCCTCGGGATACGCGGCGGAGAGCGCCACCAGCCGCTGCCGCGCCTGCTCGCGGTCTCCCTGCGCACGCAACCGCACAGCCTCGGCCAGCCGTCCGTCTCGTGTGCCCTTGTGTGCGCCCTTGTCGCTCATGGCGGACATCTTCGCACCCGGACCGGCCGGACGATCACCGGTTGGTGGCGTTGAAGCGACGCACATAGCGGTGCTGCCACGGTGTTTCGACGGCGTGCTTGTCGTAGTGCTGCCGTACGAAGGCCACCGCCTCGGCGGGCGGAACCCCGTCGAGGACGGCGATGCAGGCCAGAGCCGTGCCCGTGCGGCCACGGCCGCCTCCGCAGGCGACCTCGACCCGCTCGTGCGCCGCGCGGCGCCACACGTCCCCGAGCAGGGTGGCGGCGCGGTCCCGGTCGCTGGGGAGACGGAAGTCCGGCCAGCGGAGCCAGTCGGAATCCCAGGCCACCTCCGGCGGTTGCTTGCCGAGCAGATACACCGCGTAGGCGGGCGACGGGCCGGTGGGCAGGGGGTTGCGCAACCCCCTGCCACGTACCAGGCGGCCGGAGGGCAGGTGAAGGACCCCAGGGGCCTCGGGGTCCCAGAGGGGCGCGTCCGGCGCCTGCTCCGGCTCCGTTCCGCTGTCCGTCACGGCGGTGTTCTCCTGCCCGTTGTCCGATCGGCTCGACGACATCGTGCCCCCTTGATGTGCTGCGGTGTGGTCCCTTCGAGGCCAACGTAGCCGATGGCTAGGTCCTGTCCTGTCGATCTTCATGGATCAGCCCGCGGCGTCTGGTGAGGGGGCACCTCCCAGCGGTAGCTGGGGGAGGATCGCAGGAGGGTCGCCCTCGTACTGGGCGTACTCGGACGATCCCGACAACGCGGCGAGGCGCGGTGCCAGGCGTCGTGGGCCCGCGAAGATCGGCAGGACAGGGCCTAGGGGCGTTACCACGGCTTTCCTCCCCTCTGGTGGCGCAGTGCGGCGCCGAGTGCCGCGATGCCTTCCTCGATGTCGCCCGGCGTGGACGCCGCGTAGCCGAGGACCACTCCAGGTCGCAACTGCCGCTGGCCGTACCAGGACAGCGGATGCACTTTGACACCCCTCGCGAACGCCGCGGCGGCGAGGCCGGCATCATCCACCCCGGGCTGGAGCGTGATCGTGAGGTGCAGACCGGCCGCCGCCCCGTGGACCACCGTGCCGGGCAGCTGACCGGCGATGGCCTCGATCATGACGTCCCGGCGGTGCACATGGCGTCGGCGCAGCAGACGCAACTGGCGCTCCAGCTCTCCGGAGTCCAGCAGTTCGGCCAGCACCAGCTGCGGCAGTACCGCGTTGCCGAGATCGCTGTTGCGTTTGGCCAGGACGAGGTCGTCGCGGTAGCGCGTCGGCGCGAGCAGCCATCCCAGCCGCATGGCGGGGGCGAGGAGTTTGGAGATGGATCCGGTGTAGAAGACGTGTTCCGGCAGCGCGGCGCGCAGCGCCGAGACGGGAGGGCGGTCATAGCGGTGCTCGGCGTCGTAGTCGTCCTCGATGATCAGTCCGCCCCCCTCGGCCCACTGGGCCAGCCGGCGGCGCCGCTCGCCGTGGAGCACCACCCCGGTCGGAAACTGGTGTGCGGGGGTGAGCACGACCGCCTGCGCGCCGCTTGCGCTCAGCTCGTCAACACACAGACCGTCGGCGTCGACCCGGACCGGGGGTGTGTCCATGCCCCAGTAGTCCAGATGCTGCCGGATACCGAGTGAGCACGGGTCCTCGACGGCGATGCCGGTGATCCCGTCCTGCCGCAGCACATGGGCGATCAGGGAGAGCGCCTGGGAGACCCCGGCCACGATGATGACCTCGTCCGCGTCGACACGGATACCGCGGTTGAGCGCCAGCCACCTGGCAATGGACCGTCGTACGGCCGGTGTTCCGCCCGGGTCGCTGTAGCCCAACGCGGACGGCTCCAGGGTATTCAGCACGGTGCGTTCGGCGCGGAGCCATACCGCGCGTGGAAAGGCGGCGAGATCGGGCAGGCCGGGTGAGAGATCGATCCGCGCCGGTGTGGTGCGCAGCAGATCGAAGATGTCCGCGCCGGGCGGGACCTGGCCGAACAGCGCCGACGACGGGGGACGTGTCGCGGGCCGCTCGGGACGCGGCAGCGCCGGGGCGGACACCACAGTGGTGCCGCCGCGGCCGTGGCCGCTGACATGGCCCGCTTCCGCCAGCCGCTGATAGGCGTCGGTGACCACCCCGCGGGAGACACCGAGGTCCGCGGCCAGCCGTCGGCTCGCGGGCAGTGTGCTGCCCACCGGGAGACGGCCGTCCGCGATGGCGGTGCGGAGCCGTTCGGCCAGCCACCGCGCGCGGCCGCGTGCGGGCGCGTCACCGATGTCGAGTTGCAGAAAGTCGGCGCCGGGCCCTTTGGACCTGCTGACCGACCCTTCTTTGGCTCTCCTCACCGGACCATTCTCTCAGGCAGGGTGACCGTATGAGCATCGCCTTCCTCCTCACCACGCTCATCGTGGTGGCCACCCCGGGAACCGGCGTCATCTACACCGTGTCCGCCGGGCTGTCGCACGGACGGCGTGCCAGTGTCGCGGCCGCGTTCGGCTGCACACTCGGCATCGTTCCGCACGTGGCGGCCACCCTGCTGGGCCTGGCGGCCGCGCTGCACACGAACGCGGTCGCGTTCCAGGTGCTGAAGTACCTCGGGGTGACCTATCTGCTGTATATGGCGTGGACCACACTGAGGGACCGTCAGATGACCGATGTGGCAACCGGTTCCGGCCCGCGGCCCAGCGGCCGGGTGGTTTCCTCCGCCGTACTGATCAATCTGCTCAACCCCAAGCTGACCATGTTCTTCGTCGCCTTCCTCCCCCAGTTCGTGGCCGCCGACGATCCCCATGCGCTCCCCCACATGGCGGTCCTCAGCGGTGTCTTCATGCTGGCCACGTTTGTGGTCTTCGCCGGGTACGGCGCCTTCGCAGCGGCGGTCCGCGATCAGGTGGTCGCGCGCCCGAAGGTGCTGGCCTGGATCCGCCGGCTGTTCGCCGGTTCGTTCGTCGGTCTGAGCATCAAACTGGCCCTGGTCAACGCTTAAGGACACGCATGCGCTTTCTGTACTCGCCCGCGATCGGGGCCACATACCCGGAGCTGGTCTCCGGAGCCGTCCACGTCACCGGGATCACCACCGATGTCCCTGTCGCTACGATCGCCTCGGCCGTCACCCGGCACACCGCCGTCGCGGAAGAGCGTCTCGCCGACGGCACCGAAGGGGAATTCGCCGAAATCCAGGCGTGGCGGCGGGCGTTCAGCCGGATGGGAGTGAAACCCACGCAGTACCGGAACGCGGCCGAGGCGCTGCTGCGGCGCTACCGCAAGGAGCGATCGCTGCCTTCGGTCCATCCGCTGGTGGATCTGTGCAATGCGATCTCGGTCGCGTACGCCATCCCGGTGGGAGTGTTCGATACGGCCTGCGTCACGGGGCCGTTGGAGGTCCGGCATGCCGTGGGCGACGAGGTGTTCCTGTCGTTCTCCGGCGGGACGGAACATCCGGAACCCGGCGAGGTGATCTTCGCCGACGCCTCCGGCCGTGCGCATGCGCGTCGCTGGACCCACCGGCAGAGCAGCCACTCCGTCGTCCGGGACACCACGACCTCGGCCCTGATCGTCTCCGAGGGCCTGCATGACAGCGCTCCCGCGGACGTCGGCAAGCTCATCGCCACGGTGGCCGCCGAGCTGACGGAGATCTGGAAGGTGACACCCACGACGGTGACACTCACGCCCACCGACGGCCCGGTCGATCTGCCGGAGTGAGCCGCATAAGGGTCCGCGGCTCGTCCTGTCCGGACGACGGGTCAGTCGGTACGCACCGCGTGCCGCATCCACACATTGGGTTCCACGTAGACGGCGTAGCCATGCGCGGTGTCGCACCGCACCGGGACCAGCGCGCCCGGCACCTCGGTGTCGCCGTCGCGGTCGAAGGGCAGACCGGTCCACTGGCGCCACTGGGCCAGGGATCCGCTCACCGTCATGGATGCCGGGGCGACCTTCTCGATGGTGCCACCCGCCTTGACGTGCACCCGTAGCCACGGGTCGCTCGGCAGACCGTCGTCGCGGAACCGGCCGATGTACTCGGCCATGGGCAGCCGGGGTCGCAGGTGCTTGGCGTTCGGGCGGACCGGTGCCAGCAGGGCGTGGTGGCCCTGCCGCGCGACGGCGTCCCGCAGCGCCCGCAGCATGCGGTGGGACAGACCGCGGCCGAGGTACGCGGAGTCGATGGTGATCTCGAGCGCGCTGGCCACGGTGGCCGGGCGTCCGTGGTGCCGGTCGCGGAACGCCCACACCAGCACCTGGTCCCAGCCCCGGTCGGGCATCTCCTCACGCCCGTCGAGCTCGGCGTTGAACGGCACGCTCAGCCCGCGGGCCACCACCCGGTCGCCGTCGGTGGCCACCACGCAGTACTGCGGGAAGTCCTCCACCACCCGGCCGAGCAGCGCATTCGCCGCCGGTTCATGCGCGATGAAGGCGGGCCATGTCTCGGCGATCTCATAGACCCGGGGGATCAGCGACGGACGGTCGCTGAGCGGGCTGATCTCGACGGTGTCGATGTCGGTGTGGCTGTGGGTGCCGGTGTCTGTCACAAGGAGGAACAGTGTCAGAGACGGTGTGATCCGGCCACTTGGTTTGCCGTCCCGGCCACGCCCCGGGTGGCGAGGAAGTGCTCGGCGTCGCCCGCCAGATGGTCTTCCAGCTCGGGCAGTCCGGACACGACGGCCAGCAGTTCGCCCGCGACGTCGGGAAGCACGGCCCAGACCGCGGGGTCGCACCGCAGCACCACGGAGAGCAGATCGCCCTCGTAGTACCGGGCCTCGGCCAGCGGATCGTCCCGCAGCACCTCGAGCGCCAGCGGCAGCAGGAAGGGCAGACCGACGTTCTGGGCGATCAGGGTGCGCAGGTCCTCGACGGTGAGCGCGCCGAGTCTGCGCTGCCGTAGGGCGTGCACGGTCCGTACCAGTCCGGTGGCGTTGTCGGGCGGGTCCGGCCAGCGGACGCCGTCCAGTTCTTCCAGGGTGCGGTCGCGGTGGAGCAGTCGGCTCATCCGGGAAGGGTAGCGCCATGGAGTACCGGGAGTACCCAGTGGTGTTCTGAGTACGCGCACTCAGGTCAGCAGGGCTCGGGGCCTTCTAGCGTGACCCCCATGAGCAGCCAGGACACCCTTGACCACACCGACTCCGGCCAGGACACGGCCACCGCCCGTGGCCGGGACGCCAAGGGCCCCTCGAGGAAGACGGCGGGGTGTGCCGTGGCGACGGTCGTGCTCGGCTGTCTGGCGCTCCTGGGCATGGCGGGCCTCTCCGAGCTGGAGAAGGGGCTGGACGGATACGGCCAGTTGGAGGGCGGTCAGGAGGATCTGGGGCCCGGTGCCACGGCCGAGTACGAGGACGGGTTGCGCGTGACCGTCAGCGAGCCGGTCCGTGAGCCGGGCAGTCGGGTCTACGCGTTCACCATCACCTACGAGAACGGCACCGATTCGGCGTTGCGCCCCATCGGCACGGGATCGGACGCCTATGTGTCCGACATCGCCGGCTCCGACACCCCGCTGATCGTTCGCGCCGGGGACCCCTACGACTACGACGGGCCCGACGACGGCAAGGACGTCGAGTGGCTCAACGACGACGAGGCCAATCGCAGACTCCGGCCGTCGCTGGGTGAGGGCGAGAGTGTGCGGGTGCCGGTGCGGGTGCGGGCCCGTGCCAAGGAGACGCCGGTCACCGTCGAGGTCCAGCCGCCGGGCGACGACTTCCGGGACACCGCCCAGTGGGCGCTGACCCTGGACTGACGGTGGCCACCGCGCCTCCGGTCCGGTGGCCGACGGTCAGTTGAAGATCACCGTGCGATTGCCGTGCAGCAGCACCCGCCCCTGGCAGTGCCAGTTGACGGCGCGGGCCAGCGCCAGCCGTTCGGCGTCGCGGCCGACGGTGACCAGGTCCTCCGGGGTGGCGCGGTGGTCCACCCGGATCACCTCCTGCTCGATGATCGGCCCTTCGTCGAGGTCGGCCGTGACGTAGTGGGCCGTCGCGCCCACGAACTTCACCCCGCGCCGGTACGCCTGGTGGTAGGGCTTGGCCCCGGCGAAACTCGGCAGGAAGGAGTGGTGGATGTTGATGGCGCGGCCCTCCAGCCGCTTGCACAGGTCGTCCGACAGCACCTGCATATAGCGGGCGAGGACCACCAGATCGACGCGGTGTTCCTCGATCAGCTCCAGCAGCCGGGCCTCGGCCCGTGGCTTGGTGTCGGGGGTGACCGGTACATGTGCGTACGGCACACCGGCGGCCTCCGCCGTACCGGCGAGGTCGGGGTGGTTGGACACCACCAGCACCAGTTCCGCGGCCAGGGCGCCGCTGCGCCAGCGGTAGAGCAGATCCGCCAGACAGTGGTCGAACCTGGACACCATCACCAGCACCCGGGGCCTGGCCCCGGCGTCCCACAGCTGCCACTCCATGCCGAAGGACGCCGCCACCGGCGCGAAGGCGGTGTGCAGCCGGTCGAGGGTGAGCTCCGCGTCGTGCGCGGTGAACGCGGTGCGCAGAAAGACACTTCCGTGCTCGGTGTCGTCGTACTGCTGATGCTCGGTGATGTCACAGCCGTGCCGCATCAGGAACGAGGTCACGGCATGGACGACGCCGGGGCGTTCGGAGCAGGTGAGGGTGAGCAGATAGCGACCGGTCATGAGCCACCCCGGTATTCCGTGCAGGCGTCGACGAGCCAGGTGGCGACATAGGAGGCGAAGGACGAACGGACCAGCAGCCAGACGCTGGACGCCCCGGCTCCCCTGACCACGAGCGTCACCCCGGCCTGTGCCAGCAGGGTGGTCACACAGGAGCCGACCGGGGTCACCCGCGCGTCCAGGTCGATGGCGCAGCCACGGGCCAGCACCTCACGAGTGAGCTGTCCGGTGAGGGACAGGGTGGTGCGCTGGGCGGAGACATCGGTGACGGTGGCGAACGCGTCGCCGATCGCCGCGCGCAGCCGTCCGGCCAGGTCGTGGCCCTGGTCCGGGGGCGCCACCAGAAGCCATTCGTCCGGCCCCAGCCACAGGGCCTTCACCTCCCCGGACATTTCCGCGCGGGAGGGGCCGGGGAGAGTGAACCCCAGGGTGTCCTCGACGGCTCGGGCCGCCGGGCTGCCGGGCTCCACCCGGAGGGAGAGCTGTGTCAGGAAGGGGAGCTCCCTGATGTCCAGCTCTTCGGGCAGCCGCTCGAAGGTGTTCTGCCATCCGTCCAGCGGGCTGAAGCGTACGGGTGTCTCAACCGTCACGGCGAGCTCCCTCCTTGTCGTAGAGCACGGGCTCGGACACGGTCACCGGGACGGTCTCGCCGTCCAGCGCCACATAGAGGGTTTCTCCGATCCGCCGGGTCCCCGACCGCACGAGCGCCAGCGCAAACGTGCCTCCCAGAGCGCCGCTGCGGTAGCTGGAGGTGACATGTCCGAGCATGGGCACCGGTGGCGCGGGGACGGTGCTGGTGGCGATGATCTGGGCGCCCTCCGGCAGCAGCTTGCGCTCGTCGGCGGGCAGCAGCGCCACCAGCTCCTTGCGGTCGGCGCGCTGGTTCTCCGGCCGGGCGAAGGAGCGCTTGCCCACGAAGTCGGCCTTCTTCTTGGACACCACCCAGGACATACCGAGGTCCTGCGGGGTGACGGTGCCGTCGGTGTCCTGGCCGATGATGGGGTACGCCTTCTCGGCGCGCAGCACATGCATGGTCTCGGTGCCGTAAGGGGTGAGGCCGAACGGGGCGCCCGCCGCGTACAGGGCCCGCCACACCGCGATGCCGTCCCACGCGGGTACGTTGATCTCGTAGGCGAGTTCACCGGAGAAGCTGATCCGGCAGACCCGGGCCGCGGCACCGGCCACGGTGGTGTCGCGCCAGGACATGAACGGGAAGGCGTCGGTGCTGACGTCGAGTTCGGGGGCGACCAGGGCCAGTACCTCCCGGGACCGGGGTCCCACCAGGGGGATGGTCACCCAGTGCTCGGTGACGGAGGTGAGGTGCACCCGCAGCTCCGGCCACTCGGTCTGGAGCCACTCCTCCATCCACTCCAGCACCCTGGCGGCGTTTCCGGTGGTGGTGGTCAGGAGGAACTCCTCCTCCGCGACCCGGATCACGGTGCCGTCGTCCATGGCCATGCCGTCGACCCCGCACATCACGCCGTAGCGGATCCGGCCGGGCTTCAGGGTGCTCATCAGGTTGGTGTAGAGCCGGTCCAGCAGCACACCGGCGTCCGGGCCCTGGACGTTGATCTTGCCGAGGGTCGAGCCGTCCATCATGGCGACGCCCTCGCGCGCCGCCCGGCATTCGCGCAGCACGGCCTCGTCCATGGTCTCGCCCTCGCGGGGGTAGTACCAGGGGCGCTTCCACTGTCCGACGTCCTCGAACAGCGCGCCGTGCTCGAGGTGCCAGGGGTGCAGCGCGGTGACGCGGACGGGGTCGAACAGCTCGCCGCGGTTGCGCCCGGCGAAGGCGGCGAAGGCCACCGGCACGGCGGGCGGCCGGAAGCGGGTGGTGCCCAATTCGGCGATGTCCACGCCCAGCGCCTCGGCGACGATGCCGGAGGTCAGTACGCCCGAGGTGCGGCCCTGGTCATGGGCGGTGCCGATGGTGGTGTAGCGCTTGACGTGCTCCACCGACCGCAGCCCCGCGCCGGTGGCCCGGAACACATCCGTGACCAGGGCGTCGCGCTGGAGGTCGACGAACTGGTGGGACCCGTCGGGTCCGTCCTGCGGACTGGGCACCCGCCACAGCACCCGGCCCGGTGCGTCGGGCGGTGCCGCGGCCGCCGCCGGAGGCGGGGCCGACGTCACGGTGCGGTCCAGCGCCGACAGCGCCTGGGTGGCGGCGTCCACCCCGTCGGCCAGACATCCGGCGAGGGTAGTGGTGCCCCGGGCCGCGCCGGCCGTACGCACGGTCGGCAGCGCGCCCGCGGGGACGAACGCACCTGTCTGCGGGTCGTAGGCCAACGCGCCGCCGGCCTGGCTGAACAGGGCAACCGCCGGGTTCCAGCCGCCGGACACCAGTAGCAGATCACAGTCGACGCCCTGGCGTTCGCCGACCCCGTCATGGCCGAAGCGGGCGACATGGGCGCGGGAGATCCGGTCGATGCCGCTGGTGCCGGTCACCACATGTCCGGCGCGCACCTCGATACCCCGTTCGGCGCAGGCGGCCAGCAGACGGGCGGGCACGCTCTCCCGCGCGTCGACGACCGTGGCGATGCGCACACCGGCGTCGGCCAGGTCGAGGGCGGCGTGGTAGGCGGAGTCGTTGGTGGTGAACACCACGGCCCGCCGCCCGGCCACCACTCCGAAGCGGCCCAGGTAGGTACGGGCCGAACCGGCGAGCATGATGCCGGGGCGGTCGTTGTTGTCGAAGGCCACGGGCCGCTCGTACGCCCCGGTGGCATAGACGACCTGCCGGGCCCGGATCCGCCAGATCCGCTGCCGTGAGACATGGGCGGGCACGGCGGTGCCGAGGTGGTCGGTGCGCTTCTCCAGGGCGAGCACCAGACCGTCGTCGTAGTGGCCGAAGGCGGTGGTGCGGCTGAGCACCGTCACATCGGGGCAGGCGGCCAGCTCGTCCGTGACGGCCGTGGCCCACGCGGTCGCCGGGCCGCCGTCGAGTGTCCGCTGACCGCTGAGCAACGAGCCGCCGGGCCCGGGGAGTTCATCCACAAGGACCACCCGGGCACCGGAGCGGGCGGCGGTGAGCGCCGCCGAGAGTCCGGCCGGTCCGGCGCCCACGACCAGGACGTCGCAGTGGGCGTGCAGGGTGTCGTAGCGGGCCGGGTCCGGCTGGTCGCTCAGTCTGCCCTGGCCGCCCAGCCCCCGCGCGACCAGCCCGTCGTAGAGCTCCACGGTGGTGGCGGTGAGCATGGGCTCGGGGAACGGCGCCTCGATCTGCACCAGTGCGTTGGGCTCCTCGACACCGGCGGCCATGATGCCGCGCGGCCGGCCGTACTTGATACCGGTGGCCACCTTGTGCACCCCGTTGGCCAGCAGGGCCGAGGCGAGGGTGTCCCCCGGGTGCCCGGTGTACGTCACACCGTCGAAGACGAAGGAGAGGGTGGTGCCGCGGTCGATGTGGCCGTGGCCCTCGGTGCGGAACGGATTGCTCATGAGGTGGCCTCCTGGCCCTGCCGCGGCTGTGCGCCGGGGGCGGTGCGGGTGGCGAGGGCGGTGCGGACGGCGGGCGGGGGCGGGTCACCGACGCGGTAGACCGCGAGGAACTCATGGGTGACCGTGTCGCGCACGGCGTTGAACCAGCGGCGGCATCCGGCGGCGTGTGTCCACCGCTCCGCGAAGGGCCCCTTGGGGTTGTCGCGGAAGAACACGTACTGGGCCCACTGCTCGTCGTCCAGGGCGTGCGGGTCCTCGGGGTGGGCGATATGGGCCTGTCCGCCGTAGTGGAACTCGGCTTCCTCACGTGCGCCGCACCAGGGGCACTCGATGAGCTGCATGGGGTCTCCTCGCTCCGGCGGTCGTCAGTGGGCGACGGCGGCGGCGCCGTGTTCGTCGATCAGTGCGCCGGTGGTGAACCGGGACAGGGTGAAGGGCGCGTTGTAGGGGTGGGGTTCACCGGTGGCCACGGTGTGGGCGAAGCACCAGCCGACCCCCGGCGTGGCCTTGAAACCGCCGGTGCCCCAGCCGCAGTTGAGATAGAGGTCCCGGACCGGGGTCAGTCCGACGATGGGTGAGGCGTCCGGGGTGACATCGACGATCCCGGCCCAGGTGCGCAGCATGTGGGCGCGGGCGAACACGGGGAAAAGCTCGAGGGCCGCGGCCATCTGGCGCTCGATGATGTGGAAGGCGCCGCGCTGTCCGTAGCCGTTGTAGGTGTCGATGCCCGCGCCCATGACGAGTTCGCCCTTGTGCGCCTGGGAGACGTAGACATGCACCGCGTTGGACATCACGACCGTGGGGTGCACGGGTTCCAGGAGTTCGGAGACCAGGGCCTGGAGGGGATGGCTCTGCAACGGCAGCCGCAGTCCGGCCATCGCGGCCAGTACGGAGGAGTGTCCGGCGGCGGCGAGCGCCACCTTTCCGGCGGCGATCCGGCCGCGGGTGGTGCGCACCCCCGTCACCCGGCCGTCGCTGATGTCGATGCCGGTGACCTCGCAGTCCTGGATCAGGTCGATGCCCAGGTCATTGGCGCGGCGGGCGAACCCCCAGGCCACGTAGTCGTGTTTGGCGATGCCCGCGCGCGGCTGGTAGGTGGCGCCGTGCACCGGGTAGCGGATGTCGGAGGAGACGTTGACGATAGGGCAGACCTTGGCCACCTCGCCGGGCTCCAACCACTCGGCGTCGATACCGTTGAGCTGGTTGGCATACACCCGGCGCTTGCTGTCCCGGACGTCCTGGAGGCTGTGCGCGAGGTTGAGCACCCCGCGCTGGCTGAACAGGATGGGGTAGTCGAGGTCCTCCTCCAGGGTCTCCCACAGCTTCAGGGAGTGCTCGTAGATGCCGGAGCTCTCGTCCCACAGGTAGTTGGAACGGATGATGGTGGTGTTGCGGGCCATGTTGCCACCGGCCAGCCAGCCCTTCTCCAGCACGGCGATGTTGGTGATGCCGTGGTTCTTCGCCAGGTAGTAGGCGGTGGCCAGACCGTGTCCGCCGCCCCCGACGACCACCACGTCGTAGGAGGGCTTGGGGTCGGGGTTGCGCCACAGGAAGTCGGGGTGGTCGGGGAGAACGTCCCCGGGGGTGGACGGGGTGTTCGCGGCATGCATCACGCGTCGGCCTCCTGGGCGGGCTGGAGCTCCTGGGCGGGGTAGAGGGGGAAGCGGTCGGCGAGGACCTGGACCCGCTTGCGCAGCGCGGCGGACACCTGGTCGTCGAAGCCGGGCAGGAAGGCCGTGGCGATGATGTCCGCCACCTCGTGGAACTCCTCCGTGCCGAAGCCGCGCGCGGCGAGCGCGGGGGTGCCGATCCGGACGCCCGAACTGACCATCGGCGGGCGGGGGTCGAAGGGCACGGCGTTGCGGTTGACGGTGATGCCCACCTGGTGCAGCCGGTCCTCGGCCTGCTGCCCGTCCAGCTCGGAGTGGCGCAGGTCCACCAGGACCAGATGCACATCCGTACCGCCGGTCAGCACGCTCACCCCGGCGTCCCTGGCGTCCTCGGCCAGCAGTCGCGCGGCAAGGATCGAGGCGCCCTCCAGGGTGCGCCGCTGGCGTTCGGCGAACTCGGGCCGGGCGGCCATGCCGAACGCGACCGCCTTGGCCGCGATGACATGCTCCAGCGGGCCACCTTGCTGACCGGGGAAAACCGCCGAGTTGATCTTCTTCGCCAGCTCCCGCGTCGAGAGGATCACACCGCCGCGCGGGCCACCGAGGGTCTTGTGGGTCGTGGTGGTCACCACATGGGCGTGCGGGATCGGCGAGGGGTGCAGCCCGGCCGCCACCAGGCCCGCGAAGTGGGCCATGTCCACCATCAGGTAGGCGCCGACCTCATCGGCGATGGCGCGGAAGGCGGCGAAGTCCAGCCGGCGCGGATACGCGGACCATCCGGCCACGATCAGCTTCGGCCGGTGTTCCCGGGCCACATCGCGGACCCGCTCCATGTCGATGCGGTGGTCGTCCTCACGGACCTGGTACGCGGCCACCGTGTACAGCCGCCCGGAGAAGTTGATCCGCATCCCGTGGGTGAGATGGCCGCCGTGCGCCAGATCGAGTCCCAGGATGGTGTCGCCGGGCTCCAGCAGCGCCGCCATGGCGGCCGCGTTGGCCTGGGCGCCGGAGTGCGGCTGCACATTGGCCGCCTCGGCGCCGAACAGCTCCTTCACCCGGTCGATCGCGAGCCGCTCGATGACGTCCACATGCTCACAGCCGCCGTAGTAGCGGCGGCCGGGGTAGCCCTCGGCGTACTTGTTGGTCAGCACCGAGCCCTGCGCCTGCATGACCGCGAGCGGGGCGAAGTTCTCGCTGGCGATCATCTCCAGGGTCCCGCGCTGACGGGCCAGCTCCGCCCCGATCGCCGCGGCGACCTCGGGGTCGGCGTCGTGGAGCGGCTCGGAGAGCACCGCGGAGCGAGCCGGTCGCTGGTCGGGGATGGCGGCAGTCATAAGAACTCCCTTGGGGACCGACGAGAAAGGCGACTGATATATCAGTTGGCTGTTGAGGTACAGTAGGAGTGCGCTTCCGGGCGCGTCAAGGGAGGGATCCGGGTGACTTCTTCAGCCGTCGCGGGCCAGATCGGCCAGACCCTGGCCGACCGTGCCTACCAGGCGATTTCGGAGCGTCTGGTGACCTTGGGCATCCGCCCCGGCGAGCCCGTCAACGACGAGCGGATCGCCGCCGAGCTCGGCTTCGGCCGCACCCCGGTGCGCGAGGCGCTCAAGCGGCTGGAGACCGAGCGGCTGATCGTCGCCTACCCCCGCCGTGGCACCTTCGCCACCGAGGTCCAGATCGCCGATCTCGGCCATATCTCCGAGGTCCGCCAGCAGCTCGAACCGCTCGCCGCCTCCCTCGCGGCCGAGCGCGCCACCGAGCGCGACCGCGCCGGACTCGGCGAACTGCTGACCCGGCTGGACAGCGAGAGCCAGGTCGCCGCAGGGGGCGGCGCGGATCTGATCCGGCTGGACATGGCCGTGCACCGGGCCCTGTACGCCACCACCCACAACCCGTATCTCCAGGACACCCTGATCCGCTACGACAACCTGGCCACCCGCATCTGGTGCCTGTTCATCGACCGGCTGCCGGGGCTGGCCGGGCATGTGCGGGAGCACGGACCGCTGCTGCGGGCCGTCATCGACGGCGACCCGCAGAAGGCCGCCGCTCTCGCCGCCGGCCATGTGGAAGGCTTCGAAGCGGCCATCCGCGGCATCATCTGACCGCGTCGGCGAAGATCGTCGCGGCGGCGGTGGGTGCCGGCGCAGCGTGGGGTCCTTCCGTGCCCCGCGGCGGCCCGGATGTGAGCGGGCCACCGCGGGGAGAGAACCCGGGCCCGCGGCGTCAGCCGCGACCGCCCTCGGCTCTCTCGGTGATCTCGATATGGCGGGGCTTGGCGGTCTCCGCCTTGGGGACGGTGATCGTCAGCACCCCCTCGGACATGGTGGCCATGACGCCTTCGGTGTTCACTTCGCCCGGGAGCAGCATCCGGTACTCGAAGCGGCCGGTACGGCGGCCACTGCGGCGCAGCACGCCCTTGCGCTCCCGTTCCGCGATCTCGCCTGTGACGGCCACTTCCTGGCCGCTGACCTCGATGTCGACGTCCCTGCGGCTGACACCGGGGAGTTCGAGCTCGATGTGGTACGCGTCGTCGGCCTCGGTCACATCGGCGGACGGCGTCCATATCACCAGTCCGGCGCCGGGTGCCGTGCTCCCGACCGTGGATTCGAGCAACCCGCCCATCTGGTTGAGCAGTTCGTCGAATTCCGCCAGCGGATTCCGGGTCCACCGGGGGCGTTCCATCGCTCCCTGGCCCCGCTGTCGTCTCACCGGCATGCTCATCGTCCATCACCTCCGGTTGTGCCACTCATGAGCGGCTGTGTGCGATCGCCGTCCGGCTCGGCGGCCGGGCGGAGCGTGGATGTCATCAGGCCAGGGCCTCATGGGCGTAGCACCATCGCCACTCCTCCCCCGGCTCCATGGGCTCCACGATGGGGTGCTGTTCGGCGTAGGCGTGCGCGCGGGCGTGTTTCAGCGGTGAGGAGTCGCAGCAGCCGACGTGTCCGCAGGTGAGGCAGAGCCGCAGATGGACCCAGGGGGAGCCCATGCGCAGGCATTCCTCGCATCCTTCGGGGGTGCGCGGGGTGACCTCGCGCACCATGCTCAGATGTGGATCGGGTTCGATGGCCATGGCGCGTTCACCTCTTCTGGCAGTCCAGCAGGCCGGTCATCACCAGGTCGACCCAGGCGCGCAGGGTTGCCGCGGGGGCCGCGCCCGCGCGGCGGGCGACCGTCTCGCCCCGGTCGAGGATCAGCTGGGTCGGCACGGCCTGGATGCCGAACCGCTCGGCGAGTCGTGGGTTGCGGTCGAGGTCGACCGTGACGAGTTTGATGGTTCCGGCGAGTTCCCGGGCGACGTGTTCCAGTGCGGGGCTGGAGATCCGGCAGGGTCCGCACCAGGCAGCCCAGAAGTCCACCACGACCAGTGGGGCGGCATGCTCGGCGACATCGGCGAAGGTGCTGTCACCCGCCTCGGCGATCCACGGCAGCGGCTCCTCGCAGTGGCCGCAGCGCGGGCGCCCCTCGGCCACGGCGGGCACCTGGTCGACGTGTCCGCAGTGGGCGCAGGTCACGGTCCGGAACGACATGGTTCTCACCCGGCCTTCCCCGCCCCCGCGGTCTCGGGTCGCTCGTAGCTGACCACGAGTTCACCGTGCTGGGCGTCGACCCGTACGACCGCGCCGTCCTGGACGTCACCGCGCAGCAGGGCGCGTCCGATGCGGGTTTCGACCTCGTGGGAGATGAAGCGGCGCAGTGGCCGGGCGCCGTACACCGGGTCGTAGCCCTCGTGGGCGATCACCTCGCGGCCGGCCGGGGTGAGTTCGACGGTGATCCGGCGGTCGGCCAGCCGGGTGCGCAACTCGTCGAACTGGAGCTCCACGATGCGTTCGATCTGGGGTTCACCGAGCGGCTTGAAGAGCACGATGTCGTCGACCCGGTTGAGGAACTCGGGGCGGAAGTGGGCGCGCAGGTCGCTCATGACCAGGCTGCGGGCGTCCGGTTTGAGCTCGCCTTGGGAGGTGACGCCGTCCAAGAGGTGTTCGGAGCCGATGTTGGAGGTCATGATGATCACGGTGTTGCGGAAGTCGACCAGACGCCCCTGGGCGTCGGTGATCCGCCCGTCGTCGAGCACCTGCAAGAGCGTGTTGAACACATCGGTGTGCGCCTTCTCGATCTCGTCGAAGAGCACCACGGAGTACGGCTTGCGCCGTACCGCCTCGGTGAGCTGGCCGCCCTCCTCGAAGCCGATGTATCCGGGTGGCGCGCCGAGCATCCGGCTGACGGTGTGGCGCTCCTGGTACTCGCTCATATCCAGCCGGATCATGTTCTCCTCGGAGTCGAACAGCGCCGCGGCGAGGGTTTTGGCCAGTTCGGTCTTTCCGACGCCGGTGGGGCCGAGGAAGATGAACGAGCCGATCGGGCGGCGCGGGTCGCGGATACCCGAACGGGCCCGGATGATGGCGTCGGTGACGAGTTGGACGGCCTCGTCCTGGCCGATGACCCGCTCGCTCAGGATCTCGTCCAGCCGCAGCAGCTTCTCCCGTTCGCCCTCCTGGAGGCGGGAGACGGGGATACCGGTCCACGAGGCGACGATCTCGGCGATCTCGTCCTCGGTGACCACCTCGCGCAGCAGCCGGTGTTCACCCTGTTTGGCGGCGAGCTGTTCCTCCTCGGCGCCGAGTCTGCGCTCCAGCTCCTGGAGCCGTCCGTAGCGCAGTTCGGCGGCGCGGTCGAGGTCGTAGGCGCGTTCGGCCTCCTCGGCCTCGAGGCGGACCCGCTCCAGTTCCTGGCGCAGCTCCTGCACCCGGCGGATGCACTGCCGTTCGGCCTCCCACTGGGCGTGTGCGGCATCGGCCTCGGCCCGCAGATCGGCCACTTCCCTGCGCAGTTCCGCCAGCCGTGCCTGGCCGGCCGGGTCGGTCTCCTTGGACAGCGCCGCCTCCTCGATCTCCCGCCGGGTGACCCGGCGAGTGATCTCGTCCAGTTCGGCGGGCATGGAGTCGATCTCGGTGCGCAGCCGGGCGCATGCCTCGTCCACCAGGTCGATGGCCTTGTCCGGCAGGAACCGGTCGCTGATGTAGCGGTGGCTGAGGGTGGCGGCGGAGACCAGAGCGGTGTCCTGGATCTTCACACCGTGGAACACCTCGAGGCGTTCCCGCAACCCGCGCAGGATGGAGATGGTGTCCTCCACACTCGGCTCGTCCACCAGGACCAGCTGGAAGCGGCGCTCCAGGGCGGCGTCCTTCTCGATGTGCTTGCGGTACTCGTCGAGGGTGGTGGCGCCGATCATGTGCAGTTCGCCGCGGGCCAGCATGGGCTTGAGCATGTTCCCGGCGTCCATGGCACCCTCGGCGGCTCCGGCGCCGACCACGGTGTGCAGTTCGTCGATGAAGAGCAGGATCCGCCCCGAGCCGGCCTTGACCTCGCCGAGCACGGCCTTCAGCCGTTCCTCGAACTCACCGCGGTACTTGGCCCCGGCCACCAGGGAGCCCATGTCAAGGGCGAACACGGTCTTGTCGTGCAGCCCTTCGGGGACGTCGCCGCGGACGATGCGCTGGGCCAGGCCCTCGACGATGGCGGTCTTGCCGACGCCGGGGTCACCGATGAGCACGGGGTTGTTCTTGGACTTGCGGCTGAGGATCTGGATCACCCGGCGGATCTCGGCATCCCGGCCGATGACCGGGTCGAGGGTGCCGGAACGGGCTTGGAGCACCAGGTCGCGGCCGTACTTCTCGAGCGCCTCGTAGGCCCCTTCGGGGTTGGCGGAGACGACGCGCTGGCTGCCGCGGACATGGGTGAGGGCGGAGAGGAACGCCTCCGTGGTGACGCCGTGCTCCTTGAGCACCCGTCCGGCGGCGGTGGCGGAGCCCTCGTCGGCGAGTGCGAGGACGAGGTGTTCCACCGATACGTACTCGTCCTTGAGCCGCCTGGCCTCCCGCTCCGCGGTGTCCAGCACCTGGGCCAGCCGCTGAGTGAGGAAGACCTGACCCGGGGCGGCGCCGGGGCCGGTGACCTTCGGTCTGCGGGCCACCTCCGACTCCAGCATGGTGCGCAGCGCGGTGGGGTCGGCGCCCACCTGGTCGATCAGCCGGGGCACCAGGCCCTCGGGCTGGTCGAGCAGGGCGAGGAGCAGGTGCTCTCCGTCGACCTCGGTCTGGCCGAGCCGTGCGGCCGTGGACTGGGCGTCCTGGAGGGCTTCCTGAGACCTCTGGGTGAGCCGGTTCATGTCCATGGTGGTTGATCACTCCTCGTGCCGCTGTAGCGCAGCGCCGCTTCGAGCCGGTCGATGCGGTCGAGCAGATCGAGCACCAGACCGATGGATGCGTAGTTCAGGCACAGTCCGGCACGCAGCCGCTGGACGCGGGCGAGGGTCGCCGGAGCGCCGGGGTCGAACACCAGCCGCCCCGCGGCGTCCCGTTCGGCGTCGACGAGCCCGAGGGCGACGAAGCGCCGCACCAGATCGGGGTGGAGTCCGGACCGGCGGGCCACGGTCTCCAGCGAGAGCCTGCGGGCGGGCACCAGGGCGAAGCGGGCGGTGGCGACGGGCGCAGTGGCCCGTGCGGATGTCTCCGGCCCGGTGGCATGGGGGCTCATGACGCCCTCCTGGGGTCGAACGAGGAGGCGGCGGCGAGCTTCTCCAGCAGCTCGCGCTCCCGGTCGTCGGGATGGGGCGGCACCTTGACGCTGATCTCGGCGTAGAGATCGCCGTCCGCGCCGCGGGGGTTGGGCATCCCCTCGCCTCGCAGCCGCAGCCGCCGTCCGCTGGAGGATCCGGCCGGGACGGTGACCTTGGCGGTGCCACCGGGGGTGGGCACGGGAACGGTCGCGCCGAGGGCGGCCTCCCAGGGCGTGACCGGAAGCCGGACGTGGATGTTCCGGCCGTCCAGGCGGAACCGCGGATGCGGCTGGATCCGCACCCGCAGATACAGATCGCCGGAGGGGGCGTCACCGCTTCCCCGGCCGCCCTGTCCGGCCAGCCGGATGCGCTGCCCGTCGGTGACCCCGGGCGGGACGTCGACCCCGTAGCCGCGCTGTCCCCCGGCTCCGGCGAGGGTGACGCCGCGGCGTCCACCGCGGTACGCCTCCTCGACGGTGAGCGGCAGTTCGGCCTCCTGGTCGGCCCCGGGGACGTCCCCGCGTACGCCACCGCCACCGGCGCCGAAGAACGATCCGAAGAGGTCCTCGAAGCCGACGCCCGCTCCTTGGGCGTCGTCACCGAAGCCGCGGACCACCCTGACCCGGTGGCCGCCGTTGCCCGAGGTGGTCCAGCCGCGGAAGCCACCGCCGCCTCCGGCACCGGCTCCGACCCGTTCCTCCCAGTCCTCGGGGATCTTGCGGAAGTCCTCGCCGAACCGGTCGTAGCGGGCGCGGGTCCTGGGGTCGGAGAGCACGCTGTACGCCTCGTTGAGCTCCTTGAAGCGCTCCTCGGCCCGCGGGTCCTTGTTGACGTCCGGGTGATGTTTGCGGGCCAGGTTGCGGTACGCCTGCTGGATCTCGTCGGCGCTCGCGCCCCGCGAGACTCCGAGGACGTCGTACAAGTCCCGTGCCACGGCCGGTCACTCCCGCTTGGCCACGACCACGGCCACCGGGCGGAGCTGGTGGCCCGCGGCACCGTAGCCGGGACGGAGGACCTCGACCACCGTGCCCGGTTCGGCGTCGGGGTCCACCACCACACTGACCACCTCGTGCCGGGCCGGGTCGAACGGCACCCCGGTCTCGGAGTGGCGTTCGTAGCCGAGGTAGGCGAAGGCGTCCACGGCCTGGTCACGCACGGCCTTGACGCCTTGCACGATCGCCCCGGGGGCGGCCTCGGCATGGGCCAGGGCGAGTTCGAGGTTGTCGATGACAGGCAGCAGGGCCGCGGCCGTACGGGCGCGCTCCGCGGCCCGCTCCCGTTCCAGCTCCCGGGCCTGGCGCTTGCGGAGGTTGTCCAGATCGGCCAGGGCGCGCCGCCAGCGGTCCTCCATCTCGGCCAGGGCCCGTGCGGCGTCGTCCTGCTCGGCTCCGTCGGGACCTGCGGCCGCGTCCGGGCCGGGCTCGGGCTCCGGCGGCGGCTCGGCCCGCTCCCGCTCCTCGGGGGCCGGCAGCTCCTGCGCGGGGTCCGGTACGGCGCCTTCGGGCACCGGATCCGGCCGCTGTGGGCGGGTGGACATGGGGCACCGCCTCAGCCCTTGTCGAAGTCGGCGTCGATGACGTCGTCGTCGCCCGCACCGGCCGTGCCCGGTCCGGTGTCCCGCGCTCCGGCGGTACCGGCGCCGCCCGCGGCACCGCCGGCCGCCGCCGCGACGTGGGAGGCGAGTCCGGCCTGGATCTGCTGGAGCTCGGAGATCAGCGGCCTGGTTCGGTCGACCCCCGCCTCGTCCTTGACGGCCTGGCGGGCCTCGGACACCAGCAGCTCGGCGCGCGCCTTCTCGTGGGAGGGCGCCGATGCGCCCAGCTCGGTCAGCCGTTTCTCGACCTCGTAGGCGTTGGCGTCCAGCTCGTTGCGGACGTCCACGGCCTCGCGCAGCGCCTGGTCCTCGCCGCGGTTGCGCTCGGCCTCGGAGACCATCCGCGCCACCTCGCTGCGGTCCAGGTTGGAGCTCTCGGTGATCTGGATGGACTGCTCCTTGTTGGTGTCCCGGTCCCGCGCGGTGACATTGAGGATGCCGTTGGCGTCGATGTCGAAGGTGACCTCGATCTGCGGTTCGCCGCGCGGCGCCGGACGGATGTCGGTCAGCTGGAAGCGACCGAGCACCCGGTTGTCGGCGGCCCGCTCGCGCTCGCCCTGGAGGACCACGACATCGACGGCGGGCTGATGGTCCTCGGCGGTGGAGAAGGTCTCGGTCCGGCGCACCGGGATGGTGGTGTTCCGCTCGATGATCTTCGTCATCACACCGCCGCGGGTCTCCACACCCAGCGACAGCGGGGTGACATCCAGCAGCAGCACGTCCTTGACCTCGCCCTTGAGCACCCCGGCCTGGATCGCGGCGCCCAGCGCCACCACCTCGTCGGGGTTGACGCTCATATTGGGCTCCTTGCCGCCGGTCAGCCGGCGGACCAGGGCCTGTACGGCGGGGATCCGGGTGGAGCCGCCGACCAGGATCACCTCGTCGATGTCGTTCTCGCCCACCTTGGCGTCGGCCATGGCCTGCTCGACCGGACCGAGGCAGCGCTCCACGAGATCGGCGGTGAGCTGGTCGAAGGTGGAGCGCATCACCGACTGGGTCAGATGTTTCGGGCCGGAGGCGTCGGCGGTGATGAACGGCAGGCTGACCTGGGTCCGGGTCACCGTGCTGAGCTCGGTCTTGGCCTTCTCCGCGGCTTCGAAGAGCCGCTGGAGCGCCTGCGGGTCCTGCCGCAGGTCGATGCCGTTCTCCTGCTGGAAGGAGTCGGCGAGGTGGTCCACCAGACGGCGGTCGAAATCATCGCCGCCCAGGTGGCTGTCGCCCGCGGTGGAGCGCACCTCCACCACTCCGTCCCCGACATCGAGGATGGACACGTCGAAGGTGCCGCCACCGAGGTCGAAGACGAGCACCGTCTCGTGTTCCTTCTTGTCCATGCCGTACGCCAGGGCGGCCGCGGTCGGCTCGTTGATGATCCGCAGCACCTCGAGACCGGCGATCCGGCCCGCGTCCTTGGTGGCGGTGCGCTGTGCGTCGTTGAAGTACGCGGGCACGGTGATGACGGCTTCGGTCACCCGCTCGCCCAGCTGCTTCCCGGCGTCGTCGGCCAGTTTGCGCAGCACCAGGGCGCTGATCTCCTCCGGTGCGTACAGCTTGTCGCCCACCTCGAAGCGCGCGACACCGCCCTCGCCCGCCACGACGTCGTAGGCGACCGCCCTCGCCTCATCGGGGATCTCGTCGTACATCCGGCCGATGAACCTCTTGGCCGAGTAGAGGGTGCCCTTGGGATTGAGGATCGCCTGGCGCCGGGCCAGCCGGCCCACCAGGCGCTCACCGCTGTCGGTGAACGCCACGACGGACGGGGTGGTGCGACTGCCTTCGGCGCTGGTGACGACCGAGGCTTCACCGCCCTCCCACACAGCGATCACCGAGTTGGTGGTGCCCAGGTCGATTCCCACTGCCTTGGCCATGGCTACTCCTTCCAGGGCGCCAGCGGTCACCCGGCCCGGTGTGGGCGGTGAATCCGGGCGGGGCGTGCGCGAAAGACCTACACCTTCACCGTCGCAAGGCCCGGGCCCGGTGTGCCTGCGCCTGCGGGGTCGAATCTCGGCGCCCGTGTCCTCCCGGGAGGACACACGGCAGGACGTGGCACCATGATCGCTCCGGTGGGGTGCACACCACCCGGGCGGCGCACACGCGAACGCACCTGTCCGCGCAGCCGCACACTCCTCGCCCGTCAGGTACCGGGCGGATGCCATTCGACCATCAAGATCGTGGCGTCGTCGGTGAGTTCGTCGTGCTGGTGGTCCAGGACGGCGTGGATGAGCAGCCGCAGCACCTCGGTGGCGTTCTGCCCGGCCGCCGTGGAGCGGATGATGTAGTCGGCGAAGCGCTCAAGGCCGAACGGCTCGCCCGTCTCGTCGCGGGATTCCACCACACCGTCGGTGTAGAGCAGGAACCGGTCACCGGGCTCCAGGGTCGTCTCGTACACATGCCGGGCCTCCCCCGCCGGCCCCACGGGCAGGCCGAGCGGTGGCTCCGCGGCCCGCTCCAGCGCATGGTCCAGAAGCCGGTGGCGGCGGATGAGCAGCGGTGGCGGATGGCCGCAGTTGGCCCAGCGCAGCACACCGGTGGGCATGTGCAGCCGGGCGAAGATACCGGTGCAGAAGCGGTCCGGAAGCCATCGCGCGAGCGCCTTGTCCACCGTGGCGACCAGCTCGGCCAGGTCGGCGCCGGTACGGCGGGCGTTGCGGCACCCGGCCATGGCCACCGAGGTGGTGAGCCCGGAGGCCAGGTCATGGCCCATGGCGTCCAGGATGGTGGTGTGCAGGACGTCCTCGGTGAAGGAGTGGTCGTAGGCGTCGCCGCCCAGCTCGTACGCGGGCTCCAGGGCCGCCGTGGACACCACCCGGCCGGTGCCGATCGACCGCGGCGGGAGAAACGCCCGCAACATCTCGGTGTGCAGTTGCATGGGCCGGGTGCGGGTGCGCTGGGCGAAGGTGTCGATGCATGAGCGCTTCGACGTGATGATCGGGGCGAGCAGCGAGGCCAGCGCCCGGCAGCGCCACAGCCGCAGCCCGTCCAGGGTGTCCATGCGCAGGCACAGCACCCCCAGCCGTTCGGCGCCGTCCACCAGCGGCAGCCACACCAGCAGCCCGCCGGTGTCATCCGCCCCGACCCGCAGCGCGTCCGTGCGGTAGGCCCAGCCCGCGAGCGAGGCGTCGAGGTCGAGGCCCGGTTCGTCCTCGGCCAGCGGCAGCAGCCGCCGCTGCTGGAGATCGGTGAGGTAGACGACGGCGCGGCCCATGCCCATGGCCGCCGCATAACCGTTCAGCACCTCCGGCAGCTCCGCGGAGGACGCCGCCTGGGCGGTCCTGACCAGCTCTTCCAGCAGCCGTTCCGCCGCCCCGGCCGACGGCGGCGGGTCGGTGTCCTGCGGTGGCGGGTCCGCGTCCACCATAGGGTCCACATTACGGCGGCGGGATCCCACCGCGACCTTCCGGCAGCGGTCCGCCGAGGATGGCCGTGAGCGGCCGTGAGGGGCCGGAAGGGCGCCGCAAGCGGCCGACGTGGCCACCGAGCGCCCGAAGCACGGCCGGGTCGGTAGCCTGGATGAAGGATCGAGAGACGGTCTCTCCACTTCAACGCGCTGGGACCCCGACCATGACCGCCACGCCGGGCGGAAGCGCTCCGTCCCGACCGGACACCTGGGGCCGGGAGCACGTGGCCAATCTCTACAGCCTGTCCGTGCTCTCGATGATCATGAATGCCCGGGAGGACGAGGCGGAGATCCTGCGGCTTGCGATGACCTCCGTGGGTGCACTCGGCCCCTGCCGGGCCGAGGCGGGTGTCGCCGTCCTCGGTGCGGCTCCCGTGTATCCGTCCGCCGGCGGCCACGGCGTGGACGGACTCGCCGATCAACTGCGCCTGCTGCGCGGCCGGGAAGGGCAGGTCCGGGTGCCGGGCCGGGAGTGGGTCCTGGCGGTCCCCCTCCAGCACACCCGGGACGGCGCCGGTGGCTATCTGGTGGTCAGCGCACCCGCTCCCCCGGGCGACGGCGACGTCTTCCTGATCCATGTCCTGGCGCAGCAGACGGCGGCGGCGCTGGCGATCGCCGTCGCACGGCGGCTGGACCGCGATCACGCCCGTGAACTGCGGCAGCTGAACGAGGACCGGGCGGCCGTGAACACCCGGCTGGCCACCTCCGTCGCCACGCTGGAGCATCAGCGCAATGTCCATGAGCTGCTCGCCCAGGCCGCGGCCGCCGGTGGCGGTGTGGCAGACATCGCCACGGCCGTGCACCGGCTCACCGGCCGCCCAGTCGCCGTCGAGGACCGCTTCGGCAACCTCCGGGCCTGGGCGGGACCCGAGCGCCCCACGCGCTATCCGAAACCGGACGCGACCCGGCACGAGGAGCTTCTCCAGGAAGCGGCCCGCCGGGCGCATCCGGTGCGGGTGGGCAAGCGGCTGATCGCCCCGGCCACCCACCGCGGTGAGGTGCTTGGTGCCATGGCCCTGCTCGATCCGGACGGAAGCGCCGGGGACGAGGAGGTCTTCGTCCTCGACCACGCCTGCGCGACCCTCGCCGTGGAGTTGGCCCATGTGCGCAGCCTCGCCGAGGTCGAGCTGCGGCTGCGCCGTGAGCTGGTGGACGACCTGATCACCGGTACCGATGACGAGAGCGCCTACGCGCGGGCCGCCGCGGTGGGCCACGATCTGCGCGGCGCACACCATCTCGCCGTGGCGCAGTGGTCGGACCGGGCGGCCGACGACGCGTTCATGCAGGCGGTCGGCCGGGCTGCCGCGGGGCTGCGCACCCGGTCGCTGGTGGCCAGACGGCCGGGCATGGCAGTGCTGGTGTGCGAGGGGCCACCGCGGGGGAACGCGCTGTACCAGGCACTTGTCCGTGAACTGGGTTCCCCCGACGGCGCGATCGGCGTCAGCGGTCGCTGTGACACCCCGGGCGGGATACCGCGCGCGCACCGGGAGGCCCTGCGCGCCCTGGAGGTACGCAGGCGGTCCCGTACTCCGCACGGCGCCACCACCTTCGACGACCTGGGCCTGTACCGACTGCTCGGACCGGGCAGCGACCACCGGGAGATCCAGCGGTTCGTCCGGGTGTGGCTGGGCCCGCTGCTGGACTACGACGCGGCGCACCACGCGGATCTGACGCAGACCCTCTCCCAGTACTTCGAGTGCGGTGGCAACTACGACGCCACCGCCGCCGCCCTGGGGATCCACCGCAGCACCCTGCGCTACCGGCTCCGGCGGATCCGCGATGTCAGCGGCAGCGATCTGGCGAACGTCGACAACCGATTGAATCTGCACGTCGCCACCCGGGTGTGGAAGGTCCTGGACGGAGCGTCCTGAACGGAGAGGATCGATGGCTCAGCACACGGCGGCAACCGGCCCGGAGACCGCGGTCTCCTGGGACGGGACCCCTGTTGCTCCGGGCGACCATCTGTGCGCGCTCTACCGGGGACCCGCCGAACGGGACGAGCTGATCCGCCCGTTCCTCGCCGACGGTCTGCGCGCCGGGCACATCTGTCTGCTGCTGGCCGCGCCGGACGACGCCGCGTCGTTCCGCGAGACACTGGCCGGGGACGAGGCGCCCTCCGGTGACGGCCCCTCCGGCCGCCTCCAGATCCAGCTGCCGCAGGACGGCTACCTGGAGGACGGGGCTTTCGACTGCGATCGGATGCTGCGTCAGATGGCCGACTGGTCGGCCGAGATGTTCCACGGGTGCGACGGCACCGTGGCCCGTCTGGCCGCCGATATGAGCTGGGCCGGGTCGCTGCTCCGGCCCGCCTTCACCCGTGGTCTGATCCGGTACGAGATGCGGGTGGACCCGTGGCTGAGGTCGTATCCCCAAGTGAGCGTCTGCATGTACGACTTGGACGTGTTCGGCGGCGATCTGATCATCCCGCTGGTCAAGGCCCACGCGAAGATCTGGGTCGAGGGCAGGCTGGTGGAGAACCCCTACCATCTCGTCGGCTGACCCCGAACTCCTCGATCCGGTCGTCTGACGTTTCGTCCGGCGGCTGTGGCCAGGCCCTGCCCGGTGGGTCTTTGAGGAGCAGCCCGCGGCGTCTGGTGCAGGGGGCACCTCCCAGCGTTGGCTGGGGGCGCGGTGCCAGGCGCCGCGAGCGGGCCCGATGAGATCCGCCGGACAGGGCCTACGGGTTCTCCTGGAGGGTGAGCCCGTAGTAGTCGACGTGGTAGTCCCCGACCCGCTGCGCATGGTCCGTCAGACTCAGCTCCTTCGGGGAGGCGACGCCCAGGTCGCGCAGGGTGTCGACGACCATTCGGCCCAGTGCGCGGCCGTCCACCTCGCCGATACCGAAGTCCCCCGAGTGGTACGGGCAGTCGAGCCAGTGGTCCAGGGCCGCCGGGCGGGTGGCGGCCGGGATCCAGCCGAAGGAGGTCGGATCGGTGGGGGCGGTGTCGAGCGCCTCGGGATCGTAGACGACCTCCAGCCGCTCAGCGCAGCTGAGGTGGAACAGGACCGGGCCGTAGGTGCCGGGCACCAACGCATGGATGCCCAGGTCGAGTTCGATGCCCAGGGCGGTGGTCTCGGCAGGCAGGGTGGTGAGGAAGTCGCCCAGCGCGCCGGCGAAGACGTCCCAGTCGTCGGTGCGCCAGCGCCCCGGTATGCCGAGGCCCGCGTTGGCCGCGTCGCGGCGGGTGCCGAAGAAACCGCCGATGGCGTAGTGCTCGCCGTGGCCCTGCCGCCAGAACCAGTTCTCCACCGGATCGGTGGGCTGGAGCAGCAGCTCCGGGCCACCTCCACCGGCGTGCAGTTCCAAGGTGTCCTCGCGGCCGCGCCAGCGCAGGAACGGACTGCCCCACAGCGGGGTGGAGTCGTAGAAGGGCCCGGGGTCGCCGTAGACACCCATGATGGGAGCGGGCCCGAACTCCTTGGTCAGGATCTCGGCCGCCCCGCGGAAGGCGGCCGCCTTCGCCGGCGCCCCGCCCTCCGGCACCACGACGGGCACATACAGCCCGATGTATTCCTGGCCACCATGGACGAAGTCCTCCTCGAAGCGGCCGACCGAGCGCAGCCGGGGTGCGGCGGCACCTTCCCGACCCTGGCCGATTTCCTCGGCCAGTGCCCTGAGCGCGGAACCGCTCCAGTCGCCGGTCTCCGCCCCCCTGAGCCGCCGCGCCAGATCCACCAGGCGTGCCTCGTCCCATGCCCCCGTCATTCCGAACTCCCCGCTCCTTGCTGTGGTGTGCTGCGTGGTGCCGATGCAGCAGACGATGCCATACGGCACCGACAGCGCCGTACCGGCGTAGGGCCCCGCAGACCGCCCGGCACGACGCGCAGGCCTGCCGCATGGAAGACCCTAGATCCGGCCCGGCTCCGGCGAGTCGAGAGTGTCCGCGATGAGGCCGGAGACGGTGGCGCCGTCCGGGGCGAGGATCTGGGCCACCGCGGCGCCCGCCGTACGGTGCCAGGCGCCACCGCGCCACAGCATGGCGTGACCGCCTCCCGTGATGAGCAGGGTTCCGGCGCGGGCGCCGTCCTCGCGGGCGCGGCGGACCAGATCGACCGAGGCGTGCGGATCGGTCGTACGGTCCCGGTCACCGTGCAGGACTATCACGGTGCTGCCGCGCAGCTGCGCCACCGGCTCACCGTCCGGACACCACGGAGCCAGCGCCACGACCCCCCGCACCCGCGGGTCCGCGGCGGCGCGCAGGGCGGCCCGCCCGCCCATCGAGTGCCCGATGAGCACCACCGGCACCTCACCGGCCCGCCGCGCAAGCTCGGCCAGCGCCCGTTCGGTGTCCCGCAGGGGATCGGCGAGGGTGTCGTTCCAGCCCTGGAAGCGGTAGCGGACGGCGCCGACGAACAGCCGCCGGTCCGGGAGGGCCCGGTCCACCGCCCGCGGGAAGGGGCGCATCCGGACCACCGCCGGCTGCCAGGGGCGGGTGGGCTGCCGGCCGTGCTCACGGCCGCCGTGCAGCATCAGCACGGCGGCGTCCGCGCCCGCGGGGTCGCTGACGATGCGCAGGGCGGACCCGTCCGGTGACGGCACTCCCGTGGCACCGGATGCGCCGTCGTCCGTCGGCCGCTGTGGTTGTCCTCGCATCGCGTACCTCCTGGTGGCGGGGGTGGGGGCACCTCGCCCATGCCGGTTATTGTCCCAGCTCGCACGCCCTCTCCTCGAGACCGCGGAGCCGGGTGGCTGGAGTCGGGTGGCCGGAGCCGGGTGGCTAGGGAGACACCGTCCTCCCCGAGAAGTACGCGTTGGACGACGGCAGGAAGATCAGCGCGATCGCGCCGAGCCCGAGCAGGTCCGGACCAATCGTGATCATCTCTTCCCAGGGGTAGCCGCTCATGCTCAGACTGTTGAGGAGGAACAGCGCACTCAGCACACCGGCGGCCGCGAGCACGATCCGCGCCCAGTTGTACCCCGCGCGCATCTTGACGGCGAGCAGCAGCCAGAGCGCACCGATCACGCACACGGCGCCTCCGGACAGGACGAGTTGGAGAATGGCCTCACGCTGACCCATGTGGTGCCGCATCTCCTCCAGCCCGGTGGGAGCGATGACGAACGCGCCCAGCGCCCAGGAGACCCCTTGGAGCGCGATGGCCGCGAGGGACAGAACATAGGCGGTCTCGACCTGCTGCGGGCGCTCACCATGGTGTGCCCCCGGGCTCCGGCTGCTCATTCCGTTTCCCTCCACTGAAGGCCGTTCGGCCATGGCTTCGTCCGTGCGCATGGCAAGACCTTCAACCGTCCCTGGAGGTTCCGCTCCTGGCTGTCTACTAGGGATCTCACGCTTCCCCGGTGTGTCACGCACCGTCACACACCGGAGCCCGTAACGAGGCGGACGCGGAGGTCAGTTGGGCAGCCGCCCCAGCGCCGAGATCAGCTGGGCGGGCATGAAGACCGGCCAGTGCGGGCGGCCCACCAGGTAGGACACATAGCCGAGGGCCCTGCTCGCCTCGATCTCATCGGTGGTCTCGGCCTGGTACACGAGTACGCAGTCGCCCGAGGCCTCCCGGGCGCGCTCCCACAGGGCCGAGGCGGGCTTGCGCTCGGCTTCCGTCCGCGGGGTGAGGATCCGGTCGCCGAAGTCGGACCAGGCGAACGGACGTGAGTCCTTCCAGTCCTTGGCGATGACCTTCTTCAGCTCCGCCGCCCGTTCGGCGTCGGTGTTCCCCCAGGACGAGGGGACGTTCGTGATCAGGCCGACGGGGATGTGCCGGGCCCGTAGCGCCCGCAGATGCTCGGCCGCACCGGGCATGTACCGGATGCTTCCGTCGCCGGCGGTGTGGATCAGCGTCTCTCCGAGGTCGAAGTAGACGACCACACAACCACGGTGGCCCTTCGCCGCGTTGTGGTGCGGTAACCGTACGGCGCCTTGCGCCGCGGTGGCGGATACGGTCATCGCGGTCAGACCACCGAGGGCCAGCAGCAGCCGCGCGATCCTCCGGGCGGGTGTCCTCGTCATGACAGATGCCCTTTTCTGTGTGGGGGGTTACCGGTCGTGCGCGGGCACGACAGGAGGGCCGCGCCATGCACACGTCATAGGCTCATACCCCGTGATCGCCGGAAAACCCGGTCTGGAGCGTGAGTTGGCGCTGCTTTGGTCCCGACTCTGGCGTGAAATCGGCGAGGGATGGGGCGCCGGGGTGGGCCCAACTCCTCATCGCCCCGCGGGTTACGTACTCAGGCGACTCCGACAACGCGGCGAGGCGCGGTGCCAGCCGTCGCGGGCCCGATAAGATCCACCGGACAGGGCCCAGGCTTGGGTGGGCGAGCCAGTGAGGGAGACCGCATATGAACGTGGACGACAGCACCACCGTCCGCCTGCCCTCGTTCCGCAGCCGCCGCAACCTCCGCGAGGAGATCACCGAAACCCTGCGGGGCGCGGTGATCGCGGGCGAGATGAAGCCCGGGGTCGTCTACTCCGCCCCCAGCCTCGCCGAGCAGTTCGGGGTCTCCCCCACCCCGGTGCGCGAGGCCCTGCTCGACCTCGCCAAGGAGGGGCTCGTCGAGGTCGTCCGCAACAAGGGCTTCCGGGTCACCGCCCTCTCCCCGGCCGAACTCGACGAGATCAATGAGCTCAGGGCGCTCATCGAGGTGCCCACCATCCGCCTGATCACCGAACGGGGCGTTCCCGCCGCCGTCATCGAGCAGTTGCGCCCCCTTGCCGCCGGGATCGAAAAGGCCGCCGAGGAGCGGGACTTCATCGCGCATGTCACCATCGACATGGAGTTCCATCTCACCCTGCTGGAACTGGCCGGAAACGCCCGGTTGCTGGAGACGGTACGGGCGCTGCGTACCAGCTCCCGGCTCTACGGACTGAAAACTCTCACCGACAGCGACGCTCTGTTCCACTCCTCCCACGAGCACGCCGAGTTGCTCGATCTGATCGAGGCCGGTGACGCGGACGGCGCGGAGGCCCTCATGCGCCGTCACATCAGCCATGTGCGCGGCATCTGGAGCGAGAAGAACCCTCCGGACCACGACATGGGGCGGGCCTGAGGCCCCAACCGCCCAGCGGGGCGAGTCGGTGGCCGATCTTGCCCGGCCGAGAGCGGAATCGGGGTACCCGCCTCGGTTGGGATGGATCAGCAAGCAGTGGTCAGTCCGTGTCGCGCGGGTTGAGCGACGTGGTGTCGACGATCAGCGGCGTGGGGAAGGCGGATGCCACCGCGTCCCATCGTACGAACTTGTATCCGGTGCTCTCCCTGTCCCCGTCCGCCGGAGTGGCCTCACCGTCCTGGGACACCCAGAGACCCCTTGGGGAAGCCATGCCCGAGCGGCACGTTCACCACGGTGGATCCGTCCGAGTGCTGGACCCCGTCGGTGGCCCGGCCGTCGGTCACGGTGAACGAGCCCACCCACGCGTTGTTCCCGCCGTGTCGGTAAACGGCGGAAGGTGCTGTCACCCTGGCTGGACCGCCTCCACAACCACGGGCAACGACCGCCCCGTTGGCGCCGTGAGGGTGCACATCGGCCGAAGACCAGGACACGGTGGTGCGGCCCCCGCCGGTGATTCACCGGACGTCGGGGTACATGAGTCCGTTGCGGGGCCCGTCACCGAGGGTGGCGCGTGGACTCCTCGGTCCGGTGACGCCGCCCCCAGGCCGTGATCATTCCGGCTGACAGCGCGGCGCAGTCGGGCGAGTCGAGATACCGGATCGCCTCGTCGACCTCGGTGTCGTCCACGAGGCCGGTGGACACGATCGTCTCCCTCGCCCGGTTCCAGGTCTCCGCCCAGAAGCGGCTGATGGGACTGGACGGGAGCAGGGGCGGCACCTGGATCTCGGCGGCCACGGAAGTGAGTCCGGCGGTGTGCAGCAGACGGGGGTAGTCCGGGACCCAGGAGATGTCGGTGCCGATGGTGTCGCGCAGCCCCTGCCACATGGCCTGCATGACCTTGGTGTACGGCGTCACGGGCGCGGTCGCGGTGGTCAGGTCGATGGCATCGCTGAGCACCAAAGCCCCTCCGGGGAGCAGCAGTTCGGCGAACCGGTCGATCAGCCGCCGCCACGAGCGCAGATGCATCAGGACGAACCGGGCGTGGACCAGGTGGAATCGGCCCGGGTCGAATTCCGGCACCGTGATGTCCGCCTCCATGACCTCCAGCCCGGGGACGGGGTGGGCGGCGAAGAAGCGTATGTCACGGTCGACGGCGAGTACGGAGTCGACACCGGCCTCGCTCAGCAACCGCCGCGCGACGGTGCCGGTACCGGCCCCCACGTCGAGACAGCGCCATCCCGGCCCGGCGCCCAGATCGCTCAGGCGGGCCATGGTGAGAGGGTCGTACACGAGCGCGCCGAGGCCGATGCGTTCGTCCTCGCCGGTCCGCTCGGGCCGGAACACATCCTCGCCGTAGTGGCCCGCCGTGCAGGGCCCCGGCTGCCGTGCACCGGGACGGATATGTGCGCACATGGCCGGTCACCGCCTCCGTGTGTCGCCCATGGTGGCCGTCCGACGGCCGCCTCGGGCGGCGGCTCCCCCTCCAGTATGGCCGGGGTGCTCCGGCCCTTCCTGTCGGCGGACGGTGTGGGCCGGCGCCGCCACCGGGGCCGTACCCTGGTGCCCGTGCACCTCTGCTTCGTCTGCACCGGGAACATCTGCCGGTCCCCGTCCGCCGCGCTGGTCTTCGCCGAGCATCTGCGCCGGGCGGGGCTCGACGGCGCCGTACGGGTCAGCAGTGCCGGTATCGGCCCCTGGCATGTCGGTGAGCCCATCGACGAGCGGGCCGGTGCGGTACTCGCCCGGCACGGCTACCCCGTCGGGCACATCGCGGCCCAGGTCGGAGCCGAGCACGGGGACGCCGATCTGTTCCTGGCGATGGACGTCGGCCATGAGAAGGCGCTGCGGCGGCTGGTCGACGACCCGTCCACGGTCCGGCTGCTGCGGTCCTTCGACCCGGACGCACACGGTGACCTGGACGTACCCGATCCGTACTACGGCGGCCCGGAGGGATTCGACGGGGTGCTGGCCATGATCGAAGCATCGGTGCCCGGACTGCTCGCCTGGGTGCGCGAGCGCCTCGCCGCATGACCGCCGGTCCGGCGGCCGGGGACGCCGAAGGTCCGGGTGCGGCGGCGGCCCGTTTCACCGGTCGCGAGGCGGCCGGTGAGCGTCCGCTGTCGGGCGCGCTCGCCGAAGTCGGGCTCGGCGACGGGCAGGTGGTGATGGTCAAGCGCGGTGACGCCCCCGGCGCGGTACGGGCCGAGGCGGCGGGGCTGCGCTGGCTGGCCGACGCCGGTACGGTCCGCGTTCCGGCGGTGTACGGTCACGACCGGCGCTGGCTGGTCACCGAACGGGTCCCCACCGGCGCGCCGAGCGCCCGAGCGGCGGCCCGGTTCGGCCGTGACCTGGCCGCACTGCACACCGCGGGCGCGCCCGCGTTCGGCGCTCCACCGCCCGACGGCCCCACGGACGCCTACATCGGGCTCGCCCCGATGCGCAATGTGCCCGGGTCCGACTGGCCGCGCTGGTACTCCGAGCACCGGGTGCTGCCGTATCTGCGCCGGGCGGTCGACGACGGCACGGTGCGCTCGGCCGAGGCGAACGTGGTCGAACGCGTCTGTGAGCGGCTGCCCGAACTGGCGGGCCCGGCCGAGCCGCCCGCCCGGCTGCACGGCGATCTGTGGAACGGCAATGTGCTGTGGGGTACCGACGGACAGGTCTGGCTGATCGACCCGGCCGCGCACGGAGGACACCGGGAAACCGATCTGGCGATGCTCCAACTCTTCGGCTGCCCGCGTCTGGACGATGTGCTGGACAGCTACCAGGATGCGGTGCCGCTCGCCGACGGCTGGCGGGACCGCGTCGGACCGCACCAGCTCTTCCCGCTGCTGGTGCACACGGTGCTGTTCGGCCGTGGCTACGCCGAGCAGACGCTCGCGGTGGCCCGGGCGGCCCTGGCAGTCTGAAGGGTCCAGAGGTATGCCCCGGATCCGGTTCAGTGCACGCCCCAGACATCGGGCTGGGCACCGTCGACATCGGTGAATCCGTATTCCCGGGCGAGTTGGGCGGAGCTGACCGACCGCTGGTTCCACCTGGCCCGTTCGGGGTCCGTGGCCAGCGCGGCGACGGCGCGGCCGACGTAGCGCGGTGACTCGGAGGAGGCGAAGCCCGCGGGGGCGGTCGGCCGGTCCTCGCCCCGGTCGGGAGCGAGCGCGTCGCGCCAGTTCTCCTCCGTCACCCCGTAGTTGTCGAGCATCATCTCCGAGCGCAGCCAGCCCGGTGTCAGGGCGACCGCGGTGGCCCCGTAGGGCGCGAGCTCATGACCCTGGGAGAACGCCAGCCGGTTCACCGCGGTCTTCACCAGGTCGTAGAAGACCGAGAGGCGGTACCGCTCGGCGTTGTACGCCGCGGTGCCGTCGGACACCTCGACCAGCAGCCCGCCCGGCTTCCCGATCAGCAGTGGCAGCAGATGGTGCGAGGTGATCAGGTGTGTTTCGATGCCGAGCCGGAGGATGCGCAGACCGTCGTCGAGACTGTGGTCCCAGATCGGGGTGTTCCAGTCGGCGGGCCCGCCTTTGAGCCGCTCGGCGCCCCAGATGTTGTTCACCAGCACATCGATGCCACCGTGGTCACGGCCGATGCGCTCGGCCAGCCGACGGACCTGGTCGGAGTCGAGATGATCGGTCCGAACGGCGATCCCGGTGCCGCCGAGCCGGGTGACCAGTTCGGCGGTCTCCTCGATCGTCTCGGGCCGGTCGTAGTCCGATCCGCCGGTACCCGTCACACTGCTGCGTCCGGTGCAGATGACGGTCGCCCCGGCCTCACCCAGCGCGGCGGCGATACCACGCCCGGCGCCACGGGTGGCTCCCGCGACAACGGCGACCCGTCCGCGCAGCGCGTCATGATCGAGTGATCGGCTCACCCGACGAGTGTGGCACAGCGGTCATATCCGCCGGACGGTGTGCGAGACACCTTCGGACCGTCGGATACGGTCCCGCCACCCGGGCCACGGATGATGGGCGACGACGGTAAATCCCGGCCAGGTCAAGGGGGTTGGCCGGATGACCGCCCCCGTCGAGAACACCACCGCGCCACAACTCCGGCGCACCACCGGCCTGGTCGCCCCGTACGGCACCGCCTGGTCCCGGCGATGCGGAATCGGTGGCCCCGGCAGGACGTCGTGAGGCCCGTCACAGGTGTCCCTGGCTGAATACATCGCAGGTCGGCCGCTGGATTCCCTGTACTATGAACCGGCAAGCAACGAACCACTCTGCCTGACGCAGAGCTGGCGCGACCGCTCGGCGGCCGCGGTCCTTCTGCCCCCTTTCGGCGCGGACCCGGTATCTACCCCGGTCCTGCGCGAGAGGACAGCTCTCGGCGCACTCCGCGATGACACACGGGTGCGCTACCAGGCGGCAGAAAGGGCATGGCCGTGGCAACCGCGGTCTCCACCACCCCTCCTGTCCGGGACCCCGGGCCCGCCGAGCGCCCCGATCCCGCCAGGCGCCCCGGCTACGGGCAGCTGCTGCGCACACCCGGCGCATGGACATTCCTGCTGCCCGGCTTCGCGGCCCGGCAGCCGTTCGCGATGCTCACGATCAGCATCGTGCTCCTGCTGCGCCACACCACCGGTTCGTACGGTCTGGCCGGTGCGGTGGCGGCGGTCACCGGGGTCTCCATGGCGCTCTTCGCACCGCAGAGCGGCAAGCTGGCCGACCGGTACGGACAGCGTGCGGTCCTGGTGCCGGGGGTGCTGATCCACGCCGCGTCGGCAGCGCTGCTGACGGCGCTCGCGCTGGGGCACGCCCCGCTGTGGGCCCTGGTCGCCGCCGCGGTGCCGACGGGCGCCTCCGTTCCGCAGGTCGGCCCCATGGTGCGGGCCCGCTGGGCCGCCTCACTCGGGGACGGGTCCGGTCCGGGCGGGCGGCGCAGTCCGCTACTGGCCACCGCCGCGGCGTTCGAGTCGGTGACGGACGAGCTGACGTTTGTCATCGGCCCCGTGCTGGCGACCGCCCTGAGCACCGGGGTGCACCCGGCCTCCGGGCTGATCGCGGAGGCCGTGCTGACCCTGGCGGGCGGGCTGCTCTTCGCGGCCCAGCGCCGTACCGCACCGTCGGTGAACCCGGCCGCGCCGGGCACCCGCGAGCAGCGCGCCTCGGCCCTCTCGGTGCCGGGTGTACGGGTCCTGGCCGTGGCGTTCCTGGGCATCGGCTCGGTTTTCGGCGGTATGCAGGTGGCCCTGACGGCCTTCACCCAGGAGCTCGGTCAACCGGGGCTGAACGGTGTGCTGTACGGGATCTTCGCCGCGGGCAACATGCTCGCGGGCGTGGCCTGCGGGGCCATCGCGTGGCGCACCTCACCGCAGCGGCGGCTGCTGGTCTCGTACGCCGCGCTGGCGCTGACCTGCTCGGCCCTGTGGCCGGTGCACGCACCACTGCTGCTGGGCGGGCTCGGGCTGCTGGTCGGCCTGTGCATCGCACCGGCGCTGATCACCGGATACACCCTGGTCGAGTCGCTGGTCGCGGCCACGTCCCGTACGGAGGCGTTCACCTGGCTGACCGGTGCGGTGGCGCTGGGGCAGGCCACGGCGGTGACGGTGGCCGGGCAGCTGGCGGACGGCTTCGGCGCGAGCGCCGCCTTCACGGTGCCGCTGGCCGGTACGGCGCTGGCCCTGCTGACCGTGCTGGCCCTGCGCGGCCGTATCGCACCGCCCGCGCGGCACAGCGCCGGAAGCCGTGCGGGTGCTTCGGTGCCGGCCTGAGGAAACACGGGTGCGGACGAAGTCGTGGCCGGGGCCATCGGCGGCGGTCCGCGACCTCCGCCGACGCGATATATACGCTACCGTACAGCCCGCGGCGGCGCCCGGCGGGGCACGCCCGCTTCGAGCCACACCACGGACAGGAGCAGGAACAGCCATGGGTGCCGAAATCCGAACGCCTCGCGGGAAATGGATCGAGACCGGACTGCGGGCGCTCGCCGACGGCGGTCCGGACGCCGTCCGCATCGAGGCCCTGGCGAAATCCCTCGGCGTCACCAAGGGCGGTTTCTACGGGTACTTCGCCGACCGGAACGCCCTGCTGGAGGAAATGCTCGACACCTGGGAGCGCGAAAGCGTCGACGATCTGCTCGCACGGGTCGAGCACGAGGGCGGCGACACCGAGGCCAGGATGCGGACGGCGGGCTCGCTGGCCTCCGACGACCGGCTGCTGGCGATCGACCTCGCGGTCCGCGACTGGGCCCGGCGGGACCGGGCCGTCGCGGACCGGCTGCGGCGCGTGGACAACCGGCGTATGGACTATCTGCGCTCACTGTTCCGCGAGCGCTACAGCGACGAGGACGAGATCGAGGCGCGCTGCATGCTCTCCTTCTCGCTCGTGGTCGGCAACCACTTCCTGGCCGCCGACCACCGCGGCCGCACCCGCGAAGAGGTCTACGAACTCGCGGCCAAGCTGATCAGGTCCTGACCCGCTCCGGGGCACCACCGGCCGACGCCCGCCACCGCTCGGCGTACCGCCGCATGAGGGCGGGGTACACGACCAGATACCGGAACGGCATGATCGCGGCCATGTAGGCGGCGCCGAACGCGCCGTTCGGCTTCACCAGCACGGCCATCTGACCGCGGTAGCGGACCCCTTCGCGGGACTCGCCGTCTCCGTGACCACCACTGTCTTCGACCGGAACCCAGCTCATGTGCATCACGGCGTGCACGGTCCGGTTGCCGAGCTCTGCTGCCCACTCGTCCTCGAGTTCGTACAGCGGGGTGAAGGGCCCCGAGGGGGCCGCCCGGCGCGGGGGCGCGTCGAGCAGGTCCTGCGGCAGGCGGTCGCGCAGTGTCGACAACCGAGACCCGATACCGGCGTCCCGCTTGTCCCAGCCGAACAGCTTCCCGAGCTTCCACCGGACCGAGAACAGCATGCGGACCACGGGCGAGAAGCTGCCCACCTCCCCCTCGGGGAGAGCCGCGTCCACCAGCCGCGGGAAGTCGTCCCGACCGCCCGGCGTGGGCAGGGCCCACACGTCCTCGACCCGGAAGTCGGGGGCGAGCTCATGGATCCGCCAGGGGCGGGAGGTGTGTGCGGAGCTCGGGAGCCTCATGAGCGAACCTCCATCTATACGGTGGCGTATAGAAGGAGCGTAGCACCGGCCCCCGCCGGCCACCCGCCACCCTCCCGGGCACGCGGGTCGGCGGCGGCGATCCGGCCATCGCCCACCTCCGCGCACCTCCGCGCACCTCCGCGCAAGGGGACGCACCGCTCAGCGGAAGGTGTGCGTACCCGACCAGCCGGGATCCCCTGTCGCCGCGAACCGCACCCACGCGCTGTGCACCTCCGCCGCGAGCGTGGCCGGGACATCCGGCCCGAGGAGGCCGGTTGCGGTGCGGAGGGCAGGGAGGGCCGTGTTGTCGAAGACGAAGGGGAGTTCCGCGCAGTGGCAGGCGCCGAGCGGGCCGCCGCGCCAGTCGAAGTCGTAGCCGAACGCCCCTTCGTACCGGGACACCAACCGCTCCCGCGCGGCGTGGAACATCGCGTCGATGGCCGCGGCGTGGTCCGGCCGCTGGTAGAGCCGGGACTCCTCGGTGTTGGTGCCCACCAGCACATCCGCCGGAAGCGCCGGGCCGATGTCGTCCAGCACCACACCCAGCGGGGACAGCCGCGTCCCCCGCCCCGGCACCGCGGCGAGCGCGGACACCAGACGTTCATCGGGGACGGCCGCGAACGCCTCGGCCGTCGGCGGAACGCCCAGCCGGTCGGCCAGGGCCTGGGTAGTCCCCGCCGCCTCCTCGCCGGTCAGGGTGTGCAGACCACCGCTCTGGCTGATCGCTCGGTGGAACAGCCCGGTGGCCTCCGGTGTCACCAGCAGCGCGCTGACGAGCATCGCGCCCGCCGACTGCCCGAACACCGTGACACGGTCCGGATCCCCGCCGAACCCCGCGATGCGCTCACGCACCCAGCGCAGCGCCGCGATCACATCCAGTAGCCCCCGGTTGCGCGGCGCACCCGGCAGATCGAGCCAACCCGGGGCGCCGAGGCGGTAGTTGAGGGTCACCAACACGACACCGTCGCGGGCGAAGGACGTCCCGTCGTACAGCGGTGCCTGACCGGTGCCGGAGACAAAACCGCCGCCGTGCACGAACACCATCACCGGTGCGCTGCCGTCGGTCCGCGGTGTCCAGACATTGAGGGTCAGATAGTTCTCGCCGCGCACCCAGCCCGGTCCTATGACAGGGCTCAGATCGAGTGCGAACCGCCGCGCGGGGGCCGGGGCGGTCGGCCCCGGACCGTCGGCGCCGGGTACGCCGTCCACGGGGATCGGGGCCGCGAACCGGCCGGCGCCGGTCGGGGCGGCCGCGTACGGAATGTTGCGGAACACCGTCACCGCCATGTCGCCCACTCCGTCACCGCGAACCGCGAGCCGTCACGCCGCACTTCGGCCGCGCTCGGGCCGGGGAAGTGCGCGGGGAACAGCAGGGCGCCCGTGTCGGCGGTCTCCTCGAGCACCCGGCGCCGGGCGGCCCGTGCACCCGTCTCGTCCTCGTCGAAGCAGGGGGAGCAGTCCGGCTCCACGATCTGCAAGGGGCTGTGCAGCAGATCGCCCGCGAACACCGCCCGGTCCGTACCGGACCGCAGCCATACGACGGAGGAGCCGGGGGTGTGGCCGGGGGCGGGCTCGATCCGCAGCTCGGCGCCGATGTCGTGGTGGTCACCCTCCCACAGCACGGTCTGTCCGGCCTGGTGCACGGGGGCGACGCTGTCCTCGAAGACATTCGCCATCCGGGGGCCGGAGCGGGTCCGGTGTCCGTTCGCCGGGTTCCAGTAGTCGAAGTCGGCGCGCGAGATCACATATTCGGCGTTGGGGAAGGTGGGCCGCCACTCACCGTCCACCTGGTGGGTGTTCCAGCCGACGTGGTCGCCGTGCACATGGGTGCAGATCACGGTGTCGACGTCCTCGGGGCGGACCCCTGCCGCGGCCAGATTGCCGAGGTAGTCGGTGTTCAGGTGGTGGAAGACCGGCATGGCGGGGCGCTCCCTGCCGTTGCCGATACCGGTGTCGATCAGGATGGTCCGGCCCTCGGTGCGGATCAGCCAGGTCTGGATCATGGTGCGGATCGCGTCGGCGGCCGGGTCGAAGAATTCGGGGACCAGCCAGTCCTCGTTCTCGCGCCAGCGGTCCATGGGGACGTCGGGGAAGACAAAATCGCGCGCCAGGCCCTTCGTGGGCAGCTCGACGACACGAGTGATCTCCGCGTTTCCCAGCGTGATGGTGTCCATGTCCTCAGCATGCGGGGCGATCGACCGCGGCGGTATCGGTCACCTGACTGCACCTGCCGCATGCAGTCGGACCTCGCGGGTCGCGGTGCGGGATACAGTCGGACGGTGACCATGGTCGGGCGGGAGAGCGAGAGCGCGGCCGTGCTCGGGCTGACCGGCGGTGTGCTCATCGTGACGGGAGAACCGGGCACGGGCAAGAGCACGCTGCTCGGGCTGGCGGCGGACCGGCACGGTGGCCGGGTGCTGCGGATGACCGGCAGCGAGAGCGAGGCGGATCTGCCGTTCGCGGGGCTGCACCAACTGCTGCGGCCGGTCCTGGACGAGACGGCCCGGCTGCCCGAGCGGCAGCGGTCGGCGCTGCTGGGTGCGGTGGGTCTGGGGGATGGAGGTCCCGGGGACACCAGCCCCGGCCCCGGCGAACCGGCCGCGCCCCGTCCACCCGACCGGCTGCTGCTCGGCGTCGCGCTCCTCGCCCTGCTCTCCGACCTCGCCCACCGTTCACCCCTTCTCGTGGTCGTCGACGATGTGCAGTGGATCGACACCGGCTCACTGGAAACGCTCGCCTTCGCCGCCCGCCGCATCCACGACGAGCCCCTCGCCGTGCTCGCCGGGACCAGGGATCTCACGGGCGACGGCACACCAGGCGGAGCCGGGACCACCGCACCGCTCTCCGGCTTTCCCACGCTTGCGCTGGGGCCGCTGGACGCCACCGCCGCGGGACTCCTGCTGGACCGGCAGCCGCATCCGCCCACCGGCAGCCGCCGGTTGCGCATCCTCGACCAAGCCGCCGGAAATCCCCTGGCCCTGGTCGAACTGGCCCGTGCTCACGGCGCCTGTGGCACGGACACCGCCGACGAGGAGCTGCTGCCACCCACCGACCGGCTGATGCGGGTTTTCGCCGGCGATCTCGACGCCCTGCCCGAGGCCACCCGACAGGCGCTGCTCCTGGTGGCGGCGGACGACCGGGCGCTGGCGGGCCGGATCGAGGAGCTGGCCCCGGCCGAGGCCGCCGGGCTGCTGAGGATCACCGGCGGGGGCACCGGCCAACGTGCCCGCTTCCGGCATCCGCTCATCAGGTCCGCCATCTACCACTCCGTACCGCTGGCCGCCAGGCGGCAGGCACACCGCCACCTCGCCGCCTCGCTCACCGCCGAACCCGACCGCCGCGCCTGGCATCTGGCCGCCGCGGCGGAGGGGCCGGACGAGGAGATCGCCGCGGCGCTGGAGGAGTCCGCGGTCAGGGCCCGTGAGCGCGGCGGCTACACCGCGGCCGCCACCACACTGGAACGCGCCGCGGAGCTGAGCCCCGACGACCACGACCGCGCCCGCCGCCTGGTGGGCGCCGCCGGTGCGGCAGCCTCCACCGGACAGCCCCGCTGGGTGCGTCAACTCGCCGCGCGGGCCGCGGCACTGACCGACGACCCGGCCCTCGCGGCGGAGGCGTCGCTGCGGGTCGGACAGGTGCTGACGCTGACCGCCGAGCACACCACCGCGCTGTCCTCGCTGCTACGAGCGGCGGAAGCCCCGGGTCTGCGCCGGATCGCGATCGCCACGGCGTCCGTGGCCGGTTTCTACTCGGGCGACGAGGAACACCGGCTCGCCGTACGGGCACAGGTGCAGGACGATCCCTGGACCCTCACCGTGATCGATCCCACCGAGCGCAGATCGGAGCGGGTGGCGGCGATCCCGGCGCTGGTGGAGCGGGCGGGCGACGACCCCGCCCTGCTCACCTCGCTGGGCGCCATGGCCTGGCTGCTCGACGAGACCGCGCTCGCGGTACAGATCTTCGACGACGCGCTGCACCGCTGGCGTCTGCGCGGCGACCTGCCCACCGGTCTTGGCTGTTCGGCGGGATGGGCGTATCTGGACCACGGACGCTGGGCGCAGGCCCGGCTCGCCGCCGCGAACACGGCCTCCGCCGGGGCCGGACTTCCGCATCTCAACGCCGCGGTACGGTCGCTGGACGCCGCCGCCCTGGCACTCACCGGACACTCCGCCGAGGCCCGCGACGCCGCCGAGGGCGCGCTTACGCTCGTCGATCCGCACCGCAGCCGCGCGGTCGCCGTCCGCGCCCGCTGGGCGCTGGGCATGGCCGCGGTGGCCTCCGGCGACCAGGCGAGCGCGTACGAACACTTCCGGCTGCTGTTCACGGCCGACGGCGACCCCGTCCACTATGCGTGCTCCCTCCCCGGGCTCGCCGAACTCGCCGCCGCGGCCGTACGTACCGGCCACGGCGCCGAGGCCACCGGCATCGTGGAACGCACCGCCGAACGGCTCGCCGGCGACGCGTCGCCGCGGATGCGGATCCTCCTCCACCGCGCCCGTGCCCTGCTCGAACCGTCGCGGGCCGAGCCGCACTTCGACGCCGCGCTCGCCGATCCCGCGGGCGGCCAATGGCCCTTCGAACGCGCGCAGATCCTGCTGGACCACGCCGAATGGCTGCGCCGCCGCCATCGCATCACCGAGGCCCGGACCGCGCTGAACACCGCGCTGGAGACCTTCCGCCGCCTCGGCGCCCGCCCCTGGATCGACCGCGCCCACGCCGAACTCCGGGCCGCCGGGGTCGACTCCGCGCCCACCACCCCGGACGCGCTGACCTCCCTGAGCCCGCAGCAGCAGCACATCATCCGGCTGGCCGCGCAGGGGCTGAGCAACCGTGAGATCGGCGAACGGCTCTTTCTCTCGCCGCGCACCGTCGGCTCACACCTCTACCGCAGCTTCCCCAAGCTGGGTGTGACCGCCCGCTCCCAACTCCGCGATCTGGTCGAGGCATCGTCCGCCCGCGTGAACTGCCCGGTGTAGACACCCACGCCGCATGTGACGGGCGTCATACACCATCGGGTGCCGAACCCGCGTAATGATCCCGCCGGGACCGGCTCTCCCCTGCTACCAGGCACCGCCAACACCATGGGCGGGCCGTACGCCTCGGGAGGACTCCGGCTCATGAACGGTCATATGGGTTTCGAATGGCGCGAGGGCGAGCTGACCACCCCAATGGGTGATGGTCTCGGTTCGCGGGTCTTCAAGAGCGGGACGTACACGCCGATGAGCTGACCACCGTGCCGTACATCGGCTTCGGGGTGCCGCTCGTCCGCCCAACCCACGCCGGGCAGTCCGCGTAACCGGCCATCCCGGGACACGCAACTCCACTCGTCCGAACGTGTCTGGTGTCACCGGTGGATTCTCGGTTCAGGAGTCCCGGAACGGTGACTGCGAGTACGGTTGTGTCATGTCTGCCGGTCTTCCCGGCAGCAGCCAAGCCGACAGCCGTCGCAACCGCAGGAGAGCCTCATGGTCTCGAGCCCTGTCCTCACCGGTGTCTCCGGTCCGTCCCGTTCCGCCCGAGTGCAGGCCCTGCGCGACGCGCTGGCGAGCCGTGTGGTGGTGGCCGACGGTGCCACGGGCACGATGCTCCAGTCGCTGGAACCCACGATGGAGGATTTCACCGGGCTGGAGGGCTGCAACGAGGTCCTCAGCGTCAACCGCCCCGACCTCGTCGGCTCCGTCCACGTCGCCTATCTGGACGCGGGAGTCGACTGCATCAAGACCAACACCTTCGGCGGCAATTACTCCGCACTCGCCGAGTACGACATCGCCGACCGTGTCTTCGAGCTGTCCGAGGCCAGCGCCCGTATCGCCCGCGACGCCGCCGACCGCTCCTCCGAGGAGAGCGGGCAGCAGCGCTGGGTACTGGGCTCGATGGGCCCCGGCACCAAGCTGCCGACGCTGGGCCATCTGCCGTACACCACGCTGCGTGACGCCTACCAGGCGAGCGCCGAGGGGCTGATCGGCGGGGGCACGGACGCGCTGCTGGTGGAGACCTCCCAGGACCTGTTGCAGGCGCGGTCCGCCGTACTCGGCGCCCGCCGGGCGATGGACAAGCTCGGAGCCGATGTCCCGCTGATCTGCTCGGTCACCGTGGAAACCACCGGCACGATGCTGCTCGGCTCGGAGATCGGCGCCGCGCTGACCGCCCTGGAGCCGCTGGGCATCGACATGATCGGGCTCAACTGCGCCACCGGCCCGGCCGAGATGAGCGAGCATCTGCGCTATCTCGCCCGCACCTCCCGTGTGCCGCTGTCCTGTATGCCGAACGCCGGACTGCCGATCCTCACCAAGGACGGCGCCCGCTATCCGCTCACCCCGGGTGAACTCGCCGACGCCCAGGAGATGTTCGTCCGCGACTACGGCCTGTCCCTGGTGGGCGGCTGCTGCGGCACCACACCGGAGCATCTGCGCCAGGTCGTGGAGCGTGTCCGCGGTCTGGTCCCCGGCGAGCGCGAACCGCGGCCCGAGCCGGGTGCCGCCTCGCTCTACCAGACCGTTCCGTTCCGCCAGGACACCTCGTATCTGGCCATCGGTGAGCGGACCAACGCCAACGGGTCCAAGAAGTTCCGCGAGGCCATGCTCGAGGGCCGCTGGGACGACTGCGTGGAGATGGCCCGCGATCAGATCCGTGAGGGCGCGCACATGCTCGACCTGTGCGTGGACTACGTGGGCCGGGACGGGGTGGCCGACATGGCGGAAGTGGCGGGGCGTTTCGCCACCGCCTCCACCCTGCCGATCGTGCTGGACTCCACCGAGGTCGATGTGATCCAGGCCGGTCTGGAGAAGCTGGGCGGCCGTGCGGTCATCAACTCGGTCAACTATGAGGACGGCGACGGACCGGACTCCCGCTTCGCCAGGGTGACCCGGCTCGCCCAGGAGCACGGCGCCGCGCTCATCGCGCTGACCATCGACGAGGAGGGCCAGGCCCGTACCGTCGAGAAGAAGGTCGAGATCGCCGAGCGGATCATCGCCGATCTGACGGGCAACTGGGGCATCCATGAGTCCGACATCCTCATCGACTGCCTCACCTTCACCATCTGCACCGGCCAGGAGGAGTCCCGCAAGGACGGCGTGGCCACCATCGAGGCCATCCGCGAACTCAAGCGCCGCCACCCCGACGTCCAGACCACCCTGGGGCTGTCGAACATCTCCTTCGGCCTCAACCCGGCCGCCCGGATCGTGCTCAACTCCGTCTTCCTGGACGAGTGTGTGAAGGCGGGCCTGGACTCCGCCATCGTCCACGCCTCGAAGATCCTGCCGATCGCCCGCTTCGACGAGGAGCAGGTCACCACGGCCCTCGATCTGATCCACGACCGCCGCGCCGAGGGCTATGACCCGCTCCAGAAGCTGATGGAGCTGTTCGAGGGTGCCACCGCCACCTCGTTGAAGGCCGACAAGGCGGAGGAACTGGCCGCTCTCCCGCTCGACGAACGCCTCAAGCAGCGCATCATCGACGGTGAGCGCAACGGTCTGGAAGCCGATCTGGACGAGGCCCTCCAGACCCGTAAGGCCCTGGACATCGTCAACGAGACGCTGCTGGACGGTATGAAGGTGGTCGGTGAGCTGTTCGGCTCCGGCCAGATGCAGCTGCCGTTCGTGCTCCAGTCCGCCGAGGTCATGAAGACGGCGGTGGCTCATCTGGAGCCGCATATGGAGAAAACCGCGGACGGCGAAGAAGGGGCGGGGAAGGGCACCATCGTGCTCGCCACTGTCCGCGGCGACGTCCATGACATCGGCAAGAACCTGGTGGACATCATCCTGTCCAACAACGGCTACAACGTGGTCAACCTCGGTATCAAGCAGCCCGTTTCCGCGATCCTGGAGGCCGCCGAGGAGCACCGCGCGGATGTCATCGGCATGTCCGGGCTGCTGGTGAAGTCCACGGTGATCATGAAGGAGAACCTGGAGGAGCTCAACCAGCGCAAGCTGGCCGCCGACTACCCGGTCATCCTCGGCGGCGCCGCCCTCACCCGGGCCTATGTCGAACAGGACCTGCACGAGCTCTACGAGGGCGAGGTGCGCTACGCCCGCGACGCCTTCGAGGGCCTGCGGCTGATGGACGCCCTGATCGGTGTCAAGCGCGGTGTGCCGGGTGCCAAGCTGCCCGAGCTCAAGCAGCGCCGGGTACGGGCGGCCACGGTGGAGGCTCAGGAGCAGCGGCCCGAGGAGGGCCATGTCCGCTCCGACACCGCCACCGACAATCCCGTGCCGGAACCGCCCTTCTGGGGCACCCGGGTCATCAAGGGCATCCAGCTCAAGGAGTACGCGAGCTGGCTGGACGAGGGCGCGCTGTTCAAGGGCCAGTGGGGGCTGAAGCAGGCCCGTACCGGCGACGGGCCCGGCTACGAGGAGCTGGTGGCGACCGAGGGCCGTCCGCGGCTGCGCGGTCTGCTGGACAAGCTGCACACCGAGAACCTGCTGGAGGCGGCCGTCGTCTACGGCTACTTCCCGTGTGTCTCCAAAGGCGACGACCTGGTGCTGCTAAACGAGGACGGCAGTGAACGCACCCGCTTCACCTTCCCCCGCCAGCGCCGCGGACGGCGGCTCTGCCTGGCCGACTTCTTCCGCCCCGAGGAATCCGGCGAGACCGATGTCGTCGGCCTCCAGGTCGTCACCATCGGCTCCAAAATCGGCGAAGCCACCGCCGAACTCTTCGAGTCCGACGCCTACCGCGACTACCTCGAGCTCCACGGCCTGTCGGTCCAGCTCGCCGAGGCGCTGGCCGAGTACTGGCACGCCCGCGTCCGCGCCGAACTCGGCTTCGCCGGCGAGGACCCCGGCGAGATCGAGGACATGTTCGCGCTGAAGTACCGCGGCGCCCGCTTCTCCCTCGGCTACGGCGCCTGCCCCGACCTGGAGGACCGCGCCAAGATCACCGAACTCCTCCAGCCCGAGCGCATCGGCGTGAAGCTCTCCGAGGAGTTCCAGCTGCACCCCGAGCAGTCCACGGACGCCATCGTCATCCACCACCCCGAGGCCACGTACTTCAACGCACGGTAGGTGCGGTCGAATAGGGCGCGTGCCGATCAGGCGGACGGTTTCGTCCGCGCCCACTGCTGGTTGGTGGAGACCGCGCACCCCCACAACTGCAATGGGGTCCCGGGGTCGTTGTAGCCGTTGAACGCGTCGACACAGATCCCGTCCTGCCGGATGGTGCCGTCGCCTTCGAGTTGCCAGCGCTGCCGGTCGCCACCTCCGCACGAGGCGATGACGACCGGTGTCCCCTGCGCGCCCTCCGGACCCGTCCCCGTCACACACGCGTCCCCGTACACCCGCAGCTCCCCGGCGGCGGTGTAGGTGAACCGCTGACCGCTCGATCCCGCACAGGGCGCGAGCCGCAACTGCGTACCCTCCTGGTGCGGGACATCAACACAGAGCCCCGATCCGACCCCGACATAGGCGTAGCCGACGGCGCCGGGTGCGTGGGGCGGCTTGGGCTTGGGTTTGGGAGGCTTCGACGCCGTGGGCGTGGCGCGCTTGTGCTCCGCCTTCTTGGAACGGGTGGCCGACGGGCTCGCCGAGCGCGACGGCTGGTGGTCGGCGGGCGAGGTGGCGGTGGCGGGAGCGGTGTCCCGGGGCAGGCGGGGGATCTCCGTCGCGGCACGGGTCGGTGAGGAGGTGTCCCGTGGCTCCTCCTCCGGATAGGCGAGGAAGGCGGCGGTGACGGTGGCGCCGATCAGCACCGCGGCCACGATCCGTCCCCGGCCGATCCCGCGGGACACGCGACCGGGCGGATCCGGTGCGTTGCCGAACCCCGCTCCCGGAGGGCCGGAGGGTGGTATGCGCTCCTGGTCGAACGCGGCCACCGCGGCGGGATCGGGCATGGCCGGAGCCGACGGCAGGAAGACGGGTGGGTCGGCAGGGGATGGGGACCGCCTTTCACACCCTGCGGTGCCGGAGCATGACGGGTCATCGCAGAATCGACACATCGTCATGGAGGGTGCCTCTTCTCGGTCTTGCGGTGGTGCCGGATCGAGTGGCCTTTGTACCAGGTCAACCCCGCTTCGCCCAGTGCGGGTGAACAGATCGTCCGGTGGGACGGGCGGTACGCCGGGGTCGGCCCGGATTTCCCGGATGAGCACTGCGGCTGTCGGGCGGCGCGCCCCGTGCACTTCCCGGGGGCGGCCCCCGCCCGCATGGGAGGATTCCGGGGCGGGTGGTATCCGCCTGGATCCATGAGCTGAATCCGCGACTCGTATCCGTGACTCGTATCCGTGATCTGTATCCGCGACGGAGGACGAAGCATTCATGCGTGATGAGACGATCGGCGACTTCCTGACCCAACTCGCCGCCCGGGTACCGGCGCCCGGTGGCGGAGCGGTCGCCGCGCTGCACGCGGCGCAGGCCGCGGCGCTGGTCGGGATGGTGGCCCGCTACAGCACGGGTGAGAAGTACGCCGAGCACCAGGAGATCATCGAGCGGGTCACGGCCGAGTCGGACCGGTTGCGAAACGAGGCGCTGCGGCTGGCAGAGGCCGACGCCACGGCGTTCACGGCGGTGGCCGAGGCGTATCAGCTGCCGAAGGACACCGATGAGGCGAAGGCCGCGCGGTCGACGGCGATCGCGCGGGCGCTGGCCGACGCGGGCCGGCCACCGGCCGAGGTGGTCGGGGTGGCGCAGGTGGTGCTCGAGCTGGCCGAGGAGCTGCTGCCGTTCGGCAACCGCAATGTCATCACCGATGTGGCGGCCGCGGCGGAGGCCGCCCGGGCCGCGGCCACCACCGCCCGGGTCAATATTGAGATCAACCTCGGCGGGGTACAGGACGAGATGGTCTACGGGGAGCTGACCGCGGCGGCGGCGTGGGTCCCCACCCTGGTGGCGCGGGCGGAGCGGGTGACCGCCGCCGTGCGTGAGCGGATCGCCGCATGAGCGCCGCGGTGCTGTCCGGCAAGGAGTGTCGGTCGCGTTCCGGGCCCCCGGAAGGCAGTGGACGATGAAGATCAGGGTGTGGTGAACGGCACCGTCAGCCAGGGGCTGTCGGGGTCGGTGGTCAGCTCCCGGTGCGCGTCGAGGACGGTGGTGTACCAGGGGCCGAAGTGCTCCTCGTCGAAGTGGAGACACCGCCCGAGGATGTAGCCGGCGGAGAACTCCTCCCATGAGCCGTACACCGCCTGGGCGCTTCTGGACGCGCTTTCCAGCGCTGTGTGCATCTCGGTCTCGGTGGCGTAGCGCGCGCCCAGACCCCAGCGGGCCATCTTGGACGCGCGGCCGATGTCCCAGGCGGCGACCGAGCGGACGACCCCGTCGGGCGGCAGCAGGCCGTCGGCGCGAAAGCGGGCCTCGTACCGCAGGATCTCGCCCACCAGATCCCGCATCCGCCCCACGAACGCGTCGAAGTCGGGGTCAGTAGGGGTGCGGGACTCCCGGGCGCGAGCGCGCAGGGTCGCCTCCACGCAGTCGCGCCACTGGTCGGGGTAGCCGTTGCCGCTGCGGAGCAGCGCGTTACGCGCGCCCAGCACAAAGTCCCAGTACCAGGGGCTCACCTCCTGGTCCAGAAGCTCTTTCTGCATCTCCAGCCAGTCCTCCCGGCTGTTCACGCCCCAGTCGCGGGAGATCCGTTCCCTCTCGCCCTGGTAGCCCATGCCGTGCCAGTGCGGGGTGTTCCAGGGGTCGCCGTTGCGGAAGCACAGATGCGCACCGCAGGCCAGGCCGTGCAGCAGCGGACCGGGGTCGGGGAGCCGGGTGCGCCGGGTGATCACCCGGTCCATCAGCTCGTCCGGTTCGAAGAGTTCGTGGTGCAGATCGAGCCAGACGTCCCGTTCCTCGTCGTCGGTGAGGAAGTACTGTTCGCACGGGGTCGCCGCGTTGACCACGAGAACATCCACCTGCTCAGGGACGATATGGGCGAGGGCACCGAGCGTGGCGTACTCGTAGACGAGGTACGGATGCGGCCGGGGCAGCACACCGGCGGTGTAGACCTGCGCCACGACTCGGCCGTCGGAGGTGTCGACGGTCAGCATCGGATACTCGTCCTCGGCGGCCTCGCGGGCGTGGTCGAGGCGGACCGGGTAGTACACCCCCTCGGTGGCGAGGGTGCGCAGATAGGCGTAGGCGTTGTCCCTCCGGCTCAGCTTGTACAGATGTTGTTCCAGATCGGTGGGCGCCTGCCAGCGGGTGACGCCCTCCGGAGGTGGTATGGACGGGAAGAACTCGTCGTGGAGTTCGTCCTCGCTCACCACATGCATGCGTTTCCTCTCCTCCGGTCCCGCCCCGACCGTTGTTCCTCACCATCAATCCGTAGAGGGTAACGGGGCGCGGTGTCACGGCACGCACATGGGGCGTGGCGGAGTCCGGAGGGGTGTGGTCACCCGGCCGCCCGGCGCCTGCTCCTCCGCCGCTACAGCAGCGGCCTCCGTGCGAAGTTCACCGCTTCGGAGGCCGTGCCCGCGACGTGAGGAGGCGTTCCGCAGGGGTCAACTATTCGACGTCCACCAGGGATTCCTGGCTGTCCCGGTCGCGCTCGGCCATCGGCACGATCTTCTGCTGACCCTCCAGCAGTTCCTTCTTGTCGGCCGAGGCGCTGGAGACGCGGCTGACGCCCGCCTCGCGCATCTCCATCCGCTCGGTGTCGATCCGGATGACCTTCCAGGCCAGGCGGGTCTTCTCCAGGCTCCAGATGAGGATGGCGCTGGGGTCGACCTCGTACCACTTCATACCGTGGCGCGCCGAACGCGGGAAGGCGTGGTGGTTGTTGTGCCATGCCTCGCCGAAAGAGGGGATGGCCAGCCAGGCGACATTGCGTGAGTGGTCGGTGGTCTCGAAGCGGCGGCGGCCGAAGTAGTGGCCGATGGAGTTCACCGCGTAGGTCACATGGTTGATCAGGAAGATACGGACCAGACCGCCCCACAGCATGCCGGTGAACAGCGCCTGGACATCACCGCCGGTGATGGCGAACGCCAGCAGGCCCGGGGCCACCACACCGGCCGCGGTAACCAGCAGCAGATTCTCACTCAGCCAGCGCAACTGCTTCTCACGGACCAGATCGGGGCAGTACCGCATCGGGTCGGAGGTGAGGCCGGTGTCGAAGAGCCAGCCGAGGTGGGAGTGCCACAGGCCCTTCATCATGCCCATGAACCCGGGCTCGAAGTCCAGGTGCGGGCTGTGCGGATCGCCCGGCTTGTCGGCGACCCGGTGGTGCTTGCGGTGGTGTGCGGCCCAGATGATCGGCGGGCCCTGACCGGCCAGGACTCCGGCCGTGGCCAGACCGTAGCGGATGGGCTTGTAGGTCTCGAACGAACGGTGCGTCAGCATGCGGTGGTATCCGGTGGAGATGCCGAAGCCGGAGATCACGTACATCACCAGCGTGACCACCAGATCGGACCAGGAGAAGATCCGGTTCCACAGCAGCACCATCGCGCCCAGGACGGCCACGAGTGGCACGATCGACGCGATGAGCATGAACCAGCGGTGTTCCCTACCGTCCATGGTTTCCTCACTTCCGGGAGAGCTGGGACACGGAGCGTGTGGACCTCGTCCGTGGATCCATGTCCTGAACCATGTGCTACTCCGCTGTCGCGGACCCCTCCAGCAGGAACGCCTTCATCGCGGCGGCGAGTTGTCCCGGCTGGTCCTCGGGGATGAGGGTGTAGCTGTCGGTGATCTCCATGTGCTGCCCTTTGGGCAGCAACGCGGCCAGTCTGCGGCCGTGTTCGGGTGGCATGACCTTGTCCTCCGCGGCCCAGGCCACCAGCGCGGGGCGGTCGAAGTCCCGCAGCTTCTCGGCCCAGTTGTGGAGCTCGCTCTGCGCGGGCACGCCGAGGACGTACTTCCTCAGATCCCGGCGGATGTCCTTGGAGGTCCACAGCGGCTGGAACCACTGATTCATGACCTCGTGCGGCACCGGCCGCTTGCTCATCCTCCCCCAGGTCATCGGCATCCGCCGCATCGGTGTGAGCTTCAGCAGTTTGAATGCGAGGTTGATACCGCCGGGCATCTTGGCCGACAGGTACAAATTGCTGCCGGGCAGCCCCGGCGGGAAATTCCCGAAGGCCTCGCAGGACGTGATGACAAGGCGTCCGATCCGCTGGTCACGGCCGTCGGCGACCAGGGCCTGCGGGCCGCCCCAGTCGTTCATCACCAGCGTGACGTCGTGCAGATCGAGCCGCTCCAGGAATTCGGCGACCAGCCGCGCCACGCCCAGGATCGACAGATCCGCGTCGGGGCGCATCGGACGCCGGTGTCCGCCCAGCGGCAGTGTGGGCACCACGCACCGGAAGTCGGCGCGCAGCTCGGCGACCACCTTCCGCCACAGCGAACCGTCCATCGCCACGCCGTGCAGGAGGACAACCACCGGCCGGTCGCCACCGGTGTCCTCGTACTCGATGATTCCTGCCGAGAGTTCCACCTCAGCCATCTGCGCAATCTCCCAACGGTCGGCGAACGAAGGCGGGGTGCCTGTCTCACGACTGGGTGGATCTGACTGGCGCTTGGAGTCACTCTGTCGACAACCACGCTAGCGGCCGTAAGACGGAATCCAGGAAAGCATCCGTGTCCTCTTACTGCCAGCTAATCGGAGGGAGATGACAGCAAGTTGCCCATTGCTCCTATTCCCCGAACTGTCGACCATAGGATATCGCTCACAGAAGTCCTCAAAATGCCTGTCGGCGGCTGGTGCTATCACGGCCCGCATGACCACCACGCCCTACGAGGAATTACTCAGGACTGTCCGATGAGTTCGCCAGGACTCTGGACTCCCACGAGCAAGGCAGGCAGCCTGCTCATGGGAGTCCGTCCACTATCGCTCCTGGTCGGCGACGTACGACGAGACCCAGGCCAGCGGCGCGTTCCAGTTGATGGTGATCTCGTTGGTGGCGAACGCCATGATGTCGTCCGTGTAGCACATCGCGGGGGCACAGCCCTTCAGCCGCTTCTTCGAAACCGGGTCCTCCAGAACGGAGTTCGGTCCTCCGGCCAGCGAACCGGGCGCCGGGTGCGGCAGCCTGGGGTCGAGCTGATGCGCCCAGAAACGGTGGTGCTGGTTGTGCGAGTCGCGTTCGCCGTAGCCGGTCACGTAGGACTGGTTGAGCGGGTTTCCGCCCAGCAGGTAGTCCATACCGCGCAGCACCGCGTCACGGTAGCGGGTCTTGCCGGTCAGGTCGTGCGCGGTGGCGAGCACGACCATGTTGTTCAGCACTTGGCTGTTGGAGCCCCACTCGTACGCGCCGCCCTTGGGCGCGTAGGGAACTCCGTAGGCCGACTTCGCGGAGAACGAGGCGTAGCGGTCGGCGGCCTTGGTGACCATCGAGCGGACCGCGGCACGCTGCTCGCCGGTGAGGTGGTTGGGCACGGTGGCCAGGTCCAGCGCGCCGAGACCGGCCACCGACGCCCAGGACACACCGCTGACACGGGGGAAGATCGCATCGGTGTCGCCGTGCAGCGGCGAGGTGAGGACGGCCGTGCGGTAGGTGTCCTCGCCGGTGGTGATGAACAGCTCGGACGCCGCCCAGTAGAACTCGTCCCGGACGTCGCGGTCGCCGTACGCGCCGCCCCCGACGGAATCCTTGTCGCTGGCGTACTTCTTCGGGTGTGCCTTGGCCGCGGCCCACGCGGTCCGGGCCACCTCCAGGCACCGGGCCGCGTACTCCGCGTCGTAGGGCTGGAAGAGGCGGGCGGCCTGCGCGGCGGTGGCCGCGAGGTTGAGGGTGGCCGCGGTGGACGGGGCGCGCAGCTCACGCGGCTGCTTGTCCTGGTCCGGCCTGGTCGGTAGCCCGGTCCACTGCTTGTCGTGCACCTTATGGAACGCCATTCCGGCGAGCGGCTTACCCTTCGGCACCTGCATGCGCATCAGGAAGTCCATCTCCCAGCGGGCCTCGTCGAGGACGTCCGGGGTGCCGTTGCCACGCTCGGGCACCCGGAGCCGGCCGTCACCCAGCGGCGCGGCGTCGGCGCCCGGGGCGGTAAGGGTCCGCTCGTACATGGACATCAGCTGGGCCACGGAGATCCCGCCGTTGACAACGTACTTGCCCTGGTCACCGGCGTCGTACCAGCCACCGGAGACATCGCGCCGGTAGTCGCACACACCCTTCGTGCAGCGCGCTTCGGTGTCGCCGCCGTGCGGAGCCTTCCTGTCGTGGCCCGCGGGCCGGGCGTAGGCATCGCCGACGAACTTCTTGTCGATCTTGATACCGCTGCGGTTGTGGTAGAAGTACGCCAGCGCGTCGGAGCGCAGCGAGCCGTAGAGATTGTCGCCGATGGTGAACGGCTCGCTCTTCTTCCCGCCGATGGTGATGGTGTACCCCTTGCCCGGGGCGGTGACCTCGCTGAAGTCGAAGGTCTGCACGTTCTGCCGGGAGCTGCGGTCGACACCGGCGGGGGTGGTGGTCCCACCGGCCCGCTTGATGCCGTCGGCGTCCCGGAGGGTCCAGGTCAGGGGCTTGGTGGCAGGAGTGACAACGGTGCCCTTCTTGGGGCCGTGCGTCGGGTAGCCGACCTGGTTCACGCGCACCGGGGAGCCGGTGTCGACCTTGGGACGGTCCGCCCCTGCGGCACGCGGACCGGAGTGGTCCGCGGCCACTGCCGCGGGTGCGGTCAGAGCGCCCAGGGCCAGCCCCGCGGCGACCACCGCACCCAGCGTGCGCCGGCGGCGGTCGGTGCGGTCGAGGGCAGGACGTGTCCGGGGAGCAGAGTGAATCAAGGCGTCAGTACTTCCGAAGCGGGGGCAGAGGCGGCGCAGCAGTACGGCAGCCACCGTTCTGCTGCTGCTCGCCGAGGAGGGTCCGAGGGACTCACGGGACATCTCGTGAACGTCACCGTGCGCGATGACGCGGATGCGTCGCGCGAAGTCAGCGGTGGATGTCCCGCGCGCTCGGCTCGGACCCCTCGACGGCTTTTTCCATTCACCAGACCCTAGGCAACCGGTCTGGCCTGCGGCTTCGTACGCCTAGCCGAAATTTGGGTGCACCAATCGAACGATCCCCACTCATTCAATTGAGGTAGCTGTCACCCCGGACGCCGTCATCCCGGACGCCGTCACCCCGGACGCCGTCACACCCGGCCGGCCACCGCCGCCAGCGCCTCGCGGGCCGCGTCCATCGCCACGGCCCGGTCCTCGGGGACCAGGCCGATCCGGGTACGGCGGTCCAGCAGGTCGGACTCGTCGAGGGCGCCTTCGTGGCGTACGGCCCACAGGAGTTCGGCGCGGGTGGTCCGTACCCCGGCGGCCACCGATTCGGCCAGGTGGGGGTCGGCGTCGGCGAGGGCCCGCACGGCCGGGGCCTCGGTGCCGTAGCGGTCGACCAGCCTGCGGGGCGCGGCCAGGGTGGCCAGGGCGGGCCGGGGGGCGGCGCCCACCAGGGGAAGGCGGGAGGTGCGGCAGGGCCCCGGCGCGTCCAGGCAACCCGCGGTGAGCGCGGCGTCCACGGCGTCCTGGGCCATCCGGCGATAGGTGGTGAGCTTGCCGCCGACGACGGTCACCACACCTTCGGACGAGGTGAGCACGGCGTGGCGGCGGGAGATGTCGGCGGTGCGGGTGGTGTCTTCGGTCTCCAGCAGGGGACGCAGCCCCGCGAAGGCGCCCACCACGTCCTCGCGGCGGACCGGCACATCGAGCACGGACCCCAGGATGTCCAGCAGGAAACCGATGTCGGACTCCGGCGCCTCGGGGACGTCCGGCAGCGGGCCGTCCACGGGCTCGTCGGTCAGCCCCACGTACACCCGGCCGTCGTCCTGAGGGAGCACCAGGACGAAGCGGTTGGTCTCGCCGGGGACGGGGATGTGCAGTCCGGTGCGCAAGCCCCCCAGGCTCTCCGCGCGCAGCACCAGATGGGTGCCGCGGGAGGGGCGCAGCCGGATGCCCTCGGTCAGCTCGGCGGCCCAGACCCCGGTGGCGTTGATGAGGGTCCGGGCCCGGATGCGGATCTCCTGGCCGGTGAGTTCATCGCGGACCAGTGCCTCTCCACCGGTGAGGGACAGGGCGCGGGTGCGGGTGAGCACCCGGGCGCCGTGTCCGGCGGCGGTGCGCGCGATGGCGGTCACCAGCCGTGCGTCGTCGGCGAGTTGGCCGTCCCAGGACAGCAGTCCGCCGCGCAGGCCCTGCCGGCACAGGCCGGGCGCCGCGGCCAGGGTCTCGACGGCGGACAGCCGCCGGGGGCCGGGCAGGGTGGCGCGGCCGGTGCGCGCGGACAGCCGCAGCACATCACCGGCGCGCAGCCCGGCCCGGACCAGGGCGGCGTTGCGGTGCGAGGTGAGGGCGGTCAGCGGCATGACGAAGGATTGGGCGCGCACCAGGTGCGGGGCGGTGCGCTCCATCAGCACGCCGCGCTCCACCGCGCTCTCGTAGGCCACGTCGACATCGCCGGTGGCCAGGTAGCGCAGTCCGCCGTGGACCAGCTTGGAGCTCCAGCGGGAGGTGCCGAAGGCCAGGTCGTGGGCGTCCACCGCGGCAACCGACAGGCCCCGTGAGGCGGCGTCCAGGGCGGCTCCGGCGCCGGTGACGCCGAGGCCCACGACGAGGACGTCGACGGCGCCGCCCGCGGCCAGTTCCTCCAGTTCCCGGGAGCGGCGCGCGGCGTTGAGGGAGTAGTCGGGGCGGGGACCGGCGGCAGCACTCATGGGGCGAGGATCCTTTCCAGGATGAGGCGGACTTCCGCGTAGAAGGCGGTGTCGTCCAGTTCGGGATCGGTGTCGTCGGTCATGGTCTGCAAGGACAGGGCGAACGACTGGAGCACCAGCACCAGGGCGCGGGCCTGGCGCACCGGGTGGTCCTTGCGGACCGTGCCGTCCGCGTGGCCACGCCGCAGCGCTTCCTCGATGAACTCCAGCACCCGGTTCTGACTCGCCCCGCGGCGGTCGAAGAGGTACGGGAGCATCAGCTCGGGGTCGACGTCGAGGATCTTGCGGAGCAACGGGTGGGCGCGCAGCGCCTGGAGCCCGCTCATCAGGGCGTCGACGAGCGGCGCGGCCGCCGTCCCGAGCGGGCCCGGGTGCGGCATGGCGCCCACGGTGACGGCCAGCCACTCCCGGGTCATGAGGTCGCCGACCAGGCCCCCTACATCGGGCCAGCGCCGGTAGAGCGTCATCCGGGACACGCCCGCGCGGCGCGCGACGTCGGTCAGGGTCGTGCGCCGGACGCCGACCGCCAGCACACAGTCCCGTGCGGCGTCGAGCACGGCGTCGTCATCCCGAGAGGTGTTGCGTTTGGACGTCATCTGTCACAGTGTAACGGCGGAAGCGGCGCCAGGCGAAGGCCGGGCCCGCCCCGGGCGCGAGCGATCCGCACCGCGGAGCACGGTCCAACCGCGCCGAGAAACACGGCTGAGCCGCACGGAGAAGCGAGGAATCAGGTGGAGTCGACAGACATGCTGTGGAACGGCTGGGGCGATCCGGACCGGGCGGAGCCGCTGCCCGAGCCGGTCGTCGGCCTGCTGGGCGAACTGCTCGGCGTACGGCCGTCCGACGGCCGCTCCGTCGCCCTGGAGGCCGCCCGGCCCCGCGCCACCCGGCTGACCGAGGACGCCCGCGAGGCGTTCGCCGGGATCGTCGGCGCGGAGCACGTCCGCACCGACGCCGAGAGCCGGGTCCGCCGCACCCGTGGCAAGTCCACGCCCGACCTGCTGCACATGCGGTCCGGCGCCGTCGAGGACGCCCCCGACGCGGTGCTGCGGCCCGGCAGCCACGACGAGGTCATGGCCGTTCTGCGGCTGTGCGCCGAGCGCCGGATCGCGGTCGTTCCCTTCGGCGGCGGCACCAGCGTCGTCGGCGGGCTCGCCCCGAGCGGCCACGACTGCTTCGTCACGCTCGACCTGCGCCGGATGAACCGGCTGATCGAGGTGGACACCGTCTCCCGCACCGCGGTGCTCGAACCCGGTCTGCGCGGACCCGAGGCCGAGGCCCTGCTCGCCGAACACGGCTACACCCTGGGCCACTTCCCGCAGTCCTTCGAGTGGGCGACGATCGGCGGATTCGCCGCCGCGCGCTCCAGCGGCCAGGCGTCGGCGGGCTACGGCCGCTTCGACGAGATGGTGACCGCCCTGCGCGTGGCCACCCCCGAAGGCACCTGGGAGACCGGCCGCACCGCCCCGCGCTCGGCCGCCGGACCGGATCTGCGCCAGCTGGTGCTGGGCTCCGAGGGCGCTTTCGGCGTGATCACCTCGGTGACCGTGCGGATCCGGCCGCGCCCCGCCACCCGCGTCTACGAGGGCTGGCGCTTCACCTCCTTCGAGGCCGGCCGCGACGCGCTGCGCGCCCTGGCCCAGGACGGCCCGCTGCCCACCGTGCTGCGGCTGTCCGACGAGACCGAGACCCTGGTGGGCCTGGCCGACCCCGCCGCCATCGGGAACGGCGCCTCTGAGTCGGGGTGCCTGGCCATCGCCGGATACGAGGGCAGCGCCGAGGAGGTGGCGGTCCGCAGGGAACGCGCCCACGCCGCGCTGAGCGCCCACGACGGCACCTTCCTCGGTGAGGAGCCCGGCGAGAAGTGGAACCACGGCCGCTACTCCGCCCCGTATCTGCGCGATGCGCTGCTCGACGTGGGCGCGCTCGTGGAGACCCTGGAGACCGCCACCTACTGGTCGCAGATCCCCACGCTGTACGAGAACGTGCGCACCGCGCTGACCACGGCCCTGTCCGGCGCGGGCACCCCGCCGGTGGTGCTGTGTCATGTCTCGCACGTCTATCCCGCGGGCGCGTCGCTGTACTTCACCGTGCTCAGCGCCCAGGGCGACAAACCCGAGGAGCACTGGGCGGCCGCCAAGCGGGCGGCCTGCGACGCGATCCTCGCCTCCGGCGGCACCATCAGCCACCACCACGGGGTGGGCACCGACCACCGGGACTGGTACGCACAGGAGATCGGCCCGCTGGGTGTGGAGGTGCTGCACGCCGTGAAGAACCGGCTCGACCCGTCCGGCATCCTCAACCCGGGTATTCTCCTGCCGCCCCTGACGTCCCCCGGAGCGTAGCCATGCGCCACTTCACCGCCGTCGTCAAACCCACCTCGGGCAGCTCGGGCAGCGAGTCCCTGGTCCCGCTGGCCCGTGCCCTCCGCGAAGGGGGCGCGGAGCTCGAAGTCGAGTACAGCCGCAGTCTCGGCCATGCGCGGGACCTCGCCCTGCGCGCGGCCGAGCGGGGCCGGGTGGTCCTCGGGGTGGGCGGGGACGGACTGGTGGGGCGGGTCGTCGGCGCCCTGGCCGGGACCGACGCCGTCGCGGGCATCGTGCCCGCGGGCCGGGGCAATGACTTCGCCCGCGCGCTCGGACTGCCCGAGAAGGTGGCGGACCTCGCCGACGTACTGCTGCACGCCGAGCCCGTGAAGACCGATGCCATCGAGGTCGAGTCCGCCGTCCACCAGCGGATGGCGGTCCTGGGCAGTGTGTACGCGGGCGTCGACGCCCTGGCCAACCGGCACGCCGACGACTACCGTGCGCTGGGCGGCGCCGCCTCGTACTACATGGGCGGGCTGCGGGCCGTCACCACCTGGCGGCCGGTCCACTACCGCATCACCATCGACGGCACCCCGCACGAACGCACCGGATACACCGTGGTGGCGGCCAACTCCGGCTACTACGGCTTCGGCCGGCAGATCGCGCCCGGCGCCTCGGTGCGCGACGGTGTGCTCGATGTGGTGGTCATCCACCACGCCTCACGACTGCTGTTCTTCAGCATGATGAACGAGCTCAAGACCGGACGGCACATCCTGCGGCCGGAGGTGGAGATCCTGCACGGCCGCGAGGTGCGTATCGAGGCCGACCGGGCTCTGCCCTACGGCGCCGACGGCGAGGTGGAGGCCGAACTGCCGGTGACGGCACGGGTGTTGCCGGAGGCGCTGAATCTGCTGTGCTGAACGAGATGTGCCGAACCTGGTCCGCTGACCGGCAGCGACGATGGAGGAGCCGATGAGGAGAGGCCGATGACGGATGACATGGTGTCCGAGACCATCCGGATCGCCGTACCACCGCGGGAGGTGTACGACACGGTGACACGGGTGGCCGACATGGGCCGCTGGAGCCCCGAGTGCACCGGGGGCGAGGTCAAGGGCGGCGTCGCCACGGAGATGCGCGCGGGGACACGGTTCACCGGGCACAACCGCTCCGACCGGCGCCCGTGGTCGACCGCGTGCACCGTCACCGCGGCCGACCCCGGCGAGCGTTTCACCTTTGTCGTACGCGCCGCGGGGCTGCGCATCGCGGTCTGGAGCTACCGCTTCGAACCGCTCGACGAGGGCCGCGCCACCCAGGTCACCGAGACCTGGATCGACCAGCGCGGAGGGCTGATGCGCCGCATCAGCCCGGCGGTCTCCGGGGTGCGCGACCGGGCCGAGTTCAACCGGCGCGGCATGCGGCAGACCCTGCAACGGCTCAAGGAGGCGCTGGAGGAGGAACACCGGACGGTCTGAGTACGCCTACGGGCCGTCCGGGAGCCGTGCGGACCCGGCGACCGGACGGCCCGGGGCACCCGAGCGTCCGGGCGTCCGGGCATCCGGACGGAAAGTGTGTGCGCGGTCCCCGCCCCGGGGTACGGTCCGCCCATGCCCCGATCATCAGAGACCAGCCCCCGCCCCTCCCCCGTCACCGCGGACGACCTCGGCCTCGCCGTACGGCTCGCCGTGGATGTGCTGCGCACGGCACCCCCGGACGCCTGGGACGGCAGGGCCGGTGCGCTGGAGTGGGACTGCTGGGAGACGGCCGAGCACCTCAGCGACGACCTCTTCGCGTACGCCGCCCAACTTGGCCCCGCGACACCGCCGTTGGACGGTGAGGTGCCGTTCGTGTGGGAGAGCCGTCGCCCCGGTGGCCCGGCGAACGCCATCCACGCCGACCGCGCGGCGGGACCCGCCGGGCTGCTGCGCGTACTCGAGGCGAGCGGCGCACTGCTGGTGGCCATGGTGCGTACGGCGTCCCCGCACACCCGCGCCTACCACGTCTTCGGCACCGCGGACCCCGAGGGCTTCGCCGCGATGGGCATCGTGGAAACCCTGGTGCACACCCATGACATGGCGGAGGGACTCGGGATCGGCTGGGAGCCTCCGGCCGGGCTGTGCACACGGGTGCTCGCCCGGCTGTTCCCCGACGTCCCGGCCACCATCGCCGAACCATGGCCCACGCTGCTGTGGGCCACCGGCCGTATCGACCTGCCCGGACACCCCCGGCGCACCACCTGGCGCTGGGACGGCACACCGTGATGGACCCGCACGGACGCCCAGGTCCTGTCCTGTCGATCTTCGTGGATCAGGCCGCGGCGTCTGGTGCCGTGGATCGCAAGGCGGAGGGTCGTCCTCGTACTGGGCGTACTCGGAAGATCCCGACAACGCGGCGAGGCGCGGCGCCAGGCGTCGCGGGCCCGCGAAGATCGGCAGGACAGGGCCTAAGGCGGTGCTGGGAGGCCGGTCGCGCGCTGGGGGCGGCCAACCCCCTGGCGGTGGACCTCGGCATCGCGCTCCTGATGCAGGCGGCGATGACGATGCCCTTCGTCGTGCCCCGCGGGCCCGAGCTGGAGCCCGCGACCTGGCCTGCCTACGGGCTGACCACGCTCATGGTGATCCCCCTGGTCTGGCGTCGGCGCGCGCCCCTCGCCGTCCTGCTGGCGGTCGTGGCGGCCAGCGCGCTGTACCGGCTGGCGCTGGACGGCCCCGGGCAGCCGCTGCCCTATCCCGGGCTTGTGGCCGTCCATACCGTCGCCGCCCTGTCACCACCCCGGAAACGGCTGGCCACGGGGCTTCTGCTGCTGGTGGCCGTGCCGGTGTCGGTATGGCTCAACACCCGGTCGGCCCGTGAACTGTCCTTCTCCGCCTTCGTGTTCGCCGCCGCCTATGTCTTCGGGCGGCTCACCGATGCCCGGCAGCGGGCGAACCGGATCGAGGCCGAGCAGGCCGCCGCCCGCGAACGGGCCCGGATCGCACGGGAGATGCACGACATCCTCTCCCATGCGGTGAGCCTGATGATCGTGCAGGCGGAGGCCGGTCCGGTGGCCGTGCGTACGGCGCCGGAGCGGGCGGAGGCCGCCTTCGACGCGATCTCCGAAACGGGCCGGGGCGCCATGGCGGAGCTACGCCGGATGCTGGGGGTACTGCGCGCGGGCGACGAACCGGACGGCACCACCGCCGCTCCGCGTGAACCGCAACCGGACCTCGCCGGACTGCCCGATCTCCTGGACCGGGTGCGGGCCGGCGGTCTCGATGTGGTGTACCGGACCACGGGGACGATCGCGCCACTGCCGGAGGCGACCGGGGCAACCGTGTACCGGATCGTCCAGGAGGCGCTGACGAACACGGTCAAGCACGCGGCCGCCCGAACCGTCCGCGTCCATCTCGCCTACGACGGGGATGAGTTGGACATCCGGGTGACGGACGACGGGCGCGGGCCGCAGCCCGGTCCGGGTGGCGGCCACGGTCTGGTCGGTGTGCGGGAGCGGGCGGCGGCGCACGGCGGTACGGCGGTGGCCGGGGCGGGCCCGGACGGCCGGGGCTTCGAGGTGCGGGTGCGGATCCCGGTACCGTCGGGGCGGACCACCGTGCGGTCTGGGCGCCTGCGTTCTCCCGTAGCATCCGGGGCGGAGGTGGCGCGTTGACGATCCGCGTGGTGGTGGCCGATGACCAGGAGCTGGTGCGCAGCGGCTTCGCGATGATCCTGGACGTCCAGCCGGACATCGAAGTGGTGGCGGAGGCGGGCGACGGGGCCGAGGCGGTCGAGGCGGTGCGGCGGCACTCGCCGGATGTGGCGCTGCTGGACATCCGGATGCCACGTATGGACGGTATCGATGCCTGCCGCGCGATCAGCGCGGACAGCGCCTGCCGGACGGTGATGCTGACGACCTTCGACTCCGACGAGTATGTGTACGAGGCGCTGCACGCGGGCGCGAGTGGCTTTCTGCTCAAGGACGTACGCCGTGACGACCTGGTCCACGCGGTACGGGTGGTGGCCCGGGGCGACTCACTGCTCGCGCCGTCCGTGGCCCGGCGCCTGGTGGAGCAGTACACCCGGTCGGCCACCCGGCCGCGGCGGCCCGACCCCCAGCTGGAGGTACTGACCGGACGGGAGAAGGAGACCCTGCTGCTGCTCGCGCGGGGTCTGTCGAACGCCGAGATCGCCGCGGAGCTGACGGTCAGCGAGCACACGGTCAAGACCCATGTCGGCAATGTGCTTGCCAAGCTGGGGCTCCGGGACCGGATCCAGGCGGTGATCTGCGCGTATGAAACGGGTCTGATCGCGGCGGGGTCTGCGGGGTCTCCCCCGCCCGGGGGAGCGTCCCGCCCCGGTTCCTCCCCCGCGTCGGCGAGGAACTGAACCCCAAACACCGGCTGTGCGGGCGATCCGCGCGACGTCGCTGGTCAGCAGGATGAGAGCCATCGAGAACACCGGCTCACGTCCATGGAGTTGACCATGCCTGGCACACCGCCCCGGAAAACCACCACCCGCGCCCTGCTGGCCACGGCACTCGTTCTGGGTGTTGTGGCGGGACCGGCGGCTTTGTCGGCCGACGCGACGCCGTCTGGGACCCCCGCTCCCTCGGCCCCTGAACGACCCTCCGCGGCCGCCCTGGAGGACGCCATCGCGGGCCTCCCGACGGCGGACGCCACGGCCGCGCTGGTACGGGTCGGTGGCACCGAGGGGGTGTGGCGGGGCAGCGCGGGGGTGCACGACCTGAAGACCCGCCGCCCGGCCGACCCGGACGCCCGTTTCCGTGCCGGTTCGGTCACCAAGGTCTTCACGGCGGCGGTCGCCCTGCAACTGGCCGCCGAGGGCGCACTCGACCTGGACCGCACCGCCCGTTCGTATCTGCCGGACCTGATCCCGGCCTCGTACGGGCACGTCACCGTCCGGCAGTTGCTCAACCACACCCATGGCATCCCGGCCGCCGACGTCCCCGGGGACACGGTCGAGGAGTGGTACGCCAACCGCTTCCGGATCCACCGCCCGGAGGAGATGGTCCGCTCGGCGACGGCCAAGAAGCGCGAGTTCAGGCCCGGGGCCGCACAGCACTACCTCAACATCGGCTACACCATCGCCGGGCTGCTGATCGAGCGCGTCACGGGCGACACCTACGAACACCAGGTGGCACGCCGCATCCTGCGGCCCCTCGGGCTGCGCGACACCTCGTTCCCGGGGACGAATCCGCGCATCACCGGTCGGCATAACCACGGTTACCAGAGGATGCGGCTGGACGACGGCACGACCGGACTGCGTGACGTGTCGGTGTGGGGGACGACGGACGGCTGGGCGGCAGGAGACATCATCTCCACCACGGCCGACCTGGAGCGTTTCACCCAGGCCCTGTTCGCGGGCCGGGTGGTGCGCGGCCCGCTCCTGGAAGAGATGTTCACCCTGCCCAAGGTGAAGGACGCCACCAGCGGCGCCCCGGCCGCGTACTCCGTCGGGCTCTCCATGAAGCGGCTGGGCGGGCGCGAGGTATGGGGCAAGACGGGCGGCCGCTGGGGTTACAACGCGGCCATCGCCGGCACCCGCCACGGCTCCCGGACCCTCGTCTACAGCGTCAACTCCACCGACGCCAAGGGCCAGGACATGAACAAGGTGGCGATGAACCTCATGGTCGCGGCCTTCGGTAAGCCGTAGGGCGCCCTCTGTCATGCCCGGCCATGGAGCCAAGATCCTATTTGAGCCACCGCGGAGCGGGGGTGGCAGCGAGGAGGCTGTGGGCTTCATCATGGGCGCGAACGGCCCACTCGCGTCCGGAGGGTGGACCTGATGTGCGACGATCTCCGAGGGTCACACCTGATGGCCACGGAGGGATACGAGGGAAAGACATGTCGTTGCGCGATTTGGTGCGTGATGAGGCAATTGCCTCGATGTCTCGTTCGGAACGGTTGACAGCGCTGCGGTCTGTGCGTCTGTACTTCCAACGGCCGGATGAACCCGGCTTCTTGGTCTCCGAGACGGAGGAGGGCCCCGTCGTCCCGGTCTTCACCTCCCTGGAACGGCTCGCGCTGTTCGCCGGTGTCTGCCCATGGGCGTCCACCACGCTCGAGGACGTGGTGGAGCTGCTGCCCGAGGGCGTACGCGCGTTGGTCGACCCGCTGGGCCCGCGGACCGTTGTACTGGACGCGCGGTCATTGGAGGACACCGGCGAGCAGGGGTCGGAGGACGCCAAGTGAGCGGGAACCATGACAAGGGCGGTTCGGCCGGGGATGGCCCAAAGCCCGGTGACGGTTACCGGGTGGAGATCACGTCGGTGCAGAAGGTGCTGATTCCGCTGGAGGAGTCGGTTGTCGCCGCGGGGAAGATCAAGAAAGACTGGAAATCCCTGGCGGACAACATCCAGAACGCCGTCGAATTCGACATCTACTCCTCCTCAGAGAAGATGCTCTCCTCCTGGGGCTTCGGTATGGGCCGGGTCGCCGACCAGGCCAAGGTCGTGGTGGAAACACTGCGGCAGGTGATCGCCGCCTATATGCTCGCTGACCTGCTGCGCATCAAGGACTTCGCGCCGACCGAGCACAACATCGCCAAGCTGCCCTTCGGCGAGCACGGGATGAAGGCATGGAAGGATGGCTACCGCCCCAAGTTCGACCCGCCACCGGAGATCTACCAGGAGCCGTGGCTGGACGACAACGGCGGTGACAGTGGGAGTGGTAGCGGTAGTTATCAGGACGTACCGACCAGGCCGCGGCTTCGGTACGACGGGGGCTGGGAAGTCGACGGCGGGGGAAAGGGAACTATCGCGTAACGCACAAGGCCGCTCGCGTCCGGAAGCCCCTTCCTGCGCCCCTCGATCTCCCCGGAGATCGAGGGGCGCGCGCATGCCGTCGGGAGCGCCCACAGGGTGGGCCGAGGACGTTTCTGGAGGACGCTGGCGGTGCCCATCAGCCGCCCCGACCACGAGCGGCCGACCGCCGACCGCCGACCGCCGACCGCCGAGAGGACCGCAGAATGGTGCGCCCCGCCCTGACCCGACGCCCCCAGCTGCATGACCGGTTTCCCGCACTGGCGGCCAGCGTCCCCTACCTCCCGCTCGGCCAAGCCCCCACGCCCGTAGGGGAATTGCCGGAGCTGACACCCGGCCTCTCAGTCTGGTGCAAGGACGAGAGCGGCTACGGCCACGGCGGCTGGGGCGGCAACAAGGTGCGCAAACTCGAGTGGCTGCTACCCGAAGCACAACGTCGCGGGGCGCGGACCCTCCTCACCGTCGGGGGTCTCGGCACCAACTGGGGCCTGGCCGCCGCGCTGTACGCCAGGGAGCAGGGTCTGGCCACCGCCCTGGCCCTCATCGACCAGCCGGTCGACGACCATGTCCGGGCCCAACTGGGGCGGTTGCGCCGGTCCGGGGCCACGCTCCACTTCACCCGTAGCAAGCTGCGCACCATGGCCGCCGCCCCCTGGCTCTTCCTGCGCCACACCACCGCGGGACGGCCGCCGCACTACCTCCCCGCGGGCGGCTCCACCCCGGTCGGCACACTCGGCTATGTCGAAGCCGCCCTCGAACTCGCGGCACAGATCGCGGCGGGGGACCTCCCCGAGCCCTCCCACGTCATCACCGCCGTCGGCAGCGGAGGCACCGTCGCCGGGCTTGTCCTCGGTCTGCGTCTCGCCGGACTCCGTACCCGTGTCGTGGGCGTGGTGGTCAATGACACGCTTCGCCTGGACCCACCCACGGTGGCCGGTCTGGCCCACCGGACCGTACGCCTCCTCCGGTCACGGGGCGCCGGCCTCCCGCCGATCCGCATCGGACCGGAACACCTGACCCTGGTACGCCACTGGCTCGGCCCCGGCTACGGCCACCCCACACCGGAGGGCCTGCGCGCCCAATGCCTCGCCGCCGACACCGCGGCCCTGCGACTGGAACCCGTGTACACGGCGAAGGCCATGGCCGCGCTGCTCGCCCTCGCGGCCGAAGGCCGCCTGGGCTCGGGCCCCGCGCTCTTCCTCCACACCCATGGCCCACGCCCCGCCAGTCCCTGAGCGATGGCCTCGCCCCACCGTCCGTCACCCCATGACAACGGCCTTGATGCTGGTCGAGCCGGCGACCGCGGACAGCGCGTCGCCGAACCGTTCGAGCGGGAAGCGATCGGTGATGATGCCGTCGGCGCGGATGCGGCCGGTACGCAGGAACAGCAGGGCGCGGGCAAAGCAGTGGGTCTGTGCGAAGGAGCCCTTGATGGTGAGTTCGCGGGAGAAGATCTCGTAGGGAGAGAAGGGCACGGTGTCGTCGGCCCCCGCCATCCCGTAGACCAGCACGGTTCCGCCGGTGCGGGTCATCTCCGGACACATGGCCAGCACGGCGGGAGCCCCGGTGGCTTCGATGACCGCGTCGAATCCGGAGGGGGCCAGTGCGCGCAGCCGTCGTAGCGACGCCTGTGGATCCGAGCGGTCCATCCGGACCGTTTCGTCGACTCCCAGGTGCCGGGCCACGTCGAGTTTATGGGGGCTGGGCGCGGCGACGGTGACACGGGCCGCGCCGCCGTGGACGAGGAGTTGGGCGAGCAGCAGACCGGTGGGGCCCGCGCCGAAGAGGAGTACATCGGACCCCGGGCGCAGCGCCAGCACATCGGCCCCGTGTATCGCACAGGCCAGGGGCTCGGTAAGGACGGCCGTCATCGGCTCCAGACCGTCGAGGGGGAAGCACTTCTCGGCCTGTGCCACGAGCAAGTCGGCAAAGCCACCGGGGCCGTTGACGCCGAGCGAGAAGAAGTGGTCGCAGTACAGGGGCTGGTCGCGTCGGCAGGGCGCGCACTGGCCGCAGAGCACCGTGTTGTCGACGGCCACCACGTCACCGATCGACAGCCCTTCGACGCACTCACCGAGCGACTCCACTTCGGCGACGATCTCGTGTCCGGGGATCAGCGGGAAGCGGGCCATGAATCCACCGGCCAGCAGATGCCGGTCGGTACCGCAGATCCCGGTGGCCACGGTGCGCAGGCGGACCTGCTCCGGGCGCGGTCGCGGATCGTCCATGTCCATGACGCGGAAGTGGTGGGGCCGGTCGAAGACCACTGCTCGCATGTCTGCGCTCCTGACGGTGGAGGTGGGAAAGGTGTCCTCCGTGGCCGGTGAAACGATAGATCAGGCATAAATATCACGCAAGATGCGTTAACAAACTGCTGATCTTCTACTAAGAATGCTGTACACCATCGTTCGCGCCCCACAACTCGACGACTTCAAGGGACGACGCACTCCCATGCCCTCTCTCCTTCCTCTCAGACCCCCGAGGCCCCGCATCAGCCGCCGCACCCTCCTGGGTGGCGCCGCCATCGCCGGGGCGGCGGGTCTGCTCACCGCCTTCGCGGACCACCTGGACGCGGACTCCCTCGCCGACACGGTGCAGTGGCAGTCGGCCGCGGGCACCACCTTGACCTTCCTCTCCGAGAACACCGCACCGACCGCCGCGATCGCCGCCCACCTCGAGCCGTTCACCGAGCTGACCGGGATAAGGGTCCGCATCGTCACGCTGAAACTGTCGGCCCTGGCGCGGAGGGTGGCCCGCGACATCGACTCCCGGGAGGGGGCGTACGACGTGGTGTATGCGGACCCCTACCTGGTGCTGGCCCCCTGCGCCTCCGCCTTCACCGATCTGCGGGAGTTCGAGGACGACGGCGCGATGCCACATCTGGCTGGCGGCTTCCGCGACTTCATCCCGACCCACCTGGACGCGGCCGGACGCTTCGAGGACGACACCACCGTGCTGGCGCTGCCGTACGACTGCCCGACCATGATCTGGCAGTACCGCGCCGATCTGTTCACGAAGCACCGGGCGCGGATGGCCGACGACCTCGGCTTCGATCCCACACCCTCCGAGAACACCACATGGGAGCAGTACTACGCCATCGCCCGGTGGTTCAACGACAAGACCGACGAGGTGCGCTACGGCACCGGCCACCAGGCCAAGCGGCACGACTCCCTGATGTGCGACTTCTCCAATCTGCTCTGGTCCTACGGCGGCGACTACTTCCTCGACGGATCACGCGTCGGCCGTCTGGGCACTCAGGACCCCGGCATCTGTCAGCTGCGCTCGGACGCGGCGGCCGAGGGGGCCGCCTTCTACCAGCGGCTGCTGAAGATCGCCGACCCCGGCTCCCGCACCTGGGACTGGGACGGGCTCGGCGCCGCCTTCCGCGCCGGACGCATCGCCATGTGCCCCAACTGGCACGAGTACGCGGCGTCCAACGAGGCCGCCCTCCCCGGCAAGGTCGGCTACGCCCCACTGCCCAAGGGCCCGGCCCGCTCGGCCGGAATGTACGGCGGCACCGGCATCGCCATCTCCAACCTCATTCCGGCCCGGCGCCGCAAGGCCGCCTGGCTGTTCCTGAACTGGGCCACCGCCCCGAGGACCCAGCTGGCCGTCCTCGCGAGCACAGTGGGCGGCGGGACTCCCACCCGCAGCTCCGTGTACGCGATGCCACGTGTCACCGCGGCCGAGCGCCGACCCTCCCCCATGCCCACCATGCTCTCCACACGCGCCGTACGGCAGGTGTGGGATCCACAGAACATCGGGCTCAGACCGAAGATCCCCCGGTGGGCGGAGTGCGACATGGCCATCTACGACGAGCTGTCCGGGATGCTCGCCGGGGAGACCTCACCCGCCGGGGCGATGCGCGCCGCGGCCGACCGCGTCGACCGCATCACGGCCCGCGGACGGGCGGACCGGCCATGAACGCCGCCCTGACCGCGTCCGGTGAGGTGGAGACCGAGGTGGTGGTGGAGGCGCCGGTCACCGCACCGGTACGGTCTGGAGCGACGGGTGGATCAGGAAGAACGGAAGGAAGCGAAGCGTACACCGACCGAGACACCGACCGGGACACCGGACGAGGCCGCCCGCGACCGTACGACGATCAAGCTGCTGGTGTGCCCGGGGACGGGCCGAACCGCGCCGGGCGCGGAGGGGAAGGAGGCCGTATGCCGGCCAAGGCACGGCTGACGCAGGCCGCCGTCGAGGAGCGGCGGCAGGCTGTCCTGCGCCATGTCGTCGAGCACGGCGAGATCCGCATCGACGATCTGGCTACGCGCTTCGACGTCAGCCTGATGACGATGCACCGCGACCTCGACGACTTGGCCGCCCGCCATCTGCTGCGCAAGGAGCGCGGCCGCGCCGTCGCCTTCCCCGCCCTGACCATGGAGACCGCCACCCGGTTCCGGGAGAGCGCGCGGCTGGCGGCGAAGACCGCGCTGTGCGCGGCGGTGGCCGACCGGATCACCCCGGGGAGCACCCTGTTGCTCGACGACTCCACCACCCTCTACCCGCTGGCCGACGTCCTGGCGTCGGTCGGCCAACTCACCGTCGTCACCAACTCGGTGGGCCTCGCCCAGCGGCTGAGCCGCGCGGCGGAGGTGGACATCACGCTGCTGGGCGGGCGCTACAACGGCGAGTTCAACTGCTGCACCGGCCCGGATGTCGTCAGCGCCCTCTCCCGGATCCGCGCCGATCTCGCTCTGACATCCGCCACCGCGATCCTCGAGGGGCGGCTGTTCCATCCCTTGCGCGAGTACGCGGAGATCAAGGAGGCCATGCTCGCCTCCGCGAACCAGTCGCTGCTGCTGGCCGACCACTCCAAGTTCGGCAGGACGGCCACGTACGCGTACGGCACCGCCGCCGTCTACGACGCGGTGGTGACCGACACCGGTACACCGGAGGAGGAGATCGCGGCCATCCGTGGTCTCGGGGTGCGTGTGGAGAGCGTCGCCCCCGAAGAACCCTCCTGACCCGTCAGGGGCTCCTGACCCGACCGCGCTTGCCGCCCCTTCCGCGGCTACGGAACGGCCGGGGCCACGGTCTCCACCCGGACCCCGTGGCCCCGGATCGCGGCGATCTCGTGCTTCGGTGTGCCGGAGTCGACGATGACCGCTTCGTACGAGCTGATGTCGCCGAAGGCGTAGGTGGCGGTCTTGCCGAACTTCGTGTGGTCGGCGAGGAGCAGCGAACGCTCGGAGCAGGCGATCATGGCTTCCTTCACATCCGCGTACTCGCGCAGCGGGTGGAAGAGACGGCCCTCGAGGATCGCGGTGGCGGACATCAGGCACAGATCGGCGTGGATCCGGGACAGGGCGCGGGTGACCTCGGGGCCGGTGCAGGAGTTGAACTCACTCCGGTAGTGGCCGCCCAGCAAGGTGATGTCCACTCCGGTGGCCGGTCCCAGACGCTGGGCGATGCCGACCGAGTTGGTGACCACCGAGAGCTGTTCGGACCCGGCCAGGAGGTCGGCCAGCGGATACAGGGTGGTGGAGTCGTCCATGACGAAGGTGTCACCGGGACGGATCCAGCCCGCCGCGGCCTCGCAGACGGCCTGCTTGGCCGCGAGGTTCTCCGATTCGCGGAAGCGGGTGGCGGTCTCCATGGTCAGGGCGGGGAAGGCGACGGCACGGCCGCGTTCCTTGCGCAGCAGATGGCGGGCCGCGAGGTCGTCGAGGTCGCGATGCATCGTCATCAGGCTGACGCCGAAGTGGGCGGCGAGGTCGTCGATGCGGATCTCCTCGCGCTCGGCGACATGGCGCAGGACGGCCTGACGGCGCTGTTCCACGGTGGCCTGCGACGACCGTACCTTGGCGGGCACCTGTCCTCCCTCGCTGGCGGTACCGGCTCCGGCTGCCGGTTCTCGTGGCGCGATCGCCACGGCGCGACCGCGGTCGGCACACCTCGGTGACCTCGATGTCGAGGTTCCCATATGCCCCTGCTCGCGCAAGGCGATACGGCCCCCGCGCACCGGCGGCGGGCCTTTGGCGGTCACCCCGTCACCGGCCGTTGCCGCGCGCGCCCCCGGGGAAGGTGAGAGCATCACGGTGAAGGCCCGCGATCATGCTCGTGCCGCCCGTGGACAACGCCGTGCTGGTCCGGCAGGCACGCCGACGGCGGAGAGGGATCCGGTATGTCGCGACCACCGCTGGGGCGGCGGGTGACCGGTGTCGCGGCCGGCATCTGCGCGGCGGGGCTGCTGGCGGTGGGCTGTGGTGGATTCGGCGGGGTGGGGGCCGGTGACGGCACCACCGTTTCGGTGGCCGTGGTGGCCAATCCGCAGATGACCGACATGGAGGCGCTGACCCCGTCCTTTGAACGGTCCCACCCGGACATCCGGGTGCGCTTTGTGACACTGCCGGAGAACCAGGCACGACAGAAGATCACCGAGTCGGTGGCCACCGGTGGCCGTGAGTTCGACATCGTCATGATCAGCAACTATGAGACGCCCATCTGGGCGCGGAACGGCTGGCTGGCCGACCTCCAGGAGCGGGCCGACCGCACCCCCGGCTACGCGCCGTCCGACTTCATCGCCCCGATCCGCGCCGCGCTGTCCTACCGCGGACACCTCTACTCGGTCCCCTTCTACGGCGAATCGTCGTTTCTGATGTACCGCAAGGACCTCTTCGCGGCCCGGGGGCTGACCATGCCGAAGCGGCCCACTTGGCGGCAGGTGGCGCGCTTCGCGAAGGCGCTCGACGACCCTGGGCACGGCGTGGCGGGGATCTGTCTGCGCGGGGCCCCGGGCTGGGGCCAGGTGCTCGCACCGCTGAACACCGTGATCAACACCTTCGGTGGCCGCTGGTACGACCTGCGGTGGAACGCCCAGCTCACCACCCCGGAGGTGGAACGGGCCGTCGGGTTCTACGTGTCCCTGGTGCGCCGGCACGGAGAGCCGGGTGCGGCCAACGCCGGTTTCACCGAGTGCGCCACCCACTACGCCCAGGGCAAGGCGGCCATGTGGTACGACGCCACGTCGGCGGCGGGGGTGCTGGAGGATCCCGCGAGCAGCAAGGTGGTCGGCAGAACGGGATATGTGGCGGCACCGGTGGAGCGCACGGCGTGGTCGGGCTGGCTGTACTCCTGGTCGCTCGGCATTCCCCGGACCAGCCCCCATCAGGACGCCGCCTGGACGTTCATGTCCTGGGCCACCTCCCGGGAGTACATCGAGCTGGTGGGGCGGCGGCTGGGGTGGTCCCGGCTGCCGCCGGGCAGCAGATACTCCACCTACGCGATCCCGCGGTACCGGCGGATCGCGCGGGCGTTCGCGGGCCCCACAATGCAGGGCATCCGCCACGCCGACCAGCGGCACCCCACCGTGCTGCCCGTGCCGTACACCGGTGTGCAGTTCCTGGACATCCCCGAGTTCCAGGATCTGGGCACCCGCGTGAGCCAGCAGATCAACGCGGCCATCAGCGGACAGGAATCGGTGCGCACCGCCCTGGCGCAGTCCCAGCGCTACGCCCGGACCGTCGGCCGCGATCAGCAGCGGCTGGGCCGCTAGGTACCGCCATGGCAGTCGGCTCTCTCCCACCCGCGGGCCCGACGGCAACCGCCGGGCCGCTCCCCTCGCGGCGGGCGGCAGGGCGGCGGGGCCGGCCGCTGGCTCCCGCCCTGCTGTGGGTGGTCGCCCTCACCCAGTTGCCCTTTGTCTTCACCGTGGTCTTCTCCTTCCAGTCCAGGAATCTGCTCCGGCCGGGGTCCGAACACTGGGTGGGCCTGGCCAACTACGCGAACGTGTTCACCGACAACGTGTTCCGCGCGGCGCTGCTCACCGAGATCGAGCTCACCGTTCTGACGGTCGCGTTCGCCATGGCGCTGGGAGTGGCGCTGGCCGTGCTGCTCGACCGCCGTTTCCCCGGCCGGGGCCTGGCCCGCACCCTGCTGATCTCGCCATTCCTGGTGATGCCCGCGGTCGCCGGGCTGCTGTGGAAGACCGCCATGTTCGACCCGGTCTTCGGGCTCGTCAACTACTCGGCGTCCTGGTTCGGCGTCCAGGGCACCGACTTCGTCAGCCGTTTCCCCGTGGCGTCGGTGGTCACGGTCCTGGTCTGGGAATGGACACCGTTCATGATGCTCATCGTCCTCGCCGGGCTCCAGAGCCGGCCGACCGAGATCCTGGAGGCGGCCCGGGTGGACGGCGCCGGGCCCTGGGCCACCTTCCGCTGGATCACCCTGCCGTATCTGCGCCGCTACATCGAACTGGGTGTGCTGCTCGGTGCGATCCACCTGGTCAACACCTTCGATGTGATCTACATGATGACCCAGGGCGGCCCCGGCACCCGGACCACCAATCTGCCCTACTACATCTACCAGCGGGCGTTCCTCGGCTTCGACGTCGGGCAGTCCTCCGCGCTGGGCGTGGTCACGGTCGCCGGCACACTGGTGGCTGCCGCACTGGCGCTGCGACTGCTGTTCACGGCGTTCACCGGCACCGGGGCGGGCGACCGATGAGAATCCCCGCCACGCTCCGCCCGCCGTACCGCCACCGGTTCGGCCGGTGGCTGTGGACCACCGGAACCTGGCTGGTGACCTCGGTGTTCTTCTTCCCGGTGCTGTGGATGGTGGTCACCGCGTTCAAAACCGAGGCGGACGCCTACACCACCTCTCCCAAGGTGGTGTTCGCACCGACGCTCGAGCAGTTCCGGGCGGTGTTCGCTGAGGGCGTCGGCCTCTATCTGGGCAACTCGGCGCTGGCCGCCGTGGCTTCCACCGCCCTCGTGCTGCTACTCGCGACACCGGCGGCGTACGCACTGTCCATCCGGCCCGTGGGCCGGTGGCGCGATGTGCTGTTCTTCTTCATCTCCACCAAGATGCTGCCGGTGGTCGCCGCGATCATTCCCGTGTATCTGGCCGCGCGCGGCCTGGGCGCGCTCGACAGCATCGGCACCCTGATCGTGCTGTACGCGGCGATGAACCTGCCGGTGGCGGTGTGGATGCTGCGCTCGTTCTTCCTGGAGATTCCGCGCGAGGTGCTGGAGGCGGCGCGGGTGGACGGGGCGACAGCGCGTCAGGAGGTGATGTGGGTGCTGCTTCCCATGGTGGCGCCCGGTATCGCCGCCACCGGGCTGATCTGCGTGATCTTCTCCTGGAACGAATTCTTCCTGGCGTTGAACCTGACGTCGGTCCGGTCCGCGACGATGCCCGTCTTCCTTGTCGGCTTCATCACCAGCGAGGGGCTGTACTGGGCGAGGCTGGCCGCGGCGGCCACACTGGCCTGTCTGCCGGTGCTGCTGATGGGGTGGCTGGCCCAGCGCCAGCTCGCCCGCGGCCTGTCCATGGGGGCGGTGAAATAGATGGCGGCGGTGAAACAGCCGGTGACCGCCGAGACCACATGCGAAACCACTGAGCAGGGCAGAGAACAGAGAGGAGCAGCGGTGCGTGTCCTAGTCGTCGGCGACCACTTCATCCCGGCCGCCTGCTACGTCGAGGCCCTGGCCGAGGTGTCCGGGCGGGACACCGGCCCGGACATCGGCCCGGTCCGCAGTGTCGACTGGTCCGGGACCAAGGCCGAGCAGCACGCCGCGCAGCAGGAGATGGAGCTGCGGGGGCCGGAGGCGGTGCCAGTGCCCGGTGAGATCGTCGAGGCGCTCGGGGACACCGGGGTGCTCGCCGTGCACTTCGCGCCGGTGTCCGCGCAGGTGCTGCGGGCCGCGCCGAAGCTGCGCGCGGTGTGTGTCGCCCGGACCGGGCTGGAGAACGTGGACGTGGCCGCCGCCACCGAACGCGGTATCGCCGTCGTACCGGTCTACGGACGCAATGCCTCGGCCGTGGCCGAACTCGCCCTGGGGCTGATGCTCGCCGAGGCGCGTGACATCGCGCGCGCGGATGCGTCGGTGAAGGCCGGGGGGTGGCGCAAGGACTTCGGCGGCCCCGGGGACGAGATCGGTGGCAGCACCGTCGGCATGGTGGGTATGGGCCATGTGGGGCAGGAGCTGGCCGACCGGTTGCGCGGCTTCGATGTGCGCGTCCTGGTCCATGACCCGTATGTGCCGGACGCGGTGCTGGGGCGCCATGGTGCGCAGCGGGCGGCCGATCTGGACACGGTGTTCCGGGAGTCCGACGCCGTGCATGTCTTCGCCCGGCTGACGCCGGAGACCGAGCGGTTCATCGGACGGCGGCACTTCGCGCTGATGAAGCCCACCGCGTACTTCTTCAACACCGCGCGCAGCCGTCTGGTGGACACCGACGCGCTGTACGAGGTGCTGGCGTCCGGCCGGATCGCCGGGGCCGGGCTCGATGTGCACGACGAGGAACCCCTGCCCGCCGACAGCCCGTGGCGCGCGCTGGACAATGTCACGCTCACCACCCACTACGGCGGCGACACGGTCACCACCAATGTGCGTTCGGCCCGGCTGGTCGCCGAGGTCATCGCCGAGCTGGCGGCGACCGGACGCTGTCCGGGCGCGGTCAACGCCCGTGAACTGGAATGGATGTAGCACCCCGTGCGTGAACTGTTGCTGGGTATCGACGCCGGGCAGACCGTGACCAAGGCGCTGCTGTTCGACGCCACCGGGCACGAGGTGGCCCGCGGCAGCGCGACCGTGCCGCTGAGCAGTCCCCGGCCGCACTGGGTCGAGCGCGATATGGACGAGGTGTGGCACGCGGCACGGCTGGCGATCAGGGACTGCCTCGAGGTGGCGGGCGAGGAGGCGGGCCGGGCCGTGGCGGCGGTAGGGCTGTCCGGACACGGCGACGGTGTCTATCCGGTGGACGGGCGGCTGCGACCGGTGCGCACGGCGATCGTCGCGCTGGACACCCGGGCCGAACCCCTGCTGGCGGACTGGCGGGACACCCCGCTGTGGGAGCGTGCCCTGTACCGCTCCGGTCAGGTGCCCTTCGCGGGCTCTCCGGCGGCCCTGCTGCCCTGGCTCGTCCGCCACGACCCGGACGCGGTGCGGCACAGCCGGTGGCTGCTGTTCTGCAAGGACTGGCTCCGGCTGAAGCTGACCGGCACGCCCGCGACCGATCCCACGGACGCCAGCGCCTCGTTCACCGATGTCCGCACCCGGGCCTACTCACCGGAGCTGCTGGAGCTGTACGGCGTCAGTGAGCTGGCCGGGAAACTGCCGCCGGTGCTGGCGTCCGACGCCCTGGCCGGAACGGTCACACCCGAGGCCGCCGCGGCCACCGGGCTCACCGCCGGTATCCCGGTGGTCACCGGTGCGCACGATGTGGACGCCGCCTCGATCGGGGTGGGACGGCTGGATCCGGGTGAACTGTCCCTGGTGGCGGGGACGTTCAGCGTCAACCAGGTGATCAGCGATCGGGTGGTGCTCGACCCGCGCTGGCAGGTCCGTGGTTTTGTCCGGCCGGACCAGTGGATGATCATGTCCACCTCGCCGTCGTCCGTGGCCAACCTCGAGTGGTTCCTGCGGGTCATGGGCGTGACCACCGGAGCGGGGGAGAGTGTGCACGATGTGATCGCCCGGGAGGTCGCCGCCCACCTCGGCGGACCGTCGGAGATGGTGTTCCACCCCTTCCTCTACGGGTCCCCGCACGGGCGGCCCACCTCGGGCACGTTCCTCGGTATGCGGGGCTGGCACACGCGGGGCCATGTGCTGCGGGCACTGCTGGAGGGTGTGGCGCTCAACCATCGCTGGCATGTCGACGCCCTGTGCTCGACGCTGCCCGTCAGCGGCCCCGCACGGCTCACCGGCGGCGCCGCGCGCAGCGAGATCTGGAGCCAGATGTTCGCCGACGCGCTGGCCCGGCCGGTCGAGATTACGGATGTGGCGGAGAGCGCGGCCCGCGGCGCGGCCCTGCTCGCCGCCACCGCGGTCGGACTGCTGGACGGTCTCGACGACCCCCGCGCCCGGGTGGCGGTCAGCAGACGGCATGAGCCGCACGAGGAGCGGGTGGCGGTGCTGGAGGAGGCGTACCAGGTGTATCTGGGGGCGCTGGAGGCGCTGGGACCGACATGGTCACGCCTTGCCGCCGACTGACCACATAGACGTATCACATAAAGAGAGATCTTTTAGCGAAATTTATGTGATTTCTGCCCAGAATCTCTTGTAATATCGATGGGCCGGGCGTACACCGGAACTAAAGGCACACCAAGCCGCCGACCCTCGCCCGGAAGCGACCCGAACCCATGTGTGTTACCGCCAGCCTGCTTGCCTCGCCGGTCGGCCCCCGACCGACGGAGCCCCCGCCGATGGCGCCCACCCCGGTCTCCGGACGCGACGCCCTGCTCGCCCTGCCCGCCGAAGCCGCCCTGGTCGGCTGTGCCCGCCACTTCGCCGAGAACGTCCTCACCCAGTGGCATCTGCCGTCCGACGAACGCGATGCCGCCGTCCTCGTCGTCGGGGAGCTGGCCGCCAACGCGGTCCGGCACGGACGCAGCAGGATGACACTCCGGCTGACCCTCGCCCCCGGCGCCCTCCAGCTCGTCGTGTCCGACCACGGTCTGCTCCCCCGCCCCAGGCGGCCGCACACCGCACCCGACCCCGATGAACACGGCCGCGGTATCCCTCTCGTGGCAACCCTCGCCACCCGGGTCGAAACCCGCCACCACGACAACGGCCACTGGGTCCGCGCCACCATGCCCGTGGCCGCGGCGCACCCGATGGCCGCATGAGCGGCCGGCCGCCGCACACGGCGGACCGTGACCGCTTTCACACCGGCGACGTGATCGTTTGCCAGCAGACTGGCCCTCATGTGGACGCAGACGATAACGGCGGCCGGAGTGCTCGCCCTGCTGACCGTGGTGCCGGGGCCGGACATGGCCGTGGTCACCAAGCGCGCGATCGCCTCCGGGAGGGCGGACGCCCTGCGCACCGCCGCCGGAATCACGACCGGCCTTGTGGTCTGGGGGGTGTTCACCGTCGCCGGGCTCGCCGCGGTCCTCGCGGCCTCGGCCGAGGCGTACTTCATCGTCAAGGTGCTGGGGGCGGTGTATCTGGCCTACCTCGGTCTGCAAGCGCTGTGGCAGAGCCGACGCGCCGCTCCGGAGACCGCCGAGCCCACGGCCACCGGCTCGAAGCGCGCGTACCTGACCGGGCTGACCACCAACATCCTCAACCCGAAGATCGCCGTGTTCTACACCGGTCTGCTGCCCACCCTCGCCCCTGACGGTCTGCCCCCGGCGACCGGTATGGGCATGCTGGTCACACTGCACGCGGCACTGACCCTGAGCTGGCTCGGCGGCTACGCCTGCCTCGTGTCCAGGGCACGCGGAGTGTTCCAGCGGCCCCGGGTCCGCCGGGTGCTGGACCGGGTCACCGGTGTGGTGCTCATCGGCTTCGGGGCGCGGATCGCCACCGACGCCCGCTGACGCCCGCGTCGGCGCGCCACGGCCGCGAACGACGGTGGGGGAGCAACCGGATCCCTCTCGGGATCGGTTGCTCCCCCACCGCGGAACGACGGATCGGACCGTCCGCCCGGGTCAGACCACCGGGGCCGGGTACGTCGGGTACTCCACCCCGGAGACGTGCTGGACAACGCGGATGACCTGGCACGAGTAGCCGAACTCGTTGTCGTACCAGAGGTAGAGGATCGCGTTGTCGCCGTCGACCTTGGTGGCGCCCGCGTCGACGATCGAGGCATGGCGCGAGCCGATGAAGTCGTTCGAGACCGCGTCGGGAGCGCTGGTGAAGTCGATCTGGCGCTTGAGCGGCGAGGTCAGCGAGACATCACGGAGGTAGTCGAGAACCTCCTCGCGGGTGGTCTCACGCGCCAGCCGCAGATTGAGGATCGCGATGGAGACATCGGGCACCGGCACGCGGATGGAGCTGCCGCTGATGGGCGCCTTGAGGTCGGGCAGCGCCTTGGCCACGGCGGACGCGGCACCGGTCTCGGTGATGACCATGTTGAGCGGCGCGGAGCGGCCGCGGCGATCGGCCTTGTGGTAGTTGTCCAGCAGATTCTGGTCGTTGGTGAACGAGTGGACGGTCTCCACGTGGCCGCGCAGCACACCGTACTCGTCGTCCATCGCCTTCAGCGGCGGGACGATCGCGTTGGTGGTGCAGGACGCGCAGGACAGGATCTGCTCATCCGGCTTGATCGTGTCGTGGTTGACGCCGTGCACGATGTTGGGGACATCGCCCTTGCCCGGCGCGGTCAGAACGACCTTGTCGACACCGGGGCGCAGGTGCTGCGACAGACCCTCGCGGTCGCGCCACTTGCCGGTGTTGTCGATCAGGATGGCGTTGTTGATGCCGTACGCCGTGTAGTCGATCTCCGACGGGTCGTTGGCGTAGATCACCTTGATCTCGTTGCCGTTGGCGACGATCGTGCTGTTCGCCTCGTCCACGGTGATCGTGCCCTGGAACTGGCCGTGGATGGAGTCACGGCGCAGCAACGAGGCGCGCTTGACGATGTCCTGGTCACCGCCCCGGCGGACGACGATGGCGCGCAGCATCAGGCCGTTGCCGGAACCGGCCTTCTCGATGAGCAGCCGGGCCACGAGGCGGCCGATACGGCCGAACCCGTAGAGGACCACATCGCGCGGCTCGCTGCGCTCGATCTTGTTGTCGCCGGTGGCGCCCGCGACGGCCTCGGCGGTGAACTCCTCGACCGACAGACCGCGGTCGTCGGTGCGGTAGGTCTCGGCGAGCAGGCCGAGGTCGATCTGGGACGGGCCGAGATCGAGCGTGGTCAGAGCCTGAAGGAACGGCAGGGTGTCGGTGACCGAGAGTTCGACACCCGCGATCTGCCGTGCGAATCGATGGGTCTTGAGGATGCTGACCACCGACTTGTTCACCAAGGAGCGGCTGTGAAGCAGGACGGTGACGTCCCGCTCCCGATGCAGCTTCCCGATGATCGGGATCATCGACTCCGCGATCTCCTCGCGGTTTTTCCAATTGGTGAACGAGTCCTCGTTGGCAGTCACAGCGCATCTTTCGAGCTAGGCGGTGCTCATATGCTACCCCCGCCCGCACGATGATCGTTCAAACGCCCCCCTCGGGCGGGATCCTGTGATGGGCCTCCTCACCAGACCGGGGCATCACTTTGACCCGATACGCCCTTTGCGTACCGCCTTACGGACGCCCATGCCGTCGCGCTCCGCACCGGCGCTATGACACCGTGCGCGCGCAGTGCGATGCACACCACCCCCGGGCCCACGCCGAGCGCGTGGTGAGGATCGTCGCAGCGCCCGTATCCCCGCCGCCAGGTGCGAAGATGCCCCCCAGGTCGGGGAACCGCAACAGCTGCGGCGGTAGTCATCAGGACGTACCGACCGGGCCGCGGCTTCGGTACGACGGCGCCTGGGAAGCCGACGACGGGGGGAAAGGGAACCATCGCGTGACGCACAAGGACGCCATCGAAGGCGGCGCGACCGAACGCATACCGCAAGGCGCCAAGCCTTCTGAGGTCATACCCGGCTCACCGAAGACCATCGAGGACCTGGCCGTCAAACTCCGCGCCTACTCCGGCGCGTTCAAGGACGGAGAGGACCAGCTCGGCGTTCTGTCCCTGATGAACTGGACCGGCGCCGCCAACGAAGGCTTCAAGGGCGCCACCGACAGACTCCCCACAGAACTGGAGTCCCCCCAGACCTACTTCACCTCGGCCGCAAGCGCCCTGGACTCCTACGCCGCCAAACTGCGGTCGGTGCAAAAGCGCGTCAAACCGATCATCGACGACGCCGACGAGGCCCGCGCCGCGTCCAAGCACTACTGGGCCCGGGTCAAGGAATACAACGCCGCGGTGGACCGCAAGGACGACACCCTTCCCGAGCGCCCGCCGGAGGACGACCCCGGACTCGCCGCGCTGAGCAGCTGCTACGGCCGCTTGGACAAACTGGAGCACGAACTCCAGCTCGTCGTCACCTCGTCGAAGAAGAAACTGGACACCGCGGCCGAAGAGGCCCCGGACAAACCCCCCGCCCCCTCCGGCTGGGACACGCTCACAAAGGGAGTCGGCGACTTCTTCGGCGGCGCGGGCGAGACCGTCAGCGGCTGGTACAACGACTTCGACGACCTCGTCAACGACGGCGTCGGAGGCGCCGGACTGCGCCTCGCGGGCATGGTCGACGGCGCCGCCTACGCCGCCGACCACCCCAAGGAATTCGCCAAAGCCGTCGTCAACTGGGACGAATGGCAACGCAACCCCGCCCGCGCCGCCGGCCAGCTCACCCCCGAACTCCTCCTCGCCCTCGCGTCCGGCGGCTCAGGCGCCGTCCGACGCGGCGGCTCCGCGGCCAAGAACGCCGCACAACGCCTCCTCAACCGCGAACGCGCCCTCTGCCGCGACCAGAGCCCGCGGGCGTACCAACAGCGATCCGGACAACAACAGCACACCGAACGGGGAGCGGCCCACCACTGGTGAGCCGATCGATGTGGCCACCGGCGAGATGGTCATGTCCGCCACCGACGTCGCCCTGCCCGGAGTGCTCCCGCCACTCCGGCGGCTACCGCATCGCCATCGACACCGACCCACAACTGCTGCGCATCACCGCCCTGCGCATGCTCCACGGCGAGGACCACCAGCACAGCACCACCCTGATCTCCTACGGCTACAACCAGGCCGGAGACCTCAGCGAGATCATCAACTCCACCGGGAAACCACTGCGCTACCAGTACGACGACGCTCACCGCGTCACGTCCTGGACCGACCGCAACGGCACCACCTACGCCTACGTCTACGACCACCGCGGCCGCGTCCTGCGTGGCATCGGCCCCGACGGCACCCTCTCCGGCAGACTCCGCTACAGCGCCGACGGCCGCACCACCCACTACACCGACTCCCTCGGCAACACCACCACCTACACCCACAACAACGCCTACAAGGTGATCGTGGAGACGGATCCGCTGGGCAACACCACCCGGACCGAGTGGGACACCAGCAACCGCCACCCCATCGCCATCACCAACCAACTGGGCCACACCACCCGCTATCACTACGACAGCCACGACCGCCTGACCACCATCGAGCACCCCGACGGCACGGTCAGCAGAGCCGTCCGCAACGCGTGGGGCCTGCCGCTGGAGATCCATGAACGAGGCGGCGCGGTATGGCGCCACACCTATGACGCACGCGGGGCGCACACCTCCACCACCGATCCCGGCGGAGCCACCACCCACTACACATACGACGAGAAGGGTCACCTCTCAGCGATCACCGATGCGCTGGGCCACACCATCGAGGTGACCACCAACGGCGCCGGTCTGCCGGTCACCGTCACCGACCCCCTCGGCCAAACCACGCATGTCCGCCGGGGTCCCCACGGCCAGATCACGGCGATCACCGACCCGCTCGGTGAGACCACCCGGCAGGGCTGGACCATCGAGGGGCGCCCCGCCTGGCGCGAATCCCCCGACGGCGCCCGCGAGGTATGGCAGTGGGACACCGAGGGCAACCTCGCCCGCCACACCGACCAGGCCGGACACACCACCACCTACACCCACACCTACTTCGACCAGCCGGTCACCCGCACCGACCCCGACGGCTCGGCCACACCTTCGGCTACGACACCGAACTGCGCCTGACCACCGTCACCAACCCCCAGGGCCGCCAGTGGAGTTACGACGACGACCCGGCGGGCCATCTGGTCGCGGAGACCGACTTCAACGGCGCCACCCGCACCTACACCCGTGACGCCGCGGGCCGCCTCACCGCCCGGACCAACGCCCTGGGCGAAACACTGCGCTACACCCTCGACACCGCCGGGCGCGTCCTCGCCCAGTACGACGAGACCACCGGTGAAGAGACCACCTTCGCCTACGACGCCAACGGCGCCCTGATCCACGCGGCCAACACCACGACTGAGCTCACCCGGGAGCTGCGGCCCCGAAGCCGCCGAGTTGAGGTGTTTCAGGGACCTCGGTGTGCTCGACCGGCCGCTGGACGCCCGGATCGGCATCGCCCCCGATGTGTCCCTCCTCGTGCAGGAGGGCGCGGTGGCGGGCTGGAGCCTCACCGATCCCGCCCGCTACCTGACTGACGGCTTCGCGCAGCCCGAGGCCACCGCACCCTCCCCCGCCACCCGGCGGCGGCTGGCCGAGTGCCTGGACCTGATCTCCTCCCCGCTCGTGGACGAGGTGATGGACCAGGACGCGGCAGCCTGGCGCATGCTCCGGACCACCGAGCGCGCCTTGCGCGACCAGCGGGAGGACCGGCGGCGGGCGGACGTCCTGCACCAGGTCATCAGCCGGCTGATGGAGGACTACGAGTCCTGAGGCCCGATCCGGCCGATGTAGCCGTCCCGTACCGGCCGGGTGCGGACCGCCCCGGGGGAGAACGGTCCAGGAGTGCGGTTCGTCCGGGCCGGGCGCGCCGAAGGTGAGGCGGGTGGCATGGGTCCCGCGGTAGAGGTCGAAGAGGCGCAGCGTCCGCCCGTCGGCGCCGCCACCGCGTCGTATGCGACCTGAGGCGTACGGCCGCCTTCTCTTCCGTCCGTGGCCACATCGGAGGACACCCCGGTGGGCGCGGACACGGTGTCCGATTCGGCGCCGTATGTCCGCTACCTCTCAGGTAGCACGGCGCGCCCCCCGCTGATACCCGCGGCGTACCGAGAGCGGCGCTTTGGGCTGACGCGGCCCCGGAGCAGGGCGACTTAGCGTGATTCACGTCCTCCGAGGGGCGCCGCGAAAGGAACCTGATGATCGAAGTAAAGGGACTGTCCAAGCGCTACGGCGACAAGGTCGCCGTGGACGACTTGAGCTTCACGGTCCGGCCCGGACTCGTCACCGGCTTCCTCGGGCCGAACGGGGCCGGGAAGTCCACCACGCTGAGGATGATCGTCGGCCTGGACCAGCCGACCTCCGGTACGGCGACGGTGTGCGGCCGCCCGTACCGGGAGCTCGCCCGTCCGCTGTGCACCGCCGGTGCGCTGCTGGAGGCGAAGGCCGTACACAGCGGGCGTACCGCGCGCGAGCATCTGCGGGGGCTGGCCGCCTCCAACCGCCTCCCCAAGCGGCGGGTTGACGAGGTATTGGAGCTGGTCGGCCTGACCGACACCGCCCGGCGGCGGGTCGGTGGCTTCTCGCTCGGCATGGGCCAGCGTCTGGGCATCGCGGCCGCGCTGCTGGGGGATCCCGAGGTCATCATCCTCGACGAACCGGTCAACGGCCTGGACCCGGAGGGCATCCAGTGGGTGCGCGAGTTCATGCGCGGCATGGCCGACGACGGCCGTACCGTTCTGGTCTCCTCCCATCTGATGAGCGAGATGCAGGACACCGCGGACCATCTGATCGTGATCGGCCGTGGCCGTCTGGCGGCCGACAGTTCGATGGCCGACTTCCTGGCGCGCAGTTCGCACAACGGTGTTGTGGTGCGTACACCGCACACGGCGCAACTGGTGTCCGTGTTGCGCAGCAGCGGGGCAACGGTCGACGCCCTCGCGGACCGCGACCGCGAGCGTGGGGACGATGCGGTGGAGGAACCACCCCTGATCGTGAAGGGGCTCGACGCCCGGCGGATCGGGGAACTGGCCGGGCAGAACGGTCTGTGGCTGCATGAGCTGGCACCACAGCGGGTGTCACTCCAGGAAGCCTTCATGGAGCTCACCGCGGATGCCGTCGAGTACCGGGTGGGGCGGCGCGGAGCCGCCGAGCACAACGGAGTTGCCGTATGAACATGGTCAGGACGCATACCGCCGGGGCGGAACACCGAGCGGTCCCCCGTGCACTGCCGGGTGACGACCGGAGCATGCGGCCACGATTCGCCGATGCGGTCGCCTTCGAGTGGATCAAGATCCGGTCGATCCGGTCGACGTGGTGGACGCTGGCGGCCGCCGCCTGCATCAGCATCGGCATCGGAGTGCTCGGCGGCCACGAGGCGCTTCCGGACGACACCACGGCGTTCGTCATGGAGAAGATCCTCGTGGGCCTCTCGCTCGGACAGATGGCGATCTGCGTCTTCGGCGTGCTGACGGCCACGTCCGAGTACGGCACCGGCTCGATCCGCAGTACGTTCACGGCGGTACCCGACCGCCTGCGGCTGCTGGCCGCCAAGGCCCTGGTCGTCTTCACCGTCTCCCTGGTGGCGGGGACGGCCATCGTCTTCGCCACCTTCGCCGCCGGGACCCTCACGCTGGGGTCGGATGTCCGGGTCCCGTCCGTGTCGGAGGACGCGGTGCTGCGTGCACTGGTGGGCGGAGGCTGCTATCTGGCCCTACTCGGGGTGTTCTCGCTCGCGCTGGGCCTGGTGCTGCGCGCCTCCGCGGGCGGCATCACGGCCGCCGTCAGCATCACCTTCATCCTTCCCACGGTGTTCCAGATGCTCGGCAGAGACGGTGAGACCCTGCGCAAGTGGTGGCCGACCCAGGCCGGACAGCAGATCCTCCAGGTGTCACCGTCCACGACCAATCTGGCACCGTTCCCGGGGCTCGGCTATTTCGTGATCGTCACGGTCATCGGGCTCGCCTCGGCGATGGTCCTGACCAACCGGCGTGACGCCTGACGGGGCCCATAACGTCCACCGTCCCAGCGCGCGGCCCTTCCCGGACACCTTGTGTCAACGGGCGGGGCCGCGGCCCGCGTTGGTGATGTCCCGGGCCCCCGTCCATCCGCGGTCATGCCTTCCGGCCCTCCCTCAACGCGGACAACGCGAGCAGGTGCCGGATCAGGGCAACTGTGGCCAGGACCACCACGAGTGCGCACACACCCCACCATCCGGCCCGGCTCCAGGCCTGGACACCGAGCCAGGACCCCGCGCTGCCGCCGAGGTAGGCACAGGTCATATAGGCGGTGTTGAGCCTGGAGCGGGCGTCGGGACGCACGGCGTAGACCCGGGCCTGGTTGGCGACCATCCCGGACTGCATCGCGACGTCGAGGAGCAATGTGCCGACGGTCAGGGCGGCCAGACCCACCGGGCCGCCCCGGGCGCCCACGGCGAGGACCGCGGCGGAGACGAGGACTCCCACCATGCAGATGAGGTTCACCGGGTCGGGACCCCGGCGGTCCACCAGACGGCCGGCGAACGGCGTGCAGAGCATGGTGGCCCCGCCCACCAGGGCGAGCAGTCCGACGGCCTGGGCACCCAGCCGGTACGGGGGGCCGGTGAGGAGAAGCGCCAGACAGGTCCAGACGGCCGAGAACCCCGCGAAGACCGTTGCCTGGTAGAGGCAGGAGCGGCGCAGCTCCGGCTCGGTGCGCAGCAGACGCAGCGGTTCGGCCAGGAGCACGGGGTAGGACTTCCGGGAGGACGGGATCGTCGCGGGCACCGTGAGCGCCAGGACGGTGGCGAGGAGCAGTGTCAGGGCCGCGGCCACCAGATAGGGGGCCCGCCAGCCCAGCCATTCGCCCAGCGTGCCGCTGAAGGTGCGGGCCAGCAGCATGCCCCCGGTCGATCCACTGAGCAGGGTGCCGATCACCGCTCCTCGGCGGTCGGGGGCCACCAGGCCGACCGCCAGCGGACCGGCGATCTGCGCGGCCACGGTGGTCAGACCGACCGCGCCGCCGGCGGCGACCAGCGGCGCCAGGGCCGGTGCGCAGCCCGCGATGAGCAGGGCGATGCCGGTGAGGGCGAGCAGGACCACGAGGAACGTGCGATGCGGGATCCGGTCGCCGAGGGGCACCAGCAGCACGATCCCTGCCGAGTAGCCGATCTGGGTGGCGGTCACCACCAGGGCGGCCGAATCGGGTGACACCTCCAGTCCGGCGGCAACCAGCGGACCGATGGCCTGCGGGAAGTAGATGTTGCCCACCGCCACGGCGCAGGTGAGGGCCAGGATCGGAATCATCCGCCGGCCGCCCGGTCTTCGCACCGGAGTGGCACATGCCGTGGGGGGTGTGGGCGTCGCGGGTTTCTTGGACGTCATGGCCCGAAGTCCACGACAGCGGCCGTCCGTTGCCAATCGATGTAGTGTCCGACTTAATGATCAGCTTTGAGCTCGGCGTGGAGGACCTCGCTGACACGCATTTCGCCGTCTCACCTTTGAACGAGACCGTGTTCAGCCTGCGGGTGCTGCACGATCCGGGCCTGTCAGCGCTGCATCTGCCATGGCGCAGATCCGTACTCGGCGGACTCGGCGCCCTGGACACGGACTTGCTGATGTCCCTGGTGGCGCGGCGACTCACCCTTCCGGACTTTCTGACCCCCAGACCCATGAGCTTCGCCCCGGCCTTCGAAGACGAACTGGCCGTCGTCCGCCGGACCCCTCCTGCCCTGGTGCGCCGCGATCTCCTGGCCGCCCACGCGCCGGATCCGCTCCCCCGGGCCCTGTACGACGCCACCGCCGACGACAGCGTGTGTGTGGCCGCACTCCGTGACACCATCTGCGAACTCCTGCGCCGGTACTGGGAGATCGCCATCAAGCCGAGGTGGCCGCAGATGCGCCTGGTGGTGGAGGCCGATATGACGTACCGGGCGCGGCAGCTGGCGCGGGGAGGTGCCCGGCTGCTCTTCGCCGATATGCACCGGAATCTGCGGTGGCACGACGGTGTGTTGCACATCGACAAGATGATCAGCAAGCACCATGTCGCGGCATCGGGTCGCGGGCTGCTGCTTCTGCCCTCGGTATTCGCCCACAAACCCGCGCCGCCGGTCAGCCCGGAGGAACCCCCGTCGCTGGTCTACCCCAGCCGTGGGGTGGCAACGCTCTGGACAACACCGGTGGCCACCGGTGACACATCCGCTCTCGTCCCGCTCCTCGGCGCACCCCGCACGAGGCTGCTCAGCCTGCTGGAAGAGCCGCTGGCCACGGTGGAACTCGCCCGCCGCCTCGGGGTGACTCCCAGTGCGGTGTCCCAGCATCTGCGTGTGCTGCACGCCACCGGCCTGGTCACCCGGGCACGCCACGGACGGCAGGTCCTGTACCGGCGCAGCGTGCTCGGCGATCAACTCACCGGATCCACCGGACGCACCGAACGGTGAGCGACCACCCGCCGGTCTAGACGCAGGACGGGCACAGCCCCTGGTAGGTGACCTCGACCGCGGACACGGTGAAGCCGAACCGTTCCTCCGCCGGGAGACCGGCCAGCAGATCGCCGGTCGGATGGACATCGCGGATGGTGCCGCAGCCGGAGCACACCAGGTGCTGGTGCGGATGGTGTGCGTTGGGGTCGTAGCGCTTGGCGCGGCCGTCGGTGGAGACCTCTATGACCTCACCGAGGGAGACCATCTCCCCCAGGGTGTTGTAGACGGTCGCCCGGGAGATCTCGGGCAGCCGGTCCGCCGCGCGGGCGTGCACCTCGTCAGCCGTGAGATGCACATGATCGCCGTCGAGGACCTCCGCAACGACACGTCGCTGGGAGGTCATCCGCCAGCCACGCCCTCGCAGTCGCTCCAGCAGGTCACTCATATCGGTTCACCTATTCAGGTTCGGTGGGACTCCCGAAGTTTACCAATGGACATCCGGGATCCGATCGGATATGGGTTTGGCGCACTTCTTGACTTAGATTCTGTCCATCGTAGGATCGGTTCCGGCGAGAGCCAAGAGACAGGAAGACTCCGGTACGACAGGAGACAGAGACGTGACGGGACCACCGCCGAGCAGCTCCGCGGTGCAGGCCCTCCGGTGATGGCCTCCCGCGTCTCCCTCTACGTCGTACCCGAGGACCTCTGCCTTACCGCGTCCGACGAACCACGGCTTCCCGATCGTCCTCTCGATCGACGGGGCCGAGGTCATCTCCCGGGGCCGTGCCCCGACCGTTCCACCATCCGCAGTTCATGAGCACCGTGATCCGCCTGGTCCGGAAGGATTCCCATGTCTGAGAACCATGACGCCATCGTCGTAGACGCGAAGACGGAAGGCGGAGGTGGCTGCCCGGTCGCACACGGGCGCGCGCCGCACCCGACGCAGGGCGGCGGAAACCGCCAGTGGTGGCCGGACCGGCTGAACCTGAAGATCCTTGCCAAGAACCCCGCCGTGGCCAATCCCCTCGGTGAGGAGTTCGACTACGCCGAGGCGTTCAAGGGCCTCGACCTCCCGGCCGTGAAGCGGGACATCGCCGAGGTGCTGACCACCTCGCAGGACTGGTGGCCGGCCGACTTCGGCAACTACGGCCCGCTGATGATCCGGATGGCCTGGCACAGCGCGGGCACCTACCGCATCAGCGACGGCCGCGGTGGCGCCGGGGCCGGTCAGCAGCGCTTCGCCCCGCTGAACAGCTGGCCGGACAACGGCAACCTGGACAAGGCCCGCCGTCTGCTGTGGCCGGTCAAGAAGAAGTACGGCCAGGCCATCTCCTGGGCCGACCTCATGATCCTCACCGGCAACGTCGCCCTGGAGACGATGGGCTTCAAGACCTTCGGCTTCGCCGGCGGCCGTGCGGACGTCTGGGAGTCGGAGGAGGACGTCTACTGGGGCCCCGAGACCACCTGGCTCGGCGATGAGCGCTACAGCGGCGACCGCGAGCTGGAGAACCCGCTCGGCGCGGTCCAGATGGGTCTGATCTACGTCAACCCGGAGGGCCCCAACGGCAACCCGGACCCGATCGCCGCGGCCCGCGACATCCGTGAGACGTTCCGCCGCATGGCGATGAACGACGAGGAGACCGTCGCCCTGATCGCCGGTGGTCACACCTTCGGCAAGACCCACGGCGCCGGCCCGGCCGACCACGTCGGCGCCGACCCCGAGGCCGCCGGCCTGGAGGAGCAGGGCCTCGGCTGGCGGAGCACGTACAACACCGGCAAGGGCGCCGACGCCATCACCAGTGGCCTCGAGGTGACCTGGACCAGCACCCCGGCTCAGTGGGGCCACGAGTTCTTCAAGAACCTCTTCGAGTACGAGTACGAGCTCACCCAGAGCCCGGCCGGCGCCAACCAGTGGGTGGCGAAGAACGCCGAGGCGATCATCCCCGACGCGCACGACCCGTCGAAGAAGCGCCTCCCGATGATGCTCACCACCGACCTGTCGCTGCGTTTCGACCCGGTCTACGAGCAGATCTCGCGCCGCTTCTACGAGAACCCCGAGCAGTTCGCGGACGCCTTCGCCCGCGCCTGGTACAAGCTGACGCACCGCGACATGGGTCCGGTCGTCCGCTACCTCGGCCCCGAGGTGCCCTCCGAGGTGCTGCTCTGGCAGGACCCGCTGCCGCAGCGCACCGGTGAGCTCATCGACGCCGCGGACAGCGCCGCGCTCAAGGAGCAGGTCCTCGCCTCGGGCCTGACCGTCTCGCAGCTGGTCTCCGCGGCCTGGGCCTCGGCCTCGTCCTTCCGCGGCAGCGACAAGCGCGGCGGTGCCAACGGCGCCCGCGTCCGCCTGGAGCCGCAGCGCGGCTGGGAGGTCAACAACCCGGACGAGCTCGCCCAGGTGCTTCGCACGCTGGAGGGCATCCAGGAGTCCTTCAACGCCAAGGGCGGCAAGCAGGTCTCCCTGGCCGACCTGATCGTGCTCGCGGGCAACGCGGCCGTCGAGAAGGCGGCCAAGGACGGCGGTGTCGAGGTCGAGGTGCCGTTCTCGGCGGGCCGGGTGGACGCCGCGCAGGAGGAGACGGACGTCGAGTCCTTCGCCGCCCTGGAGCCGGCCGCCGACGGCTTCCGCAACTACGTGGGCAAGGGCAACCGCCTGCCGGCCGAGTACCTGCTGCTCGACAAGGCCAACCTGCTCACCCTGAGCGGCCCCGAGATGACCGTTCTCGTCGGTGGTCTGCGCGTGCTGGGCGCCAACCACGGCGGTTCGAAGCACGGCGTCCTCACCGACCGTCCGGGCACCCTGACCAACGACTTCTTCGTCAACCTGCTCGACCTGGGCACGACCTGGAAGTCCACCTCGGAGGCGCAGGACGAGTTCGAGGCCCGCGACGCGAGTGGCGCGGTCGCCTGGACCGGTACCCGCGCCGACCTGGTCTTCGGCTCGAACTCCGAACTCCGCGCGCTCGCGGAGGTCTACGCGAGCGATGACACGAAGGAGAAGTTCGTGAAGGACTTCGTCGCCGCCTGGGCCAAGGTCATGGACCTGGACCGCTTCGACCTGGTCTGATCTCACCACTCCACGTCCAGGTCGGCCCCGTGACGGGCCGGCCTGGACGTTGCCGTTATGGGGACGGCGTTGAGCCGGGGCGGTTGTCGTCGGCGGCCAGGTCCGGGGCGATCCGGGCGCACAGGGCGGCGAATTCGGGAAGGTGGCGGGCCGCGAAGTCGTCGGCGTCCCAGGTCTCCGCCCGGATCTCGCCCTCGCGCCAGATGTAGGCCCATCCGCGGTCACCCGAGGCCAGGGTGATCTGGCGCAGCTCGTACTCGTCGTCCTCGAACGCGTCGAGGATCTCCCACTCCCTGAGGCTCAGCCCGGAGAGCAGCAGACCGGGCGCCGCGGCACCGGGAGCGGGCACGAGTCCGGGGTAGACACGTCGTTCGAGAGCGGCGGCCCGCCAGCCGGGAGCGGTCGCGGGTGCGCTCCGGGGCACCCGTCCGAGCAGTGGTGCGAGTACGGCCTCGAACTGGAGGGTGCCGTAGGCGAACAGCGCGTTGGGCCCACCGGCGAGCCGACTCCGCAGCGCGGCGTCGGGGCCGGTCGAGTGCTCGACGGGGATGGCGTCCTGCACGTGTCTCTCCGATCCCTCCGCGCCAGAGGCTCCGCGGCCGGCGACTTCCGGGTCACCTTATACGGCAACCACGTCAGTCCCCGGAGTGTGTCCTGCCCCCGCTCCTGGACGGCACACACCACCATGCGAGACCCGCGGCGATCAGGTAGGCGAGTGCGCCGACGGCCATGCTGACCCGCAGTCCAGCGCCGTAGTCGGTGGCTGTGGCTGTGGCGAGCAACGTGCCACCGAGCGCCACGCCGGTGGCGCTGCCGAGCTGCCGGGTGGTGTTGAACAGTGCGGAGGCGGTGCCCGAGTACGCCGGGGGTGCGGCGCCCATGACGGTGGAGGTGGAACCGGTGAGGGCGAAGGAGGTGCCGAATCCCGCTGCCATCATCGGGGCCACGAGCAGCGGGTAGGCGGGATCGTCACCCGCGGCGACCCAGCCCAAGACCCAGGGCGGCCAGCAGCATGCCGCTGATGACCAGCGGACGATCCCCGGTCCTCCGGGTCAGCCGCCCGGACAGGACGGAGGCGAACATCGTCATCGCCACCGCGGGGAACAGCGCCAACCCGGTGGCGAGGGCGCTGAGGCCGCGCTGGTGCTGGAAGTCCAGGCTGGCGGTGAACACCATGCCGTAGAAGCCGAAGTTGAACAGCAGGCCGATGACGGCTCCGCCGCCCAGCGCACGCGAGCGCAGCAGGTTCGGGGGGAGGGCGGGAGCGCGGGCCAGCCACTCGCGCACCACGAATGCCACGGCCGCCAGCACCGCAAGACCCACCCCGGCGAGGACGGCCGGATCGGACCATCCGCGTCGACCCGCCTCGTTGAGCGCGGCGGTCAGCAGGGCCACCGCCGCCACGACGGCGCACTGTGCCGACCAGTCCAGGGCCCGGGTGGTGAGCCGCGAGGAGGGCTCCACATGGCGCGGCGTCAGCGCCAGACAGGCGATCCCGACGGGCAGATTGATGAGGAACACCCACCGCCAGCCCACCGTGGAGACCAGCAGCCCGCCCAGCAGCGGCCCGGCCGAGGCCGCGATGCCGGCCACGGAACCCCACAGCCCGAAGGCCCGCGAGCGGGCGCCGGGATCCGGATACGCCTGCTGGAGAAGAGCCAGTGAACCGGGGCACGATCAACGCCGCGCCCAGCCCCTCCACCACCCGGGCGGCGATCAGGAAGAGCGCGCTGGGCGCGAACGCACACGCGGCCGAGGCGGCGGTGAACACGGCCACGCCGGTGCAGAAGATACGGCGGTTGCCCAGTCTGTCGCCCAGCGCGCCGCCGGTCAGCAGGAAACCCGCGAAGACCAGGGTGTATCCGTCGGTGATCCACTGGATGCCGGTGAGTGAGGCCGACAGCTCCCGGCCGATCACCGGTACGGCGACGTTGATGACCGTCACATCCAGGATCACCATGAAGTACCCGGCGCACACGGCCAGCAGCGGCACCAGGGACCCACTGGACGCGGGTGGCCCGTCACGGCCGGCCGACTTCGCGAACGCCACGTCCCCAACTCCATCTCGCTCACGAAGACCCTCCGGCAAAAGCCACAACAAGGGATGGATACCACATAGCACCCAGCCGGAGTGGACGTGGCGATCACGCGGGCGGCGGCGCCCTTAGCAGGACATAGGGTGACTGGCGAGTAGGGGAAACCCCACACGACGCGCGTTGGCTCAACGAAGGGCTGGCCGATTGCGGTGGCTGCGGTCATCATGACCCGGTCATCACACTCGCCACTCACACACCCTGGGGACGGAGTTCGTGAACGGATCCTTCGTCAGACCGTTATTGGCCGTCCTCCTGCTCCTCGGCCTGACGGCGCCGGATGCCACGGCCGCCCAGCGGGCGTCACAGCGGCCCGCTCCGACGGCGGCGGATACGGCGCCCGCTCCGGCGGCGGCCGACTGGAAGGGTCCGCTGAGCACCCGGGGCCGCTGGATCGTCGACGCCGACGGCAACCGCTTCAAGCTGAAGTCGGGCAACTGGCATGGCGCAAGCGGCACATGGACGGGATCCGGCAGTCCGGACGAGGACGCCAACCACCATTCGGGCGAGAACTCCGGCCGGATGCCGCTCGGTCTCGACCGAGCGTCCATCAAGGAGATCATCTCCGGATTCCAGGAACTGGGCATCAACAGCATCCGGTTGCCGTTCTCCAACGAGATGATCCATGACACCCGCCCCGTGACGGACGACTCGGTCGCCGCCAATACGGAGTTGCGCGGCAAGACGCCGCTCGAGGTGTACGACGTGGTGGTACGGGAACTCACCGCCGCGGGTCTGGCGGTCATCCTCAACAACCACACCAACACCACACGGTGGTGCTGCGCCGTGGACGGCAACGAGCGCTGGAACGCGAGCCAGTCCGCGGCCACCTGGGAGAGCGACTGGCTGTTCATGGCGCGCCGCTACCGGGACAACAAGCGTGTGGTCGGCGCCGACCTCTACAACGAGGTACGCCGCTCCGTACTGGACGACCCCAACTGGGGCCTCGGCGACAACCATGACTGGTACGCCGCCTCCCAGCGGGCCGGTGACCGCATCCTGACCGAGGCCAATCCGGATCTGCTGATCATCGTCGAGGGGATCAACTGGACCGGCATCCCCGTTGACGGCCTCCCCCACGAGCGGCCCACCCTGGAGCCCGTCCGCCGTCTGTCACACACGCTCGTCGAATCCGGCAAGCTGGTCTACTCGGCGCACTTCTACGACTACACCGGTCCGCGCCACACCGGCGCCACCGGCGTCGGCGAGACCAGCGACCCTCGCTACCGTGATCTCAGCCGGGCGGAACTCACCGCCACACTCAACCGCCAGGCCTTCTACGTGGCCTCCGAATCCGACCGTCACTTCACGGCTCCGGTCTGGATCAGTGAGTTCGGCATCGGAGGACGCGAGGAGACCGGGGCTAAGCAGCGGGCCTGGTTCGAGAACTTTGTCGACGAACTCATCTGCGCGGACGCCGACTTCGCCTACTGGCCCCTCGTCGGACTGCACGAGAACCGCAGGGGAAACGGCTGGGGGCTGCTGCACTGGGACGCCGCGGGCCACCGTATGGGCCTGTACGACGGGGACGACTGGCGGGCCGGGGCCTGGACCCGGCTGATCAACGCCCAGGGGCGGACCGGTCATATCGATCCGGTGACGCGCTGGTCGATGCTCAGCCCTGATCACGGGGACTTCGTGGCCTCCCGGCGAATGCGCGCGCTGCCCGAGCCCGACTGGGACCGCGGGGCACGCAAGGCCGCCTGCCCCGACGGCCAGCGGCTGATGGGGCTGAGCCACACCGGCAACCGTGGACTGTGCTCGGACGTGTCCGCCACGTCACTGGCGGACACCTCCGGTGGACACGAGGTCGTCACGGACGAGCGGCATGTGGCACCCGGCCAGGACTGGGCGTCCGGATACACCAAACTCCAGTGTGCGGACGGTCAGTTCCTGACGGGGTACAGCGTCCGTGGCTCGGCGGTGTCGGCCGCCCTGTGCGTGGCCGCCTCCCCCGGGAAGCTCGCTGCGAGTGGCCGCACGGTGTGGTTCGACCGGGGCGACAACCGGGGGACGGATCCCAAGGGCGGGGACTTCGGACACGGCCGCTACAAGGGGCAGTGTGCCGATGACGAGTACGCCGCCGGGATCGCCTACACCGGGCGCGTGGGTTCGTCCCGTACCCCGGACGCCCTGTACTGCCGGAAGCTGCGCTGAGCGGAAACCGCCCAGCGCTCATGGTGATGACAGGGTGACCACACAGCTCTGTGTCCACCGCCGTCGCAGGCTTGCGCGCTGCTCGGGATCGTCCACGGCCGGATGGCCGAACGCCCCCGACGAGGTCTGCTGGCGCAACAGGAAGTCCAGTCCGTCGCGGACGATACGGTGGCCGGCCCAGCCGAGCAGCGCCAGGCTCTGGAGAAGCACGGCCACTTCGTCCAGCTTGTAGTCCTTGCAGGCGGCCGGAAGGGCCGCGGCCAGTCGCTCGGCGACGGCATGGGCCGAGGAGCCGCGGGAGGACAGGCGGCTCGGATCGTCCCCGGCGTACTGGACCAGCCCCCTCGCGGTCATCGCGGGCGGGCTGCCCTCCGCCATCAACGGCGCCGGGTCCGCGGAGGCGATGAGGGAGTGCGCGGTCTCCTCGGAGAGCAGGCCCAGTCGCATCAGCTGCGCCACACCCCCGGCCGCGGCCGCGGGGATGGCCGTGAGGCCGGAGAGCGCGGTGGCGGTGTCGTCGAGGAAGCGGTCCAGCGTCGCACAGCCGCCGGATGTCGCCCTCAGTCCGTGGGCGCACTCGAAGACCACATCGGCGGCGATGCGTTGCCACCGCGACGGCCCCGGCTCGGCTTCGACGCGTTTGACGACCGAGGCGAGCGCGGAGTGGGCGAGTGCGGGTTCATGAAGCGAACGGGCGCCACGTGCGGCAGCGGCCGCCGCGGGAAGGGCCGCCTCGAGGTCGGCGCCCACGGCGGCTTCGGCGAGCCAGACGGTGGCCCGGCGAAGGGCGGTCGCGGACTGTGCGGCATCGGGCGCCGCGGGGGGTGACGGCCGCCGGCGACGGATGACGGAGGAGCTTCTGGCGAGCAGTCCGGCGAGCGCCGCGACGATGGTCGTGTGGTACGCCGTGGCCCACGAGCGGTAGTCCTCGTCACCGCCTTCGAGCCCCGGGTGGACGATGCCCTCCGGCCCGGCGACCCGGCCGTCGGGTTCCTGGACCTCGGCGAGAAAGGCCCAGGACCGCTCCGCCTCCGCCGAGTCGCGGATGCCCAGGCAGAGCAGCGAGCAGAGCAGCTCCGCTACGAGGTCCGCGTTCCCCCGGCGCCGACACAGCAGACACAGCGCCTCGAGCAGTTCGACGGCGCTGGACAGATCAAAACCGGCGGGCCACTTCGGGACGCGCAATCCGAAGTCGGTGGCGTAGAAGACCGTGTGGGTGATCGCGTAGATATCGCGGTCCCCGAGTCTGAGGACCGATGGGTCCGCGCAGAACAGCGTGAAGGGCAGAATCTCCTCGACCGCGGGCAGCCGGTTTTCGACTCCGGCCAGTTCCATGGTGTGCAGCAGATCCAGCTGCCGATAAGGGATGCGCTCGAAAGAGGTCGCATAGCGACCTGCCACGGATTGCTCGATGAGGTGGTGGAAATCTTCGTCGTGCTGTCCGCACAACCGGAGCGCCGCATGCGTTCCGGCGTACAGCAGAAGCGCGCGCTCATCCCGGCCGACGAGTTCCCGATAGGACGGACGCTTCGCGACGGCACCCATCCGGTCGCACAGCCGCTGATAGTCCTCGTCGAACGGGGCGGGGTCCAGCCGGGCGCGTAGTCCGACCAGCAGCGCCATCTCCACCAGCGCCTTGCGGGCGAAGAGAACGGATCGCTCTTCCGCGGTGTCCGGGTCGAACCGGGTGTGGTGCGCGGCCAGCCAGCAGACCGCTCGCTCTTCGACCGCGCACCACGGTGGGGGCAGTTCGCTCCCCGTGTTCATCGGTGCCACAACTGCCCCCTCGTCGCTCTCTGTCCATCGGGTCGGCCCCGCGGCTGCGTACGTCGCGAGGTCACCCTTACTGCTCGGCGGCGGCTGTCTCGTCGCATTCGGCCGCGACAACGAGCACGTACTTCTCCCACGCCAGCACATATCCCGCGACCTCGTCGAGTGTCGTGGTCGCGCGGACCAGCTGCTCCAGAGGTATTTCGAGATGGACGAGTCCGCTGGTCTGGAGGAACTCCAGGGCTTTCCGGGTATCAATGGAACAGGACATGGCTTGCCTCCGTGGAGAGTTGGGTGTCCTCGGTCGGAATTCCGCTGCCGCACCGCCGAGGTTCCCCCCAGTCTGGCCATGGAACGGCAAGGTGTCACTTGAGCTTTCATTACTCATATCATCGCCATCGAATACCCTGTGAGAATTCTGGGACGCCCGAACCTCCAGGTATTCATGGTGCGGTTGAGCCGGTGCGGTTGGGTTGTCCGTGCGTGCCGGCGCCTCCGCCGTTCGCTTGCCCAACTGCCCCGTGCGGCACGCCACTTCCGCCCCGTATAGTCATGGCCTGACGTATTCGCCCCCGTCGGCCGGAGGTTCCACGTGACCACCTCGCCCCACTCAGACAAGGTGCACGCCGGCCAGGCCATGTACGGGCCGTGGACCCTGCCCCTGTACGACCTGATGGCCTTCAAGATCAACTGCCGGTTCCTCTTCCGGATCCCGGTGTCCGAAGTGGTCGCCATGTTCGACCGCAACGTCTCCCCCGAGCATCTGGACCTCGGTGTGGGCACCGGCTACTTCCTGGACAACTGCCGCACCCATCCGGGGCAGTCCATCACCCTGGCCGATCTGAACGAGCACTCGCTGCGTCACGCGGCCCGTCGGCTGGCCCGCTTCGACGTCACCACGGTCCGGGCCAACGCGCTGGAACCGCTGCCGCTTCCCGAGGCGGCCTTCGGCTCGGCGTCGATGAACTTCTTGCTGCACTGCGTTCCCGGCAGCATCCGCGAGAAGGCGACGGTGCTGGACCATGTCGCGGCCTGCGTACGGCCGGGTGGGCGGCTCTTCGGCGCCACGGTGCTCACCCAGGGGGTACCGGTAGGGACGGCCGCCCGGGTGAATTTCCGGATGTGGAACAAGCGCGGCCTGATGAACAACGCCGAGGACAGTCTCGAGGACCTGCGCACGGAGCTGGCCGCCCGCTTCCCCGACCACAAGCTCACCGTCCATGGCTGCGGCGCCCTCTTCGAGGCCGAGGTCCCCTGAGCATCCCGTACACGACCGGGCCCGGTACGACGCGTGGCAGCGTGTCGCACCGGGCCCGGTCGTGTGTTCCTAGGAGCGGCGCGGCACCGGGATCACATAGCGGTTGAAGACCAGATCGCGCAGGACGTCGTCACCGCCTTCCACGACGGAGACGTAGCGGATGTCGCGCATCAGCTTTCCGATGGGCATCTCGTGGGTGTAGCCGAGCCCGCCGAACATCTCGGACCCCACACTGGCCACGTCCCAGCCGGCCTGGCCGCAGAACATCTTGGCGGTCAGGGCGGACTTGAGGGTGCCCTGCCGGTGGAAGCTCGCGGCGGCGCCCGGGGCGGCCATGATCGCGTCATAGTCGCGGCCGGCGCGCAGACAGTGGCTCTTCATGACGTCGATCTGCATCTCCATCTGCCCGAGCCGCTGGGCGAACACGGGGCTCTCCACGAGGAGGCCGTCGCGCAGCGGCTTGGTCTTGGCGTAGGTCATGCAGTGGTCGCGGATGCGGCGGGCGACCCCGATCGCGGTGGCGGCGATGAGGATGCGGCTGGCGTTGAGGCCGATCTCCAGCAGCCGCAGGCCCGATCCCTCGAGGCGGTTGGCGGCGGGGACCCGGCAGCCCTTCAGGCTGACCTGGTAGGTGTACGAGGCGCGCAGGCCGATGACGTCCCAGCGTTTCACGATCTCGACACCGGGGGTGTCGCGCGGGATCAGCACGGCGTGGTACGCCTCGGAGTCCTCGGCCGACCGGGCGATGACGACGAGGAAGTCGGCGAAGTCGGTGTTGGTCGAGAAGAACTTCTCACCGGTGACGACGAGTTCGTCGCCCTCGGTCGCCACCACGGTCTCGGTCTTGCCGAGTTCGCTGCCCGCGTTCCGTTCGCTGCCCAGTGTCGCGCAGAACGAGCCCCGCTCCGCCATGGGCTTGAGATAGCGGGCCTTGAGCTCCTCGGAGCCGTACAGCTGCACGATGCTGGTGCCGAGCACCGAGATGAAGAGTGTGAAGGCCACTCCGGCGTCGCCGTAGGCGATCTCGTTGACGATCTCGACGCTGTCCTCGAGGCTGAGGCCGCGGCCGCCGAGCTCCTCCGGCAGCCACCAGTTGGCCAGTCCGGTCTCCCGGAACTTCTCGTAGACGTCCGAGGGCTTGTCCTCGAGCGCGTCCGTCTCCGTGTGTCGGCCGGCCAGACACTCCTTGACGAATGTGCGAACGGCCTTCAGGTCTTCCGGTTTCATCTCTCCACCCTTGTCGAGGTCAGCACACGGGGACACGCGGTGCTCATTCGGAATTCGCCCGCTGCACGAGTGCCTCGATGTCGAGGTCATCGATCTCGTCGATCTCGTCCAGTCCGTCGAGCGCGTCGTCCGGCAGGTCGGCGGTCTCCTCTGCCACCTGCTCCGGCTCGGGGAACAGCAGTTCCCGCAGCCGTACCGCCAGCGCGGCGGGCGTCGGATAGTTGTAGATCACCGTGGCCGGGACGTGGACTCCGGTGTCCTGCTTGACCTGGTTGCGGAACTCGACACCGCTGAGGGAGTCGAAACCGATCTCCTGGAACGACATCTCGGCGTCGATGTCGTCGGCGGACGGATAGCCGAGCACCACGGCCGCGGTCTCCAGCAGCAGGGTCACCAGTTCCTCGCGCTGCTCCTCCGGCGAGAGGAGGGCCAGCTTGCCCGCCATGGGCGACTCCCCGCTCTCCTCGGCGGCGACGGGCCGCTCGGAGGGCGCGGGCAGCGCGGGCTGGACCAGGGTGCGCAGCAGCGCGGGCACGGTGTCCTGCCACAGGGCGGCCCGCTCGATCTGCACGGGCACTTGCAGCGTCTCGTCCGCGGCGAGAGCGGCGTCGAAGAGGGCGGTGCCCCGCGCCGCCGTCAGGGGCGTCATCCCGTGGCGCCGGAAGCGCGCCAGGTCGGACTGGCCGAGGGTGCTCGCCATGCCGAGCTCCCACGGGCCCCAGGCCAGCGAGAGCGCGGGCAGTCCGGCCCCGGCGCGGTGTTCGGCCAGCGCGTCGAGGAAGGCGTTGGCCGCCGCATAGTTGGCCTGGCCCGCGTTGCCGACCACGCCCACGACGGAGGAGTACAGCACGAAGGCCGACAGGTCCATGTCCTTGGTGAGTTCGTGCAGATGCCATGCGGCATCGACCTTGGGCGCGAACACGCGGTCGATCCGCTCGGGTGTCATCAACTCCACGGTGGTGTCGTCGAGTACGCCCGCCATATGCACGACGGCGGTGAGCGGCGCCTCCCGCGGAATCCGCGCGAGCTGCTCCGCCAGGGCCGCGGCGTCGGAGACGTCGCAGGCCGCGTGGGTGACGTTGGCCCCCAGCTCGGTCAGCTCGGCGGCCGGTCCGGCCGCGCCGGAGCGGCTGAGGAGCAGCAGGTTGCGCACCCCGTGCTCGGTGACCAGGTGCCGGGCGAGCAGGGCGCCCAGACCGCCGGTGGCGCCGGTGAGCAGCACCGTACCGGCCGGGTCCCAGGTCTGCCGGGTGGTGGTCGAGGCGTGCGAGGAGACCAGCCCCGGTGCGTAGAGCTTGCCCCGGCGCAGCGCGACCTGGGGCAGCCGGGCGTCCAGGGTCTCCAGCGCGCGCAACGACTCCTCACTGCCGTCGGTGTCCACCAGGACGAACTGACCGGCGTGTTCGGTCTGCGCGGAGCGCACCAGGCCCCACACCGCCGCGAGGGCCAGATCGGGCGTCTCCCCGGGGAGGGCCGCCACGGCGTTCGTGGTCACGATGGCCAGCGGGCGGTCGTGCGGGGCGTCCAGCCGCCGCCGCACCAGCTCCAGGGCTTCGCGGGCGCGCGCCCGCGCCGTCGCGGGGGCGTCACCCTGCCCGTTCGCCTCGATATGCGCGATGTCGGGCGTACGGGCCGGGCGGTCCGGGTGCTGCTCCGCGGGCGACCAGCGCAGCGCGAACAGGGAGTCGGCGAGGGAGCCTCGGGCGAGCTGGTCCGCCGACGCGGGCATCACGGCCAGGGACTCCACGGTCAGCACGGGCACACCGTCGGTACCGGTGATCGACAGCGACACCTCGGTGTCGCTGATCCGGGCGACGCGGACCCGCAGCCGGGTTCCGGCGGGCGCGTGGCACACAACTCCGGCCCAGGAGTAAGGCAGGACGGTCTGCACCGGGTCGTCGGACACCATCAGCGACAGCATCGGGTGCAGCGCGGCGTCGAAGAGGGCCGGGTGCACGGCGAATCCGCCCTTGGCGTGCGGTACCCGGTCGGGCAGCTGGACCTCGCCGTAGACCTCGTCCCCGAGCCGCCACAGCGAACGCAGCCCCTGGAAGGCCGGGCCGTAGCCGTAGCCCCGGCCGACCAGCTCCGGGTAGAAGCCGGACAGGTCCACCGGGACGGCGTCCCGCGGGGGCCAGACGTCCTCGGTGGCCGCGCGGGCGGGGGCCTGGGTGACCACATGCCCGGCGGCGTGCCGGATCCAGGCGCTGGACACCCCGGAGGCGGGACGGGAGTAGACGCCGATGGGGCGCCTGCCGGTCTTCTGCTCCGCCTCGCCCACGACGACCTGGAGCTGTACGGCGCCGTCGGCGAAGGTCAGCGGTGCGTGGAGGGTCAGTTCCTCGATGGCGTGGCAGTCGGTGCCCTCGATCGCGCGCAGCGCCATCTCCACCACGGCCGTGCCGGGGAAGACGGCGTTGCCGAAGATGGCGTGGTCGGTCAGCCAGGTCTCGGCGACGAGGTCGATCCGTCCGCTGAACGCCACCTGGTCGCCGACGGCGAGTTCGGTGGCGGCGGAGAGGAAGGGATGTCCGACCGGCTCGAGACCGGCGCCCGCGACATCGCCCTGCGGCTTGGCCGGCTGCGCCCAGTAGCGCTGGTGGTCGAAGGCGTAGGTGGGCAGGTCGACGGGGTGGCCCACGGCGCCGACGGCGTCCAGGTAGGCCCGCCAGTCGACCGGGACACCGGCGGTGTGCATACGGGCCAGGCCCTCGGCTGCCGCACGCGCCTCCGGACGCCCCTTGCGGACGAGGGGAATCGCCGTCAGGTTGGCGTCGGTGAGGGTCTCGGCGACCATGGCGGAAAGGACACCGTCGGGGCCGACCTCGACCAGCGCCTCGGCCCCGGCCTTCACGGCGGCGGCCACCCCGTCGGCGAAGCGCACGGCGTCGCGCACATGGCGCACCCAGTATCCGGGCTGCTCCAGCTCCCCCGGCTCGGCGATGGCGCCGGTCACGTTGGAGACGACCGCGAGGCGCGCGGGCGCGTAGGACACCGACTCGGCGACGGCCCGGAACTCGTCGAGCATGGGGGCCATCAGCGGCGAGTGGAAGGCGTGCGAGACACGCAGCCGGGTGGTCTTGCGTCCGTCGGCGGCCAGGGCCGCGGCGACCTCGGTGACGACGTCCGCCACGCCGGAGATCACCACGGCGGCCGGGCCGTTGACGGCGGCGACGGAGACGGCCTCTTCGTGTCCGGCCAGGGCGGCCCGGACCTCGTCCTCGTGTGCCTGCACGGCCACCATGGCCCCGCCGCGCGGCAGCGCCCCCATCAGGCGGCCGCGCGCGGCGACCAGACGGGCCGCGTCGGCCAGGGAGAACACCCCTGCCACATGGGCGGCGGCCAGTTCGCCGATGGAGTGGCCGACGAGCACCGCGGGTTCGACCCCGAGGGACGTCAGCAGCCGGTAGGCGGCCACCTCGAAGGCGAACAGCGCGGGCTGGGTCATCGCGGTCTCGTCGAGCAGCCCGGCCTCCGCGGACCCGGGCTCGGCCGAGACGACCGCGTCGACGGGGCGCTCCAGCAGGGGGTCGAGCGCGGCGCAGACCTCGCGCCAGGCGTCGGCGAACGCCGGGAAGGTCTCGATCAGCTCCCGGCTCATACCCAGGCGCTGGCTGCCCTGACCGGAGAACAGGACGCCGACGCTGGGCGGCGCCGAGGCGTGGCCGGTGACCACACCGGACTCGCGACGGCCCTCGGCCAGCGCGTCCAGTCCGGCGAGCAGTTCCTCCCGGTCCGCGCCGATGACCACGGCGCGGTGGTCGAAGGCGGAGCGCCGGGTGGCCAGGGACACGGCCACGTCGGCCGGGTGAGCGGCGGTGTCGGCGGCGAGCGCGGCGCCCAGCTTGCGGGCCTGCCCGGCCAGCGCCTTGGCGCTGTGCGCCGACACCGGCCACACCATCGCGCCCCGCGGCGCGGTGGCGGACGGCGCGCCGGACTCGACGCGGTCACCCTGCTCGATGATCACGTGGGCGTTGGTGCCGCTGATCCCGAACGAGGAGACTCCGGCGCGCCGTGGGCGGTCCGCCCCCGGCCAGTCGCGCTGCTCGGCGAGCAGCCGTACCGCGCCGGAGGACCAGTCGACCCGGCTCGAGGGCACCTCCGCGTGCAGGGTCCTGGGCAGCACACCCTCACGCATCGCCATGATCATCTTGATCACGCCCGCGACGCCCGCGGCGGCCTGGGTGTGTCCGATATTGGACTTCAACGACCCCAGCCACAGCGGGTCCTCGCGGTCCTGGCCGTAGACGGACAGCAGCGCCTGCGCCTCGATCGGGTCGCCGAGGCCGGTGCCGGTGCCGTGTGCCTCCACGGCGTCGACCTCGGCCGGGGACAGCTCCGCCGAGGCGAGGGCCTGGCGGATCACCCGCTCCTGGGAGGGACCGTTGGGCGCGGTGAGGCCGTTGCTCTCACCGTCCTGGTTGACCGCGCTGCCGCGCAGCACGGCCAGGACGCGGCGGCCGTTGCGGCGCGCGTCGGACAGCCGCTCCAGCACCAGCACACCGACACCCTCGGACCAGCCGGTGCCGTCGGCGTCGTCGGAGAACGCCTTGCAGCGGCCGTCGGCGGCGAGCCCGCCCTGCCGGGCGAACTCGAGGAACATGCCGGGGGTGGACATCACGGTGACGCCGCCCGCCAGGGCGAGGGTGCAGTCGCCGGAGCGCAGTGCCTGGGCGGCCAGGTGCACGGCGACCAGGGAGGAGGAACAGGCGGTGTCGACGGTGACGGCCGGTCCCTCGAGGCCGAGGGAGTAGGCGATCCGGCCGGACACCACACTGCCGGAGCCCCCGGTCAGCGCATGGCCCGCGAGATTGCCGGACACCTCCTGGAGGCGCGGCAGATAGTCCTGGGCCATGGCGCCCATGTACACCGCGGTGGCGCTGCGGCGCAGTGCGGCCGGGTCCTGGCCCGCATGCTCCAGCGCCTCCCACACCGCTTCCAGAGCGAGCCGCTGCTGCGGGTCCATGGCGAGGGCCTCGCGCGGACTGATACGGAAGAACCCCGCGTCGAAGTCGGCCGCACCGTCCAGGAAGCCTCCGGCGGGAACGAAGTCGGCGTCCGCCTCGACCTGCCATCCCCGGTCCTCGGGGAAGCCGGTGATGGCGTCGGCCCCGTCGGCCACCAGGCGCCACAGCTCCTCGGAGGTGGTGACGCCGCCGGGCAGCCGGCAGCTCATGCCGACGATCGCGATCGGGTCGTCGGTGGCGGAGACGGAAACGGTCCGCGCGGCGGCCGGGTCCTCGCCCGGCCCGGTGAACTGCTCGCGCAGATGCCGCACCACCGCGGCGGGGGTCGGGTGGTCGTAGGCCAGGGAGGCGGGCATCTGCAAGCCGGTCGCGGTGTTGAGCCGGTCGCGCAGCTGCACGGCGGTCACCGAGTCGAAGCCGAGCTCCTTGAAGGTGTTGTCGGTGCCGATCCGCGCGGTGTCCGCGTGGCCGAGCAGCACCGCCGCCTCACCGCGCACCAGCGCCCACAGTTCCTGTTCGGACATCCCGGCGGTGGCGGGGGCGGCCCCGGGGGCCACGGTGGCGGGGGCCATCGGCGTGCCGGGCGCCTCGACGGCGGCCCCGTCGACCCAGTAGGTCTCGCGCTGGAAGGCGTAGGTCGGCAGCGGCACCCGCCGGGCGCCGGTGAACATCCCGCTCCAGTCCAGGTCCACACCCCGGCTGTACAGCTCGGCCATGGACAGCAGCAGACGGTGCGTCTCCTCCTCGTCGCGGCGCAGCGTGGGCTGCACCACGGCGGAGCCCTCCGTGGCCGCGATGTGCATCGTCAGCACCGGGTGCGGGCTGACCTCCACGAACACGCCGTATCCGTCGGCGGACAGCGCCTGGACGGTGTCGGCGAAGCGCACCGGCTCACGCAGATTCCGGTACCAGTACTCGGCGTCCAGCGTGGCGGGGTCGACCCGGCCGGCGACGACGGTGGAGTAGAAGGCCACCCCGGTGTCGGTGGTCGCGGCGCCCGCCACACCGCTGAGCACCTCGTCCCGGATCGATTCCACGTGGTCGCAGTGGGAGGCGTAGTCGACGGGGACGATCCGGGCGCGGATGTCCTTGGCGTGGCAGTCGGCGACGGCCTCGCGGACGCCGTCGGGGTCACCGGAGATCACCACGGTACCGGGCGAGTTCACCGCGCCGATGGAGACCCGGGACTGGTCGATCTGGTCGGCGGGCCGGTCCAGGACGGCCATCAGGCCCCGCCCGGACAGCTTTTCGGTGATGATCCGCGCGCGGGCGACGATCAGACGGATGCCGTCGGCCAGGGAGAGGATGCCCGCCGCGGTGGCGGCGGCGATCTCGCCCTGGGAGTGGCCGATGACCGCGTCCGGCTCCAGGCCAGTCGAACGCCACACCTCGGCCAGCGAGACCATGACCGCGAACAGCGCGGGCTGTACGACATCCATGCGCTTGAGGGCGGTCTCGTCGCCGAGCACCTCCCGCAGCGACCAGCCGCCGAACTCCCGCAGCAGGGCCTCGCATTGGTCCATGCGGGCGGCGAACACCTCGTTCGCCTCCCACAGGCCCTTGGCCATGCCGACCCAGTGCGCGCCCTGGCCGGAGAACACCCACACCACTCGGCCGCCCTCGGTGGCGGTACCGGTGACGACCCGCGCCGACGGCCTGCCCTCCGCCAACGCGGCCAGGCCGTCCAGCAGTTCATCGCGGTCGGCGGCGAGCACCACACCCCGGCTCTTCAGTGAGGACCGGGTGGTCGCGGTGGAGTGGCCCACGTCCAGCGGGCGCAGCGCGGGGTCGTCGCGTACCCAGTCGTGCAGCCGCCGGGCCTGGGCCCGCAGCGCCTGGGGGGTACGGGCAGACACCAGCACCGGCACCGGGGTGCCGGGAGCGGGCTCCGCCGCCGGCCGCGGCTCGGGCTCCTGCTCGGGCTCCGGCTCGGGGGCGGCGACGACGAGGTGGCAGTTGGTGCCACCGATACCGAAGGAGCTGACACCGGCGAGCCGGGGGGCGTCCGGCCACTCCGCGGCGGTGGCGTTGACCCGCAGCTTCCACTGCTCCAGGGGGATGTCCGGGTTCGGGTTCTGGTAGTTGAGGCTGGCGGGCAGCAGACCGTGCCGCACCGACAGGGCGACCTTGATCAGGCCCAGGACGCCCGCGGCCGCGTCGAGATGGCCGATGTTGGTCTTCACGGATCCGACCAGCAGCGGCCGCGCGGCGTCGCGGCCCTCGCCGAAGACCGCGGCCAAGGCGCTCGCCTCGACCGGGTCGCCCGCGCGGGTGCCGGTGCCGTGCAGTTCGACATAGCCCACCCGCTCGGGCGCCACCCCGGCCTCGCGGCAGGCCGCGCGCAGCAGCGCGCTCTGCGCCTCGGCGCTGGGCACGGTCAGCGCGCCCGGTCCGTCGTGGTTGACGGCGCCACCGAGCAGGACGCAGTACACGTCGTCGCCGTCGGCGACCGCGTCGGCCAGGCGCTTGAGCACGACCACGCCCGCGCCCTCACCGCGGACAAATCCGTTGGCGCGGGCGTCGAAGGTGTGGCTGCGGCAGTCGGGCGACAGCGCTCCGGAGCGGGCGAAGGCGATCGTGCTCTCCGGCACCAGGTTCAGATGGACACCACCGGCCAGCGCCAGGCGCGCCGCTCCCGAGCGCAGGCTCTCAGCGGCCATGTGCACCGCGACGAGGGAGGAGGACTGCGCGGTGTCCACCGTCAGGCTCGGTCCGTGCAGGCCCAGTTGGTGGGAGACCCGGTTGGCGATCAGCCCGCGGCTCAGCCCGGCGATGGAGTGGTGGGACAGCGCGTCGCCGCCGTGCCGGTGCGCCAGGGAGGCGTAGTCGTCACCGGTGGCGCCCAGGAACACCGCGGTGGCGCTGCCACGCAGGCTCTCCGGCGGGAGGAAGGCGTCTTCCAGGGCTTCCCAGCCCAGCTCGAGCACCATGCGCTGGCGCGGGTCCATCACCGCGGCCTCTCTCGGGGAGATGCCGAAGAAGTCCGCGTCGAAGTCACCGACACCGTCGACGAAACCCCCCTGGGGGTGCCGTGCGAGTTCCGGGATGTCCGTGGGCCACCGGTCCGCAGGCCCGTCCGCTATCGCGTGCTCGCCCTCCCTCAGCAACGTCCAGAAGGAACGCAGATTTTCGGCGCCGGGCACCCGGCACGACATTCCGATGACGGCGACGGCATCCTGACCCACACCGGTGAGCCCCTGCCCGCACTTGTTCCCGCCCATAGAGCTCCAGCCCTCTCTTACCCCTTTGACTACACGATCCGCGAACCGGTCCCGTGGATACGCCATGGGGCGTTTTTTCGAATTCATGGCGCGGTTCACTGCGCGAGTCCACTGCTCGAGTTCACTGCGCGGGACAGGAGCGCGGGGTCGGACGGTCGTCCCGCCGCGCACACAAGTGTGGCCGCGCCGGGGTCCGGCGCGGCCACCTCGTTCGGGCGCTGTCAGTCGTGTGGTGCGCGTGTTATCGGGATGTGCCGGTGTGCGCCTGTCATCGGGACGTGCTCGTGTGCCAGGACCGGCCGATCGCCCTGACCAGGGACGGTGTCACGAAGATACGCCGGAAGGGCAGGATGGCCGGCATGTACACCTTGCCCAGCAGGCCCTTCTTCCGCACCAGCACGGCCATCTGCGCGTGATGCCTGCCGTTTCCGTCGTCCACCCAGCCGATGTGCATCGCCGCGTGCACGGTCTTGTTGACGACCTCGGTCACCCACTCGTCGGAGGTCTGGAAGACCGACTTCATCGGCACCGTCTTCAGGTCCGGGCCGCGCGGACCACTCAGCAGATCGTCCGGCAGCCGGTCCCGCAGGGAGGGGTCGCGCGGGCCGACGCCGTGCGTCTCCTTGTCCCAGCCGAGAATGGCGCCGAGCCGCCAGCGGATCGCGAACAGCAGCTTGTACATCGGCGACGGTTTGAAGTCGGACCCGTCACCGTCGAACTGCCGTACCAGCAGCGCCAGATCGTCGGGTCCGCCGGGGGTGTCCAGGTCCCAAACGTCCTCGACCTCGAAGTCCTCGACGAACTCGTGGATCCGCCACGGCCGCTCGGTGAAGGCGGTGTTCGGGAGCCTCATACAAACCTCCATGTCACGTGCGTCGCGAGCGGACCCCCGGGGCGTACCCCGGCCACACGCGGCGGAACCAACCTACCCGGGTGTCCGGCCCCCGGGTCTCAGCGAGCGCCCGGTCCGGCCGTCACCTTGCGCGGACGGAACACCATGCGGGCCCCGTTCCGCGGGATGTTGACCACCGTCCGGCTGTGCGCCGACTCCGGCTTGGCGTCGGCGCGCTCGACGTCACAGGTGGTCAGAATCTCGGTCAGGGTGGCCTTCAGCTCCATGAGCGCGATCCGGTCGCCCAGGCACCGGGTGTGGCCGCCGCCGAACGGGATCCAGGTGTGCGAGGCGGGCTTGACGCCGAGGAAGCGCTCCGGCTTGAACGCGTCGGGCTCGGGGTAGTTGTGCTCGTCCCGGTTGAGCAGATAGGCGCTGGCCCACAGCCGGTCGCCGGGCTGGTAGCGCACACCGCCGAGCTCGATCGGCTTGACCACCTCGCGGGGGACGATCTGCTGGATCGGCGGGCCGAGCCGCAGCACCTCGTGCACCACGGCGGTCAGGTACGTGTCACCCGCGCCCTCCGCCATCTCCTCGCGCAGCCGCTCGACCACGTGCGGAGCGTGGGTGAGGTACTCCAGCGCCCAGCAGATGGCCGAGGCGGTGGTCTCGGTGCCGGCCAGGAACTGGGTCATGATCTCGTCGCGCATCTCGACCCGGCTGGGCTTGGTGCCGTCCGCGTTGGTGATGCCCAGCATCACACCCAGCAGGTCGTCGCCGGACGCGCCGGACCGCTCGCGCTCCTCGATGGCGGAGTCCACCATCGCGTGGACGCGCGCACGGCGGGTCAGGAACTCGTTGACACCATTGGGCCGGAACAGCCGCATCCTCTTCATCTTGCCCTCGGGCAGCATATGGAACGGCTTCATGGTCGACGGCCGGGAGTTGAACTCCAGCATCTTCATCACCTCCTCGAACATCTCGTCCTCGCACGAGGGACGGTGTTCGCCGAAGAGCACTTCGAGGATCACCTTGGTGGTGTAGTGGTGGGCGAAGCGGTGGACCGCGAAGGCTCGCTCGCGCGGCCAGGAGGCGACCGTCTCCTTGGCCAGCCGGTACACCTCCTTCTCCACGCGCTTGAGCGCGTCACCGCGGAAGCTCGGCATCACACTGCGCCGCCGCGCGGTGTGCTCCTCCTCGTCCAGCCAGGCCAGACCGTGTCGACCGGTCCACTTCTCGATGGGGGTGTTACTGGAACCGGTGTGCAGCACATCCCGGGGCGCCAGGAACATCTGCTTGACGTCTTCCGGTGCCGAGATCACGTACAGCGGAACACCGGGGATGATCGTCACGCGGAACCGGCTGCCGTGCGTGGCGCGGGCCTTCTTCAGGAAGGGCTCCGGGCGGGCCCAGATGCTGAGCACCTGCCGCATACGCGCCATGTCCACCGCGGGCAGCGCGGAGGACGGGATGACCTCCTTGGGGGCGGGCGAGGAGTGGTCTATCGGGCACTTGCCCCCGGATGCGACCGCCGCGTCGTGAGCGTTGCTGGAGTGGTCCATTTACCTTGCTTCCTTATCTCGTTGCCGCTTGGGTCACGTGCGCTGACTGGTTGTCTCCGCCCGTACCGGGCGGGGCGGACGGTCTCACCGGGCCGATCGCGAACAGGGCGAGCCCGCTGACGAGGCTGGCACCGGCCATGATCAGGAACGCGGTGCGGAAGTCGTCGAGGTCCGGCACACCGTCGAGCACCGACGCGATCACGGCGACGCCGATGGCCATGCCGATCTGACGCGACATGGACGACATCCCGGTGCCGGTGGCCACGCGCTCCGGTGGCAGGGACAGCGTCGCCGCCGCGGCCAGGGGCGGCAGGATGAGGCCGAAGCCGATACCGCCGATGATGGCGCCGGGCAGGAAGTGGCCGGTGAAGTCCGGGGTGGCGTCCAGCGCGAACGTCCACCACAGGCCGCCCGCGGCGAAGAAGACGCCGCCGACAAGACCGACCAGGTGCGCCCCGTAGCGGACCGCCAGGATGCCGCTGGGCACGGCGAACACGGTGGCCGACACCGGGCCCGGCGCGATCTCCAGGGCGCCGCGCAGCGTCGAATGCCGCCAGATCTGGGTGAGGAACAGGATCGTGGACATGGCCATCGCGCCGACGCCGACGAAGAAGAAACCGGTGGCGACATTGCCCAGCGCCACCGGCCTGATCCGGAGGATGGCGGGTTCGATGACCGGTGCGGGATGGCGCAGCCCACGGCGCACCGTGCAGACGAGGCCGATCGCGCCGGCCAGCGACAGACCGATGACCTGGGCGCTGCCCCACCCCCACACCTGCCCCTGGGAGATGGTGGCGACGATGGCGGCGACGGACGCCGCGAGCACCGCGATACCGAGCAGGTCCGGGACCGGACCGTCCTCGGTGGCGGTCCTGTGCAGCGACCATCCGCCGATCAGCAACGCCACCGCGCCGAGGGGCAGGTTGACCACGAAGACCCACCGCCAGTCGATCTCGGCCAGCAGCCCGCCGAGCGGCAGCGCGGCGGCGGAGCCGACACCGCCGACCGCGGTCCACAGCCCGATGGCGATACCGCGCCGCGCGGGCGGGAACAGCCCGAGCAGCAGCCCCAGCGAACTGGGCGCCATCAGCGCGGCGCCGACGCCCTGGAGGGCCCGTGCGATCACGAGCACCTCCAGGTTCGGCGCCGCCGCGCACGCGGCCGACACCGCGGTGAACAGCCCCAGACCCAGCAGGAAGACCCGCTTGCGCCCGGACCGGTCGGCCCAGCGGCCGCTGGGCAGCAGCAGGGCGGCGAAGGTGATCGCGTAGGCGCTCATCACCCACGACAGATCGGTCAGACTCGCCGAGGAGAAGGACTCCTGCATGCTCGGGAAGGCGATGTTCACGATCAGCATGTCCACCGCGGAGATGAACACCCCGACGAGGACGACCGCGATGGACATCCCCCGGCGTACTCGGTCGCTGCTCATTCCTCGATCCACCTTTCGATCGCGTTCGCGGTGTCCGCGGCGGCGGTCTCGATCAGGGCGAAGTGGTCGGCGGCGACCTCGACATGGTCGTCGGTGGCCGCCCACCGCGGGCCGTCCGGCACCGCTGCGGCGCCGAGTGGTTCGGCCGCCCGGACCATCAGGGTCCTGGCGGACACCGGCTCCGGCCGGAGACCGGTGAACAGACGCAGGTAGGCGCCCATGGACAGCCAGCTCGCGTCGTCGATGGAGACCGCGCGCCGCTCCTGGGTGAGGATCTGAGCCAGCAGAGCGGCGAACGCCCGGCCCGCCTCGTCCTCGTCGCCGTCGCCGTCGCCGTCCAGCGCCAGTGTGTCGATCATGGCGACTCCGGTGAGCGCGGCGCCGGAGGACTCCAGACGCTCGGCCAGCGAGCGCGCCACCACACCCCCCATCGAGTAGCCGACCAGGATGAACGGGGCGTCGCCGACGGCCGCGCGGATCGCGCCCGCCAGGACCTCCACGGCGGCCTCCCGGGACTTCGGGGAGAGTTCGGTCCCAAAGCCCGGCAGGGAGCAGACGTGGACGTCCCGCACCCCCTCGAAGCGGTCGGCAAGACGCATGAACTGCTCCTGGCCGGAGCCGACCACATAGACGTAGGACGGTACGCAGACGATCTTCACGCGGCCCGGCCCGCCGGCCAGCTGTGCCAACCGTCCGTCGCTGTCGGGGAGTTCGGCGGCCGAGGAGAAGACCGGCCTGCCGTCCGCGGCGTCCAGCAGCTGCCGCAGTGCCTCCGGCAGGGTCCCGTTCCCGGCGGCCTGCCGGAGCCGCAGGCTGATCGTCTCGCCCGCGGGCTCGGCCGCCCCGGTGTCCGGCGCCCCCGAGCCGACCTGCTTGAGCAGCTGCCGGGCGATCTCCGCCGGGGTGGGGTGCTCGAAGACGAACGAAACGGGCAGCCGCAGACCGGTGGCCTGCGAGAGCCGGTTGCGCAGGCCCACCGCGCTCATCGAGTCCATGCCCAGTTCCTTGAACCTGCGCTCGACATCGATCCGGTCATCGGCACCGTGGCCGAGTACGGCCGCGACATGCGCCGTGACCAGTTCCAGCACGACCCGCTCACGATCCGCCTCGGAGACCCCCGTCAGTCGCTGGGCCAGCGACCCACCGCCCGCCTCACGCTGGGCGGGCAGCCGGACCAGACCGCGCAGCAGCGCCGGAAGGGTGCGCTCACGCGCCCTCGCCCGCAGCGCGGCCAGGTCAAGCTGTACGGGCGCCAGCAACGCGGCGTCGGCGGCGAGGGCCTGGTCGAACAGCTCCCGTCCGCGCTCGGCGGGCAGTTCGGCGGTCCCGGGCAACGTGCCCTCGCCCTCCCACGGCCCCCACATCAGCGCGGTGCCCGCGCGTCCGGCCGCGCGGCGCGCGCGGACCAGCGCTTCGACGGCCGCGTCGGCCGCCGGGTCCTGGGCCGCGGCGCCGCCGAGGGATGAGAACGAGGCAAACGAGGAGAACGACGAGAACACCACGAAGGCGGCGAGGTCGGCCCGTTCGGTCAGCGTGTGCAGCCGCCACACCAGCTCCAGCCCCTCGGGCTCGCCCCCGGTGTGGACGACCGCGGTGAGCGGCCGCTCCAGGGACCCGATCACCTCGGCCAGCCGGTCCGGCGCGTACGCCTCGACGCGCGCTCGCGCGCCGAGTTCCGCCAGCTCCGCGACCAGCCCGTCCGCGGCGGCGCCGGGCTCGCCGAGCAGCAGCAGCTGCCGCACACCGTGGTGGGCGGCCAGATGCCTGGCCAGCGACGCACCCGGAGGGGTCACCCCACCGGTGATCAGCACGGTGCCGTCGGAGTCCACCGGCAGCGCCCGGTCGGCGGACCCGGCCGGCACCAGCGCCAGTCGCGGTGCCAGGAACTGCCCGGCGCGCAGGGCGAGTTGCGGCTCGTCGGCACCGAGCACCGCGCCCCACTCGGGCACCGTGTCCCCGTCCACGTCCACCACGAGGAACCGGCCCGGGTGAGCGGACTGCGCGGCCCGCAGTACGCCCCACACCGCCGCCTGCGCCGGGTCGGGGACCTCCGTGTCCCGGACCGCGACCGCGCGGTGCGTCGCCACGGCCAACACGGCCTCGGCGGAGGGCCCGTGGTCCACCCAGCGCCGCACCAGGGCCGTGGCCGCCTCGGCCGCGCCCCGCACCGCCGCCGGACCCTCCCCGGCGGGCGTGTCGATCACCGTGAGCACGGCCTGCGGTACTGCCGCGCCACCGTCCACCGCTCGTTCCAGGTCGGCCAGATCGGCGTACCGGTCCGCCACTCCCCCGGCCGCCGCACCCAGCGCGGCCAGCCGCACCGGGGTGGCGGCGCCCAGTTCGACCGGAGCCCAGTCCACGCGGTACAGCGAACTCTGGCCGCGGCGCAGCTCCTCCAGATGGGCCGGATCGACCTCGTGGAAGGCGATCCGGTCCACGCCGAGCACCAGCGCGCCGTCCTCGCCGAACACCTCCAGCCGCAGGGTGTCACCGTCGGAGGTGAGGTGCGCGCGGCCACCGGTGGCGCCGGTCGCGGCCAGCCGCACCCCGGACCAGGAGACCGGCAGCTTCGGCGTGTCCTGCTCGACGAAGCCCAACTGGCCCGTGTGCAGGGCGGCTTCGAACAGCGCCGGGTGGATGCCGAAGTCCGCCCCGCCGATGCCCTCGGGCAGCGCGAGCTCGGCGTACACCTCGTCGCCGGAGCGCCACACCGCCCGCACCCCGTGCAGCGCCGGGCCGCAGTCGAGGCCGAGTCCGGCCAGCGCGGCGTAGAGCCCGTCCACCGGCACCGGTTCGGCCCCGGCGGGCGGCCACTGACCCGCCCGGCCCACGGCCGGTTCGGTGTCCGGTGCCAGCCAGCCCGTGCAGTGGCGGGTGGACTCGGCGCGCTGGTCACCGTCCTGGCGCGAGTGGACCGCCACCGGGCGGCGGCCGTCGGCTCCGGGAGCGCCCACGATCGCCTGGATCTGCAACGCCGCGCCGTCGGGCAGCAGCAGCGGTGCCTCGAACATCATCTCGTCGAGCAGCGGCGCCCCGACCCCACGGCCCGCGGCCAGCGCCAGCTCGACCAGCGTGGTGCTGGGCGCCACCGGGAGCCCGAAGGCGGCGTGGTCGCGCAGCCAGGGCTGGGACTCGTGGCACAGCCGGCCGGTGAGCACCCACTCGTCCCGGTCGGCGAGCTGCATCCCCGCCGTCAGGACCGGGTGCTCGACGCGGCCGAGACCGGAGACGGCCGGGTCGCCCGCGGTGGCCGGGCGGGTGCTCGGCCAGTACCGCTTGCGCTGGAACGCGTACGTGGGCAACGACACCCGCTGGGCGCCGGAACCGGCGAAGCAGGCCGCCCAGTTCACCTTCACCCCGGCGATATGCGCCTCGGCGAGGGAGAGCAGGAACCGCTTCATTCCGCCGTGGTGGCGGCGCAGCGAGCCGACCACTCCGACCCGGGCCGCGCCGGTGGCGGCGACGGTCTCCTCCATCGCCACTCCCAGCACCGGGTGCGGGGACATCTCCAGCAGGCACCCGGCACCGTTCTCGATGAGCGCGCGGATGGCGGGCTCGAAGCCGACCGGGTTGCGCAGGTTGCCGTACCAGTACGCGGCGTCCATGGTGGCGGTGTCGACGAACGCGCCGAGCGAGGTGGAGTACAGCGGGACGCTGCCGCCGCGCGGTTCGACCGGGGCGAGTGCCGCCATCATCTCGGCGCGGGCCACCTCCACATGCGGCGAGTGCGAGGCGAAGGTGGCCGGGACCCGCTTGGCCCGGATGTCCTCGCGGTCGCACCGCTCCAGCAGGGCGGCGATCGAGTCCAGATCACCGGCGACGATCACCGCTGCCGGGCCGTTCACGGCCGCCACGGTCAACCGGTCCCCGTAGGGCGCGATCAGCTGCTCGACCCGCTCGACCGGCAGGGCGAGCGACGCCAGGCAGCCGGTGTCCATGAGCTGTTCGTGGGCGATCCGGCTACGGACCGCGATGATCCGGGCCGCGTCCCGCAGCGACAGCCCACCGGCCACGTACGCGGCGGCGATCTCGCCCTGCGAGTGGCCGACCACGGCCGACGGTTCGACACCGTAGGAACGCCACAGCGCCGCCAGGCCGACCATCACCGCGAACAGCGCGGGCTGGACCACATCGACCCGCTTCAGGGAGGGGGCGTCCGGCGCGCCACGCAGCACATCCTCCAGACGCCAGTCCACGAACTCCGCCAGCGCCGCATCGCACGCGGCGATCTCGGCGGCGAACGCCGGGGAAGTGTCTAGCAGTTCGACGGCCATGCCCTCCCACTGCGCGCCCTGTCCGGGGAACACGAACACCGGCTTGGCGGTGGTGGCGGGACGGCCGAAGGCGGTCTGCTCGGTCACCTCGCCGACGGCGAACGCGGCCAGCTCACGGCCCAGTTCCTCGCGGTCGGCGGCCACGAGCACCGCGTGGTGCTCCAGCGACGCCCGCGAGGTCAGCTGGGAGTGGCCGAGGTCGGGCAGTGAGAGCCCGGGGTGCTCCAGCAGATGCCTCCGCAGCCGCTCGGCCTGGGCGCGTACGGCCGCCTCGGTGCGCGCGGAGAGCAGCACCGGGGTGGCGGGCGCCACGGTCTCCGCGGCCTTGGCGGCCGGGGGCTCGGCGGGCGCCTCCTCGACGATGATGTGCGCGTTGGTGCCGCTGACGCCGAAGGACGAGACGCCCGCCCGGCGGGGACGGCCGGGGCTGGTCCACTCCCGGGCCTCGGTCAGCAGCTCGACCTCGCCCGCCTCCCAGTCGATGTGCGGGGAGGGCGCGTCCACGTGGAGGCTCTGCGGCAGTACCCCGTGCCGCATCGCCATCACCATCTTGATCAGCCCGGCGACACCGGACGCCCCGGAGGTGTGGCCGATGTTCGACTTGATGGACCCCAGCCACAGCGGATCCCCGTCCCGCTCCTGACCATAGGTGGCCAGCAGCGCATGGGCCTCGATCGGGTCACCCAGGGCGGTGCCGGTGCCATGGCCCTCGACGGCGTCCACTTCGGACGGCGAAAGACCGGCGTTCGCCAGCGCCTGACGGATCACCCGCTCCTGCGACGGACCGTTCGGCGCCGTCAGACCGTTGCTCGCACCGTCCTGGTTGATCGCGGTACCGCGGATCAGACCGAGGATCGTCCGTCCGTTGCGCCGGGCGTCGGACAACCGCTCCAGCACCACCAGGCCCAGACCGTCGGAGAAACCCGTCCCGTCGGCGGACGCCGCGTACGCGCGGCACCGGCCGTCCGGGGAGTTCGCGCCCTGGCGGCTGAACTCGGTCATGGTGATCGGGGTCGTCATGAACGTGACGCCGCCCGCCAGCGCGAGCGAGCACTCGCCACCGCGCAGCGCCTGCGCCGCCATGTGCAGCGCGACCCCGGAGGACGAGCACGCGGTCTCCACCGACACCGCGGGGCCTTCCAGGCCCAGGGTGTAGGCGATACGGCCGGACGCGACGCTCGACATGGTGCCGGTGACGCGGTAGCCCTCGTACTCGGCGGGCACCAGCATGCTGTAGTCGGAGCCGGTGATGCCGACGAAGACGCCGGTGTCGGTGCCGCGCAGGGACGTCGGGTCGATCCCGGCGTGCTCCAGGGTCTCCCAGGAGGTCTCGAGCAGCAGCCGCTGCTGCGGGTCCATGGCCACGGCCTCGCGCGGGCTGATGCCGAAGAACTCGGCGTCGAAGTCGCCCATGCCCGCGACAAATCCGCCGCCGGTCGAGTAGGTCGTACCGACCTGCTCGCGGTCCGGGCTGTAGAGCCGCTCCAGGTCCCAGCCACGGTCGGCGGGCAGCGGGCCGATCACATCGCGGCCGTCGGCCACCAGCTGCCACAGGTCCTCGGCCGAGGTGACACCGCCGGGGTAGCGGCAGCCGATGCCGACGATCGCCAGCGGCTCGTCCACCGCCCCGCGCCGCTTCGGCGCGGCCGGGAGGCCGGTGTCCGCCGGTCCTTCGACCTGCTGGAGCAACAGCCGGGCGACGGCCTGCGGGGTGGGGTGGTCGAAGACGACGGTGGCCGGCAGCGCCACTCCGGTGCTCTGCGAGAGCCGGTTGCGCAGTTCGACCGCGCTGACGGAGTCGAAGCCGAGCTCCTTGAAGGCGCGTTCACCGTCGACCTCGTCGGCGGAGTCGTGGCCGAGCACGGACGCGACCTGTGCCCGGACCAGTTCGAGCACCACATCCTCGCGCTCGGCCTCCGGCACCTCGGCCAGCCGCCGCGCCAGGGTGCCTCCGGACGTGGCGCGCCGTGCGGGCACCCGGACGAGTCCGCGCAGTACGGCGGGCAGCAGTCCGGCGCGTGCCTGCTCGCGCAGCACGGCCGGATCCAGCTCGACCGGGGCCAGCAGCGGTGTGTCCGCGGTGATGCCGCGGTCGAAGAGCTCGAGTCCGAGCTCGGTGGGCAGCGGGAGGATTCCGGCCTGGGCGACGAGCGCGGGGTCGGCCACGCCGGTTTCGTCGATGCCGCGGCCGTCGGCCCAGAACCCCCAGGCGAGCGCGGTGCCGGGGAGCCCGGCCGCACGGCGGGCGCTCATGAGCGCCGCCAGGGCCGCGTCCGCCGCGGAGGTGGCCGCCTGGCCGGGGATGCCGACCAGGCCCTCGAAGGAGGAGAACACCACGAAGGCGGAGAGGTCCGTGTCCGCGGTCAGTTCGTGCAGCTGCCAGGCGGTGTCCACGGTGGCCCGCAGCGCCGTCTCCAGCCGCTCGTCGGAGAGGGTCTCGAGCAGGCCCGCGTCGGGCACCGCCGCGGTGTGCACCACGGCGGTCAGCGGGTGCTCCAGGGAGCCCAGCAGCGTGGCCAGTTGATCCCGGTCGGTGATGTCGCAGGGCACGACACGCACCCGCGCACCGAGGAACACCAACTCGGCGGTGAGCTTGTCGGCCTGGCCGCCGGGGGCGGCCACCACCACGTGGCGGGCGCCGTGGTGGGTGACGAGGTGCTCGGCGAACGGAGCTGCGAAGCCACCGGTGATCAGCACCGTGCCGTCGGGGTTCACGGGTTCCGGCCGGTCCACCGGTCCGCCGGGGACCCGGGCCAGCCGGGGAGCCAGCGCCTTGCCCGCGCGCACGGCCACCTGCGGCTCGCCGGGACCGAGCAGCGCGCCCCACTCCGGCTCCGCGTCGGCGTCTGTGTGCGCGTCTGCGTCTGCGTCTGCGTCCACGAGCAGGAAGCGGCCGGGGTGTTCGGACTGCGCGGTGCGGATGACGCCCCACACCGCGGCCTGCGCGGCGTCGGGAACCTCGTCCGCGACCGGCACGGCGCCGCGGGTGACCACGGTCAGTGTGGCGTCGCCCAGCGACTCGGCGGCCAGCCACTGCCGTACGAGGGACACAGCCCGCGCGGCCGCGTCACGCACCGCCGCGGGTGTCTCCCCGGCGGGGGTGTCGATGGCGGCCAGCACCGCCTGCGGCAACGGCGCGCCCTCCGCCACGGCGCGCTCGAGCGCGGTGAGATCGGCATGGGCATCGGCCACCCCGGCCACCTCGCCCAACGCGGCCATCCGCACCGGCTTGGCCGCACCGGCCGTCACGGGAATCCAGTCCAGGCGGAACAGCGCGTGTCGACCACGGCGCAGCTCCCCGAACCGGGCCGGGTCGGCGTCCCGTACGGCGATCCGGTCGATGTGCGCCACGAGCGCGCCCTCGGCGTCGAAGAGGTCGAGCCGCAGAGTGCCCTCGCCCACTGGTACGATCCGCGCCCGCGCCCGGGAGACCGGGTCGCCCATCAGCCGCACGCCCGACCAGGACGCCACCGACGGTGCCTTGTCGGCGGCGGGCCGGGGGGCGGTGTGCAGCGCGGACTCCAGCAGAGCCGGGTGGATGGCGAATCCGCCGGGCTCGGTGCCGTCGGGCAGGGCGAGTTCGGCGTACACCTCGCCGTCGAGTGTCCACGCCGACTGCGCGCACTGGAGCACCGGACCGCAGTCGAGGCCGAGTTCGGCCAGGGCGGTGTACAGCGCGTCCACCGACATCGGCTCGGCCGCGGCGGGCGGCCACTCGCCCAGCCGGCCGGACCGTGGTTCGGTGTCGGGGGCGATCCTGCCTCGCGCGTGGCAGACGGCCTCGGTGGACTGCTCGTCGCCGGTGTCCGGCCGTGCGTAGACCGCCACTTCACGGCGGCCGTCGGCGTCGGCCGGGCCGAGCGTGACCTGCACCGTTGCGTCGGTGTCGTCGGCCAGGACCAGCGGGGCGTCGAGGCTGAGCTCCTCGATCAGATCGCAGTCCACGTGGCGGCCCGCGGACAGGACCAGTTCCATCAGCGCGGCGCCGGGGAGGGTGACCGTGCCGAACAGCGCGTGGTCACGGATCCACGGCTGCCCCTGGTGGGATACGCGGCCGGTGAAGACCCACTCGTCACGGTCGCCCACCCGCACGGCGCCCGCCAGGACGGGGTGTTCAACGCGGCCGAGGCCGACCGCGGAGGCGTCGGCGAGGCCGGTGGCATCCAGCCAGTAGCGCTTGTGCTGGAAGGCGTAGGTGGGCAGCGGGACGTGCCGGGCGCCGGAGTCGGCGAAGCAGGCGGCCCAGTCGACCTTCACCCCGGCGGTGTGCGCCTCGCCCAGCGAGAGCAGGAAACGGGCCAGTCCGCCTTCGTCGCGGCGCAGGGAGCCGACCACTCCGATACGGCCTGCCGGGCCGTGGGCGGCGATGGTCTGCTCCACGGCCATGGCGAGCACCGGGTGGGGGGACATCTCCAGGAAGCACCCGGCACCGTTGTCGACGAGCGCGCGGATGGCGGGCTCGAACCCGACCTGGCCACGCAGGTTGGTGTACCAGTACGCGGCGTCCATCGCGGTGGTGTCGAGCAAACCACCCGTAACCGTGGAGTGGAACGGAACACGTCCGCTCGTGGGTTCCACGGGGGCGAGCGCCTTCAGCAACTCGGCCTCGATGGCCTCCACCTGGGCCGAGTGCGACGCGTAGTCCACCTTGACCCGGCGCGCCCGGACGTCGTCGCGTTCGCACGTGGCCAGCACCTCGTCCAGCGCCCGCGGCTCACCGGCGACGATGACCGCCGCCGGGCCGTTCACCGCCGCCACCGAGACCCGGCCTTCGTACGGAGCGATCAGCTCCTCGACCCGCTCCACCGGCAGCGCGACCGACATCATGCCGCCGAGGCCCGCGAGGCGGTCACGGACCAACTGGCTGCGCACCGCCACGATCCGGGCCGCGTCCCGCAGCGACAGACCACCGGCCACATACGCCGCGGCGATCTCGCCCTGCGAGTGGCCGACCACCGCGGACGGCTCCACACCGCAGGAGCGCCACAGCGCCGCCAGGCTCACCATCATCGCGAACAGCGCGGGCTGCACCACATCGACCCGCTCCAGGGACGGCGCACCCGGCGCACCCCGCAGCACATCCTCCAGACGCCAGTCCACGAACGCGGACAGCGCCTCACCACACGCGGCGATCTCGGCCGCGAACACCGGGGAGGAGTCCAGCAGTTCGACCGCCATGCCCACCCATTGCGCACCCTGCCCGGGGAACACGAACACCGGCTTGGCGCCGGGTGTGGCACGGCCCTCGACGACCACGGGCGACGGCTCGCCGAGGGACAGGGCGGCCAGCCCGGACAGCAGCTGGTCGCGGTCGCCGGCGGCCACCACACCGCGGTGCTCCAGGTGAGCCCGGGTGGTGGCCGTGGAGAAGCCGAGGTCGGCCAGGGACAGGTCCGGGCGCGCCAGCGCGTGCGCGCGGAGCCGGTCGGCCTGGGCGCGCATCGCCGCCGCGGTCCGGCCGGACACCGTCACGGGGGCGGCGGTCATCGGCCGTGGCTCGGCGGCGGCCTCGGCGGGCTCCTCGGCCGGTGCCTCCTCCAGGATGATGTGCGCGTTGGTGCCGCTGACGCCGAACGAGGACACAGCGGCACGACGGGGCTTCTCCCCCGCGGTCCACTCCCGCGCCTCGGTCAGCAGCGCGACCTCGCCCGCCTCCCAGTCGATGTGCGAGGACGGCGCGTCCACGTGCAGGGTCCGCGGCAGCACCCCGTGCCGCATCGCCATCACCATCTTGATGACACCGGCCACGCCCGCGGCCATGGAGGTGTGGCCGATGTTCGACTTGATGGACCCCAGCCACAGCGGATCCCCGTCCCGCTCGCGACCGTAGGTGGCCAGCAGCGCATGGGCCTCGATCGGGTCACCCAGCACGGTGCCGGTGCCATGGCCCTCGACCGCGTCCACATCGGACGGCGAAAGACCGGCGTTCGCCAGCGCCTGACGGATCACCCGCTCCTGCGACGGACCGTTCGGCGCCGTCAGACCGTTACTCGCACCGTCCTGGTTGACCGCCGTGCCCCGGATGAGACCGAGGATCGTCCGCCCGTTGCGCCGGGCGTCGGACAACCGCTCCAGCACCACCAGGCCCAGACCGTCGGAGAAACCCGTCCCGTCGGCGGACGCCGCGTACGCGCGGCACCGGCCGTCCGGCGACACCGCCTGCTGACGGCTGAACTCCGCCAGCAGGAACGGGCCGGACATGACGGTCACACCACCGACGAGGGCCATGGAGCACTCACCGGCGCGCAGCGCCTGCGTGGCCATGTGCAGGGCGACCGCGGAGGAGGAGCACGCGGTGTCGACGGACACCGCGGGGCCCTCCAGGCCGAACACGTAGGAGATACGGCCGGAGGACACGCTCGCCGCGCCACCGGTCAGCTGCATGCCCTCGATCTGGGGCAGGCTGCCCGCCGGCGCCGTGCAGTAGTCGCTGGTGCCGACGCCGCAGAAGACTCCGGTGTCGCTGCCGCGCAGCGAGGTCGGGTCGATGCCCGCGTGCTCGAACGCCTCCCATGACGCCTCCAGCAGCAGTCGCTGCTGCGGGTCCATGGCCAGGGCCTCGCGCGGGCTGATCCCGAAGAACTCGGAGTCGAACTCGGCGATCTCGTCGAGGAAGCCACCGCCGCTGGTGGACACGGCGCCGGGTCGGCGCAGGGTGGGGTCGTAGATCCGCTCCGGGTCCCAGCCGCGGTCGGTGGGCAGCCCGCTGACGGCGTCGCGCCCCGATGCCACAAGCTCCCACAGCTCGTCGGGGGAGCTGACGCCACCGGGGTAGCGGCAGCTCATCCCGACGATGGCGAGCGGTTCACTGGCGTTCGCGAGCAGTCGCTTGTTGAGCTGGCGGAGCCGGTCGGTCTCCCTGAGGGATTTCCGGAGCGCCTCGACGAGCTGGTTCTGATCGGTGGCCATGTCTATTCCTTCAACTCCAAGCTCATTGCGGCGACGGCGTTCCCGGCCGGGGTCATGCGAGGTCCTCCTGAGCCATCCGGATCAGGGCTTCCGCGTCCATGTCCTCGAACGACGCGGTGTCCCCGTCCTCGCCGACCGCCTCCGGCGGGTCGCTGTCGGCCAGTTCGCGCAGGGTGCCGAGCAGTCCGGCGCGGCGCAGCCGGTCGATGGGGATCGACACGAGCAGCGCGCGGATCTCGTCCTCCTCGGACCGCGGTGTGGCTGCGGCGTCCGGAACGATCTCGGGCAGCAGATGGCGGGCGATGGCCGCCGGGCTGGGGTGGTCGAACACCACGGTGGCGGGCAGCCGCACACCGGTGGCCTGGGTGAGCCGGTTGCGCAGTTCCACCGCGCTCAGGGAGTCGAAGCCGAGCTCCTTGAAGGCCCGTTCGGGGTCGACGGACGCGGGTGAGGCATGTCCGAGTACCGACGCCACCTGCGCCTGGACCAGTTCGAGCACGATCCGCTCCCGGTCCGCTTCCGGCGCCCCGGCCAGCCGCTGGACCAGCGCGCCCGCGCCCGCCTCGACCACCCTTGCCGGGGTCCGGACCAGCCCCCGCAGCAGCGGCGGCAGCATCCCGGCGCGGGCCTGGGCGCGCAGCGCGGCCGTCTCCAGCCGCACCGGCGCCACCACGGCCGCGTCCACCTCAAGCGACTGGTCGAACAGCGCGAGACCGGTTTCGGCGGTGAGCGCGCTCATGCCCATCCGCTCCAGCCGGGCCAGTTCGGCCTCGTCCAGTCCGGCGGCCATCCCCGCGGCTTCCGACCACAGCCCCCACGCCAGGGAGGTGGCGGGGAGTCCCGCGGCCCGGCGGGACGCGGCCAGCGCGTCCAGGGTCGCGTTCGCCGCCGCGTAGTTGGCCTGGCCGGGGCTGCCCATCAACGACGCCACCGAAGAGAACAGCACAAACGCCGACAGGTCCGCGCCGGCGGTCAGCTCGTGCAGATGCCACGCCGCGTCCACCTTCGGTCGCATCACCCGCTCGATCTGCTCGGGCGACAGCGACTCGACCACACCGTCGTCGAGGACACCGGCCGCGTGCACCACCGCGCTGACCGGACGCTCGACCGAGCCGAGCGCGGCGGCCAGTTGCTCCCGGTCGGACACATCACACGCCACGACCAGGGCCCGGCACCCCTGAGCCGCCAGCTCCGCCACCAACGCGGCGGCTCCCTCGGCCTCCGGGCCACGGCGGCTGAGCAGCAGCAGGTCGCGCACACCGTGGGTGGCGGCGAGGTGGCGGGCGAACAGCGCGCCCAGACCACCCGTGCCACCGGTGACCACCACCGTGCCCTCCGGGCCGAGCGGCGCCGGAACGGTCAGTACGACCTTCCCGACGTTGCGGCCCTCGCGCAAGTGGCGCAGCGCCTCACGGCCCTGCCGCACGTCCCAGGTGCGGATCGGCGCGAACGCGAGCGCCCCCTGCCGGAACAGGGCCACGATCTCGGACAGCAGCTCACCCAGCCGCCGTGGCCCCGCCTCCCACAGGTCGAAGGCCCGGTAGGCGACGCCCGCACGCTCCACCGCGATCGCCTCCGCGTCACGGATGTCGGCCTTGCCCATCTCCACGAACCGGCCGCCGCGCGGCAGCAGGTCCAGGGAGGCGTCGACGAACTCGCCCGCCAGGGAGTTCAGCACCACATCCACCCCGGCGCCCTGGGTGACATCGAGGAGGGCGTCGCGGAATCCGGTGTCCCGCGAGGTGGCGATGTGGTCGGCCGTGACACCGGCGGCCCGCACGACGTCCTGCTTGGCCGGACTGGCCGTGGCGAAGACCTCCGCGCCAAGGTGCCGTGCGATCTGCACGGCGGCCGTGCCCACACCACCGGCGGCGGCATGCACCAGCACCCGTTCCCCTGCCCGCAGCCCGGCCAGATCCACCAGGCCGTAGTAGGCGGTCGCGTACGCCACCGGCACGGACGCCGCCTGGGTGAAGGACCACTCGTCCGGCATCGGAGCGACCAGAGCCCGGGGGGCGACAGCCACCGGGCCGAAGGACTCCATCACGATGCCGAAGACCCGGTCGCCGGGCGCGACATCGGTGACGTCCGAGCCGACCTCCAGCACCACACCGGCCGCCTCGGCGCCCAGGGGCACATCGTCGGGGTACACACCGAGGGCGATCAGCACATCGCGGAAGTTCACCCCCGCCGCGCGGACCCCGATCCGCACCTCGTCGGCGGCGAGCGGACGACGGGCGTCGCAGGACACGATCCCCACGTCCTCCAGGGAGCCCTTGCGGGTGACCGACAGCCGCCATGTGCCGTCGGCGGGAGCGGCGGCCGCGCTCAGACGCGGCGCGAACACCCGCTCCCCGCGGACGGCGAGCTGCGGCTCGTCCCCGCCGAGCAGCCCGCCCCAGTCCGGCTCGTCGCCGTCCAGGTCGACCAGGACGAACCGGTCCGGGTGCTCGGACTGGGCGCTGCGCAGCAGACCCCACACCGCCGCCTGGGCGATGTCCGGCGTCTCACCATCGACGGAGACCGCACGCCGGGTCACCACCGCCAGCCGGGTGTCCCCCAGCCACTCACTGGCCAGCCACCGCTGTACCAGGGTCAGCGCCTCGGCGGCAGCGGTCCTGGCTGCGTCGGCCACGTCCGCGTCCGGGGTGTCGACGGCGGCCAGCACCAGCTGCGGCGCCGGGCTGCCGTCGGCGAGAGCCGTCTCCAGCGCGGCCAGGTCCGGGAACCGTTCGCCCGTGGCGGCCAGTTCGCCGAGCACGGCCACCCGGACGGGCTGCCCCGCACCGATCGCGACCGGGGCCCAGTCGAGCTGGTAGACCGACTGCCGGCCGCCGTGCCGCAGCCGCTCCAGCTGGGCCGGGTCGACCGGACGCATATCCAGCCGCGCCAGGCTCAGCACCGGTTCGCCGTGCTCGCCGACGACATCGAGGCCGAAGGCCGTCTCGTCCACCCGGCGCATACGGACGCGCACCCGGGACAGACCGCGCTGCCCGGTGCGCACCCCGGACCAGGAGAAGGGCAGGAACGCCGTGTCCCGCGGCCCGTCGTCCTGGAGCAGACCCGCGTGCAGGGAGGCGTCGAAGAGCGCCGGGTGGATACCGAAGCCCTCGCCGCCGGTATCGCCGGGCAGGGCGACATCGGCGTAGCAGACGCCGTCGATCTGCCATGCCGCACGCACACCCTGGAACAGCGGTCCGTAGTCGAACCCGAGCTCGGCCATCCCGGCGTACAGCGTGTCCGCGGTCATCTCCACACCACCGGCGGGCGGCCACGCTTCCGGGCGCCACGACGACACCGGTGTGGTGTCCTCCGCGGCCAGCCATCCTCGGGCGTGGCAGATCAGGTCACCCTGCTCACCGTCTCCGGCCTCGGGGCGGGCGAAGACCGCCACTTCGCGGCGGCCGTCCTCACCGGCCGGGCCGACCGTGACCCGCAGTTGGACCGCGGAATCCTCCTCCAGCAGCAGGGGTGACTCCATCACCAGCTCGTCCACCACCGGCGCACCCACCCGGCGACCGGCGACCGACGCCAGCTCCACCCATGCCGTACCGGGCACGATCACTGCGCCCAGCACCACGTGGTCGCGCACCCACGGCTGCGACTCGGCGGAGAAGCGGCCGGTGAACAGCCACTCGTCACGGTCGCCCAGCTGCACGGCAGCAGCCAGGACCGGGTGGTCGACCTGGTCGAGACCCGCCGCCGCGACATCACCCTGCGCCGACGGCATCAGCCAGTAGTTCTCGCGCTGGAAGGCGTAGGTGGGCAGATCGACGGGCTGGGCGCCGGTGTTGGCGTAGAAGGCGTTCCAGTCCACCTCCACACCCGCGGTGTGGGCGCGGCCGAGGAAAGCCGCGAGAGTCGCGCTCTCGCCGCGCTTGGCGCGCAGGGCGGGGATGAACGCGGCCTCGGTGTCATCCTCCACGCACTGCCGCGCCATCGCGGTCAGGACGGCGTCGGGGCCCAGCTCGAGGAATCGCCGCACGCCCAGGTCCCACAGCGTCCGCACACCGTCGGCGAACCGGACGGCCTGACGGACATGCCGCACCCAGTAGTCGGCGTCGAAGGCCGACACCAGCTCACCGGACACATTGGAGACGACCGGGATGCGAGGCTCGGCATACTCCAACCGTTCCGCCACCGCGCGGAATTCCTCAAGCATCGGCTCCATCCGTGGGGAGTGGAACGCGTGCGACACCCGAAGCCGGGTCGTCTTACGGCCCTCCCATCGCGGCAGCCACTCCTCCGCCGCCTCCTCATCACCCGAGACGACAACGGCCCGCGACCCATTGACCGCGGCGATCTCCAACCGGCCCTCGAACCCGGCAAGGGATTCGGCCACTTCGTCCTCGGCAGCCTGAACGGCAACCATCGCACCACCGGTGGGCAGCGCACCCATCAACCGGCCCCGTGCCACCACCAGTTCGGCAGCATCCGCCAGCGACAGCACACCCGCCACATGAGCGGCAGCGATCTCTCCAACGGAGTGTCCGATCAGGTAGTCCGGGCGCATGCCGAGGGATTCGGCCAGCCGGAACAGCGCCACCTCAACCGCGAACAACACCACCTGCGTGAACTCGGTCGCATTCAGCACCTCACCCTCGGCAGCCAGCAACTCCCGCACCGAACGACCAAGCCGCGGATCCAACTCCGCGCACACCTCGGTCAACGCCTGGTCGAACACCGGAAACGCCCCGGCCAGCTCCAGACCCATCCCCGAACGCTGCGAACCCTGACCCGAGAACAAAAACGCCGTCTGCCCCGCGACACCGGACTCCGGCGACACCTCGGCAAGCCGCGCCAGCAGTTCATCACGGTCACCGGCCACCACCACCGCCCGGCGGTCCAACAGCGCCCGCGAGGTCACCAGCGAGTACGCGGTGTCCGCCACCGACAGATCCGGCCGGGACACCAGATGTGCACGCAACCGCTCCACCTGCGCGCGCAGCGCCGAGTCCGTCCGCGCGGACACCACCACCGGCAGCGGAGTCGCGGGCGCGGTCCGCTCCTCGGCCACCGGCTCCTCGGCCGGAGCCTCCTCGACGATGATGTGCGCGTTGGTACCACTCACACCGAACGACGACACACCCGCACGACGCGGACGACCGTTTGCGACCGGCCACTCCCGGGACTCGGTCAGCAGCTCGACGCGCCCCGACTCCCAGTCCACATGCGGTGACGGCTCATCCACATGCAGGGTCGGCGGCAGCACACCGTGCCGCATCGCCATCACCATCTTGATCACACCGGCGACCGCGGCCCCGGCCGAGGTGTGACCGATGTTGGACTTGATGGACCCCAGCCACAGCGGATCCCCGTCCCGCTCCCGGCCGTACGTGGCCAGCAGGGCCTGCGCCTCGATCGGATCGCCCAGCTTCGTACCCGTCCCGTGGCCGTCGACCGCGTCCACATCGGACGGCCGCAGCCCGGCGCCTGCCAGCGCCTGACGGATCACCCGCTCCTGCGACGGACCGTTGGGCGCCGTCAGACCGTTGCTGGCGCCGTCCTGGTTGATCGCGGTACCTCGGATGAGACCCAGGATGCGACGGCCATTGCGCCGGGCGTCGGACAGCCGCTCCAGCACCACCAGGCCGAGCCCGTCGGAGAAACCCGTCCCGTCGGCGGACGCCGCGTACGCACGGCACCGGCCGTCCGTCGACAGACCGCGCTGACGGCTGAACTCCCGCAGCATGAAGGGGCTGGGCATGAGGGTCACACCACCGGCGAGGGCGAGCGAGCACTCTCCCGCCCGCAGGGCCTGCACGGCCATGTGCAGAGCCACGGCGGAGGAGGAGCACGCCGTGTCCACCGACACCGCCGGACCCTCCAGGCCGAGGAGATAGGAGATCCGGCCGGACGAGACGCTGGCGGCGCCACCGGTAAGCTGGAAGCCCTCCACCTGGGCCACGCTTTTCTCCGGCCCCATGCCGTAGTCGGTGACGCTGAGACCGCAGTAGACACCGGTCTCGCTGCCACGCAGCGAGGTCACGTCGATGCGGGCGTCCTCGAACGCCTCCCACGACGCCTCCAGCAGCAGCCGCTGCTGCGGGTCCATCGCGGTGGCCTCGCGCGGGCTGATGCCGAAGAACTCCGCGTCGAACTCGCCGATACGCTCCACGAAGCCGCCACCCCGGGTGTAGACCTTCCCGGTCTGGTCGGGGTCCGGGTCGTAGAGCCGCTCCAGGTCCCAGCCTCGGTCGGTGGGCAGCCCGGTGATGGCGTCACGCCCCGAGGCCACCAACTCCCACAGCTCCTCAGGTGAGCTGATCCCACCCGGGTAGCGGCAGCTCATGCCGATGATTGCCAGCGGTTCGGTGGCCCGTGACTCGGCCTCTTCGAGCTGCGCCCTGGTCTCGTTCAGTTCGAGTGCGACTTTTTTGAGATAGCGGACGAGCTTTTCCTGCTGATCGATGTTCTCGGTCATTCCTGTGTCCCCCGTCACGCGTCGCCCAACTCCACATCGATCATCTGGAAGATCTCATCGGCCGTGGTGGCCGCCTCGATCCGCTCCTTGGCGTGCTGCTTCTTGTCGCCCTGACCGCCGTCGCCCGCGCCGGCACCGGTCGCCTGGGCAGTGGCACTGATGCTGGACAGCAGGGTGCGCAGGCGCTTGGCCACCCGCTGCTGCTCGTCCGCGGAACTCGCGGCGAGCATGTCCTCGAGCTTCCTCATCTCCTGGTCGATGAGGGGCTCGGCCTGCTCCCCACCGCCGACCTCCGACAGCACCAGGTCGGCGACCGCGGCCGGTGTGGGGTGGTCGAACACGAGCGTGGCGGGCAGCCGCACACCGGTGGCCTGGGTGAGCCGGTTGCGCAGCTCCACCGCGCTGAGCGAGTCGAAGCCGATGTCCTTGAACGCCCGCTCGGGCTCGATGGACGCGGCCGAGGCGTGTCCGAGGACCGCGGCCACCTGGGCCTGGACCAGTTCGAGGACGATGCGCTCGCGGTCCGTCTCCGCCACTGCGGCCAGCCGCTGGACCAGCGCACCCGCGCTGGCGTCGACCACCCTTGCCGGGGTCCGGACCAGCCCCCGCAGCAGCGGCGGCAGCATCCCGGCCCGCGCCTGGGCGCGCAGCGCGGTCGTCTCCAGCAGGACCGGAGCCACCACGGCCGCGTCGACATCCAGCGACTGGTCGAACAGCGCGGGACCGGTCTCGGCGGTGAGCGCGCTGATACCCATGCGCTCCAGGCGGGCGAACTCTGCCTCGTCCAGGCGGGCGGCCATACCCGCGTCCGACCACAGACCCCACGCCAGCGCGGTGGCGGGCAGTCCCGTGGCCCGCCGGAGCCCGGCCAGCGCGTCCAGGGTCGCGTTCGCCGCCGCGTAGTTGCCCTGACCCGGGCTGCCGATGAGCGCGGACACCGAGGAGAACAGGACGAACGCGGAGAGGTCCGCGTCGGCGGTCAGCTCGTGCAGATGCCACGCCGCGTCCACCTTCGGCCGCATGACCCGCTCGATCTGCTCGGGCGTCAGCGCCTCGACCACACCGTCGTCGAGCACGCCCGCGGTGTGCACAACGGCGGTCAGCGGGTGTTCGAGGGAGCCGAGCGCGGCGGCCAGCTGCTCCCGGTCGGACACATCGCATGCGGCGACGTTGGCGTGGCAGTCCAGGGCCGCCAGCTCGGCCACCAACTCGGCGGCGCCATCGGCCTCCGGACCGCGCCTGCTGAGCAGCAGCAGATGACGGACACCGCGCGCGGTGGCCAGGTGTCGGGCGAACAGGGCGCCCAGACCGCCCGTACCACCGGTGATCACCACGGTGCCCTCGGGGTCGAACGTGGTCATCGACGCACCGGCGGAGGCGCGGGACAGCCTGGGTGCCAGCACCCGGCCGCCGCGGACCGCGAGTTGCGGTTCGTCCGCGTCGAGCACCGCGCCCCAGTCGGGCTCGTCGCCGTCCAGGTCCACCAGGATGAACTGGTCCGGGTGCTCGGACTGGGCGCTGCGCAGCAGACCCCAGACCGCGGCCTGGGCCATGTCGGGGGTCTCGCCACCGACAGCGTCAATGGCCCCGCGGGTCGCGACAACCAGCCGGGCTTCGGCCGGCCAGTCGGCGGCCAGCCACCTCTGCACCAAGGCCAGTGCCTGGGTGGTGGCTTCCCGGGCAGCCCCGGCCACGTCCCCGTCCGGGGTGTCGACCGTGGCCAGCACCAGCTCCGGTACGGGGCCACCGTCGGCCACGGACCGTGCCGGCTCGGCCAGTTCGCCGAGAGCCGCGACCCGCACGGGCCGACTCGCGCCAAGGGTCACCGGCGTCCAGTCGAGCTGGTACACCGACTGTCCGCCACTTCGGCCCAGCCGCTCCAGCTGAGCCGGTTCGACCGGGCGCATGTCCAAGCGCTCCAGGGTCAGCACCGGCTCGCTCTGCTCGGACACCACATCCACGCGCAGGGCGGCGTCACCCGCGGGCGAGATCCGCACCCGGACCCGGGAGAGACCCGAACGCCCGCCGGACACCTTCGACCACGAGAACGGCAGGATCGTCGCCCCGCCGTCCGAGCCCTTCTCGGCGAACGCACCGTGCAACGAGGCGTCGAACAGGGCCGGATGAAGACCGAAGCCCTCACCGCCGGTGTCACCCGGCAGTGCCACCTCGGCGAACACCACGTCATCGACACGCCACGCCGTACGCACTCCCTGGAACACCGGTCCGTAGTCGAACCCGAGCTCGGCCATCCCGGCGTACAGCGCGCCGCCGGTCATCTCCACACCATCCGCGGGCGGCCACTGCGCCGGGAGCCACGACGACACCGGTGTGGTGTCCTCCGTGGCCAGCCAGCCACGCGCATGACAGGTCATCCCGGCGTCGTCCCCGACCCCGGAGCGAGCGAAGATCATCACCTCACGGCGGCCGTCCTCACCGGCTGTACCGACCGTGACGCGCAGCTGTGCGGTCGCCCCTTCCTCCAGCAACAGCGGCGACTCCATGACCAGCTCGTCCACCACCGGTGTGCCCACGCGTCGGCCGGCGGCCAACGCCAGATCCACCCATGCCGTACCAGGAACGATCACCACGCCGAGGACGACGTGGTCCCGTACCCACGGCTGCGACTCGGTCGAGAATCGCCCGGTGAACACCCACTCGTCACGGTCACCGAACTGCACGGCAGCGGCCAGGACGGGGTGCTCGACCTGGTCGAGACCGGCCGCTCCGACATCACCGGCCTGGGCTGACGGCATCAGCCAGTAGTTCTCGCGCTGGAAGGCGTAGGTGGGCAGAGGCACGCGCCGCGCACCCGTTCCGGCGTACACCGCGTCCCAGTCCACGCCGACCCCGGCGATATGTGCCTGGCCCAACGACAGCCAGAACCGGGCGAGCCCGCCCTCGTCCCGGCGCAACGACCCGACCACGGCCACCCGGCCCGCCGCGTCCTGCGCCTCGACGGTCTCCTCGACCGCCATCGTGAGCACGGGGTGCGGGGACATCTCCAGGAAGCAGCCCATGCCCTTGTCGATGAGGGCGCGGATGGCGGGCTCGAACCCGACCGGGTTGCGCAGATTGCCGTACCAGTACGCGGCGTCCATCGTGGCGGTGTCGACGAACGCGCCGACCGCCGTGGAGTACACAGGCACCTTCCCCGCCGTCGGTACCACCGAGGCCAGCGCCTCCAGCAGCTCCGCTTCCAGCGCCTCGACATGCGCGGTGTGCGACGCGTAGTCCACATTGACCCGCCGCGCCCGGATCTCCTCCCGCTCGCACACGGCCATCACGGCGTCCAGGGCTCCCGGCTCACCGGCGACCACAACGGCCGCCGGGCCGTTCACCGCCGCCACCGACACCCGGCCCTCATACGGGGCGATCAGCTCCTCGACCCGCTCCACCGGCAGCGCGACCGACATCATGCCGCCGAGCCCCGCGAGGCGGTCGCGCACCAACTGGCTGCGCACCGCCACGATCCGGACGGCGTCCGGCAGCGACAGGGCACCGGCCACGTACGCGGCGGCGATCTCACCCTGCGAGTGGCCGACCACCGCAGACGGCTCCACACCGTAGGAACGCCACAGCGCCGCCAGGCTCACCATCACCGCGAACAGCGCGGGCTGGACGACATCGACGCGTTCCATCGACGGCACGCCCGGCGCGCCCCGCAGCACATCCTCCAGGCACCAGTCCACGAACTCGGACAGCGCCTCACCGCAGGCGGCGATCTCGGCGGCGAACACGGGCGAGGAGTCGAGCAGTTCGACCGCCATGCCCTCCCACTGCGCGCCCTGACCGGGGAACACAAACACCGGCTTGGCGCCCGAGGCGATGACCTGGCCGTCGACGACGTTCGCCGCCGGGGCCGCCGAGGCCAGTGCGTCCAGGCCCGCCAGCAGTTCTGCGCGGTCCGCGGCGACCACGGCCGCGCGCCGCTCCAGCAGCGCGCGGGTGGTGGCCGAGGAGAAGCCGATGTTCTCGACGGACACGTCCGCATCGGCGGCCACGCGCTCCCGCAGCCGTCGCGCCTGCGCCCGCAGCGCCGCGTCGGTGCGCGCGGACACCACGACCGGCACCGGAGCGGTGGGCGCGGTCCGCTCGTCGGCCACCGGCTCCTCGGCCGGTGCCTCCTCGATGATGATGTGCGCGTTGGTGCCGCTCACACCGAACGACGACACAGCCGCACGACGCGGACGGCCGTTTGCGGCCGGCCACTCCCGGGCCTCGGTCAGCAGCTCGACCCGACCGGACTCCCAGTCGACATGCGGCGATGGTTCATCCACATGCAGGGTGGGCGGCAGCACACCGTGCCGCATCGCCATCACCATCTTGATCACACCCGCCACACCCGCCGCGGCCGAGGTGTGACCGATGTTCGACTTGATGGACCCCAGCCACAGCGGATCGCCGTCCCGGTCCTGGCCGTAGGTGGCGAGCAGCGCCTGCGCCTCGATGGGGTCACCGAGTTTCGTACCGGTGCCATGGCCCTCGACCGCGTCGACGTCGACCGGGTTCAGCCCCGCACCGGCCAGGGCCTGGCGGATGACCCGCTCCTGCGACGGACCGTTCGGCGCGGTCAGACCGTTGCTCGCGCCGTCCTGGTTCACCGCGCTGCCCCGGATGAGACCGAGGATGCGGCGGCCCTTGCGCTGGGCGTCCGACAGCCGCTCCACCACCACGACACCCACGCCGTCGGAGAAGCCGGTCCCGTCAGCCGACGCCGCGTACGCCTTGCACCGTCCGTCGCTCGCCAGACCGCGCTGTCGGCTGAAGCCGATGAGCAGGTCGGGGGTGGCCATGAGCGAGATACCGCCGACGAGGGCCGTCTCGCACTCGCCCGCCCGCAGCGCCTGGGACGCCAGATGCAGGGCGACGGCGGAGGAGGAGCAGGCGGTGTCCACCGACACCGCCGGACCCTCCAGGCCGAGTGTGTAAGCGATCCGGCCGGACACCACGCTCATGGTGGTGCCGGTGAGGTGGTAACCCTCCAGTTCGGGAGCCATGGTGGCGTGATAGCCCGAGGCGACGGTGCCGCAGAAGACACCGGTGTTGCTGCCGCGCAGCGAGGTCGGGTCGATGCCCGCGTCCTCGAACGCCTCCCACGACGTCTCCAGCAGCAGGCGCTGCTGCGGGTCGGTCGCCAGCGCCTCGCGCGGGCTGATCCCGAAGAAGTCCGCGTCGAACTCGCCGATGCGGTCGACGAATCCACCGGCCCGTGTGTACACCGTCCCGACCTGGTCGGGGTCCGGGTCGTAGAGCCGCTCCAGGTCCCAGCCACGGTCGGTCGGGAACGGGCCCATGGCGTCGCGGCCCGTGGCCACGAGCTCCCACAGCTCCTCCGGCGAGGAGACCCCGCCGGGGAACCGGCAGCTCATGCCCACGATCGCCAGGGGTTCGCCGGTGTCGACGCGCCGCGGCCGTGCCGCACGTGTGCGACCGCTCGCGGGGTCCACCGTGATCTGCGATACCAGCAGACGCGCCACCGCCCTGGGTGACGGGTGGTCGAACACCAGGGTTGCGGGCAGCCGCACACCGGTGGCCTGGGTGAGCCGGTTGCGCAGTTCGACGGCGCTCAGCGAGTCGAAGCCGAGCTCGTTGAAGGCGCGGCCAGGGTCGAGGGAAGTGGCCGAGGCATGGCCGAGCACACCCGCCACCTGGGCCAGCACCAGTTCGAGCGCGACCCGCTCACGGTCCGCATCCGGCACACCCGCCAAGCGCCGGGCGAGAGACCCTCCGGCCTCACCACGCCGGGCCGGGGCGGGTGCCAGCCCGCGCAGGACGGCCGGGATCGCCCCGGCCCTGGCCTGGGCACGCAGCACCGCGGTGTCCAGCCGGACCGGCGCCAACAGCGCCACGTCGGAGGTCAGGGCCTCGTCGAACAGACCGAGACCCAACTCGGTCGTCAACGCCTTGGCCCCCATCCGCTCCAGCCGGGCCAACTCCCCCTGACCGAGCTGTGCGGCCATACCCACGGCCTCCGACCACAGACCCCACGCCAGCGAGGTCGCGGGAAGCCCCACAGCACGCCGCGACGCCGCCAGCGCGTCAAGAGCCGCGTTCGCGGCGGCATAGTTGCCCTGACCAGGGCTGCCGATCAGCGCGGCCACCGAAGAGAACAAGATGAACGCGGAGAGGTCGGCCTCAGCGGTCAGCTCGTGCAGATGCCACGCCGCGTCCACCTTCGGCCGCATCACCCGCTCGATCTGCTCCGGCGACAGCGACTCGACCACACCGTCCTCAAGCACACCAGCCGCATGCACCACACCCATCAGCGGACGCTCCACCGAGCCCAGAGCGGCAGCAAGCTGCTCACGGTCGGACACATCACACGCCACCACCCGGGCCCGGCAGTCGAGCGCCTCCAGCTCCGCCACCAACTCCGCGACACCATCAGCGCTCGGGCCCCTACGACTGAGCAACAGCAGATGACGCACACCATGCGCGGCCGCGAGATGACGGGCAAACACCGCACCCAGACCACCCGTACCACCGGTGACCACCACAGTGCCCTCGGAGTCGAACGCGGTCGCCGACTCACCAGCGGCGGCCGTGCGCGACAACCTCGGCGTCAGCAACTGCCCGCCGCGCACCGCGAGCTGCGGCTCGTCCAGGTCGGGCAACCCGCCCCACTGCAACCCGCCGGCCACATCGTCGGTGTCGAGGTCGACCAGCAGGAACCGCCCCGGGTGTTCGGACTGCGCGCTGCGCAACAGGCCCCACAGCGCGGCCTGCGCGACGTCGGGCACCTCGTCCTCGACGGCGACCGCACGCCGGGTCACCACCGCCAGCGCGGCACCACCCAGGCACTCAGTGGCGAGCCACCGCTGCACCAGGGCCAGCGCCTGGACCGCGGCCGTCGTTGCGTCCGTGGCCTCCGTGGCCTCCGTGGCGTCGACGACCGCGAGCACCAGCTCGGGCACCGAGTCACCATCCGCCACGGCTTGCTCCAGCGCGGCCAGGTCCTCGAACGGCTCACCCTCGGCGGGAAGTCCACCGAGCACCGCGACCCGGGCGGACCGACCGGTGGCGACCGTGACCGGGGTCCAGTCCAGCCGGTACAGCGACCCCGCCGTCTCGGCGGATCGCTTCAGCTGGGCCTGGTCGACCGGACGGAACACCAGCTTGTCCATGCTGAGCACCGGCTCGTCGAACTCGTCCACGATGTCGATGCGGAAGGCGGCCTCACCCGCCGGGGTCAGCCGGGCGCGGGCACGCGCCACACCGGTCCGGCTGAGCTGGACACCGTTCCACGAGAACGGCATCACGAGGGTGTCGTCCGGCTTCTCGCCGAAGAGTGAGCTCTGCACGGCGGAGTCGAAGAGTCCTGGGTGGATGCCGAATCCTTGTGCGTCAGCGTCGTCCGGCAGGGCAAGCTCGACATAGACGACGTCGTTGTCCTGCCACGCTTCGATCACCCCTTGGAACAGCGGCCCGTAGTCGTAACCGATGTCGGCCATGCGGGTGTAGAGCGCCTCCGCGGCGAGGGGCTCGGCGTCCTCAGGCGGCCATGCGATATCCCACGCGGACGTGGACCTGGGTTCCGGCGACAGCCAGCCACGGCCGTGGCAGGTCGCGTCAGGCTGCTCGTCCGCGTCGTCGTTCTCGGGCCGCGAGAAGATGACGAACTCACGGCGGCCGTCGTCATCGGTGTGACCGACGATGATCTGGATCTGCCGCGCCGCCGTGTCCGCCAGGGCCAACGGGGCCTCGATGACGAGCTCGTCGAGCACATCGCAGCCGACCTCGCGCCCGGCTGCCAAGCTCATCTCGACCAGTGCGACGCCGGGCACGATAACCGCGCCCATGACGACGTGGTCGCGTGCCCACGGCTGGGTTTCGGTGGAGATACGGCCGGTGAAGAGCCATTCGTCGCGATCACCGATGAGTGCCCGACCGGCCAGTACGGGGTGGTCGACGGCGATGAGTCCGGTGGCCGAGACATCGCCCGGAGCGGTGCCCGGGGTCAGCCAGTACCGCTCACGCTGGAAGGCGTACGTGGGCAAATCCACGTGCTGGGCTCCGGTGTTGGCGTAGAAGGCGTTCCAGTCCACCTCCACACCCGCGGTGTGGGCGCGGCCGAGGAATCCGGCGAAGGTCTCCCGCTCGGCATGCTTGGCCCGCAGGGCCGGAATGAACGCCGCCTCGGTGTCATCCTCCACGCACTGCCGCGCCATCGCCGTCAGGACAGCGTCCGGCCCCAGCTCCAGGAACCGCCGCACACCCAGATCCCACAACGTCCGCACACCATCGGCGAACCGGACCGCCCGACGCACATGCCGCACCCAGTAGTCCGCGTCGAAGGCCGACACCAGCTCACCGGACACATTGGAGACGACCGGGATGCGAGGCTCGGCATAGGTCAGCCCCTCCGCCACCGCACGGAACTCCTCGAGCATCGGCTCCATGCGTGGCGAGTGGAACGCATGCGACACCCGAAGCCGGGACGTCTTGCGACCCTCCCACCGCGGCAGCCACTCCTCCGCCGCCTCCTCACCACCCGAGACAACAACGGCCCGCGGCCCATTGACCGCGGCGATCTCCAACCGGCCCTCGAACCCGGCAAGGGATTCGGCCACTTCGTCCTCGGCAGCCTGAACGGCAACCATCGCACCACCAGTGGGCAGCGCACCCATCAACCGGCCCCGTGCCACCACCAGTTCAGCCGCATCGGCCAGCGACAACACACCCGCCACATGCGCGGCAGCGATCTCACCAACCGAATGCCCGATCAGGTAATCCGGCCGCACCCCCAGCGACTCCGCCAACCGGAACAGCGCCACCTCAACCGCGAACAACACCACCTGCGTGAACTCGGTCGCATTCAGCACCTCACCATCAGCGACCAGCAACTCCCGCACCGAACGACCAAGCCGCGGATCCAACTCCGCACACACCTCGGTCAACGCCCGGTCGAACACCGGAAACGCCCCGGCCAGCTCCAGACCCATCCCCGAACGCTGCGAACCCTGACCCGAGAACAAAAACGCCGACTTACCACCAACAGCCGCCTCACCAACCGTCAACTCGGCCAGCCGCGCGAGCAGTTCATCGCGGCCATCGGCCACCACCACGGCTCGGCGGTCCAGCAGTGCCCGGGTTGTCGCGGACGAGAAGCCGATGTCCGCGACGGACACCTCCGCGTCGGCGGCCACGCGCTCCCGCAACCGCTCGGCCTGCGCCCGCAGCGCCGCGTCATTGCGGGCGGAAAGAAGCACCGGCACCGATCCGGCGAGCCGGACCACATCGACCGGAGCGCCCTCGGACGGCTCCTCCGCGGGCGCCTGCTCCACGATGATGTGCGCGTTGGTGCCACTCACACCGAACGACGACACGGCGGCGCGGCGCGGACGGTCCTCAACCCGCCACTCCCGGGCCTCGGTCAACAGCCGGACCTGGCCCGACTCCCAGTCCACATGCGGCGACGGCTCATCCACGTGCAGGGTCGGCGGCAGCACACCGTGCCGCATCGCCATCACCATCTTGATCACACCCGCGACACCGGCGGCGGTCGAGGTGTGACCGATGTTCGACTTGATGGACCCCAGCCACAGCGGATCGCCGTCGCGGTCCTGGCCGTACGTCGCCAGCAGAGCCTGGGCCTCGATGGGGTCACCGAGCACGGTTCCCGTGCCGTGGCCCTCAACGGCGTCCACATCGGACGGCGACAGCCCGGCGTTCTCGAGGGCCCGACGGATGACCCGCTCCTGCGACGGACCGTTCGGCGCGGTCAGACCGTTGCTCGCGCCGTCCTGGTTCACCGCGCTGCCCCGGATCAGACCGAGGATCGTTCGCCCGTTGCGCTGGGCGTCCGACAGCCGCTCCAGCACCACCAGACCGAGACCGTCGGAGAATCCGGTCCCGTCCGCGGACGCCGAGTACGCCTTGCACCGCCCGTCGGGAGCAAGACCGCGCTGCCGGCTGAACTCCATGTGCAGGAACGGACCGGCCAGCACGGTGACACCACCGGCGAGCGCCAATGAGCACTCGCCCGCCCGCAGCGCGGTGATCGCGAGGTGCAGGGCGACGGCGGAGGCGGAACAGGCGGTGTCCACGGACACGGCCGGGCCCTCAAGACCGAGGCTGTAGGCAATACGGCCGGACACCACGCTAGTGGTGGAACCGGTCAGGCGGAAGCCCTCGATCTGGGGCAGGGTTCCCGCGGGCATCGACGCGTAGTCGGACGGGCCGACACCGCAGAACACACCGGTGTTGCTGCCGCGCAGCCGGTTCGGATCGATGCCGGCGTCCTCCAGCGCCTCCCACGACGCCTCCAGCAGCAGCCGCTGCTGCGGATCCATCGCGGTCGCCTCGCGCGGGCTGATCCCGAAGAAGTCGGCATCGAACTCGGCAGCGCCGTCGACGAACCCACCCTCCCTGGTGTACACGGTGCCGAGTCGGTCCGGGTCCGGGTCGTAGAGCCGCTCCAGGTCCCAGCCACGGTCGGTGGGGAACGGGCCGATGGCGTCGCGGCCCGTGGCCACGAGTTCCCACAGCTCCTCCGGCGAGGTCACCCCACCTGGGTAGCGACAGCTCATGCCGACGATCGCAAGGGGCTCCCCGTCGCGGGACTCGTACTCGCGAAGCTGCGCACGGGCCTGGTTGAGGTCGCTCGCCATCTTCTTGAGATAGCGGGCGATCTTCTCCTGCTGATCGGTGTTCTCTGCCATTTCCGCGCCCCTCGTCACGCTTCGCCGAACTCGGCGTCGATCATTTGGAAGACCTCGTCCATCGTTGTGGCCGCTTCGATGCGCTCGGCCGTGCTCTCCGCTTCGTCGTCGTCGGCGACGACCGACAACAGGCGGCGCAGACGCTCGGCCACCTGGCGCCGGTCGTCTTCGGCGATCGTGGCGAGCATGTCCTCCAGCTTCTTGAGTTCCTTGTGGATGGGTGGTTCGGCGGCTGCGACACCGCCGAATTCGGCGAGTAGCAGGCGCGCGATCTCCGCGGGTGTGGGGTAGTCGAACACCAACGTGGCGGGCAGGCTCACACCGGTGGCCTGAGTCAGCCGGTTGCGCAGGTCGACGGCGCCGAGCGAGTCGAAGCCGATTTCCTGGAAGGCGCGTTCGGGTTCGATGGCAGCGGCCGAGGCATGCCCGAGCACGGCCGCCACCTGGCCGCAGACCATGTCCAGGATGACCTGCTCCCGGTCCTCCGCGGCGACTCCGGCCAGCTGGTCACGCAGGGACACCGTGGTGGTCTCCACGCGCCGGGCCGGGGCGGGTGCCAGCCCGCGCAGGACGGCCGGGATCGACCCGGCCCTGGCCTGGGCACGCAGCACCGCGGTGTCCAGCCGGACCGGCGCCAACAGCGCCACGTCGGAGGTCAGGGCCTCGTCGAACAGACCGAGACCCAACTCGGTCGTCAACGCCTTGGCCCCCATACGCTCCAGCCGGGCCAACTCCCCCTGACCGAGCTGTGCGGCCATACCCACGGCCTCCGACCACAGACCCCACGCCAGCGAGGTCGCGGGAAGCCCCACAGCACGCCGCGACGCCGCCAGCGCGTCAAGAGCCGCGTTCGCGGCGGCATAGTTGCCCTGACCAGGGCTGCCGATCAGCGCGGCCACCGAAGAGAACAAGATGAACGCGGAGAGGTCGGCCTCAGCGGTCAGCTCGTGCAGATGCCACGCCGCGTCCACCTTCGGTCGCATCACCCGCTCGATCTGTTCCGGCGACAGCGACTCGACCACACCGTCCTCAAGCACACCAGCCGCATGCACCACACCCATCAGCGGACGCTCCACCGAGCCCAGAGCGGCAGCAAGCTGCTCACGGTCGGACACATCACACGCCACCACCCGGGCCCGGCAGTCGAGCGCCTCCAGCTCCGCCACCAACTCCGCGACACCATCAGCGCTCGGGCCCCTACGACTGAGCAACAGCAGATGACGCACACCATGCGCGGCCGCGAGATGACGGGCAAACACCGCACCCAGACCACCCGTACCACCGGTGACCACCACAGTGCCCTCGGAGTCGAACGCGGTCGCCGACTCACCAGCGGCGGCCGTGCGCGACAACCTCGGCGTCAGCAACTGCCCGCCGCGCACCGCGAGCTGCGGCTCGTCCGTCTCCAGCACCGCGCCCCAGTCCGGCTCATCGCCGTCCAGGTCCACCAGGACGAACCGCCCCGGGTGCTCCGACTGGGCACTCCGCAGCAGACCCCACGTCGCCGCCTGGGCAACAGCGGGAGCCTCACCGTCGATGGACACCGCACCGCGGGTCACCACGACCAGCCGGGACTCACCCAGCCACTCGCTGGCCAGCCACTTCTGTACCAGCTCCAACGTCTCACCGGTGGCAGCTCGGGCCGCCCCGGCCACATCACCGTCCGGGGTGCCGACCGCGGTCAGCACCACCTCGGGTGCACTCGCACCATCGGCCAGAGCCTTTTCCAGCGTGGCCAGATCGGCGAACCGGTCCACCGACCCACCACCGATCTCGCCGAGCGCGGCGAAACCGACGGGCCGTGCCGCGGCGGCCTTCGCGGGGACCCAGTCCATCTCGTAGAGGTGGCGTTCACCGTCCTGCCGCGCGGCTTCCAGATGCGCCTGTTCCACCGGGCGGACGTCGAGCCGCCGCAGGCAGGCGAGCGGCAGACCGTCGTCGCCCGCGATGTCGAGCCGCAGGGAGGTCGGGTCCGGCAGGGTGATCCGCACCCGGACCCGGGTGAGCCCGAAGCGCTCCAACTGCACACCGGACCAGGAGAACGGCAGCCCGCTGGGGTTGTCCTCACCCATGTCGAGCATGCCGAGCCCGCCGTGCAGGGCGGAGTCGAACATCGCCGGGTGGATGGCGAACCCGTCGGCCGGGCCGGCCACTTCGGGCAGCGCCAGCTCGACAAGGACCTCGTCGCCCCGGCGCCAGGCGGACTGCACGGCGCGGAAGGCCGGGCCGTAGTCGAAGCCCACGTCGGTGAGGTGGGCGTTCCGGTTGAGTAGCGTGTACAGCTCGGACACGGCGAGGGACTCGGCATCCGCGGGCGGCCACGGGACGGGCAGCGCCTCCAGGGGTTCGGCCTTGGCGGAGAGCCAGCCGCGGGCGTGGCAGGTCAGCTCGGTGGCTTCGTCCTCGCCGCCCTCGATCCGGGAGAAGAAGGCGATCTCGCGACGGCCGTCCTCACCGGCCTGGCCGACCATGACCCGGATCTGCCGCGTGACGTGGTCCTCCAGGACCAGGGGGGCGGCGATGACCAGCTCGTCCACAACATCGCTGCCCAGCCGCCTGCCGATGGTCAGTGCCATCTCGACCATCGCGGCGCCGGGCACCAGCACGATGCCGAACACCATGTGATCGCGAGTCCACGGCTGGGTCTCCTGGGACATGCTCCCGGTGAACACCCATTCGTCGCGGTCACCGACCTGCACGGCCGCGGCGAGGATCGGGTGCCTCATCCGGTCCAGACCGGCAGCTGTGGCATCACCGGCGCCGGGCTTACGGGAGAGCCAGTAGTTCTCGCGCTGGAAGGCGTAGGTGGGCAGATCGACGGGCTGGGCGCCGGTGTTGGCGTAGAAGGCGTTCCAGTCCACCTCCACGCCCGCGGTGTGGGCGCGGCCGAGGAAAGCCGCGAAGGTCGCGCTCTCGCCGCGCTTGGCGCGCAGGGCGGGGATGAACGCGGCCTCGGTGTCATCCTCCACGCACTGCCGCGCCATCGCCGTCAGGACGGCGTCGGGGCCCAGCTCGAGGAATCGCCGCACGCCCAGGTCCCACAGCGTCCGCACACCGTCGGCGAACCGGACGGCCTGACGGACATGCCGCACCCAGTAGTCGGCGTCGAAGGCCGACACCAGCTCACCGGACACATTGGAGACGACCGGGATGCGAGGCTCGGCATACTCCAACCGTTCCGCCACCGCGCGGAATTCCTCAAGCATCGGCTCCATCCGTGGGGAGTGGAACGCGTGCGACACCCGAAGCCGGGTCGTCTTACGGCCCTCCCATCGCGGCAGCCACTCCTCCGCCGCCTCCTCATCACCCGAGACGACAACGGCCCGCGACCCATTGACCGCGGCGATCTCCAACCGGCCCTCGAACCCGGCAAGGGATTCGGCCACTTCGTCCTCGGCAGCCTGAACGGCAACCATCGCACCACCGGTGGGCAGCGCACCCATCAACCGGCCCCGTGCCACCACCAGTTCGGCAGCATCCGCCAGCGACAGCACACCCGCCACATGAGCGGCAGCGATCTCTCCAACGGAGTGTCCGATCAGGTAGTCCGGGCGCATGCCGAGGGATTCGGCCAGCCGGAACAGCGCCACCTCAACCGCGAACAACACCACCTGCGTGAACTCGGTCGCATTCAGCACCTCACCCTCGGCAGCCAGCAACTCCCGCACCGAACGACCAAGCCGCGGATCCAACTCCGCGCACACCTCGGTCAACGCCTGGTCGAACACCGGAAACGCCCCGGCCAGCTCCAGACCCATCCCCGAACGCTGCGAACCCTGACCCGAGAACAAAAACGCCGTCTGCCCCGCGACACCGGACTCCGGCGACACCTCGGCAAGCCGCGCCAGCAGTTCATCACGGTCACCGGCCACCACCACCGCCCGGCGGTCCAACAGCGCCCGCGAGGTCACCAGCGAGTACGCGGTGTCCGCCACCGACAGATCCGGCCGGGACACCAGATGTGCACGCAACCGCTCCACCTGCGCGCGCAGCGCCGAGTCCGTCCGCGCGGACACCACCACCGGCAGCGGAGTCGCGGGCGCGGTCCGCTCCTCGGCCACCGGCTCCTCGGCCGGAGCCTCCTCGACGATGATGTGCGCGTTGGTACCACTCACACCGAACGACGACACACCCGCACGACGCGGACGACCGTTTGCGACCGGCCACTCCCGGGACTCGGTCAGCAGCTCGACGCGCCCCGACTCCCAGTCCACATGCGGTGACGGCTCATCCACATGCAGGGTCGGCGGCAGCACACCGTGCCGCATCGCCATCACCATCTTGATCACACCCGCCACACCCGCCGCGGCAGACGTATGACCGATGTTCGACTTGATGGACCCCAGCCACAGCGGATCCCCGTCCCGCTCCCGGCCGTACGTGGCCAGCAGCGCCTGCGCCTCGATCGGATCGCCCAGCTTCGTACCCGTCCCGTGGCCCTCGACCGCGTCCACGTCGAACGGTCGCAGCCCGGCGTTCTCGAGGGCGCGTCGGATGACCCGCTCCTGCGAGGGGCCGTTCGGCGCGGTCAGGCCATTGCTGGCGCCGTCCTGGTTGACCGCCGTGCCCCGGATCACACCCAGGATCGCCCGCCCGTTCCGCTGGGCGTCCGACAGCCGTTCCAGCACCACCACACCGACACCGTCGGAGAACCCGGTCCCGTCGGCCGACGCCGAGTACGCCTTGCAGCGTCCGTCCGGCGACACCGCGCGCTGGCGGCTGAACTCGGTCAGGAGGTAGGGGCCGGCCAGCAGGGTCACACCGCCCACCAGCGCCAGGGAGCATTCACCGGCTCGCAGCGCCTGCCCCGCCAGGTGCAGGGCGACGGCGGAGGAGGAGCAGGCGGTGTCCACCGACACCGCCGGACCCTCCAGGCCCAGCGTGTACGCGATCCGGCCGGACACCACGCTTGTCGTGGTCCCGGTCAGGCGGTAGCCCTCCAACTCGCCAGAGGACATGCCGCCGTAGTCGGTGGTCACCACGCCCGCGAACACACCGGTGTCACTGCCGCGCAGCGTCGTCGGGTCGATACTCGCGCGCTCGAACGCCTCCCACGACGCCTCCAGCAGCAGCCGCTGCTGCGGGTCCATCGCGGTGGCCTCGCGCGGGCTGATGCCGAAGAACTCCGCGTCGAACTCCCCGATGCGCTCGAGGAAGGCACCGCCACTGGTGTTGATCTTCCCGTGCTGGTCCGGGTCGGGGTCGTAGATGCCCGGGTCCCAGCCGCGGTCGGTGGGCAGCCCGCCCACCGCGTCACGGCCCTGGGACACCAGCTCCCACAGCTCCTCCGGCGAGGTCACCCCGCCGGGGTAGCGGCAGCTCATGCCGACGATGGCCAGTGGCTCGTCCAGCGTGACCCGCTTCGTCCGGGTGACGGGCTTCGGTGCCGCCTCCACACCGCCGAACTCGGACAACAGCAGCCGCGCGACGGCGGTCGGGGTGGGGTGGTCGAAGATCAGCGTGGCGGGCAGACGTACACCGGTGGCCTGGGTGAGCCGGTTGCGCAGCTCCACCGCGCTCAGCGAGTCGAACCCGAGCTCCTTGAAGGCGCGGTCGGTGTCGATCGCCGTGGCGGAGGCGTGGCCGAGGACGGCCGCCACCTGCTCCCGCACCACATCCAGGACCATCCGCTCCCGGTCGGGCTCCGCGACTCCCGCGAGGCGCTGAGCGAGCGAACCGCCGGTCTCGGCGCGCCGGGCGGGCACGGGTGCCAGACCGCGCAGCAGCGCGGGCAGCAGACCGGACCGGGCCTGGGCCCGCAGCGCGGCCGGGTCGAGCTGGACGGGTGCCAGGAGCGCCGCGCCGGTGCCGAGGGCCAGGTCGAACAGCTCGAGTCCGCGCTGCTGGGACAGCGCGCCCACACCGGTGCGCTCCAGACGGGCCAGGTCGGCCTCGCTGAGCTCGCCCGACATTCCGCCCGCGTCACCCCACAGGCCCCAGGCCAGTGAGGTGGCGGGCAGCCCCGAGGCACGGCGCGACGCGGCGAGCGCGTCCAGCGCGGCGTTGGCCGCCGCGTAGTTGCCCTGACCGGGGCTGCCGATGAGCGCGGCCACCGACGAGAACAGCACGAAGGCCGAGAGGTCGGTCCCGGCGGTCAGTTCGTGCAGATGCCACGCGGCATCCACCTTCGGGCGCATCACCCGCTCGATGTGCTCCGGCGACAGCGCCTCGATCACACCATCGTCAAGTACACCGGCCGCATGCACCACGGCCGTCAGCGGGCGCTCCAGAGAGCCGAGCGCCGCCGCGAGCTGGTCCCGGTCGGACACATCGCACGCTGCGACGCGGACTCGGCAGCCCAGGCCCTCCAGCTCCGTGACCAACTCGGCAGCGCCGTCGGCCTCCGGACCGCGGCGGCTGAGCAGCAGCAGATGACGGGCGCCGTGTGTGGCCGCGAGGTGACGGGCGAACACCGCGCCCAGACCAGCCGGACCACCGGTGACCAGAACGGTCCCGTCCGGGTCGAGAGCGGGCGGTTGACCGGCCGCCGCGTCGGGACGCGCGAGCCGCGGCGCCAGCAACCGGCCGTCTCGTACCGCCCATTGGGGCTCGTCCGTGTTGAGCAGGGCGTCCCAGTCGGGCTCGACACCGTCCACGTCGACCAGTACGAACCGGCCCGGGTGCTCGGACTGCGCACTGCGCAGCAGACCCCATACCGCCGCCTGGGCGGCGTCGGGAACCTCACCATCGACGGCGACCGCATGACGGGTCACCACCACCAGCCGTGCTTCACCCAGCCACTCACTGGCCAGCCATCGCTGCGCCAGAAGGAGCGCTTCACCGGCGGTGGCGCGCGCCGCGCCGGGGGTGTCCTCGCCTGTGGCGGACACGGTGGCGAGCACTGCCCGCGGCGCAGTGGCGCCCTCGGCGAGCGCACGCTCCAAAGCGTCCAGGTCCGGGTAGGTCTCCCCCGCGCCGATCCGGATGTGGTCCGGTGTCCCGTCGGTCGGGCCGGTTTCGATCCGCGTCCATTCCACCGTGTACAGCGACTGCCGCGCGTCACCGCGAGCGCTGTCGATGCGTTCCTGCTCCACGGGACGGACGACGAGGGAGCGTACGGACACCACCGGGGCTCCGTCCTCGTCCACCGCATCCAGCCGCAACGAGGTGCCACCGATCATGGTGGAGCGAACCCGCAACCGCGAAGCACCGGGGCGATGGAGCCGTACACCGCTCCAGCTGAACGGCATGAGATGCGCGGCGGCGTCGTCTCCGGTCAGCAGGACGACACCGCTCTGCAACGCGGAGTCGAAGAGCGCGGGGTGGATGCCGAAGCCCTCGTGGCCCTCGGGCAGGGTCACCTCGGCGTAGGTCTCGTCGCCGTCGCGCCAGACGGCCTCGACACCGTGGAACAGCGGGCCGTAGTCGTATCCGAGGTCGGCGAGACGACCGTAGAGCTCGTCGACGGGCATGGGTTCGGCGTCCTGCGGCGGCCATTTCTCCGGCCAGGCCCCGGCGGGCGCACTGTCGGTGCCGAGGGTGCCGCGGGCGTGACACGTGGTCTCGGTCTCCGCGGTACCGGCGCCGTTCTCCGACCGCGAGTAGATCGCCACATCGCGGCGGCCATCCGGGCCCGACGTCCCGACGGTGATGTGCAGCTGCCGGGTGACGTCGGGCTGTACGACCAGGGGGGATTCCAGCACCAGCTCGTCGAGGACCGGGGCTCCGGTGTGACGTCCGGCGGTGAGGGCCAGCTCGACCAGCCCCGTACCGGGCACGACCATGGTGCCGAGCAGCAGATGTTCCGCGGCCCAGGGCTGGGTCTCCGTGGAGATGCGGCCCGTGAGAACCCATTCGTCGTGGTCGCCGACCCGCACGGCCGCGGCCAGGATGGGGTGCTCGACGCCGACGAGCCCGGCGGCCGAGACATCGCCCGGAGCGGTGCCCGGGGTCAGCCAGTACCGCTCACGCTGGAAGGCGTACGTGGGCAGACCCACGTGCTGCGCACCGGTGTTGGCGTAGAAGGCGTTCCAGTCCACCTCCACACCCGCGGTGTGGGCACAGCCGAGGAAACCGGCGAAGGTCTCCCGCTCGGCATGCTTGGCCCGCAGGGCCGGAATGAACGCCGCCTCGGTGTCATCCTCCACGCACTGCCGCGCCATCGCCGTCAGGACAGCGTCCGGCCCCAGCTCCAGGAACCGCCGCACACCCAGATCCCACAGCGACCGCACACCATCGGCGAACCGGACCGCCTGACGGACATGGCGCACCCAATAATCCGCGTCGAAGGCCGACACCAGCTCACCGGACACATTGGAGACGACCGGGATGCGAGGCTCGGCATAGGTCAGCCCCTCCGCCACCGCGCGGAACTCCTCAAGCATCGGCTCCATCCGCGGGGAGTGGAACGCATGCGACACCCGAAGCCGGGACGTCTTACGACCCTCCCACCAAGGCAGCCACTCCTCCACGGCGTCCTCGTCACCGGACACCACCACCGCCAGCGGCCCGTTCACCGCGGCGATCTCCAACCGGCCTTCGAACCCGGCCAGCGACTCAGCCACCTCAGCCTCAGCAGCCTGAACGGCCACCATCGCGCCACCGGTGGGCAGCGCACCCATCAACCGGCCGCGCGCCACCACCAGTTCGGCAGCATCCGCCAGCGACAGCACACCCGCCACATGCGCGGCAGCGATCTCACCAACCGAATGCCCGATCAGGTAATCCGGCCGCACCCCCAGCGACTCCGCCAACCGGAACAGCGCCACCTCAACCGCGAACAACACCACCTGCGTGAACTCGGTCGCATTCAGCACCTCACCATCAGCGGCCAGCAACTCCCGCACCGAACGACCAAGCCGCGGATCCAACTCCGCACACACCTCGGTCAACGCCCGGTCGAACACCGGAAACGCCCCGGCCAGCTCCAGACCCATCCCCGAACGCTGCGAACCCTGACCCGAGAACAAAAACGCCGACTTACCACCAACAGCCGCCTCACCAACCGTCACCCCGGTCAGCCGCGCCAGCAGCTCCTCCCGGCTCCCGGCCACCACCACCGCCCGGCGGTCCAGCAACGCGCGCGATGTCACCAGGGAGTACGCCGTGTCCACCACGGACACCTCAGGCCGCGCCATCAGGTGCGAACGCAACCGCTCCACCTGCGCCCGCAACGCCTCGTCCGTCCGCGCGGACACCACCACCGGCACCGCACCAGCGGGCCGCACGGGCACGACCGGCGTCGTTTCCTCGGACGGCTCCTCGGCCGGAGCCTCCTCGAGGATCAGATGCGCGTTGGTGCCACTCACACCGAACGAGGAGACACCCGCACGACGCGGACGCCCCTCAACCCGCCAGTCCCGGGCCTCGGTCAGCAACTCGACGCGCCCCGACTCCCAGTCCACATGCGGCGACGGCTCATCCACATGCAGGGTCGGCGGCAGCACACCGTGCCGCATCGCCATCACCATCTTGATCACACCCGCCACACCCGCCGCGGCAGACGTATGACCGATGTTCGACTTGATGGACCCCAGCCACAGCGGATCCCCGTCCCGCTCCCGGCCGTACGTAGCCAGCAGGGCATGGGCCTCGATCGGGTCCCCGAGCTTGGTGCCCGTCCCGTGGCCTTCCACCGCGTCGATCTCGACCGGGCTCAACCCGGCGCTGGCCAGGGCCTGGCGGATGACCCGCTCCTGCGACGGACCGTTCGGCGCGGTCAGACCGTTGCTGGCGCCATCCTGGTTGACCGCGCTGCCCCGGATCAGACCGAGGATCGTCCGCCCGTTGCGCTGGGCGTCCGACAGCCGCTCCAGCACCACCAGACCGACGCCGTCGGAGAATCCGGTCCCGTCCGCGGACGCCGAGTACGCCTTGCACCGCCCGTCGCGGGCCAGTCCGCGCTGCCGGCTGAACTCCACGAACAGGAAGGGCCCGGCCAGCACGGTGACACCACCGGCGAGCGCGAGCGAGCACTCGCCCGCCCGCAGGGCCTGCGCGGCCAGGTGCAGGGCCACGAGGGAGGCGGAGCACGCGGTGTCGATCGAGACCGCCGGTCCCTCGAGACCGAGGCTGTAGGCGACGCGGCCGGACATGACACTGCTCTGGGTGCCGGTCACCCGGAACCCCTCCAGCTCGGGCAGCGTCGACGGGCCGTAGTCGGAGGAGACGGTGCCCGCGAACACACCGGTGTCGCTGCCCCGCAGGGTCGTCGGGTCGATGCCCGCGTCCTCCAGGGCCTCCCACGCCGTCTCCAGCGTCAGCCGCTGGGTCGGGTCCATGGCCAGCGCCTCACGCGGACTGATCCCGAAGAAGTCGGCGTCGAAGGTGGGAACGGTGTCGACGAACCCGCCTTCGGTCGCATAGGCGCTGCCCGGCCGCTCCGGGTCGGGGTCGTAGAGCCGCTCCAGGTCCCAGCCGCGGTCGGTCGGGAACGGGCCCATGGCGTCCCGCCCGGACGCCACCAGCTCCCACAGTTCCTCCGGCGAGGTCACCCCGCCGGGGAAACGGCAGCTCATGCCGACGATCGCGATCGGCTCGACATCACGCTGCTCCAGCTCGCGCACCTTGCGGTTGGCGGTGCGCAGTTCGGAGGTCACCCGGCGCAGATAGCTGCGGAGTTTCTGCTCTTCGCCCATCGATCCGCTCGATCCGCTCAGGCCGTTGTCTGTCTTCCCGGTCATGCGGATCCGAGCTCCTTGTCGATCAGGTCGAACATCTCGCTGTCGGAGACGAAGTCGAGGTCGTCTTCGGGGGTGTTGTCAGTGGTGTCGTGGCCGCCGCCCGTCGTGCTCAGCAGGATCTTCAGCCGGTTGCTGAGCGAGCGCAGCCGCGGTTCCGCACCGACCAGTTGCTGTTCCTGCTCGGACAGGGTGATCAGAAGTGTCTCGAGCCGCTGGAGCTCTTCCTCGAGCGGCGAGGAGCGCTGTGCGCTGGTGGCTCCGCCGACCTCGGCGAGGATCAGCCGGGCGACCTCGATCGGGGTGGGGTGGTCGAAGACCAGCGTCGCGGGCAGGCGGATACCGGTCACCTGGCTGAGGCGGTTGCGCACCTCGACCGCGGCGAGGGAGTCGAAGCCGAGCTCCTTGAAGCTGCGTTCGGGGTCGATGGCGGCGGCCGAGGCATGGCCGAGCACGGACGCGACCTGGGTACCCACCAGGTCCAGCACGACCTGCTCGCGGTCGGCCTCGGCCACTCCGGCGAGCCGCCGCTCGAGCGACCGCGCGTTGTCGGCACGGCGCGCGGGGGCTCGTACCAGACCCCGGAGCAGGGCGGGCAGCATGCCGGACCGGGCCTGGACGCGCAGCGCGGCGGGGTCAAGGCGCACCGGGGCCAGCAGGGCCGCCTCGGAGCCGAGGGCCTGGTCGAAGAGTTCCAGGCCGAGGTCGCCGGAGATCGCGCCGATGCCGGTGCGCTCCATACGGGCGAGGTCGGCCTCGTCCAGCTCACCGGTCATCCCGGTGGAGTCGGACCACAGGCCCCAGGCCAGGGAGAGGGTGGGCAGACCGGCCGCCCTGCGCAGCGCGGCGAGTGCGTCGACGGCGGCGTTGGCTGCGGCGTAGTTGGCCTGGCCCGGGTTGCCGAGCAGTCCGGCGGCGGAGGAGAACAGCACGAACGCCGAGAGGTCCATCCGCGCGGTGAGCTCGTGCAGATGCCATGCGGCATCGAGCTTCGGCCGCATGACGTGGCGCATCTGCTCGGGCGTCAGCGACTCGATGACGCCGTCGGCCAGCACACCGGCTGTGTGGATCACAGCGGTGAGCGGGCGGTCGAGCGAGTCGAGGAGACCGGCGACCTGTTCGCGGTCGGCCACGTCGCAGGCGGCCACGTGTGCCTGCGCGCCGAGCGCTGCCAGCTCGCCGACGAGCTCGGCGGCGCCCTCGGCGGCCGGGCCACGCCTGCTGACCAGCAGCAGGTGGCGTACGCCGTGGCGGGTGACGAGGTGTTTGGCGAACAGGGCGCCCAGGCCACCGGTGCCACCGGTGATCAGCACGGTGCGCTCGGGGTCCAGGGGTGCCGGCACGGTGAGTACGACCTTGCCGACGTTGCGGCCCTCGCGCAGGAAGCGGAACGCCTCCTGGCCCCGGCGCACATCCCAAGCGCGGATCGGCGAGGGGGACAGCATGCCGCGTTCGAACAGGTCGGCGATGGCGACCAGCATCTCTTGGATGCGCTCCGGCCCCGCCTCCATCAGGTCGTAGGAGCGGTAGCGCACACCGGCCCACCGCTGTGCGATGGCCTCGGGGTCGCGGATGTCGGTCTTGCCCATCTCGATGAAGCGACCGCCTCGCGGCAGCAGTTCCAGTGTGGCATCGACGAACTCGCCCGCCAGGGAGTTCAGGACGACATCCACACCCGTGTCACCGGTGGCCTGGTGGAGGGCTTCGCGGAAGTCCAGGTCGCGGGAGTTGGCGATGCGCTCCGCGGGCACGCCCAGGGCGCGTACGGCGTCCCACTTGGCCGGGCTCGCCGTGGCGAACACCTCGGCGCCGAAGTGGTGGGCGAGTTGTACGGCGGCCATGCCGACGCCACCGGCGGCGGCGTGCACCAGCAGCTTCTCGCCCGCTTGCAGGTCGGCCAGGTCGACCAGACCGTAGTACGCGGTCAGGTAGACGACGGGGATCGCGGCCGCCTCGGCGAAGGTGAGGTGTTCCGGCATGGCCGCGACGGTCTTCCGGTCGGCGACGGCGACGGGGCCGAAGGCGTCCATCACCAGTCCGAACACCCGGTCGCCGGGCTTGAGGTCGGTCACACCGGAGCCGACCTCGAGCACCACACCCGCCGCCTCGCTGCCCAGGGGCGCTTCACCCGGGTACATGCCGAGGGCGATGAGCACGTCGCGGAAGTTGAGGCCGGCGGCCCGGATGGCGACGCGGACCTCGCCGACGCCCAGTGCGCGGGTGCCGTCGGAGGGCAGGATGGTGAGGTTCTCCAGGGAGCCCTTCTGCCTGCTGCCCAGCCGCCACGCCGCACCGGACGGCCCGGCCACCGGCCGTCCCAGCCGGGGGGCCAGCAGCGCGCCGCCACGGACGGCCAACTGCGGCTCGTCCAGACCGGCCAGGGAACTCCAGTCCGGCTGGGTGCCACCGTCGGTGTCGACCAGGACAAAGCGGCCGGGGTGTTCGGTCTGCGCGCTGCGCAGCAGACCCCAGGCCGGTGCCTGGGCCAGGTCCACGGACTCCGCGCCGACGGCGACCGCCTGCCGGGTCACCGCCACGAGGGTGGCCTCGCCCAGCCATTCGCTGGCCAGCCACCGCTGAGCCAGGGCGAGGGTGCGCTCGGCGACCTCGTTGGCGGCATGGGCGGGGTCGTCCGCGGCTGGGGTCGCGATCTCGGCGAGCACCAGGTCGGCACCGGCGGCGCCGTCAGCGAGGGCGGCCTCCAGGGCGGGCAGATCGGCGTAGCGCTCACCCGGCGCGTCGAGATCGCCGAGGACCACCACACGGGCCGGCGAGGACGTGCCGGTGATCGGCGTCCAGTCCAGCTGGAACAGCGCGTTCTGCTCGCCCCGGGCGCGGGTCAACTGCGCCGGGTCCACCGGGCGTACGGCGAGGCTGTCGACGGAGACGACCATCTCGCCGTTCTCGTCGGCGACATCGACGCGGAAGGCGGACTCGCCCGTGGCGCCGATGCGCACCCGTACCCGGGAGGTGGCGGGGTGGCCGCAGCGCACTCCGGACCAGGAGAACGGCAGGTCCGGAGCGGTTCCGGGGTCCTTGTCCAGCATGCAGGCGTGCAGTGCGGAGTCGAACAGCGCCGGGTGGATGGCGAATCCGTCGACGGCGGTGTCCTCCGGCAGGGCCACCTCGGCGTACACCTCGGTGCCGCTGCGCCACACCGCCTGGACGCCCTGGAACAGCGGGCCGTAGTCGAGCCCGACGTCGGCCAGCCGCTCGTACAGGGCGTCGGCGGAGGTCTCAACGGCGGCGACCGGCGGCCAGGAGGCGGGGAAGGGCGTGGCGGACCCGTCGGCGTCGGGGGCCAGCCAGCCGCGCGCGTGCCGGACGACCTGCCGCTCGCCGTCCTCGCCGGTCCCGGAGGTGCCGTTCCCGGAGGTGGCGGTTTCGGGGAGGGAGTGAAGGGCGACCTCGCGACGGCCGTCCTCCCCCGGCACGCCCACGGTGACCCTGATGTGCCGGGCGAAGCCCTCGTCGAGGGTCAGCGGAACCTCGAAGATCAGCTCGTCGAGGAGTTCACAGCCGAGGTGGCGGGCGGCGGCGAGGACGAGTTCGACGAGCGCGGCGCCCGGCACGATCACCGAGCCCAGCACCACATGGTCGCTCACCCACGGCTGCGACTCGGTGGAGAAGCGACCGGTGAACACCCACTCGTCGCGGTCGGCGACCTGCACGGCCGCGCCCAGGACCGGGTGCCGCAGCCGGTCCAGACCGACCGCCGCGACATCACCGCCCTGCGCCGACGGAGTCAGCCAGTACTTCTCCCGCTGGAAGGCGTAGGTGGGCAGGTCCACCCGCTGTGCGCCGGTGCCCCCGTACACCGCTTCCCAGTCGATGCGCACACCCGCGACATGCGTCTGGCCGAGCGAGAGCAGGAACCGGGGCAGTCCGCCCTCGTCCCGTCGCAGGGAGCCGACCACGGCGACGCGGCCCACCGCGTCCCGCGCCTCGACGGTCTCGTCGACCGCCATCGTCAGCACCGGATGCGGCGACACCTCGACAAAGCAGCCCATGCCCTTGTCGATGAGGGCGCGGATGGCGGGCTCGAACCCGACCTGCCCGCGCAGGTTCCGGTACCAGTACGCGGCGTCCATGGTGGCGGTGTCGATGAACCCGCCGGTCACCGTGGAGTAGAAGGGCACCCGCCCGCTCGACGGTTCGACCGGCGCGAGCGCCTCCAGCAGTTCGGCCTCGATGGCCTCCACCTGGGCCGAGTGCGACGCGTAGTCCACCTTGACCCGGCGGGCCCGCACCCCGTCGCGTTCACAGGCCGCGAGCACCTCGTCCAGTGCCTGCGGCTCTCCGGCGACGATCGCCGCTGCCGGGCCGTTGACCGCCGCCACCGAGATCCGGCCCTGGTACGGGGCGATCAGCTCCTCGGCCCGCTCCACCGGCAGGGCGACGGACATCATGCCGCCGAGCCCGGCGAGGCGGTCACGGACCAACTGGCTGCGCAGCGCCACGATCCGGGCCGCGTCCTGCAGCGACAGACCACCGGCCACATACGCCGCGGCGATCTCGCCCTGCGAGTGGCCGACCACTGCCGACGGCTCCACACCGCAGGAGCGCCACAGCGCCGCCAGGCTCACCATCACCGAGAAGAGGGCGGGCTGCACCACATCGACGCGTTCCAGGGTCGGCGCGCCGGGCGCACCGCGCAGCACATCCTCCAGGCGCCAGTCCACGAACTCGGCAAGCGCCTCACCACACGCGGCCATCTCGGCGGCGAACTCCGGGGAGGAATCCAGCAGTTCGACGGCCATACCCACCCATTGCGCACCCTGCCCGGGGAACACGAACACCGGCTTCACACCCGCACCGGCGACCTGGCCCTCCGCCACGTTCGCGGCCGGCTCAGCCGAACTCAGCTCGCTCAGACCGGTCAGCAGGGCGCCCCGGTCGGTGGCCACGACCACGGCGCGGCGCTCGAGATGGGCGCGGGCGGTCGCCTGAGCGAAGGCGATGTCCAGGTGGTCCAGCTCCGGACGAGCGATCATGTGCGCCCGCAGCCGGTCGGCCTGCTCACGCAGTGCCGCCTCGCCGCGCGCCGAGAGCGGTACGAGAACCGGCGGCCGGACACCCGTGCCGTGCTCCCCGGTCGGCGCGTGGTCCTCGGCCGGCTCTGCTTCCGGGGCCTCCTCCAGGATCACATGGGCGTTGGTGCCGCTCACACCGAACGACGAGACGCCCGCGCGACGGACGCGCTCCCCCGGCGCCCAGGGCCGGGCCTCGGTCAGCAGCGCGACCTCGCCCGACGCCCAGTCCACATGCGAGGACGGGGCGTCCACGTGCAGGGTGGGCGGAAGCGTCTGATGACGCATCGCCATCACCATCTTGATCACGCCCGCCACCCCGGCCGCGGCCTGGGTGTGGCCGAAGTTCGACTTGATCGAGCCGAGCCACAGGGGGCCGTTCTCCCGGTTCTGGCCGTAGGTGGCCAGCAGAGCTTCCGCCTCGATGGGGTCACCGAGCGGGGTTCCCGTGCCATGCCCCTCGACGGCGTCCACATCGGACGGGGACAGCCCGGCGGCGGCCAGCGCCTGCCGGATCACCCGCTCCTGGGACGGGCCGTTGGGCGCGGTCAGGCCATTGCTGGCGCCGTCCTGGTTGACGGCGCTGCCGCGCACGAGGGCCAGGATCTGCCGTCCGTTGCGCTGGGCGTCGGAGAGCCGCTCCAGGACGAGCAGGCCCATGCCTTCCGCCCAGCCGACACCGTCCGCCGCCTCCGCGTACGCCTTGCAGCGGCCGTCGGGCGACAGGGCACGCTGGCGGCTGAACTCGATGAAGGCGCTGGGCCGGGCGAGGGTCGTCGCTCCGCCGACCACGGCGAGCGAGCACTCCTTGGCGCGCAGGGACTTGGCCGCCAGGTCGATCGCCACGAGGGAGGAGGAGCACACCGTGTCCACGGTGACCGCGGGGCCCTCGAAGCCGAAGGTGTAGCTGATACGGCCCGATGCCACGCTGGGCGAGGACGCGATGGAGAGGTAGCCCTCGATCTCCGGCCGCCGGTCGCTGAGGCCCGCGACGAATTGGTAGTCGGAGAACATGAGCCCGCAGAAGACGCCGGTGTCGCTCTCCTTGAGCGTCAGCGGGTCTATTCCCGCGTCCTCGAACGCCTCCCACGCCCCTTCGAGCAGCAGCCGCTGCTGCGGGTCCATGGCCAGTGCCTCACGGGGGCTGATACCGAAGAACTCGGCGTCGAAATCCGCCATGTTGTCGAGGAATCCGCCGTGGCGGGTATAGGCCGTACCGGGGTGGTCCGGGTCCGGGTCATAGAGGTTGTCCAGGTCCCAGCCGCGGTCGTCGGGGAACTCCGAGAACCCCATGCGTCCCTCGGCGACCAGCGACCACAATTCCTCCGGTGAGGTCACTCCTCCGGGAAAGCGGCAGCTGATCCCCACAATTGCCAGGGGCTCGCCCGCCTGGTCCAGCAGCTGCTGGTTCTGCCGCCGCAGACGCTCGGTCTCTTTCAGCGACTTACGCAGGGCTCCGACGATGTCGGGCTTCTCGAGGGCCATGCTTGTTTCCCCCACCTTCGGGCTCTTGCCGGCAACCATGTGGTCGACTCTTTAGATCCCGCGGCGACCCGTACGGATACAGCCATTCAAGAGTTTTTTCCCGAGAGAGGTTTGAGGGCATCCGATGCTGTGACGGACCGGCCCGGAGGAACTTTCGGGCATGGCGAAGCGACCCGGCCGCGCGGGGCTCCGGGATGGATACCGAAGCCCGCGCGGCGGGTCGCCCCGAGCCGTCAGAACCTCACGGCTTCACAGCAAGCGCGTCGTCCAGTGCCTTGTTGATGGAATCCGTCAGGCGGGCGCCGTTGTCGGTGAAGAAGAAGTGGCCGCCCTCATGGGTGTCGAGGGTGAACTCACCGGTGGTGCTCCGCTGCCACTCGGCCGCCTCGGGCTCGTTCACCTTGGGATCGGCCGTGCCGATGTGCACATGGACCGGCACCGAGATGCGCTTCTCCGGCGAGGCGCAATACGTCTCCGCCAGCCGGTAGTCGGCACGCATGGGAGGCAGGACCATATCGAGGATCTCCTCGTCCTGGAGCAGTTCATGTCCCATGCCGCCCAGCAGCGCCATCTCCTGGAGAAAGGCTTCATCGCCTTTGAGGTGCGTTCCCTCGTCCTTGCGCAGCGTCGGTGCCACCCGGCCGCAGGCGAAGAGGGCCAATGGCGCATTGTCCTTGGCCTCCAGACGATGAGTCACCTCAAAGGCCACCAGCGCGCCCATGCTGTTTCCCATCAGGACGACAGGCAGATCGTTCCACTCGCCGATGAGTTCGGCGATCTCGTCCGCCAGCTCCTCGACGGTTTCCCTGAAAGGCTCATGACGTCGATCCTGCCGACCGGGGTACTGCACTCCATGGACGTCCACATCGCGGAATCCGCGCGCGAACTGGAAGTAGGAGTTCGCCGAACCTCCGGCGTGCGGAAGGAAAATCAATCTGGCCTTGGGATCGTCCGTGGAGCTGAGTTTGCGGATCCAGCGGCCGAATTCTTCTGTGGTGCCCATAAGGGACCCTCCCCGTTCATTTCAGCATGACGTCGACTGGCTTTTGGAGATCAACTGGCGTCGTCGACCTTCTGCATGGCGACGCCCTCGTTCTCCTTCGGTGTCTTCTGCGACGGGAAGCGGATGAACAGGGTGCAGGCGATCGCGCCCAGCACCAGGAAGGCGACGGGCAGCAGACCCGTCTCGCTGAGCGCCGTGCTGTAGGGCTCCTTGAACATATCGGGGATGGCGGTGACGCTGCCCTCGACATGCCCCCCGCCCCCGCCGATACCCGGCAGGTGTGCGTCGAGCCGGTCCACGAACAGCGCGCCGACCGCGGCACTGCCGAGCACGGCGCCCACCTGGCGGTTGGTGTTGTAAACGCCCGAGCCCGCGCCGGACTGGTGGATGGGGAGGTTGCGGGTGGCGATGGCGCCCAGCGGGCCCCAGACCATGCCGTTGCCGATACCGGTCACGGCGGCCGTGGCCGAGAACATCCACAGGTCCGAGTCCGGCTTCATCAACTCGCTGTACCCGAAGATGGTGATGCCGAACAGCACAAATCCGATGGTGGTGAAGGTGCGCGGATGCATCGTGTCGGACAGCTTGCCGACGACCGGGGCGCAGGCACCGGTCAGGATCGCCAGCGGGGCGAAGATCAGGGCCGACTCCATGGAGGTGAGCCCGCGCACGCCCTGGAGGTAGAAGTAGGTGGGCACGGTCATCGCGGTCACCGCGGCGCCCATGGCCGCGATGCCCACGTTGGCCAGCGCGAAGTTGCGGTCGCGGAACAGACTCAGCATCAGCAGGGGCTCGCCCTTGTTGAGCGCCTGTGTCACGACGAACATCGTCAGCACGGCCAGCCCCGCGCCGATCATCAGCCAGATGGTCGCCGACCAGTTTCTGTTGTTGCCCTCCTGAAGGCCGAAGACCAGCAGGAACATGCCCCCGCAGGACAGCACGATGCCGATCAGGTCGAACTTGTGGGGCCTGGTCTCGAGCGCGGGCACCATCTTCCAGGCGAGGACGAAGGCCACGATGCCGACCGGGACGTTGATCAGGAAGATCCACTCCCAGCCGGCGGAGTCCACCAGCAGACCGCCGATGACCGGGCCCACCAGGAGCGCGACTCCGGCGGAACCGCCCCACGCGCCCATGGCGGCGCCCCGCTTGTCCGCCGGGAAGATCCGGGTGACCACCGCCATGGTCTGAGGCGTCATCAGCGCGGCCCCGAGTCCCTGCACGGCACGGGCCGCGATCAGCATGTCGATGCTTCCCGCCACACCGCACCACAGTGAGGCGAGCGTGAACACCACCAGGCCGACCAGATAGACGTTCTTGGGGCCGAAGCGGTCGCCCAGCCGTCCGGTGAAGAGCAACGGCGCGGCGTAGGTGAGCAGATAGGCGCTGGTCACCCAAACCACTTCGGAGACATCGGCCTCAAGTGACTCCATGATGGCGGGGTTGGCGACCGCCACCACGCTCATGTCCAGCAAAATGAGGGAGAATCCGACAAGCAGCGCGCCTAGAACGTGCCACGGATTTCGTTCAACGGTCACGGTTATCTTCCCACCCTCAAGCTGATGTTCCCTTCTCCGGACCACAGATCCGGGCGCACCCGGTCCGGATACATCCGTGGCGGATTCCTGCCACAGATGTGGCAGAGGTCACAGCAGTGCCGGGCGTCGGAAGGTCGGCGGATCCCGGGGAGCACCCCGTGTGCCGATCGTCGGGGCACGCCACAATCAGTCCGTGGGAACAGACATCGAGGGCTTCGTGGAGTGCCGTACCTGGGGGCCCGGCCTCGACATCGGAGAAACGGCCTGGCACTCCGCCATCGAGCTGTCGATGCTCGGCATGACCCGGGACTACGCCGCCTTCGCCTGCCTCTTCGGGGTCCGGGGCCTCAGTGGCCACTGGCGGCCGGTCGCGGCCGACCGTGGCATCCCGGCCGACGCCTCGACGGTGACCCGGGCCGGGTACGCGGCATCGCGGAAGGCGGCGTTCGGTGCCACCTGGATCGGCTGGGACGACGTCCTCGCCGTCGACTGGGACGAACCAGCGATCCCTCGGGCGACCGATATCGCCCGTTACCGGCGGCATCCGGACGGCACCCTGGAGCTGATGCACCGAGGGGACTGGAGCCGTGGCTTCGCCAGGGCCAGTGGCATCGACACCCTGTCCGTCGCCCCCGACCGGGTCGGAGAACTGTGGGACGAGGGCACCGAATGGGACGTCGGGACCACCGTCTTCCGCGTCGAACGCGCCCGACGCCGTGACGCGGTCTCCGCCGACGGCCCGTGGGAACCGGTGTGGACGGTGATGCGGACGCTAGCCGGCGTCCATGGTGACTCCCAGGTCCGCCTGGTGGTCTGGTTCGACGAATGAGCCCCTCGGCCCGCAGCCTACGCGAACGCCTTGCGGGTGTCCTCACCGTGGGTCCACCAGACGCCGAGCCGCTGGCGGGTCAGGAGCCAGCCGTCCCGGCCCCGGCTGAACTCCCATTCGTAGGGGCCTCCCATGGAGTAGGGAGAGGCGGTCCTCCCGGGCTCGGTGACGGCGACGAACCACATGTATCCGATGCCGGTGGCCCGGTCCTCGCTCTCGTCCTCGATGGCGATATGCATGTTCAGGATGTGGTGCTGCATGCTCGGATAGGCCGACTCCGCCCTCTCCACCGTCGCCCGGATCGCCTCCTTCCCGCGGATCGTCTCCCACGGGCCGAATTCGAGCGTCGCATCGTCGGCCCAGCACGCGATCCAGGTCTCCCAGTCCTTGAGATCCAGCGCCCGCCACCCGCGGATCATCAAGGTGCGCAGCGCTTCCTTGTCCTCCAGAACACGAACTCTCCGCATCAGGCTGTCGTAGTCGGCGGCAGAGGATGGCATATCGGTTCCCTTCCTTCCGGGCTGACGGGCGTTCACCGCCCCGCTCCGGAGTCTGACCGGCGGCGGAAACACGGGCCAGGACGCGCCATCCCTGGGAGTTGCGCACCCAGGCGCACCCAGGCGGACCGCCCTGTAACTACGACTTCAGAATCACATGCGGGCCGGTCTGTACCCCCACGGTTGGACACCATTCCACCCCCGTTGGGGGTTACCTCCCAACCGCCCTGTGCGAAAGGGTGGATGCGTCCGACACACACTGCCCAGAAGGACACCGCAGGTGCGAAACAGACCCCTCACACATGTCCTGGCGGCGAGTACCCTCGCCGCCCTGGTGCCGGCTCTCGCGCCGGGCACCGCCTCCGCCGCAGAAAACCCCCTGGAGCAGTACGTCAAGCAGCGGCCGGCGTGGCACCGCTGCACCAGCGACGCTCCGGCCTCCTTCCAGTGCGCCACCATCAAGGTCCCGCTGGACTACAGCCGTCCCGACGGCAAGAAGGTCAGCCTCGCGATATCGCGCATGAAGACCAGCACCGCGGCGGAGCGCCGTGGTGTGCTGCTGCTCAACCCCGGTGGCCCGGGCGGCTCGGGCATATACATGCCGTTCACGTCGTCCGGTGAGCTGCCCTCGTCCGTGAAGAAGAAGTACGACCTCGTCGGCTTCGACCCCCGGGGTGTCGGCCTGAGCTCCCCCGTCACCTGTGGTCTGACCGCCGCGGAGGAGAACTGGCAACGCCCGTACCGGGCGAATAAGTTGGCCAAGGATGTGAAGTGGGCCCGTACTGTCGCCAAGAAGTGCGACACCAAACAGGGCGACAGGCTGAGCCACATCAACACCCGCAACACGGCGCGTGACATGGACGTGATCCGGGCCGTGCTGGGCGAGAAGAAAATCTCCTACTTGGGGTACTCGTACGGCACCTACCTCGGGGCCGTGTATACGCAGATGTTCCCCCAGAACGCCGACCGATTCGTTCTGGACAGCGCCGTGGACCCGGCGCGAATATGGCGCGGCATGATCCAGGTCTGGGCCGAGGGCGCCGAACCCGCCTTCAAGCGGTGGAGCGAGTGGACCGCCCAGCGGCACAGCACGTACAAGCTGGGCAAGACTCCCGAGGCCGTTCGCAAGACGTTCTGGGACCTTGTCGCCCAGGCCGACCGCAAGCCGATCGAGCTCGACGGCCAGAAGCTGACCGGCGATGACATCCGCGCCGGCAGCCGCGCCGCGTTCTTCACCGTGCGCGAGGGCGCGGAGGGCATCGCCAAGCTGAAGAAGGCGGCCGACGGGGCCCCGGCCCGCACCGGTGAGCCCAAGGCGCCCAGCCGTCCCACCCAGCCGGCCTTCGGCCGGGAAGCGCCCGCTGACAACGGCACCGCCGCCTTCTGGACCGTCGTGTGCGCCGACACCCGTGAGTGGCCGCGCGACCCCGAGCAGTACCGCAGCGACGCGGTGCGGGACAAGGCGAAGTATCCGCTGTACGGCGACTTCGGCTCCACCATCAAGCCGTGTGCTTTCTGGAAGAAGGAAGGCAGCGAGCCGGCCACCGCGTTCAACACCAAGGTCGACGCGCTCGTTCTCCAGAACGAGTGGGACTCGCAGACGCCTCTCACCAGCGGTCGCGGTATGCACCGGGCCCTGAAGGGCTCGCGGATGGTCACCGTTGCCGGAGGTGAGGGCCACGGCATCTACGGCTCCAAGTCCTGCGCGGACAAGACGGCCACCAGCTATCTGACCACCGGCCATCTCCCGGCGGAGGACCTGACCTGCCGAACGCCCGCCTCCCAGCGCGAGCGCGGCGCCAAGAAGCTGCCCCTTCCGACACCTCCGGGACTCCCGGGGATGACGGCCGGCTTCTGATCCGTTTCCGCATGAGGTGAGTTGACGTGGGGCTCCGGCAGACCGGAGCCCCACGTCGCGTTCCGTCCACGTCGCGGAAGCCACCCCTGGCACACCGACGCGACAGACGCTACGATCACCGCGATGATGACTCCTTCTCTCAACAGAATGGGGGTCCCGTCCGCGCAAGGTGAGTGCTGATGCTCACTCGGACCGCGAACGGGGATTCCCGACTTTCCTTCTGGCTGCGCGTGCGTCAGTACGCCGTGCCGCCGTCCATGATCGAGACTGCGACCGCTCGCCGTTCTGCCGGGGACTGGGCAGGGGCATGCGCCACCGCGGGCTTTGATATCGATCTCAACCTACGTTCCCTGGCACGCACCCATGGCCGGGAACTGGCGGCCCGCCTCCGGGCAGATCTCCGCCATCTGGCTCCTGACCTGTTGCGCTGGCATATGCCGAGGATTGCTCCCGACGGGTTGCTGCGCCCAGGAGTGACCATCACTCTGGCGCGGTACGACACTTCGGGGCGCACCGGCGAACACCCCGTACACCTCGTGGCCCGGACTGCTCCGGCCTGGGCGGATGCCGGTCAGCGCATCAGCCTCGCGGTGTGGGACGGCTCCCACCCCGAGGCCGGTGCCTGCCGTCATCCCCACCCGCGCCCCAACCGGCGGTTCCGCCTCGATCTGCACCGCCACCTGTGGGACGCCCGCAGAACCGATGAGCTGCGGATCCGGTCCGGGGCCGAACGGCCGCCCGCCGACGGCCGTCCTGTGGTGGACCCCGAGGCACTGGAGATGGTGCCGTGGGGACACCGCTGTGCCGTTGACCGGTGGGTGGCCGAGGCGGGGATTCTGCTCCACGCCGAGGACCGCCCCACCCGTGCCGTCACCGTGCGGCTTGGGGCCCGGCACCGGCTGGTCCTGAACCTCGTGCCACACCGCGACGGCGTCGGGCCGCCCGCCCTGCGAATCGCCACGGAAGTCACGGAAGCCACGGCCTCCGTGCTACCCGTCCTGCCCGATGCGGCCACCTGGGTCCTTCCCGACCTGGAACTCCTCCGCACCGGCTCGATCGAGATCGACCAACTGCACCCGCTGGTCGCCTCGGCACTGGTGCCGGATCGTGTCCCGACCGCTCCGTCCCGCATCCCGGACCGGGCAGGACCACCACACCTGGTGGAGTGCCGAGGAGCACAGCACCGGATCGGCCTGGTCGAGGGGGTGTTGGTGGCACTGGACCACGACTCGGCCGAGATCCGCCGGGAAGAACTGCTGGCCGCGCTGAGCGGTACTCCGCTTCCGTGTCTGCGGGCCATCGACGAGGCGCACCGTCGTCCGGACTGCCTCCCCGGCATCCGTGAACGCCTGAACCACGGCGACACCGCCGGTGCGCTGGCCATCGTCGAGGGCCTGTTGGGCCCCAACGCGGTGCTGCGCGACGGCGCTTTGCGGGACGAGCTGGAGACGGCCGCGCGGCGGCGGATCACCTACGGCCTGTTCCGGGCGGGCCTGGCCGGAACGGGCCGGGTACGGCCGAGTCCGCCACGTCGGCGTGACCGCCGTTCGCACCCGCGCAACGCGACCCTCGGCTGACCCGGGGCCCGCTCCCGCCACTCATTCGGATCACTTGGATCACTACGAGCCTTGAGGTGATGACACATGCCCATGAAGACCCCGTTCGCCACGACCGACCATCTCACCGACCCCGTCTCCGCCGCCCAACTCGACGTCGCCGGGGAGCTGCTGGGCCTGCTGCGCGACTCGGCCACCGAACCGCGCGCCGACACACAGCTGGAGGCCCTGACGCTCGCCGTGGCCGCCGATCTGCCCGTGCTGCTGTGGGGTGAGCCGGGGATCGGCAAGACCGCGGCCCTGACACAGCTCGCCGCGGCCCTGGACCTTCCGCTGACCACCGTGATCGCCAGCGTGCACGAGCCGTCCGACTTCTCGGGGCTGCCCATCATCGGCGACGATCCCGCGGCACACGGTGTCCCGATGGCCCCGCCGGACTGGGCGGTGCGACTGGTAAGGGCCGGACGGGGACTGCTGTTCCTCGACGAGCTGTCGACGGCGCCGCCCGCCGTGCAAGCCGCCCTGCTCCGTCTCGTATTGGAGCGGCGGATCGGCACCCTGCGACTGCCGCCCGGCGTCCGGATCGTGGCGGCCGCCAATCCCCGGTCCTCGGCGGCCGAGGGCTGGGAGTTGAGCCCGCCCCTGGCCAACCGGTTCGTTCATCTTCAGTGGACCCACGACCACGACGTCGTGGTACGCGGCCTGGGCGGGACATGGCCCCGGGCAACGCTGCCCCGGCTCGACCGGGAGAAGCTGCCGGAGGCCGTGGCCTTCGCCCGCCGCGCGGTGTGCGGGCTCCTCACCGCGCGCCCTGGGCTGGTCCACCGGCTGCCCAGCAGTGAGAGCCGCCGGGGCGGCCCCTGGCCGTCCCCTCGGAGCTGGGAGATGACCCTGTGCCTGATCGCCTTCGCGACCGCGGCCGGATCCTCCCGGGACGTACTGTCGCTTCTGGTGCGGGGCACGGTGGGGGACGGTCCGGGGCTGGAACTGCTGGCTTCTCTGGACCGGATGGACCTGCCGGATCCCGAAGTACTGCTCGCCGACCCTGCCGGTGGTGTCCTGCCCGAGCGGGGGGATCTGCGCCAGGCCGTGCTGGACGCAGTGGTGGACGCGGTCCGCAAGCGCCCGGAGAAGTCCCGCTGGGACGCCGCGTGGACGCTGCTGGTCCGGGCGGTGGAGACCGGAGCTCCGGACCTGGTGGTCGTCCCCGCCACCACGCTCGCCACACTGCGCAGGGAGGCGTGGGAGGTGCCCGCGTCGATCGAACGGCTCGCCGGGGCGGTGACGGTGTCCCGGCGTGCGGACCACGTGGCGACCCGGGCCGCCGTCACCGCGCGGGGCGGCCGATGACCACGGACACACCGGGGACGCTGGACCGCGACAAGCTCTTCGCCGCCCGGCTGCACGCGGCGCGGGTGCGGCCCTACTTGGCGACGGCGCTGTTCGCCCTGCACACCGTGGAATCGCGTCAGGTGCCCACGATGGCCGTCGACCGGCACTGGCGGTGTTACGTCTCTCCGGCGTTCGTGGACCGGACGCCGGTGGAGGAGCTGGCCGGGGTATGGGTGCACGAGGTGTCGCATCTGCTGCGTGACCACCACGGACGCGGTGACCGGGTCGCGCGCGAGCGCGGGCTGACCGGTCCGGCGGAACGGCTGCGGATGAACATCGCCGCGGACTGCGAGATCAACGACGATGTGTACGGCGACGGGTTGGTGCGGCCCGAAGCCGCGGTCGATCCAGGGGCGTTGGCGCTGAGCGACGGGGAGCTGATGGAGGACTACCTGCGTCAGTTCCGGCTCGGACCGCGTACGCAGAACCTGGCCTGGCTCGACTGCGGCAGTGGCGCCGATGGGCTGGAACGGGACTGGGACCTGGGACCGGACGGCGCACACGGCCTCAGCGAGCAGGAACGGGACGCGGTGCGGTTCCGGGTGGCACAGGGCATCACCGGACGTCCGGGAAACGCCCCGAGGGGGTGGCGGCGCTGGGCGGAGGAGGTGTTCCACCCACCACAGCCGTGGCGGGAGCTTCTGGGAGCGGCGGTCCGCTCGGCGACCTCCGGCCCCGGCGCGGGCGAGGACTACCACTACGGCCGACCGTCGCGACGCTCGGCCGGGGTGCCCGGCGCTGTGCTGCCGAGCCTTCGGCGAAGGCCGCCCCGGGTCTCCGTGGTCATCGACACATCCGGGTCGGTCAGTGACACCGAACTGGGCAGTGCCCTGCTGGAGGTTGCCGCGATCTCCCGGGCCGTGGGCGGCCGTCGCGACCTGGTCACCGTGGTGCCGTGCGACACGGCGGCCCGGGTTGTGCACCCGCTGTGCCGTGCCGAGGGCATTCCGCTGATGGGTGGTGGCGGGACGGATCTGCGCACGGGCTTCGCCAAGGCGCTCCGGAGCCGGCCCCGACCGGATGCCATCGTGGCCCTGACCGACGGACAGACGCCCTGGCCCACCAGTCGGCCACCGTGCCGGACGGTGGTGGGTCTGTTCCCTCGACAGCACTCCACGCGGTCGTGGAGCGAGGACAATCCCGACTACGTGCCGGACTCACCCCCCGAGTGGGCCCGGGTGGTGGTCATCGGATCGGATTCCGGCGCCCGGTGAGGACCGGGTGCACCGGTCACCCGGTGGTGGCCAGTCGCTCACGCCACCAGTCCACCGTCGCCTTGACCTGCTCATCGACGGGGGTGGCCCGGACCGTGAACTCGGCTTCGTAGGCGCTGGAATCAACGGTGAACGGGCGGTCGAACTGATACCGGATCTCCTTCAGCTCACGGATCAGCGGGGAGAAGACGCCTATGACACCGAGGACGGCGGGCGACAGCCTGCGCACCGCGACCGGCCCCGTTCCCGCGTGAGCGGCAAGGCGGTCGGCCATCCCCCGGATGGACAGCGCGGGCTCCGTGGGGACGTGCCAGGCGCGTCCCCAGGCCCGTTCCTCGTCTGCGACCTCGACCAGGGCCTTGGCCACATCGGGGAGATAGGTCCAGCTGTGCGGGGCGTCCGGATCCCCGAGCACGGAGACCGGCTTGCCGCGCAGCAGCCGTGGCATGACCCGCGCGGCCAGATGCCCGCCGTCGGTCACACCGGGACCGAAGAAGTCCGAGGCCCGCACCTCGACCGCCTTGATACGACCCCGCTCATGCAGCGTTCGCGCCTCCTCCCACGCGGCGGCGCGTACCCGCCCCTTGGGGCCGGTCGCCGCGAGTGGCAGCTCCTCGGTCATGGGACGGTCCACCGGACCGTAGCCGTAGAGGTTGCCCAATGTGACCAGGACGGCCCCGGTCGCCTCGGCCGCCGCGCAGGTCGACGAGGCCAGCGGCGGCCATTCACTCGCCCAGCGATGGTAGGGCGGCGCGGCACAGTTGTAGATCGCGGCCGCCCCTTCTGTGACCGCGATCAGCCGCTCGCTGTCCCTGGCATCCATCGCGACATGGGCGATGCCGGGCTCCGGGTCGCGGCCCGACTTGGTGATGACCCGTACCGAATGGCCCTGTTCGACCAGGAGTTGAGCAGTGGCCGTGCCAGCGGGCCCGGATCCGATAACGACATAAAAGCTCACAGGCGCACACTAGCGCGAGGGGCATGACGCTGTGCCGGTCCCCGGCTGGTCCGCCGGGGGAAGGGCGGCACGGACGGGCCGCGACGGACAGCGACCGGGCTCACAACATGGCAGGTGGGGCCGGTACCGGCCCCCGGTCCGGGGTGCGGGGCGTCCACTCCGGACCGGCCGGGCGGGATCGGGCGGATAGCGCGACAACGGCGCCTCCGGCGACCGAACACTCATGAATCACACATGATTCGTCCCTGCCTCTTCCCGGTTGAACACGAAAGTGACATCCTCGCCGCCCGGATCGGTGCTCCGTCGAAACGTGCTCGAATTGTCCCTTTTCCCAGCGTTATCGACCTCTCGGGAGAAGACATGGCGTCCGCTGTTCACGTGGGGGATCTTGTCATCGGTGTCACCCCCTTCGGGGAACCGGACGCCAGACTCGCGGCGGCGATCAGTCGCGCCGGTGGGCTCGGTGTGCTCGATCTGGGTGCCGGTGGCCGTCAGGCGCGGGACGCGCTGGAACGCACCCGGCTATGGGTGGGCGACGGCCGCTTCGGGGTCCGGGTGGCGGCGGGCTGCCGACTGGCACCCACCGATCTGACCGCACCGCCTGCCGGTGCGTCTCCCAGGGCGGCCGATGCGAACACGCGGCCCGTGGACCCGGATCCACGGGCCGCCGGTGCGAACGGGCCGCATACGGTGGTGCTCTGCCAGGACGCTCCGTGGGCGGTCCAGGACATCACGCGTCACCACCGGGTGCTCGTCGAGGTCACCTCCCCGGACGAGGCTCTCGACGCCGTCGCGGCCGGGGCCCACGGCCTGATCGCGCGGGGCTGCGAGAGCGGCGGCCGAGTGGGCGAGCTGAGCACCTTCGTACTGCTCCAACGACTCCTCGCCGACCCGGAGATGACCGTACCGGTGTGGGCGTGCGGTGGCATCGGCCCGCATACGGCGGCGGCCGCCGTCGTGGCGGGAGCCGCCGGTGTCGTGCTGGACAGCCAGCTGTCGCTGCTCGCCGAATGCGGGCTTCCCGAGGAGCGCGTGGCCGCGATCCGCTCCATGGACGGTTCGGAGACCGTCGTGACCGACGGCCACCGCGTTCTGCGGCGGAGAGTGTCCGCGCCCGGGGTACGCCCCCTCCCCGTCGGCCAGGACGGCTTCCTCGCGGCACGGTTCGCCGAGCGCTGGCGGGATGCCGCGCGGACGGTCCGGGCCATCACCGACGCCATCCGCCACGCGGGAGCGGTGGCGGACGGGCGGGAGGAGGGAGACGGGGGAGGTCACGGTGGTTCCGCCCCACAGGCGTCGCAAGACGCGGCATTACGGCCCGATGCAGCATTACGGCCTGATGAGGCGTTACGGCCTGATGAAGCGTTACGGCCTGATGAAGCGTTACGGCCTGATGGGGCGTTACGGCCCGGCCGGGCGTCAGGGCCCAGCGCGGTGCTGCGGCCCGGTTCGCCGATGACCCGTACGACCGGGACCCGGCTGCCGCTCGCCCAGGGCCCGATGACCCGGGTCAGCGACCAGGCGGGGTTCGCGTCCGCCGTGGCCGACGGCGGTGCGCTGCCGTTCATCGCGCTCGCCCTGGCCGGACACGACCAGGCGCGCCTGCTGCTGGAGGAGGCCGAGGCCGCCATGGCGGGGCGGCCCTGGGGCGTGGGTGTGCTCGGCTTCGCACCCGAGGAGATCAGGAACGCCCAACTGGAGGCCGTACGCGAGGTCCGGCCCAGCCACGCCGTCATCGCCGGTGGACGGCCGTCCCAGGCCGTGGCGCTGGAACGGGAGGGCATCACCACCTTTCTGCATGTGCCCTCGCCGGGGCTGCTCGGCCAGTTCCTGCGGGCCGGGGCCCGCCGGTTCGTCTTCGAGGGTTCGGAGTGCGGCGGGCATGTCGGCCCGAGGAACAGCTTCCCGCTGTGGGAGGCGCAGTTGGGGGTGATCGAGGACTTCCTCGACAGTGCGGACGGAGCGGACGGAGCGGCGGGCGCGCACGCAGCGAACGGCGCGGACGGCGCGGACCGCGTGGACGACACGGGCCAAGGGCATCGCATCGAGGTGTTCTTCGCCGGTGGCATCCACGACGAGCGGTCGGCCGCCATGGTGGCCGCGCTCGCCGCCCCGCTCACCCGGCGCGGTGGCGCCGTGGGCCTGCTGATGGGCACCGCCTACCTGTTCACCGAGGAGGCCGTGGCACAGGGCGCCGTGCAGCCGCTGTTCCAGCGCCAGGTGGTCGCCGCCCGGCGCACCGCGCTGCTGGAGACCGCACCCGGACATGCCACCCGGTGTGTGATCAGCCCGTACGCCGACAGCTTTCACACCGTCCGGGAAGGGCTGCGAAAGCGCGGCACACCGGATCGGCGGATGTGGGAGGAGTTGGAGCGCCTCAACGTCGGCCGGCTGCGGATCGCCAGCAAGGGTGTCGAACGCGGCCCCGATGGAGGGCTGGTGGCGGTCGGCGAGGACCGTCAGCTCGCCGAGGGGATGTTCATGGCCGGGGACGTGGCCGTGCTGCGCTGGGCCACCACCACCGTCGACGCGCTGCACCACTCCGTCACCTCCGGGGCGGCGAACTTCCTCGACCGGAGTACGGCCGAGCTGCGCGAGCGGCTGGGTACCGGTGCGGAGCGGCGGGGTGGGGAACCGCAGGCGCCACCGCCGCTGGACATCGCCGTGATCGGCATGGCCTGTATGTTTCCGCAGGCCCCCGACCTCGCCACGTTCTGGGCCCAGGTGGTGGGTGGCGTGGATGCCGTGACGGAGGTGCCCGCCGAGCGGTGGGACCCGGCCGTCCACTACAGGGCGGACGGGGACGGAAGCACCGGCGCCACCAACTCCCGCTGGGGCGGCTTTCTGCCCCGGATCCCCTTCGACCCGTTGCGCTACGGCATCCCTCCGGCCTCGCTGGGCAGTATCGAACCGGTCCAGCTGCTCGCGCTGGAGGCCGCGCGCCAGGCCCTGGAGGACGCCGGATACGGTGCTGGAGAGGGCGGCCGTGCCCTTGACCGTGCTCGCACCTCCGTGGTGTTCGGGGCCGAGTCGGGCAGCGATCTGTCCCACGCGCAGACGCTGCGGGCCGTTCTCCCCTCGTACTTCGGCGAGGTGCCGCGCGGTGTGGCGGAGCAGCTGCCCGCGCTCACCGAGGACGGTTTCCCGGGCATGCTCGCCAATGTGATCGCCGGGCGGATCGCCAACCGGTTGGACCTGGGCGGGGCCAACTACACCGTGGACGCGGCGTGCGCGTCGTCACTGGCCGCCGTGGACGTGGCGTGCAAGGAGCTGGTCGGCGGCACCAGTGACACGGTTCTGTGCGGCGGCGCCGATCTGCACAACAGCATCACCGACTACATGTTGTTCTCGTCGGTCCACGCGCTCTCCCCGACCGGCCGGTCACGTACCTTCGACAGCTCCGCCGACGGCATCGTCCTGGGCGAGGGCGTGGCATGCCTGGTGCTCAAGCGGCTGGCCGACGCCGAACGCGACGGCGACCGCGTCTACGGGGTGATCAAGGGGGTGGGCAGCTCCAGCGACGGCCGTTCGCTGGGACTGACCGCGCCACGTCCCGAGGGGCAGCGGGCTGCGCTGGAGCGTGCGTACCGCAACGCCCGTGTCTCACCCGCGGACGTCGGTCTGATCGAGGCCCACGGCACGGGAACGGTCGTCGGGGACCGCACCGAACTCAGCGTCCTCACCGGGGTGTTCGGCGCCTCCGGAGCCCGTCCGGGCAGCTGTGCGCTCGGCTCGGTGAAGTCCCAGATCGGGCACACCAAATGCGCCGCGGGCCTGGCGGGTCTGATCAAGACCGTGCTGGGACTGCACACCGGCGTCAAGCCACCGACCCTGCATCTGAAGCGGCCGAACTCCGCCTGGGACGGGGACAGCAGTCCCTTCTCCTTTCCCGCCGAGGCCCGGCCGTGGGGGGCGCCCGCCGCCGAACGGGTCGCGGGGGTCAGCGGATTCGGTTTCGGCGGCACCAACTTCCATGTGGTCGTGGCGGCCCATGACGGCGGCGCTCCCCCGCCGCACGGTCTCCGCACCTGGCCCGCGGAGCTGTTCACCTTCCGTGGCGCCGACCGCGCGGCGGCGCTCCGCGCCGTGGAGGACCTCCTGAGGCTGGCAACCGCGGACGGTACCGGCACCCGGCCGTGGCGGCTGCGCGATCTGGCGCTGGCCGCGTCCCGGCGGTCGGACGCCGACCCCACGCCGGTGCGGGTGGCGGTGGTGGCCGAGGACGTGGCGGGGTTGACGGCACGGTTGCGCCGGGTGCTGGCGGGCGAGCACGACCCGGCGGCCGGGATCCATCGCGCCGGAGCACCGGAGGCAGGCCACATCGGGGACGGTGATGGCGCAGGCGACAGCGACAGCACCGGGGACAGCGACAGCACCGGCAAAGTGGCCTTCCTCTTTCCCGGCCAGGGCAGTCAGCGGCCAGGGATGTTCGGCGGCCACTTCATCGCCTTCCCCGAGCTCCAGCGCCATCTGGAACTCGGCAGTGCCCACGCCGATGTGCTCTATCCGGCCGCCGCGTTCGACACGGCGGGGAGGGCGGCACAGCGGGCCGCGCTGACCGACACCCGGGTGGCACAGCCCGCCCTCGGTATAACCGGGCTGGCCGCGTACGACCTGCTCACCTCCGCCGGTGTGGTGCCCGACATGGCGGGCGGGCACAGCTACGGGGAGCTGGTGGCGCTCTGCGCTGCGGGAGCCCTCACCCCACATGCTCTGCTGGAGCTGAGTACGGAGCGCGCGGCGGCCATCGTGGCGGCCGCGGGGGACACTCCCGGGGCCATGGCCGCGGTGACGGCACCGGCCGAGGACGTTCTACGGGTACTGCGGGACGCCGGGCTCCAGGAGCGGGTGGTCCTCGCCAACCACAACGCCCCGCGCCAGGCCGTGATCTCAGGGCCGGAGGAGGCGGTGGCCGAGGCGGTACGGATGCTGCGGGACACCGGACACTCGGCGAAAGCCCTCCCGGTGGCCTGCGCCTTCCACAGCCCCCTGGTCGCGGGCGCCTCGGCACGCTTCACCGAGGCACTGGCCCGGCAGGCGGTGGAGCCACCGGAGTTCCCGGTGTGGGCGAATCGCACCGCCACCCCGCACCGCCCGGCCCCCGACGCGATCCGGGCGGAACTCGCCGCCCAGATCGGCGCACCGGTGCGTTTCATGGAGCAGATCGAGGCCATGTACGCGGCGGGCGCCCGGGTGTTCGTCGAGGCGGGCCCTGGCACGGTGCTCACCAAGCTCGTCGGCGCGGTCCTGGGCGACCGCCCGCACCGCGCCGTCGCCTGCGACGGTGCGCGGGACGGTACGGGCGGGCTGCGTGGCTTCCTCGACGCGCTCGCCCAACTTGCGGTGGCCGGGCTGCCGGTGCGAACCGGCTGGATGTTCCGGGGCCGGGACGCCGTGGACGCCGGACGCGGTGATCCGCCGCGCCGGGCGGGCTGGACGGTCGACGGGCAGCTGGTCCGCACCGTCGCCGGTGAACTTCTCCCCGGTGCGCTCGCACCGGCCCGACGTGTTGTGGAGGCAACGGTGAGCCAGGCGGAACACACGGAGGGCGCGCGGGGCGACCGGGACGCCCTGGTCTCCGAATTCCTGAAGGCGAGCCGGGAGATGGTCGCGGCGCAGCGCGATGTGCTGCTGACGTACCTCGGTGCCACGCCGGACGCCCGGCCGAGCGCACCGGAGAGCGTTCCCGTGCCGATCTCGGCGCCGGTGGCCGCACCGGCTGCCGTGGGCTCGCCCGTCCCCGTGGAAACGCCACCGCCCGCCGACGAAGCCACCGAAGCGCCCACCCGGGAACACACCGTGGAGGAGGTGCTCCGTGCCGTCTCGGACATCATCGGTGAGCGCACCGGCTACCCCCTCGACATGATCGAGCCGGATCTCGATCTGGAGGCCGATCTCAGCATCGACTCCATCAAGCGGGCCGAGATCGCGGGAGAGCTGGCCCGCCGTCTGGGCATGGCCGGTACGGACGCCCTCGGTGACGAGGAGTTGGAGGAGCTGGCCAAGGCCCGTACGGCGATGGCCGTCGCCACCTGGCTGACCGCCCGGCTCTCGCCCACCGCCGCCGAACCCACCGAGGTCCCCGCCGAACCCACCGAGGTCCCCGCCCCACCCACCGAGGCCCACGCCGCGGCCAAGGCAGCGGAGTCCTCGGACACCATCACGGGAACGGCCCCCCGCCGGTTCCTCTTGCGCCCGGTGCCGCTCACCGCTCCCGACACCGCCGCCACCGCGCCCGCGCTGCTGTCCGGCACCCGCTTCGTCCTGCTCGGCGCCGACGACGACGTGGCCCAGGCGCTCACCGCGCGGCTGACCGGGTACGGCGCCGAGGCCGTGGTGTTCGACGCGGAACACCTGCTGGACGAAGGCGACGGCCGGGTGGACGGGGTCATCCTGCTCGACCCGCTCACCGGCTCCGGCGCGCCCGTACTGCCCGGCGCGTTTCCCGTCGTCCAGGCGGCCCTGCGCCGCGGTCCGCGATGGCTGCTGGCCACCCGCCGCGCCGATCCGCTCGACCTCCGTCCGGCCGGGCTGCGCGGGCTGTTCCGCACGGTGGCCAAGGAATTCCCCGGGATCGCGGCGGCGGTTGTCGAGTTCCCCACGGACTTCCCCGCAGATTTCCCCGCGGACTTCCTCACGGACGGGACGGCCACCGCGGCCGCCGTCGCCGACGCGCTGCTCGACGAGGTGGCCGCCGAGGACCGGGCACCGGTCGTGCTGCGCACCGCCACTGGGCGGCAGGGCCTCCAGGCGGTGGAGAGCGCGCCGGGGACGCTCGCCACATCGGGCGCGGGCCCCGCCGGCGATGGCGCGGCGGAGGCCGCGGCCCTGGGGCTCGACCAGGACGCGGTGGTGGTCCTGGTCGGCGGTGGCCGGGGCATCACCGCACGCTTCGCCGCCACGCTCGCGGCCGCCTCCCGCTGCCGGATCGAACTGCTGGGCCGTACCCCCGAACCCGTTGGTCCCGAGGATCCGGCCACCGCCGGTGCCCGGGACGAGCCCGCGCTGCGCGCCGCGCTCGCCGCCCGGGGCGGGGGCCGGACACCGGCGGAGATCCAGCGGGAGGCCACCCGGATCCTGGGCGCACGCGAAGTGGCGGCCACGGCAGAGGAGTTACGGAGCCTCGGCAGCCGGGTGCGGTACCGGTCGGTGGACGTGCGCGACGCGGGGGCGGTCCTCCAGGCCGTCAAGGAGATCCACGCGGACCACGGACGGCTGGACGGCGTGGTGTACGCGGCCGGTGTGATCGACGACCATCTGATCGAGGAGAAGACCGCCGAGTCCTTCCAGCGGGTGTTCGGCACCAAGACGGACGGCGCGAGCACACTGCTGGACGCGCTGGACAAGGTCTCGGCCGAGCCCTCGTTCGCCGTGCTCTTCGGCAGTGTCTCCGCGGTGTCCGGCAACCGCGGACAGGTCGACTACGCGGCGGCCAACGATGCGTTGGAGGCCATCGGGACCCGGTGGGCGGCCCGCACCGGACGCCGGGCGCTCACCGTGCACTGGGGCCCGTGGGCGCCCACGGGCGCACACCACGGGATGGTGACCCCGGAGCTGGCGCGCGCGTACGCCCGGCGTGGCATCGCGCTGATCGACCCCGAGGAGGGCGCGTTGGCCCTGCTGCGCGAGCTGGCCTGGGGCGACAGGTCCGTCCGTGCCGTCGTCTGCACCGCCTCGCGCTGGTGACCGGGGCCGCGGGCGGTACGGCGGACGGGGCTGCCGGGGACGGCCGTGTCCCGCCGGTGGCGATCGTCGGGATGTCCGTGCTGTTCCCCGGCGCCCCGGGGCTCGCCGCCTACTGGCGGAACCTGCTGGATGGCGTGGACGCCATCACCGATGTCCCGGACGGGCGGTGGGACGCGTCGTTCTACGACCCCGGGAGCGCGGGGGGCGGTACGGCGGGACCGGACCGGGTGTACTGCCGACGGGGCGGGTTCGTCGACGAGTTCGCCGAGGTGGAGGCCGTACGGTTCGGGATCACTCCGTCCTCGGTGTCCGGTACCGAGCCCGATCAGCTGATCGCGCTGAAGGTGGCCGCGGAGGCCCTGGACGACGCGGGCGGCCCGGACCGGCTGCCCGCTCCGGAGCGGGTGGGCGTGGTCCTCGGACGCGGTGGCTACCTCACCCCGGGGCTCGCCCGGCTGGACCAACGGGTGCGTACCGCACATCAGTTGACGCATACGCTCGCGGAACTGCTGCCCGGACTCCGGGACGACGTACTGGACCGGGTCCGGGCGGCGTTCGTTGAGCGGCTGGGGCCCGATCGCCCCGAGGCGGCCATCGGGCTGGTGCCCAACCTGGCCGCCTCCCGGGTGGCGAACCGGCTCGATCTGCGCGGCCCCGTGTACACGGTGGACGCCGCGTGTGCTTCCTCGCTCGTCGCCGTCGACCAGGCCGTGGCCGAACTGGCCTCCGGCCGGTGCGACGTGATGCTCGCGGGCGGTGTGCACCACTGCCACGACATCACGTTGTGGAGTGTGTTCACGCAGCTGCGCGCGCTGTCGCCGAGTCAGCGCAGCCGCCCGTTCCACCGGGCGGCCGACGGAGTGCTGATCGGCGAGGGCACCGGTGTTGTGGTGCTCAAACGGCTGGCCGACGCCGTGCGGGACGGGGACCGTGTCTACGCGGTCGTACGGGGCACCGGGGTGGCGGGCGACGGCCGCGCCGCGGGTCTGGCCACCCCCGACAGCGACGGCCAGACCCGGGCCGTGCGGCAGGCGTGGCGGGCGGCCGGTCTGGACCCGCGGGAGCCCGGGGCGATCGGGCTGCTGGAGGCACACGGCACCGGCACACCGGCCGGGGACAGGGCCGAACTCACCACTGTGGCCGAGGTGTTCGGACCTCCTCGAGACACCACCGAGGGGGCGGTCATCGGCTCGGTGAAGTCCATGATCGGTCACACCATGCCCGCGGCGGGTGCGGCCGGACTGGTCAAGGCCGCGCTGGCCCTCCACTACGGACACCTGCTGCCGACGCTGCACTGTGACGACCCTCATCCCGCGCTGGCGGCCACCCGCTTCCGCACCCTTGACAAGGCCGAGCCCTGGGAGACCGGCCCCGGTGCACGGGTGCGCCGGGCCGCGGTGAACGCCTTCGGATTCGGCGGGATCAACGCGCATGTGGTGCTGGAGGAGGCGCCCCCGCCAGCGCGCTCCGGCCCCTCCCCCACTCCGCTCCCTGCCCCTGCCACTGCCACTGCCGCTGCCTCTGTTGGCACCGTGACCGAGCCCGAGCCCGTGCTCGCCCTCGCCGCCGCCACCCCGGAGGCCCTGGGCGAGCTGCTCGCGGCGGACGACGCCACCCTGCGTGCCGTGGGATCGACCGACCACCGCACACCGGGCCGCGTCCGGCTCGGCATCGTCGCGCCGACCGCCAAACGGCTGGCCCTGGCCCGGCGGGTGGTGACCGGCGGCCGGGCGTGGCGTGGTCGCGGCGACCTCTGGTTCACCCCTGTCCCGCTGCTCGGCGAGGGCGGAGAGCGACACCCCGACGGCGGGGCGGGCCGTCTGGCGTTCGTCTTCCCCGGCCTGGAGGCGGAGTTCGCGCCCCAAGTAAACAACGTCGCCGCGTACTTCGGGCTTCCCGACGCGGCCGCCCCCGCCTCCGCCGAAGCGGCGCGGGTCGGTGATGTAGGTCGCCATGGGGTCGGTGTCTTCGCGGTGGGGCGGCTCCTCGACCGCGCGTTGCGGCGGATGGGCCTGGTGCCGGACGCGCTCGCGGGCCACAGCATCGGCGAGTGGACGGCCATGGCGGCGGGCGGGCTCTGCTCCGGGGAGGCTGTCGACGCCTTCCTCGACTCATTCGACCCCGATGCGCTCCGGGTGCCCGGCCTGGCCTTCGCCGCCCTGGGCGCCTCCGCCGAGCGGGTGGTGGCCGCCCTCGCGGAGCGGCCGTACGCGCGGACGGTGCTCTCCCATGACAACGCCCCGCATCAGTCGATGGTGTGCGGACCACGCGCCGCCGTCGAGGAGTTCGTCACCGCGATGCGCGCCGAGGGGGTCGTCGCGCAGCTGCTTCCGTTCCAGTCCGGCTTCCACACCCCGATGCTGGCGCCCTATCTGGAGCCCATCAAGCAGAGCGTGGGACGGTTCGAGCTGCTGGCCCCGGCCACTCCGGTGTGGTCGGCGACGACGGCCGCACCCTATCCGCACAGTGAGGCGGCGGTGCGTGAACTGTTCGTGCGCCATCTGCTGGAGCCGGTACGTTTCCGCGCGTTGACCGAGGCACTCCACACATCGGGGGTGCGGGCTTTTGTCCAGGTGGGCACCGGGCAGTTGGCCTCGCTCATCGGCGACACGCTCCAGGGCAGGGACCACCTGGTGGTGGCGGCGGGTTCGGCCCGCCGTGACGGTGTCGCCCAGCTCCGCCGGGTGGCCACCGCGCTGTGGACCGAAGGCGCCCGCGTCGACCCCGCGTTGCCCAGACCTGCCACGGTCGGCCACGGAAAGCTCCGGGCCACCGCGTCGCTGCCACCGGCGCGGCTCGACCTCGGCGGCTCCCTGGTCTCGCTCGGCCGACGGGACGCCGACGCGCTGCGGGCGGAGCTCGCTGCCGGCCGGCCGTCCCCCGCGGCGGCCAACGGCCGGACGACGCCGGACGGCCTCGGGACCCTCGCCGGACATCACCCCATGGCCGCCGAACTCGACGCGCTGCTGCGCGAGACGGCGGACACGGCGGCGGAGGTCATCGCCGCGGCCGCCGCCCGTCCCGCCCCAGCAGGCCATCCTCCGGTCACACCCGCCACGGCAGGCCATCCTTCGGCCGCACCCGCCACGCCACGGAGCACGGAGCGCGTCGTGGAACCACGCGCGGAGCGGCACACGACGCACACCGTACTGCGCATCTCCACCCGCACCATGCCCTATCTGCTCGATCACTGCTTCTTTCCGCAACGCCCCGGCTGGCCCGATGAGACGGACCGCAGACCGGTGGTCCCGGCCACGACGATCCTCCAACACCTCATGGACGCGGCGGAACGGGCCGCCCCCGGGCAGCGGGCGGTCGCCGTGCACGGAGCGCGGTTCGACCAGTGGGTGGCGGCCGCGCCACCGGTCGAGGTGCCCATCACCGTGACGCCCTCCCCCGGCCGTCCGGACGGGTTCGAGGTCGCGTTCGGGGACGGTGCGCGCGGGGTGGTGGAGACGGCCTCCGGCCATCCGGCCGACCGCCCCGCCCCGTGGCGTACGGATCCCGCCGACGAACGCGCCCCCGATCACACCGCGGCCGAGCTGTACCGCGAGCGGTGGATGTTCCACGGCCCCGCGTTCCAGGGCCTCACCCGGCTCACCGCCATCGGCGCGTCCCATCTGCGCGGCACGATCACGGCACCCTCCGCGCCCGGCGCGCTGCTGGACAACGTGGGCCAGCTCCTGGGCTACTGGATCATGGCCACCCGCACCGAGCGCACCGTGGTCTTCCCCGTCGCGCTGCGCCGGCTGCGCCTCTTCGGGCCGCCACCGGCACCGGGGACCGCACTGGAGTGTGTGGTGCGGATCGTGTCGCTGAGCGACACCACGCTCGAGGCCGATATGCAGCTCCACGTCGGTGGCGTGGTGTGGGCGGAGCTGGACGGCTGGCAGGACCGCCGCTTCGACAACCACCCCCGTACGGTGGCGGCTCAGCGCTTCCCGCAGCGCAACACACTGTCGAGCACCCGCCCCGGCGGCTGGGTGCTGGTCCATGAACGCTGGCCCGATCTGGCGTCCCGTGACCTGATCATGCGCAACCACCTGGGCGCGGCCGAGCGCGCCGAGTACGAGCGCCACGCGCCGCGCGGCCGCAGACAGTGGCTGCTCGGCCGGATCGCGGCCAAGGACGCGGTGCGGCAGTGGCTCTGGGAGCACGGGGAGGGTCCGGTCTTCCCGGCCGAGATCAGGATCCAGGAGGACGAGCGGGGGCGCCCGTGTGCCACCGGGGTGCACGGGCGGGTGGTGCCGGAGCTGGAGGTGTCCCTGGCGCACCGAGCCGAGGCCGGGGTGGCCCTGGTGCGCCCCCGCCCCCCAGGCGGCCGAGGGCTGCTGGGCATCGGCATCGAGGCGGTCGGGGACACCGACGGAGGGGCCCCGGTGGCGGACCGGGAACGGGAGGCGCTGGCCGCGGTGTGCGACGCGACCGGTGTGTCCGAGGCCCGGTGGGCGGCGGCTTTCCGCGCCGCCCACCGGGCCGTGACCGCGGCGGAGGCCGCACCGGCACCCGGCCGGGCCCCGGAGACGGCCGTGGTCGCGGCCGGGCCCGGGTGGCTGCTGGCCGAGGTGTCCGCGGATTCCGGTCCGCCGCGCCGCTACCGGATGCGGTGCGCGGAGACGGCCAACCCACCCGGGTTGCCGGTCAGGGACTACGCCGTGGCCTGGACGACCGGCACGGTGGACAACAACGAGGAGAACGCACTGTGACCATCGGTGAGCAGACGGCCCCACCCGTGGCGGACGAGCGGTCCGTCCTCGCGGACATCGCGGGGATGCTCCGGACCATGCTCGACGAATACGGCGTCGACGACATCGAGATCACCATGCAGACCCGCTTCACCGAGGACCTGGAGCTGGAGAGCATCGACCTGGTGGCCCTGGCGGGCAGCCTGGAGGCGCGGTACGGACAACACGTCAACTTCGCCGAGTTCGTGGCCGACCTGGAGCTCGACGAGATCATCGACCTCACGGTGGGACGCCTGGTCGGCCATGTGGTGCGGAAGTTACGGGCCGCCGAAGGGGGCAGCTGACGATGGCGATGGTCCACACCGGCGGCCCCCGCGACGGTATCGAACTCCATGTCCAGCGGCTGCCCCCGCCCGCGGGCCGCCCGGCCGCCGCCACCGCCGTGCTGCTGCACGGACTGCTCACCGACAGCCTGGCGAGCTACTACTTCACCGTGGCACCCGGCCTCGCCGCCGCCGGGCTCGATGTGGTCATGTACGACCACCGGGGCCACGGGCGCAGCCGTCGCCCGGCCACCGGCTACCAACTGGAGTCGTTCGTCACCGATCTGGAACGGCTGCTGGACCGGCTGGAGATCACCGGTCCGGTCCATCTGGTCGGCAACTGTTTCGGTGGCACGGTGGCCTTCGAGTACGCCATCCGCCACCCGGAACGGGTCGCGGGGCTCGTGGCGATCGAGGCGAAGCCCGCCACCGCGTCGTGGGCCACGGAGATCGACGGGATCTTCCGCCGGATGGTCGGCGAACTGATCGAGCACGAGGCCGAGTCGATGGCCTGGATCACCGCGCACCGCGGGGCGCACACGGCACGGCTGGCGCGGTCGGCGGCCCGTCTGGTGCGGGCCACCACCATCGCCCGGGACGTGCCGGGCAGCCGCACCCGCGGTGCGGAGCAGGTCCGTTCGGTGCGGTGTCCGGTGCTCGCGGTGTACGGCGCCGAGTCCGAGCTCGCCGGGGCCGGGGAGTGGCTGGAGTCCTTGCTGCCCGGTGCCCAGTCGGTCGTCCTGCCGGGCCAGGGCCACTCCGTCCTTGCCGAGGCGCCGGGGCCGCTGCTCGACCTGCTGCTGTGGTGGCTGCTCGACCCCGGTGGCACACCACCGCTCCCGGTACCGGGGGCCGGGCTCGGCCGCGGTCCGGTGGCGGCGGGGGCGAACGTCCGGTGAGCCGGTTCCTGTTCGTGGTGCCGCCGCTCGTCGGACACATCAATCCCACTCTCGGGGTGGGCGCCGAACTGGCCGCGCGGGGCCATGAGGTGGCCTGGGCGGGCCTCCCCGAGGTGCTTGAGCCGCTGACGGGGGGCCGGGCGGCCGTCTTCCCCTGCGCGGGGATCCGGCTCGGCGCGGGCGGCGCCGGCCGGCCGCCGGACATCCGGGGTCCGGGCGCGCTGAAGTTCCTCTGGGAGCGGTTCCTGGTGCCGCTCGCGGAGGAGATGGCCCCGGGGACGGAGCGGGCGGTGGCCCGGTTCCGTCCGGATGTGGTGGTGGCGGACCAGCAGACGGTCGCCGGTGGTCTGGTGGCGGAGCGGAGAGGTGTGCGGTGGGCCACCTCGGCCACCACCTCGGCCGAGTTCAGCGGTGCGCTCGACGGGATGCCCAAGGTCGACGCGTGGCTGGAGGGACTGCTGAAGGAGTTGCGCGGGCGCATCGGGGATCAGCGGGGCACCGCCGATCCCCGCTTCTCGCCGCACCTCGTCCTCGCGTTCACCACCGAGGAACTGGCGGGCCGGGCCACCGGGCGGGGCGGTGCGCGGATCCGCTTCGTGGGCCCGTCGGTCGCCGCCCGCCCGGCCGAACCGGACTTCCCCTGGGACTGGCTGGACACCGCGCGCCGCACCGTACTGGTCTCCCTGGGCACCGCCAACGCCGGCGCCGGAGCGCGGTTCCTCGCGGAGTGCCGCACGGCCGGGCGCCGGAGCGCCGACCGTCTCCAGATGGTGATCGTCGATCCGGCGGCCACACCGGACCCGGACACCGCGGCGGACCGCGATGTGCTCGCACTGCCGTACGTGCCCCAACTCCCCCTGCTGGAGCGGGCCGACGCGGTCATCTGCCATGCGGGGCACAACACGGTGTGCGAGGCGCTGTGGCACGGCGTCCCGCTGGTGGTGGCCCCGATCCGGGACGACCAGCCGGTGGTGGCGGCGCAGGTGGTCGAAGCCGGGGCCGGGGTGCGGGTGCGCTTCGGGAGGGCTACGGCGTCCCAGCTGTGCGCGGCGCTGGACACCGTACTCGGGCAGCCCGGCTACCGGGGGGCGGCCGAGCGCGTCAGCGCGTCGTTCCACACGGCGGGCGGCGCCCCGGCCGCCGCCACGCATCTGGAACATCTGGCGGACCCGGCGGCCGGGGACCACCGGATCACCGAGGAGGAGCGATGAGCGACACCCTCAAGGGCGCCGAGCACGGCAAGCGGTCGGCTCGCGCCGATCGCGCGGCACTCGTCACCGCGTTGCGACCGCGCTATCTGGCCGATACGGCCCGGGGCACGGAGCGGTTCTTCGAACCGCGCCGCCCCGACTGCCCGTGGTGCGGCTCGGACCGGCTGCGGCGTCGGCTGCGCACGGTCGACCGCTTCCAGCGCAAGCCGGGCCGTTTCACCCTGGACGTATGCCGGGCGTGCGGACATGTCTTCCAGAACCCCAGACTCAGCGCGGCGGGCCTGGAGTACTACTACCGGGACTTCTACGACGGGCTCGGCGAGCGGGACCTCGGCAATATCTTCGCCGGGAAGGGGAAGACCTACCGGCAGCGCGCCGAACCCCTGAGACGCTTCGCCCCATCACCCCGGAACTGGCTGGACGTCGGCACCGGACACGGCCACTTCTGCGAGGCGGCCCGCGTGGTCTTCCCCGGTACGTCCTTCGACGGGCTGGACTTCACGGACGGCGTGGAGCTGGCGAAGCGCGCGGGGCGGGTGGACCGGGCGATCCGCGGCGCCTTCACCGAACTGGCCGAGGAACTGGCCCAGGGGTACGACGCGGTGAGCATGTACCACTACCTGGAGCACAGCACGGATCCCCGCGCCGAGTTGAGGGCCGCACAACGGGTGCTGCGGCCCGGCGGCCATTTGCTGATCGAGGTGCCCGACGCGCAGTGCCTGTTCGCGCGGCTCTTCGGCCGCTGGTGGCTGCCCTGGCTACAGCCCCAGCATCTGCACTTCGTACCGGTGGCCAATCTCCGCGCGGAGCTGACCCGGCTGGGCTTCACCGTGGTCGTGGAGCAGCACCGCGAACCACACGACACGGTGGACCTGCTGGGCGCGGTGTGGCTGCTGCTGAACGCGGTCGCCCCGCCCGAGGACGCCCCGTGGCTGGAGAAACGGCCGGGACGACTGCGCTGGCTGACCCGGTCCGCCATCCTCCTCGCGGGGGTGCCCGCGCTGATCGTCGCAACCACGCTGGACCGCCTGCTGATCAAGCCGATGGCGGGCCACCTCCGTCTGGCCAACGCCTATCGGGTCATCGCACGCCGCGACTGACGGGTGTCGCCTCCTGGAGGCTCGGCGGTGCATGGTGCAGTCCCAGCGTCGTCCAGGACACTCCCTCGCGGGCGTGCGGGTCCTCGCGGTGAGCGAGGTGCAGCACCTCCAAGCCGTGTGCTTCGGCGAGAGCGACGGTCTCCTGCGCGGAGACGGGGAACATACGGCGTCCGGCCGGAACGGGGCCGTGACGCAGCGACAGGATCACCCGTCCCCCGGCGCCCAGCAGACGGACGAGGGCGGCCATGCCCGCCGCCCGTTGCGGCGGGTCCAGGTGCATCCACACCGCGGTCAGCAGGATCAGGTCGAATCGAGATGCGCGCACACTCAGGGCGGGCAGCTCGGGGAGGGCGTCGTCGATCCACTCGATCTCCTTGTCGGCGTGGATGCGTCGGCCCAACGCACGGAGTTCGGCGGTGGGTTCCGCGGCCACGACCCGGTGTCCCCGCGCGGCCAGTGCCGCCGCGTCGCGTCCGCTGCCCGCTCCGATGTCCAGCACCGAGCTGGGGTGTGCCGGAAACAGGTGCAGTACCTCCCGGTGCACCTCGGCGAAGGTCACGCTCTCGTACTGCTCGGCAAGGGACTCGGCCGCGTCGCCGTATCCCGCGGTGCTGTCCAGGGAAAGCAACCGCTCATCGGGTATGTCGTTGTCCACAAAGCGGCACCCTATGCGCAGGGGACGTCCGCTACGGGCAGCGCGGCCCTCGAGATCGGTCGCCACCGGCACCGGCTACCGCATGGCGCCCGCGGCCGCGCGCAGCGCCGTCAGCCCGCGGGCGATCGGGGGCCGGTGCTCACTGCCGCGCCGTACGACCGCCACGAACCGCCGCACCGGAACGGGCTCCCCGCGCAGCGGCACCCGTACGACCCGGTCCCGGTAGCCGTCCGGCACCTGAGCCAGTCGCGGCAGCAGGCAGATTCCGCAGTCATGGGCGACCAGGGCCACGACCGCGGCCCACTCCACCGCGCTGTGCCGCAATCGTGGGGTGAAACCGGCGGCCGCGCAGGCGGCCAGCAGCAGTTGATGCTGGTCGGCCGGATCGCCCGCGCGGATCCAGCACTCCTCGCCGGCCTCCGCCAGCGTCACCCCGTCCGCCGCCCGCGCGGCGAACGGGTGCCCGGCCGGCACCAGCAGATCCTGCGGCTCCTGGAGAACCGGCCGCTGGGTGAAGCGCGCATCGTCCGGCGGCGGGCCGCCCGGCGTCGGGATCACGACGGCGATGTCCGCCCGGCCCGCCAGCAGCAGATCGAAACGGTTCTCGCCCGGATCCTCTCCGATCTCCACCTCCAGCCTGGGCACTTCGCGGGCGAGCCGCTCCGCCGCCGGTGCCAGCACCCCCGTGATGGCGGTCGCCACCCCCGTCATCCGCAGCCGCCCGGCCACCCCGTCGGCATACCCGGCCAGATCCGCGAGGGCCTCCTCCCAGCGCGCGAACAGCGCGTCCGCATGCCCGAGCAGTGCGAGCGCCGCAGGCGTCAGCCGTACCCGGCGGCCCGCCGGCTCCAACAGCTCCAGACCGAGCCCCGCGGCGAGTTGGCGCAGTTGCTGGGAAACCGTGGAGGGAGTCAGATGCAGCGCCTGGGCAGTGGCGGTGACGGTGCCCTGTTCGTGCAGGACACGGAGAGTCTGCAACCGGGGGTCGATCATACGGCCGATCGTAGGTGGCGCGGATCGTACGGTGATGCCGCACGGTTCCGTACACAAACATTCGATGGACCCGAACAATGGTGGCATCCGATGCTGAGGGCATGTCCCAGACGCTGACCGAGCTGCTGACCGAGTCGTTTCTGCCGGGGCTGTGGGCGGGCTATGCGCTGGCCGTGCCCGTCGGTGCGCTGGCCGTGCTCCTGGTGAGCGTGACCGCCCGGACGTCGTTCCGGGTCGGCGCCGCGGCCGCCCTCGGGGTGGGCACCGCCGACGGCTGCTACGCCCTGGTCGCGGTGGTCGGCGGCGCCGCGGTCGCACGGACCGTCGCCCCCGTGGCGGGCCCGTTGCGCGCACTCGCCGGTGTCATTCTGCTCGGCATGGCCTCACGGACCGCCGTACGGGCATGGCGCCACCGGCACCGGGACGCCGCGCCCGGCCCGGAGCGGAACGTCCTGGGCCGTCCCGTCCGGGCCTATCTCGCCTTCCTCGGCCTGACGTTGGTGAACCCCTGGGCGGTCATCTACTTCTCCGCGCTGGTGCTCGCCGGAGGCGCGGGCACCGGAACCGGCCTCTCCGGCCAAGCGGCCTTCGTGGCCGCCGTGATCACCGCCTCCGTGAGCTGGCAGCTGTTCCTGGCCGCGGGTGGAGCCGCACTGGGCAGAACGCTGACCGGCCCACGGGGGCGGGCCGTTGCCGCCCTGGCCTCCGCGGTGGTGGTCGCGGCGCTGGCGGTCGGTCTGCTGCTGCCCGGCTGAGCCACCGCCGTGCCATGCGGCTCCCTGCCCTCGACCGGTCGCGCGAGCGGGAGTCACCCCACGGGCCGCCCGGCAAGACCCCGGACTCGGCCAGAACCACTGAGCCCGGGTGAGCCCTCCAGCACCCGCCGGGGCGACCACCGCCCCACCAGCAGCACCGCCCTCAGCGACAAAGGCCGACAAGCCGCCTCGCCGAACGCAACAGCCCCCCGCACGCTGCCCACATGGGGGGCTTCCACGAACCACACGTATGCCGCCGCTGTCCCGCCGTGGGCGGTGGCGTCACCAACCGCGGCCAACCACACGGGCCCTTGTGCGACCTGTGCTGGGAGATCGTCCAGGCTCTCGAAGACCACGACCAGGCCATCGCCGAGGGCGCCGACGCGCCGGCGCCACCCGCAGCGCCACTGTGCCGCGAGTGCGGCCGACCACAAGACCGGTTCATGACCGGCTACGACCATTGGGTACTCCTCGAGCCCCGCATCCCGCTACCGGTGAAGAGCGTGCCCGACGGGCAACGCTGGCTCATCGCCTCGGACGGGCGAGCCATCAACTGGGCCACGCGGCTGCCTGCCCATCCCAACTGCCGCATCCGGCACGCCCTCGTCTGCCCCGTCAACCCGCGCCCCGATCACCTGGCACCGGTCTTCGGCGTCATCTGGGACGAGAACCGGCGGCGACACCAGCCATCGACCCTCCTGACCGGCAGAGGATGACAACGCAAGCCTGTCACCGGCTCGACAGACACGAACTGACCCAGCGCACTTCGGCCATGCCTTGCTGATCGTCCAACGCATGGAAGATCGCCTCAGCCTGGTCCAATGCCTCGTATGCCTCGGCGATTCGCTTGCCCGCGTGGAGCGTGCGGCTGTGGTTGACCAGGGTCCAGGCTTCGCCTCCGCGGTCGCTGTGCTCGCGGTAGATGGCCAGAGCCCGGGTCTGGGCGTCGAAGGCGTCACGGAGCATGTCGCGCCGTTCGTGGCTGCCATGGTGTTCGAGGTCGCGGCCGAGGAGCGCCAGAACGCGGGCCGATCTGACCGTCGAGCCGTCCGGGTCATGTGAGATGGCCAGCACGGTCCGGGTAATGGTGATCAAATCGTCGAAGTGCCACCTGGAGGTGAGGTACTGGCCGACAGCCCAGGCGAGCGGGACGCTGACGCCACGGGGGCCCAGCTGCCGCGCGGCGGTGGTCGTGGCAACCAGATTGACGTGTTCGGCCTCGAGCCAGGCCATGGCCTCACCCGGGCTGGTGAAACGCGTACTGGCTCCTTTGACCCTGAAGGCCCGCCCCGCACGGAAGAAACGCCCCCTACGACTGACCGCCATCACGCAGGTGTGGAAGTAGTGGCGGTGGAGGCGCGTCTGGGCGTCCTCGCGGTCGTCGGGGACGGCGTGGACTTTTCCGTTCTCTTCCGCGTACAGGCGCACCAGATCGTGCAACCGCCAGCGTCCCCAGGTACGTCCGGGTTCGATGAGGTGGGTGCGGGCCAGGTCCTGTAAAAGTTCTTCGGCCTCGTGCTGATCGGTGTCGGCCAGGCGGGCCACGGCCTCGGTGGAGATGTCGGGGCCCGCGTTGAGTGACAGCAGTCGGAACAACCGCGCGTGGACGGGATCGAGGCGCTGGTACGACAGGTCGAACGCGCCCCTCACGGCCCGCTCTTGCCTGCGCAGCCGGTTCAGGCGCACATGCTGCGCTGTCAGGGCCTGGGCGAGGGACGACAGCGGGCGAGCGGGGTTGTCGGCCAGAAGTGCGGCGGCGATCCGCAGCGCCAGTGGCAGACCCGCGCATGACCGGGCGATCGCGGCGGCGTCAGCCGGCGAATCTCGTACGCGGGTATCACGGGGGCCACGTGCTTCGCACACAACTCCCTCCAGCATGCCGATCGCAGCTTTCTGATCGACGACGTCCAGATCGAACAGGCGGGCACCGAGGTCCAGAGTGTCACGAGAGGTGAGGACGGTCGCGGTGACGCCGTCGGTGGGCAGGAGCGGGCGCGACTGGTCAGCACTGGAAACGTTGTCGAGCACGACCAGGATCCGGCGTCCCGCGTCCGCGAGGGCAGCCAGAGCACTGCGATAGAGACGCGAACGGTCTTGCAGATCCGTCGGTATGACCTCCGACGGTATTCCCAGTGCGCGCAGAAAACCGTCCAGAGCCCGTTCGGGCGAGAGTCGACGCTCGGGGTCGTAGCCGAGCATGTCCACGAACAACACCCCGCCGGGGAACCAATCCTCCCTGCGCAGTGCGCACATGGCAGCCTGCACGACCAGCTCCGTCTTGCCGATCCCGCCCAGCCCGGCCACCACCGCGGCCGACATCGTCCGCGGCGAGCCGGGCTCAAGGACCTGAAGCAGGTCGCTGATCTCTTTGTCGCGGCCCGTGAAGACAGCCGAGACCGGGGGCAGGCCGGCCAGCGCCGGAGTGATCACCTGGGGCAGGTTGACGTTCACGGTCCGCCCCTGGATCACCGCACCGAAGAAGACACCACCGTTGATCTCGTTACCCATTGGCAGAAATTCCCGCGACCCATCCACGACAACCATCTTGCCCGCCCCCGGAGCACCGCCGAAGTACTGCCCACCCCCGAGAATAAGTTAGGCAACCCTAACCTTGCTGTATCCTCCGGCCCATGAGTGTTGGGGAGTTACTGGGAATCAGCCTCGGTTGCGCCACGATTCTTGTGACACTGTTCAGCGGGAGCGTCATCGGCTCGCTGCTGGTCGCCCCCGACGCTCTGCTACCGGACTATCCGCAGGCCATACGGGAGCGGTACGGGACGCAGAGCGCGCGGGGCAAGCGCGCGGCGGCCGCAGCCGGCCTGGTGAACCTGTTGGCTTTCGTCGCCGTGCCGGTCGCCGGCGTCCACGCGCTGCACCGGCGCGTGGACGGAGCACTCGGTTTCTGGCCTCCGTTTGTGCTGGGCACGATCTGCTTCCTGGCTCTCACCCTCTTCGACCTGCTGGTGCTGGACTGGTGGCTGTTCTGTACGATCCAGCCTCGCTTCATGGTGCTGCCCGGCACGGAAGGCATGCCAGAGTACCGGGACTTCGGTTTCCATGTGCGGGTGCTCGTGCCGCGCCCCGTGCCCTGGCCACTGCTTGCCGTCCCCGGGTATGGGACTGCTGTCGGAAGCATCGCGTACCTTGCGGAGACCATGGCCGGATGAAAGCGGCTTGCGCCTCTTGGATTGATAACTCCCGTGCCGGGCCGGGCGATAACCGAGCCCACGAGGGGCCGTCCCCACCGCAATCGCTCCCGACGACCGGATTCTGTGGAGCCGGAGCTGGGGCCGCCCGGCGATAGGCTCCGGTCCATGTCACCTTCCCTTGTCCCTTGGATCCTGTCAGCGGTGTTCATACTGGTCGGCGGCGCCTTCTGCCTGGTGATGTTCCTCGCCCTCCGGCAGGTTCGGAGTCTGCTCCAGCGGGGCGTGAGGACGGAGGGCGTGGTGAGCCGCTTGGAATCCCGGCAGCTGAGCGGCCACGGCTCGGAGTCCACGACCACGCTGCGAAGCTGGGGAACCACCGTGTACGCCCCGGTGGTCGCCTGGACCACAGTCGACAACCAACCCATGGAAACCAAGGGCAATATGGCCCGCCCCCTCGACAAGACCGTTCGCCCCGGTACCCGGGTCGCGGTGGTCTACGACCCGGCGGACCCCTCCCACTCGACACTTCCGTCCGAGGGCATGGGTCTCGGCCACTACTGGTCCGCTATCGGGCTCGGGGCGCTCTTCGTGGTGGTGGGGATGGCGATCCTGTCGGTGAAGCTGTTCATGGTGGCGTTCTGAGCTTGGCGCAGGGCATGCCGAGCGGCAGCGGAAGCCCTCCTCAGCCCTCCGCCCAGGCCTCTTCCTCCGCGCGGGCCGTGTCATAGGCCTGGCGGGCGGTGACGACCTGCGGCAGGTGGGCGTCGGACCAGTCGGCGATGGTGTCGAAGACGGGGACGAGGGTGCGGCCCAGGTCGCTGATGGTGTACTCGACCCTCGGCGGGATCTCGGCGTGGTACGTGCGGATGATCAGGCCGTCGCGTTCCAGCTGACGCAGGCGCTGGGTGAGCACCTTCGGGGTGATCGTCGGCAGGAGCCGCTGGAGTTCGTTGAAGCGCGAGCGCCCGTGGTGTTCGAGGGCCCACAGGATCGGGGTGGTCCAGCGGCTGAAGATCAGCTCCACCACTGGGTTGATCGGGCACGCCTCCTGCGCCGGGTCGGTCACGGCATCTTTCCCTTCGCTCTCGTCCGCCCTCCCCGTGCTCAGCGGTCAGGGGGCACTTTCCTGAGGGAAACCACTATACGAAGGATACTAGCGTGGTGGTGTCAGCAAGCGGCCCGGCAGTGAGCCGGACCGCTCCGCCGAAGGAGGCACCACGATGACGTTCCCGGCACTGCCCGCGCGTGCGGGTGACCGGCCCGAGACCGGGCCCGAGGTCCCGCATCTCCAGTTCACCCAGACCAGCCCGCCGCAGATCAAGGAAGCGCTGCGGCAGTGGATGAGTACCGCGCTCCCCGGCACCGTCCCCGGCCGCAGCGAGATCTCCGTCCCCACCACGTGGGCGGTGTTCCTCAACGATGTCGCACCGGCCGCCGGCGCCCGGCTGTTCCTGCCCCACGGAGACGCGGAGTTCGCGCATCTGCACGCCGACGGCAGCCTGCACCTGGCGCTGGATCCGGCCGACCACGCCGCGTTCCTGGCCTCCGGGTGGGGCGAGAAGCACCCGCTTTACGACCGTGGCGCCAATGTCGTGATGTTCTACGCGCCGCGCGACGAGGCGGAGGTGGAAGTGGCCAAGAAGGTCATCGCCGCTTCCTACCGGTACGCCACCGGTCACGCACCGGCCGCCGGGCCTGCCGCGGCCTGAGCCGCCCCCCTCAACGCCGGGTCTCCGAGCCCCCCTTCACATCACACCACTCACACCCCGCGGAGCAAATCCCATGCCCAAAATCACCCCTGGAAAGGTCCTGTTGACCCTCACCTCACTGGTCACCCTGACCGGTGCCTACCTCGCGGACTGGAACGAAACCCATATCTACAACCCCAACTGGCCGCCGCACGCGAAGTTCCACAACGCCCAGACGATGAGCATGGGCGCCGCGCTCGGCCTGCTGGGCCTGTATCTGCTGTGGGTGTACCGGGGCGCCTGGACGCGCTCTCTGGTCCAGGTCATTGTGGTGACCGAGTCGCTGTACTGGATCACCCAGCTGTCGGCCATCGCCTACCCCGGTACCGCCCTCGTCGACGGCGAGTGGGTTCCGCCCATCCAACCGGCTCTCGCCGGCACCATGCTGGCCCTCAACGCACTGGCGTACTTCCTTGAATCCCGACGGCTGGAACACCGGATCGCCTGACACCGCCGCCGTCAGGACGGCCGGGGCGCACGCCTGTTCTTGCGCTGCTCCAGCTCCTTCTCGTCGACGAGGACAAGCATGGGTTTGTCGGGCAGACACATCATGGTGACGAGGAACCGGACCGGTACTTCCGTGCGATGGTTACCGTCCTGGTAGTGGATCACATCGCCTCCCGGCTCCCAGAACGCCTCCCCCGCTCGGATCACCCGCTCCGGCTCTCCCTCCAGCTCGAACAGCATCTCCCCCTCCAGCACATAGCCGAAGGCCGGTCCGAAGTGACGGTGGGGTGGTGTGCCAGGGTCTCCGGGCGGGAACTCGACCACCACGGTCATGGCGTGCGCACCCTCGGGAACGACAGGTGTTTTCGCCTCCTGGATCACCGTGAGAGCGGACTTCCATGCCTCCGATCGATGCCCTTGGTTCGCTGAAGGGTGGACCGTCGGCTCGTCGTTCGCCATCACGCCACCTCCGTCCGGGCGCCGCGGTCCGGCGCCGAGCGCCGGAGCGGACAGGCTTCGTACGCAACACTACTGCGCATCCGTACCGGCCACCCCTTGTGGCTGCCTCCGACCGGCCACGCTGCGGCCGTCGCACTGTCGGGCGTACCGTGGTGTCAGGCGACGGATTCCCCTCCGGAGCCGCCGGGATGCCGACGCCTCGGGAATCGGACGCCTCAGGAATCCGAACACTCGACGAAGGGTGCGTCATGAAGTTCACAGTCCTGGGGGCAAGCGGCCGGATCGGCGCCCAGGTGGTCGAGCTCCTGACAGCGGCCGGACACGAGGTGGTACCGGCTTCGCTGTCGACGGGGGTCGACGTGCTCAGCGGCAAGGGCCTGAAGGAGGCCCTCTCGGGCACCGAAGTGCTGATCAACCTGACGAACTCCCCCGCGTTCGACGCCTCCTCCATCGAATTCTTCGAAACATCGATGAACACCATCGGAATCGCGGCGGAGGAGGCCGGAGTACGCCACGAGGTGATTCTTTCGATCGTCGGCGTGGACCAGGTGCCCCAGCTCGATTACTACCGGGCCAAGGCCATCCAGGAGAGTGCTCTCGCGAAGGGGCCGACGCCGTACTCGATCGTACGGGCCACGCAGTTCTTCGAGTTCATCGAACCGATCATGTCCTGGACGACCGACGGCGACATCGTACGGCTGCCGTCCACCCCCGTGCAGCCGATGGCGGCCGCCGACATCGCCGCCGCGGTCGCGGATACCGCCTCCGGCCCCCCGTTGCGGGGCATCCGCAACATCGGCGGCCCCGAGGTGTTCCCGCTCGACGAGCTGGGCCGGATCACGCTGGACGCCCGGCCCGACGGTCGCCGTGTGGTCACCGACGACCAGGCGGGCATGTTCGGTGTGATCTCGGGAGACGTGCTCACCGCGCCGGAGGGCGCCGACCTGGCGCCCACGCACTACCGGGAATGGCTCAAGCACTCTTAGGCGCTGTCCGGTAGATCTTTGAGGAGCAGCCCGCGGCGTCCCACACCGGCGTGACGTCCACACCGGCCTTAAGGCCCGTCAGCCAGCGCCCGGGCCGCCAGCCGGAGGTCCGATACGAGGCCCGCGTACCGTGCCTCGCGATCCTCGGCACGCAGCACCGCCGCAGGGTGGAGTGTCGGGACAACAAACCCCCCTGCCTCGACAGCCGGGGCCGGAGCGCCGTCTCTCCCCGATGCCCCCTCGCCGGGCAGCGGAATGAGCGTGCCCCGGTCCTTCGTCACCCGGAAGGACGGCCCCAGCAACGCCTTGCCCGCGGTGGCGCCGAGCGCCACCACCACCTCCGGGCCGATCAGGCGCAACTCGGCGTTCAGCCAGGGTCGGCAGGCCGAAACCTCCCGCAGACTGGGTGGTTTGTGGATCCTGCGCTTGCCCCGTGGCGCGATGGTGAACTTGAAGTGCTTGACCGCGTTGGTGAAATACGCCTGCGCCTCGTCGAGACCGGCCTCCCGCAGTGCCTTCCTCAGCAGACCACCGGCAGGCCCGACGAACGGCTCCCCCTGGCGGTCCTCCTGGTCGCCCGGCTGCTCGCCGACGAGCATGAGCCGAGCCGAGGGGCTGCCCGCTCCGAACACGGTCTGTGACGCGCTTTCGAACAGCGGGCAGCCCTGACAATCCGCCGCGGCTCGCCGATGCGCCGCGAGTCCTCCGCGCGGGGGCAGATACGGGGTGGCGTCGTACGGCTGCCCCATACCGGGCCACCTCCTCGTGGTGCTGGGCGACCGGCCTGCCCGGTACCCGACCCACGGGTTCCCGAACGCGGGGAGCTCCTCACGCGACGACCGGCAGAGGGCCACGACCGGAGGAACGGCACAGGGTGGCCGAGAGCTCAGGCGAGCAGGGCTCCCAGGAGGGTGATGCCTGCCAGGAACCACGCGACGTAGTCGCCCACATGGCCGGAGTGCAGCCGCCGGAGCGGGATGAACCAGCGGGCCGGTTCCGCCGCGGCGCGCCGTACGGCCAGCAGGGCGACCGCCACGGCCAGGGCGCCGGCCAGCAGACCCACCAGCACACCGGCCGCCGTCCAGTGTGGTGCGGGGGTGGGCACGAGCGGTACGGCACGGCCGTACAGCACGGAGGTGAGATAGCCGTGGTGATCGGTGAAGGTGTCCGCGGCGTGGCCGACAGCGGTGCGCAGAGCGGGGACAAGGCCCACCGCCAGCGCCCCGGCGAGCAGTACGGCCGGTACCGCGAGCATCGAGTCCGGGATCCGCGACAACGGCCCGCCACGGCTCTCCGGCTCTTCCGCTTCGCCGGTCGTCTCTTCCGGGGCGTCCGGAGGGCGGGTGCCGAGCCCGAGGAACACCCGGCCGCCCGCGCGCAGCACCGCGCCGCCGGTGACCGCCGAGGCCAGCACGAACAGCGCGGTGGCCCAGCCTCCCGCGGCCTCCTCGGTGACCGCTTTGCCCAGCGCGGTGCCGAACGGGGGCAGCCCGGCGAGGGCAAGCCCGCCGAACCCGAACATCGCCCCCACCCACGGCAGTTCCCGCCTCCTGCCGTGCAGCTGGTGCTCGTCGACACTGCCGTAACGGTCGAGCAGGATCCCCACGCACGCGAACAGCGCCGCCTTGACGCCTGCGTGTGCCAGCACATACAGGATGACTCCGCCGGTCCCCTCCGGAGTGAGCCGCGCCAGGCCGATGAGGAACAGCCCGGTGTGCGCGACCGTGGAGTAGGCGAGCAACCGCTTGAGGTGGCGCTGCTGCCAGCACATCACCGCGCCCACTACGGCCGTCAGTACACCCAGGGCCAGCAGGGCCCGGTGTGCGTCGGGCGCGGGGATGCCGCCGGGTCCGGCGAAGACGGTCCAGTAGACCCGGGCCGTCCCGTACACGCCCAGCTCCACCATCACACCCGACAGCAGCATGCACACGGGGGTCGGCGCCACCGCGTGCGCGTCGGCGAGCCAGAAGTGGAACGGCACCGCGGCAGCCTTGACGAGCAGTCCGGTGGCGACGAGGGCGAAGGCGGCGATCACCAGCGCGTCCGGGCCGCCGTCGGCGTGAGCGTCCAGCGCCCGCCCGATCTGTGCCAGGCCCAGTTCGCCGGTGCGGGCGTACAGCAGGCCGATGCCCGTCAGCGTGGCATAGCCGCCGAGGGAGTTCATGATCCCGAACACCAGGCCACCCTGAACGGCCCGTGCCTCCTCGACGTGGTAGCCGGTCAACGCGTACGCGACCACGCTCATCAGCTCGAAGAAGACGAAGGCGTTGAAGAGGTCGCCGGTCAGGGCGAAGCCGCACATGCCCGCCTGGAAGAGCAGCACCAGCCCGGGGTAGGAACCGGCATGGCCGCGCGGAGGTTCGTCGAAGTACCGCCAGGCGTAGCAGAGCGAGGCCAGCACCAGCAGCGACACCAGTGTGGCGAGCCCGAGCCCGATATGGTCGCTGACCAGGACGATGCCGACGCTCGCCCCGTTGTGCGGCCGCCAGCCCCCCACCCACTCGACGGGCCGCGCGACGGCCGAGGGGGTGGCCGCCGCCGCCCACAGGGCGAGCGTGGCGGCGCTCGCGGCGAACAGGCAGGCCAGCAGCTCGGCGGCGGGCCGCGGCAGCCGCCGTCCCGCTCCGACCAGTGCCGCGGCCCCGAACAGCGGGACGGCCACGATCAGTGGCAGGAGCCGCGCGGCGGTCATCCCCTCAGCTCCGAGAGCTGATCGGGATCCACCGTTCCGTGCCGCTTGGCGATCTGGACGACCAGGGAGAGCAGCAGTGCGGTGACGGTCGCCCCGATGACGATGTCGGTGAGGGTGAGGGCCTGCACAACGGGGTCGACGACCGGGCGTGAGCCGGGGGTGAGGTCGGAGAAGACCGGGGCGGTGCCGCCCTTGCGGTACCCGACGGCGAGCAGCAGCACATAGGTGGAGGACTGACAGACCGAGAGACAGCCCACCGCGTGGATGAGGTTGCGACTGGTGGCCAGCCCGTAACAGCCGATCAGGAACAGCCACCCCGCGATCACATACGGCAGCACGCTCATCGCTCACCCTCCGCCCCGGTGTCCTGTGGTTCGGTTTCGATCTCCACGGCCTGGTCCAGGAAGCCCGCCAGCAGGACGACAACACCGGCCGCGACCTCCACGCCGATGGCGGCGTTGAGCAGCGGAACGGTGCCGCCGGAGGCGAGGGTGTTGAAGGTGCCGTAGGGCAGGAAGTTGGTCAGAAAGGCCGCACCGGTCAGCAGCGCGGTCGCGCCCAGCAGGAGGTACCCGGCCTCGCCCGCGGCATCCGCCACCTCGTAGAAGCCGACGGGACGGATCCGCTCCAGCGCCCGGTAGTCCACGGCGATGTAGAGCAGGTGCAGCGAGGTCGCCACCACCACGCCGCCCTGGAAGCCGCCGCCGGGGCTGAGCTGGCCGTGGGCGACGACATACAGCCCGATCAGCAGCGTGACCGGCAGAGCGAGCAGGGCGTAACGGCGCACCGGCGGGGCCACCCGGACCGGCCGCGGGGGCAGCCGGTCCTCGTCGCGGGTCTGCCGCAGCAGCACGACGGTGCCCAGGACGGCGCCGAAGAGGATGGACTCCTCGCCGAGGGTGTCCAGGGACCGCTGGTCGAAGTTGACCGAGGAGACGGTGTTGGCGGTGTGCCGGGTGAGGGCGGCGTGCACCGCCCGGTCACCGTAGGGGTGCCACAGTCCCCCGAACGCGGGCAGATCGCGGCAGGCCAGCAGGTACAGCAGCGCCGTGCCCAGGCCCCCGAGGGCCAGGACCCACAGCCGCGTCCGCATACTCACTCGCGCTCCTTCCGTCGCTCGCCGCGGGCCCTGCGACGCACCTTGCGCACGGACAGCAGCACCATCAGCGGTGTCAGCGCGGAACCGACCGTCAGCTGGGAGAGCGCCACATCGGGCGCCTGGAGCAGCAGGAACAGGGTGGCGAGGGCCAGGCCGAACAGTGACATCACAAAGGACTGCCGCACGGGGTCGCGTGCCAGGACGGTGCCGGTCCCGGCCGCTGCCACCAGCAGCAGCCCGAGCAGCAACGGCAGATCGTCAGCCATCGTCCGTTCCTTCCACGGGTGCACCGATCGTGTGTCCGGCGGCGGCGCTCACCGCACAGGCCGCACTCCAGCTGCCGCCTGCCAACAAGGCGCCGATGACCAGGAGTTTCACCATGGCCCTGCCGGGGCCGGTGATGAGGCACAGAGGCAGCAGCACCGCCGGGACCACCAGGTAGCTCAGCCCGGTCACCGTACGCAGCACCCGCGGCCCCGGCGGACGGTCCGCCAACTCATCGGCGAGCAACCGTGCGTAGAGCAGGGTGCCTGCCGGACCGAGCACCGAGAGCACCAGCGCCGTGTCGGTGTAGGCCGTGCGGTGAAAGCCCTGGGCCAGCAGGAGGAAGACCAGGGACAGCAGGGTGCACGTCAGGTTCTGTGCGGGCACCCGGCGACGGACCGGGCCGGTGGCCGCGCACCCAGCGGCCGGTGCCACTCCGCAGGCCAGCAGTGCGGCGCCCGCGGCGATCCAGCCGTTCACCGGTCACCGGCCGCTCGCCGCGCACCGAGGGCGGCAGCGGCCGACACCAGTCCGGCACCGGCGCCGACCAGCCACTCCAGGGAGTCCACGGGGCCGATCAACACGATCCACAGCAGGGTCAACGAGCCCCACCAGCCGACTAGTTCGGTGCCCGCCATCAGCCGTCGCGCCACCGTCTACGCACCTCCCGCTGGCCGGGTACCCGGCCCTCAGGCTCACATGCACGGCGCCGCGGCCTCCGTCACCGCGCCGCGCATTACCCCCGTCGGAGGTGCGTCCGATGTAGGGTCCGTGGCGTCTCCAGGGTCCGTTGGCGTCTCCCCGCCAACGCACCCTACGGGTGCCGCGCGACGCGTCCCGGCCGACGTAATCGTCGTGGCGACAGCCCCTGCGGACGTGGCTCAGTCGGGGATGTTGTTCTCCTCGATGGGCGGCATATAGGCGCGCAGCCACCGTTCGGTCTGGGCGACGTGGGCCTCGGCGGCGCCCGCCGCGGCGCCGGGGTCCCGGTCGGCGATGGCATGGGCCAGTACACGGTGGTCCTCGTCGCTCTTGCGCCGCAGGTCAGGGCCATCGGGGAGGTTGAAGACCTGGTATTTGCGGGATCGGGCGCGGAAGACGGCGAGCAGGGAGACGAGGGTCGGGTTGCCACCGGTCCGGGCGATCTCGGCGTGGAAGCGGTGGTCGAGCTCGGAAGCCTCGGTGGCGTCCTCGGTCGCCTCCATGGCCTCGATGAGGGAGAAGAGTGTGTCCACCGTCTCCGGGGTGGCACGGGCGGCTGCCTTCGCCGCGACATGGGCCTCGAGCACCCGCCGGATCTCGTAGACCTCGAGCAGGCCGGTCAGCGGCAGCAGTTCGAGAGTCAGCGAGAGGCTGCCGATGATGTCCTCCGGCCTGAGCGGGGAGACATAGGTGCCGGAGCCATGGCGCGGTTCGACCACTCCCAGGGCGGCGAGCATCCGCACGGCCTCGCGCAACGGCCCCCGGGAAACGCCCAGTTCCTCGCAGAGGTCCGCCTCGGGCGGGATGCGCTCGCCTGCGCTGAGGCGCCCCGACGCGATCATGTGCCGTAGGCCGTGGAACGCCTTGTCGACTGCTGACATCCGATTCCTCCCTGCCACGGCCGATGGCCTCGCCGACCGGCCTCGGTGCACTGTAGCGATTCAGCGGACGTCACCAGTCATCGGAAGTCATCAGATGACCTACAGGCATCGACCGAAATTCATCTGATGACTGGCCGTGCACACCTCTTGTTTGAGCTAAACCCCTGTGCCAACATGCCGGAGTCATCATACATGTCCTGGTCGCGATCTGTTGTCTTACGAGGCACGGGTCCTGTGAATGGGGAGACACGTGAGCGAGACCGAGGTCACCACCGCACCACGCCCCCTGCTGCTTGCCGACGGCCGGCCCGCCGCCCGGGCCTGGTCGCTGGACCCCGCCCTGCGGCATCTCAACCACGGTTCGTTCGGAGCGGTCCCCCTCGTGGCGCAGGAGCGGCAGAACCAGCTGCGCGAAGAGATGGACCGCTCCCCGGTGGTGTGGTTCCCGGCGCTGCCGCAACGTGTCGCCGACACCCGGGTCGAACTCGCGGCCTTCCTGCGGGTCAGCCCCGGCGACCTGGCCCTCGTGCCGAACGCGAGCGCGGGTATCAGCACCGTCTACGCCGCGCTCGACCCACGCCCCGGCGGGGAGATCGTCGTCACCGACCACGGCTACGGAGCCGTCACCATGGGGGCCGAGCGGCTGGCACGCCGCTGGGGCGGCCGGGTGCGCACCGCCAAAGTGCCGCTGGAAGCGGACGAGGAGCAGGCGTACGAGGCGGTGGTGGCCGAGTTGAGCGAGGCCACGGGCCTCATCGTGCTCGACCACATCACCTCCGTGAGCGCACGCCGGATGCCGGTGGACCGGGTGGGCGCCGAGGCCCGGCGGCGTGGCATCCCGCTGCTGGTGGACGGTGCGCACGCCCCTGGCCTGATCGCCGCCCCGCTCTCCGGTGTGACCTGCGACTTCTGGGTCGGCAATCTGCACAAGTGGGGCTGTGCGCCGCGCGGCACCGCGGCGCTGGTCGCCCGTGGCCCGCTGCGTGAGGAGCTCCACCCGCTGATCGACTCGTGGAGCGCCGCCGATCCGTACCCCGACCGCTTCGACCAGCAGGGCACGCTGGACGCCACCAGCTATCTCGCGGCACCGACGGCGCTCGACTTCATCGAGCACACCTGGGGCTGGGAGACCGCCCGCCGGTACATGGACGACCTGGCCGGCTACGCAGAGCGGGTCGTCGGCGCCGCGTTCGCCGGGCTGACCGGTGTCAGCGGCACCGTGGACGTCGGTATGCCGGTCCCCGGTATGCGGCTGGTGCGGCTGCCCGCGGGCCTGGCCGCCACCCGCGTCGAGGCCGACGCCCTGCGCGACCGGGTCGCCGGGGAGCTGGGCGTGGAGTCGGCCTTCACCAGTTTCGGCGGCGTGGGGTATCTGCGGCTGTCCGCACATGTCTACAACACGGCCGCCGACTACGAGTACTTCGCCGAGTCCTGCGTCCCCGTCCTCGGCGAGTGGGCCGCTTCGACCCGCGGGCACCACAGCGGGCGCTAGCGGAGCACGGCATGCCCACACCCCTGTCCCCGAAGCCGCTGCCAGCGCGGCCGTCATCCACGGAAAGGTCGGCACGATGAAGAGAAGGACGGCAGCCCTCGCCCTCGGCTCAGCCGCCATGATGGTCCTGACGGGCTGTTCCACCATGAGTCCCGGTAAGGACGGAACGGTCACCCTCAATATGGTCGAGAGCCTGACGAATCCGGCCCGCAGCGACCTGATCAAGAACCTCATAGCCGACTTCGAGCAGCAGAACCCCAAGATCAAGGTCAATCTGATCTCGCCGCCCACCGAGCAGGCCGACCAGAAGATCCAGCAGATGCTTCAGTCCGGCAGTGGCGTCGATGTCCTCGAAGTGCGGGACATCACCGTCGGCCCGTGGTCGAACAACGGCTGGCTCTACGACATGAAGAAGGACCTGGGGGGCTGGAAGGGCTGGAAGGCCATGACGGAGAACGCCGTCAAGGCCGCCGAGGACACCAAGGGCAGGACCTACTTCGTTCCGTACGGCTTCTACGGGCTGAGCCTCTTCTACCGCACCGACCTGATCAAGGAGGCCGGTTTCAGCAAGCCGCCGGCCACCTGGGACGAGCTGCTGGAGCAGGCCTCCGCCATCCACGACCCGGCGAAGCGGCGGTTCGGCTACGCCTTCCGCGGCGGCGCCAACGCCAACAGCAACGCCACCGCCGTGATCGAGGCGTATGTCGCCGACAAGGTCGACACCGCCAACGGCTACAAGCTCACCAACGGCAAAACCATCTTCTCCGCGCCCGGGGCGCAGGACGCTCTGAAGACCTATCTGAAGCTCTTCAAGGAGGCGTCCCCCAAGTCGTCCGTCTCCTGGGGCTATCCGGAGATGGTCGAGGGCTTCTCCAACGGCTCCACCGGCTTTCTGCTCCAGGACCCCGAAGTGATCGCCACTGTCTCGGAGTCCAAGTCGATCAAGAAGGACCAGTGGGACACCGCCCCGCTGGTGGCCGGGCCCAGCGGCAAGACCGTCCAGCCACTGGCCACCGCCGGGTGGGGGATCGCCGACGGCAGCAAGCACAAGGCCGAGGCCGTCAAGCTGGTGCAGTTCCTCTCCCAGGGCAAGGCGTCGACGTCCTTCACCAAGAAGAACAGCCTGGTCCCGATCCTCAAGTCGGCGATCGCCGACCGGTTCTACAAGACCGGTCCCTGGTCCAGCTACGTCACCATGACCGAACACCCGGAGAAGTACCTCAATGTGAGCCAGCCGCGCGGCGTGGCCTGGTGGACCGAGTGGGAGCAGAAGGCCGACGCCGATGTGCAGAAGATGGTGCTCGGCAAGATGACGCCCAAGGAGCTGCTGGCCGGCTGGGACGCGTACTGGACCAAGAAGTGGCAGCGGGAGAAGTAGACATGCCGGCCACGTCCGCAATCACGAAGACGGCGAAGTGCCCCTCGCACGCGAGGGGCGCCCCGCCCGTCCCGAGCCGCCGGCGACGGGAGTTCACCACCCGCCGCGGCCTGATGATCGCCGCTTTCATGGCACCGGCCGCTGTCTTCGTGGCCGTCTTCACCTACTACCCCATGATCGCCGGCAGCCAGATGGCCTTTCGCAACTGGAAGCTGACGGATCTGACCGACACCTCCTGGGTGGGCCTGAAGAACTTTCGTGATGTCTTCGGCGACCCCATCTGGGGCACGGTCCTGGGCAACTCCTTCCTCTGGGTGTTCGGCTCGATCGTGCCCCAGCTGGTGATCGGTTTCGCGCTCGCGCTGTGGCTGCGCCGCCGGTTCCGCTTCCGCGGTCTCTACCAGGCACTGGTCTTCTTTCCCTGGGCGATTTCCGGGTTCCTCATCGGCATCCTGTTCCGCTGGATGTTCAACAGCGAGTTCGGCGTCGTCAACGACCTGCTCCAGAAGGCCGGACTCATCGACGAGCCCATCGCGTGGCTGGCCGATCCGAACACCGCGATGATCGCCGTCCTGATCGCCAACATCTGGTACGGCGTCACCTTCTTCGCCATCATGATCCTGGCCGCACTCCAGTCAATCCCCGACGAGCTGTACGAGGCGGCGGCCCTGGACGGCGCGAGCAAGACGCGCACCCTCTTCCAGATCACCATCCCCTACATCCGCACCACGCTGGCGCTCACCGTACTGCTGCGGATCATCTGGATCTTCAACTTCCCCGACCTGATCTTCGGGATGACCGGCGGCGGACCCAACAACGAGACACAGATCGTGACCACCTGGATGATCAAGATCACTCAGCAGGGCGACTACGGCAGAGCCTCCGCGCTCGGCCTCCTCGTGGTCGCCACGCTGCTGGTGTTCGCGGTGTTCTTCCTGCTGGCAACGCGCGAGAAGCGAGGGGTGAAGCCATGATCGGCAAAGCGACCGCGGCCGGCCGGACCGTCCGGTTCGCCTTCCTGGGGCTGTGGCTGGTGTTCACCGTCTTCCCGCTCTACTGGATCACCGTCACCTCGCTGAAGGCGCCCGGCGACATCTTCGCCTTCCCGATCGCCTACTGGCCCGAGCACTTCTCGCTGGAGAACTACCGAGGACTGTTCGGCAAGGCCGACTTCGGGACCTACGTCACCAACAGCCTCATCGTCGCGACCGTCGCCGGCGCGGCCGCCACCGCGATCTCGATGCTGTCCGCGTATGTGCTGGCGCGCTTCGAGTTCCGTACCAAGTCCGCGCTGCTGATGGCCGCCCTGGTCACCCAGATGATTCCCGCCTTCATCGCCCTGGGCCCGCTGTACCTGCTGATGACCGACCTCTCGCTGGTCGACAACCGGATCGGGCTCATCCTCGTCTACATCGCCGTGTGCATCCCGTTCTGCACGGTGATGCTCCGCGGTTTCTTCGAGAACATCCCGGACGCTCTGGAGGAGGCCGCCATGATCGACGGGCTGTCCCGGTTCGGAGCCCTGTTCCGGGTGCTGCTTCCGGTGATGAAGCCGGGCATCATCGCCGCCTTCATCTTCAACTTCGTCAACTGCTGGAACGAGCTGTTCCTGTCGGTGACCCTGCTGAACAGCGACAGCAACAAAACCGTCCCCACGGCCCTCAACGGATTCATCTCCAGCTTCAACATCGACTGGGGCTCGATGTCGGCGGCGGCCGTGTTCACCATCCTGCCCACGATGGTGTTGTTCGCCTTCGCCAGCCGCCATATCGTCCAGGGGCTGACCTCGGGGGCGGTGAAGGGCTGACACAGCCACCCGAACGGGGCAACGGACACCGGCGGACCCTGATCACCCCGCGATCCGTCGGTAGAAAGAGTCCATGTGCGGAATGTTCGGCAAAAACCGGCACAGAATTCTTCATTCGCCCAGGAGGATTCGTGTGCCGGGTCGGCTTCACCGTGCGGGAGACGGCCGTCAAGGACACCAGGAGCACGGCCGGGTCCCTCAGGGGCAGCCGGGGCAATCGCTCAGCGGCCACGGCCCCCTGCTGAGCGTGCGCAGCCTGGCCGGAGAGGTGTTCCTGCTGCAATTGGCGGTCGTGGTGCTGCTCGTCGCCGCCGCACTGATCGCTCTCGTGGTGCAGGTCCGACGCGACACCATGGCGGATGCCCAGCACCGGACGCTTGCCGCCGCCCAGGCGTTCGCGAATTCCCCCGGGATGCTGGAGGCGCTGGACAGCCGCGATCCGAGCGCGGTGCTCCAGCCGCGCGCCGAGGCGGCCCGGAAGGCCGCCGGGGTCGATGCCATCATCGTGTACACGTTGGACGGGATCACCCTCACGCACAGCGACCCGCGCCAGATCGGCAGACACATCATCGGGCCCTATGCGGAGGCGGCCGCCGGCAAGCCGTTCACCAGGACCTTTCGAGGATCCCTGGGCCTCTCCGTGGTCTCCGCCGTGCCCGTCAAGGACACGCACGGCTCCGTTGTCGCCGTGGTCGCCGTCCCCGTCACGGTCGGGACGGTGCAGCAGGGGGTGAGACGTCAGCTGCCGGTCCTCATCGGCGGCGCTGTCGGGGCTCTTGCCGTCGCCGCGGGTGGGGCGGGTCTGGTGAGCCGGCGGTTGCGGCGCCAGACCCATGGCCTGGGCCCGGTCGAGATGACCCGTATGTACGAGCACCACGACGCGGTTCTGCACGCGGTGCGGGAGGGGGTGCTCATCGTCGGGGGCGACGGCCGGATCCTGCTGGCCAACGACGAGGCGCGGCGGCTGCTTGACCTGCCGCGGGACGCGGAGCGGCACCATGTCGCCGGTCTCGGGCTGGCGGGGGACCTCGCCGAGGTGCTGGCCTCCGATCGCCCGGCGACCGATGAGGTGCATCTGGCGGGCGACCGGCTGCTGGCGGTCAACAAGCGGCTCACCGCCCCCCGCGGGCCGGTCGGCAGCGTGGTGACCCTACGGGACACCACCGAACTGCGGGCTCTCACCGGCAAGGCCGAGCTGGCTCGCGAACGGCTGAGACTGCTCTACGAAGCGGGGGTACGGATCGGGACCACGCTGGATGTCACACGTACCGCCGAGGAACTGGCGGAGGCCGCGGTCCCCACCTTCGCCGACGTCGTCACCGTCGAGCTCCGGGACCCGGTCCTGCACGGCGAGGAGCCGTCCGGTGCGAGCACCGAGATGCGCCGCACCGCCGTTGTCGGCCTGGAGGGTGACCATCCCCTCTACCCCGTCGGGACGCTGATCCGGTTCGCTGCCACCCATCCCATCGCCACCGGTGTGGCCAGCGGCCGAGCGGTCCTCGTCCGACGCTTGAGCACCTGCGAGGGGTGGCGGGCCCAGGACCCCGGGCGTACCCAACGGGTCCTGGACTTCGGCATCCACTCCTTGATCCTGGTCCCGCTCCGGGCCCGCGGGGTGCTGCTCGGGATGGCGCACTTCTGGCGGGAGAGCGCCTCCCCTCCGTTCGAGGAGGAGGATGTGTCCTTCGCGGAGGAACTGACCGCCCGGGCAGCGGTGTGCATCGACAACGCCCGCCGGTACACCCGCGAGCACGCCATGGCCGTCGCCCTCCAGCGCAGCCTGCTGCCCCGGGGGCTGCCCGAGCAGCCCGCCCTCGAGGTGGCCTACCGCTATCTGCCGGCGCGGGCCGGTGTGGGCGGGGATTGGTTCGACGTCATCCCGCTGTCCAGCGCCCGGGTGGCCCTGGTGGTCGGCGATGTGGCCAGCCACGGCCTGCACGCGGCGGCCACCATGGGCCGGCTGCGCACCGCCGTTCACAACTTCTCCGTCCTGGACATGCCTCCGGACGAGCTGCTGACCCGTATGGACGAGTTGGTGGCGCAGATCGGCGCCGATGAGGCCGACGCCGGGAACGGGCCGGGAATCACCGGGACCACCTGTCAGTACGCCATCTACGACCCCACCTCCGGAAAGGTGGCCGTCGCCACTGCCGGCCACCCGGGTCTCGCGGTGGTCCACCCCGACGGGACCGTGGCCTTCCCCCCGGTGCCGATCTCCCCGCCGCTGGGCCTGGGCGCCGGGCTGCCCCACGAGAGCGCTGGGCTGACGGTGCCGGAGGGTTCCCGGATGGTGCTCTACACCGACGGGCTGATGGCGGACCGCGACCCCGACACCGGCCGGGAGTCCCTGCGCACTGCCCTGACCGGACCCGGCCGCGATCCGGAGACCACCTGTGCCGCGGTGATCGAGGCCATGCTGCCCGCCCAGCCCAAGGATGACATCGCGCTGCTGGTGGCCCGCACACGTCGGCTCGACCGCTCGCAGATCGCCGAGTGGGAGGTGCCCCGTGACCCCGCGGCGGTGGCCCCGGTGCGAGCGGCCTGTGTCCGCCGGCTGACGGAGTGGGGCCTGGAGCAGTTCGCCCTCACCGCGGAGCTCATCCTCAGCGAATTGATCACCAACGCCATCCGCTACGGCACCGAGCCCATCACCGTACGGCTGCTCCGTGTGCGCACCCTGATCTACGAGGTCTCCGACGGCAGCAGCACCACGCCCCGGCTGCGGCTGGCCAAGGTCACCGATGAAGGCGGCCGCGGTCTCTTCCTGGTCGCTCAGTTCACCGAGCGCTGGGGCACCCGCTACACCCCCACCGGCAAGGTCATCTGGGCCGAACAATCCCTCCACGAGGGGGGCCCGCCGACGGCGGAAGGCATCGGGGAGGACCTGCTCGACCAATGGGACGACACGGCAGGGTGAGGGTGGTGACGCGGCCGGCCGCCGCACGGCGTTGCCCACGCCGAGTCGTTCACTCCAGTGACACGACGTGCCTGCTGCGGCCGGGAGCCCACCGGTGATAGCGCTCATTCCTGTGTCCCGTTCCCTGGAGTCATCGTGACCGCACCTCGTGCCCGAGCGGCGGCCGTCTGCGGCTGCCTCACCCTCGTGGTGGCCCTGAGCGCCTGTGATCAGACCCCGACCCCCATGCCCAAGAAACCTTCGGCGGCCACCTCCATCCACGACATGGGCGGCATGGACGCGCTGATCGCCGCGGCGAAGCACGACGGCAGGCTGAACGCGATCGCGCTTCCGCGGGACTGGGCCAACTACGGTGGGCTCATCGACGGCTTCGAGAAGAAGTACGGAATCAAGGTCACGGTGGCCAATCCGCAGGGCTCCAGCCAGGACGAGCTCGACGCCGTGCGGAAGGGCGGGATGAGTCGCCATGCCCCCGATGTGCTCGATGTGGCGGACACCTTCGCACGGGTGGCGGTCCGGGAGAACCTGCTCGCGCCTTACCAGGTCATCGAGTACGACGCGATCCCGAGGAATCAGAAGGACCCAAGGGCCCGCTGGGCCAACAACTACGGGGGCTATATCTCCATCGGCTGCAATGCCAAGCGTGTCAAGACCTGCCCCCGAACCTTCGCCGATCTGTTGAAACCCCAGTACAAGGGCAAGGTCTCGCTGGACGGCGACCCCACCCGGTCCGGTACCGCATTCGCCGGTGTGTACGCCGCCGCCCTGGCGAACAACGGATCCTTCGACAACATCCGGCCCGGTCTCGACTTCTTCGCCAAGCTCAAGAAGAAAGGCAACTTCAACCCCGTCGAGTCCACCTCGACCGCGGTCAGGAGCGGTCAGACGCCCATCGGTATCGACTGGGACTACGTCAACCTCGAATACGCCTCCCAGTTCCGCAGCAAGGGCGTGAAGTGGCAGGTCGCGATCCCCTTCGACGGCACATTCGCCCAGTACTACGCGCTGGCGGTCAACAGACACGCGCCGCACCCGGCGGCCGCCCGCCTGTGGCTGGAGTACCTCTTCAGCCCCGAGGGCCAGAACCTCCGGCTCCAGGGCTACGCCCGCCCGGTGCTGTTGGACCGCATGGAGGCGAATCGCACCCTCGACACGGCCGCGGCCGCGATGCTGCCGACGGTTGAGGGGACACCGCAGTTCCCCACGGATGCGCAGTTGGAGGAGGCGAGGGAGGTCGTCGACCGAGGCTGGGCGAAGGCCGTCTCGGGCTGACCACCCCACCCGGCGGCCCCAGGCCGTCACCCGGCCCTGGCGGAGGTGGAGTTCTTCCAGGGAAGGTGGTCAGCCGATCAGAGGGGGAAATCGCTGGCGGAGACGCACTTCGTGTAGGTCCGGAGGGGCTTGGCCATCTGGCTGATGTCGACGAGCGTGGCATCGATCGCCGCGGCACCGTCCTGGACGGTGACCTCCACGGCCGGGGTACGGCCGTAGGTGATGAGGCTCTTCTTTCCTCCGGTGGACTTGGCCGACTGAAGGACCCAGTCCACGCCGTTGACCGTGACGCACAGGTCGGGGGTGGGCGGGATCGGCGTCAGGCCGCAGCGCCAGATCACCGCGCCGTCTCCCCACGACGCGGCTCCCGGCACATCGACGCTGTCGCGGTCCTTGCCGTCGACCCGGTCGAGATATCCGTCCGCAAGTCCGCCGCACGCGGCCGAGTTGGCGCGACCGGCGGGCTCGATACCGACGGCCGGTGACATCACCTCTCGTACGACGAGGACAGCCGCGATGACGAGGACGACGCCGGTGATGCCATAGGCAAACCAGTGGCGCCGTGTTGGCCTCTTCATCACTCAACTCCCGTGTGTTTCCCGCCTCTTCACCGTGAACGCTACGTGAGAGGTCCCGAGGGGAGTGCGTCAGGGTCCCGGCCGCACCGAGAACCCGCCTTCACCCCTGCTGGTAGGCGTTGCCCTCCTCGTTGATGAGCACATGGTCGGGGTCGAGGGCTTCGGCCGCGCGGGCCCGCTCCAGCAAGCAGGTCAGGGGCGGGAGCGGAGCCAGACCGAGGCGGTCGAGGAGTTCGGCGCGCATTCCGGCCAAGTCCTCGAGCTCCGCGGCCTCGATGTACTCCGCGTCGTCCTCGTCGCGCAGGGCCTGGAGCGCCCGCTCGTCCATCTCCCGCCCCTCCCGCTCCCAGTGCAGTGCCTCCCCGGAACACGGCAGCCCGATCAGCAGGAGCAGCGCATCCTGGAGGTTGCTCCCGACCACCCCGGCGGATCCCTCGGAGTCGGCGAAGAGCACCGGGCGGTCCTCGCCGTCACCCTCGCCGCAGAGGAAGTACGTACCACCGCCGTGGTCCTTCGCGATCGGCTCCAGCGGGGCACCGGAGGCCAGCCGCACCGGTTCCACATGGGTGATGGTGTCCATGAGGGTGTCGAACTCGAAGGGGAAATCGGCCAGCAGGGCCGCCTGACGGTCGGCCTTGAGCCGGGCGAGAAGTGATCCGGACGTTGTCATGGGCCGGACCCTACAGCGGTGTCCGGACAGCGCCGGACCACAGCCCCGGGGCCGGCGGCGAGCCACGGGGATGACTACCCCGTTTTCCCGGGTGCCTGCCGGACCTCGAAGTTGTCGAACTGCTGCGTCTGGTAACCGGTGACGCCGAGGCCCGTCAGGCCCTTGGTGTACGAGCTGTCGTTCGCTTCGCCGAGGGTCTTTCCGTCGACGGATGCGGTGAGCTTGTCGCCCCGCATGGTGAACGACACGGTGTGCCAGCCGTTCAGACCCAGGGGCGTCGACTTTCCACTGGCGAGCGTGGTGAACTTCCAGGTCTGGTCACTCTTGTCGATCGACCACTCGCCCGTGTCGCTCACCCTCAGGTGATAGGCGTCCAGGCCGTTGTTGTTCTTGGCCTGTCGGCCGACACGGCCCAGGAGTTCCACACTGCCGGGCTGCTCGAACATCGCATCGGTGGTGACCGTGTAGTTGTCCCACGACCCGTCGCCCATGATGGAGTAGGGCGCGTTGTAGGGCTCGTCGGTCCAGCGGATCGGGGTGGTCGGTGTCATCTGCCGCAGACAGGTACCCGTACGGTCGCCGCCGCAGCGCACCGACTGGAAGGCACCGTTCATATCGGAGAAGTACTTGGCGTTCGTGGAGCCCGCCGGCTTGTCGAAGCGGTCGGTGTAGGGCAGCTTCAGCCCGGCGGCGGCCGGGGGCCTGGCGGTGCCCTTGCCCTGGCCGGTGGTCGTCGTCAGGGAGTAGACGTGTCCCGGCTTGAGGGTCAGCGAGTACCTGCCCTCCGACGGCACGATGTCCTCGCCCCGGACGAAGTGGTCCTTGCCGTCCGGCGACTTCACATCGGTGGACCACACGTGGACGACCCCGCCGGACAGACCGCCCTCGACCGTGAAGGTCGCGGTCTGGTCCTCCGTGGCGTCCATCGTCTCGATGACCGTGGAGTAGTCAGTGTTGTTCGTCGACTTCAGCGACACATAGCTGCCGTTGGCGTTGGTGCCGCCGAGATAGCCGCTGGCGGAGTCGATGTAGTGCCAGCCGGGCTGGGTGAACTGGGTGGTGTGTGCGGTGATCCACGTGGTTCTGCCGATGTGGTAGTTGCCGGACCACGGCTGCGCCGCGATCGACATGCCATCGCTCGAGAAGTGGAGATTCGGATACAGCGCGGCGATGACCGGCCAGTGGAAGAAGCCGGTCATCCTGCCGTCGATGTAGTGCCGGTTGACCGCGCGGGCCACCGCCGCGGCCCCGGTGTCGGTGTCCTGTGAGCCGTTCTCACTCGCCCACAGCGGCTTGCCCAGGTTCTTCGCGGTGTCACTGCTCGGGCAGGAGGTGTAGTCGCCGAGGTAGCCGCAGGGGTAGTGGGAGCCGACGATGTCGACCGCGTCCTTGAAACCGCTGTCGGCGGCCATGGCGTCGGCGGCGTCCCAGCCGAAGCTCTCGGCCGCGACCACCTTGGTCCGGTAGCCCTTCTCGACGAGTGTGGACTTGAGTTTCTTGAACCACTCGACGTCCCAGCCGCGCTCGTTCCAGCCGCCGAGGTAGTCGATGTCCAGATGGTGCTTCTTGGCGCAGCCCAGCCAGGACATGTAGTAGTCGATCATGTCCTGGGACCAGAACTTTCCGCCGCCGATCCATCCCGGCGCGCCCCACGCGAGTGCGGCGATCTTGATGTGCGGGTTGCGGGCCTTGGCCTGCTCGGCAAGCCACCACTGATAGCCCTGGCCGCAGTCCACGGTGTCGCGGGTGTGCATATGGCTGGGCTCGGCGCCGTCGGTGGAGTTGGTGTCGCCACCCACCTCGAGCTTCAGCGTCTGGAGTGCCGCGCCGTAGCCGGGTTTGAAGAGGTAGTCCAGCAACTCGCCGCGCTGCTTCCTGGGGTAGTCGATCAGCAGTCGCGAGTTGCCCCCGCCCCCGCTGATCGCCCCGACACCGTCGAAGGTACGGCCGGGCCGCGTACCGTCGATCGTGATCGATGTGCTCGGAGCGGCGTGGGCAACGGGTGGGCCCCAACCGATGAGGGCACCGATCAGCAGCACCAGGGAAGTGAGCAACGCTGGACGTCGTCGGCGGAGCGCTCGACGCCGACTGGCTGTGGGGGTCATGTCGACTCCAGGGAGTGGGCTTCAGCCGGCTGTTCCAGGGCCGGTTGACCGGTAGGAACTACTAGGACAGGGCCTAGGCGGCCCGCGGAGGCGGGGTGAGCTTGGTGGACTCACCGGCGGCGAGGTTCACCTTCCGCGTCCACTCCCCGAACGTCACGGTGGTCCTCCCGCCCCGGGCGCTGTGCACGGTCGCCGAGGTGACCTGGCCGTCGGTCCAGGCGAGGTCGACGGTGAAGCCGCCGCGTGCTCCGATGCCGGTGACTTTGCCGCGCGCGGCCCAGGCCGAGGGCAGTGCGGGAAGCAGCTCGATCAGGCCGGGACGCGAGTAGAGCAGCATCTCCAGCGCGGCGGTGGGCACACCGAAGTTGGCGTCGATCTGGAACGTGGCCCGGTCGCCGAGGGCGTACATGTCGAAGAAGTTGATCGCCGTGCCGTTGCTGTTGTCCTTGGACGGGCGCAACGGGGTCAGGAACCCCTGGTAGGCCCTGGCGGCGTCCTTCAGCCGCGCCCAGCACAGGGCGCGCCAGGCCATGCCCCAGCCGAAGGAGTTCATACCGCGTGCGGTGAGGAGCTTGGTCACCCCGGCGGCGATGTCAGCGGGCATGTCCTCGGCGGTCAGCCGGTCCCCCGGGAACAGGCCGACCAGCGGGGACAGATGGCGATGTGTGGTCTCACCCAGGTTGTCCGGGCTCGTCCACTCCTCCAGCCACCCGGTCTTGGGGCTGACCACCGGGAGGTAGAGGCGGCGCTGCAATCCGGCGATGGTCGAGGCGTATCGGGAGTCGACGCCCAGTTCCTTGGCGGCCACGCGGTAGTTCTGGAACAGCTGCCAGACGAGTTCCTGTGCATAGGTGATCCCCTTGGCGTCTTCGGGGCCGTGCTCGGGCGACCAGTCCTTGTCGTCGATCAGCACCTCCCGTGTTCCGCCGTCGGGATCGGTCACCGTGGTGGTGATCAGCCGTGCCTCCCAGAACTGGCAGGCGCCCTTCAGCAGCGGGTAGATCTTCGACAGATATTCCCTGTCCTGGGTGAACTCGTAGTGATCGAAGACCGAGTTGCACAGCCAGGCGTTGCCCGCCGGGTGCCAGTACCAGCCCAGTCCGCCGGAGATGTTGTGGGAGATCGCGGTGGTCCAGCCGGCCACCTTGCTGGAGGAGTTGCGGAACCGGTTGCGGGAGTCGTTGAACAGCGCCTGGGTCGTCCTGGTCCAGCACGGCACCTGGGCGAGCAGGTAGTCGGCCAACGGCTCGAAGCATGCGCCGAGCCCTGCCCGGTCCGGGAACCAGTAGTTCATCTGGACATTGATGTCGGTGTGGTAGTCGGCCATCCAGTCGGGGTCGTTGCGGTCCAGCCACAGCCCCTGGAGATTCGACGGAACGCTGCCGCGCGAGCTGGTGATCGTCAGGTACCGGGCGAACTGTAGGTAGGCCGCCTCCAGTTCGGGGTCGGGTGCGGCACCGTCGGCGGCGCGTGCGGCCAGTCGGCCGGCGGTGTCCTTGCCGCGCTGCTCCTCGGTGGAGGTACCGAGATCGACCGTCATCGCCCCGTACAGCTTCCGGTAGTCCTCGACGTGCGTGGCGAGCAGTGCGTCGCCGGACTCCTTGGCGGCGGTGGTGGCTTTCTCGCGGGCCACGCTCTTCGGGTCGACGGCCGGGTCCTTATACCCCTTGCTCGCGTCGGGGACGTAGTTCGTACCCCCCGCGATCACGATCAGCACCTCGGAGCAGCCGTCGAAGCGGACCTGACCACCGTCGACCGAGACCTTGCCACCCGTGCCCGTCGCGGTGACCACCGCGCCGTAGACGAGGCCGTTGCCGAGTGTGCCGCCGAAGGAGGCGGAGCCGGGGGCGCTGTCGCTGCCGGTGGACTCGCCATGAGTACCGTTCAGCGCCACACTGCCGGTGTAGCTCCCGCCACCGCTCTGCTTCAGCCGCACCACGACCACGTCGTCGGGGTGGCTGGCGTACACCTCGCGGGTGTAGGTGGCGCCGCTGTGCTGGTAGCTCGCCGATACGTATCCGTTGCTCAGGTCGAGCTGCCGACGGTATCCGCTGATCGCCGTCGAGGTGTGCGCGGGCACCGACACATAGGCCTTCGCGAGCAGGGAAAGGGTGCCGAACTTCGCTGTCTCGTAAGGGAATTGGCCGCTCGAGTCGAGTGTGTCGTTCAGACCACCGGTCCAGAGAGTCGCGTCGGTGAGGAAGAGGACGTCCTTGGCGGGGTCGCCGGTGACGAGCGCGCCGAAGCGGCCGTTTCCGATGGCCAGGCCCTCCTGGATGATGTGGGCCTCGGTGCCGGGCTTCGGGTACCAGAGGGTGGTCGCCTCGTCCGCCGCCACCAGCGACGGGGCGGATGGTCGCGACGGCGACGCCATCGCGCGGAATACCGGCAAGCCGCCCAGCGCCAGAGCCGCGCCAACGCCGGTACTCAGGCCCAGGAATGTCCGTCTCGAGGTGGAGCTGACGCGGTGCCGGGGCTGTTCTGCCATGGTGCGGCTCCTTGGGAGGGGAGGGTGTCCCGTTGACGCCGAACAGGGCGAATCGGGGTCACCGGTGGACGGCGGGGCACGGAGTGTGAGCCGCACTGAGACATGCACACCGCCGAGGTGACATCGGATGTATTAAGGAGCATCGGCCCGGCCTTCGTCCAGAGGGAGGACGAGATCTCATGAATATTGCCAGCTCACCCGCTGGGCAGCTCAAGGGACTTCACGGCACATCCGATGTTTGATCGCGGGAACTTGGGTGCAATCCGTCCCGCCGAAACCGTTGACGAACCCCCGCACCGCCTCTACGGTCCCTCAACAGAGTCGCACACATTTCACCAATTCAGCGCGCCCGCCGCCACGGGTACGATCAGCACCATGCCCAAGAAGGCCCCCGACCCTCTCACCCCACCCGGTACAACCAGCGTTCACACCCACGGCATGTCAGATACACTGCACAGTTTCACGGGCAGCGGGCAGCGGGCAGCGGGCAGCGGGCAGCGGGCAGCGGGCAGCGGGCAGCGGGCAGTGCTGCTTGCTGTGCGCTCGGCGGGGGCTCTGCACCGTCTGCTCGATGTGGTGCCCGTCTTCGAGGGTGACGCGCGTGTGGTCCTCCGGTTCACCCTGGTGCCGGGGTCGGAGTTCGACCTGGGCACCCTGGCTGCCCTGGAGCGGTCCGACGCTCGTGTCGTCCCTTGGGACGAAGCCGTCAGGCGCGAGCACGACTTGATCCTGACCGCCAGCCCGAAGGGTGCGCTGCGGGTCCTCTCCGGGCCACGGGTGGTTCTTCCCCACGGTGCGGGCTTCAACAAGACGGTCGGCGACGAGGGTTCACCCCATCTGCCGTCCGGACTCGATCCGCACTACGTGCTCACCGACGGTGAACCATGGGCCGCCCTCCACGCGCTGGCGCACGACGAGCAACTCACTCGTCTCGCCGCGTACTGCCCGTCGGCCGCCGACCGTGCGACCGTGGTGGGTGACCCGACCCTCGATCGTCTGCTCAACTCGATCAGCCACCGCGAGGGCTACCGTTCCGCACTGGGAACGGGCGAGCGTCGGCTCATTGTGCTCACCTCCACCTGGGGGCCGGAATCGCTGCTGGCCAGACGGCCTGAACTGCCGAGGGATCTCATCAGCCGGCTTCCCCACGACGCCTACCAACTCGCCCTGGTCCTGCATCCCAACGAGTACAGCCGGACCGGCTCGTTCGACCTCTCCCGGCAGCTCGCCCCGGCTCTCGCGGCGGGCCTGGTACTGGCCGGACCGTACGAGGAGTGGGCCGCTCTCCTGGTCGCGGGCGATGCGGTGGTCACCGATCACGGCTCGACCGCTCTCTACGCGGCCGCCCTCGGCCGACCCGTCGTCGGAGCGTACGACGGGGGAAACGAGCTGATCCCCGGCAGCCCCATGGCACAGCTGCTGGCCAAGGTGCCCCAGCTGACCGAGGCCGCCGACCTGCCCCAGGCCCTGCGGGCAGCCGAGGCCCAGGACAGCACGGGCTTCGCCGACGCGGCCTTCGCGCTGCGGGGCCAGGCCCTGCCGCGGCTGCGCCACGAGTGCTACCGGCTGCTGGGGATACGTCCGCCGGCCGTCCCGGCGGCTCCGCACCCGCTCCCCCGCCCGGCATCCGCGGCCCAGAGCGCGTCGGCCTTCGCCGTACGGGCCGATATCTCCGGGCTCCGGATCGGCATCGAACGGTTTCCCGCGTTCACCTCGGAGACCGTGCACCATCTGGCGGCCGAGCAACCGGAAGCCGACCAGCGCCGGATACAGAGCGCCGCGGTGCTGTGGCGCCGTGCGCGGCCCGCCTCCACCGCACCGCATACAAGCTCCTGGACGGCGGCCGGCTGGACGGCCCGGACACTGGAGGAATCTCCAGGCTGCTGGACGGCTGCCGCGGTCCTCACCCCGGAGCGGTGTCTCATCCGGCACCGCTCAGCGGGGGTACTCAGCGTCCGCGTCGAGCCGTGCAGAACCGGCGGACGGATTCTGCGCGCCGACCCCGCGGCAGTGGTGTCCGCGGTCCACGCCTGGCTGGGCGACACCACGTCCCAGTGGACGGCGCCGGTGTCGCTCCTCTGCGATATCGGCACGCTCACGGTCCGGGCCGAGCTGTGCCCGGCCGAGGAGGAAGACCTCGGCTACGAGCTCTGACCTTCCTCGGGCAGGCTGCCCGAACGGGCGGCCAGCAGCCGTGCCGCGGTCCGGTACCGCTCCGCTTCGGCGGTTTCCCCGAGTTCCTCAGCGAGAGCGGCCGATTCCTTCAGGACGCGTACCTCGTCGGAAGCCGAGCCCCGGTCGCGGGCGCTGACCAGTGCGGCCCGTACCAGGGGGACCGCTTCCGCCGGACGTCCGGCACGCCGCAGCGCCCGACCGAGTTCAAAGCCGCTCCTGGCCGTCATACGCTCCCTGTCCTGCTCCTGTGCCATCCTGTGCGCCTCGGACAGCAAAGACACCGCCTCCCCGGCTTCACCCTGGCCGAGGGCGGCACGGCCCAACAGGTAGGTCTGGAGCAGCACACCGTAGGCGTTCCCGATGGCCTCGTGGACTTCCCTGGCGGCGGTGAAGTCCTGGGCCGCACCCGCCCAGTCCCCCTGAGCCGACTTCAGCAGACCACGGAACTCCACTGCCGATGCCGTGAGTTTGCGTTCCCGGGTGGACTCCCCCAGCGCCCCGGCCGCGGCCAACGCGGTGTGCAGGTGTTCCGCGGCCTCGTCATACCGCTCCTGCTCCCACAGCGGCCTGGCCAGCTGGCAGCGCATCCGGATCCTGGCCGGAAGGTGCTCCAGGCGATCAGCGGCGGCTACGCCGGTCCGGAAGGCGTCGGTGACGTCCGCGTAATGCGGGTGGTCCAGAAAGTGCGTCCACAGCGGTTCGCACAGGGCCCACGCGTCCTCGTACAGACCGGCCTCGAACGCCACACGGACACAGCCGTACAGAGCCAGCCGCTGCGATTCCAGCCACCGCAGGGCCGCTGCCTTGTCGGTGAACTCGACGTCGGGGACGTCTCGTACCACCGCTGACGGCTCCGCGAACGTCATCCGCGGGCCGGCGGCCAGCAGATCCGCCCGCGCCGACTGACGCCGGTACCAGCGGATCAGCCCCTTGCGTGCCTCGGCTCGGTCCGCTCCGTCAGGGTCGTCCTGACCCGCACGGCGGTCCGCGTGCCCGCGCAGCAGGTCATGCATCCGGTACCCCTCGGGCCTGCTCTCCAGCAGACCGGCCACTTCCAGCTCCTCCAACGCGTCCTCGGCCGGCTGAAGACGACCGCGAAGGAGCGCGGCAGCGGCCGGGCCGGTGACCACGGGAGCCGGGTGCTGCGGCAGCAGGCGGTAGAGCCGGGCAGCATCGGGCCCCAGTCCCGCATACGCCGCGTCCCACACCGCCTCGACCATGGGGATGCCCTTCTCATGCAGCTCAGTGGTGAGTTCCTCGATCAGCCGGGACAGGCCGCGCCTGCGGTATCTGCGCACCCACTGACCGGCCACCTGGAGCGCCGCCGGCAGACCGCCGCAGCCCTGGGCGAGCTGGGTCAACGCGTCCGGTTCGGCGGCAAGCCGCGGATCGTCCACGATGTGTCCGAGCAACCGCACCGCGTCGTCCACCGCCAACGGGTTCACCGGCACCTCGACCGCCGCGACGCCGCCCAGGTCATGGAGCAGACCCTGACTCGTCACGATGGCGAGGCTCCCGGCGGACGCCGGAAGCAGCGGCGCGACCTCGGCGCCGTAACGGGCGTTGTCGATGACCACGATGAGCCGCTTGTCGCGGGTACGTGTCCAGTACTGCTTCGACCGGTCGGCGAAGGACCGCGCCAGGCAGTCCGGCGAGGTGTCCAGAGCGGTCAGCAGTTCGCCGAGTGCGTCGGCGACTTCGACCACTCCGTCCCGGCGGAGATCATCGAGATCGACGTAGAGCACTCCGTGGGGATACTTCTCGCTGTGCTGCCGCGCGACATGGAATCCCAGCGCCGTCTTGCCGATACCCCCGATACCGGTCAATGCCACGACCAGCGGCCCGGCATGGCCTCCGTGGCGCTCGGCGGCCCGTGCGATGCGGTCCTGTTCGTCCTGCCGGTTCTCGAAGTGCACGGGGGCGGGCGGCACTTGAAACGGCACCGGCTGCTGCGAAGCGGCCGCCGTGTGCAGATGGTGATGCAACTCCCCGATGTGCCCGGCCTGGACGACCACGTCCGCGTGCCCGCTCATGTTGTTGTGTGTCTCCCCGGTCATTCCGCAACTCTACGGTGGCATCGTCCGTATGACGGAAGGACAGCTGAGCCACGAAAGGGTGGAAGGCACCTGGTTTCTGAGTACGTACCTGAGTATCCGGTCGGATGCGGGGTCCGCCGCGTCCACCGATCCTTGTCCGCATGAGTGAGACACCGGTCAAACAACAGAGCACGGCCGCGTTCTACGGTCAGGCGGTCGCCTCCTTCTCCGTCGCGATGGCGGCCACCGCCATCGGCATCTTCCGGCTGGACGCCAACGCCTGGGTCCGCGGCTTCCTGGCCATCGCCGTGCTCTACCTGGTGACCTCGGCCTTCACTCTGGCCAAGGTGATCCGGGACCGGCAGGAGGCCGGGCAGATCGTCAGCCGGGTCGACCAGGCGCGGGTGGAGAAGCTGCTCGCCGAGCACGACCCCTTCGAAAAGCTGTGACCAGCGCGAGGGTCCATGGCGGGGTCGCGACGGCATTCAACCCATCGAAGCAACCGCTGCTGACCAGCCCGGGCACGTCATGAGAAGAACCCTATGTAGGACGAGGCCACGCTTGAGGCCAGCCAGTACAACCCGTAGGCCATACCGATGATGAGCAATATCGCCAGCGCGTTGTCTATCTTGCCGACGAATGTCATCGGAGGTCGAGGCTCCTGGTCATGTGAGCTCATTCGCTCAATATACGACAAGAAGTGTTCGTGTGCGGAGTCATGTTGATGTTTCTGGGCGGGCCGGGCGGGCTCCCTGACCGGGGAACCCGCCCTTCATGAGCGGGGCGCGACTCCGCTGACTCCGCCTGAACACAGTGTGCTCACACCAGCGACGCGGGGGCCTCGCGGAATGCCCGGATCAGCGGGAGCAGTTCGGCCAGCCCCGTGTCGATCCGGCCGCGCAGCGCGTCGGCCGCCTCGGGGCGGGCCAGCTCCGCGCGCTCGGCCACGATCTGAGTGGGTGCGGACCAGCCGCCCAGGGCGCGGACCACCGACCGCAGATGGTCGCAGGCGGTGGCGCCGTTGTAGAGGCTGGCGGCGGCGGAGGCGAGCAGCACCGGTTTGCCGCGCAGCGCGGTGGAGGGCAGATGGTCCAGCGCGTTCTTCAGGGCACCCGACAGGCTTCCGTGCTGTACGGGGGTGGTCAGCACGACCGCGTCGGCCTCCGCCACCTCCTTGAGTAGCCGGCGGACGTCCAGGTCCTCGAAGAGCTCACCGGAGACATAGCGTTCGGGGGCCAGGACGGGCAGCGTGAGCAGGGCACGGTCCAGCTCCCGGGTGTCGAACCCGGCGTCCTCCGCGCGGTCGCGGATGAGCGCGGTGAGCCGGTGGCACCCGGAGACGGCCGCGGTGGTGCCGGAGACAAGACACAGTTTCATCGGGTGCTCCGGACGTCGTCGCCACCCTGCCGCAGGTCCCAGGCGGCGCGCAGTTCACCGAGGTGCTCCAGTCCGGCCAGCACCTGATCCGGGTCGACGCCGAAGTCGATCAGACAGGCCACCTCGTCCACACCGATGGCCTCGAGCCGCGCCAAGAGCGGAAGAGTGTCCTCCACGGTGCCGAAGAGACCACCGGTGGAGAAGTAGCGGTCGAAGGAGCGCTGGACGAGGAATTCCGTGTCGTCGGGGTCGAGGTCGTCCGGATCGACACCCGGCAGGATGTCCCCGGCCGCCTTCATGATCAGGCCGAGGGAGCTGCGGATGTACGCGGTGAACGGCTCACGGACGGTCTCGCGGACCGCGTCCTTGTCCGTGCCGAGGAAGGTGTGCAGCATCAGTGCGACCTTGCCGGCCGCGGGGTTGCGCGGCGCCTCGTCCCCGGGCAGATGTGCCCGGTACTCGGCGATCTTCTTCTCCAGGTCGGGCAGTTCCTGGCCGAGCAGGTGGGTCAGCAGCCCGTAGCCGCGGCGCCCGGCCTCCTGGAAGGTCTGCGGGCTGCCCGCGCTGGTCACCCAGACCGGCAGCCGGGGCTGGACGGGCCGGGGGAAGGTGCGTACCTCGGCCGGTTCCCGTTCGCCGTCGGGCAGGGTTATGGACTCCCCCTGCCACAGCCGCTCGACGGTCCCGATGGTGTCGTTGAGGATGCGGCGGCGGTCGGCGTAGTTCTCCGGGCGCAGGGTGAAGTCCCGGGCGTGCCAGCCGGAGGCGAAGGAGAGCCCGACCCGGCCGCCGGAGAGGTTGTCCACCACCGACCACTCCTCGGCCAGGCGCAGCGGGTGGTGCAGGGGGGCGACGACGCTGCCCGCCCGGATGCCGATCCGTGTCGTGACCGCGGCCACCGCGGCGCCGGTCACCGCCGGATTGGGGTAGGGGCCGCCGAACTCGTGGAAGTGACGCTCGGGCGTCCACACGGCGCTGAAGCCGTGGCGGTCGGCGAATCGGGCGCCGTCCAGCAGGAGCCGGTAGCCGTCGGCACCGGCCTCCTGGCCGGCCGCGAAGTAGAAGAGGCTGAAGTCCATCGGATGCTTCTCCCTGAGGTCTGAGGCGTTCCGGGTGGGCGGGGCGCGGCGGCGGTCAGCCGCCGGCCGCCTCGGATGTCGCCTCCGTGCCGGGCAGCGGGGCGGCCGCCTCCGCGGCCCGCGCGGCCGGCTGCGCGCGGACGGCGAGGGTGGCGACGGCGCCGGCCAGCATGATGGCGACGGGCAGCAGATAGGTGATGCGGATGGCGGTGGTCATGTCGGTGCGGTCCAGCTGGGTCTGGAGCAGCGCTCCGACGGCCGCGCTGCCGAGCAGACTGCCGCACAGCCGGGTGGTGTTGAACAGCCCGGACGCCGCCCCGGCCATCGCGGGGTCGATGTCCTTGAAGGCGACGACGCTGGCGGGCGCGAAGGCCACGCCCATGCCGACGCCGATCAACGCCAGCCCGGGGAGCGTGGCGGAGGCCCCGGAGTCGGCCCGGATCAGGGCGGCGATGAGCGCGATACCGCCGGAGAACGAGAGCAGCCCGGTGATCATCACGTACTTGCCGCCGAACCGGTCGGTGAGCCGTCCCGAGTACGGCGCGATGAACACCGACACCAGGGGGGCGACGGCGATCATCAGCCCGGCGCGGAACGCGGACAGGTGCTGGACGTCCTGGAGATACAGCCCCGTCAGCAGCAGCATTCCGCCGAGTCCGCAGGGCAGGACGCACACCACGGCGGACATCAAGGTGAAGTTGCGGTCGCGCAGGACCGCGAACGGGACCAGCGGATCGTGTTCCTGACGCCCGCGCTCGACGAGGAAGAACACGCCGAGTACCAGCAGTCCGGCGACGACCAGGGCCGGGACGGTGACCGGTCCCCATACCGTCCCCCAGTTGTGCGACTCGCCCTCCAGAAGCCCGTAGACGACGCAGAGCATGGCGAGGGACAGCAGGACCGATCCCACGATGTCGATCCGCGGCCGGCCGCGGCCGGCCATCCGGGGCACGGCGAGCAGCACCAGCGCGCCGCCGATCAGACCGATCGGGATGTTGATGTAGAAGATCCAGCGCCAGCCCAGCGAGGCCACCAGCAGTCCGCCGACGGTGGGTCCGGCGGCGGCCACGATGCCCGCGAAGGAGCCCCAGACCCCGAGCGCCGCGCCGCGCCGCTCGGCCGGGAACATCTGATTGATGATCACCAGGGTCTGCGGGGTGAGCAGTGCGCCGCCGACGCCCTGGAGCGCCCGCGCGGCGATGGCCTGGCCGGGGTCCTGGGCGAATCCGCAGGCGGCCGACGCCAGGGTGAACAGCAGCAGACCGGCCAGAAAGACACGGCGGGAGCCGAAGAGGTCGGCGAGGCGACCGCCGGTGACCAACAGCACGGCGAAGGACAGCAGATACGCGTTGATCACCCACAGCACCTGCGTGAGCCCGGTGTCCAGGCCGGTGGTGATGGCGGGCACCGCGACATTGACCGCGGTGGTGTCGAGCAGTACGACGGCCTGGGCGAAGCAGACCGCGAACAGCGCGTACCACGGCCTGCGCAGCCGCTCCCGAGCCGTGGTGAGCGGCCCGCCGGGTGGGGTGGTGCGGGTGTCCGTCCGCGCCTTGCCGTTGGTCATGGGGACTCCTAGGAGCGTGCGGTGTCGGTGGCGCGGATGAGGCTGAGCGGGCGCATATCGGTCCAATGGTTCTCGATGTGGTCGAGGGCATCCTGACGGGCGGCGGGCCCGAAGGCGGTGCGCCACCCCGCGGGGGCCTCCAGGGCGTGGGGCCACAGGGAGTACTGGCCCTCGTCGTTCACCAGGGCGAGGAAGCGGGCTTCCGGGTCCTCGAACGGATTGGTCTGCATGGTCGTCCTTCGTCTGGATCGCGGGTGGATCGCGGGTGGGCGGTGCTCGGGTCGGGGCGGATCTCAGGTGTCGGCCAGCGCGCGGGCCAGGACCGGTCCGATCACGGCGAGCGCGGCCGGCTGGACCATGGCGCCGTGCGCGCAGGGCACCGGGTGGTGCCGGACGCGGCCGGTGGCATGGGGTGTCCAGGCCGCGTGGCGTTCTTCGCCGTCGTCCGGATCGCCCTCGGCCGCGGTGAAGCAGAGCAGGTCCCCGTCGTGGACCCCGGGGGTGAATCCGTCGGCCAGGCGGGCGTTGTCGGTGAAGGTGGTGACGACGGCGGCGAGGCGGTCCTCGCCGAGGGCGGCCAGCGGGCTGAACTCGGCCCGCAGCAGCCGCAGCACGCCCGCCGGGGTGAGGTCGGCGGGGTCGTCCGGCACCGTGTGGCCCAGCGATTCCAGCAGCTGGATCAGGGGCCCGGGGCCGGACGGGGCGGTGCCGCCGGTCCCGCCGCCGACGCCGCTGTCGAGCAGCGCGAGCAGCGCCACCCGCTCCCCGGCGGCGCGTAGCAGGACGGCCATCTCATGGGCCACGGCGCCGCCGAAGGACCAGCCCAGCAGGTGGTACGGGCCGTGCGGCTGAATCTCCCGGATCCGGGCCACGTAGTCCTCGGCCATCTCCGCCACGTCGGCGGGCGCGGCGTCCGGGTCCGTCAGACCGCGGGACTGGAGCCCGAACACCGGCCGCTCGGGCTCCACATGGCGCAGCAGCCCGGAGTACACCCAGCTGATGCCCGCGGCGGGGTGGACGCAGAACAGCGGCGGGAGGTGGCCCTGCGCCCGCAGCGGCAGCACCACGTCGAAGTCGTCGCGCGGGGCGCCCCCGGTGGGCCGGTCCGCGAGGCGGTCGGCGAGCCCGGCGACCGTGGGGGTCTCGAACAGGCCGCGGATGCCCAGCTCGGTGCCGAGCACCGAGCGGATGCGGCTGATCAGCTGGGTGGCCAACAGGGAGTGGCCGCCCAGGGAGAAGAAGTTGTCGTCGATGCCGACCCGGGGCAGCCCCAGCACCTCGGCGAACAACTCGCACAGCAGCTCTTCGTGGACGGTGCGCGGGCCGCGTTCGGACACCTGGACGTCCAGGGTGGGTTCGGGCAGGGCCTTGCGGTCGAGTTTGCCGCTGGGGGTGAGCGGCAGTTCGTCCAGGACGACGACGGCCGCGGGCACCATGTGCTCGGGCAGCGCCCCGGCCAGGAACGAGCGGACCTCGGCGGAGGCGAGGGTGGCGCCGTCGCCCGGCACCGCGTAGCCGACCAGGTAACGGTTGCCGTCGTCGGCGGTGCGGGCCACGGTCACGGCGGAGGCGACGGCCGGGTGCTTGGCCAGCGCCGCGTCGATCTCGCCGAGTTCGATACGGAAGCCGCGGATCTTGACCTGGTGGTCGACCCGGCCCAGGAACTCCAGTTGTCCGTCGTCCCGCCAGCGCGCCAGGTCACCGGTCCGGTACATCCGCGCGCCGGGCGGGCCGTAGGGGCAGGCCACGAACCGCTCGGCGGTGAGCACCGCCCGGTCCCAGTAGCCGCGGGCCAGTCCGTCGCCCGCGAGATACAGCTCACCGGCCACCCCCGGCGGCACCGGCCGCAGCGCGCCGTCCAGCACATACACCCGGGCGTTCCACACCGGGCGGCCGATGGGCGGGGCGGTGCCGTCCGGGGTCAGCGGGCTGCTCATCGTCGTCACCACGGTGGCCTCGGTGGGGCCGTAGACCTGCATCACGCGGCGGCCGGGCGCCCAGCGCTCCACCAGGTCGGCGGAGAGCGCCTCGCCGCCGACGACGCAGCCGCGCAGGGTGGGCAAGGCACCCTCGGGCAGTGAGGCGAGCATGGGTGCCACGAGGTCGGTGTGGGTGATGGCGTGGGTGCTGATGAGTTCGCCCAGTCCGTCGCCGAACACCGGCTGTCCCGGCTCGGGGACGACCAGCGCCGCGCCGCAGACCAGGGTCATGGCGATGTCGGCCATCGACACGTCGAAGGACAGGGAGACCAGCAGGAGGAAGCGGCTGGTCTCGTCCAGGCCGAGACGTGCGATATGCACTCCGGCGACGGCGGCGATACCGGTGTGGGTGACCACGACGCCCTTGGGCAGCCCGGTGGAGCCGGAGGTGTAGATGACATACGCCGGGTGGGCGGGGCTCAGCGGGGCCCGCCGGTCGGCGTCGGCCGGGTCGTGGGACGGCAGTCCGGCCAGGACATCGACGGTCGCCGGGTCGTCCAGTACGAGTGCGGGGATCTCGCCGGGGACCGTGTCCGCCACCGCGGTGGTGGTCAGGGCCAGCACCGGCCGGCCGTCGTGGACCATGTGGCGGATGCGCTCGGCCGGGTAGGCGGGGTCGACGGGCAGATACGCCGCACCGGCCTTCACGGTGGCGAGGAGGGCCACGACCATCTCGACGGAGCGCGGCACGACCAGGGCGACGAAGTCCTCCGGGCCGACGCCTTGGGCGATGAGGTGGTGGGCGAGCCGGTTGGCCCGCTCGTTCAACTCCTCGTAGCTGACGGTCCGGCCGGCGAAGACCACGGCGTCGTGGCCGGGGGTCCGCCGCACCTGCTCCTCGAACAGCCGGGGCAGGGTACGGACCGGCAGCTCGCGGGCGGTGTCGTTCCAGGTGTGCAGGATCCGCTCGCGTTCCTCGTCGGGGAGCAGGGGGATCCGGCTGAGCGGCTGCGCGGGGTCCTCGGCGACGGCGCGCAGCACCCGCAGCAGATAGCCCGCGATACGGCGCGCGGTGGTCTCCTCGAAGAGGTCGGCGCTGTACTCCAGCACACCGCTGATGCCGTCGGGCGTGCCGTCCGCCGCGCGCCGCTCGGTGAGGTCCACGGCGAGGTCGAAGCGGGCCGTGCCCAGGTGCGGGATCTCGACGATGCCGTCGATGCCGGGCAGGGCGAGCTCCGGGCGCAGGCTGTCCTGGAAGGCCAGCAGCACCTGGAACAGGGGGTGCCGGGCGAGCGAGCGGGCCGGGTTGAGCACCTCCACCAGCCGCTCGAACGGCAGGTCGGGGTGGCCGAAGGCGGCCAGGTCGGATTCCCGTACCCGGCTGAGGAGTTGGGCGAAGGTGGGATCGCCGGAGGTGTCGGTGCGCAGCACGAGGGTGTTGGCGAAGAAGCCGACCAGACCGTCCAGGGCGGCGTCGGTGCGGGCGCCCACGGGGCTGCCGAGCGGGATGTCCTCTCCGGCGCCGAGCCGGGTGAGCACAGTGGCCAGGGCGGCCTGGAGCGCCATGAAGACGGTGGCGCCCGCGGCGCGGGCCATGTCGCCGAGCCGCCGGTGCAGCCCGGGGTCGATGTCCACCGGGACGGTGCCGCCGCGGTATCCGGCGATGGCGGGCCGGGGCCGGTCGGCGGGCAGGTTGAGCTGGTCGGGCAGACCGTCGAGGGCGGACCGCCAGAAGGCGAGCTGGCGCGAGAGCCCGCTGCCGGGGTCGGTCTCGGTGCCGAGCGTGCGGCGCTGCCACAGCGCGTAGTCGGCGTAGCTGACGGGCAGCGGCTCCCAGCGGGGGGCGGCGCCGGTGGTCCGGGCGGCGTAGGCCCGGGACAGGTCGCGGGTGAGCGGGGTGGTGGAGGGGCCGTCGGCGGCGATGTGGTGGAGCACCAGCAGCAGGACGTGTTCCTCGGGTGCCAGCTCCAGCAGGTGGGCGCGGAGCGGGAGTTCACGGGTGAGGTCGAAACCGCGCCGGGACAGTTCACGGACGGTGTCGTCCACGGCGGCGCGTTCGCACCTCCGGTGCTCCAGCCGGGGCCGCGCCTCGTCGCCGTCCATGACCCGCTGCCGGGGCTCCCCCTCGCCGTCCGGGAACACCGAGCGCAGCGACTCCTGGTGTGCGGTCAGATCGGCGAGGGCCGCGGTGAGCGCGTCGCGGTCCAGGGGGCCGTCGAGCCGGAGCACCAGTGGGATGTTGTAGAGCGCCCCGTCGTCCTCGAAGCGGTTGAGGAACCACAGCCGCTGCTGCTGGAAGGAGAGCGGTACGGCGGCGGGGCGGTCCGCGGTACGGGCCAGGGGTTCCCGCTCGCCGCGCTCGCCGTCGAGGTGCTGGGCCAGGGAGGCGGGGGTGGGCGACTCGAACAGGTGGCGGACCTTCAGCGCCCGTCCGAGGAGGGTACGGGCGCGGGTGATCAGCCGGATGGCGAGCAGGGAGTGGCCGCCCAGGGCGAAGAAGTCGTCCTCCGCGCCGACCGCGGCCAGTCCGAGGACATCGGCGAACAGTTCGCACAGCAACGCCTCGCGCGGGCCGCGGGCGCGGCCCCCGCGGGTCCGGCCCTCGGCCGTGGCGGACGGGGCGGGCAGGGCGGCGCGGTCGAGCTTGCCGTTGGGGGTGAGCGGCAGCGCGTCCAGCACGACGATCGCGCCGGGCACCATGTACGCGGGCAGCCGCCGGGCGGCGGCCGTGCGCAGCGCCTCCGCGCTGACCGGGCCCGCGCCGGGCGCGGAGACCGCGTAGCCGGTCAGCCGCGGGTCACCAGGGGTGTCCTCGCGGACCACGACGGCGGCCGTGGCCACCTCGGGCAGATCGGCGAGAACGGCCTCGATCTCACCGAGTTCGATACGGAAGCCGCGGACCTTGACCTGGTGGTCGACCCGGCCCAGGAACTCCAGTTGTCCGTCGTCCCGCCACCGGGCCAGGTCACCGGTCCGGTACATCCGCGTGCCCGGCGGACCGTAGGGGCAGGCCACGAACCGCTCGGCGGTGAGGGTGGGCCGGCCGCGGTAGCCGCGCGCCAGTCCGTCGCCCGCGAGATACAGCTCACCGGCCACCCCCGGGGCCACCGGACGCAGCGCGGCGTCCAGCACGTACACCTGGGTGTTCCACATCGGCCGGCCGATGGTGGGCGGGCCGTCCTCGCCGTCGAGCCCGGCCACCGTGGACCAGATGGTGGTCTCGGTGGGTCCGTAGAGGTTGGTGACGCTCCGGCAGTGGTGGCGCAGCCGCGCGGCGAGGGCGTCCGGCAGGGCCTCCCCGCCGGTCAGGGCGCGCAGCCCGGCCAGCGCCCCGGGGCGGTGGCTGACCAGGGTCTGCCACAGCGAGGGGGTGGCCTGCATCAGGGTGGCGCCGGTGTTCTCCAGCAGGGCGGCCAACGCGGCCGGGTCGCGGACGGTGTCCTCGTCGGCGAGGACCACGGCGGCGCCGCCGAGCAGCGGCAGGTACATCTCCAGGGCGGCGATGTCGAAGGCGATGGTGGTGACGGCGGCGAGCCGGTCGCCGGGGCCGGGGGCGAACCGCTCCCCCATGGCGGCCAGGAAGTTCTCCAGGGCGCCGCGCGGCACGACCACGCCCTTGGGGCGGCCGGTGGATCCGGAGGTGTAGATGACGTACGCGGGGCGGGCGGCCGGGAGGTGCGCGGTGTCCGGGTCGGTGTCCGGATGCCCGGCGAGGGTGTCCGCGGTCGCGGGCAGGTCGAGCAGGAGCCGTGGCACGGACTCCTCGCCGGGGAGCGCGGCGGTGGTGGCGGTGGTGGCCAGCACCAGCGCGGGGCGGGCGTCGTCGAGCATGTAGGCCACGCGGTCGGCGGGGTAGCCGGGGTCCAGCGGCAGGTACGCGGCCCCGGATTTCAGCACGGCCAGCAGCGCCACCAGCAGATCGGGGGTGCGGGGCAGGGCGATCGCCACGAAGTCCTCGGGGCCGGCACCGCGGGCGATGAGGTGGTGGGCGAGCCGGTTGGCACGGGCGTTGAGCGTGGCGTAGTCGAGGGTGGCGCCGGTGGTGACGAGCGCGGGCGCGGCGGGACTCTCGAGCGCGAGGGTCTGGAAGCGTTCGACGAACCCGTGGCCGGGCGGGGTGTGGGCGGTGTCGTTCCAGCGGTGCAGGATCCGGTCCCGTTCGTCGTCGCCGAGGACGGCGAGCGAGGTCAGGCGACGTTCGGGGGCGGCTGCGGCGTCGGTGAGCAGCCGGGCCATCCGCTCGGTCAGCCGCTCGGCGGTGGCCCGCTCGAACAGTTCGGTGCTGTACTCCAGGACACCGCCGATCCCAGCCGGGCGGCCGTCGGCGTCGTGTTCCTCCTCGAGGTAGAACGACAGGTCGAACTTGGCCACGGGCAGCGCCACCGGCTCCGCTTCGGCGGTCACCCCGGGCAGCCGCAGCCGGGGCCGCGGGCCGCCCTGGAGGGCCAGCAGTACCTGGAACAGCGGGTGCCTGGCCATCGAGCGGGCAGGGTTGAGCACCTCGACCAGCCGCTCGAAGGGCACGTTCTGGTGGGCGTAGGCGGCCACGTCCCGTTCCCGCACCCGGGCCAGCAGTTCACCGAAGGCCGGGTCGCCGGAGGTGTCGGTGCGCAGCACCAGGGTGTTGATGAAGAGTCCGGCCAGGCCCTCGGCCGCCTCGTCCTCGCGCCCGGCCACCGGAGCGCCGAGCGGGATGTCCTCGCCCGCGCCGAGCCGGGTCAGCAGGGCGGCCAGACCCGCCTGGAGGACCATGAACAGGGTGCAGTGGTGGTGCTGGGCGAGGGTGCGCAGGGCCTGGTGCAACGTGGCGTCGAAGCGGACCGGGAGGCTGTGGCCGCGGTAGCCCAGACGGGCGGGGCGGGGGTGGTCGGTGGCCAGCCCGAGCTGGTCGGGCAGTCCGGCCAATGCGTCCTTCCAGTAGGCGAGTTCGCGTGCTTGGAGGCTGTCCGGATCGTCCTCGGCCCCCAACAGTTCCCGCTGCCACAGGGCGTAGTCGGCGTACTGCACGGGTAGCGGCGCCCAGTCGGGGGCGGCCCCTGCGGTCCTGGCGCGGTAGGCGCGGGAGAGGTCGTCCAGCAGGGGCTGGTGCGACCAGCCGTCGGCGGCGATGTGATGGAGGGTCAGCAGCAGGACGTGCTCGCGCTCCGCCAGGCGGAACAGCCGGGCGCGCAGGGGAGGTTCGGTGGCGAGGTCGAAGCCACGTCGGGCCTCGTCGGTCAGCGCGCGGGACAGCTCCGCCGCGGGGACGTCGGTGACCGGCAGTTCGGGGGCATGGCCGGGCAGGACGCTCTGGTGGGGCTCCCCGTCGGCCAGGCCCTGTCCGGCGGATCTCATCGGGCCCGCGACGCCTGGCACCGCGCCTCGCCGCGTTGTCGGAGTCGCCCGAGTACGCCCAGTACGAGGGGGATCCTCCGCCTTGCGATCCACGGCACCAGACGCCGCGGGCTGCTCCTCAGAGACCCACCGGACAGGGTCTGAGGGGAATACGGTGCGCAGCGCCTCGTGACGGTCGCTGACGTCGGCCAGGGCCCGCCGCAGGGCGTCGGTGTCCAGTGGTCCGGTGAGCCGCTGTGCCAGGGGTATGTGGTAGGTGGCGGGCGGGATGTCGTCCATGCGGCTGAGGAACCACAGCCGCCGCTGCCCGTACGACAGCGGGACGCGCTCGGGCCGCACGGCCGGGAGCAGTGGCGGACGGGCCTCGTCGGCGCGCTCCGGGTCCTCCAGACGCCGGGCGAGTGCCTCGGGGGTGGGAGCCTCGAACAGGCCGCGCGCGCCGAGCACCGCGCCGGTCGCGGCGCGGATCCGCCCGACCAGCCGGGTGGCCAGCAGGGAGTGGCCGCCGAGCGCGAAGAAGTCCTCGTCGGCGCCGACCTTGTCCAGCCCCAGCACCTCGGCGAACAGCTCGCACAGCAGCGCTTCACCGGAGTTCGCGGCGTCCCGGCCCACGGTCTCGGGCGCACGGGCGCCGGACGGCGCGGGCAGGGCGGCGCGGTCCAGCTTGCCGTTGGGGGTGAGCGGGAAGGCGTCGAGGACAACGACGGCGGAGGGCACCATGTACTCGGGCAGCAGCCCGGCGAGCCGGGCGCGGACGGCGACGGGGTCGGCGGGTTCCGCTGGCTCGGGCACGAGGTAGCCGACCAGCCGCCGGTCGCCGGGGCGGTCCTCACGGATGATCACGGTGGACTGGGCGATTCCCGGCAGTGTGGCGAACGCCGCCTCGATCTCGCCGAGTTCGATGCGCACCCCGCGGATCTTGACCTGGTGGTCCACGCGTCCGACGTACTCGATCGCGCCGTTCCCGCGGCGTCTGGCCAGGTCGCCGGTGCGGTACAGGCGGGAGCCGGGCGGGCCGCCGGGGTCGGCCACGAAGCGCTCGGAGGTGAGGGCGGGGCGGCCCAGGTAGCCGCGGGCCAGTTGGACGCCCGCGAGGTACAGCTCACCGGTCTCCCCCGGCTCCACTTCCCTCAGGTCCGGGCCGAGGACGTGCACCCTGGTGTTCCATACCGGGTGGCCGATGGGCACGGTGTGCGCGCCGGGTTCGGCGACGCACTCCCAGAAGGTGACGTCCACCGACGCCTCGGTGGGGCCGTACAGGTTGTGCAGCGCGGCGGTGGTGCCCAAGGTGGTGCGGAAGCGCTCGGCGAGGTCGGCGGGGAGCGCCTCGCCGCTACAGATGACATTGCGCAGGGACCGGCAGCGCGCGGCGGCCGGTTCCTCCAGGAACAGCTGGAGCATGGAGGGGACGAAGTGGAGGGTGGTGACGCCCTCCCGGCGGATCACCTCGGTGAGGTATCCCGGGTCGCGGTGTCCCTCGGGTCGGGCCATCACCAGGGCGGCGCCGAAGGAGAGCGGCCAGAAGAACTCCCAGACGGAGACGTCGAATCCGGAGGGCGTCTTCTGGAGGACGCGGTCCTCGGCGTCCAGCCGGTACTCCGCCTGCATCCAGTGCAGCCGGTTGACGATCCCCTCGTGGGGGACGACCACACCCTTGGGGCGGCCGGTGGAGCCGGAGGTGTAGATGACGTACGCCGCGTCCTGGCCGGTCAACGGGCGGGCGGGGGCGGGCGGTCCGCCGGGACCAGCGGACAGGCGCTCGCGGGTCTCCGGGGCGTCGAGCACCACGGTCTCCAGCCCCTCGGGGCGGGCGCCGGGCGGTAGCACGGCCTCGGCGGCGGTGTGGCTGAGGACGAGCGCGGGCGCGGAGTCCCGTAACAGGTAGGTGATGCGGTCGGCCGGGTAGTCGGGGTCGACGGGGAGGTAGGCGGCGCCGGCCCGGACCACCGCGAACAGCGCGGTGATCAGCTCGACCGAGCGGGGCACGGTGATCGCGACAACGGTCTCCGGGCCGACGCCCCGGGCGATGAGCAGCCGGGTCAGCCGGTCCACGCGCGCGTCCAGCTCCGCGTAGGTCAGCCGCTCGTCCTCGTGGATCAGCGCGATCCGTTCCGGTGTGCGCGCCACCTGCGCGGCGAACAGCTCCGGCAGGGTCCTGTCCGTGCCGGGCAGCGGCACGGCAGTGTCATTCCAATTCACCTCAATGCCCTTCCAGAGCCTGCGAATCCGAAAAATCTAACGACGGGTGGTGTGCGCCTCCCCCAAACCGGGGGTGCCCGCTACCGGCAATGGCCGGTAGCGGCCAGCGGGGTGTCATGGGCCGAAGCTGCGCGCGGTGCGGGCGCGCAGCGCGTAGGGGGTCGTGGCGTCCACCGACACCCGGCCCGGGGGGCGTTCGGCGCCGTGGCGGACCGCGGCCCACTCCGGGGTCTGGGACGGGTCCATGGGGACGGGCCGGAACTGCGGCCAGACCCTGGTGTCGGCACCGAGGTTGCAGCGGGTGAGCAGCGCCCACAGCAGATCCTCGGCGCATCCGATGGCGATGGTGTCGTCCGTGAAGAGCACCGTCTTCACGAACGGGTGCCGGTCCAGCAGTTCACGGGCGAGCACGTCCAGCGCGTGGTCGCCTGCGGCCGACTCCTTCCGTACGGCGACGGTCAGCAGCAGCATGCCGCCGCCCGCCGCGGCCAGGTGCATACCGCACACCCGCACACCCGGCGCGCGCGGCAGCACCTCGCGCAGGGACAGCGCGGCCGAGAGCGCCCCGGCGGTGCCCAGGATGTGCGACTGTTCGCGCCCCGGCCCGATCACCGCCTGGTACAGCGGTGCGGACCGGTGGGTGACGGCGGTGACGGTCAGCACCGGCAGCCCGGTGCGCGCGCCACCGTCGTAGCCCAGGAACTCGGGCAGGGATCCGGCGGGTCGGGCACCGGGCAGCGCCTCGTCCGCGAGGGAGCCGTCCAGGTACCCCTCCAGGACGATCTCGGCCTCCGCGAGTGCCGAGGCCGGCTGGGTGAGAGCGGGGGCCGTCGCGACCGGCTGCCGGGCGAGCGCGCCGGCGACGGCGAGCTTGTCCAGACCGCCGGGCAGGAAGCGGGAGCCGAGCGCGGAGGCCACCATGGCGGCGGGCGGCACCCCGATGTTCACGGTGACCGGCAGCGGGCGGCCGTCCTCGACCGCCCGCTCGTACAGTGCCCCCAGCTGACGCCCCGGCACCATCCAGAGGGTGAGCCGGGTGCGGTCCAGCACCAGCATCCGGTGGGCGGACAGCGCGGTCTCGCCCGTCTCCGGGTCCTCGGCGCGCACCAGCGCGGCGGTCAGATACGGGCCCGCGTCGCGCGGGGTGCAGGTGAGCACCGGAAGGGCGGTCAGGTCCACCGCGCCGCCGGTGAGCCGGTGCTGTTGGCAGCCGGGAGCGGACACCGTGACGGGCGCGCACTCCGGCCGGGCGGCCTCGGCCATCAGCCGGTCCGCGGTGTCCGGGGTGATACGCGGGGGCAGTCCGGGCAGCCAGCGGCGCAGCCGTTCCTCGTCGCCGTACAGGCCCAGCAGGACCGGGCCGCCGCGCACCCCCGGGTAGAGCACCGCGGGTTCGTCGTGGGAGCGGCCGGTGGCGGGGACGCCCGCGTAACGCCGGGCGTAGTGGTCGGCCACCCGGGTGGGGTCCTCCGGGCCGTCGTGCGCGGGGACGGCGCCGGGCCCGGCGGCGGACAGCTCGGCCAGGGCCGCCCGCAGGGACAGACCCGGCGGGGGCGTTGTCGTGGTGCCGGTCACCGGGTGCCCTCCCGTGTCCGTGCCAGGTGGGCGAACCAGCCCGGGAGGTCGTCGTGGAGCAGGAGTCCGGTGCCCACCAGAAGCGCCCGGTATCCGGCGGTGAGCAGCCCGGCGGCCTGCTCGGGGGTGCGGATACCACTGGCGCTGACCGGCACCGTGGTGCCGGTGGCCAGGACGGCGGGCAGCAGGGCGTGGCTGCGGGCGGGGTCGCCCAGGTCGCGTTCCCGCTGCCGGATGTCCTTGTTGTTGACGGCGATGACGCACCGGTCGGCATGGACGACCCGGGGCAGCTCCTCCTCCGTGGTCACCTCGACGAACGGGGTCAGCCCCAGCGCGAGCGCGCTCTCGGTGAGCCGGGGCAGCACGGTCCGCGGCAGCAGGCCCGCGGTGAGCAGCACGGCGGACGCGCCGTCCGCCGCGACGTCCGCGAGTTGGCGCTCCTTGGTGAGGAAGTCCTTGACCAGTACCGGCAGCCGGGTGGCGGCCGTCACCTCGGCCAGCAGTCCGGGATCGCCGCCGAACCAGGCGCCGGTGACCACCGACAGCGCCGGGGCGCCCAACGCCTCGTATCCGGTGACCAGTTGCTCCACCGTACGGTTACGGAAGAGGTCGGCGCCGTGGGCGCTGCGCCGCTTCAGCTCCATGACGACGGGGGTGTGCGCGGCGAGCAGTGCGTCGCGGAAGGGAGCCCGGGTGCCGGGCGCGGCGGCGGTCATGAGGCGCACCGCACGGACTCGTGCCGCTCGCGCCAGGCGGTCCACAGTGCGTCGACCCGGCTCAGCCGCAGCGAGCCGTCATCGCCGCGCAGCGCGCTGTCCACGTCCAGGCCGCGGAATCCGCTGTGCCGCAGCAGCCCGTCGTAGCGTTCGGTGCCGTCCGCGCTGATGCCGCCGGCCAGCAGGAACGGCAGCTCGGCCCGGTCCAGCACCCGGGCCGCGGCCCCGGGGTCCAGCGGGGTGCCGGTGCTGCCGACCCGGCCGTCCTCGCCCACCGAGTCGAAGAGGAAGAGATCGGCGCCCGCGCGCCGGTAGGCGTCGGCGAACGGCTCCTCGACGGCCTTCCCCGCACGCACATGGATCACCTTCACCAGCGTGACGTCGGGCAGTGCCGCCCGGATCCGCCGCACCCCGGCCGGTGCCGGGTAGCCGTGCAGCTGGACCCAGCGGACACCGGAGGCGGCGACCGCCGCCCGCAGCCGGGCGGGGTCGTCCAGGAGGGTGACCAGCACCGGTTCGACGGCCATCTCCCGTGCCGCGTCCGCCAGTCGCGTCAGCCGCTCCAGCGGCAGGTCCCAGCGTCCGCCGGGCACGCCGTACCAGAGCCCGGCCAGTTCCACGGGGAAGCAGGACATCCGCCGCAGCTGGTGGACATCGGTCACCCCGCACACCTTGAGCAGCACAGCGCCTCAGTTCTCCGCTCCGGCGGGGCCGGGGACCTCCGGGAGGGCGGCGAGCGAGCGCGCCACCCCCTCGGGGTCGAACGCCTCGTCGCTCAACTCACCGGCGAGGTACTTCTCGTACGAGGCCAGGTCGAAGTGGCCGTGTCCGGACAGGCCGAACAGCATCACCCGCGGTCTGCCCTCCTCGCGGCAGCGCACGGCCTCGTCGATGACCACCCGCACGGCGTGCGTGGACTCCGGCGCCGGAACGATGCCCTCGCTGCGCGCGAAGGCCAGCCCGGCCTCGAAGCAGCGGGTCTGGGGCACCGCGCGCGCCTCCATCAGCCCCTCCGACAGCGCCTGGCTGACGAGCGGGGAGATGCCGTGGTAGCGCAGCCCGCCGGCGTGGATGGACGGCGGGACAAAGGAGTGGCCAAGGGTGTGCATCCGCATCAGCGGGGTGAGCCCGGTGGCGTCCCCGAAGTCGTAGGCGACCGTGCCACGGGTCAGCGAGGGGCAGGCTTCCGGCTCGGCCGCGATGACCTGGACCGAGTCGCCGCCGCGCAGCTGGGCGCCGAGGAAGGGGAAGGCGAGCCCGCCGAGGTTGCTGCCGCCGCCCGCACAGCCGACGACCAGGTCGGGGTAGTCGTCGGCCATGTCGAGCTGGGTCATGGCCTCCTGCCCGATCAGGGTCTGGTGCAGCACGACGTTGTTGAGCACGCTGCCGCCCGCGTAGTTGGTGTGCGGGTCGTTCATGGCCAGCTCCAGCGCCTCGGAGGTGGCGATGCCCAGGCTTCCCGGGCAGTCCGGGTCGTCGTCGAGGATCCGGCCGCCGACATCGGTGGCGCGGGAGGGGCTGGGCAGGCAGGTGGCGCCGTAGGCGTGCATCAGGGCGCGGCGCTGGGGCTTCTGGTGGTAGCTGACGCGCACCATGTGCACCTGGACGTCGATCCCGAACAGGGCGCCGGCGAACGCGAGGGCCGAACCCCACTGTCCGGCGCCGGTCTCGGTGGTCAGCCGCCGGATGCCCGCCTGCTGGTTGTAGAAGCACTGCGGGATGGCGGTGTTGGGCTTGTGGCTGCCGGCCGGGCTGCCGCCCTCGTACTTGTAGTAGATCCGCGCGGGGGTGTTCAGGGCGCGCTCCAGACGGCGGGCGCGGAAGAGCGGCGAGGGCCGCCACTGGGCGTAGAGCTGCCGGACCGGGTCCGGGATCTCTATCTCGCGGGTGGTGGACAGTTCCTGCTCGGCCAGCTCCTTGGGCATGATGCCGGTCAGATCGTCGACCGAGGCGGGGGCGCCGGTCGCCGGGTGCAGGGGCGGTACGAGCCGGGGCAGATCGGCGGCGATGTTGTACCAGGCCCGGGGGATCTGGATGTCGCTGAGCTGGTACTTGACGGATTCCACTACGACGTTCCTCTCGGTCAGTGGGCGGGCAGCGCGGCGGGGCCGGCCGCGTCGGCTTCCAGCGAGCCGGCGACGAACCGGTCGCCGCCTCCGGCCGCGAACAGGCGCGGGTGTCCGGCCCGGAGTCCGGTCAGCACCTCGTCGTAGGGGAGGTCGTCGAACTCGCCGTGCTCCCGCAGGAGTTCCATGTGGTGCTCGCCGGACTCGTCGTACGGGTGGTAGACGCTGTCGGCGGTCCCGTCGAACTCCATGGGCTCGATCCGGTACAGGCGGCACAGCAGGCGGTTGAAGACCGGGGTGGCGCGCAGCCACCGGTCCAGCCGCAGGGAGGTGAAGGCGTGGTAGCGGAAGACGTCGCCGCCGACGCGGGCGCGCACCGCCTCCGAGGAGAGGTGGTTGCGGACGTCGGCGAACACCAGCCGGGCGGGGATGCCCACCGAGCGCAGCGCGGCCACGTAGAGCACCGACTTGTGGATGCACAGCCCCTTGCCGGAGCGGACCACCTGGGAGGCGGTCAGACCGTTCCGGGAGAGGTCGGCGCCGTAGATCTCGTAGCGGATCCCGTCGCGTACGGCGTAGTAGAGCGCCACCGCGCGTTCCCGGTCGCCGGTGCCGGTGTCGCGCAGGGCCCGCTGGACGAAGTCCCGTACGTCGGGGGCGTCGTGGTCCAGGAAGGCGGTGCGGGCGAGTGCGGGGTCGGTCTCCATGGGGCCTCGTCGTCTCGGTGGATGGTCGGGCGGCGGGCTCACAGGCCCAGGGTGGCGGCGATGCGGGAGGACTGGATCTCGGAGGTGCCCGAGTAGATGGTCCCGGCCACCGCGTTGCGCAGTTCCTGCTCCAGGCCGTACTCGGCGGTGTAGCCGTTGCCGCCGAAGATCTGGACGGCGCTGAGCGCGGAGGCCACGTTGGCCTCACTGACCACGCGTTTGGCCATGGCCAGGTCGGCGGTGACGCTCTGGCCCCGGGTGTGCTTCTCGGCCGTGTCGTAGAGCCACTTGTGGGCGCTCTCCACACCGATCCTCATGTCGACGATCTTGTGCGAGACGGCCTGGAAGCCACCGATCGGCTGTCCGAAGGCCCGGCGCTCCTTGGCGTAGGCCACGCAGCGCTCCAGGCGCCGCCGCATCTCCCCCAGGGTCACGGCGAAGGAGCACAGGATCTCCCAGCGCATGACGTGGTCCAGGATCAGAAAGCCGCTGCCTTCCCGGCCGATCAGGGCGTCGGCCGGGACCCGGCAGTCGTCGAGGAAGATCTCGCAGAACGGCGAGGACTTCAGCCCCATCTTGGCGATGGGGCTGCCGAAGGCCAGGCCGGGGGTGTCGCGCCGGAGCAGGAAGGCGCTGACCCCCAGCGGTCCGGCGGCGGCGTCGGTGCGGGCGTACACCACGACCAGACCGGCCACCGGGCCGTTGCTGACGAACGTCTTGGAGCCGCGCAGCACATAGGTGTCGCCGTCGCGCGCGGCGGTGGTCCGCATGTTCATCATGTCCGACCCGGCGTCCGGTTCGCTGATGGCGTGGGCGCCGATCAGCGAACCGTCGCACACGTCCGGCAGGTACCGCCGCTTGAGGGCGGCGGATCCGAAGCGCTGGAGGGGCACTCCGGTGCTGACCATGTGGGTGGTGACGGAGAAGTTCAGCCCGCCGTTGCGGCAGCCGTACCCGAGGGCGTCGAGTACGTACATGGTGGTCAGGAGCGACTGGCCGAGCCCGCCCCACTCCTCGCCGAACGGCAGCCGCAGGAGCCCGCTGTGCCGTACGGCCTCCCAGGGGCCGCGCGGGAACTCGGCGGCGGCGTCGTAACGGTCGTGCTGGGCCGCGAACTTCTCGAACCAGGGGGTGAGTCCGTCCCGCAACCGCGTCTGCTCTTCGGACCATTCGATCACTGGGGCTCCTGCGTCTTCTTGTCGTGTGTGCTCAGTGGTGCTCAGTAGTGGGAGGAGCCGGCGTCGCTCAGCGAGTGCTTCTCGTCGCCGCGCAGCGCCGGGGAGAAGACGCAGACCAGCCGCAGGTCCTCGGCGGGGTGGGCGATCAGCCAGTGCGCGTCGTGCTGGTCCAGCGCGTAGAGGGTGCCGGGGGTGATGGGGTGGCTGTCGCCGGCCATGTCCACGACCTCGCCGCTGCCGGAGATGCAGTAGCACGCCTCCAGGTGGTGCTTGTACTCCAGCAGCGACTTGCTCCCGGCCGAGACGACGGTGTCGGTGACCGTGTAGCCCAGGCCGTCCGAGGCCAGCAGGAAGCGACGGCTCAGGCCGTTGCCCCACTCGACGGACGGCACCTCCGCAAGCTGACGGACGATCATGGTTTCCTCCCGTTGGATGTGTCTGACGTGCTGATGAGCAGGTCCGCGACGCAGGCGCGGGCCTCGGCGACCGGGTCCTCACCGGCCAGCAGTGCCTGTTCCAGCCGGGCGACCAGGGCGGTGCCGACGACCGCGGCGTCCGCCCCCTGGCGGCCGAGCGCGGCGATGTCGGCGGCGCCGCGGACGCCGAAGCCCACCGCGAGCGGTACGTCGGTCAGCTTCCTCAGCCGGGCCAGAACCGGGCCCAGGGGGGCCGGTTGGACCGCTGTGGCGCCCGTGCGCCCGTAGTGGGCGACGAGGTACAGATAGGCCGACGCGGTGCGGGCGGCCTCTTCCAGCACGGCCGGTTCGGACCGGGCGTAGCAGGTCGTCACCATCGGCTGGCCGATGCGGTCCGCGGCCTCCAGGCACCGTGGCCGGGCCCGGGGCGGCGCTCCGTGCACCAGCACCGCGTCCGCCCCGCTGTCCCGGGCCCGCAGCAGGAACTCCGGCGGCCCGAGCGGGGCCACGGTGTGCCGCCAGTCGGCGAGCAGGGCCACCGCGGTGTGGCGCATCCGCGGGCGGACGTCGGCCAGCAGCCGCAGGGTCGCCGCCAGATCGGCACCGCTGTCCAGGGCCCGGCGGGCCGAACGGCGGATCACCGGGCCGTCGGTGACCGAATCGGGGAACGGCACCGCCAGCTCCACGCAGTCCACCCCGGCGTCGTCCAGGGCGAGCAGAGTTGCGGCGAAGACCTCCGGCGGGCCCGGGTCCCCGGCGTTGAGGAACACCGCGAGCCCGGGGTCGTGCGGTCCGCGGCGGGCGAAGAACGGGCGGGGTTCCAGGGCGAGTTCAGCCATGGCCGACCGCCCAGGCCGCGGCCCCCGCGCGGGGCGCGGTCAGCCGCTCGACGAGACCGAGCGCGGCGCCGTCGGCGAGCGCGTCCAGCGCGTCAGCGAGGGCGGTCGGCCAGTCCGGCCGGGCGCCGCCGATGACGGCGGCCGCGGCCGCGTTGAGGGCGATGGTGTGTAAGCCGGCCTCCGGCCCCCGGCCGGCGAGGAGTTCCCTGAGCCGGGTCGCGGGGGGCGTGCCCTCGGGTGCGGGCGCGAGGTCGGCGAGGGTGCCCCGGGCGGGGCGCAGCGCGGGCAGGGTGCTCGGGCCGATGCGCAAGCCGGGGGCGTCGTGCGGCTGGACGGCGTTGTCGGTGAAGCTGACGAGCTCATCCACGCCGAGGTCGTTGGAGAGCAGCCACAGCCGGTGCCCGGGGCGTACCCGCCGGGCGGCGAGACCGGTGAGGACGGTGTGCACATGGCTGTCCGAGACCCCGGTGAGCTGTGCGGCCACCGGAACGCGGGCCAGCAGCGGCCCCAGGATGTTGACCACCCGGCCGATGTGCCTGAGGCCGTAGGGCAGGATGCGCCGGGCGAGCATGGTGAGTTCGGGTGGGTAGACAAATCCGCCCGCGAAGGCGATGCCGTGGCGGTCCAGGCCGTCTTCGCACTGCGCGTAGGAGGCGGCCAGCGGGATGCCCAGCCGCTCCAGGACGTCGACCGATCCGGTGCGGCCGGTGTAGCCGCGGGAGCCGGTCTTGACGATCCGTACCCCGAGGGTCGCGGCGAGCAGGGCGGCGGCGGTGCTGAGGTTGACGGTGGGCGGACCGCCGCCGGTGCCGACCACGTTGACCGTGCCCGGCCAGGTGGCGGGCAGCGCTCCGGTGTCGCGCGGGCCGGTGTCGCGCGGGCCGGTGTCGCGCGGGCCGGTGTCGCGCGGGCCGGTGTCGCGCCGCTGGTCGAGCGAGGTGAGGAAGGCGTCCAGGGTCTCGGCGTCGGGCAGCAGCGTGGACATCGCGGTCAGCGTGGCGAGGGCTTCGCCGGGCGGGCCGTCACCGGTCCGCAGCCGCTCCCAGAACTCGGCCCAGACATGGACGGGTACGGGGCGGTCGCGGGCGATCAGGGCGGGGAGCAGTTCGTTCACGGCCGGTGCGCTCCCGTGGCGGAGGCCTCCGCCGCACCCGCCGTCCCCGCGGCCGGGCCGGGCGCGCTCGCCGCGTCGCAGAAGGCGTCGATCGCCTTCACGGAGCGGAAGTTGTCGGGCGCGACGTCGAGCACGTCCACGTTCAGTCCGTAGGTGTCCTCCAGCCAGCTCACCAGGGTGAGCAGGCCCAGGCTGTCGATGACACCGCCGGCCAGCAGGTCGTAGTCGTCGGCGAGTTCGTCCGGCTGGATCTCGAGCGAGAACTGCTCGATCAGGTACTTCTTGATCTGCGTGCTGCGGGCCATGGTCAGTCTCCGGTTCCTTGGCTGGTACGGCGGATGTCCGCGGACAGGCGGGCGGCGGGCGCGCCGACGGCCGCGGGGGCACGCGGGACGGATGGCCCAAGGGCGTCCGTCAGCGCGGTCCGGTCGAGCTTTCCGGTGGAGGTGCGGGGCAGCGGCTCGCCGGACCAGCGCACGGTCCGGGGCAGCGCGGCGCGGGGCAACCGCTGCCCGAGGTAGTGGCGGAGGGTGAGGCTGTCGAGCGTGGCCGCGGGTGCCCGGCGCACGACCGCGTGCAGCACCTTCCCGGCGTCGTCGTCGGGGAGCGCGAGGACCGCGGCCTCCTCGATCCCGTCGTGCGCGCACAGGGCGGCCTCGACCTCGGCGGTGTTGACGCGGACGCCGCGCACCTTCACCACGAAGTCCCGGCGGCCCTCCAGGGTCAGCGTGCCGTCGGGGTGCCGGCGCACCAGGTCGCCGGTGCGGTAGCAGGGACCGCCGGCCGGCTCCTGCGGATGCGGGACGAAGGGGCTGACGGCGGGGGCGGCGCCGAGGTAACCGGGGGTCTGGAAGGGAGTGCGCACCACGAGTTCACCGCGTCCGGGGCCGTGCAGCACCCCGCCGTCCTCGGTGCGGATCCACGCGCGGGTGCCCGCCACGGGCCGGCCGAGGGGCAGCGTGCCGTGCGGCATGGGGTCCTGGGGGTCGATCTCGTGGACGAAGCTGTCGTTGGTCTCGGTGCAGCCGTAGACGTTGTGGAAGCGCGCCCGTGGGAAGAGCGGCGGCAGGGCGGCGAAGGCCGGTCCGGAGATGGCGTCACCGGTGATCAGGACGTGCCGGACGGGGGCGAGGTGGGAGGCGTCACCGCCCGCGGCGGTCCGGGCGAGCAGGGCGTGGAGCAGGGGCACCCCCTGGACCACGTGGACGGGCCGCGCGCGCAGGATCCCCTCCAGATGGGCGGGGTTGACGGCGAGGTCCTGGTCCACCAGGGCGGCGCAGCCGCCGCTGCCGAGCGTTGTCCAGATGTCGAAGAGGCACAGGTCGAAGTTGAGGGGGGCGTGGTTGAGCACGGTCGTCCGCGCGTCGAGGCCGAAGTGACCGGCCGCCCACGCGGTGAAGCGGTCGAGCGCGCCGAAGGTGACCGGCGCGATTTTGGGGATGCCGGTGGAGCCCGACGTGGTCAGCAGCAGAGCGATGTCATCGGGGTCGCCCGTGGCCGGGTACGGCGCGGCGGGGACGGGCGGGGCGCCCTCGCCGGGGCGCGCGGTGAGCTCCGCGGGGTCCGGCAGCCGCGTGGCCCCGGCCGACGCCAGCAGGGCGGACAGCGCTTCCGCACCGAGGTCCGCGGAGGCGATGAGGAGGGGACGGCGCAGCAGCAGACAGGTGAGCACCACCGCTACGGCCTCGGGTGACTTCTTCGCCACCAGGGCCAGGGGCCTCGGTCGCGCTCCGGAGCCCGGCCCGGGGGCCGCGGAACCGCCGTGGTGTGCCCCGATCCACGCGGCCGCCCGGTCGGCCATGGCGATCAGCTCGCCGTAACCGGTGGTGTTCCCGTGCCAGAACAGGGCGGGTGCGTCAGGGTGGTGTGCCGCGTGCCGCACGATACGCGCAGGCAGACAACTCGACATGGGGCTGACCTCCTCGGCACGCGGTCGCGTGCAAGGGAAACGGCGGAAGGGGCAGGCGAATTCAGCACCCGGCGTCAGGAAATGCCAAGATGTTGAGCGCCGAACAATTGACATGGGTGCCTATCTGAATCCGGGCCGGCACCCCAATGGCCGGAAAGGTGTTGCCGCGGACTCAGCCGCGCGGCGCGATCAGCCCCACTCGAAGTCGTCCCCGCCGTCCGGGCGCGCCCAGGAAGCGTTTTCCCCCCGCTGCCCCGCGACCGTGGCGAACGGCGTGCCTGCCGCCGCTCCGGCCGATGCCCTCTTGACCGTCCCCCGTCTCATACGTCCCGCCTCACCGGCGGATCCGCATGCAGTCCCTCGCGCCATGTCCCTCCGCACTCCTTTCAACCGATCCACTCCCCCGCGGTGAAGATCCCGTGAGGAAGGTGCTTGCGGAACAACTCTGCTGTCGGAAAAAAGCCCAGTAAAGTGACCAAGGCTGGCCGACAAGGGACGTGACGCACATGGGCCAGCAAAATGATTCATTCCGCTTTTCCGCAAGGGGGTTCACGTGGATATCGAAGAGGACCGAAAAGTGCTTGCGGACCTGTATCGGAACATGCTGAAGGAACCGGCACTGAAGCTGGGCGAGTTAAGTGAGCGCACCAGCCTCGACCCGGACACCTGCCGCGAAGCGACCGATCTGCTGCGTGAGGTCGGGCTGCTCACCGACGCGGGCTCCGGCCGGCTCGCCACCGTCTCCACCGAGAAGGCGCTGGCCAGACTGGCGCTTATGGCCGAGGAGTCGGCCGATATGTGGCTGGCCGACACCATACGGCTGCGCAAGTCGATCCGGCTGCTGTGCACCGAACTGGCCGATCAGTACCACGACCAGCGGAGCCTGGCGCCGGCGGAACTGATCACCGGGATGGACAGGATCTCGGAAGTACTGGAGGACTCCTCCGAGATCGCGGTCAACGAGGTCCTGAGCATGCAGCCCGGTCCGGTGATCGAGAGCCGGACCCCGGACCGTATCGCCCGCAACCAGCGCGTCATCAAGCGCGGGGTGACCATGCGCACGATCCACCTGGCCTCCACCAGCCGCATCCCGCACGGTCTGCGCTATCTGCGCGAACTCCAGGCCATCGGCGCGAAGATCCGGCTGGCCCCCACCATCCCCTTCCGGCTCATCGTGGTCGACGACGTGATGGCCTTCACCCCGGCCCCCGGCACCACCGACCAAGCGGCCGCCCTGGTCACCCGCGGCCCGCTCATCACCCATCTGCTGCGCCGGGTCTTCGAGCACTGCTGGCACTCGGCGACCCCGCTGGACAGCGTGTGCCCCGACACCGGCCGCGAGCAGACCGCCCCACCGCTGGACACCCAGCAGTTCACGGTGCTCCAGATGCTCAACGCCGGGCTCAAGGACGAGGCCATCGCCCGTGAACTGGGCGTATCCATTCGCACCTTGCGCCGGATCACCGCCGATCTGATGGACAAGCTCAACGCCACCAGCCGCTTCCAGGCGGGGGTGCGCGCACACGAACTGGGCTGGCTCGATCACAGCGCCGGAACCGCCGCGAACAGTCCCAGCGCGATGTAGACCGCTCCGACCGCATGCGGCTGACGCCGCATGATCCGGGGGCGGTTGCGCAGCCATCCGCCCAAACGACCGCCCGCCACGGCCCAGACCAGGTCCAGGGCCAGCGCCACCACGAAGAACACCGCGCCCAGCACCAGCATCTGGCCCCGCGCCCCGACGGTGTCCGTGCCGGAACCCACGAACTGCGGCAGGAAGGCGAGGAAGAACAGCGCGACCTTCGGGTTGAGCACGTTCACCAGGACCCCGTCCCGGAACACTTTGGCCAGGGGTGTCCGCTCCGCCGTCCCGGAGAGGTCCAGCGCACAGGGCTGCCGCACGGCCCGCAGACCGAGGAAGAGGAGGTAGGCGGCGCCGGCGTACTTCAGCGTCGCGTAGGCCACTTCGGAGCGCGCGATCAGGGCGGAGAGCCCGAACACGGCCGCCGCGATATGCACCAGCGTGCCGGTCTCCACCCCGAGCGCCGAACACACCCCGGAGCGCCGCCCCTGGCTGACGCTCCGGGTGAGGACGTAGACCAGATTGGGGCCAGGGATCACGACGAGGGCGAACGACGCGACGACGAAGGCGAGGAGCCGCGAGGTCTCCGGGATCATGCGCCCTCCTGCGCTGTACGGTACCGACGGCCGAAGGCTGCCTCCGGTGGGGTCCCCTCCAGCCTGACGGAGCGGGAGGATTTCCGACCGGGCCAATGAAGGGGGAAGTGGACCGGATGACGGACCTCGGCACGGACCGGGCGGCCCATCCACCGGAGCTGTTGCTCCTGCTCGACGACTGGATGGCCGGACCCGGACCGCTGTACACCAAGCTGGCACGGGCGCTGCACCGCGCCGTGCGCGCGGGAGACCTGGGGGCCGGCGCCCGGCTGCCCTCCGAACGCGGACTGGCGAAGGCGCTGGGCGTCAGCCGGGCCACCGTGGTGGCGGCCTACGACGAACTGCGGGCGCTCGGCGCGGTGGAGAGCCGCCGCGGCAGCGGCACCCGGGTGGCCCCGCGCCCCGTTCCCCGCCCGGCCGGGACCGATGGCCGGGTCTCCGGCGGCCGGGCGACCGCGCTGCTGCAACGGATGGTGGACCGCCGGGAGAACACCATCTCGCTGGCCATGGCGGCCGAACCGGCGGTGGCCGAGGTGCGGGAGGCGCTGCACGACGTGCTGCGCACCGACCTGGACGGGCTCATGGCGGACACCGGATACCACCCCGGTGGACTGCCGGGTCTGCGGCACGCGCTCGCGGACCACTTCGCCGCCGCCGGGCTGGCCACGGCCCCCGAACAGGTGCTGGTGACCACAGGGGCGACCCAGGCGCTGGGGCTGGTGGCCCAGTTGTATCTGCGCAGGGGCTCGGGGGTCGTGGTGGAGTGCCCCAGCTGGCCAGGCTGCCTGGATGTGTTCCGCGCCGCCGGGGCCCTGCCGCACGGGGTGCCGCTGGACCAGGACGGGATCCGGGTCGACGGGCTGGCACAAGCGCTTGCCCGGCACCGCCCCGAGCTGGTGTACGTGACGCCGACCTACCACAACCCGACGGGTGTCCTGATGTCCACGGGGCGGCGCCGCCGCGTGGCCGAACTGTGCGCACACCACGGCGTACCCGTCCTGGAGGACCTCGCCTACGACATCGGCATCGACGAGGGTGCGCGGGAGCCCGCGCCCATCGCCGCGTTCGCCACGGCGGTCACGGGCCCCGGTGTGCGCGGGGCCGCCGAGGTGCTCACCGTCGGATCACTGGCGAAGGCGGTCTGGGGCGGGCTGCGGATCGGCTGGGTCCGCGGTCCGGCCGAGGTGGTCGGGCGGCTGGCCCGGCTGAAGGCGCTGGCCGACCTGGGCAGTCCGGTACTCGACCAGGCCCTCGCCGCCCGGCTGCTGCCGCGGCTGGACGAACTGAAGGCCCGCCGTGCCCTGACCCTGCGCCACCGGCTGGACCATCTGGAAGGACTCCTCACCGCGAGACTGCCCGCCTGGCAGTGGAACCGGCAGCCGGGCGGCTCCGCGCTGTGGGCGAGGCTGCCCCACGACACCGATGCCCAGGTGTACGCCCAAGTGGCTCTGCGGCACGGGGTCGAGGTGGTACCGGGAGCGGTGACGGATCCCAGCGGGGCGCACGACAGCCACATCAGGATCCCCCTCACCCTGCCCGAGGAACGGCTCACCGAACTGGTGGACCGGCTCGCCGCCGCGTGGGCGGATCTGTGTCCCTGACAGCGCCCTGGAGCAGCCGGTAGGGGACTCGACGCGGGGGGCCGTGCCGCCCCGCTCCTTGATCAACGCCGTGGCCGCGGACACCGGCGTCAGCGCCGTGGAGTGCGGAGGTGGCTGCGTCCACCCCGTCCCCCGGCACCCTCTCGGCGGAGGCTGACGCGCCGACCACCTGCGGCAGCTCGCCTTCCGTCATAGCCGCGACGCTCTCCGTAGCCGGCCGCGAGGCTCCACAGCATCCGACAAAGAGGGAGAATGGTGACATGGGTGACGGAAACCCCGACCCGGACCCCCGTCGCACCTCCGGGCCGGCGGCATCAGCGAGAGGCGTTCCCCCCGGCGAGACGCCTCCCGGGGAGGGAAGCACGGCCGACGCGGTCCCCGAGGAGTCCTACAACCCCACGAAGGGCTGGAGCAAGGGTCCCGTCCTCGTCATCCTGGTCCTGGTGGCGTTCTTCATCGCGTTCTGCATCGCCTTCGCCGCGGCCGTGTGACACGCCGCGGGACGGCTCCGCCCCCGTTCAACTAAGGTTCGGGCCCAAACCATCCACCCACCGATCGCGCCCGGTGCTGGGTCGGCCCTGCCCCGGACGTCCCTCTGGACCTCGATACATCGCAGCGACAGACACCACACCGGGGGCACTGGCCGCCGCCCGGTTCATGGGCCAGACTGCTCACACTTTCCACGACCCAGCAACGTAAGGACGCCTGATGGGCGCGTACGACGAGACTTACCACCGCAGCCTCGAGGACCCCGAGGGGTTCTGGCTGGACGCGGCCGCGGCGATCGACTGGACCCGGCCACCGACCCGGGCCCTGGACAACTCCCGCGCACCGCTGATGCGGTGGTTCCCCGACGGCGAGCTCAACACCTCGTACAACGCGCTGGACCGGCATGTGGAAGCCGGACTCGGCGACCGGACCGCGCTGATCTACGACTCCCCGGTGACGGGTACGGTCCGGCGTTTCAGCTACGCCGAACTCCGTGACGAGGTCGCGCTCTTCGCCGGGGCGCTGCGCTCGCTGGGTGTCGGCAAGGGCGACCGGGTCATCGTCTACATGCCGATGGTGCCCGAGGCGGTCATCGCCATGCTGGCCTGCGCCAGGATCGGCGCGGTGCACTCGGTGGTGTTCGGCGGCTTCGCTCCCAAGGAGTTGGCCGCCCGCGTCGAGGACGCCAAACCGGTCGTGATCGTCGCGGCGTCCTGCGGGATCGAGCCGACGCGGATCGTGGAGTACCAGCCCATCGTCGACGCGGCGCTCGAACTGTCCACCCATCAGCCGGAGAAGGTCGTCGTCCTCCAGCGCGACGCGGCGCGAGCGGAGTTGGGCGACCGACACCTGGACTGGGCCGAGCTCGTCGCCGACGCCGAGCCGGTCGATCCCGTTCCGGTGGCCGCGACCGACCCGCTGTATGTGCTGTACACCTCCGGTACCACCGGCAAGCCGAAGGGCGTCGTCCGCGACAACGGCGGCCACGCGGTCGCCATGTTGTGGTCGATGGCCGCAATCTATGACATCGGTCCGGGCGACGTCTGGTGGACCGCGTCCGACGTCGGCTGGGTCGTCGGTCACTCCTACATCGTCTACGCACCGCTGCTGGCCGGTGCGACCACCGTGCTGTACGAGGGCAAGCCGGTCGGCACACCGGACGCCGGTGCGTTCTGGCGAGTGATCAGCGACCACGGTGTGAAGGCGCTGTTCACCGCTCCCACCGCCTTGAGGGCGATCAAGAGGGTCGACTCGGAGGCCGCCGAGCTGAAGAAGTACGACCTGTCGGCTTTCCGCACGCTCTTCATGGCCGGGGAACGACTCGACCCCGAGACCTACCACTGGGCGCACGAGAAACTGGGTACACCGGTGGTCGACCATTGGTGGCAGACCGAGACCGGCTGGGCGATCGCGGCGAACCTCCAGGGGCTGGAGCCGATGCCGGAAAAGCCCGGGTCGGCAACGGTTCCGGTGCCCGGCTGGGACGTGCGCATCCTCGACCACGGCGGAACCGAACTGCCCGCGGGGGAAGAGGGCGTCATCGCGATCCGGCTCCCGCTGCCTCCCGGCGCGCTTCCTACTCTGTGGGGTGACGACCAGCGATTCGTCGAGGCCTATCTGTCCCAGTACGAGGGCTACTACTTGACCGGTGACTCCGGGTACCGCGACGCGGACGGCTACCTGTTCGTCATGGGACGCACCGACGACGTGATCAACGTGGCGGGGCACCGATTGTCGACCGGTGCGATGGAAGCGGTACTCGCGGCGCACCCGGCCGTCGCCGAGTGCGCGGTGATCGGGGTGCACGACGAGCTCAAGGGCCAGCTGCCCCGGGGCTTCGTGGTGCTCAAAGCGGGCGTCGACCTCAACGAGGAGGATCTCCACCAGGAGTTGGTCGCGGCGGTACGCCGGGAGATCGGCCCGGTCGCCGCGTTCCGGGCCGTCTCGGTGGTGGACGCGCTGCCCAAGACCCGGTCGGGAAAGATCCTGCGCAAGACGATGCGCGGGATCGCCGACGGGCGCGACGAACCGGTGCCGTCGACGATCGAGGACCCGGCGGTGCTGGACGCGCTGCGGCCCGTGCTGCGCCCCGCGGGACCTCACCAGTGAGGTCTGCGACAAGGTTCTGACGCGTCATGGCTCAGGGCGTGGCAGGTGGGGGTTGTGTGGTGGGTGGAACCGGCGACGTAACCCTCGACCGACCTGCCGCGCCTTCGGCCGACTCCCGTCGTCGTCATGGCCGACCCCGTTCCGCGTCACTCGGCGGACGGACGGCCAGGGTGTGGCGGAACTCGTCGCGCGGATCCCAGCGGGCCTTGGTCCGCTGCAACCGTGGATAGTGTCCCTTGTAGTAGAGGGTGTGCCAGGCGGTGCCGGAGGTGTTCAGGGCGGTGTCGGCAAGGTCGGTGTCCGGGTAGTTGATGAAGGAGCCGTCGTTCGCCCCGCCCGGTACGGGCACGCCCCCGCTGTCGGCGTACACGGTCCGGTAGAAGTCGCGGACCCACTCCAGCCGTGGGCCGCCGTCCTGCTGGGCTTCCCACTCTGCCACGTAGATCGCCTTGAGGATCGAGTCCCGCTGTGCGACGGCGGTCGCGGCCGCCGGGACGGTATTGACCTTGCCGCCGTAGGAGACCAGCCACAGCGCGCCGTCGAGACCGGCCCCCTCCGTGCCGGACAACCGCTCGTGGATGACGTCGATCTGACGGTCCGTATAACGACGGCGCAGATAGGCCGCCTTGGCCTTGAACGGTGCGGCGGCACTCTCCTGCACGGCTCCGGCGGCCTGCAACCACGGTTGGCTCTCGTACCCGCGCACCGGTTTCGCCGTCACACCGCGCCCCACCGCGGCCAGGTAGTCGTCCAGCAGCCGCTCCGCGCCGCGGCCGCTGGAGTCCAACTGCCCAGCCAGGGTGATGCTTTCCGCCTTGCGGCTTTTGAGCATCAGGACGCTGAACAGGCCGGCGTAGGGCGAGTCCGGCCCGCTGTTGCGCTCGTGCCAGCTTCCGTGGTTGCGCACCAGCCGGGCGAACGAGCGCTGGTCCAGGTCCTGCCAGGGCCATGTGGCGTAGAAGGTCGTCACGGACTCCGGCGGCCGGGGCAGCAACCGCGCGGGATCGTCGCCCTTCGCCGCCGGGTCGCGGAACCAGTAACAGGTGACGATGCCGAAGTTGCCGCCGCCCCCTCCGGTGTGCGCCCACCACAGGTCGTGGTGGGGGTCGGAGGGCTCGCGCGTGGCCACCACACTGCGCACCTCGCCGGACGCGTCCACCACCACGACCTCGACGGCGTACAGGTGGTCCACGGACAGCCCATGCCGGCGCGACAGCGTCCCGTATCCGCCGCCGAGGATGTGCCCTCCCACCCCGACCTCGGGGGTCGCGCCCGCCGGGACGGTCACGCCCCAGCCGAGGAACAGCTTGCGGTACACCTCCCCGAGCAGAGCGCCCGGCTGGACCGCGAACGCCCTGCGGCGGGCGTCGTAGGAGACGGATGCCATAGGGGACAGGTCGATGAGGGCCTTCACCGCCGGGTCATCGACGAAGTCTTCGAAGCAGTGCCCGCCACTGCGCACGGCGATGCGCTTGCCCTCCCGCACCGCCTGCCGCACCGCGCTGACGACCTCGTCGGTGGAGCTCACCACACGTACGTAGTCGGGCCGTCCGACGAAGCGGGCGTTCCAGCCGCGGTGCGTCAGGGACCGGTAGCGCGGATCGCCGGGCGCGACCGTGATCGAGCCCGGTGGCGACGCCGCGCTGCCTCGGGGCGACGCGGCCACCTCTTGAGCCGTCAAGCCCTGGGACACCAGCCCGGTGGCCGCCCCGCCGAGCGCCACCGCCCCCGCCAGAACACCTCGCCGCGTCACTTCTGCCATGGTCCACTCCCGTCGACGCCGGATGCCGGGACGATCCCGCCCCGTCCTCAGAATCATCGGGAAACCGGTGCGACGGGACATCGTCCTTGATGACCAACAGCCCTCTCCATCAAAGGATTGAGCGGTGCCATCCCACAGGAGGTGGCCCCGGAGCTCCGGCCGCCCCTGCATGGACAAAAAGGTCTACAACGGTGCCGGGTGGTCGCGAGGAACATGGCGGTGGGCTCACCACTCGCAAAGAGGCGGGTTTTTACCACCGACTTCTCTCCCCGGACCGCCTCACAATGACTGCGTGGACCGCATCGCACATGTCCTCCACAGCATGGGAAGCAGAAGGGCACAGGTTCAGATGGCCAGCACACGACAGTCCGGGGAAAGCCGACCGCCGACCGCAGATCAGGGGTTCTCGGCGTCCCGGGGGCTGACGGCGTTGAAGCGTTGCGCCGTTCTTTGGTGGCTGTCGTTGCGGTCGTTCTGGCTGTCGCTGTGGATGGTGACGGTGTCCATGCTCCTGAGCAGCCGGCCGGGGACCGGATTGCTGCCGAGTACGGTGCGGATGATCCGCGGACTGGCCGACCGGCAGCGGCACTTGGCGAAGGAGTGGTCGGGCATCGAGATCCCGGCCGTGTACGAGGACCTGCCGCCCGGCAACCACGGCGTCGCCCTCCGGTCCCAGCTGCTCGCCAGGAACAATCAGATCTGGCGCGACTGGCGGTGGGCGACCCTCGACCCCATCGTCGGCCCCCTCATCGCCATCGGCCCCTTCGCGCTGGTCCTCAGTGGGTTCTGGGGGCTTCTGACGGCGGTCTTCGGAGCCGAACTCTCCCAGGAGTGGGGCAGCATCTGGTTCCTGTTCATCCCGGTCCAGAACGTGCCCACCGCCGTCCTGGCCGGAGTGCTGGGTGTGCTGATGTTCCCCCTCGCGCTGTGGACCGCGCCGCGCTCGGTGCACTGGCACTCCCGTTACCTCCGCGCCATGCTCGCGCCGAGCGAGAGCGAGCTGATGGCGCACCGCATCGAGCATCTGACCACCACCCGCTCCGACGCCGTGGACACCCAGATGGCGGAGCTCCGCCGTATCGAGCGCGACCTGCACGACGGCGCCCAGGCTCGCCTGGTGGCGATGGGCATGACCCTGGACGCCGCCGAACGCCTGCTGGAAACCAACCCCGAGGCCGTACGCACACTGCTCGCCGAGGCCCGGCAATCCTCGTCCAAGGCGCTGGAGGAACTGCGCGACCTGGTGCGCGGCATCCATCCGCCCATCCTCGCGGATCGTGGACTGGCCGATGCCGTACGCTCATTGGCGCTGACCTGCCCGATCAAGAGTGAGGTGGCGATCGACCTGCCGAGTCGGCCCGAACCACCACTGGAGTCCGCCGCGTACTTCGCGGTCTCGGAGATCCTGACCAACGCCAGCAAGCACTCCGGTGCCGAGCGGGTCTGGATCGACGTGCGCCACGACACCGGACTGCTGCGCATCAGCATCACCGACGACGGACGCGGCGGTGCCGACGCGTCCGGTGGCTCCGGACTCCGCGGCATCGAACGCCGACTCGCCACCTTCGACGGGGTGCTCGCCGTGAGCAGCCCGCTGGGCGGCCCCACGATCGTGACCATGGAGCTGCCGTGCGCGTTGTCCTCGCGGAAGACCACTTTCTCCTGAGGGATGGACTGAGCCGACTGCTCGAGGCATTCCAGCACGAGGTTGTCGCGACGGTCGACAACGGCCCGGAGCTGCTCTCCGCGCTCATCGATGTGGTCCCGGACGTGGCGATCGTCGATGTGCGGCTGCCACCGACCTTCAGCGACGAGGGGCTGCGGGCTTCCGTGGAAGCCCGCAGCCGTATACCGGGCCTGCCCATTCTGCTGCTGTCCCAGTACGTCGAGCCGCTCTACGCCCATGAGTTGCTGTCCACGGGTTCGGACGGGGTCGGCTACGTCCTCAAGGACCGGGTCACCAACGGAACCCAGTTCATGAGCACCATCCAACGGGTGGCCGAGGGCGGCACCGCCATGGACCCCGAGGTGGTCTCCCAGCTCCTCATCCGCAAGGACCGTGACGCGCACATGGGCAGCCTCACCCAGCGGGAGCGTGAAGTGCTGGAGTGTGTGGCTCAGGGGCGCTCCAACGCGGGTATCGCGGAAGCCCTGTTCATCACGGAGAAGGCTGTCGCCAAGCACATCGGCAACATCTTCAGCAAGCTGGGGATGGCTCCCTCCGACACCGACAACCGCCGTGTCCTGGCGGTCCTCGCCTACCTGGATCGCTGATGTGCCCTTCGAGGTCGCGCTCCTCGCGTTCGAGCGTGCGCGAGTGTCCGGTCAGAGGTCAGGCTTGCCGCCCTTGTCGATGGGGAGGCCCGCCGGGATCTTGGGCAACAGCCGCTGTCGGCTGCTGACCTCGGGGATCCGCTGCGGATCGGTGTAGGTCTGGCGGCCCGCTGGGCGGAAGGTGATGTCCGGTCCGGTCCGGCGCAGGTTGCGACCGGTGGGAGTGGGCCCGGCCACGGCGGGGAGCCGGTAGGTGGTGGCCTTGTGCACTGCCTGATCCATGAAGGCGGCGGTCAGCTGGGCGACCTGGTCGCGTGCGGCGCCCGGTTCGGCCACCTTCGAGGCGCGGCAGTCACCGACGCTGCCGTTCTTCCGTGTCGGGTCGAGGTTGGTGTTGACCATGGCGTGGCCGGTGCCCGCCAGTCGCACATCGGCGGCAACCTTGGTCGAGCCGGACCGGGCCAGGTCCTTCATCTTCTCCAGGCCGGCGGTGGGTCCGGTGTCCTCATCGCAGGCGCCGCGGATGTTGAGGACCGGGACCTTGTGCGGCGGCTTCTCCGCCTCTTCGGCGGGCTCGATGGCCACGGCCCCGAACAGGCCCGTGCGCTTGCCAGCCGTCTTGCCCAGCACGTAACCACCGCCACGGCTGTGCCCGACCAGACCGACTCGTGAGGTGTCGATCCGGCCCTTGACACCCTTGATGTCCAGGCCGTGGTCGATGCCCTTGTTCAGGTCGGAGAGCAGCTTCAGATGGGCGTCGATCAGCTGTGTGTACCCCTTGGTGGAGTTGGCCTCCCCCGACCACCAGTACTCCGCGCTCACCACGTCGATGGAGACGGCTGCGAAGCCCTTGCGGGTCAGCGCCTGCACGACATGCGACAGTCCCGTGTCGTAGCGCACATAGCCCGGCCCGACGCCCGGCAGCTCCTCACCCTCGGCGGCACAGACCAGGGGCCAGGTGGTCTTCACCGCACGGGGTGCCACACCGTCGTCGGCCCTGTCGGGCGTCCGGACGCAGTTGGGGTGCGTGCCGTGCAGGACAACAACCACCGGATGAGGGCCTTTGCCCTTCGGCATGCCCAGGACGCCGTGCACCTGGGTGGGGTTCAGCCCGGACTCGCCGCTGGTGTTCTTGATGACACCGGGGGCGAGCCGGTACCGGTTCAGCGAAGCCGTGTCATGGGTATCGCCGCCGCGGTCGGAGACCGTGCTCTCACTGCCGGACGCCTGGAAGCCTCCGGCGGCGAAGGTCACGCCCACCGCGGCAGCGGTGGAAATGAGGCCCATCGATATTGCTTTTGTTCGTCTCATGCCCCGGAAGATGCGGAACCTTGGGTTCACGTTCCGCCGTCCGCACTCGTCGCCTAATCTCGACGATGTGATCGATCTGCCGCTCTCCGCCCTGGAAGTCGCCATCGTCGAAGCCGGCGCCTCGGCCGGGGACGCCCTGCGCAACTGCACCCGCGTCGCCGCCCATCTCGACCGGCTCGGCTACCAGCGGCTGTGGTTCGCCGAGCACCACCACTCCCCCGCGATCGGGGCGTTCCCGCCACCGATCATGACGTCGCACATCGCGTCCGCGACGACGGATCTGCGGGTCGGCTCGGGTGGAGTGATGGCGCCCAACCACGCACCGGTCACCATCGCCGAACAGTTCGCCACGCTGGCCGCACTGCACCCCGGACGCGTCGACCTCGGTCTCGGCCGTGGGCCCGGCACGTTCCATGAGGGCACGGCTCGCGCGCTGCGCAGGGGTGCGCCTCCGGCGAGCGACGACGAGTACCGGCGCGATGTCGAGGAGACGTTGGAGTTCCTTCTCGAGGTGGAGTTCGGGGAGCTGCCCGAGCCATGGGTGCTCGTGTCCAGCGAGGCGGGGGCATCGCTCGCCGCGGCGCTCGGCCTGCCGGTCGCGCTCGCCCACCACATCCGGCCGGAGAACACGCTGAGTGCGGCCGAACGCTATCGGAGCCAGTTCACACCGTCGCGGTGGTGTGCGGCCCCGCGCATTCTGGTGTGCGTGGAGACGGTGTGCGCCGACACCGAGGAGCGAGCGGCCGAGCTGACGCGGCCCATGGCCGTGGTGAAGGCGGACCTGTTGCAGGGGCGCAGCGAGGCTCCGTTCCCGAGCGTCGAGGAGGCCGCGCGCCATCGGTTCAGCACCCGCGAGCAGCAGGCCCTGGACGCGTTCGGCTCCCAACAGGCGTATGGCACACCGGATGTGGTGAGCAAGCAGCTTCAACGGATCGCGGACGAGACCCAGGCCGACGAGCTGATGCTCGTGACTCCGGTCTTTGGGCTCGAAGACCGGATGAGGTCGTTCGAACTGCTGCGGTAGCCGCCCGTCACTCCTTGCTGAGCCGCACCGTGTCCCCGGAGGAATCGCCCGTGCCGACGGTGATCCGGACACCGGTGGCCGGATCGGTGAAGGACTTTCCGGGTGCGAGCGCGGCCAGGTCCAGGGGGCCGCAGCCGCTCGGCGGCGTGGTGTCCGGGTTGGCGTTGATGACCCGGACGGGGCCGTCACCGGTCCGGGTCGCGGAGTCGACCTTGTAGATCAGTACCCCGGTGGAGCAGGCCGTACGGTCGTTGAGCTCGGCTCTGCGGGACTCCGCCACGTATGCCGTCGTCTCACCGGTGCGGATCACGGCGATCTTGGTGCCTCCGGGGCGCTCCACCGGTGTGAGCCGCACGGTCCGGGTGCCGCTCGAGGCGAGGCAGGCCACCTGGCTGTCGCGTATCCAGCCGAGTTTCCAGGAGTGCCAGCCGAGGTATTGCGGGGCGCGGCCGGCGATGTCGCCCATGAGGTCCCAGCCGTTCGTATAGCGGTGGGTCTCGCCGGTGAAGGCGTACAGGTCGGGCAGCCCGAAGGTGTGGCCGGTCTCATGGTCGGCGACCTTGTGGCCCCAGCGCCACATGTCCTGGCCGAAGGTGACGGCCCACTTCACACGGGAGCCGTCGGCGGTCACGCCGGGGGTGGCCGGATCGTAGAGGTAGGTCGGGGAGAAGGAGATCGCGCGCGCCGCCTTGGCCGGGACGAGGTAGACCATGTCGTAGTGGGAGAAGTCCACGAACGGGTCGGCCGCCGTCACGGCGTCGCGCAGGTAGCGCTCGTGGGCCTCGAAGGTGATGCCCCGGTCGAAACCGTAGGACGTGGCGGTGGACGGCATACGGACCCACCGGCGGTACGGCGTGGCGATGTCGAGCCGCGAGCGGCCGTAGGAGGCGGTGCGCATCCAGTCGGCGGCGGGTGCCAGGTGGGCGGCGTAGGCGTCGGTGGAGTCGGTGGCCGGAGCGTCGGGAAAGTCCACGAACAGGGTCAGCACACGGTGGGTACCGGTGGAGCGCTGGAACTGGACGTGGTCGGTGTCATGGCCCTCGTCGGTCCAGCCGGTTCTGCCCGGCAGCGCGCAGTCGGCCGCGGTGGACGGCGCATCGGCCGCCGGCTCCTGTGCTGTCGCCGTGGCGGTGGTCAGGCAGGTGGTGAGGACGGCGGCCACGGCCAGGGGGCGAGGGCGGAGCGGAAGGGTACGCATGTCTGTCCTTCGTCGGTTTCACGTGGTGGTACAGCAGCCAGGGCAGCTCGTCATCGGCGCGGCCCGGGTCGGCGACTTCCCGGGCGAAGATCTGGAGGGTGGGGCCGCCGGGGTCTGTGTGGTCCAGTGGGACGGTGAAGAAGTGGTCGAAGGTCGCGTATGCGGGGTTCATGGCGCTCTTTCCCGGACCCGCGCGGCCGGGGCGGCGGGCGGGTGGGGGGAGGGCGGCGGTGTGCCGGGGGAAGTGTGGGGGTGAGGTACCGCCCAGTGTGGGACGGCCCGATCCGCCCGCGGCAGCTCCCGCTTGGCCATAACCCCGCGTTATGCGAGCGGGCACACATGAGGGCGGGGTGCGTCCGCACCCCGCCCTCACACACGTTCTCCGATGGTCCCTCCAGCGGGCTCAGCCAGTCGCGCCCAGCCGCCTCCTGGCCACCCGCTTGGTGGGCTTCTTCGCCTCCTCCTGGGCACCCTGGGCCCACAGCGAGCGCACATGGCCGAGGTGGCGGGCCATGCACTGCTCGGCGGCCTCCGCGTCCCCCGCCACCATCAGGTCGAGAAGTTCGATGTGCTCCTCGGCCGACGGGATCAGCTGGTCCCGCTCGTCCAGCGCGGTCAGTCCGTACAGGCGTGAACGCTTGCGCAGATCGCCGACGGTCTCGACGAGCCGGTCGTTGCCGGTGAGGGCGAGCAGCGAGAGATGGAAGCGGCGGTCGGCCTCCAGATAGCCGATGAGGTCGTGCTCACGAGCGGCGTGCACGATCTCATCGGCGACCGGGCGCAGCGCTTCCAGGTCTTCGCGGGCGGCTTCGCGGGTGATCCGGCCGATCATGGGGACCTCGATCAGGGTGCGGATCTCGGTGTACTGGTCGAGGTCGTGTTCATTGACCTCGGTGACCCGGAAGCCCTTGTTGCGGACCGGCTCGACGAGGCCCTCGCGGGCCAGGTCGAGCATCGCCTCGCGCACCGGTGTCGCGGAGATGCCGAAGTCCTCCGCGAGACCGGGCGCCGAGTACACCTCGCCGGGGTGCAGTTCGCCGGAGATCAGCGCGGCCCGCAGGGCGTGGGCAACCTGGTCGCGCAGCCGCTCCCTGGTGGTGATGAGGTTGCGCTGCTGGAGGTGGCCCATGGTGGTGATGATCCCTTCGTGACCTGTTCCCTCGTGGCCGAGCGGATCACCAGCGTACAATGTCACGTTGTTTTCGCAGGTGCCGGTGGGTGTGCGGGGGCCAGTGTGTAGGTGCGGTCGGAGGTGTAGAAGGCCAGGGCCGCGTGTCCCTGTTCGCGCGGACCGTCGCTGGATGCCTTGGCTCCGCCGAAGGGCACATGGAAGTCGACCCCGGTGGACGGGGCGTTGACGCGGATCATGCCGGTGTCGAGGTGGTCGAGCCCGTGCAGTGCCGTGTCGAACGAGGTGGTGTGCACCGACGTGACCAGGCCGTATGCGACGGAGTTGGTGATCCGGACGGCCTGGGCCAGATCGTCGGCGGGCAGCAGCGCCGCCAGCGGTCCGAAGACCTCCTCACGCAGCAGCCGGTGGCCGGGCGGCACCTTCTCGACCAGGGTCGGCGCCGTGTACCAGCCGTCCGCACCCTTGGGGACGACGGCGCCCGCGACCACGGAGAGGCCCTCCCCCGCCTGGGTCACCCGGTCCCGGGCCCGCTCGTCGATCACCGGTCCGCACACCGTGGCGGGGTCGGCCGGGTCGCCCACGGGGAGCGCTCGCAGGGCCTCGGCGAGGGCCTCGCGCAGCGGGTCGAGGGCGGCGCCGACCGCGATCACACGGCTGGTGGCGGTGCACTTCTGCCCCGCGTATCCGGCGATCGCGGCGGCGATGTGCGCCGCGGCCCGGGGGATGTCCGCGTCGGGCAGCACGATCGCCGCGTTCAGCCCGCCCATCTCGGCCTGCACGGGGATGCCCCGTGCGGTGGCGGTGCGGACGACCACCTGGCCCACGGACGTGGAGCCGGTGAAGGAGACCACGTCGGCGGCGGAGACGACGGCGTTGCCCTCGACGGGTCCGCCGGGCAGTACGGTGAAGACCTCGGCGGGCAGGGCTCGATGGACGATCTCGGCCAGGCGCTGGGCGCACGCGGTGGCTTCCGGCGCCGGCTTCAGCACGACGGTGTTGCCCGTGGCGAGCGCCGGGGCCGCCTTCCAGCTGGGGATCGCGAAGGGGAAGTTCCACGGGGTGATGAGGCCCGCGACGCCGTGCGGGCGGCGGCGGGTCAGCAGCAACCCCGCACCCTCGGCCGTCTCGTGGACCGCGCCGGTGGACCCGAAGGCGGCCTGGGCGTAGTAGCGCCAGATCGCGGCGGTGCGGGTCACTTCGGCGCGTGCTTCGGTGAGCGGCTTACCCACCTCGCGTACGGCGAGGGCGGCCAGTTCGTCCGCGCCGGACTCGATGGCGGCGGCGACGGCGCTCAGCGCGGCCGAGCGGGCGGCGGCGCCGCTCAGGAGCCAGCGGGGCTGGGCGGCACGGGCCCGCTCCACGGCATCGACGGCGGCGAAGGCCCCCGGGGCGCGGGTCCGCACCAGGACATCGGCGGGGTCTGCCGGGTTGTGCGAGACAACCGGGGCGAGGACGGTGGTCACAGGAGGAAACCTCCGGGGAAGGGGTCGTCCGGGTCGAGGAAGTACTGCGCGGTGCCGGTGATCCAGGCACGTCCCGTGATGCGCGGAACGACGGAGGGCACCCCGCCGACCTCGGTCTCCGCCACCAGACGGCCGGTGAACTCGGTGCCGATGAAGGACTCGTTGACGAAGTCCTGGTGCAGCGGCAGCATCCCGCGGGCGTGCAGCTGCGCCATACGCGCGGAGGTGCCGGTGCCGCACGGGGAGCGGTCGAACCAGCCCGGGTGGATGGCCATGGCGTGGCGTGAGCGGTGCGCGTCGGAGCCGGGCGCGGCGAGGTAGACATGCTTGACCCCGGCGATCTCGGGCTGCTGCGGATGGACGGGGCGCTCCGGGGAGGCGTTGATCGCGTCCATGACGGCGAGCCCTGCCGCCAGCAGCTCGTCCTTGCGGGACCGGTCGAACGGCAGCCCCAGAGTGTCCAGTTCGACGAAGGCATAGAAGTTGCCCCCGAAGGCGAGGTCGTATCTCACCGTCCCGTATCCCGGCACGTCCACCTTCTGTTCGAGGCCGACGCAGAAGGCGGGGACGTTGGTGAGCGTGACCGATTTCGCCGCCCCGTCCTCGACGTGCACATCGACGGAGACAAGCCCGGCCGGGGTGTCGAGGCGGATGGGGGTGACCGGTTCGGTGACCGGGACCATACCGGTCTCGACGAGCACGGTGGCCACGCCGATGGTGCCGTGCCCGCACATCGGCAGCAGACCGGACACCTCGATGTACAGCACCCCGACATCGGCGTCGGGACGGGTCGGTGGCTGGAGGATCGCGCCGCTCATGGAAGCGTGGCCACGCGGCTCGTACATCAGGAGCGTGCGCAGGTGGTCCAGGTGCTCGATGAAGTGGAGCCTGCGCTCGGCCATGGTGGCGCCGGGGATCACCCCGACACCTCCGGTGATCACCCGGGTGGGCATGCCCTCGGTGTGTGAGTCGACGGCGTGGAAGACATGACGGGTACGCACGAACGTCCCTTCGTTGAGCCCGCTTGCGGTCAGTGGTGGCCGTCGGCGACGGCCTTCTCGGTCGCCGCGCGCACCATGCTCTCGATCGCGGCGGGCAGCGGCAGCCGCGGCGGGCGGGTGGGACCGCCCCGGCGTCCGACGAGATCCATGGACACCTTGATGGCCTGCACGAACTCGGTCTTGGAGTCCCAGCGCAGCAGCGAGTGCAGCGACCTGTAGAGCGGCAGTGCGGTGCCGAGGTCCCCGGCGACCGCGGCGTGGTACAGCTCGGCGCAGGTGGCGGGGAAGGCGTTCGGGTAGCCGGCGATCCAGCCGACCGCCCCGGCGAGGGCCAGCTCCAGCAGGACGTCGTCCGCGCCGATCAGGAGGTCGAGGTCCGGGGCGAGTTCGGCGATCTCGTAGGCCCTGCGCACATCGCCGCTGAACTCCTTGACGGCGACGATGCTGCCGTCGCCGTGGAGCCTGGCGAGGAGAGCGGGGGTGAGGTCGACCTTGGTGTCGATGGGGTTGTTGTAGCCCACGACGGGCAGCCCCGCCCGCGCGGCCTCCGCGAAGTGGGCGCGCACCGCGCGGTCGTCCGCGCGGTAGGAGTTCGGCGGGAGCAGCAGGACGCTGCCGCAGCCTTCCTCGGCGGCCTGTTCGGCCAGGCGACGGGAGTCCGCGCTGCCATAGGCGGAGACCCCGGGCATCACGCGCGCGCCGTCACCCGCGGCCTCGACCGCGGTGCGCACCACGCGGGCGCGCTCATCGTCGGTGAGCGTCTGGTACTCGCCCAGGGAGCCGTTGGGTACGACCCCGTCGCAGCCGTTGTCGATGAGCCAGTGGACGTGTTCGGCGTAGGCGTCGTAGTCGATGGAAAGGTCCTCGCGCAGAGGAAGCGCGGTGGCGACCATGATGCCGCGCCAGGGGCGGTCGGCGTTCCAGATGGTGGCATTCATGAAGAAGCTCCTTGTGTGGTGTGTGACATTTTATTGAGCCGTGTGCCGAGCCCACAAGAGGAGCAGGCGGCCGGGGCTCGTCAGGAGATCTGCTCATCGGCGGCCTCCGGACCGGCGGCATCGGGCCGCCCGGTCGGATCGGTGGATGCCTGGGGGACGGTGGGCCCGGCACCCGCGTCGTCCGGATCGAGCGCGCCCAGCACCCCCAGCGGCACGGGCACCGCGAGTGGCCGGCGCTCGGCGGACGGCCGCACGGACGAGCCGCCCGGCCCCGCCGCGAGGCAGGCCACGGCCGCCCCGCACACCCGGCCCTGGCACCAGCCCATACCCGCTCGGGTGAGGAGTTTGACGGTGCGCGCGTCATGGGCGCCGTAGTCGGCGACCGCCTCGCGGATGGCACCGGCGGTCACCTCCTCGCAGCGGCACACCTCCGTCGTGTCGTCGGGCCACCGCACCCAGCCCGGCCCCGGGGCGTGCGCCGCGGCCATGACGTCGGCGAAGGCCCGCATCCGGTCACGGCGGCGCTGGAGCTTGCGCACGCGGCCGTCGCGGGTGAGCGCGGGCTGCCCGGACACCCGGGCGGCGACCGCGATACCCGCGATATCACCTTCCGCGCGGGCGAGTTGCGCGCCGCCGACGCCGCCGGTCTCGCCCGCCGCCCAGAGGCCGGGTACCGAAGTTTCCTGCAATCCGTCCAGCACCAGGGCATACGCTCCGTCCGGGGTGCGCCGAGTCGCGCACCCCAGCGCCGTGGCCAGCTCGGTCTGCGGGACAAGACCGTGTCCGACCGCCAGCGCGTCGCAGGCGATCCGGCGGCCCGCCCCCGGTACGGGCCGCCAGTCGCGGTCGACGCGGGAGACGGTGACCGCCTCCACCCGGTCGCTGCCGTGCACCGCGGTCACCGCGCTGCGCGTGCGCAGCCGCACGCCGTGTCGCAGCAGCGCCGCGCCGTGGACCAGGGCCTCGACCAGCTTCTGCGGATTGGCGGCGAGGACGCCCGGACGGCGGGCGTAGCCGAGATAGCCGGACGCCTCCACCACCGCGGGGACCTGCGCTCCGGCGGTGGCGAGCGACGAGGCGACGGCGAGGAGCAGCGGGCCGCTGCCCGCCACGACGACGCGTCTGCCGGGCAGGACCAGGCCGGACTTCATCATCGCCTGCGCTCCCCCGGCGCCCACGACGCCCGGCAGCGTCCAGCCGGGGAAGGGGAGATGGCGTTCGTACGCGCCGGTCGCGAGCAGAACCGCGCGGGCGCGCACGCGGACCGGACGGTCCCCGTCGCCGTCCGCGCCGGTGACCGCGTGCACCGCCCACCCGGTGTCCCCCTCGCTCCCCCGCGTCACCGCCCACACATGGTGCCCGGCGAGATGGACGACGTCGCTGGCCTCCAGGCGTCCGCGCAGGTCGGCGAAGGCGGACCAGTCGTGGTGCAGGGCCTCGGGGCGCTTCGCGCCGAGCGCCGGGGCGGGGCGGCGGTAGAACTGTCCGCCGGTCTGGCCGGCGGTGTCCAACAGGGCGACGGACAGCCCCAGTTCGGACGCGGTGACGGCGCCCGCCAGGCCCGCGCAGCCCGCGCCGATCACCGCGAGGTCGTACGGCGCCTCGTACGCGCCGTCGGTCACCTCGTCAGACGGCGAGTCCGGCATGACCGTCTCCTTCCTGGGTGGTGATGGTGTCGCCGGGGCGGGCGGGCACCAGGCAGGCTCGTCTGTTGGGCTGATCGTTGATCACGACGAGGCAGTCGTAGCACTGGCCGATGCCGCAGAAGGCGCCGCGCGCCCGACCGCCGCGGCGGGTGGTGCGCCAGGCGACGATGCCGGCCGACCAGAGAGCGGCGGCCACGGACTGTCCGGGCAGCGCGGGCAGCGCGCGCCCGTCGAAGGTGATCTCGAACGCGGCCTCGGTCGCCGCGCCCGCGAGTTCGGCGGGGGTGCGGTCACGCGCCATGGCGCGGCTCCTTCCAGAGGGAGAACGTTCGGGGGCCGGTTTCGTCATGCGCCATCGAACCGCTCCGGCCGGAACGGCCCGATGTCCAGCGGGAGTTCTTCCCCGGACAGAATCCGGGCGACGATCAGGCCCGTGGCCGGGGCGAGCCCGATGCCCGCACCCTCGTGACCGCAGGCGTGCAGCAGTCCTGGAACGCGCGGGTCCGGGCCGATCGCGGGCAGATGGTCGGGCAGATACGGGCGGAATCCCGCGTAGGTCCGCATCGCCCGGATCCGCGCGAGCACCGGAAACAGGCGGGTGGCCTGGGCCGCGAGGCGGCGCAGCACCTCCACCGAGAGTGTGCGGTCGAAGCCGACCCGTTCCCGGCTCGCGCCGATCAGGACCGGGCCCGCCGGGGTGCCCTCGACCACGGCGGAGGTCTGCAACGCCGCCGAGCCGCTGGCGACATCGGCGACATAGTCGGCCGCGTACACCTTGCGCCGCACCACCCGCGGCAGTGGTTCGGTGACGAGGACGAAGCCGCGCCGGGGCAGTACCGGCAGGTCCACGCCCGCGAGCCGGGCCACCTCGCCGCCCCAGACCCCGGCCGCGTTCACCACATACGGGGCGTGCAGCTCACCGCCCGCCGTCCGCACACCCCGCACCTCGCGGTTGGCGCCCGCCAGGACTCCGGTGACCGCCTCGCCGAGCCGCAGCCGCACCCGGCCGGGGCCCTGCTCGTCCGCGGCCCGCAGCAGATGCGCCGCCGCGAGGGCGGGCTGCACCTGGGCGTCCTGCGGATAGTGAAAGCCGCCCGCCAGGTCCGGGGCCAGGTGGGGCTCCAGATCGCGGAGTCGGTCGCCCGTGACCTCCTCGGTCGTCACCCCCGCCCGCTCCTGGCGGGTGGCGAAGTCCCGCAGGGCCGCCATGCCCGCCTCGTCGGAGGCGACGACCAGGCCGCCCTTCGTCTCGTACTCGATGTGGGGCGGCAGCGCGCCGGACAACGCTTCCCACAACCGCGTGGACAGCAGGGCGAGCTCGAGCTCGGGTCCCGGCTCCTTGTCGGACACCAGCAGATTGCCTTCACCGGCTCCCGTGGTCCCGCCGGCGACGGGGCCACGGTCGAGCACGGTGACGGAGAGGCCGGACCGGGCCGCGTAGTAGGCGCACGCGGCGCCGACCACACCCGCTCCGACGACGATGAGATCCGGAGAGCTTCTCGTGGGCACGGCAGTAATATTTCACATTGCACTGCCATTTGCCAAGAGGCTCAGCCCTCCATCAGCCCACCCATCCACGACTCGATCGCGTCCGGGGTACGCGGCAGGGCCCCCGACATCAGCCGCGCCCCCTCGGCGGTGATGACGAGGTCGTCCTCGATACGCACGCCGATGCCGCGCAGCTCGGCCGGGAGCGTCTCGTCGTCCGGCTGAAGGTAGAGGCCGGGCTCGACCGTCAGCACCTGACCCTCCTCCAGCACCCCGTCCAGATAGGTCTCCACCCGCGCCTGCGCACAGTCATGGACGTCGAGCCCGAGCATGTGCCCGCTGCTGCACAGGGTGTAGCGGCGGTGGAGATCACCCTCCGGGCTCTTGAGCACACCCCACTCCGTGAGCCCCTCGGCGATCACCTTCATCGCGGCCCGGTGGAAGTCGCGGAAACACACCCCCGGCCTGAGCGCCGCAATCCCCGCCTCCTGGGCGGCGAGCACGAGGTCGTACACCTGCCGCTGCACCGGCGAGAAGCGGCCGGAGAGGGGGAGGGTGCGCGTGATGTCGGCGGTGTAGAGGCTGTCCGTCTCCACACCCGCGTCCAGGAGCAGCAACTGCCGCGCGTCCAGCGGGCCGTCGTTGCGGATCCAGTGCAGGACGCAGGCGTGGGCGCCGGACGCCACGATGGTCTCGTAGCCGGTGCCGTTGCCCTCGGCGCGGGCACGCAGGCCGAACACGCCCTCGATCCAGCGCTCGCCGCGCGGGTGGGCGAGGGCACGCGGCAGAGCGCGTACGACATCTTCGAAACCGGCGGCGGTGTGGTCCACGGCGTGTTGCAGCTGCCCCACCTCCCAGGTGTCCTTGATGAGCCTCAATTCGCTGAGTGCGGAAGTGAGTTCCGCGTCGGCCGTGGCGTCGCGGCCGGGCGGCAGCTCCCCGCAGGTGTCGAGGTGGGCGCAGCGGATGCCGGTCATCCGCTCGGCCTCGGCCAGGTCGGGACGCCGGCCGACCCAGAACTCGCCGTAGCGCCGGTCCCGGTAGAAGCCGCCCTCGGTGCGCGGCGAGCGGGGCCGTACGTACAGCACGGCCTCATGCCGGTGGGGTCCGTCGGGCTCCAGGACCAGGACGTGCCCGGCCTGCTCCTCGCCGGTCAGACCGGTGAGCCAGACATACGCGCTGTGCGGCCGGAAGCGGTGGTCGCAGTCGTTGGAGCGGACCCTCAGCTCGCCCGCGGGGACGATCAGCCGCTCACCGGGGAAGCGGGCGGACAGCCGGGCCCGGCGGGCGGGGGTGACGTCGGCGGCGGACAGCCGGATGTCCGCGGGCAGCGGGGTCGCCGCCCAGTCGCGCGCCATGAACTCCTCGAACTCCGCCGAGACGGGCAGATCATGACTGACCGTGCGGGGTGCGGCGGACACGGATTCCTTCACGCTTTCCTCCTCGATCTCCTGGTGCCCCCGCCCGGCCCATGAATGCCCCTCCCGGACACAGCTGGGTAAAGGAGCGGGCGACACCTTGCGCAGTACAATTTCACATTACTATGTTACGGGTCACATTCCAGCCCTCCCCGCTGTCCGACTGTTCCCGGAGTGACCACGATGAACAAGCACACCTGTACCGCCATCGCCACCGCACTGATGGCGACCCTCGCGCTGAGTACGGCCGGCTGCTCCGGCGGCGGGCGTTCGACGGAGGGCAAGCACGGCAAGAATCCCGCCCTCACCAACCAGGGCGCCGTCGTCGGTGGCACTCCGAAGAAGGGCGGCACCCTGACCGTGCTGTCCAACCAGGACTTCACCCACCTCGACCCCGCCCGCAACTGGGTGATGAACGATATGGAGTTCGGCACCCGGCTGCTCTACCGCACCCTGGTGACCTACAAGGCGGCCCCCGGCACCAAGGGCAGTGATCTGGTTCCCGACCTGGCCACCGACCTCGGCACCTCCTCCAACGGCGCCAAGACCTGGACCTTCCATCTGAAGAAGGGCATCCGATACGAGGACGGCACACCCGTCACCGCTAGGGACGTGAAGTACAACGTGGAGCGGTCCTTCTCACCCGACCTGCCGGGCGGCGCCGACTACGCGGCCCGCTATCTCGCCGGCGCCAAGGGCTACCAGGGACCGGCCCAGGGCAAGCACCTCGACTCCATCAAGACGCCAGACGACCACACGATCGTCTTCGAACTGCGCAAGCCCTTCGCCGAGTTCCCCAACGCGACCGTGATGCCGACCTTCGCGCCCGTACCGAAGGCGCGGGACAAGGGGCCGCGCTACGACAGCCGACCGTTCTCCTCGGGGCCGTACAAGATCGAGTCGTATGGGCGCGGCAAGAAGCTCGTCCTGATCCGCAATCCGCACTGGGACCCGAAGACCGACACGGTCCGCAAGGCGTATCCGGACAAGCTGGTCGTGGTGATGGGCCTGAAGGCCAACCAGGTCGACGACCGGCTCATCGCGAGCCGGGGCCCGGACGCCTCCTCCGTCTCCTGGCAGGCGCTGCGGCCGGAGAGCGCGGCCAAGGTGCTGCCGGACTCCGCAGTCAGAAAGCGCCTTCTCGCGGAGTCCACCAACTGCACCGACATGGTGCAGATGCACACCGGGCGCGCCCCGTTCAACGACGTCAGAATACGCCGGGCGGTGCAGTACGCCCTCGACAAGGACACCGTCCTGACCGCGTCCGGCGGGCCCGCCTTCAACGACCTGTCCACCGCGTACATGCCCGCCACTCTCTTCGACGGCAAGCAGCCCGACACCCTGAAGATCCCCGCCGAGGGCGATGTGGCCAAGGCCAAGAAGCTGCTCAAGGAGGCGGGCAAGCCGAACGGCTTCTCCACCGAGATCACCGTCTCGTCGGGCGACAAGGGGCGCGCCGAGGCGATTCAGCAGTCCCTCGCCAAGGCCGGGATCAAGGTCACCATCGACACCGTCGACCCGTCCGCGTTCTACGCCACCATCGGTGACACCACGCACCGCACCGACATCGTCTACACGGGCTGGTGCCCGGACTACCCCTCCGGTTCGACCTTCCTGCCCTTCGTCTTCGACGGCCGCTCCATCAAGGAGAAGGGCAACTCGGGCAACCACTCCCTCTTCCGCGACAAGGCGACGATGAAGCGGATCGACGAGATCGCGGCGATGACCAATGCCAAGGCGGCGAACAGGGCCTGGCAGGAGCTGGACGGGGAGATCCTCAAGAAGGCGCCGACCGTACCGGTTCTGGTGCGCCGCTGGCCGCTGGTGCTCGGCACCAACATCGCGGGCGCGTACGGACAGACCTCCTTCGGCGGCCAGCTCGACTACGCCTCCGTCGGCCTCAAAGACCCGTCGGCAAACCAGAACTGACGGGACGTCACAGCCATCATGTCCTCCACCGCGTCCACCTCCGCCACCACGGCCACCGCCCCCAGGACACCCACGGGCAGCGGCCCCTGGCAGCTCGCCCGCCGGGAACTGCGCCGCCGGGCATCCGTGAAGGTCTCCCTGGTCATCGTCGCCGCCTTTCTGCTCATGGCGGCGGGCGCACCGCTGCTGAGCACACTCGGCGGCTGGTCACCCGACGAGTTCGACAAGTCCGCCGTCGACCCCTACCTGGGCGGCAAGCCCATCGGACCGCTCGGCGGTATCTCCGCCGACCACTGGCTCGGCGTCGAACCGGTCACCGGGCGGGATCTGTTCGCCCGGGTGGTGCACGGCGCCCAGGTCTCCCTGCTGATCGCCCTGACGGCCACCGCGATCGTCGTGATCGCCGGAACGGCGGCCGGGATCGCGGCCGGCTACTTCGGGGGCCGCACCGACACCGTGCTCTCCCGCCTGATGGACCTCACCATGTCCTTCCCGTCCCTCATCTTCATGATCGCGATGATGTCGGTGGCCAAGGACGTCAACCGGATCGTGCTGATGATCGCGGTCATCGGCCTGTTCGGCTGGCCCGGTGTCGCCCGCGTGGTGCGCGGACAGACCCTCTCGCTCAAACACCGCGAGTATGTCGACGCGGCCCGCGTCGGCGGCGCCGGCTCCTGGCGGATCCTCACCCGCGACATCCTGCCCGGGGTGGCGGGCCCCGTGATCGCGTACACCACCCTGATCATCCCCGGCATGATCTCCACCGAGGCCGCTCTCAGCTATCTGGGCGTCGGCGTCCGTCCGCCCACTCCGTCCTGGGGCCAGATGATCGCCGAGAGCGTCTCCTTCTACGACACGGACCCCATGTATTTCGTCATCCCGAGCGCCTGCCTCTTCCTGACCGTGCTCGCGTTCACACTGCTCGGTGACGCCCTGCGGGACATCCTCGACCCGAGGGGAAGCCGCATATGATCCTCTACACCCTGCGGCGGCTGGCCGGTGTCATCGGTGTGCTGATCGCCGTCGCCGCCGTCACCTTCACCATTTTCTACGTCCTTCCCTCCGACCCCGCCGCCGCGGCCTGCGGCAAGTCGTGCAGCACCGAGCGCCTGGAGGCGATCCGCGCCCATATGGGTCTCGACCGGCCGCTGGCGCGGCAGTTCTGGGACTTCGCGAGCGGCATCTTCACCGGCCGCACCATGGGCACCGGTCAGTACGCGCTGCGCTGCGACTTCCCCTGCCTGGGCTACTCGTACGAGAACAGCGAGGCCGTCTGGGACCTCCTGATGGACCGGCTCCCCGTCTCCGCCTCGCTCGCCCTGGGCGCGGCCGTGCTGTGGCTGGCACTCGGCCTGACCGCGGGCGTGGTCGCGGCCCTGCGCAAGGACACCCTCACCGACCGCGTCCTGATGGTCGGCGCCGTCGGCGCCGCCTCGCTGCCGGTCTACTTCACCTCGATGATGCTGATCTACGGCCTCATCCGGGTGGCGGATCTGCTCCCGTACCCCAGTTACGTCTCCTTCGCCGACGACCCCGGGGGCTGGGCGTCCAACCTGCTGCTGCCCTGGCTGGCCCTCGCCATCCTCTACGCGGCCATGTACGCGCGGCAGAGCCGCAGTTCGATGATCGAGACGATGGCGGAGCCGTACATCCGCACCGCCCGCGCAAAGGGCCTGCCGCGCCGCACCGTTGTGGTCAAGCACGGTCTGCGCTCCGGCATGACGCCAATCCTCACCCTCTTCGGCATGGACCTGGGCGGTCTGCTCGCCGGTGCGGTGATCACCGAGTCCATCTTCGGACTGCCGGGCATCGGGCGGCTCTTCTACGGGGCCCTGTCCTCCGGCGACCAGCCGGTGATCCTCGGTGTGACCCTGCTCGCCGCCGCCTTCATCGTCGTCGCCAACCTGGGTGTCGACCTGCTGTACGCCGTCGTCGATCCGCGAGTGAGGCTGTGATGACCGCCGAAGCCGCACCCCTGCTGTCCGTGAGGGACTTGACGGTCACCTTCGCGACCAAGGACGGCCCGGTACGCGCCGTCGACTCCCTCAGCTTCGCTGTCCACCGCGGACAGACACTCGGTATCGTCGGTGAGTCCGGCTCCGGCAAGTCCGTCACCTCGATGGCGGTGATGGGCCTGCACATCGGCGCCGAGGTCACCGGCTCCATCACCCTGGACGGCCGGGAGCTGGTCGGACTCGCCGAGCGCGAGCTGAACCGGCTGCGCGGCCGGAAGATGGCCATGATCTTCCAGGACCCGCTGTCCAGCCTGCACCCCTACTACACGGTCGGCGAGCAGATAGCGGAGCACCACCGGGTCCACTTCGGCTCCCGCCGCGCCACCGCCCGGCAGCGCGCCGTGGAGATGCTGGCCGAGGTCGGCATTCCGGAACCGAAACGCCGGGCGGGCGAGTACCCGCACCAGTTCTCCGGGGGCATGCGCCAGCGGGTGATGATCGCCATGGCGCTCGCCTGCGAGCCGGAACTGCTGATCGCGGATGAGCCGACCACCGCCCTGGACGTCACCGTCCAGGCCCAGATCCTGGAGCTCATCGCCCGGATCCAGCAGGAGCGCTCCCTCGCCGTCGTCATGATCACCCATGACCTCGGGGTGATCGCCCGCGTGGCACACGAGGTCCTGGTGATGTACGGCGGCCGGGTGGCCGAACAGGCCCCGGTGGAGACCGTGTTCGCCGCCCCGGCCCACCCCTACACACAGGGCCTCCTCGACTCCCTGCCCCGCCTGGACGACGCCGAGGACGCCCCGCTGCGGACGATCCCCGGCAGCCCGCCGTCGCTGCTCGCCCCCGCGCCGGGGTGCGCGTTCGCACCGCGCTGCCCGCGGGCTGCCGCGGCCGACACCGAGGCGAGGGAACGCTGCGAGCGGGTCAGGCCCCGTCCGGTCGCGCCCGACGGGCACGCCGTGGCCTGCCATCTGCCGCTGCGCCCGGCCACCGCCCCCATGGACCACATCCGGAAGGTCACCCCATGACGCCCGCCGACACTCCGCACGCTCCACCCACCGCACCCCTGTCTCCCCCTGCCGGTCCGCTGCTCTCGGTGCGCAACCTGACCAAGACCTTCCCCGGCAGACGAGGCCGTTCGGCCCCGGTACGGGCCGTCGACCGCGTCAGCTTCGATGTGGCGGCGGGCGAGACCCTCGGCCTGGTCGGGGAGTCCGGCTGCGGCAAGTCCACCACCGGCCGGATGATCGTGCGGCTCCTGGAACCGACCGGAGGCTCGGTCACCTATGACGGCCGCGACATCAGCCACCTCGCCCAGCGCGAGCTGAGGCCGCTGCGACGGGAGATCCAGATGGTCTTCCAGGATCCGCACTCCTCCCTCAACCCGCGCCAGACCGTGGCCCGGATCATCTCCGATCCGCTGCTGGTACAGGGAAGTTCGGCCGTTGACGCACGCCGCAGGGCCGCCGAGCTGATGGAACTCGTCGGGCTCATCCCCGAACACATCGACCGCTATCCGCACGAATTCTCCGGCGGGCAGGCCCAGCGCATCGGCATCGCCCGCTCTCTGGCCACGAGCCCCCGCCTGGTCGTCGCCGACGAACCGGTCTCCGCGCTCGACGTCTCCGTACAGGCACAGATCGTCAACCTGATGGAGCGGCTGCAACGCGAACTCGATCTCTCCTACCTCTTCATCGCGCACGACCTCTCGGTGGTCAAGCGGGTCTGCGACCGGGTCGCCGTGATGTATCTGGGCCGCATCGTCGAAATCGGCCCCAGGGAGCGGGTGTACGCGGCCCCCGCCCACCCCTACACCCGGGCCCTGCTGTCCGCCGTACCCCTGCCCGATCCGGTCGCCGAGCGGAGCCGCGAGCGGATCACCCTGCTCGGCGACCCGCCGAGCCCGGCGGCTCCCCCGCCCGGCTGCACCTTCCACCCCCGCTGCGCCAAGGCCCAGGAGATCTGCCGGTCCGAGGCGCCGGCGCTGAGCATCGCGACACCCGGCGAGCCACGTCAGGTGGCGTGCCACTTTCCCGAGGCCGCCTGAGAGGACACGGCTGTGCCCTGGGCCAATGGCACAAGACACAGGACACAGCCGGTCCTCGGCGCCAGGAGGAATGGCCCATGGATCTGGAAATACGGCATTTGCGAGTGGTGTGCGCCGTCGCGGAGGCCGGCAGCCTCACCCGCGCCGCGGCGTCGCTGGGGATGACCCAGCCGGGCCTGAGCGCCCAGGTGCGGCGTATCGAAAGGCACCTCGGAGGCGCGCTGTTCGAGCGTGGCCGCGACGGAGCCGTGCTCACCTCACTCGGCGACCTCGTACTCTCCCGGGCGCACGCCATCCTCCCGGGCATCGACCAGCTCCTCGCGGACACCGACCGCGCCGCCCTCCGCGCAGCCTCCCCGGCCCGCGTCCGCGTCGGCTCGGTCGGCGCCCCGCTCCTGGGCCACCTCCTGCTGGCCGTACGCGACGTCGTGCCGTGGGCCGAGGTGACCGCCCGCTGTCAGTACGCGTCCGCGCCGCTCCTCGACGACCTCGCCGCCGGACGGCTGGAGGCCGCGGTCCTCGGCGACCACCCGGGCCAGGAGCTCGCACCGCGCGACGGCGTGATCCTGCACCCGCTCGTCACGGAACCCGTCTTCGCACTGCTCCCCGCGGACCACCCGCTGGCCGAGCGGGAGGAAGTGAGCCTGACCCGGCTCACCGAGGAGGAGTGGGCCGTACCCCGCCCGGACAGCGACCGCACCCGCGAGTACTGGACCTCCGTCTTCGCCCTCACCGACCGCCGTCCGCACACCCCCTACGAGGCCGAGGGGCGGCAGCTGATCGAGATCATCCGGGCGGGGCTGGCCGTCAGCCTCTGCCAGGCCACGTTCATCGAGATCCCCGGCGTCGCCGTCCGCCCCCTGGCGGGCAATCCGCTCTGGTACCGCCATGTGCTGGCCTGGCGCCGGGACAGCCTCCTCGCCGCACACGGCGAGGCGATCCTGCGCCGGGTCCACGACGGCTATCTGAGCGGCTGCGCGACCGGCACCACGTACACGCGCTGGCGGGAACGGCACCCGCACGCGGTACGCGACGCCCGCGGGTGACACCGCGCCGCGCCGCCATCACGTGCCCGAGAATCTGTCGAAAGATTCCTCTCGGCGAGCGATGAGTTCCGCGGGGCGGCGCGGTCCACCCCTATGCAAGGCAACGGAAGAAGGAGACGGCCCGTGTACCAGCAGATGATCTTCGTCAACCTCGCGACGAACGACCTGGAGACCGCGAAGAAGTTCTTCACCGAGCTCGGCTACTCGATCAATCCGCAGTTCACCACGGATGACTGCGCATGTGTGGTCATCAGCGAGACGATCATCGCCATGCTGCTCACCAAACAGCGCTACCAGGACTTCACCAACAAGAAGATCGCCGACTCCACCACGACCTCCGAGGTGCTTCTCTGCCTGAGCGCCGAGAGCCGCGCCAAGGTCGACGAGCTGGTGGACAAGGCACTGGCCGTGGGCGGCTCGCCCGCGGGAGAAACCCAGGACCACGGTTTTATGTACGGCCGCTCCTTCCAGGACCCCGACGGCCACACCTGGGAAGTGGTGTGGATGGACCCGGCAGCCGTCGAGGGCTGAGCTGCCCCCGGACACGCGGACGAAGACGCTCCGGCCACCCCGACGCGGCGGGGTAGGCCGGAGCGCCTGTCACGGCGTCGTGCGTCCGGTGCCTCCGACGGATCGGGACACCCCGGCGGCGGCATCGGCCAGGGCGCGCAGAAAGGTCGCGCCGACGAGCACCAGCGCGGAGATCGGCAGACTCACCCACCGTGTCAGATCGCGCCGGGGGTCCGGGGCCACCTCGACGGTCACCCGGAAGTATCTGCCGTGCAGGGTGGTGACCTCGGCGGACTGGGGTTCAGCAGAGTCCTGCTCGCGCTGCAACACCGCGCGGTACCTGTCCTTGCGCTGATTCATTCCGCGTCCTGACGCTTGATGAGTTCTTCGGCGAGTTCCATGTACGCCGAGCCCTTGACCTTCACCGGGCTCCCGAACGACTGGGAGTAGAGGTCGAGCCGCGCGATCTGCGTTCCGAGCACTTCGAAGCCTCGCTCGCTGAGCGCCTCCCGAGCGTCGGCGTCGGGACCGGTGCGTGTGGCGTCGGGGCGGTTGGTCCGATTCAGCAGGACCGCGGTACGGGCCGGTGTCGTGCGCAAGGACTGTACGTCGCCCAGCTCGGACCGGATGGGTGCCATCCGGTCCAGCTCGATAGGAGCGGGGGTCACCGGTACGATCCACTCCCCCGCGTACCTCATGATGCTGCGGGCAATGCGTGGATGGTCCTCCAGCTGCGGCGCGTCGAGCACCACGGCCTGCCGATTGCCGAGGAAATCGTTCACACGACGGTGCACATCGCCCACCGGCAGAGCGACGACGGGAAACGGAAAGCCATCGGCCAATTCGCTCCAGCGCAGCGCGGAGCCGGCCGGGTCACCGTCAACGAGCAGCGGTGAGAGACCCGACTCATGGAGCGCATGGGCCAGCCACACGGCACTCGTCGTCTTTCCGACTCCGGGCTTGAGGTTGACAAAAGCAAAGCTCAGCGACACGAGAGTCAACGATAACGAGTGTGATCAAATAATTATGAACGACGCCAGGGCGGAGTCCTGGCGTTCACTCGTACGCAGTCAGCGAGGACCGTGAACGGTCCGCTGGAACAACCGGCGGACCGTTCACGGGAAGAGCGAGGTCAGGCGTTGGGGTCGAACGGGATATCAGAGGGCTTGGCCGCGGCGAGGTTGGAGGTGAACTGACCGTCCTTGATGCCGAATGTGGCATTGCCGAAGTCGGCCTGGCTCAGCTTGTCGCGGATTCCGGCCGGGTAGCCGTCCCAGCCGACCAATGCGGGGAACTGCCACGCCCCCTTGTGGTTCTCCACCTGGTCATCCGCCGCGTTGGCGGGGCGGAAGCAGTGCGTCGAGATGCCGTCCTTGTGGTAGACGACCTTGGGATGCGTACCGTCAAAGTTGATCTGGGAGCGATCGTAGGTATTGAATTTGCCGTGCGCTGACGTCGAAACGTACTGGGCCTGATCGTCCTTCACCCATACCACGACATGCTCCCAGTCATGCCGGTGCCCGGCACTTCCACCGCCGAGCGAAGCCTGGTCCTTCTCGAAGTAGAGGGTGTACATGATCGCGCACCACCCGTTGTTGCATTTCTGGCGCGAGTAGGAGTTGGTGTTGTCGAGATCCGACGCGTCGCGGCAGTTCCCGTTCATGTCCCCGCCGAGCTTCAAGCCCGGGGCCACCGTGCCGTCGGGTCCGATGGCGGGCGTGGGGTAGCAGCCGTCCGTGTCGTAGTCGAAGGCGGGCTGGAATGTCCGCTCCGCGTCGCCCGCATTGCCGGGGAGCGCCGAGGGCGGGTCAGCCAGCGCGGTGGCCGGGAACGCGGCGACCAGCGCGACGGCGCCGAGAAGGCCGTACCCCGCGCGTGATGCCGTGCGGAAGCGCCCATTTCCGCTCGTGGCCGGAGGTGCGCCGGCCTCGGCCGTGCCCTTCGCGGAGTCTCTACGAGATAACACCGTCTTCTTCTCCTCAATGACGGGATCTGTCTGTCCCTGGTGGCATGTCCGGCACGCTGCCGCGCCGTGGCGGACAGAAGTTGACCACCGCCCATCATGAGTACGCGACGACGCAGCCCCAAGTCGGCGTCGCCGCTGCCCCCTTGCCAGGGACGCTCCTCCCGCTCGTTACCTCCGGCGTAATCGACGCTGTGACTCCGCTGGACGAGAGTTGTCACAGCGCAACGGAACCTCATCGACAGGGAAGGACTCGCCCACCATGCCGTACTTCGAAGGATTTGACGGGACACGCCTGTTCTACACCGACTGGGGTCGGGGCAAGCCGGTGGTGTTCGTGTCAGGGGCCTGGCTCAGCAGCAGCTCATGGGAGTTCCAGATGCTCCCGTTGTCCGAAGCGGGACTGCGCTGCGTCGCCTTCGACAGGCGGGGGCACGGCCGCTCGGACTGGGTCGGCCACGGCTTCGACTACAACACCCTCGCCGATGATCTCGCGGCGCTGCTCGATCACCTCGACCTCCGCGAAGTGACCCTGGTGGCACACTCGATGGGCGGCGGCGAGGTGATCCGCTACCTGTCCCGCCATGGCTATGACCGGGTGAGCCGGGTGGCGCTGATCTCGGTCACCGCGCCGTTGATGATCTGGACGCCGGACAACCCGGAGGGGATCGAGCGACGCGTCTTCGACGCCGTGCTGGCGGAGCGGACCAGAGACCGTCCGAGGTGGATGGCCCAGAACGCACAGGCGTTCTTCGCGACGCATCTGGGCAACACGATCTCCACCGAGCTCATCGAGTGGACGGTGCAGCGGTGCCTGGACTGCTCAGCCAAGGCGGCCGTTGAGGTGATCAGGACAGCGTGCTGTACCGATCTGCGCGAGGAGGCCGGTGCGCTCCGGGTGCCGACGCTGATCATCCACGGCGACGCCGATGCCTCCGCTCCCATCGATCTCTGCGGGCGGCGGCTGGCCAAGCTGGTGCCGGACCACATCTACCAGGAGTACGCCGGAGCGGGGCACGGGATCTTCATCACCCACGCCGATGAACTCAACCGAGATCTGCTCGACTTCGTCGGAGACACCTCATCCTGAGGACATGGGCCCATAGGGCCCGTCAGGCATAGAAGCGGGACACGCTTTGCAGTACCGCCGCCGGCTTGGGTTCCCCCTCGATCTCGACCGTCCCGTCGACCGTGATGTGCAGGCCGCCCGGGATCTCCTCGACCTCGGCCAGCCGCCCCGCCAGACGGATGCGCGCACCGACCTTTACGGGAGCGGGGAAGCGGACCTTGTTCAGACCGTAGTTGACCTTGGTCGCGACGCCCTCGACCACGAGCAGTTCGGTGAAGAACGGGATGAACAGCGAGAGCGTCAGATAGCCATGGGCGATCGGGGCGCCGAACGGACCGGCGGCGGCGCGTTCGGGGTCGGTGTGGATCCACTGGTGGTCGCCGGTGGCATCGGCGAACAGGTTGACGCGGTCCTGGGTGATGTCGAACCAGGAGCTGGTGCCGAGGTCGGTGCCCGCGAGGGCTTTGAGCTCGTCGAGGCCGTTGACGGTGAGTGCCATGAGTGCTGGTTCGCCTTTCGGTGGGTCAGTTTCCGTACTGCGCACGGATCTCGTGCTTGGCGAGCTTTCCGGAGGCCGTGCGGGGCAGCCGGTCCACCAGAAGCAGGGTTTTGGGGAGCTTGTACTTGGCGAGCACACCGGCCAGTTGTGCCAGCAGCCGCTGGGGGTCCGGCTCGGTGCCGGGTTCGGGGACGACGAGGGCATGGCCGACCTCGCCCCACTTCTCGTCGGGCACGCCGATGACGGCACACGCGGCGACGCCGGGAAGGGCGAGGAGGGCGTCCTCCACCTCGGCGGGATAGACGTTCTCGCCCCCGGATATGTACATGTCCTTGAGACGGTCGGCGATGGTGACATAGCCGTCGGCGTCGACCCGCGCGGCGTCGCCACTGCGGAGCCAGCCGTCGGTGAAGGTGGCCGCGGTGGCCTCCGGACGTCGCCAGTAGCCGGGGCTGACATGCGGTCCGCGGACCACGATCTCGCCGAGCTCCCCCGGCGCGGCCTCCGACCCGTCCGGGGCCAGCACCCGCGCGTCGCTGAAGAAGTGCGGCACACCGGCCGAGCCCGCCTTGCTGATGGCGTGCTCGGCGTCCAGGAACAGCACACCGGGGCCCGCCTCGGTCATCCCGAACCCCTGGAGCAGGGACAGGCCGCGCCGCTGGTAGACGGCGAGGAGAGAGGTGGGCACCGGGGCGCCGCCGCAGAGGAGTCGGCGCAGACTGGTCAGGTCGGTGGTGGCCCAGCTCGGCTGGCGGGCCATCAGGTCGTACATGGTCGGTACGCCGAACATGCTGGTGATCCGGTGGCGCTCGACCAGCTCCAGGGTTTCGGCCGGATCGAAGGATGCGACGAGGTGGCAGGTGCCGCCCTTGAGCAGGACCGGGAGCGCGAGCATATTGAGCCCGGCTGTGTGGAAGAGCGGCGCGGAGACGAGGGCACGGTCGTCGGCGGTGAGCTCGTGGTCGACAAGTACGTTGACGGCGTTCCAGGTCAGGTTGGCGTGTGTGAGTACGGCGCCCTTGGGGTGGCCGGTGGTGCCCGAGGTGTACATGATGAGGCACATGTCCTCGGGCGCCACCGCCTCGTCGATCGGGGTGGCGTCGGCAGCCGTCAGAAGGGACTCGTAGGAGGGCCCCACCTCGATCGTCCGGAGCCCTCGGGTGTGGGCTCCGGCCTCGGCCTGGTCGGCGTGGCCCGGAGCGTGGATCAGCATCACGGCGCCGCAGTCGTCGAGCTGGTAGGTGATCTCGGGTGTGGCGAGGCGGGTGTTGAGCGGGACGAAGAGGGCCCCCAGCATCCCGGCCGCGAAGAGGGTCTCGAGGAAGGTGGGGTGGTTGGGGCCGAGGTAGGCGACGCGGTCGCCGCGGTGGACACCGGCGGCACGCAGCACATGGGCCAGGCGGGTGGCGCGCTCGTGCAGCTCGGCGTAGCTGATGGTGTGTCCGTCGTGCACAAGTGCGGTGCGGTGGGGGGTGTTACGGGCACGGCGGGCGGGCCAGGAGCCTATTCCCTCGTTGCGCATCGGCGGTTGCCCTCTCAGCCGAGCCCGAGCAGCCGGGCGGCGTTGTCCTTGAGGATCTTGGGTTTGACGGCGTCCTTGATGTTCAGCTTGTCGAAGTCCGCGAGCCAGCGGTCAGGGGTCAGCAGCGGGTAGTCGGAGCCGAAGAGGACCTTGTCCTGGAGCAGCGAGTTGGCGTACTGCACCAGCTGGGGCGGGAAGTACTTGGGTGACCATCCGGAGAGGTCGATATGGACGCCGGGCTTATGGGTGGCGACGGCCAGCGCCTCGTCCTGCCAGGGGAACGACGGATGCGCGAGGATGATCTTCAAGTGCGGGAAGTCGGCGGCCACGTCATCGACGTACATCGGGTTGGAGTACTTCAGCCGGATGCCGCCGCCTCCGGGGGTACCCGCGCCGATACCGGTCTGGCCGGTGTGGAACAGGGCCACCGTGCCGGTCTCCTCGATGACCTCGTAGAGCGGGTAGGCGAATCGGTCGTTGGGGAAGAAGCCCTGGATGCTGGGGTGGAACTTGAAGCCCTTGACCCCGAACTCCTCGACCAGCCGCCGAGCTTGCCGTGCCCCGGCCTTGCCCCGGAACGGGTCGATGGAGGCGAAGGGGATGAGGACGTCCGGGTTGGCGGCGGCCGCCTCGGCGACCTCCTCGTTCGGCACGGGGGGCGTACCGGTGGCGTGCTCGGCGTCGACGGTGAAGACGACGGCGGCCATGCGGCGCTCGCGGTAGTAGGCGGCGATCTCGGGGAGGGTGGGCTTGCGCGCGCCCTCGACCTTGAAGTAGCCGCTGGACGCCTCGTGCAGTTCGTCCGTGAGCGAGGATCCGCCCTCGCTCGACACCTCGGCGTGTGTGTGCACGTCGATGGCGGTCAACCGCTCCACGTTCACGCCGCGCCACCTCCGGGGATGACCGGAGCCGGGATGCCGGTGGTCTGCGGCTCACGGCCGACGGAGGTGGCCCAGCTCGCGGCGATGGCCTCGGGGCTCCAGCCGCCGTCGGCGTAGGCGACCGCGGTCTCTTGCGGATGGGACCACAGGGCCAGCTTGTCGCCGCCGATGCCGATGCACTGGCCGGTGACGGAGCGGGCGGCTTCGGAGGCGAGGAAGGGGACCAGGGCGGCGCAGTCCGCGGCGGTGCCGAAGCCCTCGCCCTTGCGCAGAAAGCCGGGCAGCGGTGCGCCCTGCTTCATGGCCTCGATATACGGGGCGAAGGCGGGGATGGTCTCGGTCATCGCGGTGGCGGCGACCGGAACGATGGCGTTGACGGTGATGCCGGCGCGGGCCAGCTCCATGGACCAGGTGCGGACCATGGCGGCGATACCGGCCTTGGCGGCGGCGTAGTTGGTCTGCCCGAAGTTGCCGCGTTGTCCGGCCGGGGAGCCGACCATGATCAGGCTGCCGCCGTCGCCCTGCTCGCGCATCCGGATCGCCGCGGCGCGGGCACAGGTGAAGGTGCCGCGCAGATGGGTGGTGACCACGGCGTCGAAGTCCTCGTCGGTCATCTTCCACAGCACCTTGTCGCGCAGGATGCCGGCGTTGGTGACCATGACGTCGAGGCGGCCGAACGCGGCGACGGCCCGGTCGACCAGCGCCTGTGCCGCCTAGCTCGTACCGACGGCGACGGCCTCGGCGACGGCGCGGCCCCCGGCCTCGGTGATGCTTGTCGCGGCCTGCTCGGCGGTCCCGGCGTCCAGGTCGTTGACGACCACGGCCGCACCGGCGCGGGCCAGCGCGGTGGCATAGGCGAGCCCGAGCCCACGGCCGCTGCCGGTGACGACGGCGACCTTGCCGGTCAGGTCGATCGGATCCTGCCGTGTCGCCGACCGGTCTTCGGGGTCGGCAGTGGAGTGTTCAGCGTTCATGCAATCGAAGCTAAGAGCAATCATTGTCGCTGTCAATGATTGATGAGATGCTTGGTCATACGGCAGGATGACCCCATGAGTGACGCCCCCTGGATGCGCGGCCTGCACACCGACACCGGCTACCTGCTGTACCGGCTCGGCCTCCGCTCCGGCAGCCTGTTCAACGCCGGACTGGAACAGCACGGGCTGCGGCTTCGGCACTACTCCGTGCTGCGCTACCTCGCCACCGTGGAGGGCGCCCGGCAGCGGGAGCTCGCCGAACGCCTGGGCTACGACCCGAGCGCGATCGTCTCGCTCCTCGACGACCTCGAGCGGCTCCGGCTCGCCGAACGCAAGCCCGACCCGAACGACCGCCGCAACCGCATCGTCGTCCTCACCGAGGCCGGGCGGGCGCTCCTGCGCGACACCGTGCAGGACGCCGCGCGGGTCACCGACCGCCTGCTCGCCCCGCTCTCCGCCGAGGAACGCGGCACTCTGCACGGGCTGCTGCTGCGCATCGCCGAACCCGGCGCCGACGAGGGCTGAGCTGAGCCGCCGGGTCGGTGCCGGCCGCGCCCCGATGACGGTTCGGGTCCGGCTCCTTGGGCAGAATCGGCTACTGTGAAGAGGAACCGTATCGCCCTGCTGACCCTGTCCGCCGCCCTGCTGATCGCCACCACCGTTGCGGCGACTCTCCTGATCACCGGCGCCGGCGAGGAGACCTCCATCGGCAAGGCCGCACCCCGAAACGGAGACGCCGGTCTGCCCACGCTGAAGGACGGCAGAATCCTGGCGGCGAACGAATGGCCGGACGCCTGCACGCTGGTGGACCTGGCGGACGTCAAGGCGATCCTTCCGGACGCCCAGGACATCCAGCAGGAACAACGCCGGGTCTACGCGCCCTCGATCGAGGACTTCGCCGCGGACCCCGCACACAAGGAGAGCGACAGCGCCGATTCCGGCCGGTGCGACTACGACATGCGACTGCCGGGCGAGACGTACCGCGCCACCCACTTCTGGATCCGTATCGACGCGGTGGCCCACCCCAAGCTGATAGCCGGTTACTACAAGGAGGTCGCGCCGGGTGCCAACATCAAGAAGACGAACGGCGCCGACCTCTGTGCCATCAACAGCCTCTCCGAGGGCAGTTGGACATGCCGCAAAGGCTCTTTGATGTTCACAGTTGGCGGGCAGACCACCACAACATTCGATGGTCAGTCGGACGCGGCACCCTTCGTCTGGCGCGACCAGGTGGCCCCGCAGTTCATACGGACCGTCACCGCGAAGGTCACGTAGTACGGGCCCGGCGTGCGGCGCTTCCGACCAGGGTGGGAGGACCGTTTTCGGAACCAGCGCGCCAGCGGCGCTGGGGTACCCGCCGGCGGGGCGGTGCGGGAGTGCTGAGACACTGCCCCGTGACCCTCGCTCCTCGTGTGCCGGAAGCCATCACCCCGGACCCGCCCGGCGACACCGCCCGCCCTCTCCTCACCCAGTCCTGGCTGGATCTCGCGTTCCTCCACTGGGTGGCCGATCCGGACGAAGTGGCGAGGGTCCTGCCTGCCGGGACGGTGCCCGACACGCTGAACGGGGTCACCTATGTCGGGCTCGTCGCTTTCCGTATGCACCGGGTGGGCTGGTTCCGGCTCCCCGGCATCCCCTATCTGGGCAGCTTTCCCGAGACCAACGTCCGTCTGTACTCGGTCGACGAGCACGGCCGCCGTGGTGTGGTCTTCCGCTCGCTCGACGCCTCCCGGCTGATCCCGGTGGCGATGGCCCGCGCGGCCTTCCGGCTGCCCTACCTGTGGTCCCGGATGACCATCGAGCGCGACGGCGACACCCTCACGTACACCAGCGCACGGCGCTGGCCGGGACCCCGCGGGGCGCACAGCCGGATCGCGATACGCGTGGGCGAGCGCGTGGCCGAGCCGAGTGAGCTGGAGCACTTCCTGACGGCGCGCTGGGGCATGCACAACGCCTTCTTCGAGCGTTCGGTGTACTTGCCGAACACCCACCCACGCTGGCCCCTGCACCGAGCCGAACTGCTCCAGTGCGACGAGGACTTGATACGCGCGGCGGGACTGTCGGCCCCCACCGGACCGCCGGTGAGTGTGCTGTACTCCCCCGGAGTGCCCGTGCGCTTCGGCCGCCCGGCACGGCCCGGCGGGATCCCAACTCCCTGACGGTCGGCCTGGTCCGGGCCCGGTCAGGCTTCGTGCCCCGACCGTCCCGGGGTCAGTGCCGAGGAGGGAGTCTCCCCCGAAAGCTACTGGAAGCGGGCCCGACCGACGGCGGCCAGCGCCGTGAGCGGCACCGCCAGCAGCGCGGCGAGCCAGAACAGCGGCCGGTAGGCGTGCGCTCCGGCGGCGTGCGCGGTCAGCCCACCGGCCAGGGCGCTGCCCGTGTACAGGGCCACTCCGAACATCGCGACACCGGTGGCGCGGGCGGAGGGAGCCGCCTCGGTGGCCCACGCCTGGAGGGTGGAATGCAGGAAGGACCAGCCGCCGCCCAGCAGCAGCGCCGTGACGACGAGTGTCGGCACCGACTGGTCCCATCCCGCGAGCAGGTAGCCCAGCGCCATCTGGGTTCCGCCGGCCACGATCAGCCGTACCGGCCTCCAGCGCCCGGCCAGGCGCTTGACCGCCTGCGCCGCCACCATGGACCCGACCCCGTAGAGGGCCGCGACCGCGCCGGCCACGGCGACGGGCACACCGTGTGCTTCGAGCGCGGGTGCCAGATAGGTGAGGAAGCCCAGCAGTACGGCCCCCTCCAGCAGGGCGACCGCCATGACGTACCACTGTCGGCGCGAGCGCAGCACCACCCGGAACGGGGCGAGTGGCGAGCAGGGGCGCTCCCACGGCGGCTCGGGAAGCCGTCGCAGCGCCACGGCCAGACCGCCGGCGAGGAGGCCGGGCAGGGCGAACACCAGCCGCCAGCTGAGGTAGTGGGCCATGGCACCGGCCACGGCGGTGGCCACGGCCGTGCCCAGGGCGAAGGCGGTCATCAGCTCACTGAGCGGGCGCTGCCGCACACCGGCGGGCACGGTGTCACCGATGTACGTCAGCGAGGCGGCGATGGACGCGGCGAAGAAGCCACCGGCGGCGGCCCGTGCGGCGATGAGGAACGGTGCGTCGGGTGCCAGCGCCGAGCACAGCGCGGCCAGTGCCGCTCCGGCGAGGGACAGACGCATCACCCGCACCCGGCCCAGCAGATCACCGGCCAGGCCCCAGACCGGCTGCATCAGACCGTACGTCAGGGAATAGCCGCTGGCCGCGAGGACGACGGCGGGCAGGGACACCCCCAGCCCGGACACGATGACCACCATCATGGGCGCGATGCAGAAGCGGTCGAAGTTGCTGGTGAAACCGGCGGCGCGGAGCAGCCACAGAGTGGACGGGGGCAGCGTGGTCACCGGCGGGCGACCGTTGGCGGACGGCGCGGGCGCGGGTGGAAGGCCGCCAGGTGTGATGGGCGGACGGGTTCTCCTCGGCATGCCATCAGCCCATCACCGGGCGGGCCGGGAGCGGGGCCGCAGACTATTACCATCGCTCACAGTCACGAGTAACGCCACTGAATCCGGGGGGACTCGCGCCATGAGCGCCGCGCGCACGCCCGCGCCGACCACGCCCGCGCCGACCACGGCCCGCCGGGAGCTGGGCGCCTTTCTGCGGTCGCGCCGCGACCGGCTGCGGCCGGACGCGGTGGGGCTGCCGGACGCCCCCGGCCGCCGCACACCCGGGCTGCGCCGGTCCGAGGTGGCGCGGCTGGCAGGCATCAGCACCTCCTGGTACACCTGGCTGGAACAGGGCCGGGTGCGCACATCCGAGCAGGTGCTGCGGTCGGTGGCGCGTGCGCTGCGGCTCGATGCCGTGGAAGCCGCGCACGTACTGTCGTTCGTGGAGGAGAGCGCACCGCCCTCGTGGGCCCCGAGCTGGGCGTCGCCCAACCTGCTGACACTGGTGCGGACGATGGACCCGCATCCGACCGTGGTCCTCGACCCGCACTGGGATCTGATCGCGTGGAACGCCGGGTACGCGGCCCTCCTCACCGATCCGGCACGGCTGCGCCCCAAGGAGCGCAATCTGCTGTGGCTGGTCTTCCGCTGGTCCCCGGCCCGGTCCCTGCTGATGGACTGGGAGCAGGACGCGCGCGCCCTGCTGGGGCAGTTCCGCGCCCGCGCGGCGCGCAGTCCGCAGGACCCGCGGTTCGCCGAGCTGGTCGGTGAGGTGCTGGCCGATCCGCATGCGGCCCGCTGGTACGAACAGCGGGAGACGGCCGGTTACCAGCCCGCGGTGCGCCGCTTCCACCATCCGGTGGCCGGTCCACTGCGGCTGCGGTACGTGAAGCTGGCCGCAGTGGAGGAGCCCGGCCACCACTTTCTGACCTATCTGCCGGACGACCCCGCCACGGAAGAAGCCGTACGGATGCTGACGGCGACGAGCTGAGCCGGCACCCTCGTCACTACTTTTCACCGCTATCCCCGAGGTGGCGGGAACTCATCGCACGTTCTCCCCGACTTCTAGACCGGGTGAGGGAAGTTCGCCCGCGTACCGAGTGGAAGCTGGAGACTTTCGATGCGTTCTCGTGTGTGGGGCGGTACGGCCGCCGTCGTGCTCGGCGGCCTGCTGGCGGCGGGCTGCGGTGGTGGCGGGAAGGACACGTCGGAGCAGGGCGCCGAGGGGGCAGGCTCGGGCGACCTCCCCGGCGTCACCGTCACCGACTGCAAGGGCGCCAAGACCGCCTTCTCCAGCACCTCGAAGAAGATCGTCACCAGCAACGCTTCCAGTCTGGAGCTGCTGCTGCGCCTCGGCGCCGGGGACAAGGTGATCGGCACCGGCTTCCCGCCCGGCAAGGGCACGCTGCCCGGCTCACTGGAGGCGCAGGCGCGGAAGGTGAAGGTGCTCAGCGAGAACGTGATCCCGAAGGAGAAGCTGCTCGGCTCCGGCGCCGACCTGTTCATCGACACCTTCGCATCGATGAACATGGGCGGTGGTATGGGCGACGCGCCCACCGAGGAGGAGTTCAAGGCCGTCGGGATCAAGCACATCTACCTGAAGTCCACCGCCTGCGCAGCCCAGCGCAAGAGCCCCGTGACCGACCTGTCCGCCGTCGAGACCGACATCACCTCCCTCGGCGCGGTCACCGGCACGAGCGCGAAGGCGAAGGAGCTGGTCGACGGGATGAAGGAGAAGGTGGCCGCCGTCCAGAAGGCGGTCGGTGGCACGGCGGAGAGCAAGCGGCCGACGTACTTCTTCTTCGACTACGACGCCGGGGCCAAGCAGCCCACGGTCGTCTGCAACCGGCAGGTCGCCAATGCCGTAATCACGCTGGGCGGGGCGCGCAATGTCTTCGCCGACTGCGACGGCGACTTCAAGCAGGTCGGCTGGGAGGACGTCATCGCGAAGAATCCCGACTGGATCCAGCTCGGGGTGCGCGACCGGGGCAGTGAGGCGGCGAACGACAAGGCCTTCGACGAGGCCGAGAAGTGGCTGAAGTCCAATGCCGCCACCAAGGGTCTGAAGGCAGTGAGGAAGGGGCACTTCCTGCGCATCGGCTCCGAGCAGACCACCATCGCCGGTGTCCGGAACGCCGATACGGTCCAGGCGATCGCCAAGGCGCTGTACCCGGGCAAGGTCGGCCAGTCGTGACCTCCTTGCTGGCGCGCCGCTCCGCCACCGCCCCCGCGGAGCTGCGCGGACCGCGTACCGGCCCGCTGGCCGTCGCCCTCGGTGTGGCGCTGCTCGCTGCGCTGACGGCGGCGGTGGCCTGGGGGTCGACATCCATCCCGCCCGGCGAGGTGTGGGGAGTGGTGTGGCGACGGCTGTCCGGCGAAGCGCCACGGCCGGGGACGAACGACCTGATCGTGTGGCAACTACGGGTGCCACGGGCGCTGTTGGCGGCGCTCGTCGGTGCCGGGCTCGGCCTGGTCGGAACGGCGATGCAGGCCCTGGTGCGTAATCCGCTGGCCGACCCGTACTTCCTGGGCATCTCCAACGGTGCCTCGCTCGGGGCGGTCGCGGCGATCGTGCTCGGCCTCGGGACAGGAGGGGCGCTGGGGCTCGGTCTGTCGGGGGCGGCCTTCGCCGGGGCGCTGGGAACGTTCGCGCTGGTGTGGGCGGTGGCACAGCGCCGGGGCGGGTTCGCGCCGCTGCGGCTGGTGCTGGCCGGGGTGGCGATCGGCCAGTTCCTGTCCGGCTTCACCAGCTATCTTGTGCTCCAGGCCGGGGACGAACAGCAGACGCACAGTGTGCTGTTCTGGCTCATGGGCAGTCTGAGCGGTGCGAGTTGGCCGCTGCTGGCCGCGCCCGCCGTCGCCGTGCCCGCGACCCTGCTGTGGCTCCAGGCACGTGCCCGCGGGCTGAACGCCCTGACCATGGGTGACGAGACCGCGGCCGGACTCGGCGTGGATCCCACCCGGCTGCGCCGGGAACTGTTCACCCTCACCAGCCTGCTGACCGGTGTGCTGGTCGCCGTCTCCGGCGCGATCGCGTTCGTCGCGCTGATGGTGCCGCACGTCTGTCGTCTGGTCATCGGTGGCGACCACCGCCGCCTGCTGCCGCTCTCAGCGCTGTTCGGCGCGCTGCTGCTGGTGGTGGTCGACATCGTCTGCCGTACCGCGATGGACACGCAGGAGCTGCCGGTGGGCGTGGTCACCTCGCTGATCGGGGCGCCCGCGCTGTTGTATCTGCTGGACCGGCGGCTGGGGAGCGGCAGTTGAGGATCGACATCGAGGACCTGCATGTCGCGTACGCCGGTCGTACCGTCGTGGCGGGCGCCCATCTGATGGCGGCGGAAGGCGAGATCACCGGTCTGGTCGGGCCGAATGGCAGTGGCAAGTCCACGCTGCTGCGCACGGTCTACCGCCACCTGAAACCCAGCTCCGGAAGGGTGCTGCTCGCCGGTACCGACATCCGGCGGATGGCCCCCGTCGAGTCGGCGCGGCACATCGCCGCCCTCCCCCAGGAGCGGGGCAGCGACTTCGAGCTGACCGTCCGCGAAGTGGTCGCGATGGGCCGCACCCCGTACAAGCGGGCCTTCGCGGGGGAGGACGCCGAGGACCGGGACACCGTCGCCGGGGCCCTCGCCGACGTGGGCATGGAGGATCACGCCGGGCGCCGCTTCACGGCCCTGTCCGGCGGCGAACGGCAACGCGTCCTGCTGGCCCGCGCGTTCGCGCAGAACCCGGATGTCCTGGTGCTGGACGAACCGACCAACCACCTCGACGTGCGTCACCAGGTGGAGTTGCTGGCCCTGCTGCGCGCGCAGCGCCGTACGACGCTGGTGTCGCTCCATGACCTCAACGCGGCCGCCTCCGTCTGCGACCGGCTGCATGTCCTGCACGCCGGAGCGGTGATCGCCTCCGGACCACCGCGCGAAGTGCTCACTCCGGACTTGATGGCCGAGGCGTTCGGAGTGCGGGCGGCTGTTGTCGACCACCCGCTCACCGGCGATCCCTTGATCGCCTTCGACCACCGGGCACCAGCCGGTGCCGAGCCTAGGACGGAGTGTCACAGGTGAGGCGAGACTGGGGAATTCCGGGCACGGTGCCACCTTCACTGGGCGTCAGGCGGAATCGCGACCGGAAGGGACCGAGGAGACTTGGACACGAAGGACGACGCCACCGCAGCCTGGATTCGCCGGTACCACCCGTCTGCTGACAGCACCGCCCGGTTCATCTGTTCTCCGTGGGCGGTCGCCAAGAGCTGGAACTCACCGCGCTCTCCGGCCGACCTCTGGGATGGGGCTGCCATCCGGCAGCCCCATCGGCGACGGTGAGGAGCGCAAGGATGAAGCAGCGAAGTCCCGGTGCGGAAGGGCCCGGTGACATACCCACCGATCCCGTCGGTTCCGGGGGCGAGGACCGCTGGACGCTGGTGGCCGTGGCGGGCGTGCTGTCGTTCGTGGCGATGCTCGACATGAACATCGTCAATGTGGCCCTGGCGGACATCGCCGACAGCTTGGAGGTGTCCGCCGAGACCGCCCAGTGGGCCGTGCTGGGCTACCAGATCTCCGTGGTGGCCCTGCTGTTGCCGGTCGGCCGGTGGCTGGACCGGGTAGGGCCGCGCTCCGCCCTGCTGGCCGCCACCACCGGCTTCGCCCTGTGCAGTGCGCTGGCCGCCGTCGCGCCCTGGGCCGGGTGGCTGATCGCCGCCCGCCTCGCGCAGGGGGCGTTCGGTGCGGTGTTGTTCGTGCTGATGCCGGTGCTGGCGATCCGGTCGGTACGGCCGGAGCTGCGCGGGCGGGCCATGAGCGTGCCCGCGACCCTCGGCCCGCTGGGCGCGGTGACCGGACCGGCCCTCGGCGGTCTGCTGATCGACCACTTCGGCTGGCGGTCCGTCCTCCTTGTCAAGATCCCCTTCTGTGTACTGGCCCTGGCCTTCGCGTGGAGGGCGATGCCCCGGGACGGTGGACTGCGCCCGCCCGATCGCCGGGCTGTGGCCGACGCACTGCTGGTGGCCACGGGGGTCGCGGCCCTGCTGCTGGCGTTGACGCTGGCACCGGACGGGCCGTGGTGGCTGCTCCTCGCAACGGTCGCGCTGCCCCCGCTGTGGTGGTGGCTGCGCGGGCCGGGCGGTCGCCCGGTCACCGGCGTCCTGCGTACGACCGGGCTGCTCCCGGCCCACGGGGCCGTGCTGACCCTCGCGGCCGGATTCGCGGCCATGCATTACGTCGTCGCCCTGCACCTCCAGCGGGACGACGGCGTCAGCGCCACGACGACCGGGCTGATCGTCCTCGCCTTTCCGCTGGGCATGGGACTGGCCGGGCCGCTCGGTGGACGCCTCGCCGACCGGTGCGGGGCCCGGCCGGTCGCGGTCGCCGGTGCCGTGCTCACCGCCTCCGGACTGCTGCTGCTGGTTCCGTTGGACGGCGACTGGTCCGCAGCGCAGATGGCCTGGCGGCTGGCGCTGGCCGGGATGGGGATGGGGCTGAACGGCGGGCCCGCCCAGGCCCTGGTCATGGGTGCCGTCCCAGCGGATCGGACCGCAACCGTCGGGTCCACCGTGCAGCTCGCCCGCAGCCTCGGCTTCACCCTCGGCCCCGCCCTGGCCACGGCCGCCTGGGGACTGAGCGGCGGGGCAGGAGCGGGTCTTGCCTTGGCCGCCACCGCCGCCTGTCTCGCCGTACCCCTGCTCGTATGGCCGGCCGCCAAGCCCGGACCCGAGCCCGATAAGACCACCGACGCGGCGTCCGCCGCACACCCCTGATCCAGGAGCCAGCTGTATGTGTGGAATCACCGGCTGGGCGTCCTTCCGCCCGCCCCTCCCCGACGACGCCCGCACGCGCGCCCCGGTCATCGAGGCCATGACCGCCGCCCTCACCCCACGCGGCCCCGACGCGGGCGGCGTCTGGCTCGGCCGGCACGCCGCGATCGGTCACCGCCGCCTGGCCGTCATCGACCTGGCCGGCGGCGTACAGCCCATGACCGACCGTCCGGATGAGCCGACCGCCGTGCTCAGCTACAGCGGTGAGGTCTACAACCACCATGAGCTGCGCGCCGAACTGCGGGCCCGGGGGCATGCCTTCCGCACCCGCAGCGACACCGAGGTGGTGCTGCGCGCCTACGCGGAGTGGGGCGAGGACGTCGCCGACCACCTGGACGGCATGTTCGCCTTCGCGGTCTGGGACGAGCGGGCCCAGCGGCTGCTGCTGGTGCGCGACCGGCTGGGCGTCAAACCGCTGTTCTGGGCGGCCGTCGATGGCGGCCTGGCCTTCGCCTCCGAACCCAAGGCGCTGTTCGCCCACCCCGAGATCCGGCCGCGGGTGGATGCCGACGGGCTGCGGGAGGCATACAGCCTGCTGTTCAACACCGGCCCGACCGTGTGGTCCGGTGTCCGGGAGATCGAACCCGGCGGGCTGCTCGTCCTGGACCGCGACGGCATCCGCGAACGCCGCTATTGGCAGCTGGAAGCGCGGGCCCACGGCGACGGGCGGGACGAGACGGTCGAACGGATCCGAGACCTGGTCGGCAGGGCCGCCCGCGGCCAGCTGGAGGCCGACGTACCGCTCTGCTCCCTGCTGTCCGGTGGCATCGACTCCACCGTTCTGACCGCCCTGCTCGCCGATGAACTGCGGCTGCGCGAAGGCCCGGACGCCCGCATCCGCTCCTACGCCGTCGACTACAGCGACCAGGCCGAGCGGTTCACCGGGGACGTACTGCGGACCGGCCACGACACCCCGTACGCCATCGAGGCCGGGACCTTCATCGGCACCGACCACAGCACCGTCGTGCTCGACCCGCGTGCCCTGCTCGACCCCGAGCACCGCACGGCGGTCGTCGTGGCACGCGACTCGCCGATCGGCGTCGGCGACATGGACACCTCGCTCTATCTGCTCTTCGGGGAGATACGCGGGCACTCCACCGTCGCCCTGTCCGGCGAGGCCGCCGACGAGGTCTTCGGCGGCTACCCCTGGTTCCACAACCCGAAGGCGCTGGCGGCGGCCACCTTCCCCTGGCTCCTGGTCACCGGCGACGAGGCCGCCATGCCCCTCAACCCCGACCTCGACCTGCGCATCGGCGAGTTCCGCGAGGACACCTACCGTGGCGCCCTGGCTGCCGTACCGCACCTGGACGACGAGAGTCCGGCCGAGCACCGTCAGCGCGAGATGCAGCACCTCTCCCTCACCCGCTGGCTCCGTCAACTGCTCCACCGCAAGGACCGGTTGAGCATGAGCCAGGGCCTGGAGGTGCGCGTCCCCTACTGCGACCACCGGCTCGTCGAGTACGCCTTCAACACACCCTGGTCGCTGAAGAGTTTCGACGGCCGCGAGAAGAGCCTGCTGCGTGCCGCCGGTGCCGGTCTTGCCCCCGACTCGGTGCTGCACCGGCCCAAGAACCACTACCCGGCCACCCACCACCCCGACTACAACCGCGGCCTTCAGGACCTGGCCCGTGGGGCCCTGGCCACCGAGCAGGTCCGCGCCCTCGCCGACGAGACCCAGATCAAACCCTGCCTGGACACACCGCCCGACCGGCTGGAGTGGGGCCACCGGCTGCGGCTGGAACGTGTTGTCGACCTCGCCCTGTGGCTGGACCACCATCAGCCCGAACTCGCCCTCTGAGGAGCCCCGTTCATGACCCCGCACCACACCGAGACGGCCACCGAGCCCCTCACCGAGCCGGTACCGCTGATGGGCTGCCCCTACAAGGCCGACCCCTATCCCCTCTACGAGCGCATGCGCGACACGGGCCCGGTCCACCGCGTGCTCTTCCCCAGCGGGGTGCGGGCGTGGCTCGTCACCGGCTACGACGCCGCCCACTCCGCGCTCAACGACGACCGCCTGGGCAAGAACCACGACCGGGGCAACGACCGCTGGCGCGCCCGCGCCTCGATCATGCCGGAGCCGCAGCACTCCCAGCTCCAGGTCCACCTCCTCCATCAGGACCCGCCCCGGCACACCCGGATGCGGCGCTTCGTCACCGACGCCTTCACCCCGCGCCGTATCGAGGGTCTACGCCCCCGTTTCCAGCAGCTGGCCGACACCCTGATCGACGCGCTGCCCGAGACGGGCCCCGCCGATCTCGTGACCGGATTCGCCGCCCACTATCCCTTCCAAGTCCTCGCCGAAGTCATCGGCCTTCCCGAGGAGTTGGCGGCCTGCTTCGACCGCGACTGGGGGAAGGTCGTCCAGCCGGTCGGCCCCACCGACCCCGGACGGCCGCTGTACGAGGCGCGACTGCACGGGCTACAGAGCTATATCGCCGAGATCGTCTCCCACAAGCGTGAGCACGGGGACGATGACCTGCTCAGCCGTCTGGTCATGGCCCGCGACCAGGGCGAACTGTCGCAGGAGGAGCTGGACTCCATGATCTTCCAGCTTCTGGTGGCGGGCCAGGAGCCGGTCACCAACCAGATCACCACGGCGCTGATCGCCCTCTTCCGCCACCCGGCCGAGCTGGCCCGGCTGCGTGAGGACCCGGACCTCCTCCCCCGGGCGGTCGAGGAACTCCTCCGCTACGACAGCGCCTTCGAACTGACCACCTGGCGCTTCTTCGACAAGGACAGCGACCTCCACGGGACCGAGGTACCGGCCGGTGACTCCGTGATCGTCTCCCTGTGCGCCGCCAACCGCGACCCGCGCCGCTTCCCCGACCCCGACACCCTCGACCTCGACCGCAGCCCCAACCCGCATCTCGCCTTCGGCCACGGCATCCACTTCTGCCCCGGTGCCGCCCTCGCCCGCACCGAACTCCGGATCGCGCTCGGGACGCTCCTCAGGCGCCTCCCCGGTCTGCGCCTGGCCATCAAGGACGAGGACATCGAGTGGATCCCGGCCGTCCTCGGCCGCGGCACCAACCACCTGCCGGTCGGCTACGACCGACGGCTCTGACACCGACGTACGGCCGACCGGCTCCGACCTAGCAGCCCCCTAGGTCCTGTCCTGTCGATCTTCATGGATCAGCCCGCGGCGTCTGGTGCCGTGGATCGCAAGGCGGAGGGTCGTCCTCGTACTGGGCGTACTCGGATGATCCCGACAACGCGGCGAGGCGCGGTGCCAGGCGTCGCGGGCCCGCGAAGATCGGCAGGACAGGGCCTAGCAGCACCCCCCATTTGCCCGACAGCGCCTGGCCACGTTCCGGCACTGCGCCATGCCGCCATGCCGCCATGCCCGCACGCCCCCCCACACACACCTCTCGGAGGAACGACATGCCGTTGACTCCCGCGCCGGACACCCTCCCCACGAACATCAGCGCCGCGATCCTGAACCTGCTCCTGCCGCACCATCGAACGACCGGACACGCCCGTGCCTCCGCCGAGGCGTTCCCGCACCAACTGCGCCAGATCAGTGACTTCGTACGCGAGGGCGCTCCCATCGTCTTCACCCTGCCCGGTTTCCCCTGCAAGTCCCCCAACCCCGCCAAGGTGCTCGGTCACCTCCCCGACATGGGTGAACGCCTCTCCCTCACCTTCCTCAACGCCCTGTGCGCCGAGATCGAGCGGATCCATCCGCCCGGCGCCCGCATGGTCATCTGCTCCGACGGCCACATCTTCGGCGACCTCATCGGCGTCCCCGACGAGCACATCGACGCCTACGCCGACGAACTACGCGTCCTCATAAGCGGACTCGGCCTGGAGAGACTTTCCGTCTTCGATCTGCGAGATGTCCTGGGCGACCTGCCCCACGACGCGAAACGCAGCCACGTCCATGAGGCTTACGCCCCCGCCCTGGAATCGCTCCGCGCCGAGGTCGCCACGGACGACCACGCCCTCGCCCTCTACCGCGGCATCACCCGCTTTCTCGTCGAGGACACCGCCGACTTCCCCGGCACTCGCTCGGCCCTCCAACGCCGCTGCCGGCAGCGGGCCTACGGAGTCATCCAGCGCAGCCGGGCCTGGGGTGACCTCATCGCCGACCACCATCCGCACTCCGTCCGGCTGTCCATCCATCCGCAGCCCATCGGCGCCCCCAAGTTCGGCATCCGCCTCCTCGACGCGCCGGACGTCTGGACCACACCCTGGCATTCGGCCGCCCTGCACCGCGCCGACGGCAGCTGGACCCTCATGTCCCGCGCCAGGGCCGCGCAGCAAGGGCGCCTGGTCCTGCGCGACGGGCGACCCAGCCACTTCACCCAGGACCGCGCGGTCTGAACCTGTGGTGCACCCCCGTCCGCGTGGGGCCGTGCGGCGGCGTCCATCGATACCCACGGTGACGACGCGCTCCATGACAGTGTCCATGTCGCGGGAAGCCTCTCCAGGACCGCGAGTACCCCACGAGTTCCTTTCGGCCCACAACGGGGCCCATCCGGCCCCTCACTCGAGGGCTTTCCGCCCCAGGACACCGCCTGTCCGCGGTGACACATTGGAAGTGCGGACAGAGAGGCGGGATATCGATGCATGCTCACGTCGGCGACCAACTGATCGTGGAAAGCCCCACCACCGGTGCCGCCAAGCGGGACGGTGAGATCGTCGGACTCCACCACGACGACGGGACACCTCCCTATGACGTGCGGTGGTCGGACTCCGACCAGGTCACCCTGGTGTTCCCCGGTCCGGACGCACACGTTCACCACATCGGGCACGGACCGGAAGGGCAACCGGAGGCGACCGGGCGTCGCGGATCCGCTGCGGCGCACCGGGGCGCCCGTGCACTCTCCGACGCGGTGGTCATGGATCTGGTGCGAGACGCCACGGCCGCCCCCTCGATGCACAACGCCCAGCCCTGGCGGTTCCGGTACTTCCGGCGCAACCGCGTCTTCCAGCTGAGGGCCGACCTCCGGGGCTCTCTGCCGCACACCGACCCCGAACTCCGCGCCCTGCACATCGGCTGTGGTGCCGCGCTGATGAACCTGCGGGTCGCGGTCGCACACGAGGGCCGGCAGGCGGTGACCCGGCTGCTGCCCGACCCCCGCGACCCGATGCTGCTGGCCTCCCTGACACTGGCCGGCCCGCTCGGCGACGAGGACGATCCGGCGGCTTTGTACCCCGCTGTGCACACCCGGCACACCAGCCGGTACCCCTTCGCCGAGAAGGCGATACCCGACTCGGTGCGCACCGCTCTCGTCGAGGCCGCGCAGAGGGAGAGGGTTTCGCTGGCCTTCCCCTCCGGGTGGCATCTGGGGTCGGTTGTGGACTTGATTCAGGAGGCCGAGGCCCGCAACCTCACCGATGCCGACACCGCGGCGGAACTGGCCCGCTTCACCCGCAGGGCGGACGATACGGGTCCGGCCACCGAAGGAGTCCCGGAGTCCGCCTTCGGGCCCCGCCGCCGGACCGGCAAGGCCCCCGTGCGGGACTTCGCGGGCGGCAGAACGGTCCCCGGCCGCCCGACCGCCGACTTCGAGACCACCCCCCACCTGGCGCTGCTGAGCACCGCACACGACCGGCCCGAGGACTGGCTGCGGGCCGGTCTGGCGATGGAACGGGTACTGTTGCGGGCCACCCTCGAGGGGCTGGCCACCTCGTTCGTCACCCAGGCCCTCGAATGGCACGAACTGCGCTGGCCACTGCGCGACCCGACGTCAGGCATGGCATATGTGCAGATGGTGCTGCGACTGGGGTACGGCCGCCCCGGTACGCGGACTCCCCGAAGGCCGGTCCAGGACGTGCTGGACATCGAGCCGTAGGCGCCACCGCACAGCCCCGGAGTAATCCGCTCTCAGCTGGTGCGGGCGGCGTCGTCCGGTCCGACGCCCCGGAAGTGGCATTCGACGTCGACAACGCCCTCCACGGCCCGGGTCAGCCGCGCCGCCACCGGGATCAGCGCAGTGTCCCGCAGCTGTCCGCTCAGGGTGACAACTCCGTCGGCCACCCGGACGCGAACGCTGGTGTTGCCGGGGAACAGGTACGACACCACGGTGCGCCGGACCTCCTCCTCGATGTCCTCTTCCGGACGGAGGAAGACCTTCAGTAGATCCCCCCGGCTGACGATGCCCCGCAACATCCCCTCGGCATCGACCACGGGAAGCCGCTTGACGCCTTTGACGGCCATGATCCGGGCTGCCTCGGGCAGGGTGGCGTCCGTGTGCACGGTCACCGCCGGGGAGGTCATCAGCTCCTCCGCCGTCACCGCTCCGGCCTTCGCCAGCCCGGGGCGGTGCCGCAACCGCTCGACGCGGTCCGGATCGTCCCGGAATTCCTCCTTGGGCAGCAGATCCGCCTCGGAAACGACACCGATGACCCGCCCCTCGCCCTCCAGCACCGGCATGGCACTCACATGCCACTCGCTCAGGGTCCGCACCAGCTCCTTGAACGGCGCGTCACGCCCGACGGCGACCACCGTCCGTGTCATCACATCACCCAAGATGTGCGGAGTCTCGGGCACGGGACCTTCCTCCTCCCTCCACCGCTCCGCACGGCGTTCCGACCGCCCCCACCATCTCCAGTGTCCGGCATCTCCAGTGTCCGGCCGACCGGTGTCCTCCTGCCACCGGAGCGGACGCACACCATGCGGAGGCAGGATGGAAACACGGCAGCACACGGGAAGGGCTGTGGTCATCATGGAGACGCACACCATGGAGCCGCCCGTCGCCCTCGGCCCGGCGACGCCCGATGGACGTGGCCGTACGAGGGCTATGAACCGGCCGGGGAGCGGCTGAGGGAGTCGTTGTGTGCCCTGGGCAACGGCTACATCGCAACCCGGGGGCGCCCTCCCCGAGTGCGACGCGGACACCGTTCACAGCCCCGGCACGTACGCCGCGGGCTGCTACGACCGGCTGGAGTCCGAAGTGGCTGGCCAGCGAGTGGAGAACGAGGACCTGGTCAATCTGCCCAATTGGCTGCCGCTGCGGTTCCGAACCCGCGAGACCGGCACCGTCGAGGACACAGCCACACCGTGGTTCACACCGGACACCCACACCCCGCTCGACCACCGTCTGAGGCTCGATCTGCGCGCGGGGATCCTGGAACGCACCACGCGCTACGCGGACGGTGCCGGACGGCATCTGCTCGTGCGGCAGCTGCGTCTGGTCCACCTGGGCGATCCGCATCTGGCGGCGCTGCGGACCGAGCTCACGGCCGAGGACTGGTCGGGGCAGCTGGAGGTGGAGTCGACGCTGGACGGCACGGTCGCCAATACGGGCGTCGCCAGGTACCGGCAGCCGGCCCCTCAGCACCTCACTCATGTGCACACGGGTACCGCACCCGCCGGTGACACGATCTGGCTGCGCTGTCGCACCCGCACCTCCGACATCCGCGTCGGCATGGCCGCCCGTACCACCACCGACGGCACCGGAGCCACCGCCACCGCCACCGCCCATGAACCCGGGCGTGCCTCCGTTCTGCTGCGGTTGCGGCTGGAACGCCGTCGGACGGTGACCGTCGACAAGTGTGTTGCCCTGCACACCTCCCGCGACCCGGCGATCAGCGATCCCCTGCACGCGGCCATCGACCGCGTGGGCCGTGCGCCGGACTTCGGGACGCTGATGCGTTCACACCGCACGGCATGGGATCAGCTGTGGCGGGCGTGTGATGTGGATGTGCCCGGCGATGCCGGGCGGATCCTGCGGCTGCACCTGTTCCATCTGCTGCAAACGCTCTCCCCGCACAGCGCGGACCTGGATGTCGGGGTGCCCGCGCGCGGGCTGCACGGCGAGGCGTACCGGGGCCATGTGTTCTGGGACGAGCTGTTCGTCCTGCCGTTTCTGAACCTACACTTCACCGAGGTCTCCCGGGCCCTGCTGAACTACCGCCACCGACGCTGGAACAAGCCTGCTTCGCGGCCCGGAACGCCGGACGGGCGGGCGCGATGTACCCGTGGCAGAGCGGGAGCGACGGCCGCGAGGAGACCCAACGGCTGCATCTCAATCCGCGCTCAGGCCCGCGGTCGCTACCGGATCCTCGGCGTGGTCGGCCCCGACGAGTATCACGACGCCTACCCCGGGGCCTCCCGTCCCGGCATCGACGACAACGCGTACACCAACGCCACCGCCGCATGGGGACTCGCCCGCGCCCTCGACCTGCTGCGCTCCCTGCCCCAGCCGCGCCGCCGGGACCTGTTCGAGCGCACCGAGCTGGCCGACGCGGAACTCGATGTCTGGGAGGACGTGTCCCGGAGACTGCTGGTGCCCTGGCACCACGGGCTCATCGGCCAGTTCGAGGGCTGCGGTGAGCTCGCCGAGCTCAATTGGGACCGCTACCGCAGCGCTTACGGCGACATCCGGCGACTGGACCGGATCCTGGAGGCGGAGGGCGATACGGTCAACCGCTACCAGGCGTCCAAACAGGCCGATGTGCTGATGCTCGGCTATCTCTCCTCACCGCGGGAGCTCCACCGGCTCTTCCGGCGACTCGGTTACGAGCTGGACGACACCACCTGGCAGCGCACCGTCGACTACTACCTGCGCCGCACCTGCCACGGCTCTACCCTCAGCAGCCTCGTCCATGCCTGGGTGCTGCCCCGGGTGCGACGGGCGGATGCCTGGCGGTACTGCCGGGAGGCGCTTGCCGGGGACATCGCCGACCTGCAAGGCGGCACCACCGGGGAAGGCATCCACCTCGGTGCGATGGCCGGCGCCCTCGACCTCGTACAGCGGGGCCTGACCGGTCTGGAGCCCCATGGTGGGACGCTGCGACTGGACCCCGTGCCCCTCCCCGAACTCTCGCGCTTCGGGCTGTCGATCCGCTACCGGGGCCACTGGGGAGTGCGCCTTCGACTGACGGCCTATCAGATGCGGATCACCGTCTCTGCCTCCGACCGTGAACCCATCGATGTGGCACTGGGCGACCGCACCATCTCCGTACCCCCGGGCGAGACCTGCCTGCTGCCACTGCCTCTGTAGCTATCGCTCTCGCACGAGTAACCGGCAGGATCCAGGTGGTTCACGCCTCCCGATGAGCCGTGGAAGCTTGACGATTCGAGGTCCGCGAGTCGGCATTCGGTGGCCGCGCCGGTGACGTCCGGCCAAGAAATAGGTTGGCACGCCCCTGACAAGTCAAGATTCCCGTGGCACGCTGCCTCACGCACGTCTATCCGCACCGCTCTTCATTCCCCCACCCTGCCCGGACCCGACCAGTCCTGGCACGGCAGAAGGAGACATGCGTGAGACGCCATCGCACTGCCGCGGGCATTCTGCTGGCCGTTGGAGCCCTGCTCACCGGCGGCCTCCTCGATGCCGGTACGGCCAACGCGGCACCCCCCGAATCGGCCTCCGGACCGTCGGCAGCGGCCCGCACCGCCTCGATCGCCGAACAGCACAGGGCCCGCACCTTCTGGACCGCCGAGCGGATGCGCGCGGCCACCCCGCTCGATCTGGAGCTGACCCCGCAGGACGCCAAGAGGCTGAAGGCCCCCAGGACCAGCGGCCAGTCGACGACCGTCGAACCCACGGCCGCCCCCGCCTCCTTCCCGCAGGCCGGTGGCCCGTGGACCGGTCGCGGGGCCATCGTCAACACCTCGGGCCGGGTGTTCTTCACCTACCAGGGGCGTAACGCTTCCTGCTCCGGCAACGCCGTGACAAGCCAGAACGCCAGCACTGTCATCACCGCCGGACACTGTGTGAAGTACCAGGGCAACTGGCACACCAACTGGGTCTTCGTGCCCGCCTACAACAACGGCGACGCACCGTACGGCAAGTGGGCCGCGGCCAAGACACTCACCACCCCGCAGTGGGAGGCGAGTGAGGACATGAACAACGACATCGGCGCCGCGGTCGTCGCCCCGCTGGACGGCAAGAAGCTCACCTCAGTCGTCGGTGCGCAAGGAATCCAGTTCAACGGCGGCTACAACAAGCCGATGCACTCCTTCGGCTTCCCGGCCGCCGCGCCGTACGACGGCACGAAGCTCATCTATTGCAGCGGCAACAGCTCGAAGGACTTCCTCCTCACACAGGATCACGGCCTCGCCTGCAATATGACGGGCGGCTCCAGCGGCGGCCCCTGGTTCACCGGCTTCAACGAGGCCAACGGCACCGGGCTCCAGGTCTCCGTGAACAGCTTCGGCTACACCTTCTGGCCGAACCAGATGTTCGGCCCGTACTTCGGTGACGTGGCGAAGGGCCTGTACGACAAGGCCCAGAACACCTGACAGCCGGCCACAGCCCACCACACACCAAGCCCGTCAAGAACCCGCCGCCCGGACCGGAGGAGCCGGGCGGTGGGACTGGCGACGGGCGGGGATCAGGTGCGGTAGGCGTAGTACGCGGAGTTCGGGTACGACGCGATGATGCTCGCCACCGACCGCCGGTAGGTGTTGGTGGAGTGATAGGTCAGGTACGGCACACCCTGCGGGCTGCGGTACGTGACGATCATGGTGTGGTCCTTGGACCCGTCCTTGTCGAAGTCCACCTGGAGCACGTCGCCGACATCCATCTGGTAGACGTAGCCGAGGCTGGTGACGCGCTTGGAGTTCAGCGCGAACCAGGACAACTCGTTGACACCGACGAATGAGTCCGACTGTATGTCGGCGTTGCCGAACCACTTGGTGTAGTCATACACATAGCCGGGCACGTGCTTCCAGCCGCCCGCCTTGAGGGACTGGCTGACGAAGTTGGTGCAGTCGCCGCCCGCACCGTGCCCGTTGAAGTCCGGGTAGGCCGGGTTGTAGTTGCTCCAGTACTTCTCCGCGTAGGCGGCCATCGCTTTGTAGTCGTAGCGGCCGCTGGTGAGGTTCTTGGGCTTGGCGGGCGCGGGCCAGGTGGTCGCGGCACGGGGGGCTGACGGCATGTTGTCGTCGGCGGTGGCGGCGGCGGTCCTCGGCTTGACGGGCTGATTGACGGCGAGATAGCCGTCGTCCGTCTCACGGATGTCGGTCAGCCGCCAGTCGCCGCTCTCGTCGGCCCGGAACGTCAGCTTGTGGTGCGCCTGGAACCCGGTCGTCCTCGGCTCGTCGCCGTGGACCTTCTTGTACACCAGCTTCGTGGTCTCCGTAACCGTGACGACGGCCTTGCGGCCGTTGACTCGGGTGCGGTCCAGGGTGACCGAGGTACCGCCCGCGCTGTACTCCTCGCCGTACCTCGCGAGGCGGTCCTTGCGGTCGCCGAGCTCGCCCAGGGCGCTGTCCTCGGTGCGAGCGGACTCGGAGGAGAGCGCGACCTTGCCGGAGAAGCCGTCAGTCAGCGGCCCCTTCTTCTTGCCCGGCTTGTCGACCAGCGCATTGGTGCGGTCGGTGAAGACCGCGTCGGCCAGCCGCTGGAACGTCGCCTTCGTCTTGGCGTCCACCTCGGGTTCGGTCGTGGTGGACGCGCCCGCGCTCCAGTTGGGCAGCAGAGCCGCCCCCGCGACGGCCGAGGCCGCAGCCGCCGTGATGATGGTCGCCCGGCGCCGCGTACGGCTCAATCTTCTTGACTTCACTGAAGTTTCCCCTCTTTTCCCCGGCCCAGATATGCCGAGGTAGGAGAAATCTTGCACGCTGTGTGTGGCTTGTGTGAAGCGGTTGCCCTCCTGGCCGCGCGGGAGTTACCCGACCGTCATCATCGCGGGCGGCCGCTCCACCGCACATGGCGACCATCAGCGGCTCCTGCCGCAGAGTCGGCGCCCGCACCCCGCGCGGCCATCAGCACCAGGCGCTCAGCCGCGCTGCGCCTGCTCGTACACCGTCTTGGCCGTGGCACCCAGCACCGGCCCGTACATCTTCTCGCCGGTATTCAGCCCTTCGCCGTGGCTGTTGACCGAAACCAGAACGCCCTTCCCCGTGGTGGCGTTGAAATCGGCCAGCCACGGGCCGCCGCTCGACCCGCCCGCCATAGCGCAGGGCATGACCTGCTCATCCGCCTGCGGAGCCTGCTTCGCCTTACCCGTGCAGTGGAGAAGCTCTTCCCCGCGCGACGGGCGCGAGGCGGGGTAGCCGAAGCCGTGGATCGCGCCGCCGACCGGGCGGTTGAAGGCGATGGCCTGGCCACCGACGACGTCCGTGAGTTTGCGGCCCGTGGTGTCGGCGTCGACGACGAGCGCGGCCAGGTCGTTGGTGGAGTCCTCGGCCCAGGTGCGCGGGGTGAGGGTGGTGCGGACCGCGAAGGCGCCGTAGGGCTGTTTGCCCTTGTGGTAGCCGGGGACGAAGACCATCTCGATGTGGGTGTAGTCGGGCGAGGATCCCCGGCGGACACAGTGGCCCGCGGCCATGACCACCGAGCGGTTGGCGCTGTTGACGGCGGTGGCGGTGCACCAGGAGTCCTCACCGCCTGCGTTGACGAAGAAGAGCCGCCCGACGGACTTCATCTCGGTGCCCTTCCAGGGCGTGACCTTCGGATCCGTGGGCCCGAGGTCCGTCGACTCCCCAACGGCCTTGATCCGGGCGGGTGTCCAGTAGGCGAGGGCATCACGGCGATCCTTCGCGGTGTACTCCACCTTGGAAACGGCTGGGGCGGCGGCCTTCGCGGCAGGAGCCGCGGCCCCGCCGCCCGGAGCGGCGACGGCGGCCGAGGCGGAAGTGATGACGGCGAGGGCGGCGCCCGCGGCCATGAAGGTGGTGAGGGCGGTGCGGGCGGTGATCCGGCGGCGGAGGGAGTGGTCGGCCATGTGTGGGGGTCTCCTCGGCAAGGTGGTCGGCAGTGCCTGTAGGTGTTGGACCGTCAGTCCGTACGCGAAGAGGGGGAGTCGGCGGTCCGGGTTTCACCACAGAGTGGACTCCTGGGGAATCCCCCATGCGGCCGCCACCGGCCACAGTCCTACCGGCCAGGGGGGGCTGACCACTGCTGCGTTCCGGGGGCTGCCCCCACCAGGAACTGTGGGGAAGGCATGATCGCCGTACCGGTTCCTCGCCGGGATGCTGTGATCCATGAAACGACATCTGCCGATTCTTCTCACGGTGGCTCTGGCCAGTCTGGGGGCGCTCGTCACCGGTGCCCCCGCGGAGGCCGAGCCCCGGCGGGACGAACCCGCCTTACGTGCTCTGGAGCGGGCCGCTCTGCCGCTCCGGTCCACCGCACCGTCCGGGCCGACCAGCGATCTGCGTCCGCTGGGCCGGATGGTGGGCGACGCGAAGATCGTGGGACTGGGGGAAGCCACGCACGGTTCGCACGAGTTCTTCACCATGAAGCACCGTGTCCTCCGCTACCTGGTCCGGGAGAGGGGTTTCCGGACGTTCGCGCTGGAGGCCCCCTGGAGCACCGGGCAGCGGCTCGACGCCTACGTACTGCGGGGCGAGGGCAATCCGCGGCGGATCATGCGAGAGGAGTTCCAGAACTCCTACCGGGAGTGGAACAACCGCGAATACCTCTCCCTGCTCACCTGGATGCGCAGCTACAACAGGGCCCATCCCGGCGACCCCGTTCACTTCATGGGCAACGACTTCGGCTACTCCGGGGCGGGCCTCTACGACACGGTGACCGACTGGGTGCGCGACCACGAGCCCGCTCTCCTGCCCGAGTTTACCGAGTTGTACCGCGGACTGCGTCCCACCGTCGACGTGAACACGTACATGAACAGCTATCTGGCCAAGCCGCTCGCCGAGCGGCGGCAGATGGCCGCCAGGACCGCCAAGGCCCGTCGGCTCCTCCAGCGGCAGCGGCCGGATTCCCGGGCACAGCGGGACCGGTTCGACTGGATCCTCCAGGACGCGACCGCCATCGCCCGGACCGCCCGCGGGTACGCGTTCGACTTCGGCGACCCCGAGCAGGAGCGTGCGGCGATGCGCTTCCGCGACCGCGTCATGGCCGACAACACGGTGTGGTGGCAGCGGAAGACGGGGGACAGGATCCTGCTGTCCGCGCACAACGCCCATGTCGCCTACCAGACCTACGACCCGGAGCACTACCCGCGGATGCAGGGTGCCTTCATCCGCGACCGGGTCGGCCGGGACTACGTGAGCATCGGCTTCACCTTCGACCGCGGAGCGTTCAACGCGCAAGGCGACGACGGGAAGTACCGGCGGTTCACCGTGGGTCCCGCCGCCCCGGGCAGCAACGAACACACCCTGGACCGGGTGCGTCACCGTGACTACCTGCTGGACCAGCGCACCGTCGCTCCCGCGGCCCGGGACTGGCTCGCCACCGCCCGCCCGACCCGGAGCATCGGCACCGCGTACCCGCGGCTGTCGATGTTCGACATCCCGCTGCTGCCCAGCCACGATGTGCTGATCCACCTGCACCGGGTCACGGCCTCGGGGCTGCTCCCGGGCTGAAGGTCGTCGCACCCGCCGCCTGGGCGCGGGGCGCGGGCCCTGGGCCACCGGTCCCGGCGAGCAGGTCCAGGCCGAGCGGGGTGCACGAGTGCCAGACGGCCTTGCCGTCGCGCTCGGTGGTGATCAGCCGGGCCGCGCGCAACGCCTTGGCGTGCTCGGACGCCGAGGACTTGGCGATGGACAGCTCGGCCGCCAGGTCGGTCGTGGTGCGCTGCCGGGTGAGCAGCGCGAGGGCGGCGGCCCGGGTGGACCCCAGCAGGGCGGCGAGCGGTTGGGCGCGCGGCCCCTCGCCGAGCAGCGGCAGCGGGCTGAGCGCCGGATAGACCAGGACGCTGGGCAGGCCGGGCCGCGGGGCCAGCATGGGCCAGCCGCTCCACACGGTGGTCGGCAGCAGCGTCAGGCCCTGGCCGTTGAGTTCGAGCACCGCCTCCTCGGGCCAGTCGAACTCCAGCGTGGTACCGCGCCATCCTGGCCCCGGAGCCAGCCCGGCCAGGGTGGCCCGGATGCCCTCTTCGGCCAGCAGCCGGGTGCGCCAGGCGCGTTCGGCGTCGAAGGCGGACCGGATGGTGCCCCATGACTCCTCGAGCACGCTGTCGTACGCGGTACGCAGCGAGCCGGCCAGCAGCTGCCAGGCGTCGCGGTCCTGACCGGCCAGGGCGCGAAGCCAGGGGGTCACCGGGCGGCGGCCGGCCGAGCAGATCCGGTCCAGTTCCGAGCGCGCGTAGCCGCCCGGCGTGGACAGGACCGTGTCGAGCCCGTCGTCCAGCCCCCGGCTGAGCGGATCCATGAACAGCGGCCCCCGGCCCGAGGGCGGCACCAGCTCCAGCAGCGGCCGCGCGCCCCGCGGCAGGGTCCGCCGCAGCGACTGCTGCCATCTGCCGAAGACGGGCGGCAGCCCGAGGCGCTGCACCGCTGCGAGCGCCAGCCCCAGCTCCATCAGTGGCGCCGGCTCGCGGGCGAACGTCACCCGCAGCAGGTCATCAGCCGTGAACCGCACACGCAGCATCCCGATCCCGCCCTCCCCCAGGGGCTCCTCCCCCCTGGTCAGGCCCGCGCGGTCACGGTTCGGCCAGGACCGAATCCATCGCGGCCCACTGGGGGTCGCCTCGATTGTTGGCGGTGCGACCGGTGAAGCGTAAGGAGCGAACCGGACAAGCCACAGGAAAGGCAACCTCAGTGACACACGCAGCCATCCGCACCCGGATTCGCCGCACCGCCCTGGTGACCGGAGCCCTCATCGCCCTGGCCACCGCGACGGGCACCGCCGCGGCCACCGCCTCCGCCGCCTCGCCCGGGTCGGGCGCCCGCGTCACGGCGGCGCCCTCCGACTGCCCGAAGTACTACTTCTGCGGCTACAAGGACGCCAACTACCACTTCCTGGCCTTCAAGTTCAAGGACTGCTACCTCCAGGAGATCCCGGACGGTCTGAACAGCGGCGGCTCCTGGTACAACAACCAGTCCAACGGCACCAAGGCGAAGATGTACGACAAGAACAAGCACCTCATCTTCACCACTCCGGGCGCCCCCTACGGCGATCCTCACGGAAACTGGGCGCCGGTCTGGTACATCGACGCCTGCTGATGCTCGCCCGGGGCGGCCTTCGGGGGAAGCCGTCCCGGGCGACGCGGCGGTAGCCGACACCGGTGTCGGTGTGGATGGTGTTCGGCTGCCGGGCCGCGGGGTCCTCGTCAGCGCCGGCGGACTCGGGGTGTCCACCGATCAGCGGGACGAGGACCCATAGGCGCGCAGAGCGGGCGGCCAAGGTGCCGCCCGCTCTGCGCGTACCGCCGCGGTACGCGTACTGCCGCATGCGTGAGCATCGCTGTCGGACACCTCTGCGAGCATCAGGTGCGTTGCGTCCGAACCACCAGTTCCAGAGGAGACGAGATGTCGACCGACATGTACGGCGTACGGGTTCTTGCCGTGGATCCCGATGAACTCCGCGTCAGATTTCAGGTGTTCGTCGTCTACTACGACACCGACTCCCGTACGCACACCCCACTGCCGAACGAAGAGCCCAACACCTTTCTGCACTTCCTCTGGGAGGCCGCGGCCGGCTATCTGGACGACGGGGACGAGCGCAAGGGCCCGCTCGGGCACGCCGTGAGCACCGACCAGCTCCTCGACTACGAATGGGCCGACGCCAACGCCCGCCGGTTCATCTCCCGGGTCGGGCGTGTGGAGCTTCGCAACTACCCGCTCACGGACGACCAGTGGGAGGACATGCATGACTTCTACTACGTGCGCGGCGGGTCCTGGCAGGACGAGGACCTGCTGATTCAGGCCGAGTACGAGATCCAGGTCACCGACCGCAGGTGGCTGGAGCCATTGAGCGTGGGCGACGGTTGGGGCTCGGCGGCCTTCCCCCTCAACGGCGACAGCTGGACGGCGGAGGACTCCCCGCACATACCCGACCTGGCCCGACCGGCCGTCACTCTGCGGCCGTTCGAGACCACGACCGGCAGCGTCACGTACGACCACATCAACGGGATGGACTTCTCCGACGACGGCACTTACCTGGCCCTGTGCAGCGATCAGGGGCGGGTGTGGGTCTACGACACCACCGACTGGAGCGAGGTGGTGCACACCCGCGCCGATGGCTGGCTGATGCCGCTGATGATGTGGGTGCCGGGCGGTCACACTCTCGTGGTCAAGGACTACAGCAGTGGCAACGAGCCGGAGGAGGAGAAGCAATGGGCCTACGACGTCGACCGGCGGGCGGAGACCGAGGCGCCCTTCCAGGTCGGGAATCTGCGCTCCCGCGACGGCGTGTACGGCATCAGCCCGAACTGCGCGGGCGAGGGTGGCTTCGATCTGCACGGCGACAAGCGTGAGCCCTCCCGTCGGCTCTCCCACGCGGGCACATGGGACCCGATCCAGTGCACGGCCTTCTCCGGTGACTCCTCGCGGCTCTTCCTCGGAGCGCAACAGAACCTCTACGTCGTCGACCCGGTGACGGGCGAAGTGATCGACAAGGTCGACCATGCCTCGGAACGGCTGTTCACCCTCGCCTCGAACGAGGACGGCAGCTATCTGGCCATCGGCAGCTTCAGCCGCAAGCTGAGCTATCTGGAGTTGGGCCGGGAGCGCCCGCACGAACTGTGCGTCTGGCGGATGGCCGACAAGAAGATCATCCTCGGCCGCCAGCTGCGCAGCTACGTCGATGCCCTCAGCTGGTCCCCGGACAACCGGTGGCTCGCCGCCGCCCTGGAACCCCTCTCCAAGCAGAGCTTCCACCACGGCAAGACCGAGGTGGCCATCTTCCCGATGGGCCCGGTCGACGACTGAGAACGATGCGCCCCCCTTGCCAAGCGGCACCACACGCTGACGTCCACCACGGACCTGGCTGACTCGCTGTCAGTGGCCAATGCCAGTATGTGCAGTTGCTGGAATGACCGCAGGCTGAGGGGGGAACCGATGCCCAGGATTGGCGAATACTTCAAGAAGGATGGCACGAAAGTCTCGGCCCACTGGCGCTCGCCGGTGGGGTCGAAGGCTCAGACGACCATCCTCGGTGTTGTCGCGCTGGTCGTGATCGGAGCGAGTGGCGGCACTGGATCCGATTCCGGTTCCGGTGCCGGATCCGGTTCCGGTACGGAGCGTGGCAAGGCTCCTCACCCGCGGGAGTCGGTGCGCTATCCGATCAAGTTCGAGAGAAGCGGCAAGGAACGGAAGCCGAAACGGAGCCCGGAGCGGAGCCCGGAGCGGAAGCCGGAGCCTCGCTCGACAGTGTCCTATCCGATCAAGTTCCACTCAGGGGGTGAGCGGTGATGAGTCGGCGTTCTCCCGCAAGGCCCCGTCGGCGTCGGCGTTCCAAGAAGGCTCCGACTTCCGACCCGTTAGTGGTGCTGATCGTCGCCGCGGCGGCGATCGGCCTTGTGGTGACGGTTGTGACATGGCTGTTGGAACACTGGTGGATCCTGGCCGCCGCCGGCTTCGCGGCCGCGGTCGCGGGTGGCGGGTGGCTCTATCAGCGAGGGCATCGTGCGCAGTGGGAGGCCGTACGGAGCCGGGGATTGCGGTATGCGCTGGCGCAGCTGGACGCGTTGCACCACCGGCAGTTCGAGCACGCCGTGCGGGACTTGATGAACAGGGACGGCTGCTCCGACGCGGTCCAGGTGGGCGGGGCCGGAGACAACGGGGCGGACGTCAAGGCCACGGATCCTTTCGGGCGCCGCTGGGTGATCCAGTGCAAGCACCGCCGGAACGGCCTGAACGGCTCCCCCGTCGGGACCCCCGATCTGCACGTACTCAACGGAACCGCACGGCAGTTGCACGGTGCGGACGTCGTGGTCCTGGTGACGAACGGCCGCTTCACCTCCAAGTGTCCTCCGTTGGCCACGTCGCAGCGGCTGCATCTGGTGGACCGCCGTCTGCTGGGTGAGTGGGCGGGTGGCTCCCGGCCCCTGTGGGAGTTGCTGAACCGGCTCCCCCCACCGCGCAGACCGTCCTGATCTTCTTCGGGTCGTTGCTGTCCCCGCGTCCGAAGAGGGCGCCGCCCAGCGTCCCCGCCGTGGCCAAGGCCACGGCGAGGACGGCGAGGGTCCGCCGGACAGGGCCTAGTGGTCTACGGCCATTTGCCTTACCTGCGCGATGGAGGTGAGGAACGGCGCCGTGGACCCGACCCGGGAGTATCCCTGGCTGAAGCCTTCGTCGGAGTACAGCTCTGCCCAGCTCTCCGACAGATTGATGCCGTGTTCCTTCCCGATGGCCTTGAGCATGGCCTCGTTCTGCCGCACATCGCGCCCGGCCATCTCGTCGTAGATCGCTCCGGCCTTGTCCGCGGCCGGGGCGGACCTGTTGATGCTCCAGTCCTGGGCGTCCGTGTCGCTGAGGGCAGCCCCCTCGCTCCCGATGATCAGACTTGCGGCCACCGCGGCTCCGAGGGGATGCGCGGCGAAGGGCTTCAAGACGCTGGCGCCCGTCACCACGGTGCCGAAGGCGGTGTTCCCCCACAGGCGCTTGCTGAGCGTGGCGTTGTCGTACTCCTTCTCCTCCCGGACCGCCGGGCCGATGAGGCCCTCCTGCGCACCGGAGGCCAGCGTGCCCGCGGTCTCTCCCGATGTCTTGAGGACCTCGTGCACGATGTCCCGCGGGGGCGCGTTGTACTTCTGGTCCGCGGGGACGTCCCCGCCCAGGTGATGGTCGAGCACTTGGGCGGTGTACAGCTTCTGCCCCGCGGTGATCGCCGCGTTCGCCTCGGGGTCCTGCCCGAGCTGGACCAGGAACTTCGTCACGTCGCGGTGTTCCATCCCGGCCTGTGCCCCGGACATGGGGAACAACTTGTCGTCGTCCCCGCCGTCCTTCATGGCCCGGAAGAAGTCCGGTACATACTCGGCCGCGGCGTTCCCCAGGCCCTGCTGCATGCCCAGGGCCATCGAGATGTCCGCGTTTCCGTCCTTGTCGACGTTCCCCATGCCCTTGACGAGCTTGGACATGAGTTCCGCCTGGTCCTTGGTGTGCTCCGCCGGGATATTCCCCGGCGCGTCCCAGTCGTGACCGGTGGTGGCGGAGCCCAGCGCGTGGCCGAGGGCCACCCGGGGACCGTTGGGCACCTTGTCACCGAGGTCGGCGCCGCCGCTGTCCGGCAGCCATGTGCGCTCACGGAGCAGGTAGTCGAAGTGCTCCTTGTCCTTGAAGAACTGCGTGGACGCGTCGCCGTTGTGGCCCAGCGCCTCGAAGTATCCGGTGAAGGGATCCTCGCCCTTGTCGCTCTTCCCGCCGAAGTTGAGGAAGTCCGGTGGCTCCTGACCGGTTGCGAGCCACTTCCGGTGCGTCTGCTCCTCCTCGCGTCGTCCGCCGGGCGCGTCGAAGGCCTGCTTGTCCACCTCGACGAGCTTGTCGCCGTACGCGTTCAGGAACTGGCCGTCCCACTTCCCGGTGCGCATCAGATTGCTCATCACCTGGAAGCCGTACGGCGGTTCGGCGTAGTAGGTCCGGTGTTCACCGGGCATGCGCTGGTAGCCGAGGTCGATGACGTCCTTCTTCCACTTCGTCATCTCCGGCGAGTCGGAGTGGCTGGCGAGGCCCAGGGTGATGCCCAGGTTGTCCTGGAGCGCCGCGAGCTGCTTCGTCACCCCGTCCGGGCGCTCCTTGGCCTTGCTGAACGGGTTGCCCTCGTAGTCCGGCTTGGCCGCGTTGTACCAGAATTCCATGATCCACTTCGGGCCCTTGCGGGTGGCGAACTGCTCGGCGAAGTCGGCATTCTGGGCGTTCTTGGCGAGGAGGCCGTTGAACTGGGACAGGAGCTTGGGGTCCTTCTTGAAGTCCTCCTTGCCTGCCAGCTTCATCAAGGTGTCGACGTCCTTCTTGGTTTCGGCGTCGACGTCCTTGAGGTGTCCCGCGATGTCGTCGTTGAAGCCCTTGCCCGGCGGGTCGATCTGGAGGGCCGTCTTCAGATCGTGGTCCGCCTCGCTCGCGCTGCTGATGGCCTCACGTATCTTCTTGTTGTAGTAGACGATCGACTCGTGGTACGCCTTCTGGAGGCCCGCGGTGTTCTCCACGTCGTCCGGCGGGTCGAGATAGACGATGCCGTCCTTCTTGTTGACCTTCAGATAGACCTTGCCGTCGCCATCCTTCGGCGGGGTGCTCACCTCGGCCTCGATGTCCGTGAGGGCCTTCTTCGCGGACTCGAACGCCTTCAGGGCCTCCGACATGACGGTGCCGATCTTCCTGGCCTCGCCGGATGCCTCCGACATCTGGTGCCGGACCCCGCGGAACCCCTTGAACGCCGCGTCCGCCGCCTCACCGAACCAGCCGGATCCCTCCAGCGGGGACGAGACGGTGCGGGTGAACGTCGTGGCGACAGTATCGATCTTGCCCGGGAGGGCCCTCCATTTGGCCACCGCTTCCCGGAGCGGTGCGAGGTTGACCTCGCGGACTGCGGTGTAGGTGAGTTCAGGAGTGGTCATCAGCGCGTCGTTCCCCAGGACTTGGGCTCAGTGGCGGAAGGAATCGTCGGCACATAGGGGCCGTACAGGGGCTTGTCGGTCCCCTGCGAGGTGCCGTCCTTGGGCAGGTACGGCTTGTACAAGGGCGGCACGTCCACCTTGTCCATCTCCGCCTTGCGCCGGACGTCCGTCTCCTTGAAGGACGTGGCGGCGGTGCGGAGCGCCTTGGCGACCCCGGAGTAGAGGCCGTCCAGGTACTTCATCTGCGCACGCCAGTTCTTCTGGAAGTCCTTGAACGCCTCGTCGCTGGCGAAGCCCGCCATGGAGCCGGGCACCTGCTCGGTCTCCCGCATCGTCTCGTTGTCCGTTTTCGCGAACTCGTCGCTCACCTTGTCGGCTTGCTCCGCGTAGGAGCGCAGGACGTGCGGTGTCACGTGGAGCCGCTTTCCGTCACCCTGTGCGCCACCGTCGCCACCGCCGGCCCCATTGAGCTGCATGGAAGTGCTCTGCTGGGAGCGCGCGTCGCTGACCAGGCCCGCCCATTCCTGTTCGAAAGACAAAGTTCTTCCCCCGTTTCGCCGGTGAACATTCAACAGGCTGCTGCGAATGTACAAGAGGGGCTGAGGAGGGGTCTCCCCTTCTGCTGTGAAGATCGTGCAGTCGGAGCGAGGACTGCCCGACACCTCCTCATGCTGGTGCAATGTCCGACCGCCAGGGTGAGGTATGTCTCCCCGATGTCGCCGGTGGCCCGGCTGTTGAGCCGCGTCACCCATCCGGGTGAGTGGAGCCAAATGCAGTGGCGCCGGATCAGTGAGTTGGAGAAAGCTGCCTGGAGCGTGGACGTTTGAAGTGCCCGCAACGCGCATAAGCGGGCACGAAGCGGGCAGAAAACGGAAGGCTTTAGCGGCGAAACGGGCGCGGCGCGCTCCACCACGGACTCGTTCTCGGACAGTGGCGTGCGCCACACCCGATACGCCGCCCCCCGCGTCACGCATCCGCGCAGCGCGGCGAAGTGTCAGGTGGCAGGGGTGCGCCGGGGCATCCGCACGAGGGTGTTCACCACCGGGCCAACGGGGCTTATGCGCCAACACAGACGTGTTGCTTTCCTTCCAATAACCGCAACAGAACAGGCTGGTTCGGGCAGCCCGTATCCGGATACTGTCGGTTTTGGCACGGGATCGCGGGTGCCGCTTTCATCCGGCTTTGGGCCATCCACCCGCGCACCCCATCGGGGCTTCCCGGAGCGTCGCTTCCTTGACCCTCTGAGACAGAGCCCCCATGCCCGGCGCCGCTTCAAGGGGAACACCGACCGCACCGCGTAGAGGGGGACTGACGAGTGGACACCGGCACTGTCGCCGTCATAGGCGTCGCGTCCGCGGCATCGGGGCGGACGGAGCACGATCCTGGTGTACTGGCCGAGCTGACCGGTGTGCCGCTGCCCGCGGGCCGGTCGGCCGAACTGGAGTTAGCCTGGACGGCCTGCGAGGACGCGGGCATCGGTGCGGACAACCCAGCAGGCGTCGGTGTCTACCTGGCCACCGACGGCGCCGACGGCGCGGGCGTGGACAACGCGGGCGAACTGGCGCGTGTACTCGGCTTACTCGGCCCGGTCCGCACCGGGCACGACCCCGTCGCCGAGGCCATCGCCGCCCTGCGGTTGGGCGAGTGCGACCTCGCGCTGGTCGGGGCGGGCGGAGCCTTCGCGGTGTTAGCGCGCGGGGACGGCGCGCGGACCGCGACCTTCGGCTACCGGCTCGGCACCGACCACGAGTGGCCCGACGGCGTTCCCGCCCTGGTCGAGGCCGCGTTATGCTCGGGACGGCCCGAGCTCGGCTGCGCCGCGCCGGATGGGCCCGCCGTTCCGATCCCCCTCTCGGCGCACAGCCAGGACGCGTTACGGGCGTGGGCCGCCGACCTGCACGCGCTGCTCGGCGCCGAACCGGCCCTCCCCCTCGTCGACCTCGCGTTATCCCTCGCCACGACCCGGCCCGCGCTCGCCCAGCGCGCCGTGTTGGTCGGCAGGGACCGCATGCGGCTCGCGGACGAATTACTCGCCGTCAGCGAAGGCCGACCGGTACCGGGACTCGCGACCGGTACCGCGCGGGCCGCGGCGGACGGCACCGCCTTCGTGTTCCCCGGGCACGGGCCGCAGTGGCTGGGCATGGCCGATGAACTGCTGGACACCTCACCGGTGTTCGCCGAGCAGTTACACATCTGCGCGGAAGCCCTCACGCCGTTCGTGGACTGGCCCGTGATGGATGTGCTGCGCGGCACGGTGGACACACCGTCGCTGGACCGGCCGGATGTGGCCCAGCCCGCGCTCTGGGCGATGATGGTGTCCCTCTCCGCGCTGTGGCGCTCCTGGGGCGTACTGCCCAGCGCCGTGATCGGCTCCAGCGTCGGCGAGATCTCGGCCGCGACGGTCGCGGGCGCGCTGTCCGTCGAGGACGGTGCGCGGGCCGTGGCCCTGTTCAGCCGGGCACAGGTGCATCTGCTCGACCACGGTGTGATGCTGTCCGTGCTGGCGTCCGCCGACGAGGTACGCGAGCGGCTGACCCGCTACGAGGGGCTCGACCTGGCCGCCGTGCACGCCCCCGGCTCGGTCCTGGTCTCCGGCACCGAGGACGCGGCCACCGAACTGCTGGCGGAGCTCGCCGCCGACGGCGTCAGGGCCATGAGCATCGCGATCCGCCTCGCGGCACACGGCCGCCAAGTCGACTCTGTGCTCGACATGATGCGCGCCGACCTCGGCCCGATCACCCCCCGCCCGACAGAGGTGCCGATCTACACGGCCACCACGGGCACGAAGGTCGACCCACTCACACTCACCGCGGACCACTGGTGCCGCAACCTCCGCGACACCGCGGACTTCGAGAGCGCCACGCGTGCCGTGTTGGCCGCGGGACACCGCCTGCTGCTGGAGCCGAGCCCGCACCCCGTCCTCACCAGGGCCGTGCAGGAGACCGCCGAGGACACCGCGGTGGAGGCCGCCGTCGTCGGCACGTTGCGCAGGGGCAAGGGCGGCCCCGACCAGGTGGTCGGGGCGCTGGCCGAACTGCACGCACACGGTGTACTCCCGGACTGGGAGGCGGTGTTCGCGGGCCGGGACGCACGCCCGGTGCCACTGCCCCGCTACCCGCTCCACGCGGTGCCCGCCGCCGGCCCCGCCCCGTCGCTGGCCGAACGGCTCGTGGACGCCCCCGACCGCCTCGCATTTCTGCTCGATCTGGTCCGCGCGCAGGTCGACGCCGTCGTCGGCGGGGACATCGCGTCGTCCGCCGACGCGGACGCGCCGCTGCTGGAGCTGGGCGTCGACTCGGCGGGCGCGGTGGCGCTGCGCAACCTGCTGAACGCGGCCACCGGCCTGAACCTGCCCGTGTCGGCGGTGTTCGACATCCCGACGTGCCGGGGTCTGGCCGAGCACATCGGCCGGGCTCTGCTCGGCACACCGGCCGAGGACGACGAGCCGCTTGCTCCCGCGGTGGTCGGGGACGACGAGCCGATCGCCGTCGTGGCGATGAGCTGCCGCCTGCCCGGTGGTGTGCACAGCCCCGAGGACCTGTGGGAGCTGCTGTCCGCGGGCAGCGACGGCGTCACCGCGTTCCCCACCGACCGGGGCTGGGACCTGGACGGGCGCTACGACGAGGACGCCGAGCGGGCGGGCGGCTACTACCAGCGCGAGGCCGGTTTCCTGCACGAAGTCCCGCAGTTCGACCCGGAGTTCTTCGGTATCTCGCCGCGCGAGGCGCTGGCGATGGACCCGCAGCAGCGGCTGCTGCTGGAGATCTCCTGGGAGGCGATGGAGCGGGCCGGTATCGACCCGGCGGGGCTGCGGGGCAGCCAGGCGGGCGTGTTCGTGGGCGCCATGACGATGGACTACGGGCCGAGGCTGCACGAGGCGCCCGCGGACCTCGAGGGCTATCTGCTCACCGGCAACACCGCGAGCGTCGCGTCCGGCAGGCTCTCCTACACGTTCGGGCTCGCGGGCCCCGCCGTCACCATTGACACGGCCTGCTCGTCGTCGCTGGTCGCCCTGCACATGGCCGTGCAGTCGCTGCGGCGTGGCGAGTGCCCGCTCGCTCTGGCGGGCGGCGTCACGGTGATGCCGTCGCAGGGCATGTTCGTGGAGTTCAGCAGGCAGCGCGCGCTGGCCCCCGACGGTCGGTGCAAGGCGTTCTCGGCGAGCGCGGACGGGTTCGGCCTCGCCGAGGGTGCCACGATGGTGCTGCTGGAGCGGCTGTCCGACGCACGGCGCAACGGGCACCCCGTGCTCGCGCTGATCAGGGGCACCGCGACCAACCAGGACGGCGCGTCCAACGGACTCACCGCGCCCAGCGGCCCCGCGCAGCGCAGGGTGATCCGGCAGGCGCTCGCCAACGCGGGTGTGTCCGCCGCCGAGGTGGACGCCGTCGAGGCGCACGGCACCGGCACCCGGCTGGGCGACCCGATCGAGGCGGACGCACTGCTCGCCACCTACGGCCGGGAGCATGTGGCCGACCAGCCGCTCTTGCTCGGCTCGGTGAAGTCGAACATCGGCCACACACAGGCGGCGTCCGGTGTCGCGGGCCTGATCAAGATGGTGCTCGCGCTGCGACACGGTGTGCTGCCCAGGAGTCTGCACATCACCGAGCCCAGCCCGCACGTGGACTGGTCGTCGGGCGCGGTGTCACTGGTCACCGAGACCATGCCGTGGCCGGAGGTCGGGCGCCCCCGGCGGGCCGGTGTGTCCTCGTTCGGCATCAGCGGCACCAACGCGCATGTCGTGCTGGAGCAGGCCCCGCCCGGGGCGCCCGAGGAGGCGCCGGTCGACTCGCCGTCGGGGTCCGAGGTGGCTCCGCTGGTGTTCTCCGCGCGCACCGAGGACGCGTTGCGTGCTCATGCCGCTCAACTCGCCGCTGTCGCCGAAGGGTTGGCGCCGGTCGATATGGCGAACGCCTTGTTGTCGCGGTCGGTGTTCGAGCACCGGGCTGTGGTGGTGTCGGGTGGTGCCGAGGCGCTGACGGCGGTGGCCGGTGGGGCTGAGTCCGGCCGTGTGGCGGTCGGTGTCGCGCGCCCTGTGGGCAAGGTGGCGTTCGTCTTTCCCGGTCAGGGTTCGCAGTGGCTGGGTATGGGGGCCGCGCTGGCCGAGTCGTCGCCGGTGTTCCGTGCTTCGCTCGACGCGTGTGCTGATGCGCTCGCTCCGCACGTGGACTGGTCGTTGTGGGACGTCCTGGCCGATGAGGCCGCGTTGGACCGGGTCGATGTCGTGCAGCCCGCGCTCTTCGCCGTGATGGTGTCGTTGGCCGCGCTGTGGCGTTCCTGTGGTGTCGAGCCGGATGCGGTGGTGGGGCACAGCCAGGGTGAGATCGCCGCTGCCCATGTCGCCGGTGCGTTGTCGTTGGCCGACGCTGCCCGGATCGTCGCGTTGCGCAGCAAGGCCATCACGGCGATCGCGGGTCATGGCGGCATGGTGTCGCTGGCGGCATCGGTCGACGATGCGCGGGAGCGGATCGCGCGGTGGGACGGACGGATCTCGGTCGCGGCGGTCAATGGACCGGGTTCGGTGGTGGTGGCGGGTGACGCCGACGCGCTGGACGAGTTGGTCGAGTCCTGTCGGGCTGAGGGTGTGCGGGCGCGGCGGGTTCCGGTGGACTACGCGTCGCATTCACCGCATGTCGAGCGTATTCGCAAGGCGTTGGCGGGCGAGTTGGCCGGGGTGGAGCCCGTGCCCGCGCGTGTGCCGATGTTGTCCACCGTTACCGGGGAGTGGCTGACCGGGACCGAGGTGGGTGCCGAGTACTGGTACCAGAACCTGCGGGAGACGGTGCGGTTCGAGGAGGCCACCCGTGGCCTGCTGGACCGGGGTGTGGGGGTGTTGATCGAGTGCAGCCCGCACCCTGTGCTGGCCATCGGGGTGCGTGAGACGCTGGACGCGGCCGGTGCTGACGCGGTCGTGGTGGGCACGCTGCGTCGCGATGACGGTGGTCTTGACCGGTTCCTGCTGTCCGCCGCCGAGGCGTATGTCGAGGGTCTGTCCTTCGACTGGCGTGCTGTGGTGCCCGCCGGGCGGCGGGTGGACCTGCCAACCTACCCGTTCCAGCGCAAGCGCTACTGGCTCGATGAGACGGCCCGCTCGACGGCGGGCGGCGACCCCGCGCTGGAGGAGTTCTGGTCCGCGGTGGAGCGAGGAGATCTCGCCGCCACGCTGGACGTGCCCGCCGACGCGCCCCTGACCGACGTCCTGCCCAGCCTGGCCGACTGGCGCCGCCGCAGGCAGGAGCGGTCCGCGGTCGACGCGTGGCGCTACCGCGTCACCTGGCGCCCGCTCGGCGCCGCCAACGCGCCGACCCTGACCGGCACCTGGCTCGTGGTCGGTGCGCCGTCCGAGGCGTCCGAGGCGGAGCACCCGTGGCGTGCGGCGGCCGTCGACGCGCTGCGCGCCCATGGCGCCGACGTCCTGGAGGTCGACGGCTCTGCGGAGTCGCTGCGCGCCGCGGGCGTCGTGCCCAGTGGTGTGCTCTCCCTGCTGGCGCTGGACGAACGCCCCGACCCCGGGTCGCCGACCGTCCCCCGTGGACTGTCCGGCACGCTGGCGCTGGTGCGGGCGCTCGGCGACGCCGGGATCGACGCGCCGCTGTGGCTGGCCACGACGGGCGCGGTGTCCGTCGGGCGGTCCGACCCGCTGACCCACCCGGCGCAGAGCCAGGTGTGGGGCCTCGGGCTGGCCGTCGGCCTGGAGCACCCCGGCCGCTGGGGCGGCATCGTCGACCTCCCCGTGGACCCCGACGCCAGGACCGCGACGCGGCTCGCCGCCGTCCTGGCCGGGCAGGCGGACGAGGACCAGTTGGCGATCCGGGCCTCCGGCGTATCGGTGCGGCGGCTGACTCCGGCCCCCGCACCGGCGGCGGCACCCGCCTGGCGCACCAGTGGCACCGCGCTGATCACCGGTGGCACTGGCGCCATCGGTGGCCACGTCGCCCGTTGGCTGGCGGGCAGCGGAGCCGAGCACATCGTGCTGACCAGCCGCAGCGGTGCGGACGCGCCCGGCGCGCGCGAGCTGGAGGCCGAGCTGACCGCGCTCGGCGTCCGGGCCACCGTCGCCGCCTGTGACGCCGCCGACCGCGCCGCGCTGACCGACCTGTTCGCCCGGCTCGACGCCGACGGCACACCAGTCCGCTCGGTCTTCCACGCGGCGGGCACCGTCCCGTCCCTGCCGCTGGCCGACACGGACACCTCGGACCTGGCATACGCCCTGGCGGCGAAGGCCGTCGGCGCGACCCATCTCGACGAGCTGTGCGCCGGGCGCGAGTTGGACGCGTTCGTGCTGTTCTCCTCCGGGTCCGCGGTGTGGGGCAGCGGCGAGCTGGGGGCGTACGGCGCGGCCAACGCCTTCCTCGACGGCCTCGCGCTGCGCCGCCACGCCGACGGCCTGCCCGCCACCTCGGTCTCCTGGGGCATGTGGGCGGGCGAGGGAATGGCGGCGGGCGACCTGAACGACCAGCTCCGCCGCAGGGGTATGCGCCCCATGCGGCCGGAACTCGCGGTCGACGCGCTCGCCACCGCCCTCGCGGCCGGTGAGACGACCCTGACGGTCGCGGACGTCGACTGGGCCCGCTTCGCCCCCGGCTTCACCGCCGCCCGCTCACGCCCGCTGATCAGCGAGATCCCCGACGTCGTCGCGCTGGCCGCGCAGGACGCGGAGGAGCAGCCGGCCTCCGGCGGGGCGCTGGCCGAACGGCTGGCCGGGCTCACCGAGGCCGACCAGCACCGGCTCCTGCTCGACCTGGTCCGCGACCACGCCGCCGCGGTGCTCGGCCACGACGGCCCCGACGCCGTCACCCCCGACCGGGCCTTCCGCGAGCTGGGCTTCGACTCGCTCACCGCCATCGAGGTCCGTAAGCGCCTCAGCACCGCCACCGGCCAACGGCTGCCCACGACGGTCGTGTTCGACCACCCGACGCCGGAGGCGCTGGCCCGCCACCTGCACTCCGTGGTGCTCGGCGAGCGGCAGACCGCCGCGTCGGGCCGGACCGCGGCCCGTGACACCGACGAGCCTATCGCGGTGGTGGCGATGAGCTGCCGCTACCCCGGTGGGGTGCGCGGACCAGAGGACCTGTGGTCGCTCGTCCTGGCCGGGCGCGACGCCATCGGGCCGTTCCCGGACGACCGGGGCTGGGACACCGACCGGCTGTACCCGGCCGACGCGGAGGCCCAGGGCCGCAGCCGCACCCTGGAGGGCGCGTTCCTCGACGACGCCGGCGGGTTCGACGCGGGCTTCTTCGGCATCGCCCCGCGCGAGGCGCTGGCGATGGACCCCCAGCAGCGGCAGGTGCTCGAACTGGCCTGGGAGGCCTTCGAGCGGGCGGGCATCGACCCGTCCTCGGTGCGCGACAGCCTCACCGGCGTGTTCATCGGCGCCTCGCCGCAGGGCTACGCGGGCACTCTGGAACAGGCGACGCCCGAGATGGACGGCTACCGGCTGACCGGTGACGCGCTGAGCGTCGTATCGGGCCGGATCGCCTACTCGCTGGGCCTGCGCGGGCCCGCCGTCACCGTGGATACCGCGTGCTCGTCCTCGTTGGTCGCCCTGCACCTGGCGGTGCAGGCGCTGCGGTCGGGTGAGTGCTCGATGGCCGTGGCGGGCGGCACGGCCGTCATGGTGTCGCCCACGCCCTTCGCCGAGTTCAGCCTCCAGGGCGGCCTGGCCCCCGACGGCCGGTGCAAGCCCTTCGCCGACGCCGCCGACGGCGTCGGCTGGGGCGAGGGCGCGGGCCTGGTCCTGCTGGAGCGGCTCTCCGACGCACGGGCCAACGGCCACGAGGTGCTCGCCGTCGTCCGGGGTTCCGCGATGAACCAGGACGGCGCGTCGAACGGGCTGTCCGCGCCGAACGGGCCCGCGCAGCAGCGTGTCATCCGCGCGGCGCTCGCGAACGCGGGCCTGTCCGGCTCGGACGTGGACGCCGTCGAGGGCCACGGCACGGGCACCCGGCTCGGCGACCCGATCGAGGCGCAGGCGCTGCTGGCCACCTACGGCCAGAACCGCACCGGTGAGCCGCTGCTGCTGGGGGCGCTGAAGTCCAACATCGGCCACACCCAGGCCGCTTCGGGCATCGCGGGCGTCATCAAGATGGTGCAGGCGCTGCGGCACGGCGTGCTGCCGCGCACCCTGCACCTCGACCAGCCGTCCCGGCACGTGGACTGGACGACCGGCGCCGTGGAGCTGCTGGCCGACCAGCGGCCGTGGCCGGAGACCGGCAGGCCGAGGCGGGCCGCCGTCTCCGCGTTCGGCGTCAGCGGCACCAATGGCCACATCATCCTCGAACAGGCCGAGCCCACTCCCGCGGCCCCGGCGGACGAGCCCGACGGCCGGATGCTGGCGTGGGCGCTGTCCGCCCGCGACACCTCGGCGCTGCGCGAGCAGGCCGCCAACCTGGCGTCCACCGTGGACGAACGGCCCGAGCTGTCACCGGTGGACATCGCCGCGACGCTCGCGGCCGGGCGGGCCGCGCTCGACCACCGCACGGTTGTGCTCGGCGCCGGCACGCCCGAACTGCGCGCCGGTCTCGACGCGCTGGCCGAGGGCGCCGACCACCCGGCCGTGGTGCAGGGCATCCCCGACGGCGGCCGGCTCGCCCTGCTGTTCTCCGGCCAGGGCTCCCAGCGCGCCGGCATGGGCCGGGCCCTGTACGAGGCGCACCCCGTGTTCGCCGACGCGCTCGACGAGGTGTTCGCCCACCTCGACCCGCTGCTGGCCGTGCCGCTGCGCGACGTGGTCTTCGGCGACGACCAAGCGGTGCTGGACCGCACCGAGTACGCCCAGCCCGCGCTGTTCGCCGTCGAGGTCGCGCTGTACCGGCTGTGGGAGTCCTGGGGGCTGCGGCCCGACGCGCTCGCGGGCCACTCGATCGGCGAGCTGACCGCCGCGCACGTGGCGGGGGTGTTCTCGCTGGCCGACGCCTGCGCGATCGTCGCCGCGCGCGGCGCGCTCATGCAGGCGCTGCCAGCCGGTGGCCTCATGGTCGCGGTGCAGGCCACCGAGGACGAGATCGCGCCGGAGTGCTCCGAGCATGTCGGCATCGCCGCGATCAACGGTCCGAACTCGCTGGTCCTGTCCGGCAGCGAACGCGAGGTGCTCGACCTCGCCGACCGTCTCAAGGCGCAGGGGCGCAAGGTGACCAGGCTGCGGGTCAGCCACGCGTTCCACTCACCGCTGATGGAACCGATGCTGGCCGAGTTCCACCGCGTCGTGGCGGGCGCGACCGCCCACCCGCCCACGCTGCCGATCGTGTCCACGCTGACCGGCGCGCCGGTCGACGCCGAGGAGCTGGCCTCGCCGGACTACTGGGTGCGGCACGTACGCCGCCCCGTGCGGTTCGCCGACGCCGTCACGGCGCTCTTCGCACAGGGCGTGACGACGATGGTGGAGGTCGGACCCGGCGGTGTGCTCACCGCGATGGGCCAGGACAGCGCCCCCGACGCCGTATTCGTGCCGACGCTGCGCTCCGACCGGCCCGAACCGGACGCAGTGACCCTCGCCGCCGCACAGCTCCACGTCCGGGGCGCGCGGCTGGACCTGGCCGGCGCGCTGGGCGGCGGCCGGGGCAGCCGCACGGACCTGCCCACCTACGCCTTCCAGCACGACCGTTACTGGCTGACCGCGGCCGTCGCGCCCGCGGGCGACGGGGCGACGGCGGCCCTCGGTGTCGCCGCGGGCGACCACCCGCTGCTGCGCGCCGCGGTCGCGCTGCCCGACTCCGACGGCGTCGTATTCACCGGCCGGCTGTCCACGCGGACGCAGCCGTGGCTCGCCGACCACGGTGTCGGTGACCGGGTGCTGTTCCCCGGCACGGGATTCCTCGACCTCGCCCTGCACGCCGCGGGTCACTGCGGGCTCGACACGGTCGAGGAGTTGACCCTGCACGCTCCGCTGGTCCTGCCCGAACGCGGCGGCCTCGCCCTGCGGGTCGCGGTCGGCGCGGAGACCGACGGCAGGCGGAGCGTCCGGGTGCACTCCCAGGCCGAGGACGCCGACCGGGACGAGCCGTGGACCGAGCACGCGACCGGCACGCTCACGACGGGCGACGCACGGGCGGAGGAGCTGACGGCGTGGCCGCCGGAGGGCGCGACGCCGATGGACGTCGACGACGTCTACGACCGCCTCACCGAACTCGGCTACGGCTACGGGCCGGTGTTCCGCGCGCTGCGCGCGGCCTGGCGCCTCGGCAGCGATGCGTACGTCGAGGTGGCCCTGCCGGACGGAACCGGTGGCGAAGGCTTCAGCCTGCACCCCGCCCTGCTCGACGCCGCGCTGCACGCGCCCGTGCTGCGCACGCTGGAGGAGAACGGCGGCGGCCCCCGGCTACCGTTCAGCTTCACCGGGGTGCGGCTGCACGCCGTCGGTGCGTCGACGCTGCGGGTGCGCTGGTCGCCCACGGGCCAGGACGAGATGTCGCTGACCGTCGCGGACCCCACCGGCAGGCCCGTGGCGACCGTCGAGTCGCTGGTGATGCGACCGGCGGAACTCCGGAAGGCCGCCTCCCGGGCCACCGACTCCCTGCTCGCCCTGGAGTGGGCGCCCGTGGGGACCGGGGACAGGCCCGTCGGGCTCGCCGTGCTCGGCGCGGACGACCTCGGCGTGGACGCGCCGACCGTGCCCGGCTTCGGCGCCCTCGACGGTGTGACCGACCTGCTCGCCCCCTGCCCTCCGCCGTCCGGTGTGGACGGGAAGGCGGCGCGGGAGACGGTGTCCTGGGCACTGGCACTGGCTCAGGACTGGCTCGCCGACGAGCGGACCGCCAACACCCGCCTGGTGTTCGTGACCCGCGGCGCGGTCGACACCGACTCGCCCGACCCGGCACAGGCCGCCGTGTGGGGGCTGGTGCGATCGGCACAGACCGAGAACCCCGGCCGGTTCGCACTGGTCGACCTCGACGACGCCGAAGAGTCCGCCCTCGCCCTGTCGGCCGCGCTGGCCTCCGACGAACCCCAACTGGCCGTGCGAGCAGGTCTGGTGACGGTGCCCAGGCTCACCCGTGCCGCCGCCGACGGCCCGCTCACCCCACCCGTCGACGGCCCGTGGCGGCTGGACATCCAGCCCGACGGCTCGCCGGCCGACCTGACCGTGGCGCCGCACCCCGACGCCACCGCGCCCCTCGCCCCCGGCGAGGTACGCATCGCCGTCCGCGCGGCGGCCCTGAACTCCCGGGACGTGCTGAGCGCCATGGGCGCCTACCCCGGCGCGGCCGAGCTGGGCAGCGAGGTCGCGGGCGTGGTCACCGAGGTCGGCGCGGAGGTGACGGACCTGGCGGTGGGCGACCGCGTGCTGGGCATGGTCGCCCAGGGCTTCGGGCGGATCGCCGTCACCGAACGCAGGCTGACCGCCCCGATCCCCGCCGGTTGGTCCTTCGCCCGCGCCGCGTCCATGCCGCTGGTGTTCCTCACCGCCTACTACACCCTGCACGACCTGGCAGCCCTGCGTCGGGGCGAATCCGCGCTGGCCTCCCTGGAACTGCTGCCCGGCGGCGGGCGGTTCATCGAACCGGGCGCGGCCGACGTCCGCGACTCCGACGAGCTGCCGCCCGGCGCCGAGCACACCGCGTCCGACCGGACGCGGCCGGGTCCGGACCGCTTCCAGGAGACGCTGGTCGAGGTGCTGGCGATGTTCACGTCGGGCGTGCTGAGCCCGCTGCCGGTACGCGCCTGGGACGTCCGCCGCGCAGCCGAAGCCTTCCGCCACCTCAGCCAGGCCCGGCACGTCGGCAAGGTCGTACTGACCGTGCCCGCGCCGATGGACCCGGACCGCCCGGTCCTGGTGACCGGCGGCCTCGGCACGCTCGGCGCGCTGGTGGCCCGGCATCTGGTCGCCGACCGGGGCGTGCGGAACCTCGTACTGGCCGGGCGCAAGGGTCTGGCGACCGAGGGCGCGCAGGCGTTGCGCGACGAACTGGTGGCGCTGGGCGCCGAGGTGTCCGTGGCGGCGTGCGACGTGGCCGACCGCGACTCGGTGGCCGCGCTGCTGGCCTCGCTCGACCGGCCGCTCGGCGCGGTCGTGCACGCGGCGGGCGTCGTCGACGACGGCGTACTGGAGTCGCTGACGCCCGAACGGGTCGACCGCGTCTTCGGCCCGAAGGTCGACGGCCTGCTGCACCTGGACGAACTGACCCGGGACACCGACCTGTCCGCGTTCGTCGTGTTCTCCTCCGCCGCCGGGCTCCTCGGCAGCGCGGGCCAGGCGAGCTACGCGGCCGCGAACGCGGCACTCGACGCGCTCGTGCGACGCCGCCACGCGCTCGGCCTGCCCGGTGTCTCGCTGGCGTGGGGCATGTGGGCGGCCGCGAGCGGTATGACGGAGGGGCTCGACGCGGGCGACCGTGCCCGGCTCGGCCGCTCCGGCATCCTCGAACTGCCCACCGATGACGCGCTCGCGCTCTTCGACGCCGCGGCGGAGGACGACCGCGCCGCACTCGCGCCGGTCCTGCTGGACACCGCCGCGCTGCGCGGTCAGGCGGCGGACGGCACGCTGCCCCCGATACTGCGGGGCCTGTTCCGCGCCCCCGCCCGCCGCGCCACAACGGCGGCCCCCGTCGCGACCGCGACGTTCGCCGACACCATCGCGGGCCAGTCCGCCGAGAAGCGCGAACAGACGGTGCTGGACGTGGTCTGCGGGCAGGTCGCGGCAGTGCTCGGCCACTCGGCCGGCACCAAGGTCGATCCCGGCCGCGCGCTGCGCGACCTCGGGTTCGACTCGCTGACCTCGGTGGAGCTGCGCAACCGGCTCACCGCGGCCACCGGGCTTCGGCTGCCCTCGACGCTGGTCTTCGACCATCCGTCGGCCGCCGCGATCACCCGGCACATGCTCACGCTGCTCCCGCGCACCGAGCCCGAGCCGGAGACCGGCGTGCTCGACCAACTCGACCAGTTGGAGAGCGCGTTGCTCACCCTCACCGACGACGGCACCGCCACCAAGGTGGACCTGCGGCTGCGTGCCCTGCTCGCCAGGTGGAGTGATGCGCGGGCCGACGGCGCGGGCGAGGACACCGAGTCCGACCTCGCCTCGGCCACCGACGACGAACTCTTCGGCTACCTCGACAACGAACTCGAGACCTCGTGACCGGGTCGCCCCGCGTCGATCTCGTCTGCACCGCCGTAAGGAGCGCACGTTAAATGGAGAACGAGGACAGGCTCCGCGACTATCTCAAGCGAGCCACCAACGATCTGCGCACCGCACGCCGACGCCTGCGCGAGGTCGAGGAGCGGGAGAACGAGCCCGTCGCGATCATCGGGATGAGCTGCCGCTACCCCGGAGGTGTCGAGTCACCGGAAGACCTGTGGCGGCTGCTGGTCGACGGCGGGGACGCCGTGGTGGAGTTCCCGGCCGACCGAGGCTGGGACGCCGACGCGCTCTACGACCCCGACCCCGAGCACGCGGGCACGTCGATCACCCGGCACGGCGGATTCCTCCAGGGCGCCGCGGGCTTCGACCCGGCGTTCTTCGGAGTCAGCCCGCGCGAGGCACTGGCGATGGACCCGCAGCAGCGACTGCTGCTGGAGACCTCCTGGGAGGCGTTCGAGCGCGCGGGCATCGACCCGGCGCAGGCCAGGGGCACCAGGACCGGTGTGTTCGCGGGCGTGATGTACAACGACTACGCGACACGGCTGCCGCAGGCGCCCGAAGGGTTCGAGGGCTACCTCGCCAACGGCAGTGCGGGCAGCATCGCGTCGGGCCGGATCGCCTACACCTTCGGCCTCGAAGGTCCCGCCGTCACGGTGGACACGGCATGCTCGTCGTCGTTGGTGGCGCTGCACCTCGCGATGGTGGCGCTGCGCCGCGAGGAATGCTCGCTCGCGCTCGCGGGCGGCGCCACGTTCATGTCCACCCCGCGTACGTTCGTCGAGTACAGCAGGCAGCGTGCCCTGTCCGTGGACGGCCGCTGCAAGGCGTTCTCCGACAGCGCCGACGGCACCGGCTGGGGCGAGGGCGTCGGCATGCTCCTGGTGGAACGGCTGTCGGACGCCCGCCGCAACGGCCACCCCGTGCTGGCGGTGATCCGCGGCTCGGCGGTGAACCAGGACGGCGCGTCGAACGGTTTGACGGCGCCGAACGGGCCGTCCCAGCAGGCGGTGATCATCCAGGCGCTGGCGAGCGCACGGCTCACCCCGGCGCAGGTGGACGCGGTCGAGGCGCACGGCACCGGCACCACACTCGGCGACCCGATCGAGGCCCAGGCGCTGCTGGCGACCTACGGCCAGGACCGCCCCGCCGATCAGCCGCTGTGGCTGGGGTCGCTGAAGTCCAACATCGGCCACGCCCAGGCGGCGGCCGGTGTCGGCGGCATCATCAAGATGGTCATGGCGATGCGGCACGGTGTGCTGCCCAAGACCCTGCACATCGACGAGCCGAGCAGCCACGTCGACTGGTCGGCGGGCACCGTGGCGCTGCTGACCGAGCGGCAGCAGTGGCCGGAGACCGGTGAACCACGCCGCGCCGGTGTGTCCTCGTTCGGGGTCAGCGGCACAAACGCCCACGTCATCCTGGAGGAGGCAGCCGCCACTCCGGAGGAGGCGCCTGCCGTCCTGGAGGGGGCGCCCGCCGCCGATCCGGTGTCCACCGTGGACACCGACCTGCCGGTCCCCGCCGTCACGCCGTGGATGCTGTCCGCCCGGACCCCCGACGCGCTGCGCGCGCAGGCCGACCGCCTGCTGTCCGCCGTGCGGAGTTCGGACGAGTTCGACCCGGTGGGCGTCGGCTTCTCGCTGGCTACGACACGGGCCGTGTTCGAGCACCGCGCCGTGCTGCTGGCCGAGGACCGGGCCACCACCACCGACCGGCTCGCCGCTCTCGCCGAGGGGCGGGGTGGTTCGGGTGTTGTGGTGGGTGAGGCGGCATCGCGCCGGTTGGGTTTCCTGTTCTCGGGTCAGGGGTCGCAGCGGCTGGGCATGGGGCGTGAGCTGGCGGCCCGGTTCCCGGTGTTCGCCGAGGCGTTGGATGCGGTGCTTGGCGAGTTCGACCCGGCGGTGCGTGAGGTGCTGTTCGGTGAGGACGCCGATGCGCTGAACGAGACCGGGGTGACGCAGCCCGCGCTGTTCGCTGTCGAGGTGGCGCTGTTCCGGCTGCTGGAGTCCTGGGGTGTCCGGCCGGATGTGCTGGCCGGGCACTCGATCGGCGAGTTGGCCGCGGCTCATGTGTCGGGTGTGTGGTCGTTGGCCGATGCGGCAAAGGTGGTGTCGGCGCGCGGTGCGCTGATGCAGGCACTGCCCTCGGGTGGCGCGATGGTGGCCATCCAGGCGACCGAGGCCGAGGTCTCGCCCGAGCTGCCGGAGACCGTGGGGATCGCGGCGGTCAACGGGCCGTCGTCGGTGGTCGTCTCTGGTGTTGCCGCCGATGTCGAGGCGGTCGCGGAGCGGTGGCGCGAGGCGGGCCGGAAGGTGACCCGGCTCCGCGTGAGCCATGCGTTCCACTCGCCGCTGATGGACCCGATGCTGGACGCGTTCCGCCGGGTGCTGGAGAGCGTGTCCTACGAGGGACCCGCGATCCCGATCGTGTCGACGCTGTCGGGCCGGTTGACGACCGCCGAAGAACTTGCCTCGCCGGAGTACTGGGTGCGGCATGTGCGGGAGTCGGTGCGGTTCGCCGACGCGGTCCTGGCGCTGCGCGAACAGGGCGCCGATGTCTTCCTGGAGATCGGTCCCGGTGGTGTGCTGTCCGGTCTCGGGCAACTCAACGTCCCGGAGGCGGCCTTCGTACCCGCCTTGCGCGGCGACCGGCCCGAGCTCGTCGCGCTGACCAGCGCCGTCGGCCAACTGCATGTACGCGGTGTCGCGGTGAACCTGGCCGCCTGTTTCGAGGGCAGCGGGGCCCGGCGGGTGGACCTGCCCACCTATGCGTTCCAACGTGAGCACCTCTGGTTGGACGCTCCGGCCGACGATGAGGGCGCTGAGCGAATATCGCCGGTGGAGGAACGGTTCTGGGAGGCCGTGGAGGAGGGCGATCTCACCGATCTCGCCCGCACGCTGGGTGTGTCGTCCGACGATCCGCTGAGTGCCGTGCTGCCCCGGCTGTCCGCCTGGCGCAGGAAGCAGCGGGACCGGTCCACCGCCGACGGCTGGCGGTACCGGGTCGACTGGCGGCCGGTGGCCGCCGGATCCGGGCGACTGGACGGTGCCTGGCTGGTTGTGGCGCCGACCGGTGAGGACCGGGCCGAGTGGGTGGCGGATGCGCTGGCCCGGAACTGTGCGGAAGCACAGGTTCTGCACGTGGACCCGGAGGCGGTCGACTGGGCGGAGCAGCTGACCGAACTGCCTGCTCCGAGTGGCGTGGTCTCGCTGCTGGGGCTCGCGGACGCGGGCGGGTCGACCGTGCCCACGGGTATCGCGGCCACGATTGGTCTGCTGCGGGCGCTCGGTGATGCGGATGTGCAGGCGCCGTTGTGGTGTGTGACGTCAGGTGCGGTGTCGACGGGCGCGGATGACGCTGTTGCCGGGTTCGAGCAGTCGATGGTGTGGGGTCTGGGCCGCGTGGCCGCACTGGAACACCCCGGCCGCTGGGGCGGCCTGGTCGACCTGCCCGATACACAGGACGACAGGATCGGCGATCTGCTGGCCTCGGTGCTTGCCGGAACCACCGGCGAAGACCAGGTCGCGCTGCGCGGTGGTGAGGTTCTGGGTCGCAGGCTGCTGCCCGCTCCGCTGGGCGACGCTTCCGGGGACGGCTGGTCGCCGCGCGGCACCGTCCTGGTCACCGGCGGCACCGGCGCCCTGGGTGGCCATGTGGCGCGCTGGCTGGCGGCGCGCGGGGCCGAGCATGTGGTGCTGGTGAGCCGTCGCGGCCGGACCGCCGAGGGCGCCGAGGAGTTGGAGGCCGAGCTCGTCGAGCTGGGCGCACGCGTCACCATCGCCGCCTGTGACATGGCCGACCGGGAGTCCGTCGCGGCGATGCTGGGAAGCGTCCCGACGCTCACCGCCGTCGTCCACACGGCGGGTGTCGAGCGCTCGGCCGTACTCGCCGACCTCGATCCGGCTGACCTCGCCGACTTCGCCGACGTGCTGGCGGCCAAGGCCGACAGCGCCAGGAACCTGCACGAGCTGCTGGCCGGCACACCGTTGGACGCGTTCGTGCTGTTCTCGTCCATCGCCGGAGTGTGGGGCAGTGGTGGCCAGGCTGCCTACGGCGCGGCAAACGCCTACCTGGACGCCCTCGCCGACCACCGCAGGGCGGCGGGGTTGCCCGCCACGGCGGTTGCGTGGGGTCCGTGGGGCGGTGGCGGCATGGTCGCGGACTCCGGGCAGGCCGCACACCTCCGGCGCAGGGGTCTGACCACGATGGTCCCCGAGGCGGCGCTCGTCGGCCTCGGCACGGCCATCGAACACGGTGACAGCAAGGTCACCATCGCCGATGTCGACTGGGCCCGGTTCGCGGGCACCTTCATGGCGCAGCGGCCCAGCCCGCTGCTGCGTGAACTGCCCGAGGTCCGTGCCGCGTTCGAGGTCACGTCTACAGAAGGCGGTACGTCGGCTCTGGCCCAGCGGCTTGCCGGCTTGGACGAGGCCGAGCAGGAGCGGCAGCTCACCGACCTGGTCCGCTATGAGGCGGCTGCGGTGCTGGGGCATGTGTCTGCTGAGGCGTTCTCCGCGACGCGTGCCTTCAGGGAGTTGGGTTTCGACTCGCTGACGGTGATGGAGTTGCGGTCCCGGCTCAGCGAGGCCACCGGTGTTGCCCTGCCCGCGACCCTGGTCTTCGACTACCCGACGGCCGCCGCACTGGCCGCCTACCTGCGTACTGAGCTCTCCGGTGCGGAGGTGGCCCCCTCCCCCACTGCTGCTGTGGCCGTGTCGGGGGTGACGGACGAGCCGATCGCGATCGTGGCGATGGCGTGCCGGTACCCCGGTGGCGTGGCGAGCCCGGAGGACCTGTGGCAGGTGCTGCTGTCGGGTGGAGACGCGGTGTCGCAGTTCCCGACCGACCGCGGTTGGGACCTGGAGGCGCTGTACAACCCCGACCCGGACGCGGCGGGCGTCGGCACGTCGTACACCCGCATGGGCGCCTTCCTCGACCACGTGGCGGACTTCGACCCGGCGTTATTCGGGATCTCGCCGCGTGAGGCGTTGGCGATGGACCCGCAGCAGCGGTTGCTGCTGGAGACCTCCTGGGAGACGTTCGAGCGAGCGGGCATCGACCCGAACTCGTTGCGGGGCAGCCGGTCCGGTGTGTTCGTCGGCACCAACGGCCAGGACTACACGACGCTGATGATGGCCGCGCCGGACAGCGTCGAGGGCTACTTCGGCACGGGCAGCGCGGCGAGTGTCATCTCCGGTCGGCTGTCCTACACGTTCGGTCTTGAAGGTCCCGCGGTGACGGTGGACACCGCGTGTTCGTCGTCGCTGGTGGCGCTGCATCTGGCGGTGCAGGCACTGCGGTCCGGTGAGTGCTCGCTCGCCCTCGCCGGTGGCGTGACGGTGATGTCCACGCCCGCCGCGTTCGTGGAGTTCAGCCGCCAGCGCGGGCTGGCGGTGGACGGCCGGTGCAAGGCGTTCGGTGCAGACGCGGACGGCACGGGCTGGGGCGAGGGCATCGGGATGCTGCTCGTCGAGCGGCTGTCGGACGCCCAGCGCAATGGCCACCAGGTGCTCGCCGTCGTGCGTGGGTCCGCGGTGAACCAGGACGGCGCGTCGAACGGCCTGACGGCACCGAACGGCCCGTCCCAGCAGCGGGTGATCCGGCAGGCACTCGCCAGTGCGCAGCTCGCTCCGTCCGATGTGGACGTGGTCGAGGCACACGGTACGGGCACGAAGCTGGGTGACCCGATCGAGGCGCAGGCGTTGGTGGCCACCTACGGCCAGGATCGTCCTGCCAACCGGCCGCTGTGGCTGGGGTCCATCAAGTCGAACATCGGGCACACGCAGGCGGCCGCGGGCGTGGCTGGTGTGATCAAGATGGTGATGGCGATGCGGCACGGTGTGCTGCCGCGCACCCTGCACGTGGACGAGCCGTCGCCGCATGTGGACTGGTCCGCCGGTGCGGTGGAACTGCTCACCGATCAGCGTGAGTGGCCTGCTGCGGACCGGCCGTGGCGAGCCGGTGTGTCGTCGTTCGGATTCAGCGGAACGAACGCACACGCCATCATCGAGCAGGCTCCCGTGACCGTGCAGGAGGATGCCCCGGAGCCGTTGCCCGTCGACGCGGTCGTCCCCTGGGTGTTGTCGGCCAAGGGCCCCGAGGCGTTGCGGGAGCAGGCCGCGCGGCTCAAGTCCTTCGTGGACGAATCGCCGGACCTGTCCGTGGCGGATGTGGGCCGTACGCTGGTGTTCTCACGTGCGGCGTTGGAGCACCGCGCGGTGGTCGTCGGCACGGAACCTGCTGAGTTCCAGGCGGCGCTGGCCGCGCTCGCCGAGGGGAGAAGTGGTCCGGGTGTTGTGGTCGGCGAGGTGGCACCGCACCGGGTGGGTTTCCTGTTCTCGGGCCAGGGATCGCAGCGGCTGGGCATGGGGCGTGAGCTGGCGGCCCGGTTCCCGGTGTTCGCCGAGGCGTTGGATGCGGTGCTTGGCGAGTTCGACCCGGCGGTGCGTGAGGTGCTGTTCGGTGATGACGCCGATGCGCTGAACGAGACCGGGGTGACGCAGCCCGCGTTGTTCGCTGTCGAGGTGGCGCTGTTCCGGCTGCTGGAGTCCTGGGGTGTCCGGCCGGATGTGCTGGCCGGGCACTCGATCGGCGAGCTTGCCGCTGCCCATGTGTCGGGTGTGTGGTCGTTGGCCGATGCGGCAAAGGTGGTGTCGGCGCGCGGTGCGCTGATGCAGGCACTGCCCTCGGGTGGCGCCATGGTGGCCATCCAGGCGACCGAGGCCGAGGTCGCGCCCGAACTGCCGGAGACCGTGGGGATCGCGGCGGTCAACGGGCCGTCGTCGGTGGTCGTCTCTGGTGTTGCCGCCGATGTCGAGGCGGTCGCGGAGCGGTGGCGCGAGGCGGGCCGGAAGGTGACCCGGCTCCGCGTGAGCCATGCGTTCCATTCCCCGTTGATGGACCCGATGCTGGACGAGTTCCGCGCGGTGGTCGAGGGAACCGAGTGTGGTGAGCCCGCGATTCCGATCGCGTCCACGCTGACGGGCCGGTTAGCGAGCGCCGAGGAGCTTGCCTCGTCGGACTACTGGGTCCGGCATGTGCGGGAGTCGGTGCGGTTCGCCGACGCCGTGAGCACGCTCGTGAACGAGGGCGTGGGGACGTTCGTCGAGGTGGGGCCGGGCGGGACGCTGTCGGCGATGGGGCAGCAGTCCGCACCCGACGCCGGGTTCGTGCCCGTGCTGCGTGGCGATCGGCCAGAGGCCGTGGCTGCCACGACGGCCGCGGGCCAGTTGCATGTGCGCGGTATCCAGGTCGACTGGGAAGCCTTCTTCACCGGTCCTGGCGCGCGGCGAGTGGATCTGCCCACGTACGCGTTCCAGCGCGAGCGCTACTGGCTGGACGCTCCGTCCATTGATCTGGGCGTTGAGCGGATGTCGCCCGTGGAGGCGCGATTCTGGGAGGTCGTCGAAGATGGCGACATCGCTGATCTCGCCCGTACGTTGGATGTGTCGTCCGACGATCCGCTGAGCACGGTGTTGCCTCGGTTGTCTGCGTGGCGCAGGGAGCAGCAGGGTCGATCCGCTGTGGATGGTTGGCGGTATCGGGTCGAGTGGCGGCCGGTGACTGTCGGGTCCGGGCAATCGCTGGACGGTGCCTGGCTGGTTGTCGCGTCGACCGGTGAGGACCGGGCCGAGTGGGTACGTGACGCGCTGGCCCGGAACGGTGCGGAAGCGCACGTCCTGCACCTGAACCCGGAAGCCGTCGACTGGGCGGAGCAGCTGACCGAACTGCCCGCGCTGAGTGGCGTGGTCTCGCTGCTGGGACTCTCTGACGCGGGCGCCGAGACCACGATTGGTCTGCTGCGTGCGCTCGGTGATGCGGATGTGCGGGCGCCGTTGTGGTGTGTGACATCGGGTGCGGTCTCGGCGGGCGCGGATGACGTGGTTGCCGGGTTCGAGCAGTCGATGGTGTGGGGTCTGGGCCGCGTGGCCGCACTGGAACACCCCGGCCGCTGGGGCGGCCTGGTCGACCTGCCCGACACGCAGGACGATACGACCGGTGACCTGCTGGCCTCGGTGCTTGCCGGAACGAACGGCGAGGACCAGGTTGCCCTGCGCGGTGGTGAGGTTCTGGGTCGCAGGCTGCTGCCCGCGCCGTTGAGTGCGGATTCCTCCGGAGACGGCTGGTCCCCGCGCGGGACAGTGCTGGTGACCGGTGGCCTTGGTGCCCTGGGTGGCCATGTGGCGCGCTGGCTGGCAGCACGCGGCGCCGAGCACGTCGTACTGGTGAGCCGTCGCGGCCAGGCCGCCGCGGGCGCTGCGGAGTTGAAGGCCGAGCTCGTCGAGCTGGGCGCACGCGTCACCATCGCCGCCTGTGACATGGCCGACCGGGAGTCCGTCGCGGCGATGCTGGAGAGCGTCCCGTCACTCACCGCCGTCGTCCACACGGCAGGCATCGAGCGCTCGGCCGCCCTCGCCGACCTCGAACCGGACAACCTCTCCGATGTGCTGTCCGCCAAGGTCGACGGTGCGAGGAACCTGCACGACCTGCTGAGCGAAACGCCGTTGGACGCGTTCGTCCTCTACTCCTCGATCGCCGGTGTGTGGGGCAGTGGTGGCCAGGGCGCGTACGCGGCTGCCAACGCCTACCTGGACGCCCTGGCCGAGCACCGTAGGGCGGCTGGGTTGCCCGCCACCGCCGTCGCATGGGGTCCGTGGGGCGACGGCGGCATGGTCGCAACCGCTGAGCAGACCGAGCTGCTGCACCGCTGGGGCTTGTCGACGATGGCTCCGGCTGTCGCGATCGTGGGTCTGGCCACCGCCCTGGAACGTGGCGACGGGAACATCGTCGTCGCCGATGTCGACTGGGAACGCTTCGCGGGCACCTTCATGGCACAGCGGCCCAGCTCGCTACTGGGCGAGCTGCCCGAGGTCCGCGCCGCGTTCGAGGCCACCCCGGCGGCAGACAGCACATCGGCTTTGGCACAGCGGCTTGCCGGCTTGGACGAGGCTGAGCAGGAGCGACAGCTCACCGACTTGGTCCGCTATGAAGCGGCCACCGTGCTCGGGCATGTGTCCGGTGAGGCGTTCTCCGCGACGCGTGCCTTCAGAGATCTGGGTTTCGACTCGCTGACGGCCATGGAACTGCGCACCCGGCTCAGTGAAGCCACCGGTGTCGCCCTTCCCGCCACCCTGGTCTTCGACTACCCGACAGCCGCCGCACTGGCCGCCTATCTGCGCGTCGAGCTCTGCGGCGCGGACGTGGCCCCCTCCCCCACTGCCCCTGTGGCTGTCTCTGGTGTGACGGATGAGCCGATCGCGATCGTGGCGATGGCATGCCGGTACCCCGGCGGCGTGGCAAGCCCCGAGGACCTGTGGCAGGTGCTGCTGTCGGACGGGGACGCGGTATCGGAGTTCCCCACCGATCGCGGCTGGGACGTGGACGCGCTGTACAACCCCGACCCGGACGCGGTGGGGACCACGTACCTGCGTTCTGGCGCGTTCCTGTCGGACGTGAGCGGGTTCGACGCGGGCTTCTTCGGGATCTCGCCGCGCGAGGCGCTTGCCATGGACCCGCAGCAGAGGCTGTTGCTGGAGACCTCCTGGGAACTGATGGAACGGGCTGGGATCGACCCAGCGACGCTGCGCGGTGAGCACGTCGGCGTTTTCGTCGGCTCGAACGCGCAGGACTACGGGCTGGTGCTGGGCGAGGCCGCCGCAGACGTCGGTGGTTATGTGGCGACCGGCAACGCGGCCAGCGTGGCATCCGGTCGGCTCTCCTACACCTTTGGCTTCGAAGGCCCCGCCGTCACGGTGGACACCGCGTGTTCGTCGTCGCTGGTCGCCCTGCACTTGGCGGTGCAGGCGCTGCGGTCGGGCGAGTGCTCGCTCGCACTCGCGGGCGGCGTCACCGTGATGTCCACACCGGGTGCGTTCATCGAGTTCAGCCGCCAGCGTGGGCTGTCGTTGGACGGCCGGTGCAAGGCGTTCGCCGCCGCCGCTGACGGCACCAGCTGGGGCGAGGGTATCGGCATGCTGTTCGTGGAGCGGCTGTCGGACGCGCAGCGCAATGGCCACCCCGTGCTGGCGGTGATCCGCGGTTCGGCGGTGAACCAGGACGGCGCGTCGAATGGTCTGACGGCACCGAACGGACCGTCGCAGCAGCGGGTGATCCGGCAGGCGTTGGCGAACGCGGGTCTCGCTCCGTCCGATGTGGACGCGATCGAGGCGCACGGCACCGGTACCAAGCTCGGTGACCCGATCGAGGCGCAGGCACTGCTGGCCACCTACGGCCAGGACCGCCCCGCCGACCAGCCGCTGTGGCTCGGCTCGATCAAGTCGAACATCGGTCACACCCAGGCCGCGGCCGGTGTCGCCGGTGTGATCAAGATGGTGTTGGCCATGCGGCACGGTGTGCTGCCGCGCACCCTGCACGTGGACGAGCCCTCCCCGCACGTGGACTGGTCCGCGGGCGCGGTGGAACTGCTCACCGACCAGCGTGACTGGCCTGCTGTGGACCGGCCGTGGCGAGCCGGTGTGTCGTCGTTCGGATTCAGCGGAACCAACGCGCACACCATCATCGAGCAGGCACCCGTAGTCGAGCAGGAGGAAGCTCCGGAGCCGGCGTACGACGGCCTGGTGCCGTGGGTGCTGTCCGCGGGCGACGAGGGCGCGTTGCGTGGCCAGGCTGAGCGTCTGATGTCCATCGTGGACGAGCACGCGCCCGTTGATGTCGCTTACTCGCTCGCGACGTCGCGGACGGCGTTGGACCACCGTGCCGTGGTGGTCGCCGCTGATCGTGCCGAGTTCCTGTCGGCTCTCGGTGCTCTCGCCGAGGGGCGGGACGAGCCGGGCGTCGTGATGGGTGAGGCGGCATCGCGTCGGCTGAGTTTTCTGTTCTCGGGCCAGGGATCGCAGCGGCTCGGGATGGGCCGTGAACTAGCCGCCCGATTCCCGGTGTTCGCCGACGCCTTGAACGAGGCGCTGGGCGCGTTCGACCCGCAGGTGCGTGAGGTGCTGTTCGGCGAGGACGCCGATGCGCTGAACGAGACCGGGGTGACGCAGCCCGCGTTGTTCGCGGTCGAGGTGGCGCTCTTCCGCCTGCTGGAGTCCTGGGGCATCCGGCCCGAGGCGCTGGCGGGCCACTCGATCGGCGAGCTGGCCGCCGCGCACGTGGCCGGTGTCTGGTCACTCGCAGATGCCGCAAAGGTGGTATCCGCTCGTGCCGGGTTGATGCAGGCGCTGCCGTCAGGTGGCGCGATGATGGCGATCCAGGCGACCGAGGCCGAGGTCGCGCCCGAGCTGCCTGACACCGTGGACATCGCCGCAATCAACGGGCCGACTTCGGTGGTCGTCTCCGGTGTCGCCGCCGATGTGGAGGCCGTTGCCGAGCGGTGGCGTGAGGCAGGTCGAAAGACGACCCGGCTCCGCGTCAGCCACGCGTTCCACTCGCCGCTGATGGACCCGATGCTCGACGACTTCCGCCGTGTGCTGGAGAGCGTGTCCTACGAGGCACCCGCAATCCCGATCGTGTCCACGCTGACGGGCCGGTTGGCCACCGCCGAAGAACTCGCCTCGCCGGAATACTGGGTGCGGCATGTCCGCGAATCGGTGCGGTTCCACGACGCGGTCGTGGCACTGCGCGAGCAGGGTGCCGAGTTGTTCGTCGAGATCGGGCCGGGTGGGACACTGGCCGCTCTCGGCCTCGGCAGCGCACCCGACGCGGTGTTCCTGCCCGCGTTGCGTGCGGACAGGCCCGAGGAGACCGCCCTCATCACCACCGTCGCCGCGTTGCACACGCAGGGCGTGGCGGTTGACTGGACCGCCTACTTCGCAGACAGCGGGGCCCGGCGGGTCGACCTGCCGACGTACGCCTTCCAGCACCAGCGCTACTGGCTGGACGCTCGGCCCGGCAACACCGAGGCCGCGCCGGACGCGGACGAGGCGCGGTTCTGGGCCGCGGTGGACAGCGAGGAGGCGACGGCACTCGCCTCGTCCCTGGGGATCAACGACGACGGGGCGACCGATTCGCTCCGCGCCGTGCTGCCGCTGCTGTCGTCGTGGCGGCGCCAGAGCCGCGAGAAGTCCACTGTGGACAAGTGGCGTTACGCCGTTGACTGGAAGGCCGTCGGCCACCCTGCGACGACGCCCCCGTCGGGCACGTGGCTGGTCGTGGCACCCGCGGGTGACGAGCGCGCCGAGGCGCTGAGCAGGCTGCTGGCGGACCGGGACCTGGCGCTCGTCGCGGTCCAGGTCGAGGGCGACGCAGCGGATCGCGCAGGGCTGGCCGACGCACTGCGCGCGGCCGTCGCGCGCGAAGAGGTCAGCGGTGTCCTGTCGCTGCTGGCGTTCGACGAGTCGCCGCACCCCGACCACCCCGCGGTGCCGAACGGCGTGGCGGCCACCCTCGCGCTGGTCCAGGCGCTCGGTGACGCGGACGTACAGGCGCCGCTGTGGTGCGTGACGTCGGGTGCGGTGTCGGCGGCCGCGGATGACGCGGTCGCGGGCTTCGCGCAGTCGATGGTGTGGGGCCTCGGCCGGGCCGCGGCGTTGGAACACCCCGCTCGCTGGGGCGGCTTGGTCGACCTGCCGGAGACGGTGGACGAGCAGGTGGCCGCGCGGCTGTGCGGACTGCTGGGCGGATCGGAGGACCAGGTCGCCGTGCGCGGGTCCGGCGTGTTCGCGCGTCGGCTCCGGCGGGCCGGACGGGCCGCCGCCGGCTCCGGCTGGACGCCGCGTGGCACGGTCCTCGTGACCGGCGGTCTCGGCGCCCTGGGCGCCAGGGCTGCCCGGTGGTTGGCGGCGAACGGTGCCGAGCACGTCGTGCTGGTGAGCCGTCGCGGTCCTGAGGCCGAGGGCGCCGCGGAGTTGGAGGCCGAGCTCATCGAGCTGGGCGCGCGCGTCACGGTCGCCGCGGTCGACATCGCCGCCGGGGACGGACTCGCCGGCCTGCTCGACGGTCTGGCCGCCGCCGGTGACCCGGTCCGCGCCGTTGTGCACACCGCAGGTCTCAATGACAGCGCCCCTGTCGAGGAGACCGACCTCGCACGCTTCGCGGACGTGGTCACCGCCAAGGTGGCGGGTGCCGCGCACCTGCATGAGCTGCTGGCCGACACGCCGCTCGACGCGTTCGTGTCCTACTCCTCGATCGCCGGTATCTGGGGCAGTGGTGGCCAGGTCGGCTACAGCGCCGCGAACGCCTACCTCGACGCGCTCGCCGAGCACCGCACCTCGTGCGGTCTGCCGGGGACGGCAGTGGCCTGGGGCCCCTGGGCCGGGGGCGGGATGGCCGACGACGAGGCGCAGCGGCAGCTGTCCCGGCGCGGGCTCCCGGCGCTGCCGCCGGACCTCGCGGTGGGCGCCATCGGCGACGCGGTCGGCGGTGGCACCGCGAGCACGGTCGTGGTGAACGTGGACTGGGAGCGGTTCGCCCCCGCGTTCACGATCGGCAGGCCCAGCCCGCTCTTCGCCGACCTGGCCGAGGCGTGTGCCGCGGTCGCGGACCGGACGGCCGAGTCCGACGTGTCCGACGGGGCCGACGAGGACGGGGCGGAGCTGCGGCGCCGGCTCACCGGCCTGGACGCGGCGAAGCAGCGGGAGCTGGTGCGCGGGCTGGTGGTGGCGCAGGCGGCCACCGTCCTCGGACACACCTCGGCCGGCGCCGTCGAACCCGACCGGGCATTCCGCGAATTGGGCTTCGACTCGCTGACCGCCGTCGAACTGCGCAACCGGCTGACGGCCGCGTCCGGCCTCACCCTGCCCGCGACCGTGGTCTTCGACTACCCCACCCCCGCGGCGCTCGCCGAGCACCTTATGACGGAGGTCCTGGAACCGCACAGCGGGTCGCTGCCGGCGCCGGAGGTCGCCGTGTCGGGGGTGACCGATGAGCCGATCGCGATCGTGGCGATGGCATGCCGGTACCCCGGTGGTGTGGCGAGCCCGGAGGACCTGTGGCAGGTGCTGCTGTCGGGTGGGGACGCGGTGTCGGAGTTCCCGGCCGACCGCGGTTGGGACCTGGAAGCGCTGTACGACCCGGACCCTTCGGGTGTGGGCACGTCGTACAGCCGTATGGGTGCCTTCCTCGACCGCGTGGCGGACTTCGACGCGGGCTTCTTCGGGATCTCGCCGCGTGAGGCGCTGGCGATGGACCCGCAGCAGCGACTGCTGCTGGAGACCTCCTGGGAGACGTTCGAGCGGGCCGGTATCGACCCGAACGCCGTCCGTGGCGAGCGGGTCGGCGTATTCGTCGGCTCGAACGTGCAGGACTACGGGATGGTGCTGGACGGGGCCGCCGAGGACGTGGGTGGGCACGTGGCGACGGGCAGCGCGGCAAGCGTCATGTCCGGTCGGCTGGCCTACACGTTCGGTCTTGAAGGTCCCGCCGTCACGGTGGACACGGCGTGCTCGTCGTCGCTGGTGGCGCTGCATCTGGCGGTGCAGGCACTGCGGTCCGGTGAGTGCTCGCTCGCGCTCGCCGGTGGCGTCACGGTGATGTCCACGCCGGGTGCGTTCATCGAGTTCAGCCGCCAGCGCGGGCTGTCGGTGGACGGCCGGTGCAAGGCGTTCGCCGACAGCGCGGACGGCACGGGCTGGGGCGAGGGCATCGGGATGCTGCTCGTCGAGCGGCTGTCGGACGCCCAACGCAACGGCCACCAGGTGCTGGCGGTGGTGCGGGGTTCCGCGGTCAACCAGGACGGCGCGTCGAACGGCCTGACGGCACCGAACGGACCGTCGCAGCGCCGGGTGATCCGGCAGGCGCTCGCCAGTGCGGGTCTCGCTCCGTCCGATGTGGACGCGATCGAGGCGCACGGCACCGGTACCAAGCTGGGTGACCCGATCGAGGCGCAGGCCCTGCTGGCCACCTACGGCCAGGACCGCCCCGTCGACCAGCCGTTGTGGCTCGGCTCGATCAAGTCGAACATCGGTCACACGCAGGCGGCTGCGGGCGTGGCTGGCGTGATCAAGATGGTGATGGCGATGCGGCACGGTGTGCTGCCCCGCACCCTGCACGTCGACGAGCCGTCGCCGCATGTGGACTGGTCCGCCGGTGCGGTGGAACTGCTCACCGACCAGCGTGACTGGCCTGCCGTGGACCGGCCGTGGCGAGCCGGTGTGTCGTCGTTCGGATTCAGCGGAACCAACGCGCACACCATCATCGAGCAGGCACCCGCGATCGAGCACGAGGAAGCCCCGGAGCCGACGCACGACGGCCTGGTGCCGTGGGTGCTGTCGGCGCGGTCCGGCGAGGCACTGCGGGAGCAGGCGTCCCGGCTCCGCGAGGAGTTCGCGCACGAGACGGCCATGTCCGTCGCCGATGTCGCCCACTCGTTGCGTTCCCGGTCGACGTTCGACCACCGCGCCGTGGTGGTGGGGCTGGACCGCGAGGAGTTCCTCGCCGGTCTCACCGCTCTGGCCGACGGCCGTGAGGCGCCGAACGTCGTGACCGGTGTGGCGGAACACCGCGGTGACGGTGTGGTGTTCGTGTTCCCCGGCCACGGTACGCAGTGGGTCGGCATGGCGCAGGAGCTGCTGGAGTCCTCGCCGGTGTTCCGCACGCGGATGGAGGAGTGCGCGGAGGCGCTGGAAGCGTTCGTCGACTGGTCGCTGCTGGACGCGATCCGGGATTCCGACCTGATGGAGCGAGTGGATGTCGTCCAGCCCGCACTGTTCGCGGTGATGGTGTCACTGGCCGCCACCTGGCGGTCGTGGGGCGTCGAGCCGAGCGCCGTGCTGGGGCACTCGCAGGGCGAGATCGCGGCAGCGTGCGTCGCGGGCGCCCTGTCCCTGGACGACGCGGCGCGGCTGGTCGTCCTGCGGAGCAAGGCGTTGACCGCGCTGTCCGGCCAGGGCGGCATGGTGTCGGTCGCGCTCGGTGTGGACGCCGTACGGGAGCTGCTGGCGCGGTGGGACGGGCAACTCGCGGTCGGCGTGGTGAACGGCCCCGCCTCGGTCGTCGTGTCCGGCGATGTCGCCGCGCTGGACGAACTGGTGGAGGTCTGCGCCGAGCGGGGGGTGTGGGCGCGCCGGGTCCTGGCGGACTACGCCCCGCACTCCCACCACGTCGAGCGGATCGAGGCGGAACTCCTGGAGGGGCTGGCGGATGTGTCGCCGCGCTCCGGTGAGGTGCCGTACTTCTCCCCGCTGACCGGCGGGTGGCTGGACACCCGAGAGATGGACGCCACGTACTGGTACCGGAGCCTGCGGCAGACGGTGGAGTTCGCGGACTCCGTCTCGGCCCTGGTGGCCGCGGACTTCACGGCCTTTGTCGAGGTCAGCCCGCATCCGGTGCTGGTGGCCGGCTTGGGCGAACTGGTCGGCGCCAACGGCTTGGTGGTCGGCTCGTTGCGGCGCGGGGACGGGAGCCTGGCCCGGCTGATGACCGCGGCAGGCGGGCTGTTCGTCCGCGGCGGCAAGGTGGACGGGGAGCTCTCGGGTGCGTGGGAGCCCTCCGGTGCGCGGCAGGTGGACCTGCCGACGTACCCGTTCCAGCGCCAGCGCTTCTGGCCCACGACGACGCACACCGCGTCCGGCGACGTGACCTCGGCCGGGCTGGGGCGGGTGGACCACCCCGTGCTCGTCGCCGTCACCGAACTCGCGGACTCCGAGGCGCTCGTGTTCAGCGGCAGGCTGTCGCTGCGCACCCACCCGTGGCTCACCGACTACCGCGTCCTGGGCGCGGCGGTGCTCCCCGGCGCGGCCTACGTGGACCTCGCACTGCGCGCCGGTGACCACGTCGGCTACGCGTCGCTGGACGACCTGGTGCTGGAGGCGCCGCTGGTGCTGCCCGAGCGGGACGGCGTCCAGGTACGGCTCAGCCTCGACGGGCCGGACGCGTCGGGCAAGCGGGCGTTCACCGTGGATTCCCGGGGTGACGAAGGCGGGGACTGGACCCGCCACGCCACCGGCGCTCTGGTGGCCGAGGCGGAACCCGTCACCGACACCCTCGTGGCCTGGCCGCCGAGCGAGGCCGAGCCGGTCGAGCTGGACAGTCACTACGCCACCGTCGCCGCTTCCGGCCTCGACCACGGCCCCGCCTTCCAGGGCCTGCGCACGGCCTGGCGCAAGGGCGACGAGGTGTTCGCCGAGGTGGTGCTGCCGGACGGCCTCGCGGACGAGGGCTTCGGCCTGCACCCGGCTCTCCTGGACACGGCGCTGCACGCCATCGGGCTCGGGGTGAGTTCGGATGGACTCCCGTTCTCATGGGCCGGGGTGCGGCTGCTGGCGACCGGAGCGACGGCGCTGCGGGTCCGGTTGACGCCGGTCGGCGTGGACGCCGTGGCGGTGCTGGTCGCCGACGGCTCCGGCGAGCCGGTCGCCGCCGTAGACGAGCTGAGCCTGCGGCCGATCTCGGCCGATCAGCTCAACCTCGCACGGTCCGCACACCGCGACTCGCTGTTCGAGGTGAAGTGGGTTCCGATGCCGGACGCCGCTCCCGACATCGGCACGTGGGCGGTGCTCGGCGGCGACACCGCCCGGCTGACCCACGCACTCACCGCGGCGGGTGAACTGGTCGACGAGCACGGTGACTTGGCCGCGCTGCTGGCCGCCGTCGATGGCGGCGCGCCCGTGCCCGGGTTTGTGGCCGTGACGCCGGGCGAGGGCGCGACGACCCCTCGAGAGGCGACGCGCCGCACCCTCGACCTCCTCCAGAAGTGGCTTGCGGACGACCGGTTCGCCGAGTCGCGGCTCGTACTGCTGACGAGTGGCGCGGTGGCGGCCGGACCGGACGAGGATGTCCCGGACCTGGTGCGCGCTCCCGCGTGGGGCCTGGTGCGGTCGGCACAGTCGGAGCACCCGACGCGGTTCGTGCTGGTCGACGTGGACGGGCACGAGAAGTCGCTGCGCAGGCTGCCCGCCGCGGTGGCGACCGGGGAGCCGCAGGTCGCGGTACGGAACGGCGTCGCCTCGGTGGCCAGGCTGGCGCGGCTCGCCGCTCCGGCCGACGCGCCCGAACCCGTGGCGTTCGACCCTGATGGCCCGGTGCTGATCACCGGTGGGCTCGGCGTGCTCGGCGGGGTGACCGCGCGGCACCTCGTCACCCGCCACGGTGTCCGGAACCTGGTACTGACCGGCAGGCGCGGCATGGCTTCGCCGGGCGCGGAGGAACTGCGCCGGGAACTCGAGGAGTTGGGCGCGCGGGTCGTGGTCGAGGCGTGTGACATGAGCGACCGCGACGCGGTCGCCGCGCTGCTGGCCGAGCACCCCGTGACCGCTATCGTGCACACGGCGGGCGTACTGGACGACGGCGTGATCGAGTCCCTGACTCCGGAGCACATCGACGCGGTGCTCCGCCCCAAGGCCGACGCCGCGCAGCACCTGCACGAGCTGACCGCGGGGACGGACCTCACGGCGTTCGTGCTGTTCTCCGCCGCCGCCGGTGTGTTCGGCGGCCCCGGCCAGGGCAACTACGCGGCCGCCAACGCGTTCCTCGACGCGCTCGCGCAGCACCGCCGGGCGGCCGGGCTGCCCGCGACGTCGCTGGCCTGGGGTCTGTGGGCCGAGGCCAGCGGCATCACCGGCCACCTCGACGACGCCGACGTACAGCGGATGGCGAGGGGCGGCATGGTCCCGCTGTCCTCCGAGGACGGCATGGCGCTGTTCGACGCGGCGCGCGCGACCGGCGCCGCCACCGCGGTGCCCGCCGCGATCGAGCTGGCTGCGCTGCGGGCCCATCCGGAGCAGGTGCGGCCGCTGCTGCGCGGTCTCGTTCCCACCCCCGCCCGCCGGTCCGCGCGGTCCGGCGACGGCTCCGGGACGGTTCCGCTCACCCAGCGGCTCGCGGGCCTCACCGAGGCGGAGCAGGACCGGGCGCTGGTGCACCTCGTCCGCACTCACACCGCGGCCGTACTCGGCTTCGCGGGACCGGAGGCCGTCGAGGCGGACCGGGCGTTCAAGGAGCTTGGTTTCGACTCGCTGACCGCCGTGGAGCTGCGCAACAGGCTCGACGCCGAGGTCGACTCACGACTGCCCGCCACCCTGGTGTTCGACCACCCGAACCCGGCGGCGCTCGCGGCCCACCTGCGGACGACGGTGCTCGCCGACTCCGGCACGCCCGCCACCGCGGTGCTCAGCGAACTCAACAAGCTGACGATCACCATCTCCAAGCTCGACCCGAACGACGAGCTGGTCGGGGACATCCGGCTGAGGCTCCGGTCGCTCCTGTCCACATGGGACGACAAGGAGACCGAGGCCGCCGCGGTGGACGACCTGACGTCGGCAACGCTGGACGACGTGTTCGACATCATCGACGAGGAACTCGGAAAGTCCTGATCAGCCGGTACGGACTCACACGCGCACACGCGCACACCAGGATCAGCCCATACGGGCTCTTAGCCAGATCAGCCCGTACGGACTCTGACCCAGATCAGCCGGCACGGACTCTCATCAACACGGGTACGGACTCTCACCCGGAGGGGTAGCAAGCACATGTCGAACGACGACAAGGTCCTCGACTACCTGAAGCGCCTGACCGCGGACCTGCGGCAGACCAGGCAACGGCTTCGCGAAGTCGAGGAGAAGGCCAGCGAGCCGATCGCGATCGTCGGCATGAGCTGCCGTTTCCCCGGTGGGGTCGAGTCGCCGGAGGACCTGTGGCGTCTTGTCGAGTCCGGTGCGGACGCGGTGTCCGGGTTCCCCACCAACCGGGGTTGGGACGTGGAGTCGCTGTACGACCCGGACCCCGAGCACTCGGGCACCACCTACGCGCGTGAAGGTGGCTTCCTGCACGACGCGTTGGAGTTCGACCCGGGGTTCTTCGGGATTTCGCCGCGTGAGGCGTTGGCGATGGACCCGCAGCAGCGACTGCTGCTGGAGACCTCCTGGGAGGCGTTCGAGCGGGCGGGTATCGACCCGAACTCGGTGCGGGGCAGCCGGTCCGGTGTCTTCGTCGGCACCAACGGGCAGGACTACGCGGCGCTGTTGATGGCCGCGCAGGAGACTGTCGAGGGATACGCGGGCACCGGCATCTCGGCGAGCGTCATCTCCGGTCGGCTCTCCTACACGTTCGGCCTTGAAGGCCCCGCGGTGACGGTCGACACGGCGTGTTCGTCGTCGCTGGTGGCGCTGCATCTCGCGGTGCAGGCGCTGCACAAGGGCGAGTGTGAACTGGCACTGGTCGGCGGTGTCACGGTGATGTCGACACCGGGCTCCTTCATCGAGTTCAGCAGGCAGCGTGGCCTTGCCCCGGACGGTCGGTGCAAGGCGTTCGCCGAGAGCGCCGATGGCACCGGTTGGGGTGAGGGTGTCGGCATGCTGCTCGTGGAGCGGCTGTCGGACGCGCAGCGCAACGGCCACCAGGTGCTGGCGGTGGTGCGGGGTTCCGCGGTGAACCAGGACGGTGCGTCGAATGGTTTGACGGCGCCGAACGGTCCCTCGCAGCAGCGGGTGATCCGGCAGGCGTTGGCCAGTGCGGGTCTCACTCCGTCCGATGTGGACGCGATGGAGGCACACGGCACCGGCACCACGCTCGGCGACCCCATCGAGGCACAGGCCCTGCTGGCCACCTACGGCCAGGACCGCACCGGTGAGCCGCTGTGGCTGGGATCGGTGAAGTCGAACATCGGCCACACGCAGGCGGCCGCGGGCGTGGCCGGTGTGATCAAGATGGTGATGGCGATGCGGCACGGTGTGCTGCCGGCCACCCTGCACGTGGACGAGCCGTCGTCACATGTGGACTGGTCCGCGGGCGCGGTGGAGCTGCTGACCGAGTCCCGGTCGTGGCCGGAGACGGACCGGCCGTGGCGAGCGGGTGTGTCGTCCTTCGGCGTGAGTGGCACGAACGCGCACACCATCATCGAGCAGGCTCCCGCAGTCGAGCAGGAGGAAGCTCGGGAGCCGTCGGGTGAGGGGCTGGTGCCGTGGGTGCTGTCGGCCCGGAGTGCGGAGGCGCTGCGGTATCAGGCTGAGCGGCTCCGCGACGGTGTGGTCGGTCTGGACCCTGTGGATGTCGGCTTCTCACTCGCGACCACACGAGCGTCGCTGGAACACCGCGCGGTTGTCCTTGCGGATGATCCGGAGGCTCGACTGACCGCTCTGACCGCCCTGGCCGAGGGCAGGGAGGTGGCGGGTGTTCTGACGGGTTCCGTCGCCACCGGGTTGTTAGGTTTCCTGTTCTCGGGCCAGGGGTCGCAGCGGCTCGGAATGGGCCGCGAGCTGGCCGCCCGGTATCCGGTCTTCGCCGAGGCGTTGGACGAGGCGCTGGGCCAGTTTGATCCGCAGGTGCGTGAGGTGCTGTTCGGCGAGGACGCCGATGCACTGAACGAGACCGGGGTGACACAGCCCGCGCTGTTCGCGGTCGAGGTGGCGCTCTTCCGCCTGCTGGAGTCGTCGGGAGTCCGGCCGGATGTGCTGGCGGGACACTCGATCGGTGAGTTGGCCGCGGCTCATGTGGCTGGTGTCTGGTCGCTGGCTGATGCCGCAAAGGTGGTGTCGGCGCGCGGTGCGCTGATGCAGGCGCTGCCCGAGGGCGGCGCGATGGTGGCGATCCAGGCAACCGAGGCCGAGGTCGCGCCGGATCTGTCGGAGACCGTGGGCATTGCCGCGGTGAACGGGCCGACGTCAGTGGTCGTCTCCGGTGTCGCCGCCGACGTGGAGGCCGTTTCCGAGCGGTGGCGTGCGGCGGGTCGGAAGGTGAGCCGCCTGCGCGTCAGTCACGCGTTCCACTCGCCGCTGATGGACCCGATGCTGGACGAGTTCCGCCGGGTGCTGGAAGGCGTGTCCTACGAGGCGCCTGAGATTCCCATCGTGTCGACACTGACGGGTCAGGTGGCCACCGCCGAAGAACTCGCCTCGGCGGAGTACTGGGTGCGGCATGTGCGGGAGTCGGTGCGGTTCGCCGACGCCGTGAGCACGTTGCGGGACGAGGGCGTGACCACGTTCGTTGAGGTTGGGCCGGGTGGGACGCTGTCGGCCCTGGGGCAGGAGACCGCACCCGACGCCGGGTTCGTGCCGGTGCTGCGGACCGACCGCCCGGAGGAGTCCGCGCTGACCGCCGCGATCGCGGAAGCGCATGTGCGGGGTGCCCATGTGGACTGGGTCGCCTACTTCGAGGGCAGCGGGGCTCGGCGGGCGGATCTGCCGACGTACGCGTTCCAGCGCGAGCGCTACTGGCTGGACGTGCTTCCGCTGGTCGGTGATGTCTCGGCGGCCGGGCTCGGTGCGGCAGAGCACCCGTTGCTTGGTGCGACCGTCGCGGTGGGCGACACCGATGGTGTGCTGCTGACCGGCCGGTTGTCGGTCCAGAGCCACCCGTGGCTGGCCGATTACGTGGTCCAGGGTTCGGTGCTGTTGCCCGGTACGGCGTTTGTCGAGCTGGCGGTGCGTGCCGGGGACCAGGTCGGGTGTGACCTGGTGGAGGAGTTGACTCTAGAGACGCCTCTCGTCCTGCCGGAGAACGGCTCGGTGCGGGTGCAGGTGTGGATCGGTGCCGAGGACTCCTCGGGCAAGCGCGAGCTGACCTTCTATTCCAGCGCGGGCGACGACGACCGGTCGTGGACCCGACACGCCACCGGTGTGCTGGCCGCGGGAGGCCGCTCCGGTGGGGCTTCCCTGGTCGAATGGCCGCCCGCAAGCGCGGAGGTCATGGAGCTGGACGGAGCCTACGACCAGCTGGCGGAGCTGGGCTACGGCTACGGGCCGGCATTCCAGGGGCTGCGGTCGGCCTGGCGCAAGGGCGACGAGATGTTCGCCGAGATCGCCCTGCCCGAGGGTGTGAGTGTGGACGGTTTCGGTCTGCACCCGGCCCTGCTGGACGCGACGCTGCACACCATCGGGCTGATGGGCGAGGCCGACGCTCTCAGCAAGCTGCCCTTCTCGTGGTCGGGGGTGCGGTTGCACGCCTCGGGCGCGACGGTGCTGCGGGTGCGGTTGACGCCTGCGGGATCGGACGAGGTGTCGTTGGCGATCGCGGACGGCTCCGGTGCTCCGGTGGCCACGATCGACTCGCTGGTGCTGCGCCCCGTCTCGTTGGAACAGCTGGCCGGTGACAACCGGAGCGACGCGCTGTTCGGCATCGACTGGGTGTCGGTGCCTCTGTCTGACGACGACGTCCCGACGGTCGAGTGGACCGACCTGGAGTCGCTATCCCCGTCGGCGGAACTGTCCGACTTCGTCGTCCTTTCGTGCCCGATCACCTCTGGGTCCGATCCGGTGTCCGGTGCCCATGAGGCAGCGCACTGGGCGCTGAACGCGATCCAGAACTGGCTCGCCGACGAGCGGTCCGACACGGCGCGTCTGGCCATCGTGACCAGCGGTGCGATCGCCACCACAGCCGACGAGGACCTGCGGGACATCGCGCAGGCGGCGGTGTGGGGCCTGGTGCGGTCCGCCCAGTCGGAGAACCCGGACCGGATCGTCCTGGTCGACCTCGACGACGAAGCGACCTCGCTCGATGTACTGCCTTCCGCATTGGCCACCGGAGAACCGCAGTTGGCGCTGCGCTCCGGCGCCGCCAGCGCGCCGCGTCTGGCCAGGGTCAAGCAGTCGGTGGTGGACGACCCCGGCTTCGGTTCGGGTGCGGTGCTGATCACCGGCGCGACAGGCACGCTGGGCGGCCTCGTCGCCCGACACCTGGTCGCGGAGCGAGGTGTGCGGAGCCTGCTGCTGGTGAGCAGGCGCGGCGCCGCGGCCAAGGGCGCCGAGGAACTGCGCGACGAACTGGTCGCTCTGGGCGCCGAGGTGACGTTCGCGGCGTGTGACGTAGCCGACCGGGAGGCCGTCGCGGGTCTGCTGGCCGAACACCAGGTCTCCGCCGTGGTCCACACCGCGGGCGTACTGGACGACGCCACCATCGGCTCGCTGACTCCGGACCGGATCGACGATGTGTTCCGGCCCAAGGTCGACGCGGCCTGGCACCTCCACGAGCTCACCCGCGACCTGTCGGCGTTCGTGCTGTTCTCCTCCACCGCCGGTGTGTTCGGCAGCGCCGGCCAGGGCAACTACGCGGCGGCGAACACCTTCCTGGACGCGCTCGCACAGCATCGCCGCGCTGCCGGCCTGCCCGCCACCTCCCTGGCATGGGGTCTGTGGGCGGATGCCAGCGGTATGGCAGGCAGCCTGGATGAGGCCGATGTGCGGCGGATCACCAGCGGTGGCATGATTCCGATCGGCGCGGCCGAGGGCCTGTCGCTGTTCGACGCGGCGGGCTCCACGGGGCGCGCGCTGCTGGCACCGGTGCCCCTGGACATACCCGTGCTGCATCGGCAGGCGCGTTCCCAGCCTGTGCCACACATGCTGCGCGGTCTGGTCCGTGGCACCGCGCGCAGGACTGCCGAGGCCGGGTCCGTCGCCGGATCCGCGCTGGCGCGGTCACTGGCGGGCATGACCGCCGCGGAGCGCGAGAAGGCACTGCTGGACCTGGTCCTCAGCCAGGTTGCCGTGGTCCTCGGCCACAGCTCGGCGCACGCCATCGCGCCCGACCGCGCGTTCAAGGACCTGGGCTTCGACTCGCTCAGCTCTGTCGAACTGCGCAACCGGCTCAACACCGCCACCGAGTTGACCCTGCCCGCCACCCTGGTCTTCGACTACCCGACCCCCGCCGCACTCGCAGCACACCTGGGTGCCGAACTGCTGGGTGGGGTGATCGATGTCGTTGCCGACAGCCCCACAGTGACTGTGACCGACGAGCCGATCGCCATCGTCGGTATGAGCTGCCGCTTCCCCGGCGGGGTCGAATCACCCGAGGACCTGTGGCGCCTCGTTGCCGAAGGCACAGACGCGGTCTCGGAGTTCCCCACCGACCGCGGCTGGGACGTGGAGTCCCTGTACGACCCGGACCCCGACCACTCGGGCACCACCTACAGCCGCATGGGCGCCTTCCTCGACCATGTGGCGGACTTCGACCCGGCGTTCTTCGGCATCTCGCCCCGCGAGGCGCTGGCCATGGACCCGCAGCAGCGACTGCTACTCGAAACCTCCTGGGAAGCCTTCGAGCGGGCGGGTATCGACCCGAACTCGATACGGGGCAGCCGGTCCGGTGTCTTCGTCGGCACCAACGGGCAAGACTACGCGGCGCTGTTGATGGCCGCGCAGGAGACCGTCGAGGGATACGCGGGCACCGGCATCTCGGCGAGCGTCATCTCCGGTCGGCTCTCCTACACGTTCGGCCTTGAAGGCCCCGCGGTGACGGTCGACACGGCGTGTTCGTCGTCGCTGGTGGCGCTGCATCTCGCGGTGCAGGCGCTGCACAAGGGCGAGTGTGAACTGGCACTGGTCGGCGGTGTCACGGTGATGTCGACACCGAGCTCGTTCATCGAGTTCAGCCGCCAGCGCGGGCTGTCGGTGGACGGCCGCTGCAAGGCGTTCGCCGACGGCGCCGATGGCACCGGTTGGGGCGAGGGCGTCGGCATGCTGCTCGTCGAGCGACTGTCGGACGCCCAACGCAACGGCCACCAGGTGCTCGCGGTGGTCCGGGGTTCCGCGGTGAACCAGGACGGCGCTTCCAACGGCCTCACCGCGCCGAACGGTCCGTCGCAGCAGCGGGTGATCCGGCAGGCGTTGGCCAGTGCGGGTCTCACTCCGTCCGATGTGGACGCGATGGAGGCGCACGGCACCGGCACCACCTTGGGTGACCCCATCGAGGCACAGGCCCTGCTGGCCACCTACGGCCAGGACCGCACCGGTGAGCCGCTATGGCTGGGATCGGTGAAGTCGAATATCGGTCACACCCAGGCCGCGGCCGGTGTGGCTGGTGTGATCAAGATGGTGATGGCGATGCGGCACGGCGTGCTGCCGGCCACCCTGCACGTGAACGAGCCGTCGTCACACGTGGACTGGTCCGCGGGCGCGGTGGAGCTGCTGACCGAATCCCGGTCGTGGCCGGAGACGGACCGGCCGTGGCGAGCGGGTGTGTCCTCCTTCGGCGTGAGTGGCACGAACGCGCACACCATCATCGAGCAGGCCCCGGAGTTTGAGGAGTCGGCTCCCGTTGTGGCGTCCGAGCCGGCCGGGCTGGTGCCGTGGGTGCTGTCGGCTCAGAGTGCGGAGGCGCTGCGGTATCAGGCTGAGCGGCTCCGCGACGGTGTGGTGGGTCTGCACCCTGTGGATGTCGGCTTCTCACTCGCGACAACACGGGCGTCCCTGGAACACCGCGCGGTTGTCCTTGCGGATGATCCGGCGGCTCGGCTGACCGCTCTGACCGCGCTGGCCGAGGGCAGGCAGGCGGCGGGTGTTCTGGCGGGTACTGTCGCCACCGGGTTGCTGGGCTTCTTGTTCTCGGGCCAGGGGTCGCAGCGGCTCGGAATGGGCCGCGAACTCGCTGCCCGATTCCCGGTGTTCGCCAACGCGTTGGACGAGGCGCTGGGCGCGTTCGACCCGCAGGTGCGTGAGGTGCTGTTCGGCGAGGACGCCGATGCGCTGAACGAGACCGGGGTGACACAGCCCGCGTTGTTCGCGATCGAGGTGGCGCTGTTCCGACTGCTGGAGTCCTGGGGCGTCCGCCCTGGCATGTTGGCCGGGCACTCGATCGGTGAGCTGGCCGCCGCGCACGTGTCCGGGGTGTGGTCGTTGGCCGATGCCGCCAAGGTGGTATCCGCTCGTGCCGGGTTGATGCAGGCGCTGCCGTCAGGTGGCGCGATGATGGCGATCCAGGCAACCGAGGCCGAGGTCGCGCCCGAGCTGCCTGACACCGTGGGGATCGCGGCGGTCAACGGGCCGACGTCGGTGGTCGTTTCGGGTGTTGCCGCCGATGTTGAGGCGGTCGCGGAGCGGTGGCGTGAGGCGGGTCGGAAGGTGACCCGGCTGCGGGTGAGCCATGCGTTCCACTCGCCGCTGATGGACCCGATGCTGGACGAGTTCCGCGCGGTGGTCGAGGGAATCGAGTGTGGTGAACCCGAGATCCCGATCGTGTCGACGCTGACGGGTCGGTTGGCCACCGCCGAAGAGCTCGCCTCGCCGGAGTACTGGGTGCGGCACGTGCGCGAGTCGGTGCGGTTCCACGATGCGGTCGTGGCACTGCGCGAGCAGGGTGCCGAGTTGTTCGTCGAGATCGGGCCGGGTGGGACACTGGCCGCTCTCGGCCTCGGCAGCGCACCCGACGCGGTGTTCCTGCCCGCGTTGCGTGCGGACAGGCCCGAGGAGACCGCCCTCATCACCACCGTCGCCGCGTTGCACACGCAGGGCGTGGCGGTTGACTGGACCGCCTACTTCGCAGACAGCGGGGCCCGGCGGGTCGACCTGCCGACGTACGCCTTCCAGCATCAGCGCTACTGGCTGGACATGCCCGCCGACGAGCGCACTGAGCGGATGTCTCCGGTGGAGTCGCGGTTCTGGGAGGCGGTCGAGGATGGCGACATCGCTGATCTCGCCCGTACGTTGGATGTGTCGTCCGACGATCCGCTGAGTGCTGTGCTGCCCAGGCTCTCCGCCTGGCGTAAGGAGCAGCAGGGTCGATCCGCTGTGGATGGTTGGCGGTATCGGGTCGAGTGGCGGCCGGTGACTGTCGGGTCCGGGCAGCTGGACGGTGCCTGGCTGGTTGTGGCGCGGCCCGGTGAGGACCGGGCCGAGTGGGTGCGTGACGCGCTGGCCCGGAACGGCGCGGAAGCACACGTCCTGCACATGGACCCGCAAGCCGTCAACTGGGCGGAGCAGCTGACCGAACTGCCCGCACTTCACGGAGTCGTCTCGCTGCTGGGACTCACCACGGGTGTCCAGGCCACGGTTGGTCTGCTGTGTGCGCTCGGTGCTGCGGATGTGCGGGCGCCGTTGTGGTGTGTGACATCGGGTGCGGTGTCGGCGGCCGCGGATGACGTGGTTGCCGGGTTCGAGCAGTCGATGGTGTGGGGTCTGGGCCGGGTGGCCGCGCTGGAGCACCCCGGCCGCTGGGGCGGCCTGGTCGACCTGCCCGACGCGCAGGACGAGGCGACCGGCGATCTGCTGGCCACGGTGCTTGCCGGAACCACCGGCGAAGACCAGGTTGCCCTGCGCGGTGGTGAGGTTCTGGGTCGCAGGCTGCTGCCCGCACCGCTGGGCAAGGCGTCCGGGGCAAGTTGGTCGCCACGCGGGACGGTCCTGGTCACCGGCGGTACCGGCGCGCTCGGTGCGCACGTCGCCAGGTGGCTGGTGGCGAAGGGTGCCGAGCACCTGCTGCTGACCAGCAGGCGTGGGCTGGAAGCCGATGGTGCGGAGGAGCTGCGTGCGGAGCTGACCGCGCTCGGTGCCCGCGTCACGATCGCGGCCTGTGACGCCGCCAATCGGGACGCGCTGGCAGACGTACTCGCCTCGGTGCCCGCCGAGTTCCCGCTCACCGCGGTCGTGCACGCGGCCGGTGTCGAGCGCTCGGCCGTACTCGCCGACCTCGACGCGGGCGAACTTGCCGATGTGCTGTCCGCCAAGGTCGACGGTGCGAGGAACCTGCACGACCTGCTGAGCGAAACGCCGTTGGACGCGTTCGTCCTGTTCTCGTCGATCGCCGGTGTGTGGGGCAGTGGTGGCCAGGGCGCGTACGCGGCCGCCAACGCCTACCTGGACGCCCTGGCCGAGCACCGTAGGGCGGCTGGGTTGCCCGCCACCGCCGTCGCATGGGGTCCGTGGGCCGACGGCGGCATGGTCGCGAACGCCGGGCAGGACGCGGCGACGCACTTGCGACGCAGGGGCTTGCCGACGATGGCCCCGGCCGTCGCGATCGTGGGTCTGGCCACCGCCCTGGAACGTGGCGACGGGAACATCGTCGTCGCCGATGTCGACTGGGAACGCTTCGCAGGCACCTTCATGGCACAGCGGCCCAGCCCGCTGCTGGGCGAGCTGCCCGAGGTCCGCGCCATGTTCGAGGCCACCCCGGCGGAGCAGAGCACGTCCGCTCTCGCACAGCGGCTTGCCGGCTTGGACGAGGCTGAGCAGGAGCGGCAGCTCACCGACTTGGTCCGCTATGAAGCGGCCACCGTGCTCGGTCATGTGTCCGGTGAGGCGTTCTCCGCGACCCGCGCCTTCAGAGAGTTGGGCTTCGACTCGCTGACGGCCATGGAACTGCGCACCCGGCTCAGTGAAGCCACCGGTGTCGCCCTTCCCGCCACCCTGGTCTTCGACTACCCGACAGCCACCGCACTCGCCGCCTATCTGCGCATTGAACTCTCCGGCGCGGACGTGGCCCCCTCCCCCACTGCCCCTGTGGCTGTCTCTGGTGTGACGGATGAGCCGATCGCGATCGTGGCGATGGCATGCCGGTACCCCGGCGGCGTGGCAAGCCCCGAGGACCTGTGGCAGGTGCTGCTGTCGGACGAGGACGCGGTATCGCAATTCCCGACCGATCGTGGCTGGGATCTGGAAGCGCTGTACAACCCCGACCCGGATGGCGTGGGGACCTCATATTCGCGTTCCGGCGCGTTCCTGTCGGACGTGAGCGGGTTCGACGCGGACTTCTTCGGCATCTCACCGCGTGAAGCGCTGGCCATGGACCCGCAGCAGCGGCTGCTGCTGGAGACCTCCTGGGAGGCGTTCGAGCGGGCTGGGGTTGACCCGGCGTCACTGCGCGGTGAGCAGGTCGGCGTTTTCGTGGGATCGAACGTGCAGGACTACGGGCTGGTGCTGGGCGAGGCCGCCGCCGACGTCGGTGGTTATGTGGCGACCGGTAACGCGGCCAGCGTGGCATCCGGTCGGCTCTCCTACACCTTTGGCTTCGAAGGCCCCGCCGTGACGGTGGACACGGCGTGTTCGTCGTCGCTGGTCGCCCTGCACTTGGCGGTGCAGGCGCTGCGGTCCGGTGAGTGCTCGCTCGCACTCGCGGGCGGCGTCACCGTGATGTCCACACCGGGTGCGTTCATCGAGTTCAGCCGCCAGCGTGGGCTGGCGGTGGATGGGCGCTGCAAGGCGTTCGCCGCCGCCGCTGACGGCACCGGTTGGGGTGAGGGTGTCGGCATGCTGTTCGTGGAGCGGCTGTCGGACGCGCAGCGCAACGGCCACCCCGTGCTGGCGGTGATCCGCGGTTCGGCGGTGAACCAGGACGGCGCGTCGAATGGTCTGACGGCACCGAACGGCCCGTCGCAGCAGCGGGTGATCCGGCAGGCCCTCGCCAGTGCGCAGCTCGCTCCGTCCGATGTGGACGTGGTCGAGGCGCACGGCACCGGTACGAAGCTGGGTGACCCGATCGAGGCGCAGGCACTGCTGGCCACCTACGGCCAGGACCGCCCCGCCGACCAGCCGCTGTGGCTCGGCTCGATCAAGTCGAACATCGGGCACACCCAGGCCGCGGCCGGTGTCGCCGGTGTGATCAAGATGGTGTTGGCCATGCGGCACGGTGTGCTGCCCCGCACCCTGCACGTGGACGAGCCCTCCCCGCACGTGGACTGGTCCGCGGGCGCGGTGGAACTGCTCACCGACCAGCGTGACTGGCCTGCCGTGGACCGGCCGTGGCGAGCCGGTGTGTCGTCGTTCGGATTCAGCGGCACGAACGCACACGCCATCATCGAGCAGGCTCCCGCGGTCGAGCAGGAGGAAGCTCCGGAGCCGGCGCACGACGGCCTGGTGCCGTGGGTGTTGTCCGCGGGCGACGAGGGCGCGTTGCGTGGCCAGGCTGAGCGTCTGATGTCCATCGTGGACGAGCACGCGCCCGTTGATGTCGCTTACTCGCTCGCGACGTCGCGGTCGGCGTTGGAGCACCGTGCGGTGGTGGTCACCGCCGACCGGTCGGAGCTGCTGGCCGCTTTGGCGGCTGTGGCCGAGGGTCAGGCGACCGGTGCTGTGGTGACGGGGGTCGTTGACGAGCCTGGCCGGGTGGGTTTCCTGTTCTCGGGCCAGGGGTCACAGCGGCTCGGAATGGGGCGCGAACTCGCTGCCCGATTCCCGGCCTTCGCCGACGGGCTCGACGCTGTGCTGGGCGAATTCGACCCGGCGGTGCGTGAGGTGCTGTTCGGCGAGGACGCCGATGCACTGAACGAGACCGGGGTGACACAGCCCGCGCTGTTCGCGGTCGAGGTGGCCCTGTTCCGCCTGCTGAAATCCTGGGGTGTCCGGCCCGACATGCTGGCCGGGCACTCAATCGGCGAACTGGCCGCCGCCCACGTGGCCGGTGTCTGGTCGCTGGCCGATGCCGCAAAGGTGGTGTCGGCGCGCGGTGCGCTGATGCAGGCACTGCCCGAGGGCGGCGCGATGGTCGCGATCCAGGCAACCGAAGCCGAGGTCTCGCCCGAGCTGCCGGACACCGTCGGCATTGCCGCGGTGAACGGGCCGACGTCGGTGGTCGTCTCCGGTGTCGCCGCCGATGTCGAGGCGGTCGCGGAGCGGTGGCGCGAGGCGGGCCGGAAGGTGACCCGGCTCCGGGTCAGCCACGCGTTCCACTCGCCGCTGATGGACCCGATGCTCGACGAGTTCCGCCGGGTCCTTGAAGGCGTGTCCTACGAGGCACCCGCTATCCCGATCGTGTCCACGCTGACCGGTGTGCGGGCGGCCGCCGACGAGTTGGCCTCGCCGGAGTACTGGGTGCGGCATGTGCGGGAGTCGGTGCGGTTCGCCGACGCCGTGAGCACGCTCGTGAACGAGGGTGTGGCGACGTTTGTCGAGGTCGGGCCGGGCGGAACGCTTTCGGCACTCGGCCAGGAGTCCGCGCCGGACGCCGGATTCGTACCGGTGCTGCGGACCGACCGCCCGGAGGAGTCCGCGCTGATATCCGCGGTGGCACAGCTGTGCACACAGGGTGTGCGGCTGGACTGGGAAGCCTTCTTCACCGGTCGTGGCGCCCGGCGGGTGGACCTGCCCACCTACGCGTTCCAACACGAGCGCTTCTGGCCTGAGGTACTGCCGCTGGTCGGTGATGTCTCGGCGGCCGGGCTCGGTGCGGCAGAGCACCCGTTGCTTGGTGCGACTGTCGCGGTGGGCGACACCGATGGTGTGCTGCTGACCGGCCGGTTGTCGGTCCAGAGCCACCCGTGGCTGGCCGATTACGTGGTCCAGGGTTCGGTGCTGTTGCCCGGTACGGCGTTTGTCGAGCTGGCGGTGCGTGCCGGGGACCAGGTCGGGTGTGACCTGGTGGAGGAGCTGACTCTAGAGACGCCTCTCGTCCTGCCGGAGAACGGCTCGGTGCGGGTGCAGGTGTGGATCGGTGCCGAGGACTCCTCGGGCAAGCGCGAGCTGACCTTCTATTCCAGCGCGGGCGACGACGACCGGTCGTGGACCCGACACGCCACCGGTGTGCTGGCCGCGGGAGGCCGCTCCGGTGGGACTTCCCTGGTCGAATGGCCGCCCGCAAGCGCGGAGGTCGTGGGCCTGGACGGGTTCTACGATGGCATGGCCGACGACGGTTTCGACTACGGGCCGGCATTCCAGGGGCTGCGGTCGGCCTGGCACAAGGGCGACGAGATGTTCGCCGAGGTCGCCCTGCCCGAGGGTGTGAGTGTGGACGGTTTCGGTCTGCACCCGGCCCTGCTGGACGCGACGCTGCACACGATCGGCTTGGCGGACGGCGACGGTGGTTCTGGTCGGTTGCCGTTTGCGTGGTCGGGGGTGCGGTTGCACGCCTCGGGCGCGACGGTGCTGCGGGTGCGGTTGACGCCTGCGGGATCGGACGAGGTGTCGTTGGCGATCGCGGACGGCTCCGGTGCTCCGGTGGCCACGATCGACTCGCTGGTGCTGCGCCCCGTCTCGTTGGAACAGCTGGCCGGTGACAACCGGAGCGACGCGCTGTTCGGCATCGACTGGGTGTCGATGCCTCTGACTGACGACGACGTCCCGACGGTCGAGTGGACCGACCTGGAGTCGCTATCCCCGTCGGCGGAACTGTCCGACTTCGTCGTCCTTTCGTGCCCGATCACCTCTGGGTCCGATCCGGTGTCCGGTGCCCATGAGGCAGCGCACTGGGCGCTGAACACGATCCAGAACTGGCTCGCCGACGAGCGGTCCGACACGGCGCGTCTGGCCATCGTGACCAGCGGTGCGATCACCACCACAGCCGACGAGGACCTGCGGGACATCGCGCAGGCGGCGGTGTGGGGCCTGGTGCGGTCCGCCCAGTCGGAGAACCCGGACCGGATCGTCCTGGTCGACCTCGACGACGAAGCGACCTCGCTCGATGTACTGCCTTCCGCATTGGCCACCGGAGAACCGCAGTTGGCGCTGCGCTCCGGCGCCGCCAGCGCGCCGCGCCTGGCCAGGGTCAAGCAGTCGGTGGTGGACGACCCCGGCTTCGGTTCGGGTGCGGTGCTGATCACCGGCGCGACAGGCACACTGGGCGGCCTCGTCGCCCGACACCTGGTCGCGGAACGGGGCGTACGGAGCCTGCTGCTGGTGAGCAGGCGCGGCGCCGCGGCCAAGGGCACCGAGGAACTGCGCGACGAACTCACCGCGCAGGGCGCCGAGGTGACGTTCGCGGCGTGTGACGTAGCCGACCGGGAGGCCGTCGCGGGTCTGCTGGCCGAACACCAGGTCTCCGCCGTGGTCCACACCGCGGGCGTACTGGACGACGCCACCATCGGCTCGCTGACCCCGGACCGGATCGACGATGTGTTCCGCCCGAAGGTCGACGCGGCCTGGAACCTGCACGAGCTCACCCACGACCTGTCGGCGTTCGTGCTGTTCTCCTCGGTGGCGGGCGTCCTCGGTGGGCCTGGCCAGGGCAACTACGCGGCGGCGAACACCTTCCTGGACGCGCTCGCACAGCATCGCCGCGCTGCCGGCCTGCCCGCCACCTCCCTGGCATGGGGTCTGTGGGCGGATGCCAGCGGTATGGCAGGCAGCCTGGATGAGGCCGATGTGCGGCGGATGTCGAGGGGCGGCATGGTTCCGCTGTCCTCCGAGGACGGCCTGTCTCTCTTCGACGCGGCGGGCTCCACGGGGCGCGCGCTGCTGGCACCGGTGCCCCTGGACATACCCGTGCTGCATCGGCAGGCGCGTTCCCAGCCTGTGCCACACATGCTGCGCGGTCTGATCCGTGGCACCGCGCGCAGGACTGCCGAGGCCGGGTCCGTCGCCGGATCCGCGCTGGCGCGGTCACTGGCGGGCATGACCGCCGCGGAGCGCGAGAAGGCACTGCTGGGCCTGGTCCTCAGCCAGGTTGCCGTGGTCCTCGGCCACAGCTCGGCGCACGCCATCGCGCCCGACCGCGCGTTCAAGGACCTGGGCTTCGACTCGCTCAGCTCTGTCGAACTGCGCAACCGGCTCAACACCGCCACCGAGTTGACCCTGCCCGCCACCCTGGTCTTCGACTACCCGACCCCCGCCGCACTCGCAGCACACCTGGGTGCCGAACTGCTGGGTGGGGTGATCGATGTCGTTGCCGACAGCCCCACAGTGACTGTGACCGACGAGCCGATCGCCATCGTCGGTATGAGCTGCCGCTTCCCCGGCGGGGTCGAATCACCCGAGGACCTGTGGCGCCTCGTTGCCGAAGGCACAGACGCGGTCTCGGAGTTCCCCACCGACCGCGGCTGGGACGTGGAGTCCCTGTACGACCCGGACCCCGACCACTCGGGCACCACCTACAGCCGCATGGGCGCCTTCCTCGACCATGTGGCGGACTTCGACCCGGCGTTCTTCGGCATCTCGCCCCGCGAGGCGCTGGCCATGGACCCGCAACAGCGACTGCTACTCGAAACCTCCTGGGAAGCCTTCGAGCGGGCCGGTATCGACCCGAACTCGATACGGGGCAGCCGGTCCGGTGTCTTCGTCGGCACCAACGGCCAGGACTACGGGGCATTGTTGATGGCCGCGCAGGAGAGCGTGGAAGGGTATGCGGGCACCGGCAATGCGGCGAGTGTCATCTCCGGTCGGCTGTCCTACACCTTCGGTCTTGAAGGCCCCGCCGTCACGGTGGACACGGCGTGCTCATCCTCCCTGGTCGCACTGCACTGGGCGAGCCAGGCGCTGCACAAGGGCGAGTGTGAACTGGCACTGGTCGGCGGTGTCACGGTGATGTCGACACCGGGTGCGTTCATCGAGTTCAGCCGCCAGCGCGGGCTGTCGGTGGACGGCCGCTGCAAGGCGTTCTCCGACAGCGCGGACGGCACGGGCTGGGGCGAAGGCGTCGGCATGCTGCTCGTCGAGCGACTGTCGGACGCCCAACGCAACGGCCACCAGGTGCTCGCGGTGGTCCGCGGGTCCGCAGTGAACCAGGACGGCGCTTCCAACGGCCTCACCGCGCCGAACGGTCCGTCGCAGCAGCGGGTGATCCGGCAGGCGTTGGCCAGTGCGGGTCTCACTCCGTCCGATGTGGACGCGATGGAGGCGCACGGCACCGGCACCACCTTGGGTGACCCCATCGAGGCACAGGCCCTGCTGGCCACCTACGGCCAGGACCGCACCGGTGAGCCGCTATGGCTGGGATCGGTGAAGTCGAATATCGGTCACACCCAGGCCGCGGCCGGTGTGGCTGGTGTGATCAAGATGGTGATGGCGATGCGGCACGGCGTGCTGCCGGCCACCCTGCACGTGAACGAGCCGTCGTCACACGTGGACTGGTCCGCGGGCGCGGTGGAGCTGCTGACCGAATCCCGGTCGTGGCCGGAGACGGACCGGCCGTGGCGAGCGGGTGTGTCCTCCTTCGGCGTGAGCGGGACGAACGCGCACGCCATCATCGAGCAGGCTCCCATCGTGGAGCAGGAGAAAGTCCCGGAGCCGTTGCCCGTCGGCGCGGTCGTCCCGTGGACGCTGTCGGCGCGGAGTGCCGAGGCATTGTGCGAGCAGGCCGCGCGGCTCAAGTCTTTTGTGGACACAACTCCTGAGCTGGCCGTAGCGGATGTGGGCCGTTCGCTGATGTCCTCGCGGGCGGTGCTGGAGCACCGTGCGGTGGTGGTCGGCGCCGACCGGTCGGAGTTCCTGGCGGCTTTGGCGGCTGTGGCCGAAGGCCAGGCGACCGGTGCCGCGGTCACGGGAGTGGTCGACGAGCCTGGTCGGGTGGGCTTCCTGTTCTCGGGCCAGGGGTCACAGCGGCTCGGCATGGGCCGCGAGCTGGCTGGCCGGTTCCCCGTTTTCGCCGAGGCCCTTGACGCTGTGCTGGGCGAGTTCGACCCGCAAGTGCGTGAGGTGATGTTCGGCGAGGACGCCGATGCGCTGAACGAGACCGGGGTAACGCAGCCTGCGTTGTTCGCGGTCGAGGTGGCCCTGTTCCGCCTGCTCAAGTCCTGGGGCGTCCGGCCCGACATGCTGGCCGGGCACTCGATCGGTGAACTTGCCGCCGCCCACGTGTCGGGTGTGTGGTCGCTGGCTGATGCCGCAAAGGTGGTGTCGGCGCGCGGTGCGCTGATGCAGGCACTGCCCGAGGGCGGTGCGATGGTGGCGATCCAGGCAACCGAGGCCGAGGTCGCGCCGGACCTACCGGAGACCGTCGGTGTTGCCGCGGTCAACGGGCCGAACTCGGTGGTCGTCTCGGGTGTTGCTGCCGATGTCGAGGTGGTCGCGGATCGGTGGCGCGAGGCGGGCCGGAAGGTGACCCGGCTGCGCGTCAGTCACGCGTTCCACTCGCCACTGATGGACCCGATGCTCGACGACTTCCGCCAGGTCGTGGAAGAGGTGTCGTTCGGCGAGCCCGCGATCCCGATCGTGTCCACGCTGACCGGTGCGCGGGCGACCATCGAAGAGTTGGCCTCGCCGGAGTACTGGGTACGACACGTGCGGGAGTCGGTGCGGTTCGCCGACGCCGTGAGCACGCTCGTGGACGAAGGCGTGGGGACGTTTGTCGAGGTGGGGCCGGGCGGGACGCTGTCGGCGCTGGGGCGGGAGTCCGCTCCGGAGGCGGCCTTCGTACCGGTGCTGCGCGGCGATCGGCCGGAGGCCGTGGCTGCCACCACGGCCGCGGGCCAGTTGCATGTGCGCGGCGTCCGGGTGGACTGGGAAGCGTTCTTCACCGGTCGTGGCGCCCGGCGGGTGGACCTGCCCACCTACGCGTTCCAACGCGAGCGCTTCTGGCCTGACCTGCTGCCGCTGATCGGTGATGTCTCGGCTGCCGGACTTGGTTCGGCAGAGCACCCGCTGTTGGGCGCGGCTGTCGCGGTGGGCGGCACCGATGGTGTGCTGCTGACCGGCCGGTTGTCGGTTCAGACCCACCCGTGGCTGGCCGATTTTGTGGTCCAGGGTTCGGTGCTGTTGCCCGGTACGGCGCTTGTTGAGTTGGCGGTGCGGGCGGGTGACCAGGTCGGGTGTGACCTGGTGGAGGAGTTGACGCTTGAGGCGCCTGTTGTCCTGCCGGAGAACGGCTCGGTGCGGGTGCAGGTGTGGATCGGCGCCGAGGATTCCTCGGGCAGGCGCGAGCTGACCTTCCACTCCAGCGCGGGTGACATCGACGACGGTCGTTCCTGGACCCGGCACGCCACCGGTGTGCTGGGCGCGGGGGGTCGCTCTGGTGGGGCTTCCCTGGTCGAGTGGCCGCCCGCAGGCGCGGAGATCGTGGGCCTGGACGGGTTCTACGACCGCATGGCCGATGGCGGTTTCGGCTACGGGCCGGTGTTCCAGGGGCTGCGGTCGGCTTGGCGCAGCGGGGACGAGGTGTTCGCCGAGGTCGCGCTGCCGGACGGGGTGAAGGCGGAGGGTTTCGGTCTGCACCCGGCTCTGCTGGAGGCGACGCTGCACACCATCGGGCTGATGGGCGAGGCCGACGCTCCCGGCAAGCTGCCCTTCTCGTGGTCGGGGGTGCGGTTGCACGCCTCGGGCGCGACGGTGCTGCGGGTGCGGTTGACGCCCACAGGGTCGGACGGGGTGTCGTTGGCAATCGCGGACGGCTCCGGTGCTCCGGTGGCGACCGTGGACACGCTGATGCTGCGCCCGATGTCGGCGACGCTGTCGCGGCAGGACCAGCAGTCGCTGTTCGGCGTCGACTGGATGTCGGTGTCCCTGTCTGATGGCGATGCCCCGACGGTCGAGTGGACCGGCCAGGCGCTGGCGCCGTCGGCGGAACTGCCCGACTTCGTCGTCCTGCCGTGCCCGATCACCTCCGCCTCTGATCCGGTCTCCGGTGCGCATGAAGCGGCGCACTGGGCGCTGACCACGGTCCAGACTTGGCTTGCCGACGAGCGGTTCGACGGGTCACGTCTGGCCATCGTGACCAAGGGTGCGATCGCCACCACGGCCGACGAGGACGTACAGAACCTCACGCACGCCGTTGTGTGGGGCCTGGTGCGATCCGCCCAGTCGGAGAACCCGGATCGGATCGTCCTGGTCGACCTCGACGACGAAGCGACCTCGCTCGATGCGCTGCCTTCCGCGCTGGCCACTGGAGAGCCGCAGTTGGCGCTCCGCTCCGGCGTCGCCAGTGCGCCGCGTCTGGCCAGGGTCAAGCAGTCCGTGGTGGACGACCCCGGCTTCGGTTCGGGTGCGGTGCTGATCACCGGCGCGACAGGCACACTGGGCGGCCTCGTCGCCCGACACCTGGTCACGGAACGAGGCGTACGAAACCTGCTGCTGGTGAGCAGGCGCGGCGCCGCGGCCGAGGGTGCCGAAGAACTGCGCGACGAACTCACCGCGCACGGCGCCGAGGTGACGTTCGCGGCGTGTGATGTAGCCGACCGGGAGGCCGTTACAGGACTGTTGGCCGAGCACCAGGTCTCCGCCGTGGTGCACACCGCGGGTGTGCTGGACGACGGCACCATCGGCTCGCTGACCCCGAACCAGGTCGACGCGGTGTTCCGGCCCAAGGTCGATGCGGCGTGGCACCTGCACGAGCTCACCCGCGACCTGGACCTGTCCGCGTTTGTGCTGTTCTCCTCGGCGGCGGGCATCCTCGGTGGCCCCGGCCAGGGCAACTACGCGGCGGCCAGCGCGTTCCTCGACACGCTGGCCCACCACCGCAGGGCGACCGGTCTCCCCGCCACCTCACTGGCGTGGGGCCCGTGGGCCGAGACAGGCGGCATGGCAGGCAACCTGGACGAGAACGACGCGCTGCCCATCGCCAACAACGCCATGCTCCCGCTCGGCTCGGCCGAGGGCTTGGCACTGTTCGACGCGGCAGGCTCCACAGGACGCGCGCTACTGGCACCAGTGCCCCTCAACCTGCCCGCGTTGCAACGGCAGGCGCGTTCCCACCCCGTGCCACACGTCCTGCGCGGTCTCGTGCGCGGCACGGCACGCAGGACCGCCGAGTCCGCCGCCGCCCGGTCCGCGCTGGCGCAGTCGCTGGCCGGCCTGACCGAGGCCGAGCGGGAGAAGGCGCTGCTGGACCTCGTGCTCAACCACGTGGCCGTGGTGCTCGGCCACAGCTCTGCACATGCCGTCGTGCCCGACCGTGCGTTCAAGGAGCTCGGGTTCGACTCACTGACCGCCGTCGAGTTCCGCGACCGGCTCAACGCGGCCACCGAGCTGCGCCTGCCCGCCACACTCGTCTTCGACTACCCGACCCCCGCCGCGCTCGTGGCGCACCTCGGTACCGAGCTCGCGGGCGCGCCCGTCGTCGCGGCGCCCACCCGCACCACCGTGGCCATGACCGACGAACCGATCGCGATCATCGGCATGAGCTGCCGCTACCCCGGCGGGGTGAACTCACCCGAGGACCTGTGGCGACTGGTCCTGGACGGTGTCGACGCCATCAGCGAGTTCCCCACCAACCGCGGCTGGGACATCGACGCGCTCTACAACCCCGACCCCGACCACATGGGCACCACCTACGCCCGCGAGGGCGGCTTCCTGCACGACGCCGACCAGTTCGACCCGGCGTTCTTCGGCATCTCGCCCCGCGAGGCGCTGGCCATGGACCCGCAGCACCGGCTGCTGCTGGAGACCTCCTGGGAAGCCTTCGAACGGGCCGGTATCGACCCGGACTCGGCGCGGGGGCGCGACATCGGCGTCTTCGCCGGCACCAGCATTCAGGACTACGCCACGCTGCTTGCGGCGAGCGAGGAGAGCGTCGAAGGGTACGTCGGCACGGGCAACGCGGCGAGCGTCACGTCCGGTCGGCTGTCCTACACGTTCGGCCTCGAAGGTCCCGCAGTGACGGTCGACACCGCGTGCTCCTCGTCGCTGGTGGCGCTGCACCTCGCGGGGCAGGCGCTGCGCTCGGGTGAGTGCTCGCTCGCACTCGCGGGTGGCGTGACGGTGATGTCCACGCCGGGCGCGTTCCTGGACTTCAGCCGCCAGCGCGGTCTGTCCGCCGACGGACGGTGCAGGCCGTTCTCGTCGGACGCGGACGGCACCGGCTGGGGCGAGGGCGCCGGGATGCTGGTGCTGGAGCGGTTGTCCGACGCCCGGCGGAACGGGCACCGAGTGCTGGCGGTGATCCGCGGCTCGGCGGTGAACCAGGACGGCGCGTCCAACGGTCTCACCGCGCCGAACGGCCCGTCGCAACAGCGGGTCATCCGGCAGGCGTTGGCGAGCGCCGGGCTGGTGTCATCCGATGTGGACGCCATGGAGGCGCACGGCACCGGCACAAAGCTGGGTGACCCGATCGAGGCGCAGGCGCTGCTGGCCACCTACGGCCAGGACCGCCCCGCCGACCAGCCGCTGTGGCTCGGGTCGCTGAAGTCCAACATCGGCCACACCCAGGCCGCGGCCGGTGTCGGCGGCATCATCAAGATGGTCATGGCGATGCGGCACGGCGTGCTGCCGAAGACACTGCATGTTGCCGAGCCGACCCCGCAGGTCGACTGGTCGATGGGCGACATCGAACTCCTCACCGAGGCCCGCCCCTGGCCGGACACCGACCGGCCGCGCCGGTTCGCCATCTCGTCGTTCGGGTTCAGCGGCACCAACGCGCATGCCATCCTCGAACAGGCGCCGGCCACCAAGGTCGCCGCGCCGAAGGCCGTGCCGGACACGACCGTTCTGCCGCTGCTGGTATCGGGGCGCGGCGACGACGCGCTGCGGGCGCAGGCCGACCGGCTGCGCGCCCACCTCGTAGCGCACCCGGAGCTGAACCCGCTCGACGCCACCACCACTCTCGCGGTGGCGCGAGCCGCCCTCGGCCACCGGGCGGTCGTCATCGGGCAGGACCGCGAAGGACTGCTCACATCACTCAAGGCGCTCGCGGAGGGGCGGACCGCGGGCGGGCTGGTCTCCGGTGTCGCGGCGGGGCACCGGCTGGCATTCATGTTCTCCGGCCAGGGCGCGCAGCGGCTGGGCATGGGACGCGAGCTGTACGGCCGCTTCCCGGTGTTCGCCGACGCGCTCGACGAGGTCCGCGGCCACCTCGACGCCCACTCCGAACAGCCGCTGCTGGATGTGCTGTTCGGCGAGGACGCCGATGCCCTGAACGAGACCGCGGTGACGCAGCCCGCGCTGTTCGCGGTCGAAGTGGCAATGTTCCGGCTGCTCGAGTCGTGGGGTGTCCGCCCCCAGCTGCTGGCGGGTCACTCGATCGGCGAGCTGGCCGCGGCCCATGTGGCGGGTGTGTGGTCGCTGGCTGACGCCGCCGCGGTGGTGTCGGCGCGGGGTCGCCTGATGCAGGCCCTGCCCGAGGGCGGCGCGATGGTGGCGATCCAGGCGACCGAGGCCGAGATCCTGCCGGAGTTGTCCGACACCGTGGGCATCGCCGCGGTGAACGGCCCGACGTCGGTGGTCGTCTCGGGCGTCGCCGCCGATGTCGAGGCCCTTGCCGAGCGCTGGCGTGAGGCGGGTCGGAAGGTGACCCGGCTGCGCGTCAGCCACGCGTTCCACTCACCACTCATGGAGCCGATGCTCGAGGACTTCCGCCGCGTGCTGGAAGGTGTGGACTTCCAGGCGCCGACCATCCCGATCGTGTCCACACTGACGGGCAGGCCGGCCTCCGCGGAGGAATTGGCTTCGGCGGAGTACTGGGTGCGCCATGTGCGGGAGTCGGTGCGGTTCGCCGACGCCGTCGGCACACTGCGCGAGCAGGGTGCGGATGTGTTCCTGGAGGTCGGGCCGGGCGGAGTGCTCACCGCGCTGGGTCAGGAGACCGCGCCCGAGGCCGAATTCGTACCCGCGCTGCGCGGCGACCGGTCCGAAACACTCGAACTGACAACGGCGGCGGGCAGGCTGCACGTGCTCGGTGTCACCGTCGACTGGACCGAACTGACCGCCGGTGGCACACACATCGACCTGCCCACCTACGCCTTCCGGCGCCAGAGGTTCTGGCCGACCCTGGCCGAGGCCCCCTCGGGCGATATCTCCGGGGCTGTCGACGCACGGTTCTGGGCGGCCGTGGCGGACGGCGACCTCGGTGAGCTGGCGGACGAGCTGGCCGTGTCCCTCGACGACCCGATCGGCGCGGTACTGCCCCGGCTCTCGTCGTGGCGGCGGGAACAGGCCGAGAACTCGGCGGTCGACGAGATGCGCTACCGCGTCACCTGGCGGCCGGTGAACGAGCCCACCGCGGCGCTCTCGGGTACCTGGCTCGTGGTCAGCCGGGACGGCGCCGGTGAAGAACCCGTCGCCGCCGCGCTGAGCAGGTACGGCGCGCAGGTGCTGCCGGTACGGACCGGCGGGCCGGTGGACCGTGACTCACTGACGGCCCGGGTGGCGACCGACGAACCCGTCGCGGGCGTGCTGTCGCTGTTCGCGCTCGACCCCGAGCTGCCGTCCGGTGGTCTGGCGGCGAACCTCGCCCTCGTTCAGGCCCTCGGCGACACCGGCCTCGCCGCACCGCTGTGGTGCGCGACGCAGGGCGGGGTCACCATCGGTGGCTCCGACGCGCCCACCAAACCGGACCAGGCGATGGTGTGGGGGCTCGGCCGAGTCGTCGGGCTGGAGTACCCCGATAGCTGGGGTGGCCTCGTCGACCTGCCGGACACGCTGGACGAGCGCACCGGCGCCCGTCTCGCGGGCATCCTGTCCGGCACGCAGGGAGAGGACCAGGTCGCGCTACGCGCCAACGGAGTGTTCGCCCGGAGGCTCGTGCGGGCGTCCTCGGGACGCCTCGGAGAATGGAACCCCACCGGCACGGTGCTGGTCACCGGTGGCACCGGCGCGCTCGGCGGGCACGTCGCCAGGTGGTTGATCGCGAAGGGCGCCGAGCATCTGCTGCTGACCAGCAGGCGCGGCCCGAAGGCCGACGGCGCCGAGGAGCTGCGCACGGAGCTGACCGCGCTCGGTGCCCGCGTCACGATCGCCGCCTGCGATGTAGCCGACCGGGACGCGCTGGCGGAGCTGCTGGCCTCCATACCCGCCGAGTTCCCGCTCACCGCGGTGGTGCACGCGGCGGGCGTCCTGGACGACGGCGTGCTGTCCGGGCTCACCCCGGAGCGGTTCGACGCCGTACTGCGGCCGAAGGTCGACGCCGCGGTCAACCTGGACGAGCTGACCAGGGAGCTTGAGCTGTCGGCGTTCGTGATGTTCTCCTCGATCTCCGGCACGATCGGCGGGACGGCCCAGGGGAACTACGCGGCCGCCAACACCTTCCTGGACGCGCTCGCGGAACGGCGCGTGGCGGCGGGCCTGCCCGCCACCGCGGTCGCTTGGGGGCCGTGGGAGGGCGCCGGCATGGCCGAGGGGCCGCTCGGCGACCAACTGCGCCGCCGCGGCATGCCCCCGATAGCGCCCGAGCGGGCGATCGCCGCGCTGGACCGGGCCGTCCGCTATGGCGACCCGACGGCGCTGGTGGCGGACATGGACTGGGACGTGTTCGTCCGGGCCTTCACATCGGTACGGCCGAGCCCGCTGTTGCAAGAACTGTCCGGCGCGGCCGGACCCCAGGCCACTGCCGCGGCCGGGATGCAGGACGACTTGGCGGCCAAGCTCGCCGCGCTGTCCGGACCGGAGCGCGAACGCGCCGTGCTGGACCTGGTGCGGGACGTTGCGGCCGCCGTCCTCGGTCACGATGGCACCAAGCTGGTGGAACCCGGCAAGGCGTTCCAGGAGCTAGGCTTTGACTCGCTCACCGCGGTCGAGTTCCGCAACGTCCTCAACTCGGCCACCGGGCTGAGCCTGTCCTCGACGCTCGTCTTCGACCACCCCACCCCCTCCGCACTCGCAGCGCACATGCTCGAGGAACTGCCGGGAGGCGGGGCGCCGACCATCGACGCCGAACTGGACCGCCTCGAGTCCGCACTGTCCCTCCTGACGCCGGACGACCAGCAGAGCGCCGCCGTCAGTAACCGCCTCCGCGCGCTGCTGTCCATGTGGGACGAAGCGCACACCCGCAACACGGAACCCGCCGAGTCCGGAACGGACGCGCGTACTGCGTCGGCGGACGAGCTGCTCGCGCTGCTCGACGAACAACTCGGTAGGTCCTGAGCTGATGAACACACCTGAAGGGTCCGAAGTCATGTCCAACGAGGAGAAGTACCTCGACTACCTCCGCCGGGCCTCCGTGGACCTGCAGGAGGCACGCGGGAAGCTGCGCGAGGCCGAGGAGCGCGAGGTCGAGCCGATCGCGATCGTCGGTATGAGCTGCCGGTTCCCCGGTGGCGTGCGGTCGCCGGAGGACCTGTGGCGGCTCCTGCGGGACGGCGAGGACGCCGTCACCGCGTTCCCCACCAACCGGGGTTGGGACCTGGAAGCGCTCTTCGACGACGACCCCGACCGGCAGGGAACCTGCTACACCCGTGAAGGCGCCTTCATCCACGACGTGTCGGACTTCGATCCCGCCTTCTTCGGGATCTCGCCACGTGAGGCCGCGGCGATGGACCCGCAGCAGCGGCTGCTGCTGGAGACGTCGTGGGAGGTGTTCGAGCGAGCGGGCATCGACCCGCATACGCTGCGGGGCAGCCGGTCGGGCGTGTTCGTCGGCACCAACGGCCAGGACTACTTGGCACGCCTGGCAGCAACCGGCGCACCGGACGGTTACGAGGGCTACCTCGGCACCGGCAACGCCGCGAGCGTCATCTCGGGCCGCGTGTCCTACACATTCGGCTTCGAAGGCCCCGCGCTGACCATCGACACCGCCTGCTCTTCGTCCCTGGTCGCCCTGCACCTCGCGGTGCACGCGCTGCGACACGGTGAGTGCCCGCTCGCCATCGCGGGTGGTGTGACGGTGATGTCGACGCCGGGAGTGTTCATCGACTTCAGCCGCCAGCGTGGGCTGGCGGTGGACGGCCGCTGCAAGGCGTTCGCCGACGGCGCCGATGGCACCGGTTGGGGTGAGGGCGTCGGCCTGCTGCTGTTGGAGCGGCTGTCGGACGCGCAGCGCAACGGCCACCAGGTGCTGGCGGTGGTGCGGGGTTCCGCGGTGAACCAGGATGGTGCGTCGAATGGTTTGACCGCGCCGAACGGTCCATCGCAGCGGCGGGTGATCCGTCAGGCGCTGGCGAGTGCACGACTCTCCGCGGCGCAGGTGGACGCGGTCGAGGCACACGGCACCGGTACGAAGCTGGGTGACCCGATCGAGGCGCAGGCGTTGGTGGCCACCTACGGTCAGGGCCGGCCTGCCGACCGACCGCTGTGGCTGGGGTCCATCAAGTCGAACATCGGGCACACGCAGGCGGCCGCGGGCGTGGCCGGTGTGATCAAGATGGTGATGGCGATGCGGCACGGTGTGCTGCCGCCCACCCTGCACGTGGACGCGCCGTCATCACACGTGGACTGGTCCGCCGGTGCGGTGGAGCTGCTGACGGAGTCTCAGCCGTGGCCGGAGACCGGTCAGCCATGGCGGGCCGGTGTGTCGTCGTTCGGTGTGAGCGGGACGAACGCGCACGTGATTGTCGAGGCCGCTCCCGTGGTGGAGCCGGAGGAAGTCACAGAGCCGGTGCACGACGGCCTGGCGCCGTGGGTGTTGTCGGCCCGGAGCGCCGAGGCGTTGCGTGAGCAGGCCGCGCGGCTCATGTCCTTTGTGGACTCGAGTCCTGAGCTGGCCGTGGCGGATGTGGGCCGTGCGCTGGTGTCTTCGCGGGCGGTGCTGGAGCACGGTGTGGTGGTGATCGCCACTGAGCGATCGGAGTTCCTGGCGGCTTTGGCGGCTGTTGCCGAAGGCCAGGCGACCGGTGCCGCGGTCACGGGAGTGGCCGACGAGCCTGGTCGGGTGGGTTTCCTGTTCTCGGGTCAGGGGTCGCAGCGACTGGGTATGGGGCGTGAGCTGGCGGCCCGGTTCCCGGTGTTCGCCGAGGCGTTGGATGCGGTGCTTGGCGAGTTCGACCCGGCGGTGCGTGAGGTGCTGTTCGGTGAGGACGCCGATGCGCTGAACGAGACCGGGGTGACGCAGCCCGCGCTGTTCGCTGTCGAGGTGGCGCTGTTCCGCCTGCTGGAGTCCTGGGGTGTCCGGCCGGATGTGCTGGCCGGGCACTCGATCGGCGAGCTTGCCGCTGCCCATGTGTCGGGTGTGTGGTCGTTGGCCGATGCGGCAAAGGTGGTGTCGGCGCGCGGTGCGCTGATGCAGGCACTGCCCTCGGGTGGCGCCATGGTGGCCATCCAGGCGACCGAGGCCGAGGTCTCGCCCGAACTGCCGGAGACCGTGGGGATCGCGGCGGTCAACGGGCCGTCGTCGGTGGTCGTCTCTGGTGTTGCCGCCGATGTCGAGGCGGTCGCGGAGCGGTGGCGCGAGGCGGGCCGGAAGGTGACCCGGCTCCGCGTCAGCCATGCGTTCCATTCCCCGCTGATGGACCCGATGCTGGACGACTTCCGCCAGGTTGTGGAAGAGGTGTCGTTCGGCGTACCCGCGATTCCGATCGTGTCCACGCTGACGGGCCGGTTAGCGAGCGCCGAGGAGCTTGCCTCGTCGGAGTACTGGGTCCGGCATGTGCGGGAGTCGGTGCGGTTCGCCGACGCCGTGAGCACGCTCGTGAACGAGGGCGTGGGGACGTTCGTCGAGGTGGGGCCGGGCGGGACGCTGTCGGCGATGGGGCAGCAGTCCGCACCCGACGCCGGGTTCGTGCCCGTGCTGCGTGGCGATCGGCCGGAGGCCGTGGCTGCCACGACGGCCGCGGGCCAGTTGCATGTGCGCGGCGTCCGGGTGGACTGGGAGCCGTTCTTCGCCGGTCCTGGCGCGCGGCGAGTGGATCTGCCCACGTACGCGTTCCAGCGCGAGCGCTACTGGCTGGACGCTCCGTCCATTGATCTGGGCGTTGAGCGGATGTCGCCCGTGGAGGCGCGATTCTGGGGGGTCGTCGAAGATGGCGACATCGCTGATCTCGCCCGTACGTTGGATGTGTCGTCCGACGATCCGCTGAGCACGGTGTTGCCTCGGTTGTCTGCGTGGCGCAGGGAGCAGCAGGGTCGATCCGCTGTGGATGGTTGGCGGTATCGGGTCGAGTGGCGGCCGGTGACTGTCGGGTCCGGGCAGTCGCTGGACGGTGCCTGGCTGGTTGTCGCGTCGACCGGTGAGGACCGGGCCGAGTGGGTACGTGACGCGCTGGCCCGGAACGGTGCGGAAGCGCACGTCCTGCACCTGGACCCGGAAGCCGTCGGCTGGGCGGCGCAGCTGACCGAACTGCCCGCGCTGAGTGGCGTGGTCTCGCTGCTGGGACTCTCTGACGCGGGCGCCGAGACCACGATTGGTCTGCTGCGTGCGCTCGGTGATGCGGATGTGCGGGCGCCGTTGTGGTGTGTGACATCGGGTGCGGTCTCGGCGGGCGCGGATGACGTGGTTGCCGGGTTCGAGCAGTCGATGGTGTGGGGTCTGGGCCGCGTGGCCGCACTGGAACACCCCGGCCGCTGGGGCGGCCTGGTCGACCTGCCCGACACGCAGGACGACAGGATCGGCGATCTGCTGGCCTCGGTGCTTGCCGGAACGAACGGCGAGGACCAAATTGCGCTGCGCGGTGGTGAGGTTCTGGGTCGCAGGCTGCTGCCCGCGCCGTTGAGTGCGGATTCCTCCGGGGACGGCTGGTCCCCGCGCGGGACAGTGCTGGTGACCGGTGGCCTTGGTGCCCTGGGTGGCCATGTGGCGCGCTGGCTGGCTGCACGCGGCGCTGAGCACGTCGTACTGGTGAGCCGTCGCGGCCAGGCCGCCGCGGGCGCTGCGGAGTTGAAGGCCGAGCTCGTCGAGCTGGGCGCACGCGTCTCGTTCGCCGCCTGTGACATGGCCGACCGGGAGTCCGTCGCGGCGATGCTGGAGAGCGTCCCGTCACTCACCGCGGTCGTGCACGCGGCCGGTGTCGAGCGCTCGGCCGTACTCGCCGACCTCGACGCGGGCGAACTTGCCGATGTGCTGTCCGCCAAGGTCGACGGTGCGAGGAACCTGCACGACCTGCTGAGCGAAACGCCGTTGGACGCGTTCGTCCTGTTCTCGTCGATCGCCGGTGTGTGGGGCAGTGGTGGCCAGGGCGCGTACGCGGCCGCCAACGCCTACCTGGACGCCCTGGCCGAGCACCGTAGGGCGGCTGGGTTGCCCGCCACCGCCGTCGCATGGGGTCCGTGGGCCGACGGCGGCATGGTCGCGAACGCCGGGCAGGACGCGGCGACGCACTTGCGACGCAGGGGCTTGCCGACGATGGCCCCGGCCGTCGCGATCGTGGGTCTGGCCACCGCCCTGGAACGTGGCGACGGGAACATCGTCGTCGCCGATGTCGACTGGGAACGCTTCGCAGGCACCTTCATGGCACAGCGGCCCAGCCCGCTGCTGGGCGAGCTGCCCGAGGTCCGCGCCATGTTCGAGGCCACCCCGGCGGAGCAGAGCACGTCCGCTCTCGCACAGCGGCTTGCCGGCTTGGACGAGGCTGAGCAGGAGCGACAGCTCACCGACTTGGTCCGCTATGAAGCGGCCACCGTGCTCGGTCATGTGTCCGGTGAGGCGTTCTCCGCGACCCGCGCCTTCAGAGAGTTGGGCTTCGACTCGCTGACGGCCATGGAACTGCGCACCCGGCTCAGTGAAGCCACCGGTGTCGCCCTTCCCGCCACCCTGGTCTTCGACTACCCGACAGCCGCCGCACTGGCCGCCTATCTGCGCATTGAACTCTCCGGCGCGGACGTGGCCCCCTCCCCCACTGCCCCTGTGGCTGTCTCTGGTGTGACGGATGAGCCGATCGCGATCGTGGCGATGGCATGCCGGTACCCCGGCGGCGTGGCAAGCCCCGAGGACCTGTGGCAGGTGCTGCTGTCGGACGAGGACGCGGTATCGCAATTCCCGACCGATCGTGGCTGGGATCTGGAAGCGCTGTACAACCCCGACCCGGATGGCGTGGGGACCTCATATTCGCGTTCCGGCGCGTTCCTGTCGGACGTGAGCGGGTTCGACGCGGACTTCTTCGGCATCTCACCGCGTGAAGCGCTGGCCATGGACCCGCAGCAGCGGCTGCTGCTGGAGACCTCCTGGGAGGCGTTCGAGCGGGCTGGGGTTGACCCGGCGTCACTGCGCGGTGAACGCGTCGGCGTGTTCGTGGGATCGAACATGCAGGACTATGGCTGGGTGCTGGGTGCGGCTGCCGAGGATGTGGGCGGCTATGCGGCGACCGGCAACGCGGCCAGCGTGGCATCCGGTCGGCTCTCCTACACCTTCGGTCTTGAAGGCCCTGCCGTCACGGTGGACACGGCGTGTTCGTCGTCGCTGGTCGCCCTGCACTTGGCAGTGCAGGCGCTGCACAAGGGCGAGTGTGAGTTGGCACTTGCCGGCGGTGTGACGGTGATGTCGACGCCGAGCTCGTTCATCGAGTTCAGCCGCCAGCGTGGGCTGGCGGTGGACGGCCGGTGCAAGGCGTTCGCCGGCGCCGCTGACGGCACTGGTTGGGGTGAGGGCGTTGGCATGCTGTTCGTGGAGCGGCTGTCTGATGCCCAGCGCAACGGCCACCCCGTGCTGGCGGTGATCCGCGGTTCGGCGGTGAACCAGGACGGCGCGTCCAACGGCCTGACGGCACCGAACGGCCCGTCGCAGCAGCGGGTGATCCGGCAGGCCCTCGCCAGTGCGCAGCTCGCTCCGTCCGATGTGGACGTGGTCGAGGCGCACGGCACCGGTACGAAGCTGGGTGACCCGATCGAGGCGCAGGCACTGCTGGCCACCTACGGCCAGGACCGCGGTGGTGAGCCGCTGTGGCTCGGCTCGATCAAGTCGAACATCGGGCACACCCAGGCCGCGGCCGGTGTCGCCGGTGTGATCAAGATGGTGTTGGCCATGCGGCACGGTGTGCTGCCGCGCACCCTGCACGTGGACGAGCCCTCCCCGCACGTGGACTGGTCCGCGGGCGCGGTGGAACTGCTCACCGCCCAGCGTGACTGGCCTGCCGTGGACCGGCCGTGGCGAGCCGGTGTGTCGTCGTTCGGATTCAGCGGCACGAACGCGCACACCATCATCGAGCAGGCACCCACGGTCGAGCAGGAGGAAACCCCGGAGCCGGCGCACGACGGCCTGGTGCCGTGGGTGCTGTCGGCCAAGGGGCCCGAGGCGTTGCGGGAGCAGGCCGCGCGGCTCACGTCCTTTGTGGACTCGAGCCCTGAGCTGGCCATGGCGGATGTGGGCCGTGCGCTGGTGTCTTCGCGGGCGGTGCTGGAGCACCGTGCGGTGGTGGTCGCCGCCGACCGGTCGGAGTTCCTGGCGGCTTTGGCGGCTGTGGCCGAAGGCCAGGCGACCGGTGCCGCGGTAACGGGAGTTGCTGACGAGTCTGGCCGGATGGGTTTCCTGTTCTCGGGCCAGGGGTCACAGCGGCTCGGCATGGGGCGTGAACTGGCGGCCCAGTTCCCGGTCTTCGCCGACGCGCTCGACGCTGTGCTGGGCGAATTCGACCCGGCGGTGCGTGAGGTGCTGTTCGGCGAGGACGCCGATGCTCTGAACGAGACCGGGGTGACACAGCCCGCGCTGTTCGCGGTCGAGGTGGCCCTGTTCCGCCTGCTGAAATCCTGGGGTGTCCGGCCGGATGTGCTGACTGGCCACTCGATCGGCGAACTGGCCGCCGCCCACGTGGCCGGTGTCTGGTCGCTGGCCGATGCCGCAAAGGTGGTGTCGGCGCGCGGTGCGCTGATGCAGGCACTGCCCGAGGGCGGCGCGATGGTCGCGATCCAGGCAACCGAGGCCGAGGTCGCGCCGGACCTACCGGAGACCGTCGGTGTTGCCGCGGTCAACGGGCCGAACTCGGTGGTCATCTCCGGTGTCGCCGCTGACGTCGAGGCCGTTTCCGAGCGGTGGCGTGAGGCGGGCCGGAAGGTAACCCGGCTCCGCGTCAGTCACGCGTTCCACTCGCCGCTGATGGACCCGATGCTCGACGAGTTCCGCCGGGTCCTTGAAGGCGTGTCCTACGAGGCACCCGCTATCCCGATCGTGTCGACGCTGACGGGCCGGTTGGCCACCACCGAAGAACTCGCCTCGCCGGAGTACTGGGTGCGGCATGTGCGGGAGTCGGTGCGGTTCGCCGACGCCGTGAGCACGCTCGTCGACGAGGGCATAGCGACGTTTGTCGAGGTGGGGCCGGGCGGGACACTGTCCGCGCTGGGGCAGGAGTCCGCACCCGACGCCGGATTCGTGCCGATGCTGCGTGGCGATCGGCCGGAGGCCGTGGCTGCCACCACGGCCGCGGGCCAGTTGCATGTGCGCGGCGTCCGGGTGGACTGGGAAGCGTTCTTCACCGGTCCTGGCGCCCGGAGGGTGGACCTGCCCACCTACGCGTTCCAGCACGAGCACTACTGGCCTGAGGTACTGCCGCTGATCGGTGATGTCTCGGCGGCCGGACTCGGTCCCGCCGAGCACCCGCTGCTGGGCGCGGCTGTCACCCTCGGTGGCACGGACGGTGTGCTCCTGACCGGCCGGTTGTCGGTCCAGACCCACCCGTGGCTGGCCGATCACGAGGTCATGGGCTCGGTGCTGTTGCCCGGTACGGCCTTCCTTGAGCTGGCGATTCGTGCGGGTGACCAGGTCGGGTGTGACCTGGTGGAGGAGTTGACGCTTGAGGCACCTCTCGTCCTGCCGGAGAACGGCGCGATGCGGGTGCAGGTGTGGATCGGCGCCGAGGACTCCTCCGGCAGGCGCGAGCTGACCTTCCACTCCAGCGCGGGTGACATCGACGACGGTCGTTCCTGGACCCGGCACGCCACCGGTGTGCTGCGGGCAGGCGGGCCCTCCGGGGGTGGAGCTTCCCTGGTCGAATGGCCGCCCGCAGGCGCGGAGGTCGTGGGCCTGGACGGGTTCTACGACCGCATGGCCGATGGCGGTTTCGGCTACGGGCCGGTGTTCCAGGGGCTGCGGTCGGCTTGGCGCAGCGGGGACGAGATGTTCGCCGAGGTGGCCCTGCCGGACGGGGTGAAGGCGGAGGGCTTCGGACTGCACCCGGCCCTGCTGGACGCGGTGCTGCACACCATCGGGCTGATGGGCGAGGCCGACGCTCCCGGCAAGCTGCCGTTCGCATGGTCGGGGGTGCGGTTGCACGCCTCGGGCGCGACGGTGCTGCGGGTGCGGTTGACGCCCACAGGGTCGGACGGGGTGTCGTTGGCGGTTGCTGACGGCTCCGGTGCTCCGGTGGCCACGATCGACTCGCTGGTGTTGCGACCGGCCGCGCCGGACCAGGTCGCGGGTGACGATCGGGGCGATGCGCTGTTCGGTGTCGACTGGGTGTCGGTGCCGCTGTCTGACGACGACGCCCCGACAACCGAGTGGACCGACGTGGAGGCCCTGACGCGGTCGGCGGAACTGCCCGACTTCGTCATCCTGCCGTGCCCGATCACCTCCGCCTCTGATCCGGTCTCCGGTGCGCATGAAGCGGCGCACTGGGCGCTGACCACGGTCCAGAACTGGCTTGCCGACGACCAGTTCGACGCCCCGCGACTGGCCATCGTGACCAGGGGTGCGATCGCCACCACGGCCGACGAGGATGTGCGGGACATCGCGCAGGCGGCGGTGTGGGGCCTGGTGCGGTCCGCCCAGTCGGAGAACCCGGACCGGATCGTCCTGGTCGACCTCGACGACGAAGCGGCCTCGCTCGATGCGCTGCCTTCCGCGCTGGCCACTGGAGAACCGCAGTTGGCGCTCCGCTCCGGCGTCGCCAGTGCGCCGCGTCTGGCCAGGGTCAAGCAGTCGGTGGTGGACGACCCCGGCTTCGGTTCGGGTGCGGTGCTGATCACCGGCGCGACAGGCACATTGGGCGGCCTCGTCGCCCGACACCTGGTCACGGAACGGGGCGTACGGAGCCTGCTGCTGGTGAGCAGGCGCGGCGCCGCGGCCAAGGGCGCCGAGGAACTGCGCGACGAACTCACCGCGCAGGGCGCCGAGGTGACGTTCGCGGCGTGTGATGTGGCCGACCGGGATGCGGTAGCGGCGCTGTTGGCCGAGCACCAGGTCTCCGCCGTGGTGCACACCGCGGGTGTGCTGGACGACGCCACCATCGGCTCGCTGACCCCGGACCGGATCGACGATGTGTTCCGCCCGAAGGTCGACGCGGCCTGGAACCTGCACGAGCTCACCCACGACCTGTCGGCGTTCGTGCTGTTCTCGTCCGCCGCCGGTGTGTTCGGCGGCGCCGGCCAGGGCAACTACGCGGCAGCCAACACCTTCCTGGACGCACTCGCGCAGCACCGTTGCGCTGCCGGTCTGCCCGCCACCTCCCTGGCATGGGGCCTGTGGGCCACGGCCGACGGCATGGCAGGCAGCCTCGACGAGACCGACGTACGGCGGATCACCAGCGGCGGCGCGGTCCCGATCGGCGCGGCCGAGGGCCTGGCGCTGTTCGACGCGGCAGGCTCCACAGGACGCGCACTGCTGGCACCGGTGCCCCTCGACCTGACCGTGTTGCAACGGCAGGCGCGTTCCCACCCTGTGCCGCACTTCCTGCGTGGTCTGGTGCGTGGCACGGCGCGCAGGACCGTCGATCCCGCCGCCACCAGGTCCGCACTGGCGCAGTCGCTGGCGGGCATGACCGAGGCCGAGCGGGAGAAGGCACTGCTCGACCTTGTCCGTACCCATGCCGCTGTGGTGCTCGGCCACAGCTCGGCGCATGCCATCGCACCCGACCGTGCGTTCAGGGACCTGGGCTTCGACTCGCTCAGCTCCGTCGAGCTGCGCAACCACCTCAACGCGGCCACCGAACTGCGCCTGCCCGCCACCCTGGTCTTCGACCACCCGAGCCCCGCCGCGCTCGCCGAGTTCATCGGTGCCGAGTTCGCGGGTGCTCCCGTCGTCGCGGCGCCCACCCGCACGGCCGTGGCCGTGACCGACGAGCCGATCGCGATCGTCGGCATGAGCTGCCGCTATCCCGGCGGGGTGAACTCACCCGAGGACCTGTGGCGACTGGTCCTGGACGGTGTCGACGCCATCAGCGAGTTCCCCACCAACCGCGGCTGGGACATGGACGCGCTGTACAACGAGGACCCCGACCACACGGGTACCTCGTACACCCGCGAGGGCGGCTTCCTGCACGACGCCGACCAGTTCGACCCCGCGTTCTTCGGCATCTCACCGCGTGAGGCGCTGGCGATGGACCCGCAGCAGCGACTGCTGCTGGAGACCTCCTGGGAGGCGTTCGAGCGGGCCGGTATCGCGCCGGAGTCGGTGCGCGGCAGTGCGATCGGTGTCTTCGTCGGCACCAACGTACCAGGACTACGGGCGCGGCTGCGTGGCCGCGCGGAGGAGCGTGGAAGGGTACCTCGGCACCGGCAATCCGGCAGTGTCATCGTCCGGTCGGCTGTCCCTACACGCTGGTCTTGAAGGTCCCGCCGTCACCGTCGACACCGCGTGCTCCTCGTCGCTGGTCGCCCTGCACTGGGCGTGCCAGGCGCTGCGCCAGGGCGAGTGCACGATGGCGTTGGCCGGTGGTGTCGCCGTGATGGCGACCCCCAGCACGTTCGTCGACTTCAGCCGTCAGCGCGGTCTGTCCTCCGACGGTCGGTGCAAGTCGTTCTCCGACAGCGCCGACGGCACCGGCTGGGGTGAGGGCGTCGGCATGCTGCTGGTGGAGCGGCTGTCGGACGCCCGCCGCAACGGACACCCGGTCCTGGCGGTGATCCGTGGTTCCGCGGTGAACCAGGACGGTGCGTCCAACGGTCTCACCGCGCCGAACGGTCCGTCGCAACAGCGGGTGATCCGCCAGGCGTTGGCGAGCGCCGGGCTGGCGTCGTCCGATGTGGACGCGGTCGAGGCACACGGCACCGGCACCACGCTCGGCGACCCGATCGAGGCGCAGGCACTGCTGGCCACCTACGGCCAGGACCGCACCGGTGAGCCGCTGTGGCTCGGCTCCATCAAGTCGAACCTCGGCCACACCCAGGCCGCGGCCGGTGTCGCTGGTGTGATCAAGATGGTGATGGCGATGCGGCACGGTGTGCTACCGCCGACCCTGCACGTCGGCGAGCCCTCGTCGAACGTGGACTGGTCCGCGGGTGAGGTGGAGCTGCTGACCGAGGCCCGGCAGTGGCCGGAGACCGGTCGTCTGCGGCGGGCCGGTGTGTCGTCGTTCGGCGTGAGCGGAACGAACGCACACACCATCGTCGAGCACGTGCCGAGCGAGGACCATGTTCCGGCCCCGGTCGACGGTGTCGTGCCGTGGGTGCTGTCGGGCAGGACCGCGGAGGCGCTGCGCGAGCAGGCGATCAGGCTGCGGGAGCGTCTCGCGGGTGAGCCGGAGATCGGCGTACAGGACGTCGCCTACTCGCTGGTGACAACGCGATCGGCCTTTGACCACAGGGCAGTTGTCATGGGTGACGAGCGCACGGCGCTGCTGGAGGGGCTCACCGCTCTGGCTCAGGGACAGCCGCTCCCCGGCTTGGTCGCAGGGTCCCCCGCCGTGGGTGGTGTGGGTTTCCTGTTCTCGGGTCAGGGGTCGCAGCGGCTGGGCATGGGCCGTGAGTTGTCCGAGCGGTTCCCGGTCTTCGCCGAGGCGTTGGACGAGGCGCTGGGCCAGTTTGATCCGCAGGTGCGTGCGGTGCTGTTCGGTGAGGACGCCGATGCACTGAACGAGACCGGGGTGACACAGCCGGCGCTGTTCGCGATCGAGGTGGCGCTCTTCCGCCTGCTGGAGTCCTGGGGCGTCCGGCCCGACATGCTGGCCGGGCATTCGATCGGCGAGCTGGCCGCCGCCCACGTGGCCGGTATCTGGTCGCTCGCAGATGCCGCCAAGGTGGTGTCGGCACGCGCCGGGTTGATGCAGGCACTGCCCTCGGGTGGCGCGATGGTGGCCATCCAGGCAACCGAGGCCGAGGTCGCATCGGACCTGCCGGAGACCGTCGGCGTTGCCGCGGTCAACGGCCCGAACTCGGTGGTCGTCTCCGGTGTCACCGCCGATGTCGAGACCATTGCCGAGCGGTGGCGTGCGGCGGGTCGGAAGGTGACCCGGCTCCGGGTCAGCCACGCGTTCCACTCGCCGCTGATGGACCCGATGCTCGACGAGTTCCGCCGGGTGCTGGAAGGCGTGTCCTACCAGGCACCCACGGTCCCGATCGTGTCCACGCTGACCGGTGCGCGGGCAACCGCCGACGAGTTGGCGTCGCCGGAGTACTGGGTGCGCCATGTGCGGGAGTCGGTGCGGTTCGCCGATGCCATGAGCACATTGCGGGACGAGGGCATCGCCACGTTTGTCGAGGTCGGGCCGGGCGGAACGCTGTCGGCACTCGGCCAGGAGTCCGCGCCGGACGCCGGATTCGTACCGGTGCTGCGGGCCGATCAGTCGGAGGAGTCCGCGCTGATATCCGCGGTGGCACAGCTGTGCACACAGGGCGTGCGGCTGGACTGGGAAGCCTTCTTCACCGGTCGTGGCGCACGGCGTGTGGACCTGCCCACCTACGCGTTCCAGCGGCAGCGCTACTGGCTGGACGCCGGGGTGGGGGCAGGCGACCTGAACGCCGCGGGGCTCGGCTCGGCCGACCACCCGCTGCTGGGCGCGATCGTCGATACCCCCGACTCGGACGGGCAGCTCTTCACGGGCCGGTTGTCGGTGGAGTCCCACCCGTGGCTGGCCGATCACGAGGTCATGGGTGAGGTGCTGCTGCCGGGTACGGCGTTCCTCGAGTTGGCGATCCGTGCGGGTGACCAGGTCGGGTGTGCCTCGGTGGAGGAGCTGACGCTGGAGGCACCGTTGGTGGTGCCCGAACGTGGCGGTGTGCGGGTACAGGTCGGGGTGGGTGTGCCGGACGAGTCGGGCCGTCGCCCGGTGATGGTGCATGCACGCGGTGACGACAGCGATGTATGGGTCCGGCACGCCAGTGGTGTGCTGGCCGATGGTGCTGATACGCCGCCGGTTGAGCTCGGTGTCTGGCCGCCTGCCGGGGCCGAGGCCGTGGACCTGGATGGGTTCTACGACGGTATGGCCGATGGCGGTTTCGCCTACGGGCCGGTGTTCCAGGGGCTGCGGTCGGCCTGGCGCAAGGGCGAGGAGATGTTCGCCGAGGTCGCCCTGCCGGAAGGTGCGGAAGCAGGGAGCTTTGGCCTGCATCCGGCGCTGCTGGACGCGACCCTGCACACCATCGGGCTGATGGGCGAGGCCGGTGCTCCCGGCAGGCTGCCGTTCGCATGGTCGGGTGCGCAGCTGCACGCCTCCGGTGCGACGGTGCTGCGGGTGCGGTTGGCACCCGCGGGTACGGACGGCGTGTCCTTGACGGTCGCGGACGGCTCCGGTGCTCCGGTGGCCACGATCGACTCGCTGGTGCTGCGCCCGGTGTCCACGACACTGTCGCGACAGGCCTGGGAATCACTGTTCCGCCTGGACTGGATGCCCGCCCCGGCATCGGCCGGAAACGGCGGTTCGGCGGCGGAGTTCACGGACTGGGCCACGATGCGGTCCGCCCTGGACGCGGGGGAAACACTCCCGGACAACGTCGTCGTCCGGTACACCGAGCCACACGACGTGGACGCGGTACGCCACCAGGTCCACACCGCCCTGGAACTGGTCCAGGGCTGGCTGTCCGACGACCGCTGCGCGGCATCACGCCTGGTCCTGGTGACCCGCGGCGCCGTGGCAATCGGCTCCGAGGACGACGTACCGGACCTGGCATCAGCCGCGGTATGGGGCCTGATGCGAACCGCACAGTCCGAGAACCCCGACCGCTTCATACTGGTGGACGTCGACGACGAGGACGGCTGGAGGTCCGCCCTGACGACCGGGGAACCCCAGGTCGTCGTGCGGGACGGGCGGGTGTTCGTCGCCCGCCTGGCGCGAGTGCGGCCGGAGGCCGGGACCGACCCGGCGTTCGGGCCGGACAGTTCGGTGCTGGTGACGGGTGCGTCGGGTGCGCTGGGCGGTCTGGTCGCCCGGCACCTCGTCGGCAGCCACGGGGTCGGACGGCTGGTGCTGGTCAGCAGGCGCGGGCCGAACGCCGAGGGTGCCGAGGAGTTGCGCGCGGAGCTGACCGCGCAGGGCGCCGAGGTCACCGTGGCGGCCTGCGACGTCGCGGACCGGGACGCGGTGGCCGCGCTGTTGGCCGAGCACCCCGTGACCGCCGTCGTGCACACCGCCGGTGTGCTGGACGACGGCACGATCGGCTCGCTGACCTCGGAGCAGGTCGACACCGTGTTCCGGCCGAAGGTCGACGCGGCGTGGCATCTGCATGAGCTGACCCGCGACCTGGACCTGTCGGCGTTCGTACTGTTCTCCTCGGTGGCGGGCACGCTCGGCGCGCCCGGCCAGGGCAACTATTCGGCGGCCAACGCGTTCCTCGACGGCCTGGCCCACCGCAGGCGCGCCCAGGGGCTGCCCGCCGCGTCGCTGGCGTGGGGCCTGTGGGCCGACGGCATGGGCGCTCGGGTGGCACAGTCCGACGCGAACGGTCTGTCCTCGGAGGAGGGTGTCGCGCTCTTCGACGCCGCGGTCTCCGGGACCGATCCGGTCGTCGTACCGATGCGGCTCGACCTGCGGGCCGTGCGTGAACTCCCGCTGGTGCCTCCGGTGTTGAGCGGCCTGGTGCGGACGACGAGCCGCAGGGCCGCGGAGAGCGGGGCCGACCCGGCCGGGGCGCTCCGCAACCGGCTGGCGTCGCTGGCCGAGGACGAGCGCGACCGGGTGCTGCTGGAGCTCGTCCGCACCCAGGCCGCCGTGGTGCTCGGCCACGCCGGGCCGGAGGCGGTCGCGTCCGGCCAGGCGTTCACCGAGCTGGGCTTCGACTCGCTGACCGCCGTCGACCTGCGCAACCGGCTCAACATGGCCACGGGGCTGCGTCTGCCCGCCACGCTGGTCTTCGACTACCCGACCCCCACGGCGCTCGCCACGTTCGTCGGCACCGAGTTCGCGGGTGAGCCCGTCGTCGCGGCGCCCACCGGCGTGGCCGTGGCCGTGACCGAAGAGCCGATCGCGATCGTCGGCATGAGCTGCCGCTACCCCGGTGGTGTCCGCTCGCCGGAGGACCTGTGGCGGCTGGTCGTCGACGGCGCCGAGGGCATCACACCGTTCCCGACCGAGCGTGGGTGGGACGTGGAGGCGCTCTACGACCCGTCGGGCGAACGGATGGGCAGCTCCTACACCCGCGAGGGCGGCTTCCTGCATGACGCCGACCAGTTCGACCCGGCGTTCTTCGGCATCTCGCCCCGCGAGGCACTGGCCATGGACCCGCAGCAGCGACTGCTGCTGGAGACCTCCTGGGAGGCGTTCGAGCGGGCGGGCATCGACCCCAAGTCGGTGCGGGGCAGCGCGACCGGCGTGTTCGCGGGCGTGATGTACCACGACTACGCCGCCCAGCTGCACGGTGTGCCGAAGAACGTCGAGGGCTACCTCGGCACGGGCAACGCGGGCAGTGTCGCGTCCGGCCGGCTGTCCTACACGTTCGGTCTTGAAGGCCCCGCGATGACCGTGGACACGGCGTGCTCGTCGTCGCTCGTCGCGCTGCACCTGGCGGCGCAGGCGCTGCGATCCGGTGAGTGCACGCTCGCGCTCGCCGGTGGCGCCACCGTCATGGCGACGCCTGCCGCGTTCATCGACTTCAGCCGTCAGCAGGGCCTGTCGCCGGACGGCCGGTGCCGCTCGTTCTCCGCCGATGCCAACGGGACCGGCTGGGGCGAGGGCGTCGGGATGCTCGTACTGGAACGGCTCTCGGACGCTCAGCGCAACGGACACCCGGTGCTCGCGGTGATCCGTGGTTCCGCGGTGAACCAGGACGGTGCGTCGAACGGGCTGACTGCCCCGAACGGCCCGTCGCAACAGCGGGTCATCCGGCAGGCGTTGGCCAACGCGGACCTGGCTCCGTCCGATGTGGACGTGGTCGAGGCACACGGCACCGGTACCACGCTCGGCGACCCGATCGAGGCACAGGCGCTGCTCGCCACCTACGGGCGGGAGCGGGCGGGTGAGCCGCTGTGGCTGGGCTCGCTGAAGTCCAACATCGGCCACACCCAGGCCGCCGCGGGTGTGGGTGGCGTCATCAAGATGGTGATGGCGCTGCGGCACGGTGTGCTGCCGAAGACGCTGCACATCGGCGAGCCCTCGCCGAACATCGACTGGTCCGCGGGCGCCGTGGAGCTGCTGACCGAGGCACGGCCGTGGCCTCAGGCGGACCGGCCCCGGCGGGCGGGTGTGTCGTCCTTCGGCTTCAGCGGCACCAACGCGCACGTCATCGTCGAGTCCCCGTCGGACGTCGAGTCCGCGTCGGACGTCGACGCGCCGCAGGCCCCCGAGGCGCCGCACGGTCCGTGGCTGGTGTCCGGCCGCACCGAGAGCGCCTTGCGCGACCAGGCGGTGCGGCTGCGCGACTACCTGACCGGGCGGCCTGACCTCGACCCGGCGGATGTCGCCCGCGCGCTCGCGACCTCGCGGGCCGGTTTCGAGCACCGACTCGCCGTCGTCGGCCACGACGTGGCCGAGCTGGTGGCCGGGCTGACCGACGCCGTCGAAGGGCGGCCGGGTGGCGGAGCCATCCGTGGTGTCGCCGACGAGCACCGGGTCGGTTTCCTGTTCTCGGGTCAGGGGTCGCAGCGGCTGGGCATGGGCCGTGAGTTGTCCAAGCGCTTCCCGGTGTTCGCCGAGGCGTTGGACGAGGTGCTGGGCGCGTTCGACCCGCAGGTGCGTGAGGTGCTGTTCGGTGAGGACGCCGATGCACTGAACGAGACCGGGGTGACACAGCCGGCGCTGTTCGCGATCGAGGTGGCGCTCTTCCGCCTGCTGGAGTCCTGGGGCGTCCGGCCCGACATGCTGGCCGGGCATTCGATCGGCGAGCTGGCCGCCGCCCACGTGGCCGGTATCTGGTCGCTCGCAGATGCCGCCAAGGTGGTGTCGGCACGCGCCGGGTTGATGCAGGCACTGCCCTCGGGTGGCGCGATGGTGGCCATCCAGGCGACCGAGACCGAGGTCGCGTCCGCGTTGCCGGACACCGTGGGAATCGCGGCGGTCAACGGGCCGACGTCAGTCGTCGTCTCCGGTGTCGCCGCCGATGCCGAGACCGTTGCCGAGCGGTGGCGTGCGGCGGGTCGGAAGGTGACCCGGCTCCGGGTCAGCCACGCGTTCCACTCGCCGCTGATGGACCCGATGCTCGACGAGTTCCGCCGGGTGCTGGAAGGCGTGTCCTACCAGGCACCCACGGTCCCGATCGTGTCCACGCTGACCGGTGCGCGGGCAACCGCCGACGAGTTGGCGTCGCCGGAGTACTGGGTGCGCCATGTGCGGGAGTCGGTGCGGTTCGCCGACGCCGTGGTCGAGATGGGCGCGGACGTCCTCGTCGAGATCGGCCCCGGTGGCGTGCTGTCGGCGCTCGGGCAGGAGTCCCTGCCGGACGCGGCTTGCGTCCCCGTGCTGCGCGGCGACCGGCCGGAGGTCGGCGCCGTCATGACCGCGCTCGCCGAGCTGCATGTGCGAGGTGTGCACGTCGACTGGGCCGCCTACTTCACGGGCCGCGGCTACGGCATTGACCTGCCGACCTACGCCTTCCAGTACCAGCGGTTCTGGCCCGACACGAGTGTGCGGCCCGCCACCGACGCGACCGGGCTCGGGCTCGGTTCCGCCGACCACCCGCTGCTGGGCGCCGCGGTCACGCTCGCGGACGAGGACACTGTCCTGTTCACGGGCAGGCTGTCACTGCGGACACACCCGTGGCTGGCCGAGCACGAGATCATGGGTTCGGCGCTGCTGCCGGGTACGGCGTTCCTCGAGTTGGCGATCCGTGCGGGTGACCAGGTCGGGTGTGCCTCGGTGGAGGAGCTGACGCTGGAGGCACCGTTGGTGGTGCCCGAGCGTGGCGGTGTGTCGGTGCAGGTGCGGGTCGGTGCACCGGAGGAGTCCGGTCGGCGCCCGGTGACGGTGCATGCACAGGACGACAACGGCGATGTATGGGTTCGCCACGCCAGTGGTGTGCTGGCCGATGGTGTCGATACGCCGCCGGTTGAGCTCGGTGTCTGGCCGCCTGCCGGGGCCGAGGCCGTGGACCTGGATGGGTTCTACGACGGTATGGCCGATGGCGGTTTCGCCTACGGGCCGGTGTTCCAGGGGCTGCGGTCGGCCTGGCGCAAGGGCGAGGAGATGTTCGCCGAGGTCGCCCTGCCGGAAGGTGCGGAAGCAGGGAGCTTTGGCCTGCATCCGGCGCTGCTGGACGCGACCCTGCACACCATCGGGCTGATGGGCGAGGCCGGTGCTCCCGGCAGGCTGCCGTTCGCATGGTCGGGTGCGCAGCTGCACGCCTCCGGTGCGACGGTGCTGCGGGTGCGGTTGGCACCCGCGGGTACGGACGGCGTGTCCTTGACGGTCGCGGACGGCTCCGGTGCTCCGGTGGCCACGATCGACTCGCTGGTGCTGCGCCCGGTGTCCACGACACTGTCGCGACAGGCCTGGGAATCACTGTTCCGCCTGGACTGGATGCCCGCCCCGGCATCGGCCGGAAACGGCGGTTCGGCGGCGGAGTTCACGGACTGGGCCACGATGCGGTCCGCCCTGGACGCGGGGGAAACACTCCCGGACAACGTCGTCGTCCGGTACACCGAGCCACACGACGTGGACGCGGTACGCCACCAGGTCCACACCGCCCTGGAACTGGTCCAGGGCTGGCTGTCCGACGACCGCTGCGCGGCATCACGCCTGGTCCTGGTGACCCGCGGCGCCGTGGCAATCGGCTCCGAGGACGACGTACCGGACCTGGCATCAGCCGCGGTATGGGGCCTGATGCGAACCGCACAGTCCGAGAACCCCGACCGCTTCATACTGGTGGACGTCGACGACGAGGACGGCTGGAAGCCGGCCGTCGGAAGCTCGGAACCCGAGCTGGCCGTGCGGTCCGGTGAACTGCTGGCGCCGCGTCTGGTGCGGGCCCGTCCCGCGGAGGCGGAGGGGCCGGGCTTCGGTGCCGGTCCGGTGCTGGTGACCGGTGCCAGCGGCATGCTCGGCGGGCTGGTGGCACGCCACCTGGTGGTACGGCACGGGGTGCGGCGACTGGTTCTGGCGAGCCGCCGCGGCCACGTCGGCGCACTGCACGAGGAGCTGACCGGCCTGGGCGCCGAGGTCACCACGGTGGCCTGTGATGTGGCGGACCGCGACGCGGTGGCGGCCCTGCTGGCCGAGCACCCCGTAACGGCCGTTGTGCACGTGGCGGGTGTGCTGGACGACGGTGTGATCGGCTCGCTGACACCGGAGCGGATCGACACCGTGTTCCGGCCCAAGGTCGACGCCGCCTGGAATCTGCACGAACTGACCCGCGAGCTGGACCTGTCGGCGTTCGTACTGTTCTCCTCCGCCGCGGGCACATTCGGCAACCCCGGTCAGGGCAACTACTCGGCGGCCAACGCCTTCCTCGACGCACTCGCCCAACACCGGCACGTACAGGGCCTGCCCGCGACATCGCTGGCGTGGGGCCTGTGGGCCGGGGAGGACGGTATGGGCGCCCGAATGGCCGAGACCGGGGCCGTGGGCCTGTCTCCGGAGGAGGGCCTCGAGCTGTTCGACGCGGTGGCCCTCGGGGCGGACCCGGTCGTCGTACCGATGCGGCTCGACCTGCGGGCCGTACGGGAACTCCCGGTGGTGCCACCGGTGTTCAGCGGTCTGGTGCGGACGACGACCCGCAGGGCGGCGGAGACCGGGGGCGACCCCGCCGCCGCGCTTCGGGACCGGTTGGCGGCGCTGCCCCCGGCCGAGCGGCCGTCCGCGCTGGTGGACCTGGTGTGCACACAGGTCGCGGCGGTGCTGGCGTTCTCCGGTCCCGAGGAGGTCGACGAGCGGCGCGCGTTCACCGAGCTGGGCTTCGACTCGCTGACCGCCGTCGACCTGCGCAACCGGCTTAACACCGGCACCGGGCTGCGGCTGCCCGCCACCTTGATTTTCGACTACCCGACCCCGCTCGACCTGGTCGGCTACCTCGCGGACGAGCTCGTCGTCGACGAGCCCGGCGGGGTGGCGCCGCTGCTGGCCGAGTTGAACCGCATCGAGGCGAGCCTCGCCTCGGTCAAGCCCGGCGACGACGAGGCCGACCAGGTCGGCGCCCGTCTGTCGGCGCTGCTCGCCGCGTGGCGCGACAGTCGTGCCGACGCACCCGGGCAGGCATCCGACGACCTCGACGCCGCGACGGACGACGAGGTGTTCGACCTGCTCGGTAAAGAGTTCGGCATCTCCTGACCCGCCCGGCCACCCCCACTTGCTTGACGTTCCCTGGAGTAAAACGGCATGGACAACGAGGACAAGCTCCGGTATTTCCTCAAGCGGGTCACCGCTGACCTGCGCGAGACACGTCGCCGGTTGCGCGAGGTCGAGGAGGGCGAGCAGGAGCCGATCGCGATCGTCGGCATGAGCTGCCGCTACCCCGGCGGTGTGCGCTCCCCTGAAGAACTGTGGGAGCTGGTCGCGAACGGCCGCGACGGCGTGACGGCGTTCCCCACCGACCGAGGATGGGGCGACGTCGAACTGTCCGACCCCGAGGACCCCGACCGGGTGTTCCGCACCGAGGGCGGGTTCCTCCACGACGCGGCCGAGTTCGACCCCGGCGTGTTCGGGATCTCGCCGCGTGAGGCGCTGGCGATGGACCCGCAGCAGCGGCTGCTGCTGGAAACCTCCTGGGAGGCGTTCGAGCGGGCCGGGATCGACGCGTCGTCGCTGCGCGGCAGCAGGACGGGCGTGTTCGCGGGTGTGATGTACCACGACTACACATCGCGGCTGCGGTCGGTGCCGGAGGGGCTGGACGGCTTCCTCGGCACCGGCAGCTTCGGCAGCGTCGCCTCCGGCCGCGTGTCGTACACGTTCGCCTTGGAGGGGCCCGCCGTCACGGTGGACACCGCCTGCTCGTCCTCCCTGGTGACGCTGCATCTGGCGGCCCAGGCGCTGCGGTCGGGCGAGTGTGCGCTCGCCCTCGCGGGCGGTGTCACCCTGATGGCGACCCCGCACACGTTCATCGGCTTCAGCAAGCAGCGCGGCCTCGCCACGGACGGTCGGTGCAAGTCGTTCTCCGAGAGCGCCGACGGCACCGGCTGGGGAGAGGGCGCCGGCATGCTGCTGCTGGAGCGACTGTCCGACGCCCGGCGCAACGGTCACCCCGTGCTGGCGGTCGTGCGCGGTTCGGCGGTGAACCAGGACGGGGCGTCGAACGGCCTCACCGCGCCCAACGGTCCGTCACAGCAGCGTGTGATCCGGCAGGCGCTGGACAGCGCCGGACTGACCGCGGCCCAGGTCGACGTGGTCGAGGCGCACGGCACCGGCACCACGCTCGGCGACCCGATCGAGGCGCAGGCGCTGCTGGCCACCTACGGCCAGGACCGCGGTGGTGAGCCGCTGTGGCTGGGGTCGGTGAAGTCCAACATCGGTCACACCCAGGCGGCCGCGGGTGTGGCGGGCGTGATCAAGATGGTGATGGCGATGCGGCACGGTGTGCTGCCGCCGACCCTGCACGTCGGCGAGCGCTCCCGGCACGTCGACTGGTCGGCGGGCGCCGTGGAACTGCTGACCGAGTCTCGGCCGTGGCCGGAGACGGGGCAGCCGCGCAGGACGGCGGTGTCGTCGTTCGGCATCAGCGGCACCAACGCGCACGTCGTCCTCGAGCAGGCCCCGGTCAAGGGCGCCGACGACGCCGAGGTCTCCGAGGACGCCGACGAGGAGCAGGGCGAGCCCGTCTCCCCCGTCCTGGCCGACGCGGTGCCGTGGGTGCTGTCCGGCAACGACCCCGCCGCGCTGCGCGAGCGCGCCGCCGCCCTGCTGTCGCACGTGGACGGTGCGGACGCTTCGGCGGTGGACGTCGGCTACTCGCTCGCCACGAGCAGGACCGCGCTGGAGCACCGGGCCGCCGTTGTCGGCGCGGACCGCGCGGAGTTGCTGCGCGGGCTGGAGGCCCTGGCCGCCGGTGGCGAGGCGCCGAACCTGGTGCGCGGCATGGTGGGTTCGCGCGGCAAACTCGCGTTCCTGTTCAGTGGACAGGGCAGTCAGCGCGTGGGCATGGGCCGCGAGCTGTACCGGGAGTTCCCCGTGTTCGCGCAGGCGCTGGACGAGGTCTGCGCCGGTCTGGACCCGCATCTGGACCGGCCGCTGCGGGACGTGCTCTTCTCCGAGCCCGGCACCGAGGCCGCCGACCTGCTCGACCTGACCACCTATACACAGCCCGCGCTGTTCGCGATCGAGGTGGCGTTGTTCCGCCTCGTCACGGCGTGGGGCCTCGCCCCGCAGTTCCTCGCGGGCCACTCCATCGGGGAGTTGGCGGCGGCGCATGTGTCGGGCGTGTTCTCCCTCGCCGACGCGTGCACGCTGGTCGCCGCCCGCGGCAGGCTGATGGGAGCGCTGCCCGAGGGCGGAGCGATGCTGTCGCTGCGCGCGGACGAGGACACCGTCCGCGGCCTGGTCGCCGAGCACGGCGGCGCGGTGGATGTCGCGGCGGTCAACGGCCCCGAGTCCACCGTGATCGCGGGCGACGCCGACGCGGTGGCCGCTATCGACAGCGCGTGGCGGCAGCGCGGCGGGAAGACCCGGTATCTGCGGGTCAGCCACGCGTTCCACTCGCCGCACGTGGACGCCGTGCTGGCGGACTTCCGCGCTGTCGCCCGGACCGTGGCCTACGGGACGCCGGTGATCCCGATCGTGTCCACCCTGACCGGTGCCGTGCTGACCCCGGAGCAAGCGCGCGACCCGGAGCACTGGGTGCGCCATGTCCGCGAGGCGGTGCGGTTCCTCGACGGTGTGCGGTGCCTGCGCGAGCGGGGCGTCACCACCTTCCTGGAGCTGGGCCCCGACGCGGTGCTGACCGCGATGGGCCGCGACTGCGTCGACGAGGGCCCGCTGCTGGTGGCCGGGGCGCGGGCGAACCGGCCCGAGGGCGCCACGCTCACCTCGGCGGTGATGGCCCTGCACGTGCGGGGCGTCGCGCTCGACTGGCAGGCGGTGTTCGCGGGACGCGACGCCGGGCGGATCGACCTGCCCACCTACCCGTTCCAGCGCACCAGGTTCTGGCTGGACGCGGGCGAGCAGGTGTGGGACGTGGCCTCAGTGGGTCTGCGGCCCGCCGACCACCCGCTGCTGGGCGCCGCGGTCACCCTGGCCGACGAGGAGGGCGCGCTGCTCACCGGCAGGCTCTCCTTGGCCACCCACCCGTGGCTGGCCGATCACACCGTCGGGGGCGTGGTGCTCGTGCCGGGCACCGCCCTCGTGGAACTGGCGATCAGGGCCGGCGACCAGGTCGGACTCGACCAGGTCGAGGAGTTGACGCTGGCGGCGCCACTGGTCCTGCCGGAGGACGGCGCGGTGCGGCTCCAGGTGTCCGTCGGCGCGCCGGACGAGTCCGGGCGCCGCGCACTGAGCGCCTACGCGCGGCCCGACGACGCGCCCGACGACCAGCCGTGGACGCGGCACGCCTTCGGCACGCTCGCGGCGGGTGCGGAGGTCCCGGCCGCCGATGGGGAGGTCTGGCCGCCCGTGGGGGCCGAGCGGATCGACACCGAGGGCCGTTACGACGACCTCGCCGCGTCGGGACTGGGCTACGGGCCCGCGTTCCGCGGTCTGCGCACGGCGTGGCGGCGGGGCGACGAGGTGTTCGTCGAGGTGGAGCTGCCCGACCGGGACACCGCGGGCTCCTTCGGGCTGCACCCCGCGCTGCTCGACTCCGCGCTGCACGCCATCGGGCTCGGCGGGTTCGTCGCCGACGCGGAGCGGCTGCATCTGCCGTACTCCTGGCGTGGGGTGCGGCTGCACAGCGGTGGCGCGTCCACGCTGCGGGGGCGGCTGTCCCCGGCGGGCGCCTCGGGCGTCGCGATCGCCCTGACCGACGGCACGGGCGCCCCCGTCGCCTCGGTCGAGGCACTGTCGCTGCGGCCCCTGACGGCGGACGGGCTGGGCGGCGACCGGCTGGACTCACTGTTCCGGGTCGACTGGGCGCGGGTGCGGCCCGCAGCCCCGGCCCCGGCCCGCTGGGTCGTCCTGGGGGACGGGCTCGGTCAGGCGGACACCGCCGAGCCGGTCCGCGCGTACGCGGACCTGGCCGCGCTGGGGGAGGACGAGGTGCCGGACCTCGTGTTCGCCCCCGTACCCGCGGCCGCGGGCCCCGCGGAGGCCGCATACTGGGCGCTGGCGCTGGCGCGGACGTGGCTCGCCGACGATCGGTTCGGCGCGGCGCAGTTGGTGTTCGTCACCACCGGCGCGGTGGCGACGGGCCCCGACGAGGACGTTTCCGACCTGGCCAACGCGCCGGTGTGGGGCCTCGTGCGCGCGGCACAGGCCGAACACCCCGGCCGGTTCGTACTCGTCGACGTCGACCGGGCGGCGGCCGCGGTCCACGCGCTGCCGGGCGCCGTCGCGACCGGTGAGCCCCAACTTGCCCTGCGGTCCGGTGAACTGCTGGCGCCGCGTCTGGTGCGGGCCCGTCCCGCGGAGGCGGAGGGGCCGGGCTTCGGTGCCGGTCCGGTGCTGGTGACCGGTGCCAGCGGCATGCTCGGCGGGCTGGTGGCACGCCACCTGGTGGTACGGCACGGGGTGCGGCGACTGGTTCTGGCGAGCCGCCGCGGCCACGTCGGCGCACTGCACGAGGAGCTGACCGGCCTGGGCGCCGAGGTCACCACGGTGGCCTGTGATGTGGCGGACCGCGACGCGGTGGCGGCCCTGCTGGCCGAGCACCCCGTAACGGCCGTTGTGCACGTGGCGGGTGTGCTGGACGACGGTGTGATCGGCTCGCTGACACCGGAGCGGATCGACACCGTGTTCCGGCCCAAGGTCGACGCCGCCTGGAATCTGCACGAACTGACCCGCGAGCTGGACCTGTCGGCGTTCGTACTGTTCTCCTCCGCCGCGGGCACATTCGGCAACCCCGGTCAGGGCAACTACTCGGCGGCCAACGCCTTCCTCGACGCGCTGGCCCAACACCGGCACGTACAGGGCCTGCCCGCGACATCGCTGGCGTGGGGCCTGTGGGCGGACACCAGCGGCATGACCGGAGAGCTGGCCGAGACCGACCGCGGCCGTCTGGACCGGGCCGGTGTCGCCGCGCTGTCCGCCGAGGAGGGGCTGCGGCTGTTCGACGTCGCCATCGCGCTGCCGTCGGCCGTGGCCGTGCCCATACGGCTGGACCTGGCGCCGCTGCGGGCGCGCCCCGAGGCCGTCCCCGCGCTGCTGCGCGCGCTGGTGCGCACCGCGCGCCCCGAGGCCGCCAAGGACGACGGGAGCCTGGCGGCGCGGATCTCGGCGCTGCCAAAGGACGAGCGCCTCCCGGTGCTGCTCGACCTCGTGCGCACGTCCGTCGCCGCCGTGCTCGGTCACGCGTCCGCCGCCGAGGTGGAGCCGGAGCGGGCGTTCGGCGAACTCGGCTTTGACTCGCTCACGGCGGTCGAGCTGCGCAACCGGCTCGACGCGGCCACCGGGCTGCGCCTGCCCGCGACGCTGGTCTTCGACTACCCCACGCCCCTGGCGCTCGCGGGCCACCTGCACTCCGCGCTGCTGGGCGGCGACGAGGCAGGGACGGCGGCCACCCGCACGGCCGTCTCCGAGGACGAGCCGATCGCGATCGTCGGCATGAGCTGCCGCTATCCCGGCGGTGTGCGCTCCCCAGAGGAGCTGTGGGAGCTGGTCGCGAACGGCCGTGACGCGATATCCGACTTCCCGGACGACCGGGGCTGGGATGTGGAGTCGCTCTACAGCCCGGACCCCGAGGACACCGGCACCACCAGTGTCCGGTCGGGTGGTTTCCTCTACGACGCCGCTGAGTTCGACCCGGTGTTCTTCGGCATGTCGCCGCGCGAGGCGCTGGCGGTCGACCCGCAGCAGCGGTTGCTGCTGGAGACATCGTGGGAGGCGTTGGAGCGGGCCGGTATGGACCCGAAGGCGTTGCGGGGCAGTGCGACCGGTGTGTTCGCGGGCGTGATGTACAACGACTACGCCTCCCGGCTCCGGCGTGCTCCGGAAGGTTTCGAGGGCCAGCTCGGGATCGGCAGCTCGGCCAGCGTCGCTTCCGGCCGGGTGTCCTACGTGTTCGGTCTTGAAGGCCCCGCGATGACGGTGGACACGGCGTGCTCGTCGTCGCTGGTGGCGATGCACCTCGCGGCTCAGGCGCTGCGCTCGGGTGAGTGCTCGCTCGCGCTCGCGGGCGGTGTGACGGTGATGTCCAGTCCCGCGACCTTCGTGGAGTTCAGCAGGCAGCGGGGGCTGGCCCCGGACGGCCGCTGCAAGGCGTTCGCCGAGAGCGCCGACGGCACCGGCTGGGGCGAGGGCGTCGGCATGCTGGTGCTGGAGCGGCTGTCGGACGCGCAGCGCAACGGCCACCAGGTGCTGGCGGTCGTACGGGGTTCCGCGGTCAACCAGGACGGTGCGTCGAATGGCCTGACGGCGCCGAACGGTCCCTCGCAGCAGCGGGTGATCCGGCAGGCGTTGGCGAACGCGGGTCTGGCTCCGTCCGATGTGGACGCGGTCGAGGCACACGGCACCGGCACCACGCTCGGCGACCCGATCGAGGCGCAGGCGCTGCTGGCCACCTACGGCCAGGACCGCACCGGTGAGCCGCTGTGGCTCGGTGCGCTGAAGTCGAACGTCGGCCACACCCAGGCCGCGGCCGGTGTCGGCGGCGTGATCAAGATGGTGATGGCGATGCGGCACGGTGTGCTGCCGAAGAGCCTGCACGTGGATGAGCCGTCGTCGCATGTGGACTGGTCCGCGGGCGCGGTTGACGTACTGGCGGAGGCCCGGCCGTGGCCGGAGGTGGGCCGCCCGCGCCGGGCGGGAGTGTCGTCGTTCGGTGTGAGCGGCACAAACGCCCATGTCGTACTGGAGCAGGCGGCTGACGAGGCACCGGTCGTTCCGTCGTCGGTGTCCGGGCCGGCCCCGTTGGTTCTGTCGGCGCGTTCGGAGGGCGCGCTGCGTGCTCAGGCCGCCCAACTCGCCGTTGCCGCTGAGGGTTTGGCGCCGGGGGATGTGGCGGACGCTCTGTTGTCGCGGTCGGTGTTCGAGCACCGGGCTGTGGTGGTGGCGGGTGGCACGGACGCGTTGGCCGCGGTGGCCCGGGGGACCGAGTCGGCCCGCGTGGCGGTCGGGGTCGCGCGGCCCGTCGGGAAGGTGGCGTTTGTCTTCCCCGGTCAGGGTTCGCAGTGGCTGGGCATGGGGGCCGCGCTGGCCGAGTCGTCGCCGGTGTTCCGCGCCTCGCTCGATGCCTGCGCCGATGCGCTCGCTCCTTATGTGGACTGGTCGTTGTGGGATGTGCTCGGCGATCCTGCCGCGTTGGAGCGGGTGGATGTGGTGCAGCCGGCGCTGTTCGCGGTGATGGTGTCGTTGGCCGCGCTGTGGCGCTCCTACGGTGTCGAGCCGGATGCGGTGGTGGGGCACAGCCAGGGTGAGATCGCCGCCGCGCGCGTCGCGGGCGCGCTGTCGCTGGACGATGCGGCCAAGGTCGTCGCGTTGCGCAGCAGGGCGTTGTTGGAGCTGTCGGGTCAGGGTGGCATGGTGTCGCTCGCGGCGACGGTCGAGGACGCGGGTGAGCGGATCGCGCGGTGGGGCGGGCGGATCTCGGTCGCCGCCGTCAACGGCCCCGGCTCGGTGGTGGTGGCGGGTGACGCCGACGCACTCGACGAGCTGGTCGAGTCCTGCGCCGCCGACGATGTGCGGGCCCGCCGGGTCCCCGTCGACTACGCCTCCCACTCGCCGCATGTCGAGCTCATCCAGGAGGCGTTGGCGAGTGCGCTGGCCGGAGTGGAGGCCAGGGCCGCTGAGGTGCCGATGCTCTCCACCGTCACCGGGGAGTGGCTGACCGGCACCGAGGTGGGTGCGGACTACTGGTACCGGAACCTGCGGGAGACGGTGCGGTTCGAGGACGCCACGCGCGGTCTGCTGGACCGGGGTGTCGGTGTGTTCATCGAGTGCAGCCCGCATCCCGTGCTGGCCTTCGGGGTGCGTGAGACTCTGGACGCGACCGGTGGTGACGCCGTGGTCGTCGATACGCTGCGACGGGACGACGGCGACCTCGACCGGTTCCTGCTCTCCGCCGCCGAGGGGTACGTGGCGGGGCTGCCGTTCGACTGGCGTACTGTGGTGCCTGCCGGGCGGCGGGTGGACCTGCCGACCTACCCCTTCCAGCGCAAGCGCTACTGGCTGGACGCTCCCCGTGACCTGAGCATCGGCGAAGCGGCCGGTGGTCTCGGCCTGGCAGGCGCGGACCACCCGCTGCTCGGCGCCGCCGTGGACCTCGCCGACGAGCAGGGCCTCGTGTGCACCGGCAGGCTGGGCACGGACACCCACCCGTGGCTCGCCGACCACGCCGTCGCACAGGTGACCCTCCTGCCCGGCACGGCTTTCGCGGAACTCGCGCTCGCCGCGGGCGGCAGGCTCGGCCTGGACGAGGTGGAAGAACTGGCGCTGGCCGCACCGTTGGTGCTGCCCGAACGCGGCGGGGTGCGACTGCGGGTGACGGTCGGCGGCGACGACGGCTCCGGCCGCCGCACGCTGAGCATCGACTCCTGCCCGGACGCCCGGGTCGCCGACCCCGAGTGGACCCGGCATGCCACCGGCTTCCTCACCACCGGAGCGCCCACCCAGCCGGCCGCGGTCACGCAGTGGCCGCCCGCCGGAGCCGAGCCCGTCGACATCGATGGCCTCTACGACGGTCTCGAGGAGGCCGGGTTCGGGTACGGGCCCGCCTTCCAGGGCCTGCGGGCGGCATGGCGCGGCGACGGCGCCGTGTACGCCGAGATCGAGCTGGACGAGGACCAGCACCGGGACGCCGCGTCGTTCGGGCTCCATCCGGCGCTGCTCGACGCCGCGCTGCACGCGTGCATGCTCGGCGGCCTCGTCGAAGACGCCGGTCGCCCCCGGCTGCCGTTCTCCTGGAGCGGCGTCCGGTGGCACGCGACCGGTGCCACCACGGCGCGGGTCCGGCTCACGTCGGCCGGACCCGACGCCGTGACCCTGGAACTGGCCGACGCACAGGGGCATCCCCTGGCGACGGTCGCATCCCTCGTACTGCGGCCGATCGCCGCGGACCAGTGGGGTGCGCGCCACCGCGAATCACTGTTCCGGCTGGAGTGGGTGGCCGCACCAACCCGTGCGGCCACCCCCGCTCCTGCCCGCGGTTGCGCTGTTGTCGGCCCGGACGGCCTGAAGGCCGGTGCGGGGCTCGCCGCCTGCGGCATCACCGTCGAGGAGCACCGCGACCTCGCGGCCCTCGCCGAGGCCGGGGTGCCGGAGCTGGTCGTCGTCCCGTGCGCCGAGGACGACTCGGAACCGGTCTCCGCCGCCCGCACCGCCGCGCTCCGCGCGCTGCGGCTCGCTCAGGAGTGGCTGGCCGACGACCGGTTCCTCGACTCCCGCCTCGTCTTCGTGACCCGCGGGGCCGTCGCGACCGGGCCGGACGAGGATGTGCCGGACATCGCCAACGCGGCGGTGTGGGGCCTGATCCGGTCGGCGCAGTCCGAGAACCCCGACCGGTTCGCGCTGGTCGATGTGGACGCCCACGACGCGTCCTGGGCGGCGCTGCCCGCCGTTCTCACCGGTTCCGAGCCGCAGTTGGCGGTGCGCGCCGGTGACCCGCTGGTGCCACGTATCGCACGATCCGGACCGGCCACGGCGGAGTCCCCGATCACGTTCACACCCGGCGGCACCGTCCTCGTCACCGGAGCCACCGGCATGATCGGCGGCCTTGTCACCCGGCATCTCGTGACCGACCACGGCGTCCGGCACCTGGTGCTGGCCAGCCGCAGCGGCGCCGCCGCGCCCGGAGCCGACGACCTGCGCGCCGAACTCGCCGATCTCGGCGCCCACGTCACGCTCGCCGCCTGCGACGTCACCGACCCCGCCGCGCTGGCGGAACTGCTGGCCGCGGTGGACTCGAACCACCCGCTGACCGGTGTGGTGCACTCGGCGGGTGTGCTGGACGACGGTGTGATCGGCTCGCTGACACCTGAGCGGATCGACAGGGTGTTCCGGCCGAAGGTCGACGCGGCGTGGCATCTGCACGAGCTGACCCGCGACCTGGACCTGTCGGCGTTCGTGCTGTTCTCCTCGGTGGCGGGCACGCTCGGCGCGCCCGGCCAGGGCAACTACGCGGCGGCCAACGCGTTCCTCGACGCGCTCGCCCAGCACCGCACGTCGGCCGGTCTGCCCGCGACGTCGCTGGCGTGGGGGCTGTGGGAGACGGCCAGCGCGATGACCGGCGGCATGGTCGGACACGACGTGGAGCGGATGTCCCGCACCGGTGTCGCCGGCTTGACCGAGGAGCAGGGCCTCGCGCTGTTCGACCTCGGATGCGCGGCGGGTGACGCGGTGGTGGTGCCGATGCGGCTCGACGTCGGTGCCCTGCGCGGCGAACCCGACCAGGTGCCCGCGCTGCTGCGCGGCCTGGTGCGCCCGCGGGCCACCAGGGCGGCCGACGCGAGCGAGGAGCGGTTGGCGCAGCGGCTGGCCGGGCTGACGGAGGTAGAGCAGGAGCGGGAGTTGCTGCGGCTCGTCCGTGACCAGACAGCGGCCGTGCTCGGCTTCTCGCCGGACGAGCTCGATGTCTCCGGCGCCCTGACCCAGCTCGGGCTGGACTCCTTGACCGCGCTGCAACTGCGCAACCGGCTCGCGGGCGCGACCGGGCTGCGCCTGCCCACCACCGTCGTGTTCGACCAGCCGACCGGTCCGGCGCTCGCCGGGTATCTGCGGCGCGAACTCGCCTCGGGGGCCGGGGATGCGTCTGCCGCGCCCGCCGCCTTGGCGGTCGAGGACACCCTCACCGGTCTGTACCGGCAGGCCTGCGAACTCGGGCTGTACGAGGAGGGGTGGCAGATGGTGAACGCGGCTTCGCTGCTGCGGCCGGTGTTCGGGGAACCGGAGGAGGTGGCCGCACTGCCGTCGATCACGCTGGCGACCGGGGCGGGAACCCCGCTGCTGTGCTTCCCGCCGACGATGGCGCCCTCCGGCCCGCACTACTTCGGCCGGTTCGCCCCCGTGTTCGCGGGCGAGCGGGACGTGACCGTGCTGCCCAACCCCGGTTTCGCGGCGGGGGAAGCGCTGCCCGCGACCAGGGAGGCGGTCGTCCGCTTCCAGGCCGGGGCCGTCCGGAGGGCGGCGGGCGACCAGCCGTTCGTGCTCCTCGGCTACTCCTCAGGCGGGTGGATGGCCAACGCGGTCGCCGCGCTGCTCGAACGGCAGGGCAGGGCACCGGCGGCCGTGGTGCTGGTGGACACCTACACCGCGACCACCTCGTTCGAGGGCCGGCTGGAGGCGGCGCTGAGGAAGCGCGCGTCCACCAGCGAGGCGTTCGAGCTGCTGACCGGTGCGCAGCTGACCGGGCAGGGTGGCTATCTGCGCGTGTTCGGCGACTGGGAGCCCGAGCCGATCGAGGCGCCGACGCTGTATGTGCACGCCACCTTCCCGCCGGGGGAGTCGGCGGCCCTGGAGACCGAGGACGCCTGGCAGCCCGAGTGGCCGCACCCGCACGAGGACGCCGACGTCCCCGGCGACCACTTCACGATCCTGGAAGACCACTCGGAGTCGACGGCGCTCGCCGTACGGGCCTGGCTGAGCGACGGCCGAGGCAACAACCCCCTCTGAGCACAACAACAACCAGAATGGACAATGAACATGGCAGTTGCCGACGCCAGTGACCTCTGGCTCCGCCGGTTCCACCCCACACCGAACGCCCCGGTCCGGCTGGTGTGCTTCCCGCACGCGGGCGGATCGGCGAGCTTCTACTTCCCCGTCTCGGGCGCGCTGGAGAACGACTGCGACGTGGCGACCCTCCAGTACCCCGGCCGCCAGGACCGGCGGACCGAACCGAACCTGGACGACATCGGTGTGCTGGCCGACCGGATCGCTCCCGTGGTGGCGCCGTTATTCGACCGGCCCGTGGTGTTCTTCGGGCACAGCATGGGCGCGATCCTCGCGTTCGAGGTCACCCGCAGGCTCCAGCGTCGTGGCCACACGCCCGCGATGCTGTTCGCCTCCGGCAGGCGCGCACCGTCCACGCACCGCTTGGAGAACGTCCACCAGCGGGACGACGACGGGATCGTGGCCGAGCTGAAGTCCATGAGCGGCACCGACGCCCAGGTGCTCGGTGACGAGGAACTGCTGCGGATGGTGCTGCCGGCCATCCGCAGCGACTACCGCGCCATCGAGACATACAGTCCCGTGGACGCCACCATCGACTGCCCGGTCACGGCCCTGGTGGGCGACAACGACCCGAAGACGACGGTCCCGGAAGCCGACGCGTGGCGTGCCCACACGACCGCCGCGTTCGACATCCAGGTGTTCCGCGGCGGCCACTTCTACCTCAGCCCGCGCGCGGCTGAGGTGATCGCGGTGATCCGTGAGGCGCTGCGCGGCGCCACGGCCGTCCGATAGGTACGGGTGAACGGGGGCCGGACGAGGAGATCGTCCGGCCCCCGTTTCGCCGTGTGCGATCGGTTCAGGCCGCTCGATCGGCAGGGGTGACAGGAGTCGAACCTGCGGCATCCGGTTTTGGAGACCGGCGCTCTGGCCTCTGAGCTACACCCCTTCGAGTGGCCTCAGCATGACACGCGCTCCGCTCCGATCACCACCGGGTTTCGATGTCTCGGGTGCTATGAGCACTCCGGAACGGGCGTGATGGAGGCGGGTGTCGGACCGTCCGGGCGGACGGTGATCCCGAAGTAGGCGGAGGTCGGGAGGGTGTGGAAGGAAGGAGTGAAGGCGGGCAGCAGATGTTCCAGGAGCACGGTCGTCTCGCGCATGGCGAACTGCGCGCCCAGGCAGGCACGGGCGCCGAGGCCGAAGGGGATGTACGCGCCGTGCCGGGAGGAGCGGCGGTCCTCGTCCCGCGCGATGAACCGCTCGGGGTCGAACCGCTCGGGCTCGGGCCACAGCGACGGGTCGCGGTGGGTGAGGTACGGGCATACGAAGATGTCGGTTCCGGCCTCAATGCGATAGTCGGCCAGGGTGTCGTCCTCGATGGCGTGACGGGGAGTCAGCCATACCGGCGGATAGAGCCGCAAGGTCTCCGAGGCGAGAGCCCGGATGGCCGTCGCGCGCTCGGGCGAGCCCGGGGCTCCCGCGTCCAGGGCCCACTGGCGGGCTTCGGGATGGCGGTCGAGCAGCAGATACAGCCAGGTCAACGTTGTTGCGGTGGTCTCGTGACCGGCGGCGAGCAGGGTGACCAGTTCGTCGCGGATCAGCTGGTCGGTGTATTCGGGCCGGGTCTCTCCGGCGTCCACCAGGACGCGCAGCAGGCCGGGGCCCTCCGGTCCCGCCTCTCCTCGATGGGCGGCGGCGATCGCGTATGCGGCCACGGCGTCGATCCTGGCGAGGTCCGCTGCCACGGCGGCACGCAGCTCGGCCGCGTCGGCCGACGCGGAGGGGGTGGCCGGAAGCGCGGCCCCCACCGCCTCGACGGACGCGAGTTCGCGGTTCGTGGTCTCGTCGAGGGGGTGGCCGGTGAGGGAGCGCCAGATGGTGTCCAGTGCGAAGAAGCGCATGTCCTCGCCGACGTCGGTCGGCGTGCCCGTACGGGCGCACTGTGCCCAGTGGTCGGCGGCGCGGCGCGCGGCACCGACGATCCGCTGCTCGTAGCGAGCGATCCCCGCTCCGGTGAACTCGGCCTGGAGCAGGCGGCGCTGTCGCTTCCACGGTTCGCCGGTGGCCGCGAGCACCCCGTCTCCGACCAGCACGCGGGCCCGATGCGAGCGCTTGACGTAGCGGTCCGGACGCAGGGCCAGGACGTGCTGAGCCGCGCCCGGGTCGGTGACCAGCACCGTGGGGCGCGTGCCGAGACGCACCGCGGCGACCCCGCCGAGCTCACGCGCCTGGGCCAGCAGGTCGATCACCACCCCCGAGGAGGAGCGCCACCGCTTGACGGCCGCCGGGTCGAGCTCCGGTGGCAGGGGCGCGGCACCGGGCCCGGGTGACGGGACGGGGGCGCCTTGCGGGGCTGTGGTGGCCACTGTGCTCTCCTGCTCGATGACTGCGTGCGCGGACACGGGGGACGACGAAGGGCGGACCCGGTCGATGACTTCCCACCCGGTCTCCCCCCGGCAAGCTACCCGACTGCCGGAAGGGTGCCGCTGCGCAACGCAGTTGAGCAACGAAAGCGTACCGGCGCCGCAGCGCGCGTTCCCTCGTCAGTGACCCCCATCGTCAGGCTGTGGCCTCCCGCCCATCACCGCCTCCGGAAGCGGTAGTTCGGTCAGGTGCAGTCAGCGGCGGGCGATGCGCCACTGGCCGTCCTCCTTGCGGAGCAGGTCGGCGTAGCCGCCGGTGCGGCGGAGTTCGGGGGGGCGACGGAGCCGGGGCGGCGGTACTCGGGGGTGGTCATGGGCGGGTTGTCCTCCGGTCGTCGGGGCTGGTGGCTGGGTCTGGTATGCGTACGGGGCAGGCGGCGGGGATTGCCGCCCGGGTGGCGAGCCAGCGGTGCACCTGCGCGGCGGTGCGGTCCGCGTACTCGCCGATCATCGTGCAGTGGTCCCCCGGCACCTCGGCGGTGTCGTGGGCGTTCGGCCGCCACACTGGAGTCGGCGTGACCGGGGTCGCGCCGGAACTCCCTCCGGACGCCTCGGAGTTCCCCGAGGCGTCCCCCGAGGAGTCCCCCGAGGCGTCCCCCGGCTGGCTCGGCCACCGCCTGGTCATCCTCGGCGCCGGTGTGATGGGTACCGGGATCGCCGCTCTGGCCCTGGGCCATGGTGTGCGCACCGTGCTGGTGGATGTGGATCCGGTGGCGCTCGGGCAGGCGGAGGGGCGTGTGTCGGCGCAACTCCGGCATGCCCAGCTGATGGAGGCGCTGCCCGAGGGCCGCCCGGTGGGCGAGTTGGTGACGGGCGGTTCCGTGCGGGACGCGGTCGAGGCCGCTGATGCCACCGTCGTCATCGAGGCGGTCACCGAGTCGCCCGAGGCGAAGTCCGCAGCGCTGACGGAGGCCGCTGCGGCCGTCCGGATACACCGCTGGTGTCCAACACCTCCGGTATCCCGATCGACGAGCTGGCGTCCTGTGTGCCTCGGCCGGAGGATCTGGTCGGCACGCATTTCATGAATCCGCCCTACCTGATCAGGATGGCCGAGGTGATCCGCGGCCCCCGCACCGGCGAGGCCACGCTGGAGCGCGTCGACTCGCTGCTGGCGGCGCTGGAGCGGCAGCCCGTCGTCGTACGGGACGCGCCCGGCTTCGTCACCAGCCGCCTGCTGCATCCGATGATCAACGCGGCGGCCGACATCGTCGGTCGCGGTACCGCCACGCCCGAAGCGGTGGACACGTTGGTGCAGGGCGTCTGGGGCACCCGACGGGGCCGCTGCGTACGGCGGATCTGATCGGGATCGACAACCTCGTCGACTCGCTCAACTCCCTCTACCAGCGAACCGGCGACGAGAGCTGCCGACCGTGCGAACCGCTGCTGGAGAAGGTGCGCGCCGGTGAACTTGGCCGGAAGAGCGGCCGGGGCTTCTACCTCTACGGAAAGGCACTGTCGTGAGTACCGACCAGACCGCCGGCCCTTCCGCGCCGCTGAGCGCGGAGACGCTGGAGGCGGCTCTGCTGGACCACCTGGAAGAGCGGACGAACAGTCGCCCTGCCCCCGATCAGGACCTTTTCGGCTCCGGGCTGGTGTCGTCCATGTTCGCCATGCAGCTCATCGTCCATCTGGAGAAGGAGTACGGGATCCGGATCGTCGGAAAGGACCTGCGGCTGGACAACTTCCGTACCGCGCGGACGATGTCAGCCCTGGTCCTGCGGCTGCGCGCGGAAATGGCGGCCGGGGGCGGGGGCACCGGGCATGCCTGATCCACAGGCCGGTCGGCGACGCCCGCCCTTCACGCAGGATGTCGTCGTCGAGCGACGTTCGATGGGCCCGCGGCCGCAACGCCGCGGGAAGATCCGAGCGCGCCCCGTCAGCGTCACCGGCGGGCGTTGAGCCGGGCGGCCTGGCGCGTCAGGTAGTCGCGCTCGGCGAGGTTGGGTGCGTTGTGGGCCGCCTCGGCATACAACCGTGCCGCCGTCGCCAGGTCGCCGTCGCGCTCGTGGAGGTACGCCGCCACCGCGGCGTGGCGGGGCACTGAGGAGTCCAGCGCCGCGAGCGCCGCCAGCCCGGCGCGCGGTCCGTCGGCCTCGCCGACGGCCACCGCGCGGTTGAGCCGGACGACCGGGCTGTCGGTCAGGCGCACGAGCTCGTCGTACCACTCGACGATCTGCACCCAGTCGGTCTCCTCGGCGGTGGGGGCGTCGGCGTGGAGCGCCGCGATGGCGGCCTGGGCCTGGAACTCGCCCAGCCGGTCGCGGGCGAGGGCCGCCTGAAGGATCTCGATGCCCTCGGCGATCGACGTCGTGTCCCACCGGCCGCGGTCCTGCTCGGCGAGCGGTACCAGGCTGCCGTCGGGTGCGGTCCGGGTGGCGCGCCGGGCGTGGTGGAGCAGCATGAGGGCGAGCAGTCCCGCCACCTCGGGGTGGTCGATCGCGGCGGCGAGCTGCCGGGTGAGCCGGATGGCCTCGGCGGCGAGGTCGACGTCGCCGGAGTACCCCTCGTTGAAGACCAGGTAGAGGACGCGCAGCACGGTGGCGACGTCGCCGGCCTGGTCGAATCGCACGTCGGAGACGGTGCGCTTGGCACGGCTGATGCGCTGCGCCATGGTCGCCTCGGGCACCAGATACGCCTGGGCGATCTGACGGGTGGTGAGTCCGCCGACGGCGCGCAGGGTGAGCGCGACCGCGGACGACGGCGTCAGCGACGGGTGGGCGCACAGGAAGTAGAGCTGGAGCGTGTCGTCCACCGCGGGAGCGGGCCCGGGCGGCGGCTCCTCGTCGAGGAGGTCCTCACGCCGGCGGCGGGCGGCGTCCGCCCGGGTCGCGTCGAGGAACCGGCGCCAGGCCACGGTGATCAGCCAGCCCTTCGGATCCCGCGGCGGATCGGCGGGCCAGACGCGGACCGCCTCGACCAGCGCGTCCTGCACGGCGTCCTCGGCCGCCGCGAAGTCGGCTCCGCGGCGGACGAGGATGGCGAGCACGCTCGGCGTGAGGCTCCGGAGCAGGGCCTCGTTCATCAATGAGGGCACTCCGTGGTGGTGGGCGACGCGACCAGGAACGGGCGGACCTCGAGCCACTCGTGGATCGGCTCCCCGCCCGCCCCGGGGGCGGCCGACAGTTCCCCGGCCAGCTCGATGGCGCGCTCGTAGCTGTCGACGTCGATCACCATCCAGCCGGCGATGAGGTCCTTGGTCTCGGCGAACGGACCGTCGGTGACCGGCGGGCGCCCCTCACCGTCGTACCGGACCCACATCCCCTCGGGGGCGAGCGCCTGACCGTCGACGAACTCGCCCGTGGTCTCCAGCCGGGCCGCGAAGTCGTGCATGTACTGCACGTGCGCCGAGATCTCCTCCGGCGTCCACTGATCCATGGGCACATCGTTCACCGCGGCCGGGGCTCCGCGGTAGTGCTTCAGCAGCAAGTACTTGGCCATCGTGTTTCTCCTCGGTATGGGTGCGACCCATTGTGGTCACGTTCACCTCGGGGACGGAGCCGGTCACGGGTTCTCGACATCGCGGCCCGAACTTTTTTTGTTGATCAACGCAGCCATCTCGGCTGAGGGCCGGCCGAGCTCGGCCGGCCGGTGGTCGGGGGCCGCGGAGGCGTCCGCGGGTGACGGCCGAGGCGCGCACAGCCGCCGGGGTCTCGAGGGGGCCGCGGGAGGGGACACCACCCTTCCCGCGGCCCCCGGCAGTGCGTTCGGCAGTGCGTGCCAACTCTTTACTGGCCGTGGTTCCGCTGCGCGGAACGCCGCGCCGCAAATATTCGACCCGCTGGTAGAAAAAATCACGTGTCCGGTTCACCGGACCGGACTGTTCATTCGAACACAAAAGGAGCTCGTTATGACTCGCAACCACGTTTCCCTGCTGCGTCCGCGCCTGGACAAGATCAAGACGAAGTGACGCAAGGGCTGCCGCGGGGAGGCAGCTGCCTCCCCGCGGCAGCCCGCTCAGCTGAGATCCGCCGGCCAAGGAGACGCCCATGACCATCGACCTGCGGCTGCCCGTGATGGCGCTCACCGACGAACGGTTGCAGACCACCAGCTTCTGTCTCGCCGCCGCGCACGGAGCCCGGGACGATCCCGCGACCGGCGGTGGTATCGCGCATCTGCTGGAACACCTGCTGATGTCGGCGCCCGTGACCGACGGCATCTCCTTCTGCGAACACGTCGAGCGCCAGGGCGGCCATGCCAACGCGCAGACCGGGCTGGACACCATCCTGTGCTACGCCCAGGTGCACGCGGACGACGCGGACCTCACCGCCGAACTCCTCCAGCGCACGGTGGGCGACCCGCAGTGGTCCCAGGATCTGCTGGACAGCGAGCGGAACGTGGTGTTGCAGGAGCTCACCGCGGCCGCCGCGGACCCCAGTGATGTGGTGCAGGACGCCTTCCTCGCCGATCTGTTCGGAGACCAGGGCCTCGGCCGACCGGTCGGAGGGATACCCGAGGAACTGGCCGCGCTGAGTCTGGATGAGGTGCGCACCGCCTACCGCGACGGTTTCCTCACCGCCCCCATGACGCTGGTCGTGGTGGGGCCCCGCGTCCCGGAGCCACTGGTCGGCGCGCCGTCGGCCACCGCCGTCGCGGTACCTCCCGCGTCGGCCGTACCTGTCGCCCCCCGCAAAGAGATGCCGCGGTGGCCGCTCGAGGAGGAGTTCTGCTGGGTCTGCTGCGGAGGGCTCGCACCGCGTGCGGGCGACCCGGACAGGCTCTCCTACCGCGTGCTGGCCAAACTGCTCGGCTCCAGCCCGGCGTCGCTGTTCTACCGCGCCGTGCGCAACGAGAACGGCTTGTCCTACGCCTTCCAGGCGTGGAGCCGCGGCTACGCCGACACCGGGGTGTGGCGACTGCTCGCCGGTGTCGAACCCCGTCATGCGGACCAGTTGGTGGGCATCGTCAGGCAACTGCTGGACCAGATGGCCCGTGTCGGGCCGACACCGGCCGAACTGGAGATCGCCCGGCGGCAGGCATGCATGAGCATGGTGCTGGACTGGGAAACACCTCTGGAGCGCGCGAAGCTGGTGGCACAGCGGATCCGCGCGGGGCGACCGGACTGGTCGCTCACGCAGGAGCTCAAGGAACTCGATTCCGTCACCGTCGACGACGTCCGCCGGGCCGCCGGACGGATCGCGGACGATCTGCGCGTCACCGTCCGACCGGAGCCACGATGACGGCCCCGGACCCTGGCTATCTCAAGGCCGCCGACGCCGCGGGTCTGCTGCACACCCTCGACGGTCACCACTACGTCGCCGGAGCGCACACCGATCCGGTCACCGGAGCGCGGCAGACGCTGGTGGAGTACGCCGACCGGGCGCTGATCGAGGACCCCCGCCTGCTGACCCGCCTGCGTGCGCGGGGGGCGGACTCCTCCGTCACCACCGCGATGGTGTTGCGGACACCGGCGGACCTGGAGTTGCCCGAGCCGTGGCGCCGGCAGATGACCTACGTGCAGCTGACCAGTGTGGCTGAGTCCGTGAACGAGGCCGCGGACAAGGCCGCGGACAAGGCCGTGCACGAGGCCGTGCGCGCATCCGACGCGGTGGGGGACGACCTGGTCCGGGAGTGGCTCGTGCGGGCCTTCCGGACCGCCGGCACCCAGACCGGCGCACCCGTCTCCCGGGAGGCCGCCCTGGAGGCCGCGGAGTCGGTGCTTGACCGGCCCGACCGGGTGTCCCTGCTGTACGTCCTGGAGGGGAAACCGATCGGCCACGCCACGCTGCTCAACGACACGGCGGACGAGGTTACCGGTCAGGCATGCGGCGAACTCGTCGATGTCCTGGTCGAACCAGGGCCGGCCCAGCGCGACGCGCTCGCCGCACTGACCGCGGCGGCGGCGCACCGGGCCCAAGCCGCCGGTCTGCCGCTGGTGGGCCACGTGGTCCATGCCGTGGAGGACGAGGAGCGGGACCACGCGAGCCATGTACTGAACTCCCTGGGCCGACGCGGATGGGTGCCCACACACTGCTTCTGGCGGGCGGACTCGTGACACTGCACCTGGACACACTGCGGAGGCTGTACGGCCTCTCCCCCGACGACGGTGTGCGCGCCCTGGTGCGCGGGGCTCGCTCGTTCGCGCAGAGCCACACGGCGCTGGCGATCTCAGCGGCCGCCGCTGCCGGTGTTCCCCTGGGCAGCGGCAGCCGGGACGAACTCCACCGCGCTCGCCTGCGCGCCGCGGGGTACGCCGAACTGTTCGACGCCATGGCCGAGGCGGCCGACGTACGGACGGTCAAGGGCCCCTCGCTGGCCGCGTACTATCCGGAATCGGTGGTGCGCCCCGTCGGTGATCTGGATGTGATTGCCGCATCCGAGGCGGATCTTTGGGCCGCGGCGCGTGTGGTGTGTGCCCGCAGAGACGTGGATACGATCGATCTGTCGCTCATCCCGCACGCCGACCAGGTACACGTACAGCTGGGGCTGCTGTGGCCCACCGACGATCCGATGATGGAGCGGGACCACAACATCGAGATCGGCACACTGCCGTACGCCGGTGATTTCGGCACGGTCCCGGCCATCCCCGAGCTGCCGTCCGATCCACGCCTTGCCGATCTGCTCGCCCTGGCCGAGGAGCGTTTCCAGCGTCCCTACTCCCCCAAGGACATACTGGACGTGTGCTTCCTCCTGGAGCGCACGGATCTGGACCCCGTCGTCACCGCACGGCTCATCGCCGGTCACCGGCGTGCCCCGGAGCTGGTCGAACTGCTGGAGCTGGTCCGACCGCACACCTCCGCGCCTGAGGTCACCGGTCTGCTGGAAGCACTGCGCGAACCGGCCGAACACGAGCGCGCGTTGCGGAAGAACACCCCCGACACCCGCCCCGACCCGCAACCGGTCGATGTCCGCGAACGCCTGGACGCGGGCCTGCCGGTGTACGGCATGGTCTTGCGGCCGGACCCCCCGCAGGACCGCTCCGGCTGGCGGGCGGCGCGCCACGAGGTGGTGGACGGCAGCCATCTGCTGTGCACGCCGATCGGCGACTACCTGCTGGTCGGCGAGGCGACCGTGTCACACGAGAGCTACTCCGCCGCCATGGCGGCACTGACCCGGATCGAGGGATGAGCGACGTGGACGGTGTCGGCACCGCGGAGCCCGCGGTGGAGGTGCGGGGGCTCCTGCGGGTGTATGAGCGTGGCCGGGGCCGGAACGCTCGGCAGATCACCGCACTGGACCGGATCGATCTGACCGTGGCCCGGGGAGAGATACACGGCCTTCTCGGCCCCAACGGCGCGGGCAAGACCACACTGTGCAAGATCCTTTGCACTGTGCTGCTGCCCTCCGCCGGCAGCGCCAGGGTCCTGGGGCACGATGTGGCGACGGACCCGGTGGCGGTCAAGAAGTCGGTGGGGGTGGTCTTCGGCGGTGACCGCGGGCTCTACGGCAGGCTGGACGCGCGTGCCAACCTCAATCTCTGGGGCGCGCTGCACGGCGTGCACGGTGCCGCGCTGCACCGCCAGGTGGACACCTTGCTGGAACGGGTCGGCCTGGCCGATCGCGCGGAGGAGCGGGTGGATGGGTTCTCGCGCGGCATGAAGCAGCGGCTGCACCTCGCGCGGGGCATGGTCGCCGACCCCCAGGTGCTGCTGCTCGACGAACCCACCAGCGGAATGGACCCGGTCGCCGCACACGACTTCCGTTCCCTCGTCGAGCAGTTGCGTCTCGAGGGACGCACGGTATTGCTGACCACCCACGACATGGCCGAGGCCGAGGCGGTGTGCGACCAGGTCACGCTGATGGACAAGGGAACACTGCTGGCAACCGAGCGCCCCAGCGAACTCTCCGCAGGGCTCAGCACTCTTGAATCGGTGGAGGCGGAGGACGTACCGGAGAGTGCCGTCCGCGAGATCTCCGAACTGTCCGGGGTGGCCGCCGTGAAGAGACTGCCCGCGGGACGGCTGCGGGTGGACACCGAATCGTCCGATGTCACCCGACAGGTGCTCCAGGTGCTGGTGAATGCCGGAGTCACCTCCCTGGGCACGGTGCGGCCCAGTCTCGAGGACGTGTATCTGCACTACATCGGGCGACGCGGGATGGCGGTGCGCTCATGAGGGTTTTCACCGCGGCGTTCCGGTTCCAGCTGGCGCTGGCCCGTCGCAAACCGGACACCGTGCATGTCCTGGTCACGGCACCGCTGTTCACGCTGGTCTTCGTCTCCATCGGAGTGCATGCGCACCGGCCTGATTTCACGGCGTCCGCGGTGCTCGCGCCCGTTCTGATGTCGCTGTGGTCACTGGCCCTGCTCACCGCCGGCGACCTGATCAGTCAGGACCGCAACCGTGGAACGCTGGAGGCGATCGTGGCGACTCCGGCCCGGTTCGCCACCGTGGTGCTGGGCAGGCTGACCGCGGTCGCCTCGGTCGCCCTGGTCTGTTTCGCCGAATCGTGGCTGGTGGCGTGGGCGTGTTTCGGGGTGGTGCTGACCATCGCGCATCCGCTGGTGTTCGTGTCGTGTCTGGTGTGTTCGTCGCTGGCCATGGCGGGCACGGCGAGCCTGCTCTCCGCGGCGTTCGTCCTGATGCCCTCAGCCCGCGTGCTCCAGAACACCCTGACCTATCCGTTCTATTTGCTGGGCGGGCTGCTGGTGCCGGTGGCCGATCTGCCCGGCTGGCTGCGTCCGCTGAGCCGCCTGGTGTTCCTGTCCTGGAGCTCGGATCTGCTGCGTGCCTCGGTTTCCGGTCCGGCCGGACACTGGTGGACGGGTCTGGCCGCCATCGTCGGACTGGGCATGGCGGGTGCGGTATCGGGAGCACTGCTGATCGGCGCGATCCTGCGCAGAGTCAGGCGCACCGGCACGCTTGCGCTGACATGAACCTCACCACCGACGAGGAGCCTCGTTGTCCGCATTGACCTCGTCCTTCCATGTGGTCCGCTACAGCGCCGCCAACGCGGTGGCCGACTTCCGCGCCACCTACACATGGCGGAGCTGGACCTTCGGCTGGCTGGGCCGGATGCTGGCTCAGGTCACCTTCTTCGCCACCATGGGCCTGGCTCTCCACTCGTCCGCCTCGGCTCACTATCTGGTCGTCGGCAATTCCGTGATGACCTGCGTGGTGGAGGCGATGACGGTCGTCACCTCCAGTGCCTGGGAGCGCCGACAGGGAACGTTGCCGCTGCTGGCGGCCTCGCCCGCCCGGCTCATCTGGGTGTTCTTCGGCCGGAGCCTCCAGTGGCCGGTCAGCGGGACGGTCACCTCCCTGGTGGCGCTCCTGGGTCTGGGCCCGCTGTTCGGTGTCACCTGGTCACCGGGGCAGGTGCCGGTGCTGGTCGGGCTCGTCCTGCTCACCGCCGTGTCCACCTACTGCGTAGGGCTGTTCCTGGCGGCGTTCGTGCTGTCCGCGTCCAACGCGCGGAACATCGTGTCCAACGTCGGTTACCTGGTGATGATGGCGATCTGCGGTGTGCAGGTGCCGGTGTCGTTCTGGCCCGACTGGGTGGGCGTGCTGGCGCAATCCCTGCCCCTCACCCACACGCTGGCCGGGGTCCGGGGGGTGGCCGCTCATGCCGGTGCGGGTGAGGTCGCCCTGCGCGCGGGCTGGGCGGTGCTGGCCGGCGCGTGCTGGCTGGGCGCGGCCGCGTTCGCGTTCACCAGGTTGCAGATACACGCCAGGAAGAACGGCCACTTCTCGTTCACCGAGTGAGTCGACTGCCTGCCGAGTGGTTCAAAGCCGCGCCACGCCCGGACGCGCGGGCGCCCCGGCCGGCCGGGGGTACGAGCCCGGACCGGCGGGCTGCGCCGGGGCGTCAGGCCAGTGAGAGGGTGCGGGGCGTACCGCGGCGGAACACCGTCCAGGTGCGGAACCCGATGTCGTGCAGTACCCGGACCACCTCCGGGTACTGGTCGCAGATCCGCTCGGGGACATGCGCGTCGGAGGCGAAGGTGATGGGCACTCCGAAGTGGTGTGCGCGCTCGAGGAGGTCGTGTTCGGGGTACCAGCCGCCGCACATCTTGGTGTTGCCGGAGGTGTTGATCTCCATCACGGCGCCGGAGTCGCGGATCGCCCGGAGCATCTCGTCCGCCGCGGCGGGCGCCGGGACGGCCCCGAGCTTCGGGTGGTTGCCCTTGAGTGCGTCCACATGCCCCATGACCTGGAAGAGCCCGGAGCGGGCACACTCCGCGATGGCGCGGAAGTACCGTCCTTTGACCGCGGCCAGTTCGCCGTCCTCGATGTTCTCCCAGCGGGTGGTGTCGAAGATGTCACGGCCCTCGAACATGTGGACCGAGCCGATCACATAGTCCAGCGGGTACCTGCCCAGCGCCTTCGAGTAGGGGTCCATTCGGCCCTGGAAGAAGTCCGCCTCGGTGGAGACCAGGATCTCGATGCTGTGGGCGAACTCCTCCTTGAGGGCGAGCGCTTCGGCGATGTAGGAGGGAAACTCCGACTTGGGCATCGCCACCGGGGGCAGCGCCTGGTCGGCTTCTTCGGCGAACATGGGGGTGTGGTCGGACAGGCCGAGGACCTTGACCCCCTTGTCCAGAGCGGCGGTGACGTAGTCGCGCAGCGAACCGGTGGCGTGTCCGCACCGGTTGTGGTGGGTGTGAAGGTCGATCACCGGCTCACACCGCCAGGTATCCGCCGTCGACGGGCAGGTCCGTTCCCGTGATGAAGCTCGCCTCGGAGGAGAGCAGGAAGGCGATCGGTGCCGCGATCTCCTCGGGGTCGGCGAAGCGCTTCAGCAGGAACTTTCCGCCGTGTTCGGGAGCGGCCTCGGCCGTAGCCCGGTCAAGGCCCAGTGCTTCGCGGTGGAATCGCTCGTTGTTGGCGTTCCACACGGTGCCCGGACTGACCGAGTTGACGCGGATCCCGCGCGGGGCGAGTTCCTCGGCCGTGCACCGGGTGAAACCGAGCACGGCGGCCTTTCCGGTGTTGTAGGTCAGATAGCCGCTCTGTGAGATGTGCGCCGAGATCGACGCCATGTTCACGATGGCCGCGTCGGCCTCGCGCTCCGGGAGACCCGCCACGAACTCACGGGTGACCAGGGAGAGTCCGATGATGGTCGGGTCGAGGGCGGCATGCCATTCCGCCGCGGTCGCCTCCAGACCCTTGAAGACGAATCCGGCGGCGAGGTTGACCAGGAGCGTCGGCCGCTGCCAGCCCTCCGGGAGTCCGTCGAAGGCCGCCGTCACCGCCCCGGCGTCCATCACGTCGCCGACCGCCAGATGGACCTGGTGTCCCTGGGCGGTCCAGGTCGCGACGGAGGCCCGGCCGTGCTCCTCGCTCTTGTCGAAGACCAGTACCCGGCAGCCCTCGGAGCACAGGCGCTCCACGACCGCCGCACCGATGCCCTGTGCTCCGCCGGTGACCATCGCGGTGCGTCCGGCGAGTCCACGTTCCCGGCTCCTCATACTGCCCACTCCTTAGCGGTGGTGACCCAGTGTCCGACGAGGCGGACAACTTCTTCGCGGTCCAGGTTCTCGGTCGCGCCGTGCGGGGCCAGCGTCCGCCCCGTGCCGTCGGTGAGGTCCCGGTCGGCGGCCAGCGCGGCCACGTCGCCCAGGTTCACACCGGCACCCGCCAGGGACCGGCCCAGGGGGGTGCTGTCCAGGCCGTCCCCGTCCCGGGCGGAGAAGTACCGCCAGTTCTGGAACATTCCTTCCAGATGGCCCGCCGACAGGTGCACGGCGTTGCGTCCCTCCGACACGGCGATGCCGTGCTCGCGTGCCACGGCGCCCAGGGTGCCGCGCAGTGAGCCGGGGTGGGCCCGCAACGGGTGCAACTCGCCGAGAACATGGGCGCGCAGCTCCGCCACGGAGCGTTCGCTGTGACACTCCAGCAGGCCGACCAGGGAGGCCGGGGCGCGGTAGCCCTCGCTCAGGGCTGGCAGGAAGCCGTTGAGGACCGTCACCGGCCGGCCGTTCACCTCGGTGACCGAGGCGTACGAACCCGAACCCAGCTTGTGGATGCCCGCGTCCCGGCAGCGTTCTTCCAGCGCGCGTGGGGACAGGCCCCCGTGGGCCATGGCCTCGTAGGCCGCGAGGACCTGGGCCACGTCCGTGCGCTCCCGCAGGGCGTCGAGTGCGCCGCGGGCGTCGGGGGTCAGGGCGGCGGATCCGTCCGCGGCCACCCGGTGCAGTCGGGGGTAGTGCAGGAACAGGTCGCCGCGGGCGGCGAAGTCCGCCGCCGGGACCACCGCGCAGCGAAGGACGGCCACATCCTGGCGGCCGAGTGCCCCGACCGCCTCCGCCAGAGTGGCGGCCGCGTGCGGGGCGTTCATGACCTCGGGCTTGACGAGGACCGCGACATGACTGCCGGTCCCGGGGACCGGTGTGTCCGGTCTGCCGCTGTCGGCGCGGCTCCGGGTGTCCAGCGCCTCGGCCGACAGGGAGCGGGCCCGCTCCGGGGTCACCACAGCGTGACACCCGACTCGATGAGTTCCGCCGTCAGGTCGCCGGAGCTTGCGACCGTTTGCTCCACCAGCTCCCGCAGCGCGGCCTCGTCCGCGTCGGGGGAGGTCACGACCACCTCGTCGGGGCGCTCCAGCGGAGCCTCCTTGGAGGTGAAGATATGCACCTGGGAGGGGCCGCCGAACCGCTCGTGGACCCGTCGGGCCAGTCGCATGGCCATCACGTTGTAGATCTTGCCGGTGTGGTCGAGCGGATTCTTGCCAGCGGGAGCCTCGATGCTCATCGGGCGCATCGGGGTGATGAGACCGTTGACGCGGTTGCCTCGGCCGACGACGCCCACGTCGCCGGTGTCGGCCACCGAGCCGATCGCGGTGAGGTACGGACGGCCGTTGCGGTCGGTGGCGTTCATGAGCATGCGGCAGTCCTGGATGCCGAGCGAGGCGACATACGCCTCCAGCTCCTGCTGGATGACCGCCTTGCGGGCCCAGTACTGGTCCATCGACTCGATACCGGCCGCGAGGAAGGGCATGTTGACCACGAGGCTGAACGCGTCCTGGCGGCGGCTGCCGAAGACCTTGACGTCCCAGCCGGTGTCGGCGTGGCGCTTCTTGAAGTCGGCGCCGTTGATGAGGTTCTCCAGGCCGAGAACCACGCTCTCCAGGCGGGACAGCGGAGCGTATCCGTGCAGCAGGTTGGTGTCGTTGGAGACGAGTCCGGCGGCGCCCAGCGGCACCAAGTCCTCCGGGGAGGACGGCTGGTAGCGGGAGACACCGCGGCCCGAGCCCTGGTGGTCGACGATGCCCAGCTCGATCACCAGGTGTTGTTCCGGCCGGAAGCCGGTGGTGACCTCGGAGAGGACGTCGGCGGCGGCGCGGAACATGATGTCGTGCACCGGGATCTCGGTGGAGCCGACGCGGTAGGCGCCCTTGCCGAACACCTTGACGCGGTACGGGGAGGTGATCTCACCCCGGCCGAAGTCGATGTCCGCGCCGCCGCCGTAGAGCGTGACCTTGTCGAACCAGTGGTGGGCGACGCCGCCGAACTCCTTCAGGCAGTACTGGGAGTAGTAGCGGGACATGCGCTCCGCCATGGCGTCGCACATGGTGTCAGGGTGGCCCACCCCCTTGCGCTCGACGAGTTCGTAGGGAAGGTCCTCGACGGTGCGGGAGTCGCGTTCGATCGACAGCATGGCCATCTCTTCCTGTCCTGCTCCGGCGTACGCCGGCGGCTCCTGGTCTACGGCGGCCGCGCGTCCTCACGCGCCGCACGAGAGGGGTGACGGGGTGGTGGAACAACAGGCCCGCCAGAAACGTGGGGTGACATCGAAGGGGCCCGCCCGACGACCCGTGGGACCCGGCGCTCCGCGGACCGGGTCAGCCTGTCAAGCGCCCGGGGCCCGGTTCAACGGACGTTCCGGCAGCCGGAACACTGCCTCAGGACGCCGTGACCAGCTCGGGATCGCGCTGCATGGCACGGGAGACCGCGGCGCACGCGGTCTTCAGGTGTGCGGCGACCATGGCCACTTCGAGCCGGGCCCGCGGCCCCGCGACGGCCAGTGCCCCGGCGGCCGCCCCGGACGCCGTCAGCACCGGGGCGGCGACACCGACCGCGCCGGACGCGCCGCGGACGGCCGCGAAGCCCTGGTGCCGCACCCGGGCCGTCTCGGCCCCCGGGGTGGCCGCGTGCCCGCGCACCACCGTCTCGTCCTCGGCCCCGAAGGCGTGGAAGATCCTGTTCGCGGCCCGGTCGGAGGCCCGCATCTCCTCCATGGCGAGTCCGTGACCGAGCCCGTGACCGAGCCCGTGACCGGGTCCGTGACCGGGTCCGTGACCGGGTCCGTGGGTACGCCGTACGGTGTCCACCAGGACGGCGGCCGGCCCGGTGGGGTCGGCGATGAAGACGAACGCGCTGCCACGGGTGATGCCGTGCAGCTGCTTCGCGTAGGGGACGGCGATGTTGCGGAGCATCAGCTGCCGGGGGACCCGGGCGCCCAGCATGAACAGGCCCATGCCGAGCCTGAGTCCCCGCTCGCCGCGCTCCAGCATGCCTTCCTTGACCAGCTCGGCGATGATGCGGTGGGCCGTCGCCTTGGGCATCTCGGCCCGCCGGGCGATCTCGGATAACGGCAGCTCCGGCTCACCCGGCCGGAAGGAGCGGAGGACACACAGACCGCGCGCGAGCATGGAACGGGAGCTGTTCTCGACGGACATGACGACTTCCTCCGTGTCAGGGCGGTGCAGGAGCAGTGATGCGGTGGCGGCGCGGGACGCCGATCGGCCCCGCCACGGCGCCCGGGACCGTGGTGGTGCGGAGGCCGGTCAGTGCTGTGCGGTGCGGGCGGGGTCCTGGACGGGGAGGGCACCGGCGGCGTACCGGTCGCGCAATTTCCCGGCGTTGTCCACGACCTTGCGGATGCCTTCGGCCCAGGCGTCCATCAGGTCGCCCCGCTCCTCGGAGTACACGGGCAGCCGCAGCACACGGGAGAGGTAGGCGTCGACACCCGGGAACTCGTCGCCCCGGTAGCGGCGGTAGGCGTTGTCCCCGGGGTGGTATGTGCCAGGGTGCCAGGACGCGCTGCGGAAGGCGACCTCGCGGTGCAGTGGGGGCGAGGCCGGCCGGGTCAGCGGGACGCCCTCGGCCCTGGCGGCGACCGTGAAGACGTCGATGGGGAGGCCGCCGAGCTCCTCGGCTGCGTAGAGGGGCTGGTAGCTCACATAGTGGGCGACGCGGTCCACATGCGTCTGCCGCACCGGAGGGGTGATACCCGGGATGTCCCTCAGGAGGGCGCCGAGCCGGTCGTAGTTCTTTTCCCGGCCTTCCAGCACGGTGTCGAGCCGGGAGAGGGCACCCCGGGCGAGGGCCGCACCGACCGGGTGGATGCGGTAGTTGAGGCCGAAGCCCGTCCGGCCGTAGGCACGGTACTCCTCGCTGGTGACGTCCTCCTCGCCGCGGTCGATGCAGTGGCCGAGCATCACCGCGCGCTCGTAGATCCTGCGGTCGTCGGTGACCAGGATGCCGCCCTCGCCCGCCGGGACCTGCTTCTTGGCCTGGAGGCTGAAGGCGGCGACATCGCCGTGGCGGCCGACCGGGCGGCCCGAGCACTCGGCGCCGTGGGCCTGGGAACAGTCCTCCACCACCGCGAGGCCGTGCTCACACGCGAAGTCGGTGATGCGCTCCATGTCGGCGGGGAAGCCCATGAGGTGGGTGACCACGACGGCCCTGGTGCGGGGTGTGAGGTGGGCGGCCAGCCCGTCGGGGTCCAGGATGCCGGTGTCGGGGTCCACGTCGGCCAGGACCGGCACACCGTTGCAGGCGAAGACCGGCATGGCGGTGGCGAGGAAGGTGTAGGCCGGGGCGATGACCTCGTCGCCGGGCCGCAGATCGAGGCCGAAGAAGGCCGAATGCAGGGCGGAGGTACCGGAGTTGACCGCGAGGGCGTGGGCCACTCCGAGGCGCTGGCGGTAGCCGTCCTCCAGGACCCGCACCTCGCCCTCGCTGCCGTCGTAGGAGATCTCGCCGCGCCGCAGCAGCGCGGTCACCGCCTCCATGTCCTCCTCGGTGATGTGCGGCCACACGGGCCGGTCGGCGGGGGTCAGCAGGGGCTCCCCGCCGAGGAGCGCGAGTCGCGTCATACCCGTTCCTTCCTGAGTAGGTCCTGGATGTCGTGCGAGGTCCGCAACCGCAGGCAGGGGACGGAACGCGCCCGCATACGCGCGCACAGGGCGGTGTTGGTGCGCCGGACCACGGGAAACTCCCGGTGGGCCCACAGCACGAGCCCTGCGGCGCTGCCGGGGCGTTCACGGTTGCCGTTCCACAGCTCCTCCCGCGTCCGCAGCCGTCGCAGGGTGCGGCGCAGCAGCCGGACGGTGGTCACGGAGCGACGCGGGTCGACCCAGACGACGGTGTCGGCGAGCTCCTCCAGCACCGGGTGGGCCGAGGCGTACTGGCCGTCGGCGATCCAGTGGTCGGTACGGTCCAGGGCGGCGATGTCGGCGAGGAACTCGTCCTCGGGGCGCCGCTGCCAGCCCGGTGCCCAGAACATCGCGTCCAGCTCGTAGTGGGGCAGGCCCCGGGCCTCGGCGAGAGCGCGGGCCACCGTGCTCTTGCCCGCGCCCGACGGGCCGACCACCCACACCCTGCTGCCGATCAGCGCCACGGCCGCACACCCTTACCGGCGGCGGGGGCGGTCCCGGCACGGTCCCCCGGGGACGTGCTCACGCTCCCAGCCTTTCGAGAGGTGCGGGGGTGTGCCCGGCCAGGAGCCCGGTCAGTGCGCGGGTTCCGTCGTGCAGGGCGGAGAACCGCTGCCGCAGTTCGAAGGCGGGCACCTCCGCCGCGAGACGGGCGAGGAGGCCCCGCCGGTCGGAGGGCGTGACGGAGTCGAAGAACGGCGGCAGGAAGTCGACGTGCTTGACCGGGGTGGGCAACTCGTTGGCCACCAACCGGTCCAGGGTCTCGTCCGGGCCGAGGGGCAGCACTGCGGGCTCGGTGTGGAACCGTGGGAAGACCAGGATTCCCACCCGCGCCTCGGCCAGCAACGGTCGACCGCCCACGGCGTCGCGCACCTCCGACGGGTGGAGCACACGGTTGGTGTCCCCGGGCAGGCCGACGGCGGCGAAGGTGTCGCCCCGGACGGACACCCGTCGCGGCCAGCCGCGTCCGGTCCATTGGCTGTCCGCGTGGACGGAGACGTCGTCGTTGCCGACGAAACGGAGCCCCGACCGCAGGGCGGACAGGACAGTGGAGGTCTTGCCCGCCCGTTTCGCGCCGAGGAGGAGTGCACCGGACCCGCCATGGGCGACCATTCCCGCGTGCAGGAAGACCTCCGGGTCCGCCGTGTGCATCAGTCTCAGCAGGATGCGGGTGAAGCGGACGAAGTTGTGGCGCAGGAAGTCGTGCGGCATCGCCGGGTCGAACAGCAGCTCCCGGGCCGTTCCGTCGTACCAGAGCCGGGTGAGGGGTTCGGTGGCGCTGGTGATCAACGCCTCCTCCCCCGTCGGACGCTTCCCGTCCGCGATCCCGATCCGCCAGCGGGCTTCCGGCGCCTCGGGGAACCGCTCGGGCAACCCCTCGGGCGCGGGAGCGACGGTCACATACGGGGCGAGCAGCTCACGAACGTACGCGGCGGTGTCAGGACTCACGTCCAGCGCCACCGCGTGCCGGGGAGTGCGGCACACGTACCGGGTCATCGCCCTGCCCCCCGCGCGGCCGTGGCGATGACGTCCGAGAGGATGCCGCGCACCGATCGGGCGCCCTCGGCCCGCCAGCCCATGTACCACTCCAAGTGACCCGGGGTGTGCCGGGTGACCTGCCGGAGGTAGTCGGGCGACGGGACGAAGTTCAGCTCCAGGACGGGTATCAGGGAGTCGAGTTCGTCCGGCACGAGCGGCTGGCGGGCCGTCGAGGCGTCGAGTACGGCACGGGCCCGGTCGGGCAGGATCTGGAAGCTGCCGCGGGTCCGCCGGGGCAGGAACAGCAGCCCCCTGGCGATGTCGTAGACGCGGGAGCGCAGTTGCAGCGCGTCCCAGTCGAGAACGCAGGCCAGCTCCCCGCTGTCGGAGTACAGCAGGTTGGAACCGGCGACCTCGCCGTGGGTGAGGACCTCGGGAAGGTCGGCGTACCCGGCGAGTTCGGTCCGGGCCCGGGACAGCACCGCGGAGAAGGCGCGCCGGGCGTCGGCGCGCACGGCGGCGCTGACGTACGGGGCGGCGATCTCGTCCACCTCGTCCAGCACCTCGTGCGGGGGCCGCTCGGTGGCGAGCCAGAACTCCAGATTGCGGGTGGAGCAGTGACCGTCCGCGGGCAGTCCCTCGACCGGGACGCGGTGCAGCGCCGACAGGAAGGTGCCGACCTGTTCGATATCGCCCGGCCGGGCGGAGTCGAAGGGCCTGCCCTGCCGCCAGGGCCGCAGTTGCCAGACGGAGCCGTCGTGGACCACCGAACCGGCTCCGGTGGCCGTCGGCAGCGGCGGCGCGATGGGGATCCCGGCGGCGGCGATCCGGGGCAGAGCCGCTTCCTCGAAGGCGAGCCACTGCGGAGCGGTGTCCCGCCCCAATCGCTTCAGCACGTACTGCCCGTCCGATGTCTTCACGCGCCAGAGGCGGTTGACGCTCTCCCGGTCGAGGGACCACGTCTTGTGGGCGCCGAGGCCGTACTCCCGGGTGAGGACATGGGCGACAGTGGTGTTGTGTCCGGGCAGCCAGGTGGCGGTGTCAGGCACTCCGCTCCACCGCCTGATGGGCGTGGTGCTCCGCCGACTTGCGCACGAACGCCTGGAAGTCGTGCAGCGCCTCGGACTCCCTGGCACCTGTCTTGGGGCTCTTGAAGAGGAAGGCGCAGACCGGGTCGATGACACCGACCATGCCCTGCCGGGCGGCGCTGTGCGCGGCGCGGACGGCGTTGGCCAGCACGGCGGCGGCGTTGGGGCTGTCCTCGACCTCGAGGCGTATCTCCATGTGCACGGGGGCGCCGATGATGCTCTCGCCCTCGATGCGCAGGAAGCACACCTTGCGGTCGCCGAGGTGCTTGACGAAGCCGTTGGGTCCCGCGGCGACCTCGCGGGAGTCGATACCGGCGTTGGCGAGGGCCTTGCGCTTGGAGACCTGCTTCGAGCGGGACCTGGCCGGGTCGGAGAGGTTCAGGAAGTCGGTGTTGCCGCCGACGTTCAGCTGGTAGTTGTCCTTCACTTCGACACCACGGCTTTGGAACAACTCGATCAGGGCGGTGTGCAACGTGGTGGCCCCGAGGTGACTGCGCAGGTCGTCGCCGAGGAGCGCGGCACCGCGCTCGGCGAACAGGGCGGCCAGCTCGGGGTCGTTGGCGACCGGCTCGGGGGTGGCGTTGACGAAGCCCGCCCCCGCCTCGGCGGCTGCTCTGGCATACGTGGCGACGGCCTCGGTGGACCCGGTGGGCAGCAGACAGACCATGACATCGGGCCGCGCATCGGCCAGGGCGGCCGCCAGGGACGCCGGAGAGGCGTGGGCGACATCGGCGTGGGTGCCGACGGCATCGCCGAGCGCGCCGTCGAGGCCGTCGAGCAGCGGGCCGGCCTGGACCTTGACGCCCAGGTGCGGCACATCCACGTGGCGGACGGCGGCGGTGCGGCCGGCGTACACGGCTTCGGATAAGTCCCGGCCGACCTTCACGCTGTCGACGTCGAAGGCCGCGACGAATTCCACGTCGCCGAGACGGTGACCACCGATGTATTCGTGCATCACACCGTTGGCGGGGCCGGGCTGTTCCCGGTCCAGGGCCACGGACTGGACGAAACTGGAGGCGCAGGAACCGACGCCGACCAGTGCAACCCTGATCGCGTTGCTACTCAAAGGTTTCCCTCCGGATGTTTGCCTGACGGCCAATGCACGGTTGCTCTCGCCGCGTTGAGGCATCTCACGCAGCCGGGACCGAGAAACAGCCGGCCGTTCTCATCATGTTTATCCACCGGAGCAATCGTGTCACGGGCGTAACCGATCCCCTCCTAGGGATTCACCCAGAATCTTCCGGCACACAATTCGGAACCCAATCTTCCGGAAGATTGGGTTCCGGTATCGTTCAACCCGAACCGGGGCGCAATGGCTGCCATCACGCGAGCATTTGACCGTCCCGCCGCGCAAGAATGACCCCGCAAAAGGGTTGCCGGAACATGGAGCTAAAACCTTTCCAAGTCCGGAACCGAATGTGTGCGATGTGCATCAGAGTGGCGGCGACCCCGCGGGCGCCGGGTCGGCAGGCTCACCTGACGGTCCCGAGGTCAGCTGCCGACGGCTTCGGGCTCGGCGGGGGCACCGTCGGTGAGGACGGCGCGCAGCCGCGGCGCCAGGTCAGCGGGCACCAACCGGTCCTCGGTGGCATCCAGTTCGTCCAGCGTCCACCAGCGGTGGCCGGTGACCATGTCGATCTCGCCCTGACTGAAGCCGCTGGTGTCGATGGTGAAGTGGGGTACGCGGCAGAGGTAGATGCGCTCGCGGCAGTCGTAGGTGTTTCCGCCCCAGGAGGCCACGGCCTCCCGGTACCAGATCTGGGGCCCGATGGCGAGTTCCGTGAGGCCGGTCTCCTCCTCGATCTCGCGGCGGAGGGCGGCCTCGGGGGACTCGCCCTCCTTGATGCCACCGCCCACCGGGTACCAGAAGGTGCCGCCCTCGTCGACGCTGGAGAACAGCAGCAGTTTGGCGTCCTCGTCCAGCAGCAGGGCACGGGCGCTGTAGCGAATCCGAGGCGCCGTCACGGACGGACTCCTGTCGTTTCGGTGGTGTCGTCGATTGATGTGGTCAGCCAGGCTGTCAGGGTGTCCTTCCCATAGGTCGCCGGTGTCCACGCACCGTGCCGGGCGGGCACGGCAGCGGCCAAGGCGCGGAGCCGGCCCATGGGGTCGTCGGCCGGTTCGGGGCTCGGGTCGGCGGACAGCCACCGGCTGCGGTAGGCCGTGTCGGGCACGAGGACATGCTCGGCCAGCGCGGTCACGGCCCGCGCGGTGGGCAGCGGCCTGGACAGGGGCCGGGGCGCGCCGGTGTTCTCGACCACCACGAGTTGGTCGATCCGGGTCGACGCGGCGAACTCCACACCCGCCAGGCGGTACATCTCCGCGTTGCTGAGGGAGAGTTTGCCCTTGGGATCCGGTCTGCGGACGGCCGCCTCACCATGTCTGATGAGCGTGTCCCGCTCATCGGGAGCGATACCGAGACCGAGCGCCGCCTCGCGGGTGAGCCGGGTGGACAAGGGCAGGCCGATCACGGTCCATCCCGCGGCTCCGGCCAGCAGCAGGGAACGGTCGGTGGCCACGCAGTAACCACCGGCGCGGGCGATTTGCACGGCCGCGGAGGTCTTGCCCGCGCCGGAGAGCCCCGCGAGGACGAGTCCGGTGCCGTCGGGCAGGACGGCCGCCGCACCGTGCAGCATGAGCGCGCCACGGCCGACGAAGTGCTCACGCACCAGCTCCCGAATGGTGCGGGTGACAACGAGCCCCAGCTCGTGCTCCTGGGCGGCGACGATCTCCCACGCGCGGAAGTCCGTGGTGACCAGGGCGTGCGTGAACTCGTGCCCTTCCCCGGAGGCGATGACGAACGCCCCGTCCTCGCGCCGGTGGCAGTCGTACCACCATCCCGCGCACGACTCCCGGCGCTCGGTCGCCGGTGGCCCGGTCAGTTCCGCGAGCCGCGACGGAGAACTCACGGCCGAGATGTCGAACCGCGTCACCGCCGGGTTCACATCGGTGCGAGCGAGCTGGTGCTGACTGCTGATGTAATCGACAACTCCAGGGCCCTTGGCGCGGACTCGAAACGCCAGATCATGCCAGACAAATTCGGTTTCACATTCCGATAACAAGTCCACCACTCTCCGATCCCTTGCACATACCAACCTCACCTGCGGCTAGCCATGATGCCGTCACGGCATGCCCTGCGTCCCCCAGAAAGCGGTGGCTGAAAAGCGATGGCCGCTCGCGAGCGTATCTCTGTACGGACCGGATCAGGGCGGCGAAGTAATACGTCCCGGAGGCCGAGCATACACATGGCATCGTGGTGCCCGGATTCACGCGCGATTCCGCACGTTGAGCAAACGTGCACACTCAGCGTGCTGCTGCCACGCGAACTCCGCAGCGCTTCAACAAGTCTGGAACATCGCCTAGTTTCCGCTGGAGCGGCTGATGCCCCGTCTGGGCCATGATGACGAGCGGTCTGCCTCCCCATCGGATGCCAATGTCGGCTCTGGCCTCGCTTCCGGAGGAGAATGCGGGCACCACGCCCGGCGAGCCGGGCTGCCCTCCCCAGCACCGGGCACGCTCTCGGCTCTGCGTACCGGGCTCAGAGGCGAACGTCGAGGCTCCGGACCGCTTCGGGGAGTTGGCGTCGCCCGGTGATGTTGAGTTTGCGGAACGAACTGGTGAGGTGGTTTTCCACGGTGCGCTGGGTGATGAACCGCTCCTGGGCGATCTCACGGTTGGTGAGACCTTGGGCAGCCAGGACCACAACCCGGCGTTCGCTTTCGGTCAGGGCCTGGATTCCGACCGTACGCAGGCTGCGGGGGCGGCCCCCGAAAGTCCGCAGCCTGTCGAGGGCCCGGTTGCTCAGTGCCACCGCACCGCAGTACTGCGCGAGCTGGAGTGAGCGGCGAGCCAGCTCGCGCGCCAGGCGGGTATGGCCGGATTCGAACCTCAGGGTGGCCAGGTCGATGAGCGAGCGTGCCTGTTCCAGGGTGGCCCCGGCCTCGTCCAGCAGCCCGACGGACTCCTCCACCAAACGCTGTCCCCGCCCCCCGCGCACAGTGAGCCCGGCGGCGCGCAGGGAGATGCCCACAGCCCGCGGTGCGCCGAAGGCACGTGCCTGGTGGAGCTCCTCCTCCGCGAGGTGTTGGGCGGATGCGTGGTCGCCCATGGCCAGGTGGACGAGGGCAGCTTGGGAGCGCCAGGCCAGCACGGCCGGGTTGTCCCGTCGCCACTCCGTCTGGCGACGTCCGCATTCAAGGAGGTCCGCCAGGGCGTCTTCGAGGTGACCGCGTGCGACAGAGAGCCGCGCGCGGGCTTCAAGAAGGTGACTGCCGTGCCAGACGTCGTCCAAGCGGTTGCCGTCGGGCACGGCGAGAAGAGGAACGGCCTGGTCGGCCTGGTCGCATTCCACCAGAGCCCGTACCAGGGGGGCCGTGACGAGGGCCAGTCGGTTGTCCCCACGGGAGGAGGACAGCAGTTCCAGACAGGTGCGGCCGGTCTCGATCGCTGTGTGCAGGTCACCGGTGCGCCAGGCGTGCTCGGTTCTGTTCAGCGACGCCCAGATCCGGGCCTGCGGCTCGCCATCGCGCTGGGCATGAGCGGCCAGCCGGTCGATGAACACGGCCGCTTCCTCGTCCTGGTCGCACCAGGTCAGCGCCTGCACGGCCAACCCGGCAACTTTGATCCCCACGCCTGGCGAAAAATCACCTTTCAGCGCCCGGCGGGCCTCAGTGGCCATCGCAGCGGCATCCGGTTCCTGCTCCGCTCCACAGCGTGCGCGAAGGGCCGCCGTCCCCCGTTGGACCACCTCATCGTCCGGATACCGTCCCTCGAACTCCGCAACCTCCCGGGCCAGGTGAGGCCGCTTCGCCCGGTCGTCCGCATCGATCAGCAGACGCTGTAGGCGCAGACGCGCAGCCAGGTCATGGCGGGGTGATCCGGTGGTAACGAAGGCATGGGCTTCGCGGTCGAGCAGTTCGGTTGCCTGGCATCCACGGCGGCAACGGGTCAGAGCATCGGCAAGAACGGTCACCACCTCCAACCGCCGCGCCGGGTTCTCATGGCCGAGAAGGCTGAGCACCTCGGTGAGATGACGCACCGCAGCCGCCGGATGCGAGCCCGCCTCGATCTGGCCCAGCTCCGCCAGCACAACGGCACGCTCGCCCGGCGACAGCGGCTCGTGCAGAATCCGGCGGAGGTAGTCTGCGGCAACGCCGAACTGTGCTCGTGCCGTGGCAGCATGGGCAGCGGCCCGGAGCACACTCACCACCCATGGCTCACCGGCCGACTCGGCGGCCAGCAGGTGCCTCGCGATCTCCTCGGGCGGCGCATCCTCATCGTGCAGCGCACGCGCAGCCCGGTACCGCGGACATGACTGCTCACACGGCTCCGTCACAGTGATGACAGTTCCTCCCCACTAGACGAACAATCAGGTCAGCGCGTCACACGGCAGACCCACCGGACATGTGGCCATCTCCCCGGGAGTGGAACCCGGCGAGCCGCACCACCATGGCCGCCCGTCCGGGACACCGGGCAGGGGAGGAATACGCATCTCACTACGCACACCGCGGATGCTCACCCCACGGCGGCAGGGCCGGCTCTGCCGGCAGAGCCGGCCCATCACTGCATCGGTGTCACCCGGCGGCTCTCCGCAGTCCGGCCACCTGCAACGCGGCGAAGACCACGACCGCGATGCCGATGAAACCGACATACAGGGCCCCGAGATCAGTCACGGGGAACCAGCCGGCCGTTGCCAGCGCCAGGCAGCCCACTGCCCAGACGACGTTGAGAACCACCGCGCCGACCGCGATCCACTGGATCACCCTCGGCCGGGTGGCGGCGTACCACAGCGCACCCGCGTAGACCGCCAGGAACCCGCCCTGCGCCCAGTGCAGCCACGCGGGAAGGCCAAGCAACCTGTCCATCGGCCGCGCGCCCAGCAGACTGAGCACGGCAACCGCCCCGGACACCGCCCCGTCCAGCTTCAGAGCCAAACGCAGCAGACTCTCCTCCTTCACATGCCCGGTTCCCACCGCACCGGTCTGCGCTGCATGCATAACGACCACCTTCACTTCCTTCACTTCTCGTGCTGAATGGTTGTCACGCGGTGCGGGAGCCGGACCGGGCCGCGGAATCAATCACCTTGGCGACCTGCTCCGGGTGGGACAGCGGCGCGGCATGGCTCGCGGGAACAGACGTGGTGATCGCCTTCATGCGCTCGGCCATCCACCACTGCGCCGCCGGCAGCAGCGCCCGGTCCTCCTCGGCCACCACGTACCACGACGGAACAGACGCCCACGCCGGCTCACCCGAGCGCGTCTCGAAGCAGGCAGGCGCAGCCGGCTTCTGCACACTGGCCAGCATCGCCGCACGGGGCGGGTGAAGGTCCGCGGCGAACACCGGCCCGTACTGGTCGGGATCAAGCCACATCCGGCCCTGCTCATCCTGGCGCAGTGCCTCAGCCACCGGCGAGGGGAAACGGGCCAGAACATCGTTGCCGTTCTCGCCCTTGTCCGGCGCGAACGCCGCGACATACACCAGGGCGGACACATTCGCCGCCCCCTGAGCCGCGTTGGTGATGACCGCGCCGCCGTAGGACCACCCCGCCAGAACCACCGGCCCAGGCAACCGGTCCACCAGCTGCCGGACCAGGGTGACGTCTTCCTCCACCGACGTCAGAGGCAGTTGCACTGCCTGCACCCGGTGCCCAGCCTGGTGGAGCTTGGGGATCACCTCGCTCCAGCTCGAACCGTCCGCCCACAGCCCGTGAACCAGCACAATATCCGTCATTGCCATCAATTCCCTGAACTCGTCGAGGGTCCGCCCGTCGATCAGCGCCGGACGGAACAGACTTGCCGGGGACCAAGACTGGTCAACCGGACGCATCGGCGGATCACGGCGTCACCGTGAAGTTTCCGCCGCGCGCTGTCCCTCGGGGCGGCACGGCGGCCGTGGCCTAGGCTGCGACCATGGGCGCTACCGTGCGAGACGCATCCACCTTGCCTGCGGAAATGAACAGCTTCGTCGGTCGACGCCGGGAAGTGGCTCAAGTCCGGCACTTGCTGTCGTCCGGCCGACTGGTGACGCTGACCGGCGCGGGCGGCATCGGCAAGACCCGACTGGCCATGCGTGTCGCCGCCGACGTACACCGTTCTTTCCCGGGCGGCGTGTGGCTGGTGGAGCTGGCCACACTGGAGGATGAAACGCTGGTGGCTCAGGCGGTTGCCGCCAAGCTCAGGCTCGGAAACGAGTCGGGGCGCGAGCCGGTGGAGATGCTGGCGGACTACCTGGTGGACCAGCGGCTGCTGCTCATCCTCGACAACTGTGAACACCTGCTCGAGCAGTGTGCATCCCTGGTGGCCACCTTGCTGGGCGTCGCTCGCGATCTGCATGTGCTGGCGACCAGCCGCCAAGCGCTCGGTGTGCAAGGGGAGCGGCCGTTGCCTGTGCCGCCGATGTCGCTGCCCGAGCCGGGCGAAGTGTACGCATCCGAGGCGTCGGCACAGTGTGAGGCCGTGCGGTTGTTCACCGACCGCGCCGTCGCCGTCCGTCACGACTTCGTGGTCACCGCGGACAAAGCCCAGGCGATCGCGCAGATCTGTCGGCGCTTGGACGGAATGCCACTGGCTATCGAGCTGGCCGCGGCAAGAACGCGCGTCTTGTCGGTCGAAGAGATCCTGCACCGCCTCGATGACCGTTTCCACCTGCTGACCCGCGGGTCGCGTAGCGCGCTTCCGCGTCACCGGACCCTGCGCGCGGCGATCGACTGGAGTTTCGAGCTGTGCTCGACGCGTGAGCAACAGTTGTGGTCACGTCTGTCGGTGTTCTCCGACGGTTTCGACCTTCCGTCGGTCGAGGCTGTCTGCTGCGGTGACGGCATCGAACGGTCCGAGGTGCTCGATCTGGTGACGGATCTGGTCGACAAGTCCGTACTTGGGTGTGAAGAGCACGGCGCACGGATGCGCTACTGGCTGCCGGAGACATTGCGCCAGTACGGACTCGAACGGCTGGCGGCGTCAGGTGAGAAGGACACACTGCGGGCACGCCATCGGGACTACTACCACGGCCTTGCCGATCAGGCCGAGGCCGAGTGGTTCGGCCCCGGCCAGTTCGAGCGGTTCCGCGTACTGCGCGCCGAGCATCCCAATCTCCGTGCCGCGCTGGCGTTCTGTATGAGTGAACCCGGCCAGGCCCGTAGCGGGTTGGCGCTCGCCGCCGCGATGTGGAGCCACCGGCTCGGCTTCGGCTCGCTCGGGGAGGGTCGCCGCTGGCTGTCCGAGGGACTCACCCTGGACGCGGAGCCCAGCCCTGTCACAGCGAAAGCCCTGTACGTCGACGGCCTGCTCGCGCTCCTCCAGGGTGACGGCGATGGGGCCGCGGCACGGCTGGAGCAGTTTCGCAGCCTGCCCCAGGAGCTGCGGAGCCATCCGGATCTCGCCCGTCCCGCTGTGACCATCGAAGGGCTGAGTGCCCTGTTCCGCGGGCACTTCCGCGATGCGGTGCCGGCGCTGGAAGACGCCTTCAGTCGGCATATGGCCTCAGGTGACCCCGGCTCGGCCGCAGTCACCGCCTTCATGCTGACCACCGCCTTTTTCAACCTCGACGACGCTCGGGCCGCCGAGTATGCCGAGCGATGCCTTGCCTTGTGCGAGACCCACCAAGCGGAGTGGTCCCGCACCCACGCGCGGTGGGCACTGGCCCTGGAGGCATACCGGCAGGGCAGCACACGGCGCGCCGCCACACTCGTCCGTCATGCGCTGCGGGAGAAGCCGCTCTCACACGACCAGTACGGCATTGCCCAGTGCTTGGAAGTCCTGGGCTGGTGCGCCATGAAGGAGGGGCGCGGCGCTCGGGCCGCCACGCTGCTCGGTGCCGCACAGGCAACCTGGGAGGTGTCCGGCTCTGCCCTCTCCGGGTTCGGCCATCTGCTCACCGGCCACCAGCGGTGCGAGGCCGCATTGCGCCAGGAGATGGGTGACGAGGCGTTCACGCTCGCCTTTCACGGCGGAAGGCAGCTGACATTGGAGCAAGCGGTCACCTACGCCCTGGAGGAGAAGCAGGCGGCCGCGGTCCCACCACCCGCCGAGGCAGCGTCCGCACCCCTGACCCCCCGCGAACGGCAGGTCGCCGACCTCGTCGCGCAGGGGCTGAGCAACAAGGAGATCGCCGCGAAACTGGTGATCGCACGGCGTACCGCCGAAGGCCATGTCGAGCACATCCTCACCAAGCTCGGCTTCACCTCCCGCTCCCAGATCGCCGCCTGGGCGGCACGTCAAGAGGCCGGCTGATCGCCGCTTCAGAATCAGCTTGCTGGCACGCATTCACACAGCGCAACATCACCTTCACAGATCGCGAACTCGTGCGGGTCGGTGGATACGTAGGCAGCGCATACGTATCGGTCCGCGTAGTGTCCCCCTTCTCTCCACGACGAGGCCCTGGGCAGTGTGAGAGGTGTTCCACCGCTGTGCCGTTCACCTCTGGTTAGGACGATGGAAACCCCGCGACAGGCCTCACGTGCGATACCCACGCCGACGTGTACCACCGGCGGCAGCGGCCTTCGCGACAGGGGCCAGGACGTAGTCCGCCTGGAACGCGATCCGCGTTTCGTCGACCGGACATCGCGTCGGCTGACGCACGGCCCGGAAGCGGTCGCTCACGCCCGCCGCATCGCCCGGTCCATGCTCAGCACCTGGCAGATCGGCGACGATGCCGCCCATTCGGTGCTGCTCGTGGTGTCCGAGCTGGTCACCAACGCCGTGGAGCACGCCCGGCCGCCGCTCACCCTGCACCTGTCCCGCGAGAACACGGGTCGCCGGGTGTGGGTGGGTATCACCGATGGCGGCCCCGCAACACGGGAGGGGGCCTGGGCTTCGTCCTGCGCCCATGACGAACACGGGCGCGGCCTGGCCATTGTCGAAGCCCTCGCCACCACTCACGGTGCCCGTCATCACACGGGTGGGAGCACGCATTGGGCCCGCTTGCCCTTGGCGCACGGGACCCGCTGATCATGGTCGACGAGTAGGCCGGTTTCCGGCCTGGCGTTGCCCACCTGAGCCTCAGGGAGCCAGGACGCGTCCCGCGGCCAGTACGGAGGCCAGGCTCCCACCGAGCACAACGGCCACCGCGGAGACCATGGGCGCGCGCCGTGTCCATACGTGCAGCGTGGGCGAGTTGGAGGCGCGTGTCAGCAGGGCGTCACGCCCCCGGAGTACGACCAGGCCGACACCGGTCAGCGTCAGCGCCATACCGCAACCGAATGCCGCCACCATCAGCACCGCGGTGCCGACCTGGCCGGTCAGCAGCCCGCTGAGCAGAACGAGGAACGCCGATGGCGAGGGCAGCAGACCACCGGAGGTACCGAGCAGCAGGATGCCGCGCCAGGTGAGCAGGGACGTACCGGCGGGGACAAGGTGGCTGTGCGCGAGTCCGTGCCCGTGGTCGTGGCTGTGCGCATGTCCGTGGTCGTGGTCGTGGTCGTGGCTGTGGCCCTGTGCACGGCCCCGGTTGCCCAGGTGGCGCCGGAGCAGGCTCACCCCGACGCCCACCACGACCAGGGCTGCCGTCAGTTGCAGCCAGCCCGTCAGCGCCGAGATGTCCGGGGCACTCGCCGAGGCGAGCCACCATCCGACGGCGAGCGCGGCGACGGACGCGGTGTGCATCACGGCGACGATGACGCCCAGCCACACCGCATCCCGCGCCCGCCCCCGTCCGGCCACGAGGAAACCGGCCGCGAGCGTCTTGCCGTGGCCCGGGGCGCAGGCGTGAAAGGCCCCCACCCCGGCCGAGACGAGCAGTGCCAGGGGGAGCACGGCACGGTGTTCCAGCAGCTGGGAAAGGTCCATGGTCCAGACGCTGAACGGCTTCTGGGGCCCGGCCGCCGCGTCCGGATCGCCGCGTCCGGACCCGCTGGGCGCGAGCGTACGGGTCGGCTCGTCGGCCGTGTGCAGACCGCCGCCGCCCGACTCCGTGACGGATATCGTGCGGTACTTCGGATCGACATCGTTCAGCGCGGTGATGGTCATGGCGACCGTGGCCACCGGCTCCGGGCAGTGGTAGCGCAGGCGAGCGCCCGCGTCGGCGAGGTGCGCGGTGTCCGCGCGGTCCAGCGGACAGGACCGGCCGTCCTGGCGCAGTGTGATGTGCGAGCCGAGGTACCGCGCCTGGGACATGCCCGCCTTGTCGGAGACCTTGCGGAGTACGGCCAGGTCGTCCTCGGCGGCCGACCAGACGACCTCGACCGCCTTCCCGTCGGCCTTGATCCTGGCGACCGGAGGGGTACCGAAGGGGTGAGCGTCCGCCGGACCCGCGAAACCGAGCAGCACCAGCGTGGTGAGCGCGCCGACAAGGAGGAGGCGGTGAGCCGCCCGGGAGCAGATGTGGCCGAAGGTGTGCACAGTGGTGTTCCGATCAGGAGTGCCCTGCGGGCCGCCTCCCCTGGAGGGGGAGCCGGCCCGCAGGGCGGGAGGGGTGTAACCGGGTGGCTGTCAGCCGCGGCGGTCGCGCCGGGCCGCCAGCGCGTGGATCGTCCCGTCGTCGGTGAGGGCGATCACCCAGTCACCGCTGACGGACAGCGCCGAAGCCACCCCGCCACCGAGGTTGTACTCGGTCAGCCGCTTACCGGTGGCGCGGTCCAGGACGACCACTCGTCCGTCCCAGGTGCCCGCGTAGAGCCGGTCCTTGGTCACCAGGGCGTGCATCGTGGGGGACCCAGGCCCCTCACCGGTGCAGCCCACGGCCACCCGCCACTTGTCGTCCATGGGGCTCTCCCCGGGCAGATAGCCGACGGGGGTCTCCCACAGCGGCTTGGCCGGGTCGGCCGCACTGGTGTCGTAGGCGCGGATGACACCGTCCCGGTTGGCGATGTAGGCGACGCTGCCCCAGACGGCGGGGCTCGTCAGCGGAGCGCGGCCGGGCTCGCAGTTCGAGGCGTCGTTCGCCGGGGTCTTCCACAGGACCTCACCGGTCTGCGGGTTGTGCCCACGGACACCGCTGGTGGTCCTTGTCACCACCTGCGGCTCCCCGTTGTCGGGGTCGGTGAGGGCCGGGGAGGAGTGGCTGTCGATACCGCCGTCGGTGTTCTGGGCCCACAGCTGTTTGCAGCTTGCGAGGTCCATGGCGACCAGTGTGTTGCTGGAGTCGGTGTGCAGGTAGGCGGTGTTGGTGCCGGGCTTGCGGACCGCCGTGCTGTGGAACTGCCCCCAGCTGGTCGCTCCGTTGAAGCCACCGAGCAGCTCTCCGCTGCCGGCGTCACGGCACCGGATCTTGTTCCAGTTCTGGTAGACCGCGACCTTGCGGTTGTCGCCCGTCAGACCGAAGACACTGACCGGACCGCCGGCCCGCCCGTGGCGGCGCACGGTGTCACCGTGCTGCTGCTCGTCCTCGATCGTCTGCCAGACGACATGGCCGTCCTTGGCGTCGAGAGCGTAGATCCGGCCGACGGCGGTGGTCAGGTAGACCTTGCCGTCGTGGAGGGTGGGCGCCGATTCGGCGTCACCGTCCAGATAGGTGCGCCAGACCTCACGGCCTGAGGCGAGGTCGTAGGAGAGCATCATGCTGTACGGGGAGTCGAACGCCCGGGAGCTGACGATCACCTTGCCGTCGGCGACGACCGATCCGTTGAGGTTGAACTGCTCACCGGTACTGGCAGCCCACCGCAGGTCGAGCTTGCTGCCCGGATTGTCCGAGCTCGCGGAGCGCCCGGCCTCGTCGCGGCCCTGACGGGTCCAGTCCTGGCCACTCCGGGGCTTGGCCAGCCGGCTGTCGGGCACCACCTGGAAAGTGTTCTTGATGGTGGGCCATTCCTTGCCCTTGGTGTCCACGGCGGTCATCTGCGCCGTGTACGTACCGGGGGCCAGGTCCTGGATACGGTCGCTGACCCGGGTCCAGGAGATACGGGCGTCCGGACAGGGCTCCCGCTCGCCACCGGGCGCCGTGTAGCAGTTCTCGATGCCCGTCCGGTGGTTGCCCGCGCCGAACTTCAGTCCCTTCTCCTGCCGTACCGTACGGCCACGTCCATCACGGACGGTGAGGCTCGCTGTGGCCGGGGTGCGGCCGTCGTCCTCGGCGTACAGCTCGACCGGGATGGGGGCACCGGCGGGGTGGACACTGTCCGCCGCGGGGCTGACCAGCGCGGCATCGTCATCGATGTCGAACTGCCGGTGTGTGCCCTGAATGTAGCCGGTGTCTTCGTTGCGCTGGGTACGCGGGTTGTCGGTGATGTCCTTGAAGTCAAGGATCTTGTAGTCCGGGTGGGCTCCGTCGATGCCGTACTTGCCCTGGTTGTTGACCTCCACCGAGCGGCGGAAGGCGCCACGGCGGTACTCGGCCTGCTGGTTGTGGCCCGCGGCGAACATCCGCACGTCGTACTTGGCCAGCTCGTCGACGGTCGGCTGCATACCGGCGCCGGGTCCCCACACGGTGAACAGGGACCGGTGCGCGAACACGAGCACCTGCTTCCCCACGGCGTGGCGCTTGAGGTCCTCACGCAACCACTCGAGCTGCGGCTTCAGACCACTGGAGTCGTAGTTGTCCTCGAGGACGACGATATGGCGGCCGTTGCGGTCGAAGCTGTACCACTCCGGGCCCATGTTCCTGCGCCAGTACTCCATACTGCCGCCATAGCCCTGGGAGGTGGCGGTGCCACCGAAGTCATGGTTGCCGATCGTCGGGTAGAAGGGCATACCGAGCCGGCCGTCGGTCAGCCCCTTGCGCAGCAGGTCGTAGCCACCTTGCCGACGAGGCTCCGCGGCGTAGTCGGTGACCGACAGATCACCTGTCGTGATCACCATCGACGCTCCGTCGACCTCGGACATCGCGTCGACCTGGCCGGTCCACTCCGGGAGGGTGCTGCGCGCGGCCGCGTCCGAGGTGTTGGACACCTCGCCGTCGGAGTCCATCAGCCACTTCTCGGTGGGGTCGGCAGCGCGCTTGTCCGGCACCAGGGCGAAGTCGATGCCGGTGCGCGGACCGCTGTCGGGCACCTTCTGGAAGAACTGCGGGACGTAGTCTTTGCGCAGCGCGGGCGTATAGCCGTTCGGGGAGACGATGTTGACGAGATCGGTCTCCCGGCGGTTCGGGTCGATCCGCAGGGTGTACGAGCCGTCGGCGCCGGTCGTCGTCCAGACCTCGCCGTCGGTGACATCAACACCGGGCATGGGGTCCTCGCCCGGGTCACGTACGCCGTTGTGGTTGGCATCCTTGAAGACGGTGCCCTCAACGGCCACCCGGCCGTCGGTCGGCTCGGCGGCGAACGAGGCACCGGCGGTCGACACCATCCCCGCCACCAGCGCCGTCCCGGCCGCGACCAGCTGCTTACGGCGACGCCGGGGGCTGTGGGCCTGCGGCTGGTGCCGACGCCGGTACCGCCCGCCGAGCCGGAGCGCCCATCGAAGGGCCGATAGAGCCACCACGGCGAGACCTATGAGCAACACCACGGGGCGCCAGGGGAAGGCCGAGCCCGCGGGCACCACCTCATGGGCGCCCGACGCGTCGACCACGGGGGTGGCCTCGGTGGCGTCGACCGTGTTGCCGTCCAACTCCACAACGGCCTGTGTCAGTCCGCCGTCCTTCAGCATCGAGGTCAGGTCGAGCTTGTCGACATGGCAGCTCCATGCCAGCTCGACCACCACACCGCCGGGGACGCCACCACTGTCGCCCGCGACTCCGGAGGCGCTGGTCGGGCAGGCCGCGTCAAGAAGGCGCGACGCCCACGCGCCCGCCTTCTCGGGCGACACCACATCCTTGTGAACGATGAGCCGCCCGCTGGTGACGTTCTTGTGGGTGGAGACGATAAGTTCGGCATGCTGCCGCGACACATGGGCCGACGCGGGCTGCGCACCAAAGACCAGGCCGAAGGCCAGTACGGAGACCAGCAGCGCCAGTACGGATCTCGCTGCTGTGCTGATTGTTTTCATGCCCAGGAACAGTGGGCCCGACAGGCTGCCGGGGCAATAACTTCTGGCGAAGAATCACCCTCCCCGCGGCGAACAGCCGTACGGGACGCTGAGCGCCGCCGGTGTCCGGAGGATCGGCGGCGCCCGGTTGTGGTCACCCTCAGGGATGTGTTGGCCTCGCCGACGTGTTCCGTGATGACAGAGGTTCGCAAGACACCCAGGACCACACCGCGGACGGTACGACCATGGTCGTATGACCGAGCCGGTTGCCGATCCGCGGGAGGCGGCGGGCTGCACCGCACATTCCTTGCGTGAACTCCTCCATCGCGAATACGGCGAGTGCGAAGGCAACGAATCATGAAGCTACCCAGAGCAGGCACCTGGATACGGACGCTGCTCGCGCCCGCTCCGCCGCCCAACCGGGCCGCCAGGCGGGCCGGTCCCGCACGTCGTGCGAGTGGGCTCGCCCGCGACGCCTCCCATCTCGCCCCCACCGTTTCGCAGTTCGCATGCGGTGCCTCCCGGTTGGCCCGTGAGACCTCCCGGTTCGGCCTCGTCTACTCCGGGCTCTACTGCCTGACGAATTCCCAGATCCTGCCGTCCCTCCTGGGGGGCGGACTGGGGCACCGGCGGGTCGCGGTCGAGACATGGTCGAAGGTCTGGGGCATACGGCCGGTGCGCTCCTGGGTGGCCTCGCATGTGTTCCGTGCCGAGGTGGACGATCGCTTCGAGGGCGGCGACAACCGGTACGCGTGGGTGGGGCAGGCCTGCTGGCTTGGGGCCGCCGCCGCGGTCACCTCCGCGTGGTCCGCGCTGGACCGGCGCCAGACGGGCTACGACACGGCACGGCCGTGGATCGAGCTGGCCGTCCGGCTGTGTCTGGCCGGGCAGATGATCTACTACGGGGCCGCCAAAGCCATCCCGTTGCAGTTCCAGACGCCGCTTTCCCGGTTCGTCGAGCCGCTCGGAAACCTCAGTCCGATGGATCTGCTGTGGGCCCAGTCGGGCCACTCGACGGCGTATCAGATCCTGCTCGGCTGCGCCGAGATCTCCGGCGGTCTGCTGTTGCTCCAGCCGAGGACGGCGACGCTGGGCGCGCTGTTGTCGGCGTTGGAGCTGGCCCAGGTGTTCATCCTGAACATGACCTTCGACGTGCCGGTGAAGCTCCACTCGTTCCATCTGCTCCTGCTGAGCCTCGTGCTGCTGGCACCGGAGTCCGCCCGCCTCGCCCGGTCCCTCCTGGCGGACCAAGAGGTCCGTCTCGCTCCCCGGCCCCGGCTGCTGCGCAACGAACGCGCGAACCGGATCGCCGAGGCCGCGCAGGTCGCCGCGGGACTCTGGCTGCTGGGCGCGCAGCTGCGCAACAACTGGGGATTCTGGGAGAAGTTCGGCGGCGGAGGGGAGAAGCCCGCGCTGTACGGCATCTGGCACGTCGACGAGTTCTCGGTCGACGGTGAGCCGCGCCCGCCGCTGACCACCGACCCGCAACGGTGGCGGCACGTCATGTTCGACTCCGGCGACCTCGTCGGCATCCAGCGCATGGACGACTCGCTCGACACCTGCCTCGCGGCCCACGCCCCGGACGGCGCGTCGCTGACGCTGCTGAAGATGACCGACCCGGAGTGGAAGGCGACCGTGTCGGTGGAGCGCCCCGCGGACGACCGGCTGACGCTGGACGGCGATGTCGACGGCGCCCATGTGCGGGTACGGCTGCACCGGCTGGATCTCCGGCAGTTCCCCCTCATCGGCCGCGGCTTCCACTGGGTGCAGGAAAGCTCCTCCCTGCGCTAGCGGACTCCCCGCGACAGCGGACTCGGAAGGTACCGACCCATGTCTTCGAACTCCGGCAATGAAACCGTCATCGTGGGGGCCGGCCCGGCCGGGCTCACCGCGGCGCTCGCCCTGAGCAGATACCGCCACCCCGTGGTCCTCGTCGACAGCCGTCAGGCACCGCGCAACCACTTGTCGAGCGGTGTGCACGGGCACATCGGTCTGGACGGTGTCCCTCCCGCCGAGATCCGGTCCCGCACCTTTGAGGAACTCTCCCGGTACGCGACCACCGACATCCTGGAGGCCGATGTCGACGGCGTACGCACGGGGGACGACGGCCGGTTCCGCGTCGCCCTCGGCAACGGCGACACCCTGGAGGCTTCGACCGTCCTGCTCGCCACCGGTGTCATCGACGTCCACCCGGCCGACGTGGACGGGTTCTCCGCCTGCTGGGGCCACACCGTCATCCACTGCCCGTTCTGCCTCGGCGAGGAGAACGCCGGGCGCCGCTGGGGCCATGTCACGGACAACGCCCAGCTCGCCGCCCTGTCGGCGGTGGCGATGCGCGCGTGGAGCAAGGACACCGTCGTCATCTGCCCCGAGTCGATGCCCGGCCTCGACGAGGCCCGCACGACCGCGCGCGGCTTGGGCGGCGACATCGTGGCGGGCACGATCCGCCGTCTGCACCACCACGACGGATCGCTGTACGCGGTCGAGTTCGACGACGGCCGCACCCTGGAGCGCGACACCCTGGTGTGGACGCCGGAGCAGCGGCAGCAACCCGTCATCGCAAGGGCCGTCGACGAGCTGAAACTGACCGTCGACGACGGCGGGTTCCTGAGTGTCGACGACACGCAGTGCACCAACGTCCCGGGCCTGTACGCGGCCGGGGACGTGGCCTCCCGGTGGAAGCAGTCGTTCACCTCGGCGGCCGCGGCGGGTGCCGCCGCCGCCGAGGCCATGCACGCCACGGCGGTCTTCAGCGCCATCCAGCACTGACCAACGCCGTCCAACGCCGACCCACCGGGGCGGCACGCGCGGAAACGCCCGGCCGGAGGTCTCCCCCCTGTCCTCCGGCCGCCGACGCTGCCGACTGTTCCGTTCAGGCCTGCGCCTTCTCCAGCATGTACCCCCGACCCCATACGGTCCGGATCGACAGATCGATCGGCAGGAGCCGGCGGCGGAGCCGCATGATGTGCAGGTCGAGCGAGTTCCTGGTCAGCGTCGGCATCCGTGAGGCCAGACAGTGCACGAACTCATTGCGGTAGACCACTTCGTCGAAGCGCTCGATCAGCAGCCTCATGAGCTCGGTCTGAGTGGTGGAGATGGTGATCGAGTGACGGCCGAATCTCAGATTTCCCGCCGAGTCGAGTGTCGGTACCCTACGACTGTTGAATCGGTTCTGTAAGGCTCTGACCCGAGCCTCCAGGTCGTCGCGGGAGATCGGTGGCCGGACCCAGTCCTCGACCGGGTCAATGCTGACCGGCGGCTGCGCACCTCCCTCGACGACGAGTAGTCGCGGTACTCCTTCCCTACGACATCGGCTCCTCAGGTCCATTTGCACGGGCCACCGGACGAAGATGACGTCGCTCCGAGCTCCCACAGGTAACTCCACCCCCAGTTCGGTGCTTACGCGTAGTCCCTACGGCTCTCGCGATGAGTCCCTCCAAGGTGTTGTGGGCGTCGTTTCCCCCCTCGGTTTCACGCGTCCATGGCCTGCTGGAGGCTTCGGGGACGCATATCGGTCCAGTTCTCCTCCACATACGCCAGGCTCTCCGCCCGTCCGGCCGGACCGAAGACCGCGCGCCAGCCGGCGGGGACCTCGGCGAACGCGGGCCAGAGCGAGTGCTGGTCCTCGTCGTTGACCAGCACATGGAACCGGCCGTCCTCGTCGTCGAACGGATTGGTGCTCATACGGCTCCGCCATCCCTTCTTGTCGGTCGGTGTCTCACGGGCGTCGCAGCTCCCGGAGCATCCGGTTGATCACACGGCTGACCTCGGCGGCGTTCCGCGGCCAGTACATCTCGTTGTGCGCGCAGGCCACGTCCACGCGGTGCACCGGCCCGTCGATATAGCGGTGCCACCGCGCGTCCATCTCCTCGTCGAGCCGGCGCAGGTCACGCGTGTCCAGATCGAGGAGCGCGTTGAAGAACACGACCTCGCCGCGGTACCGCGGCGAGGTGTAGCGCTGCATCTGCTCGATGTGCTTCACGAAGATCGACGAAGCGGTCTCGACGAGGAACTCGTAGCCCTCCATGCCCTGGAGGTGTTCCATGTAGGCGGCGAGGAAGGGGCGGATCATGTCCTCGTTGAACGTCTCCAGGCCGGAGAAGTAGTTGGCGGGCGCGGCGTCGAGGATCGCGAGGAGCGCCACCTCGCGCCCGCGGCGCTGGAGCTCCGCGGCCACCGCCTGGGCGAGGGTGCCGCCGAACGACCAGCCCAGCACGTGGTACGGGCCCTCCGGCTGGACCTCGAGCACCTGGCCCACATAGTCGTCGATCATCTCCTCGATGGAGGACGACGGCGGGGTGACCCGGTCGAAGCCACGCGCCTGGATGCCGTAGAGCGGCCACGACGCGTCGATGTGCCGGGCGAAGCTCATGTACGGCCAGCTCAGCCCGCCGCCGGGGTGCAGCCACCACAGCGGGGGGTTCTCTCCCTCGGTGCGGATCGGCAGGACGACGGCGAACGGGTCCTCGAAGGTCGTCACCTCCGTGTCCATGGACAGCTGCTCGGCGAGCTCGGCGACCGTCGGATACTGGAACACCGTCCTGATGGGCGCGTCGATGCCCATCGTCTCGCGGATCTGCCAGACGAGACGGGTCACCCGCAGCGAGTGGCCGCCGCAGGCGAAGAAGTCGTCGTCGATCCCGACCCGGTCCAGGCCCAGCACCTGGGCGAACAGGCCGACGAGGGCCTTCTCGCGCGAGGTGCGCGGGGCGCGGTAGGCGCCACCGCTCGGGTCGGGGTCGGGCAGCGCGGCGCGGTCCACCTTTCCGTGGTCGTTGAGGGGCAGTTCGGTGAGCAGGACGATCTCGCTCGGCATCATGAAGTCGGGCAGTTCCCGGGCCAGTTCCTCGCGCAGGCGCGACGGCAGCCGGGACGCGCCGCGGGACAGCGCGGGCGAGTTCACCAGCCGTCCGGTGCGGCCACGGGTGGGGCGGTAGATTCCATCGCAGGCGGTGGCATCCACATCGGGCACCACGACCGCCTCGAAGCGGTCCGGTGACTCCGCCGACCAGGTGCAGTACACCGCGTAGCCCCGCTCGGCGCCCCACGCCTCCAGGTCGGCCGGGTCGAGTGCGGTGCGGTCGTCGATCTGGCCGCCCCATTCGCCCTTCTCGGTGGCCAGCCGGGCATTCGGCACCCCGGTCAAACGGATCTTCCCGCCGTGCCGGGCCAACGCGCCAGCGACGCCGTCCAGTTCATGGACATCGACGCCCCAGGTTTCCATCGGCAGACCCGCGAGGTCGAGGGCCTGGAGGGGGCCCTTGTGCAGGACGACCTCGTAGCGGTGGCGGGTCAGTTCGTTGTGCGCGGTGCCCTGCTTGAGCCGGATGTCGGTGGCGGTGACGTCCGGGTGTGCCTCGGCCCACCGCACGAAGAAGTCGGGGGCGATGACCAATTCCTTCTCGTCCAGGACCGCGCGCTCGACCGCGGCCTGTACGGCGGCCGCCCGGTTCTCCGGGCGCCGCGCGCGGTGGACGGCCTCGGTGAACGCCCGCAGCGTGTGGTGGCTGCGGACGTCGCCGACCACGATCCGCCCGCCCGGGGCGAGGCTGCGCAGCGCGACATCCAGCACCCGCTCGAGATAGCCGGCGTCCGGGAAGTACTGCACCACCGAGTTGAGGATCACCGTGTCGAAGTGCCCGGCGGGAAGGTCACCGGCCTCGTCGGCGCCCTGGACGCGCAGCGTCACCTTCTCCGCGAGCCGGGGCTCGGCGGCGACCTGTGCGCGCAGCCGCTCGACCACCGGGACACAGAAGTCGGTGCCCCAGTACTCCTCCGCCTCGGGGGCGAGCGGCCCCATGAGCAGGCCGGACCCGACGCCGATCTCCAGCACGCGCCGCGGCCGCAGGGCGCGCACCCGGCCCACCGCGGCGTCGCGCCACGCCCGCATCTCGGGCAGCGGGATGGGCTGACCGTTGTAGGAGCTGTTCCAGCCGGTGAAGTCCTCGCCGACCCCGTCCAGGCCCACTTCGGCCTCGCCGTACATGGAGTCGTAGATCTCCTGCCACTCGCCGAGGTGCTGGACGGCTTCGTGGTCGGAGTCGACCGACGCGTCGGGCACCACGTACGCCACCAGGCGCCGTTCGCCCAAGCGGTCCTCGCGGACGGTCACGACCGCCTGCACCACGCCCTCGCGCCTGCGCAACGCCGTGGCGATCTCCCCCGGCTCGACGCGGAAGCCGCGCAGTTTCACCTGGTCGTCCACCCGGCCGAGGAACATCAGGTGCCCGGCGGTGTTCCAGCGCACCAGGTCGCCGGTGCGGTACATCCGCGCACCCGGCGCTCCGTACGGGTCGGCGACGAACCGCTCGGCGGTCAGGAGCGGTCGATTGACATATCCGCGCGCCACGCCTTCGCCCCCGATGTACAGCTCCCCGGCGACGCCGGACGGAACCGGCCGCAGGGCGGCGTCGAGCACCCGGAACTCGGTGCTCTGCAAAGGCCCGCCGATGGGCAGCGGGTCGGTGCACTCCTCCAGCGAGGCGATCCGGTGGCCGGAGACGAAGGTGGTGGCCTCCGTCGGGCCGTACGCGTTGACCACGGCGAGGCTGGGGCAGGCCGCCAGGACCTTGCGGACCGCCGAGGGCGGCAGCACCTCGCCGCCGGTCCACACCTCGGCGACGTCGGCGAAGCACTCCGGGTGCTGCTCGGCCATCACGACGAACAGCCCGGTGGTCAGCCACAGGCCGGTCACCTTGCGGTCGGCGATGACACCGGCGAGTTCGGCGGTGTCCAGCTGCCCCGCGGGGGCCAGCACCGCGGCGCCACCGCTGAACAGGGGCACCCACAGCTCGTAGTTCAGCGGGTCGAAGGTGAACGTCGTGTGGAACAGCACACGGCGGTGCGCGGCGCCCGCCCAGCACGCGTCGAGTACGAAGTCGACGACGTTGCGGTGGGTCACCTCGACGCCCTTGGGGCGGCCGGTGGAGCCGGACGTGAACATCACATACGCGCCGCTCTGTTCCCCGACTCCCTTGATCTCGGGCGCGGAATCCGGGTGACCGGACAGGTCGAGGTCGGCGAGGGTGTGGTCCACGACGACATCGGGGGCGGCGTCCGCGAGCATGAAGTCGACGCGGTCGGCGGGGTAGCAGGGGTCGACGGGCACGAAGGCCGCGCCCGACTTCAGGACCGCGAGGAGGGCCGCCACCATCAGCGGCGAGCGGTCGAGCTTCACCGCCACGCGGCCGTTCGGGCGGGCGCCGCGCTCGCACAGGTGGTGGGCGATGCGGTTGGACCAGCGGTCCAGCTCGGCGTAGGTCCAGCGTTCCGAGCCGTCGGCGGAGATCAGCGCGGTGGCGTCCGGGTCTTCGGCGGCGACGGCGGAGAACCGCTGGTGGACGGTTCCGGCCTCGAGGCGCTCCGCGCGGCCGCGGCCGCCCCACCGGGCCAGTGTCGCGGACTCTCCGTCCATGAGGATGTCCACCGCCCCCAGGGGCGTGTCCGGCGCGGCGACCGCCTGCCGCAGGAAGTGCGTCCAGCGGTCGAGCAGCGCGGTGATCGTGCCCGCGTCGAAGAGCTCGGTCGCGTACTCGGCGAAGCCGGAGATGTGCGGCCGGTCCCCCTCGTGTTCGGTGAGGCTGAGGAACAGGTCGAAGCGCGAGACACCCGCGCTGAAGATCTCCTCGGAGAGCGTCAGGCCCGGCAGGGAGTAGTTCCCCGGGGTGTTGTTCTGGAGTGCGAGGTGCACCTGGAACAGCGGGTGGTGGGCGGGCGAGCGCACCGGGTTCAGGACCTCGACCAGGTGCTCGAAGGGGACGTCCTGGTTGTCGTAGGCGGCCAGGCTCCGCTGCCGCACCCGGCCGACGAGGTCGGCGAAGGTGGGGTCGCCGGAGGTGTCGGCCCGCAGCACCCAGGTGTTGACGAAGAAGCCCACCAGGCCGGCCAGCGCATCGTCCGTGCGGCCCGCGATCGGGGCGCCGAGCGGCACATCGGTGCCCGCGCCCAGCCGGGTGAGGATCGCGGCCAGTCCCGCCTGGAGCACCATCGACACGGTGGCACCGGTCTCCCGCGCCAACGACCGGATACTGGCTGTGAGTTGCTCGTCGATATCGATGAAGACCGCGTCGCCCTCGTAGGACGCCACCGCGGGCCGCGCCCGGTCGGTGGGCAGGTCGATGGTGGCCGGCAGGTCCGTCAGCTGGGTGGTCCAGTAGTCCAGCTGGCGCCGGTACAGGCTGTCCGGGTCGTCGCTGTCCCCGAGCAGATCGCGCTGCCACAGGGTGTAGTCCGCGTACTGCACCGGCAACGGCTTCCACTCCGGCCGCCCGCCCGCGCACCGGGCCTCGTAGGCCGTGGCGAGGTCCGAGGCGAGCGGGCGCGCCGACCATCCGTCCGCGGCGATGTGGTGCGCGCTGATCAGGAACATCCACTCATGGGCGCCGAGCCGGAACAGCCACGCGCGGATGGGGATCTCGTGTCCCAGGTCGAAGGGGCGGCGGGCCGCCTCGCGCAGCGCGGTCGGCAGTTCGGCCTCGGTGACCTCGCGTTCCTCCCACCCCACTTCGACCTCGCCCGGCGCGAGGACTCGTTGGTACGGCTGCCCGGCGTCCTCGCCGAAGACCGTGCGCAGCGACTCGTGCCGCTCCACGACGTCGTCCATGGCGTCGCGGAGCGCCGCCGCGTCGAGGTCGCCTCGCATCCGCAGGCCCAGCGGGACGTTGTAGGTGGCCGACGGCCCTTCGAGCCGCTGGATGAACCACAGCCGCCGCTGTGCGAAGGAGACCGGCAGCCGCTCCGGCCTGGCCTGGGGGACCAGCGGCGGCCGGACGGCGGTCGCGGTGGTCAGGTGGACCGCCAGCTCGGCGGGGGTGGATGCCTGGAACACCAGGCGGATCGGGATCTCCACACCGTGCACCGCGCGGATGCGGCTGACCAGCTTGGTGGCCAGCAGCGAATGGCCGCCGATGGAGAAGAAGTTGTCGTCGGCGCCGACCCGGTCGACGCCGAGCACGGCGGCGAACAGCGTGCACAGCGACTCCTCCTCCGGCGTCGACGGGACCCGTCCACCGCTGCCCGCGGCGTAGTCGGGCACCGGCAGCGCGCGCCGGTCCGGCTTGCCGTTGTCGGTCAGCGGCACCCCGGCGATCGGCACGATCGCGGCGGGCACCATGTACGCGGGCAGGCTCTCCCGCAGGTGCGCGCGGAGGGCGGGCAGTAGCGCGGCTATCCCGTTCGCGACGGCCGGGTTGTTGACCGGCGCCCGGTCGCCCCGGCCGGGCAGGTACACCCCGCTCAGGGTCCGCCCGGCCGCCGGGCCGTCCCGGAAGACAAGCACGTCCACCCCGTCGACCGCGGTGGCCGACAGCGTCACGAGCGCGTCCCAGCCGTGCCGTTCGGCCCAGGCGCGGATCACGGGCGGGTCAAGCGCCGGTGGCACCAACGTGCCGGGCTGCTCCTCGCCCAACTCCCGGGCGGCGGCGATCTCGTCGGTCAGACGGGCGTTCGGCACACCGGTGACGCGGACGACCGCCGCGTCCTGTGCGCCCACCCGCGCGGCGAGGCGATCGAGATCACCTTCCCAGGCCAGGGCGGGAACACCGGCCACGGACTGCGCCGGCTGGGTGCCACCCGGTTTGTGCAGCACGATCTCATAGCGATGCCCGGTGAGTTCGTTGTGCGCGTCGCCGTCCTTGACCCGAACATCGACGGCGGCCCCGCCGGCGTGGTCGGCCCAGCGCAGGAACCACTCGGGGTCGACAACGAGTTCCTTCTCCAGCAATACGGCCTGGTCCACGGCGCTGCGCAGCACCTCCGGTGTGGCCTCCGGGTGCCTGGCCCGCTGGACGGCGACCTGGAGCACCGGCAGGGAGGCGGCCCGGCGGACGTCGCCGAGGACGATCCGGCCGCCCGGCGCGAGCATGTCCCACGCGGCGTCCAGGACCTGGCGGAGGTAGTGCTCGTTCGGGAAGTACTGCACCACCGAGTTGAGCAGCACGGTGTCCAACGCGCCGCGGGGCAGGCCGGAGGTGTCGTCGGCGGCCTGGCAGCGCAGCTCGACGCGGTCGGCCAGACCGGCCCGCGCCACCTGACGGCGCAGCCGCTCGACGACCGCCGCGGAGAAGTCGGTGGCCCAGTACCGCTCCACCCGGCCCGCGAGATGGGCGAGCAACAGGCCGGAGCCGACGCCGAGTTCGAGAACCCGCCGGGGCGAGTGGTCCAGGACGCGGCGCACCGCGGCGTCCCGCCAGGCGCGCATCTCCCCGATCGGGATGCGGTCGCCGGTGAAGGCGCTGTTCCAGCCGGTGAAGTCCTCGCCGAACGGCACGTCGGGTTCGTCGGCGTACCCCTGGTCGTAGACCTCGTGCCACTCCTCGATCTGCTCCTGTGCCCCGCCCGCGGTGTCCAGTGCGCCGGTGTCCGCGACGACGTAGGCGGCCAGCCGCTTGTCGCCGGGCCGGTCCTCGCGCAGGGTGACGATGGCCTGGCGGACGGCGGGGTGGCGGACCAGGGTGGCTTCGATCTCGCCGGGCTCGACGCGGAAGCCGCGCAGTTTCACCTGGTTGTCGGCGCGGCCCTGGAAGCAGATGTTTCCGTCGGGGTAGAAGCTCGCCCGGTCGCCGGTCCAGTAGAGGCGGTCGCCGTCCCGGTGGGGATACGGATCGCGGAGGAAGCGTTCCGCGGTCAGCTCCGGGCGGTTGGCGTATCCGGCGCACAGCACGTCCCCGCCGATGTAGAGGTCGCCCTCGACGCCGACCGGGCACGGCCGCATGTCGTCGTCGAGGATGTAGTAGCGCGCGTTGTCGATGGGCCGGCCGTAGGGAATGCTGCGCCAGGCCGGGTCGATCTCACGTACGCGGAAGTAGTTGGACCACACCGTGGCCTCGGTCGCCCCGCCGAGGCTGACGATCTCGGCGCGGTCGAACACCGCGCGGATCTCGTCCGGCAGGGGCAGCGGGGTGTAGTCGCCGGACAGGAACACCAGGCGCAGCCTGTCGGTTCCTTCCCAGGTGTCCTTCCGGGACAGCAGGGGCGGCAGCTGGTTGAGCGTGGTCGGCACCGAGTTCCAGAAGGTGATCGGCTCGGTGAGCAGCAGGTCGAGCAGGAGCGCGGGATCGCGCTGCTGGGCCTCGTCGGCGATGTACAGCGAGCCGCCGCAGCCCAGGAGGCCGAGGATGTCGAAGACCGACAGGTCGAAGCCCAGCGAGGTGAGGCACAGGCCGGTGTCGTCGGGGCCGAAACCGAAGGTGCGGAAGCACCAGTTGAGCAGGTTGTGCAGCGGCCGTTGGGTCATCACCACGCCCTTGGGCTTACCGGTGCTGCCGGAGGTGAAGATGACGTACGCGGTGGTGTCCGGCCCGGCGGACGGCTCCGGATCGCCCTCGGCCGCGGGGGGCGGCGGGTCCTGCTCACCGGCGACCTCGATGCGGGTGACACCGTCGGGGAGGGCCAGGAGTTCGGTGTCCGCCGTGGTCAGCACGGTGTCCGCCCCGGTGTCGGCGAGCATGCCGGCGACGCGTTCGGCGGGGGACGACGGTTCGAGCGGCAGATAGGCGCCGCCCGCCTTGAGCACGCCGAACACCGCCGCGACCATGACCGGGCCGCGGCGGATGCCGATGCCGACCACCGTCTCCGGGCCGACGCCGCGTTCCTTGAGGTCCCAGGCGATCCGGTTCGCCCGCTGGTTCAGCTCGCGGTAGGTCATGGTGCCGCCGGTCCAGCGCACCGCGATCGCGTCCGGGCGCAGGGCGGCCTGCTCCTCGAACAGCACATGGATCGGCCCGGGACAGGGCACCTCACGCGCGGTGTCGTTCCACTCGACGAGGATCTTGTGGCGCTCCGCCGCGTCGAGCGGGCGGCGCGCGGCGTCGGGTGCGGCATCGGGCGCGGCGGCCTCGTCGGCCGTGATGGTGTGCTCCCGGCCGCCGACGGCCGGTACGTCGAGGGCGCCGACGGTGATCTCCGGGTCGGCGACCACCTGCTCCACCACCCGTACGAACCGGGCGGCGATCTCCTCCACCGTCGAGCGGTCGAACAGGTCGGTGGCGTACTCGATCTCGCCCGTCACCGAGCCGTCGGACTCGTCCGGCGCCATGTTGAAGAACAGGTCGAACTTGGCGGTGCCGGTCGGGATGGGCTCCATCGACACCGTCACACCGGGCATCTCCAGTTCCGGCGGTGTGTTGTTCTGCCAGGCCAGCACGGTCTGGAACAGCGGGTGGTGGGCGGTGGACCGCTCCGGCCGCAGCAGTTCGAGGAGCCGCTCGAAGGGGACGTCCTGGTTCTCGTACGCCGCGAGCGCCTTGCTCCGCACCTGGTCGAGCACGGACGCGAACGACGCTTCCGCGGAGACCTGGACGCGCAGCACCCATGAGTTGACGAAGAACCCCACCAGGTCGTGCAGCGCCTCGTCGGTGCGCCCGGCGATCGGTGAGCCGACCGTCAGGTCGTCCCCGCCGTCCAGCCGGTGCAGCAGTACCGTCAGCGCCGCCTGGAACACCATCGACACCGTCATACCGCGGGCGCGGGCCAACTCCTCGACGCGTGCCCGGATCTCGCGCGGCAGGCCGAGCGGGACGGATCCGCCGCGGTGGCTCGCCACCTCGGGCCGGGGCCGGTCCAGGGGGAGCGGAAGCAGCGGGGAGACCCCGGCGAGCTCCTCGCGCCAGTACGCCGCCTGGGTCGACAGGACGCTGTCCGGATCGTCCAGGTCTCCGAGCATCTCCCGCTGCCACACCGCGTAGTCCGCGTACTGCACCGGCAGTTCCGCCCACCGGGGCGGGTGTCCGGCCACACGCGCGCGATAAGCCTCCGACACGTCCCGCGCCAGCGGCGCCAGCGACCCGCCGTCCCCGGCGATGTGGTGGATCACCAGGACCAGCAGGTGTTCGTCGTCGCCGCTCCGGACGAGGCTGCCCCGCAGCGGCGCGTCGGACGACAGGTCGAACCAGCTGCCGATGATCGAGGAGATCACGCCCGGCACCCGGTCGGCGGCCACCCGGCCCCAGTCCGTCCAGGGCAGTTCGAGCTCGTCCGGGTCGAGGATGCGTTGGTAGGGCTCGCCGTCCTCCTCGCCGAACACCGTCCGCAGGACCTCGTGCCGCGCCATCACATCGCGGAACGCGGCGCGCAGCGCGCCGGTGTCGAGCGCTCCGGTGAACCGCAGGAGCAGGGGGATGTTGTACGTCGGGGACGGGCCCTCGAAGCGGTTGATGAACCAGAGCCGACGCTGCGCGTACGACAGGGGAATCATGTTCGCGTTCACCTTTCGATCATTCTGCGCAACTGCGTGCGGGCAGGGGCCGACATCTCGTTCCAGTGATCGGACAGCTCGGCGGGGGTCCGTGAGGTGAACAGCGCGCGGATCGGGATCTCCACGCCCAGTTCCGCGCGCACCCGCGCCACCAGCCGGGTGGCCAGCAGGGAATGCCCGCCCAGGGCGAAGAAGTCGTCGTCCATCCCGACGCGTTCGGCACCGAGCACCTCGCCGAACAACCGGCACAGCGTCGCTTCTCGCCCGGACCGCGGGGCGCGGTAGGCGACTCCCGCGAACTCCGGCGCGGGCAGCGCCGAGCGGTCCAGCTTGCCATTGGGGGTGAGCGGGAATTCCGTCAGCACGACGACGGCCGCGGGCACCATGTAGGCGGGCAGCCGCTCGCCCACCAGCGTCCGCAGCCGCTCGGCGGGCGGCGCCTCGGCGCCGCTCTCCGGCACCACGTACGCCACCAGCCGCCGCTCGCCGGGCTGGTCCTCCCTGAGGACGACGGTGGCCTGGCGGATGGTGTCGTGGCCGGCCAGTGTGGCTTCGATCTCGGCGGGTTCGATGCGGAACCCCCGCAGTTTGACCTGGTGGTCGGAGCGGCCCAGGTACTCGACCTCGCCGCTGCCGGTCCAGCGGGCGAGGTCCCCGCTGCGGTACATCCGGGACCCCGCGGGGCCGTACGGGTTCGCCACGAACCGCTCGGCGGTCTGCGCCGACCGGCCGAAGTAGCCGCGGGCCAGGCCGTCTCCGGCGATCCAGAGGTCGCCGGTCACCCCCGGCGGCACCGGGCGCAGGCCATGGTCCAGGACCAGGATCCGGTAGTTGGCCACGGGTACGCCGATGGACGGGGGCAGGCCCGAGGAGCCGGGGCCGAGGCGGGCGGCGGTGGCGTAGATGGTCGCTTCGGTGGGGCCGTACAGGTTGGTGGCCTCGGCGGCGTGGCCGCGCAGCTCCTCGGCCAGGGCACGCGGCAGGGCCTCGCCGGTGCTGATCACGCGGAGTCCGGCCAGCCGGGCCGGGTCGTGGGCGATCAGCTGCTGCCAGAGCGCCGGGGTGGCCTGCACCAGGGTGACGCCCGCCCGGTCGACGAGGTCGAGCAGCGCGGGGGGCTGGAGGACGTCGTCCTTGCCCGCCAGCACGACCCGCGCCCCGGTCAGCAGCGGCAGGAACAGCTCCAGCGCGGCGATGTCGAACGCGACGGTGGCGACCGCGAGGACCCGGTCGCGAGGGGTGAGCGCGAACCGGTCCCGCATGCCGGTGAGCAGGTTGACCAGCGCGCCCTGTTCGACGACCACGCCCTTGGGCCTGCCGGTGGAGCCGGAGGTGTAGATGGTGTAGGCGGCGTGCCGCGCGGTGACCGGTGTCCGCGGCGCGTCGGCGGGGCAGCCGGACAGGTCCGCCCCGGCCAGCCGCTGTGCGTCGAGCACCAGCACCGGGCCGCTGTCCTCAACCACGGAACGCACCCGGGCGGCCGGGTAGTCGGGGTCCACCGGCACATACGCACCGCCGGCCTTCCCCACCGCGAGCAGCGCGACCACCAGGTCGGCCGAGCGGGGCAGCAGCACCACGACCCGGGCCTCCGGCCGCACGCCCTGTCCGATCAGCCAGTGCGCCAGGCGGTTGGCCCGCTCGTCCAGTTCGCGGTAGGTGAGGGTGTGGCCGTCGTGCTCGACCGCCACCGCGTCCGGTGCCGCCGCCACCTGCCGGGCGAACAGGGCGGTCACGGTCTCCCGGGGGACCTCGGCCGCGGTGTCGTTCCAGCGGTGCAGCACCTGGTCCCGCTCGTCCGCGGTGAGCACGTCGAGGGCGCCGACGGTGGTGTGCGGGTCGGCGGCGATCTGCCGCAGCACCTGGGTCAGCCGACCGGCGATGGCCTCCACCTCGGTGTGGTCGAAGGCGTCGCGCTGGTACTGGAAGGACAGCCGCAGCAGGGGGTCGGCCGCAGCGATGACGGTCAGCGGATAGTGCGGCGGGGCGTAGGGGCGCACACCGGTCACGCCGAGACCCGGTGCCGCGGCGGACAGGCCCGCCCGGTCGACGGGGAACGACTCGAAGACCATGAGGGTGTCGAACAGCGCGCTCAGCCCGGTCGACCGCTGGATGTCGGCCAACCCGAGGTGGTGGTGTTCCACCAGCCCGGCCTGGGCGTCCTGGAGTCGGCCCAGCATGCGCCCGAGGTCCTCGCCCGGTGCGCAGGTGGCACGGACGGGCACCGTGTTGATGAAGAGGCCGATCACCCCGTCGGCTCCCGGGAGTTCCGAGGGCCTGCCGGACACGGTGACGCCGAAGAGCACATCATCGCGGCCGGTCAGACCGGCCAGCACGATCGACCACGCGCCCTGCACCAGGGCGTTGATGGTGACGCCGAGGCCGGTGGCCCTGCGGGCGAGCGCGGCGGCCTCCTCGCCGGACAGCGCCGCGACGACCTGCCCGCTGCCGGTGCGGTCCGAGCGCGGGCCGGGCGCGAGGAGGGTCGGCTCCGCGACCCCGGCCAGTTCCGCGCTCCACGCCTCGGCCGACCGGGCCGCGTCCTGCCGTGACAGCCAGCGCAGGAAGTCCCGGTAGCCGTGCGCGGGCGGCGGCTCCGGGGCGCCGCCGTGTGCCGCGTACAGCCGTATCAGTTCCCGCTCGATCAGCGGGACCGACCAGCCGTCGAACAGCACATGGTGGGCGGTGAGGACGAGGTCGGCCAGGTCCGGTCCCCGGGTGACGAGGGTGAAGCGGAGCAGCGGTGGCGCGTCGGCGCTGAACGGGGCGTCGCGCTCGTCGGTGATGATCCGTTCCAGGCGCTCTTCCGCGTCGGGCTCACCGGTGAGGTCGACGTGCCCCCAGGGCAGCGGTACGTCCTCCACCACCACCTGTACGGACTCGCCGGCCGCGGTCGACACGAAGGCCACGCGCAGGTTGGGATGGCGCTCCAGCAGTGCCTGGCCCGCCGAGCGCAGCCGGTCCGGGTCGACCGGACCGCTGAGCCGGAAGACGAACTGCGTCTGGTAGGCGGCGATCGTGGGGTCCGCGAGCATCGTGTGGAACAGCAGACCGGCCTGGAGCGGGGTCAGCGGCCACACGTCGTCGATCCGACCGAAGCGCCGCTGCCAGGCGTCCAGTTCGGCCTGGCCTACGGTCACCAGCGGTACGTCGCTGGGGTTGAGCCCGGTCGCGCCCTCGGCGGCCCGCGTCCGCAGTCCGGTGAGGGCGGCGCGCCAGTCGGCGGCCAGTGCGCGGACCTCGTCGGCGCCGAGCACTCCGGTGGCGAAGGTGAACAGGGCGGTGAGGCGCGGCCCGTCGTCGGCCCGGGTCACCAGGGCGCCCAGGTCCAGGGCGCTGAGCGCGGGCATGCCGGAATCGGGGGCGGCGACGAGTTCGGGGTGCTCCGGCGCCGTGGTCCACCCGTCGTGGTGCCCGGACCGGGGGGCGTCGAAGGAGAAGTGCCCGAGGAAGTTGAAGCCGATCTCGTCGGCCGGGTGGGGGCGCAGGGCCGCCGCGGTCTCGTCGTTGAGGTGGCGCAGCAGGGTGTAGCCGTTGCCGTCGCCCGGCACGGCGTGGCGCTGTTCCTTCACGCGCCTGAGGGCTTCGCCCGCCGCCGCTCCCCCGGCGATCGCCTCGTCGACGTCGATCCCGGAGAGGTCGAACCGGACGGGGTGGACGCCGGTGAACCAGCCGACGGTGCGGGAGAGGTCCGCGCCGGGGACGAGGTCCTCCTGCCGTCCGTGGCCTTCGAGCCGGACGACCGTGGGGCCCTCGGGTGCGCCGCGCCGGTGCCGGGCCACCGCCAGGACGAGGGCGGTGAGCAGCACATCGTCGACGCCGGAGCGGAACGCGGCGGGCACCGAGGTGAGCACGGCGTCGGTGAGGTCAGCGGGGAGTTCGACGCGCAGGGTGTCCGTGGTGGACATGAGGTCGGCCTTGGGGTCCAGCGGGCGGGAGCCGACCGGCGGGACGGGACCGGCGAGCAGGTCGCGCCACCGCGGCAGTTCCGCCGTCCGGGCCGGTCGCGCCGCCTCCTCGGACAGGGCCCGCAGCCAGCGCCGCAGCGAGGTGCCGACCGGCGGCAGCTCCGGTGCCGTGCCCGCCCGTATGTGCCGCCATGCCGTGGCGAGGTCGGGGAGCAGCACCCGCCATGACATGCCGTCGACCACGAGGTGGTGCGCGGCGATCAGCAGCCGCCCGGGGCCGCCCGCCTCGGGGTCGAACCACACGAGCCGGAGCATGCGGCCCGTCCGGGCGTCGATGGCGCGCAGCGCCGCGTCGGCCTCGGTGCGCAGCAGCTGACGCCAGGAGGGGGCGTCCCAGTGGCCCGGACAGCCGACCCGGGTGATCAGTACGGCGGGGTCCACCGCGCCGGGCGGCAGCACCAGCAGGCCGTCGTCGACGAGGCGCGAGCGCAGCACGTCGTGCCGGTCGAGGACGGCGCCGACCGTCGCGGCGAGGCCGTCGCGGTCCACCCCGGCGGGCAGTTCGAGGACCAGCCACTGGGCGAGCCGGTCGAGTCCTGGGCCGCGTTCGGCGATCAGCCGCGCCATCGGCGGCAGCGGCACCAGGCCGAGGCCGCCGCCGTCGAGTTCGGCGAGCGCCGGCGCCGCGGTGTCGCGCGTCGCGGCGACGGCCAGCGCGGCGACGGTGCGGCACTCGAACACGGTGCGCGGGGTGAAGGCGAGGCCGCCCGCCCGCGCGCGGGCCACCACCTGGATGGCCCGGATGCTGTCGCCGCCGAGGGCGAGGAAGTCGTCGTCCGCCCCGACCCGGCTCACCCCGAGCACCTGGGCGAAGGCGTCCGCCAGCAGCCGCTCCTCGTCGGTGCGGGGCGGCCGGTAGGCGCGGGCGGCGAACTCCGGTTCGGGCAGCGCGCCGCGGTCCAGCTTGCCGTTGGCGCTCAGCGGCAGCCGGTCCAGGATCTCGAAGGCGGCGGGGACCAGGTGGTTCGGCAGCCGGGCGGCGGTGAAGGCGCGTAACTCGGCGATGTCGAGACCGGCGTGGAAGTCCCAGTCCGTGGCCTGCCGGCCGGTGCCGACGACAGTCTTGGGCACGACGTACGCGACCAGTTGGGCGGCTCCGTCGGCGCCGCGGCTCTCCCGGGCGACGACCGCGGCGCCGGCCACCCCGGGGTGGGCGGCGAGCACCGCCTCCACCTCCGCGGGCTCGACCCGGAAGCCACGGATCTTCACCTGGTGGTCGGCGCGTCCGGCGAACTCGAGGTCGCCGTCGGCGTTCCAGCGCGCCAGGTCGCCGGTCCGGTACATGCGCTGCCCGGCGGATCCGAACGGGCACGCGACGAACCGCTCCGCGGTGAGGGCCGAGCGGCCGAGGTAGCCCCGCGCGAGCCCGGCACCCACGATGTACAGCTCGCCGCGGACGCCGCGGGGGACCAGCCGGAGCCCGCTGTCGAGCACGAGCAGCGTGGTGTTCTGGATCGGGGTGCCGATCGGGATGGTGGCGGCCTCCGGCCGGCACCGCCACGCGGTGACGTCCACCGCCGCCTCGGTCGGCCCGTACAGGTTGTGCAGGGGCACGCCGAAGAGCCGGTCGAACCGCGCGGCGACGTCGGGGGGCAGCGCCTCGCCGCTGCATACGACCCGGCGCAGACCGGTGCAGCGGGCCGCGGTCTCCTCGGCGGTGAACTCGGCGAGCATGGACGGGACGAAGTGCAGTGTGGTGACCCGGGCCCGCTCGATCACCTCGGCGAGGTAGGCGGGGTCGCGGTGGCCGTCCGGCCGGGCCATCACCAGGGTGGCGCCGGTGATCAGCGGCCAGAAGAACTCCCAGACCGATACGTCGAAGGAGGCCGAGGTCTTCTGGAGCACCCGGTCGGTGCCGTCCAGCCGGAAGTGGTCCTGCATCCACAGCAGTCGGTTGACGATCGCGGCGTGTGTGATGACCGTGCCCTTGGGCCGCCCGGTCGACCCGGATGTGTAGATCATGTACGCCGGGTGATCGGGGCGGTGGGGTGCTGTCGCGGTGGCCCCGCCGGTCAGCGGGATCTCGTCCACGGCGAGGGCGGGGACGTCCCCGACGGGCAGCTTCCCGGCGCTCTCCCCGGCCACCAGGAGCAGTGCGGGGCGCGCGTCGGCGAGCATGAACTCCACGCGGGCGGCGGGGTATTCCGGGTCGACCGGGACGTAGGCCGCACCCGCCTTGAGCACCGCGAGCAGCGCCACGACGAGGTCCAGGGAGCGCGGGATGGCCACCGCGACGAAGCGCTCGGGGCCCGCGCCCGCCTCGATCAGCGTGCGGGCGAGGCGGCCGGACCGGTCGGCCAGCTCCCGGTACGTCAGGCCCGCGTCCTCGAAGGTGACCGCGGTCGCGTCGGGGGTGGCGCGGGCCTGCCGGTCCAGCAGTTCGGTCAGCGTGACGTCCGGGACGTCGACCGCCGGGCCGGAGCAGGCGGCGAGCAGCGCGCGTTGTTCGGCGGCGCCGAGCGGGCTGATGTCCGCGACCCGCCGCGCGGGGTCGGCGAGCGCGGCGCGGAGGAACGGCACGAAGCTGTCGGCCAGACCGGCGAGGTCCCGCTCGCCGTAGTGCGCGGCGGGCGCGTCGAAGCGGACGTACAGATCGCTGTCGGCGGTGCCGTCGGTGTAGAGCGACACCATGATCTCGTCGACCAGGCCGAACGTGCCGCCCGCGAACCGCGCCACGCTGCCCGCGAGGTCGAGCGCCTCGACGAACGGGAAGACGTTGACGATGGTGCCGAACGGGCTGCGCGCCTCGGCGGCGCGCCCGGTGGCCCGCTTGATCAGGGCCAGTTCGTGCCGGGCGTGCCGCAGTACACCGCGGCGCTCCCGGCCGAGCGCCCCGGCCAGCTCCACCAGGCTCGCTTCGGGGGCGGCCTCGGCCCGGATCGGGATCCGGTTGGAGTACAGGCCGAGCGCCTGCCGCGCGGCACCGGTGCGGTGGTTGACGGTGATGGTGTGCAGGGGGGCGGACGGGCCGCACATGAGCTGGAGGTAGGCCGCGGCCGCGGCGGAGAGCAGGTCCGGCACGCTCGTTTTCAGCCGCTGCGCCGCGCCTTCCCATGAGGCGCGTTCGGCGGCCGGAACCGTCGCGGTGCGGGTGGTCATGCCCAGCGGCCCGGTGAGAAAGTCCCAGGGCCCGCGCTCACTCGGGGATGCCCCCTCGGGGGGGCGTACGCCGGTGGGGAGCCGCGCCGCGGTCGGTTCACCGGCGAGGTAGTCGCGCCAGAACCGCTCGGCGTCGGCGAACCGGCGCGACGTCCGGTACGCGGCGTCCGCCGCGGCGGCGTCGCCCGCCGGCCGCGCGACGCGTCCGGGGACGTCGGACTTCTCGTACAGCGCCCGGTAGACCTCGGCGATCCGCCGGGACAGCAGCATGAGCACACCGAAGGCGTCGGTGAGGATGTGATGGAAGATCAGGACCACGAGGTGACGGGCCGGACCCAAGCGGATGGAGCCGACCCGCAGCAGCGCGTCCCGCGCCAGGTCGAACGGTTCGCTCGTCAACGAGGCGACGGCGGCACGGGCCGCGTCCTCCGGGTCGGGGGCGTCTTGGACGTCGAGGTGAAACGGTTCCCACGTCCCCGGGTCACGGGCGATCACCCGGAGCCCGTCAGCGCCCCGCCGGAAATTCACCCACAGAGGGTCGGTCTCCGCCATCACCATGCGCAGCGCGGTGGTGAAGAGGGGGACGTCCAGGACACCGTCGACGTTCCACAGCGTCACCACATTGTTCGGTTGGGCCGGGGCGAACTTCTGTGCGAGCCACATTGCTTCCTGCGCGGCCGTGACGCCGGTCGCCGATGCCATTCAGGCATCCCCCCCTGCCTACGTGGTATCCAGAACACAGGGCACTCAACTCACCCAATAGTGACGCAACCCACAGGGTTGGCCACCAAGGTGAAAGAAGTTGGCCAGACACACACAGTTGCCACCCTGTGTACGGACAGCAGTTTCCGGTCAACACGGTGCTATGGGTCTGTTTCGGACCCGGCAGCGAAGACAGGTTCGTTCGACAACAAGACACCCTCGTCCGGCAAGTGGAGGATTGGATGACCGTGAGGACGACTGCCGACACTCAGCAGACCGAACAGGACTTAGCCGATCAGCACGACCGGATCCGCGTGCACGGCGCGCGGGAGAACAACCTGCGGGACGTGAGTCTGGAGATCCCCAAGCGCCGTCTGACGGTGTTCACCGGTGTCTCCGGATCGGGCAAGAGTTCGCTGGTCTTCAATACGATCGCCGCCGAGTCGCAGCGGCTGATCAATGAGACCTACAGCGCCTTCGTACAGGGGTTCATGCCGTCCATGGCGCGGCCCGAGGTCGAGATGCTGGACGGGCTGACCACCGCGATCATCGTCGACCAGCAGCCGCTGAGCGGCCATCCCCGCTCCACGGTCGGCACCGCCACCGACGCGGGCGCGCTGCTGCGGATCCTGTTCAGCCGCCTCGCCAAGCCGTACATCGGCACCCAGAAGGCGTTCGCCTTCAACGTCGCGTCGGCCGACGCGTCGGGCACCCTGGTGGTGGGCGGCAAGGCCATCGAGAAGCGCGTCAGCGTCGTCGGCGGCATGTGTCTGCGCTGCGAGGGGTTCGGCACGGTCACCGACATCGATCCGGACCAACTGTACGACGCCGACACATCGCTGGCCGACGGCGCGATCACGGTCCCCGGCTGGAAGCCCGACGGCTGGGTGGTGCAGTCGTTCATCCAGTCCGGCTTCCTCGACCCGGCCAAGCCGATCCGCGACTACACCGCCACGGAGATGCACGACTTCCTGCACCGCGACCCGGTGAAGGTCAAGGTGAAGGGCGTCAACACCACCTACGAGGGCCTGCTCGCCCGGGTGCGGAAGACATTTCTGGCCAAGGACCAGGAGGCTCTTCAGCCGCATATCCGGGCCTTCGTGGATCGGGCGGTGACCTTCACCGCCTGCCCCGACTGTCAGGGCAGCCGGCTCAGCGAACTGGCCCGGTCGGCGAAGATCGACGGGGTCGACATCGCCGAGGCCTGCGCGATGCAGATCACCGACCTGTCCGCGTGGGTAAGGAACATCGCCCAGCCCTCGATCGTCACCCTGGCGGCGAACCTGTGTCAGGCCCTCGACGCCTTCGACGACATCGGTCTTGGCTACCTCTCGCTGGACCGGCCCACCGGCACGCTGTCGGGCGGCGAGGCGCAGCGTGTCAAGATGGTCCGCCATCTCAGCTCGGCGCTCACCGACGTCACGTATGTCTTCGACGAGCCGACCGTCGGTCTGCACCCGCATGACATCCAGCGGATGAACAACCTGCTCAGGCGGCTGCGCAACAAGGGCAACACCGTGCTGGTGGTGGAGCACAAGCCGAAGATGATCATGATTGCCGACCATGTCGTCGACATGGGGCCGAAGGCCGGCACCGAGGGCGGCCAGGTGGTCTTCGAAGGCACCATCGACGAGCTCCGCTCCAGCGGGACGCTGACCGGCCGGCATCTGGATGCCGGTGTCCGTCTCAAGCCGACGGTGCGCACCCCGACGGGCAAGCTCGCGGTGCGCGGCGCCAACGACCACAACCTACGGAACGTCGATGTCGACATCCCGCTGGGCGTGCTCACCGTACTTACCGGAGTGGCCGGTTCCGGCAAGAGCTCGCTCATCCGCGGCTCCGTGGCCGACCGGGAGGGAGTCGTGCTGGTGGATCAGGGCCCCATCAAGGGCTCCCGGCGCAGCAATCCGGCCACCTACACCGGGATGCTGGAGTCGATCCGCAAGACCTTCGCCAAGGCCAACGGCGTCAAGCCCGCCCTGTTCAGCCCCAACTCCGAGGGCGCGTGCCCGCAGTGCAAGGGCGCCGGAGTCGTCTACACCGACCTGGCGATCATGGCGGGCGTCGCCATCACCTGCGACGAGTGCGAGGGCAAGCGGTTCCAGCCGTCGGTCCTCGACTACCGCGTCGGCGGCCGCAACATCAGCGACGTCTTCGAGATGTCGGTGGCCGCGGCCGAGGAGTTCTTCGGCCAGGGCGAGGCGCGCACCCCCGCCGCGCACACCGCCCTGCGGCGGCTCGTGGACGTCGGGCTCGGCTACCTCCCGCTCGGCCAGCCGCTCACCACGCTGTCCGGAGGCGAGCGGCAGCGGCTGAAGCTGGCGGCGCACATGAATGAGGACCGCAGCGTCTTCGTGCTGGACGAGCCGACCTCCGGTATGCACCTCGCCGACGTGGAGCAGTTCCTCGCGCTGCTCGACCGGCTGGTGTCCGCGGGCACGTCGGTCATCGTGATCGAGCACCACCAGGCCGTCATGGCGCATGCCGACTGGATCATCGATCTGGGGCCAGGCGCGGGCCACGACGGCGGCCGGATCGTCTTCGAGGGGACACCGGCCGACCTCGTCGCCGCCCGCTCCACGCTGACGGGCGAGCATCTGGCGGAATACGTGGGCAGCTGACCGCCAGCTGACCCATCTGGTGTGCCGCCGGGGCCCGTTGGCCGCGGCGGCTCACCGTTTCCCTGACCTCTCAGGCCGTTTCGCGCCCCAGGACGTCCGACACCAGACCCGCGATGTCGGTGCCCACGTGGAAGTGGCCGCCCGGCCGCACCCGCAGTCTGAACTCGCCCGAGGTGACGTCCGCCCACTCCCCCAGCAGCGCTTCGTCCACCATCGGGTCACCGATGCCGTGGTAGCAACTCACCGGGCAGGACAGCGGTTTGGTCCCGGAGCAGGGCCGGTAGGTCGCATGCGCCCGCAGGTCCGAGCGCAGCGTCGGCAGCAGCAGCTCGCGCAGTTCCTCGTTCTCGGCGATCCCGGGGTCGATGCCGCCCAGCGCGTACAGGGTCGCCCAGAACTCGTCGTCGGGCGCGGCGTGGACCTCCCGGTTCTTCATATGCCCCGGGGGAAGACAGGCGGAGGCGCACAGCATCCTCGGCTGTTCGCCCATGTCGCGCAGGAGCAGGGCGGACTCGTAGGCCACCAGGGCACCCAGGCTGTGCCCGAACAGCACGTCGTCGCAGGTGGGCAGCTGGAGCAGCTCGGCCACGGCGTGGCTGGCCATCTCGGCGACGTCGTCGACGAGTTGCTCGACGAAGCGGTCACCGCGTCCGGGGTACTGGACGGCCACGAGTTCCACTTCGCGCGGCAGCGCGGTGGCCCAGTCGGCGAACGCCGACGCCGAGCCCCCGGAGTGCGGGAAGCACACCAGCCGGACGGCGGGCGCCTCGACCGTGGCCAGTGACCGAATCCAGCCCTGTTCCCGCATCCGGCTCATCGCATCGCCTTTCTCGGTAGCCCACGGCTTTCACCGGTTCCATGGTGTCCGCTTCCGCCGCTATCACGGGATTCACGAAAGAACTAGGTAAGACATGGGGGGCGCCGGGCGGTCGGGTCATGACGATTTATCACGGTGCCAGTGAAAGGAGTGTCCGGATGAGTTTGTCACTCGACCTCACGGACCCGGCCACATTCGTCGAGCACGACCCGCACGCGTTCTGGCGGCGGGTGCGCCGGGAGCGGCCCGTCCACTGGCACCCGGCCGCCTCGGGACGCCCCGGTTTCTGGGTCGTCGCCGGGTACGAGGACGTCCTGTCCTGCCACGACGACTGGAAACGGCTGAGCTCCGCCCGCGGCAACGTCCTGGACGTGCTGCTGCACGGCGGCGACTCGGCGGGCGGGAAGATGCTCGCGGTCACCGACCGCCCCCGGCACCGGCAGTTGCGCAGCATCATGCTGCGCGCCTTCTCCCCCCAGGTGCTGGGCGGGGTGGTGCGCAGGGTCGAGCAGCGCACGGCGGAACTCATCGAGAGGGTCACCGAGCTGGGATCGTTCGACTTCGCCGCGGAGGTCGCCGAGCACATCCCGATGAACACCATCTGCGATCTACTGTCCGTTCCCGAACAGGACCGCAAGAGCCTGCTCGGGTGGAGCAAGGCGGCGCTGGCGTCCGACGCCCCGGACGGCGCGCAGCTGGACGCGCTGGAGGCCCGCAACGAAATCGTGCTCTATCTGATGGACCTGGCCTTCGAGCGCCGCGCGAACCCTGGCGACGACGTGATCAGCATGATCGCCGGAGCCGAGGTCGACGGCCGGCCGCTGACGCCGGAGGAGATCGCGCTCAACTGCTACAGCCTGATCCTCGGAGGGGACGAGTCGTCGCGGATGACCGCGATCAGCTCGGTCCTCGCCTTCACGCAGTACCCCGAGCAGTGGCGGGGGCTGCGCGAGGGGAGCATCTCCGTGGACACCGCGGTGGAGGAACTTCTGCGCTGGGCGACACCGGGCATGCACTTCGCGCGCACGGCCCTGTGCGACTTCACCCTGGGGGGCGAGCGGGTGCGCGCGGGCGACATCGTGACGCTCTGGACCATCTCCGCCAACAACGACGAAACCGTCTTCGCGTCCCCGCGTGACCTCGACCTGTCCCGCGCCCCGAACAAGCACCTCACCTTCGGCCACGGGCCGCACTTCTGCGTCGGCGCGGCGCTGGGCCGGGCCTCGGTGAGCGCGCTGGTACGCGGTCTCGTCACGCATGTGGACAGGATCGAACTTGGCGGGGAGCCGTCCCGGATCTACTCCACCTTCCTCTACGGCCACAGCAGGCTGCCCGTCACCTTCCATCCGCGCTCCTTACGAAAGGCAACGCGATCATGCTTGACGGATTCGTCCCCTGGCCCGGCCACCTCGCGGAGAGCTACCGCCGACGGGGACTGTGGCTGGGGCGGCCGCTCGGCGACCTCCTGCTCGACTCCTGCGAGCGGCACGCCGACCGCGTGGCCGTCGTCTGCGACGAGGAGCGGCTGACCTACGCGGAGCTGGCCCGGCGGGCCGACCGGCTGGCGCGCGGACTGCTCGGGGCGGGACTGAAACCGCTCGACCGGGTGGTCGTGCAACTGCCCAACGTCCCCGCGTTCCCCGTCGTGCTCTTCGCGCTGCTGCGCGCCGGGGTGATCCCGGTCCTGGCCCTCCCCGGGCACCGCGCGCTGGAGATCGCCCACCTGAGCGAGCACTCCGGCGCCGTGGCCTACATCGTGCGGGACGAGTTCGGCGGATTCGACTACCGGCAGCTGGCGCGGGAGATCCCGTCGGTCCCGCGGGTGCTCGTCAGCGGTGACGCCCAGGAGTTCACCGACCTGGACTCGCTGCGCGGTGACGACATCGCCCTGCCCGCGGTGGACCCGACCGCCCCCGCGCTGTTCCTGCTGTCGGGCGGCACCACCGGACAGCCGAAGCTGATACCCCGCACCCATGACGACTACGGCCTCGTCGTACGGGCCTGCTCCGAGGCGGTGGGCGCCGACCGGGACTTCACCTATCTCGCCGTCAACCCGGCCGCGCACAACGCGGCGTTGGGGTGCCCCGGCATCCTGGGCGCGCTGCTGCTCGGCGGCAAGGCGGTACTGACCTCGACGGTGCGGCCCGACACGGTGTTCCCGCTGGTCCGCCGGGAGGGGGTCACCCTGACGACGGTCGTCCCCGCCGTGCTGCGGCTGTGGGCCGACGCGGACCGGGACACCGGCGACCTGGCGGGGCTGACGCTCCAGGTCGGCAGCGCCCCGCTGGACCCGGCGCTCGCACAGCGGGCGGGCAAGGCGCTGGGCCGCGAGGTGATGCGCTGGTACGGCATCAGCGAGGGGCTGCTGACGCACACCAGGTCCGACGACCCGGACGAGGTGAAGACGGGCACCGACGGGCGGCCCATGTGCCCGGAGGACGAGGTGCGCGTCGTCGACACGTCCGGGGCGGTGGTGCCCGACGGCGAGACCGGGGAGCTGCTGACCCGGGGCCCGTACACGATCCGCGGATACTTCCGGGCTCCCGAGGAGAACGCGCGCTCGTTCACACCCGACGGGTTCTTCCGCACCGGCGACCTGGTGCGGCGCTCGGCCGACGGCAACATCGTCGTGGTCGGGCGGGTCAAGGAGATCATCAACCGCGGCGGCGAGAAGGTGTCCGCCCTGGAGGTGGAACGCCAGCTGTGCACCCACCCGGAAGTGCGGGACGCCGCGGTCATCGGCGTGCCGGACGCCTCCCTGGGCGAGCGGACGTACGCGTTCGTGGTGGTCGCCGGGGACGGCTTCCGGGCGGCCGCCATGAAGGAGTTCCTCCGGGGGTGCGGGCTGGCCACGTACAAGATCCCCGACCGGATGGTGCGGCTCGACGAGCTGCCTCGCTCCCCGATGGGCAAGGTCGACAAGAAGGCCCTGCTGTCGCTCGCCACACCACCCGCGAGGTGACCTGTCCGAGCCCCCGGGCGGCGCACAGTCCACATGGTCGGGAGAAACGGAGGACCAGGTCCCATGACACGTGACGTCGACGGGCACGGCGCGGCGCACGGCCGCGCGCCGGACGTGGTGCCGCGCACCGTACCGCGTCTGTTCGAGACGGTCGCCGCGCGGGCGGGCGACCGGACCGCCGTGCTGTTCGAGGACACGGCGGTCAGCTACGCGGAGCTGAACACGGCGGCCAACCGGCTCGCCCGGTGGCTGATCGACCGCGGGGTGGGCCCCGACCGGGCGGTCGCGGTCTCCGCGCCCAAGTCCGAGGACCTGATCACCGTGCTCCTGGCGGTGCTCAAGGCGGGCGGCGCCTACCTCGCGCTCGACCCCGCCTATCCGTCCGAACGGCTTGCGCACATGGTGGCGCAGGTCCGGCCGGTGCTGCTGCTCCACACGGCCAAGGAGGCGGAACTCGCCACGCCTGGCACCGACATGCCGCGCATCGTCATCAACGACCCCGATGTCCGGGCGGAGTGGGAGGCGCGTCCCGGCCACGACGTGACCGACGCCGAGCGGCGCGCGCCGCTGCGTCCCGACCATCTGATGTACATCGTGTTCACCTCGGGGTCGACCGGCAGGCCCAAGGGTGTCGCGGTGACGCACGGCGGCGTCGCGGGCCTGGTGGCCGGTCAGCGCGAGCAGATCGGCACGGGCCCCGGCGACCGCGTGCTCCAGTGGGCGTCGATCAGCTTCGACGCCGCCTTCTGGGACATCTCGCTCGCGCTGCTGAACGGCGCGACCCTGGTGATGGCGGCGGCCGACGACCTGCTTCCCGGCCAGCCGCTGCGGGACACGCTGATCGAGCGGCGGGTGACCCATGCCACCCTGCCGCCGGTCGCCCTGAGCGTCACCGACGCCGACGATGTCCTGCCGGGCGGCACGCTGGTGTCGACCGGCGACGCGGTGTCCCCCTCCCTGGTGCGCACCTGGGCCGAGGGCCGGAGGATGTTCAACGGCTACGGCCCCACAGAAGTGACCGTCGGCAGCAGCATCGGGCGGATCTCGGACCCCGACGACATCGGCATCGGCCGGCCGTTCCCCGGCAGCGCGGTGCGCGTCCTCGACGAGCGGCTGTCCCTCGTCGGCGGCGGGGAGGAGGGCGAGCTGTATCTGGCGGGCCCTGGCCTGGCGCGCGGATATCTGAACCACCCAGGGCTGACCGCGACACGGTTCGTGGCCGACCCGGCGGGGCCGCCCGGCAGCCGGATGTACCGTTCGGGCGACCGGGGGCGGTGCCGCGCGGACGGCGAGCTGTTTTTCACCGGCCGGGTGGACAGCCAGGTCAAGGTCCGCGGCTTCCGGATCGAACTGGGCGAGATCGAGGCTCGGCTGGCCGCGCACCCGGCCGTGGACCTGGCCTGTGTCGTGGTGGAGGGCGATATCGCGACCGCCCGGATCATGGGGTACGTGACCACATCCACCGGCGCCGGTGCCGACGGTGCGGAGCTGCGGCGGTACGTGGCCAGGTCGCTGCCCGAGCACATGGTGCCGTCCACCGTGGTGGTCCTGGACCGCTTCCCCACCGACCCGAACGGCAAGGTCGACCGGGCGGCCCTCACCGCCGCCCGCGCCGGGCGCCCGGCGGCGGAGGCGGCCGCCTCCGGGGACATCGACCTGTGCGAGCTCGTCCGGCGGATCCTCGGGGTCCCGCGGGTACGGCCGCAGGACAACTTCTTCGAGCTGGGCGGCCACTCGGTGCTGGCGACGATGCTGGCACGCCAGATCCGCAAGGAATTCGACGTCGTGATCCCGATGCGGAGCATATTCGAGGCCGCGACACTGGCCGAACTGGCGGACCTGGTGGACGCGGCCCGGCAGGAGTGAAGGCCAGCGTCCGTCCGCGAAGAGGGCCGTGCGCACCCGGCACGGCCCTCAGCGTACGGCCTCAGCCGTCATGCAACTGGCTTCGCAGCCCGCGCAGTTCGGCGAACGGCATGGTGACCCGCCGGGCCAGGAAGTCGACGCCGCTCGTGCCGCCGGTGCCCTGGCGGTTGCCGGCCATCTTCGACATCAGTGCCAGGTGGGTCACTTTCCAGTGCCAGTAGCCGTTGCCGATGTCCATCAGCGCCTCGGCGATGCGGTGCAGCGCCCCGGCTCCCACGCCCTGCCGGCACACCTCGGGAACCGTCCGGCCGTGATACGCGGCCGCCGCCACGAACACCTGGTACAGACTGCCGGGATGCTGATCGCCGCCCAGCAGCCGCGCCAGCTGCCGGAACTGCGCCGACTGGGCGCCGCTCGCCGTACCCAGGTACGGCCGGAACTCGGCGAAGTACTGGACCGGCAGCTTCTCCAGGGCGAGCAGCTGACCGTGCAGCACGCGCAGGATCTCCCCCGTGCGCATCAGGAACTCGACGCCGGACTCCAGGTCGTCGACGTCGCAGGGCGGGGTGAGCGCATCGGCCGCGGCGCCCAGGTCCGCCCCGACTTGCTTCAGCCACAGCTCACACGACTGGTGAGTGATGATGAAGAACTGCTCGGCCAGTACCGCCGCCCGGCCCGCTGTCGCCGGAATCCGCGGCTCCTGCAACGAGAGCAGGGTCTCCATCTGCAAATAGTCGGTATACGTCAGAGTGGTCAAGACACCGCTTCCTCGCTGGTCAATTCCGGTCGCTTCGGGGACCGTTCACGAATAGCCGCCGTGCTCGCTGAGCGTGAGGGACAGGCCCTGCCGGCCGCCCCGCACCTGCTGGGCGTCCTCGTCTGCGTCCTCCGCGTCGCGTTTCGCCGCGCGGACGGCGGCGGCCGCCTCCACCTCGTCCCGGGTCAGCCCGACGAAGTGGACGACCTCCTCATGGTTGGTGGACCCGATGAAGTTCTCGGCGCCCTGGCGGTAGAAGAGGTCCACGGTGTGCTCACGGGCCGTCAGCTCCGCCGGTGTGACCTGCCTCGTCCGCAGCGCGACAAGCAGCGCCGGCACGTCGTAACGCATCGTCACACCGCCGCGCCGCAGATACCGCTCGCCACGGATGGTCTCGGTGTCCAGGCGCTCGGGCCGACTCGGGGCGTCGGGGTGGTGGTAGTACGGCTGGGTGAGCAGGTCGTACCGGAAGACCTCGTCGAAGAGGTCCCCCCGCTCCTCAGGCAGCAGCGGACGCACCGACTCCGTCCACCAGCGTTTCAGCAGGTTCCGTGCCACCGGGTCGCCGAAGAGGTACTTGATGGCGTCGCCGCAGGCGGTGTTGCTGTTCTCCGCCTCCGCGACCCAGGCCCGCAGCGGCTGCGCCGCCGGATCGTCGACCCGGTGCACGAACGCGTCGAGGTTGGTCAGCACCTGGGACTGGGTGAGGTCGCTCAGATCACGGATGGCCACCCACGTACCGCGCAGAACGGCGTTCTCCGCCATCACCCGCGCCCAGAACAGGAACCGCTTCATCCGCCGGTTGTCGGCGAAGCTCATCGTGTTGTGGGACAGGATGTACTCGAAGTCGTCGACGTTGCCGCGCACGGACACGATGCCGTACTCCGCCTTCTTCTCCGCGTAGTCCGTGTTGGGCAGCAGATGCAACGGATACACGGCGATCCGTGAGACATGCCGGGACAGCCGGTCGTAGCCCTCCAGGAACGATTCGACCGTCTCCCCCGGGGCACCCCAGATCAGCTCCGCGTAGGCGTCGAGGCCCTCCCGGTTCAGCCAGGCGGCCAGGTCCTCCCAGTCGTTCACCTTCATGTTCTTGCGGTTCATCAGGTGCAGCGCGGTGTCGTCGAGCGTCTGGAGGGCCAGGGTGAAGGAGCTGCGCATGCCGTGCTTCTTCATCTTCCGCACGATGCTGAAGAACACCTTCGACTTGTTCTTCGCCCACGAGGCCTCGACGGCGCGCGGATACCCGTACCGCTCGCGGAGGTCGATGACATCGTCGACGAACTCCTCGTCGGCCCGCAGCATCCCGAAGTTCGCGTCGCAGAGCACGATGGTGTGCACCTTGAGCCGGGCGAACAGCTCCAGCTCCGCCCGCAGCCGCGCCCGCGAGAAACTCTGCACCCGCTGCCCGACGGCACCGCCCCAGTAGCAGAACGAGCACTTGTACGGGCAGCCGCGGTTGGTCTCCATCAGCGCGACGTCGTAGCGGAACCGGTCGTTGTCGTCGAGCAGCGGGATCGCTCCGGTCAGGAACGGCGACGGAATCACGTCCAGGTCCTGAATCCGGGGCCGTGGCGGCGTCGTCACCACGGTGCCTGCGGCGTCCCTGTAGGTGATGCCGGCGATGTCCCCCAGCGCGGTGCGTTCCACCCCGCGCAGATACGCGTCCAGCACATCGGGCAGCACCAAATCGCCCTCGCCGTTCACGATGACGTCGACGTCGTCGAACATCCGGAACGTGCGCTCCGCCTGGTTCGCCACATGCGTGCCGCCGAACACCACCAGACCGCGCGGGTTGAGCTGCTTGAACGTCTCCGCCAGCGCCCCGAACTCACGGATGTTCCAGCCGAGCACCGAGAACGCCAGCACGTCCGGCGCCCCGTCGGCGAACAGTTCGTTCGCCATCCGCATCAGGGTGACCCCGCCGCGGAAGTTGCGGATCGACACGTCCACGCGGTCGCGGACACGCTCGTCCGTCTGGACGCAGGCCTTCAGATATCCCGACGCCAAAGGCATCGACTCCAGGGGCATGTCCCACACGCCCTGCTGCACCAGATGGACAGAGAGCCGCCCGGATTCCTCCATGATGAACACTCCTCGTCGTCCGTGCGAGGCGGCGGGTGTCGTCAGATTCGGCGGAACCGGTAGAGCCAGGAGGCCGGTTGAAGGGTCTCCGTCGTCTCGGACGGGAGGATGTAGTGCACCGCGCTGTCGGTGACGGACTCGACCGTCCAGTGCCGGGAGAAGCCGTCCGGGATGTGCTGGAACGTCAGGCTCAGTCCGCCGACGCCCTCGTCGTCCTTGGGGACCTCCTTGGGAATGCCGTCGATCTCCTCGGCGAGCCGCGCCGTCAGGTCCTCCATCCCGCTCTGGGTGAGGGCGAGGACATACGCGTACGCCCCGGGCCGGCACAGCCGGTGCAGCGCCGCCGCGTAGGTCGCCAGCGTCTCGGAGTCGAACATGCGCGCCGTACCGGAGTCGATCACGGTGTCGTAGAGCCCGCTCTTACCCCCGTCGTCGAGGATGTCAGCGACCTCGAACGTGACGTCGAGACCGCGCTCCTCGGCCTTGCGCCGTGCCGTGGCGATCGCCGTCGCCGAGAAGTCGACGCCGGTCACCGTATGGCCCTTGCTCGCCAGATAGAGCGAGGTCTCGCCGGTGCCGCAGCCCGGATCGAAGACGTCACCTTTGACGAGTCCCGCCTCCTCGATCGCGACGAAGGCGGGCTGCGGCCTCTCGATCTCCCATGGCGGGCGTTTGCCGTACACGCTTTCACCGCGATAGACGGACTCGAAGAGGTCGGATGAAGTCATGTTCTCTCCCGACTGAGAAAAGTGGGCCAGTCAGATCCGTCTTGGGCGTGAGAGGGCACGGTAAGCGTCATACGCGAGACGGGCACGGTTTTATCGTGATGCGGCCGCCAATCCCGAGCGTGCTCATTCTTGGGTAGCACAACGGGACCTGCCCTTATATCAACTCTGTCAACTGTCCTTCACGAAACTCCGGCGACGCCTGCCCGCTGCGTCATGATGGATTGGCGACGTCATGCGGTGATGCGGAGCCGAACGTCGCGGTGCAAAGGCGCAAAAGAGAGTGAGCCTCCAAAGACCCCATGGAGCACGCGTGTTCCATGGCGCCCACGACACTGAAATGTGGAGGGGGAGCAGTTCGAGTGCATCAGGAAATCGAGGTCCGACGAATTCCGCGAACCGGTGTCGCCCCGGACCTCGCCCAGCGCCGGGCCCGCCGCCGGACCCGGCTCGCCGAGCAGCTGCGCGACGGCCGACGCCCCGACCGCTGGTTCCCGGTGCTGTCCGTGCTCGCACCGGTCATGACCCAGGCGGAAGGGGAGATCACCTACCCCGGTGACCCCATGTGCCTGTACGCGGCGTTGTCGGTGGCCGTGCACAACGCGGTCCACGACGCCGTACCGCTGGAGCGGGCGCGGCACTACAACGATCTTGCGCCCCGGTGGACGAGGTTCCCGGACCAGTCCTACCGCCTCTCCGTCGGACACGACGGCTTCCGGGACCACGGCGACGACCCGAACACCGACGAGACCGTCTACGACCCGCGCGTATGGGACCAGCATGCCAAGAACCGCTGGCTGGACCTGCTGCGCCGGGCGCGACCAAAGGTGGTGCTGATCTCCAGCGTCTCCCCCGCCCACCGCTACGCGCTGGAGATCGCCACGATGGCCAAGGCAGCGGTCCCCGGGGTGTTCGTGGTGCTCGGCGGGCGACACGTGGACGAGACGATCACCTGCCTGCCCGGCAAGGACATGATGATGGTGGCCCCGAGCAGCACGCTGTCGGTGATCCGTACCGGCAAGGTGCCGCCCGTCGTGGACGCCACCATCTCCGGAGAGGCCTACTACTCCCTCGACCTGCTGATGCGGGCCATCGCGGCGGCCGTCGACCTGGACACGGACCTGGTCCGGCCGGACGCGGTTCGCACGTTGCTGGAGGAGTTGTTGTCCGAGCAGGAGCCGATGCCCGGCCGCTCCCTGATCACCTTATTGACGCCCGAGACCACGCTCGCCTATCCGCAGGAGGGCCCGAAGATCGACCTGTCGGCCCTGCCGTCGCCGTACGAGGGGTTCGCGATCCGCTCCCGGTTCCCCATCTTCGTCGACCCGCGCACCGACGAGATCCGGCGCACCGCACATGTGATGGTCTCCAACGCCTGCCCCTACCAGTGCAATTTCTGCTCGGAGACGGCGAAGCTGGCGGGCGGCCTGAAGAAGTTCCGCCAGACCTCCGCGGGCGTCAACCGCGTGGTGGAGTACGTCGGTTATGGCGCGGAGGCGCTGTTCTTCGACGACTCGGTGTTCTGGAGTGGCACCTACCGCGATGTGGTCGACTTCTGTGAGGAGCTGTGCCGGGTCCGCGAGACACCGGCCGGGAAACTGGCGGAGCACCATCGCCGCCTCCTCCCCACCGCCGCCGATGTGGAGCGGCTCGGCCGGCTGGAGTGGGGGGCGCAGCTGACCGTGGACGTCCTGGTCGCCCTGCACTCCCTCGAGGAGTCCCGGCGGGCCCTGGAGATCATGCGCGCGGCCGGGTGCAGCTACGTCTACATCGGCATCGAGAGCATGTCCGACCAGGTGATGGACAAGATCCACAAGAATCTGCGGCGCGTGGAGGGGCACAGCTGGGCGGAGAAGGTGCGCGCGGCGGTGTCGCTGGTGAAGTCGACGGGACTGCGGGTGGGTACGTCCGTCCTGTTCGGCCTGGAGGGCGAGACCCGGGCCAGCATCGACGAGACGATCGCCGGGGTGAGCAACCTGATCGCCGACAAACTGATCGATCTGGCCAGCCCCAACATATTGACGTACCACCCGGCGACCCCGATCACGAGGATCCACGGCATGGTCGACAAGCTGGACTACCACTCGCCGAATCTCGACAACCGCAAGCCCTACACCTATTTCGAGGAGGCGTTCCCGGGCGTGGTGTCCGTCGCGCTGAGCGAGGAGGACCTCTGGTACATCCACGCCGAGACCGACCACCGCTGGGGTACGACACGGAACGACAGCGCGGCGGTCCCGCTCGACCAGGGGCAGGTGGGCGTGTGACCCGCCTCGACTCGGTGGACCTGGCCGGATTCCGGGTCAGGGACGGGGAGAAGTGGGGCAGCGTGGCGGACGGAGTGCTGCCCGCGTGGATCGCCGATATGGACTTCCCGGTGGCCCCCGCCGTGCGGGAGGCCCTGCTGCACCGCGTGGACACCGATCTGGGCTATCCGTCGGGGTACGACGAGTCCGACGGCGGCCCGCTGGGGCGCACCTTCGCCGACCGTATGCGGCGCCGCTTCGGGTTCGCCGCCGATCCGACGCATGTGCGCACCTTCACCGACATCAATCAGGCGATGCAGGTCGCGCTGCACCTGGGCACGGAGACCGGTGACCCGGTGGTGCTGCACTCCCCTGCCTGCCCGCCCTTCACCGACGTCCTGGTCAAGCTGGGGCGTCCGCCGCGACCGGTGCCGGTCGTGCACCGCGACGGGGACTGGCAGCTGGACCTGGGCCGGGTGGCCGACGAGGTGCGGGCCGGGGCCCGCGCGCTGTTCCTGGTCAACCCGCACAATCCGACCGGGCGGGTGTTCCGCCGCGCCGAGCTGGAGGCGCTGGCCGAACTGGCCGTCGCGCACGACCTGTTGGTGATCTCCGACGAGGTCCACGCCGACCTGGTCTTCGACGGCCACCGGCACATCCCGTTCGCCTCGCTCTCCGCGGACGCCGCCGCGCACACCGTCACACTCACCTCGGGAAGCAAGGCGTTCAACCTCGGCGGAGCACGCTGCGCGGTGGCCCATATCGGGGTGCCGCGGCTTCGCGAGGCCGTCGACGCCCATCGCGGCATCCTGTTCGGCCAGGTCGGGATTCTGGCCATGACGGCGCTGAAGGCGGCGTGGACCTCCGGCGACGGCTGGCTGGACGGTGTCCGCGAGGTGATCGCGCGCAATCGGCTGCGGGTGCACCAGGAGCTGCCCGAGGGCGTGGTGCGCCACCTGCCGGAGGCCACCTTCCTGTCCTGGCTGGACTGCCGTCCGCTCGGCCTGGGTCACGACCCGGCGAGCTTCTTCACGGAACACGCCCGGGTGATGCTCTTCCGCGGCGGCGACTTCGGCCCCGAGGGGCTCGGCCACGTACGGCTCAACTTCGCCACGACGCCGGACATCCTCGACGAGGTGCTGCGCCGGATGCGGGAGGCGGTGGCACGGGTGCTGTCCGAGCGCTGACAGGCGGGTCCGGGGCGCGGCTTTCGGCCGCGCCCCGGCAGGTCAACGCGCCGTCAGCGACTCGAACTTGCGCATCGACAGCCAGCCGAAGACCACCATCAGACCGAGGGACCAGGCGACCGTCTGAAGCACATCGCTCGCCGCGGGCCCGCCGGTGAACAGCGCGCGCAGCGCGTTCACGGCCGTGGTCATGGGGCTGTTGGCCGCGTACACCTGGAGCCATCCCGGCATCGTCTCGGTCGGCACGAACGCCGAGGAGATCAGCACGAACGGGAAGACCCACACGCCGCCCGCCGCCTGGGCGGCCTGCGCGCTGTGCACCGACAGACCGATCCAGGCGCCGAGCCATGACACCGCGTGGCCGAACAGCAGCAACAGCAGCATGCCGCCCAGCGCGGGCAGGAAGCCGTTCTCAAAACGGAAGCCCATGAGCAGACCGATGGGCACCATCACGGCCAGCGAGGCCACGGTGCGGAAGACCTCCGACACCGTACGGCCGAGGAGTACGGCGGTGCGGCTCATCGGCATCGACCGGAAGCGGTCCATCAGCCCCGTGCGCATTTCCGCGGCGACGCCGATGGTGGTGCCAGTGGCCGATCCGTAGAGCGCCATCTGGACAAAGATGCCGGGCAGCAGGAACTGCACATAATCCCCGCCGACCTCGATCGCGCCGCCGAAGACATACGCGAACAGCAGAATGAACAGCACCGGCTGAAGGAGCGAGTACAGCACCATCTCCGGGCTGCGCACCAGATATCTGATGTTGCGCAGCGTCATTTCCCACAGGTCGGAGAACCACCAGGAGACCCCGCCCTGCGGTCGCGCTTCCACCGCGCTGCTTTCGGGCGTCAAGGCCGCGGACGTCATGACCACGTGGTGTCCTTCCCGGTCTTCTCGTCGGTCTCCCGATCAGCGGAATGCGCGGCATGTCCGGTCACCGCGAGGAACACATCGTCGAGCGTCGGACGGCGTACGGACACATCGCCGATCTGGACGCCGGACTCCCGGAGCGTGTGCAGCAGATCGGCCAGCGAACCGCCGTCGGAGAGCGGCGCCTGCACCCGCAGCGTCTCCGGGTCGGCGGCCAGACCGGCGCCCAGCTGGTCCCGCAGGAGTTCGGTGGTCGTGTCGAAGTCGGCGGTGTCGATCAGGGTCACCACCGCCCAGTCGTTGCCCACCTGCGACTTCAGCTGGTCCGGGGTGCCGCTGGCGATGACCTTGCCATGGTCGACCACCGACAGCGAGTGGGCGAGCTGGTCGGCCTCTTCCAGGTACTGCGTCGTGAGCAGCACGGTGGTGCCCTCAGCGACCAGCTCACGGACGATCCGCCACAGTTCCATCCGGCTGCGCGGGTCGAGCCCGGTGGTCGGCTCGTCGAGGAAGATGAGCCGGGGCCGGGCCATGAGGCTCGCGGCGACGTCGAGCCTGCGCCGCATGCCGCCCGAGTACGTCCGCGCCGGCCGGTCGGCCGCGTCACCGAGGTCGAAGCGCTCCAGCAGTTCGTCGGCGCGGGTCTTCGCGGCGGGCCTGGATAGCCGGAACAACCGGCCGATCATGACCAGGTTCTCGCGCCCGGTCAGCAATTCGTCGACCGCGGCGTACTGTCCGGTCAGGCCGATGATGCGGCGCACCTGTCGTGGATCTCTGCGCACATCGACGCCGAATACCTCGGCCCTTCCGTCGTCCGGCGTGAGCAGGGTGCTCAGGACGCGGACGATGGTGGTCTTGCCCGCGCCATTGGGCCCCAGCAGGCCGTGCACCGTCCCTTCCGGCACGGTGAGTTCGAGGTGATCGAGTGCGGTCACCGAGCCGAAGCTCTTGCATAGTCCAGCCACTTCGATGGCTGTCGGCATTCCGATGGTCCTTCCCGGGATCGACCTGTCGGCGGTGGGAATTCCGGCGCCGCGCACTTCCTCCGCCGACGCCGGGATTCACATGCTTTTGAGCGTACACCTGAAAAGTCGGTTGAAACTTTTGCGCCGATGGCCTCGAGAATTGGCGGAGACCTGGGGGTAAAGTTTCAATCCATGAGACATCTGCGCCCGGTCGACCTCGCGCGTGAGCACGGCATCTCCACCCAGGCGGTCCGCAACTACGAGAAGGACGGCTGCGTCCCCCCGGCCGACCGCACCGCGAGCGGTTACCGCACCTACACCGCGGCGCACGCGGCGGCTCTGCGCGCCTATCTGGCACTCATCCCGGCCCAGGGGTACGCGGTGAGCGGGCAGATCATGCGGGCGCTGAACACGGGCCGGATCGACGCGGCGCTGACGGCCATCGACCGCGGCCACGCCCAGCTGCTGCGTGACCGGGGCACGCTCGACGCGGTCGAGGAAGCGCTCCAGGATCTCGCACCCGCCGAGGGCACCGCCCTTCAACCCCCCACCGGCGGCGCGGCGTTCAGCATCGGGGAGCTCGCCCGCCGCCTCGGCGTCACCCCGGCGACCCTGCGGAACTGGGAGCAGGCGGGCATCCTCACACCGCGGCGCGAACCCGTCTCCGGACGTCGCTCGTACGGCCCCGACGACCTGCGCGACGCGGAGCTGACGCTCCTGCTGCGGCGCGGCGGGCACGGGCTCGACCACATCCGCACCATCATCGAGCAGATCCGGACGGCTGGGGGTACCCAGGCCCTCTACGCCGCCCTGCACGACTGGCGGCAGGGCCTCACCACGCGCGGGCTCGCCATGCTGAGCGCGTCCGTCCTGGTCGCGCGGTATGTCGAGCTGCTGGACGTCGGCACGAAGGTCGGTACGAAGGATTTCCGAAAGGCACGCCGAGGTACCGACGCTTCTGGGACAGAGTCGTAGGCAGACGGCCGGCCGCAGGCGAAGCGTCGGGGCAACCGCAGGCGAGGAGCGTGCGCGGATGAGTGTGTCCGGCAAGACTGTCGTGGTGACCGGCGCCGGCTCGGGCATCGGCCGCGCGGCGTGCGAGCAGTTGTGCCGGGCGGGCGCGCGGGTGGGGGCGATCGGCCGGCGCGAGAAGCTCCTGCACACACTGCGCGACGAACTGAGTTCCGCACCAGGTGAGTTGGTGGCGCTGCCCGCCGACGTCGGCTCCGCGTCCGAGGTCGAGGCCGCGGTGCGGGCTCTGACCGAACGCTGCGGCCCGGTGACCGGTGTCGTCAACAATGCCGGTCTGGCACGCTTCGCACCGATCGACTCGGCCTCGCTGTCCGACCTGGACGCCATGTTCGCGGTGCACCTCCGGGGCCCGGTGAACACGCTGCGGGCCTGCCTTCCCGCCTTGCGCGCACACCGTGGCGCGGTGGTGAACGTGTCGTCGGTCGGTGGCGCCCTGGCGATGCCGAACCGCTCTCTGTACGGCGCGACGAAGGCCGCCGTCAACAGCCTCACCCGCTCGTGGGCGCGGGAGCTGGCGCCCCGGATCCGGGTGAACGCGATCCTGCCCGGTCCGGTCGACACGCCGATGTACGCCGATCTGGGGCTCACCGACACGCAGACGGAGACGCTGCGCGCGGACCTGCTCGCGTCGACCCCGCTGGGCAGGTTCGGCGAACCCCACGAGGTCGCGAGGTGGATCGCGCTGCTGCTCGACGACGACATGTCGGGGTGGATCACCGGCGCGCTCGTACCGGTCGACGGCGGCAGAACGACGTGACACCGGGCGCGGGCGGCGCGGCACAGCGGAGGAGCAGTGCGGCGAAGGCGTGAACGCAACAGCACGCCACGGACGCGGCACGGCACGAACGGGGCCACTCACGGGAGAGGGAGAACACGATGGCAGCATCGGCGCCAGCATCAGCGTCGGCGGAGTTCCCACCGGCGGCCGGAATCCCACCGTCGTGCCTGCACGATGTGTTCCGCGCCGCCGATGCCCTGGAGCGCGAGACCGGCCGCCCGGTGAACCAACTGCACGTCGGCGAGCCCTCGTTCCGCATGCCGCCAGAGGTGGCCGAGGGGCTGACCAAGGCGATCACGGACGGCCGCACCTCCTATACGTCGGCCGAAGGCATGCCACAGCTCCGGGAGGCACTGACCGCCAAGCTGGAGACGGAGAACGGGCATCACACCACCCCCGACCGGGTGTTCGTCTCTCCGGGTTCGTGCCAGGGCCTCGCCGCGCTGCTTCAGTCCATCGCCACGCCGGGCGCCGAACTGCTGCTGCCGGAGGTGCACTGGCCGATTCACCTTCAGCAGGCGCTGCTGGCCGGATTCCGCCCGGTGTTCTATCCGCTCCGGGCCGACCTCGGTGTCGACATCGAGCGGCTCGCGGAGGTATCCGGGCCGCGCACCCGCGCGATCGTGGTGAACACACCCTCGAACCCCACCGGAGCCGTACTGGAGGAGGCCGAGCTGCGGCGGCTGCTCGCGCTCGCCGAGGAGCACGACTGGTACGTGATCAGCGACGAGGCGTACGAACACTTCGTCTATGAGGGACAGCATGTGTCGCTGGCCTCGCTGGAGCGGGACCTGCCACCGGACCGGCGGCGGGTGTTCAGCACGTACAGCTTCTCCAAGAGCTACGCGATGACCGGGTGCCGCCTCGGCTATGTCGTCACCCCCAACGATGTCACCGCGAGCGCGCTGCGGGTCGTCCAGGAGGCGAGCATCATCGCTCCGGCGACCCCGGTCCAGTACGCGGGCCTGGCCGCGCTGGACGCGCACAACGCGGTGCGGCGCCACCGTGAGATGGTCCGGGCGGCGCGGGACGAGGCGCTGCCGATGCTGGTCACGGCGGGGCTGCTGAACGCGCTGCCGGCCGGCGGCTGGTACGCACTGCTCGACGTCGGACGCACCGGCATGGACGCGAACACCTTCGCCGAGGGGCTGCTCGCCGCGACGGATGTCGCGGTGGCACCCGCGACGGGGTTCGCCCTGCGGCCGGTCGTCGACGACACCGGCCGGGTGACCGAGATAGGGTCCCTGCCGATGGCGCGGCACTTGGTGCGGGTGGCGATCTGCGGCGATCGCGAGCTGCTGTGCGCGGGCGTGCGGGCGCTGGTGGACTTCGCCGCGCAGCGGTAGCGCGGCGGACGCGAGCGGTCGGTGACCGGCCGCGCCCGCCCGGCGGCAGGCTCAGGTGGAATGCCGAGGCGGGGCGGCGTCACCGCTGCCGGGTAACAGGCCCTTCTTCCGGTATTTGATCCGCAGCGGCTCGCTGGCCGCGGGCCCGGCGGTGAAACGGAACGCCTCGGAATCCACCCGCACGCCGCTGACGGAGTCCACCACCACGGGCTCGGCCTCCGCCCCGGTGGCGGCGTCGACCAGGATCAGGCTCCGCTCACGGGCGGCGAGCCCACGATTGCCCCACGCCGCCATCGCCAGGATGACGGGCCGCAGCGACCACCCGAGCTCCGTCGCCCCGTACCGGCCGTCATCCGCCCGCGCCAGCAGCCCCCGATCCTCCAGGGCGTCCAGCCGCCCGGCGAGCACCTCGTTGGACAGCCCGAGGTTCTCCCGGATCTCACCGGGTTCGGTGAACCCGTCGAACACCTCGTGCAGCAGCTCCAGCGTCCACCACTGCTGTACGGCGAGCACGGTCCTGGCCAGCGGACAGTCCTTGATCCTGGGCTCCACTCCGACCACCTCCGCCCAGGTTCTGACACCGTGGCGGGGCCCCAACACAACTCTGTCCCCAACCTGTTGACTCGGTCGGAACAGTATCCGACGTATGTGCGAAGTCAGTGGTGTTCCCAACGGTGGGGGCCTGCTTCCAACCTCGCGCGGTCCCAGTGGGCCAGTTCGGCGGTTGCCGCGTAGGTGGTGTGCAGGAATTCACTCAGCGCCCGGTCCGGATCGGGGGCGGTGGCGACCGCCTCGTAGGGCAGCACGAATTCACCGGATTCCCGCTGGTAGGACGCGGCGGCGGGGCGGATCGGGCGGGCGGCGAGACCGGCCGGCTCGGGGTAGGCGTAGGCGTAGAACGCGCCCTCCTCGCCGCCGCCGGGCCAGAAGCCGCAGCTGGACAGTTCGACCGAGTAGGCCTCCCTGGTCACCCAGTCCGGCAGGTTGGGCATGCCGTCGGGGGGATGGGGTGGTGCGGGGCGGCCGGAGAAGCGGGTGGTGGCCAGATCCATGGAGCCCCAGAAGAAGTGCACGGGGCTGGCCTTGCCGACGAACTCGGACCGGAATTCCTCGAAGGCCCGGTCCGCCCGCGTGAGCTGGCCCCAGAAGAGGTGCGCGGCGTGCGGGTCGTATGTCGCGTGGCGGTGGTCCTCCGCGAACGGGATCGCCGGGTCCACCTCGTTCGGGCGAGGGTGTATGCGGGTCTGGACGCCGAGTTCTCCCAGGGCCCCCATGACCTCGGCGTAGAACTGGGACACCGGTTTGGACTCCAGCGCCAGCTCGCGGCTGCTTCCGTCGCTGACGCGTATGCGCAGCCGGTGGTCGATGAAGTCGAATTCGATGTCGAACGCACCGGTCCGGTAGGGGATCGCGGATGTGCTCAGCCCTCGCGGGGTGACGTACAGGGTGACCTGCCACCAGTGGTTGGCCAGTGGGGCGTGGGCCAGCCGGATCTTGCCGACGATCTGGGTCCACATGTGGAGTGTTTCCCGGGCCTCGGCCCAGTCCGCCACGCGGAGCCGGGGCCAGGCACCGGCCCGTTGTGTCGTCTGCTCGGCCATCTCGCCTCCCCGCGGGTCTCGCGCGTCTCGCCGTTCATGGGGTTCCGGTCGACTCGCAGTCGGGACGGTCGAGTACCCGTGTCCTGGCGGGCGCAAAACCACCCGGCACTATGCAACAAAAGCCCAGGTCAGACCCCTGGGCCTGGGTCATTCGCGTGGTCCGCCACGTCTCGCCCCGCTGGTCGCGCCGCTGCCGCCGGAGGCGTTCGCCGACAAGGCCGACCGGGGTCTTCACACGCATCGCGCGCGCCGTTCGGGAGGGGTCCCCGGACCGGCGGGTTAGAAAAGTTCAGCGGGGATCAACCCTTGAAAACAGGAGGTCCAACTGATGAATACGGGCATGCGCCGACGAGCCGCGACGACTGCCGTCACACTGACCATGGCGGGCACACTGGGCTTCGGCCTGATGACACCGGCGGCGTCTGCCGCTGCCAGCGGCCCCTGCTACGACGGGCGGTGCAAGACCACCGTATCGGCGCCCAAAACCATCAAGGTCAACAGCCGCACGTTCGGATTCGACACGTTGAAGATCACGCACATCAGCTCCCACTCCGTGAAGATGGCGACCGTCACCACGGACGGAGCGCACCTGAGTGGCACCACCAGTCCGGGCGGCACCATCACGTTCAACAACCTGACGATCTGGGTGAAGTCGGTCTCCGGCCACAAGGCCAAGCTCCACCTGTCCCCCACGTCCTCCTGACCTGCCATCGAACCCCGGCGCACATCTCGCGCCGGGGTTCGACGTTCCCTGATCGACGATCAGGGGGACCACCCAGGCGAGCGACCACGCCCCTCAGGTCGTCCGGCTTCGCTTCTGAGGCACGTAGGCTGCCCGCGTCAACCATTCGTAACGAAAGGGGCAAATTATGCCCTCTCGCCTCAACCCGTACATCAGCTTCTCCGGCGAAGCGAAGCAAGCCATGGAGTTCTACAAAGAGGCCCTCGGCGGCGACCTGGCCGTCCACACCTACGGCGCCTTCGGCTCCGAGGCGCCACCCGGATACGCCGACAAGATCATGCACAGCATGCTCGAGACCCCCAGCGGATTCACACTGATGGGCGCCGACAATCCGCCCGGCACCGAACACAAACCCGGGAACAACTTCGCGGTGAGCCTGAGTGGCGACGACGCGGATGAACTGCGCGGCTACTGGGGCAAGCTGTCCGACGGCGGCACCGTGTCCGTTCCGCTGAAAAAGCAGATGTGGGGCGACGTGTTCGGCATGTGCACGGACAAGTTCGGCATCATGTGGATGGTCAACATCAACGAGCGGCAGACCTGATCCGGACATCGACGCGTCGGCGACCGACAGGATCGTCGCCGACGCGTTGTCCGAACACCGTCTTCCAGCGAAGCCGGCCGTACCGCCGCAATGGCATGATCGGACCCTGGACGAGCACCACCTTCGCCCGCCCTTCACCGGAAAGCCACACCATCCGGCATGACCTCTTCACCTAACAACTAACAAATCGGCCAAACAATTGATACCTATAGCATCGCGGGTGTTTTCGCGAATAAGCCACAAAATGACGTTCGCCACGTGGCGTCAACCACGGGCGATCCTGTGGGCCACCGCGGGTGTGGCGGCCCTCGCATTGCTCATCGCGCTGGAGATCGCCGCGCGTCGCTACGGCGGCCAACCGGGGCCGATTACCAACCAGGCGCGAGAGGTGATATTCGCGCCCAAACCCGGGCCGTTGTACGGCGGTCTGGCGTTGATGATGGTGGTGCTCACCTGGCGGCAACGGTTCATCGCGACCGGTGTCGCGATCGGCATCGACGTCGTCTTCGTGCTGGTGCGGTGGGCGGTCGACGCGAAGGTGCCCGAGGGCGAATCTTTTGGCAACGGCGCGTTGTGGGTGATGTTGGGCTATGCGGTCATCGCGATCACACGCCGCACGGGCCAGGAACGTACTCTGCTGCTGAAGGGCGTCGGGCTGGGTCTGCTGCTGGTGGCCGGCCGTAAGACCGGCGATACCTGGCTGCTCATCACGGCGAAGACCCGCCCGACGGTGCTCGACCAGTACGTGGCGACCGCCGATCACGCGCTGGGCAATCCGTCGTGGCTGGTGGGCCGGATCGTCAAGGCCACCGACCCGATCAGCACCTTTGTTCTCGATGACTTGGTCTACGGTGAGCTTGCGGTGGCCGCGGTCGTCGTCGCGCTGTACCAGCTGCGGAACGTGGCGGTCGAGCGCCGCTTCCCGAGCCATCATCTGTTGCGCACTTTTCTGGTGATCGGCCTTGTCGGGCCGGCTATCTACATGATCTTCCCCGTGGTCGGACCGATCTTCGCCTACGGCCCGGGCACCTCCGGCACCGGCGGCGTGCAATGGGCGGCGGCCAACCTGTGGCCGCACACACCGCCGCCGATCAGCATCCCGCACCCGATGCCGTACGACGGGATCACCCCACGCAACTGCATGCCCAGCCTGCACACGGCATGGGCTACCGCGATCTTCATTCACTCCCGAACGGGCCCACGGATTCTGCGCCACGCGGGCACCTTCTGGCTGATCGCCACGCTCAGCGCGACGCTCGGCTTCGGCTACCACTACGGCGTGGATCTCATTGCCGGTGTGGTGTTCACGCTCACGATCGAGGCAGCGCTGCGCGCGTTCGACCGTGGCTGGGACCGGTCAGCAATCCAGCTGGTCGCTTACGGCACAACGGTCTTCGCCGCGCTCCTGGTGTCCTATCGCTATCTGCCGATGGAAATGGCCCAGCATCCGTGGGTGTTCGGCCCCCTTCTCCTTCTGGCGCTGGCCTCAGTGATCTACAGCTACGTGCGGACCACCAAACTGTGCGAAGGCAAGACCGCACCATCGCTGCAACCGGAACCGCAACCCGAACTGGTGTGAGTCACGTGGCATCAGGGTGTGGGGGCTCCGCCGCGGTATCTGACGCGCGCGTGCCGGAATCGACGGACTGCTCGGCCAGTTCGGCGGCCCAGGTGGCCGACCAGTCGACGAGGGGGCTGAGCGCTGTATGAGCCTGTCGCCCCAGCGCGGTGAGGGCGTAGTGGCCGTCCGGGGTTTGGTGCACCAGACGCGCCTCGATCAGCTCGACGAGGCGTTGACGCAGCACACTGGAGGACATGTCGCCGCAGCGTCCACGGAGGGCACGGAAACCCAGGGCGCCTTCGTGGAGTTCCCACACCACTCGCAGGCTCCATCGCCTGCCGAACAGATCGAGCGCGGCCATGAGAGGGCGTCCGGTGGTCGAGCCACGCACCGGCCGTCCTGGTGTCGGTGTGACCATCGCGGTCCTCCTGCGCTCTACAGATCCACAGCGCCTGGCGTTTCGATTTCCGAAACACTAACATCACCCGGTGATTCGGAAACCGAAACGCCTCACGTGGGGAGGGCGGCATGACGGCGTTGACCACACCTCTGTGTCGGCAGTTGGGGATCGAGGTGCCCGTGGTGCAGGCGCCCATCGGGTCTGCGGTCACAACAGACCTGGTGGCTGCGGTGGCGGACGCGGGCGGGCTCGGCACCCTCGCCCTGACGTGGGTCACCCCGGAAGAGGCGGTGCGCCGGATCCGGGTGGTGCGGCGGTTGACGCCAAGGCCCTTCGCCGTGAACTTGGTGCTGGACTTCCCGGTCGACGAGCTTCTCGACGCCTGCCTGGCGGAAGGCGTGCCGATCATCTCGACGTTCTGGGGTGATCCCTCGGCTGTCACCGAACGCACGCACTCGGCCGGTGCCATTCACCTCCACACGGTCGGTTCCGTCGCCGAGGCCGAACGCGCCGTTGCCGCGGGCGTCGATGTGATCGTGGCCCAAGGGTGTGAAGCAGGCGGCCACGTGCGCGGGGAGACCACCACGATGGCGCTCGTGCCCGCGGTCGTGGACGCTGTGCACCCGGTGCCCGTCATCGCGGCCGGCGGCATAGCCGACGGGCGCGGACTCGCCGCCGCACTGGCTCTCGGGGCCCAGGCCGGATGGCTGGGCACCCGATTCCTGGCGGCCTACGAGGCAGCCACACACGAGGTCTACCGCCAAGCCGTGATCCGGGCGGCTCCGCAGGACGCCGTGCACACGCGGTGCTTCGACGGTGGCTGGCCCAACGCCCCGCATCGCGCACTGCGCAATGCCACGCTCAGCGCCTGGGAGGCCGCGGGCTGTCCCACCGCGCCGAACCGTCCCGGCGAGGGCGCCGTGGTGGCCCGCAGCGCCGAGGGGCGGACCTGGTCGCGTTACGAGGACATGGTCCCCGTGCCCGGCATGTCGGGCGACCTGGAGGCTCTTGCCCTCTACGCGGGCCAGAGCGCCGGGCTCGTCCACGACGTCGCCCCGGCGGGCCGCATCGTGGCCGACATCGCCGCCGGTGCCGCGGCCCTCTTGGGGCCGATGCGGACACCCTGACACCCTGACGTCGTGCCGACGGCGACATCGCGCGTGCCGCTCTCGCCTGAACGTCTGACGACCGCGAGCGCCCGCATCGGACCGGCGCCGGGCCGGACACCCGGCGCCGGTCCGGCATCCGTGGAACTCAGTTCGAGTTCGTCTGCCGGTAGCGGATCCACGTCACGACCGTCAGGCAGGCCGTGATCCACATCACGACACTGGCGTTGGCCATGGACTCGACGTACTGCTCGTAACCGTCCGCGCGCAACTGGACCGTGAACAAGCCCAGCACGGTCCCAAGACTCGCAATCGCGGTGGACAGAGCGGCGAAGGGAGGCTGTGTCATTCCATCTCCTTTGACCTATGAGTTCAACACAATGATCTTCGAGTCTAATCGCGAACTCGTATCTCTGTGGGATGACTTGGCCCGGGCCTCGCCCCAGCCAGGCCAACACCACGGGACCACGAAGCCACAGCCCTGTGTCAAGATTGATCTCATGTTCGGGGGAGGGGGCGACTTGGGTACGCCGGAGCGCGATGGCAGGCCGACGCTCGTCGACGTGGTGCGGCAGGGAAACGCAGCGCAGACGTTAGAGCGGGAATAGCCGGCGGCGTTGCCCTCCGCGCGCCTGTGGTTCCGGGCCGGATGAACCGGGCTTTCTGGTCTCCGACACGGCGTAGGGCCAGTGGTGCCCGTCTTCACCTCTGTGGAACGGCCAGCGCTGTTCGCGGGTGTGTGTGCGCGTGGGCGTCGACGACGGTCGAGGATCTGGTGGAGCTGATGCCCGAGGGGACGCGGGCAGCGGTGGATCCGCTGAAATCACGGATGTTCACGGGATGGCGAGGCGGCCCTGAGGGCCGTTGAGGAGCGGGGGGAGCGGGTCGGTGTCGGGGGATGACAAGGGTGGTTCGGCGGCGGATGGTCCGAAGCCGGGTGATGGCTACCGGGTGGAGATCGATTCGGTACAGAAGGTGCTGACGCCGCTGGAGGAGTCGGTCGTCGCCGCGCGGAAGATCAAGAAGGACTGGAAGACGCTGGCCGACAGCATCGGGACCTCCGCCGACTTCGACATCTACGACTCCTCGGAGAAGTTGCTCTCCGCCTGGGGGTTCGGCATGGGGCGGGTGGCCGAGCACGCGGACACGGTGGTGCAGACCCTCCGGCAGGTGATCGCCGCCTATATGCTCGCCGACCTGCTGCGCATCAAGGACTTCGCGCCGACCGAGGACAACATGGCCAAGCTCCCCTTCGGCGAATACGGCATGAAGGCGTGGAAGGACGGCTACCGGCCGAAGTTCGATCCACCGCCGGAGATCTACAAGGAACCGTGGCTCGACGATGACGGCACCACCGTCACCGGAGACGTGCCCACCAACCCGCGGCTTCGCTACGACGGCGGCTGGGAAGTCGACGGCGGTTCCAAGGGAGTGACCGCATGACCCAGAAGGACGCGACCGAGGGCGGCTCGACCGAGCGCATACCCCCCAACGCCAAACCCTCCGATGTCATCCCCGGCAGCCCCACCGACGTCGAAGACCTGGCCGTCAAACTCCGCGCCTACGCGGGCGCGTTCCAGGACGGGGTCGAACAACTCGACGTGCTGTCCCTGATGAACTGGACCGGTGCGGCGTCGGAGGGATTCCAGGGCGCGACGGAGAAGCTGCCCAAGGAGCTGGGCTCGGCCAAGACCTACTTCACCTCCGCCGCCAGTGCGCTGGATTCCTATGCGGGAAAGCTGCGGTCGGTACAAAAGCGCGTCAAGCCCATCATCGACGACGCCGATGACGCACGAGCGGCATCCAAGCGCTACTGGCAGCAGGTGAAGGACTACGCCGACGCGGAGGACCGCAAGGACGATCCCCTGCCGGAGAAGCCCCCGGAGGACGATCCGGGGATGGCCGCTCTGAACGCCTGCTACAAGCGCCTGGACAAGCTGGAGAAGGAACTCAACCTCGTCGTCGACACGGCCAAGCGCACACTCGACACCGCCAAGGAGAAGGCCCCGGACAAGCCCCCGGCTCCCAAAGGCGTGGACTACCTCAAGCAGAAGTGGGGGGACTTCTTCGGCGGCGCGAAGGACACCGCGCACGGGTGGTACAAGGAGTTCGAGTATCTCGTCGAGGACGGGCCCCAGGGGGCTGGGCTGCGGCTTGCGGGCATGGCAGACGGGGCCGCCTACGCCGTGGACCACCCCAAGGAGTTCGCCAAGGCCGTCGTCAACTGGGACGAATGGCAGCGCAACCCCGCCCGCGCCGCCGGACAACTCACCCCCGACCTCCTCCTGGCACTGGCCAGCGGCGGCACCGGCGCCATCCGCCGGGGTGGCAACGTGGCCAAGAACGCCGCACAACGCCTCCTCAACCGCGAACGCGCCCTCAGCCGAGACGGCAGCGCCCGCAAACGCACCGACAGCGATCCGAACAAGAACAACACCTGCAACACCGACCGGTGCACCACCGGTGAGCCCATCGATGTGGCGACCGGCGAGATGGTCATGTCCGCCACCGACGTCACCCTGCCCGGAGTACTGCCACTGGTCCTGGAGCGGCACTACGTCTCCGGGCACCCGTGCGGCGGCTGGTTCGGCCGCACCTGGGCCGGCACCCTCGACCAGCGCCTGGAGATCGACGACGCGGGCGTCGTCTACATCACCGACGACGGCATGCTCCTCACCTACCCGATCCCCGAGCCCGGTGTCCCCACCCTTCCCACCTCCGGTCCTCGCTGGCCACTTCGCTGGGACGGCAAACCGGACGGCACCTTCACCATCACCACCCCCGAACACCACCGCACCCTCCACTTCGCCCCCCTCCCGGCAGGCGGCCGGGAACTGGCCCTGACCGCGATCACCGACCGCACCGGCGAAGGCGACCGCATCACCATCACCTACGACGAGCAGGGCGCACCGACGGAGATCACCCACTCCGGCGGCTACCGCATCGCCATCGACACCGATCCGCAGCTGCTGCGCATCACCACCCTCCGTCTGCTCCACGGCGCAGAGCATCAGCACAGCACCCCCCTGATCTCATACGGCTACAGCGAAGCCGGAGACCTGAGCGAGGTCATCAACTCCACCGGACTGCCGCTGCGTTTCCAGTACGACGACGCACACCGCATCACGTCCTGGACCGACCGCAACGGCACGACCTACGCCTATGTCTACGACCATCGCGGCCGCGTCCTGCGGGGCATCGGCCCGGACGGCATCCTCTCCGGCCGCATGCACTACGACAACGGGACCCGAACCAACCGCTACACCGACTCCCTCGGCAATACCACCACCTACGTCTACAACGAGGCATACCGGGTCATCGCGGAGACCGACCCGCTGGGCAACACCACCCACACCGAATGGGACGACAACAACCGTCATCCCATCGCGGTCACCAACCCATTGGGCCACACCACCCGCTACCACTACGACGACCTCGACCGCCTGATCGCCGTCGAACGCCCCGACGGCACGAGGGCCGAGGCCACCTACGACGACCGCGGTCTGCCCCTGGAGATCCGCGAGCCGAACGGCGGCACATGGCGCCACACCTACGATGACCGCGGTGCGCGCACCTCCACCACCGACCCCACCGGCGCCACCACCCACTACACCTACAACGGGTCCGGACACCTGTCGACAATCACCGACGCACTCGGGAACACCACCCAGGTCACCACCAACGCGGCCGGCCTCCCCATGGCCATCACCGACCCCCTGGGCAACACCACCCGCGCCCGCCGAGGCCCACACGGACTGGTCACCGCCGTCACCGACCCCCTGGGCAACACCACCCGGCAGGGCTGGACCCTCGAGGGCGAACCCGCCTGGCGCGAGGGACCAGACGGAGTCCGTGAGGTATGGCAGTGGGACACCGAAGGCAACCTCGCCCACCACACCGACCAAGCCGGACACACCACCACCTACACCCACACCCACTTCGACCAGCCCGCCACCCGCACCGACCCCGACGGCGCCCACTACAGCTTCACCTACGACACCGAACTACGCCTCACCGAGGTCACCAATCCGCAGGGCAGTCAGTGGCACTACACCTATGACGCCGCGGGCCACCTGACCGCGGAAACCGACTTCAACGGCGCCACGCGCACCTACGAACGCGACGCGGCGGGCCGTCTCACCGCCCGGACCAACGCGCTCGGGGAAACACTGCGCTACACCCTGGACGCAACGGGTCGCGTGGTCGCGCAGCACGACGAGTCCACCGGCGAGGTGACGACCTACGCCTACGACCCGAACGGCACCCTCACCCACGCGTCGAACGATGCCGCACAGCTGACCCTGGAGCGCGATCCACTCGGCCGTATCCTCGCCGAAACGGTCAACGGCCGGACGGCCACGTACGGTTATGACGCAGCGGGCAACCAGAGCCACCGCACCACACCCTCCGGTCTCACCTCCGCCTGGACCTACGACCCGACGGGCCGACCCTCCACCCTCACCACAGGCGGCCACACCCTCACCTTCACCCACGACGCGGCCGGCTACGAAACCCAGCACACCGCAGGAGACCTCACCCTCACCCAGAGCTGGGACGACGTCGGCCGCCTGGCAACCCAGACCATCACCACCTCCCCCCAGGAGCGTCTGCTCCAGCACCGCGCCTACACCTACCGTCCCGACGGCTACGTCACCCAGATCCGCGAACTCACCACCGGAACACGCCGGTTCACCCTCGACCCCGTGGGGCGGGTGACGGCCGTTCAGGCACATGGCTGGACGGAGAAGTACGCCTACGACACGGTGGGCAACCAGACCCACGCCACCGCACCGGACCACCCCGCCGCCGGTGAGCGCACCTGCGACGGCGCCCTCATCCGCCACGCCGGCCGGACCAGGTACCAGCACGACGCGGCAGGCCGCCTGATCAGGAAGACCCGCAAACTCCTCAACGGCCGGACCCGCACCTGGACCTACACCTGGAACGCCGAAGACCGCCTCACCAAAGCCACCACCCCCGACGGCGAGGAGTGGACCTACACCTACGATCCACTCGGCCGCCGCACAGCGAAGAGCAGTCAGGGCGGAACCGCCCTCACCTTCACCTGGGACGCCGGCCGCCTGGCCGAACGGACCACCCACGACGGCCTGACCACCACCTGGGACTACTCCCCCGACACCCACCGTCCCCTGACCCAGGTCGACCAGGAACCGGGCTCCACCCGCTTCCACACCATCGTCACCGACCCGATCGGCACCCCGACCGAACTCATCACCCCTGACGGCCACCTGGCCTGGCAGCACCGCACCACCCTCTGGGGCACCCCCCTCCCCACCCCATCCGACACCACCACCTGCCCCCTCCGCTTCCCCGGCCAGTACGCCGACCCCGAAACCGGCCTGAACTACAACCACCACCGCTACTACGACCCCGAAACCGCCCAGTACCTCACCCCCGACCCCCTCGGTCTCGCCCCGGCACCACATCCCCGGGCCTATGTGCACAACCCCCACACCTGGCAGGACCCGCTCGGCCTCGAAGGCTGTGGAGATCCGCCGCTGCAATCGCTGCACCCGGACAGCTCACTCGACAAGAGTTCACTGGACTTCTGGCACAAACAAGACACGGAAGACATCGTCTTCTCTTTGCGGCCAGGGGCGCACGAGCCACTGATCGTCAAGCCCGACGGCACTATCATGAACGGAAACACCAGGATTGCCGTGCTGCGGTCACGTGGGTACGACGTGGATTCACTGCCTCGCGAATCCTATGGTGGAGGTCGGCCGATGACGGACGAAGATTTCTGGGACATGGACCAATGAGTGCTCGCGACCGCGTACTGGCAATTCTGGATTCGCCTGCGAGGGAGACGTTCCTGATCGCCGTGGGCCATCGGCTGGGGGTCTCGGCGCGCGAGGTTTTCACCGGTGAAGGTCCGCATCGGCTCGCGCAGGCCCAAGCCTGCAACGAAATGATGATCTCCATCTGGTCACAGCTGTGGGCCACGAAGGAATCCCAGGACAGCGGCTACCCGGACCCGGAATTCCTGTCGGCCCTGCTGAACAAGGCCGATGCGGGGGACGCGCGGACACACCTACGCCATGCGCTGCAAAGCGCTCTGCGCGCGGTGGACGACGCCGGGACATAGCCCGCTGTCAGTCCTCGGCGGGCCGACTGGCTGCGGCGGCCTTCTTGATCGCTTCGCGTATCCGGGAGTAGGTGCCGCAGCGGCAGACGTTCTCGATCCGGTCGATGTCGGCGTCCGTCGGCCGGGGCGTCTTCTTCAGCAGGGCTGCCGCGGCCATGATCTGTCCCGGCTGACAGAAGCCGCACTGCGCGACATCGCAGTCGAGCCAGGCCCGCTGTACGGGGTGCAGGGTGTCTCCGTCGGCCAGGCCCTCGATGGTGGTGACGGAGCGGTCCGCGCAGTCCGCGACGGGCACGGTGCAGGGCTGGATCTCCTCGCCGTCGAGATGGCTGGTGCAGGCGCGGCAGACCCCGACGCCGCAGCCGTACTTGGGGCCGGTGACCCCCAGCATGTCGCGCAGCACCCACAGCAGCGGCATATCGGCCGGTGCCTGGACGGTGACCCGTTTCCCGTTGAGGACGAAGGCGTAGGAGGGCATCGGTACCTCTCAGAAGTTGACCGGGAAACGGCGGGGTCGGGTACCGGTCGCCCGCGCATAGGCGTTGGCGACGGCGCCCGCAGCCGCGGGGACGCCGAGTTCACCGGCCCCTCCGGGGTCACGCCGGGAGGGCATGATGTGCGCTTCGAAGTGCAGCGGCGCGTGCCGCCCGCGGGCGTAATGGAAGTCGGAGAAGCTGCTCTCGCGGACCGCGCCACGGTCGATGTGGAGGCCGGCCCGCAGAACCGTGGAGATCCCGTCGATCGCGGTGCCCATGAGTTGAGCCTCAAGGCCGCGCGGGTTGACGGCCTTTCCGACGTCGGCTGCCATCACCACCTTGGTCACCCGGGGGTTCTTCGGATCGGTGGCGTCGATCTCGACCAGGCAGGCCACGCAGGAGCCGTACTCCTCGTGGACAGCCACGCCCTGGGCCTGGCCCGCCGGCATGGTCCGGCCCCAGTCTCCGGCGGTCGCGACCTTGTCGAGTACGGCCTTGACTGCCTTGTTCCGGAGGGTGGTGCGCCGGAACGCGACCGGGTCCTTGCCCAGGCTCTTGGCGACCTCGTCGACGACGATCTCCTCGGCCGTCCTCGTCGTCCCGGAATCCACCGACCGCCACGCGCCGAGGGGAATCGTTAGCCCGACCCCGCCCGACTCCTTCGAGACGCGTCCGAAGTTGTACAGTCCATCGTCGCTGGGGAGCGGGCCCGCCGCGGGAGTGCCCCCGGTGTGTGCGGCAGCGGCGGTGGAGGTGGTGGTGGTCACACCGCCCTGCGCGGCCGTGCCCTGCTGTGCCGAGGACTCGTTCACCGAGGCCATCGAGTGGGCGAAGGCCACCACCTTTCCCCGCGCGAGGCTCGCCCGGATCCTGTGGTGGCTGGCCGGGCGCATCCTGCCGTGCCGTATGTCGTCGCCCCGGCTCCACATCAGCTTCACCGGCACGCGTGCCTTTTGGGAGATCAGTGCGGCCTCGATCGCGGCATCGAAGTTCAACCGCCGTCCGAACGAACCCCCGCCGCGCACGACATGCACCCGGACTTTGGACTTCGGCAGTCCGATCGCCTCGGCGATGCTGTCCCGCGCGTCCATCGGCGTCTGTGTGGAAAACCAGAACTCCGCGCGGTGGGCGCGCACATCCGCCACCGCGGTCAGCACCTCCATCGGGGCGTGGCTGACGAAGGCGAACTCGAACTCGGCCTCTGTCTGCGCCGATCCGCGCGGTGGGGTGCCGAGCCGTGGCACAGCGGCCCGCAGTCGGGCCCGGATGGCGGCGTCCGACAGGGGCGCGAGCGGGCCCGGGGCCCATGTGATCCGCAGCGCGTCCCTGGCCTTGAAGGCGTGGTGGAAGGTGTCCGCCACCACCGCGACGCCTCCGGGGATCCTGACGACGGCGCGGACGCCCGGCAGGGCGCGGGCCGCCCTGTCGTCGACCGAGACGACCTTTCCCATGATCGTCGGCGGCCGGGCCACCACGGTCGGTTTCGCTCCGGCCGCCGAAAGGTCTCCGGCGTACGTCGCCTTGCCCGTGACGATGTCCCGCGCGTCGATCCGGGTCGTCGGCCGTCCGATCACGCGATGCCGGGACGGGGGCTTGGGCTTGCTCGACACGGCAGGCCGATGGATCCCGGCGGCGCTCGCGGTCAGTGATCCGTAGGTGGCCGTGCGCCCGTCCGGCGCGATGACCATCGTGTCCCGGGTGCGCAGGGTCCGGGCGGGGAGGTGCCACCGTCTGGCAGCCGCGGTCAGCAGCCTGGCGCGTGCGGTGGCGGCCAGTTGGCGGGCCGGACCGTACAGTGAGCTGACCGAACTCGAGCCGCCCGTGTACTGGTTGCCCTTGTCCCGGGCGTCGGCGAGCGGGATGTCGACGTCGACGAGCCGGGCGTCCAGCTCCTCGGCGATCATCATGGCGACCGCGGTCGTGATGCCCTGGCCGACCTCGACCCGGGGCAGCCGCACGATCACCTTGTTCGTCGCCGTGACCTGGAGGACCAGCATCTCGTCGTCGGCGCCCGTCACCACGACGCCGGACGGCTTGCGCGCGGGCTCCGGGGTACCCTCGGCGCCTTCCGCCGAGGACGTGTCGCAGCCGAGCGGTGCGGCGATCGTCAGGGTGGACGCCGCCAGCGAAGAGACGACGAACCGTCGGCGGGACAGCCGGCCGGTCTCACGGGACTGCCCGGACGCTGTCGGCTGTGGCACCCCGTCCTGGGGCGTGCCGGTGCCGGCGGCGGAAGACTCGAAACCGTCCAACAGACAACCCTCCCTGTGCGTCGCCCGCTCCTCGCATCGCGCGCCGGGCCGTTCACGTCGTGCGTACTCGGGTCCGTCCCACTGGTATGAGGTGTCTTGTTTCTTTTGGGTTGCCTGCCGAAGCGGAATTGCTGCCGCGGGAGTTGATGAGGCGGAACCCCGGCCGGATCCGGGCTCAGCGCACCAGCAGCACCTTCTTGCCACGCAGCCCCACGCTCTTGCGACCCTCCGGGAGAACAATTCGAGCCTGTGTGATGGGGTTCCCCTCGGACCACCGTCCGAAGACGACAGACGACAGACGCAAGGGACACGATCGGTGACATCAGGCTCAGTGACCCGCTACGACCGGAGCGGTGCGCAGCTGCTCGCCCTGCTGCTGGCCGGGGCCGCCCCTGGCGATGCCGGGCGGATACGCCGTCGGCTGGGCGAAGCGGAGCCCCGCTACCTCACCTGGGTGCCCCTCAGCGCGGAGGCCCGGGTGAAGGCGGCAGGCGACCCCGACGCGCGGGTACGGCGAGCCCTGGCACGGGCCAAGGGGCTCGCCGTCGACGACCTGGCCGTGCTGCTCGAGCGCCCCGACCCCGTCGTCGACCAATGCGTGTACGAGCATGCCGAGGCCCGCCCCTGGATGCGCCGTCTCATCCTCACCCCCGGGCGGCACCCCGAGCCGACCGCCCTCGCCCCGCTGCTGACCCGGATCCGCGCGACGACCCAGGAAGCGCCCGCGCTCCCCCACTTCGTGGGTGCGGCCGTGGTGAGCGACACTCCCGAGCTGGTCGAGCACGCGCTGGCCACCTGTGGCCGCGCGCTGACCACCGCCGAGCAACTGCGTGCCGTACTCGGGCTGTTCTCGCGACCCGACCGGCTGCGCGTGCTGCTCGACCCCGCGACCGGCCCGGCTCTCCTGCACCCCGCCGTTGCCGACATCGCACGCGGCGCGCTCGACAGCGACAGCGAGGGCAACGGCGACTCCGGCCGCGACCGGCTGCGCGCCGCGGTGGCCGCCGCCGAGGGGCCGGAGGGCATGGTGGCGGGGCTCCGCGCGGGCGAAGCCGAACCGGCCTGGCGCCGTAGCATCGACTGGGACGCCATCGTGACGGCTCATCGGTCCGCGCCGCTGCCGGAGCCCGCCGTCCGCGTCCTCGCGGCCCGCCCCGACTGTCCCGAGCAGCTGCTCACCGACCTGTACCGCACCCATCCCACGGTGGTCGCCGAGGTCGCACCCGCCTGCCCGGCCCTGCTGCGCGTCGCCGTCCGCACACCCGGCCACCCCGAACTCCTCCGGATCGCCGCCGGTCTGGGCCCGTCCGGCGACCGCGCAGACCTCAGCGCCCTCGTTCTCGACACCGTCACCCCCGCGCGCACAGCGGCTCGGGCTCTGCTCGAACTCGGCCCCACCGCACCCCTGCGCGTTCTTCTCCACCGACAGCTCGGCGGCGATCCGCGGCGCTGGGCCACCCTGCGCACCTCCCTGTCCCGGTACAAGGGCACCCTCGCCGACCTGTTGGCCGGTATCGCCGACGGCACGGTCCCCGAGCCCGCGGCCTCGGTCACGCCACCCGCGCTGACCAAGCCGTACCGGTTCCTGCTGTACGCCGCCGAGCCCGACGAGCTGCGCGAGCTGCTCCCGCATCTGCCCGACGAGCTGCTGCACGCCCTGCTCGGCAAGGGTTCGCTGCCGTCGCACGCCCTGCCCACCGCGCTCGCGGCGTCCGCACCCCGTGTGCGGGCCGCCATCGGCGGCAACGTCGCCCTCGGCGCGGGCGATCTGCGCCGACTGACCGAGCGCGACGAGCCGACGGTCAACGCCGCCGTGTACCGCAACCAGAAGGCCACCCTGTCCCTGCGCCGCGCGATCGCCTCCGGCGTCCCCCGCACCCCGGGCCGCACCGAGCCCGTCCCCCTCGACGCCGGGCTGCGCGCCGAACTCCTCGCCGCCAGGGAACAGTTCCGGCGCAGCCCGCTGATCACGAGCGGCGACCCCGAACTGGTCCTGCACTCCTGGGCGTGGTGGACGAGCGACAGCGCACGCCACTACTCCGTGGTCCGGGTGTGGGAACGCGGCGGCCCGGACGCCGTACGCCGACTCCTCGACCTGGGCCCCGCCGACCCGCCCCCGATCCTCGTCGAGGCGGCCGCCGCGCTGGAGCACCCCGACGGCCTGGACAGGTTCCGGGAAGGGCTGGAGCCCTACGAAGACCCCGAAGCGCTGCCCCGGGTCTTCGCCGACCCGCGCGGACGCAATGCCACCCGCCGGCTGATGCAGGAGATCGTGCACGAGCCCTATGTGTACGATTTCCCGCGCCTGATCGCCGCCCACCGCGAGCACACCTTCCAGCCCGAGCCCATCGTGGAGCTCCTCCGCCACGAGGACGTCGACGAGGCGATCCGCCAGGCACTCACCACACCCGCGAGCAACCTCGACTCCAAGCCGGTCGATCATCTGCGCGCCACGTCGTACGACGCCAACCTGCACCGCTGGTTCGTCGATGCCGTCGAGCGGGACCTGCTGGAACCCGAACGGCTCGTCGACACCGCCCAGCCGGCCGCGGCGGTCCTCACCCACCTCCACCACGACGCCGTCGGCACCCGGGCCCACCGGCACGCCGTCGACCTCGTACACAAGCATCTGGCCGGCCACTCGGAAGCGTGGGTCATCGCGCTCCACCTGGTCGGAACCTTCACCGGCTCACTCGCCGAACTGATCACCGCGGCGGCGCAGGTGGCCGGCCCCCGGCCCAACGCCGACGAACTCGCCCGCCTCGACGCGAACGCCCGGACCACCGGCCCCCCGGACCCGGCCGAGGCACCCGCACCCGCCGCGCCCGCGCTCACCCACGGCGAACAGCGGAAGCGGGAACGCATCCTGGACCGGGAAGCGGCACTCGCCTCCGCACATCTGCTCCGCACGCTCGTCGCGGGCGCACCACTGCCCACCGACCCCGATGTGCTCGATGTCCTCACCGCTACGCTCCCGGCCAGTTTCCCCGGACTCGTCCATCCCGCCTGGCTCGTGGAGGCGTGTGACCGGCACGCCTCGCCCGACACACGCCGACGCCTCGCCGAGCAGACGGCCGACCGGGCCAGGAAGGACGATCTGCTCGCCTGTCGGCAGGGGATCGTCGCACCCAGCGAGATGGTCGCCCGGACGCCCGCACGTGAGATGTCCCCGCTGCCGAACGGCTGGTTCACCCGTGGTGTGCCGGCCACTGTCGCCGTGCGTGCCGCGCGCCGACTGGTCGCCGACCGGCTCGGCACCGACCTCGAGCGGTGGCTGCGCGCGCTCGCCTCGATGGACAGCGACGGGGCCGAGCGGCCTTTCGCCGAGCTGCTCGAGCACGGCAGCGCGGACACCGTCCCCACGGTACTCACCCCGGCCGCCGCCGGACTCCTGCTCCATGCGGACACCGACGCTCTCGCTGCCGTACTGCCGCGGCTGGACGCGCGGGCCACGCTCACCCTCACCGAGCGCGCATGCACGACCAGCCATGTGCCCGACGCCCTCCTGGACCATCTGTTCGCCCACGACGACCACGCCGCGCTGCTCCTGCTGGCGCGCGGCTCCCGCCACCGGGACCTGCGTCTGCGGCTCCTGGCCGTGGACGACCCCACGATCAACGCGGCGCTGTACGGGGAGGTCCACAGCGGCGGCTCGACCGTCGAGATCCGCCGGATCATCCTCTCCCGCAGGCCCCAGGGCCGCACCGCCGAAGGGCCGGACGACCTCCTCCCGCTTGCCCCGGAGCTCCGCGAACGGCTGCTCGCACGGCACCATTTCGACAAGGGGTCGGCGAAGTACCTCCGTGTTCAGGTCGAAGCGGCCGACCCCGAACTCGTGGAGCACGCGCTCGCCTCATGGGGCAAGCGTCTTCCGCTGCCGGACCACCTTCTGGCAGCGCGCAACGCCCTTCGCCACGGCGGCCCCGACTGTCTTCGCTCGCTGATCGACCGGGGTCTGCTGAGCGCGGGCGCCGCCAAGGTCGCCACGAAGGCACTGTCCGCGCCCGCCCCGGACGCTGTTCTCACCGCTCGCCTCGACAAGGAGCTGAGCACCGATCGCCTCGTCGCCAAGCTCCGCACCTGTGGGGAGTACGAACACCAGGAAGTCCTGGACCTGCCCTACACCCGCGACTGGGACGTCCTGATCCGGGCCCACGAGCAGGAGCCGTTCCGCTCGCGGGTATGGGGCGACATCGCCCGGCTGCCGGACGCTCCGGACGAGCTCGCGCCGGCGGCGTTCGAGTACTGGTCCTGCTTCATCGACCGCACCCTGACCGACCGGGGCCCCAGCTGGGCCCGTGCGGCCATCGGGAACATCCCGAACCTGTCGATCGCGCGCAAGGAGTGGGCCCCCGTCCTCGACGCTCTTCTCGAACGGGGCCTGCTCTCCGGCAAGGAGATCGTCCACGGTGGTGCCATGGCCAACCGCATGCTCCACTACCTCGCGGAAGCCTCCGTCCGCCAGGAACTCCCCACCGCGCTCCGGGCCGCCGTCCAGGAGGCCACGAACGAACTGGCCGCCCTGGCCGGAAAGCTCCTGGGCACGGACGACGAAGCCTGGCAACGCCTCTTCGCCGCCCTGACGGGCAAGGACCCCCACTGGCCCATGCCCGACTCCCACACCACCGCAGCCGCCCTCCTCAACCACGCATCCCGCACGCCCCTCGTCCCATCGGAGTATCGGCAGGACAGTGCCTAGGGCCCGTTGCCTCCGCAGACGCCCGTCTCCCACGCCCATGCGGCGATCTCGACGCGGTTGCGTGCGGCCAGCTTCCGCTGGACGTTCGCCAGGTGCGTCTTGACGGTGGACAGCGTGACGTAGAGCTCCGCGGCCAGTTCCTCGTTGGTGCGGCCGCGGGCGACGAGACGGACGACGTCCAGTTCGCGCTGGGTCAGCGGCTCGGTCGGCCGGACCGGCCCGTTACCGGTGCCACCGCGCACCGCGGGTTCGGCCGCCGGCCGGTTGCGGTGCGGGGCCATATGCGAGAGCAGCCGGACGGTGATCGACGGTGAGATCAGGGAGCTGCCCGTGGCCGCGGCTCGTACGGCCTCCGTGAGCAGCGCGGGCGCTCCGTCCTTGAGGAGGAATCCGCAGGCGCCGTTGCGCAGCGCGGTGTAGACGTACTCGTCGAGATCGAAGGTGGTGGCGATCAGCACGTTCATCGGATCCGGCACACCGGGGCCCGCGAGCTGCCGGGTGACTTCGAGACCGTCCAGCTTCGGCATCCGGATGTCGACCAGGCAGACGTCGGGTCGCAGCCGCCATGCCTCCTCGAGGGCCGCCGCCCCGTCGGCGGTCTCCGCCACCACCTCGATGTCCGGCTGGGAGTCGAGGATCATACGGAAGGCGGCACGGAGCATGGCCTGGTCGTCGGCGATGAGGACCCGAATCGTCATGGACGACATGATTCCAGGGGGACGCCGGGCGGTCCGTGCGAGGTCAGGGTGTCAGTGGCAGGACCGCGTGGACACGCCATCCGCCGCCCGGCCGCTCCCCCGCGCTGATCCGCCCGCCGATCCCCTCGACTCGCTCGGCGAGACCGACGAGACCGTATCCCCCACCGGCCGCTCGGGCGTTCGCCGCCGCGTTCTCGCCCGTGGGCCCGCCCTGGTTCCGGTGGCGGCCGTCGTCGTTCACCGACACCTCCAGACGGTCCGGCACCTCGGGGTGCGGCGCGACCCGCACCTCGACCTGCGTCACCCCCTCCGCGTGCTTCCGCGCATTGGTCAGTGACTCCTGCACGACGCTGTAGACGGTGGTGGCGACCTCCGGTGGCACCGGGCGGTCGGTCAGGCACGCGTCGACGGTCAGCGTCGCGCGCGGCCCCGCGACCGAGAACTTCTCCGTGAGCGTGCGCAGGCCGCCCAGGTCGCCCGCGGGGCGGGTCGCCGCGGGAGTCGCGGGATCCCGCAGGACGGAGACCATGGCACGCATCGATCCCAGCGCCTGGGCCGCGGCCTGCTCGATCTGGGCCAGCATCCGGTCCCGGTCCTCGGGGCTCTGGACGTGTCCGGCGTCCGCCGTGAAGCGCGCGGCCTTGGCCTGGGCGACGATCGCCGTGACGTGGTGGGCGACGAAGTCGTGCAGCTCCCGTGCGTACTCCAGGCGTTGGGTCTGGGCCGCGGCCTCGAACTCCCGGGCCCGCAGGATGTCGCGCATGCGCAGCGCCAGTCCGAAGATGGCCGCGGAGGGTACGGCGAACACGACGAGAAGGCTGATGAACAGATAGAGGTGGTCGTCCCAGTACTCCAGACGCAGGGGGAGGACCACCGCCGCGCAGGAGGCCGCCGCGGAGAGCCCGATCGCCTTCAGGGGCCGGAGGCGCCGCGCCGCGCGGGTGACCACCAGCAGCAGCACGGCCAGCTCCACCATCCCGGGCGTGTTCTCGGGGCGCTGCCCGAGCTGGGTCTCCACGACGGTCAGCGTGAGGGACGCCGTCGCGGCGGCCGAGACGCACTGCCAGAACCAACGCTCCGGTGCGAAGAGGGCGAGCAGGGACAGCGCCCCGGTGACGACCGTCGCGGCCACCACGGCGGCGTACGGCGCGTTGCGGCCCTCGAGCACCACCAGGGTGAACAGCCCGGGAACGACGAGGCAGATGAAGGCTCGCTGGAGCGGGGAGCGGGCCAGGAACGCGGCAATCATGCAGGTCACGCTACGCCAGGCGGCTCCACATGCCCCTCGGCCGTTCGGCCGAGGGAGGTGGCTCGCCGTTCGGCTTTCCGGTGGATCCGCGGGAGCGCCGCGGCCCGGCAGCATCGGAACGGCCCGGTGAGGCGGCTGCGCAGACCGCGCCGTCCCGCCGCCCGAAACCCATGGATGCCTTCGCCGCCGCGAGGCCGGCCGTTCGACCGGTCGTGCCCTTTCGGCCGCGAACCGTCCCGAGAACGTCATGCAGGAGCGATGTGCAATGAGCCAGCGATCGGACGCCCCCGCGTCCTCCCCCAGGTTCGGTGAGGTGGTCGCCGCGGGCCACCACTTGACCAAGGTCTACGGCGAGGGCGAAACCGCGGTGACGGCGCTGGCCGGTGTGTCGGCCCAGTTCGTCTCCGGGGAGTTCACCGCGATCATGGGCCCTTCGGGGTCGGGCAAGTCGACGTTCATGCACTGCCTCGCCGGTCTCGACACGCCCACGTCCGGCAGTGCGTGGATCGGCGACACCGAGCTGGGCTCGCTCGACGAGGCCCGGCTCACCAAGCTGCGGCGTGAGCGCATCGGCTTCGTCTTCCAGTCGTTCAACCTCCTCCCCACACTCACGGCGCTGGAGAACATCACCCTCCCCTGCGACCTGGCCGGGATCGCGCCCGACCCGGAGTGGCTGCGGGAGCTCGTCAGCACCCTGGGCCTGGCCGACCGGCTCGGTCACCGACCGGACCAGCTCTCCGGCGGCCAGCAGCAGCGGGTGGCCTGCGCCCGGGCGCTCGCGTCGCGCCCCGCGATCGTCTTCGCCGACGAGCCCACCGGCAATCTCGACTCCCGGGCGGGCGCGCAGGTCCTGTCGTTCCTACAGATGTCCGCGCAGATACTCGGCCAGACGGTCGTGATGGTCACCCATGACCCCGTCGCGGCCGCCTACGCCGATCGCGCGCTCTTCCTGGCCGACGGCCGCCTCGTCCACGAGATGGCGAAGCCCAGCGCCGCCGGGGTGCTGGAGCAGATGAAGACGTTCGACGCCGGGCAGCAGGCCGTCCGATGAGGGGCGTCCCGCACTCGCCCCGCAGCCGCCCCTCGCCCCGGAGGTTCGCCATGCTCCGTACCGCCCTGCGCACCCTGCGCTCGCACCGCCTCCGGTTCGCGCTGCCCGCCCTCGCCGTCGTCCTCGGCGTCGCCTTCGTGACCGGATCCCTGATCTACGGCGACTCCGTCAGCGCCGCCCTGACCAAGGCCCGCGCCAACTCCCAGCCCGATGTGTCCGTCGCGGTGCGGCCCGCGGAGTCCACGCGGTACTCCACGTCGGACTCCCCCGACGCGGCACCCCGTCTGGACCAGGCGCTGCTGAAACGCCTGCGTGCGCTGCCCGGTGCCGCGGCGGCACGCGGGACGGTCGAGGGCCCTTCGTTCCTGGCGGGCTCGGACGACGGACTCGTCGGCGATCTGTACCGGTCCGCGGGCGTCAACTACGTCCCGGGCCCCGGGGGCAAGGACCCCCGCTACCCCCTCACCGCCGGACGCGGCCCGCGCGCCTCCGGGGAGATCGCCATCGACAAGGCGGCGGCCGAGCGTTCCGGAGCACGGGTCGGCGGCACGGTCCGGATCGTCGTGAACGGCACGGCGCGCGACGCCCGCGTCGTCGGCCTCTTCACCGCGGAGGACAGCCGCCTCGCCTCCGGCGGCACGCTCACCGCGTTCGACAACACCACCGCAATGCGGCAGTTCGCCCCGGCTCAGGGCGGCTACACGACGATCACGCTGACCGCCGCCGAGGGCACGTCGCAGGCCCAACTGGCCGAGCGGGCACGGGATGTGCTGCCGCGCGGGCTCGAAGCCGTCACCTCGGACCAGTTGCGGGGCGAGGCCACGGCCGCATCGGACGACAAGCTCACCACGGTGCTGCTCGGCTTCGCCGGTGTCGCCCTGTTCGTCTCCACCTTCCTCGTCGCCAACACCTTCACGATGCTGAGCGCCGCGCGCGCCCGTGAACACGCCCTGCTCCGCGCGGTCGGAGCCACCCGGCGGTATGTGATGCGCCAGGTGCTGACCGAAGCCGGGGTCGTCGGGGCGGTCGCGTCGGTCGTCGGCTACGCGGCGGGCATCGGCGTCGCGGCACTGCTGAGCAGCCTGTTCGGGGACACGGGCGGCGTCGTCGACGTCCCGTTGCGGATCCTTGAGCCCACGCCCGTGCTGGCCGCCCTCGGCGTCGGTGTCGCGGTCACCATGCTCGCGGCCTACGTCCCGGCCCGTCGTGCGGCGTCGGTCTCCCCCGTGGCGGCACTGCGGACGAGCCGTCCGCCCACCCCCGCGTCACTGCGCCGCCGTGGTGTCGTCGGCGTGACGGTCACCGGGCTCGGGCTTCTGCTGCTCTGGGCGGCCGCCGGGGACGAGAACATGCTCTACGTCGCCGTACCCGTCCTCCTCGTCGGCCTGATCGTCCTCACCCCGCTCATCGCCCTCGGCGTCACCGGCCTGCTCCGGACGCCCCTGAGGCGGCTGGCGGGGATCCGCGGCAAGCTCGCGGTGGAGAACGCGCGCCGCAACCCGCGGCGTACGGCGGCCACCGCGGCGACCCTCATGGTCGGCCTCGCCATGGTCACCGCCGTCACGGTGGTCGTGGCGTCGCTCAGCCGGGTGGACGAGGACGAGGCCGACCGGGCCATGGCCTCCGATCTGCGCATCACAGCCGTCGACTTCGGGGAGATCGGGACCGATGTCGCCGCCCGCGTCGCACGCCTCCCGGACGCCGCGGCCGTCACCGCCGTCGTCAACACCGACATCCGCATCTCCCGCGAGGACATGCTCTTCGCGGCGGCCGTCACCCCCGGCACGGTGGAACGCCTGGCCCCCATCACCCTTCGCGAGGGGTCGCTGAAGCGTCTCGACCACGGCATCGCCCTCGAAGAAGAGACCGCCGCGGCTCGCCACTTGAAGCTCGGCAGCCGCGTCACGGGCAACGTGGCCGGTACGGAGCAGAAGACCGCACTCCCGGTCGTGGCCATCTACGAGGGGAAGGACTTCGCGTCCGCGCTCGTCTCGCGCACCCAACTGCCCCGTACCGCCCACGGCGACCAGGCGCGCGTCAAGTCGGTCCTCGCCGACGCCGACCCCGGCCGTACGGCGGCGCTCCAGCGCGACATCCGGCGTACGCTCGACAATCCCGCTCTCCTGGTGCAGGACCGTGCCGAGGTGCGGAAGGCGGCGAGCAGCAACTCGGCCGAGTTCCTGAACATCATGTACGCCCTGCTCAGCATCACTGTCCTGATCGGCATCCTGGGTGTGGTCAACACGATGGGCATGGCCGTCTCCGAACGCGTCCGCGAGATCGGCCTGTTGCGCGCTCTCGGACTCGACCGCCGACGGCTCGCCTCCGTCCTGCGCATCGAGTCGGTGACCATCTCGCTGCTCGGGGCGGCCCTCGGCCTCGTCGCGGGCAGCGCGATCGGTGTGGCAGCCGTCCTCACCCAGCCCAGTGTGCCGCTGGTCGTCCCCTGGGGCCGGGCGGCCCTGTGCTTCGCCGCCACGGCCGCGATCGGCGTCCTCGCCTCGCTGTGGCCGGGGCGGCAGGCGATGGCGGTCCCGATGCTGAAGGCGGTGGGCACGGACACGGAATAGGGACATACCCAAAAGGGGCCGGGTACGGCGCGGGCACCGCGCGCCGTACCCGGCCCCTGTTCGCAGGTCTTGCGGTCCGGCCTCGGATCCCGACAACGCGGCGAGGCGCGGTGCCAGGCGTCGCGGGCCCGCGAAGATCGGCAGGACAGGGCCTAGGCGGCGAAGCCGCCGTCGATGGTGAGGTTCGCGCCGGTGACGAACGCGGACTCCGGGCCCGCCAGATAGGCGGTGAACGCCGCGATCTCGTCGGGGGCCGCGAACCGGTCCAGTGCCATCCACCCCCGCATGCTGTCCGCCATCGGGCCGTCCGCGGGGTTGGCCTCGGTGTCGGTGGGACCGGGCTGCACGTTGTTCACGGTGATACCGCGGGGACCCAACTCGCGTGCCAGACCGCGGGTCAGCCCCGCGACCGCCGCCTTGGTCATGGCGTAGACCGAGCCACCAGGGAAGGGCATCCGGTCGGCGTTCACACTGCCGATGGTGATGACGCGCCCGCCCGGGGGCAGATGGCGAAGCGCTGCCCTGATGGTAGTGAGCACGCCGCGTATGTTGACGTCGATCATCGTGTCAACGGTTTCCTGGGGCAGTTCGTCCACGGGCCCGAAGACGCCGCCTCCCGCGTTGTTGACGAGGATGTCCAGGCGGCCCAGGCCCTCGGCCGCCTCATCGACGGCGGCGGAAATGGCGGCGGGGTCGGCGCTGTCCGCACGGATGGCCTGTGCATGGCCACCTCGTCGGCGGATGCCGTCGGCCACTTCCTCGGCGGCGTCCTTGGAGCGGGCGTAGGTGAGCGCTACGGCGGCGCCGTCGGCCGCGAGACGTTCGGCGATGGCGGCGCCGATGCCCCGCGAACCTCCTGTCACCAGGACCCCCTTGTTCTTCAGCGGGGTTCGGCCGGTGGCTGGTGTGTACGGCATGTGTCTTCTCGGTCCTTTCAATCGAGGCTGTGACGTGGCAGGAGGAGCGCGGTGACGGTGCCCAGGGCGCAGAGCCCGAGCGTCCACCAGAAGGCGGAGCCGAAGGCGTCGTCGACCGTGGGGTGCGCGGAAAGCTGTTGCTGGAGCACCACCGCGAGGAGAGCGGTGCCCACAGAACCACCCAGCTGGATGGCGGCGATCATGATGCTGCTCGCCCGGCCGACGCTCTCCGGCGCGACGGCAGCGAATCCCGTCGCGAGTGCGGGCGCGAGGGTGACACCCAGCCCCACCCCTCGGATCAGCAAAGTGACGACCAGCAGCGGCAGGTCCTCGCGGGCGTCGCACCAGGTGTAGCTGACGGTGCCGAGGCCCGCGACGGCCATGCCGCTGAGCACGACCGCCCGGGGGCCGAAGCGTGCCGTCAGCCGTCCGACGACGGGCAGGACCAGCACGGTCCCGAGGCCCTGCGGGGCAAGGAGCAGCCCGGAGGTCCAGGCGTCGAACTCGCCCACCTGCTGGAAGAAGAGCGGCAGCAGGAACATCGCGCCGTAGACGGACGCGCCGAACAAGAACGCCGCCAGCACACACGCCGGGAACCGGCCGGCGGAGAACAGCCGAAGGTCGAGCAGCGGCACCTTGCGGGTGCGGAGCGCGTGCCCGGCATACCCGGCGAGCAGCAGGACACCGCAGGCCAGCGAGAGCGGGACAACGAGGTGCGCGGCTGTGGACCCCGTCCGGCCTGCCGCGCCCTCACCCGTGCTCGCCGCCTGGGACAGGCCGAGCATGAGCGCCGCCAGACCGCCGGGCAGCAGCACGAGCCCGGCCACATCAAGGCTCCGGTCGCGGGAGGAGGCACGCGGCGCGTCCCGGGGCAACAGCCGGTGTGCCAGCACCGCACAGAGCAGGCCCGCGGGAACGTTGCACCAGAACAGCCACCGCCAGTCGAACTGGTCAAGGAGTGCGCCTCCCACCACGGGACCGAAGACCGGGGCCATGGTGATAGGGATCTGAACCAGGCTCATGACCCGGGTGACCCGGCCGGGCCCCGCGGCCCGGGCGAGCATGGCAAGCATGATCGGCTCGAACATCGCGGCGCCGATCCCCTGCACCACACGTGCCGTGATCAGCACACCGACCGTCGGAGCGAGTCCGGCGGCAACGCACCCGACGAGGTAGACGGCGAGCGACGCCTGCCACAGACTCTTCTCACCGAATCTGTCCATGGCCCAGCCGGCGACCGGGATCGTGACGGCCAGGGCCAGCAGGTAGGCGGTGCTCACCCACTGCACGGTGGGCAGTCCCGCGGAGAACTCCTGGGCGAGTACGCCCATCCCCACGGACACCAGCGTGGTGCTCAGCAGTGCGAGGACCGCGCCGAGTGACAGCGTCGAGCCGAGGGCCAAGAGACTTGTCCTCGCGCCGTGGGCCGCACACTCCTCGGAGTCACCTTCGGCAGGCGGCCGGGCGAGGATTGCCTCTTCGCTCTTGCTCACGAGTGCGGACCCTTTCCGCCAGATGTCGACTGGAATAGACATCGAGTCTCACGGCAGTCGGCCCTGACGTCTGGCGGAATGCGGACAGCGCGTTTGCACCCGGAGGGCTCCCCATCGCTCCCGGCCCGGGAACGGCGAAGGCCGCTCCCGCTGTCTGCGGAAGCGGCCTCCAGCCGGTGAAAGCGTCTGCGTATCAGCTGGTGCCGAGCTGAGCGGTGATCTCCGAGGAGAAGGTGCTGACACGGGTGTAGAGGCCGGGGTAGCCCGGCTTGCCGCAGCCGACACCCCAGGAGGTGATCCCGGCGAGGACTCCGTCGACCACCAGCGGGGTACCGCTGTCGTAGTCGCAGGTGTCGACACCGCCCTTGGCGAAGTCACCCGCGCAGGTGTACTGGTCGGAGTCGTACGCGTCGCCGTAGGAACTGGCGCTCCCGCAGGAGGAGTCGGCGATCACCGGGGCGGTTGCGGTGCGCAGGACGCCGCCGTCGAGGGCACCGGAGGAGGTGGTGCCCCAGCCGAGGATCCGAGCCTTCCGGCCAGGTTGGTAGAGGTCGTCGGCGTCCGGGCGGGCGATGGGCAGGGTCGGGGCGTCGATCGGCGACTTGAGGGTGAGGACGGCGACGTCGTTGCGGTAGCCGGTCTCGCCCTTGTAGTCGAAGGTGGCGTAGTCGGGGTGGCGCCAGACGTCGGCGACGCCCACCTTGGTGCCGTCCGAGGACAACATCTTGTCGCGTCCGGAGACCACCTGAAGAAGTCCTGGGACCTTCTGGAAGGCGTCCACACAGTGCCCTGCGGTGAGGACCTTGGTCGGGGCGATCAGCGTGCCGCCGCAGAAGGCGAACGGGAGCGCCACAGGCTTGACCGCCACGGCCCAGGGGTAGTCCGCCGCCCGCGCCGGCTGCCCGCCCTGGACTGCCGCGGCGGGACCGGCGGCACTGAACAGCGCGGCGTACACCACAGCCGTGGCGGAGAGAGCCCTGACGGCCCGCTTTCTTATGGCGGTGATCCTCACGAGTGATTCTCCTTGCGTGCGCTGAAGTTCGTCGAGTCGCTCAGCCCTTCTGCTGGGGAAGGGCTGTGCCGAGTATCACGGCGTTGGCGGGGCGACACCGTCCGCGGCGCCGGTCAACCGCCCAACTCTGGGCGTTTGTACAGTTTCCGAGCCATCGCGCAACGCTGGATCAGATCACGCCGAGGCGAGGCAGGCTCGGTCAACTGCTGGCGTCAGTACCAGAGTTCGACGGGCGCGCGCAGGACGTCGTCCGGCGTATCGCCGTCGCCACCCGCTGCCGGCTGGTCGCGGACATCCGGCAGGTCACGGTGGAGGGCGTTGGAGCGGATCCTGCCGTCGTGGGTGGTCCTGCTCTCCCAGTCCACGTCGGCGATGCCCAGGACCGGTGTGGCGGGGTCGGCATCTGTCGGCGTGCTGACCAGGTTCGGCAGGCAGGCAAGCGCACGTATCGGGTCCATGCCGCGCAGGCCGTGCGGCGCCACGGCTACGGCCGGTGCGCCGCCGTCGGCCGGTGCACCGCTCCCCGCTTGCCGAGCGGACCCCGGTTCCGGCGCCATGCGCCCCCAGGCGATGAGGGTGGCGGGCAGCCCGTGGGAGCGCCGACAGCGGGTGAGCGTCTCGGCGCAGGCGGCGTACACGATGCTCTCCCACGAGGCCGCCCGCCCGCCGGTGAGGCTGTCGAAGCCGGTGAAGACCGTGAAGGCCGTCAACGGGATGTCCAGGGTGATGTCCTGGAGGTTGTGCAGCGCGGCGATGGCGTCGTCGAGACCGGTGAGTCCCCAGCCCCCCTGATCGGTGCACCACTCCGTGTGGACGACGGCGGTCAGTGAGGCGTCGCCGTCCAGCCCCGCGAGGACCTCGGCGAGCGCCTGCCGGTCGTACGGTGCGGCAGAACGGACCTCCACCGCCGCGCCCAGTGCGGCGAGTTCCGCGGCCAGCGCGTCCGCCGCGGCCGCCTCGTACGCGGGCGCGAGGAGCAGCAAGCGCCGTGCGCCACCGCGGGCGAGGGCGAGGGCGGCGAGTCGGCCGGCAGTGCCGGTGGCGCCCGTGATCAGGACGGTTCCGGTGGGAGAAACACCGTCCGTCGGCCGCTGGGCAGGCCACGGAACGCGGACCAGACGGCGACTGTAGCGGCCCGAAGCGCGGACCGCGATCTCGTCCTCGCCTCGCGGGTCCGCCAGGAAGCGGATCAGGTGGGTGGCCCAGTCTCCTGGTGCGGCGTCGGCTGCCGGTCCCGCGTCCTGCTCGACGGCCTGGTCGAACGCGGCGGGCAGGTCGATGAGCCCGCCCCAGGTGCCGGGCGCGTGTGCCGAGACCGTGCGGCCCAGGCCCCACATGTGCCCCTGAGTGACATCGTGTGCCCCTTCATCCGGCCCGATGGCCACGGCCCCGCGGGTCAGGCACCAGAGTGGCAGGCGTACACCGATGCCCTCCAGCGCCTCGACCAGCTGCGCGGTCAAGGCGAATCCCAACGAGATGGCGGGGTGTTCGGGGTGCGCGCCCCTGACGAACACGAGCGAGGACAGCACGCCGACAGGAGCGCCGGGGGGCTGCGCCGCCAGGGCCGACTTGATCAGCTCGGCCATACGGTCCGCCGTATCGTCGGCCCGCACCGGGACGCTCACGACGCTCAACCCGACGGTGGTCAGGGCTCGTTCGACGGCTGACCTTTCGGCGGGCTCTCCGTCAGCGGACCGGTACGGCTCCACCAGGAGCCAGGTCCCGCTGTGAGCGGCGGCCGCGGCGTGCAGACCGGTACGGGTCTCGGGCAGCCGTTTCCACTCGAAGCCGTAGGACCAGCCCCGCAGCTTGTCGCCGTGCCCCAGGGCGGCCCGGAAGTCCTGGTCGTCGACGATGGATCCGACCGGTACCGCCGCCCGGTCGGGCACCCCCGCGGCACCGGTGTTGTACAGCCAGTACCTTCGGTGCTGGAAGGCGTACGGCGGAAGCGGGACGCGCCGTGCGCCGGACCCGGCGAGCAGCGCCCTCCAGTCCACGCCCCGGCCGTGCGTCCATGCCTCGGCCAGGGCCCGCAGCGGCATGCGGCACTCGGGCCGTTCGCGGCGGAGCGTGGGCGTGAGCAGCAGCGGTTCCTCGGTGAGGCAGTCACGGGCCATGGAGGTGAGGACGGCGTCCGGACCGATCTCGACGAAGAGCCGCACGCCCTGCTCCTCCATGGTGCGTACGCCGTCGTCGAACCGCCCGGCCTCGGAGAGGTGCTGGATCCAGTAGTCGGGCGACATCAGGTCGGCGGGGGCGGAGAGGCGCCCGGTCACCTGCGACACGACGTTGATGACCGGCTCGGAGTACGTCACCTTGGCCGCAGCGGCGCGCAGTTCAGTGACCGCATGCTCCCTGTGCGGGGAGTGGACGGCAAGGCTGCCCCGCGGCGGCTTCGGCTCGGCCTGCATGCACCTGCCTCGCGCGGCGACCAGCGCGACGGCGTCATCGAGCCCGAAGACGCCCGCGGCATGGGCGGCGGCGAGTTCTCCGATGGAGTGCCCCATGACCACGTCGGGCCGGATCCCCATACGGTCCATGAGCCGGAAGAGGGCGATCTCCAGGGCGAACAGCGCACAGTGCGTATACAGCGCCTCGTCCAGGAGCCTGGCCTCGGCGGAGCCTGACGGCGCCATGACGACGTCGTGCAGCGGGTGTTCCAGATACGCGTCGAAGCGCCCGCACAGGTGGGTGAAGGTCTCCGCGAACAGCGGGAAGACCTCGCTCAGCCCACGCCCCATTCCCGGCCGTTGGCTGCCCTGCCCGGTGAACAGAAAGCCGAGCCGCCCACCGTCCGGGCCTCCGCTGACGACCGCGCCCGCACCGCTCTCACCGCGGGCCAGAGCGGCGAGGCCCCGTTCAAGGCTCTCCCGCCCCTCGGCGATGACGACCGCCCGGTGGTCGAAGGGGGTTCGCAGCGTCAGTGAGTGGGCGATATCGACGAGCTCGGGGGCCCGGCCCTCGCCGCCGGTGTCCCGCAGGTGGTCCAGGAGCTTGCGCGCCTGGGAGCGGAGGGCCGCCCGGCCGCGCCCGGAGAGCACCAAGGGCACGGCGGGCAACGTGACAGCCGTGGTGCCCTGTTCCCCCTCCCCCGCATGCACGCCGCCCTCCGCTGCGGCTTGCTCCTCCGGGGCTTGTTCGAGGATGACGTGGGCGTTGACGCCGCTGATACCGAAGGAGGAGACAGCTGAGCGGCGCGGCCGGTCCAGCTCCGGCCACGGCATGGCCTCCGTCAGCAGTGACACGGCGCCGGAGGACCAGTCCACATGCGGGCTGGGTTCATCGACGTGCAGCGTCCTGGGCAGCACACCGTGCCGCATCGCCTGCACCATCTTGATCACGCCCGCGACACCGGCCGCGGCCTGGGTGTGCCCGATGTTGGACGTCAACGAGCCCAGCCACAACGGCCGGGCCGGGTCCCGCTCCTGGCCGTATGTCGCCAGCAGCGCCTGCGCCTCGATCGGATCACCCTGCGTGGTACCCGTTCCATGGGCCTCCACCACATCCACGTCCGTGGCGGTCAGGCCCGCGCCCGCGAGAGCCTGCCGGATGACGCGTTCCTGCGCGGGACCGTTCGGGGCGGTGCGGCCGTTGCTCGCGCCGTCCTGGTCGACGGCCGAGCCGCGTACGACCGCCAGCACGGGATGGCCGTTGCGGCGAGCGTCGGAGAGCCGCTCCAGGACGAGTACACCAACGCCCTCGCCGCATCCGGTGCCGTCGGCCGCCGCGGCGAATGGTTTGCACCGTCCGTCGGCGGCCAGTCCGCGCTGTCGGCTGAACTCAACGAACACATCTGGCGTCGACAGCACCGTCACGCCCCCCGCCAGCGCCATCGCGCACTCCCGACCGCGCAGCGACCGCACCGCCAGATGCAGCGCCACCAGCGACGACGAGCACGCCGTGTCGATGGAGACGGCGGGGCCGCGCAGCCCGAACGCGTACGCGACCCGACCCGAGGCGGCACTCGCCGCGCTGCCGTCGCCCAGAAACGGCCCGTACTCCTCCGGTGGGCAGTGCGGTCGCGCCGCGTCGTCGCTGTGCCTGATCCCGGCGAAGACCCCGGTCTCGCTGCCACGCAGTTCCGCCGGGTCGAGGAACGCCTCCTCGAGGGCCTCCCAGGATGCCTCCAGCAGCAGCCGGTGCTGCGGGTCCATGGCAGTCGCCGCACGCGGGCTGATCCCGAAGAACGGGGCGTCGAACTGGTCCGCGTCATACAGGAAGCCGCCGTGCCGGGTGGAGAAGGTGCCGGCCCCTTCCGGGGCCTCGCTGTACAGCTGGTCCGGATCCCAGCCGCGGCCGTCCGGAAAATCACCGATCCCGTCCGCGCCGGAGCGCACCAGCCTCCACAGGTCGCCGGGGGTGCGCACCCCGCCGGGGTAACGGCAGCTCATGCCGATGATGGCGATGGACTCACGGTCGTCGACCTCGGCCTCGGCCAGGCGTCGGCGCGTCTTGTGCGGGTCAGCGCCCGCCGACATGAGGTGATCGGTGGGCTCCTCTTCGGTCGACATCCTGTTCTCTCTATCCGGCGGCCGAACGTCGCCCCAGCGTGCCGCAATGTGGTTGGTACGTCATTAGCGCTGGGTACACAGCGCGTTGGCAATGAATTCACTTGTGGCCGCGGCGTGGTGCACAACGCACCACCGCTAGCCACGTAGAGCGGAGGCGAAGATGCCAGGTAGTGCCGCCCAGCGTGGGCGGGCGGCGAATGCGGTCAGCCGTCGGCCGGTGGTGGCCGCGGTGCGGTTCGTGACGAACCACGGCGGGCGCGGTGAGAGGCTGAACTCGCCGGTCATGATCGAGCGTGGCAGTGGCCGGAAGGGCCCGTACACGACGGTGCGTTCCGGGCGGTGCAGCAGCAGCGCGTTGTGCACCACGCCGCGGCCGCTGCCGATGTTGTCCAGCGGGTGCCCCGGGAAGGCGCCCCATGTTGCGTGCGCGGTGAGGTAGCCGACGCCCGTCCAGGCGTTGACGCCGACGGTGCCGTAGCGCAGTTCGGCGATCGCGTTGGTGAGACTCGCGCCCGACCGCCGCCGGGTGGCGGTGTCGATGATGATGTTGGCGCCCAGCGTGCCGTGCAGCCGCTCGTTGGCAAAGGCCACCGCTGCGTCGAGGAAGCCCTGACCGGTGCCGGGCAGTTCGGCGACGCCGAGGACCGGTGCGAAGTACTCGGTGTGGAAGGCCGTCTCGCCGCTGTCGTGCGGGTCGAGGTCCCACAGCAGGGTGCGTTCGGCGGTGCCGCCGGTGGTCTCGAACCGCGGGTGCTGTTCGCGCGCGGTGGCGACGCGGGTGTCGCAGCCGGGATACCAGGCCGGTCGGCTGTGCGCGGCGGCGAGTGCCTCGCGGAGCGCGGTGCGGAACTGCTGCTTCTGGGGCCAGTCGCTGCTGATGACGACGATCTGCGAGGCGATGCAGTTGTGCCCGCCGTTGTGCAGTTTCTGGGTGGCGATGTGCTCGGCCTGGAATGCGATGTCCGCGCTCGACCAGCGGCCGGGCACGACGATGGTGGGTGCGACGCCGCCGAGTTCGCTGGTGACGGGCTTGTCGAGCCGCGGGGTGCCCGCGGCCACCGCCGCTGCGCCGGCGGGGCCGGTGCCCCAGACGATGGCGTCGTGGGTGGCCTGGCTGCCGGTGAGGTGTACGGCGTCGACGCCGGGGTGGGTGACCAGGTACTCGCCGACGTCGGCGCCGCCGGTGACGATGCGCACGTAGCCTCGCTCGATGTACGGGGCGAACACCGCGCGCAGCACCGGGGCCAGCGCGTCCGTGAGCGGATTGAGCTTGAGCAGCACCACCCTGTTGTGGGCGTAGAGCTGGTAGAGCACGTCCAGGGGCGCGATCGAGGTGATGTTGCCCGCGCCCATGACCACGGCGACGCCGTCGGTCTGCTCGGGTGTGCGCTGGCCGAGACCGGCGTGCCGGCGGGTGTCTGCTTCGCCGACCCCGGGCTCCATCCACACCTGGGCTGTGAACCCGCTGAGCAACAGGCGGTCGAAGGTGTGGTGGGGCAGCACGTCGACGGTGAGACGGCCGCCGGGTGCGGTGCCGGTCCGGAATCCGTCGAGCGGGTCACGGCCGTCGATGAGCCGGGTCAGCGTTTCGGCGAGCGCGGCGGTATAGCCGAGTACGGACCAGGGGCCGCTGATCCATTCCTCGCCCAGCAGCGGTGAATCCTGCGTGAGTTGCTTGATGCCGGCGGCGACGCGTACCCACTCCTGGGCGTGGGTGGCGGTGTTGGCATGCAGTCGGCGCAGCAGGTCCCGGCGGGTGGTCAGGGGTTCACGGGCCCAGGCACGTTCGCCGTCGCGTACGGCGGCGATGGTCCGGTCGAGCGGTGTGCTGAGGGCGGCGTCGAGGCTCATCAGTGGGCGTCCCTGTCGGTGTCGGTGGTGGTCACGGCTTCAGCGAGGGCGAGGTCGTGTTCGTAGTGGCGTGAGGCGCGCCAGAACATGAAGGCGGCCGCGGCGCAGAAGACGGGGATGACGGCAAGGGCGGACTTGAGGCCGTAGGCGTCGGAGAGGACGCCGAGGACCAGCGGGCCCACGGCGAACCCCAGCAGGTTCTGTACCAGGGCGGCCATGGACATCGCGGTGGCGCGCAGCGACGGGTGTACGACATCGACGGGGACCGAGCCGGTGACGCCGAACGTGGCGGTGATGGTGAACCCGGCGATGACGATGACGGCCAGCTGCGCGCTGCCCGGCGCCATCGCGGCGAACGCGGTCACCAGCAGGACGAGGCTGATCAGGCACAGGGACGCGGGCACCAGCAGGCGCAGGCGAGGGTCGCGTCGGGCGAACCTGTCGGCGGCGGCCGATGTGACGATCCCGCCGAGGAAGCCGGCCAGCACGAAGATGCCCGCTCTGGCGGCCGCCTGGTCGGTGGGCAGGCCGAGATAGCGGTGGAAGTAGCTGGGCAGCCACGCGTTCAGGGCCGACACGACCACGGTCTGGGTGGCGCCGCCGAGGTAGACCGCCACCGCGGTGCGGGGGCGCAGCAGCTCGCCCAGCAGGGCCCGCGGACCCGGCTTGGACGCGGTGCCGTGCCGGCGCGGCAACTCGACCGTGCGGTAGTCGCGTACCAGCAGGAACGCCAGGGCCAGCAGCAGACCGGGGACGCCGACGATGCCGAACGCCGCGCGCCAGCCCCAGTGCTCGGCGATGACACCGCCGAGCACGACGCCGAGTACCGACCCCAGTGAGGCGGCCGACAGGAAGGCGCCGAAGACGGTGGCGCGCAGCCGCTGCGGGAACATGCGGCTCAGCAGTGCGCCGGCGGCCGGGGCGTATCCGGCCTCGCCCAGGCCGACGGCGGTGCGGGCGGCGAGCAACTGCCCGTAGTTGCGGGTGAACGCGGCCCCGATGGTGGCCAGGCTCCAGACGCTGCCCATCAGCGCGATGCTCTTCACCCGGCTCCACCGATCGACCAGCAGCGCGAGGGGGAACGTGCCCAGCGCGACGGTCACCGCGACGGCGGAGACGAGGCTGCCCAACTGCGCGTCGCTCAGGCCCCATTCCCGCTCGAGGTGGGGGAACATCGACACGATCAGCTGCCGGTCGAGATAGTCGAAGGCCATGAGTGCGAAGGCCATCGCGAAGACGCCCCAGGCGTAGCGGCGGCTGACGGGCGGGGTGTCGGGGCTGTCGCCGTCCGGCCGCCCGGCAGGGGGCGGTGCGGCCGCGGTGGACGCTTCATGCATAGGAGGTCGTCTCCTGGATCGCAGTGCGGGGCAGGGCCGGCCGCGGTGGCAGGTTCTTGGCGGACGGGACGGGGAGGGGCCGCCTGCCGCTTCTCCCCGCGGCAGGCGACAGGCGAGAGGCGGCAGACGGCAGGGCCCCGACGGCCGCGGTCAGTCGGCGGCGGGCAGCAGCTCGGCAGGCGGCTGGACCTCGCGGCGCAGGATCTTGCCCGTGGAGGTCTTGGGCAGCTCGTCGACAATCCACACGTGGCGCGGGTACTTGTACGCCGCCGCCTGCGCCTTGACGTGCTCGCGCAGGTCGTCCGGGGCCGCGGTGGCGCCGTCCTTGAGCGCGACCGCGGCGCAGATCTCCTCGCCGAACTCCGGGTGCGGGATGCCGACGACCGCGGCCTCGCGTACGGCCGGGTGTTCGTACAGCAGCTCCTCGATCTCGCGCGGGTACACGTTGTACCCACCGCGGATGATCAGGTCCTTCTTGCGGTCGACGATGAAGAAGTAACCGTCGGCGTCGACGCGCGCGAGGTCACCGGAGCGGAACCAGCCGTCGGCGTCGATGGCCTCGGCGGTGGCGTCCGGGCGGCGCCAGTAGCCCTTCATGACGTTGTCGCCTCGGATGACGATCTCGCCGACGCCGTCGGTGACATCGCGCAGCGCCATCTCCACCCCGGCGATGGGCGTGCCGATCGACCCGGGCTTGCGCTCGCGGCCGGGGTGGTTGAACGAGGCCACCGGAGAGGTCTCCGACAGCCCGTAGCCCTCCAGGACGACGCAGCCGAACGCGGCCTCGAACCCGCGCAGCACCTCCACGGGCAGCGCGGCGCCACCCGAGGCGCACACCCGCAGGCTGCCGACGTCGAACGTGTCCCGCTCCGGATGCGTGAGCAGGGCGACGTACATCGTGGGCACGCCCTGGAAGACGGTGACCTGGTGCGCGGCGATGGTGCCGAGCACCGCGTCGGCGTCGAACCGGGGCACCATCGCCAGGCACGCGCCGGCGGCCACGGCCGCGTTCAGGCCGCAGGTCTGCCCGAATGAGTGGAACAGCGGCAGCGCCCCCAGCACGACCTCGCCTGCACGCAGGTGGAACAGGTCGATGCTGATCCGCGCGTTGTGGGTCAGGTTGGCGTGGGTGAGCTCGGCGCCCTTGGGGGTACCGGTGGTGCCGGAGGTGTAGAGGATGACGGCGGTGTCGGTGTCGGCGCGGTCGACGATCTCCTGAGGTGTGGTGTCGTCGAGCAGGTTCTCGAACTCGCCCGGGGTGACCAGCAGGCATGCGGCGTCGGCAGCCGCCGCGCCCGCGGTGGCGTCCTCGGCGAAGCCGTGCCACGCCAGCACGAGCCTGGCTTCGGAGTCCCCGAGGTAGAACGCGACCTCGCGGGACTTGAGCAGCACGTTCATCGGCACGACGACGGCGCCGGCGCGCAGGATGCCGTAGTAAGCGGCCGCGAACTGCAACACGTTGGGCAGCATCAGGCCGACCCGGTCGCCGGGCCGCACACCCCGATCCGTCAGCAGCCGCGCCACCCGCGCCGCGGCGTCGTCGAGCTGCGCGAAGGTGAGGACGGCGTCACCCAGGCGCAGCGCGGGCGCGTTCCCGTCGCGGGCGGCCGAGACCGCCAGGTTCCGGGCGAGGTTGGTCATGACGATCTTCTCTCTGTGGTGTCGGACGGGCTCAGCGGGTGCCGGTGACGAACCGCACCGGGTCGCGGGCCACCGGCCGGCCCGGCCCTGGCCGTCCGGCACGCTGCCGCGCGGGATTTCCTCAGATCGTTTCCGATGCGGTCGCGGCGGCGCCCGTCGCGGCGACCGTGCGCAGCTTGTAGGGGGCCGGGTCGAAACGGCGCAGGGCGCGGCGGTAATCCATGGTCGGGCCGGGCCAGTTCACGGTGGCCTGGCCGGTGGCGTCCTGGTAGAAGCTCTTGCAGCCGCCGACCGACCAGACCTTGCCGGACAGCCGTTCCGTATAGCCGGCGATGTAGTCGGCCTGCGCGTCGGCGCGGACCTCGACGCTGGTGATGCCGCGCGAGCGCATCAGGCGCAGGGCGTCCATGGTGTAGCCGACCTGGCATTCCTCCTGGAACACATGGGAGTTGTGTCCGGTGGCGCTGCCCGGACCGCCCAGGCGGAACAGGTTCGGGAAGTTGGTGACGGTGACGCCGAGGTAGGTGTGCGGGGAGCCGTTCCAGCACTCGGCCAGGGTGCGGCCGTCACGGCCGCGCAGCTGCTCGGCGACCGGCGGCTCCGTGACGTGGAACCCGGTACCGAAGATGATCACGTCGGCGGGGTGCTCGCGGCCGTCGGTGGTGACGATCGACCGGTCCCGCACCTCGGCCACGCCGTCGGCGATCTCGACGTTGGGTGCCACCAGGGCCGGATACCAGGTGTCGGAGATGAGGATGCGTTTGCAGCCGATCTCCCAGTCCGGGGTGAGCCGGCGGCGCAGCTCCGGGTCGGTGATCTGCCGGTGCATATGGTGCAGTGCGATCTTGGTGGCCACCCGGCGCGCCCGTGACGACGCCATGACGCGCCAGAGCAGCAGGTCGCGCAGCAGGTACTGGCGGCCGCGGACCAGGCGTTGCGTCCACGGCAGGTACCGGTAGAGGGCACGTTCGAAGCCGGTGGTGGTGCGGTCGCCGCGCGGGATGACCCAGGGGGCGGTGCGCTGCACCACCGTCATCCTGCCGACGGTCGGCTGGATGACGGGAACGAACTGGATCGCCGACGCTCCGGTGCCGATGACCACGACGTTGCGGCCGGTCAGGTCGATGTCGTCGCGCCAGCGGGCGGAGTGGAACACCTCGCCGGTGAACCCGGACAGGCCCGGCAGCTCCGGCGTGGACGGTTCGGCGATCGGCCCGCTGGCGTCGATGAGCACATCGGCGCTGAGCGGTCCGGCGCTGGTCTCGATGCGCCACCGCTGGGCGTCCTCGTCCCAAGCCGCCTTCAACAGTGCGGTGTTGAACCGGATGTGCGGCAGCAGCCCGTGGTCATGTGCGGTCCGGCGCAGATAGTCGTGGATCTCCGGCTGCTTGGAGAACGACTGTGTCCAGTCGGGGTTGGGCGCGAACGACAGCGAATACAGATGCGACGGGATGTCGCAGGCGCAGCCGGGATAGGTGTTGTCGCGCCACACCCCGCCGACCTCGGCCGCCCGCTCCAGGACGGTGAACTGCTCGCCCTGGCGCCGCAGCGCGTGCGCGGCGGCCAGCCCGCCGAACCCGGCACCGACGACCACAACCCGCAGGTGTTCGACCCGCTCTATCTCGGCCATGTATGCGAACTCCCTAGAAAGCTAACGCGAGTCGCGTTACAGTCGCACCCGTGTCAGCAGCCGTCAAGACTCCGAATCAAGAACCGCCCGAGCGTCGTGACCAGGACCGGCGCCGACGTCAGCCGGTGCAGGCGCGCAGCCGCGAGACCGTGGAGAAGATCCTGGATGCCGCGGCCGCCCTGATCGACGAAGGCGGCGTCGACGCGGTCACCACCAGGGCCGTCGCCCAGCGCGCCGGGATCACCGCGCCCTCGCTGTACCGGTTCTTCGCCGACCGGGAGCAGATCATCGACGAACTCGTCCGGCGCCACCTCGTCCGGCTCCAGGAGTTCGTCGCCGTGGCCGAGCAGGACTGGACCCCGTCGTCGCTGCACGACTTCGTCGAGCACGAACTCGACATCCACGTCCGCTACTTCCTGGCCCACCCCAACGCCGGCAAGCTGTGGCTCGGCGGACGGGTGTCGCCGACGGTGCGCGACGAAGTGCTACGCCAGCACCATCGCACCGCCGCCCGTATCCAGGCACTGGCCACCGCGGCCGGGCTCAGCGGCCCCGACACCGATCCGCTGGTCTTCCTGATGATGGTCGAACTGAGCGACCGGGTGATCGAATTCGCCTTCCGTGACGGCGACGAGCCCGACCCGCAGAGGGTCAGCCACGGCATCACGGCATTGACCGCCTATCTGACGGCCGCACTGCGGCCCTGACCCACCCCCCGCGACGGCGTCGGCAGCCCCGCACCGGGAGTCGGCGCCGTCGTCATCCCCGAGAGCAGGAGAACCGTGCCGGACCAGCTGCCACGCACCGTGCTGCCCCTACCCGACCGGCCCGACACCGGGTCGATCGCCTACGACGTGCACGACCCGGACCACCGCCAGACTTCGATCACGCCGCTGCGCCCGCCCGCGGGCGCGCCCAATGTGGTCATCGTGCTGCTCGACGACGTCGGCTTCGGCGCCAGCAGTGTCTTCGGCGGCCCCGTGGACACCCCCGTCGCGCAGCGGCTGGCCGACGGCGGCCTGCGCTACAACCGCTTCCACACCACCGCCCTGTGCTCACCGACCCGGCAGGCGCTGCTGACCGGCCGCAACCACCATTCGGTGGGCATGGGCGCGATCACCGAGCTGGCCACCGCGGCGCCCGGCTACCACACGGTGCGGCCCAACACCAAGGCAACGCTGGCCGAGACGCTGCGCCTCAACGGGTACGCCACCGCGCAGCTGGGCAAGTGCCACGAGGTCCCGGTGTGGGAGACCAGCCCGGCCGGGCCGTTCGACCGCTGGCCCACCGGCAGCGGCTTCGAGTACTTCTACGGCTTCATCGGCGGCGAGACCAGCCAGTACTACCCCACCCTGTACGAGGGCACCACCCCGGTGGAGCCCCCGGGCACCCCCGAGCAGGGCTACCACCTCACCGAGGACCTCGCCGACCGCGCGGTGGACTGGATCCGCCGCCAGCACGCCCTTCAGCCGGACCGGCCGTTCTTCATGTACTTCGCCCCGGGCGCCACCCATGCTCCGCACCATGCCCCCCGGGAGTGGGCCGACCAGTACGCCGGGCGCTTCGACGCCGGCTGGGACGCGCTGCGCGAGGAGGTCTTCGAGCGGCAGAAGGCGCTGGGCGTCATACCCGCCGACGCGGAGCTGACCGCCTTCAACCCCGAGGTGCCGCACTGGGACGACATGCCCGACGACCTCAAGCCCGTGCTGGCACGACAGATGGAGGTCTATGCCGGGTTCCTGGCCCACACCGACCACCACATCGGCCGGATCGTGCAGACCCTGGACGACCTGGAACAGCTCGACAACACGCTGATCTTCTACATCGTCGGCGACAACGGCGCCTCGGCCGAGGGCACCGCGCAGGGCAGCTTCAACGAGATGATCAACTTCAATGGGCTCGGCGCCGTGGAGACCGCCGAGTTCCTGCGCTCCACGGTCGACGACCTCGGCACCCCCAGTGCCTACAACCACTACGCCGTCGGCTGGGCGCACGCGCTGAGCACGCCGTACCAATGGACCAAGCAGGTCGCCTCCCACTGGGGCGGCACCCGCAACCCGGCCGTTGTGCACTGGCCCGCCCGGATCACCGCCGCCGGTGGCCTGCGCCAGCAGTTCGCCCACGTCATCGATGTCGCGCCGACCATCCTCGAAGCGGCCGGCCTGCCGGAGCCGGTGACCGTCCACGGCGTCACCCAGGCCCCGATCGAGGGCGTAAGCCTCGGCTACACCTTCGCCGACGCCGAAGCCCTGGACCGCCACCAGACCCAGTACTTCGAGATCACCGGCAACCGCGGCATCTACCACCACGGCTGGACGGCGGTCACCAAGCACCGCACGCCCTGGCAGCTGGTCGGCGCCCAAACCGTCGCCTTCGACGACGATGTGTGGGAGCTGTACGCCCCCGACGACTGGACCCAGTCCCGCGACCTGGCCGCCACCCAGCCGCAGATGCTGCACCGGCTCCAGCGGCTGTGGCTGATCGAGGCAACCCGACACGGAGTGCTGCCGCTGGACGACCGGGCCCTCGAACGCGCCGACGCCACCCTGGCCGGCCGCCCGCAGCTGATCAAGGGCAGCACCCAGGTGCTGTTCCCGGGTATGGGGCACCTCAACGAGAACTCGGTCATCAACATCAAGAACCGCAGTCACGCCGTCACCGCGCAGCTCGTCGTCCCCGACAAGGGCGCGGACGGCGTCATCGTCTCGCAGGGCGGCATGGCCGGCGGCTGGAGCCTGTACGCCCACGAGGGCCGACTGCGCTACTGCTACAACCTGGTCGGCCTGCAACGCTTCTACGTCGCCGGGGACACCGAACTGCCGCCCGGGGAGCACCAGGTGCGCATGGAGTTCGCCTACGACGGGCCGGGCCTGGCCAAGGGCGGCACCGTCACGCTGCACCTGGACGGGGCCGAGGTCGGCCGCGGCACCGTCCCGGCCACCCAGCCGGTGCTGTTCTCCGCCGACGAGGCGACCTGCGTCGGCCGCGAGACCGGCTCCCCGGTCACACCGGAGTACGCCGTACGCGACAACGACTTCACCGGGTCCATCCGCTGGGTGCAGATCGATGTCGATGCCGCCGCCGACAACCCCGAGCACCTGATCCCGATCGAGGAACGCTGGCGCATCGCCATGGCCCGGCAGTAAGCCCGGGACCGGGTACGCCGCCGGGCTCGCCCCGGCGGCGTACACGGAACCGCGCTAGCTCGACGTCGAGGGCGTCGCAGCTGCCGTCCGGACAACGCAACGGAAGCCGACGTGGCCGGTCGTCGTGTCGACCGGTTGGGCGAGCCTGGCCGCGGGCCGGTAACGGCGGCAGTAGCTCGGCGCGCACAGGTACGACCCGCCCTTGAGCACCCTGCGGGGTATGCGCGCGTGCGGTGGCAGCGCCGCATCGACCGACAACTCCCGGCTCCCGCCGGTCGGGTTGGCCCGCTCCGCCGCACCGGCGCAGCACGCCGGCGCGGGTGCGGGCTGATGAGCCGACCACCAGTCGGCGGTCCACTCCCACACGTTGCCGATCATGTCGTGCAACCCGAAGCCATTGGCTGGGAACGCACCGACCGGCGAGGTCAAGTACCAGCCATCGGCGCGGTCGTTGACGTGCGGGAAGTCACCCTGCCACACGTTGGCCATATGCCGCCCGCCCGGCGTCAGCTCCGTGCCCCAGGCGTACTCACCGCCGACGGCGCCACCGCGAGCGGCGTACTCCCACTCGGCCTCCGTGGGCAGCGCCTTGCCGGCCCAACGGGCATAGGCCTGGGCGTCGGCGTAGCCGACATGGACCACCGGATGCCCGCCCAGGTCGTCGATCGAGCTGCCGGGCCCCTGCGGGTGACGCCAGTCGGCGCCGGGAACGAGGGACCACCACTGGTAGGCATCACGCAGGTCCACCTGGTGCGCCGGCGGCGTGAACACCGCGGAGGCTGCCACCAGCAGCGATGCGTCGGCACCGGGGTAGTCGGCCGGATCGGGCACACGCTCGGCGAGGGTCACATAGCCGGTCTCCGCCACGAACGCGGCGAACTGCTCGTTGGTCACCGGATTCCGGTCGATGGAAAAACTGTCCACCGTCACCGGGTGGGCCGGCGCCTCCTCGGGATAGTGGTCATCGGACCCCATCGTGAACCGGCCGGCGGGCACCCGGACCATGTCCGCGGTCACCTCGGACGCGGCACTGCCGGTGATCATGTCGGTCATCGTCTTCCTCGCTGACATGCTGGTTCCCTCTGATTCTCGCCGACGTTACGGGACCGCGACCGGCGAAGTCCGGCCCGTCCGGCCTCGACATGGCTGTCCCAGAACCCTGTCCCGGAACCCGGGCAGGCCGCGGCCGGGCTCACCCAGCGCGCTTTCAGGAATCCTTGTCGCCTCGGTCTTGAGGGGACCGCTGGTCGAGAACTCCGACGAAGGCCGAGGCAACGAGGGCGACAGCGCGGTCCTCGTCGTGGGCCAGTTGGCGCAGGACCTCCCGCGCGGTGGTCCCCGACAGCTCGACCAGCGCCTGGGTCAGGCGTATCCGCATCGCCGAGTCCGCGGTGGGCGCGGCGAGTTCGTCGACCAGTGCGGTCATGATCCGTTCCGCGCACCCGGGGTCCTGGGACAGCGTTCCCAGGACCTCTGCCGCGTCGACGTCGTTGGCGCCCTCGACCACCATGCCGACGAGTGTCGGCACGGCCGCGGTCACGCCACGCCTGCCCAACGCCAGAGCGGCGTGTCCGCGCACCGTCGTGTCCGGGTCCCCGATCGCGTCCGCGAGCACCGCGGCCGCACCCGGGGCCTCGGACATCTCGGCGATCGCCAGCACCGCACGCCGTCGGATGTCGACGTCCTCCGAGTACGCGCCGGCGGCCAGCGCCGCCACGCCGTCGCCGCCCGATCGGGCGAGCGCCCAGCGCAGGGCGCCCGCGACGTTGGGGTCGGCTTCGGCCAAGACCGCCCCGGCCAGCAGCTCGGCGGGAACCGAGACGCCCTCCGGCCGGGCCAGGACGGCCTGCTGCCTGCGCGCGGCGCTGGTCGAGTTGAGCCCCTGCATGAGTTCGACGATGCGCAGGACGTCCTGCCAGTCGGTGGGCGCCGACGCGTCGATCGCGCGGAGCCGCTCGAGCAGCTCCTGTTCCCGCTCCAAGCGGTCTTCCGTCCATCGGACGAGGTCGCCGACCAGGGCGGACGGCGTGAAGGCCGGGTCCTCCAGCGCGCGCCCAACCTGCTTGAGCGAGAGCCCGAGGGACCGCAGGCTCTCCACGTGGAAGATCCTGCGGAGGTCCTCGGTGGAGTACTCGCGGTAGCCGCCGACGGTGCGACCGGTCGGTCGCACCAGCCCGAGGGCGTCGTAGTGCCGGAGCATCCGGGTGCTCACCCCCGAGTGACGGGCCACATCGCCGATCAACAATCCGCGGTCTCCGCAGCCTTCGTGGCCTTGGCAGCTCCTGGCGCAACCGCGGCGTCGGCAGCAGCGGCAGCGGCTCGTTCCGGGCCGAGTGTGACGACTCGCTTCGCCTCGTCGATGGCGGCGTCGAAACCGGTCTCCGGGTTCTGCCGGAGCAGCTCGGTGGCGCGGGCGTGGGTGGCCACCGCCAGGTCGGGGTTCGCCGCGGCCTTTTCCAAGGCGGGCGTGGTCACGTCACCGAGGTCGACAAGGGCCCGGCTCAGGCTCAGCCGCACATTGCGGTCGCCGCGGCCGAGCTGCATGACCAGTTCGTCGACCAGGTCCCTCTTCTCGTCCTCGGGCACGAGGACGACCGCGACGCGCCACGCGGTCCGCGCGACCTCGTCGTCGGCGTCGCGCAGCATGTCGCACGTGATCCAGGCCCACGCGCTCTTGTCGCCGACCTTGGAGAGCGTGTGCAACGCCTGGCTGCGGGCCTGAGCGCGCGCAGAGTCGAGTTCCTGGCGGATCCGGGGCAGGGTGATCTCCGGCGAGAGGCGGGTCAGCGCCCAGGACAGCATGTCTCGCACGAAGAAGTCCGGCTCGACCGCGCATCGCTCGACGAGCGTCTCCAGGAAGCCGGGGTCGGGGTTCGAGCCGACCGCCAGGGCCGCCTGAAGCCGGACCGACGAGTCCTCGGCCCCCAGGGCGTTGGCCACGCGGGTGTTCTGCGCGGTTCCGTTTGTCGCGTTGATCGGGACCACCTCCTGCACCCAGGGGACTCCTTATCACTGTGTCAAGGTCAAGCCCGTGTCCGGCGGATCAGAAGATCCTGTGCCGCTCGAACAGACATCGTTGCATTGCGCGAGCTCAGGCGGGCAGCTTCGTGTCGACAACGAAGCTGATCTCGATGACCTGGCCGGGGAAGGTCAGTTCAGTGACGCCCAAGACCGTGCTGGCCGGGCGGTGGTGGCCGAAATACGCCAGGTTGCCCTTCGCCGTCACCGCGGCGTTCTGCTGCAATTCCACTACGTACAGGGTCTGCGAGACCACCTGGTTCCGGGTGACTCCGTAGTGGTCCAGGACCTTGTCCATGTTGAGGTAAGTCTGCTGGAGCTGGGCGGCGAAGTCGTCCGCGTAGACGAACTCGCCCGCCTCGTCGAGCGAGAGCTGGCCGGAGACGTGGATCAGCTCGCCAGACTTGATCGCCTGCGAGTAGCCGAAGTCGCCCTCGGCCTGCACGTTGTGGTTGAAGACATCGATGGTGGCCATGGTGCTCGCCCTCCTGAGTTGCTCTCTTGTGGTTACTCAAAAACTGTAGGAGAGTGACAGCCGACCTGGAAGAACGCACTTTTCGGTGACTGAGGAACCTGATGGTGACCAAGCATCTGCTCAAGGGCCTGCCCGAGGACGCCGACCTGAGGCGTGCGGACTCTCTGGCGCGGGAGATCTTCTCGGACGTCGCCAACAAGTGGGCCCTACTGATCATCGAGGCGCTCGGCGAGCGCACCCTGCGCTTCAGCGAGCTTCGGAACGAGGTCGCGGGTGTCAGTCACAAGATGCTCACCCAGAACCTGCGCATGCTGGAGCGCAACGGCTTGGTCGACCGCAAGGTGCACCCCACCGTGCCGCCGCGGGTCGAGTACACCCTCACCGAGCCGGGCCGAGCCCTGCGCACCGCGGTCGACGCCATCTGCGGCTGGACCCACCAGTACCTCGGTCATATCGAGGACGCGCGCCGTCACTTCGACGCCTGACGGGCGCGCAGCACCACGCCTCCGCTGCCCTGCGCAGGCCGACCACTGCTGCTTTGCATGACGTACGGACGTACGGATAGCGTGATCAACTCCTTGATGCTCGCTCCAGAGCGTCAGACCTTGCCATCGACCTTTACGGGGATCACGCATGCGCATGCGCACATTGGCGGCGGCCGGTATCACCGGAGCCGCTCTGGTCACCACCCTGACCGGTGGAGTCGCCACAGCCGGAACTCCCAGCTCTGCGCAGAAAGCTGACATCAGCTCAGTGTCCGCTTCCTGCTACAAGCTGACTGCCAGGGAGACGGTCAACATCCGGGCGCACAGGAAGCTGAACGCCACCGTCAACGGCACGCTTCCCAAGGGCAGGTCGGGGTGCGGGGACGACGACACCGGAACCGGATTGGAAGGCCAGTCCTACCACCTCTGCGGCAAGTCGAGTAATTCCTGGGTCCACCTGACCTACGGGCGAGTCAGCGGCTGGGTACCCGCGTACTGCACCACGCAGTGGAACCCGCGGTAACACCTGACCCCCTTCACGTCCCAACACCTCGGTGCGCCACGAGCTTCCATCCGGCCCGTGGCGCACCGTCGTATCCGGCCCCACGGCCCGGCTGGACCAGCCCCTCTCGAACTGCCCGAGCGGGGACGCTCGTTCGCCGTGAACACCGCCATGATCGAGGCGCAGTCGGCGCGCACTGGCGTCCTTCTCCACAGGTCAGTGGGCCGCTGTCGGCAGAGTGAGCCTTCCGTCGTGGACTTCGGCGATCTGATCGACGGCGGTGAGGTGGGTGCGGTCGTGGGTGACCAGGACGGTGGCGGTGGCCTGCTGGTGGGTGAGCTGGGTGATCAGGTCGATGACAGCGGCGCCGCGTTCGTGGTCGAGGGCGCTGGTGGGTTCGTCGACCAGGAGGACGGTGGGGTCGTTCATCAGGGCGCGGGCGATGTTGATGCGCTGGCGCTGGCCGCCGGAGAGCTGGTGGGGACGGCGGCCGGTCTGGTCGGCCAGGCCGACCGCGGCGAGGAGTTCCATGGCCCGGTCTCGGGCGGTGCGGGGCCTGCGGCCGTCGATCTGGGCCATGACCTGGAGCTGTTCGGCGGCGGTGAGGGAGGGCAGCAGGTTGGGCTGCTGGAAGACGATGCCGATCTTGTGGCGGCGCAGCTCGGCCAGCTCGCCTTGGCTCAGGCCGGTGGTGGAGGTGCCGTCGATGGTGACGGTGCCGACGTCGGGCGTGATGAGGGTGGCGGCGACGGCCAGGAGACTGGACTTCCCGGAGCCGGAGGGACCGACCACGGCAGTCAGGCTGCCCTGGGGAACCTCCAGGTTGACGCTGTCGAGGGCGGTCAGGCGGGTGTCACCGTCGGGGTAGATGAGGGTGATGTCGTTCAGCTCGAGGCTCATCGGGCGCTCCCCAGGGCGGTCAGCGGGTCGACGGAGGTGATACGGCGGATGGACAGAGCGGCTCCGAGGGCACCGAGGGCGATCATCACCGCGGCCGGGATCAGGACGGTGCCGGGGGTGAGGACGAACGGCACGGCACTGCCGGCAACGAGGGCTCCCAGGCCGACGGCGATGCCGGTGCCGGTCAACGTGCCGCCGGCGAGCAGGACCACGGCCTGGCCGAGGGCGTCCTTGAGCAGGGTGGCAGTGGAGGCGCCCAGGGCCTTCAGGACGGCGACGTCGCCGCTGCGCTGGATGGTCCAGACGGTGAAGAAGGCGCCGATGACCAGGGCGGAGATGGCGAAAAGGAAGCCGCGCATCAGCTGTAGGGAGCCGTTCTCGGAGGTGTAGGAGCCGATCGCGGACAGCGAGTCGTCGGTGGAGACGGTCTTGGTACCGGCCTGCTGGTCGGTGGCCGCCACATCGGCCTTGGAGGTGGTGTTCAGGGCGATGACAGTGGCGGTCGGACCGTCACCGCCGCCGGTGGGCGGCGCGCTCTGCTGCCAGACATCGAGGCTGGTCCAGATGACCGGGGTGTGGCTGAAGTAGGCGTCGCCCCGCACCGCGGCCACCTTCAGCCGCTGCCCGGCCAGGGTGAGGGAGTCGCCCGCCTTCACCCCGAGGTCGTCGGCGGCCGCGCCGGACAGCACCACCGACTGGTCGTCGATCTTGCTGCTGGCCGGGGCGAGACGGGAGCCGGCCTGGACGCCGAAGGCGGAGACGGCGGTGCGGTTGTCCCCGGCGGTGGCACTGGTGGTGGTGATTCCCAGCGGTTCGGCGCTTTCGACGCCGGGGGCCTTGGACCACTGCTGCCACTGCTTCTGGGTGACGGTGGAGTTGGCATACGACAGATCCTGACCGCCGGCGGGATCCTGGAAGGCGATCTTGTCGGCGGGCAATCCCGTGATCGCCGAGATGTTCTGCCGGCCCAGTCCGGCCGTCAGCCCGGACAGCAGCCCGACCAGCAGGGTAATCAGCACGATGACGGTTCCCATCAGGGCGAAGCGCCCCTTGGCGAACGTCAGATCTCTCCAGGCGACGAACACAGCCTTGCCTGTCCTCTCCGGCGGTGGAAGCGGTATGCCTTCACCGTCGCCGCCGGCCCCCTGTGTGCGCGTCCGGCGCAGGACGGCACTTCACCGGCCGGAAGACAGCACGCGGGTTCCACCTTTCGATGGAGGCCCCGAGCACCATGCTTTCGTAGCCTGGGAGGCACTGTGAACGCCGCTGCCCCCACCCTGACCCCGACCACCCGGGCCCTGGCCTGGTGTCTGCACCTGCTCGTCATCGGCCTGCTGGCCCTGGCCGCCGGGCGGGCCGTGGCCGACGGCGCGCCGCATGCCGGGTTGAACGTCGCCTCCGGGGTGGCGTGCGCCGCGGTGTACGCGGCCGGGCCGCTCCTGCCCAGCGTCCGCCGTTCCCGGCGGGCCGCCGCGCTGTGGCTGGCCGCTGTGGGAGTCGTGTGGCTGGTGCTGCTGACCCTGTCCCCCGACGCCGTATGGATGGCGTTCCCGCTGTACTTCCTCCAGCTCCACCTGCTGCCGCGCCGCGCCGGGCTTATCGCCGTGGTTGCCACCGCGGCGGCGGCCATCACCGGCTTCGCCGCCCACCAACGCACCTTCAGCGCGGCCATGGCGATCGGCCCCGCGCTCGGCGCCGCCGTCGCCGTCGCGGTGGTGTGGGGGTACCAGGCCCTGTACCGCGAGAGTGAACAGCGCAGGCGCCTGATCGAGGAGCTCACCGCCACCCGCGCCGATCTGGCCGAGGTCCAGCACACTGCCGGGGTGCTGGCCGAACGCGAACGCCTGGCCCGCGAGATCCACGACACCCTCGCCCAGGGCCTGTCCAGCATCCAGCTGCTGCTGCGCGCCGCCGAACGCGCCCTGCCCGACCGGCCCGATGCCACCGCCCGCCACGTGGAGGCGGCCCGGCAGGCCGCGGTGGACAACCTCGCTGAAGCCCGCCGCTTCGTCGCCGCGCTCACCCCGCCCGCCCTGGAAGGCACCACCCTGGCCGACGCCTTGGCACGCCTGTGCACCACGACCAGCACCCGCCACCGGATCACCGCACGCTTCCACCTCACAGGCGACCCTGTCCCGCTGGCCACCGCGCACGAAGTCGCCCTGCTGCGCATCGCTCAGTCCGCCCTCGCCAACACCATCCGCCACGCCCACGCCGCTACCGCCGAGATCACCCTCAGCTACCTCGGCGACCACATCGCTCTCGACGTCGTCGACGACGGCACCGGCTTCGATCCCGGCCGACTGCCCGCCCCCGACCCGGAAATCGGCGGTTTCGGCCTGGCGGCCATGCACGCCCGCATGCACGCCCTCGGCGGCACCCTGACCATCGAATCCACCCCCGGCCACGGCACCGCCCTGGCCGCCCAACTCCCCCTTACCCCGCCCGCCGACACCGCGCCCGAGGCCCGCCCGTGACCGAAGACACCTACATCCGCCTCCTCCTGGCCGACGACCACCCCGTGGTCCGGGCCGGACTGCGCGCCGTGCTGGAAACCGAGCCCGGCCTCGTCGTCGTGGCCGAGGCCGCCACCGCCGAGCACGCCGTCGCCCGCGCCACCGAGGGCGACATCGACGTCGTACTCATGGACCTACAGTTCGGCAAGGGCATGGGTGGCGCCGAGGCCACCGCCCAGATCACCGCCCGACCGGGCGCCCCCCGCGTTGTGGTCATCACCACCTACGACTCCGATGCCGACACCCTGACCGCCATCGAAGCCGGCGCCACCGGCTACCTCCTCAAGGACGCCCCGCCCGAAGACCTGGCCGCCGCCGTACGCACCGCCGCAGCAGGCCGCACCACCCTGGCCCCCACGGTCGCCGAGAGGCTCATGAACCGGCTGCGCACGCCCGGCACCGCCCTGACGCGACGCGAGACCGAAGTCCTCGCCCTGGTCGCCGACGGCCTGTCCAACCAGGCCATCGGCCACCGCCTCCACCTCACCGAGGGCACCGTCAAATCCCACCTCGCGCGCATCTACACCAAGCTCGGCGTCGGCTCACGTACCGCCGCCGTCGCCACCGCCACCGACCTCGGCCTCATCCGCCGCTGACCCGGTCTCGGGCGATCCGGTCAGTCCCAGAGGGAGATCGCCAGGACCAGGGCGGCGACCGGGATCAGCAGCCACGGCTCGGCCAGGACCATGAGCCCGGTGAAGATCAGGGCGAGGTACGCCAGTGCCTTGGCGGCGCGCCGCCGGGCCTTGTTCTTCTTCGTGCCCTTGTTCTTCTTCGAGCCGTTGTCATGAGGCGCCGCGGCGCCGGGGGCAGCCTCCTGGATGCCGGTTTCGGTGTCGATCGCGGTCGCGGCCGCGGTCTCGGTTGCAGTTGCAGTTGCAGTTGCAGTTGCGGGGTTCATGTCGGTGTTCGTCATGGCACTCAGCTTCGTCGTGAGAGCACCGCCCTCGCGTCGGCGAAGCCCGCCTATCTAGGTGATGACCACCGACGCGTACGTAGTGCCGACGCGGTGAACGTTGGTCCATGAACACCGTTATGGATCGCACGGAGATCGTTTTGTGGGTACGGCATGCGAACGGCCGGTGGTCGGCCAGGACGGTCTGGGTGGTGGTGCTCGACGGGGAGGCGTATGTCCGCTCGGCTTTCGGACGGCGCAGTGCCTGGTACCGCCGGGTCCTGCGGCACGCGGACACGGAGGTGGAGATGGCCGGGGTCCGGCTGTCCGTCACCCTCCAGCCGGTGGACGACCCCGAGTTCGTCCAGTGCGTCTCCGGTGCCTACCGGGCCAAGTACGGGCTGAGTTGGCCCGGCCCCGTGGAGTCGATGAACGGGCCCGAGGCCGCGGCCGCCACCATGCGGCTAACGGATGTCGGGCAGGTCGCGCAGTTGCCTGCGTGAGGTGAGGCCGAGCTTGCGGAAGATGTTGCGCAGGTGCGCGTCGACCGTCCGCGGGCTGAGGAACAGCTTCGCCGCCACCTCCTTGGAGGTGGCGCCGCCGGCGACCAGGCGTGCGATGTGCACCTCCTGCATCGTCAACTGGTCCGATGCCTTTGACGTGCGGCTGCGGGCCTGCTCGCCCGTGGCGCGCAACTCGCCGGCGGCACGCTCGGCGAACGCCTCCACACCGAGGTCGGACAGCGACTCGTGCGCCGGTCGCAGCACGGACCGGGCGTCCCGCCGCCGACCCTGGCGGCGCAGCCACTCCCCGTACAGCAGATGCGCCCGAGCGCGGTAGACGACCAGTGCGCTGTCGTCGAGCAGGCTGATCGCCTCCTGGTAGGCGGACTCGTCCTCGGTCACCAGGGCCCGCGCATAGGCCTCGACGCCAAGACCCCACGCCTGCCGTCCCGCCTGGGTGCGCTCTTGGAGGGACGCGAGGGCCGCGGCGGCGATCTCGGTCTCGCCGCACCGCATGGCCGCCTCGACCAGCTCGGGCAGGGCGAGGCTCGCCGTGCCGACGGCGCCGTACTCGACCGCCTGCTTCGCCGCCTTCAGCGCGGCCGGGTAGTCGGCCAGGCCGTTGCTGAGTACGGCCGTCGCCCACTGCACGCTGAGGCTCATCCGGTGATCCACTGACGCCAACAGTTCGACGGCGTCCTTGCGCCGCCCACGCAGCGCGGCCAGGTGGAGGCGCGGGTAGACCAGCGGTGCCGCGCCGGTGGCGTCGGCGATCGCCTCCTCCTCGGAGATCAGCTCCATCGCGGCACCGAAGTCGCCCGTGAACCCGGACACGGCGGCCCGCATGGCCAGTCCGATGGGCAGCGCGTGGAAGGAGCCCGACTCGCGGCCCGCCGCGACGGCACGCGTGGCGATGCCGTACATGGCGTCGAAGTTCCACAGCTCGGTGGCCACCATGAAGCCCAGTGACGGCCGCCTGGCCCACACCTCGTCGTCGGCGTCGCCGACGACCGGCCTGAGGATCTCCCCCGCCGCCGCATGCCCGTCGGCGACCAGGCTGATCAGGCCGGTGAGCACCGCCGCCGCCGAGGAATCCGGCTCGCCCGACGGCGGCGCCTTCCTGACGGCCTCCACCACGTGGTCGAGGCCGCCGAGCAGAAGGCCCATCTCGATGGCGTCCAGATAGCACTCCCGTGACCAGGCGGGGTCGGTGGCCGCCAGCCGGGCGGCGGCACGCAGGAGGTATTCCGTGGGGCCTTCGTCCCCCCGGCGGCGGACGAACGACAGCCTGCCGCGGAGCAGGTCGGCCCTGGCAGCCTGGCTCGGATCGTCGGTCCGGACGGTGGTGAGCAGTTCGGCCGCCGTGTCGAACTCGCCCACCGAGAGCTTGGCCTGGACCGCGGCGAGGACCCGATCGGCGCGTAGGGCCGGGCCGATCGTGAGCGCGGCCGAGCGTTCGAGGAAGGCCGCCGCCGCCGCGACACCGCCACGTTCCGCGGCGCGGATGGCGGAGGCTTCGAGTTCGGCGGCGACCTGCTCGTCCGGACCGGCACTGGCCTGGGCGCGATGCCAGGCCCGCCGATCGGGGTCGGCGACCGGATCGGTCACGGCGGCCAGCGCCTCGTGCGCCCTGCGCCGCTCCTCCGGCGCCGCGGCGCGATAGGCGGCCGAGCGGGCGAGAGGGTGGCTGAACCGGATCCGGGTGCCGAAGTCGACCAGCGGGACGGACTCCGCGGCGGCGCTCGCGTCGATGCCCAGGAGTTCGGCCGCACGCCACAGCAGGCCGGGGTCGCCGATCGGATCGGCGGCGGCGACGGTCACCAACAGCCGGGCCGCCGACGGCAGAAGCTCCAGCCGGTACCGGAAGCTCTGCTCGATCACGCCGGGTACCGAGTCGGGCTGGGCGAATCCGCCCGCCATCCCGGCGAGTCCGGCAGTCCTGGGAAGCTCCACCAGCGCGAGAGGGTTGCCGCGCGCCTCGGCCAGGATGCGGTCGCGCACCCGCTCGTCCAACGGGGCGCGGATCACCGCGGCCAGCAACGCGCGGGCCTCCGATTCACCAAGGCCCTGAAGCGAATGGCCGGGCAGCTCGTCCAACTCGGGCAGGCGGCTCGGCTCGCGCACCGCGAACACGAGGGCGATCGACTCGGCCGAGATCCTGCGGGCCAGGAAGGCCAGCGCCTTGGCCGACGCCCGGTCCAGCCACTGTGCGTCGTCGACGACGCACAGGAGCGGGCGTTCCCGTACGGTCTCCACCAGCAGGCCCAGCGACGCGACGCCGACCAGGAACGGATCGGGTGTGCCGGTGTCGAGGCCGAAGGCGATCTCCAGCGCCTTGCGGTGCGGCGCGGCCAACGCCATCAGCCGGTCGGTGACGGGCGCGAGCAACTGGTGCAGCGCGGCGAACGGCAGCTCCGTCTCGAACTCCGCACCGGACGCCCGCATGACGAGGAATCCGGTCGCGGCCTGGTCCAGGTGACGCAGCAGCGCACTCTTGCCCATGCCCGCCTCACCGCGCAGGACCAGGGCGCCGCCCTGGCTCTCCCGTGCCGCTTGGAGCAGCGCGTCGAGCCGCCGTATCTCGTCCTGACGGCCGACCAGCACATCCGTGTATGTCTCGGGCATGTCCGAAAACCTATGCGTTCGTGCTCCGCAAGGGAATCCGGGAAAGACTTACCTAGGGGCCGTCCCGCAGGGAGTCGTATAGGTGATGACTACCGACGCGAGCGGCGGACCCCCGCTGCGAAGGTCGAGTCATGACCCGCACCGCACCGCAACAGTCCACCACCGGCTGGATATCGCTGGCAGTTCTGGCCACGGCCCAGTTCCTGGTCGTGCTGAGCACGTCGATCGTGAATGTCGCGCTGCCCCAGATCCGGGCCGGGCTCGATCTGTCGGACACGAGCCAGGCGTGGACGGTCAACGCCTACGTACTGGTCTTCGGCGCGCTGCTGCTGCCCGGCGGGCGGGCGGGCGACGTATACGGGCTCCGCCGCGTGTTCCTGCTCGGCATCGGACTGTTCGCCCTCTCCTCCCTGGGCGCGGCACTCGCGCCCACGGCGACTGTGCTGATCGTCTTCAGGGCGGTGCAGGGAATCGGCGCCGCGCTGCTGGCGCCCACGGCGCTGGCCCTCGTGCTGACGCTCTATCCCGACGGGAAGCGGCGTGGCACCGCGCTCGGCGTGTGGGGCGCGGTCTCCGGTGCCGGCGGCGCGGCGGGCGTGCTGCTGAGCGGGCTGCTCACCAGCCTGTACGGCTGGCGTGCGGTGTTCATCGTGATGGTGCCCCTCGCCCTGGCCGTCCTGGTGACCACCTGGCGGCTGATCGCGGCCGACCGGCCACGCGGCGGAAGCCTTGACGCGCCGGGCACGGTGACGGTGACGGCGGGGCTGGTCGCGCTCACCTACGGCCTGTCGGGCCCCTGGCCCCTCGCCGTGATCGGTCTGGCGCTGATCGGCCTGTTCGTGGTGCTCCAGCGCCGCGCCGCCGACCCGCTGCTGCCGGTGCGCATGAGCGTGGTGGCGGTGCCCAATGTGCTGATGGCTCTTCTGGGCGCGGTCTGGCTCGGCCTGTTCTACTTCCTGCCCCTCTACCAGCAGCGCACCCTCGGCTATTCGCCCTTGGAGGCCGGGCTGACCCAGCTTCCCCTCGCGCTCATGATCACCCTCTCGTCGTGGGGCACCGGCAAGGTCACCGGCCGCCATGTGCTCCCTGTGGGCCTGCTGGTCCTCGCGGCCGGACTGGCCTGGCTGTCGCGGACTCCGGCCGACGGCACCTTCCTTGTGGACCTGCTCGGTCCGACGCTCCTCATCGGCGCCGGGCTGGGGGTGGCCTTCGTCCGGCTCACCGCGATGTCCTCCACGGGCGTCCCCGCCTCCGACAACGGCCTGGCCGGCGGGCTGGTGAACGCCACCCGGCAGATCGGCGGAGCCATCGGCCTGTCCTTCCTGACCCTCCTCCCCTCCTTCGGCGCGGCCTTCCTTGCCTGCGCCGCCCTGACCCTGCTCATCTCCGCTCTCGCAACGCGAAAGGCATGACCATGTCCCTCGACAAGCCGTACATCAGCGGCCACTTCACCCCCGTCGCCGACGAAATCACCGGCCACGAGCTGAAGGTGCGCGGCACCCTCCCGCCCGACCTGAACGGCCGCTACTTCCGCAACGGTCACAACCCGAAGCCGGGCATCACCCCCACCCACTGGTTCCGCGGCGAGGGCATGATCCATGGCGTCCGCCTCTCAGGCGGCCGGGCCGAGTGGTACCGCAACCGCTGGGTGCGCACCCCCTTCCTGGACGGCGTGCCGTTCACCGGAACCGAGCTCGAGGTCAGCGCCGCCGCCACCAACATCATCTTCCACGGGGGCCGTTACCTCGCCCTACAGGAAGCAAACCTGCCCTGGGAGGTCAGCGCCGACCTCGACACGATCGGCGTCCACGACTTCGGCGGCAAACTCACCAGCGCGATGACCGCCCACCCCAAAGAGGACCCGGAGACCAACGAGCTGCACTTCTTCAGCTACAGCCCCTTCCCGCCGCACCTGACCTACTACGTGGCCGACGCCTCCGGCGACATCGTCACGTCGCAGGTCGTCGACGGCGCCGGCCCATCGCTCATGCACGACTTCGCCATCACCCGCGAGTATGTCGTCTTCATCGACTCGCCGGTGGTCTTCGACCACGCCGAGCAGTCCGGTATCCCCTACCGCTGGCACGACGACGTCCCGTTGCGTATCGGTGTGATGCCGCGCGCCGGGGGCAAGACCACTTGGTTCGAGGTGCCCGACCAGGCCGCGCTGCTGCACGTCGCCAACGCCTACACCGACGCGCAGGGCCGGATCGTCCTCGAAGCGCCCCGCTTCGACCGTTCCGCCTGGGAGAGCTCCTGGAAGTGGTGGGTCGGCGCTCCCGGCTACGGCACCAGCCCCGCCACCGGCTCGACCTTCTACCGGTGGATCATCGACCCGGCCACCGGCAAGGTCACCGCCGAATCCCTCAACGACCTGGTCACCGAGTTCCCGTCGATCAACGACGCGGTCACCGGTTCGGACTACCGCTACAGCTACGCCATCGCCTTCCCCGGCGCGGGCCTGTCGGGCTACCACACCGTCAAGTTGGACACACGTACCGGCCAGGAGAAGCTGCACGCGCACGGCGAGGGCCGGATGCCCGGTGAGGCTGTCTTCGCGCCCGCCGAGGGCGGGAGTGCCGAGGACGACGGCTACCTGCTCACCATCGTCAGCGACCTCAAGGCCGACGCCTCGGAGCTGCTCGTCCTGGACGCGAGCGACCTGAGCACCGTGGCCGCCGTCGAACTCCCCCGCAGGGTGCCCGCCGGCATCCACGGCCACTGGATCCCCGACTCCGAACTGCCCGCCTGACCCGCCAAAGCCGCCCGGTCCGCCGTCTCCCCCCACGGCGGCCCGGGCTTCCCCATCGCCCCCGGCACCACCTTCCACTGGGCGACCGCGGGCCTGTCCATCGACACCACCATCTACGCCGCCGCGCTGGACGACTCGCTCAGCATGACCACCCGACGGTCGACCAGAGCAACAGACGCGCCGATCCCAGCCACGCCGCACGTCTCAGTACCGTCGGCGGAATTCCCGCGGCGTCAATCCGTACGTTCTGCGGAAGAGCCGGCTGAAGTCGCCGCCGCAAGGGAAGCCGCAGCGCGCCGCGAGGGCGTAGATCGGGGTGTCGTTCAAGGCCGGGTCAGCGAGGTATCGGCGCACGCGTTCCAGGCGTCGACGGCGGATCCAGGCGGTGAGTGTCTCCTCCTCCTGCTGGAAGACGCGGTGCACATAGCTGAGGGAGATGTGGTGCGCTTCGGCGATGGATCGCGGTGTGAGCTCGGGATCATCCAGGTTTTCCTCGACGAAGGCCCGGATCCGCAAGCTCAGAGTCCGGTGGCGAGTCTCCGGCGGCAGGGAGGTTTCCCGGTCCAGGACATGGGCCAACAGAGATGACAGCAGGTCAACGATGATCGAACCCAGCCGGGGGCCGTCCGCGGGGCCGTATGGTCCCGCGTCCTTCGCCAACTGGCCCAGCAGCTGCGCCAGTAGGCTTCCGTAGCCTTCGTCTCCCGGCAATCGCCGGGTGAGCAGCAGGTCGGCCTTCTCCTTGCGCAAGGGCACCAGTTTCCTCGGCACCTCCAGGCCCACCCCGTGCATGCGGCTTGTGACGCAGTGGAACGGCTGCGAGGTATCCACCACATACATCTCACCGGGCCCGTGGACGGCCTCCCGGCCCGCCTGGGTGATGCCGACCGAACCGGTGATCGGGAAGGTGAGGTGGTAGTACTCCGGGTCGGAGTGCCGGATAAGGCGGGGCGTTCTCCGCCAGCTCATGGGCTCCACGATCGTCGGCCACACGCTGACGGGATCGAGTTCCAACACCCGTGTCTCCGCCTGGAATTGCTCCGCGCGTTCGCTGTCAAGGTCCATGGGGCACAGGGTTTTCGACATCAGATCCCGCCAGCAGTCCAACCTGTCAGCCGGGTCCACCTCGCCGGTCCGGAACACCGTCGCTCCCTGCACCAGCCCCTCCTCGCCATGCCCCGTTCCGGCTATTGTCGCCCAGAAGGCTGACACGGCCGCCTCTACGGTTCACAGCGGTTCGCCTCCCCGCCCGCCGGATGACCGGAACTCACCCCCAGCCATGGCGAATGGGTCGGCGCCGTACAGAGCCTAGGACGAGACGGCCGCGCAGACCGGCCCGTCGGCCGCGCGCGGCACCGGCACGGTCGGCTCGTCCGACGGCAGGAGTGTGGTGAACGGCGGCATCTCCTCGGCGGGGATGCGGAGTTCGAGGACGCCGGGAAGGTCCGGGTGCCGCTCGTGGTAGTCGGCGAGGTGGGCGCGCAGCTCCGCGGCCGTGCCCGCGCTGCCGACCCACAGCCGGTGGGACGGGCCCAGACCGCGGGCCACCTGGGCGATGTCCACCGGTGCGTACTGGACGCACTCGATCCGCGCCTCGAAGAACGTCTGCTGGCGGGTGGCGCACATGCCGTGCATGTTGTTGTTGAAGATGACGAAGAGCACCGGGAGCCGCAGATCGACGGCCGTGTGCAGTTCGAGCCCGTTCATCAGGAAGGCACCGTCACCGCACAGCACAGTGGTGCGGGTGCCGGACGGCGAGCCCAGCTGGGCGCCGACCGCGGCGGCCAGGCTGTAACCCATCCCGCCCATGCCGAGCGCGATCGTCGAGGTACTGCCGACCGGCACATGGGAGAAGTGGATCGCCGCCGACGCGCAGTTGCCGGCGTCGAGCACCACATGGCCGTCACGGGGGAGGTACGCCGTCAGCAGCGAGATCGCCTCGCTCTGCCGCAGATCGTCGCCGTCGGCGCCGTGCCCACTCGGCCGGGACGGGACCGGGGGCGCGAGCCGGGGCAGGAACCGGCGCAGCTCGTACGCGCCCGGCTCCGGCACCTCGAAGGGCTCGGCGTCCCACAGCCGCAGCAGATGCTCGAAGGTGACGCCGGCCTCACCCCGTACGACGATCCGCGGGGCAACGGCCCGGATGGCCTCCCCGGGGTCGGGGTTGACCACCGCCACCGCCGCGCCGTTCAACTCCGGCACCGGGCCGCGGGTCATCATGTTCAGCCCGGTGCCTACGGCGACCACCAGGTCCGCGTCGAGCACGGCGTCGACCACGGAGCTGTGGCCGGCCACACCGAGCACACCGAGGTAGCGCGGATCGTCATTGGGGAACTCGGCCCGCGCGGACATCGTGGTCGCCACGCGAAGCCCGGTGCGCCGGGCGAACCGCACCACGGCCGACGGGTTGTCGCTCCTGCGCACACCGTGCCCCAGCACGAGGACCGGCCGCTTCGCCTGGCGTATCTCGTCGAAGAGCGTGCGCGCCGCCTCGTGGTCGAACGTCGGGCGCTCCGCCACCGCCGCGAGCGTCGTGGGGAAGCCGTCGGGACGGTCCCCGACCTCCGCCTCGAACACGTCACGCGGTACCAGGACCGCCACCGGCCCGGCCCGCCCGCTGAGCGCGGTCCGTACGGCATCGAGCACATCGCGCCAGAAGGTCTCCGGTGGGCCCAGCTTGACGACCTTCTTGGTGATCGCGCCCAGCATCGCCTCCGCATCGACCGTCCGGCCGACGCCCGACGAGTCCTGGAAGGCGCCCCGGCCCTCCAGGGCGGTGGGCGGCTGGCCGATCAGGGCCAGCACAGGAACGGACTCGGCATACGACTCGGCGAGCCCGACGGCGAGGTTCATCATCGCCCCGCCCGACGTCGCACAGCAGACCCCGAGGGTGCGGTGCACCCTCGCCCGGGCATCGGCCATGAACGCCGCACCGTCTTCCCGGCGGGCCATCACCGACCGGAGACTCCCGTTTCCGAGCCGGTGGATCGCATCATGAAGATGTTCAATGTTCGCTCCGCTGACTCCGAACACATACTTCGTGTCCCAGTCGCGCAAGAGCATGACGAGCGCATCGGAAACGCGCATTGCTCTGATCCCCCGTATGTGCTTGCTGCGCCCGCTCAGTCCGCGGGCGTGATCTGGGTCCCGGCGCCGAAGCGGGTCTCAAGAATGGTCTTGAGATTCCGGGTCTCGATCTTGTGGATCGCATCGAATTGCGGCCAGATGTCGCCGACCCAGTAGCGGTCGGTCCTGGCCCGGCCCGCGCGGATGTACTCGGGGACATCCGTGACGGCGCGGTCGTAGTACGGGTGCTTGCAGTTGGTCCACAGGACCACCGTCCCGGGCCGGTTGAGCGTACGCGTGGCGTCGATGACGGTGAAGTAGTAGCGCATCCACAGTTCGTGGCCCTGGTCCCAGGCGCACGGGTAGTTGATGACACCATGCTCGGGGCCCTTGAGCGGGTCCGCGCGGACGAAGATCTCGGTGTTCGGCTGGATCGCCTCCCGACCGCGGTACAAACCGCCGCCGACATACGACAGATCACGGATGCTGAATGTCCACTCCTCAAGGGAGTGCACATTCGCGCAATACTCGAAGACCACGTCGTACGGCACCTCGATGTACTCGGCGAGCGAGCAGTACTGGCCGAATATCTCGTCGTGCGAGTAGCTCTCCTTCGTCATGTCGCGCATCAGCTTTTCGATGTCGCCGCTGCTGGTGTTCTCACAGCGCACCAGATCCAGAGCGGGCAGGTCCGCGCCGTCCAGTCGACGGTTGTGGGACGGTGCTGTCACGAGGTCGCTCTCCCGTTATTCGTCATTCGCCATTCATCATTCGCTATTCATTATTCGAGTCCGCGGATTACCGTTCCATCGCACGGTCATCGCACTCACCATGTCGCCCCCGTTGGAGAACGTGCCGAATGCGAGCAGATCGCCCTGCCGGACAAGGCCCTGGTCCAAGGCGTCCGCGAGGGTCACCGGAAGCGACCCGTGAAAGAGGTTGCCGTACTTGGCGAGAGTGTCGTGAGCACGCGGCCTGTCGATACCGCACCGTCGGCGCCACTCCGCGATGTACTCGTCATTGGGCTGGTGGGTGATGAGCAGCGATACGTCCTCGGCCGTCACCCCGGCCTGCTTCAGGGCATGTGCCACGGCCTCCGGCACCAGCGTCAGTGCGTTCTCCCGCAGCGACTCCAGCCGCTCACGGGTGAAATTGACCGTGATGGGACCGCAGCCTCGCTCCCAGTAGTTCCGGAACACGCCATCCACGAAATCGGGTTCAAAGCGGAGCAGCCCGTAGTGCGCGCCGTGCGAGCGCTCGTAGCCGGAGAGAATGGACGGGTCCCCGGGCGTCAGCAGGGTCGCCGTGGCTCCGTCGCCGAGCACCCGCGAGCGCGTGGAGCGCTGGAACTCGGGAAGCCGCGAGACGAAGTTGGTCACCGTCAGCACCACGATGTTCCGGTGCTGCCCGGACTCGATGAACGCCTGCGCCGTACGCAGTCCGGAAAGCCACGAACAGCAGCTCGTGTCGACCTGAAGAATCGTCGCCCCGTCCGCACCGACCCTGCCCTGGACGTCCGACCCGATACCTGGCCAGAACGTGTCATTGAACTGGCAGCTGTAGATGATGAGATCCAGCTCGCCCGCAGCCATTCCGGTCCGGTCGAGCAATTTCTGTACGGCGCGCACCCCGAGATCCGCCGAGGAGTACTCCGGCGAGGCGAAGCGACGCTCCGCAACCCCCCGGAAAAAGGCGTGCTCCGCCAATTCGTCGTCGTCGTGCGAGTGCTCGCCATTCGAGACCACTCGATCCGGCATAAAGCTGACGACATCGACTATCCGTGCGGACAGCGACATCTCACCCCCAGGTCAAGAAAGTGTGCTTTTGCTGATGGCTCCCCCGGCAGCCCGGCACCAGGGCCACCTGCCGGCTCGGCAGCGCCGGCGGCACCAGACAGACGGCGTCCGCGCCGGTCAGGGCGGACTGCCAGGTGAATCGTCCAGCCAGTCGAAAGAGGTCTCGGTCGAACGCCAAACGGGCCGGACGGTGTGCCCTCCGGCGCGGAGCTTGCTGACCACGCGGCGCCCGGTTTCGCCAGTCCCCCCGAGGACGGTCACGGTGTGGGTCATGGCTGGAATCCAACCGGACGCCGGGCCCGCGATGGCATGGCTGAGCGTCCACCGCGCATGTCCGTTCGTCCACGATGCGCACGTCAGTTCGTCTACGGTGAACCTGTGGATCTGCTCGCGGACTTACTCCGGCATTCCAGGGCGCGTGGTGCCGCCGTCGCACGGTCGATCGTTCACCCACCGTGGTCTGTCCGCTACGTGGACGCGGCGCCGGTGTCGATACAGGCCGTCGTACGCGGTAGCGCCTGGCTGCTCATGGACGGCGAGCAGCCGAGGCGACTGCACGCCGGCGATATCGCCATCGTCCGGGGTCCGCGGCCGCACACCCTCGCCGACGACCCCGCCACCCCGGCGCGCGTCGTCGTCCACGGTCCGAACCGGTACGCGCTGGTCGGCGAAGCCCCCGACAGGGCGGGCGACCGCCGGCGGATCTCGGCGGGCTACACCTACGGCGAGCGGCGCCACGGGGACAGCGAGGGGGACCACCGGGGGGATCGCGACGGGGATACGGCCCTCATCCGGGGCGCCTACCAATTCGCCGACGATGTCTCACCGTGGCTGCTGGAGTCGCTGCCTCCGGTCCTGGTGCTGTCCGGCGCGACCGGTGCCGAAGGGATCCTCGAACTCGTCGGCACCGAGGTCGACCGCCCCGAACCCGCCCAGTCCGTGGTCCTGGACCGGCTGCTCGACCTCCTGTTCATGGTCTCGCTGCGCACGTGGTCGGAGCGGCAGGACGACGACCCGCCGCGTTGGCGCCGGGCCATGGCCGACCCCGCCATCGGTCACGCGCTGCAACTGCTGCACCAGCACCCGGCCCGCCCCTGGACCGTCGGCAAACTGGCCGACACCGTCGGACTCTCCCGCTCCGGATTCGCCCGCCGCTTCCACGCCCTGGTCGGCCGGCCCCCGATCAGCTACCTGTCCCAGTTGCGCATCACCCTCGCCGCCGGCCTGCTGGCCGAGCCGGGCCAGACCCTGGACAGCATCGCCCGCACCGTCGGCTACGCGGACGCGTTCTCGCTCAGCAGCACCTTCAAGCGGGTGCGGGGGGTCAGCCCCAACGAGTACCGGGACGAGTTGGGCGGTATTCGGCGGGCTGTCGTGAAGGAGCCGCCCGCATGCGACCACACCCCCGAGAATATGGACGCATGGGAAGCGGGGCGATGAGTTCCTCGGCGTTGCGATGACGTTGGTCAGGCGGTACGCCGCAGGTTGCGCGTCTCGACCTCCCGGATCTTGTCGACCTTGCGGGTGGAGCCGCCGCCGGCGAAGTCGGAGACGAGCCAGTGGTCGAGGCAGACGAGGGCCGCCTCGATGCCCATGGTGCGGGCCCCGAAGCAGGCGATCTGGGCGTCGTTGGACTTGCGGGCCCGCTCGGCGCTGTAGCTGTCCGGGATCTGCGCGGCCCGGATGCCGGGCACCTTGTTCGCGGCGATGGCCATACCAATGCCGGTGCCGCAGATGAGGACGCCGCGGACGTGATCGCCGCGCGCGACGCTGTGCGCGACGCGCTCGGCGACGTCCGGGTAGTCCTCCTCGGCGGCGGCGCTCAGATCGGTGACGCGAAGGCCGCGCTCGGTGAGGTGGTGGATCATCGCGTCCTTCATGGCGAGGCCGGCATCGTCGCATCCGATGGCGATGCTGAGAGGCTGCCGCATGGTCGTCTCCTCGGATTCTGTGGGGTACTTCTCGGGGCGCTTCGGTGGTGCTGAGGTCGCGTCAGGAGGCGATCGTCGCCTTGGGCCGGCATCCTGCGACTTCGTCCAGGATCTTGCGCAGGTTGGCAGGGTCGTGCGCGAGCCGGCCGAGGAACAGGCCGTCGAGGCCGGTCCAGCCGCCGCCGTCGGTCAACTCGGTGAAGGTTCCGGGACCGGCCGTGCCGCCGTAGATGATCCGGCCCTGGACGTCGTATGCGCGCAAGGTCTCGCCCATGGCCTCGACGACGGCGCGGACATGCGGGGCGGGCGCCGGGGTGTCGGCGCCGATCGCCCAGACCGGTTCGTAGGCGATCACCACGTCGCTGCCCGGCTCTGCCCCGCGCAGCGCACTGTCCACCTGCACGAGGGTCTCCTCGACCGCACGGCCGAGGTCTTCGCCGTGCTGCTCGCCTACGCAGATGACGGGGGTGAGGCCGGCGCGGGTGGCAGCGCGGGCCTTGGCGGCGACCGTGGCGTTGTCCTCGCCGAAATGGAGGCGGCGTTCAGCGTGGCCGATCTCCGCGTAGTGGGCTCCGACCTCGACGAGCATCGATGCCGAGACCTCGCCGGTCCACGCGCCCTTTCCGGCCCAGTGCACGTCCTGGGCACCGAAGGTGATGCCGCTCCCGGCGAGCAGGGAGCGGGCTTCGGTCAGCGCGAGGAAGGACGGGAGGACGGCCACGTCGACCGGGCGGGGCAGGTCGGTCAGGTGGTCGGCCAGCGCGGCAACGTCGGCGAGCCAGCGCCGGGTCTCCGCCAGACCGAAGTAGAGCTTCAGGGAGACTCCGACGAAGGGCGTCCGGAGGGCCGGAGCAGGCCGCGGCTCCTCGTGCATCACATGCGCCATGACATTCTTCCAACAGGGTTTCTGTGAATTCCCCGGTGCAAGCCGTGAATCCTGGTGGATCGGGAACGTGTCCAGCGGTCGCCGCAGCCCGGGGGCGGTCGGGGTGTGGCCCCCGGGGCTGCGGGACCCCGTGACGGCTCGTGGGATTCCGCCGCACGGAGACAGGGCGGAGGCAGGGCCGGGGACGGTCAGATGCGAGCGCTGTCGGCGGGCCCGGGGACCTCGGCCTCCTCCGGGGGCGCCGGCACAGCCGGGGAGGACTCCTCCGGAAGCTTGAGGAAGAGGGTCAACAGGGCGGCGACCACGTACAGCCCGGCGAAAATGACGACCACGCCGCCCGGGCCGAGCGGGCCGAGGAAGACGCTGACGATGGCGGGGCCGATGAACGCGGCGCCGCCCGCACCCAGGTTGAGCAAGGCCATCGCGCCGCCCTTGTTCTCCGGGGCGAGCGAGGGTATGAGTGCGGAGATGGGGACGAACCCGGCCAGGGTGATGCCGTAGAGCATGCCGACGACGACCGCGACCCAGTAGTGGTCGCCGACGGCCACCGGCACGAAGTACAGCAGCAGGGTGGTCACGGCGCAGCCGAGGCCGCCGAAGACCGCGATCGTCTTCCGCCAGCCGATGGAGTCGCCGAGGGCGCCGAAGACGACGTTGAACATCACGTTGGTGCCGTAAATGATCGCAACCAGCGTCAGCCAGCCGCCCTCGCCGAAGCCGATCCGGTCGGCGAAGACCGTGGGCAGGAAGACCAGGAAGCCGAACTCCGGCGCGGTGTTGATGATCCTCACCACGCATCCCACGCCGACTTTGGGGTTCCGCCAGGCGATCGACAGGCTGGACAGCAGGCTCTGCACCGGCTTGACCTCCGGCGACGCCAGGCGTGCGTATCCGGTGCGCTCACTCACCCCGAGCAGGCAGAACGCGCCGCCGAGCAGGATGACAGCGAGGGCGATCCACAGGGTCCCGAAGTGGCCGAAGAACGGGTTGGTCCAACTGGCCAGGAGCGAGCCGAGGGTGGGCAGGCCGCCGGTGAAGGCCACGTAGAACCAGCCCACGGCGGTGCCGAGCCGGGCGAACGGGGCGGTCGCGGTGATCCAGACCAGGAAGCCGAAGGCGAACAGGGGGTACCCGAAGCCACGGAGCCCGTAGAAGACGAGCATGAGCCAATAGTTGCCCGGGGCCAGAGCCAGGGTCAGGAAGAGCACGTCGAAGACGGCCCAGATGGCCAGCCCGAGCTGCATCACGCGACGCGGGCTCCACAGCTGGGACAGCGCGCCGGACAGCCAGGAGGCGAGCATCACCGTCACGCCGTACGCGGTGATGACGTACGAGGCGCGGATCTCGGTGCCGGCGCCGTGATGCGCCATGTACGGCGCGATGAACCCCGACTCGACGCCGTCGCCGACCATGAACAGCAACAGTCCGATGTAGCCGAACACGAGGGGTCTGGGGATTCCCATGCGGTCGAGGAGTGACCGACGGGTGCCTTCAGGTGCCTGGATACGGGCCATGGCGGCCTCCAGTGGTGCGGTGAGCGGAGGGAACGTCAGCATCATGTTGGATGTGAAATCCACACGCAAGATGTGATTCACAGATTCCTCAGCCGGACCCATCCGTCGCCCGTGAATCGACCGACCCACACCCTTGCACGTACAAATACGCAGTTCAGGTGCGCCATGTGTCACTTTTCCGAGCCCGCGGAAGCCGACCCCGGCGTCGTCAAATTCGCAACAGGGGAGTGACAGGTTCCACATCCAGATGTTAAATCAAACAGGGACGACGCCTAGGAGTGAGACCCGATGATCAATTTGTCCACCGGCCCCACCCACTGCGCCTCCACCTTCCGTGAGGACTGGATCGAAGGCTTGGCCACCGCGTATGCGCGCACGGTGCGCAGGGTCCCCGGGGCCTTCGGGGTCGTCCGCCGGCACACTCCCCGCCCCGGCAAGGTGGCCGTGGTCATCGGCGGCGGCTCCGGGCACTACCCCGCCTTCGCCGGCCTGGTAGGACCAGGTCTGGCCGACGCGGCCGCGATCGGTGACGTGTTCGCCAGCCCGAGCGCCGAGCAGGTCTACCGCACCGCCCGAGCCGCCGACAGCGGCGCCGGGGTGCTGTTCAGCTACGGCAACTACGCAGGCGACGTCATGCACTTCGGCCTCGCCGCCCGCCGCCTGGCCGCCGAGGGCGTCGAGACGCGCACCGTCATCGTCACCGACGACGTGGCCAGCGGGCCCGCCCCGGTGGAGGGTGCGCGCGTCGACCCCTCCCGCGACCGCCGGGGGGTGGCCGGTGACTTCTTCGTGTTCAAGGTCGCGGGCGCGGCCGCCGAGCGGGGCGACGACCTCGAAGGCGTCACTCGCGCCGCGCGGCACGCCAACGCCATGACTCGCACCTTCGGCGCGGCCTTCGCCGGCTGCACCCTCCCCGGCGCGAGCGAGCCGCTGTTCACGGTCGACGAGGGCACGATGGAGCTCGGCATGGGCATCCACGGCGAGCCCGGCCTGCGGACGACGAAGCGTCTGAACGCCGTGGAGCTGGCCGACGAGCTGGTGGACAACCTGCTACCGGAACTCCCACAGACAGCGGACGGTCGTGTTGCCGTCCTGCTCAACGGCCTCGGCCGGACCAAGTACGAGGAGCTGTTCGCCTGTTACCGGCATGTGCACCGGCGGCTGCTGGACGCGGGGCTCCGGCCGCACCTACCGGAGGTCGGCGAGTTCGTCACCTCCTTCGACATGGCCGGCCTGTCCCTGTCCGTGATGGTCCTCGACGACGAACTGGCCGAGCTGTACGACGCCCCCTGTGACACCCCGGCCTTCCGCAGCCTGCCCGCCCCGAGCACCGATGCCGTCGCCCACGACGTCCGGCCGGCAATCGACGAGCACGCCGCTGAACAGCCTGACAGCGCCCGGCCCTCGGACGAGGACCTCCCGGTCACCGCCGCCCTCCAGGTCGCCTTGGAGCTGGTCACCGCCAACGAGGAAGAGCTCGGCAGGCTCGACGCCGTCGCCGGTGACGGCGACCACGGCATCGGCATCGTCCGCGGCCTGCGCGCTGCCGTCGCCACTGCCCGCTCCACCGAGCCCGGTCATGCGAAGCCGGGCAGTCCGTCCGCCGTGGGCAGCACCCTGCTGTCAGCCGGTCTGGCCCTCGCCGACTCCTCCGGCGGCGCCTCCGGAGCGCTCTACGGCGCCCTGTTGACGGAAAGCGGCGCCGGACTCATCAGGGCCGCCCGCACCGGACAGCAGCAGGTGACCCCGCTCCTGCTCGCCGACGCCGTCGACGGCGCCTTCGACGCGATCGTCGAGCTTGGCGGCGCCCGCGTCGGGGAGAAGACCCTGCTCGACGCCCTCGACCCGTTCCGCAAGGAGCTCCACCACCAGGCCGACACCGGCACCGACCTCGTCACCGCCTGGTCGGCCGCCGCCAGTGTCGCCACCCGGGCAGCCTCGGACACCGCCGGGCTCACCCCCGCCCGCGGCCGCGCCGCCCGGATGGGAGACCTCGGCTACGGCCACCCCGACGCCGGCGCCACTTCCCTCGCCCTCATCCTCACGGCGGTCGGCGAGTCGCTGACCGCCTGCCGATGACCACATTCCCCCGGCCCTCCCCCTTCCGAAAGGCAGGCACACGCCATGCGAGCCGTCGTCATCGAAGCCCCCGGCAAGCTGAACGTGACCACCCTTCCCTACCCGAACCCCGGCCCCGACGAGGTCGTCGTGCGCGTCGCCGCCGTGGGCCTGTGCGGCACGGATGTGCACATGCTGGCCGGTGAGTTCGGCCCGACCCGCTATCCGGTCGTACCCGGCCACGAGTTCTCCGGCGAGATCGTCGAGCTCGGCTCCAACGTCACCGGCCTGGCCACCGGCGAACTCGTCGGTGCCGACCCGGCCATCTACTGCGAGTCCTGCCACTACTGCGCCATGGGCCGCGGCAACCTCTGCGAGAACTGGCGCACCATCGGCATCACCGAGAACGGCGCCTGCGCCGAGTACGTCAAGGTCCCCGCCAAGAACCTCTACCGGCTGCCGGCCGGCCTGGAACCCCGGCACGGCACTCTGATCGAGCCGCTGTCGACCATCGTCCACGGCCTCGACATCGTCCGTCCCCGCCTCGGCGACAACTTCCTCATCTACGGAGCCGGCACCATGGGTCTGCTCTACCTGCAAACCGCCAAGCGGGCGGGCGCCGCGTCCGTGGAGGTCGTCGACCTCAACGAGGGCCGGCTCGCGGTCGCCGGCAAGCTTGGCGCGGACAACGTCGCCACCAGCGCCGACGACCTGCATCGGGCCCGGCGCGGCGGCTGGGAAGTGGTCGTGGACTGCACGGGTGCGGTCCACGCGATCGAGGACGGTCTGGGGCGTGTACGCCGCGGCGGCACCTTCCAGCAGTTCGGCTGCGCCCCCGATCAGGACAAGGCTTCCTTCTCCCCGTTCCGGATCTACAACGACGAGATCACCATCGTCGGCAGCATGGCCATCCTCCAGAGCTACGGGCGGGCCGTGGAACTACTGGGCCACGGCGTCATCGACTGCGACACCATGATCACGCACGGTTTCTCCCTGGACGAGTACGAGCAGGCCCTGGAGACCTTCCGCAAGGGCACAGGACGCAAGATCCAGATCCTGCCCGGCGGCGCCGGCTGAACCACCGTCCCGCCCGCCCTCGGCTGACCGGGCGGGCGGGACGACACGCCGCCGTAGACTCGGCATGTCGTCCCCGACCAGAGAAGGAAGACAAGGTGACGGACACCAGCGGAGCGCCGGACCGCCGGGGCGACGGCGACCGGGCACCGTCGAAGCTCAGCCCCAAGGGCCGCCGTGAGAAGATCGCGGACCAGGTGTTCCAGCAGGGCCAAGTCTCGATCGAGGACCTGGTACAGGAACTCGCGGTGAGTCAGATGACCGTCTACCGCGACCTGGACATCCTGGAGCGGCAGGGGTTCCTCCGCAAGGTCCGCGGCGGCGCCACGGCCGCGCCCAGCGCCCTGTTCGAGAGCAACCTGCGCTGGCGCAGCAGCACCATGCTCGAGGAGAAGCAGGCCATCTGCGAGGCGGCGCTGGAGGAGGTCGAACCCGGCCAGGCGATCATCGTCGACGACTCGAGCACCGTGCTGCCGTTCATCACCGAACTCCCCTCACGCGGCGCGTTCACCGTGATCAGCAACTCCCTCCAGGTCATCAACAAGCTCGCCGACGAGCCAGAGGTCCAGGTGATCGCCCTGGGCGGGGTCTACCAGGCATCCTTCAACGCCTTCGTCGGGATGTTCACCGCCGACATGGCCCGCTCCCTGCGGGCCGACGTCGCCTACATCTCCGTCTCCGCCGTCGACAGCGGCCACTGCTACCACCAGTCCCAGGAAGAGGCCCTCGTCAAGCGCGCCCTGCTCGCAGCGGCACGCCGCAAGGTCCTCCTCGTCGACCACACCAAGTTCGGCCGCCAAGCCCTCTACCAGCTCGGCCCACTCTCCGACTTCGACCTGGTCATCTCCGACCGCAAACTCCCCAAGGACGAACAGGACACCCTGCACGCAATGGGCGTACGGCTCCAGTTGGCCCCCAAGGAATCGTCGGAGTAAGCCCGCGGAAGGACTACGAGACATGGAAGAAGTCCGCCGGCGGCGCCCTGGACCCGCAGGCCGTGGCCGAGGCGGTCGCCTACGCCTACCGGCAGCCGCAGAACGTCACCATCCGTGAGATCGTCCTCGCCGCCACCGGCCAGGAAGCCTGACCGGCCACTCGCTCCAGCACGCCGAAGTCGGCGTCGGCCGCGAACAGTTCACGCGAAACGCCCGGCTGGGTTCCCCCGCCGGGCGTTTCGCGGATTCCCTCGGAATTCACTTTCTCCCGGGCCCGCCCAGGAGAAGCGGCAAGAGTCGGTGCCGAAGCAGACGGCTACCGCTTGTGCCGGTGGGCCTCCACGACCTCCTTGATGGTGCTCTCGGCACTGGAGCCGCGCTGCAACTTCTCCGCGAAGCCGGGGAACTGCCCGGCGATGGCACTGAACGCCCTCAACTCCACCGGCGCGACATTGACTTCGCACAGATCGCGCTCGACGGCCCGAACCACCCCCGCCACCACCTGGCCCGGGGAGACCATGCGCACACCGGTCGGCGGGGTCGCGCCCGTGACGGCCCACATACCCGCGTCGCTTACGGCGCTGGGCTGGACGAGAGAGACCCCCACCCCGGTACCGTGCAGGTCCTGGCGGAAGCCGAGCGCGAAGCCGCGCACCCCGAACTTGGCCGCGCAGTAGAGCGAGGAGCACTTGGTGGCCGCCTTCCCGGAGATCGAGCCGACGAAGACCATATGGCCCCGACCCGCCTGAACCATCCGGGGCGCGAGCGCGCGGGCCAGCAAGACGGGGGCGTGCAGGTTCACGGTCAGCGCACGGTCGATCTGCTCGGGCGTGTAGTCGAGGAGATCGCCGTTGGAGGGCAGAGCGGCGTTGGCGATCAGAATGTCCGTGTCGGGGCAGGCCTCGGCGAGATGGTGGACCTGGTCCGGGTCGGCGAGATCGGCGGCGACCACCCGAGCACCGAGCTCGTCGGCGAGCGCCTCCAGGGCGTCGGCACGGCGCCCGGAGAGGACCAGCTTGGCCCCCTTGGCAGCCAGGTCGCGGGCGATGGCCTGACCGATGCCCCCCGCGGCCCCGGTCAGGAGAACGGTCGATCCTTCGATGCGCATACGACGAGCCCCTCGCATTTGTTCGTTCGAACGAACAGTACGGAGGGCGGGACGACCATGTCAAACAGCAGAAGCCCCTTCGACAGGCTGAGCGCATGGCCGCCCGATACGGCGATGGTGTCGGCCTGCCCGTACGATCTGCGCCGGTCGGAGCGGCCCCCGACCCTTCCCCTTGCCAGGAGGGCGCCGCTGGCACAATGACTGACATGACCAAGCCCCCCGGAACCCGGCAGAGCATCATCGACGCCGTCCTGCGCACCATCAGTGAGGACGGCGTCGCCGCGGTCACCAACCGGCGGATCGCCAAGGAGGCCAAGGTCTCCCTCGGCTCGGTCACCTACCACTTCGCGACCCAGCACGAGATGCTGCGTGAGAGTCTGCTGCACTTCGTCGCAGAGGAGACCAAGCGCCTCACCGAGCTCGCCGCCCAGTGCCAGACCGACGGAATGGACACCGATCGGGCCGCCACCACAGTCGGCCAGATCGCCGGGGGGACGCCGTTCGACAGCAGGCACATCGCACCCTTCGAGCTCTATATCCAGGCCGGTCGCGACGAGCGGTTGCGCACCGCGGCCGCGCAGTCCTTCGCCGCATACGACCAGTTGGCCACCCGGATCCTCACCGGTCTCGGCGTACCCGACGCCGAGCGGCTGGCGAGCAGCGCCATCGCGCTGGTCTTCGGACTGCAACTGCGCAGCCTGGCCACCGGTCTGCCCGCCGAGGAACTCGTCGACGCCATCATGCTGCTGGCACGCGGGGCGCAGCACTCCTGACCCGCGCCTCGGTCTCGGCTCCGGGCACGCCAGCCCCCTGGACAACCGCCGTCGGTCGGGCGTCGTCGCCGCGACTGAGTGCGCCCCTCCCTGTGAGCGCGGCCCCTGGGCCGCCCACCGCTGAGCCGTGGGCGGCGAGACCGGAAAGCGTTCGGCTACCCAGTGCCGCCGCCGTCCGCACGGCGTCGAAAACACAGGACAGGGTCGAAGATCATTGGTGGCGCAGCCCTGAGGCGGGCCTTAGGCTGACGGCCCCGAGCGGCTGCCGTTCCGGGGTATCTCGACGTCAAGGCGGCCCATCACTTGCTTCGGCCCCTTCGGGGACGCGGTGTATCTGTCCGTCATCCCCGTCGCTCTGGTCATCTCCGTGGTGTCCCTGGCGCTCTTCCTGCTCCTCCAGGTCCGGCTGACCCCGATGGACGGCACGGAGCCGCTGATGGACACCTCGTTGTTCTCCATCAAGTCCTTCAGCACGGGCAACATCGCGACGCTGATCATCGCGTTGGCGGAGTTCGGCATGCTCGCTGTTCTACCCCTGTGGCTTCAGTACACCTTGGGGTACTCGGTGCTCCAGACCGGGCTGATCGTCTTCATCGTCGCGGTCGGTAGTTTCTTCGCGAGCGGTGCGAGTTTCGGCATGGCCGAGAAGGTCGGTCCTATCGGACTGGTCCGGATCGGCCTGGTCCTCGAAGCCCTCGGACTGTTGATGTTCGGCCTGTTGGCCAGCAGCGATTCCTCGTGGTGGATCATCGGAATCGCCCTGTTCCTGTACGGCATGGGGGTCGGTTTCGCCACCGCGCAGGTCACCAACCTCGTCTTGGCGGACGTCCCGCCACGGCACGCCGGCCAGGGATCCGGAATCCAGAGCGCCGCGCGTCAGCTCGGTTCCGCGCTCGGCATCGCGATGCTGACGTCGACGTTCTTCACGTCACTGGCCTCCGACATGTCGGATCGGCTGGTCCAGAAGGGAACGTCCGGACCCGAGGCGGACGAGCTGTCCTCGGCGGTCTCCGACAGCGCGGGCGCGATGATCTCCGGGCTGAGTGAAGACCCGCGGACGGCATCGGCCGCCGACGCTGCCCGTGATGCCATGTCCCACGCGATTCAGATCAACGGCTACACGTGCGCGGCGCTGCTGGGGCTCGGTATGTTGGCGACCTTCCTCATCCCCCGGCCCAAGGCGGATGCCCCGCCGTGGGGAGGGGAGCACGCTCCCCGCGGGGCGCCGGATGCCGACGTCAACGCCGAGGGCTCCCCCGCCTCTTGGGGACCAGACCGCGCTGATAACCGCTGACGTCGAACAGGTCCCAAGACTGGCGGACGAAGGGGATGTCGAGGAATCGAGCGGCGATCTCCGCTCCATGTCACCGTTTCCGGCACCCACAGGGTGGGCAGATCCACATCGCGTACTTCGGCCGGTACGGCGGCCGCGACACGATCGCCGAGTGGTGGGACCTCGCCGTGGTGGGCCTGTTCAGCCTCATCGTGTACTACGCCGCCGTCCACACCGCAATGACCAACGAGGACGTGGCCGCAGTCCTCGCTGCCGAGGACGTACCGCGGACTGATCAGGAACGCTCGATCGCCGAGTCCCCCGTCACAGAGGTTCCGGTCGCACCATCTGTCGCGGCTGGGACCTCATCCCACGACCTTCCCGAACCCCTATGACACGAGGAGCACCATGGCGAGCCAGTCCGAGGCGATCAGCACCGTCGACTACCACACCGGCGGCGAACCGTTCCGCATCGTTCCCCGTCCGCCTGTCGCCATCGAAGGGGCCACCGCCGCCGGACGCCGCATGTTCGCCATCAGCAACCCCGACGTGGACGACCTGCGCAAGCTGCTGTGCTGCGAACCCCGCGGACACGCCGACATGTACGGCGGGTTCATCACCCCGCCCGACGACGAGGGCGCCCACTTCGGCGTGCTGTTCTGGCACAAGGACGGCTTCTCGACCGCCTGCGGCCACGGCTCCATCGCGCTCGCCGTCTGGGCCGTGCAGACCGGCCGCGTCGCCCGCGACCCGTCCGGCAGCACCACGGTCGTCATCGACGTCCCCTCGGGACGGGTCACCCTGCGCGTACACACGGCCGGCGAACGGATCCGCGGCGTGGACTTCATCAATGTCCCCAGCTACCGGCTCGCCGAGCGCGTCACCGTCACCACCTCGCGCGGGGACGTCGTCGTCGACATCGGCTACGGCGGCGCCATCTACGCCCACCTGAAAGCAGCAAGTGTCGAACTGGCCGTCACACCCGAGCACTACTCCGACCTCATCGTGATCGGGCGCGAGGTCAAGTGGGCGCTGAACGAAACCGAGTACGCCCGTCACCCCGTCGACGACCGCCTCAGCGGCATCTACGGCACCATCCTCTACGACGACCTGGGCACCGACGAGAACGGCAACCCGCACCAGCGCAATGTCACCGTCTTCGCCGACGGCCAGGTCGACCGCTCCCCGTGCGGCTCCGGTACCTGCTCACGCGTTGCCGTGCTCGCGGCGGCCGGTCACCTCAAGCCGGGGCAGACCCTCGTCCACGACTCGATCGTCGGCACCCGCTTCCACGCGCGGATCATCGAGGAGTTGACGGCCGACGGCTTCCCGGCCGTCGTTCCAGAGGTGACGGGAACGGCGTACCGGACCGGCGAGCACCGCTTCGAGCTCGATCCGGTGGACGACCTCGGCACCGGGTTCGTCCTGCGCTGACCGTCCTGCCGGCCCGACCACGGCCCGATCGGGCATACGTGCGCGGCGTGCGATGGCATCCACGATCTCGATCTGCTCCTCGCCGGAATGGGCCAACTCTCCCTGATCCGCGAGCTTCTGGAGGCGCGGTGGCCGAGCACATGCTGCCGCTGTTCGGTGCCACAGGAGTCAGCGTCTGGGTCTTCGAGGCCGGTCGCATCTTCTTGGTGGCGTCCCTGGGCTTACCACAGGAGCTCGTGAACCGAGTGGAGGCCATCCCTGTCGAGGGAACGCCGCCGGGTTTTCCAGGCGCTCGTCGACGGCGTTCGCGGCGCCATGACCGACCGCTGGGGAGCCCGCTACACCCCCACGGGCAAATGCATCTGGACCGAGCAGGCGCTGCCGTCCGGCCCATAGCCGTACGGCCGGAGGGCCGGAAGGCGCGCCTGCGCCGGCCGAGAATGTCATCCGTGCACCCACACCGTCCCGCGCGCCACCGTTGCGCTCACCCCTCGCCGTTCGACCAGACCTGACGGGCGCCCACCCACGTGGCGCGCACCGGAACGGCCGCCAGGGCGTCGGGGGCGGTGGCGAACAGGTCCTGGCCGAGCACGGTGAAGTCAGCCAGGTATCCGGGAGCGATGCGGCCCTTGAGGTGGGACTCGCCGGTGGCGTGCCCGGAGCCGGCGGTGTAGACGGCCAGAGCCTCACGGACCGTCAGGGCCCGGTCGGCGCCGAGGACATCGCCCTCGCTGGTGCGTCGAGTCACCATCGTCTGGAGGGCGAGCAGCGGCTCAAGGGGGCCCGCCGGGTGGTCGGAGGAGCCCGCGACGACGACGCCGGCGTCCAGAAAGGAGCGGTGGTCACTGACCCGTGCGGCGCGCGCGTCACCGTAGTAGCGGCGCAGCGTGGAGCCGTGCCCGTGGACGTATGCGCCGAACGGCACCGGGGTGACCTCTGCGGCGCGGATCCGCTGGACCAGCTTCTCGTCGACGAGGGAGCAGTGCTCGATGCGGTGGTTGATCCGCTGCTCGGGGTGAGCGGCGCGGGCCGCCTCAATGGCGTCGAGGACCTGGGAGACGGCCAGGTCGCCGTTGGCGTGCACGCCCACGCGCAGGCCCGCCGCGTGCAGGGCGAGAACCGCGTCGGCGAGCTCGTTCTCGTCCAGGAGCTGGATTCCGTTGTCGGACCCGGTCTCGGCCGGGTAGGGGTCGCGGCACAGGCAGGTGCCCCCGGCCAGCGCGCCATCCATGATGATCTTGGCGCCGACGATGCGCAGCCACTCGTCGCCGAATCCGGCGTGCAGACCCGCGTGGCGCAGGGCGTCCGCGTAGCGATGCCACAGGAGGACGCCCACCCGCATCGTCAGGCGGCCGCGCTCGCGCATGTGCTGATAGGTGCGCAGTGCGGCCGGGGTGGTCACGGCGTCGCAGACGGAGGTGACGCCGGCCGCGTGGTAGGCGGTGAAAACGTCGGCCAGCGGTTCGAGCAGGACCTCGGGCGCTGCCTGCGGTAGCAGGGCGGGTTCGCCGGAAGCACGGTAGAGCTGGTCGAACCAGGTCCGCTCGTAGAGCCAGCCGTCCAGTCGGCCCGTACTGTCGCGGCCCAGGTCGCCGCCGGTCTGGGGGCCGCTGCCGTCGTGCAGACCAGTCAGCGTCAGGGCCGCGGAACCGGCGACCGCCATGTGAAACGAGAAGTGGATCACCAGGACCGGGTGGCGGGTGGTGATCGCGTCGAGCGCGGTGCGGTCGAGGCGGCCTTCGGGGTCGGTGGCGGGGTTGTAGCCCTGGGCGACGATCCATCGGCCCGGCTCGGTGGCGGCCACTCGCGCCGCGAGCCGCTCCCGGGGGGACCCGGCGCCCGCGCCGAGATCGAGGCGGAGAGCGGCATTGGCCACCTCCATGGGGTGGCAGTGCGCATCGTGGAAACCGGGCACCAGGTGGGCGTCGTCCAGATCGACGGTCTCGGCGCCCGGCAGCGCCGTGTACGCCTCGGCTGCCTCGCCGACTGCGGCGATCCGCTCGCCGACGGTGGCGAGGACCTGGGTGTCGGCCTCGCCGTCCAGGGTGGTGATGCGGCGGGCCCGGATGATGCGAACAGGCGTGGGCGAGGCGACGGGGCCGTGCTGCCTGTCGGTCGCGGCGGTCATACGTTCGGTCTCCTTCTTGTTCCTCGTTCCCGTGCGGCTGGACATGTCGGCGAGGACGGCGGCCGGACGGGAACGAGAGGGCGGTGCGGTGGTGTGGCGACGTCCGGCGGACGGTCGCTCGTGACGATGGTCTTCGGGAAGGGACTGCGAGGTCAGCGCGCGGGTGCCGGGACCGGCGCCGAGCCCTCCCGCCCCTCCTCGGCGGCACGGCTGCTCCACAGGCGCAAGACCGCCTCGGTCACCACTGCCACCAGGACGTTGGCCGCCAGGGAGATGAGACCGCTGCTGACCGGACCGTCGTAGAAGCCGCCGAAGGTCAGCCAGATGAGGACGGCCTCACCGGTGACAATGCCCGCCCCCGCCGACAGTGCGCGGAGCAACGGACGCCTGGTCAGGGCGGCGCCCGTCGCCGGGGCCATCTGGGCGAGGCCGCTGTAGGTGAGCAGGAGCAGGTTGGCGAGAGCATCAGGCCGGGCGATACCCAGGACGAGGGCGACCCCGACGCCGGCCACCACGGTGGTGTGGTTGACGATGAGCGCGCGACGGCGGTCCTGTACGTGCAGCACATTGCGGGCCACCATGGTCGACATGCCCAGCACGATGGCGGCGGCCGGGACCATGGCAGTGGCGGCCGCCGCGACGGCCACGACGCCCAGGAGCCATGCGGGCAGTGCCTCGGAGACCAGGGTGAGCAGGACTCCGTTGTTCCCGTTCACGGGAACCGAGAGCGTGGTGATCGCGACAAAGCCGACGATGATCGGGATGGCCTGGGTGGCGCCGTAGACGGGCATCCAGATGCTGTTCTTACGCAGCGCGCGCTCGGAGTCGGCGGCCATGACCGCGGGCCAGCCGTGCGGCATCGTCATGAACAGCACGCTGAACAGACTGGTGAGCATCGAGGTGAAGAACCAGACGGTGCCGTGCGGGCCACTGTGCGGGACGCTGAGCAACTCGCTGTGGTGGTCGCGCAGTTCACCGCCGAGGTTGCCGAGGCCCCCATGAAAGTGGGCGGGGACAGCGACGAGCAGGACGATCAGGACGACCAACATCAGCGCGTCCTTGAAGTACGCGGTCCTGGCGACACCGTGGATGCCGGACCACAACACGAAGGCGACGATGAGCACCGAGGCGAGGATCATCGCGGGGGTACCGACGTTGTCCTTGCCGGTGGCGAGTTCGACGACCAGGCCGAGTCCGGTGATCTGTAGTTGCAGATAGGGCAGCAGGAAGAGCACGCCGAAGACGGCGGTAACGGTGCCGAGCAGGGGGCTGCGGTAGCGGTCGGCGAAGAAGTCACCTTGCGTGACATGGCCGCGTTCGCGCCCGATGCGCCACACGATCGGACTGATGACGTACAGGCCGACATAGGCGATGGGCAGGTACGGCAGGGCGTAGACGACCGCGACACCGGAGCTGAAGGCGAGGCCCGCGAGGCCCAGGAACGTGAAGGTCGTGTAGATCTCCCCGGCCTGTAGGAACCAGGTGGTCAGGGCTCCGAAGTTACGGCCTCCGACGCTCCACTCCTCAAGATTGGCAGCGGGCTTGCGCCGGCCCATCAAGCCGAGCAGGCCGATGACGACTATGCCGACGAGGCAGACGACGAGGACGGTGCTCATCGGCGCTCCTCCTGGAGGTTTCGGGCGCCGGCAGCGAGCGCGGTGCGGCGCCGCTCGACGAAGGCGAGGGCAGGGGTCAGGGCGAGGACCCAGACGACGGACCAGACCAGCAGGGACGGCATGCCGAACCACAGGTGCGGTCCGTTGACGAAAGGCAGCCAGACAGCTGACAGCAGGGCCGCTACAGGCACGGCGGTCAGCAACCACGGAAGGAACATGGCGAACTCCGAGACATGTCGGGGTCGGCCGCGGCGGACGGCCGGCGGGCGTTGCCAAATCACACGAGGAGCTTGAAACTCCCTGAGTGCACCCCAGGGATTTCTGCATAATTCATTCAGGAGAGATGCCACAGTGACCGATTCCGCCACCGGCTTGCTGGACGAGCTGGATCTGTGCCTGGTCAACGCGCTCCAGGCCGCGCCCCGTGCGCCCTGGGCGCGGGTGGCAAGGGCCATCGAGGTCAGCCCGGTGACGGCGGCCCGGCGCTGGGAGCGGCTGCGTGCCCAGGGCCTGGTCTGGGTGACCGCGTACGGCGGAGCCTTCGTCAACCACCACCACTGTGTCGCCATCGTCGGCGTGGACTGCGAACCCGGCCGCATCCCAGAGATCTCGGCCGCGCTTGCCGAGCAACCGCAGATCGCCAGCATCGAGCACACAGCGGGCCACCACGACATGTCCCTCAACGTCATGGTGGACTCGCTGGCCGACCTCTCCCTGCTGCACACCGAGGTCCTCGGGAGACTGCCCGGGGTGCGTGCCACGCACAGCCGGATCGTCACCCGGTTCTTCACCGAGGGCTCCCGCTGGGACATTCGCGCCATCAGCCGCGAGCAGCGCGAGGCGGTCCGCTCCGGAGCACCCCTCGCCGTGGGTGACGTCGATCCCGCACCGGCCGAGGCCGACCGGGAACTGCTGCTCGCACTCGGCGCCGACGGGCGCGCCGGATACGGCGAATTGGCCCGGCGTACGGGAATGAGCGAGTCGACGGTGCGGCGCCGGGTGGCGTGGATGATGCGCACGGGGGCCGCACTGCCGCGCTGCGAGGTGGCCCACACCTATTCGCCGTATCCGGTGTTCGCCACCTTCCACGCGAACGTGCCCTCCGACGCGCTGGCCCGGGTCGGCCCCGCACTGGCCGCGCTGCCGGAGGTGCGGATGTGCGCGGCGACCACCTCGAACCACAACCTGGTGGTCAACAGCTGGGTGCGCTCCATTGCCGACGTGCTGCGCCTGGAGTCGTACATCGCCCAGCGCTTTCCGGAGATCGCGATGGCCGACCGCTCCCTCACGCTCGGCAATCCCAAACGCATGGGCTGGATCCTCGACGAGGCGGGGCGGGCGGTGCGGCACATACCCATCGACCTGTGGCGGCGGCCGGGGGCCGACTGAGCCACCAGCGTCGGCGCCTCGCACGCCAGGATCGTGGTGAGTGAACCGGGCCGCAGCCCGAAGGACCGGACCACGATGCGGCGCCTGAGACACCGCCGAGCCGGAGCGGTCACGGATCTCGTCTGCTTCCCGGGTTGTGCGTCGATAACTCCCGGGGCGGGTGGTGCCCAGCGCGGTGTACGGGCAGGAGGGGGCCCGCCACTGCCGACGAAGGAGTGGCGAGCCCCCTGACAAAGCAGACTCTCCGTCCGAAAAGACCCTCGCCTTTGCGGACTTCCCGCAAAGGGACGGGAAGCGGGAACTCTTCCCGCGGACTCCTGCCCGCCGCTTCAGCCGGTGATCGACTCCTCGCCGTTCTCCACATGCCCCATCAGCCGACGGTGGAAGGACGCGTCCTCGGCGACCGTGAGCGCGAGGTCGTACCAGCCGTGCGCGTCGGCGGCGGCATGCGCGACGGTGCGGCTGCTGTGGGCCTTCACCTTCACCGTGCGCGGCGCGGTGTCCGCGTACGCCTGCGGCTTGAGGGTGCAGGTCAGATCGTGGCGGCCGTTGTTGACGACGGTCAGATGGAGCTCCCGGCGCCCGGCGTCGATCCGCGTGCTGATCTTGACGGCCGCAGCCGCGCCCTGTCCCGTACCGGCGAATTCCCGCCGGAAGCCGTTCGGCCCGGTGACCGTGAAGCGGTACGTACCGTCCTTCACCGGCACATCCCACTCCGCCGTGCCGAGCACATCGCGGTGCTGCGGCGCGTCGAATTCCTTCGCGTACGGATAGAGGGCGAGATGCGCGGAGGCCTTCCCGGCATTGCGGACGGCCATCCGGAAGACCGAGGCGGCGGGGTCGAAGCCGCCGTCCGCGTCCGGCTGGTACGGCAGGGCCCTGGCCGGCCGGCTGCCGCGCTCCTGCTGCGGCAGCGCCTGCCGGACCGGCGGCTCCGGCGACCACCGCCCGCTGAACGCGGGGATCTCCCCCGGCTGCCGTACCGCCGGCTGCTTGCGCCCGCGGGAGAAGTCGAAGGCGGCGGTCAGATCGCCGCACACGGTCCGCCGCCAGGCGCTGATGTTCGTCTCCTTGATCCCCGTCCAGCGCTCCAGGAACCGGTTGACCGAGGTGTGGTCGAAGACCTGCGAGCAGGCGTAGCCGCCGACCGTCCACGGCGAGATGACGATCATCGGCACCCGTATGCCCAGACCGACCGGGCGCCCGTCCCAGAACTCCCCGTCCGTCCCGGCCGGCGGCACCGGCGGCGGCACATGGTCGAAGAAGCCGTCGTTCTCGTCGTACGTCAGGAAGAGCGCGGTGTGCCGCCAGACGTCCGGGTTCTTGCCGAGCGCGTCCAGCACCTTGTAGACGAGGGTGGCGCTCTCGACCGGCGAGGAATCGCCGGGGTGCTCGGAGTCCTTGGCGGACGGCACGATGTACGACACCTCGGGCAGCTTGCCGCTCGCCACATCGGCGGCGAAGGCGGTCGCGGTGGTGTCCGGCTCGCCCCGTCGCAGCGCCCGCTCGAACAGGCTCCGCTCGGCGCTGCTCAGCCCCTTGACGCCCTCGTCCAGCAGCCCTTGGAGCTGCTTCCGGCCGGCCTCGTCGGCGCCGGCCACCTTCCCGTAGAAGGCGGTCATGGTGTGCACCCCGTCCACCTTCACCAGGGCCTTCTTCGCGACCGCCTTGAAGGTCGCGAAGAACTCCAGGTTGTTGTCGGTGAAGTTGTCCCACTCCTGGTAGACCTGCCAGCTGCGACCGGCCTCCTCCAGCCGCTCGGCGTAGGTCGTCCAGGTGTAGCCGGTGTGGGTGTCCTCGTCGTACGCGTCGTTGCCCACGGCCCGCTCGCCGTTGGGCTCGAAGCCGGTCCAACCACTGACCAGGTGGTTGCGGTTGGGGCTGGTGGAAGAGTGGATCGAGGAGTGGTACGCGTCGCAGACGGTGAAGGTGTCCGCGAGCTCGTAGTGCAGCGGAATGTCCTTACGGTCGTAGTGCGCCATCGTGGCCGCGGTCTTGGCGGTGACCCAGTTGTTCATCCAGCCGCCGTTCCACGCCCTGGACCCGCCGTCCCAACCGTGGTCCAGCGCCCCGATGTACTGCAACTCCTTCTTCTGCGCGGCGGCCGCCTCGCGTACCGAGAACGGCAGCACGGTCCCGGCGCCCCCCGGCTGCTCGAAGACGCTCCCACCGCCGGGCAGCTCGACCGCATTGCGGTCGGCGTAACCGCGTACGCCACGCAGCATCCCGAAGTAGTGGTCGAAGGAGCGGTTCTCCTGCATCAGCACGACGACGTGCTTGATGTCCTTGAGCCCGCCCTGCCCTCGCGTCGGCCGCGCCGCGTCGTCGGCTATCGCCTGCTGCAACGACGGCGGCAGCAGCGAACCGGCCATCGCCACACCCGCCGCGGCTGCGCCAACTCCCAGGACATGTCTACGAGATACCTCCGGCGCCACGCCCAACCTCCCAGTCGTGAGTCAATTGGTTTGCAAGCACCCCATTGAGATGATGCGACGGGGACGGTAGCGAACTGACGTGACGGGCGAAAGGTATCGGGGTGACATCTTTGAGAACGATTGGCTCGCCCAAGCCCCCGATGCGTCTGAAGGCCCGGTGGCCGGGGCCGACCACGCCGTCCGGCTGTGGCGCACCAGCACCCGAGGCCGGAGCAACACGGACACCGCCCTCGTCGCATGGCACCTGACCACCCCCGCCACATCTCTTGCGTGGATCGGGCAGCGCATGCTCGCCGCAGCGGAACGGGGAGGCCGTATATCGCTCCTGGGCATCAACACCCACGCCGAATCGCACTCTTGGGGTGAGGAGGAGGGGCGGCGGATCCATGGCTGAGGGTCTTGCTCGATAGCCAGCCGCTCCACTCGGAGAGGGCGAGGACAATGTGCGGTGATTCCACGGTGCGTCGGATCGCCAGCAGGTCCTGCCGGAGAATCACCACCGGGTTGCCAGTAGCCGCTCGCGGCATGGGCTGTGGCACGCCGGTACCGGTGATGAAGCGTTGCACCACTGGGTACCCGCTGTCCCGGCAGTGGATGGATGCGGACAGCACCACGGCGCGGGGAGCCGCGCGCACCAGGTTGTCCACCACGAGCCCCCGGGCGGCGGGCGTGTTTCCCACCACGATGCCCAACAGGCCCTTGGGCACTTGGCTCCTATCAATTGAGGTGGGCGACGTGACGGGGCGAGGGTGCCGCCGTGCAGTACGTGCGGAAGAGTGCCGTCGTTCCGGCATGCCGACCCGTAGCCATGCGCCGACGGAGACTTGCCGTCAGTCGGTTGCGATGGGCCCAGGGACGGGATCCCGTACGAGCGGCTACGGACGGCCGCACGCAGTCGGTCCATAACCGGTTCGTTTGCGAGGTTTGGGCAGTTGGTGCAGGCGACAAGCGCGAATGGACGATTCGGGTCGCCCGGTGTTGCGCGATTCGTCAGTGCGCCCTTCAGACCGTACGGCCGGGATGGCGCCGCCGCCCTGGACAATGACCAAGGGCCGCGGCGCCGTCCACCAGGGCGGTCCAGACATCACCAGGACGATTTGGTGACCCCGGGGAGGAATCCGGCGTGCGCCTGCTCCCGTACGCGCACACGGGACATGCCGAACTTCCGCAGATGCCCGCGGGGCCGGCCGTCCACGCTGTCCCGGTTCCGCACCCGGGTCGCACTGGCGTCGCGCGGCTGGCGCCGCAACTCGGCCTGGGCAGCGGCCCGTTCGTCCTCGGTCGACGAAGGGCCGCGGATGATCTCCTTCAGCTCGGCACGCCGGGCTGCGTACCGCTCGACGATCACCTTGCGCTGCTCGTTCTTCGCGATCTTGCTCTGCTTCGCCATCAGACCTTCACCCCTCGTGCGCGGATACGTGCCACCGCGGCCTCGATGCCGATGGCATCAATCGTCTTGATCGCTTTGGCGCTGAGGGTGAGCCGGATGTGACGCCCCTCGCTCTCCAGCCAGTAGCGCTTGCGCTGGATGTTCGGGTCGAACCGACGGGACGTCCGGCGGTGCGAGTGGGAGATCGTCTTGCCGAAGCCCGGCTTGGCGCCGGTCAGCTGACAGTGGGCGGACATGTGTTGGCTACCTCTCGTCGGAGACGTTATCTGAAATGGAAACCATTCCCATATAGTAGCGCCCATGGCACGCAACGAACTACGCCCGATCATCAAGCTCCGCTCTACAGCGGGTACCGGCTACACCTACGTCACCCGCAAGAACCGCCGGAACGACCCCGACCGCCTGGTCCTGCGCAAGTACGACCCGGTCCTCGGCCGGCACGTCGAGTTCCGAGAAGAACGCTGACGCACAGGTCGAAATCCCCGATCTCACAGACAGGAACACCGCCATGAAGCCCGGGACCCACCCCGCGTACCACCCGGTCGTCTTCCGCGACAAGGCAGCCGACTTCGCCTTCCTCACCCGGTCCACCGCAACCAGCGACAAGACCATCGAGTGGGAGGACGGCAAGACCTACCCCGTCATCGACGTGGAGATCTCGTCGCAGAGCCACCCCTTCTACACAGGCACGGCGCGTGTCCTCGACACCGCCGGACGGGTCGAGCGCTTCGAGCGGCGTTACGCCCGTCGCGGGGCACGGTGATGGAGGAGAACCGCAAGCTCCCCGTCGTCATCGTCGGCGGGCTGCACTCCGACGCCCGTGAGGAGGTCGTACGTCGGCTGCTGCACACCGTTCGCGGCAGTGTCGCGCTGCACCACGACCTGTCCACCGCGGCGGCCGGAACCGTTCGTCGCACGGTGCGGGACGCCTCGGGCGAGCTGTCCTCCGGCCAGGCACCGCTCGTCAACGACTGCGCGTGCTGCGCCCTGCGCGAAGACCTTGTCCCTGAGCTTCAGCGGCTGGCAGGCAGCGGTCTGCACCGGCTGGCGGTGGTCGAACTCTGGGACTCCGTCGAACCCAAGGCGATGGCCGAGGTCATTGCATCGCATGGCGGCGAGACACTGACTCTCTCGAATGTGGTGACCGCGGTCGATCCCTCGCTGGTGCTGCCGTATCTCTCCAACGGGGACGATCTGGCGGAGGCGGGCCTCGCGGCGGCCGCTACCGATCAGCGGACCGTCGGGGACACCTGGGCGCGCCAGCTGGAGTACGCGCCCGTGCTCGTGCTCCTCGAGGGAGAAGAGGCGGACGACGAGGACCGTGCACTCCTCGCCCAGCTGCATCCGACCGCACGCCGTGTGCCCGCGGATTCCCGACAGCTGGCCGAGATCGCGTTCGCCGGATTCGACGTCGAGGCTGCTGCCGCAGCCCAGCACCCGGCCTGCGCGCTGCTACCGCAGGAAGCGGAGGAATCAGGAGTCACCACCCTCGTGTGGCACCGCCGACGCCCCTTCCACCCGGAACGGCTCTACCAGGCGCTGGAAGACCTGGCATGTGCCGCGGCCCGCAGCCGCGGCCGCTTCTGGCTCGCCGACCGCCCCGACACCCTGCTGTCCTGGGACGCCGCAGGCGGCGCACTCTGCGTGGAGAACGCCGGCCCGTGGCTCGCCTCCCTCCCGGACGCCGCCTGGGACATGGTTCCGGCGATGCGCCGAGCGGCCGCCGCCCTCGACTGGCATTCCGAACACGGCGACCGCTGCCAGCACTTGGTCTTCATCGCACCCGGCCTCGACCGCGAAGGCCTGGAGCGGCTGCTCGACTCCTGCCTGCTGACCGACGCCGAGTTCGCCAGTGGGCGCGAGGGATGGAAGCACCTTCCAGCCTCCTTCGACGCACTCCTCGACCCCGTCTCCTGAACCCCGACCTACCACAGCCCCTCACCCGCCTGCCCGACCGACCGACCGACCGAGACAAGGATTCCCATGGCGCGCCGCCCCGATCCCCGCAAGCCCGTCAAGTCCCGCCCCAACCCGCTGGACGCGGCGGGCATCACCTACATCGACTACAAGGACACCGACCTGCTGCGGAAGTTCATCTCGGACCGCGGCAAGATCCGCAGCCGCCGGGTTTCCCGGGTCACCGCCCAGCAGCAGCGCCAGCTGGCCCGCGCGATCAAGAACGCCCGGGAGATGGCACTCCTTCCGTACACCTCCAAGTAGTTCAAGGGCTGTGACGCCACCTCTTGGTGGCCCCGGGCCCTCTTGACCGTGTCCCTGACAGACGCGGTCAAGAGGGCCCGGCTCCGTGACGGACGGTGCGCTTTGCGCGGTGGGAGAACGCAGCGGTGATCATTTGATTGTGAGGCGCATGCGCTGTGCTGGGCCTCTTACCCTGCTGAGGTGTAGGGCTGGAGGGCCGCACGAACCGGGGTGGGGATCTCCTTCTTGCTGCGGGTCGCGGGATCGACGAACACGTGTCGCACCTCGCCTTCTGCGATGAGCCGTTCACCGACCTTGAACACCGGACGCACGATCATGCTCGTTTTTCCGAGATGGGTGATGGGCATCTCGATGTCGAGCAGCTCGTCGAAGCGTGCCCCCTGGCGGTAGAGAATCCGCGCTTCTGCCACGACCAGGTCGGCTCCGCCCTCGACCGTGGACGCGTAGTCCTCGATGACTTCGCGCCACAGCTCGGTCAGCGCGACGTCGTAGTAGAAGAGGTAGTGACCGTTGAACACCACACCTTGCTGGTCACACTCGCTGTAGCGCACTCGCAATCGGTGCGAGAAAAACTTGGCCATGGCGAGATCGTAGTTGGCTCCCACACGCATGACCGAGGCGGCGGGAGAGCACGCGGCACGACACATCACGATGCCGCCTTGTGGAGGTGAAGACGCCGGGGCGAGCCCAGGCAGAGCCGAAGAGTACTGCTCAAGCCCCACCTGCATCGATGATGTATCGGCACCCGCAGTGCTGCTAGCGTGCCGGGCATGTCAGAGGCCGATCACCCGCGCCGCGCACACAGCTTGCTCACCCTCCCCGCGGCGGATGCCTTGTGGCCCGAACTGCTCTCCAACAGCACCGTCCCGGCCGCTTCCGAAGCGTTCACCGGCTCTCCTGCCGACCCGCGGTCGGGGTACATACTGCTCGGCAGCCACCTGGTGCCCACAGTGCAGGACGCCGACAGCCGGTGGCACGTTCGTGAAGCCGACGTGCACCGGGCAGCGGCGGAACTGGGGTCGGTCAAGGTGAACAGGAACGTGCTGGTCCATGTCGGTCCTTGCCGAGTGCCCGGTGCGGGACAAGAAGATGCGCGGGCACTGCGGTGGCGTCAGCGCCTGGACCGTGAATGGACCCGCGTCCGCAACCACGATGCTCGTGACGGGTCGTGGCAGCAGGCCGGCAGCGACCATCTGCGGCACTTGGCGGGGATCGACTGGCGCCGATTCCTGGTGCTGCGGCCAAGGACACGGGCGGCGCACACGTGGTGGCTGCCCAGCGCGCTGGCCCGGGTGCTGGACGCGGCCGAGCGTGTCGAGACGCAGTGGTTGCTGGCCGCGCGAACCTGTAGCAGGTGCGGGACGAGGGCAGCCAGCCGGCCCGAGACGTGGAGCGTCGAGACCGAGAGCGGCCGGCAGACCATCTGCCCCGCCTGCACCACCACAACGCTGCGCCCGTACACCGGGGAGCTGGAAGGCCACCTCTACTCGGCGCTCCGCAAGAAACGCAGCTCACTCGCAGTGTCCGGGTGGAGGTGCGCCGTCTGCCAGGAAGCCCCCGCCAGTGCGATCGACCACTGCCACGAGCACCGCTACGTCCGCGCTCCCGTCTGCCATGCCTGCAACACCCGCGAACGGCCGAACTACCTTTACAGCAACGACGTCTACGTCACCAACCGCTACGCGTCCCTCTTCCACACTCACGCCGAGGACTGGCTGCGGCACTGGCATCGCTGCCCGGGCTGCCGCGCCCGCACCACGCTCCCGCTCCCGCACCTGGCCGCACTCACCGCCCTCCTGGTCGGCGCTCCACTGCGCCCGACCCACCGCGTCCCGCACAGCTCCCGCGGGCGCACACCCTGCGGTGAACTGCGTGCTTCCTGGGTGGGCAGTCACAACCAGCCCCGCTCCTGTGTGATCACCCTGAGTGTGGACTACTGCCCCAGCGGGGAGCACCGCACCCTGGCGCAAATCCCTTACCGAGCAGCTGTGGACCGGTTCCGCACCTGGCTGGCCGAGACGGCCCCCGAGGTGGCTGCGGCTGCCGGGCCAAGCCGCCACGACACCGTCCCCGCCCAGTTCCGGCCCGTCATCCCGGACACCAGCAGCGCGGGCCTGAGCCTGTTTTGAGCGGGGGTGGCCGCGGCTCCCTCTTCCTGTCGGGGGCCGATCGGACTGGCGCCTGCCGCGTGTGCCTCGGCCAGTGTCCACCGGACCACCATGTCCGGGTCCGGCAGCACACGATCACATCAACTTCAGGAAGTAGATGTCACCTGCCGTACCCTCCACGGTTGCCGCGGGGGCCTACCGTGCTCGCCACTTACCAAGCGAGGAGTCCAGGTGGGCAGAGCACATCACCCCGAGCACCATCACCATCACCACGCCGCAGACCGGCCGCGCGACCGGATGCCGTACGCCGACTCGACTGTTGCGGACGGCGACTTGCGCCCGGTGGACCTGCGCCGCCGCCACTTCCTGCGCCGACTGGGACTGGTGGGTGCCGCAGCCGCGGGCGGTGGTGTCTTCGGTGGCTCTCTGTCAGGTCCGGCGATGGCCGCGTCGCAGCAACCGCTGTCGGGTGTCGACCCCCGGCGGTATCAGTGGCTGGCCGGCGACCACCATGTCCACACCCAGTACAGCTATGACGCGATGCACACCGTCATGCAGCAGGTGGAGGCAGGTGCGGAGCACGGGCTCGACTGGATGGTCATCACCGATCACGGCCATGCCGCCCACGAGAAGTACGCGGTCGAGCAGACCTACGCCGATGTGCTCGCCGCCCGCGACAAGCACCGCGATCTGCTGCTGTGGCAGGGTCTGGAGTGGAACGTCCCTGGCGGCGAGCACGCCACCGTCTTCTTCGAGGCGTCCAAGGACGAGCTCACCGCCCTGCGCGCCTTCGAGCGGCTCTTCGACGGCAACATCAACGGCACCAACCCCTCGTCCGCCGCGCACGAGGCCCTCGCGCTGGACGGTCTGAGGTGGATGTCGGCCCAGATCGATCAGGGGGCCATCGACTCCGCGCTGATGATCGCCAACCACCCCACGCGCAACGGCCGTTACTCACCCCATGAGTTCCGCGCCTATCGTGACACGGCCCCGCACATCGCGGTGGGCATGGAGGGCGCTCCCGGCGCACAGAACGACGGCACGCCGGTGCCGGTGGGCGGCGGTGGGCACCGCGGCGGGTACGGCAACAGCCCCGGCACGGACTCCTGGCCAGGCTGGCCGATGGAGGCATACCGCACCTGGGGCGGCTTCGACTGGATGACCGCCAAGCTCGGCGGCATGTGGGACTCGATGCTCGCTGAAGGCAAGGGCTGGTGGATCACCACCAATTCCGATATCCACCGTGCCAACGGCTCCCCCCTGGACATTCCTCCGGTGCCCGGCGACTGGTACGCCACCCACGGCAGGTACCCCGACCCGGTGGACACCGGCACGCCGCAGATCCACGCGGACTTCTGGCCCGGCCAGTTCAGCCGGACCGTGGTCGGCACGGCAGACCGCAGCTTCCGCGGCGTCATGGACGGCATCCGCAGCGGCCGGGTGTGGGTGGGCATGGGCGGCCTGATCGATGGGCTGGACCTGCGGGTCAGCAGCGACGGCCACGACCACCCGGCGACCCTCGGCGGCCGGGTATCGGTGCGTCGCGGCGGCGACGTCAAGGTCCGCACCGCGATCCAACCGGCCACCCGGCCGGGGGGACGCGGCGGGATCCCCCGGCTCGCCCGGGTGGACCTCATACGCGGCGCGGTCACCGGTGCGGTGGCCGACCCCGACACGTACACGGCGCCCGACGTGTCCGTGGTGGAGTCCTTCGAGCCGGGCCGACACCAACGCGGTGACCGACTGGTCTTCACGCACACCTTCCGCAACGTGCGCAAGCCGTTCTACGTCCGGCTGCGCGGCACCGACGGCAAGCGCCACGTGAGCGGTGGCATCGAACCGCTGATGGACGTGAACGGTGACGCCGACCCCTGGAGCGACCTGTGGTTCTACGCCAACCCGGTCTTCGTGGACGTCCGGTGACACCCCCCGCGCACGGCCCGGTCCTCGGCATCGACGGCGGTCACCGCGATCGGACAGCACTGGAGCGGTTGGTGCTGGAGGCAATGGAGGACACCGGCTGCCCTCTGGCGGTCCTGCTGTGCACGCATCCGGTTCACATCGGCCAGGCACACCATGCCGCGTCGGTCGAGCTCCCGGCGACCACCGGACCGACCGCGCTCACCGCCCTGGCGGCCCGTCTGGTGGAACTGGGTGCCGCCGTGGCGGGCCCGGACGAGGGTCCGGCCCGCGGAGCGGAGGAGTACCGCCCCGGTGCGCTTGAGGCCCGCCGGGCACTGCTGGCCAGGCAGGCGGGCCGCGCCGTCCGGTTCCCCGGCCAGGATTCACTGCGCGGGCGGTTGACGATCGCACGGGCGCTGGCGACGGGTGCGGTGGACCGGGTCGATCCGCTGGGGACCGAGGTGGATCCCGACACTGTGGTGGACACCCGGGACTTCGTCCGCCCGGTCTTCCGTGACGGCGACCTGGTACTGGAGGTCACCCCGGCGGCCGGCGGTACGGTGATCCCGCTGGAACTGCGGGACCAGCACATCTGCGGGCACTGACCGGTACCCCGGGGCCCGCGACCGTCCGCGCGGGCCCCGGGAGCCTTGCCCTCGCCCGCCTCGCCCGCCGCCGCACGGGGCGAACGACTCGTCCGCCTTCCTGCCCGGCCCCTCGGCAGCCGAGTCGAGGTGCGAGCGGCTTCGCGGCTGACGGACACCGGATGCCGCGACCGGGGCGCTGTCTTGTGGTCGCTGTCAGTAGATGATCGACACGATTTGACAGGTGGCTTCGGCCAGGTTGCGGTCACCGTCGATGCCGGCTCGGGATAGCGCTGTCTCCGGCTGGATGCCGCGGGTGCACAGGCGCCAGGCGGTCTCCGCGTCCAGGTGAACGACCGCGGTGGGACGTTCGGCGTCTGGCTCGGCGAGCGACCAGCGATCCCCGGTGGCCGTCACGGTCCAGGTGCCCCCAGCCGGGCCGTCGATCCGGACCTGGATCTGGGTGCCGACCGGCACGTCGACGTCGCGCAGGGTGTGGGGCAGGGCTCGCATGAAGGTATCCAGGACAACGGACAGGAGGCGCGGATCGGGGTCGGTCCCCCGGCCGATGGCGTGGCGGATCTGCTGGCGGTGGGTCCAGAACTCGGTCAAGTCGCGAGCGCTGTCCAGCCACATCGGCGCCGGGTCGACACCGGCCCAGGACACCCCCAGCGACGGCGAGTTGGGGGCAGTGGCCTCGAAGAACCGGGCGACCTGTCCGCCGATCAGGTCGAGGGTGTCGGTGAGCGCGACCGGGCTCACCCGGCGGTAGGCGGCGACCCATTCCTGGTTGATGCGGTGGATGAACGCCTCCAGGGTCTCGCCCGGCGCGAAGGCGGGGCCTTCCTGGTGGCCGTCGCGGTCCCGGGCGAGGCGCCCGTAGAAGTCGCCCAGGACGTGGGCGGCCAGGTCACGTACGGTCCAGCCCGGCACCGCCTCCTTGGCCCAGTCGGCGGGGGCCAGGCTGCGCAGCGTGGCCATCAGCGCGGCCTGCTCAAGGGTGAACAGGGAGCGGGTGTCGATCGGGGCGCCGAGCCAGGAATGGGGCGGCACGTCGTTGGGCTGAGAGTTCACGGTTCCAGCCTGCCAACTGAATGTCGCGATGACTATCGAATACCCCATTCAGGACGATCGGCCCGCCGGACCACGATTCATCAGACACGCCATAGCCATAGCCACAGCCACAGCCACAGCCACAGCCACAGCCACAGCCACAGCCACAGCCACAAGACGGTCCCAGCCTCGGATCTTTCGTGAGCCAGTGGCCCGGCTCGCAACGTTGACCGGGCAATCGGTCGGCGGGCAGGGCGCTTTGCTGTGAGCGGGTGGCATGCCTGTGGGTCTCCGCTTAATATCACCTGCCATGACTACTGAAGCCGAGCCCCCGGCGGAGCCCGATGTCACGCTCACCAGCCCGGCCGAGTTGTTGGCGGGCTATCTGGATTTCTACCGTGACGCCGTGCTGCGCAAGCTGGACGGCCTGACCGACGAGGAGCTGCGGGGCAGCCGGCTGCCCTCCGGCTGGGCACCGCTGGAGCTGTTGAAGCATCTGGCCTATGTGGAGCTGCGCTGGCTGGAGTGGGGCTTCGCCGGTCAGCAGGTCGAACAGCCGTGGGGCGATATGGACACCCGTGGCGGCAGATGGTGTGTCGAGCCGGATGAGACCGTCGAGGATGTGACGGCGTTCTTCCGTGCCCAGTGCGAGCGGTCCCGCGCGATCCTCGCCGACACACGGCTGGAGGACCGGATGGCCACCCTAGGGGGCCGGGTCCCGCCCGAGGAAGAGCGGCCAACGCTGATCTGGGTGCTGTTCCATCTGCTCCAGGAGTACGCCCGGCATGTCGGGCACCTCGACATCGTCCGGGAGCTTGCCGACGGCGTCACCGGCGAGTAGCCGGGGGGGTCCCACCGGCTATCGATGGGGCAGCTTCGTCAGTACTAACTGATCCCGAAGTAGCGGCAGGACATCGCGACGTTCCCGGTGACCTCTTCGACATGGCGTATCACCGCCCACGCCGCCTGACCACCAGCGACGAGTTTCCGAACAGCGCACGATTTACCGCAGGCCCAGGACGTTCCACCAGTCACCCACGATCACAGCGGCCTGGGCGATACCGCAGGCCGCATCGGCGTTGTACATGCCCATGACTCCCTAGTAGGTTCCGTTTCGGAACTCACTTGGTGGGCAGCCGACTTCGGGCGGACGCTCATGCTCGTGCACGACGAACGCAAAGCAAACGAGGGGAACAACAACAGTGGACACCGACCCGACAGCGACCCGTGAGCACGGCCCGGAACCGGCCCGCTCCGCAAGGGGCAGTGACACCGCTGCGCCCACCCGGGACCAGGTGATCGGGTATGTCGCCGACCATCTCATCGCCCGGCACCCAGGGCATCCGCTACGGGTCGCGGTTGACGGCATCACCGGCGCCGGAAAAACCACACTCGCCCGCGCCATCGCCGCCGCGGTCGAGCGGCGTGGCCGCCCGGCGATCCACCTGTCCATGGACGGCTTCCACCACCCACGCGCGCACCGGCACCGGCAAGGCCGCGACTCCGCACTCGGGTACTACCAGGACGCCTACGACTTCCCCAGCTTCGCCCGGACGGTCCTTGTCCCGCTCGGACCGGGTGGCACTCGCCGCTACCAGCGCCGCATCATCGACCTGGCCGACGACCAGCCGGTCGACGAGCCCCCGGCCACCGCCCCGGCCGACGCGGTGCTGGTCGTGGACGGCAGCTTCCTGCAACGCCCCGAATTGGCCGACCTGTGGGACGAGGTGGTGTTCACCGATACCAGCTTCCCTGTGGCCCGCCGGCGCGGCACCCACCGCGACATCGGCTTGTTCGGCGGCCTGGACCAGGCTGAGCACGCCTTCGACACCCGCTACCACGCCGCCTGCCGGCACTATCTGGCCGAGATCGACCCCGCCGCACACGCCACGATCGTGGTCGGCAACGACGTTCTGGAGCATCCCATGCTCCGCCGGATGGGACGGCCGTGATGGTGGCCAAGCTGTTCGCGACGGCCTGCCCACCCCTCTGACCGTGGCCCCTGGGTCGGCCACGGCGGTGGTGACCAATCGAACGCTGGTCGCCGACCGAGCCGACGGCCTGTGCACCGCAGTTGGCATCACCAGCGGTCGGCTGGTCTGGGGCACGTTTACCGTCTGCGGCCTGGCCGCGATCCTCGCCGACTCCACCACCGCCTGCCTCGTCGTGAGGGTTCTCGGCGCCGCGAACCTGCCGCGGCTCGGGGCACAGGCGTTGTGGCGAGGTCGACGCGTTCCCACGGTGGCAGAGGTCGTCCTCCCGCCGGAACGGATGCCCGGGGTGTCGCCGCCGCCGAAGTTGAAGGTGACCAAGGTGACCTCGGTGCGCCGAGGCACTCGAGGTACGCGGCGCCCGCGAGCCGTACGGTCATGAACGCCGCGTCCCATCGCGCCGGCGCCGCGGCGAGTCCGCAGCGCCGGACCACGTCAGGGACCCGAGCGCGGAACCGATCGGTGGCCGCCCCCACGCGGCGCCCGCCCCGCGGACCGTTACGCGGTACCAGCGGCGGATCGGGCCCGAGGACGGCCGTCACGACGAAGGCGACCAGGGTGAACCAAGGACGCTGCCGGTTATGCGAGGTCCAGTAGCTGCTCGTAGAAGCCACCGAAGCACTTCGCCCGATTGACGAAATGGAGCTCCAGGATCCAGTGGCATTGCCGTCCGGACCGGTCGGTGCGGCGCAGCGGGGTGTTGTTCTCCGGGGTGATGTAGGACTCGGCCTTCGCCCCGTCGTTGGTCTCGTGCGGGAACTCACCGACCAGGTGGCCGGCGTGCCAGATGCCGATCTCCCAGCCGGCGTCGGCGGCCAGGCGCTCGACTTCCGCGTACAACTGCCTGCCGGTGATGTCCTCGTCCGCCTGGAAGGCGGCGCGGCCGGCGGCGAAGATGCGCGGGAGATCCTCCAGGAGCCGGTGCTTGTCGGGGTCGCCGCCGAAGACGTAGGTGCGGCCGAAGTCGGCCTCGTGCTCCTCGAAGATCGGGCCGAAGTCAGCGAAGGCCACGTCGTCCTCGCCGATGATTCGGTCCGGCGGGTTATCCCGGTAGGGCAGCAGAGTGTTGGGACCGGAGCGGATGATCCGCTTGTGCCAGTGCTTGGTGGTGCCGAACATGTCGTTCGCCAGGTCACGGATGCGGTCACTCACCTCCCGCTCGCCCCGGCCGGGAGCCACCAGCCCCCGCGCCTCCACCTCGGCGAACAGCGCGATCGCCTTCTCCTGTGCGGCGATCAGCCCAGCGATGCGCCCGCTCTCCTCATCTTCCATGCCTGTCCCCCATCTTCATTACCTGTGTCGGCCGAATACACCGTCAAGATTTGCATAGGGCAAGTTGATGTGTGAACCGGGGGTTCTCGTGAGTGGCCCGCTGGTTGACTTCGTGCGGCGCCCGGCGGTCGGGCGCGTGACGCTCAGCGGCGCGGTGCGGTGATGGGCCCGCACCGCGTCGGCGGGATGTCGGCCGTCCAGCGGGACTGTCGGTGATCCATAGGCGATGTGTTGGTGGCCGCTGGAACCGTGGGTGTCGAGTTGCCAAAGGGAGCAGCTGCAACCGCCTTCAACAGCAAGGGAGTCCCGTCGCCATGTCGTCCATCCCGCCCTGGAATGTCCAACGACTGCCGGGTGCCGATGGCCGCGTCTTCCTGGTCACCGGCGGCAACGCCGGCATCGGGTACTTCGTCGCGGAGCAGTTGTCGGCAACCGGAGCCACCGTCGTACTCGGCAGCCGGAGTCCCGCCAAGGCCGAGGTCGCCACGGCCTCGATCCGTGCGCGTGTCCCCGGCGCACGAGTGCGGGCCGTACGGCTGGACCTCGCCGACCTCTCGTCGCTCGAAACAGCGGTGGAATCACTGGAGGTGGAACGCCTTGACGCGGTAGTCCACAACGCCGGTGTCGCGCTTGACGACCCGCCGCGCAAGGAGACCGGGGACGGTCACGAGCTCATGTTCGGCACGAACCACCTCGGGCACTTCGCCTTGACCCAGTGGCTGATGCCACTGCTGTCGGCTGCGCCGGCGGCCCGCGTGGTGACCATGGGCAGCTTCGCGGCGAAATCCGAGCGCCTCGACCTGGACGACCTTCAGTCCCGGAAGGACTACCAGCCCAAACGCACCTACGGACGCTCCAAGTTGGCGCAGATGTACTTCGGCGTCGAACTCGATCGCCGCCTGCGGGCTGCCGGCAGCACGGTGGCGAGCATGGTGGTCCATCCCGGCGGCGCGCTGGACTCCCTCACCCCGTCGCGGCCACCGGTCCATGTGCGAACTACCGCCGCACGGCTGAGGGCGGCGCCTGCGGTCCTCCTCGTCCAGGGCAAGCACGCCGGCGCATGGCCCGCGGTCCGTGCGGTGCTCGACCCGGCCGTGCGTGGAGGCCAGTTGTGGGGACCGCGCGTCTTCCGCCTGCGCGGTGAGCCCCGACGTGAACCGGTGTGGAACCATCTGGCCGACCCCTCCGTCGCGGCACGGCTGTGGGACGCAAGCTGTGATCTGACCGGCGCCGACCTCAGCACCATCTCCGGATAGCGCGGGCACGCGCACGGTGGCCGACAGGTTGTCGAGCAGGTCGCGGGCGGCAGCCGGGTCGCGGAGCCACTCGCGAACGCCCTCGACGCGGTCAACGCTCGGCGGGATCGGTGCGCCGTCCGGGCTCACGGGAAGGTGGAGGTAGCCACAGGCTACTGAGCGCCGCAGCCGGCCGGCCCAACTTGCCGCCCGACCGAGCGAGACTCGAGCCATCTCCTTCGGATCACCAGGTCGACGGTCCAGCAGTGCCGCTGACCGACGAGCAGCGGGTACGGGCTCGGTTCGTGGGTCAGTTGGGCTGGTTGTGGGCGCGGGCTTCGGCGGCGGACTTCAGATCGCGCAACCATGATTCAAGGCCGTCGCGGAGGATCTTGGTCGCGGTGGGAACGTCCGCTTCGACCTGGGCGCCGCTGTGGGTCTCCTCGGTGCTCACGCGGACGGCACCCTTGACCTTGGTGAAGTTCCAGACATGGACGCCGTCGATGCGCAGTCCTTCGCCGATCGCGGGACCGGTCCAGCGAATGCACGAGTTGTGCTTGATCTGCTGGACGGTCGAGGTGATCTCCAGGCTGGTGGCGGGAGTTGAGGGGTTGGGGGGTACCGGGGTCGTCCACCGGAATGCCGACCCCTTACGGAAGGGGCCGTGGTCGAGGCGTTCCACGGTCTCGACGGGCGTCTGCCAGGACGGCCAGCGCTCCACGTCGGTCTGGAGCTTCCAGATGGTGCGCAGCGGGGCGTTGATCACGATCTCGGTCCGGTGGCGGACGAGAGCGTCGGGGTCAACACCCTTCCCGCGGCAGGTGAGGGACTTGCCAGGGTGGGAGGCGTGGGAGCCGGCGGCCCCGGCGGGTGCGACAGCGGTGCCGAGGAGGCCGAGGACGAGCGGGGCGGATAACAGGACGGCGCGGACGCCTGTACCGCGAATGCCGGACACGGAGTTCTCCTTATGTCGATCGGGGCCGTGAGAGCTGTCTGTCGGGCAGGCACGCGCCAATGTCGCGCGCCCACAACGAGATAGAAGCTCACGCGTTCGTTAGAAGTTATAACGCAATGTGGGGCGGCGGATCAATGGGTGCGCACGCTCTGACATTCGCACCCCGAGCGCCTGAAGGGTGTCAATATTCCGATCAGGCTGCTGAGCTGGGCCTTTCCTGCGGATGATGAGGTGGCCGGAGCGGCGTGGTGTGGTACTCGTTGAGCAGTCCAGCCAGCACCCCCTGGCGCCTGATCGTGGCGGCGGGCAGGGGGATGACGTTCGGGTCGTCGTCTGAGGCTCGTAGGTTGAGGCTGCGGTGGGCTCGTCCGGTGTTGTAGTGCTCGGCGTACCCGCTGTCCATCGAGTTCTGGGCCCCCGACCTGACCCTGACCGCCTCCCACGGGCGGCACCTGCTCAGGGCGGATCCTGTGCGTTTCCTCGCTGCTGTTTCTCCTGGCCGAGCGCCCGCGCGACCAAGGCCGCGGTGCGCAGGTCCGGCCAGCGGGCGGGGCCGGCCAGCCCGAGGTGGTAGAGGTGCAGTTCGGTGGCGCCCGCTGCGCCGAGGGCACTGACGTAGGACCCGATGTCAGGAATCGCCTGGGCCCCGACCACGCTGACGTAAGCGCCGATCGCGACGCGTTCGGGCAGTGCGGCACGGGCGGCTGCGACGGTCTCGGCGCCGTGCTCGGGCGCCCAGCCGGAGAACACGATGGCATCGGCGTCCGCTACGGCCCCTGGGGTGAGGCCCGGCAGGGCGCCCGTGGTCCAAGGGTCGAGGGCCCCGTGCAGGACGATCCGGGTTCCCGGGGCGACGGCGGACAGGACCTCGGCGCGCAGGGCGTCGGTGGCACACTGCCGGGTGGCCAGCAGTGTCTCGCACAGCGTCGGCGGCAACCCGTCGTCGGTGAGGGCGAGTTCGCCGGTGGCGATCAACCGGCGCACCTCGGTGCGGAGCCGGTCACGGACCTCCTCCGGCGCGAGGCCGACGTCGGTCCAGCCCGAAGCGCAGGCGGTGCAGCAGCAGACCGACAGCAGGCGTGCCACCGAAGGCGCCCAGACGGCCTCGGTCTTCTCGTGCTGGTGCAGGTGCACGGCTCCGAGCGGACCGCATGCTTCCAAGATCACCGAGGAGAGATCCAGTCCGTGGACCGCCTCGGCGGTCAGTGCGGCGGCGTACTCCCGCACCGCGGGCTGCGCTGGGCACAGCGCCCACGGATAGGTCTCACCGAAGCAGTTCCGCACGGCGATATCCGGGTGTGCCAGCCCCAGCGCGGAGTTGTGGGTGAGGACGATCCAGGCGGCGGCCGGGATTCCCGCCGCGTTGAGCATCCGCACGGCATCGCCCGCACTGTCCTCCCGCGCCACCCATTCCGGTGGTGAGGGCCGTAGTGGCCTGCCCCGCCAGGCGCTCTCGCGCACGGGCCGGTACAGCGCCGCGTGGCGGGCGAGCACCGCCGTGTGCCGCGTCGACCAGGGAGTCGCCGCGCGGGTGCTGTGGTACGCCACCGCCACCGCCACCTCGTCGAGGCCCAACTCCCGTACCCGGCTGATGAATCCTTGGTCGCCAAGGAGATCCCAGGGGTAGGCGTATCCGGTCGTCTTCATCAGGTCACCACCGCGCCGTGTTGGGGGTGAAGTCCTCGACGTACTGGCGCATGTACGTCGTGTCGTCCCGCTGCGTCAGTCCGCAGCGCACGTAGTTCTCGTGCAGCCGCGCCAGGGCGTCCTGGTCAATCTCGATGCCCAGGCCGGGACCGTCCGGCACGGCGACGGCTCCCTCGCGGAATTCCAGCGCGCCCGGCACGATGACGTCCTCGGTCTTCCACGGCCAGTGCGTGTCGCAGGCGTAGGTCAGATGGGGGGTCGCCGAGGCGACGTGCACCATGGCTGCCAGGCTGATGCCGAGATGGCTGTTGGAGTGCATGGACAGCCCGACACCGAAACTCACGCAGGTGGCCGAGAGCGCCTGGGTGTCGCGCAAGCCACCCCAGAAGTGGTGGTCCGAGAGCAGCACGCCGATCGCGCGGGCCCGGAACGCCGCTTCGATGCCCCCGAGGTCGACCACGCACATGTTCGTCGCCAGCGGAATCGGTGTCTGCGCGGCGACCCGCGCCATGCCCTCGACACCGGACGTCGGGTCCTCCAAGTACTCCAGTACACCGTGGAGTTCACCCGCCACACGGACAGCGGTCTCCGGTGTCCACGCGGCGTTCGGATCGATCCGCAGAGGATGTCCGTCGAAGGCCTCGGCCAGTGCGTGGATCGCGTCGATCTCCTGGGCGGGCTCGAACACACCGCCCTTCAGCTTGAGGGAGCGGAAGCCGTATGCGTCGACCATGTGTCGTGCCGAGTCGACCAGCGCCTCCGGGGTGAGGACCGGCCCCCAGGAGTCCTCCCGAGCGCCCTTGTGAGCTCCGTACTTGTAGAACAGGTACGCGGAGAACTCGACAGCATCGCGCGCCCTGCCACCGAGCAGGTCGGCCACAGGAAGGCCGACGGCCCGGCCCTGTGCGTCCAGGCAGGCCACTTCGAACAGCGCGTAGACGCTCGCTATGGTCTTGCGTATCGAGAACCCGCCGATGAGCCCGTGCTCATCGGTCAGCACGGTGCCTGCCAGCTCCTCCACGACCAGCCGTCTGAGTCCGGGAAGGTCGAACACGTCGTGGCCGGACAGCCGGGGCAGAACCTTGCGCACCTCGTCGAGGAACGCCCGATCGCCGTAGGACTCGCCGAGGCCGACCACACCGTCCTCGCACTTCACCTGGACGACGCCGCGCAGCGCGAACGGTTCGTGCACTCCCATGACGTTGAGCAGTGGCGGATCCGCGAACGCGACGGGCGTGAGAACCACTTCACTGATCCTCATCGGCCCAGCGCCTCCAGTACGGCGTAGCCGTCCGCCACGATCTTCTCGAGGCGTCCGATCTGCTCGGCGGACGGCTCGGCCAGCGGCGGCCGGACCGGACCGACCTTGTCGCCGCGCAGCCGGGCGGCCGCCTTCACCAGGGAGACGGCGAAGCCGGGCGTCTCATCCCGCAGTGCGACCAGTGGCAGGTAGAACCCGCTCAGCAGCGCGTCCATGGCCGCGGTGTCGCCCTTCGCGAGCGCCTGGTGAAAGCGGTGCGCGAGCTCCGGAGCGAAGCAGTGCACCGCCGAGGAGTAGCGGGGCACGCCGATGGCGGCGTAGGCCCTGGCCGAGACCTCCGCGGTGGGCAACCCGTTGAAGAAGAGGAAGTCCTCGGCCCGCTCGGTGCCCACCGACCGGATACCGGTCACGATCCGGGACATCAGCTCGACATCTCCGTAGCCGTCCTTGAGACCGACGATGGAGGGGACGGCGAGGAGCGAGGCCGCGGCCGACGGAGTGAACACACCGGTGGCGCGGTGATAGACGATCACCGGCACCTGCGTGTCGCCGACGGCGTAGCGGACGAAGTCAACCAGGCCCGAGGGCGGCCCCGCCACCAGGTAGGGCGGCATCAGAAGCACACCGTCGGCACCTCCCTCCCGGGCCAGGGCGACACCGGCTCGTGCCGCGGCGGCACCGCCACCGGCGCCCACCCAGGCGGGGACGCGGCCACCGGCCACCTCGCGGGTTCTGGCGAGCACCGCGGCGTGCTCGTCCGGGGAGAGCGAGCTGAACTCTCCTGTGCCACAGGCGACGAACAGCGCACCGGCGCCCGCTTCGATGTGCCGTTCCACGGTGTCCGCCAGCGCGTCGAGGTCGACTTCAAGGCTCTTGGTGAACGGGGTCAGGGGGAATGCGAGGAGACCGTCGAGGGTGCTCTTCGTCGGGTGTGCCATGGACCCTTCTTTCCTGTCCGGGATGTGCTTCTGCCGTTGGCGGGGACGGAGGGGCGGGTCATACGCGCGCTGTCGCGTCATCACCCGGACCTGTGGGCATGGGCTTGTCCCCCTCCCTCTCCGGGTCCGCCGGGTCCGTCGTTCCGTTGGCTGCCGTCGGGGTCTTCGCCTCCTTCACATCAGCCTCGTCGATGGCGGCGAGGAGGTCGTCGACGGCGTCGGTGCGTTCGGAGGCGAGGAGTCCGAGCCCCGTGTAGAGGGTGAGGGAGACGAGGACCGGTGTGGCGATCAGCCAGGTCTGGTTGACCTCCCACACGTAGTAGACGAGCGCGTACGCGATCAGTCCACCCGCCCACGAGGTCAGCGCCGCGCGAGCGCCGCAGCGGCGGAACCAGGGCAACATGCCGAGCAGCAGCGGGATGGAGATCGGGCCCATCAGCGCCGCGACCCAGTTGACCACGATTTTCAGGACACCGCCGAGGTTCTCCGCCTGCGTCGCCACCGCCATGGTCAGCAGCACGAAGACCACGGTGGTGACACGGGCCGCCCGCAGGCCCTGGGAATCGGTCCACTCGCGGGCCCTGCGGCTCATCACCGGGATCATGTCGCGTGTGATGACGGCGGAGATGGCGTTGGCGTCGGAGGACACCATCGCCATGGTGTGCGAGAAGATCCCGGCGAGGACGAGGCCGACCAGACCGGGCGGCAGGAACTCCTCCGTCATCACGGCGTAGACGTTCTCTGGCCTGTCGAGGTCCGGTATCAGCAGCGGAGCCGCGAACATCGGGAACATCAGAACCATCGGCCAGAACAGGTAGAGCAGCGAGGAGAGCACCGCACCCCGCTTCGCCTCGTGGGTGCTGGGGGCGGCCATGTATCGCTGCGCCAGGTTCCACATCCCGCCGTTGTATTCGAGCGTCTTGACCAGAACGTAGACGAGCAGGAAGACCGTCGTGTACGTGGGCGTCGTCGGATGGCGGTGGCCGGCGGGCAGGTCGCCCCACACGGTCCACAGTCCTTCGACGCCGCCGAGTTTGCCGAGGACGACGACGATCATCACGATCGCCGCGACGGCCTGGATGACGAACTGGCCCAGTTCGGTGAGGGCATCGGCCCACAGTCCGCCGACCGTGCAGTAGAACAGGGTCACCAGGCCGGTGATGAGGATGCCGAGGTTGTAGTCGACCCCGGCGAACACGTGCAGCAGGGTGGCCACGGCGAACCACTTCGCCGCGATGTCGAAGGTCTTCAGCGCGGTGCCGCTCCAAGCCATCGCCTGCTGAGTGGGCACGCTGTAGCGCCTGGCCAGGTATTCGAGCGGCGAGGCGACGCCGATCCGGGACCGCAGCCGGTTCCAGCGGGGCGCGAACACCAGGCTGCCGATCCCCACTCCGATGCCGATGGTGGCGAAGCCCCAGAAGTAGACCGTGATCCCGGCGGTGTACGCGACGGAGGCGTACGCCACGAAGAGCACCGCGCTGTAGCCGGACATGTGATGGGAGATCCCCGTCAGCACCAGGGCATCCGGCCTCCGGCGGTGAAGAAGTCCTTCACATCACCGACGCGCTGATGCGACCACCAGCCGATCAGCACCATCACTGCGAAGTACGCGGCCATCACTGTCCAGTCGAGTCCGTGCACCACTGACTCCCTCTTCTTGCCGAAGCCGCCCTAAGCCGTGTCGTTCAGCCACCTCCTTGTTCACATATGAGGAAGCAGCCCGTAGAGTGAATGGATTCGTGTATGAGAACTGCGTTCACGGACGCTAGTCTTGCCTGTTGTCGACAGTCAACGGCCGGGAACGAACTGAGGGTTGATATGCCGAGCAAGGCCGAGGAGACCGCGAACTCGCGTGTGGTGAAGGCTGGGCGAGGGGAGACGCGTGACACAGGCGCTGCGGTGTCGGCGGCAGACGCCGCTCCGGGCGGGGTCAAGTCGGCTCGGCGGACGATAGAGCTCATCGAGGCGTTCGCCCGCACCCATGGCTGGTTGTCACCCGCCGACCTACACCTGGACATGGGGTTTCCGCGGTCCAGCCTGCACGCGCTGCTGCACACGCTGCTCGAGGCCGGCTGGCTCGAACTGGACCCGGCGTCGGGCCGGTACCGGCTCGGCGTACGAGCGCTGATCTGCGGTACGGCGTATCTGGACCGCGACCCGGTGGTCCCGTACGCCACCGAGGAGTTGGAGAAGATCCGCGGCGAGACCGGCTGGACCACCCACTTCGCCCGTCGCAACGGCGCGGAGGTGGTCTATCTGGAGACCCGTGAGGCCAAGCGCTCCACACATCTGATCTCGCGCGTCGGCCGCACCCTTCCGGCGCATGCCACCGCACTGGGCAAGGCACTGCTCGCCGAGCTGACCCAGGAGGAGATCGCGCGATTGCTGCCCCCCGAGCTGCCGGCCCTCACCGCACACACGATCACCAACCCCGAAGAGTTGTACGAGGCATGCGCACTGACCCGGGAACGCGGGTACGCGGCCGAAGTGGAAGAGGGCACCGAGGGAGTCCGATGTGTCGCCGCGGTGATCCCGTACCGCATCCCCGGCACCGACGCGATCAGCTGCTCCATGCCCACCGAGCAGGCCACCGATGCCGACGCCGCCCACGTCGGCGAACTCCTCGCGGAAACCGCCGACGCCCTCGGCCGGAAGCTGCGCCGGGCCGGTATCCGGTGACCTCGAAGGTCCGATCCGTCATCCGCGGTCCTCTCGGACCGCCTCACATTCTTGGGGACCACCATGACGCATCAGCGTGTGCTCATCACCGGATCGGCAGGAGGCATCGGCACCCTGATGCGCCCCAGGCTGCGGCGCCCCGGACGGGTGTTGCGGCTGCTCGACATCGATGCGCAGCAGCCGCCCGGGGCGGACGAGGCCGTGGAACTGGTGACGGCCTCCATCACCGATCGCACGGCGATGGAGCGGGCCTGCGCGGGGGTCGACGCCCTGATCCACCTGGGCGGACACAGTCGGGAGAACTCCTGGGAGGCAACCGTCGACGTGAACATCAAGGGCACCCACACCGTTCTTGAAGCGGCACGGGCCGCCGGCGTCGGCCGGGTGATCCTGTCCTCCAGCAACCACGCCGTCGGCTTCCGCCGCAACGACGAGCGCGGGGAGGGCGCCGGTCTGCCCGCCGACTCCAGCCCTCGCCCCGACACGTACTACGGGGTGAGCAAGGCGGCGATCGAGGCGCTGGGCAGTCTGTACCACTCGCGGTTCGGGATGGACGTCATAGTGATCCGGATCGGCTCCTGCTTCCCGACACCGATACCGCTGGGCCCACGCGGTCTGGCCACCTGGCTGTCGCCCGACGACTGCGCCCGGCTGCTCGAAGCCTGTCTGAGCGCACCGTCGCCCGGCTACCGGCTGATCTGGGGTGTCTCCGACAACACGCGGCGGATCTACTCCCTCGCCGAGGCCGAGGCGCTCGGCTACCAGGCCGCCGACAACGCCGAGAGCTACGTTGAGCACATGGCCGCGGCACCGGCTCCGACCGGCCCCGCGGCCGAGTACGTCGGCGGACCCTTCTGCACCGCCCCTCTCGGTGTCCCCAACCCGCTCTGACGCCGTTACGAAGACACGCTCCCCCTCCTCAGCGCCCTTCCCGAGCAGAAGTGCCATAACCCCCCATGCCCCAAGGACCGCGGGCCCGCTGCACCAGGGCCCCCCGCGTACCGGCCGGATCCGCGTGGTCGTGGTCGCGGCAGCAACCGGGTCCACTTCGCCGCGCTGTCGCCGCTCACCGACGCGACTGCGCGCGAGCGGGCCCTGGACCTGGCCCAGGCCCGCGGCGCGCGGCAAGAGGCCTTCGTGGAACGGCTGCTCGCGAACCCGCCCGCGGTGCGGGCGCGAGAGTGCTCTGCGTCGTGAGATCCGGGAAGCGTAGAACTACGCGCATTTGTGCGGTACTTGCGCAGACCGGCAATCGGCGTTCCACGGGAGGGCGGCCGAGATGACGCCGACGATGCGCGCGGGGCAGCACTGTCGGGACAGGGCGCGGGGCTGAGCAAGGACGGGCAGGGGTTTCACCGCGATCGCGGTGCCCAGGAGGGCGCCCCGGCGGGACCCGGTGGTGGCGGTGCCGAGGGCGAGGACGGTGAACAGGACGCCAAGGGTGTCAAGGTGGGCGTTGTTGACGGCTTCGAAGGGGACGGCGGGCTCGGTCGTTGCGGTGCGGATGCGGTGGGGAGTTGGGGCAGGGTGACGTGGATCTCCAGGCCGCCGCCGCTGGGGTTGGGGCGTGCGGTGACCGTTCCGGCGTGGGCTTGGACGATGGAGTGGACGATGGACAGGCCGAGACCGGCGCCTTCGGCGGAGCCGATGCGTTCGGTTCCCATCCGCCGGAACGGCTCGAACAGGTTCGGTATCGCCTCTGCCGGCACCAGTGGTCCGGTGTTGCGGATGACCAGTCCGGCGCGTGCGGAGGTGTGCACGTGTATGTCGCCGCCGGGGCGGTTGTGTCGGCCGGCGTTCTGGATGAGGTTGGTCAGGAGCTGGGTGAGGAGTACGGGGTCGCCCAGGACGGTGACCGGGTGCAGGTCCAGGTGGAGCGTGATGTCGGCGGCTTGGGCGTCGGCCGCGTGCTGGTTGGCCACCGCCTCCGCCATCTCCCGCAGCGCCACCGGTTCGCGATGGAAAAGACCCCGGTCGCTCTGTGCGAGCAGCAGGAGCCCGTCGATGAGCCGCTCGGCGCGGCGGTTGGCGTCGAGGAGTTGTTGGCGGACCGTGGCGAGTTTCTCGGGGGAGGTGGTGGCACCGCCCAGTCCGATCTGAAGGGTGGCGCGTTGGATGGTCAGGGGGGTGCGCAGCTCGTGGGAGGCGTTGGCGATGAATCGGCGTTGGCTGTCGAAGGCGCGTTCCAGCCGGGCGAGCAGGGCGTCGAAGGTGTCGGCGAGTTCCTTGAACTCGCCGCGGGGGCCGGGCAGCGCGATCCGTTCGTGCAGGTTCTCCCAGGAGAGCCGCTGGGCGGTGGTGGTGATGCGGTGTACCGGGCGCAGGACGTGGCCTGAGAGCCACCAGCCCACCAGGACCGCGGTCAGGGCCAGGACGACCACTGCGATGATGGAGATGGTGAGCAGCTCTGTCAGCATGGCGTCCTGAGCCCGGGAGATGGCCTTCTCCACCTCGGGCGGCAGTTGGTCGGTCACCCCTGTGCTGGGTGGCCAGGTGCCGGCGGGGGGCTGGGGGCCGGGCGGCAGTATCTGGTCGCCACCGGTGACGGCGATGGGTCGGCCCATGCTCTGCCGGGTCCACAGGTAGGTGACGGTGAGCAGGATCGTGCCGGAGAGCAGAAGCAGCCCGCCGTAGAGAGCGGTCAGCCGGACCCGCACGGTGGGCGGCAGGCGGCGGGGCGGTCGGCGAGAGCGTGGGCTGGCGGGGTGCATGGATGGGCGCTCCTGGTCAGATGCGGTAGCCGGCGCCGGGCAAGGTTTCGATCACCGCAGGCCGGCCGAGTTTGGCGCGCAACCGGGAGATGGTGATGCGGACCACGTTGGAGAACGGATCCGCGTTCTCGTCCCAGGCACGTTCCAGCAGTTCCTCGGCGCTGACCACGGCGCCGCGGGCGCTCATGAGGACGTGCAGGACGGCGAATTCCTTGCGAGACAGCAACAGGTACCGTCCATTGCGGTATGCCTGCCGCTTGGGGAGGTCGATCACGATGCCGTTGCTTTCCAGGACCGGCGGCAGGGCCGGGTGGGCACGGCGGGCGAGTGCCTGGATACGTGCGACGAGTTCGTCGTACTCGAACGGCTTGGGCAAGTAGTCGTCGGCGCCGAGGTGCAGACCCTCGACCCGGTCGGTCAACGAGGCGGCGGCGGTGAGCATGAGGATGCGGGTACGCGCTCCGGCCTCGGCGAGTTCCCGGCAGATCTGGTCGCCGTGAATGCCAGGCAGATCCCGGTCCAGCACCAGGACGTCGTAGTCATTGACCGCCAGGCGCTGCTGTGCGGCGGGGCCGTCGTAGGCGACGTCGACCGCCATCGCGTGGTCGCGCAGGCCGACGGCGACCAGATCGGCGAGGACCCGTTCGTCCTCGGCCACCAGTACGCGCATCCTGGCTCCTCATTTCGTGCCCGGCGATTTTTTCGTGCCCGGCGATCCCCGATCGTTCCAGGAGTACCTGAGAGGTGCTTTCACGGGCGTAACAGCATTCTGTGACGCCCGTGAAAGGCCGGGCCGCGTACTTCTGGATGCCTGGCGGCCGACACCGGTCGCCAGGCGAGAAGGGTACGAAACTGTGAAGAACGATGCATTCAGTCGCCTCAGCCGCCCAACACCACGCATCCGGCGGCCAGTCCTGGCCGGTGCGGGGGCGGCCGTGGCGATCGCCGTGCTGGCCGCCTGCGGCGGGGCGGAGTCCACGAGCTCGACGAGCGCGAAGTCCGCGGACCCCGATGATCAGCGCCTCCAGTTCACCCGCTGCATGCGTGAACATGGCGTAGACATGCCTGACGAGGGCCCGGCCAATCAAGGCTCGGCGAGCACGCTGAGCGGAGACAAGGACACGATCGAGGCGGCCTTCACGGCATGCAAGAAGTACGCGCAGCCGTCCGGCATCGACCCCAACGATCCGAAGCTCAAGGACGAGCAGCTCAAGTTGGCCCGTTGCATGCGTGAGCATGGCGTGGACATGCCGGACTCGGGCTCTGACGGCGGGGTGCGCTTCAAGGAAACCGACAAGGAGAAGTTCGACGCGGCGCTGAAGGCATGCAACAAGCCGATCAAGGTCGGCAAGAGCGGCAAGAGCGGCCAGGGTGCCGGATGAACAGGGGACCTGCAACGGACAGCACACAAGAGGTCCCCGACGAGCTTGGGGGTGCCCGGGCCGCGGACGATCTCCCGGCCGGCAGCCGGGGCCCGCGCGACGAGACGTCCGGAGCCGGTGCGGCATCCCGGGCGCCGGCGCGTTCGCGGCGACGGGTCCGGGGCTGGCTGATCGGCGGTACTGCCCTGGTCGTCACCGGAGGCTGCACGGTGGCGCTGCTCACCTTTGCGCGCCAGGAGCCCGAACACGCCGTCGAGACCACCGGCAGGGCGACCGCTCCGGTCACCCGGACCGACCTGGTGGAGCAGGAGAAGGCCGATGGAAAGCTCGGCTTCGCCGGCTCCCACACCATCACCGCCGGCCCCTCGTCGTCCGGCTCCTCCTCGTCCAGCGCCTCCAGCCGGACCAGCCAGGCGGGATCCCAGGCCACACCGAGTGGTACGGCCGACACCGGGAAGGACAACGCCTCCCAGGGGGGCGCCAACATCCTCACCTGGCTGCCGTCGGACGGGCAGACGATCAGGCGTGGCAAGCAGGTCTACGGCCGTGACGGCCGGCCCGTCCCGCTGTTCTACGGCTCCACCCCGTTCTGGCGCGAGCTGAAGAGCGGCATGACCGACGGAGTCGACGTGCAGCAACTGGAGAAGAACCTTCAGGCCCTCGGGTACGGCACCGGCCTCACGGTTGACAAGCACTTCAGCGATGCCACATCCCAGGCCGTCAAACGCTGGCAGAAGGCGCAGGGCCTGGCCAGAACCGGGGTGGTCGCCCCGGGTGACGTGGTGGTCCAGCCCTCCGCCATCCGGATCACCAAGGTCGAGGCCGCCCTCGGCGCGACCGCGGAGGGCAACATCCTGCAAGCCACCGGCACCGGTCGGTTGGTCACCGTCGAACTGACGGCGAACCAGGCGACGCTGGCCAAGCGGGGCGCGTCGGTCGAGGTGCAACTGCCGGGCGGGAAGACCACCTCCGGCCACGTGAGCCATGTCGGCACCGTCGCCAAGGCGGACAGCGACACCGGTGGCCAATCCGGCAACGATCCCGGTGCCACGATGGACAAAGCCACCATCACTGTGGAGGTGACCCTCGACGCACCGCGGGAGGCAGGCAAGCTCGACGGGGCACCGGTCACCGTTCTGTTCACCAGCGCCGAGCACAAGGGGGTGCTGGCCGTGCCCATCACCGCGCTGCTCGCCACACCCCAGGGCCCCTACGCCGTCCAGGTCGTGCGCGAAGACGACACCACTCGTATGGTCACCGTCGAGCTCGGCGCCTTCGCCAACGGCAAGGTGGCCGTCTCCAGCCCCCACCTGCGCGAAGGCATGAAGGTGCAGGTGCCCTCGTCATGACACCCGTCATCGAGATGGACGGCGTCGGCAAGTCCTACCCGGGAGGCGTTCACGCGCTGAGGGAGGTCTCACTGCGGGTGTGGCCCGGAGAACTGCTGGCCGTGGTCGGCCCCTCCGGATCCGGCAAGTCCACGATGTTGCAGCTGATGGGCACGTTGGACCGGCCCTCCACCGGGACCGTCCGGCTACGCGGCCACGACATCGCCCAGCTGGCCGACCGCGACCTGTCAGCCATACGCAGTCGGTGGATCGGCTTCGTCTTCCAGCAGTTCTTCCTCACCAGGCACCTGTCGGCGCTGGAGAACGTCGCCACCGGTCTGCTCTACCACGGTGTGCCCCTGCGGCAACGCCGACAGCTCGCCGCGGAGGCACTGAACCGTGTCGGACTGGGCCACCGGCTCACCCACCGGCCACACCAACTCTCCGGCGGCGAACGCCAACGGGTGGCCATCGCCCGCGCTCTGGTGGCGAAGCCGGCGATCGTGCTCGCCGACGAGCCCACCGGCGCGCTGGACTCCCACTCCGGCGCCGGGGTGATGCGACTCCTGCGTGAACTCAACGCCGAGGGCACCACGATCGCCGTCATCACCCACGACCACGCCATCGCCCGCTCGCTCCCGCGCCGGGTGGAGATCCTCGACGGCCGTATTCAGTACGACACCGGACCGGTCGCCCAGGGGCCCGCCGACGCTCCGCGGCTGCCGGTCGGAGCCGGAGCTGAGGAGGGACCGTGACCATCACCAGCAATGCCCCCACCCGAACACCGGCCCGGCTGCCGCGGCCGACCCGCCTGACCCCCGGCGACGTGATGCGGGTCGGCCTGGTCGGCGTACGCGGCCGGCCCCTTCGGGCCTGCCTGTCGGCCCTGGGCATCGCCATCGGGATCGCCGCCATGGTCGCCATCTTCGGCATCGCCGCCGGCAGCAAGGCAGAGGTAAGAGCCCAACTGGCAAAGGTCGGCACCAACCTGCTCACCGTCAGCGCCGGACAGAGCCTGTTCGGGAACCAGTCCCAACTGCCCACCGAATCCGTGGAGATGGTGCGCCGGGTTGCGCAGGTGCAGTCCGTCTCCGCCGTCGGCAGCGTCTCCGGAGCCACCGTGCACCGCACCGACAAAACCGACCAGCGTGACACCGGCGGCATCACGGTCCAGGCGACCCGGCTCGACCTGCCCACCACGATCGGCGCCACCGTCGGCAAGGGCACCTGGCTGAACAAAGCCACCGCGAAATATCCAGCGGTCGTCCTCGGAAGCGTCGCGGCCGACCGGCTGGGCATCGACACCCCCCGCACCCCGGTCTACCTCGGCGGACAGTGGTTCACCGTGGTCGGCATCCTCCACCCCGTCCCCCTGGCACCGGAGATCGACCGCTCGGCCCTGGTGGGCTGGGAAGCGGCCGCCACCCGGCTCCGCTTCGACCGCCACCCGACCACGATCTACACCCGGTCGGCCGATGAGGCGGTCACCGATGTCCGCGCCCTCCTGGGCCGTACAGCCAACCCCGCCCACCCGGAGGAAGTACAGGTCAGCCGTCCCTCCGAGACACTGAATCTCAAACAGGAGATCGACTCCACCCTGGAGAACCTGCTCCTCGGCCTGGGAGGGGTGGCCCTGTTGGTCGGCGGCGTCGGCGTCGCCAACACCATGGTGATCTCCGTACTGGAGCGACGATCGGAGATCGGGCTGCGCCGTGCCCTGGGGGCCGGCAGCGGCCAGATCCGACTGCAGTTCCTCACCGAATCGGTCGTGCTGTCCGGCCTCGGCGGGCTGACCGGGGTGGCACTCGGCCTGACCGTCAGCGTCGGCTGGGCATTGGACCGGAACTGGCCGGTCACGCTCCCGGCCCAGGCCGTCCTCGCAGGCGTCGCCGCAGCAGCAGTGACAGGCGCATGCGCCGGCCTGTATCCAGCGGCCCGAGCCGCGCGCACCCCACCGGCCGAAGCCCTCGCATCCGCCTGACACACCACCCACCACCGAACACCGATCAAAGGTCCCGCTGTGCGGACCGACCGAGGCCAAGCGGCACCTGATCCACAACGTCGACACTGCCGCTTGTGCCCAAACGTGAGGGAGCAAGCCCAAGCGGCCCTCAGCTGACGTCTCCGGATCGCCGGACGGAGTCCACGGGTGAACCAGGCCGTCAGGCACGACCCCGGCCGGCGGCCTCGGAGATCGTCGGCCTGTGGCCCCTCGCTGAGCGGGGCCACGCGGTCTTGCTCGTGCCCCATCGCCTGGCTGCGACGACGAAGGCGGACCGGATCCACGTCCTGGCACAGGGGCGCGTCGCCGAAGAGGGCGCGCACGACGACCTCATGGCGCACCAGTCGCTCCTTCTCCGCGATCCCGCTGATCCACTCTTCTATGTGTTCCGGCAGCTTGAAGGTGAGGCGGTAGGCGTCCTCGTCTTCCTGGGAAGACAGCGCCCACTCGGCGGTCGCTGCCTGCCCTGAGCGCCGCAGTCGCACAGCGTGGTCCGGGGACTGCTCGGCATAGGCCAGGAACCGATCTTGATCCTCGGCCGCCAACGGCAGGATGAACGGAGCCGCGGGGAATCCCAGCAGGAGCTCGCCCGCCTTCTCCCTCCCTGTCCGGTTGTTCCTCGAGGCCAAGCATGACCGGGAGCCATGCCGACTGGAGGTCCGGGTCCTGCGGAACGCCCACGCAGGCGCAGGCGGCGGTGTTGAGGAGGCTGGTGCCCAGCAGGGTCACGGTATGGAGAGCGGTGTTGCGATGGCGAGCAGTCGTCGTCAGGCCCGCGGTGCGTAGAACGGTTGCGTGCTGGCTCGCCCTGGCCGGGGAGACAACGCCTGCGCAAGCCGGCGTGTCGCAGCCGCTGGTCTGTCCCCATGAGTAGGGGCTCATGCCACGGACCTGGCAGACAGTCGCCTCCCCAACACGGCGGACACGGGCAAACCGCCGAGGAGACCGGGCGTCGTCTGGCCGGTATCGCCGTGAGTGGTCCGGGATCTGGCCGCTTTGCCCGTGGTCTCCGTTCGGGGCCGTCGGCCGGCGGTCCGGTGCGATCGGGTTGTGCTGTCAGCCGGTGATGCTCTGGGCGAAGTGGAAGAAGTTCTCCGGGTCGTACCTCCGCTTGACCTCTGCGAGCCGTGGGTAGTCGGCGCCGTAGTAGGCCCGTCTCCAGTCGTGCAGGTCGGGGTCGATGAAGTTCTGGTACGCCTGGCCGTTGCCGTACGTGTCCAGAGTGCGGCTCAGCTCCCGGAGCCAGCGGAGGTTCGCCGTGACGAGCGCGGCGTCGTCCTGCACGGCCCAGGTGGTCTCGGAGGCCAGCAGGAAGCAAGCGGTGCGGTGGATGAACGCGGTCTCCCGCTGCCCGACTTCGGCGATCGCGCCGCCCCATGCGAACAGGGCGATGCCCGCGCCGTCCGGGTTGGAGCTGCCGGGCCAGGCGTCGATCGCCTCCATGAACGCCGCTACCCCGCGTTCGGGCAGGGGGCGGTCCAGGTAGCTGGAGGTCACGGCATACCGGTCGCTGGGGACGCTGTGGTAGAGGAAGTCCTTGGCCTGCCAGAACGTCTGGTTCTCGATGAGCACCCGCTCCGGCCGCGCGGCCCGCAGGACGGGAGCGAGCAGGTCCCGCAGATCGTCCGCCGTCCCGAAGAACTGCCCGATGGCCGAGACCTTCCGCGCCCCATCGATCTCCGCACGGGTCCGGCCGGCGCTGCCCCCGCCGATGCGGCAGGAGAACGCGCTCGGCGCCTGTGTGACCAGGGCCTGGACTGCTGCGAACGCCGCGGGTGTGTCCTGCCAGTCCCAGTCGAGCTGGTAGACCGCCACCGTGTCCACGGGTGTGGTGCGGAAGGTGAACTCGGTGTTGATGCCGAAATTGCCTCCGCCGCCGCCCCGGCAGGCCCAGAACAGGTCAGGGTGCTGTCTGTCGTCGCACACCAGGGAGTTGCCCGCGGCCGTCACCACCGTGGTGCGCTCCAGAGCGTCGGCGGTCAGGCCCAGCTTCCGCGAGCTGAAGCCGAATCCGCCGCCCAGGGTCAGTCCGCTGATGCCGACCGTGGGGCAGCGCCCTGCGGAGATGGCCAGGTTGTGAGGCTGGAGGGCGGTGTAGATGCCGCTGTTCCGTGCGCCCGCGCCCACGGTGACGGTGCCCGCCTCGCGGTCCGGCCGCACCTCGTTCAGCTGGCCCAGATCCACCAGCAGTCCCCGGGTGGCGGAGTATCCGCCGTAGCTGTGCCCGCCGGACCGGGCGACCAGATGGATGCCGGTCCGCTGCGCGAAGAGGATCGCGGTCCGCACATCGCGGGCGGTGTGGCAGACGACGACTCCCGAAGGGCGTCTGGCGTCGTACCGGAGGTTCTGCGGGTGGCCCCACTCGCGGTAGCCGTCGTCCTCGGGCCGGATCAATGTGCCGTCGAGGCTGCGGGCGAGTTCGTTCCACGCGAGATCGGGAAGCGTGCCGCGCGGCGCGGCGTGGACCAGACCGCCGAAACCGGCGAAGGCTCCTCCGGCGACTGTTGTGGCGGCGACCGCACCTCCTTGGAGTACCCGTCGTCTGCTGACCGTCATGGCGCACCCACCTCACCGGCGAAAAGATCCATGGCGGTGAGTCTCGCGTCCGGCTTGTGCGAACGGGCGGTAAGGCACGTCGAGCCGTACGCGTGTCACCCCTTGGAGGCGGCCGTGCCTCTGAGCGGTGCAACGTGCCGCTGATGATCGGATCGTCGGCCGCGCGGCTTGACGAGGCGGATGCCCGCATCGTCGCGGCGGACACCCTCTGTACCCTCACCTTCCTGGAGGAAGCCTGTGCCTGTCTCGGGCTGGTGTGGGTGCCGCGCTAGGTGACGCCCGGCGAACGTCCGGTCATGGAGATGGTCGCCGACCGGTCACACTGCCGTGGGCGGAAGGCGCTGGACCCGCTCACCGGGCGGGCGCCAGGCCGCGCAGCGTGGGAAGCAGCGCCAACGCCACTGAAGGTCAAAGGTGTCGCTGTCAATTCCGCGACCGAGGACGCGCCTTGCCTGCTGGACCCGGTGGGTGACCGTGTTGGGGTGGATCGCCGCTCGACCTGCCGGCGATCCACAGTGGCCTCATGACGAAGCGCAACTCCAGGTCAACCACGGTACGGCAATAAAGACACCCTCCACGAGTTGGACTGAGCGGGGCGGGTAGCGGCCGATCTTCTTCGGCGGTAGGAAACTTTCCTAACAATAATGCGGGCGAATCCTTGACGCGTACATGGAGGCACAGCCAGGATGCCTCGGGAACGGCCCCCACGCCGACCGAGGAGACGACGCAGATGACGTCCACCCCCCGCGCCAAGAAGCCCGTGCTGCCTCCGAAGCCACTGCGGCCCCTGGTCAAGAACCCCCGCTTAGGAATATCCGTCGCCGCCGGCACAGCGCTCGCGCTGGTCGGTGGCGTGGCGCTGTGGTCGCCCGCAGGAATCGCGGCCGCCGCCCCCGACCGCACACCGCGCGCCGCCGCCGGGTTCACGGCCGTTGCCGCCGGTGATATCGCCGAGCAGTGCACGGCGAGCGACAGCGACTGCGAACATCCCAAGACCGCCGCGCTGGTGAAGGAGATCGACCCGGCGTTCGTGATGACCATGGGCGACAACCAGTACGACGACGCCCGGCTCAAGGACTTCAAGAAGTACTACGACAAGACGTGGGGCGCCTTCAAGAGCAAGACGCACCCCGTCGCCGGCAATCACGAGACCTACGACCCGGACGGCGAACTGGCCGGGTACAAGGACTATTTCGGGTCCGTCGCCTACCCGCAGGGCAAGAGCTACTACAGCTACGACCAGGACAACTGGCACTTCATCGCGCTGGACTCCAACAACCTGGACCGCGCGCAGACCAACTGGCTCAAGGCCGACCTCGCCCGCAACTCCAAGAAGTGTGTGGCCGCTTACTGGCACCACCCGCTCTTCTCCTCCGGCGAGCACGGCAACGACCCGGTCAGCCGACCGGTCTGGAAGCTGCTCTACGACGCCAAGGCCGAACTGGTCCTCAACGGCCACGATCACCACTACGAGCGCTTCGCACCGCAGGACCCGAACGGCAAGGCCGACAATAACGGGATCGTCGAACTCCTCGGCGGAATGGGCGGGGCCAACCCGTACAAGATCGAAGAGGTCCAGCCGAACAGCGAGAAGCGGCTCACCAAGGCCTTCGGCGTGGTGAAGCTGAACTTCACCGACACCGGCTTCTCATGGAAGCTGGTGGGCACGGACGGGCAGACGAAGGACAGCAGCCCGACCTACCAGTGCCACTGACCGCCGTTCGGCAACCGCACCCACGGACGGTCTGATTGATGTATCTCGCGACCACGGACGCGGCCGCGACGGCGACCAAGGTGACGCGTGGCCGCGTCGGCGGGCCGGTCCTGGCCCTCGGCGCGGTCAGCCTGGTCACCGATATCTCCTCCGAGATGGTCACCGCCGTGCTGCCGTACTACTTCGTACTCCAACTGGGGCTCTCGCCCCTTCAGTTCGGCTTCCTCGACGGCCTCTACAACGGTGTGACCGCGCTGGTGCGACTGTGGGGCGGGCATGCGGCGGACCGCGGCGGACGGCACAAGCTCGTCGCCGGGTGCGGCTATGCGCTCTCCGCGCTGTCCCGGCTCGGACTGCTGATCGCCGGGGGCGGCACACTCGGCATCGGCGCCTCCCTCGCCGCCGACCGGATCGGCAAAGGCGTACGCACCGCTCCGCGCGACGCTCTGATCTCGCTCAGCGCCCCGCCGGACGCGCTCGGCCGGGCCTTCGGCGTGCACCGGGCGATGGACACCACCGGCGCCCTGCTGGGGCCACTCGCGGCGTTCGCGCTGCTGTGGGCCACCGCCGATGCGTATGACGCGGTGTTCGTCGTGAGCGCTTGCGTCGGGGTGGTGGGCGTGCTGCTGCTGGTGGCCTTCGTGCCGGGGCAGGCCAAGCTGCCCCGGCACGAAGGCCACCGACCGGGATCCACCGCCCCCCTCCCCCGCGCACGGTTCCTGTTGCCGCTCCGCGACCCCGCCTTCCGGCGCATCTTCGTCGCGGCGGCGCTGCTCGGCGCGGCGACCATCGGTGACTCGTTCCTCTATCTGCTGTTGCAGCGTCGGCTGGACTTCGCGGTGAGCTGGTTTCCGCTGCTGCCGCTGGGCGCGGCGGCGGTCTATCTGCTGCTCGCGGTGCCGGCCGGGCGGCTCGGCGACCGCATCGGCCGGCGGGTGCCGTTCCTCTGCGGGCATACGGCGCTGCTCGCCGGCTATCTCCTGCTGCTGACGTCCGGTGCCGGACCGGTGCTGCTGGTCGGCGTGCTGCTGTTGCTCGGGGTGTTCTACGCCGCCACCGACGGGGTGCTGATGGCGCTCGCCGGCCCGGTGCTGCCGGCCGCCCGGCGTGCCAGCGGGATGGCGCTGCTTCAGACGGGGCAGGCGCTCTGCCGACTGTCGGCGGCCGCCGGGTTCGGCGCGGCCTGGACGCTCTGGGGCACCCGCCCCGCGCTGATCGCCGCCATCCTCGCGCTGGCCACGGCGCTGGCCGCGGCCGCCGTTCTGCTCCCCCGTCCGGAGCCTCCGGCACGGCCGGATCACCCGGACTCCACCGGTCCCATGGCCTCGCCAGGTTCCCCTGCTCCCCTGGCCTCCCCGAACCGCCCGGACCGCACGGACCGCCCGGGCACCCCGGATCGCCCCGACTTCCCGGACCCACCGGAAAGGCAACCGTCCCGCACATGATTCCACCCCCCACCTCCTTCTCCTCCCCCACCTCCCGCTTCTCCTCCCGGCTCGCCTCGCTCTCCCTCCGGGCTCGGGTCATCGCGGTCGTGACCGCCACCGCGCTGCTGGCCACCGTCGCCGTCGTCTACACGCTCGGAGCTACCCGGCAGGCCCAACCCACCGACACCACCTCGGCGTTCGGCCTCGACCACGGCCGGCTGTACTTCCGCAGCTCCGGCGCCGGAACCGGCCGGGTGGCCCACCTCCCCGCACCGGCCGCCCGACCGGGCACCGCCGCCCCGGCCTCGGATCGCCACCCCGACCGCCGCACCACCGGCGGCCCGGCCTGCGACCGCTTCTACGCGGCAGCGGGCACGGGGCTGTGCCTCCAGCGTCGCCCCGGCATCCCGCCCAGGTCGTACGCCGTGGTCCTGGACCGGCGGCTGCGTGAGAAGCGGCGGATCGCGCTCACCGGCATCCCCAACCGGGCCCGGGTGTCCGCCTCCGGGCGGATGCTGTCCTGGACAATGTTCGCCACCGGTGACTCCTACGCCACCACCGCGTTCTCCACCCGCACCTCGATCCTGGACACCCGCACCGGCTACCTCATCAAGAACATGGAGGAGATCCCGCTCACCATCGACGGCCGCCGCTACCACTCCCCCGACGTGAATTACTGGGGTGTCACCTTCGCCCGCGACGACAACCGCTTCTACGCCACCGTCTCGACCCGGGGGAAGACCTACCTCGTCCAGGGCGATATGCGCAAATGGGCGGCGCACACGATCCGCGAGAACGTGGAGTGCCCCTCGCTCTCCCCGGACAACACCCGCCTCGCCTTCAAGAAGCGGGTACGCGAGGGCGCCACCGACCCCTGGCGGCTGTACGTCCTCGATCTGCGGACCCTGCGCGAACACCCGCTCGCCGAGACCCGCAGCGTCGACGACCAGGCAGCCTGGCTGGACGACCACACCCTCGCCTACGCGCTCCCGGGGCGCGACGGCCGGACCTCCGACGTCTGGACGGTCCCGGCGGACGGCTCCGGCACCCCGTCCCTGCGGGTGCCGGACGCATCCTCACCCGTCCGCATCCCCTAAAACCTCTAGGTCGTGCTCGAAAGTCCCGCCTGCCCCGCGACGCCTGCCATTGGTCGAACCAGCCCGGCAGGGGCTGGAACTCGTCCGCGTAACTCCGGCCGACGGGCGGTTTGTCGAGCAGCGCGACTCCGTAGATGCAGTCGAAGCCTTCAGGCCGGGGCGGCTCCTCGCTTTGGAGGCCCTTGCGGACGGTGCCCCCAGCGCCTGCCCCGACCCGCTTTTCGGCCTCGTTGCGGGTCATTCCGACGGTGACGGCCTCGAAGTCCCGCTGGTGGATCCCGGCGTGCTTGACTTCGGAGTACATCCAGAACCCGCCCGCGGTGGCGAGGCCCGCGAACGCGATGACGCTGATGAGGCACCCAACGGCAATCTTCCGTCCGCTTCTCACGGCGACGCGCTCCTTCTCAGCGCAGGGGCCGGCATGGAAGCCGCCCCGCTCAGACAGGCGGCGCCGGCTCCCCACCATGATCGCGTTGAAGTGGCGTCGGCGCGGTTCCTTGATCAGGGACATCAGCAGGCAGTAGCTGAGGCCGACGGTCACCGGCGACACAGGGTTCATGACGGGATGACCTCTTCCGTCTGGGCGCGGGCCGCATCGACGCGGGCGAGCTGTCGCAGCGCGAGCAGCCCGCCGATGCCCGGAACGACGGCCAGGACCTTGGCTGCGGCCGGGACTTGCTTGAGGCGCCAGGTCGCGATCACGACGAACAGGTAGCCGCAGCCGTGGGTGGGGCCCATCAAGGATGAGATGGGCTTGAGGTGGACGGTGAACAGGTTGGCCAGCATCACGATCAGCGAGATCAGCTCGGCGTGAGCCGCGATGCGCAGATGGCGCGGAGACCGCAGGTGCACGGTCACACTCCCGTGGTGGAGCCGGGACGGATGATCATCAGTACGGTGACGGTGGCCCAGAGCAGGTTGAAGATGCCGGTGAGCATGGCGAGACGACCTGGTGTCAACGGGGTTGGCGCGGGCGACGGTGAGGCGGAACTCGTCGTCTCGGCCAGAGCATGGTCCTGTGCCGGCAGGATCAGCAGGGCCAGTACGCCGACGGCCGCCGCGGTCAGCAGGATCGAGGTGATCAGCCAGGCGTCGCCGAGGACACCGAGGCTGCTGGCCGTGGCGAAGCCGAAGAGGGGAACCGCGATGCCGATGCCCGCGTAGACCCGGCAGATGCGATGCAGCGTCCGCAGGGTCGTCTGGGCGTCGCCGTCGCCGGGGTCGCCGAGGGCGCGGCGCAGCGCCGCGGGGAACATGCTCGCGGCGACGGTGACCGGGCCGACGGCGAGGATGGCGGCCAGGACGTGCAGCGACAGGAGGAGCTTGGTCACGCCTGGTGCTCCGGGGCGGTCCGGCGCTCGCCGGTGACCTTCGAGGACGGAAGGCGGCCTGCCTTGGAGGTGCCCCGGAGCGTGTCGCCGTCGACCATCACGTCGAACGCCAGGTTCAGTCGCATGGGCTTGGTGACGGCCTGCTTCCAGGTGAGCCGGTCGCCGTCGAGGGCGACGTCGTTCAGCGGTACTTCCTCGTCGGCTCCGTGGGCGACGCCGGTCAGGACGCCGTCCTGCTCACGGAGTTCGACCACGGCCTTCATCTTGCCGATGGGGGTGGAGATGGACAGGTTCCAGGTGCCTTCGACGGGCATGCTGATGGTTTTCCTGACTGTGCAAGGGGGTTGGTGAGCGACTTGCCCGCGAAGGGGCGCGGGTCGAGTGTTCAGAGGGTGGCGGGCAGCGGACCCTGGGCGCGCCAGACGGTGCCGCGCCGCTCGTGGGAGAAGAGCTCTTCGACGGCGTGCGCGATGCGGGGGCCCACCTCGCGCTCCAGCAGGTACAGGCCCAGATCGAGCCCGGAGGTGACACCGGCGCCGGTGATCAGGTCGCCGTCGTCCACGACGCGGGCGCGGACCGGGTGGGCGCCGGTGGCATCCAGCATGTCGAGGCCCATGTGGTGGGTGGTGGCGTGGCGTCCCTCCAGAAGACCGGCCATGGCCAGGACGAGCGAGCCGCCGCAGACGGTGGCGACCGTGATGTCCGGGTCGTCCATTGCCTGCTTGAGGAGTGCGGGCAGTTCGGTGGTCAGCGTGCGGCCCAGCAGCACCGGGATGAACTCGTCCTGCTTCCACTCGCCGGCGCCCACCTCTTCTTCCGGAACCTCGCCGGGTTCGCCGACTCGGCCGGCGGCGCCTGGTACCAGGAGCATGTCCGCGCGCTCCAGGTCGAGGGCGCCGGCGGCACGCAGTGTCAGCCCTCCAATGCCGCTGATCACCTCGCGCGGGCCCTCCGCGGAGACCAGCTCGACGGTCACCGCACCGTCCGACGCCGAGCCACCGGCGTACAGGACCTCATATGGGGCGATGACATCGAGCGGATCGAAGCCGTCGAACAGGACAACCTGGATGTGCATCGGTGTTCCTTCGGGTGTCTATGTCTCTCGGACGTTCCGAAGTCAACCGGCTGTCGCCGTGATCGCCCAGTGGCACCAGTGACAGGTTTCAACGGGATAATGCCAAGAACTTCCGGAGGGCTCAGAACTGCGGTGACATGGAGCTGCCCGGATATCGGTCCGGAGCCGTCATGCCGATGAGGAGAGAGGTTCCGGTCATGCATACCGTTGCCGTTCTCGCGTTGGATCAGGTGATCCCGTTCGATCTGTCCATCCCGATCGAGGTCTTCTCCCGGACCCGTCTGCCAGACGGGCGGCCCGGCTACCAGATCCGGGTGTGCGCCGAGCGCGACGAGATCGACGCCGGAGCCTTCACCCTGCGCCCCCTGGGGCCGGGAGGGCCTCCAGGACGCGGACACAATCATCGTGCCGGGCGTCGCCGATCCCACAGCCCCACTCCCCTCCCGCGTGCGCGACGCGCTGCGGTCGGCCGCTGCCGACGGCACGCGGATCGCCTCCATCTGCGTAGGCACTTTCCCGCTGGCCGCCACCGGGCTCCTTGACGGGCTGCGCGTCACGACCCACTGGCATGCGGCCGGGCTTCTGGCCGCCGCCCACCCGGACATCGACGTCGACCCGGACGTCCTCTACGTCGACAACGGCCAGTTCCTCACCTCGGCCGGCGCGGTCGCGGGCATGGACCTGTGCCTGCACATGATCCGCCGTGACTACGGCTCGGCTGTCGCCACCGACGCCGCCCGGCTGTCGGTGATGCCTCTCGAACAGGAGGGCGGACAGGCGCAGTTCATCGTCTACGACCACGCGCCCGCACCGCAGGGCTCCGAGCTGGAGGCGTTGCTCACGTGGCTGCGGGAAAACCTGGCCCGCGACCTCATCCTCGCCGACATCGCTGAGCGGGCCGGGACGAGCACCCGGACCCTGATCCGGCGGTTCCGCGACCAGACCGGCTCCACCCCGCTCCAATGGCTTCACCGAGCCCGCATCCGCCAGGCACAGCACCTGCTCGAAACCACGGAGCACTCCGTGGAACGCATCGGCAGCCAGGTCGGCTTCGGCTCCCCCACCACCTTCCGCGACCGCTTCAAACGCACGACCGGCGTCAGCCCGCAGACCTACCGACGCACGTTCAGCTGAGCTCACCGCCACCCTCCCTGTCAGTCTGCGGTGAGACACCCGGTATGCAGCCCATGGCGTGGAGCGCGGCGACCAACGGTGTTCCTCGGCGGCGCGATCGAGAAGTTCGATGGCGCGTTGCCACGTCGCTTGCCGGTTGGTCTCCGCGGCGTCGGCGCAGTAAGCGGCGTATTCGTCAGGACCGAAGAGGCCCATGTGGAAGGGCTCCGTCCTTGCCGGCTTGATGTTCCTACCGGGCCTCGTAGAGGGCGTCGCCGAGGTGCTGCTCAGCCCACGGGGTGAGCGGGAGGACAATCTGTCCATTCCTGTCCCGGCGCCGCAGCGCGGTGGCGGGACGCGCCCTCGGCCTGGACAGCAAGGTGCGTCAGCAGGCACACAGCGGCGGCTGCCCACGGCTCGTAGCGCGGCTCAACGCCGGCTTCCTCGGGGGCGTAGAGCACCGTGCTGTCCGAGGCGAGCACGGCCACGAGGTCCACATCGCCGGCCTCGGGATCTTCGATCCAGCAGGAAGGATCGACGACGATCCACAGAGCCATCGGGTGTCGGGCGATGACCGTCGAAAAGGGCGCCGCGCGCAACCCGTGAACCACCATCGGTCTCATCATCGACACGGCGACGACCGACCGGCCGACGCCCTCCGACAGGGCCCCGACCGGCCTTGATCGCTCAGGCGGGCGGCCAGTTCCGCAGGGCCGCGTCAGCGACCTGCTGAAGGTCGTCGCGCGTGATGCCGCTGGCGGCTTGGACGGCGATGCCGTTCGCCACGGTCATGATGTAGCGGGCGAGCACTCCAGGATCGGAGTCCGGGGGCAGGTCGTCTTCGTCGACGGCTTGCCGGAACCGGTCGCGGAGGCGGACGGTGCCCTCGTTGCGCCAGGCGACGAGGGACCGGCACGAAAGCAGGCCGTCTCCCGTCGTCCTGAGCAACCGGCTTCACTGTCGGCCCCTCACCCGGGTCTCACGCCAACGGCTCCCATGGCTTGCGTCCACCTGTCGTACGCCAACGCCGAGTGGTGCTGGACCACGTCGAGCAGGGCGCCCCGGTGACCGTCCCCGGCTCGCCGCGCGGCAAGGCCGCCGGTGCGTAGACCGCCTCATGGGAGCTACGGAGCCGGGGTGTCTTCTGTGACCGACGGGCCGGCGATCGCTCGTTCGACGGTCCGTGCACCACTCGCTCGACAGCGGATCGGGGGCGAGCTCGGTCCCGCTCCGCTGCCGGACGGCAGCACGGTGCCGCCACGGGGAGTTGGTGGCTTCGGCAGTCCCCCCGCGCCGCCGGGCGCGGGGGCCGCCGGGCGAGGCTTGATCGTTGAGTAGAGGCAACCGTCCGCAGACCCTTGGGACCCCTGCGGACCACGAGGACGCGATTACGGTCGCGGCGGTGGATCACCGCCGGCCCGCACCCTGACTGTCGGGAAAAGGTCTCCGGCACACCGAACCTCCCCCGGGCGTTGCACATCTTCAGGTGCGTAGGCGCGCGCTGACCTCGCGCGCCGATTCACCTTCGAGGGGAACCCGACATGAAGAGCAAGCTGACCGCCGTGGCCCTTGCGGCCGTCGTCGTCGCCGGCACTGCCGCTACCGCCATCCCGGCCTCGGCCGCCCCCACCAAAGCCGAGCCGACCCGCTGCCACACCGCCGATCTGAAGGCCGGCTTCGCCATGGGGGAGGACGCGAGGCCGGAGATGGAGCAGACCGAGAAGCAGACCCAGGCGTACATCTGGTTCACCAACCAGAGCAAGCGCACCTGCACCCTGTCCGGCTTCGCCGGTGTCGACATGATCGGCGCTCAGGAGACGGACGGCAGCTGGTCGCTGGCGCGCTCCTCCAAGAAGCCCGAAAAGATGATCCTGGAGCAGGGGGACACGGTGGACTTCAGCATCACCCTGCTCCCGGTGGCCAAGTCCACGCCGCAGAAGGAGAAGTTCGTTCCGGCGAAGTTCCTGGTCACCCCGCCGAACGAGACGGAGCACTTCACCCTGAAGTGGCCGTTCGGCGGCCAGATCCTCAAGCAGGACGGCGCCACCCACCCGGCCACCTACCTCAATCCGGTCGGGCGGTAACCGACTGGACAGCCTCTGGGCTTCCCTTCAGCGTCGCTGGTGGCCACCACAGGACTCTCCTCGCTCAACGGCTGCGCGCCGCTCGCCAACTTCTGGGCGGCACACGGATTCGTCGTCGTCCCAGCCCACCCACCTCACCTCCAGGACACTGAGCCACCTGCGTCGCCGCGGCAGCTTCTGCTGCTGGTCCGCCCCAACACGGTCTCGTGAACAGCTCAGGCGGCGCCACGCCGCGACCTGCGTACCCAAGCGACGTGGACGTCCACGCACCCTCCGATCGATCCGCGCCCTGGTCCTGCGCCTCCGGCTCAAGGCGTTGCCCGACGGCTTCCAGACCGAGCTCATCGAGACGGCAGAACGTGGTCAGACAGGGCGCGGCGAAGATAGCGTGGAGCGAGGTCTTTCGGATGGGCAGTGTGCACTCAACGCGACAGATGTGTCGCAGGCGTGGGGCCCACTCGGATGTACCGAGGTAACGATCACTCCGCTGATGTGGGGTTTTTGCGCTGGTTGGCATTGAAGCGCGCCTTCTTCTGACGGTTCCCACACGTGTTCATGTCACACCATTTGCGAGTGCGACTTTGGCTGGTGTCGAAGAAGGCGGCTTGGCAGGTTGGTGATGCGCACAAGGCCAATTTTCCGTCTCGCTCGCCTGCGATGACGCTGATCGCGTCGGCGGCGATCACGCTGAGGGCATCTTCCACGCAGGAAGCCGAGCTGAGCCGCCATCGCCGCTTACCCTCGGGCGTCAGGATCGCCGCGGCCCGACCCTGAGCGCTGCAGGCATTGATGACTTGGACAGCGGACGCAGGAAGAGCGTCCTGGAGCGCGGCCGCTGTCGCGGCGGCGTGAATCGACTCCCTCAGTTCCCGAGCGAGGTCGAGCTGGGCCGTGGTGCAGGAGTCCACGGCGAGGCCGTTCACTGCCAGCCAGTCGATGAGTCGGTGCGGCGTGGGAATGCGCTCCACAGGGTCGCCATAACGCTCCGACAGAGTCCCCGTGAAGCTGGTCGCCAGCACCTTACCGAGGCGGAAGTCAGGGAACGCAGCACGCATGGAACCACCTTAGCCGGTTGCAGCGTGACTCGGAGAACTGTTAGAACCGTCTTAGCCGGTTCGCGATAGGTCGTAGCCGGTTCCACGACAGTCAGGAGGTCTCATGCCCCGTCCAACCAGCGACGTGCAAGCATTTGAAGCCCACGCAACTGACGCTGACCTCGACGATCTGCGCGCGCGACTGGCCGCGGCGCGACTACCGGAAGCCGAGACGGTCTATCGCGCCGCCCCCGACCCTCGCCGTTGGGAACAGGGCGTTCCTCTCGCCGACCTCGTCGATGTCGTGAACTACTGGCGCACCGGGTACAACTGGCGGTCGTTCGAAGAGCGCCTTAACCGGATCGGCCAGTTCCGCACGACCATAGATGATCTGGGAATCCACTTCCTGCACCGCCGATCCGCGCGCGCAGATGCCACGCCTCTGATCTTGACGCACGGCTGGCCAGACAGCATTGCTCGGTTCATCGATGTAGTAGACGAGCTGGCAGATCCGAAAGATGCAGACGCGCCGGCGTTCCACGTCGTGGTCCCGTCGCTCCCAGGCTTTGGTTACAGCGACAAGCCGACCACCACCGGGTGGGGAACCGAAAAGATCGCGGTCGCATGGGTGGAACTGATGGGAAGGCTCGGCTACAGCAAGTTCGCAGCCCACGGAGGCGACTGGGGAGGCAACATCACCACGGTTCTCGGCGGCAGGTTCCCGGCGCACGTTCTCGGCATCCACACAACGTTCGCGGAGGGACCGCCCGGGTTGACAACGGACGGGCTGACGGCGGTCGAGCGCGAGTGGACCGAGGAAACCCGCGATTTCTGGCGCCACCGCGCGGCGTACGCGAAGCAGCAAGCGACCCGACCGCAGACCATCGGCTACTCGCTCGTCGACTCACCGGTCGGGCTTCTTGCCTGGATCCTTGACAAGTTCGCCGAGTGGTCAGACACCGAAGACAGCCCGTTCGAGACGATTTCCAGGGACCGCGTTCTTGACGACGTCACCCTGTATTGGCTGACGCGGACCGGCGCATCGGCGGCCCGCATTTACTACGAAAGCCACAACTCGCTGGACCCCGAACTTCGGGTCGACGTCCCGTCAGCAATCACCATGTATCCCCGCGACGTCGAGAAGTGTCCGCACCCCTGGGCACAGGAGCGGTACCGACAAATCGTCCGATGGAGGTCGCCCGAAATCGGGGGACATTTCCCGTCGCTGGAGGTTCCCGAGTATTTCGTCAAAGATCTTCAAGAGGGCCTCGCGGCCGTGCTGGCCGCGCATCGGTGAACGCGGCTCGGCGACCCGGCACTCGATCACCGCCTGATCCGGCTCAAGGCGTTGCCCGACGGCTTCCAGACTGAGCTCATCGAGACGGCAGAACGTGGTCGGGCAGGGCGCGGCGAAGATAGCGTGGAGCATGTCGAGGTCTTTCGGATGGGCAGTGCAGGAACTTCCATCCTGGAAGACCTCGACGCCTACCCGCCAACACCCCCGACTACACCCTCAACTGCGAAGAGCCGCTTTCGGACATGCGAGCTTGACAGTTGATGAATTTTTCAGCCGAATTTCCCCTCTGGCCTCCGGCTGGCCGGTCGCTACCAGCGAGACCTGGTCCTCACTGCCATCGAAGATCATATCTTGGCTTGTGGCTGCCCAAGGAGAAAACCGGATCCGCTCCTGACGCGTCTCGGCGGTGAGCTTCGCATGAAAAGGCTCATCCGAGAACCCTCTGACTTTCGAGAAGGGTCCGTGGAATTACCCTTGAGGACCAGTGGCCGGCCTCTGAGGACCGTGTCGATGATGGCTTGGAGTTCGGTGGGCGGGGGTGTATCGGACCATGCCCGCCAGCGTCGCGTGGTGAGCCGGGGCGGGGCCGAGGACGAGTAGTTCTATAACGAGCGCCGCCCGCACAGGGCCCTGGAGCAAGCCGCCCCATGCCGCCGGCTACCCGCGCCCCTCCCCCAACAAGCCCAGCTCGCCAACCTGAAAATCAACCGACGAGACCGGCTGGGCGGAACCCTCCACGAGTACCATCACGCGGCCTGAGCTACGCAGATGATCTATCGGTATCCGCAGGGTCGGCGGCGACATCGTCCTCGGCCCGCTCCCCGGCCGCGGCCTCCGTGGCCGCCTCCTGCCAGCACGCCTCCCACTCCGTCCGGTCCCCGCCGCAGACCTCGGCGTACGCCAGCGCCACCGGCAGCGAGGGCAACCGCTCGCCGACCGCCTGGGACAGGGTCGTGACCGAGTACCGCGCCCGCTGCGCCATCGCCCGGCAGGTCGGCCCTCCGGCCTCCTGACGCAGCTTGCGCAGCTCGTGGGCGAAGCGCTGAACCGGACCCGCGCTCGGGTCCACCGGCCTCTCATGCCGGCCCACCCGTTCTCCCTCCCCTGGTCCCCATTTTGTCGTCCCGCTCCCCGTTGCGCCCCAACTACCTGCGCTTTTGTGATTGTTCGGTGCTTCGGAAGGGGGCTGCCGAACAACCGAACAGCCGCTGGAATGGCGAAGCGGTCGCGCCGCGCCCCATGTGTGAAGGGGGCACATAGGCCGTCCGCTTACGGAGGCGATCCTCCGCACCCGCACATTCCCTACAGGAGTTGACCGATGCACGACCGCACGCCCACTGCCCCACCCGACCGCCCGTCACTCCGCGCCGATCGGCGGGTGCTCCGATGACCCTCCTGCTCGGGCGACCGCACACAACACTCCCTGCCACGGCCGGTGGTGACCGGCTGCCGTCCCTGACGGGAATGCGGTGGGCCGCCGCCTTCCTCGTCTTCATCTTCCATGTGAGTCGCTTCGACTACTTCGGCGGCGGCTTCGGACTCGTACTCAGCGGGATACTCGGCGGCGGTGGCGTCGGAGTCTCATTCTTCTTCATCCTCTCCGGCTTCGTCCTGGCCTGGTCGTTCCGCGAGGACGAACGCGCGCTGACGTTCTGGCGCAGAAGGATCGCCCGTGTCTACCCCGTCCACCTGGCGACCGCGGCAATGGCCCTGGCGCTGGCCTTCACCCTGGTGCCCGGACTGCGGCCCAGTGGCATATCGGAGGCGGTGGCAAATCTGCTGCTGGTCAGCTCCTGGAAGGAGCAGTGGTGGCAAGCACTCAACCCGGTCAGCTGGTCGCTGACCTGCGAGGCGTTCTTCTACGCGGCCTTCCCCGCCATCTTCGCCCTCCTGCGGCGCCTCGGCCCCCGCCCCCTCACCGCCCTCACGATGGCCAGCACCGCGGCGGTGATCCTCATCCCATGCGTCAACCTGACCTTCGCCCTGGGCTGGAGCCCCCACTTTCCCCTCGTACGCCTCCCCGAATTCGTCGTGGGAGCCGCCGCCTGCCGCCTGGTCCAACTCGGCGCCTGGCGCGGCCCCGGCCTGGGCACCTCCACAGCCTTGAGCCTTACCGGCTACATCCTGATGTGGCCCCTTCCCAGCGCCTTCGGCTACGCCGCCTGCACGGTCATCGGCCTGGTCTGCCTCATCTCGGCCGCCGCCGTCGCTGACCTCAACGGCACACCGACCAGATGGCGCCGCCCCCGTCTGGTGCGCCTGGGAGAGTGGTCCTTCGCCTTCTACATGATCCACATCCTGGTCATGCGCACCGGCGAACAGCTCTTCGCCATCAGCCCCCGCCTCGACATTGCCCCCGCCCTCGCAGCGACGACCGCCGCCTTCCTCGTCTCCCTCGGCCTGGCATGGGCGCTCTACGTGGTCGTGGAACAGCGGTGCAGGCACTGGATCCTCCGGGGCATCCAACGCCCGAGGCGACTGCGCCTCTCCCCTCCCGCTGAGCACTGACCGTTCTCTGTTCCTCCGTGTTCGCGAGGAGGTTGATGGAGGCCCAACCGTGGTCGACCGGGACGCCGAGCGCGACCAGGACGTCGGTTGCAAGGCATGAGGGCAGGCGCGCAACACCGTGAGCCGGGATTCCGGCAGTTCGCCTACTCGAGTTCACACCAACCGATCAGCACCGTGAGGCCGTGCCGGGCGGGTTCTCGCCGAACCGCGGTCAGCAGGGCCCGATAGTGCTTGAACACTGCCCAGTGAAGCGTCTGTTGAGTAGTGGCGAGGCAGTTCCCTGGGGTTCGTTCGGGGTGACTGGTCAAGGTGTCTGTGACCATGCGTAGATGGGTGCTCCAGCGCGACCTACCGGACATGTAGCGGTGGACCGTTCCGTAGGCGACGCTGCCACCCTGACCAAGGATGCGTGAACTGCCGAACGTGAACGCCGCCAGGGGGTTGGCGTTGCGGGCTCGCGTCCCTAACGTAGAGCAGAATATGAGCCCTGCTCACCTTTAAGGATCTACGCGATGGTCATCGTTCAACCTATGCGCCGCAGACTCAGATCACTCGCGGTGGTGTCGCTGCTAATCGCCGTGACCGCCCTGGTGCTCGGTCCGGTGCCCAGCTCCGCGGCGGAGTCCAACTGGTGGGATCCCTCCGCGAGGCCCGCACCCGACTCGCAGATCAACGTCACGGGCGAGCCCTTCAAGGGCACCGACGCGCAGGGCCGCGTCAGGGGCTTCGTCGACGCCCACGACCACATCATGTCCAACGAGGGCTTCGGCGGCCGGCTGATCTGCGGTAAGCCGTTCTCGGAGCAGGGCGTCACCGACGCGCTCAAGGACTGCCCCGAGCACTACCCCGACGGCTCGCTCGCCATCTTCGACATGATCACCAAGGGCGGCGACGGCAAACACGACCCCAACGGGTGGCCCACCTTCAAGGACTGGCCTGCCCACGACTCGCTGACCCACCAGCAGAACTACTACGCCTGGATCGAGCGGGCATGGCGCGGCGGCCAGCGAGTGCTGGTCAACGACCTGGTCACCAACGGCGTGATCTGCTCGGTCTACTTCTTCAAGGACCGCAGCTGTGACGAGATGACCGCCATTCGTCTCGAGGCGAAGAAGACATACGACATGCAGGCCTTCGTCGACAAGATGTACGGCGGCCCGGGCAAGGGCTGGTTCCGGATCGTCACGAACAGCGCGCAGGCCCGAAAGGTCATCGAACAGGGCAAGCTGGCCGTCGTCCTGGGCGTCGAGACCTCGGAGCCGTTCGGCTGCAAGCAGATCCTGGACGTCGCGCAGTGCAGCAAGGGGGATATCGACCGGGGCCTGGACGAACTGAAGGAACTGGGCGTCAGCAGCATGTTCCTGTGCCACAAGTTCGACAACGCCCTGTGCGGGGTGCGCTACGACTCCGGCACCCTCGGTACGGCCATCAACGTGGGCCAGTTCCTGTCGACCGGCACGTTCTGGAAGACGGAGGACTGCCGCGGGCCGCAGCACGACAACCCCATCGGCAACGCGGCGGCACCGGAGGCGGAGAAACGGCTCCCGAAGGGCGTGGCCGTCCCCACGTACGCCTCGGGCGCGCAGTGCAACACCCGCGGGCTGACCGACCTGGGCGCGTACGCGGTGCGCGGCATGATGAAGCGCAACATGATGCTGGAGCTTGACCACATGAGCGTCAAGGCCGCTGACCAGGCCTTCGACATCCTCGAATCCGAGTCGTACCCCGGCGCCATCTCCTCGCACAGCTGGATGGACGCGGGCTGGACCGAACGCCTCTACAAGCTCGGCGGGTTCGCCGCCCAGTACATGAGCGGCTCCGAGGCGTTCAGTGCGGAGGCCAAGCGCACGGCCGCGCTGCGCGAGAAGTACAAGGTCGGCTACGGCTACGGCACCGACATGAACGGTGTCGGAGGCTGGCCGGCGCCACGGGGCGGGGACGCCCCGAACCCGGTGAAGTACCCCTTCCGCAGCACGGATGGCGGCTCGGTGATCGACAAGCAGACCACCGGCGAACGCACCTGGGACTTCAACACCGACGGCGGCGCGCACTACGGCATGGTCCCGGACTGGATCGAGGACATCCGGAACGTCGGCGGCCAGGGGGTCGTCGACGACCTCTTCTCGGGAGCCGAGTCCTACCTCCGCACCTGGGGGAACACCGAGAAGTACCAGGTCGGGAAGAACCTGGCCGCGGGCGCGGCCGCGACGGCGTCCTCGTCGGAGTGGTGGAACCCGGCCGTCAGCTTCAAGCCCGGGAAGGCGGTGGACGGCGACACGGGCACCCGCTGGGCCAGCGAGTGGAACGACGACCAGTGGCTGCGGATCGATCTCGGATCCGCGCAGCCGGTCAAGCGCGTCACCCTCGACTGGGAGCGGGCGTACGCGAAGTCGTACCGCGTCGAGCTGTCGGAGGACGGCACGAACTGGAAGACGGTGTGGTCCACAGCCTCCGGTGATGGCGGCCTGGACACGGCCCGTTTCGCCGGAGCCCAGGCGCGCTACGTACGCGTCAAGGGGCTGGAGCGCGGCACCAAGTGGGGGTACTCGCTTCGCGAGGTCGGCGTCTACGCCGACTGAGGCACCGACGAGGCGGTGTCCAGGGCCCGGCCCCGGTGGAGCGATCTTCGACAGCCCGGTCAGGGGGTGAGCGTTGGGGGCTCGCGTCCCTCACGTATGTGCGGAACATGAGCCCAATCCACGTGTCAGGATTCGAGTGATCACTCACCACTCCGAAGCCAGCCTCTGGCTTCGGAGCACTCCTGGCACCTCCTACGCCTTTCGGCTGGCGACGTCCCCCGGCATATGCACTGGGGCCGGCCGCTGACCCTGGAACTGGCCGTCCTCATCGCGGCCGACCTGCCCGAAGAGGACCCCGACGGCGGCGACCCCGGGGAGGAGTACGTGGTCGAGGGCGGCCTGCACTTCGGGACGCCGTCGCTGACCGTCCGGTTCGGCGACGGCGTCCGCGGCTTCGACTCCTGGACGACTACCGGATCAGCCCGCGCGCGCCCCGACTTCGTCCGGGCGATGAGCTCCCGGTTCATCATGGGCCTGGGCTACGGCGTGTACCTGGCCGTCGACACCGCTCTGGTCACCGAGGTGCTCCCTGCCTCGGCGGACCGCGGCACGGACATGGCCCTGGCCAACCTGATGACTTCCCTGCCGTACGTTCTCGTTCCCCCGATCGCCTCGGTGGTGCTCGGCAGTCGGGGGGGCTACCACTCGCCGTTCCTCCGCTCCGCGGCCATGTCCGCACTCGGTGCGGTACTGGCCCGGAAGGTCAAGACCGTCCGCTAGGACTGCTGACTGGTCGCCAGGAGCCGGAAGCGATCGTTCAGATAGCTGTTGAGGACCCGTTTGCACTCGGCGATCAGCTGGGGGTCGCCCTGCGGATCGGTACGGAAGGCCAGTTGCAGCACGCCGTCCGCGCACTCAAGGGCCACCCGCACGGCGATCTCGAGTTCGGCGTTGTCCTGGACACCGGTCAGGGAGGCGGTCAGTGCGCGCAGCGATCCGGCGACCGCAGTGTTGTTGTCCCGGTTCGGCTCCAGGATGTGGTCCTGTCCCACCGCGCCGAAGTCGACCACGCCGAACCCGGTGATCGTCCGGCGCATGGCGACGAACTCGTCGACGGTCACCTCCACGATGCCCGAGACGCCGTCGGGCGCCTCGCGCTCCAGCCGGTCCGCGACCCGCGCCAGGAAGGACTCCAGATTGCGGGCGGCGAGCGCGCCGATCAGCCCCTCCCTGTCGGAGAAGAACTGGTAGAGGGTGCCGATGGGCACCTCGGCTCTGCGTGCCACCTCCTTGGTGGTCAGCGCGGCATAGCCGACCTCGTCCAGGAGTTCGGCGCAGGCATCCAGCAGCCGTTCGAAGCGTTCGACGCTGCGCTTCTGGACCGGCAGCCGGCGCAGCGTCCCTGAAGTGCGGTCTTGATCCATGCTTCCATCATCCCATCGGAGCGACTAACGTGAGCACTACTCATGTTTCGGGGGGTTGTACGTGACACTGGACCATCTGCCCGCGGACTTCATCTGGGGTGCCTCGACGGCGTCGTATCAGATCGAGGGCGCCACCGAGGAGGACGGTCGCGGACCGTCGGTATGGGACACCTTCACCGCCCGCCCCGGTACGATCCGCGACGGGCACACCGGTGACGTGGCCTGCGACCACTACCACCGGTACGAGGAGGACCTCGCGCTGATGGCCGAGGCGGGCCTCACCGGCTACCGCTTCTCCATCGCCTGGCCCCGGATCCAGCCGACCGGCAAGGGCGAGGTCAACCTCCGGGGCCTGGACTTCTATGACCGGCTGGTCGACGGCCTGCTGGCACGCGACATCGAGCCCGTCCCGACCCTGTTCCACTGGGACCTCCCGCAGGGCCTCGAGGACGATGGCGGCTGGCTGAACCGCGACACCGCGCACCGCTTCTCCGAGTACGCCGCCGTCATGGCCGACAGGCTGGGAGATCGCGTCCAGAAGTGGATCACGATCAACGAGCCGTTCATCCACATGGTTTGGGGCTACGGCCTCGGCACCCACGCACCGGGCCGCGCCTTGTTCCTGGACTGCCTGCCGGTCGCCCACCATCAGCTGCTCGGTCATGGCCTGGCGCTGAGGGAGCTGCGGGCGCGCGGCCTCCAGGTGATGATCTCCAACAACTGCACCCCGGTCTGGCCCGCCTCGGACACCCCCGCCGACCGTGCCGCCGCGCGGGCCTATGACAACCTGCACAACCGCCTGTTCAACGATCCGATCCTCACGGGCACCTACCCCGATCTGTCGGCCTTCGGCTCGGACGCCACTCTCGGCGGCTCCGTCCGGGACGGCGATCTCGAACTGATCTCGGCCCCCCTGGACGCGCTCGGTATCAACTACTACAACCCGACCCGGATCCAGACGCCGACGTCCGAGGGGCTGCCGTTCGAAGAGGCCCCCATCGAGGGCTACCGCCGCACCGCCTTCGACTGGCCCGTCGTCCCCGACGGTCTACGGGAACTGCTCGTCGGCCTCAAGGAGCGCTACCCGGCACTCCCGCCGGTCTACATCACGGAGAACGGCTGCTCGGCCGAGGACGTCGTCGCCGCGGACGGCACCGTCGTGGACCTCGACCGCATCGACTACCTCGACACCCATCTCCGGGCCGTCGACGCCGCCGTGGCCCAGGGTGTCGACGTGCGCGGCTACTTCACCTGGACCCTGATGGACAACTTCGAATGGGCCGAGGGTTTCCACCAGCGCTTCGGACTCGTCCACGTCGACCACGACACCCAGGTGCGCACCCCGAAGGCGTCCTTCGCGTGGTACCGCGACCTCATCCGCGCGCAGCGCAGTTGAGCTCCCGGAACAGGGCCACAACGCAGGTCAGGCAGCCCCCAACAGCGTTCGCACCAGCTCAGCGTCCACTTCGGTGAGGTCGAAGCGCGGTCCGCTGAGGAGATCTCCGACCGGGCCATCACACAGTCCAGCAACGGACGCCGGCGACGCCCACGTAAGGCGTCCACGTACGACAGCTCGACGTACGGCTCCGCAAGATCTACCCCAGCCGGTACAGCCACCCGCCACCCCCAGCACGATCACCCGCACGACTGGGGGTCCGCTCGTAATGTCTACGGCAGACGGACATGTAGCACCGCGTGACGGGGGTCGAGCGATGGCGTGGAGACCAACGCTGGGCCGTGTCAGCCGGGTGTTGGTGGAGCGGCAGCCTCCCAATAGTGGCCTCGACCAGAGTGGGTGACGTACCGAGGAGAGACCGACACAAACCGCCCCGGGGGGAACCGAAATGAGCTCCAGCACCACTGTCCGCACCGCCCGTCGCCGCACCCTGCGCGTCGCCGCCGCGGCCCTGACCGCAGCCGCCGCTTTCTCTCTGACCGCCTGTAACAACTCGGACGACACCGCCTCGAAGCCTGCGGCCGGGTCCAGCAGCGCGGGCTCCTCCGCCGGAGCGCAGGGCACCGATGGCCAGCCGGACAGCGCCAAGTCGGGCTCCGGCGACGACACCTCGCCCGGTGCCGACTCCGGGAACGGTGCGGCGAAGGGCGGGGGGGAAGAGCACGTTCTGCCGCACGAGCGACCTGACCATGGAGGCCGTGGACAGCTCGCCCGACGAGACGGTGGGTGAGGTCACCGTTCAGATGACCAACAAGGGCGCGAAGACCTGCTCGGCGACGGGCTTCGCGGGTGTCGACTTGAAGGACGCCGATGGCACGTCCGCCCCTGTCCACCGCGGTGGTGAGCAGCCCCGCGTCACCGACCTGAAGCCCGGTGACACCGCCACCTTCAGCATCTCGTACAAGGTCGACTTCAGTGGCGACAGCCTCGCGTCCCCGACCGACATCATCGTGACGCCGCCGAACGAGACCCACAGCGTGTCCCTGAAGTGGCCCGCGGATGCGCTGAAGCTGGCCGGCCCGTACGACGACAAGATCCAGGTCCACCCCGTCGGCATAGCCAACTGAGTACCGCGAAGACGGCCCTGTGCTGGTGAAGCTCCGGCCGGAGCTTCACCAGCACAGGGCCGTCCAGGTTCGGTGAGACGGAAGGCACAACGACTCGGTTCGCCGAGTAAACGACTCGACCGGATGACAGCGGTCAGCGGCCACTGGCTCTGTACCCGAGAAGGGCAGCAGATGTTCACCACTTCGGGAGGCAGTCCCGGAGGCCGCGGCGTGCGAATTGTTCACGAGCTGCGGCAGCGTCGGTTGCCAGCGCTCAGCGACGGTACGCGGCTGTCGCGATCTCGATGAATGATCGGATCAACGGGTTGGTGTCACCTTCGTTCCACACCGCTACCACTCGGCTCGGCGTCATGTCGGCCAGCGGTACCACGGCCAGCTCCGCGGGCAGGTCATGTCCGAGCGGGGTCAGGCCGACCGTGCCGTTCCACAGCACGGCTTGCAGGCATTCCTGGACGGCGCGCACCACTGGTCCCTCGCGTGGCCTGCCGCCGCTCCAGTACGACTGCCAGATGGGGTCGGTGCCCTGCGGGAACTGGAACCAGCGGCGGTCGCTCAGCTCGGCCAGCCGCAGCCGGTCGCGGCTGGCCAGCGGATCGTCAGCGCGCAGGACCACACCGACCGGATCGGTCCTCAGCGCACGCACCGTCAGGGCCGTCTCGTCGAACGGCGCCCGGGTGAGGGCGACGTCGACCCGTCCGGCGCGCAGCCCGCACGTCGGGTCGGTCAGATCGGTGTCGCGGATGCGGATGTCGATGCCGGGGTGGTGTCGGCGGTAGGCCCCGGCCAGCCTGGACACTCCCGGGTCGGTGCCGTCGCCCAGGATGCCGACGGTGATGGTCGCGACGCCGACCGCCGCGCTCACACGTACACGGACGCGGTCGGCATGGTCGAGTAGGGCTCGCGCCTCCTCGAGCAGCACGGTGCCCACCGGAGTGAGCGTGACGCCGGCAGGCGAGCGGGCGAAGAGCAGGGCCCCGACATCGGCCTCCAACTGCTTGATCGCCCGGCTCAGCGGCGGCTGACTCATGTGCAGTCGGGTGGCGGCCCGGCCGAAGTGGAGTTCCTCGGCGACCGCCACGAAGTAGCGCACGGTTCGTAGCTCCACACTGCAACGATACCCACGAGGTATCGGCGCCGCGGGACAGGTCTTGGACAGCCCTGGGGCCCCGGCGGTGAACTCGTGAACATGACCGAAGAAACGAAGACCGGCGAGCCGCAGGCCGACCCCGCCGTATCGGTGATGGGTCCCGGCGATGGCGAGATGATCGTTCTGGGTACCACACGCATGCGGGTTCTGGAGGACGGCAGCCACACCGGGCATCGCCTCGCGATCGCCGAGTCCGTCCTCGCCCCGCATACCCAGGGACCACCGCAGCACCGTCATGGCCAACACGACGAGGGCTTCTACGTCCTGTCCGGCACCGTGCGGTTCACCGTCGGGGACGAGGACTACGACGCCACCACGGGCACGCTCGTGATGGTTCCGCCCGGCACCCCGCACACCTTCGCCAACCTGACCGACCAACCCGCCGTCATGCTCAGCACATTCACCCCCGACCTGTACGTGCAGTACTTCCGAGACCTCCAGGAAGTACTCGCCGACGGCCGGCCGCTGACGCCACAGGCCAACATCGACGCGATGAACCGCTACGCGACCGAGCCCGCCACCGACCTCACCTGAACCCGACGGGACGGAACGGCCCGGCCGCCCTCCCCTCGACCAGCAGGGCCGTGGCGCTCCCGCCTTTCATGTCCGGACCCCTCGGACGACGGACCGGGCCTTCTCCAGGGGCTTGCCTGGCAATCGACGCAATCGACGGGCCCCACGAATTGACAGAGAGGGATGCATTACTGGTCAACCTGCGGGCTGAACCGGGTGCCGCATGTGGTCGTACACGTGACCGCAAGCCTCCCAACACTCAGGAGAACACGTCATGAGGAAGAAGAAGCTCGGCTGGACCCTCGGCGCGGGTGCGACCATGACCCTCGGCCTGGGCGTCGCGGCCTCCGGGCTGTCCAGCGCGAACGCCTCAAGCCCGGACATGTCCGCCTCCACCAAAACGCACCCGGTCAAGGTGGAGGTCCTCGCACCCAAGAGCGGGGACAACGCGGGCGTGGAGGGCAAGGGCTGGTTCGTAGACCTGAAGCTCTCCTTCCGGGGGAAGACCCTGGCCCAGACCGGCTTCAACGGGCTCCAGCTCACCGGCCCGGCCGCGCACAACAACATCGCCCCCTTCCCCGGCACGTTCTCCACCGGCCAGGACGACAAGATCCCTGGACTGGTCGTGCTGGACTCCACCACCAACAGCACCCTCCCCGGCTTCTCCGGGCCCGGCACCAACCTGGCCAACCTGTTCAACCTCTCCGGCGTCACCAACCGCACCCCGCACAAGACCGAACTGTGGGACAGCTGGATCGTGGGCGCCCCCATCGCGGGGCAGAATGTCGACACCACCCTGACCGTGGCCGTCGTCGACGACCTCAACCACGACGGCATCTACGACGACGCGCCCAATGCCGTGAAGGACCTCAACGGCGATGGGAAGACCGACGCCAAAGACCTGGAACTGATGGGCGTCGCCTCCAACATCGTCACCGTCCCCTTCCACATCAACGCCGACCCCGCCTGATCCCCGCCAGGTCAGGAGGGCGCCGCCGCTGGGCAGGTGAACGCCTGCGCGTGCGCCGCGGTGCGCGCTGGTGCTGATGAGACGGAGCGACGACGATGTCGTCTCGGCCGTCTTCGTCTGCTCCGTACGTGGTCCCCTGCGGACACCCGTCACTCGGCCGCAGACATGCCTGGGCACTTCCTGGGCACTTGCTGGGCTCGTCAGTTCCCCGGATACATCGTTGCCGGCGCACGCCCGGCCATGCCGAAGACCGCCCCTGCCCGCAGTGGTATCCCTCTCCGCGGGCAGGGCGTCCGGTCTCAACTCTCTACGTCCCGTCGCACATGACTGCCAGACGGGGTGGGGCCGACACCCGGCCCCACTCCATATGAGGAGCTACGCTCATGAACTCCCCGAATACCCGTGTGGCCCTGGTGGCCTCCACGGCACTGCTGGTCGCCTCCGGCGCAGCGCCGAGCGTCACCGCCGCCCCTGCGCCTGGGCACGGTCGCACCTCCGTGGCGCTCGCCTGGTACGACACCACAGCTGACACGATCGCGAAGGCTGGCTCATCACTCGCTGCAGTGACCAACAGCCGTACTTGGGCGGTCAGTTGGATCGGGGCGGCGCGGGCCTTGCAACACGTGCCGCCGGGGGTCGACCGCAGGGACTACCAGGACGCGGCGCTGGCCGCCGCGGTGCACCGTGCCCTGGTCGAGCTGGTGCCTTCCCGTGCCCCGGAGCTGGATGCCGCCCTCCAGCAGACCTTGGATCAGACCCCCGACGGCCCGGCCGAGACCTTGGGCACCGCAGCCGGCGAACACCAGGCGCTGAAGGCCCTGCACGAACGCGAGGGAGACGGGCTCGACGCGGCCTCGGTGAACGCGCCCTTCACCCTGCCGCCGGGCGCGCCAGGCGTCTGGCAACCCACCCCGCCCGCGTTCGCCCCCGCCATCCAAAACGGCAGCCGGTTCGCCCAGCCCTTCCTGCTGAAAAGCGCCGGCCAGTTCCGACTGCCCGCGCCTCCCGCTCCGACGTCCAAGCGGTACCAGACCGACCTGAAGGAGGTTCGAGACTTCGGCGAACTGAACAGCACCGTACGCACCGCGCGGCAGACCGACACGGCCAACTTCTGGTTCGACTCCTCTCCGGCCCTGTGGACCAAACCGATTCGCGTCGCGCTCGCCGCAACCTCCCACCAGCCGCTGCTCAAGCAGGCCGAACTCGTCGCCCTGGTCAACGCCACGCTGGTGGACACTCAGATCGCCACCTCCGACAGCAAGTACACCCACCAGCTGTGGCGCCCTGTCACCGCGATCCGAACCGGCGTCGGCGAGATCCCTGCCGACCCGTCATGGACCCCGCTGCGCACCACCCCGGCGCACCCGGACTACCCCAGCGGCCACAACACCTACGCAGGTGCGGCGGAAACCGTTCTCACCGCCCTCGTAGGACCGCGCACGGCCCCGTTCACCCTGACCAGCGCCACCGCACCAGGCGTCGTCCGCACCTACACCGCATGGCACCAGCTCACGCTGGAGAACATCGACGCGCGGGTCTGGCTGGGCATCCACACCCGACTCGCGGACGAGGCCGGGGAAAGACTGGGTACCGATGTCGCCAGGTACGGCCTGGACCACGCCCAGTCGCTGTTCCAGGAGCACTGAGTGGGGGTTTAGAGGCGGCACCGTTCAGGTGGAAGCGGACCGCCTCGATCTTCGAGGCCACGCCCAGGGCCTTGAGATCCTCTTCCTCGACGCGCCCGTCACCGTTCGCATCCTTCACGGCGGCGGGCGCGTCGTCGTACACCCCGTTGTGGTCGAGGTCGTCGACAACGGCGACGGTCAGGACGGTGGTCCGTGAAGGGGGTTGTCACGGTGACCCTGTTCCTACGGAACATCCTCGTTCCCACTCTGACCTCCTCCGATGACCGGTTCCGGTGCCGTGTACGCCCGGTGGTGCCATCCGTTTCACCGGTCGCGGAAGATAGATCGGGACTGAGTGTTCAGGGACGCAGTTCGAGCAGGGGCTTGCCGTTCTGGGTCGCCACGCGCATCATCACGACCCGGTCGCGCGGTATCGAGGACGCGCCGCGCAGGCGTGCGCTGCCGTTCGGTGTAGAGGCCCAGACGGCGGCCTGCTCACGGTGTCCGTTCCGGTCGACGACCCATGCCACGAAGCGATCGCCGCGTGGCATGCCCTCGATGTGCAGGGCGACCTCGGTCCCCCAGGGCCGCGCTTCGAGGCTGCCGTGGCCGCTTGCGGAGCTGCCCGCCATCGCGATCAGAGGTTTGCCGTCCGCGCCAGGTCCGGCGGACCCGCTGGAGTGGTCACCGTTCAGGGCGACCATGCCGACCGCGCCGCCGCTGAGGACCAGGGCTGCCGCGGCCGCAGCGGCCGCCAAGGCCAGGCGCGGGCGGCGGGTCCAGGGCCCGCGGCGGACGGTGGCTCGCTCCGCCCGCTCCGAGCGGGCGGAGGCGATCAGCTCGTCCCACATCGGCTGCGGCGGCGGGACGGGCTGCGGCGGTGGCCCCGCCTGGTGGAGCAGTCCGGGCAGGACGGCGTACTCAGACAACTCCTCCCGGCAGGAGTCGCACCGCGTCAGATGAGATTCCAGCCGCTCCCGGTCCCCCGCGCCCAGGCCGCCGAGCACATAGGCCCCGAGCAGCGTCCGCAGCTCCTCGTGCTGCTGCCCCAGCTCTGTCATCGGACCACTCCCATTTCCTCCAGCACCGTTCGGAGCGAACGTACGGCGTAGTACGCCCGGGACTTCACGGTCCCGGCGGGTATCCCGAGCTTCTCGGCGGCCTCGGCGATGCTGCGCCCCACGTAGTACAACTCGACGATCGTCGAACGGTGCTCGGGAGAGAGTCGTTCCAGCGCCTCGGTCACCAGCCAGCCATCGAGCATCCGCTCGAGTTCGTCGGCAGCCGCCGCGGACTGCATTGCCTCGTCGTTCTGGATCAGGCGCGGCCGACGCTGCTCGGCGCGCCACTGGTCGGTCAGGATGTTGCGCGCGACCGAGAACAGGTAGGAGCGCGGATTGCCCTGGTGCGGGTCGATGGCATCCAGATTCCGCCAGGCCCGCAGAAGCGCCTCCTGGACCACGTCCTCCGCACGCTGCCGGTCGGACACATAGCGCAGTACGAAGGCGTGCAGAGCTCCCGCGTGTTCGTCGTACAGCGCGCGCAGCAGGTGTTCATCCGCCGTCATGGCCCACTTCCGGTCCGCCGATCATTAGGTCACCACGGGGGTGTACGTCGGGCTTGCGCCCGCGGTTCACGGCGCCGTCGGGTCGCACCGAGCGGCAGCACGCGGTGCGGCTGGATCGCCACCAACTTCCAGTGCACCCACCCAGCGCCTCGTACCGGTCGGCCAACCGCAGGGGCCGGGCTGCGGGGCGCCCGGCGTGGGCGCGGCTGTGTCCGGCCCGCCGCTTCCGAGCGCGAGGTCGGCTGTGGAACATCGTTGGGAAGGTCGCTCATGGCGGGCAGCTGCACGGCCCATTCGTCGCGGCGGGCAGGCGTCAATGCGAGAAGAGCAGCCATGCGGCATCAACGATGGAGAACCGATGCGCTTCCGCGTACTCGACCCAGAGGGTCACGACGGCGTGCGGTGTTCGACATCGATACCGCTGTACTCCGACTCCCCGCTTTCAAGCACACGGAGCAGGAAAGCCGTGACGACGCGTGTGCTACGGCCGATCCATAGGCACCTCGGTGCGCGGCGCTCCGGTGTGCTCCAGAGCCTTGCGGGCAGCGAGATAGCCCGCAATTTTGAAGGCCAGCTCGTGGGAGCCGAATGTCTCGGCGCGGGCCTGCCGCAGCACCACCTTGGTGGCGGTCACGACACCGTGCTCGGGAAAGCTCAACTGTTCCTTGATCCCCGCGGCGACTGCGCCGAAGAAGGGCGGCAGATCCCCGGCGGGTTCGTACTCCACCGTCAGCCCCTCGGCCACTTCGAAGGAAAAGCCCTCGGCCGCGGGCTCGAAGTCCACCGTGATCTCCGCGAAATGCGGTGCGCAGTTCTGCCGTTGATGGAGCACGCGCACGCCACGGATCGGGTACGGCGGGAACCGGGTCGGCACTGACGTCATGCCGCAACGCTATCCCTCCGTGACGTGCGCCTGTCCTTGTGACAACTCTCGTGCTTCGGCGCAGCGGCCCGCCCCGCTGAGCCGAAGCACGTCAGGGCCTCCCGGGACGGGGCGGGTCGGTGATGGCCAGGCAGGTGCTTCAGGCGCCAGCGGGCGGTGATGGTCCCGGATTGCCGAAGCCCGCACCATCGCTCAGGCCAGCGGGACCCAGGGCACAGCCAGAAAGCCAGATCGAGCGGGCTTGCGCGGCCTGGAACCTCGCCGCCCTCATCGCGGCCGACTACGGCATGCCCGGCCTCGCAGCAGACCTGTGCCGGAGAGAGTTCGGCACCTTCCGTGCGGCGTGGCCGGTTACCGGCCGAACCGCGATGCGTTCTTCCGCTCCCGACTCGGCACGACCGCGATTGACCTCGCCGACAATGTGTGTCCCACGGCAGCTAAGGCCGTGTGCGTCAGGCTGATCCGTGATACCGCATCGTCTGACGATGCCTTTACCGCTCGGGAAGTCCTGCGCCACAACTCGACCCGGAGCCATATGACGGCCGACGAGGAACACACCTTGAGTGCACTCGTCCGAGAGGCTGGCCTTGGTCGCGGAGCTATCCCTCCGTCATTGCTCGCCAGCCTGATGGAATCAGTCGAGATCGCTGCCACCAGCCTCACCGGAGCCCTTGGGGTGTCCGCGTAGACCGATCGAACCGCCCCCTCTCCGCGAAGCGGGCTACCGGTTGGGTGATCTTCGAAGTACCGGAGGACCGCGAGCCCTGGTGGGGGTACGCCGGATGGTGGGGTTCGCAGCAACACGTGAGCGGGTTCAACGGGCCGATGGGCCCCTACCCGAAGCGTCAGCCGCCGGGCGTATTCACCGACGAGCGGTGTGAGGGTGGCGCCGACCGGCCCCCGGCGGATCCCTCCGGGGAACAGCCCACGCCCAGGACGAAGGAGGGAGCGATCCGGCGGTACGAGCAGTACGTACCTCCACGCCTTGGGCCGGGAGGACATCGACACGGTCTGCGAGGTGGCCGGGCCCGCGGCGAAGAAGGCGCAGGACCAGGGGTACGGTCCGTGCACGTCGACGTACGCCGTCGTGTTCCAGATGATCTCGCCCGCGCAGAAGAAGGCGCTCCAGACCGCGACGGTCGACCCTCAGCGCGTCGTCGTGCAAACACCCGACAGGGTCGAGATGCCGGTCGAGGCGGTCAGGGCCTCGGCCACCTTCTCCGAGAGCGACCTCGGCAGCTACACCTTGGAGTACATCAAGGGCAAGTGGTACATCACCGACTGAAGCCGGCCCGACGAGCCGTGTGTACGGGCCGTCCTCTCGCTCGTCGGACAATTCGCCCGACGCGCACGTGGTCGGCGATGCCGCTCGCGTTCCCGGCGTTGCTGTTGCGCCGGGATAAGGCCAAAGACGCGGAACTGCTGGTGCTGCGACACCAGAACACGGTGCTGCGCACGCAGCACACGAGGCCCGTGCGGTACGAGTCGGCGGATCGGCTGTGGTGCGCGGCGCTGTCGTCGCTGATCCCCCCCGACCGCCAGCAGTGAGGTGGCTCCGGTCAGTACGGCACACGCGCTCAGCGCGAGCACGGCGGCCAGGGCGTGGAGCACTCCGCGCGGGTCACGCGGGTCGGGCACTTCGGCCAGCCGCTCCAGCAGCCCCGGGATCTCCTCGGAGCGGGGTTCGGGCTGCTCGCGGAGTGGGTCAAGAGCAGCCGGGATCGGGGAGGGTGTGTCGACAGGCACGGTCTTCCACTCGGATCACGGGGTGTCGAGAACTCCATGATCTTCGAAGCCCGTGCCTGTCTGTCGGTGTGTGGGCTCAGGACTTGGTTGACGTTTTGTCGTTGGGAGATGTTTGACGGGATCGCGGGCTGGCCCCAACTCCGGTGACGCGCGGCGCGCACCTGCGCGAGCTGCCTGGCCTCCCTCGACGAACAGCGCTGTGGGCAGGTCGGACAACGCCTGGATCCGCACCTAACCGAGTGCCGACGGGTGCTCGGCTGGACGGCGTCCCCAGGCCGAGATCAGCGGCGCGAGTGTCAGGTCGAGTTTGCCCGCCTGGATGGCGGCCAGGTGCGCGTCGATCTCGGCGTCGTCGGCCAGGCCGGCCGCGAGCAGCTCGCCGCGCACGTGCCGGATGGTCGCCGCCTCCAGCCGGTCGCAGGCCAGCCCGCCGACCGGGAAAAAGCCCCCCGCGGCGACATCAACCAAGCCGGCCTCACGCAATGCCCGCGGCAGTGTCCGGCCGTAGCGCAGGTCCGCGCCGCGGCGCGTCAGCAGCTCCCGGACCGCGTCACGCAGCCGGTTGGCTCGCCGCTGCGCAGGGCCGCTGTCGTCCAGGCATGCCAGTGGCTGCAGAGCGGTATCGGCGTCCTCGACCAGCAGCCAGCCGCCGGGCCGTAGCGCTGCCGCCATCGTGGCCAACGCCCGAGCCCGGTCGGGTACATGGACCAGCACGAGCCGGGCGTGCACCAGATCGAACGTCCCCGGCTCCGGGGGCGGGTCGGCTGCGACGTCGTGCTGGCGCACCTCGTACCCGTCGCCTGTCTTCAGCCACGACGGGTCGATGTCCGTGGTCAGCACGTGCCCGGTCGGACCGACGGCCGCCGCGAGCGCCTCCGGGATACTGGGGCCACCGGCCCCCACTTCCCAGCAGCGCGAGCCAGCCCTGACCCCCAGTCGATCGAAGTGCCCGCGCGTCACACCGTCGAACAGCTCGGCCAGCCAAACGAATCGCTCGCCCGCCTCGGCGCGCGCGTTGTCCAGCAGGTACCCGCGGGCGGGAGCGGACTCTCCACCGAGCCCGGTAGTCCCGTCTATCGGATCCGGTCGGCCAACAACGTGCGGCGGGCGGGTCGAGGAGGTCATGACTACATGGTCAACCTTCCCAGGCCGCCAGCGCCACGACGACGGGAGAGGGATGTCTCACACAGCCAGCCAACCCCGCACGTCCTACAGCACGGTTCTGCACCGTGACGCGCCGGAAGGTCGGCTACGGCCGGTTCGACCTCGTACTGGACGCCTTCGATCACGACGTGAAGTCGGGGCCAGCGGATCCAGCAGGGCACGTCCCCGTTCATGACGGGTGGTACCTCTTCTCCGGTTCGGGATCCGGGGCTGTCCGGCACTGTCTTACGCCCAGGGCTTCCCACCCGACAGACCCTCATGAACCGGACACCATCCGACTACGCCGAAGCCCTGCACAAACACCCGCGACGGGTTTCCCGAAACGGCACAAGCTTGACCGACTCCGCAGCACCGCAAGCCAGCTGTAACCACTCACGACCCGCTTGGCACACTATTTTCATCAGCCTGTCCCGGTCGGCCCTATCACAACGGCACACCAGAGACCGATACGGCACTCACCCCCTGGGAGTGCCCCGTCTGCCGCCCGGAACCAAGGGGCTTTGCCCCGCCTTGATGTGGCAAGCATCTGGCGACCGGAGAGCCCACACGGCGACTGCCTGCGGAAACGACCGCCGGATGCCGCCAACGCAGCCAAGCCTCCCCCGTCGCATGGGGAGCACGAAGCCGTGCTCCCGCCCAGAAAAGGGGTCGGGAGCCGTCAAGGGGTTCTTATGCCTCTCGACGACGAGGACATTCATACCGGCAGGGCGACCTCGGCGCCCTACGGTTGACAGCACGCACAGCTGCGCACTACCGCGCACTAGGTCGACCGGATCGGGTGACAGACAAATCTGACAGACTTGCCCCGTCTGCGAGTTGGGAGCATGAGGGCCCCCAGAGGGCTCCCCATCGCTCCCAGCCTGGGAACGACAAAGGCCGCTCCCGCTACCCGCGGAAACGGCTTGGTTGCAGCGGCTCGACTGAAGGCGGCACTGAGGGTTTAAATGAAAGGAAGTCCCGTTCCAGCTAGTTCAAGCACTAGTCACGACCGTCCCACTATTTCCGAATTGCCCGGTGGTGGAGACCTGGTCAGTGAAGTTGTTTGGCTGTCGCGGACCGGGGTAGCTTTTCGCGCATTCACTGGTTGTCGCGGATCGGTGAACGGTCGCCCAAGTTAGCGGTTGTCGCCCAAGTTAGCAATTATCGACTTGTGAGGAGACACGGCCGGGTGGTTACCAGCGGCGAACAACAGCATGTGCAGCGTCGGGGGATCTGGGCGGTCCGCGCGGCGCGGCTATTTGACGGGCATACGTTGCGACCGGGGCGCCCACTTGTGCTCATCGATGGTTCGCGCATTGCAGGTGTCGATATGACGGGAGCGCCTCCTTCTTCCGACCTGCGTGTTCTGGATCTTGGTGATGCCACGCTCTGCCCAGGGCTCATCGACTCTCACGTACACCTTGCTTTCGACCCCGACGACAAGTCGAAGCAGGCGATGGCAGAAGAAGACGATCACATCACCTTGGCGCGCATGCGCGTCCATGCCGGACACCAGCTGCGGGCGGGTGTCACCACCGTACGGGACCTCGGCGATCGTCGTTTTCTTGCCATATCGCTCCGGGACCACTACACGGCAGGGACGGAGATAGGGCCGGAGCTCCTCGCCGCCGGACCGCCCATTACGCGAACTCGCGGACACTGCTGGTTCCTGGGCGGCGAAGCCGACGGCATCTCGGCCGTGGAGGCCGCAGTCGAGGAGCGCGTCGCACGCGGCGCCGACGTAGTCAAAATCATGGCAACCGGTGGCGTGATCACCCCTGGATGGGGGCCGCACCAGTCACAGTACTCATTTGACGAACTCGCAGCAGTGACCTGGGCAGCCCATGCACACGGCAGACCGGTCACAGCACATGCTCATGGTCGGCAGGGAATGGCTGATGCTGTCGCGGCCGGCGTCGACGGTATCGAGCATGCCTCCTTTTTTACCGAAGACGGAGTCGAACCCGATTGGAGGACCGTTGAGGCCGTGGTGGAGGCAGGCATCTTCATCGGTGCCACCGAAGCATGGCTCCCGACAGGCACGATGGTCGCACCACACATGGCCAAGCGCGTAGAGCAGCGAAGCGCGAATTTTGCGCGGATGCACCGCGAAGGGGCGCGGCTGGTCTGTTGCTCCGACGCTGGTGCCGGTCCCCGCAAACCCCACGGCGTGCTACCCCACGGAGTCATCCACTTCGGCTCGCTCGGCCTCACCAACACCGAAGCCCTGGCTTCGGCCACCACCCTCGCCGCGCAAGCATGTGGACTGGCCGATCGCAAAGGAAGGATCGCCGTCGGTTACGACGCCGACCTCATCTCAGTGGCTGGCAATCCCCTGGACCACCTGGAAACCCTGCTCGATGTCCGAACCGTGATCCGAGCTGGAAGGATATTCAAAGGCTAATACTCCAGCAGGATTTCGCTGTCTGACCTGTGGGTTTGACTGGGCGGCTGGAGTGTAGCGGGCCATGGAGCGGTGAGGAGCGGTCTTATGGAGGCCGCCCCTCGTACGTGTGCCGTCGCCGCTGGTAATGGCAGTGCCGGGGAAACCTGTGGGGCTCGGCTATTCTCGCCCGCTCGGATGCCTCGAAGGACACAGGGATTTTGATGCTCCGGCATCAACTCGCCATCGCACGCCGTGCCCAGCCACGGCCGCGCTTCTCCTGGAGCGACAGGGCTGCACATCGCCGACATCACCCGACCGCGACCGGCCCCTGGATCACCCAGCAAGCACGGCCCAGCGCAGGCCACCATGCTGCCGGTCATTGAGATCGACCGGCATCCGACAGGGCAGTAGCGCTCAACGGCCCAGCCGGTGCCGAACGTAATCTGGCTGGGCCGCACCGACCTCGATGCGGTTCTCGTCGAGGCCGTTGACGATCCGCAGGCAGTCTCCGGCGAAGACGAACTCCACCGCTACCGTTCCGGCCGCCAGGTCACGGTCTGCTGGCCGCCACTCAAGCAGCGCGACCTCGCACAGCTCCTGGCCGACAAACGGCTCCAGGCGTTCATCATGGTGAGACCACTGAGGCGTGAGCTCGAACCACTCCCACCCGGTGATAGTCGCCCCAGTGTCGATCGTGTCCCAACCGATCGAGAGTTCATCGAACTTCGAGTGGGAAACCTCTACCTGAACGCCGTCGAAGTCCAGCACCACCGGGCATTCGGCGAACCAGTCTCCGTCCTCGACGAAGCGCACGAGGGCGAACCCTGTCAGCCGCCTCTCAGCGAGCGCTGCCAGACCTGATTCGTGCGCCTGTCGAACCGCCTCGATCCCGACCAGGAAGGACGGCTTGAAACCAGAGAGCCCCATGTCCACAGCAGCGAGTCTCCCGGCCTTCAGCCCGCCCGGCCAGCCCCCCGAGGACCTGGCCCACATCTCGCCGTACCTGACCGAGCACATCCGCCGCCTCGGCGAGTACTCCACCTACGAACTCGGCCTTGAGCCCGAGGCGTACGAACCGCACCTGGACGTCGACTTCAGCGCGCCGCGCGGCGAACGGCCCCGGCGCGGACGGCTACGGCCAGGCAGCCTGACCACCCATGCCAGGTCACTACTTCAGCGGCAGCGTGATGCCGTCCGGCACCAGCGCCATGCACACGCACGCGCACTTGGATCGGCGAGTGTGCGGCCGGTGTAGGAGGTCGAAATACTGATCTTGCGCCACGAGGTCGCGACCCTGCGTCGGCAGGTTGCTGCCCCGATGCCGACATGGGCTCACCCCACCCCCGCCTGGGCGACCCAGCAGGCCCGCCAGTTGCACTGGCAACTCGACGACCGCGCAACCAAGTTCACCCACCTGGTCCGCGACCGGGGCACAAAGTTCACGGCCGCCTTCGATGCCGTCTTCGCCAGCGAGGGCATCACCGTAGCCAAGATCCCTCCGAGGAGCCCCAACTGCGACCCGCACGCCGAGCGGTTCGTGCACCCGGTACGTGAAGAAGTGCACTGACCGCCTGCTCATCTTCCACCGCGGACACGCCGAGAAGATCCTCCACGACTGCGCCCGGCACTTCAACGGCCACCGACCCCATCAGGGCCGAGATCAGCTCGCGCCGCTGGACGCCCCAGACGTCATCCCCCTGCCGTCAACCCGGATCGAACACCGACAAGCCGTTGCCGGACTCGTCAACGAGTACCGCAGCGCCGGCTGACCACCCGACGAAACCCCGGCGCACCGGCTATGAAGCCATTCTGAAGCGGTACGGTGCGGCGTTGGCGGAGTCCATCTGTGCCCCGAACGAGCCGGGCCGTCTCGTTGAAGGCCTGGAGAAACCCTCCACTGCGGGCGGCTGAGTAGGGGGCGGAATGACAGCCTCCGGCTCTGGCGTGGGCCAAGCAGGCAAGTCCCCCGGACGCGGGGGCTGCTTACTGTCCGGGCTGCTCGTCCGGGTTCGTGTTGATGTGGGTGTCGTGGGGGATGTCCGCCCAGGGATTGACGGGTACCGGGCTGGTATTTCGACCGTGGTCATCGAGTAGCCAGCCCATGCGTTTGCTCATGCGCAGGACGATGGCGCGTTCGGTCAGTGTCAGCGTGGGGAAACGTTCGGCGAGTCTGGTCTCCAGACGCTGGCTGTCGCCAAGGGAGCGCAGCCAGACGATGACGAGCAGGTTGTCCGTTCCGGTGATCGCGGCGCACATCCTGATTTCCGGCAGTGTCAGCAGCGTCTGAGCGATCCTGTCGAGTTCGTGGGCAGGGACGCGGGCCCAGAAATAGGCGTGCACGGGCCAGCCGCTGATGATGTCGGACACTTCGCAGCGGAAGGACACCAAGCCCTCTCGGGCCATGCGTTCCAGGCGCCGCCGGGTGGTGGACACGCTTGTCGAGGTGAGGGCGGCAAGTTCGGCGGCTGTCCGGCGGCCGTCGGAAGACAGGGGAAGCAGAAGATCGCGGAACCCTTCGTGGGACGTCCGGCTTCCTGGAGAGGTTTGCGGGTTGTGGCGGGTCAGGTGGGCGCGCTGGTCGGGCGAGAGGGCTTGGAGCCGCCACTTGTTGCCTTCGCTGTAGAAGCGGGTTGCGGTGCGGGTACGGGTGCCGCGCACTCCGGGCAACTGGCTGACGTAGTCCAGCACGAACCGCGACAGCGCCTGAAGGTCGGTGAACAGGGCCACAAGGAACAGGTCGCGGCCGCTGGCGACCTGGGAGACCGAGGCGATCTGCGGCACCCCGGCGAGCACGTCCACCACCTGCTTCCGGGCGGTGGGTTGACAGTCGACTTCGATGAAGGCCAGACAGCGCTGTTCGGTCCACAGCGCCAGGTTCGGGTAGGCGGTCACCCAGACGACGCCCTGTTCGGTCATGCGCTCCCAGCGCCGCGCCACAGTGGCCGAGTGGAGGCCGAGAACCTTTCCCACTTCGGTCCAGGTAGCCCGCGGCGCTATCTGCATCACATTGATCAGCGACAGATCAGCTTCGTCGAGGCTGAACGAATCTTGCATTGGATCGCACCCTGTGAACGTTCCTGCTGATTTCGGCGCTGCTGTCGCGCGCCTGTCCACCCTAGGGACATCCGCCGTTCGGCACCATGCCCAAGCCTCTGGAGGTGCATCCGCTGTCATGGCGATCTGTGAGGATGCGACTGCGTTGCGCGATGATCTGGTCCGGCTGCGCCGCAGCCTGCACACCGATCCCGAGGTGGGGTTGGTCCTGCCGCGCACCCAGGAGAAAGTGCTGGAGGCGCTGGACGGCCTGCCACTGGAGATCTCCACGGGCGGCCGGCTGTCCTCGGTCACGGCAGTGCTGCGCGGAGGGCGGCCGGGACCCGCGGTGCTGCTCCGGGCGGACATGGACGCCCTGCCGGTGACGGAGCGCACCGGTCTGGAATTCTCCTCCGCGACACCGGGCGTCATGCACGCCTGCGGCCACGATCTGCACACCACGATGCTGATCGGTGCCGCCCATCTGCTCGCCGCGCGGCGGCGGGATCTGGCCGGCGACGTGGTGCTGATGTTCCAGCCGGGCGAGGAGGGGTGCGACGGAGCCGGGGCGATGCTGGCCGAAGGCATCCTGGAGGCGGCGGGACCCCGGCCGGTCGCGGCCTACGCACTGCATGTGTTCACCACCGACTTTCCCACCGGTGTCTTCATGGCGCGCAGCGGTGCGACCATGGCGGCGACCAACGACGTGGATGTCACCGTCATCGGGGCCGGCGGACACGCCTCGGCGCCGCACCGTGCCAAGGATCCGGTGCCCGCGGCATGCGAGATGGTCACCGCGCTCCAGACCATGGTCTCCCGAACCTGCGACCCCTTCGATCCGGTCGTCCTGACCATCGGTTCCTTCCACGCCGGCACCCGCCGCAACGTGATCCCCGAAACGGTGCGGCTGGAGGGCACCGTGCGCACGTTCTCCACCCGGGCGCAGAACCGGATGCAGGACGCGGTGGTGACCCTCGTACGCCAGATCGCCGCCGCCCACGGTCTGCGGGCGGAGGTTGAGTTCACCAAGCGCTACCCGGTGACTGTCAACGACGAGCGCGAGACCGCCTTCGTCCGGTCCACCGTCACCGAGACCTTCGGCGAGCACCGCTTCCGGCCGCTCGCCCACCCCCTCACCGGCGCCGAGGACTTCTCCCGCATCCTGGGCGAGGTGCCCGGCAGCCTGGTCATGCTGGGCGCCGCTCCGTCCGGTGCAGACCCCTCGACCGTGGCGAACAACCACTCGCCGTATGCGGAGTTCGACGAGGGCGTGCTGTGTGACGGCGCAGCTCTCTACGCCGATCTCGCCACCCGCCGACTGTCAGCACAGCCAGCCGGCGGAGTTGCTTCGGCTCTCGCCTGCTGACCGACCCCCGTCGCTCACCTTGGCCGCCCCCCCGTCGCTCACCTTGGAGGTCCCCTTGTCACCCGCGCCCTCGACCCGCTCGGTGCCCGTCACCGCGCCGGGCCACAGACGCTCCAGCCGAGGACAACGGCGCGCCCTCGTCGGCACCGGCATCGGCAACGCGCTCGAGTGGTACGACTGGCACGTCTACGGCATCTTCGCGCCGTTCTTCGCCCAGCAGTTCTTCAACCCGGACAACGAACTGTCGGCCTTGCTGTCCACACTGGCCATCTTCGCCGTGGGCTTCGCGATGCGGCCGATCGGCGCCTTCGTCTTCGGTCGGCTCGCGGACCGTAAGGGCCGGCGCCTGGCCATGCTGCTCTCCATCGGCATGGGGTCGGCGGGCAGTCTGGCAATAGGCCTCGCCCCCACCTACGCGAGCATCGGCGCCGCGGCCTCGCTGATTCTGCTCCTGGCCAGGCTCATACAGGGCATGGCCCATGGCGGCGAACTCCCCTCTTCCCAGACCTACCTCGCCGAGACAGCCCCACCCGAGCGCCGCGGCCGGTGGACCAGCGCCATCTACGTCTCCGGGGCCTGCGGCATGCTGATCGCCACCCTGCTGGGTGCCGGCCTCGCAGCCCTGTACGGCACGGAAGCCCTGGAGGCATGGGGCTGGCGGGTACCGTTCGTCATCGGCGGGCTGCTCGGCGTCTACGCCCTGTTCCTGCGGCGCAAACTCACCGAGACGCATGCCTTCGACAAGGAGCACACCTCCCACAGTGCGGCCCCGCAGCGCCTGTCCGTGCTGCGCGGCATGTGGCAGAACCGTGCCGCTGCCGGGCGGGTGATCGGCCTGACCGCAGGCTTCACGGTGACCTACCAGGCCTGGACCACCGCTGCCCCCACCTACGCCATCAGCGTGACGAAGCTGGACTCGACCGCAGTGCTGCTCGCCGAGGTGGTCGCACTCTTGATCTTCATCGCTGCGCTGCCGCTGTGCGGATCGCTGTCCGACCGGCTCGGACGCCGACCCAACATGCTGATCTTCGCTCTGGGCATGGCAGTGCTCGCCTACCCCTTGCTGCTCCTGGCCCGAGCGGGCCGAGTCTGGCAGCTCGGCCTGGCCATGACCATCGCCCTGCTGTTCACCGCGATGTGCGCGTCCATCGCGCCCGCGATCTTCGCCGAACTGTTCCCCACCCACGTGCGTACCACCGGCACCGGCGTCCCCTACGCGATCGCCGTGGCGCTCTTCGGAGGAACCACCCCCTACCTTCAGACCTGGCTCGCCAGCCACCACGCACAGAACTACTTCACCGGCTACAACATCGCTCTGCTGCTCGTCAGCGCCCTGGTCGTCCTCACCAGCCCCGAGACACGAGCCAAGCCACTGGAGTAGGCCCCAGCCAGACCAACGGCGGGCCGCGTCCTGCCACCACCCGAGGCGGCCGGGGCCCACCGTCCGGGCCTGTCCACGCCGCGTGCTGGCCGATGTACGGGCGTGGATGTCAGCGGGCAGGGCGCCGGAACCAGTACTTGGATTGCTTCTGGGCGAGTAGGACCAAGATGACGACGCCAGCCACGAACTGCACGAGCACGGCGGGCAGTTGCCGTAGCGAGCCAAATCCCACAGCGATCATCAGCACAGCGATGACCGTCGCGGACCCCTTGCCCTTCCCCTTTCCAAAACGCAGAGCACTGACGAACCCGATGAACACGTGAAGGTTTACCCCAGTGATCATTCCGGACTTCTCCACGTCGCCAGTCGTGGCAGCGATCACGATGCCGAGCAGTGCGAGGCCCGCCGCTATGAAAAAAGTGATCTGCGCGGCTCGGACTGTCCCTGGCATGCCCATTTGTTGCGGCAGACCGCCATCGATCCCGGGGCCATGCGGATGAGGAGCGTTGGGAGCCGGTGGGCCGTAAGCCGTGGGGTAGGGGGACCCGTAGCTTGCATTCCATTCTGGAGGTTGTTGACTGGACATGATCAGCAACCTATCAGCGACAATTTGCTCAACACCAGTTACTCCTACGACAGTTGCCACCCAATGTTCAAAGCCGCACGGGATCTGGAGCACCGCGGGCGGCCCTACCTGGACTGACTCCCTGCCATGCCTGAGAACGTCCACGAGTAGCGAATGATGCGGCCACGCATGGCCGCGGGCGCGCCCGTACAGCTCCCGCTGTGGCTGCTTCGGAGCCTGTCGCACTCGCCCGTTCCGTTCGGGGGGTGCAGGTGTATTCACGCCAGACGTTGGGCGCCTGCGTACCGACATATGGGAGGGTAGAGCTGGATTTTGAGCCGCTGCCCGACGGGGTGGCGTCCTATTGCGAGTTTGCCTGTACAGCGCAGCCAGAGCCGGAGCCTTGCTACCAGGATGCACTCCGAGGACGTCATGCAGGAGCTGGCCGGCGAGAAGGTCGAGGGCGCTGAAGGCCGTCGTGGCAACCCGGTGAGGGCGCGTGTCGTCGTACGCGCCTTGTCCTGGCACTGGGTCGCTGCCTGTGAGCAGGTCCAACGCCCACTGCGAGAGAATCATCGGCACCCTCCGCCGAGAAGTCCGTGACCACGCACTCATCCTGAGCGAAGCTCACGCGTAACCAGACCCTGACCACGTACCAAAGGCACTACAACACACATCGCCCCCACCGGGCCCGATGCCAACTACCTCCCCAAGCCCCCGAACACCGCCCCCGGTCCCCATGTTGGTCAGCCGCAGAGTCCTGCGCACCCGCGTGCTCGGCGGCGTGATCAACGAGTACAGACATGCCACCTGACCACGAGCGATGATTATTCGAGCCCCACAAGTCGGCGGCGCCTGCCAATGCCACTACCGACTCATTCCGTTCTCAGCTTGCGGTTTCCGGCTCGGTTCTTCGCGATGTTTCGTGTCTTCTTGGTTCTGCTTGACTCGGCGATCAGGGCGAGTACCGCCGGCGACGTCGACTCCTTGGCGAGGACGCGCTGCATCCAGTCCGTGACCTTCGCCCTCGGCCGGTGTCGGCGGATGACCATCCTTGATGGACAGGTAGACCAGCCAGTCGTGGATGCGGCGGCGAATGAACTCGCGGTACGCCTCCGTCTTGAGCTGGTCGATCTCCGGCAGGAGTTCGGCCGACCACTGCCGGAACTCGGCGGGACCGGTCACCTTCATCGCGATCCTGTCCACGAGGTCGACCACCGCCGTCTTGGACACCATGTCGATGGGGTCGGACGTGCTCGTCCGCGACGGCATCGTCGACGTCCACGTCGACGATGCCGGCCCCCGCCAGCAAATCGGCCACATCCGAATGCAATGTCATCGCTTCATCCGCGCAGTTGTCGGGCGGTGACGGTGGCGGTGTCGTCGCCGGATGCCAGGCGGAGGGCGTCCAGGGGCGCGGTCCACGAGCTGCGGCCGGGCGCGAGGGCGCAGATGATGGAGTACGGCCAGCCGGGGATGGGGATGTGCTGGACTTTGCCGCGGCCGTAGGTGTGACACCGGATCCGTTCCGGTGAGGTGTGGGCGTCGGGCCGTAGCCAGCAGGTGATGTCGATGGTCAGGACCAGCCGACCGTCGGCAGCCCTGGGCAGTGGCACCGCGGCCAGGGCCCGCCGCAGTCGGCCGGTGTTGACCCGGCCCTGGGCGAGGGCGGCGTAGAGCCCTCCGTGGCCGCGGTGGTCTTCGCCCACCAGCGGGGGTTCGGCCAGCGACCTCACCGGCCCGTCGCCACACAGAACGGCATCAGCCAGCTCGAACAACGCACATCCGAACGAGCGGTCAGACGGCGTAGAACTCGCCCCGGAAGCATGACAGTTCCGCCCATGCATCCTGCCGGCATCGTGATGCAACAGACTCATCCTCGCGGCCTTCGTGCTGGACGTGTGTGTTCCTTGGTCGGAGCACGTGTTGCGACGAAGGCCGCTTTGGCGTACGGCGGTTACCTAACCGCGTGATCAAGTTCGACACACCATTCGACGCCGGACGTTAAAGATCAAGCTAGCGGTGGATCCCCCACGAAGCCGTCTCCGCCCCCCGAGCATGGGAACGTGTCCGCATCGACATCCTCATCGCCGACGACTGGTGACCCCACGCGACGAGATGAGCATCGCCACCGTGCCGCAAAGCCACCAGCGAGTTCGAACGGTTCGTCGTCGCCTGCCGCGGCGACGCCGGCTTCGTGTGCTGCCGCGGTGGCTGACGCGTTTCATGCGCCGTCGGCCGCGGCCAACCGCGGCCCTGACGACTGCTCGCAGAAGATCAGGCGGCCTCCCAGGCCGCCTCGATCATCCGGAAGATCTCGTCCACGGCGGCCTGCGGGTCGTCCGCCTCGCGGGCCACCGCGTAGGCGTCGATCACGAACCGCGCGATCGCCCGGCACGCGGTGGTGGCCGGTGGCAGGCCGAGGTCGGCGGCGATGGCCGTGGCCAGGGACTCCGCGTGGCGCAGCCGCATCGACTCCTCGTACTCCCGCAGGGCGGGTGACGCGTCGATCATCTGCCAGACCGGGGCGTTGCTGTCCGCCGTGCAGTGGCGCACCAGGGCCTGGGTCTCGCGGCGCAGTGCGGGGATGAGCGGCTCGCCGGGGGCCCGGTCGGTGGCCGCCCGGGTGAGGCGTTGCTCGAAGTCCTGGTCCTGCTCGAAGACCAGGGCCTCCTTCGCGGCGAAGTGGGAGAAGAGCGTGGTGACAGCCACGTCGGCCTCGGCGGCGACATCGCGGATGCCCACCGCGTCGTACCCGCGTTCCAGGAAGAGCCGCAGGGCGGTGTCGGCGATCTTCTGGCGGGTCGCGGCCTTCTTGCGCTCACGGCGTCCGGTGGGCTCGGTCATGGCCTGACGCTACCAAATGCGAATCTGTAACCGTTTCAAAAAGCTAATTGCTAGTGTTACGGTCGGCGGCATGAAGAAAGTGAGCTTCGCCGAGTTCGGCGGCCCTGAGGTCCTGCAACTCACCGACGCCGAGGAGCCCCACGCCGGCCCCGGCCAGATACGCGTCGCCGTACGGGCGGCGGGTGTGAACCCCGTCGACTGGCGGATCCGCGAAGGCCAGTTCCAGAAGGTCCGTCCGGTCGAATTGCCCGCCGGAGTCGGGCAGGACGCCGCCGGGGTGGTGGACGAGGTCGGTGAGGGCGTCGAAGGGATGGAGGTCGGCACCCACGTGTTCGGGCGAGGCTCAGGCGCCTATGCCGAGTTCGCCGTGCTGGCGGCCTGGGCCCCGATGCCCGAGGGGCTGTCGTTCGAAGAGGCGGCCGGCTACCCCTCCGTGGTGGAGACCGCGCTGCGCATCATGCGCCAGACTGCGGTGCAGCCCGGGCAGACGCTGCTGGTCAGCGGCGCCTCCGGCGGGGTCGGATCGGCGGTGCTGCAGATCGCCCGTGACCGCGGCATCACGGTGATCGGCACGGCCGGGGCCGCGAACCAGGACTACCTGCGCGGCCTGGGCGCCCTCGCCACGACGTACGGCGAGGGCTGGACCGAGCGGGTGCGACAGCTCGGCCGGATCGACGCGGCCCTCGACCTGGCCGGCTCGGGTGTGATCCGCGAACTTGTCGAACTGACCGGAGACCCGCAGAGGGTGGTCTCCATCGCCGACCTCGGGGCGCCGGAGTTCGGTGTCCGGTATTCCGGCGTGACCGGGAACGTGCCGCAAGCCCTCGCCGAGGCCGTCGACCTCATCTCACGGGGAAAGCTCCACATCCCGGTCGAGAAGTCGTACACGCTCACCGAGGCCGCGGCGGCACACATCGACAGCAAGGCCGGTCACACGCGCGGGCGCCGGGTCATCGTCGTCTGAGCCGATTCCCGACCACGCGATCCGGATCATTCCCGGCCCGTCGCCGGTGTGGCTCGACGCCAACGGTGACCGCCTTCAGGCGCCGTACTTCCCCGGGTCCGACACGCTCGGGACGCTCAGGCGGATCCTCTCCACCGGCCACGACTACTCATGGTTCATCCTCAACGAGACGATCATCGGCAGGGAGTTCACGCTGTCCGGCTCCGAGCAGAACCCCGACATCACCGGCAAGGACATCAGGCACACGCTCCGCAGCCGGCTCGCGAAGGGCGCACCCGGGCCGGTCGACGCGTTCCGGCGCAAGGGCATCGACTTCGTCGTACGCGACAACCTGCGCGACCTCGTGGCCGGAATGAACGAACTCGCCCGCGGGCCCAAGCTGGACCACGACCATGTTGAACGCCAGCTGCGAGCGCGTGACCGGGAGACCGGGAACGCGTACTCCAAGGACGCCCAGCTGGCTGCCATCGCGAACGCGCGCCGCTACCGAGGCGAGCGGCTTCGCATCGCCAAGCCGCACCGGCTGCTCGATCCTCGGCACGGGCCGCTGATCGCGGTGCGCCTCAACATCCTCACCCGCAAGACCCTCGGCGGGATCGAAACCAACCTCGACTCGCAGGTCATGCGCACGGACGGCAGCCCGTACCCGGGGCTGTACGCCGCCGGCGAGGCCGCCGGGTTCGGCGGCGGTGGCGTGCATGGCTACAACGCGCTCGAAGGCACCTTCGTCGGCGGCTGCATCTTCTCCGGCCGCGCTGCCGGACGGGCGCTCGCCCGCCGGCTCGCGCCCGCCGACCGTCGTACGGAGGGACGCGCATGAGCAGGCAGCGGACCGCGCTGATCACCGGCGCCACATCCGGCATCGGCCGCGCCACATCCGACGCGTTCATCAACCGCGGCTACACCGTCATCGGCACCAGCCGCGACCCGGACTCGATCGATCCCGCCGCTCGGATCGACGGCGTCCGGTACCTGGCGCTCGATCTGGCCGACCGGGACAGCATCAAACGCTGTGCGAACAGCGTGGGGGCCATCGACGTACTGGTCAACAACGCCGGGGAGAGCCAGGTCGGGCCACTCGAAGAGCTCCACGACGACGCCGTGCAGCGGCTCTTCCAGCTCAACGTGCACGGCCCCGTCCACCTCACCCAGCTGCTGGTCGGGGGTATGCGAGAACGCCGTTACGGGCGAATCGTGATGGTCGGATCGATGAACGCGAGCTTCCCCGCCGCGTTCCGCTCCGCCTACGTCGCGTCAAAAGCGGCGCTCAAGGGATTCGCGACCGCCGCCCGCTACGAACTCACGCCGTTCGGAGTCTGGATCACCACCGTCGAACCCGGGGCGATCAGCACGGGCATCAGCGGGCGGCGAACGAAATACATCGCCGACGACTCGCCCTACCGCGAGCGCTACCGAACACTGCTGACCGCCCTCGACCGCAACGAACGCCGCGGCATCGACCCGGGGCGCGTCGCCGCGACGATCGTGTCGGCGATCGAAGCACGCCGGCCGAAACCCCTGTACGCCGTCGGCAGCAACGCCCCCATCGCGTTCGCGCTCAAACGGCTCCTTCCCGGCTCCGCGATGGAGCGGATCACCGCCAAGACCCACGACCTGGATCGACCATGGAGATGACATTCGACGAGTGGGTGGCCGGAGGCCGGCTTCCCTCAGCTTCAACCCCACTGCTACGACAGCGGGTTGGTGCATTTTTCACCTCCACTCCACCAACAACGCCTCACGGCGCAAACAAGATCAGCGACACACCTCGTTCATCCGAGCGCGATCCTGCACTTCAGCTCGCACGTGGGCACCTGTGCCGAATGCGGCTGATGGCCGCACCGACAGCGTGCCGCGTCGGCACACGAACTGATCCGACTCCCCGTGGTCCGGCGCAGATGCTGAGGTCCTTTGCCGGGACCGGCTCCGCGACCGCGGACACGATCTCCAGAATCGCGCCTGGGGCGGCAGCGCGCTCGTGTCCGTCCCCCGGCGCGCGGTGCGGGACCACAGCAGGCTGCCCGTTCCGGGTGCTCCGGTTCTTCAGCTATGACCGTGGTCTCGGCCGGTCCGGCCCGCTCGGCCTCGATGAACTGCCCGATCACCACCTCGGCCGCCCCAGGGCCTGGACACCGGACGCGGGGTCCTGCCGGGCCGGTTCACCCGGAGAGGAAATTTTCGGTGAAGCCCGCGAGCAGGGCGGCCAGGCCCACCTCGAAGGCGCGCTCGGCGCGCTCCGCGCCATGGGGTGCGGCCTCCAGGGCCCTGGCCAGTTCAGGGGCCTCGGCATCGTCGGGGATCTCCCACATGACTGCGGGGGCTGCAAGGTCCAGCGCGGAGCCGATGATGAAGTTCTCGACCGCGGTCACGACGGTCAGGGAGTCCTGGTCGGAGAAGCCCGCGTCGTGCAGCATGGCGATCACCCGCTCGTACGCACTGATGGAGAGGGGTGCGCGGACGGTGGTGGTGGCGAGGATGGGCACGAGGCGCGGATGGGCGGCGAACACCGCGCGGTAGGACCGGGCGAAGTCGGCCGTGTTCGCCTGCCAAGGGCGCTGGCCGAGCTGGTCGAGCCTGCCGAATTGGTCGAAGTCCATCTCCTCGACGACCTTCTCGCGCAGCAGTTCGATGACGCCTGCACGCCCGTCGACGTGGTGGTAGATGGAGGAGGTCTGCACGTTCAGTGATCGGGCGATCGCGGGCACGGTGAAGTCCCCCGTCTCGTCAACGATCGCCATGGCGGCGTTGGCGATGCGTTCGCGGTCCAGCAGCGCTACGTGCGGCCTGGCCATCGACAGTCCCCTCCTCGCGAGTTTTTTCTGTGGACTCTTCCTTCTCCGTGCTGCCCATGTTAGCTTGCATTTATCTAAAACGAAACGGTTTAGATAAAATGACCGGCGCCCTTGGATCGGCGCCCGCTCACCCTGGACCCTGCGATGGACGTCACCAGGACAGATTCCCCCCACACCGCCGCTACTCCACACCAGGTGCGGCGCGGCAACATCGGCGCCGACACCGTCTCGGGGGGCGTCGCCCACCCGCTTCCCCCCGGTCCGCCGGAGCCCCGCAGCCGCTGCGTCGCCCGACCGCCACCCGCGTCGGCGGCCGGCACACCTCCTGGCCCGTGGGCTGCGATCTGGCCGAAGTCGGTCGCGTCCGGCGCCGAGTCACCGCGCAGTTGCACAACTGGGCCCTGGAAGAAGACCTCATCGACACCGTGGAGTTCCTGGTCAGCGAGCTGGTCACCAACGCCCTGCGCTACGCCCCCGGCCCTGTCCGGCTCAACATACGGGTCCTTGGGCCCTTGCTGCGGTGCGAGGTCGAGGACACCAACCCCACCAGGCCACAACGCCGCACCGTCGCCTTGGACGCCGAAGGCGGTCGCGGCACGGTACTACTCGACGCGTTCACCGAAGCCTGGGCAAGTACCAGCACTCCCACCGGCAAGACCACCTGGTTCACACTGGCGCTTCGCGACACCTGGAAGAGCGGCCCGCGCACCGCTGCCTGAACTCACGACGAGCCCAGGGCAACCGGCGACGGCCACCGCCGCTAGCTGCGGCTCCAGCCGATGGGCACCTCTGGCCGAGCAAGCACTCGGCCGCCCCAGGGTCCAGGCGCCGGGCGCGGGCCCCTGCCAGGGCCGGTTCACCCGGCAGGCAGGCTCTCGGTGAAGCCCACAAGCAGGGCGGCCGGGGCCACCTCGAAGGCGCGGTCGGCGGGTTCCGTGCCATGGGTGCGGTGCCGCCTCGACGCCGAGCCCCCTGAGTCACGCAGCAGCTCGACAGCGGCGGCGCGTGACGGCGGCGAGAAGAGGTCTGCACGTTGAGTGCTCGGTCGGTGCCAGTTCCTCCACCACGTGACGTTTTCGAGACCCCCAGGCTCTTCCCCTCCGGTGCCGCACAGGTTAGCTTCCAGTTATCTAAACCGAAACGGTTTAGATAACTGCTGGCGCCCGCCGGTCGGGCGCCCGCCCCCTGACCCTGCGATGGGAGTCGCCATGACAGATTCCCCCCTCACCCCCGCTCCTCCGCCCCAGGCGCTGCGCGGCAATCTCGGCACGGGTGACGTCGCCTTCTTCGTGATCTCTGCTGCGGCTCCGCTGACCGTCATGGCCGGGATCGCCCCGGTCGCGATCATGTCCGGAGGCATCGGCGCACCCGCCGCCTACCTGTTCGCCGGTATCGCACTGGCTGTCTTCTCCGTCGGCTTCACCACGATGGCGCGCCACGTCGACGCAGGCGGTGCGTTCTACGCCTACATCACCCGAGGCATGGGCAAGCGGACCGGCATCGCTTCCGCATGCCTGGCCGTGTTCGCCTACAACGCCTTGCAGATCGGCATGTACGGGCTGTTCGCGACCGCCACCCAGGCCACTGTCCAGAGCCTTGTCGGCCTCGACATCCCGTGGCCGGTCTACGCGTTCGCCGCGATCGCCCTGGTCGCCCTCGCCGGCTACCGCAACATCGACTTCGGCGCGAAGCTCCTCGGTGTCCTGCTCGTCGCCGAGACCGGCATCCTCGCGCTCACCGACGCCGCGGTCGTCGTGCGGGGCGGAGCGCATGGCCTGGAGCTGTCGTCGTTCGCCCCCACGAACGCGGTCAGCCCCGGCACCGGGATCCTCCTCGCGTTCGCGTTCGGCGCGTTCATCGGCTTCGAGTCCACCGCGATCTACCGCGACGAGGCCCGCGACCCCAAGCGCACCATCCCCCGCGCCACCTACATCGCCGTCGGTTTCCTCGCCCTCTTCTACGCCTTCACCTGCTGGACCATCATCGAAGCGGTCGGCGCCGACCACGCCGTCCAAATCATCACCAAGGACCCGACGTCCGTGGTGTTCACCATGGCTGGCCAGTACCTCGGCGGCTGGGCCAGGAGCACCATGTACCTGCTGTTCGTCAGCAGTGTGTTCGCCGCGCTCCTGGCCTTCCACAACGCGATCAACCGCTACACCTTCAGCCTGGCTCGGGAAGGCATCCTGCCCGCCCGCCTCGGCCACACGCACCCCAAACACTGCTCCCCGCACACCGCCGGCACCGTGCAGACCGCACTCGCCGTCGTAGTCGTCGCCGCGTTCGCAATCGCCCACGCCGACCCCTACCTCCACCTACTGATCTGGGTGAACACCCCCGGGGTCATCGGCATCGTGCTGCTCCAGACCCTCACGGCACTCGCCGTCCCGCTGTACTTCAAGCGCACCGCCCACCAGGAAGGCCTGGTGCGCACCACGGTGGCGCCGGTCGTTTCCGCAGTCCTCATGGCAGGCGCGCTCTGCCTCATGATCAGCAAGATCGTCCTCCTCACCGGCGCGTCGGCCACCGTGAACAGCGTCCTGGTGGGCAGCGTCCCCGTCGTCCTCGTCGCCGGGTATGCCGCCGCCGCCGTGGTCCGTTCCAAGCGCCGCGAGGCCTACGACAGCCTCGCCCAGCCGCGCGAGGCTCTCACCCCCGAGCCCCCCGCAAACACTGCGAGCTGACCCGCGAAGCCCATGCCCCTTCGGTCCGGGCCACCCGACCCCCGTCTCCCCCCGCCTCAGCTTCGCCACCCCGCCCTTGTTGATGTGAGGAGCCAGCACCATGCCGCAGGCCGACACGATCGTCCTCGCCCACCGAATCCACACCCTCGACCCCGACAAGCCCGGCGCCACCGCCGTCGCCGTCACCGACGGCCTGATCACCGCTGTCGGCGACCACCACGACATCCGCGACTGGCGCGGCACGCACACCGAGATCATCGACCTCGAGAACTGCTATCTCACCCCTGGCCTGGTCGACGGCCACACCCACCCCGTCATGGGCCTCGACCTCGCCACCGGTATCGATCTGTCCACCGTCGCCACTCTCGACCAACTGCGCAACGTCCTCGCGAAGGCCGCCCAGTCCACTCCCCGCAGCGGCTGGGTCACCGGCTTCGGCCTCGAACACAGCGCCTTCGACGGCACCCCCATCACCGCAACAGTCATCGACGACGTGCTCGGCGACGTCCCCGCGCTACTGGGCCTGTACGACGGGCACTCCGCGCTCGCGTCCACCACAGCCCTGCACCTGGCCGGCATCACCGGCCCCCGCGACTTCCCCCAGCGCTCCACCATCGTCTGCGACCCGGACGGCCGACCCACCGGACACCTCCTGGAAGCGGCCGCCATGGAACTCGTCCACCGCATCGTCCCCCGCCCCGACAAGGCCCAGCGCCGCGCCCAACTGCGCACTCTCCTCGACGACATGGCATCCGCAGGCCTGACCGGCGGGCACGTCATGGACTGCGAAGGTGACGCCCTCGACCTGCTCACCTCACTCGACGACGAAGACGGGCTGCCACTGCGGCTGCGCCTGGCGCCGTGGTGCAGCCCCGGAGTCACCGACGACGAGCTCGACAGCCTGATCCGCGACCACGGCCGGCACGGCCGTAACTGGCAGCTCGGTGCCGTGAAGTTCTACATCGACGGAACCGTCGAAGGCGGCACCGCGTGGCTCGAACACGCCGACTGCCACGGGCAGGGCACCGAATCCTTCTGGCGCGACCCCTCCGCATACACGCGCGCCGTGCACCGTCTCGCGGCCGCGGGCGTCCAGACCGCCACCCACGCGACCGGCGACGCCGGAGTCCGCCACGTCCTCGACACCCTTGAAAGCGCCGACACCCGCTCCGTCATGCATCGCATCGAGCACATCGAGTCCCTGCCCCTGGAATACACCGGGCGATTCGCGAAGCTGGGCGTCGCCGCCTCGATGCAGCCAACCCACGCCGCCTACACCCGGGCCGATCACACCGACGAGTGGTCCCGCCGACTCGGACACCAGCGTGCCAATCGAGCCTGGTGCACCGGCGACATCCACGCCACCGGTGCCACCCTCGTCCTCGGCTCCGACTGGCCCATCGCCCACTACGACCCTCGGGAAGTCCTCGCGACCGCACGCCTGCGCCGCCTGCCCAGCCGTCCCGACGCCGCCCCTGTCACCCCCGGGCAGGCACTCGACGCGCTCGCCGCGCTCCATGGCATGACCACGAACCCCGCGAAAGTCGCCGGAGAGCAAGCGTCGACAGGGCGTATCGCCCCCGGCTACCGAGCCGACATCACCGTGTTCGGCGCGGACCCGGTGCACGCCCCCGCGGACGAACTCGCCGACGCGCCCATCGCGCTGACGATGCTCGGCGGCAACGTCACCCACCGCGCCTGACGCAAACGGGGCATCGATCTGACGACCTCGCGTAGTAGCCGAGCATGCGGGCGACCACGGGGGCGGGGTGGCGCAGCACGAGGTGGCGGATTGCCGTTCCGTGGTCCGCACGAGGAGCGGCACGCAGGTGTTCGCCGAGGGCGGCCAGTGGCAGATCGATGCCCTCGACTCCGGGCAGCACAATAGGCCAAGCCCTCCACCGTGCGCACAACGCCTCTGGTCATCTGACGAACCGACGTTCCGTCCGCCAGCACTCGCCTCAGTGATCTCGAACCTGCAGGGGCGCCGTATCGGCAACTCGCGTCAGGAGCGTGACTGCAAGATCGTGTAAGTGCTCATGCAGAGAGACGGCATCAGGAGGTGAAGGGATCGCCGCAGCGGCCGGAATGACCGGACAGGAAGTCACCTCGCTCTACCGACTGCTCGCCATCGCCAAGTACCACGACCGCTACGTCATCCCCACCGCATACGAAGCAGAAGGCCGACAGCTCGAAGAGACCGGGTGCAGTCTCATCGCCGCCCCGGAACAGCGGGGCGCCCGGATCAACCTGCTGAACTGGGACGCAGGGGCTGCCCCGATGGTCTCTTCCCGCCCGAGCGCCCGCAGGCGAAGGCGGCCGTGTCCGGGGCGCCGACAGCCCAGTGGAGGCGCCGTCCAGGCGCGAGCGGTCCCCCTGCCACAGTCGCACGCACACGGCGGTGTCGGGGATGCGGCTTCGGGTGACTGCCTCCACGATGAGGTCATGGTTCCCGTGGGTCCTGCGGACCGTTTCGATGCTTTCCGGGCCCTCGCCTCCCGGCGTGGGCGGCCGGGAGACCGGCTGATCGAGTCGCTGACCAAAGCCAGGGCGGGCAGAGCGGACGATCCCGAGGTCTGGGCTCCGGCGGTCGCCGCCGGTTTCGGCCTGCCCGCCGCCACCGCTCTCGGACCGGCTGGCTACTACGCGGACCTCGCCGCCCCGCACGGCCGCCGTCACGTTCGGGTCTGTGTGGCGACGGCGTGCTTCGCCTCGCAAGCCGGGCGGCATCTCACTGACGTGGAGGGGGAGCTGGGCGTCACCGCGGGCACGGTCTCACCAAGCGGCGCGGTGTCGGTGCAGGCCGTGCGCTGTCTGGGGTACTGCTACGCGGCACCCGCGGCGCTCGACGATGACACGCCCTGCACCGGCCCGACGCTGGCCGGTCAGCTGGCAGGGCACGAGCCCCCGCGGGCACCGCCGATCCCGGCGGCCGACGACACCGGAGACCCCGTGCTGCTGGGAGGCGTGGTCGCCGGTGAGCCCGCGTGGCAGGTATGGCCGCGGATGGTGACGGCAGGCACTCCTGACGAGGTCCAGCTGGAAGTGGCCGCATCCGGGCTGCGGGGGCGTGGCGGCGCGGGCTTCCGGGTCGCGGCGAAGTGGGAGGCGGCCGAGCGGGCACCCGGCACCGTTGTGGTGGCCAACGGAGACGAGGGAGATCCCGGCTCCTATGCCGACCGGCTGCTGATGGAGGCGGATCCCGAGAGGGTGCTGGAGGGCTTGGCGCTGGCCTGCTTCGCATGCGGAGCACGGCGCGGTGTGGTGTTGGTGCGCTCGGAGTACCCGCGTGCGCTGGCGCTGATGCGGGAAGCGGTCGGGCAGGCATACGCGGACGGGCACTTCGGCCCGGCGGTGCACGGCACAGACACGGCACTGGACGTCCAGGTGGTGGAGGGTGCCGGGTCGTATGTCGCGGGTGAGGAGACGGCCCTGATCGCGAGTTTGGAGGGGGACCGGGGCTGCGCCCGGCCGCGCCCGCCCTACCCGACCCAGCGCGGGCTGTGGGACGCGCCGACGGTGGTGAACAACGTCGAGACCCTGGCCGCCGTCCCGTGGATCGTCTCCCGGGGCGGTGAAGCGTACGCCCGGCGCGGGGCCCGCAACGAAACCGGGACGAAGCTGGTCTGCCTGTCCGAGCGGTTCGCCCGGCCGGGGGCGTACGAGGTCGAGCTCGGCACCCCGGTAAGGCGGATCGTCACCGAGCTGGGCGGCGGTCTGAAAGAAGGCGCCGAGTTGGCCGTGGTCCAAGTCGGCGGGCCGCTGGGCGGCTTCCTCGCCCCCGACGCACTGGACGTACCGCTGACCGCCGCCGACCTCGATGCCCGGGGCGCCGCCCTCGGCCACGCGGGTCTCGTCGCCTTCGACCAGCGCGTTGCTGCGGAGGATGTCATGCGGCACATCTGGCAGTTCGCCGCGGCCGAGAGCTGCGGAGCGTGCTCGCCCTGTCGCGTGGGCTCGCGCCGGGGCTTGGAGCTGGCCGCCGCGGGCGACCCGCCGGGAGATCAGTGGCAACGGCTGGCGCACGTTCTGGCCGAGGCGAGCCTGTGCGCCTTCGGACGGCGGATCCCCCCTGCTGTGCACAGTCTCGCCCGCGCCTACGGAGACCGGCTCGCGGGATGGGCCCCATGACCGGAATCGAGATCGAGGTCGACGGCAAGGGCGTCGACGTGCCCGAGGGAGCTTCGCTGCTCGCGGCGGTGCGGGCGGCCGGAATCGAGCTGCCCGCACTCTGCTCCGACGACCGGCTCAGCCCCGCCGGCTCCTGCCGTACGTGTCTCGTGCGGGCCGACGGGCGGATCGCGGCGGCCTGCGTGACCCCGGCCGCATCCGGGGCCCGGATCGAAACCACGACCGACGATCTTCGGCAGTTGCGCCGGGACGCGGTGGAGCTCATCGCCTCCGCCCTGCCGTCCCGTGCCCTCGCCGACGACAACCCCAGCGAGCTGGCGCATGTCTGCCGGTCGCTGGGGATCAGCCGCGAGGCGGCGCAGGGGGCCGGAGGCCGGGGCGGGGACGAGTCCCACCCGTACGTTCATCTCGACCGCGACCTGTGCATCGCCTGCGGCCGGTGCGTCCGCATGTGTGCCGAGGTGCAGGGCACTTTCGCCCTCACCCTGCTCGGCCGGGGTGCTGACACCGTCGTGGCCCCGGGTACAGGAGGGTCCTGGGCCGACTCGGACTGCGTGGCCTGCGGCGGCTGCGTCGACACCTGCCCCACCGGGGCGATCAGCGAGCCCGGTCCGGCGCGTGGGCTCACGTCCGGGATCCGCCCGGTGGCTGCCCGCACGCGCACCACGTGCGGCTACTGCGGCGTCGGGTGCGCGCTGGACGTCGTCACCAGCGACGGCGAGGTCACAGCGGTTCTGCCCGCCCGGGACGGCCCGGTCAACCAGGGGCACGCATGCGTCAAAGGGCGCTTCGCCCACGGATACCTCACCTCCCCCGAACGGCTCACCCGGCCCCTGATGCGACGCGGCGGCCGCCTGGAGCCGGTCGGCTGGGACGAGGCACTCAGCCATGTCGTCCGGGGACTGCGCGCGGCCGTTGACGCCGGCGGCCCGGACGCCGTGGCGGCGATCTCCTCGGCCCGGGCCACCAACGAGGAGAACTACCTCATCCAGAAGTTCATGCGGGTCGTCTTCGGCACCAACAACGTCGACAACTGCTCCCGGCTCTGCCACTCCCCCTCCGCCGCCGGCCTGACCGCCTCCTTCGGGCTCTCCGGCGGCACCGACAGCTTCGACGACGTCGAACGGGCCGACTGCCTGCTGGTGGTCGGAGCCAACCCCGTCGAAGCCCACCCCGTGGTCGGAGCACGACTGTTTCGCCGCGTGCTGCACGGGGCCAAGCTGGTCGTCGCCGACCCCCGCGCCGTCGGCCTCGCTCTCCATGCCGACGTTCACCTGCGCCCCCGCCCCGGCACCAACGTCGCGCTCTTCCACGGCCTCGCCCATGTCCTGCTCGTCGAAGGACTGACCGACGAGGAGTTTCTACGCGAGCGGGCCAACGGCCTACCAGAACTCACCGAGCTGCTGAACGACTACCCGCCCCACCGGGTCTCCGGCATCACCGGCGTACCCGCTGCGGACCTGGTCGCCGCCGCCCGGCTGTACGGCCGCGCCCGGCGGCCCGCGATCGTCTACGGCCTGGGCGTCACCGAGCACCTCCACGGCACGGACGGGGTGCGGTCGCTGGCCAACCTGGCGATCCTGCGCGGCGCCGTGGGCACCGACAGCGGGCACGGGGTCAACCCGCTGCGCGGCCAGAACAACGTCCAGGGCGCCTCCGACATGGGCGCATTGCCCGACCTCCTTCCCGGCTACGGAAAGGTGAGTGACCCGGCCGCACGGTCCCGGGCCGAGGCGGTGTGGGGCGTACCGGTTCCGCCCCGGCCCGGCCTGCGGATCCCGGACATGTTCGCCGCCGCACGGGGTGGGGATCTGCGTGCGCTGTGGGTCATCGGCGAGGACGTCTGCGCCACCGACCCCGACGCCAACCGGGTAGCCCAGGCTCTGGACGCGTGCCCGCTCGTGGTGTGCAACGAACTGTTCCTGTCCGAGACGGCCCGTCACGCGGACGTGGTGCTGCCGGTCGCGTCCTGGCTGGAGAAGGACGGCACCTTCGTCAACTTCGACCGCCGGTTCCAGCGGGTCCGCCCCGCCGTGCGCCCGCCGGGGGACGCCCGGACCGACTTCGATGTGATCCACGCCGCCGCCTCCGCGATGGGTGTCGACCTCGGTTGCCCGACCCCGGCCGACGCCCTGGCTGAGTGCGGACGGGTCGCGCCCGTCTTCGCCGGTCTCTCCCACGACCGACTGGACCGGGAGGGCGCCATCCCGTGGCCCTGCCCGGAACCCGGCCGTCCGGGGGAAGCCACCCTGTACGCGGAGAGGTTCGCGACGCCGGACGGGCGGGCCCACCTGGCCGCGGCCCCCTATCTCCCGCCCGGTGAACAGCCCGACGACGACTATCCGCTGGTCCTGGTCACCGGTCGGCGCTGGGCCCACTACAACTCCGGCAGCATGACCCGACGCGGCGCCAACCTCGCACTCGATCCGGTCGACTTCCTCGACCTGCACCCCGACGACGCCATGCGGTACGAGGTGCGGGACGGCGCGCAGGTCGCGGTGGAGAGCCGGCACGGGCGGGCCCGGCTCATCGCCCGGGTCAGCGAACAGACAGCCCCCGGACAGGTCTTCTGCTCCTTCCACTTCCCCGCAAGCGGCGTGAACCGCCTCACCTCCGACCACGCGGACACCGTCACGTCCTGCCCCGAGTACAAGGTCACCGCGGTACGCGTGGCCGCGCCGTGACCGCGTCCCGCCAAGGTGGCCGATGGGTACCGGAACTCCCGTACTGAAGCCCGGTGACGGGGACCGCGAGCCGGCGGCCCCCAGCGGGGAGCGCGGCCCCGCGGTGCAGACCCTGGCAACCGAGGACGTCTTCGCCACGCTGGAGACCTCGCCGCGGGGCCTGGCGGCGGCGGACGTGGCGGCGCGGCGGGACCGGTTCGGGTCCAACGAATTGCCACGCGCCGGGCGGAGAGGGCTGTGGCGAGACCTCGCCGGCCAGTTCACCGACCTGTTCGCCGTCGTGCTGCTCGTCGCATCGGCGATCACGTTCCTGGCCTATGGGCTTCAGGAGCCCCGTGACGTGGGCACCTTGCAGCTGGCCGTGGCGATTCTGGCCGTGGTGTTGCTGAACGCGGCGATCGGCTTCGCGCAGGAGTACTCGGCCGAGCGGACGGCGGAGTCGCTGCAGGCGATGGTGCCGCACACCTGCCGGGTGCTGCGCGACGGGGAGCGGCAGGAGCTGCCCGCGCGGGACCTGGTCCCCGGAGACGTCGTCGTCCTGGAAGCCGGTGACGCGGTGTCGGCGGACTGCCGACTCGTCGAGGCGCACGAGGTCTCGGTGAACAACGCGGCCCTGACCGGAGAGAGCGACGCCGTCGCGCGGACCGGTGAACCGGTGGCGAGCGGCCCGGTGCTTCAGGCCCGCAACTGCGTCTTCATGGGCACCGATATCGTGGCGGGCTCCGCGAAGGCCGTGGTGTTCGCCACCGGTGCGGCAACGGAGTTCGGACGCATCTTCCGGCTCACCGCAGCGGCGCCGCGGCAGAAGACCCCGCTACAGCGCCAGGTCGCCTTGATGGCCCGCCGGGTGGCGGCAGCGGCGTTGGCCATCGGAGCGGCCCTGTTCGCGGTGCGGGAGCCCACCGGGCAGCCATTCGTGGAGACCTTCGTGTTCGCCCTCGGGGTGATGGTCGCACTCGTGCCCGAAGGGCTGCCCGCGACGCTGTCAGTGTCGCTGGCGATCGGCGTTCGGCGCATGGCCCGTCGGCACGCGCTGGTCAAGCAGCTACTGGCGGTGGAGGCGCTCGGCTCCACCACCGTCGTGTGCACGGACAAGACCGGGACACTCACCCAGGCCGAGATGACCGTCGTCCAGGTGTGGGCCGACGGCGTTCCCCATGCCGTGTCCGGGGTGGGGTACGCGCCGGTCGGCGACGTGGCCGATCCCGGGCCGGTGCGCGAGCTGCTCCGGGCGGCGGGGCTGTGCTCCAACGCCCGGCTGGTCCTGCCGTCGGACCGCGAGGGTTGGCGGGTGCTCGGCGACACCACTGAGGGGGCACTGCTCGTCGCCGCGGCGAAGGCCGGTCTTGACCTGGCCGCCGAGGAAGCCGCCGCGCCACGTGTGGCGGAGTACCCGTTCGACTCAGCACGCAAGCTGATGAGCACCGTGCACAAGACATCCGATGGGTACAGCGCCTTTGTCAAAGGCGCACCGCAAGAACTCCTCGCCCGCTGCACCGCCATCAACTGGAGAGGTGAGCGGCAGCCGCTGACCGACGCACTGCGCGCGGCGGTGACCGTCGCCAACGACCAACTGGCTTCCCCAGGGCTGCGCGTGCTGGCGGTGGCATCGCGGCCCCTGGCCGAAGCCCACCCCGACCGGCACGAGGCCGAATCGGAGCTGACCCTTCTGGGCCTGGTCGGCATGCTCGACCCGCCGCGGCCGGAAGTCAGCGACGCCGTCGACGCCTGCCGACGGGCGGGGATCCGCATCGTCATGGTCACCGGGGACCACCCGCTGACCGCGGAGGCAGTCGCCCGTCGCGTCGGGATCGTGCGTCAGCCCGCGCCCGATGTCGTGACCGGCGCCCGGCTGGCCACGCTCGACGACGACGACCTTGACGGTCTGCTCACCGACTCCGGCGAGCTGCTGCTGTGCCGGGTCAGCCCCGAACACAAGATGCGGGTGGTCACCGCTCTGCAGCGGCGCGGAGAGGTCGTCGCGGTCACCGGCGACGGGGCGAACGACGCCCCTGCCCTCAAGCACGCTGACATCGGCGTCGCGATGGGCGCCTCCGGCACCGACGTCGCCCGGGAAGCCGCGGTCATGGTGCTGCTGGACGACTCCTTCGCTTCCATCACCACCGCGGTGAGACTCGGCCGATCGGTCTACCAGAACATCCGCAAGTTCCTGATCTACCTCTTCAGCCACAACATCGCCGAACTCGTGCCGATCCTGGCCGCGACCTTCGCCGGGTTTCCCCTGGTGCCGATCACCGCCGTGCAGATCCTCGCGATCGACCTCGGCTCCGACGTCCTGCCCGCCCTGGCGCTCGGCGCCGAGCCGCCAGAACCCGATGTCATGGACCGCCCGCCGCGCTCCCGGCGCGAACGGCTGTTCTCCACCGCCGTGATGGGGCGCATCCTCTTCCTGGGAGGCATCCAGGCCCTCGGCGTGACCGCCGTGTTCTTCTGGCATATCCACGCCTCCGGAATTCCGTACGCCGACTTCACCGAGGACGACGCCGTCTACCGGGAGGCGATCACCCTGGTCCAGGCAGGAATCGTGGTCAGCCAGTTCTTCAACGCACTCGCGGTGCGCACCGACCAGCAGAGCGTGTTCCGGATCGGGCTGCTGTCCAACCCGTGGCTGCTGGCCGCCGGATGCTTCGGCATCACCCTGATGGCGGCCATCAGCTACCTGCCCCCACTGCAAGCCGTCTTCAACACCGCGCCGCTGGACGCCGCCGACTGGGCGGTCCTCGCCGGGTTCGGAGCACTGCTGCTGGCCGCCGAGGAGACCCGCAAATGGTGGCTGCGCCGCCACCGGCCGACGAGTTCCAAGGGAGCAGCGGAATGAGAGTGATCATCACGGGCTGTGGGCGGGTGGGATCCACGCTCGCCGTCCAGCTCGTCGCCGAAGGCCACGACGTACGGCTCATCGACCGCCTGCCCAGAAGCCGCAGACTGCTGCCGACCGGTTTCCCCGGCCAGTTCCACGAAGGCAACGGGTACAGCCGCGCCGTGCTCGAGGCCGCCGGAATCGAGCACGCCGACGCGTTCGTCGCTGTCACCTCCGGGGACAACAGCAACATCGTCAGCGCCCGGACGGCGAAAGAGACCTACCGGGTCCCGATCGTCCTTGCCCGCATCTACGACCCCCGCCGCGCCGACATCTACCGTGAACTCGGCATCCCCACCATCGCCAGCGTCCGCTGGACGGTGCACCAGATCCACCAGATGCTGCTGCACCGCCACCTCACCCCCGAACTCACCTTCGGCAACGGCGAAACCCTCCTGATCCGATCCGAACTCCCCGCCTACCTCACCAGGCGGCGGCTGACCGAGTTCGACGTCGACGGCGAAATCCGCGTCGTGGAAGTCACCCGCGGCGGGCGCTCTCTCGTGCCCGCCCACAGCACCCCCGCCGAACCCGGCGACGTGGTCACCTTCGCCGTCGCCGCCACCGCCCTCGGCCGCCTGCGCGTGTTTCTGGACAAGGAGCTGGGGACATGAAGGCCCTCATCGCCGGCGCCGGGCGCCTGGGCACCCAGATCGCCCAGGTCCTCGCCGCCGCCCGCAACGACGTCACCCTCGTCGACGTCGACGAGGACCGCATCGCCGAGCTCGAAGGCCACCTTCCCGTACGCCTCGTCGCTGGTGACGCCTGCGAGCCCACCCTCCTCGAACACGCGGGCGCACTCACCGCCGACCTCATCATCGCCGCCACCGGCAACGACGAGGACAACCTCGTCATCAGCCTCCTCGCCAAGCGGCAGTTCGCCGTCCCCCGCGTCGCGGCGCGCGTCAACGACGCGGAGAACACATGGCTCTTCGACCAGGACTGGGGCGTCGACACCGCAGTCCCCACCGCCACGCCCCTCATCTCCCTCATCGAGGAAGCCACCGGCGCCACGGACACCGTGGCCCTCCTGCGCCTGAGCAAAGCGGGTGTCGATGTCATCGAAACCGCCATCACACCCCAGTCCCGCGCCGCAGGCCACACGCTCGCCGAGATCAGCCTCCCCGCAGGCACGGTCATAGCCACCGTCATCCGCGAAGGCCAACCCACCGTCCCGGCCCCCGAGATGCGGCTCCAGCCCGGCGACGAACTCCTCGTCGTCTCCCACGCCGCCACCGAACAAGAGATCCACGCCGCCTTCCAGTGACGGCCGTGGGCCCGCCCGGGGCCCACGGTCATGTGGTCACTTCGCGGCGCAGACGACCTCGACGAAGTGACCCACCTGCTCCTCCGGCAGACGACGCGCGAGATCCGCCTCACTGATCATGCCGACCAGGCGACGGTTCTCGATGACCGGAAGCCGCCGGATCTTGTGCTCCTCCATGGCCCGCAGGACTTGGTCCGTGTCGGCCGCCGCATCGATCGTGATCGGCTTGCCCTGCTCGAGCATGCCCGCGGTCATCGTCTTCGGGTCCTTGCCCTTGGCGAGACACTTCACCACGATGTCACGGTCGGTAATGATCCCGTGGAGCCGGTCGTCCGGCCCGCAGATCGGGAGAGCTCCGATGTCCAGCTCACTCATCCGTCGCGCCGCGTCCGCCAGCGTCTCGTTCTCCTGGACGCAGGTGGCACCGCTGTGCATGATCTCCCGTGCAGTGGTCATGACCGTCTCCTTCGAGCCTAGTGATCCGCGCGGGGAGAGCTTATGGAGCCGGGCCCGCCCCGACCGGTACTCCCTCAGCCCAGTGTGGATTCTTCGCATCCCGTGCGCATGCCGGGAAGATCCGAAGACCGGCGGCCAGGTCACACTGTGGCGCTCGCCCGTGTCCCGGAGCGACGACGTTCTCAACGTCCCCGGGCTTTCGGTGCGCCCGTTGGTGGGCGTTCCGGTCTCAGCCGTGCTTGGAGACGCATGACGACATGGCCGAGGCCGGACAGAACGCAGGCGATCGCCAGGTCGATGAGCGGAAGTGGCTCCGTACCCAGCAGGTCCCGCAAGGCGGGCAGATAGACACCGGCTGCCTGGAGGCTCAGTGCCGCGCCTACGGCGACCAGCAGGAACGGGTTGGCAAGGCTTCCCGGGCGAGCCCGGGAACCCAGCGCCACGCCGAGCTGCGTGGCACCGAGGATCAGGAACATCATGGACTGCCAGGGGCGGCCGGTCTCGCGCGCCCAGACGCCGGCCGCGAGGGTCACCGTGGCGACGAAGGCCCCCATGAGCAGGATCCGCGGCCACAGTCCGGCACCCAGCACGCTCTCCTCCGGAGGCCGGGGCGAGTGGCGCATCGTCTCCGGGGCGACGGGCTCGGCGCCGAGAGCGACACCGGGCAGGCCGTGGGTGAGCAGGTTGATCCACAGGATCTGCGCGGGGAGCAGCGGCAGTGGCATCCCCAGGAACGGACCAACGAGCATGACCAGGATCTCCGCGGTGCCCCCGGCGAGTGCGTAGAGCAGGAACCGGCGCACGTTCGCATAGACACGGCGCCCCTCCTCAACGGCCGACACGATGGTGGCCGGGTTGTCGTCGGCGAGCACGAGATCAGCCGCCTGGCGTGCCACCTCGGTGCCGCGCCGCCCCATGGCGACGCCGATGTCGGCCCGGCGCAGAGCCGGGCCGTCGTTGACACCGTCGCCCGTCATCGCCACCACGTGCCCCGCCCCGCGCCACGCCTGAACGATGTCCAATTTCTGTTCCGGCGTGGTCCGCGCGTAGACACGCACGCCCGTCAGGTCGCCCGCTGTGCCTTCCCGGATGCGCTCGCCAGTGGTGACCTCCTCATCCCGGGAAGCAATGCCCAGCCGCCCGGCCACGGCCCGTGCGGTCAGCGGATGGTCACCGGTGATGAGTACGGGGACGATGCCGGCCCGCTTACAGGCGGCCATCGTCGTCTCCGACGCGCGCCGGGGCGGATCCAGGATGCCGACGAGACCGAGAAGCGACAGGCCCGACTCCCACGTCCGAGGCCGTTCCGCCGGTTCCTCATGGTCGGCCGACGCGACGGCGAGCACTCGATACCCGCGGCGTGCCAGCACCTCCGCCGAAGCCGCCGCCCGGGCGAGCACGTCCGAGCCCTCGGCCAGAACCTCCGGCCGGAGAAGCGACTCCGGCGCTCCTTTGCACGCGACCCACACTCCGCCCTCCGGCCGACGGTGCACGGTCGTCATGCGTTTGCGCCCGCTGTCGAACGGAATCTCCTCCACCCGCGGCATCTTGCGCTCCAGCGCCTCCCGGTCCAGCCCGAGGCGGGCCCCGGCCACGAGCAGGGCGGCCTCCGTGGGGTCGCCCAGGGCGCGCCATTCCGCGGAGCGGTCCGACGGTGGCTCCAGCGCGGCGTCGTTGCACAGCATCGCGCCCCGCAGCAACGCGGCCAGGTCGGGCGCATCGCCCGGGGTGACCGTCTCGCCGTCGCGGACGACCCGGCCCTCGGGTTCGTAGCCCGTACCCACGACTGTGGCCTCGCCGCTTGGCGTCCACAGCTGCTCGGCGGCCATCCGGCCCTCGGTCAGGGTGCCGGTCTTGTCGGTGGCGATCACCGTCACAGAACCCAGGGTCTCCACCGCGGGCAGCCTGCGGACGATCGCCTGCCGATCCGCCATTCGCCGTGCTCCCAGCGCGAGAGCGAGCGTCACGACAGCGGGAAGGGACTCCGGAACGGCAGCGACTGCGAGGCTGATCGCCGCCACGATCATCAGCTCCACGGGCTGTCCGCGCACCAGCCCGAGCGCGAGAACGACGGCACACAGCGCCACGGTGACAGCTGCCAGAACCCGGCCGAAGCTCGCCAGCCGATGTTGCAACGGCGTCAGGCCGGGCGCGGCGCCCATGAGGGAAGCGATCCGGCCGAGCGCGCTCTCGGCTCCGGTGGCGGTGACCACGACGCGTCCTCGACCGCGGACAATGACCGTGCCCGCCGACACCGTGCCGCGCGATGCGTCGCTGTCAGGGGCCTTCTCCACCGGAACGGACTCGCCCGTCAGTGAGGACTCATCCGCCAGCAGCAACGCCGCGGCCTGCACGTCTCCGTCCGCGGGAACGATGTCTCCCTCAGCTACCAGGACCAGTTCAGCGGGCACCACCTCGGCAGCCGGGATGGAACGTTCCTCGCCGTCCCGTACCACCCTCGCGGCGGGGGCACTTATGGCAGACAGGGCCATGACCGCGGCCTCTGCCCGTACCTCCTGCACGACGCCGACCACGGTGTTCACGGTGATCACGAGCAGAATCACGGCGGCATCGGAGAGATCGCCGGTGGCGATCGTCAGAGCGGCGGCCACGAGCAGTACCAGGATCAGCGGATCGCGCAGCTGCTGAAGCACCCGCCGCCACACGGGGGTCCGTCGCTCCTCCGGGATCTCGTTGCGCCCGTAGAGTTCCAGTCGCCGCGCGGCCTCGTCCGACGACAGGCCCACCGCTGCGGGTGTTGTGCTCCGGAGTTCGTCGCCGTCCGCATCGGGCCTCCGGCTGCCCCTGTACTGGTTCACTGCCTCAGCGGAGCCGCATCCGCACGTCCACGCAGCTGGGCGCTTTGCGCCGGAGTGGCGATGACGGCGGCCTGGATTCGCCATTCCGTACCGAGCTTGGCCACTACGCGCGAGATCTGGTTCTCGACCGCCTTCTCAGCGAGGTCGAGCCACTGGCCGATCTGCCGACCCGGAGTGTCAGAGCCGGGCCTTTCGCTCTTTGCCATCAACCGCTCCCGTGGGGTACCGAGCCAGCGCCCCTGCCATGACCTCTTCAGCGGGACGCCCCGTGCCGAAGGACAGGCGGCCTCCCTCGTAACGCTCCCGCAGGGACGCATGGATCAGACGCAAGGGAAGCCCGTGGCGTGCCGCTCCGTCCATCGCCCAGTCGACCGCTGGCAAGCTGAGATCCGATCCATCGACACCCACGACCAGCGGGAGCTCCATCCTTCCCACCGCCTTCTTTTCGGCCACTGAGAGCGTCCCTGTGAATACCGTCGCACCACACGAGGTCCACCGCGACATGCGGACCGGCTCTCAGGGGGACCTTCGGCCAGGTCGCACCGCGCCGGTTCGGGGCGATGGTGGAGTCATACGGCCCGGTCGGCCCACCTTCGTGCCCTCTCAGACCCTGGGGCCGGGCGCCTTCTCGCCGGAGGCTGTAGCTGAGGGCAGGACAAGTGGCCGGAGAAGGCCCCACCTGGAGAGGGAAAGCTATCGATGAAGCACAGCAAGATCGGCAACCTGATGGTCAGCGACGTGGTCTCGGTGATTCCGCAGACCCCGTTCAAGGAGGTCGCCAAGCTGCTCGCGGTGCACCGGATCAGTGGTCTGCCCGTGGTCGACGCCAACGACAAGGTGCTCGGGGTGATCTCCGAGAGCGACCTCATACTCCGGCAGGCGGACGTTCCGCCCGAGCCGGGACCTATCCGCAGCGCACGGCTGGCCTGGCGGACACCGCCGACCGGTGGCGCCGACACCGCAGGCGACACGGACACCAAGGCGCACGCGATGAGCGCCGAGGACCTGATGTCGCAACCGGCGATCACCGTCCAGGCCAACGAGACGGTCGCCGTGGCCGCCCGCACCATGGCACAGCATCGCGTCGAGCGGCTGCCCGTGGTCGATGAGAAGGGCCGCCTGGTGGGCATCGTGACCCGCCGCGACCTGCTTCAGGTCTTTCTGCGACCGGACCCTGACATCCGCCGGGAGATCGTCGACGAGGTCCTGGACCGGACGCTGTGGGTGTCCCCCGGCGCGGTCAACGTACGGGTGATCGACGGTGTGGTCACCCTCGAAGGACAGCTGGAGCGGTTCAGCGAGATCCAGGTCGCGGTCCGGTTGGCGCAGCAAGTGGACGGGGTGGTCTTCGTCATCGACAGGCTGACGTACCGCTATGACGACTCCGGCTCACGTCCTGCCCGGCAGACGCCACCTCCTGTCCAGAACGACGCCGGGCGCGGCGGCGTCCATCGGGAGAGGTCACCGTGATCACGCGGAGTGGTTTCTTCAGGCCACTGCCCGAGGAACAGCGCGGTCGGCTCATGTCACTCTCCCGTGAGGTGTCCTTCGCAACAGGCGTGGTCCTGGCTGACCCCGCCCCAGCACTGGCACCTGGGGGACGAGGCCGGCAGGCCGGTGCGCGCCTGCGCGTTCGATGTGTCCGCGGTCCGTGAGCTGCGCGGGAAGGCCCCCGCGCTGGACCGTGCGCTGTACGCCTATGTCGCCGGGTTGATCGCAGACCGGCCCAGGGCTGACAGCCGACCGCTGCTCGATCTGTATGCGCCCTACAGCGCGGGCCAGGTGCCCTGACGAGGGAGAGGAGGAGGTCTGACGTGCCTGAGACTCCGCACATCGTGAGCGATGTGATGTCCCTGCCGGTCGCAGCCGTCGGGCGGGACGTGACCTTCAAGGAGATCGTGCGGATCATGAAGCAGTGGAAGGTCAGCGCCCTGCCGGTACTGGAGGGCGATGGTCGCGTCATCGGTGTCGTCTCCGAGGCCGACCTGCTGCCCAAGGAGGAGTTCCACGACAGTGCCCTGAACCTCATCCAGCAGCGGCAGCGCCTGACCGACCTCGCCAAAGCGGCAGCAGTGTCCGCGGAGGAGCTCATGAGCACCCCTGCCGTCACGGTGCATCCCGGCGCCACCCTGGCGCAGGCCTCGCGGATCATGGCCGTGAAGCACATCAAGCGACTCCCCGTGGTCGACGACGAGGACATGCTGCGCGGTTTCGTCAGCCGTGCCGATCTGCTGAAGGTCTTCCTCAGGCCGGACGAGGAGATCGAGGAGGAGATCCGCCGCACGGTGGTCGCCTTCCTCTTCCCCGCCTTCAGCCACGCCATCCACGTAAACGTGAACGAGGGAGTTGTCACCCTCCGCGGACAGATCAGCGACACCTCACTCATCTCCGCTGCCGCGCGTCTCGTCCGCGCCGTGGAGGGCGTCGTGGACGTCGAGTCCCATCTCACCGGCGAATCAGCGCCACCGGAAGGCGCGCGATAGCAACTCCACCCCCCGGATGACTCGCCGGGTATGACGGAGACGCGGGCGCTGACCCCGAGCGGTGCGACGGCGGCCAAGGGGTACCCGGCGTGGAACCGTCAGTCACAGGAAAGGCGGTGGGGACGATGGAGCTCCCGCTGGTCGTGGGCGTCGACGGATCGGACTCCAGTCTGCAGGCGGTGGACTGGGCCGTGGACGAGGCGGCGCGCCACGGGTTGCCCTTGCGCCTGGTGCACACCTCCCGATGGGAGCGCTACGAGGAAACCCTCCCCTCCTTCGGCACCGAACGCCCCTCGGGGGAGGTGCTGGCCGAGCACATCGTCGCCTCCTGCGCGGAACGCGCCCGGCTGCGGAAGCCGGATGTGAAGGTGTCCTGCGAGGTGATTCCCGATGACGCGGTGGATGCGCTGCTGGAGGAGAGCCGCCAGGCTTTCGCCGTGGTGACGGGCAACCGCGGCCGAAGCGAGCTGCCCGCGATACTGCTGGGGTCGGTGAGTCTGGCGGTGGCGGCCCGGGCCGTGTGCCCGGTGATCGTCGTCCGCGGCGCGGAGCGAAACCGCAACGGGGAATGGGGAGCGGTGGTCCTCGGGGTCGGCGACCTCACAGAGGACTCGACGGCCGTACGGTTCGCGTTGCGCGAAGCGCAGGTGCGGGGCGCCGAACTGGACGCCGTACGAGCCTGGCGCCGTCCGGCTCACGAATCCGTGAACCAGCCACTGCTCATGCGGGAGGCCGGGTCCCTCATCCGTGAGGAGCAGGCATCGGCGATCATCAGTGACGCATTGGGCCGGGTGGAGCGCGACCCCGACAAGACCGCCTTGCGACGCGATGTGGTCGAGGGGCCCGCGCACAAGGTTCTCCTGGCCGCGTCGGAACGCGCAGACCTGCTGGTTGTCGGTGCCCTCAGGCCCCATGGCCACCTCGGGCTACAGCTCGGCCGGGTCAGCCATGCCGTGCTGCACCACGCCGCCTGCCCGGTCGCAGTCGTCCCGCAGCAGGTATGACCGCGAGCGTCCAGGGCGTGTTCAGGCTCGGCGCTGCCGTCCGGCGGCACGCAGTCGGCGCAGGTAGGGGTCGTGGGCGTGGCGGGGCAGGATGCGCAGCCGGACGTCGAGCGCGACGACGCCGTCGGGGCGGACCACCACCGGGTTGAGGTCGGCCTCGGCGAGCTGCGGCAGGTCGCAGGCCATCCGGGACAGCCGCAGGAGAAGCTGTTCCAGCCCCTCCAGATCCACCGCCCTGCCGCCCCGATACCCGAACAGTAGCGGGGCGCAGCGCGGCGACGTGATGAGGGTGTGCACATCGCGGTCGGTGAGCGGGGCGAGTCTGGCGGCGTGGTCGGCGAGGAGGTCGGTGGCGGTGCCGCCGAGGCCGAAGAGCACCAGCGGGCCGAACACCTCGTCCTGGACGACTCCGGCGAACAGCTCGGTGCCACGGTGTGCCATGGGCTGCACCAGCGCCCCGGTCATGCGATCGCCGAAGCGTTCCCGCAGGTCACGGTAGGCGTCGCGGACCTGGTCCGCGCCCTGGAGGTCCAGCAGCAGCGCACCCTGGTCGCTCTTGTGCACCAGACCGGGCCAGTACGCCTTCAGGGCCACCCTCGCGTCCCCTTCAGCAAGGTGCCGGAGGGCCGCCGCGGCGGTGTCCTCGTCCTCGGCCCAGGCCCAGGGCAGCTGGGGGATGCGGTAGTGGTCGAGCAGGGCGGCGCAGTCACGGGGATCGAGCCATCCGCCGCCGGGGTGGTGGGTGAGGAATTCCTCCACGGTGGCCGTGGCCCCGCCAGGGTCGATCCCTGACAGCGGCGGGATGCTGCCTGGCGGTTCGGCACGCCAGCGGGCGTAGCGGGTGGCGTGAGCGAGGGCGCGGGCGGCCGATTGGGGCTCGGCGTAGGACGGGATGGTGCATGCGTCGGCGCTCGGGAGCAGGCGTACGAAGGCCTCCTGGTCCAGGAGGACCGCAGCCACCGGGCGGGGGCGCGGGCCCGGGGTCCCGGTGAGGGCCAGCAGGGGGTCGTCTTCGGTGCCGGTGGCCAGCGCGGTGGGGACCAACACCACCAGCACCGCGTCGACGGCTCCATGAGCGGCGAGCCGGTCCACGCAGCCGCGCATTCCATCGGCGGTCACCGCGGCCGTGGTGTCCACGGGGTTGGTGGTGGCCGCGCCAGGCGGGAGGAGCGCCCCGAGTTCCTCGGCAAGGGCGGCGTCAAGGGCGGGCACGTTCAGCCCCGCCTCCGTACAGGCGTCGGCGGCGAGCACACCGGCGCCCCCGGCATTGCTGACCACCGCCACATCGGCTCCCTGGGGCAATGGCTGGGTGTACAACAGAGCCGCGGTGTCGACCAATTCGGCGATGCTCCGGGTGGCGATGATCCCGGCCTGGTCGAAGAGCGCCCGGCGGGTCATGGTGGGGGTGGCCGCGGCTGCGGTGTGCGAGGCGGCGGCGCGCCGTCCAGCCTCGGAGCGGCCCGCGTCCACGGTGAGGACGGGCATGGTGCGGGCGACGCGTCGCGCGGTGCGGGAGAACGCCCGCGGGTTGCCGAAGGACTCCAGGTGGAGCACGGCGAGGCGGGTTCCCGGGTCGGCCTCCCACCACTGCAGCAAGTCGTTGCCGCTGACGTCGTACTTGTCACCGAGCGAGACGAAGCTGGACACACCGATGCCGAGGCGGCCGAACCGCTCCAGCAGGGCGATACCGACGCCTCCGGACTGCACGGCGACACCGGCGCACCCCGGCAGCGGGGGGTGCGCGGCGAATGTGGCGTTCAGGCGCGCCTCGTCCGCCGTATCGGCGATACCCAGGCAGTTGGGGCCGACCAGGCGCATCCCGTGGCGTCGGCATGCGGTGAACAGCGCCTCGGCCTGGTCGGCGTCGAGCCCGGCCGCCAGGACGACCAGCGCCCGCACCCCCCGGACGCCGCACTGCTCGGCCACTTCCGGGACCGCCGCGGCGGGTACGGCGAGCACGGCGAGGTCCGGTGCCCCGGGCAGCGCCGCCACCGACGGGTACGCCGGTGTCCCCCCGACGACCGGGGCGTGCGGGTTGACCGCGTACAAGGTTCCGCGGAATCCGCCGGAGCGGAGATTTCCGAGCACGGCACGTCCGACGGATCCGGGGCGGCGGCCCGCCCCGACGACGGCCACCGAGCGCGGCCGCAGCAGCGGACGCAGGCTGGCCACATCTGCGATCCGGCCGCGCCGGTCCACTGCTGAGAGATAGCGCTCGTGCTCCTCCAGGTGCACGGTGCAGCGGACGTCGGTGCCGTCGAAGTGCCGTGAGGTCCTCAGTCCCAGATCGGCGAAGACCTTCAGGACCTCGTGGTTCTCGGCGAGCGCCTCGGCGGTGAAGGTCGAGATCCCCGCGTCCCGGGCGGCGTGGACGAGGTGTTCCAGCAGCAGGGTGCCGATGCCCTGTCCGTGGTGGCCCTCGGCGACGGCCAGCGCGATCTCCGCGGAGTTCTGTTCACCTTCGGCCGGGGGAAGGGCGGTGTATTCGGCCACGCCGACCACGCGCTCGCGCGCCACCGCGACGAGCGCCTGGTAGCCGTGGTGGCCGGGCGCGCAGATACGGTCCGCTGCCGCGTGTGCGTAGCGCGGGTTGACTGCGAAGAACCGCAGCCGCAGATCCTCCGGCGACATCTCCTGATGCATGCGCAAGACCTCGTCCCGGTCCTGTGGCAGCGCGGCACGTATCTCGACGGTGGTGCCGTCGGCGAGCAGCGCGTGGACAGTGTCGGGTCGGTGCGACGTGTCCGTCATCCGTGGCTCCCTCCGCTGTCGGGCGAGCGGCCCTCCGAGCCGGCCGGCCGGCTCTCCGGCGCCATCAGTGCGGCGGCGTGGTCGGGCACATAGGTCTGCAGACGGCGCGGCGGCCGCTCGTAGCCGGTGGGCGGGGGGCGGTCCGGGAGCCGGAGGTCCGGCAGGTGGACATCGCCGTACGGAACGGTCGACAGCAGGTGCGCGATCATGTTGATGCGGGCCGATCGCTTGTCGTCGCTCTCGACGACGTACCAGGGGGATTCGGGGATGTCGGTGCGCGCGAACATCTCGTCCTTGGCCCGGGAGTACGCCTCCCAGCGTGTGATGGACTCCAGATCCAGTGCCGAGATCTTCCACCGCCGGGTGGGATCGCTCAGCCTGGAGTGGAACCGCTGCTCCTGGACGGTGTCGCTCACAGAGAACCAGTACTTGCGCAGCAATATTCCGTCGTCGACCACCATGCGCTCGAAGACCGGACATTGGTGCAGGAAGCGCTGGTGTTCCTCCCCGGTACAAAAGCCCATGACGCGTTCGACGCCGGCGCGGTTGTACCAGCTGCGGTCAAAGAGCACGATCTCGCCCGCGGCGGGGAGCTGCTCGACATAGCGCTGGAAGTACCACTGGGTGCGTTCGCGCTCGGTGGGCACCGGAAGGGCGACGATCCGCGCGATGCGCGGGTTGAGCCGCTCGGTGACCCGCTTGATCGTGCCGCCCTTGCCTGCCGCGTCCCGCCCATCGAAGAGCACCACGAGCCGCTCGCCCTCGGCCCGCACCCACTCCTGAAGCTTCACCAGCTCGATCTGGAGACGGCGCAGTTCTTCCTGGTACCGGGCCCGGGGCAGACGGCCGGGCTCGCCCTGGTTCCGCGGCGTGCCGTCCTGCGGTGTGCTGTGCGGCATCCACTTCCCTTTCGACGTGCTGCCGACCGTGCGTCATTCGTGGGGGACGACCGCGACGGGGCATGCGGCATGGTGGAGCAGGGCGTGAGCGACATGGCCGAGGCGCGGGCCCAGGGCGGACCGGGGCGTGTGCCGGCCGACGACCACCAGCCCCGCTCCCGCGGCTGACGTCAGCAGCACCTCCGCGGCGTTGCCCATCTCGACATGCTCGGTCACCGGCACCTTTGGGTACTTCTCCCGCCACAACAGGACGGCCTCGCCCAGCCGTTTCCGCTCACGGAGCTCGATGCCACCGGCCTTGCTGAGGGCCCGCAGCGACGCCGGGCCGTACTCGGACACCCCCGGCAGCTTCCAGGCCCGTACGGCGCGCACTCCCGCGCCTCGTGCCGCGGCCGTGGCGAACGCGAACTCGATCGGTGCGGCCGACTCGGGCGGATCCTGGATACCCACCACCGCATCTCCCCCTGAGGCCCCGGGCGTCTGGCCGCTCCTGCGTCGCACCAGCACGACCGGGCACGCGGTCCGGCCCAGCACCTGCAGCCCGGTAGACCCGAGCAGAAAGCCGGCCACGGCACCACGGCCCCGCGAGCCCAGCACCAGCATCTCCGAGTCCGCGCCATGGGCCACCAAAGCCGGGACTGCGGTCTCCGGCACCAGCTCGGTGGAGACCGACACGTCCGGGTAACGGGTGGCCAGGTCGGCTTCCGCATCGTCCAGGACCTGCTGTGCCCACTCCTTGCGGACCTCGGGAGCCTGAGCGGTCCGAGCCGTCTGCGGCGGCAGCGTCCAGGCGTACACCAAACGCAACGGCGTATGACGCCACCGCGCCTCCCGCGCCGCCCAGTCGACAGCGTCCGGGCACTCGGGCGACCCGTCCAGACCTGCGGTGATGGGCTGTGTGGTCATGCGGATCTCCAGCATCGGTGGCCGATTCCGCGCGAGGCCCACGGGAGTACGGCGCCCGGCGGACCCTGTCGTGGGACCGCCCTGGTGTGTGCATCACGGGCTGGCGCCATCGCGGTCACTCGTGAGGGATGACGGCGACCGGGCAGGCCGCGTGGTGTACGGCCGCCTGTACCACGGGGCCGAGGTGGGGGCCGAGGGCAGGCGGGTGCTTTCGCCGTCCGACCATCAGCAGATCGCGGTCGGCCGCTGCCCGTACGACGGCCTGGGCCGGGCTCTCCACGCGGACCTCGTCGATGACCCTGACCCGGGGAAACTTCTCCCGCCACGGCCGCAGAACATCATCCAGTTCCTCTCGCACACGCTGCTCGAGATCATGTGCGGCCTCGGCACCCACGCCCCGAGCGCCGTGGGCCCGGTCCGGTTTCCTTCCGTGGACGGCGTGCAGTGGCACGCCTCGCGTGAAGGCTGTGACGTAAGCGAACTCCAGGAGGTTGTCCTGCGGACCGTGCAGACTCAGCCCCACGACCACATGCCCCTGGCGTTCCTCCGCCTGCCGGTCCGCGCGCACCAGTACCACGGGCCGCTCCGCCCGGGTGACGACGTGCAACCCGATGTCGCCCAGGAAGAAGCTCGCCACCGGGTCCAGCCCCCGCGATCCGAGCACCAGCATCCGGGACCGCGCGGCGGCGTCGAGCAGGGCTTTCTCGGGCTCGTCCGCGACCATGTCCTCGATGATGGTCAGGTCGGGGTGGAGCCGGGCCAGCTCGGCGTGCGCATCGTGCACGATGCGCTTCGCCCAGTAGTTCTGGTCGTCCGCAGCCGGGCTGTCGGGAGTGGGCGGCGACAGCAGGATCCAGGCGTGGGTCAGGCGCAGGGCCAGTTCGCGCCGCTTCGCCTCGTCGGCGGCCCAGTGCGCGGCGGTCAGGCTCTCGGCCGAGCCGTCGAGGCCCACGGTGACCACTTGTTCCATGGCAGTGCCCCGTCTCCCGGAACGTCTCCGCTCGGCGAGTACCCCGAAGCGGCACAACCACCACGCGGATATCTCGAGCGCCTGCCCCGCTGTCCCGGCACTGTCGCCGGCTACGCGGCAGTGCCACTCGCGCCGGTGTCATCGGTCTCGTAAAGGATGTGCTCCGTGACCGACACCACCCCGTCCACGCTCCGGCACAGCCGCACGAGGACCGGGATCAGGCTCCTGGTCTCCACCGATCCGTTCAGCGTGACCTCGCCCTCCCGCACCTGGACCGTTACGGCCGAGGGAGCCAGGCGCAGGGTCCGTAGCAGCAGGTCCCTCTCGATCTCGTCCTGGATCGCTTCGTCGTGGCGAAGGAAGATCCGCAGGAGGTCACCACGGCTGATGATGCCGAGCAGCGTGCCGGTCTCGTCCACTACGGGAAGCCGCTTGATGTGCCGGTCCGACATCAACCGAGCCGCCTCGACGACCGACCACTCCGGACGCGCGCACACCGCGGGCGACGACATCAGTTCCTCCGCCCTCGCGCCCTCCGCCTTCGCGCGTTCCCACGCCTCCAGATGCGGAATCGGCAGACGTCCGGACGGGTCGGCCTGACCGGACGATTTGCGCAGCAGATCGGCCTCGGACACCACTCCGATCGGGTGTCCCGAACCGTCCACGACCGGCACGGCGGTCACATCGTGCTCCGTGAGGAGGCCCACGAGTTCCTTGAACGGCATATCCCGCGGGGCCCGGACCACCGGGCGCGTCATGAGCTCTCCGATCGTTCTGTGGTGCATGCAGCGCTCCTCTCGGGACTCACGGCAGGTCGGCCGATGTCCTCCCATCGAGCCTGTCAGCTCGCCGCCACGGCCGAGTGAGCCTCATGGCCCCCTTTCCCAGCCGCTCGGCCCACACCGGGGCCGTCCGGCCCCTGGCTCGAGGACTTTCCGCCCCAAGGACACCACCCGCGCGGGGTGACACATTGGAAGTCAGACAGAGAGGTGGGATGTCGATGCGTGCTCACGTCGGCGACCAACTGATTGTCGAGAGCCCCACCACCGGTGCCACCAAACGGGACGGTGAGATCGTCGGGGTCCACCATGACGACGGGACACCTCCCTATGACGTTCGGTGGTCGGACTCACAGCAGGTCACCCTTGTGTTCCCGGGTCCGGACGCACACATTCACCACATCGTGCGCGGGCCGGAAGGGCAAGCCGAGGCGCTGGGCGACCGCGGATCCTCAGGGGCGCCCCAGGGTGCGCTCTCCGAAGCGGTGGTCACTGCTCTGGTGCGGGACGCCACGGCCGCCCCCTCGATGCACAACGCCCAGCCCTGGCGGTTCCGGTACTTCCGGCGCAACCGCGTCTTCCAGCTGAGGGCCGACCTCCGGGGCTCTCTGCCGCACACCGACCCCGAACTCCGCGCCCTGCACATCGGCTGTGGTGCCGCGCTGATGAACCTGCGGGTCGCGGTCGCACACGAGGGCCGGCAGGCGGTGACCCGGCTGCTGCCCGACCCCGGCGACCGGATGCTGCTGGCCTCGGTAACGCTGACCGGCCCGCTCGGCGACGAGGACGATCCGGCGGCTTTGTACCCCGCTGTGCACACCCGGCACACCAGCCGGTACCCCTTCGCCGAGAGAGCGATACCCGATTCCGTGCGCACCGCTCTCGTCGAGGCCGCGCGAAAGGAGCGGGTTTCGCTGGACTTCCCCTCCGGCTGGCATCTGCAGTCGGTGCTGGACTTGATGCTGGAGGCCGAGGCCCGCAACCTCACCGATGCCGACACCGCGGCGGAACTGGCCCGCTTCACCCGCAGGGCGGACGATACGGGTCCGGCCACCGAAGGAGTCCCGGAGTCCGCCTTCGGGCCCCGCCGCCGGACCGGCAAGGCGCCCGTGCGGGACTTCGCGGGCGGCAGAACGGTCCCCGGCCGCCCGACCGCCGACTTCGAGACCACCCCCCACCTGGCCTTGCTCAGCACCGCACACGACCAGCCCGAGGACTGGTTGCGGACCGGTATGGCGGTGGAACGGGTACTGCTGACGGCCACCCTCGAGGGGCTGGCCACCTCGTTCGTCACCCAGGCCCTCGAATGGCACGAACTGCGCTGGCCACTGCGCGACCCGACCTCGGGCATGGCCTATGTGCAGATGGTGCTCCGGCTGGGGTACGGCCGCCCCGGTACGCAAACCCCCCGACGGCCCGTCCAGGACGTGCTGGACATCGAGCCGTAGGCACCACCCGCACAGCCCCGGAGAAATCACTCTCAGCCGGTGCGGGGGCCCTCGTCCGGTCCCACACCACGGAAATGGCATTCGGCATCGACAACACCTTCCACGGCCCGGGTCAGCCGCGCCGCCACCGGGATCAGCGCGGTGTCCCGCAGCTGTCCGCTCAGGGTGACAACTCCGTCGGCCACCCGGACGCGAACGCTGGTGTTGCCGGGGAACAGGTACGACACCACGGTGCGCCGGACCTCCTCCTCGATGTCCTCTTCCGGACGGAGGAAGACCTTCAGCAGATCCCCCCGGCTGACGATGCCCCGCAACATCCCCTCTGCGCCGACCACGGGAAGCCGCTTGACCCCATTGACAGCCATGATCCGCGCCGCCTCGGCCAAGGTGGCGTCCGTATGCACCGTCACCGCCGGGGAGCTCATCAGCTCCTCCGCCACCACCCCGCCGGCCTTCGCCAGGTCGGGGAGGCGTCGTACCTGCTCGAAGCGGTCCGGATCGGTGTCCCGGAATTCCTCCTTCGGCAGCAGATCCGCCTCGGAGACGACACCGATGACCCGCCCCTCGCCCTCCAGCACCGGCACGGCACTCACATGCCACTGGCCCAAGGTCTGCACCAGCTCTTTGAAGGGCGCGTCACGCCCCACAGCGACCACCGTCCGTGTCATCACATCACTCACGATGTGCGGAGTCTCAGGCACGGCACTACCTCCTTCCTCCCCCTTCGCAGGGCGCTCTCTCTCCCCACCAGTGCCAGTGTCCGGCCTCCGGCTGTCTGCCCACCACCGGAGACCAGTCCAGTCAGCAGACTCGGGGCAGTTGCTCGCCGAGCGGCAGATCCACGATCCGGCTGCCGCCGAGGCCAGTGCGGGCCGCGCAACGTCGTACAGACCCAAAAGGTCGCGAGCTCGCCAACCAGAGAAGGTCAAGCGGCTCCCGGTCGGCGAGCGGAAAGACGGCAATGAGAAGGCCGGAAAGAGCGCGAAGGCGCAGCTTGAGCAGCTGAGCGAGGGCGAGCTGTACGAGCAGGCGACCAACCTGGCCATCCCCGCCCGGTCCGAGATGAACCCACATCAGCTGATCCAAGTCCTCGGCAAGGCTGCCACTCCTGACAGGGATGGCTTTCAAAGCCGCTCCGCCGACCTGCTTTGTTGCATGTCTGCGATCGAACCACACAGCGATGCGAGCAAGCCGGTCAGGAGGTGAGGATGGAGATGCCGTCCCCGAGCAGTTTCAGCCCGAGGACGAAAAACAGGACCGCCATCACGGCGCCATTGTGCTGAGCTGCCCAGTCTTTCCAATTGCCGAGCGTGGTCCTGGCTCGCTCTCCCCCGAGCAGGAAAGACTCCCAGTGGGGCCAGCAGGCCGAGGGTGGCGATCAGGACGAAGATCGCCAGAGATGCGATCTGCTGCCCCACCGGCAGGCCGGCCGAGCCGATCGAGGCCCCCGCGGCCACGGTCAGCGGGGCGTTCTTGGCGTTGAGCGCGGCCAGGGCCAGCCCGAGTGCGAAGACCTTGACCGGCGTGAGGCGGTCGATCGCGCTCATCCACCTCGGCAGCCGGGCCCGCGAGGGATCCTTTGGGCGCCGGTGCCATTGCCGGACGCCGAAGAGGACGAGGAACAGGCCCAGGGCGAGTTTGAGGGCTCCCACCCAGGTGGCCGGGTGGTTGTGGGCGGAGGCGCCTGCGGGGGAAGCGATCGCCAGCATCACCGCGCCCAGCACCGAGAGTCCCAGGATCCAGCCGATGGTGAAGAGGACTCCGTTGAGACGTCCCCGAGGCGTGGCGAGTATGAGGATGACGGCGATGATGGGGAGCGGGCTGACAGCGACGGCGGACGCTAAACCCAGTACGTCACCGAGAACTGCGCCCATGGTTGACTCCGCATGAGGTCAGGATAGCGATCCGGTTGAGCAGGGCTTGACGCGAGCGGGGTCCCGACCGCCTCGGCGGCGCAACGGGTCGGTGTGCGATCGGCTGCGCCACTGTCTCCACGGCCGTGCGCAAGTGGCTGCCCGGGAATCGTGACGACGACGTACTCGGCACGTCCCACCCGTTCCATCTTCCTGCGCATGGCCGGATCTGTCCTCGGGAGCCTCTAGGGACGGGAGGGACCAGGCCGGACTCCGCAGTGCCGGAGTTTCCCGGCTGCAACGACAGGTGCAGCCCAGTCACCGCGCCCCGATCGGCCAGGCAGGTCGGATGGGGTCTGTAGCGAGTTCACTGTCTTCACCGAGATCAAGCCGGGTCATGCGGATGCGTTGCGTGAGGATCTCGCCGCGATGGCCGACGCGGCGGCTGCCGAGAGGACTCATGCGGCCTGTCGAAGACCCCTCCAGTCAACGCACTGCTGTCGAGCTACTGGACGATGGGCGCGGTCCGGCACGGGGACTACATCGCCAAGGTGCGCATCACCCCCGCCCCGTCCTCCGCCGCCGCGGTGGTCCGGCGCACCATCGACCCGACCTCCGCGCAGGAGGTCTTCCGGCCGGCCCTGCAGGCGGACGGGAAAGCCGCCCCGGGTCTCCAACGAGGAGATCGCCGACCAGGCGGAAGCGCATGCCGATGTGCTGATCCCGTTCGCGAGCGTCGACCCCGGGCGCGGGGCCGCCGCCATCCGGATGGCCAAGCGCCTGATCCGGGACCACGGTGTGCGGGGCTTCAAGTTCCACCCGAGTGACCAGGGCTTCTTCCCGAACGACCCGACGGTTTACCCGCTCTACGATGTCATTCAGGAGGCTGGGTTGCCAGCGCTCTTCCACAGTGGTCAGACCGGCGTCGGCGCAGGTCAGCGGGCAGGCGGCGGGATCCGGCTGAAGTACTCCAACCCGTTGCACCTCGACGACGTCGCCGTCGACTTTCCCGACATGCCGATCATCATCGCTCACCCGTCCGTACCGTGGCAGGACGAGGCACTCTCCATCGCCGCGCACAAGCCGCAGGTGTACATCGATCTGTCCGGCTGGTCGCCCAAATACTTTCCGCCGCAGCTCGTCGCACAGGCGAATTCGCTACTCAAAAGAAAGGTTCTTTTCGGTTCCGATTTCCCGGCGCTTACTCCAGAACGCTGGTTCGCGGATTTCGAGAAACTGCCGATCAAGGATGAGGTCCGACCGTTGATCCTCAAGGAGAACGCCGCCCGGTTGTTCGGGCTGTCCGGCTCCGCTCAGGAGAAGGGCGAATGATCGGCATGGACATGTCCTTCAGCACCATGTGGGAAGCGGTGGCCCGGATACTGCCCGGCGCGGTGGCGATCTCCGAACCCGGCCGCGACTACACCTATGCCGAGTTCGACGATCGCGCCTCACGTCTGGCAACCGCTCTTGAGGTGCCGGAGTCGGTCCCGGCCGTACCGTCGCCTGCTATCTGTACAACAGCGCCGCCTACCTGGAAACGGTGTTCGCCGCGCTGAAACTCGGCGCCATCCCCGTCAACGCCAATTACCGCTACACCGAGCAGGAACTGTCCTCCCTCCTTGAGGACGCGGACGCCGACGCGCTCGGCGGAGCCCTCGCCGGAAACGTGGCACACGCCGCCGAGCACGTCTCCACACTCCGGCTGCTGGTGCGCGTCGGAGACCTGCCTGCCGGCGGACCCTCTGGGCCGCAGGCGCCGACTCTGGAGGACGTCCTCGCTGTCACCGCGCCCAGGCCGGCCACCCCTCGCCCCGGAACGGACCGCCTGTGGTGTGCCACAGCGTCGGCTGGGCGGGGATCGCGGGCGGTCGGCTGACCGGAGCTGCGAAGATCATCGCTGAAGTCCTCCTCGTCCGGCGACTGCCTTGGCGTCGCGGGACTTCGTTCTCCGACTTCCTCACCATCCTCCGGTCGATCCGCGACGGGCTGCTGACCCCGGGCCGGACACTGTGGTGCTCACCGGACACTGCGAGGCCACAAACCATTGGCGATGTTCGGCGGCGTCGGTGTTCCGGTCGGCAGCCTGTTCCACGAGTTCTTCAACGCTCAGCACGCCCCGGAGGTGGAGCGCCGACTGCGTCAGGTCGTCGACGGGAATGCCGCCCTGTCCGGCTTGGAGATTCCCGTCGTTCCTGCGATCGGGTTCTCCGGCAATCCGTGCATGCTGTCCCTCACGGCCGCACGGCTGGAGGTCGAGGACGGGCAAACGATCGGGCTGGTGGTGGATCTCAGGGACGTCTCCGAACAGCACCGCTCGCGGCACCGCCTGGAACTGCTCCACAGGGCGGCAGACCAGATCGGCACATCGCTGGACGTCGACCGAACCACACGGGACCTCGCGGACCTGCTGGTCCCCTCGCTCGGCGATCTCGCCCACGTGTTCTTGGCCGAATCCGTTCTCGTCGGAGACGAGCCCCCGGAGTTGGCCGCCGGGGTGGGAAGGCATCACTTGCAGTGCGCTGCGGTGCGGTCCCTGGGTCCCTGGCCCGGCGGCATGATTTCGCCAGGAGAGCAGCTTCCTTCACTCCCCGACCGGCGGAGTACTCTCAACGTGCTTCGCGCAACGCCGTAGTGACCACCCCTCGCGAACTCGCGCACATCTACGGTGCGCACTCTCCACTCGTCACGCAGCTGATCCCGCCCGATGGGCATTCGGCAGTGGTCGCTCCGTTGTTCGCCCGCGGGCTGGCTCTGGGGAGTGTGGTGGTCTGGCGAGTGCAGAACGACTCCCCGTTCGACGAAAGAGACTCCCAGCTCCTGCTCGAGATCGCGTCCCGGGCAGCACTGAGTGTCGACAACGCCCGGCGCTTCACCAGAGAGCACCGCGCCGCCGTCACCCTGCAGCGCAGTCTGCTTCCGCTTTCCTCGGCCCACATCACAGCCGCGCAGACGGCCGGCGTCTACCGGCCTGCCAGTAGCGCAGCCGGCGTAGTCGGTGACTGGTTCGATGTCGTCGCCCTGTCCTCGCTGCGGGTGGCCTTCGTCGTAGGAGACGTCGTCGGGCACGGCTTGCACGCCGCGGCAACAATGGGAAGACTGCGCGCTGCCATTCGGACCATTGCCTCCTTGGACCTCCCACCTGATGAGGTCCTCATGCAGCTCGACGACCTGGTCGAGGAGCTCGCCACCGACGCCGAGGGCAGCGACAACGGTTCCGACAGCACCGGAGCGACGTGCCTGTACGCCCTCTACGATCCCGTAACCTGCCGCTGCGCGATCGCGAGCGCCGGCCACCCGCCCCCTGCGCTGGTAAGCGCCAAGGCACAACTGACTTCATCGAGCTGGCCCCCGGTCCCCCACTCGGTGTCGGCGGCATGCCCTTCGAAGTGACCGAGATCGACATTGAGCCCGCCAGCATCCTCGCCCTGTACACCGACGGATTGGTCGAGCAGCCACACATCAGCCTGGGCATGGAACGGCTCAAGTCCGCACTCACCCGAGCGTGCCGATCAGGATGCAACCTGCGGGAAGAGGGCGACCGGCTGCTCACACAACTGTGTGGCTCAACTACCCGTGATGATGCGGCACTGCTGCTGGCGCGCACTCATTGCGTGCTCGGCGAGAACACGAGGTCTTGGGAATTTCCGCGCGACCCCGAGATCGTCGCGCAGGCGCGCAACCTCACCTCGAGGCAGTCACCTGATACACCAGTGAGACGATCACCAGGCATGACCCCAGCGTGCCCACGAGGCCACCAGATCCCCGATGAGCTGCAGCGACGCTCAGTTCCCGGAATCCGGAATCCGGAATGAGCGTGCCTCCCCCTCGATGCGTTCACAGACTCACAGGGTGCGCCGGACGCCCGCCTGACGTTCGAGGTTGCGCAGTTGCACGGCCAGGTCCCCTTCCACTGCGTCGTACGCCGGGCCCCGACGTCCGACGGGTAGGACCTCCTCGCCCCTCATGTCCTCCAGCATGAGCGCGAACGCGGCATACATGGCCACACCCGCGAGGAGCAGTCCGAGGGCCCCGGACACGTAGCCGAGCCAGGCGACACCGGTGAAGTTGAAGAGCGCCGCGACCGCGAAACGCGGCACGGCCACGCACAGCACGAACCACATCACGCGCTTGCGGTGCGCGACGGTCGCCATCAGCAGGGCGAAGACGGCGAACACGAGGTTGAGCAAGCCGAGCACCTTGATGCCTGACGGCGGTTCGAGGCCCAGCACCAGGGAGTTCGCCAGCCAGGTTCCGGAGAAACACGCCATGAGCGTCGCAGCGAGCACGTCCCTCGCACCGAACGCCAGGATGCTGACGATCAGTTGCAGGATGAAGGCGGGCAGGATCGTCAGGGCGACCGCCCGATGGGCGCCGTCACCGAAGAAGCCCAGTTGCAGCCCTCCGGCGATGACGGAGGCGATTGCCACCGCGAAGAAGCCGACCGGCATCGGGGAAGCGATGGGGCGGAGATTGATGCGGGTCATCGCACGCAGGTCCGGTTCGAAGTGCCGGCCCGTCGGCTCGGCCCGCTCCGGGGATGATTCGGGACTGGTGCTCATGGTGAACTCTCCTGTGAGCCGTGCTTGCAAGGGGACAGAGGGGCGAGCCGGGTCCTGGGGTAGGCCTTGGCGTTGGGTACAAGCAGTTGAGCGCCTTGCTTCCTCGGGGACAACCGCAGCGTAGGAGCGTGCGGCGGTACCGGTTTTTCCGTCAACGCACGATGTGTTGACCCTGGGAGCACGCCCCGTGGGAGACGATCGTGATCGTCATGCCGTGAGGGAGGCAGTCCCCATTCGGCTGCACAGGGCGTGTTCTGCCGACGCTTGCAGTGACCCAGTGGACAGGTGAATGATCGGGCAATCCCGGGAGGCGATGAGCCTCTCTTGAAGCCGTTTACCAGGTGCTATTGACCGACGGGAATGCGATTGAGCGCTCAGTCGAAGTGCAGATTGGAGAGCTGCTTCTCGAACGAGGTGATGTCGTCTTCGGGTCCGGGATCGGCTGCCCTGGCGGCCAGGAGCGTGGCCAGCTCCCCGCCTGCCCGGCGTATGCGTGCGGGCAGGCCCTGCGTGTATGCGTCGCCGCCGGAGCCCCAGTCCTCGGACGCGGCGTAGACCGCCGTGGGGACGACGACGGCGCGCAGGTAGGTGAACAGCGGGCGCAGGGCGTGTTCCAGGACCAGCGAGTGGCGGGCCGTGCCCCCCGTTGCTGCGATCAGGACCGGCTTGCCGGTGAGGGCCTCCGGATCGATCAGGTCGAAGAAGGACTTGAACAGCCCGCTGTACGAGGCGGTGAACACCGGAGTCACGGCGACCAGGCCGTCGGCGCCCGTGACCGATTCGATCACGGTGGCCAGCTGTGGCTGGGGGAATCCGGTCACGAGGTTGTTGGCGACGGCGACGGCCAGGGCCCGCAGCTCGATGACGTCGACCTCCACCGTGTGGCCCCGGTCGGCGAGGTCATCGCGGACCGTATCGGTGAGCCGGTCGGCGAGCAGCCGCGTGGAGGACGGGACGCTCAGCCCCGCCGAGACGGCGACGAGCTTCATGGGGCGGTCACCTTCTCCGGTTCCGAGGCGGCGGCGAGCAGGGACTCGTGGGTGGGCCCGTCCGGCACCCCGGCCGCGCGCCCCTTGGCGAACTCCTCGCGCAGCACGGGCACGACCTCCTCGCCGAGCATGTCGATCTGCTCCAGGACGGTCTTCAGCGGCAGTCCGGCGTGGTCCATCAGGAACAACTGGCGCTGGTAGTTGCCCGCGTACTCCCGGAAGGACAGCGTCTTCTCGATCACCTGCTGGGGGGAGCCGACGGTCAGTGGCGTCTGATCGATGAAGTCCTCGAGGGACGGCCCGTGCCCGTACACGGGCGCGTTGTCGAAGTACGGCCGGAACTCGCGCACCGCGTCCTGGGAGTTCTTCCGCATGAACACCTGCCCTCCCAGACCGACGATCGCCTGCTCGGGCGTGCCGTGCCCGTGGTGCGCGTACCGGGTGCGGTAGAGCTCGACCATGCGCTTGGTGTGGTCGGCCGGCCAGAAAATATTGTTGTGGAAGAAGCCGTCGCCGTAGTAAGCGGCCTGTTCGGCGATCTCCGGCGAGCGGATCGAGCCGTGCCAGACGAACGGCGGGACCCCGTCCAGCGGCCGAGGGGTGGAAGTGAAGCCCTGCAACGGGGTCCGGAACTTCCCCTCCCAGTTCACGACGTCCTCGCGCCACAGCCGGTGCAGCAGCGCATAGTTCTCAATCGCCAGGTTGATGCCTTGCCGGATGTCCTGCCCGAACCAGGGGTAAACCGGGCCGGTGTTGCCCCGCCCCATCATCACGTCGACCCGGCCGTCCGCGAGGTGCTGGAGCATTGCGAAGTCCTCGGCGATCTTCACCGGGTCGTTGGTGGTGATGAGGGTGGTGGAGGTGGAGAGGACTAGCTTCTCCGTCCGCGCCGCGATGTAGCCGAGCATCGTGGTCGGCGAGGAGGGCACGAAGGGCGGGTTGTGGTGCTCGCCGGTCGCGAAGACGTCGAGGGCGACCTCCTCGGCCTTCAGCGCGATGGCGACCATGGCCTTGATGCGCTCGCGTTCGGTCGGCGTACGGCCCGTGGTGGGGTCCGGTGTGACGTCGCCGACGCTGAAGATCCCGAACTGCAAGGTTCCTCCAGTTGTCAGATGATTGAGTGCTTCTCGAACGGTAGGAGTCCACCGCATGGCTGGGATGACTGTGCGTGCATGGGAAGTGGTCCCACAGCGTTCTCTTCTCCTGCCCTGGTCATCGGAGCGGAGGTTCCGCATCGCATGCCGCGCCGTGCGACAAGCGAAGGCAGCGCTCGCCGAGGGGATTGGCTCTCTCGCGGCGCGTCAAGGCCGTGCCATGGCAGTTGGTGTGGACTCGTCGGCGGCCCGTTGGCCGACCGCGTCGCAGCAGCGGTCCGCGCCCTGCTCGCGTGCAACTCCGCCAGCTCGGAACAGGCACGTAGCCGGGCATGACGTTCGACGCTGCGACTGCCCGGATGGCCGAGAGGCGCCCGGTCGCCGTCAGGTGATGATGTGCCGCAGCAGCGCGGCGACCGCCGGGGGCGCCTCGCCGGGAGTCTGCCATTCTTCACGCGCGGACCAGCGGGGTGTCGACGAGATGCTCGGCCAGGAACCACGCCTGCCGTTCACCGGTCCGGATCACCTGTGACACCAGCAGGTCGATGGTGCCGTCGTCACCCCACTCGGCGGTTCGGGCGGCGGCGTCGTGCGCGGCGATGAGGATGGCCTCATGGGCCTCCAGCAGCCGTGACAGCATGGCCGGCACCTCCTCCACCCCGTCCGGGGGCCGCGGAATCGACGTGATCTCCGCGACGTGCCGGGGGTCCCCCACCGCGACGCCGCCCAGGGACTGGACGCGTTCGGCGATGGTGTCGACGATTTCGAGCTGCTCCCCCGCGTGCTTGTCCAGTACCAGGTGCAGCTGATAAAAGGTCGCGCCGCGCATCAGCCAGTGATGCTTCTTGTAGAGGCCGTAGAGGATCTGCGTGTCCGCGAGGACCTTGTTCAGGCGCTGGCATGAGTACATCCGTGCCTCGTAGGTCAGGCCGACCGGGAACTGCTTGACGGTCCCGAACTCCTGGATCACCTCGCCCTTCTGGTGCAGCCATGGCTGGCTGCTTTTCACGGGCTTGGAACTAGTGATCATGGTCCGCCTCCTTGTGGTGCCGTGTTGTGCGTACCCCGATGACGCTAGGTGCCCGGTCGGGGGACGGCTTGACCGGCAGCGCATGCGGTGGTGCCCGCCAGCGCACTGGGCCCGGTGCCCATGCCCGGCGTTCGCTCTCGGGCAAGCCTCCGTGCGCTGGCGGACTCGGGCCATCGTCCGGTCGCTCTAGCCTCGGCGGGACAGTCCATGCCCGGAGAGCCGGCGGAACGAGGAGAGGCATGAGCACGAACGAGCAGGCGGATGTGGTGGTTGTCGGGCTGGGGCCGGGCGGCGAGTACATCGCCGGCACGCTGGCCGAAGCGGGACTGGACGTGGTGGGGGTCGAGGCGGAACTCGTTGGAGGGGAGTGTCCGTACTGGGGGTGCGTGCCGAGCAAGATGATGATCCGGGCGGGGAACCTGCTCGCCGAGGCGGGCCGTGTGCCCACCCTCGCAGGCGACGCGGTCGCGACTCCGGACTGGGGCAGGGTTGCCGGGCGTATCCGCGGCGAGGCCACCGACGACTGGAACGACCAGATGGCCGCCGACCGGCTCGCGGCCAAGGGCGGTCGGCTCATCCGGGGGAGAGGACGCCTCGCCGGGCCGCGCCGGGTGACAGTCGGTGACCGCACGTTCGAGGCCCGGCGAGGTGTCGTGCTGGCCACTGGTACCCGGCCCCGGATCCCCCCGGTGCCGGGTTTGGAAGGAACGCCATACTGGACCAATAGGGATGCCATGGCTGCCAAGGAGCTGCCGGCGTCGATGGTGGTGCTCGGCGGGGGTGCCATCGGCGTCGAACTCGCCCAGGTCTTCGCCCGTTTCACGTGCGCGGTCACCGTGATCGAGGGACAGGACCGGCTGCTGGCGCAGGAGGAGCCGGAGGCAGGGGAGTTGGCCGCGCAGGTTCTGCGCGCGGACGGTGTCACCGTTCTCACCGGTGCCCGGGCGCGGCAGGTCAGCCATGACGGCACCGAGTTCACGGTCCGCCTTGCGGGCGATGAGCAGATGCTGAGTGCTGAGCGGCTCCTGGTCGCCACCGGACGCCACGCCGACCTGACCTCGCTGGCGGTCGACACGGTGGGGCTCGATCCGACGGCGGGAGTCGTGCCCACGGACGGGCAGATGCGGGCCGGGGAGGGGCTGTGGGCGGTCGGCGACATCACCGGCCGTGGCGCCTTCACCCACGTGTCGATGTATCAGGCGGAGATCACCGTTCGGGACATCCTCGGGCAGCCCGGTCCCGATGCCGACTACCGGGCGCTGCCCCGCGTCACGTTCACCGATCCGGAGATCGGGTCCGTAGGGTTGACGGAGCGTCAGGCGCGAGAACGGGGCCTGCGGGTGCGCACCAGCATGGTGACCATCCCTTCCTCCACGCGCGGCTGGATCCATGGGCTGGGCAACCAAGGGTTCATCAAACTCGTCGAGGACGCCGACCGCGGCGTGCTGATCGGCGCGACCTCGGCGGGGCCGGCGGGAGGCGAGGTGCTCTACGGGCTGAACGTGGCCATCCATGCCGAGGTCCCCGTCGACCGGCTTCAGCACATGATCTACACCTATCCCACCTTCCACCGGACGATCGAGGCGGCCCTGGGAGCCCTCCGCTGAGCCGCGTCCCGATCACGAGCACGGACCCGGCCGTCCGGCGGTGGCGCAGCATGGTGGGCCGCGACCCCGGCGAGCCGCACCGGGCCGCCACCTCGCTGGAGCTCTTCTTCGACCTGTGCTTCGTGATCGCGGTGGCGCAGGCGTCCGGGAGTCTGCGCGGGGCGCTGACAGACGGGAACTACGCCACCGGATCGCTGCGCTTCGCGCTGGTCTTCTTCACCATCTGGTGGGCGTGGATGAACTTCACCTGGTTCGCCTCCGCCTACGACCCGGATGACGTCCCGTACCGGCTGACGGTGTTCGCTCAGATCACGGGCTCGCTCGTGCTCGCCGCCGGCGTTCATCGCGCGTTCGAGGACGGCGATCTGCGCGTCATCACGCTCGGATACGTCGTGCTGCGTACGGCGTTGGCCGGGCTGTGGCTGCGCGCCGCCCTTTCCGATCCCGCCCGGCGGAGAACCACGCTGCGTTTCGCCACCGGGGTTATGGTGTGCCAACTCGGATGGGTTGGGCTGCTCTTCCTCCCCGCTTCCCTGCGGCTGCCCGGCATCGTGGTGATGATCGTCGCCGAGCTCTCAGTCCCTGTGTGGGCGCAGTCCGCTGGGATGACGCCATGGCATCCGCGCCACATCGCGGAGCGCTACGAGTTGTTCACCCTTATCGTGCTCGGTGAGTCCGCCGCGGCCGCCACCGTCGCCGTCCGGAACGCCTTCGACCGGCACCATGCCACCGGTTCGCTCTACGCGGTAGCGGCCGGCGGCCTGCTCATGGCCTACGCCATGTGGTGGCTGTACTTCGCCAGGCCCGCGCACACCCTGCTCGCGACCACGCACCAGGCCCATCGCAGGAGGTTCCCCTGGGCCTACGGCCACTACCTGATCTTCGCCTCGGCAACCGCCGAAGGAGCCGGCCTGGCCGCGTACGCCGATCACGTCACACGTCACTCCGGCGCCTCGTCGCCGGCCGCCGGTGCGGCGGTCTCCGTCCCGGCGGCCGTCTTCCTGATCACGCTGTGGGCCGTGCACCTCCGACCCCACCAAAGGAGCGCGGCCGAGCGGATTCCGTACCCCGTCGCCGCGGTGGGCATCCTGCTGGCTGCCTGGTCCCCGGCGCCTGCCCTGGCCGCTGGTGCGCTGCTGGCGGTCCTGGTCGCGGTGGTCACGGTGCAGCGCCGGTGAAGAGGCCCGCCCGGGACGGACAATCCGCCGGACGACCCCGTACGGGGAGTTCGTTCGCGCGGCTGTTCACGCTTCCGCTCGACGCTCGTCAGCTCGTCGCGCGTACCGCGTCGAGGATCAGATCGGCGACCTCCTTGGGCTGGGACACGGCCACAGCGCGCGAGGCGCCCGCAAGCTCGACGACCGTCGCCCCGGCCCGCTTGGCACCGAAGCGCTGGACCTCGGGGTTGATCGCCTCATCGGCGCCGGCCACGAGCGCCCAGGAGGGCTTGGCCTTCCAAGCGACCGCCGAGGCCGACTCCGTGAACGCCGCGGCGGCCAGCGGACGCTGCGCCACCGCCAGGACCTTGGTGACGGCGGCCGGGACGTCGGCGGCGAAGACGGCCGGGAACACCTCGGCCCTGATGGTGACCTCGACCCCGGGCTCCGCTTCCTCGACGGCGGGGTACGTCGCCTGCCTCAGGTTGCTGACGAGCGGAGAGCCGGGGAAGCGCCCTTGCAACTCGCGGCGGCCTTCGCCCTCTTCGAGGACGTAGGCTGCTACGTAGACCAGCCCGACGACGTTCTCAGTGGTGCCCGCCACGGTGATGAGCGCAACGCTGTAGGAATGGCCGACCACCGCGACGTTGTCGGCTGCGTCGGAGCGCGGTGTCAGCCGGCGTGGAGCACGGTGCGCAGGGTGCCGGTGGCCAGCGTGATGGCGGCCTCGGCGGCGTGCGTGCCGCGCAGAGAGTTGAGCATCACGAAGTCGTGGATGATGCCCTGGAAACGCACGGCGGTGACCGGGACGCCGGCCTCGCGCAGCTTGTTGGCGTACGCCTCGCCCTCGTCCCGCAGCACGTCGGCCTCGCCGGTGACGACCAGGGCCGGCGGCAGATCCCGCAGCTGCTCAGTGGTGGCCCGCAGTGGGGAGGCGGTGATCTGGGCGCGCTCGGCCTCGTCGGTCGTGTACTGGTCCCAGAACCACTGCATGCCGTCGCGCCGCAGGAAGTAGCCGGTGGCGAATTGGTGGTAGGAGCCGGTGTCGAAGCTCGCGTCGGTGACCGGGTAGAACAGCACCTGCTGCACCAGTGGGACGTCGCCGCGCTCCTTGGCCATCAGCGTCAGCGCGGCGGCCATGTTCCCGCCGACGGAGTCACCGGCCACCGCCAGCCGTGAGCCGTCCAGGTCCTTGGACGCGCCCTGCTCCACGACCCACCGGGCCACCGCGTAGTTCTGCTCGATGGCGACCGGATAACGGACCTCGGGAGAGAGGTCGTACTCCGGGAACACCACGGCGGCGTTCGCGCCGACGGCGAGTTCGCGCACCAGGCGGTCGTGGGTGTGAGCGTTGCCGAACACCCAGCCCGCGCCGTGGATGTAGAGAACAACTGGAAGGGCGCCCTCGGCGCCGGCGGGCTTGACGATGCGTGCCCGGACGCTGCCGGTCGGGCCGCCCGAGATGATCACCCACTCCTCGTCGATCTGCGGCTTGGCGATCTCGCCGGACTGCACCTCGTCGACCGCCTTGCGGCCCTCGGCGGGCGGCAGGTCGAAGAGGTAGGGCGGGTTGGCGGTGGCCTCGGCGAACGCGGCTGCCGCCGGCTCCAGGACCGGCTGGACCGGCTCGATGGCGTCGGACATGTGATTCTCCCGAGTTTCATGTGCTGCGCTCGTCTCTCCGGCGAGGGAAGGCGACTCCGGGCCGGACGCAGCGATCTGCGGAGTCGTCGATCACCACGCTAAACCGCGCGGGCGACGGAAATTGCCCACCAGCGCACCGGCGCTGGCCCCGCAGTGCACGGAAAGGGAGGCAGTGCACTGTCGGAACATATCCAGTGCACTGCCGGGATACACAGCTGCTTCCGCTCGAAATAGCCTGGCGGCGAAGCAGTCGCGGGTCGCCGGGGTTTGGGTCTGTGCATCACACAAAAGCCCACTCGAAATTAAGTTGGATTGAGTGCCGGAGCGCAGCGCATACCCCGCCTCTCTCCCGCGGGCCACGGTCGACGCAGAAGGAAGTCGATCCAGATCGAACTCGACGCTGTTCACGCCGAAGGAGGTTGCCGAAAGGTGTCCACCATGCCGGTCGGTGGGCTGGTTCCCAGCTCCACCGACAACGCCGCGGACCTCGTGGTCCGCAACGCGAAAATCCATACCGGAGACCCGGGCCGCCCGCAGGCCGAGGCGATCGCCATCCGCGACGGTGTCATCACCGTCGTCGGTGACGACAAGGACGTGGCCCCTCACGTCGGCCCGGCCACGAAGGTGGTCGACGCCCTCGGCCGCCGGATGGTCCCCGGCCTCAACGACTCCCATCTGCACGTCATCCGGGGCGGGCTCAACTACGTACTGGAACTGCGCTGGGACGGCGTCCCCACACTGCGTCAGGGCCTGGCGATGCTGCGCGAGCAGGCCGCCCGAACGCCGAAAGGGCAGTGGGTACGGGTGGTCGGTGGTTGGTCGGCCGAGCAGTTCGCCGAACGGCGGCTGCCGACCGTCGCCGAACTGAACGCCGCCGCGCCGGACACCCCGGTCTTCGTGCTGCACCTGTACCAGTCGGCCATCCTCAACCGGGCGGCGCTCAAGGCCGCCGGATTCACCAGGGACACCCCCGACCCCAAGGGTGGCCAGATCGTTCGGGGCCGGGACGGTGAGCCCACGGGCATGCTGCTGGCCGCCCCCAGCGCCCTGATCCTCTACTCGACGCTGGCCAAGGCCCCCGTACTGGAGGGTCAGGACAAGAAGACCTCGACCCGTCACTTCCTTCGGGAACTGAACAGGTTCGGACTCACCTCGGCGATCGACGCGGCCGGGGGATTCCAGAACTTCCCCGACAACTACAGCACGGTCGTCGAACTGGCCAAGGCCGGCCAACTTTCGCTGCGTATCGCCTATCACCTCTTCCCACAGACAGCGGGCCAGGAAATCGACGACCTGGCCCGCTGGATCGAAATGGCCCGTCCCGAGGACGGAGACGAATGGCTGCGACTCAACGGCGCCGGCGAGAATCTCACCTGGGCGGCAGCGGATTTCGAGAATTTCGCCGAGCCGCGCCCGGAACTCGCCGACTACGAAGCGGAATTCGAGAAGGCGGTACGTCTCCTCATGGAGAACGGCTGGGGATTCCGGCTGCATGCCACCTATGACGAGACCATCCGCCGCGATCTCGGCGTATTCGAGAAGCTGGCCGCGGAAGGACTCTTCCCGGCCGGGAACCGGTGGTTGTTCGACCATGCGGAGACGGTCTCCGCGGACAGCCTCGACCGCATAGCCGCCCTCGGCGGCGCCATGTCCGTGCAGAACCGGCTGTCCTTCCAGGGCGAGGCGTTCGTACGCCGCTACGGCCCCGGTGCCGCCGCAGACGCCCCTCCCATCCGGGCCATGCTGGAGCGCGGCCTGACCGTCGGTGCCGGCACCGACGCCACCCGGGTCTCCACCTACAACCCGTGGGTCGCCCTGCACTGGCTGGTCACCGGCCGCACCGTCGGAGACCTGGCCGTCCGCCCGCCGCAGAACCGCGTCGACCGGCGCACGGCGCTCGCGATGTTCACCGAGGCGGGTGCCGCGCTGACCGGCGAGCAGAGCGTCAAGGGAGTTCTGCGCCCGGGCTTTCTCGGCGACCTCGCGGTCCTGTCCGATGACTACTTCACCGTCCCTGAGCCGGACATCGCGCATATTGAGTCCCAACTGACGGTCGTCGGCGGCCGGATCGTCTACGCCGCCGCCGAGTACGAGGGCCTTGACGAGGAACTGCCGCCGATCAGTCCCGAGTGGAGCCCGGTGGCGCATTTCGGCGGCTACCAGGCCACGCCCGGCACCGGCCTTTCGGGTGCCCGCCAGGCCGAGTTGCTCGGCCAGGCCGTCGCCGAGTCGGAACAGCACCGTCAGTGGCGCGCGCGACGCGGCCTCGCCCCCGAATCCGCGAGCACGTTCTTCGACCCCTGCTTCTCCCTCTGATCTCCAGGGAGGGGCCCGGCCATGAGCCGCCCCTCCCTGGACACCCCTCGCGCCGTCCACCCGACGGCTGATTCCAACAGCGGACATCCGTCCGTGATCACAACACATATGGAAAGGCTCTCTCATGGTCAACGTCTCCGAGGTCACCGCGGCCCCCAGCCCCGACCTGCTGACCCCCGACAACTGCGCAGTGCTCTTTGTGGACCACCAGCCGCAGATGTTCTTCGGCACGGGCAGCGGCGACCGTACCGCGATCATCAACTCCACTGTGGGCCTGGCCAAGGCCGCGAAGGCGTTCGACGTCCCGGCCGTGCTGAGCACTGTGGCCGCCGAGTCCTTCTCCGGCCCGATCATGCCGCAGCTCGCGGACGTCTTCCCCGACAACAAGATCATCGACCGCACCACGATGAACGCATGGGAGGACCCCGCCTTCGTCGAGGCCGTCAAGGCCACCGGCCGCAAGAAGCTCGTCCTGGCCGGTCTGTGGACCGAGGTCTGCGTCGTACTGCCCGCCCTCTCGGCCCTCGCCCAGGGCTATGAGGTCTACGTGGTCACCGACGCCTCTGGCGGCGTCAGCCCGCAGGCCCACGAACACGCTGTCCAGCGCATGATCCAGGCCGGGGCCGTCCCGGTGACCTGGGTTCAGGTGCTGCTCGAGCTCCAGCGGGACTGGGCCCGAGGCGAGACCTACGGGGCCGTCATGGACGTGGTGAAGGAGCACGCCGGCGCCTACGGCCTCGGCGTCGTCTACGCGCAGGCCGTCATCGGCGCCCACGCCGCCGGCTGATCTCTTCACACGGTCATCGACGGAACGTCAGGAACAGGTAGGAACAGCATGGACTCCGGACTGTTGGTCCTCCGGCTGGTGGCGGGCCTTCTCATCGCCGGGCATGGAGTGCAGAAGGTCAGTTTCCGGCTGGGGGGCAACGGCCTGGCGGGCGGAACCGAGGAGTTCCGGCATGACGGTTTCCGCGGCGGCCGGCTCACCGCGCTCGCCGCGGGCGGCACCCAGATCGGCGCCGGTCTGTTCCTGGCGGCCGGCCTGCTCACGCCCGCGGCGGCGATGGCCGCGATGGGGGTGATGACGGTCGCGAGCACCGTCAAGTGGCGCAACGGGCTGTGGGTCCAGAACGACGGTTACGAGTATCCGTTGGTCCTCGTCGTCGTCTCCGCGGTGCTGGCGCTGACCGGTCCCGGCCACTGGTCGGCCGACCACGCCCTCGGGCTGACCCCCTGGCCGCTGTGGGTCTCCGTTGCGGCCATCGTGCTCGGCCCGGCCAGCGGACTGCTCACCCGAGTGGTACTGCACCGCCCGCCCGCTCCTGGCGGGAGGACTGCCTGTGCACAAGCCACTGACTGACACGGCCCGTACCGTGGCCCCGTCCAGGGGAGACCGGCACGGCCCTCTGCCGCCGCTCATGCTGACGCTGACAGTGGTGACCGGCCTGGTCGACGCTGTGAGCTATCTGTCGCTGGGGCACGTCTTCGTCGCCAACATGACCGGCAACGTCGTCTTCCTCGGGTTCGCCCTGGCAGGCGCCGACGGGCTGTCCGCGCCTGCCTCGGTCGTATCGATGGTCGCGTTCCTCGCCGGTGCGCTGGCGGGAGGGCGGCTCGGCACCCGGTTCGCGGCACACCGCGGGCGGCTGCTGACCATTGCCACGGCGCTCGAGGCGGTGCTCGTCGCCGGGGCGGTCATCGCGGTCGCGGCCTCGCACGGAAGGGTGACCACCACGGTCCAGTACGCCCTGATCGTGCTCCTCGGCCTCGCCATGGGTCTGCAGAACGCGGTCGCCCGGCGCCTCGGGGTCCCGGACCTGACCACGACCGTACTGACTCTGACCCTGACGGGACTGGCCGCGGACTCCACCCCGGCCGGTGGATCGGCCCCGCGGCCCGGACGGCGGATCCTGTCCGTGCTGGCCATGTTCCTCGGAGCCCTCGTCGGTGCGGCGCTGCTGCCGCACGCCGAGCTGTCCCTCACCCTGGGCCTGGCGCTGGTGTTGCTCGCGGTGACCTCCGTAGTCACCCATCGCCTCTCGGCATCCGACGCCGCCTGGATCAGGCCGCAGTCCTGAACGCGGCGTCGGCCCCTCATGCAGATCGCGGGTGAGGGGCCGACGCCTTCCCCTCACCGTGTTCCGCGCCGCCGAGCCGCCGAAAGGACCCGGGGTGAGCCCCACTGCGTTCGCTTGGACGCGGCCCGGCAGCGCAATGTGCGGGATGCAGTGCGACCGCAGTTCACTTCCGGACCGAAAGAAGTGCGTTGGTGAGCAATAGAGCTATGCCGGGGCGCCTTACGCCCTCCTGTGCGGGCCTGGTCGCGGAATACCGTCGTGGAGTGCGCTCAGGGGCGACAGCTGGTGCGCTCTTGGCCAACCGGCTTCCGCCGACCGCCCGCCGAATGACCATCGACCATGCCTGCGCGGCACCTGAAGACACTGCCGGATGCAAGGTGCGCGCGTCCTCCTTCCGGTATGGACCAGCATGAGTGCCACACCACCACCCAAAGTTCCCCGCCCCGCGCCGGATTCGGCCTGGGCCCCGCTCGCGGCGCGCGTCTTCCGCGCGCTGTGGATCGCGCAACTGGTCTCCAACATCGGCAGCTGGATGCAGACCGTGGGTGCCCAGTGGCTGCTGATCGGGCACGACGCCGCCCTGGTGACGCTTGTCCAGACCGCCTCCAGCCTCCCCGTCGTGCTGCTGGCCCTGCCCTCGGGCGTGCTGGCTGACCGTTACGACCGCCGTAGGGTGCTGCTGGCCGCGCAGTTCGCCATGCTCGCCGTCTCCACCGTGCTGACCGTGCTGGCGTTCGCGGACGCGCTCACTCCCCAGCTGCTGCTCGGCCTCACCTTCCTGCTGGGATGTGGCACCGCTCTGATGGGTCCGGCCTGGCAGGCGATCCAGCCGGAGCTCCTGGAACGCCGCCAGTTGGGACAGGCGGCCGCGCTCGGCGCCGTGAACATGAACCTGGCCCGCGCCCTCGGCCCGGCACTCGGCGGAGCGGTGGTCGCGGCAGCGGGCGCAGGCTGGGTCTTCGCCTTCAACGCCGCGTCCTACCTCGGCATCGCAGCCGTTCTCACGCTCTGGAGGCGGCCCCCGACCCAGGCGCCCACGGCTCAGGGCGAGAAGCTCCTGACGGCTCTGCACGCCGGCCGCCGCTACGTGTGGTACGCGCCCGGCGTCCGTCGAGTCCTGCTGCGTACGGTGCTGTTCATCCCCGGCGGTGCTGCGCTGTGGTCGCTGCTGCCCCTGGTCGCGAGCCGCTCCCTGGGCCTGGGCTCGGGAGGGTACGGGCTGCTCCTCGGCGCGGTCGGAGTCGGTGCCGTGGGCGGGGCCTTCGTGCTGCCCGCCGTCCGCCGCGCCCTCGGCGCCAACGGCACTCTCGCCGCAGGAGCCGTCGTCTTCGCCGGAGTGCTGGCGGTGCTGGCCACGGCCCGGATCCCCTGGCTCGCGGTGGTCGTGCTGCTGCCGGCCGGGCTGGCCTGGATCGGCGTGCTGTCCACCCTCAACGCGGCCCTCCAGACACGGCTGCCCGGCTGGGTCAGGGCACGGGGACTCGCCGTCTATCTCCTGGTATTCCAAGGCGGGCAGGCGCTGGCGGCACCCGTGTGGGGTGCGCTGGCCGACGGGCTGGGGCTGACCGTCTCCCTCCTGGTCGGCAGCGGGCTGCTCCTGGCCGGCGCGGTGAGCGTGCGCCGCTGGCCGCTGCACGGCGCGGACGGCATCGATCCGACCCCGTCCGACCACTGGCCCGTTCCACCCCTGCTGTTCGAGCCCGGACCGGCCGACGGCCCCGTGCTGGTCTCCGTCGCCTACCGGGTCGGCCCCGGGAACAGGGCCGCCTTCATCGACTGCATGGACCACGTGGCCCGTTCCCGCCGGCGCACGGGAGCCCTCACCTGGGGGCTCTACCAGGACGGCACCGATCTGGAGCGGTTCATCGAGAACTACCTGGTCGCCTCGTGGTCGGAGCATCTGGCCCAGCACCACAGCCGACTCACGACCACCGACCGCCGTTACGAGGAGCGGGCACGCCGCCTGCTCGTAAAGGGCACCGCACCGGAGGTGACCCACGCCTTCGACGCCGCCGCGGGCCCCGTGGTGCCCGTGACGGAGGGGACGGCCGACGCGATGAGCACGTAGGGGCGCCGGCTCTCACCGGAGGACCGGGCGAGGACGGACGCGACCGCGTTGCGCCTCAGTCCTGCTCGCCCGTGAGCTCGGCGAGGGCACGGTCCCTGTCCATGTGACGGCTCTCCGTCCCGGGAGGCACGAGTGAGACCGTCCGCCTCAGGAACGCGTCGACCGCTGACCCCGCGATGTCGACCAGCGCGTGGCCGGCGGCGCCTCAACATTGGCTGCATGAGTGGATTTCCTGCGAATGAGCCTGAAACTCCGCCAGGGGGCGCCTTATTGAGGAATGCCCGGAATATGGTCCGAGAAAGAACGAACATCGCGTTCAGGCATCAAGGAGCCGCGTGGGTGACGGGGTGTACTGCGTCAAGCCTTGGGTGTCGCGCCATTCACGTGGGGAAATCCCGTAGGCGGCCCGGAACACCCGGCTGAAATGCGCGGCGCTGGTGAAACCCCATTGGTGCGCCACCGCGGCGATCGTGGCGCCATTCGCGTGGCGCGCCAGATCGCGTCGGCACTCCTCCAAGCGACGCCGCTGGATCCACCGGCCGACAGTGGCGTCTTCGCTCTCGAACAGCTTGTGCAGATAGCGCAGGGATATGCGGTGGGCTCGGGCGATGGCCTGCGGGGTCAGATCGGGGTCCGCGATGTGACGGTCGATGAACGCCTGGATCCGCAGCAGCAGTGCCCGGTGTCCGCCGGGCGTGTCCGCGCTCGTCCGGCCGAGCCGCTCGTCGGCCAGCACGCCAAGCAGCTCCACGAGATTACGAGCCATCAACTCGCTGGCGCGTGGCGGGTAGGTTCCCGCGCCGTCCACGAGCCCGGCCAGGAAGGGCGACAGCAGCCCGCCCAGGGGCGTGTCGGGGCCGAGCGGGGAGGCCGTGACGTGAGCCATGTCGGACTCGCGCAGCCCCAGAACGTCTCTCGGCAGGACAAGGGACTTCGTCCGGAAGGGCTGGGGAAGGTCCAGCCGACCGGGACGCGCCATGTCGTAGACGAAGACGTCCCCCGGCCCAAGGAGTGCCTCACGGCCGTCCTGCTCGATTCGGCCGACTCCTCTGTCCAGCAGTTTGACGACCACGTGGTCGTCTTCGCTGCCCTGCGCGACGTGTCGCCGGGTGCGCAGGGCGGACAGGCCGTCGCCGTCCACGGTGACGGCCTGGAGCCGGCCGAGCGGTGTCGTACGGATCGTGCCGGAACACACCTCGTCGGGGACGGTCATCTCCACAGCGCCGAACGTCCGGGACAGGGCTTCGCGCCAGTACGCCCGTCTGCGGTGGGCGGGCACCGAATCCGTGGTGTTGAGGGTGCCCGGGAGCTGCCCGGGCTCCAGGGTCGAGGAATTCGGCGACATGATCTCCGCCCTTCAGCTGGTGTGCTTTCTGAAACACCGTGCCAGTGGGCCTGGGGCAGCACATCGCGTGAATCCGCTAGATCAGGGATGCAGGAGAGCTGGAACCTGCGATGACCATCGGCAGGTCGACGACGGCAGGATGAGGCATCGGTGAACGCCCCATGCACAAGCACGATGGTCGGCGCTACGGGGGGTGGGTTCGTGCATGTCGGTGACCTCCGCATGGATGTGGTTCCGCAGCCAAGCGCATTCAGGTACGACGGGGCATCGCGCGAACGTACCAACAGGTCCGCTCAGTTGTCGGGCAAGGCCATGACCAGGTTGGCGAGCTGAACCCGTGAGTTGACCGACAGCTTGCGGAAGGCGGAGGTCAGGTGAGTGTTGACCGTGTGCGGGGAGACGACGAGCAGGTCGGCGGCCGACCGGTTGGTGTAGCCCTCGGCGATGAGGCGCGCGACCTTCTTCTCTGAGGCCGTGAGGGCCCCCCATCCCTGGACGGGGCGCTGCGTGGACGCTGCCCTGCGGCTGCCGGCCCCCGCACCATCGAGATCGCGCTGCATGCGTGCCGCTGCGGCATGGGCACCTGACTCGGCGAACGTGCCCTGGGCGTGCGTCAGGGCGGCCACTGCCTGAGATCTCCGGCCCGCTGCGAGGAGTGCCTGTCCGAGATCGGCGTAGGCGGCGGCCCGGACCAGCGGGCGAGGGCTTGCCCTGAGCAGTGCCACGGAACGTTCCAGCAGGGCGAGATCGTTCTTCACGAGTCCGAGGGCCTGCGCCCCGATGCCCGTGGCGGTGGGCACGGCCGGGTTGCGTTCGGCATGGGCTTCGGCCTGTGCGGCGAGGTCCTCGGCGAGTTCGTGGTCCGCGCCCCGCAGAGCTATGCGTATCGCGGAATCAACCCAGTTGCGCAACAGTGTCCAGCGCATGAAGAATCCTTTCCGCTGCACCTGTCGAATCTTGTCGATGGCAAGCCCGATCTCTCCGTCGGCCTCGGCGTGGACCGCTTCCAGGAAGCGCACCGCTGCCGTGTTGCCCGGGTTCGGTTTGGCTGTCAGTCTTTCTTGCGCTGCGGCCAGGTGCTCCCGCGCCGCTTCCCGATCGCCGCGCAGCAGGGCGATCCAGGAGCGGATCACGCGAGCGTTCACCTGCTGGACGGGTACCTGTACGTCGTCTTCCAGTCGCTCCATTGTCACGAAGCCGGCGTCGGCGTCGGCGAGCCTGCCGAGCCCCAGATCGTGCTGACACTGTGCCCACAGCATCATTGCCTGACGCATCGACCCGGCATTGTCTGCTGCCTGCAGGAGCAGGCGTTCGCTGGACTCGAAGTCGTCCACGTGCAGGTGCGCGACGATCTCTTCGGGAAGGAAAGCGGAATCGACGGCACTGAGTGAGCTGAAGCACTCCAGCGCGACGACGTTCTCACCCGCGCTCCGCGCGATCTCGCCGAGCGCGGACAGCGTCAGGACGTGCGCCTCCCGGTCACCGATCGCGGTAGCGGCACGCAGCGCGGTCTCGCCGGCCTCGCGCGCCGCGACAAGATCATGGTCCCGGGACAGAGCCAGCGCACGCAGAGCGGCCAGCCTCGCCCCGACCTCCGGCGCGGCGACGCCGATCGCGAGGGCCGATTCGGCCCGTCGGCGTAGTTCCTCAGCGAGATCCATGTTCCACAGCGTCCTGCCGAGGGCAGCCTGCAGCCGACTGAATGCCTCCAGTGGCGGACGGAGGATCAGCAGCCGGTCGCCGGTCAACAGCGCCTCTCGGCTCCTGCCGGCCCGAGTCAGGCAGACGATCGCCTGCTCACCCACTTCGAACCGCAACGGCCGCGCGGGCGGCACCAATTCCAGGGCGCGCGTCATCAGGTCGGCCGCGAGGCCCGGCGTGACCGGCAGTACGTCGTCAGCGGCTTGCCGCAGCAGTGCCACGGCTTCCTCGTCTCCGGGCAGGGCGCCCCTGAGGATGTGCGGCACCGCGTCGATCGGCTGACGGCCCGCGGAGACAAGCTGGTGGGCGGCCTCTCGGTGCAGAGCCTTCCGGGCTGACGGCGGGATGTCGACGTAGATCGCTTGGCGCAGCAGATCATGCCGGAAGGTCAGATGATCGCCGTCGTCGTCCAGGAGGCCGGCGCGCACCGCCTCCTCGAGCGCCGCGATCAACGTTGCGGACGGTTGGCCGCAGAGCGCGGCGGCGTCGTGGAAGCCGAACCTGCGTCCCAACACCGCTCCCATCTGAAGGAAGCGCAGTGTGCTGGGCGGCAGGGATCTGAGCCTGGCGCGCACACCCACCACGAGCCCTGGGGGCACAAGTTCACCCGAGGCCTTGACAGTCCGCAGTCCCGCGGGCATCTCGACCGCCGGAAACGGGTTCCCGTCGGCTCCGTCGAGCGAGTCCCGTACCCATTCGTCAACGGCTGCACCCAGTGTGTCGCCGGCCGGTTGGCCGATGGTGGCGCCGGGCAGTGGCCCCAACGGCACAGTGAGCGTCGGGAGTGTGTCCATCGCGGCTGCGACGACCTCCTCCGCTGGACTGGCGGGCTCCAGTCGCCCGGTCAGCAACCACAGGACCGGCGAGGTCCGCAAGCGTGTCGGAAGCCGCTTCAGGGCGAACCAGCTCAGCGGGTCGGCCCACTGCACGTCGTCGAGAGCGATCAGCACCGGCACGCTGCCGGCTCTGGCTTCGATCGCCTCCGCCAGGCGCTCCACCAGCCAGATCCGGTGATCGTGATTGCGCGCAAGATCGGCAAGGGCATCGCCGGACAGCAGCGGCTGATCGCCATGCAGGATGCAGGTCGCCAGCGACGAGAGCGGGACGATGCGATGCAGCTCATCGGCCTTGCCGAGGCCGACTGAGAATCCCGCTGACCTGGCCCTGGTGACGGCCTCGGCGAGCAACGTGGTTTTGCCGACGCCCGGTTCGCCCTGGATCAGGGCCAAGCCGCCGCTTCCGGTCCGGGCCACCGAGGCGATCAGTGCCTGTAGCTCTTCGAGCTCGGCCTCTCGGCCGCGCAGACCATTAAGGGACAGCGATCCGCCTGACCCCGCCACTCACGCGCCTTCCTGTCCGCACTCGCCGGCCGAAGCCGGGCTCAGCCCCTGCCGACTGGTGACTGCGCCCTTCGGGGTCGCCTGTCGGCGCTGGAAGGTCTCAGCGCCGGAAGGACCGGCGAGCGCCTCGGGCGGCAGATCGGTGGCGGGCTCACGTTCTCCGTCGGCGTGGAAACGCCCGAGGGCGTGCGTGACGTCCAGCGGGTCGCGGCTCTCCGCGGGCTCGCCATGCGTGGCCGTCTCGCGGCAAGCCAAGCCCACCGTCTGAGAGTGCTTCGTCACTGCGGGTCTGCGGTCGTACTTCTCGTGCCGACGCGGAGCATGACAGAGATCGTCTTCCTCGACGCCGAGTGGGAGGCGGACGCGATCAGTGGCCCGTTCTCCTCGCTGATCATCATGCTGCTCGCCACGGCCACGGCGAGCCTCCTGCCGCACCCGTTCCGGCGCAATGCAGTTGCTCTCCGCTGACATCGGGAAAGGCCCGTCCACCACGGCTGACGGCTCGGTTGGCGTAGCGCCGGCCCGAGTGTCACGCCACTGGCTCGGAGACATGCCGTACGCATCGCGGAAGAGTCGGCTGAAGTGGGCCGGATTGGTGAAACCCCAACGCCGGGCCACGCCGGAGACTGTCGTCTCACCGATGTCGCCCCGGGCGAGATCCCTGGCACACTCCCGCAGCCTACGGCGCTTGATCAGGCGACTGACGGTGATCTCTTCCCCTTCGAAGAGCTTGTGGAGGGACCGGAGGGACATCCGGTGAGCAGCCGCGATGGTGTCCGGACTGAGCCCCGGATCCCCGAGGTGGCGGTCCACGTAGGCGCGGACTTCCCAGGTCTGGCGGTATCGGGAATCGACCGTGCCCTCCACGTCACCGGCGGCCTGCTCGGTGATGAGGGTGGCCACCAAGTCAGTGAAGTTGCGGGCCAGGCGGCCGGCAACACGCTCAGGACAGTCCGCCGCTTTCTCGGCCATCGTCACGAGAAGCGGTCCGACCAGGGCGGCCACCGGACCGGCCGCGTCGATCACGGTGGCCGTCACCCGCTCCAGTTGGTCGTCCCGTACGCCGAGAGCGCTGCGGGGGACGAGGCAGGCCTTGATGGCTACACCGCGCGGAAAGTCGACCACATGCGGGCGCTCCGTGTCCCAAAGGGCAAGCGTTCCGGCGGCGAGCTCAGCCGTTCTTCCGCCCTGCCGCAGCACAGCACTGGTGGCCCCCACGACGGCGACCACCACGAAGCCCTCGGTCTGCCCCGCATCACGGGCGATCCGTCGTCGGCTGCGGGTGAAGCGTTGCGGATCCGCGTCTGTCGTGACGAAGAGCAAGTGCCCCAGTGGCTGGGTCGTCATCCGGCCTTCCAGCGATGGCCCCCCGTACGAAGCAACCGACACCGGGAGAGTTGCCATGGAGACAGCCCGGCTCCAGCGGCGAATCCTGTTCCCGCAGTCCGGAAATCTGGCTGTGTCGATCACAGGTGTCATAGGGGTCCTCCAGCCGGTCACGCGTGCCGGAACCCATCGCCGCACAAGCTGTCGGCTCGGCACAGCGTCCATCTTGGAAGGCCCGATGACTTACGTCGTCGGCATGATGACTGCGAAGTGACTGTGAGGAGGCGGTGCGCCGAGAGACATGTGATTCTCAGTGCGCCGTGGTGTTCTCTGCGCGCACTTAGACTGTTCCTGTCCAGGTCAGAACAGTGGCGCAGGGGAACATCGGATGTCGGGCAACATACTGTTCGGTAGGGACAAGGAGCTGGCGACTGTCGACGAATGGGTCGACGGACTACCGGAGCGCGGCAGTGCACTGCTGATTCAGGGAGCCCCGGGGATCGGCAAGTCCTCCCTCTTGGCCCACGCTGTCACCCAGGCCCAGAACTCAGGATTCATGGTCCTCAAGGCGTCAGGTGTACAGGCGGAGACCCATCTGCCATTCGCGGGGCTGCACCAGCTGACCCGGACCATGGTGGATCGGGTCTCGCACCTTCCTCCCATCCAGGCGGATGCGCTGCGGGGCGCCTTCGGCATGGCAGAGCCGTCCCCCAGTGCCTCCGCGCCCCAGTTCTTCATGATCGCCCTGGCCACGCTCAGCCTGCTCGTCGAGGCGACCGCGGAAGCCCCCGTTCTGCTGATCGTGGACGACGCCCAGTGGCTCGACGTCCCGACCCTGGACGTTCTCGGATTCATCGCACGGCGCCTCGGCGCCGAACCTCTCGGCCTGCTGTTTGCCCTCCGTGAAGGCCACGCGGCGTCGCTGGGCACCCTGGACATCCGCGAACTGCACCTGAAGCCCCTGGAGCCAGCCGCGGCCGATGCTCTGCTGGACGCCCGCGAACCCGGTCTCGACCCGGGCGTACGTCGCCGTGTGGTGGAGACGGCCGCCGGCAACCCTTTGGCGCTGATCGAGCTCCCGATCACCCTCGGCGCTGACGGGGAGACCTCGGGGGCCGTGGCATCGACAGCACTCCCCCTCACCGCCAGACTCGAGCGTGCTTTCGCCTCACGCCTGGCCGATCTGCCGTCCGACACACGCAGTGCGCTGCTCGTCACCGCCGCCGACGACGGCGGTGCGCCGATCGATGTGCTGGCCGCCGCTTCGATACTCACGGGCACAGAGATTTCCGCACGCTCCCTGGAGCCCGCCATAGCCGCACGTCTGGTGTCCGCCGATGAGTTCCGCATCGACTTCACCCATCCCTTGGTGCGCTCGGCCGTCCTGGGCTCGGCAACGCTCGCGGACCGTCTCGCCGCCCACGGCGCACTGGCCGACATCCTTCATGGACAGCCTGACCGGCAGGCATGGCACCGGGCTGCGGCCATCGGTCGTCCCGACGAAGCGGTGGCGCGGCAACTGGACCAGGTGGCTCTCCGAGCGAAAGGGCGTGGCGCCGCCGCGGTGGCCATGATGGCGTTGGAACGCGCCACAACACTGAGCGAAATTCCTTCCGGAAGAGTGGCACGCCTCCTGGGCGCCGCGGAACTGGCCCTTGAACTCGGCCAGACGGACCGAGCGTCAAGCCTGTTGCAGCAGGCCGAACCGCTGGAGCTCGGCGTGCTGGAGCGGGCACGGCTACTCCTGCTGCGCGAGGGGCTCGAAGTGGATGTCGCGGGGAGCACTCCCCGGCTCCATCTACTGATCACAACAGCGGAGCGGGCCTCCGAGGCCGGCGATCCCGAACTGGCCCTGCGGCTGTTGCGCGCAGCCGCGCGGCGGTGCTGGTGGTCCGATCCCGGACGGGAACTACGGGAACGCGTAGTGGCTGCGGCCGAGCGGCTACCCGTTCCGGAACTCCACCCGGACCTGGTGTACACACTGGCCGCGGCCACCCCGGTGGAGCGGGCGGCGACGGTACTCGAACGCCTGGAGCGCGTCGAACGTCAGGGCGGGTACGACTTTCTGGCCGCTGCCACCCTGGGCACGGCGGCCACGATGGCGAACGCGTACGACCACGCCACCGGATTTCTCCGGCACGCGGCGGCCGGGCTGCGTGCCCAAGGCTGTCTGGGCCTGCTGGCCCAGACACTGGTGCCCCTCGCCTTCAGCGCCCTGCACACCGTCGACTGGGAGACCGGACTCCCGGCTGTGGCCGAGGCGATGCATCTGGCCGAGGAGAACGCCCAGCCGCGCTGGCTGACCGGCGCGCGAATCGCGAAGGCCCAGTTCGCCGCATTGCACGGAGATCTGGACACGGCGCTCTCCGTCATCGACGAGGCGGAGCGTCAAGGGTTGTCCGTGGCCAATGCCTCCAACCTCGCGTTCATCCAGATCACGCGCGGCCGGATCGGGCTCGCCGCCGGCAACCACGCCGAGGCGTTCCACTGCATCTGGCGGGTGTTCGACCCGACCGATCCGGCTTACCATCCGTTCCTGCAAACCACCGCCATCGCGGAGTTGGCCGAGGCTGCGATGGGCGATGATCAACGAGCCATGGCGAGGGTCGCGTTGCGACAGCTCGACGCGTCCGCCGGATCCAGCGAGGCCCAACTGATCCGGATAAACCTGGGATTCGCCCGTGCGCTGCTCTCCGACGATGAGCATGCGGAAGAGCGCTTCCGCTCGGCGCTCGATCTGGACATGTCCCATGCGCCCTTTGCCCGCGCCCGACTCATGCTCGCCTACGGCGCCTGGCTCCGACGGCGTCGCCGCGTGATGGAAGCCCGCACCCCGCTCCGGATCGCCCGAGAGTCCTTCGGGGTCCTCGGTGTGGAGCCCTGGTGCGAACGCGCCTGCCACGAACTCCGCTCGGCAGGCGAGGGCAGCAAGCGTCAAAGCCGTACCGACTGGGACCTGCTTACACCTCAAGAGCTGCAGATCGCCCAGCTCGCGGCGGAAGGCCTCTCCAACAAGGAGATAGGTCAGGAACTGTATCTGTCACCGCGAACGATCGGCGCGCACCTGTACCGCATCTTCCCGAAGCTCGGGATCACCTCTCGCGGCCAGCTGAGGGACAAGCTGAGCGCGAACTGAGCATGACCCTCCTGCCCCCACACGCTTGTTGTCCCGCACAGCACAGCGGGCAGTCACTGCGGCAGCACGGTCGCCAGCCACTGCTGGACTTCGGGGGCCACGGGGTCGGCTATGTCGGCGAACTCGTCGTGCTTCTTGAGGAACTTCGCCACGTAGGGACAGACCGGCACGATGCGCTTCCCGGAGGCACGTACGTCGGTCAGGGCCTGCTGGACGAGGAGCGAAGCCAGGCCCTGCCCGGCGAAGGCGTCGTCGATTTCGGTGTGGTAGAAAACGCGCTGGTCATCGCGGTCGCGGTACGCGGTGAGGCCGGCGGTTTTGCCGTCTACCAGGATTTCGTACCGGTCATTGGCGTCCACTCGCTGGACGGTCGGAGCGGCGGCGGGCTTTGTCATCGTGTGCCTTTCAGTGGCGCGTTGGGTTTGTGCGCGGCGAGATGGTGGCTTTCGGAAGGGCGGGCGCGGGAAGGCGATCGCCGTCGTAACCATCGACCCTGCCGAAGCGGTCGGATGCGTTCTGCCACGCTTCCCTGGCTTCGACGATGTCTTCGTGGCTGCGACCGATGAAGTTCCACCACATGACGATCTGTTCCTCGAACGGCGTCCCGCCCAGCAGCACCGCCCGGGCAGGGGTGTCCGTCTCGTTTGTCAGCGTCAGCGTGTCGTTTCCCGTGCCGAGGTAGCCCAGCTCCGCCGGGCGCAGGAGCGTTCCGGCCATGCGGACGTCCCCTTGGTCGACGAGAAGGCCGTGCTCGAAGGCGGCATCCACCGGGAGTGTGGCCGTCGAGCGCGGCTCAAGGACGAGTTCGGCGCCGAGCAAGGGCGTGAACGTTCGCACCGGAGAGGTGTCCCCGGAGAGGGATCCCAGAAACACTCTGATTTCTGCGCCGCCCACCCGGACCGGGCTCGGCGCGTAGTGCCGGAAGTCCCTGCTGGTGTGCCGGTGTTCTTCGGGCAGCACCACCCACAACTGGACGCCGTGCAGGGTCGTGGTACGGGTGGTGGAGACTTCCGAGTGGCAGATGCCGTACCCGCCGGTCATGAGGTTCAGCTCGCCGGGCCGTACGAGCGCGTGGCTGCCCAGGCTGTCGCGGTGCTCGATCTCTCCGCTGAACAGCCAGCTCGCGGTCTGAAGGCCGGTGTGCGGACGGGGAGCGACGTCCATGCCGCCCGTGTCAGCGACGTTGTCTGGGCCGTAGTGGTCGACGAAACACCAGGCCCCGATCAGCGTCCGGGCCCGCTGCGGCAGCGTGCGCCGCACCGTCGTCCCTCTTGGCCCGCCCAACGGGACGTCCCGCGCGGTCAGCACGTCGACCTGCGGCGCGGCCTCACCGTGGTCCGCGGCGCCGCAGCGCAGTTCGGCGGGATCCACTTCTACGTTGCTCATCGCACGCCCCTCTCGCACCCGACGTTGATTTCATATTCAATAATCACGCCTGATAGTAAGGTCCAGCCCCATCACATGCACGGCAGAGCGAACGAGGGCCGGGGGGCGGCCCTGAAGGAGTCCACGTTGAGTCACATCACAGCAGACCCCGCGAGCCGGCGTGTCTTCATCGACAAGCAGAGCCCCAAGGCCTACCACGCACTGGTCGAGACGGCCGATGCGGTCCGCGCGGTCGCCGCCGAGTCGGGGCTGGACCGCAGCTTGGTAGAGCTGATCAACCTCCGCGTGTCACAAATCAACGGCTGCGCCTACTGCCTCAACGTGCACACCAGGGCCGCGCTGCGCGCTGGTGAGACCACCCAGCGTCTGGGCGTGCTGGCCGTCTGGCGCGACACCGAACTGTTCACGGAACGGGAACGCGTGGCACTCGCCCTGGCGGAGGTGACCACCGAACCCGCGAACGCCGTCGCGCAGGAGAGCGCCTACGAAACAGCTCGCCACGTCCTCAACGACGACGAGATCTCCGCCGTGATCTGGGTGGCGATCACCATCAACGCTTTCAACCGGGTCTCTATCCTGAGCAAGCACCCCGTCCGCGGGATCCCCCTGATACCTGGTTCCCCACGTGGGTGATCGCCACCTCGGTCCGCTCAGCAGACAGCGCTCAAGATCAGGTCGGTAACGGGGCCGGGCGGGACCGGCGCAGGCGGTGTCCGAGCCAGGCGATGGGCCGCAGGCTTGAACAGCACATCAGGGGCGGCCGGTGGAGGTGCCGTGTCTGTTGGTGCACCACGTGGTCCGTCCGCGCCTCCGAGGGGTGCGGGGGCGTCTTCGACGTGCGCAGCAGCGGGCCGGGACACGTCCCTTCCTGGCACTTTCAGGCAAGAAGCGGTGCATTCGAGGACAACAGGCGGCGCGATGTCGCCCTAGCGTGATGACATCCCGTGCCGCGAAGCCCGGACGTCGGACGCCGATGGGTCGATGCCGTCCGTACAGCGCCCTGCCTCATCGAGACAGAGCGTGGTCCTGCGCGCGCCAGTCACTCCGGACGAAGGAACGCGACCTTGCCGTACATCACCGTGGGTCAGGAGAACTCCACCTCCATCGACCTCTACTACGAGGACCACGGAACCGGGCAGCCGGTCGTCCTCATCCACGGATTCCCGCTCGACGGCCACTCCTGGGAGCGGCAGAGCGCCGTGCTGCTCGACGCGGGCTACCGTGTGATCACTTACGACCGCCGCGGTTTCGGGCAGTCCAGCCAGCCGACGACCGGCTACGACTACGACACCTTCGCGGCCGACCTGAACACCGTGCTGGAGACCCTCGACCTGCGGGACGCCGTCCTCGTCGGGTTCTCGATGGGTACCGGTGAGGTCGCCCGGTACGTGTCCCGCTACGGCTCCGCCCGGATCGCCAAGGTCGCTTTCCTGGCCTCGCTGGAGCCCTGCCTGCTGAAGAGCGACGACAACCCGGACGGGGTCGCCCCGAAGGAGTTCTTCGACGGCGTGGTCGCGGCCGTCAAGGCGGACCGCTACGCGTACTACACCGCCTTCTACAAGGACTTCTACAACCTCGACGAGAACCTCGGTACCAGGATCAGCGAGGAGGCGGTCCGTAACAGCTGGAACATCGCCGCGGGCGGCGGCTCCTTCGCCGCCGCTGCCGCACCGTCGACCTGGTACACCGACTTCCGTGCCGACATCCCGGCCATCGACGTGCCGGCCCTGATCCTGCACGGTACTGCCGACCGGATCCTGCCCGCCGAGGGAACCGCGCGGCCCTTCCACAAGGCGCTCCCATCCGCCGACTACGTAGAGGTCGAGGGCGCCCCGCACGGACTGCTGTGGACCCACGCGGAGGAGGTCAACAACGCGCTGCTCACCTTCCTGAGCAAGTGACCCCCTGCCAGAGCAAGTGACCCCCTGCCGAGGCCCGCCCGGCGGGCCTGCGGATCGAGGCTGCTGTCGGGATCGCTGGGGACGGGGATGCCGACGGCGCTCGCGCGCGGTCGGTGCCGCTGCGGTGTGCCTCGTAGGAATGTCGCCGGATCCACGGCGAACTCGCGGCCCTGGCATCAAACTCGCCGCCTCCACCGTCTGGGAGATCCTCCGCGAGCACGGCATCCCACCCGCACCCGAACGGCAGAGCACCACCTGGACCGACTTCCTCCGCAGCCAGGCCGAGACCCTTCCCGCCTGCGACCTCTTCGAAGTCCGCACGCTGACCGGAGCACGCCTGTACGTCTTCACCGTCACCGAGCACATCACCCGTCGCATCAGGATTCTGGGCGCCAGCGCACATCCGACCGGGGACTGGACCGTGCAACTCGGGCCCAACCTTCCTGCACCAGGACATCGCCTGGCAGCAACTCCTCCCGCTGGACCTGGGGTTCGGGTCCGGGCAGACCTGCTGGCGGCGCCTGGACCGCTGGCAGCGGGCCGGAGTCTTCGAGCGGTTGCACCGGATCCTGCTCGCCGAGCTCAACGCGCCTGGCGAGCTCGACTGGACCCGCACGTGCGTGGACGGCTCTCACGTGCGCGCGAAAAGGCGCCGCGACCGGTCCGTCACCGGTCGACCGGCGGAAGACGGGCAGCTAGCACCACCTGGTCTGCGACGGCAAGGGCACCTCGCTGCACGTCATCACGACCGTCGCCAACGTCAACGGCATCACCCAGACCATCGACCTCGTCGACGGCATTCCGCCCGTCGCCGGACGAAGGATGTGCGTGAGCTGCGACGCCGCCGCATCCAGGCGGTGATCTCCCGCAAGGGCTCCCCGAACATCAAGGGCCTGGGCAGGCTCCGCCACGTCGTCGAGCAGACCTTCGCCCTGCTCCACCAGTTCAAACGCCTCGAGGTCCGCTGGGAAGGACGTATCGAACTCCACGACTCCTTCCTCTCGTTGGCTTGCAGCCTCATCTGCTGGAGACGCCTCAAGAAGACCGGATCATGATCGCGTCATGAGCTCATAGGAAAGGAGTTGAGCGAGGCGGCACCCGCTGCTACTTTCGCGGTGGACCGTGAAGTCGTCGTATGGAGGTGAGCCCCGTGAACACAGTCACCCATGGGTGCTCCCTCAACCCGTCACGGTCCGGCGGCTGACGTTCGGTGTCGCCAGGAGCGCCTGAGATCGAGGCACTCCTGGAAGGAGACTCCGATGAACACGAAGCCCTTCACATCTGGCCTGAGCGAGAACGCGGTAATGATCACACGCGTCGCGGACAGGCAATGGCATGCACTGGATGACAACCTGGTGGTCGGCCGCGGGCATGCGCAACACCGGCCTGACGGACGCTTGTTCGTCAGCATCGACGCCTGGCACGACGCCACCTTCGACCGGCTCGCCGAGGCGATGCTGGCGGAACTGCCGGCGCCGCTGTACACGGTGGTCGACGAAGCCGACATCGAGCTGACGGCCGGCTGGCGGCGGGCCGGTTTCACCATCCGGCGCCGCGAGTGGGAGTACGTCGTGCCGACCGACCCGCGGGTCACAGGGCTCGAAGCAGTCCTGCCGCCTTCGGGCGTGACGATCGTGCCCGCCGGTCAGGCGGACCAGAGTCTGCTGCGGGCGGTGGACCGCGCGATCCGTGACGAAGTCGAGGCGACCGTCGGGTGGCAGTCGATGCCCGCGGAGGTAATTCCCCGCCCCGAAGACGACACCATCGTCGATTCGTCGAAGTACGCGGTGGCCGCGGCGCCGGACCGCTACCTGGGTCTGACCCGGGTGGTGACCGTGAAGCGGCCGCGCATCGGGCTGGTCGCGGTCCGGGCCGGTGAGCAGCGCCGCGGCATCGCGCGGGCCCTGCTGGCCCACACGCTGGGGACGCTGCACCGCTCCGGGTTCGCCGCGGCCTGGACCGAAGTCCACGAGTCCAACCAAGCAGCCTCGGCGCTGTTCGAGGGCATCGGCGCCCGGCCGATGAGCAGCAACCTGGAGCTGGTGCGATGACGAAGAACAAGAACGTCATCGAAGTCGAGGGCAAGGTCGTCGAGTGCCTGCGCAGCGCCATGTTCACCGTGGAGCTCGAGAACGGCCACCAAGTGCTCGCGCACATCAGCGGGAAGATCCGCAAGAACTACATCAAGATCATGCTGGAAGACCGGGTGCTGGTGGAGCTCCCGCCGTACGACCTGACGCGCGGCCGGATCGTGTTCCGGTACCGGAACTAGCGGCGATCGGCACCTTCCGCGGTACCTGATCCTGGGGCCCCGGTCACAGCGTTTCCGTGACCGGGGCCCCGATGATGGCTCGCACGGCCAGCGGCGGCCACCGCTCCAGCCTGTGCCGTTCAGAAACCCGTCCCGGCAGGTCAGGCCGCGTACCTGTACTGGTTGATCAGGCCGCCGAGGACGCGAGTCTGGAGTAGTCGTCGCGGAGTGCTCGCCTTGGTCAATGCTGCGACTTGGCGGTCGCTAAGGGGCGGACGTTGCCCTCGGGCCTGACGGGGGCGCCTCGTGGCGCACCACGGGATGTCACACACTCCCGGCGCGGGAGGCACCTGGTTCACTGACGGCGGGGGCATAAAACCGCAGCGCAACGCAGGGGCCCAATTCTGGAAACCCACACCCTCCGCGGTGCACGGTGGCTGTGCGGCACGTTCGGGTGTACGCCGAAGCGCCAGCATGGCGACCGGCCGCCGGATGCGGCAGATTGGCCTCATGGCGGTTCAGGTCATCGTAGAGGCGGCCATCGCGTCAGGGGATGGGATCGGCGTGCCAGTGGCGGCCAATGTGCGCCTACAGGTTGCATGCCTGTTGCGGTCACCCGGAAGCGCTCCGGCTGTCCGCCGAGGCCACCGCACCCGTTGTTGTCGGCGCCGGCCTGATCACCGTTGGGACCGGAGCAAATCGCGAGACGCATGGCTGACAGAAACAGAGTGCCCCAGGTGAGCAGCAGGAGCTCGATATGCCCGTAGCAAACGCCGAGGTGGCTGTATTGATCGTCGGCGCTGGGCCAGTCGGGCTCACCGCCCGAGCGCTACTGGAGCGCTGGGGCCTGCGAGTATTACTGGTCGAAAAACACGGCGAGCTGTCGCCTTTTCCCCGGGCCCGGCTGGTCAACCTGCGCTCGATGGAGATCTATCGTCAGCTCGGGCTCGCTGCCAAGATCACGGCCAATGCGTTCGCACCAGAGTACGGCCGCATCCGCTTCCGCGACACCCTACGCGACCGCGACTTCGCCACAGCAGCGATGGTCGGGGTCAACGCTCCGGTACCCGAGAGCCCCGTGATCGGTGTGGTCACCTCGCAGGATCTCTTGGAACCCACTCTGCTCGCCGCAGCAGACGCACACGTACGGTTCGGGGTCGAGCTCATCGGCCTGGCCGAAGAAACCGACAGCATCGTTGCCTTGCTGGTCGACCACCAACGCGGTAACGAGGTACGCGTCCGTGCCCATTATGTACTCGCCACCGACGGCGCGAACTCCACCGTCCGACGACTACTGGGAATCGACACCACTGGCCCCGGAGCGATGGGGGGCTTCACCACCGTCCTGTTCGACACCGACCTCAACCGCTGGTGCGCCCACCAGCCCGCCGGGGTCTACTTCACCGCGCACGGATTATTCGCCCCGCTCTACCCCGAACGAGGCTGGGCCTGGTTCACTCCCACACCCGAAGGCGCTGCGCACGCCGACTGGCCCGGACTCCTCTCGCACGCCCTTGGTCAGTGCGTCGGCGTACAAGCCGACGCATTGCGGGTCGAGCACTGGGTGATGAACGCGTTCGTCGCCGAGCGCTTCCGTCACGGCCGGATCCTGCTGACCGGCGATGCCGCGCACGCAATCCCCATCATCGGCGGCTTGGGCATGAACACCGGCATCGCCGATGTGCACAACCTGTGCTGGAAACTAGCGGGCGTTCTCCACGGGTGGGCCGAACCGAGCCTGCTGGAAACCTACGAGACGGAGCGACAACCCGTCGCCCACCGAACGCTCCGCCAAGCGGTGGCCAACACCCGGCTCATGCTCCAAGTGCAGAACCGGCGCCGCGAGCAGCGCCACATCAGCGAAGCAACGCCGAGCCACATCGAACTTCCCTGGTCGGACCGGTACTTCGCTCAGCTCGGCCTCGTGCTCGGCGTCACCTACCACTCTGACGCTGTCCTCACCGACAACAGCACCCCACCCGAGTCATCCGACACGGGCACGGATTATGTCGCCGCCGCAACACCAGGCCATCGCATGCCACACCTCTGGCTCACACGCAACCGATCCACCCTCGATGCCTTTGGTGAATGGTTCACCTTGCTCACTCCTGACCCCACCCACTGGGCACAACACACCACCGCAACATGGCCGCTACACATCGAGACCCTTCCCGACGAGCACATCGAGCTCTGCGATCTTCGCCCACATGGAGCACTGCTCATCCGACCTGACGGCCACATCGGAGCCCGCTGGCGCGACCGCCCACTGAGCGACGCGCCCCTCCACCACGCCCTCACCGCAATTACCCACCCCGCACCGCCCCCCTGATGGCGCAGCACCCCATGACAAGTACCGCCAGGCTGCCTGAGCGAAAGCATCGCCACAGCTCACGTGCGCCGCTCGAACATCACCGCCGCAAGTTGTCCGCCCTCACCTTGAGCACTCTTGACCACTGCGTGAGTCGAAGCTGTCTCCGTACACCGAGCCCCGCATGCCGCTGGTCGGGGGCTATAACGTGCCTCTATGTCTTTCGTCAAGCGAGGCGTGGGGTTCGGGGTTCGTAGAGGGTGCCGTCGCGGAGCATGGCGAACAGCACGCTGATGCGGTGGCGGGCGAGGCGGAGGAGGGCTTGTGTGTGGGTCTTTCCCCGGGCTCGGCAGCGGTCGTAGTAGGAACGGGAGGCGGGGTCGTGCAGGGCGGCGAACGCGGACAGGAACATCGCGCGTTTGAGCTGTCGGTTGCCGCCTCTGGGTGCGTGTTCGCTGTGGATGGAGGTTCCCGAGGACTTCGTTGTCGGGGCCAGGCCGGCGTAGGAGGCGAGGTGGGCTGCGGTGGGGAAGCTGGTGCCGTCGCCGACGGTGACCAGCAAGGTTGCGGCGGTCCTGACCGCGACCCCCGGCATCGAGGTCAGGACCTGGGAAAGAGGGTGTTCCTCCAGGAGGGCCGCAATCTGCGTTTCCAGAGCTTGCCGCTGTTTGTGAACGGCGGCAAGTGAGCGGGCCAGCGAGGGGATCACGACGTCGAGAGTGCCGGTTCCGGGGACGGTGACGGTCTGCTCGTCGAGTGCGTCGAAGACCTCGTCGATCAGGCGCTGGGCCATGCGTGGGGCCTTGGGCCGGATCACTTCGACCAGCCTGCGTCGGCCGGCCTTTCGCAGGGCGGCCGGGGATCCGTAACGTTCCAGCAGCCAGGTCACGGCCTGGTGGTCCAGGCGGGGCCCGAGGACGCGCTCCAGGCTGGGGTGGAACTGGGTGAGCAGGCCGCGTATCCGGTTGGAAGTGCGGGTGGCCTCGGCTGCGAGGTCCTGGTCGAAGCCGACCAGCACGGTCAGTTCGGCGGTGATCTCGTCGGTCACCTGAAGCGAGCGGATGGTGTGTGGCATCGTCCGGGCTGCGTCCGCGATTACTGCGGCGTCCTTGGCGTCGGTCTTCGCCTCGCCCGGGTAGAGATCGGCGATCCGCCGCATGGCCAGGCCCGGCAGGTAGGCGACCCGGCAGCCGGTGTCCCGGGCGACTGTCAGTGGCAGGGCTCCGATCGAGGCGGGCTGGTCCACGATCACCAGCACGGTGCCGAACTTCGCGGCCAGCTTGTCGAAGACAGCCCGCAGCTTCGGCTCGCTGTTGGGCAGCTGCTTGTCGAAGACCTTCTTGCCGGCCGGCGTGAGGCCGTGCCCGTGATGGGTGCTCTTGCCGACGTCCAGGCCGAAGAAGACGCCCACGTCGTCGATGTCGTCCAACCCATCCTCCCGAGCGGGGTTCGTGCGGTGCTGGCCAGGGGCTTCGGGGCCGTACGCGCGCATCCACGTTATGCAGACCTGCCGCCCGCAAGCGGCCTGGCGTTGCGCCAGGCCAGGCGGTAGTCGGACCTCTCATCAGCGTCTCCAACGGCACCCCTCGGGCCCGGCGACACCACCCCCCAGGTCATCCCTTCGACAGGGGGGAACAGTCATACCGGGCCCGGAGGCCAGCGGCCCTCTTGCAGGACCGCGAAGAAGATAACGGGGGGCGCGTGGTGAGCCTGCTGGACTTGCTTCCCGACGACTTCACTCCCGCCGGCGAGGGCGACCTCACGTGAAGAAAGCATTCAGGTCAGCCAGTTGCTCGACCGTGCTCCTTCGGTCAGGGAAGGCTACTGAGGGAGGGCGAGGGCTCGGGCCTGCTGTGACAGCCGTCGCCAGCAGATGAGTGCGCATCCAAGGGTGAGGAAGACACATCACGATGCCAAGGTGTCAAGCCGCGGCAGCCATCTGAGTGGGGAAGGCGGTCTCTTCATCGAACAACTCGCCTTTCTGGAGGCAGCGGTAGAGCTGGTCGAGCATGCGATTGAAGAGATGTCGCTGGGCGGCGGCGTGCCAGTCTCCGTGGTCGTCGCGGCGCCGCCGATAGTGGTCCATGGCTCCGGGCGAGGCCCGGAGAGCGGAGAAGGCCCATAGGTATGCGGCGTGTTGAGCCGGTCGTTCTTGACCCACCGGCGGGTGATACTCGGCTTCTTCCCGGAGGCCCTGGTGATGGGCGAGGAGCCGGCGTATGCCTTCAGGCCAACACCGGAGCCGAACCTGCACAACCTCGACGGCGGGCAGTCCCGTCCGTGCCTGCTCCAGGAGCGCGGCGCGCACCGGTACCCGTGCTGGCCTCGACCTGCCCCAGATGGAGTTCGTGCGGCGCGTGGACCTCCCAGTGCTGGAGTCAACTCGTAGATCACGTGATCCGACTGCGTACTTGACCAGTACGAACCCGAATAGTGCTTCTGCCCTATGTACCAGCGGAACGTCCGCCACGGCTCGGCCGCGTACAGCATCTCCAACGGCACGACGCCCACGCGAGACCTTCGGACGCCTCGTCCTCGGCAAGCCGAACACGTACCTCGGCATCCACCATCCGCCCCCCAGCGTCCGTGTAACTGACCTTGATCGCAAGGCAGTTACACGGGCACTGGAGTACGAACAGCCACACTCAATTCCGATCACCCGAAAGGGTGATCAACCAACCCCTAGGACTCCGGAGCCGTATGTTTCAGGTCGGTATCCAAGCTGGAGCCTCAGCTGATGGCCAGGGTGCGGTCCAGGAGGGGGAGCAAGCGATCCCAGTGGCGCTTCAGCCCGGAGGCGCTGAAAGCGTCGGTGTCGGACATGGTGAAGCCATGGATGGTGCCGGGGTAGATCTCGGAGGTGTAGCCGACACCTGCGGCATCCAGGGCCTGGTTGAGCTCGCCGAGTGCCTCGGGTGTCATGTCGCCTTCGGCGTGGCCGAGGTGGACCTGGGCGGTGAGCTTGGAGAAGAGGTCGGGTCCGTCGATGCCCACGGGGCCGTGGAATGCGGCGATGGCGGCCACCTGGCCGGGGTGGGCCGCGGCGGTGCGCATCGCCAGGAGGCCGCCTATGCAGTAGCCGGTCACCGCGACCGGTCCGGCGTCGACCTCGGGCTGGGTGGTGAGGAATCTGAGGTAGGCGTCGGCGTCACTCAGAACACGTTCGGTGGTGTGCGCCTCGATCAAGGGCATCAGCTGGGCGAAGACCGCGGGCCGGGCCTCTTCTCCGATGTGCTCGGGAAGCTCGACCACCGGTGCCGGGCCGTGCCGATAGAAGAGATTGGGGACGAGCACGTAGTACCCGTGCCCGGCCAGTTCGTGGGCCATCTCCCGCAGTACGGGCCGGATACCGAAGCCGTCCGCGTACATCAGCACCCCTGGGTGCCGCTCACCGGAGTCGGGGAAGGCGGCGAATGCGTCGGCCTGACCGTCCACGGTAGCGATCTGCAGCGTCTTGATGGGCATGAATCCTCCTGTCGTGGTTGATATGTCGAACCTGTGATCAACACGACAGAGGCGGAGCTCGCGCAGCAGCGCCAGATCCTCGCTCGAACAGCGGGCCCGCACCGGCCCGTACGGCGCTCAGAAGAGCACCGGGTCACCGATCCGTGTGTGGCGCGAGGCCGTCCCGGTAATCATGGTCGCGCAGCGTAGTCCACTGGACCAAGCCAACGCCAGCACGCAAGTCCCCATTGCGGGTTGGCGAGGATGGCCTCGGACTCGGAACCCAGTCGCCGCGCTGCCCGTCCGCTGCGGGTCACCTGGCCGTAGCGAGGACCTGGTTGGCGTCTCTCTGGCCGGGCGTGAGCTTGTCAGTGCGACTGACGGTGAAGCCCGCGCTGAGCCTGGAGACCCACGCCGCCGAGTACTTCCCGCCCGCTAGGTCGAGCTGTACGCGGCGATCCGGCGGGACCATCGCGGCGGCATGACGATGCGGGAGCTCGAACGCAAGTACAACCATGCCGCCGAGCTGCGCAACGTGCTGGAGACCACCGGCGGTGAACTGCTCAAGACCCGGCTGCCCAAGCTCACCCGGTTCGTCATCCTCGACGATGCGGTGGACCAGGTCCGCCCACTGCTGGGGCAGGATTACCGAATCGTGGGCTACGAAGGGTTCATCGACACCATCGTCGACCTTCAGACCCACTTGGCCTCCTGCGCCACGGCCGCACCGGAGATGCCGCGCGAGCGTCAGCCCTTACCCGGTGCCCTGTTCACCAGCGACCCGCGCACCGGCGAATCCCGCATCAGCGATGTGGAAGACGCTGAACCACTCCTGGCCCGGCTCATGCAGGAGTCGGCCAACGTCCTGGTCATCGGCAAGCCGGGAAGCGGCAAAAGTACCCTGCTGCGCGCCCTGGTCAATGACACTCCCGCTACGGCGCGCCGTTTCCGTTTCTACTTCGACCTCAGCTTGAAGCCCAAGGACGAGGCCTTTGCCGAATACGTGGCCCGCATGCTGGCGCCCTGTGTGCCGGGCGAACGGGCGCGCGCCTTCGACCTGTTTCTGTACCTGATCCGCTCCGGTTCAGCCCTGTGTGTCCTGGATGCCGTCGACGAGGCCGTGGACGAGCCCAGCCCCAAGGGATTCCTGCGTTTGTTCGCGGACCTGGCCTCGGTGCTGTCGGCCGAGTCCTGCGTCGTGCTCAGCTCCCGTGTCTCCTTCCTGGCCGATTCTCCGCAGATCCGGCGCCTGCTCGACTGCTCCAGCGCGAGGTCCGAGCAACTGGTCGAGCAGATGTACACCAACGGCGTGGATCCCCAGCGCGTCCCCCGCTTCAGCATGCTGCGCCTGACGGACGCACCGACCGACCGCGAGCCCCTCGGATACCGGCCCCGCCGTCCTGTCCACGCCGCTGGCACGACGCCTCCAGAACGCCCTGGACATCGCGGGGACCCCAACGGTTGCTGAGTTGATCGGCACCCATATCGACCAGGTCCTCGCCGACGCCGGCGAAGCCAACCGCCTCGCCGGCCTCGAACGCCGGATCGCCCACTTCCGCAGCACCTACTGGCGCCAGCACCTCACCACCCACGGCACCGCCAACGACCTCCTCATCGCCTACCAGCACCAATACCGCCTCTCCGACCGCTTCACCGAAATCCTCGCCGAAGCAGCCGACCACAACCGGCTCATCCAGACCCAGGAAAACCAGCAGATCAGCGGCGCCCTCGGCATCCTCACCATCCTCGGCCTCCCCCTCGGCACCGCCCGGGGCGCACTCCAAGTCCTCGGCGACCAGAACCCCTGGCACCTCCTCACCGCAACCACCGGCGCCCTCGCCGCAACCGCCGCACTCCTCACCACCCGCTATGGCCGCCTCGTCCTCACCTCGCTCCGAGGCCGCCGCCCCCTGACCGATCAAGACAACTGACTGGCTTCGTAGGTCTCTGGGAGCAGCAGTTGTCGGCGAGTTCGGGAGGTGGTTCGGGGCGCCTCGGCGCGGAGATGTCGACGAGAACCGACGGCACGTCTGCGGCCGAGGCGTCGTGGCGTCCCTCGCGCGGCGGATGGGCTGAGGTGTCAGCGGCCAGTCCGGAATCCCCACGTACGGCCAGTTGAGATGTCACTCTCGGTTTCGGATTGACCGGTTCCTGATGTGGCCGGTCACGTACAGGTGGACGCGATGGGATGCCGGCCAGGTCGGTACCGGGCACAGGCGATCAACTGTCTGCGCAGGCGTCTTGGCCGACGAGTTGTGCCACGCGCTCCATGCAGCGCATCCGGGCAGGAGAGAAGTCGTAGGGCATCTTGGTGATCGCCTCCGAGGCGCCCATCTGCGTGTCCTCCTCCTCTGCCAGGTCGGCGTCGCAGGTCTCGAAGAGCTCGTCATCGGCCGTGTCCAGCCCGGCTGCCGTGATGGCCTGCATGAGGGCCATGTGGTGGGTGTATCGCTGTACGGCGATTTCCTCGACGCGCGGGTCATCGGGGTCGACGCCGTCGTCGAGGGCGGCCTCAGCCTCGTCGAGACGGTCCTCCTCGGCCCGTAGGTCGGGATGGGTGGCCAGCACGATGTACACGCTGGCCTGTATTGCGGAGCCGAGCGGACCGAAGATCCGTTCCGTGACCAGCAGGGCCTCCATGTCGGAGGCGCGCAATGCGCCAGGGGGCAGGTGGCTGAGCCGATCCGTCACCAGCTCGGAGAGCAGGCCCTGCGGGCTGCCCACAGCCCGCAGGCGCCCGACGGCCGCGCGCTGACGTTTGATGTCGGCCTCCTGGGCAGCCAGGGATTCCTCCAGCCGGCCCAGGGTCTCCTCGATGTCCCCGGATTCGTCGAAGGCAGCTCGCATGTCGTCCAGACTGATGCCGACCTCCGCCATTCTGCGGATCCACAACAGGCGGATCATGTCGGCGTAGCCGTAGCGGCGGCGGCCGTCTCCACCGCGCTCGGGTTCCGGCAGCAGACCGATCTGGTGGTAGTGGCGGATAGCGCGGGGGGTGGTCCCGGCGAAGGCGGCAGCAGCGCCGATCTTGACCTGGCGGGGCGGTGTGATGGAGGGGTACATCGCAGACGGAGCCTTTCGTGCTGTGGTGCCTCGACGACACCACATGCCGCTACGGCAGGTGCAACAACACACCACCCGGGTTCCACCGACCGCAGCTCGCGGGCGACCTGGTAGAGACTCGGGCCGACGCCGTCTCTTTTGGGGAGCGGGTGATGCGCTGGAGGGTGCAGAAGGCGTGGGCGACGGAGACGAGGGTGACGTGGTGGTGCCAGCCTCGCCAGGTGCGGCCTTCGAAGTGGGCCAGGCCCAGGGCCTGCTTCATCTCGCGGTAGTCGTGCTCGATGCGCCAGCGCAGCTTCGCGGTGCGGACCAGGGTGGCCAGCGGGGTGTCGGCGGGCAGGTTGGACAGCCAGAACTGGACGGGTTCGGGCTCGGTGGCGGGCCATTCGGCCAGCAGCCAGCGCACCGGCAGTTCCGGGCTGCCGGCGGCCTTGCGGATCTCGCGTCCGGCGGGACGCACCCGCAGGGCCACGAAGCGTGAGTGCATGCGTTTGAAGCCGCTGCGGCCGCTGCCCGGGCGGGAGCCTTCGCGCCACTGCACCGGCTTTGCGGCCTGCTTGCCGGCCGCGATGACCAGCTTCTTCACCGTCTGGGCAGGCTCGGGGTAGACGGGCTGAGGCCGGGGGCCTCGACCGCCATAAGGCGGGGTATGCGGCCGTGCCGCTTCCGGCTGGGCGGTGGTCGTGGTGGAGATGCCGACCGCGTAGCTGAGGCCGTGTTCTTCCAGGCCCAGCCGGAAGGCTGCCGTATCGCCGTAGCCGCCGTCGGCAACGACGAGCGGGACCTCGATGCCCCACGACCTGGTCTCGTCGATCATGTCCAGGGCCAGCTGCCACTTCTCGACATGGCCGACCTCTTCAGGGATGCCGCACTTGGTGCGGCGGGCCACCTTGGCTCCATCAGCCTTCGGTGAAGCGGGGTCCCAGCTCTCGGGCAGGAACAACCGCCAGTCGACAGCCGCCGACGCACTGTCGGATGCCAGGTGCAGCGACACCCCGGCCTGGCAGTTGGTGACCTTGCCGGCGGTGCCGGTGTACTGCCTGGCCACACACGCCGACGCATCCCCGTCCTTGAGGAAGCCCGTGTCATCGACGATCAGCGCGGTCGGCTTGATCACCTGCTGCATCCGGCATGCCAGGCGGGCCCGCACATGCGCCGCCTCCCACGGGCTGGTGGTGATGAAGTGGGCCAGGGCCTGCCGGTTGCCGTCCTCACCCAGCCGGGCGGCCATCGGCTCCACCGACTTGCGCCGCCCCTCCAGCAGCAGGCCCCGCAGATAGACCCCGCCCCACCGGCGCTGATCCGCCCGCCCGAACGAATCGAACATCTCCGCCGCGAAGTCCTCCAGATCACACCGGACCGCAGCCAACTCCCCACCCATCACACCCAGTCAACGACGCACCAATCAGACGGACACGCCACCAGCGAATGAACCTGACCAAGCACTACTAGGTGTGTGGTCCGGGGACGTTGGTGACAGGTGACACGCTCTGAGTGGTCCTTGAACGAGGCGAGGGCCTCTGGTTTCGGTGTGGATTGCGACATCTACCACCGGCACGCAGGAGGCCCTCGTGATCCACCGTAACGCCCCGCTGACTCCGACCGGCAGGCTGCGTCTGGCCCGGTGCGTCGTCGACGACGGCTGGCCTCTGCGGCGAGCCGCCGAACGGTTCCAGGTCCCACCACGTCGCGCTGTACGCCCCCGTCATGTTCCGCCGCGAAGCCCGGCGGCGCGGGGCGGAGTTCCACGGCGCCGGAACGAACTGGACCTGCGATCCCCTCGTTCAGCAGACGGCGAGCGAGATCTGGACGGGCTTGGGGAACGCGCGCTTCAACGGGTACGTCTTCGGCCACCTCTGGCCGGAACAAGCCGAGGCGAAGGCCCGTGACCTGCTCATCGCGTGGACACGGGCACGGCCCGATCTGGTGATCGCCGAGTGCAGCGACCTCGGCGCGCACCTCGCGGCCAAGGTCCTGGGGCTGCCTCTGCTCGCAGCGGACAACGGCCTCGGACCGGTGCTTCTGGACCTCTGGGACATCGATATCGCGCCCGCGCTGCTTCCCCTCTACAAACAGTACGAGCAGGACACGCCCGTGCTTCCTCCGATGGTCGCCCCCGCGCCGGTCGAGTGGTTCTACCCGGTTCCCCCACCCTCGGCACGCCCGGTCCGACGCACCGTCGCGGGATTCCGCACCATCCTCCCCGGGTGGCTGGATCGCTCCCTCTCCTCCCGTCCGCTCGTCTACGTGAGCCTCGGCACCTTGACCACCGCAATGACGGGCCGGTCTGGCCGGGCCGCACGTGGACTACCTGGAACCCATCGTCCGCCGGTATCGCCACCTCAGTCGGCGGGGGCTTCCCCCTCCCACCGGGGTCGTGCCGGACTCCGCACCGGCGGCATGCTGGGCCTGCATACGGTGTGGCGCAGCGCGGGAAGGGATACGTTCCTGAAGGCTGATTGGCCACCTCCGGCAGACCGTACATCCCCCTAGAGTCGTCCTATGAATAGCCTTCGTACGCCTGATGAGCGGTTCGCCGACCTTCCGGACTACCCCTTCGCACCCCACTATGCCGACGTGGCGGCGGGCGACGGCAGCGACGAGTCGCTGCGGGTGCACTACGTCGACGACGGCGACGGTTCCTCGGGCGAGACCGTGTTGCTGCTGCACGGGGAACCAACCTGGTCCTACCTCTACCGGCACATGATTCCGGTCCTCTCCGCGGCGGGGCACCGGTGCGTCGCGCCCGACCTCGTCGGCTTCGGCAGGTCGGACAAACCGGCCCTGCGCTCGGACTACACCTACCAGCGCCATGTGGACTGGATACGCGAGGCTCTGTTCGACCGGCTGGACCTACGCGGCATCACCCTGGTGTGCCAGGACTGGGGCGGACTCATCGGCCTGCGCCTGGTGGCGGAGGCACCCGACCGCTTCGCGCGGGTGGTCGTGGCGAACACCTTCCTGCCCACCGGGGACCGCGATCCCGGCGACGCCTTCCGTGCATGGCGTGAATTCAGCCAGAAGACCCCGGAGTTCCGCGCGGGCGACATCGTCAACGGCGGCTGCACGACAGCGCTTGCTCCCGAGGTCGTCGCCGCCTATGACGCGCCCTTCCCCGACGAGACGTTCAAGGAGGGGGCGCGGCAGTTCCCGGTGCTGGTACCCGTGTCCCCGGACGATCCCGCCGCCGAGCCCAACCGCCGGGCGTGGCAGAAGCTTCGGAGCTTCGCCAAACCCTTTCTGTGTTCCTTCAGCGACCGGGACCCGATCACCCGCGGTGCCGACCGGGTCTTCCTCCAGCTCGTTCCCGGCTGCGCGGCGCAGGAGCATGTCGTGGTGAAGGACGGCGGACACTTCCTCCAGGAAGACCGGGGTGCCGAGTTCGCGGAGATCGTGAACCGCTTCATCGCCGGAAGCTGACATCCGGGCGCGGTGCACCTCCCCAGGCGAGGGGCGGCGCCACCCCGGTTCCCGACCCGTCTTCCCGCGCGGTCTTCCGCGTCAGACGGCATCGGCACCCCGGCGGCCGTCGGCCTGGCCTCATGACGCCTGGACCGGACGGTTGTCGGCGTAGGGGTACCCCACTCTTCTCGCCGGCGTCAGGTAGGGGTGTTCGCGCCGGTGAGGCGGCGGACCATCACATGGGTCATCGCCCAGTAGACGCGGGAGGACCGGGAGGACGAGGAGGAAGGGCGGTGTTCGCTGAAGGCGTCGTGATCGGAGCGCCGGCGCGGGAATGATGACTCCGACGGCTCAGCGCCCGCTGGTGACGCGAGGGCGCGTCGAGGTCGACCACCCCGTCGTCCACACCCCGCCTGCGGGGTCAGCGCCGCGCGGTGGGTGCGGGCCGGGTGCTCGCCCGGCGTCAGGACCCGGATGACGGCGGGCGGCGGTGGAGCCGACGGGCGCCACCGCCGTTCCCGGGGTTCCGGAGCGCGGGGATCAGCCCTGCCCGCAGGAGCGAGGACTTGCCGCTTCGGGAGGGGGCGAAGACGGCGGTGAACCAGTCGCTCCGCGCCAGCTCCATGACGTAGGCGGCTGGTGGTGACCGGCTGCCGTCCCTGACGGGAATGCGGTGGGCCGCCGCCTTCCTCGTCTTCATCTTCCATGTGAAGAGCATCGACTATTTACACCGTGTCCTACATGGTCGGTTTGAGGAGGCGCTTGTAGCAGCACAGGGCTGCGGCGAGTCCGAGAAAGGCCAGGTAGTTGCGGGGATGGCGCTCGTAGCGGGGTGACAGGCGGCGGTAGCCGGTGAGCCAGGAGATGGTGCGTTCGATGACCCATCTGCGACGGCCCAGTCGTTCGCTGGAGTCGATGCCCTTACGGGCGATGCGGACGCCGATGTGCTGGCTGCGCAGCCATTGCCGCAAGCCAGAGAGGTCATAGGCTTTGTCGGCGTGCAGCCGCTTGGGCTTGGAATGGTCGCCGTGGAGTTCGTGTCCTATGGGGAAATGGGCGACCATCGGCTTCAGTCCGAGGCTGTCGTGGACATTGGCGGCAGAGACACCGACGCGGAGGGCAGGCCGTTCGCGTCCGACAGGATGTGCATCTTGGAACCCGGCTTGCCCCGGTCCACGGGCGACGGACCTGCAAGTTCGCCCCCTTTTTCGCCCTGACATGGGCGGAGTCGAGGACGACGCGGGAGACATCGACCAGACCGGCGTCGTCCAGCCGGTGCAGGACGGCCTCGTGCAGCCGGCCCCACACACCCGCTCTGGACCAGATCAGAAACCGACGGTGGGCGGTTGACTTCGACACGCCGAAGCACGGTGGCAGGGCTCGCCACGCACACCCGCTGACCAGTACACCGGTCTTCAACCTTGAGGGCGGCGCCGGTAGCAGTGCCCTTGCCAGAAACCTCATCCGCCCTGGTAGGGGCTGGTGCATCAGGTTTCCCGAAATCTGGCCGCGGTCGTCTGAGTCGGCGCTCTCGCGCAGCTGCCGTCAGCACGTCATGATGATCGATCGTGCTGCCGCGGTGAGCGCCAGCCTCGCGAGAGCGCCTGTTTCGGCGACTTCGCTCGACCTCCGGTACACCGCGCGCACCGCCTCCCACCAGGGCGGATGACATTTTCGGCAAGCGCAGATCCTCACCTACGCCCCGCTCGGCCAGACCACCTACCAGCACCCGGATCTGATCCCGAAGACCCACTTCTCCTACCGGGTGCGGCCGTACTACGGACCCGCGTCCCGGCCGGTCGACGTCACCCTGCCGAAGGGGTCGTTCACCAAGGCGGAACAGCACCAGGAGCACACATGTGCGCCGCCGCGCACCATCCGGCGGGCCGGGGTGCGCACCAGCCCCGTCCGGCGACCCACCGCGACCCCGACCGATCTGCGCGCGACCGTCATGCACGCCAACGGCATCCGGTTCACCTGGACCGACCATGCCGAGGGCGAGCGCGACTATCTGCTGGAGGACCGGCCCCGGGGCGGCGGCTCCTTCCGCCCCGTCGCCGTACTCGACCCGGACATCAACTCCTTCGGGCTGATCACCCTGCCGAACGAGAAGCGGGCCTCCTATCGGGTCCGGCCCTTCACCTACGGCGAGCGGTCCAATATCGCCCGGATCACCACCGGCGAGCGGCCCGCCGGGCGCGGCTGAGCACCACCGCCTCAGTCGCCGGTGGCCTCGGTGGCCTCGGTGTCCGCCAGGGACGGGGAGAGCTCCTCCGGCAGCGGGGTGTGCCGCGCCCCGGCGACGAGGACATCGAAGGCCCAGGCCAGCCGGTCCTGGGGGGACCCGGACAGCAGCCGCGGACCGAGCGCGGCGATATGCGGATGGGTCCGCGGTGAGACGTCCCTCACCACCGTGGCGAGCGCCTGCCAGTCCGCCTCGTCCTGGGGGGTGTCGCCGGGGGCACGGTGGGCGTGCTCGGCCGCGGTCGCGGTGGCGAACTGGAGCAGTAGATCGAGCAGCCACGCGGCCCGGTCGGGCTCGAGGCCGCCCTCGTCCAGCAGCGCCAGCAGCGCCTCCACCAGATTCAGAAAGTGCTTCCCGAAGGGGCGGGCCACCAGGGCGGACTGGGCGAGACCGGGGTACTCGAACAGCACCGAGGTGTACGAGGTGAGGATCCGCACCAGCCGGTCGTGCCAGTCGCCCGCCGCCTTGGCCGGGCTCAGGTCGACCGCGCCGAGGAGCTCGTCCAGGACCGCCGCGTGCAGCTCGGCCATGTTGCGGACATAGACGTAGAGCGAGGCCGGCCCGGTGTCCAGCTCCTTGGCCAGGCGGCGCATCGTCACCCGCCCCAGACCCTCGGCACGCATGAGGTCGACCGTGGTGGCGATGATGCCTTCCCGGGTCAGGGCCGGTTTCGCCGGACGTTCCCGGCGGCTCCGCGGGGCGGTGGGGTGCGCTGTCATGGCGCCATCGTACCCGTTGGCGAACACGTTCGTGGCGAGCGCGTTCGTGACGAACCTGTTTGTCACGAACGCGTTCGCCGCCCTACGCTCCTCCCATCCGCCGGGCACCTACTCCGAGCCAGGGAGGCATCGCCATGGCCGCCACGGTCGCCATGTCCACTATGTCCGCTACCTTCGCAATTCCCCGTATCGCCATCGTGGGAGGAGGGCCGGGAGGGCTGACGCTGGCGCGCGTGCTGCACGTCCACGGCATCCCCTCGACCGTCTACGAACTGGACGCGTCGGCGACCGCACGCGACCAGGGCGGCACGCTCGACCTGGACGAGGAGTCCGGCCAGCGCGCACTGCTCCACGCCGGTCTACTCAAGGAGTTCCGGCCGCTCAGCCGTCCCGAGGGCGGGGAGTTGCGCCTGCTCGACAAGGACGCCGGCCTCGGCCTCCACATCCCCCCGCCGGAAGACGGCGACGGCAACGACCGTCCCGAGATCGACCGCAGGGTGCTGAAGGAGCTACTGCTGGGCTCGCTGCCCGAGGGGACGGTCCGCTGGGACCGCAAGGTCAGGGCGGTCGCCATCGGCGCAGCGGGGCGGCCCACGCTCACCCTGGCCGACGGCGCGACCGTCGAGGCGGATGTGCTGGTCGGCGCGGACGGGGCGTGGTCCAGGGTCCGGCCCCTGCTGTCCGACGCCGAGCCGGTCTACACCGGGGTGTCGTTCGTCGACGGTCTCCTGGACGACGTCGACACCCGGCACCCGGCCGTCGCCGAACTCGTGGGCCAGGGCTCGATGTTCGCCCTCGCGGATGAGAAGGGGTTGTGCGCCCAGCGCAATGGCGGCGGCCGGATCCGCGTCTACACCGCGGTCAAGGTGCCGGAGGAGTGGAGCCGTTCGGGCCTCATCGACCCGGCGGACCCGGCGGCGACCAGAAAGCGGCTGCTGGACCTCTTCCCCGACTGGGACGAGGGGCTGCGCGCGCTGATCGCCGACGGCGACGGCCCGCTCGTCCCACGGCCCATCCACGCCCTGCCCATCGGCCACCGCTGGGAGCGGGTGCCCGGCGTCACGCTCCTGGGCGACGCCGCCCATCTGATGTCCCCCTTCGCGGGGGCGGGCGCCAACCTCGCCATGCTCGACGGCGCGGAACTCGCGCTCGCCCTCGCCACCCACGACGACACGGAGACAGCCCTGAACACCTACGAGACGGCCATGTTCCCGCGCGCCGAAGCGGCGGCCGCGCAATCCGCCAACCACCTCGTCGACTTCTTCCAGCCGGACGCCCTGCGGATCATGCGGGACGTCTTCACCACGATGCGCGCCGGAGGCACGGACCGATGACCACAGCCAGCGAATTCACCGGGTCGCCCGGATCCCCCGGATCCCCTGAATCCCCCGTCTCCCCCGGGTCGCCCGGATCCCTTGGATTCACCATCGAGCCCTACCCCGGCCTGCCCCTGACGGTGCGGGACGTGGGCACGGGCCGGCCCGTGCTCGTTCTGCACGGCGGCGGCGGACCCGCCACCATGACCGGCGTCGTGGATCACTTCGCCGCCACCTCCCGGGTGCTGGCGCCGACCCACCCGGGCTGGGAGGACACCCCGCGGCCCGAGTGGTTCTCGGACGTGGGCGACCTCGTCGAGACCTATCTGGATCTGCTGGACGACCGCGACCTGCGCGATGTCCTGGTCGTCGGCTGCTCCTTCGGCGGCTGGATCGCCTCGGAGATGACCGTGCGCGACAGGGGCCGCCGCATCGGCGGGCTGATCATCATTGGCGCCCTCGGACCACGGGTCGAGGGGCACGAGGTGCGGTTCCCCACCGCCCCGCCCGGCCAAGGCTCCGGGCCCGGCCAGGGCCCCGGCCAGGACTCCGGACCCGGCGCACCGGCCCCGCGCCAGGGCCCCTCGCCCGCGGCGCTCCAGGCGGTGATGGCCTACGCGGGGCCGTTTAAGTCCGACCCGAAGCTGCTGCACCGGCTCGCCCGGGTGACGGTGCCCGCCCTCGCGGTGTGGGGGGAGAACGACACCGTCGTCACGCCCGACTTCGGCCGCGCGTACGCCGCCGCCATCCCCGGGGCGCGTTTCGAACTGATCCCGGGCGGGGGCCATATCCCCACCCGGGAGACCCCGGAGGCCACGTTCGCCGCGATCGACGCCTTCGTGGCCGCCGCCGGGCGATAGCCGCCGAAACTCAGCTGGGGCGGCCCAGCTCCTTGCGGAAGAGATCCAGCACATTGCCGCCGAGGATCTTCTCGATGTCCCCCTCGGGACGGCCCCTTCGGACCAGCGCCTCGGTCACCAGAGGCAGTCCGCGGGGGCCTTCGAGTCCGGGGACCACCAGTCGCGCGTACTCGACGTCCTCGCAGCACGGCGGTGTGGTGTCATCGCTGACCTCCTTGATGAAGTCCGGCCCCAGACCCATATGGCGACACCAATCACCTCGGCGATGTGGACAATGTGATCGCCCAGCCGGTCCACCGTACGGTCGGCCGGGGCGGTGGCCAGGAACTCGCCGAGGAAGTTCACGCACACCGTGCCGCCTGTCGCGGCGATCCCGCACAGCTGATCGTCGGTGAGGTTGCGATGGTGGTCCAGCAGCGCGCGGGCGGAGGAGTGGGTGGCCATCACCGGGCGGGTGGCCAGTCCAGCACATGGGCCACCCCAGAGGTGCCGAGATGGAAGACGTTGAAGAGGATGCCCAGGCGCTCCATCTCCGTCAGCGCCCGGACCCCGGCCTCGGTGAGCCGACTTCCGGTGGCGTCCTCACCGCTGCCGTCGGCCAGGGCGGTCGGTCCGGCCCCGGTGGGCGAGCGAGGCGATGCGCACCCCGAGGCGGTGGAGGGTCGGCAGGAGCTCCACGTCCGCGTCCAGCCCGGGGGCGCTCTCCAGCGCCAGCACCGGGGCGATCCGGCCGTCGGCGAGCGCCGCGTCGACGTCGTCGCCGTCCAGGCACAGCCGTACCTCGTCGGCGTTGCCCTCGGCGAGGGTGTGGGCGCACTCGATCATCCGCAGCGTCTCGCGCAGCGCTGCGCTTGCCGAAAAATCCGTCTGTCCTGGTGGGAGGCAGTGAGCGGGGTGTTCGGGCTTCGATGGCGATCGGTTGAGCCGCGCTCTCGCGCGGGTATCGATCACCGCGGAATGATGGTCGGCCGTGCTGCTGCGACTGGGCTACCTGGCTGTAACTCACGCGTTCGCCATGCTTCGCCTGCTGCCGATGAGCGACCGCGACAAGGACACGGAGATCCTCGCCCTGCGCCACCAGCTCATGGTGCTGGAGCGGCAACTCGGCAAGGAGAGGGGGCGGTTCACTCCGAGCGACCGGGCGATCCCGGCCGCACTGCTGCACCGGCTGCCACGGGACATGCTGAGCAGACTGCGACTGGTGGTCCGTCCCGACACGGTACTGCGCTGGCACCGCGACCTACTCGCACGCCGCCACGCGGCCACCTCCCGGCCCAGACCTCCGGGCAGGCCCCGTACCGTGCGTTCCGTCCGGGCCCTGGTGCTGCGCCTGGCGAAGGAGAATCCCGGTTGGGGCTACAGGAGGGTGCACGGTGAACTTCTTGTCCTGGGTGTGAAGGTCGCCGCGTCCACTGTCTGGCAGATCTTGAAGGAAGCTGGGCTCGACCCGGCACCCGAGCGGGCCTGCAGCACGTGGGCCGACTTCCTGCGTTCCCAGGCCGATGCCCTGCTGGCCTGTGACTTTCTGGAAACGGTCACCTTGTCCGGGGCCCGACTGTACGTGTTGGCGGTCATCGAGCACGCCAGCCGACGCATCCCGATCCTGGGTGCGACCGCGCACCCGAGCGCATCATGCGTGGGGCAGGTGGCCAAGAACCTCGTCACGGACCTTGAGGACGCGGGCTGCCGGGCGCCGTTCCTGATTCGGGACCGGGACGGGAAGTTCCCCGGCCTTGTTTGATGCCGTCCTTACAGATGCGGGGATTGTGGTCATGCTCAGCGGCGTTCGGATGCCGAGAATGAACTCGATTACGGAGCGTTGGGTGCAGACCTGCCGGCGTGAACTGCTGGACCGGACGTTGATCTGGAACCAGCAGCACCTGCTCCATGCGCCGCGGGAGTTCGAGCAGTTCTACAACGCTCATCGGCCACACCAGGGCCTCGCGAACGCCCGACCGCTGCACCCGTTACCCGCGCCGATCACCGAACCGGACCAGATCGCCAGTCTCGACAGACGAAGACGCGAGCGCCTCGGCGGCATGCTCCACGAGTACCGACATGCCGCATGACCTGCACGGATGAGATTTCCGGCAAGCGCAATCCTCGCCGCCGACTTCCTCCACCTCGACACCATCTCCTCAAGCGCCTGTACGCCCTGGTCTTCATCGAACACGGCACCCGGCGTGTTCACCTCGCCGGCGTCACCGCGCGCCCCACCGCCCGGCGGACCGTCCAACAGGCCAGAAACCTCACCATGACGCTGGGATGCCGGATGGACACCCTGCGCTTCCTCCTCCGGACCGGGACAGCAAGTACACCAGCGCCTTCGACGCCGTCTTCCAGGCCGACGACATGGAGATCCTGCTCAGCCCGCCTCGGGCACCGAAGGCGAACGCAGTCTGCGAGCGAGCCGTGGGCACCCTACGCCGCGAAGTCATCGACCGGATCCTGATCTACAACGAGACCCATGCCGTGAAGGTGCTGACCGAGTGCATCCGGCACTACAACCGGCACCGCCCCCACCAGTTCCGGCAGCAACTGCCCCCGGACAGTACCGAACTACCCGCTCTGGCCAACGTCACCGACCTCAAGGCCCATCGAATCGAACGACAGCCCGTCCTCGGTGGCCTGATTAACGAGTACCGCCAGGCTGCCTGACCGAACGGCATCGCCGCAGCTCACAGCACCGAATCGTATTTCCGAGCGGCACAAGAGTTCGCGGCCCTGCGTTACTTCGCACTCAACGGCACCGACCATCGCAGCCACGACGAACAGAACGCCGCCATCGCCGCTTACACCCGCTGCACAACGCCCGCGCCGAGCCGAAGACCAACTTCGCCCCCGACTCACCCATCCGCGCTTGGACCGATTCCCCCGCCAAGGTCCTGACGAGCGGGCGTGTACGGAACTTTGTGTAAGTCCTTGAGTTTCACATGGTGTTGAGCCGGTCCTCGAAGAAGAGTGAGAACTGGTTCCCTTCTTCCAGTGTGCCGCGACGTGGTTGATATCGCGCACTTTGGGGGTGATCTGCTCGCGGACGGCGAGGTAGAGCACCTTCAGCGCGGCCTGCTCGGAGGGGAAGTGCCCGCGGTTGCGGGTGGCTTTCCGTAGCCGTGCGTTGATCGATTCGATCAGGTTCGTCGAGTAAACGACCTTCCTTATCTCGGGCGGGAAAGCCAGGTACGGGGTGAACTCACTCCACGCGGACTGCCAGGTCCGCACGATCGCGGGATACCGCTGGCCCAGCTCGCCTGCCGCGAAATCAGCGAGGGCCTGCTCGGCGGCCTGCTCGGTCGATGCGGTGTAGATGGCCTTCAACTCCGGTACCAACCGTGCGTGATGCTGCTTGGCGGCGAACCTGAGCGAGGCACGGATCAAGTGGATCACGCAGGTCTGGACGGTGGCTTTGGGCCAGGTCGCGGTGACCGCGTCGGGCAGGCCTTTCAGCCCGTCGCAGGCGACGATGCACACGTCCTCGACCCCGCGGTTGCGGAGCTCGGACAGCACGGTCATCCACGTGGTGGCGCCTTCGCCCTCATCTCCGGCCCACAGGCCGAGCAAATCCTTGCAGCCGTCCATGTCCACCCCGACAGCCACGTAGACCGGCCGGGAGACCACCGACCCGGAGCGGATCTTCACCCACAGCGCGTCGATATAGATGATCGGCCAGATGGCGTCCAGGGGCCGGGTCTGCCAGGCGTCGAGTTCGTCGGTGACGGCATCGGTGACCTTGCTGATCAGGTCCGGTGAGACCTCGACGCCGTACACGCCGGCCAGGTGGGAGCGGATGTCGCGCACGCTCATGCCCCGTGCATACAGCGACAGAATCCGCTCGTTGAACCCCGCCAGCCGCCTGGCGTGCTTGGGCACCAGCTGCGGCTCGAAGGACCCGTCACGGTCCCGGGGCACCGCCACCGTGACGGCCCCGGCATCGGTCAGCACCGTCTTCGACGAGGTGCCGTTGCGGCTGTTGCCCGACCCACGGCCCGCCGGATCGTGCTTCTCATAGCCGAGGTGTTCGGTCATCTCCGCGTCCAGAGCCCGCTCCAGCACGGCCCGTGTGACCTCCGTCAGCAGCCCGCCATCACCCAGCAGCGCCACACCCAAGGCGTCAGCGCGGTCCATCAGCCGCTCGACGACCTCGTCCACCAGCTCGTCTCCGACCGGCTCGACAGCCGGAATCCCATGGTCGTTCATGTCCGTCCGTCCCAGCTGGTCAAGGCCCAGATCCAAGCCCAGGCCCAGGCCAGCCTGTCACATCACGGACTTACACGATCTTTCAGACACGCTCTGACGAGCCACTAGACGCGGTTGCCCCACAGTGATGGGTCGTTCACGTTTCGCTTGGTGACCACGGGGGCGGGGAGCTGGTCCTCAAGGAGTCCGCTGGGCAGCCGGACGATGGTGCTGCCGTGGTCCGTCGGCCCCGGTGTGAACTTCTGTCTCTCCATAGCCTTCTTAATGTAGCTCATGGCGTATTTCGCGTAGAGATCGATGGGCTGGGAGACGGTGGCGTCGATCTCTCCTTTGCGGATCGCATCGAGTTCCTGCGGGATGCCGTCGTTGGCGACGATGGTGATGTGTCTGGGGTCGCCGACCGGGAAGAGGGCGTTGTTTCGTTGCAGGATCGACAGCGCCGGTACCAGATAATCGCCGCCTGCCTGCAGGTAGATGCCTTTGATATTGGGATTGGCGTTGTACAGCGAATCCAGGCCGACCGCGGCCTTGCTGGCCTGCCAGTCCGCGGGGATGTTCAGAACCTTGATGCGCGGGTAGTGCTTGGCCATGCAGGTAAGGAAGGATTCCGTGCGGTCTCGGCCGTTGACCGACGCCAGGCCGCCCTGGATCTGCACGACCTTGCCGGTCTTGACGGCATCGCCGAGGTACTGGCATGCCTTCCGGCCAAAGGCGCGATTGTCCGCCCGGACCACCATGGCGACCTTGCCGCTGTCCGGTGCGACGTCCACCGCGACCACCGGCACCCCCGCCTGCCCGGCCGCACGCAAGCCGGGCCGGATCGCCGCAGAATCCAGCGGCCCGACGACGAGGCCCTTGACCTGCTGGACCAGCAGGGTGTGGATATCAGAGATCTGTTTGTCGATGTCGGATTCGGAATTCACTGCGGGGAGCATTTTGACGCCGTGCGCCTTGGCCTGCGAAGGGACGGCGGCATTGTAGGCCCGCCAGAATGGCGTGGTCTTCGGAATGACCACTCCGACCACCCCCGTGGTGGCCGTGGGACCGGCCGTTGTGCCGCCGCCGCAGCCCGTTGTCGCAAGGCCGCAGGCGAGCGCGAGGATGGTCGCGGCGGTGGCCATGCGCCTCGTGCGGCCCGGCCTCGGAACTCGGGGCACGGCGGAGCGGCTGGGGGCCCGGAGCACCGGTCGCCTCCAGAGTTCTCGCCCGTGATGTGTGCCCATTCAGCCGTTCCCTCGGGAAAGACACCTCGGCGCGGCGGTGAAACCGGGCGGGCCGTTCTCTGCCCGCTGCCTTCTTATCCTAGTGGCTCGTCAGGACCTTGGCGGGGTAATCGGTCCAAGCGCGGATGGGTGAGTCGGGGGCGAAGTTGGTCTTCGGCTCGGCGCGGGCGTTGTGCCAGCGTGAAGCTTCCCCTGGTAACTGGACACCTGGAGACTGAAACATGAGGTTCCAGAGGAAGTAGTGCCAGGTGGGTAGTCAGCACTCGAAGCGGTATTCGGAGGAGTTCAAGCGGGACGCGATCGGGTTGGCCCGTGCCTCCAGCAAGACCATCACGGAGGTCGCGCGGGATCTGGGGGTGAGTCCGGAGAGCCTGCGTGGCTGGGTCAAGCGTGACCGGATCGATGCCGGTGAGGGAGGGGCGGGTGAGCTGACCAGCGCGGAGCGCGAGAAGCTCAGGCGACTGCGCAAGGAGAACCTCGAGCAGCAGAAGACAATCGAGATCCTGAAAAAAGCCGCGGCCTTCTTCGCTCAGGACAGCGACCGGTGAGCGAGGTCTACCGGTTCATCGCCGCGGAGAAGGCCACATATCCGGTGGCCCTGCTGTGCCGTGTCCTGGGCGTGCCCCGCTCCTCTTTCTATGCCTGACTGGAGGCTGAGGAGGTCCGGCAGGCGCGCGAGCTTGTCGATATGGCTCTGCTCCACGAGATCACGGTGATCCACCTGTCCTCGAAGGGCACCTACGGGGGTACCGCGCGTGCACGCCGAACTGCGCAGACTGGGCCGGGCTGTCAACCGCAAACGGGTGGAGCGGATCATTGCGGGTGCCGATTAATCATCCACGCAGGTGGGGGCTTGATCAGCAATCTTCGGCTCTGCCTGAGCTCGCCCCGGCGTCTTCACCTGTCCATGGCTCCGAGGGCATGGTGCTGCTGCGCCTGACCTTGCGGGTGCCGATAAATCATCTACGCAGGTCGGGATCCTGATCACGGATCTTCGATTCTCCTCGACGTTCGCCCCGGGGTCTTCACCAGCGCAGGGCCCCGGCGGCATCATGATCTGTCGTGCTGCTGCGTCTGGCCTACCTCGCCGCGACCAGCGCCCTGGCTTCCTACGCCTCCTGCCGATGAGCGACAGGGAGAAGGACGTCGAGATCCTCGTACTCCGGCACCAACTGCTCGTCCATTAACGCCGGGTCAGCAAGCCGACCTTCACCGACACAGACCGCGCCATCCTCGCCGGCCTGCTCCACCACCTCCCCAAAGACAGACCGCGGCACCTTCTGCTCCTGGTCCGCCCCGACACAGTCCTGCGCCGGCATCGCAACCTGCTCAAGCAGCGCCATGCCGCAACCTGCGTACCCCGACGACGCGGACGCCCACGCACGATCCGATCGATCCACGCCCTGGTCCTGCGCCTGGCCAAGGAAAACGCCTCGTGGGGGTATCGCCGGATCCACGGCGAACTCGCAGCACTGGGTATCAAGATCGCCGCCTCCACCGTCTGGGAAATCCTCCGCCAGCACGGCATCCCTGAAGGGTGTCAATATTCCATTTAGGCTGCTGAGCTGGGCGTTTCCTGTGGATGGTGAGGAAGCCGGGGTGACGTGGTGTGGTACTCGTTGAGCAGTCCGCCGAGTACCTGGCGGCGCCTGACCGCGGCAGCGGGCAGGGGGATGACGTTCGGGTCGTCGTCGGGTGCTCGTAGGCCAAGGCTTCGGTGGGCGGCTTCGTTGATTTCTAGGAACAGCCTTTGTCGACGGCTTCCGGAGGAAGTTGGTGATCAACCGACTAGGGAATGTCGAGGAGAACTGACGGCACTGCCGTGGCCCCGGACGCGGGACGGCCGACCGCTCGTCTGACAGCGGCCAGCTCGCATTCGCCACGTACGACCAGTTGTGGTGTCACTCTGTGGAAGAGGGCGTCGCTGAACTCCGACGGGGCGATCTCAGAGATCGCGGTTGAGTCAGAACCGGAGCCGGAACTGGGCTAGAAAGGTGGGTATGGAACTCACCCAGATACGCTTGTTGGTGTCCGACTTCACCGCCGTCTACCGCTTCTACCGGGACGTGCTCGGGCTCAAGCCGCAGTTCGAGGCCGAGAGCGGCCCGTACGCCAAGCTCAGCCCCGACACTGGACAAGCCGGAATCGCGCTGCAAGACCGCACACAGATGGCCGGCGTGCTGGGGCGGTTGGGGGCAGAGCCGGAGGGATATCGCGCGCTGGTGGTGCTGCGGGTGGACGACCTGAACGCCGCCCACGCCGAGCTCACCTCGCGAGGTGCGGAGTTCACCCGAGGCCCGGGCCCGATGGGCGACCGGATGCGGGTCGCATACCTGGAAGACCCGGAAGGCAATCTGATCGAGCTTCAGGAGTGGCTGACGCTGCGCGAGCAGGCTGGTTGCGCGCCGGCCTAGAAGGACCACCGGCGGCCGGATAGGTACCCACCGACTGGCCGCCGACGGGGATAGCCCAACCGGCCGCACCAGCCAGGCCGAGTCCAACGCCTTCCGCACCGTCCGCCACGTCACGCCATACTTGCGCTCAAGCTCCCGCATCGACATGCCGCCCCGATGGTCACGCCGGATCGCCGCGTACAGCTCGACCTTCGACATCTGCGGCATGACCAGCACCTTTCACCAGGAGCATCCCGATGCTGCCCTGGCAAGAGACCTGGTGCCTCCCAAACTCATCAACACCACCCGACCGTGGATCGGGGCGCCTCCCAAACCCATCGACAAGTGCCGTCGCTACTGCTCGATAAGCCAGGTGGGCCGGTCCGTGTTGTAGTGCTCGGCGTACAGGTTGAGGACCGTACGCAGGTGTCGTTCACCGGTGATGAGGAGGCGGTCGGTGCATTCGGCGCGGGCTGTGCGTATCCATCGTTCGGCGAACGCTTTGGGCCGGGGACGTTGCGGCGGGGTCGGTATGACGGCTGTGCCGTTGTCGGCGAAGACGGCGTCGAACGCGGAGGTGAACTTGCTGTCCCGGTCACGGATGAGGACCCGGAAGCACCCAGCCCTGTCGCCGAGGTCCATGAGCAGATTGCGGGCGAGTTGAGTGACCCATGCGCCGGTCGGGTGGGCGGTGACACCCAGGACGTGAACGCGCCGGGTGGCAGTCTCCATGACGAAGAAGACGTAGAAGCGTTTGAGGAAGACGGTGTCCACGTGCATGAAATCGCAGGCCAGAAGCGTGTGGGCCTGGGCTCGGAGGAAGGTACGCCAGGTCTGCTGGGAGGCCCGCTGCGGTGCGGGCGGTAGACCGGAGCAGCGCAGGACGCGCCGGATCGTGGCGGCGGCAACCCGATGGCCAAGCCGTCGGGAGCTCACCTTGGATCCTGACGTACCCCCAGGTCGGGTTCTCTCGCGCCAGGCGCTGGATGAGCGCCGCAATCTCTTCTGCCAGCGGTGGCCGACCGGGTCTGACCGACGTCTGACGCCACTTCCAGCACACCAGACGACGGTGCCAGGCCAGCAGCGTCCCCGGGGTAACCAGCAGATGGCGGCGCAAGACGGATGGCAGATGCCGGGCGAGAGCGGAGAGCACGGCACGATCAGCCCATGAAAGCCACGGCCGCACTACTTACCGGCGAAGCACAGCCACCTCATGACGAAGCGCGAGGATCTCGGCGTTGTTCGCGGCGGTCGACCGGCCCAGCAAAAGAAGGCAGCCCAGTAGCCAGCAAAAGATCAAGTAGAGCAGTCACAGACCCACAATCAGTGATCATGCCCATACGTGGACGATCACAAAGCCCCAGGTCAGCGACCATACGGCAATAAAGACACCCTTCAGTCGTTGTGCCAGATCGCGGCGGTAATCAGCGCGTGATCGAGGAGTTCACACCGCAGTGTCCCGACAACTCTCTCGCAGTGCGCGTTCATCCGCGGGGACCGTGGGGCGGTCTTCAGGGTTTCGATGCCCTCGGCTTCGAAGACCGCGTCGAAGGATTCGGTGTATTTGCTGTCCCGATCGCGGATCAAGAAGCGCAGTGACTCCAGGCGCACACCTTCGTCGAGGGCAAGGTTGCGGGCCTGCTGGGCTGTCCACTGTGCGGTCGGATGTGCGGTCACCCCGGCGACGTGGACGCGGCGTGTTCCGTGCTCGAGGAAGACCAGCGCGTAGACCCGGCGAAGGCTTACCAGGTCGATGTGCAGGAAATCGCAGGCCACGATGGAGCCAGCCTGAGCCGTAAGGAACTCGCGCCATGTCGGCCCGCTGCGGTGGGGGGCAGGGTCGACACCGGCTGCCGTCAAGACCTCGGCGTCACCGCTCACCCCACCGCCGCCTGGGCGACCCAGCAGGTCCGCCAGTTGCTCTGGCAACTCGGCCACCGCGCAACCGAGTTCACCCACCTGGTCCGCGACCGGGGCACAACGTTCACGGCCGCCTTCGATGCCGTCTTCGCCAGCGAGGGCATCACCGTAGCCAAGATCCCTCCGAGGAGCCCTAACTGCAACCCGCACGCCGAGCGGTTCGTACGCTCGGTACGTGAAGAGTGCACCGACCGCCTGCTCATCTTCCACCGCGGACACGCCGTTCGTCCGTCTGCGTGCAGTCTTGCCCGAAGGACCGACTTGCTACCAGCCCGGACCGCGCCGGCTCCGCCACATGCGTGGTGACACATCCTCACCTCCCGTGGGCGGCGCTCAGCGTCCGGTCTGGTCGGCTTCCGGTCACCATCGAGGCAGGCCCGCCATCGGTCTCCCACTCCTCTTCCCTGCTGGCATCCTCCCGGGCGTCACGGACGGCGGTCTCGCTCGCCATCAGACCGCTGGCGGTGAGGTGGCCGCCGACGGTCGCCGCGGCGGCCATCAGCCGGGCGGCGGCTGCCGCACTCGTCTCCGGCGGGATCACCAGAAGATCCGAGCGGCCCGCGGTATAGGAGAGCAGAATCAACTTGTGGGGGTCCTGCTCGTCAGCGAACCAGCCCACGTGCACCGTGTGCCCGGTCGCAGGCACCTTGCGCGGGATCACGGGCCAGTGGGTCGGGTTCACGGAGACGCGAGTGATCCGGCCCCAGCGTGCGTCCAGCACATCCGTCAGGACAGGCAGCTCGCCCAGCAGATCGCGGGAACGAGGCCACCACGCACCGTCAAGAAGACCTGGAACCGGACTAGTCGGGGTCAGTGACAGGCGGACCGGTGGCGAGGGCACGCGCCCGTTGGCGGTCGTATGGTCGATGGTCACGGTCATGGCGCGACCTGTCCCCGGGCGCCTCTTCAACGTCCCGGTGTTGTTGCTCGCCGAGAACGACACCCGCGTGAAAGCGGTGTGCGAAATACTCCCGGTGATTTCAGCGTACTCCGAGGGCCCGCTGAGCCTCCGTGTGATCAGCGACTTCTTCAGGAACCCGGGTCGGGATCCGCAGGGCGTTGGGGGGAGCCCGGGCGTGGGCTCGAGGTACGGGGAGAGTGCCGCGGGGTGGGGGATGAAGCGGACGCCCGGGAGCATGGGTCGGCTCCCTGCCAGGAAAAGCGGGCAGTGTATATCCATCTCAGGATGCGGCGCCCATCGGTGGTTGACCTCCGGACGATGCCACACGGTGGCGTCCGCGGCGTCGGGCATGCGGTCACTGCGGGCAGCGACCCTGCCGATGCGGCAAACACCCACCCGTCTCATCGGGAAGCGGCAGGCAGGCTCATCTCACGCGGGCGGCGAACCGGGAGGGCGTGCCGTAGCCATGACGCGGAACCCGCTGATCGCCGGCGGCGACATCGGCGTGGAGAGGGTGACATCACGGGTCCCGGCGACCGGGCCCGTATTGCCTCGGTTTTGGCGTGGCCGTGGGGCCCTGCTACGCAGTTCCTGTCATCTGCCGTTTCCGGTCTCCGTCCGTGTGCGCCTTCCCCATCAGCGAGCCCTCTTCCTGCTCGTAGTGCGACAGGGCGAGGCCGAGGCCGAAGAACGTGGGTGCCCACTCGCCGACGTAGATGCCCCAGCGGTCAGCCCGGTCGAGTCCGACGCCGGGCTCGGCACGCAGGGACGTGGCCCAGGTCAGCATGGAAAGTCCGATGGAGGCGACAGCGGCGGTGTAGGCGTGCTCACTGCGCAGGCCCATGTCGTGAAGCTTCTTGATCATGGCGGTGGCTCCTTAAGGTAGTTCCCCCCTCGGGGCTCACCTTCGGGTTCCCCCTGCGTAGCGAGTGACGCGGGTCGAGCGAAGTATCCAGGGGAGCCCTTGAGAACGAAGTGAATGGGTCTTCGGGGCGCGTGCCGGTCTGGAGGGGCAGGGCCGGACCGACAGCCCGGTCAGCGACCGGAGCTTTGGCCGGGAGATCGCGCGTCGTGTTCGAGAGGCGCTCGACGCCCACACGGTCGGACCTCGTTGTCAGTCTGGTCGCGGAGTGAGCCCTTGGGGGCCATGGTGGAAATGTTGACTGCTTCGCTGTGGCGCACGGATATCGACTCCCCGCGCCGACGGCGGGCTGACAGAATTCGGCGCTTCCTCAGCCGTGGTGCGCCGCGCGATCGTCAGCTGCCGGTGGCGGCCCCATGAGCCCGGCATCTTCCCGGTCAGCCACGAGGAGGCCGCGACCGTCGGCGCGCCGCGATCACTCGCCATGCCGCAGTACCGATGCCGCATGGGTCCCCCGTCCTGAACTCCCGCTGCGAGGCGCATCACTGACCCTCCAGGAGGCGATCGGCGGATCACCGACGGCGACTCGTGCCGGCCCCTGGCGCTTGCGGCCAGAGGCTGTACGGCCCGCACCCGGCAGAGTCGTGGCGCAGCCATGACCCGAGGCATAGCCGCATTTCCCGATCGAGCGATATGCACCATACTTGTCTGTATGGCCTGATTGACGGCCTCGTCTTGGGGGCGGGAGGAGGAGCGAGCATGAAGAGCACCCAGGCTGCCCTGGCTTTCACCGGCGGTTATCTCGTCGGAAGCAGGCACAAGATGCGGTGGGCTATCACCCTCGCAGGACTGACGGCTGGGAGACGCCTCCTGTCCGGCCACGATGTGACCGGTGGGGGGCAGGCGAAGTCCTCCGAGCTCGGCCGGCTCGGCCAGGAGCTTCGCGGTGAGTTGATGACCGCGGGGCGTTCGGCGGCCATATCGACGATAAGCAACCGGATGAATTCGCTGAGCGATGCCCTGGGGGAGCGAGCCTCGGCGTTGCGTCCCGGCCCGAATGGCCAGGAGCCGGATGAGCCGACGTCGCAGGAGGACACAGCACGGGGGGATGAAGCCGAATCGCGGAAGGAGCCCAAGGACGAGGGGCGGTCCCGAGCCGGCACATCGAAGAAGTCAGCTGACCATCCGGCCGAGCAGGAAAAGCAGACCGAGGCCGCAGGGTCCAGACGGAGCGGAGGGTGATGGGGCATGGCTGAGAAACCGGACGACCAGCACACAGGCGGGCTCGGCACTCTCGCCCAGCAGTTGCCCACCGACCGCCTGAAGCAGGAAGCACAGAGCCTCCTCACCGCACTGGGCGAGAAGGCCCTGTCATCGCTGAGCAACATCAGCGGGGACGGCAACCCCGGAGGCGGGCTTGGCGACGCGGTGAAACCCATGATGAAGGCCGGATTGGGCATGGCCAAAGACAAGGTCATGGACAAAGCCAAGGAGGCCATACCGGGCCTTGGCGGCGGCGGTGGCGGCGGCAAGGACAAGAAGCTGAAGGTCACCAACATCGTCGAGCAGATCGACGTCAGTGCCCCCGTGTCCCTCACCTACAACCTGTGGACCCAGTTCGAGGACTTTCCCAACTTCATGAAGAAGGTCGAGGACGTCTCACAGGAGTCCGACACAGAAATGGAGTGGAAGGCCCAGGTCTTCTGGTCCCACCGCAAGTGGCACTCCGAGATCCTCGAGCAGGTGCCGGACAAGCGGATCATCTGGGAATCGCGGGCCGAGAAGGGTCATGTGAACGGGGCTGTCACCTTCCATGAGATAGCTCCGGAACTCACCCGGATCCTGCTGGTCCTGCAGTACTACCCCCAGGGCTTCTTCGAGCGCACCGGAAACATCTGGCGGGCCCAGGGCCGCCGCGCGCGTCTTGAGCTCAAGCACTTCCGTCGCCATCTCATGGCCGAGGTGCTGCTTGAACCCGACGAGATCGAGGGCTGGCGGGGCACGGTGCACGAGGGCGAGGTCGTGGAAGAGGAAGAAGAGCCCGAAGGCGAGGAAGAAGAGGAAGAAGAGGAAGAGGAAGAAGAAGCCGAGGAAGAAGAAGAGCCCGAGGACGCGGAGGATGAGGCCGAAGAGAAGGAGAAACCACGGCGGCGCTCGCGTCGTTGACGGAAATCTCCTCCTCAACGGGGACCGCGCTCGGGTTGCCGCGGAAGCACGGTGGATCCGGGAGAAGCCCGGTCACCGGGAATCACTCAATGCGGGTGACGACCACGACGACGGTGACGGGTTCCGGGGTGCCGGAGCGCGGCACCAGTGAACTGACCGTCGATCTGACGCTCCCCTGGACGTCGCGCGCGGTGTCCAGGGCACGGCGGTCCCCTGTGACGACGCAGCGGACTTCGACGATCCAGGCGCCGGTTCGAGGACTGCGCTCGGCGCGGATGCCCGCTTCGGGCGACGGCGTGGTGGAGCCCATGGCCCGCCGGACCCGGGCGCCCGCCACGGCCAGAGTGTGGCGCAGGCTCGGCTGCAGTCCGGCCACCCCGGGCACCGCCAAGGCCGCTTCTGCGGCGGCCCGTTCGATGCCCGCGGTGCCGAGCGGGGTCATCGTCCGCTCCGGTTCCGTGGCCTGGGTTCGGCGGGAGCGGTGGGTGTCGAGGGTTCCAGTTCGGACACGATGGCCAGGTCGATGCCGCTGACAGCGACGCCGAGTTCGTCCTCGGCGGCGCACCTGACCGCCCGGCGTACCTCGGCGGCCCGGCCGGGCAGGGGACGGTCGAGGGTCATGGCGAGGGTCATGGCGATGACCACCGTGGTGTTGCCCTCGTCAGGGATCAGGCGGCAGCTGGCGGCCCGCACTCCCGCGACGCGGTCGGCGGCCCGCCGCAGAACCTTCGCCGCCGCGGTCTCGGCGACCCACAGCTCCGTCGCGGAACCGTCCAAGGGCAGCAGCCGGCCGAGCCGGGCTTCGGCCCGCACCGCGCGCATGACCCGGTCCGCGACGATGTGAGCGCTCGGGCGCATCCCGCGGAGGGTACGGGCGGCCGCGTCCAGGGCGGTGAGTCCCTCGACCGCCTGGCGGCAGGACGCGCAGCCGGCCGTGTGGGAGTCGGGGCCACCGCTGGTCCGGGCCTGTTCCCAGACGTGGCTGATCAGTCGCCCGCAGGGCAGCTCTTCGTCTCCGACGAGCTGTGCCGCGTCGGTGTCCGTCCGGGCGCCGGTCGGCCCGTCACTCGCGGGTGTGGCACGCCCGTGGTCGTCTAGCGCCATGAGGCCATCTCCTTCACCAGTGTGCGCCGCGCCCGAAAGAGCCTGCCGCGTACGGTCGGTTCACTCTCGCCCACCACCCGCGCGATCTCCTCGTACGACAGCCCGTGCAGCTCCCGCAGGACCCAGCAGGCACGCTGAGCGGGCCGGAGCTCCCGGAGGGCTCGGGCAAGCGCTGCGGTGGCGGCCTCGCCTTCGGCGGCACGGGCTGGTTCGCCGCCGACGTCGTGGGCGGTCGGCTCGGGAATGGTGTCCAAGGACACGGGAGGGGCATGCCCGCGCAGGATGTTCATGCACTTGTTGGTGACGATGCGGTACATCCAGGTACGGAACGTGGCGTCTCCGCGGAACTCAGGAAGCCGCCGCCATGCGCTGATGAGTGCGTCCTGCACAGCCTCCTCGGCATCCGAGGCGTTCCCCAGCATGCGGCACGCCAATGCCAGCAGCGGTCCGCTGTGACGGTGCACCAGTACGGCGAACGCGTCCTCGTCGCCCTCGGAGGCCCGGGCGACCAGCAGCCCATTGCCCAGGTTCCACAGACCGTCCCCCGTGGTACCGCCGTCCCGCTCCGTCGAGCGCGGCTCCGCTCCGGCCGGCGGGGACGCACCCTCATGCCGGGACGGTGACAGTCCCTGCTTCCCGTTCACGGTTCGCTACTCACGCGATTCGTTCCGTGGAACGCGTGACCGCGCCGTCCCGGTTGCGCCTGACAGCGTGGTCCGACCAGGCGTTCCACTCATCAGCCTACGTGAGAAGGGATCCACGGAGAAAAACAGATCCGCGAAAAGAGTGAGGATTGCCGTCGCTCTGTGTCGAAAGTGATGACGGGCACTGATGCGGTGCCCCGCACAGCCCGACAAGGAGCACATCATGACGGACACGACACCCCGCCCGGCCACCGAAAGGAGCCGGCCTGCCGCAGAGACAACGGCACAGCACGGCCCGAAGCCCAGCCGCCAGGCGCCGGAGACCCGTGGGCGGACCACGATCGCGGACACCGTCGCGGAGAAGATCGCCGGGATGGCAACCCGTGAGGTCCCGGGCATTCACAACCTCGGCTCCGGAATGGCGCGGACCATCGGGGGCGTCCGTGAACGGATGCCCGGCGGACAGCCCAGCATGACCCGCGGTGTCCACGTCGAGGTGGGCGAGCACGAGGCGGCAGTCGATCTCGACGTCGTCGTCGACTACGGATACCCCATCACCGATGTCGCCGCCGATGTCCGCACCAGTGTCATCGCCGCCGTGGAACGCATGACCGGTCTGGACGTCGTCGAGGTGAACATCGCTGTCGACGATGTCGACCTGGGGGACGAGGACGAGGCCGAAGACGGTGAGCACCGGGTGGAGTGACTTCCCCCCAGCTCAAGAGACTGGTGAATGAACGATGAACACGACCATGGCGGGGCTCCTGACAGGTCTGGCACTGGGTTTCGCCGGCTACTTCGGTGGCTTCGGGGCTTTCCTCGTGGTGGCGGCTCTGGGCCTGGTGGGCTTGGTCGTCGGCCACCTGGCACGCGGCGATGTGCACATCCATGACTACGTCCGCACCCGGGAGAACGACGGCCACCGAGGGGAGACCTTCGAACGCCACCGGACCACATCAGGGCCCCACTCCCGCACTGAGCACAAGAGGCGTGTGCAGTGAGCAGCAAGCCCCCGTCGCACCCCCTCCCGGGCACCCCCAGAGGTGAGGAGGCGGACACAGCATCCCTCCCCGCGCCCGCGGGACGTGGTGCGACGCTGATCCCCGATGCCGTGGTGGCCCGCATCGCGGCGCGGGCGGCACGCGAAGCCCTCAGCCGGCAAGAGGGCGGAGCCCCGCCACGTCCCGGCCTCGGCACTCCCCGCTCCACGGCGACCGTGCACAACGGCGCGGCCCGCCTCGGTGTCTCGCTGGGGCTGCCCTATCCCGTCGACATCGCCGGTACCTGCGGCGAGCTACAGCGCTACATCGCCGACCGGGTCGGCTACCTGACCGGCATGCGCATCGACAACGTCAGCGTGTCCGTCCGGCGACTCGTCCCCGATGTGAACCCGCGACGAAGACGAGTCCGATGAGCCGGCGGCACGCGTCCGTGACAGGAGGAGCATGACTTCCCGCACGCCGAACGCCGCACCCCGCCCCGGCGGCGATCACTCGCGACGACGTCCGGACACCACGGCGGCACCGGCCGGGCACACACGGCCCGACGAGGTGCCCTCCGATCCGCCGACACGTCAGCCGACACAGACGGAACCATCCCGCCGCCCCTGGGGTGCGCGACGGGCCCCGGCCGGACTGGCCGCATCACTCATCCTTCTCGCGGCGGGCGCACTGCTCTTCGAAGCCGTGTGGCTGCGTACCGGACACCGGGCCACTCCTTCGTGGAGGAGCCTGACCGATCAACTGGCCACTCGGCCGGTGGACGATGTCTGGATCCTCTGCGGTGCCGCCCTCGCGGCCGCCCTGGGCCTGTGGCTGGTGATCCTGGCCCTCACCCCGGGTCTCCGCCGCCAACTGCCGTTGCGGGTCCCCGCCGACGGTCATGGGCGGATGCGCGCCGCGCTCAACCGCAAGGGCGCGGCGCTGCTCCTGCGGGACGCAGCGATGCGTGTCCCCGGGGTCAGCGCGGCTCGAGTCCGGGTGCGCCGCCGCAAGATCACCATTCGCGCCGATGTGCGCTTCCGGGAAACAGGCGACGTCAGGGATGAACTCACCACCGCCCTCCGGCGCGCTGAGCGCGAGCAACTCGCTCTGGTCCGCCTCCCGCGGCTGGCGGTCCGCATACGCCGGAACGCCACCTGACGGACGTGGACCAGAACACCGGCGCCGACACGCACAGGAGAAGACGATGACGGAACCCACCAAGACCAACCGCGTTCTTCTGGGTCTGCTCGGACTCGTGCTGCTGGGTGGCGGGCTCTTGGTGCTCGCCGCCGGCGGCGACCTCTACCGGCGCTGGAACCTCACACCGCCCGCAGGCTGGCCACTCACCGCTCCGCACGACGTCCTGTTCCCCCGCGCCGACCAGAACCGGTGGGCTGACCAGGGCTGGTGGTGGGTGGCTTCCGCGGCCGCACTGGCCCTGCTCCTCCTGCTCGCCCTGACGTGGCTGCTGTCCCAGCACCGGCGGCGCCCACACCGGCTGTCTGTCGCAAACACCTCCAGGGAATCCGTCGTGGTCAACAACCACGCGCTCGGCGAGGCCCTCACCACCGAACTCGACGTGTCGCGGGGCGTCCGGCGGTCCCGGGCACGCTTCTTCGGGCCTCCCACTCATCCGCGGGTCGGGATCGACCTCACCCTCGAACCCGGTGGCACTCCGGAGCACGTGCTGAAGGACGTGCGCGACGCCACCGATCGAGCCCGTAGCTCCGCGGGCTGGGACCAACTCCCCAAGGAGGTCCGCCTGGGCATTGCCCGCCATGGGCCGCACCGGGCCGAGTGACGACGGCGTTTCGCCCCCGCCCTGTGCCGGGCCCACCCTCCCCCGGCTCCGAACGCGGCGGAGCGTATCGTTGCGTCGGTCTGCGCCGTTCGAGGGTTTCGCCGTCGGCGAGTGTCGCAGGGACCGGTGGTTCCCGGGCCGGCAGGCGATGATCAGGCGATGCGAATCTTCGGCAGCCACACGACCGTGACCGCTGTACACGCATGGCCGACAGCCGGCCACTCAGGGACGACCAGGACCGTCCGTGACGGGGCCTGAGCGACTCCCTGACCCGGGGACGGTCGATCGCTCGGAAGGATTCGGCGAGCGATTGCTCGGGATGGTGCTCGATCGCGCCCATGAAATGCCGCCGCAGCTGATCGCCCCGCTTGTCGCGGAAGAGGTGGCCACCATCGGAGGCCGTGAGGTCTCGCTCTACCTCCAGGACTACGCACAGCTGCTCCTGGTGCCCCTGGAAGGCCGAGGACTGATGGTCGGCGAACCCGAGGACATCGACGCCTCCCACGTCGGCACGGCCTTCTTGCGCGCGGTCGTGACCGAGGTGCCGCAGCCCGACGGCATCCGGCTGTATCTGCCGCTGCTGGACGGCAGTGACCAGGTGGGGGTGATGGCCCTCACCCTGGACACCATCGATGACAACGACCGGCGGCTCCTGCGCAGACTCGCCAGTCTGGTGGCCGACATGCTGGTCATCAAGCACAGCTACACCGACGAGTTCTTCCTCGCCCGCCGCCGTGAACCGATGAGCGTCGCGGCGGAGATCCAATGGTCGCTACTGCCGCCGCTGACGATGGTCGTACCGCGGGTCGCGGTCGCCGGAATCCTGGAGCCCGCGTACAACATCGCAGGTGACAGCTTCGACTACGCCTTGAACGACGACGTCCTCCACATCGCGGTCGTCGACGCGATGGGACACGGCCTGGACGCGGCCACCATGGCGACCGTCGCCGTCGGTGCCTACCGGCACGCACGGCGTGCTGATGTCGACCTGGCGCACATCTACTCCTTCATGGACCAGGCCATCGCCGAACAGTTCGGGCCCGACCACTTCGCCACCGCGCAGATGATGCGCCTGAACGCCACGACCGGCCGTCTGCAATGGGTGAACGCGGGCCACCCCGCGCCGCTGCTGATCCGCAACCACCGGGTCACCCGGCAACTGCACGGTCCAACCACCCTGCCTGTCGGGTTCGGCGGTGAAGAACCCCTGATCAGCGAGGTGGAGCTGGAACCCGGTGACCGGCTGCTGTGCTACACGGACGGTCTGATCGAGGAACACCGCGACACTGGAGTGGAGTTCGGCGAGGAACAGCTCATCGACTGCGTCAACCGCATCGAACAGGCGGGAGAGGGAGTGCGGCGAGCGGTGCGCCGGCTCTCCCACACCCTGAAGCAGGAACGGGGTGGAATCACGAGCGACGACTCCACCCTGTTCCTGGTCGAGTGGCGCGGGGGCGCCGCCGATGACCTCGCCATCCTGGGCTGAGTGGTCAACCGGACGCGGACGGCAAGCACCTCGCGACGAGGCACGCTCACCATACGTCGCACCCGGCAGAGCGACGGAAGTCACCGACTGGCGCCGGAGCTATCGAGAGAACACAGTGAAAGTGAAGTGTTTTCCGAGATCGGAGGATGTCATGGTTATTCTCGGGGTCATTCTCCTCGTCATCGGGCTTCTGACGGGCCTCTCCATCCTGTGGACCATTGGAATCATCCTCCTGGTCATCGGAGCGATTCTGTGGGTCCTGGGCGCCCTCGGACACGCGGTCGGTGGGCGTCGGCACTACTGGTAGCGAACGCCCGCGTACGCGGGCAGTGGGGCTCCATGCGGCGGATACTCGGCCGGGGCGCCCTCCAGGCGGCTTCAGCGGCCTCAACGGTGGTGTGGGTGGGGAAGACCTGTTCCAGGCCCACGATGCGGAAGATGCGGCTGACACGGTCGGCGATCGCCGCCAGGGTTGCGCGCGGCGATCAGGACGGTGATCCCGGTGGAGTCGCAGAAGGTGAGGCGTCCGAGATCGAGGACGAGTTGTTGCCCCGCTCGCAGCTCGAGCCCCAGTAGCAGCGGTCGATGGCACCACAAGAAAAGGCCGGGCACATGAGGCGCGACCGGATAGGCGCGCCCTTGGGGTCCGGGCGGTCCCCGAGGCGTACCTCCGTTCCGAAGCGCATCAACTCCCCTGCCCGCGCTCGGCCTGTGGAGACGACGTTTCTCGGGGCCCGACCAGGGCGCGCGCGGTCCGGCATTCGGGGTGGTGTGAGGAGTCGACCAGGATCACCTAGTGTGTCGATTTGGTCACTCGAAGTGTTGTATGCGCGAACGGACGGCGCGCTGCCCACGCGTCCCGTCGACTCCGCAACCTTGTTCGACTCCGGGCGCGGAATGCGGGTGCCGCCTCTAGCGTGAAAAGCAGCGGCATGCTCGCACGCACACGTCGCATGCCCGTGCGCACACCGTGAGGGGCAGTATGAGAGACCACGCTGATGCGGAGCACGAGCCGGAGGACGAGGGTGAGCTCCTCAAAGGCGAGCTGGAAGAGGCGTCTCCGTCGCGGCCCGCCGCATCGTCCGGCGATCCGGACGTCCTCCTCGACGTACCGCAACTCCAGGTCGAGGAGATCAACTTGCAGGTCGAGGACCTGAAGGCCAGGGTCTCCCTCCAGGCGGAGGTCCTGGACCTCCTCAAGCTCAACGTGGGCGCCGATGTGTCGCTCGGCCATGTGGAGCTCGACATCAAGGGCGTGGAGGCGCAGGCGCTGCTCAAGGTCCGGCTCGACAATGTCGCCGCGATCGTCGGCCGGGTGCTGTCCACCATCGACCGCAACCCCCAGATCCTGGAGCAGTTGACGTCCGGCCTCGGGTCCGCTGCGGGGAGCCTGGGCAGCGGCGCCGAGAAGGCGGTCGGCGAGCTGGGGGAGGGCGCCGCAGAAGCAGTCCAGGACGTGGGCCAGGGCGCGGGCAAGGCTGTCGAAGAAGTCGGGGAGGGCGCGGGCGGAGCCGTGGAGGACGTGGGCCAGGGCATGGGCGGAGCCGTGGAGGGCATCGGTGAGGGGGCCGACAGAGCGGTGGGAGAGGTGGGCGAGGGGGCCGGGAAGGCCACCGAGGAGGTGGGGGAGGCGGCCGAGGAGACGGGCGGGACCGCGGCCGAGACCGCGCGGTCGGGCGGACGTACGGTGAAGAAGTCCATGGGCAGGGCGTCCGGCAAGGTCTCGGGCAAAGCCTCGGGCCACGCTTCGGAGGCCACTGGGCGAACCGCGAAGAAGCCGGGCTCGGAGACCAAGGGCGGGGGCAAGTCCGGGCGGGCCCTGCACAGGAGCAAGGGCACAACCCGGAGCCGCGAGCGGGAACAGCCGCCATGAACGGCCGCCCCGGACATCGAGGCCACCTCCACCGTGGAAGCCGACCGGCCGCGTTCCCGCAGGTCCTGCCATCGGTAAGGACGTCGAGCTCCTGGTCCTGCAGCACAAGGTTGCGGTGCTGCGCCACACGAACCCAAGGCCATCCTTCGGCTGGACCGACCGCGCCCACCTCACCGCGCTGATCCAACAGCTGCCCAGGGCGCTGCGCCGGCACCGTCTGGTCACACCCGGCACCATTCTGCGGTGGCACCGACAGCGCATCCAGGGTGAGCTCCTCAAGCTCGGTCACCATGTCGGCGCTTCGACGATCCGAAGGGTCCTCCAGCGCGTGAAGATACCCCCTTGCCTCCAAGCACCACACGACCCGACGTGGCGGCAGTTCCTCCGCACGCAGGCCTCGACCATGCTTGCGGTTGATTTCTTCCACGTGGACTGTGCGGTGACCCTGCGGCGGCTGTATGTGTTCTTCGCAAGGGAAGTCGGCACCCGCTATGTACACCTCCTAGGCACGACCTCTCATCCGAACGGCTTCTGGACCACGCAGCAGGTCCGCAACCTTTTCTTGGACCTCGGCGACCGAGCAGGGGAGTTCACGTTCCTGGTCCGGGACTGGGCCGGCCAGTTCAGTGCGGCCTTCGATGCGGTCCTGGCCGGAGCCGGCATCACCGTCGTGAGGATTCCTCCGCGTTGTCCCCACGCAAACGCGTATACGGGAAGGTTCGTGCGCACTGTCCGCTCACAGGTCACCGACCGAATGCTCATCTTCGGCGCGCGCCACCTGCACACCGTGCTGCACAAGTACGCCCAGCACTACAACGGACGAAGACCGCACCACGGATGTCACCTCCGCCCACCCCGGCTCGACCAGTCCGTCACCGACCTCTCCCAGGAGAGAGTCAAACGCCGCCCGATCCTTGGCGGCCTCATCAACGAATACGAAAGGGCAGCGTAAATCTGCAAGCCAACGCCGCAGCCCAGTTCTGGAACCCCACAGGGCCGACGGCAGCCACACCGGCAGCCTCATCGAGTACTGCTTCACCGCTCTCTCGACAAACGCAGCGACGACACGCGCGGCTTCGTGGTGCTGCCCAAACAGTGGCCGTCATCCGCCCGTGGAGACCAGATAGCCGTCCTCTCGGCCGATCCAGTACCGGCGCAGCACGTCGAGCATCACCGACACCTCGCAGGCGGTGATGCCAGGGAGGGCGGCCAGATCTCGGGTGAGCAGCTCGGCAAGCCCTTCCTCATCCCGGAACACGCCGTGGTGGATCACGGAGGAGGTGCCCGCGACGATCGAGACGTATCGCGACGACGGGTGACGGGCCAGCGCGTCGGCCACCTCCTGGATGGCTCCAGGGGCCACGTGCAGCTCGGCCACGACCTCAAGCGTGTACCCCAGGAGCGTCGGTTCGATCTCGACCCGGGGCCGTACCAGACCACGCTGGAACAGTGATTGGGATAGCCGGTAGGCGGTCGACTGGCTGATGCCGACCGCACGTGCCACATCGGCGGCGTTTGCGCGTCCATCGTGCCGGAGCAGCTCGACCGCCCGGAGTTCATCGGCGCTGAGGTCGGCGACGGTGCTGGGCTCGTCCTGCGTGTCGGCGACCTCCCGCAAGGCTCGCACCTGGGTGTCGTTGAGTCGACGCAGCCGCCACGAGTCGGACTTCGTCGAGGCCCGCAGGACCAGTTCTGTGTGTGCCGACCGGATTCCCGGGACGGACGGGATCTGTGTCATCAGCAGCTCGCGCGCCCGGCTCTGCCGCGCCGCGTGGACGGAGCAGTAGACATCCGTCCGTCCTGTGGTCGTCGCCACGAACGGGATCTCGGGCAGTTCGGCAAGGCGCCGGGCGACCTGTCGTGCCTGACCCGGGGCCGTGGACACCCATACATGCATGGGATTGCCCTCAGCCAGCATCGGCCACTCCACCTGTCCGATCACCCGCAGTAGCCGCTCTTCCTCGAGCCGGCTCAGCCGACGGCTGATGGTGCTGGCAGAGATTCCGAGGACATCGGCTAGCGCGCTCAACGGTGCCCTCGGGGCCACTTGCAAAGCGGCCACCAGGTCGAGGTCCACATTGTCCAGTTTCGACATCATGGACGTAACTGTATCGTGCGATTCAAGCCCTAGCAACGAATGATCCATGCATCACCTTCCCGCTTCTTGCCTTATTCCATTAAGCCATCTCTAATGGCGGCCATCTGCTGCGTCACCGACGAAGGAAGTGCGGACGGTGAATTCGAACGACACCACTACCACGCCCGACAACACGCCAGGCCGAACACCTCCGGACAAGCCTGGCGATGGCTCACCGGTGCTGTCGGGCCTGCTCCGGCTGCTTGGCGCCATCGAACGCGCGGGGAACAAACTGCCCCATCCGTTCTGGCTGTTCGCCGTCCTCAGCGCCATTCTCGCGCTGGTGAGCTGGGTGCTGGCCGCCGCGGACGTCTCTGTAGTCGATCCGGCCAGTGACAAGACCGTGGCCGTGCGCAGCCTGGTCTCGGCCGACGGCGTGCGATCGTTGATCACTGACGCCGTCACCAATTACGCCACCTTCCCTCCGCTGGGCACGATCCTGGTCGTCATGCTCGGTGTCGCCGTCGCCGACAAGTCAGGGATGCTCACGGCGATGTTGCGGGCCGGTGTCTCCCGGGTTCCGGCGCGGTGGATGACCTTCGCCCTGGCCTTCACGGCCATGATCGCCCACATAGCCTCCGACGCCGCCTACATCGTGCTCGTCCCGCTGGGCGGCCTGGCCTTCCGCGCGATCGGACGGAGCCCGATCCTCGGGATCGTGGTGGCCTTCGTGGGTGTGTCGGCCGGCTACGACGCCAGCCCGCTGATCACTCCGGTGGACGCTGTCCTGTCCGGGCTGACCACGGCCGCCGCGCACACCGTGGACCCGGACTATGTCGTCACCCCGCTGTCCAACTACTTCTTCTCGCTGGCCTCGTCAGTGGTACTGGCCGGTGTGATCACCTTCGTCACCGAGAAGGTGCTGGTCAAGCGGGTGGCAGCGCTGCCGCCCGAGCCTGAGGAAAACACCGCGGAGCCCAGCTTGGGCGAGCTCGCCCAGCGTCCCGAGGAGGCCCGGGGACTGCGCCGCGCCGGGCTCACCCTCCTCGTCTTCCTCGCGGTGGTCGTGGTGATGATGATCCCTTCCGGATCGCCACTGCGGGGCGAGGGCGGCAGCATCGTTGAGTCGCCTGTGCTCTCCGGCATCGCCGTGGTGCTCGGGCTTCTCTTCGCCGTCCTCGGCACGGTCTACGGGCGCGCGACCGGGACTGTGCGCGGCAGCCGCGACATCCCGGACTTCATGGCACAGGGCATGCGGGAAATGGCCCCCATCCTGGTCCTGTTCTTCGCCATCTCCCAGTTCCTCGCCTACTTCAAATGGACCGGCGTCGGCCAGGTGCTCGCCATCCGGGGGGCCGACCTGCTCAAGGACCTCGGAGTGACGGGGCCCATCGCCTTCCTGGGCATCGTGGTGGTATGCACGGTGATCAACCTGGCGATGACCAGTGGCTCGGCCATGTGGGCACTCGTCTCCCCGGTGTTCGTGCCGATGCTGATGCTGCTGCACATCCCCCCGGAAGCCACCCAGGCGATCTACCGCATCGCCGACTCGTGCACCAACGCAATTACCCCGATGAGCGCTTACTTCGTCATGACACTCGGCTTCCTCCAGCGCTACCGGCGCTCCGCGGGTATCGGGACCCTGGCCTCGCTGACCCTGCCGCTCTCCGTGGCCATGCTCATAGCCTGGACTCTCCTGTTCTACGCCTGGTGGGCGCTGGGCATCCCGCTCGGCCCCGGCGCACCGGTCCGCTGACCCGCTGCCGCCCCGCTTTCATGCAACCCGGGAAGGATCACCTTGATGACGATCTCCGACATCGCCGCCCCGACGCGGCAGGCGCTGCCCGAGATGATCAAAGACCTGCGGACACTGGTGGAACTGGAGACGCCGAGCAACGACAAAGGGCTGCTGGACGCAGGGCTCGCGGTGATCAGCAGATGGCTCGTCGAGCGGCTCGGCGAGCCGGACGAGTCGGAGCACCACGACGGCGGCCCGTACGGCGATGTACTCGCCATCACCTACCGTGGCACGGCGCCCGGCACGGTGCTGTTGCTGTGCCACTACGACACGGTCTGGCCGGCCGGGACGCTCGCCGAGTGGCCCTTCGAAGTGGTGGACGGCCGAGCGAGCGGGCCGGGCGTCTTCGACATGAAGACAGGAATCGTGCAAGCGGTGTGGGCGTTGCGGCTGCTGCGCGAGCTACGGCTGCCCCACCCCTCGGTACGGCTGCTGCTCAACGGCGACGAGGAGATCGGCAGCCCGGCCTCCAGGCCGCATATCGAGCGGCTGAGCGAGGACGCGCTCGCCACGCTGGTCTTCGAAGCGTCGCTGGACGGGGCGCTCAAGACCTCGCGCAAGGGCGTGGGGCTGTTCAACTTGACGGTGCAGGGCATCGAGTCGCACGCGGGGCTCGATCCGTCCGCGGGGGCGAGCGCCATCCACGCCCTGGCCGAGGTTGTTTCCCACATCACAGGCCTCGGCTCTCCGGAGCGCGGGACCACCGTGAACGTCGGGCTGATCAGCGGGGGCACGGGGCGTAACGTGGTCGCCGCGCAGGCGAGTTGCGGCATCGACATCAGGATCGCCGAACCGGCCGAGACGGCGCGGATCGACGCCGCGCTGAGCGCCCTCGCCCCCTCCGACCCGCGGGTGCGGCTGACCCTCAGCGGCCGGTGGAACCGCCCCCCGATGGTCCCGAACGACGCGTCTCGGCAGCTGTTCAAGCAGGCCCACGACGTCGCGGCCGAACAGGGCTGGGCGCTGGAGGAGACTGCGGTCGGCGGCTCGAGCGACGGCAACTTCGTCTCCGGACTCGGCCGTCCCGTCCTCGACGGGCTCGGCGCCCTGGGCTCCGGTGCCCACGCCCGGCACGAGTACACGCTGCTGGCCCCCATCCCCGCCCGTACCGCGCTCGCCGTCGGCCTGCTGCGTGCCCTGGCGTCCGACGCGTCGTAGAGACGTACCCGCGGAGTGATCAGCAAGGCCACCTGGATACGTCTTTGTTTGCTCACGATTCGGGGCAGTGGTGCCATGACGGCCCTGTCACTCCAGGAGAAGTGGGGCCGTGGCTGGGCGCTTCGTGCGATGGCGAGTTGATGCCGGAGCATCAAGATCTCTGTGTCTTTCGGGGCATCCGAGCGGGCGTGCAGGGCAAGCCTCGGAAGGTCTGGCAGGCGAGCAGGTAGATCAGCCATATCACCACGACCGGCATGCTGCCTCAGAAACGGCTTGTTGCTCCTGAGGTCTGGCAGATCCGAACCAGCAGGTCAGCCCGGGTGACATAATTCCCGGCACCCACAGGCTCCAAGGCCCTGAAGGGTGTCAATATTCCATTTAGGCTGCTGAGCTGGGCGTTTCCTGTGGATGGTGAGGCAGCCGGGGTGACGTGGTGTGGTACTCGTTGAGCAGTCCGCCAAGTACCTGGCGGTGCCTGACCGCGGCAGCGGGCAGGGGGATGACGTTCGGGTCGTCGTCGGGTGCTCGTAGGCCAAGGCTTCGGTGGGCCCGTCTGTGGGTGCCGATAAATCATCCGTGCAGTTCAGGCAGCATGCTGGTACTGGTGGAGGGTTCCGCCGAGTCGGTCTCGTCTGCGGACTTCCAGGTGAGCGAGTCGGGCTTGTTGCGTGATGGGTGTGGTTAGCGGGCAACATTAGCGGCTTGTTGCAGCGCTCTATGCGGGCGGTGTTCGTTGTAGAAGGCCTCGTACTCGCGCAGGGCGTGGAGGAGGTGGGTCTGGTTCCAGATCAGGGTCCGGTCCAGGAGTTCAGTGCGACAGGTCTGTATCCAGCGCTCCATGAGGGAGTTCATCCGCGGAATCCGAATGCCGGTAGTGACGATCTTGAGGCCGCCGTCGATCATCAGGGCGTCGAAGGCGTCGGTGAACTTCGAGTCGCGGTAGCGGATCAGGAACTTCGCCCTGCTGCCCACGTCCTCAAGGTCCATCAGGAGGTTGCGTCCGAGCTGCACGATCCACTCCCCGGTGGGGTGCGCGGTGGCGCCAAGGATCCGGATGCGCCTGGTGGTGTGCTCGATGACGGCAAAGACGTACAGGCGCGCTCCGGTCAGCGTGCGGACTTCGAAGAGATCGCAGGCGAGAAGGGCCTTGGCCTGGCTGCGGAGGAAGCTGGCCCAAGTCGTGTTCTGCCGTTCGGGTGCGGGTGGGATGCCATGCTCGCGAAGAATCTCCCAGACGGTGGAGGCGGCGACCTTGATACCCAGCGCCGCGAACTCGCCGTGGATCCGGCGGTATCCCCATGAGGCGTTCTCCCTGGCCAGGCGTAGGACCAGGGCGCGGATCGATCGGATGGTGCGTGGGCGACCGCGTCGCTTGGGCATACAGGCCGCGGCACGGCGTCGCCTGAGCAGTTCCCGATGCCAGCGCAACACCGTGTCGGGGCGGACCAACAGCAGAAGGTGCCGCAGCCTGTTTCGGGGGAGGTGGTGGAGCAGGCCGGCGAAGACAGCGCGATTACTCGTACCGCACCGGACCCGCAAGTTGCCTGCGTAGCACCGCGTTTTCATGCCGAAGCACCAGCAGTTCGGCGTCCTTGCCAGCCTGCTTGCGTAACAGCACCGCCGGAACGGAGAGCAGGCTCCGCGTCACCTGATACACCAGTGAGACGATCACCCAGGCATGATCCCAGCGTGCCCACGAGGCCACCAGATACCCTATGAGCTGCAGCGACGCATTTCTGAACGGCACACATCCCTTCGTGGCTCACCTCGCCGACGGCGTGCGCGAACACGTTGAGGCAGCCATCAGCGGACAGGTCGCACCTCACCACTCCAAGCGGGACAACCCGGCCAGCACGACCAGCCTCCGCGTCGATCTCGAACTGTCCCGCGAGGAGATCCGCAAACTCCACACCGAACGCGACCAGCTCCAGCACAACGCACGCCTCCACCTCGGCCAGCAGCTCGACCAGATCGGCGCCGCCGATCTCACCATTCGGGTCCATGAACTCAACCAGGACAAAGCCGAGTTGGAAGCACTCCTCGGCACCAAGATCGCCGAGGCCGAAGGCCTCGCACGCCTGGGTGACCGCGCTCGAAGACGAGCTCACCGCCGCCCGCACCAGCCTCCGTCAGATGCTCAAAAACCAGAGCAAAGGAGCCGCATCGTCCACATGACTACCCGGCAGCCGTCAGCTGTCCAGACAAACCTGACGGTCTTCCACACTCTCAGCTTCCACTCAGCCGGACGGGGGTCCACCAGTCGGTGGACCTCAAGTTCAACCGGTCACTGCTGTCGGCACCACACCCCCGACGAAGAGCATGGATGACATGAAGAATCTTCCCGTACGCATGGCTCGTTGGAGCGCCGCCCACCCCTGGCGGGGCATCGTCGGCTGGTTCGTGTTCGTCGTCCTGTGCCTCGGGATCGGCATCTCCGCCGGCACCAACGCGGCGACCACCGAGGACTTCCGCATCGGAGAAGCGGGACGCGGCGAGGCGATCGCCGCGGAGGGCGGGTTACAGCAGCGCCCAGTCGAACACGTCCTGATCACCGCGAAGCCGGGGACCGGAAAGCTCGACATCGCCGCGGCCGACTCGGCCGCCGCCGACGTCGCCGCCCGGATGGCCAAGCTGCCTGAGGTGCTCTCCGTCGCCGACCCGGTGCGCAGCGCGGGCAACACGGCGGTGCGGGTCACCGTCACCATGAAGGGCCCGGAGCTGGAGGGCAAGAAGCACGTCGACGCGCTGATCGAGCAGACCGCGGCCGTGCAGAAGGCCAACCCCGGGCTGCGCGTCGAGGAGACCGGGTCGCCGTCCATCAGCAAGGGCGTCGACACGCTGCGCGGCGATGACCTCTCGCGCACCGAGGTGATCGCCCTGCCGGTCACCCTCGTCACCCTGCTGCTGGTCTTCAGCTCCGTGGCGATGGCCCTCGTACCGCTGCTGCTCGCGCTGACCTCGATCGCCGCGGCCGTCGGGCTGTCGATGGTGGCCTCGCACGTCTTCCCCGACGCGGGCGTCGGCACCAACGTCATCCTGCTCATCGGTCTCGCCGTCGGCGTCGACTACACACTCTTCTACCTCAAGCGCGAACGTGAGGAGCGGGCGCGCGCCAGCGGCAGTCTGAGCCCGCAGGCCGTCGTCGAACTCGCCGCCGCCACCTCCGGTCGGGCTGTCGTTCTCTCCGGTCTCGCCGTCGCCGTCTCCAGCGCCACCCTCTACCTCGCCGACGACGTCGTCTTCTCGTCCATCGCCACCGGCGCGATCGTCGTCACCCTCGTCGCCGTCGTCAGCTCCCTGACCGTGCTGCCCGCCCTCCTCGCCAAGCTGGGCATGCGCGCCGAGCGCCGGGCGGCCCGCGGGCTCGCGCCGAAGAAGCAGAAGACGCACAGGACGGGCCCCGGCCGGCTGACCGCCGCTGTGCTGCGCCCCGTCGCCAAGCACCCCGTCGCCACGCTCACCGTCACCGTTGTCGGGCTGCTCGCCCTCGCCGCCCCGGTCCTCGGCCTCAAGCTCACCGACATGGGCCGTGAGACGCACTCCCGCTCCATCGTCGCCATGCAGGTCTACGACCGGCTGAATGCGGCCTACCCGGAGCTGAAGTCCATGCACCAGGTCCTCGTCCGCGCCGACGCCGACCGTTCGCCCGAGGTGACCGCCGCCCTGCGCGAACTCGCCGCCGACGCCAAGGACGACCCGCGCCTGACCGGCATCTCCCGGCTGACCACGTCTCCTGACAAGCGGATCGGCATGCTCCAGCTACAGGTCCCGCACTACGTCAGCAGCGACGAGGCCCAGTCCTCGCTCAAGGACATCCGCAACCGTTACATCCCGAAGACCCTCGGCCAGGTGAAGGGCGCCGAGTTCGCGGTGACCGGTGACGTCGCCCGCTACGCCGACTACCCGACCCACCAGGAACAGAAGCTGCCCCTCATCATCGGGGCACTGCTCCTGGTCACCTTCGCCATGACCGTCTACGCGTTCCGCTCCGTGGTCCTCGGCCTGGTCGGCATCGTCCTCAACCTCCTCTCCGCCGCCGCCTCGCTCGGCATCCTCGTCATGGTCTTCCAGCACACCTGGGCCGAAGGCCTGGTCGACTTCACCTCCACCGGGTCGATCGGCTCCCGTGTCCCGCTGTTCCTCTTCGTGATCCTGTTCGGCCTGTCGATGGACTACCAGGTCTTCGTGATCAGCCGGGTCCGGGAGGCCGCCCTGCGCGGAGTCCCGACCCGCAAGGCCGTGATCGAGGGCATCGGCAGCTCGGCGGGCGTGGTGACCAGCGCCGCCGTAGTCATGGTCACGGTCTTCGCCAGCTTCGCGGCACTGCACCTGATCGAGATGAAGCAGATCGGCTTCAGCCTCGCGGTCGCCGTCCTCCTGGACGCCTTCGTCATCCGTATGCTGGTTCTGCCGTCCCTGATGCTCCTGCTCGGCGAGGCCAACTGGTGGCCCTCCCGCGGAGTGCGACGTGCCCGCCGCAGCACCGAACAGGCCCCCCGCACCCTGGAATCGGTAAGCTGATCGACTCGACCGCCCGCCCCTCAACTCCCTTACATAACGAGGTGAATCAGCGTGGCTCAGCGGCAGCAGCAGCCGGGCGATCGGCTCACCCCGGACCGTATCCGACGCTGGAACTCGGCAGGCTGGATCCTGTTCGGCCTGCTGCCCCCGGCCATCGCCGTGCTCGACGCGTCGCCGGCCCGGAGGAACTGGCTGCTCGGCCTGCTCGCCCTGATCGCGCTGTGTCACACCGTCGCTGTCACCCGGCCGGACAACCCCCTCCTGCGTCCCCGCACCTACCTCGGTGTCCTCACGCTCGTCCTGGGCGCCACGGCCTACCTTCTGGACGGCGGGGCCGCCTTCTACGTGGTGTCCCTGCCGCAGTTCTGGCTCTTCACCCGCGTCCCGCGGGGCGCGATCACGCTCAGCGGGGCCGCCGCGGCGCTCACCGTGTTCGGCGGCACGCTCGGCCAGGGCTGGAGCCCTCAGTTCCTCACTGGGAACACGATGTTCACCGTCGTCGCCTACGTCGCAGGGGTGGGCGTGGGGCTGTGGGTGCACCGCTTTGTCGGCCAGAGCAACGAACGGCAGGAGCAACTGACCGCGGAACTCGTCGTCACCCAGGAGGAGTTGGCTGCCGCCTATCAGCGGCAGGGAGCGGCTGAGGAGCGCGAACGGCTCGCCCGGGAGATCCACGACACCCTCGCCCAGGGCTTCGCCTCCATCGTGGTGCTCGCCGAGGCCGCCCGCGCCGCCACCGTTGCCGACCCCGTACGCTGCGCCGAGCAGCTCACCTCCATCGAGCAGACCGCGCGCGAGAACCTGGCCGAGGCCCGGGTGCTCGTCGGCTCCGCCCCCAAGAGCGGCGTCGCATCCGGCTCGCTGGCCGCCACCCTGCGCAGAACCCTGGACCGTTTCGTCCAGGACACCGGTCTCACCGTCACCGCTGAACTGCCCGACATGGACCTGGACCAGCGCACCCGCATCGCCCTGCTGCGCTGCACGCAGGAGTCCCTCGCCAACGTGCGCAAACACTCGGGCGCCTCCACCGTCGGCGTCGTTCTCACCGAACTCACGGGCGGTGTCGAGCTGGAGATCACCGACGACGGCTGCGGCTTCGTCGTCGAGGAGTCCCATGGTTTCGGCCTCGACGGCATGCGCCGACGGCTGGCCGAACTCGACGGCGAACTCGCCGTCACCAGCTCCCTCGGGGACGGCACCCGTGTCCTCGCCAGCCTTCCCACGCACGGTCAGGACTGACCATGACCGACACCGCGTACGGCCGGATCCGCGTGGTCGTGGTCGACGACCACGCCGTGATGCGCGCCGGAGTCATCGCCCTGCTGACCAACGAGCCCACGATGGAGATCGTCGGTGAGGCGAGCGACAGCCGCGAGGGCGTCGACCTCGTCGAGCGGCTCTGTGGGTGCCGAAAACCTCATCCGTAGGCTGTGACCTGCAGGATTAAGGATGCGGCTGAGAGTCACCGGGCTGGGTACGCCAGGATGATCCATCGTGCTGCTGCGACTGCTCTACCTCACGCCTACCAACGTGTTCGTTCTCCTACGGCTGCTGCCGATGAGCGACACTGACAAGAACGTCGAGATTCTCACCCTGCGCCACCAACTGGCCGTCCCTCAACGCCAGGTCGCCAAACCCCGGCTCACTCCGCCCGACCGCATATTCCTCGCCGCCCTGCTCCACCGGCTCCCCCGCACCACACTCCAGTGACTTCATCTGATCGCCTCCCCCGACACGGTCCTCCGCTGGCACCGCGACCTCTTACGCCGCCGCCACGCCAACGCTTCCCGCCCCAAACGGCCAGGCCGACCCCCACCCACCACGGCATCCAAACCCTCATCCTGCGCATAGTGAGAGAGAACCCCGGCTGGGGATACAGAAGAATCCACTGCGAACTCGCCACCCCCGGGATCAAATGAGGCCCCTCCACGGTATGGGAGATCCTCCAGCGCAACGGCATCGATCCCGCACCCCAGCGCGACCGCCAGACCTGGACCACCTTCCTCCGCGGCCAAGCACACGCAATTCTTGCCGCCGACTTCTTCGAAACCCGGACGCTGACCGGAGCACGCCTGTACACCTTCGCCGCCATCGAACACGCCACGCGGCGTATCCGCGTCCTCGGCGCAACCGCCCACCCCACCACAGACTGGACCACACAACTCGCCCGGAACCTCGCCATGGACCTCCACGAGGCGGCGCGACGGTGAAGTACCTGATCCGTGACCGCGACAGCAGATACACGGATGCCTTCGACGCCGTACTCGAAGACGAAGGCGTCGCAATCATCAAGACCGGTATCCGCGTACCCCTGCGCTTGCCGAGAATGTCATCCGCCCTGGTAGGAGCAGGTGGACCGGGCCCCACGATCGCTGGCCTCGGTTGCTCGTGCGGACGCTCGCGTAGCCGGTAGTCCACGCGTCATGATGATCGATCGTGCTGCCGCGACTGGCCTATATGGGTGTGACGAATGCGTTCGCGATGCTGCGCCTGCTGCCGATGAGCGACCGGGACAAGGATGCGGAGATCCTGGCCCTGCGCCGTCAGATCACGGTCCTGGAACGCCAACTCCAGCAGAAAGAAGTCCGGTTCGGCCCAAGCGACCGGGCGTGCCTGGCGGCGCTGCTGCACCAGCTGCCGTTGCCCGCCCTGCGGCGTGTGCGGCTGCTCGTGCGTCCTGACACGCTGCTCCCGCTGGCATCGCGACCTCGTCACACGCCGTCATGCCGCCCTATCGCGCCCCAAGCGACCCGGCCGACCTCGCACGCTGCGCTCCATCCGGATTCTGGTGCTGCGTCTGGCGAGGGAGAACCCGCAGTGGGGGTACAGGCGTCTGCACGGCGAGCTGCTCGTGCTGGGAGTGGAGGTGGTCGCCTCGACCGTCTGGAAGATCCTGAAGGATGCCGACGTCGATCCAGCGCCCGACAGGAGCTCCAGCACGTGGGGCGACTTCCTGCGCTCCCAGGCCGACGCCCTCCTGGCCTGCGACTTCTTGAGACGGTCACCTTATCCGGCGCGCGGGTGTACATCCTCGCGGTGATCGGACACAGCAGCCGCCGCATCCGGATCCTGGGCGCCACCGCACACCCGACCACTTCCTGGGTAACACAAGTGGCGAAGAGCCTGGTCATGGGCCTCGAGGATGTCGGATGCCGGGCACGAGTCATGATCCGAGACAGGGACAGGAAGTTCCCAGGATTATTCGATGGCGTCCTCGCGGACGCGGGCAGTCGTCCTCAGTGGCATCCAGATGCCGAGAATGAACTCGATCACGGAACGGTGAGTGCAGACCTGCTGACACGAGCTCCTGGACCGAAACTTGATCTGGAACCAGCGCCACCTCCTTTACGCCCTATGAGAGTTCGAGCAGTTCTACAACTCCCATCGACCGCACCAGGGCATCGCGAACGCCCGACCGCTACGCCCACTGCCCACACCAATCGAGGATCCGGACACGTTAAGCCACCTCGACATACGACGCCACGACCGCCTTGGCGGCATCCTCCACGAATACAGGCATGCCGTGTGACCTGCACGGACGAGGTATTCGGCAAGCGAAGGATCTTGGTGGTTAATTCTAATTCACCTGCTGTGAGACGGAGTTATCGCTGAGGAACGACGACTCCAGCGGATGGGATCATGCTGATTGTTGATCTTGTGGTGGTTCCTTGTGGATCGGAGTGTGTCGTGTCGATGCAGCCGCAGTCCTGGCCTGAGCCGGATCCGCAGGTCGCGGCGGCGATCCGGGCGATGTATCGGGGCAGGCGGGAGGCGCCGCTTGCGGTGCAGGTTCGTGACCGGCTCGGGGAGCTGTTCCCGGACGCGGCCTTTGCTGACGCGTTCGGTCAGGTGGGCAAGCCGGGCTGGTCGCCGGGGCGTCTGGCGCTGGTCACGGTGCTGCAGAAGGCCGCGAACCTGACCGATCGGCAGGCTGCTGACAAGGTTCGCGAGAACCTCGCCTGGAAGTACGCACTCGGCCTGGACCTGGAGGATCCGGGCTTCGACCACAGCGTGCTGTCAGAGTTCCGCTCCCGTGTTGTCGCCCACGGCCTGGAGGAACGTGTGCTGGACCTGTTGCTGGAGCGCCTGCACACCCTGGATCTGGTGCGGGCGGCCGGCAGCCAGCGCACCGACTCCACGCACATCGTTGCGGCGGTGCGCGATCTGAACCGACTCGAGCTGGTCGGCGAGAGCGTCCGCGTGGCCCTGAACGCGCTGGCCGCCGCATGCCCCGAATGGGTCGATGAGGTGCTGGTGGTAGAGGACTGGAGCCACCGCTACGCGGACCGGATCGACAACTGGCGACTGCCTGCCTCCAAAACCAAGCAGCACGAACTCGCGCTCGCCTACGCCGCCGACGGCTACACGCTCCTGCAAGCCGTCTACGCCCCCGCCTCGCCGGGGTGGCTACGCGAGCTGCCCGCAGTGCAGACCCGCCGGCCCGGTCGCTGGTGCAGAACTACACCCGCACCACCGACCGGGCCGGCAGACTGCGGATCCGGCAGCGCGAGCGCACCGAGGACGGCGGCGACGGCCTGCCGCCCGCCCCGGCCCGCCTGGCCTCCCCCTACGACACCGACACTCGCTGGTCCGCCAAGCGTGACCTGTTCTGGAACGGCTACAAGCTGCACGTCTCAGAGACCTGCCACCCGCAGGCCGACGGCGACCGGCCGACCCGCCCGAACCTGATCACCAACGTCACGACCACCTGTTCCACCCTGCCGGACAGCAAAGCCCTGGACACGATCCACCAGGCCCTTCGCCGCCGCCACCTGCTGCCTGCCCGGCACTACCTCGACTCCGGCTACCCCAGCGCCGATCTGATCGTTTCGTCCGCCAAGGACTACGGCATCGCCTTGGTCACCCCGGTCCTGCTCGACACCTCCCGCCAGGCCAAGGCCCAACAAGGCTTCGCCGCACACGACTTCACCATCGACTGGGATCGCAAACGAGCCGTCTGTCCGACCGGAAAGATCAGCGCCACCTGGAACGACGTCGTCCAGGAGGCGTGCCCAAGACCGTCGTCGCCTTCGCCGCCCTGGAATGCATCCCCTGCCCGGTCAAGGAGCAGTGCACCAATTCACGAAAGGGCCGCCGGCTCAGCCTCTACCCGCGTGAGCTCACCGAGGCCATCCGCACCGCCCGCGCCCAGCAACAGGACGGAACCTGGCAGCGCGACTATGCGCTCCGCGCCGGGGTCGAGGGCGCCATCCGCCAGGCGACCCACACCACCGGCCTGCGCCGAGCCCGCTACCGCGGCCTTGCCAAGACACACCTCGACCACGCCACCAGCGCCACCTCCCTCAACCTCATCCGACTCCATGCCTGGTGGAACGGCCCCCCCTCGACCGCGCCAACCACAGCCACCTCGCCCGACTCCAACTCCGCCTCATAGCATAGAAGTTGGAATTAACCACCAAGATCGTGCAGAGCCCGAGCGCCCACCGTACCCGCCCGGTCGCCGCCGCGCCCGCGGCCGTCCCGCTGCGCCGCGGGTGACGGCGCCGAGAGACGACGGAGGAAGCGGAAAGACGCAGGGGCTTGCGCCGCGCGGCGCAAGCCCCTGCGTTCCGTGGCGCCACCCCGCGCGGGAGCGGGGTGGCGCCTGCGGGGTCACTCCATGTCCGCCAGCCACTCCTCGACGGCCTGCGCGGTGGACTCCGAGTGCTCCTCCAGAATCGTGAAGTGGTCCCCGGAGATCTTCACGACCTTGGCCGGGAGGTTCCACTGGGCCCGCCAGATGTCCTCGGGCACCTCGCGCAGTTGCTCGGAGAACGGGTCAGCGGCCTGGAGGAACAGCGTGGGCGTGCTGATCGGCTGCGCCTGCCACTCCATGAAGATGCGGTTGTAGCCTCCGCTCGCCGTGACACTCAGATCCGTGATGGACGAGTGCGTCCCGTCGCGCAGCAGCACCCCACTCATCATCGCGTCCGCCAGGTCGGTCCCCACCGCACCGCTGGCGGCGTAGCTGTCGAGGAGCACGAGCGCCGCCGCGGGCGTCCCGAGTTCCTCCAGCTTGGTGGCGACCGCGTGCGCGATCCACCCGCCCGCGGAACGGCCGACGAGGACGAACGGCTCACCGGCGGCGCAGCTGCGCGCCACTTCGGCCTGCACCCATGCGAGCGCGTCCACCGAGTCCGGCAGGCTCTCCCCCGGGGCGAACCCCGGCTGCGGGATCACGTAGACATCCCGCCGCCCGCGGAAGACGGCCGCAAACCGCGCGTACTCGTGAGGACCCGCGGTCACGCTGAACGACGGGAGGCAGATCAGCGCGGGACCGCTGTCACCACGAGCCAGCCGGAGGGGGACCGGCAGGCTCTCCACGTCGCTCGGGGAGGAGAAGGAGGGACTGATCGCGGAGGCGAGAATGCCGACCTGCATCGCCTCGGTGATCTTCCCCTGTTCACCCGCCTTCCGGTACAGCGCGGAGATGGTGACCGGCTCAGGACCGCTCGCCCCGGGCTCCGGAACGGCCGGGGCGGTGGCAGCCGAGGCCGCGGCGGAGGGATCACGGACGCCGTCCTCCACCAGCCGCGCCCGCACGTACGCCACCAGCGCGGCCGGCGTGGACTGGTCGAAGACCACGGTGGGCGGCAGCCGCAGACCGGTGACGGCGTTGAGGGCGTTGCGCAGTTCCAGCGCGGTCAACGAGTTGAAGCCCGACTCCAGGAACGTCACCCCGCTGTGCATCTCGTCGGTCGGCAGGTGCCCGAGCACGACCGCCGTCTGCGCACGGACCGTCTCCAGCAGGACCGCGTCCCACTCGGCCGCGGGCAGTGCGGCCAGACGCTGCCGCAGCACGACCGGCTCGTCGCGCACCGTTTCCACCGCACGGCGCGCCGGGGTCCGCACCAGGCTCCGCAGCAGCGCGGGAACCCCGGCGGGCCAGGACTGGCCGCGCAGCGCCGCGACGTTCAGCCGGGTCGGGACGAGCAGCGCACGGTCGTCCGCCAGACCGAGGCCGAACAGCGCCACGCCCTCCTCGGAGCTGAGGGGTGCCATCCCCGCACGGGAGATGCGCTGGGCGTCCACGTCGTCGAGCGCGCCGGTCATGGTGCTGGTCTCCTCCCAGGCACCCCACGCCAGGGAGACACCGGCCAGGCCCACGGCCCGGCGCGCTTGCGCGAGCGCGTCGAGGAAGGCGTTGGCCGCCGCGTAGTTGGCCTGACCGGCCGCTCCGAGGATGCCCGCCGCCGAGGAGAACAGCACGAAGGCCGACAGGCCGAGTTCGCGGGTGAGCTCGTGGAGGTTGAGCGCCGCGTCCACCTTGGGCCGCAGCGCTCCGTCCATGCGTTCCGGGTTGAGCGCGGAGATGATTCCGTCGTCCAGGACACCGGCCGAGTGGACCACACCCGCCAGCGGGCGATCCGCCGGGATGGTGTCCAGGAGTGCGGCGAGCGCATCGCGGTCCGCGGCGTCGCATGCCGCCACCGTGACCTCCGCACCCAGCGCCGTGAGCTCGGCCGCGGCTTCGGCCGCTCCCTCGGCCGCCGACCCGCGGCGGCTGGTCAGCAGCAGGTGCCGGACACCGCACTCGGTGACCAGGTGGCGGGCCACCAGCACACCGAGGGTGCCGGTGCCGCCGGTGATCAGGACGGTGTCCTGCGGGCCGAACGTCCCGCGCGGCACGGCCGTTGCCGTACCGGACGCGTCGAGTGCCGTGTCCCGTGCCTCGGCCACGGTGCCGTCGGCGGCGCCGTGCGAGGAGCGCGCCCGCACCAGCCGGGGCACCAGAGTGCTGCCACGGCGCACCGCCAGCTGCGGTTCGCCGGAGGCCACCGCGGCCCGCACGACCCGGCCGGCATCCTCCTGGTCCTCCAGCTCGTCCACGTCGAGCAGAACCAGCCGGTCCGGATTCTCCGACTGCGCGGAACGCACCAGGCCCCACACCACCGACTGTGCCAGACCTGGCACTTCCTCGCCGTCGACCGCCGCGACACTGCCGCGCGTCACCAGGACCAGGCACGAGGCGGCGAACCGTTCGTCCGCGAGCCACGCCTGCACCAGCGCCAGCGCCCGGTGCGCCGCACCGTGCACGGTGCCGGTCAGTCCGTCCGGGAAGCCGGTGGCTCCCCCGTCCGCCGGGTCCGACGGGGCGAACGGCGCCAGCACCACATCCGGCACCGCCACGCCCGCCTCGACGGCTTCACCGAGGGCGGCGAGGTCCGGGTGGGCATCGACACCGGCACCGGAGGCCAGCAGCGCCGCGGCCAGACCGATCCCCTCCTCGCCCAGCAGCGCCCATCGGCCGCCGGGCGCGGAGTCCGTCCGCGGCTCGGCCGCCGTCCACGCCACCTCGAAGAGCGACTCCTGCCGGCCGCCGCCCACCTGTCCAAGGGTGAACGGACGCAGCACCAGCGAGTCGACCGAGGCAACCGGCCGGCCGAGCTCGTCGGCAGCGGTCAGCACGACGGCGTCCGCGCCCTGCGAGGCGAAGCGCACCCGCAGCGTGGAGGCTCCCGAGGCGTACAGCCGGACCCCGCTCCAGACGAACGGCAGCCGGGCACGGCCGGCGTCCTCGACGAGCTTGCCGAGTCCGATCGCGTGCAGGGTGGCATCGAGCAGCGCCGGGTGCAGGGCGAAGCTCTCACCCTGCGGGCCGGCGTCGGCCTCCAGCGCCACCTCGGCGAAGACCTCGTCCGCCGCGCCGAGCCAGGCCCGCCGGAGCCCGCGGAACGCCGGACCGTAGCCCAGGCCGGACTCTTCCAGCCGGTCGTAGTGTCCGTCGAGGTCCACCTCGGTGGCACCCTCCGGAGGCCAGACCTTCAGGTCGTATCCGGCCTCCTGCGTGCCGGGGGCAACCACGCCGCTGGCGTGGCGTGTCCACTCCGCACCGTCAAGCCCTTCGGCGCGCGAGTGCACCGTCAGGCTGCGCTGTCCCGACGCGTCGGGAGCGCCCACGGCCATCTGCACCTGCAGCCCGCCCCGGTCCGGCAGCACCAGCGGCGCCTCCAGGGTGAGCTCTTCGACCCGGCCGCAGCCGACTTCGTCACCGGCGCGCACCGCCATGTCGACGAAGGCGGTGCCCGGCAGCAGCACGGTGCCGGACACCGTGTGGTCACCGAGCCACGGGTGAGCGTTGAGGCTCAGGCGGCCGGTGAACACATAGGTGTCCGTCTCGGCGACCCCGATCGCCGCGCCCAGCAAGGGGTGCTCGGCCGGGACAAGACCGGCTGACGTCACGTCACCGCTCGACTTGGAGGCATCCAGCCAGTAGCGCTCGCGCTGGAAGGGATAGGTGGGCAGGTCGACCCGACGCGCCCCACTGTCACCGAACAGCGACGCCCAATCCACATCGACTCCGCGCGCGTGCGCCTCGGCCAACGAGGTGAGCAGCCGCTCCCGACCGCCCTCACCACGGCGCAGAGTACCGATGGTCACCACCGGCCGGTCGGCACTCTCCGCCGACTCCTGCACGCCCATCAACAGCACCGGGTGCGCACTCGTCTCGATGAACGCACCATGACCCTCATCCAACAGCGTGGCAATGGCCTCGGCGAACTCCACCGTCTGCCGCAGATTCCGATACCAGTACCCCGCATCCAGACCCGAAGTGTCGATCCGGGCGCCAGTGACGGACGAATAGAACGGAACGCGGGCACTGCGCGGCTGGACCGGTGCCAGGGCCTCCAGCAGACGGCCCTCGATCTCCTCCACCTGCGCCGAATGCGAGGCGTAATCCACCGGCACCATCCGCGCCCGGACACCCTCAGCCTCCCACCCAGCCTGAAGCTCCAACAGCACCACACGCTCACCGGAAACCACCACCGAACCAGGACCGTTGACCGCAGCCACCGACACCGAGTCACCGAACCCACCGATCCGCTCAGCGACCCGCTCCACCGGCAACGCCACAGACAACATGCCGCCATCACCACTCAGACCCAGCAGCAACCCACTCCGCAGAGCAACAACCCGAGCAGCATCCTCCACAGTCAGCGCACCAGCCACACAAGCCGCCGCGATCTCACCCTGCGAATGACCCACCACCGCGGCAGGCTCCACACCATGGGACTCCCACACCGCGGCCAACGACACCATCACCGCCCACAACACCGGCTGGACCACATCAACCCGCTCCAGCCACACCCCCGACCCATCCCGCACCACATCAAGCAGCGACCAGTCCGTAAACGGCGCCAACGCAGCCGCACACTCAGCCATCCGAGCAGCGAACACCGGCGAAACCTCCAACAGCTCCACCGCCATCCCCAACCACTGCGAACCCTGACCCGGGAACACGAACACCACACCACCCGGGGAGCCCGACACCCCCCGGACGGCCTGGGCGGTGGCCTGGTCGTTGACGAGAGCGGTCAGCCCGCGAGCGAGTCCTTCGCGGTCCGTTCCGAGCACCACCGCGCGGTGCTCCAGGCTCGCCCGGCCGGTCGCCAGCGAGAACCCGGCCTCCACCAGGTCCAACTGCGGCTGGTCCTCGACGAAGGCAGCCAGCCGCCGGGCCTGCGCCCGCAACGCCTCCACACTCCGCGCCGACAACACCCACGGGACGAGGGCGACGGTCCCACCACTCGGCGCAGTCGCGTCCTCGGGCAGTTCAGGAGCCGGAACACCTTCGAGGATGACGTGGGCGTTGGTGCCACTGACACCAAAGGAGGACACAGCGGCCCTACGCGCCCGGCCCGTCTCGGGCCAGGCGATCTGCTCGGTCAGCAGCTCGACCGCGCCCGCCGTCCAGTCCACATGCGGCGTCGGCTCATCGACGTGGAGGGTCTGCGGCAGCACACCGTGCCGCATCGCCATCACCATCTTGATGATCCCGGCCGCGCCGGCGGCCGCCTGGGTGTGGCCGATGTTCGACTTCACCGAACCCAGCCACAACGGACGGTGGTCAGCGCGCTCCTGCCCATAAGTCGCCAGCAGCGCCTGCGCCTCGATCGGGTCACCCAGCGCCGTACCCGTGCCATGTGCCTCGACCGCGTCCACCTGATCGGCCGACAGCCGCGCGCTGGCCAGCGCCTGCTGGATCACCCGCTGCTGCGACGGACCGTTCGGCGCCGTCAGACCATTCGAGGCACCATCCTGGTTCACCGCCGAGCCACGGATGACCGCCAGCACCGGGTGACCGTTCCGCTCAGCGTCGGAGAGCCGCTCCACGAGCAGCATGCCCACGCCCTCGGACCAGCCGGTCCCATCCGCCGCACCCGCGAACGCCTTGCAGCGACCATCGGGGGAAAGGGCACGCTGGCGGCTGAACTCCACGAATCCCACTGGCGTGGACATCACGGTCACGCCGCCCGCGAGTGCCATCGAGCACTCACCCTGACGCAGCGACTGCGCCGCCAGATGCAGGGCCACCAGCGACGACGAACACGCCGTGTCCAGGGACACCGCGGGGCCCTCCAACCCGAAGATGTAGGAGATCCGGCCCGAGACCACGCTGCCCGCGCTCCCGGTGCTCAGCTGGCCTTCCACGGATTCGGGGGTCCGGGCGAAGCGGGCGGCGTAGTCCTGGCCCATCACGCCCGCGAACACGCCGACCCGCTCGCCGCGCACCGACAGCGGATCGATACCGGCGCGCTCGAACGCCTCCCAGGACGTTTCCAGGAGCAGCCGCTGCTGCGGATCCATGGCCACCGCCTCTCGCGGCGAGATCCCGAAGAACGCCGGGTCGAAGTCCGCCGCGTCATGCAGGAAGCCACCGTCGCGTGCGTAGCTGGTGCCCGTGTGCTCCGGGTCCGGGTGGTAGAGCGCATCAAGGTCCCAACCGCGGTCGGTGGGGAAGGGCGATATGCCGTCCCCACCCGCCGCGACCAGACGCCACAGGTCCTCGGGGGAGGCAATGCCGCCCGGGTAGCGGCAGGCCATACCGACGATGGCGATCGGCTCGTCGGCGGCCACGGATGCCGACGCCTTGGCTGGCGCACCGGCGCTGCCGGTGTCCGCCAGCTCGGCGTTCAGGTGCTTGGCGAGCGCCTCCGGCGTCGGGTAGTCGAAGATCAGCGTGGCAGGAAGCCGCAGCCCTGTCGCCGTGTTGAGCCGGTTGCGCAGTTCGATGGCGGTCAGCGAGTCGAAGCCGAGGTCGCGGAAGGAACGCTCGGCCACGATGGCGCCGGAGGACGTGTGCCCCAGCACGGCCGCCACATCGCTGCGGACCATGTTGAGCAGTGCCCGCTCCCGCTCGGCGCCGGAGAGCCCGGCGAGTTGCGGCGACGCCGCGCTCCCCGCCTCGGCGGCACGGCGGTTCGGCGCGCCGACGAGGCCGCGCAGCAGCGCCGGCACCTGGCCGGACTGGGCGCGCAGCCGCGCCACGGCCAGCCGCATGGGCACCAGCACGGACGCCTCAGCACCGTGGGCGGCGTCGAACAGCCCCAGCCCCTCCTCGTTGGAGAGTGCCTCGGAGCCATTGCGGGTCATGCGATCGACGTCGGCGCCGGTCAACTGACCCGTCACGCCGCTGCTCTGGGCCCACAGGCCCCAGGCGAGCGACTGCCCGGCCAGGCCCAGGCCGTGGCGGTGCTGCGCCAGAGCGTCGAGGAAGGCGTTGGCCGCGGCGTAGTTGCCCTGACCGGGCGCACCGAGGATCCCGGCAGCGGAAGAGAAGAGGACGAACGCGGACAGGTCGAGGTCGCGGGTCAGCTCGTGCAGATTCAGCGCGGCGTCCACCTTCGGACGCAGCACCGTCTCCAACCGCTCCGGCGACAACGACTCGATCACACCGTCATCCAGCACACCCGCCGTGTGAACAACACCCGTCAGCCGATGCTCGGCAGGGATCGTGCCCAGCAGCCCGGCCAGCGCCTCACGATCAGCCGCGTCACAAGCCACGACCGTCACCCGAGCACCCAGCCCGACCAGCTCATCACGCAGCCCGACCGCGCCCGGAGCCTCCACACCCCGGCGACTGGTCAGCAACAGATGCCGAACACCATGCTCAGCCACCAGATGCCGGGCCACCAACGCACCCAGAGCACCCGTGCCACCCGTCACCAAAACCGTGCCATCCACATCCCAGACGGGACCCGAATCGGCCGGCGCGGAGACCGCCGCACGCGCCAGACGCGGCACACGCACCACACCCGCCCGCACCGCCACCTGCGACTCACCCGAACCAACAACAGACGGCAGGACGGTCGCCGCATCAGCACCCTCGTCCACATCGACCAGAACGAACCGGTCCGGATTCTCCGACTGCGCGGAACGCACCAGACCCCACACCGCGGCATGCGCCAAGTCCGCAACGCCCTCACCGGCGCCCGTGTCAACGGCGCCGCGGGTCACCAACACCAGACGCGACGCGGCGAACCGCTCATCCCCCAGCCACTCCTGCACCAGCCCCAGAACACGACCAGTCGCACCACGCACGCCGGAGGCGAGGTCGGAGCGATCACCGTTGCTCACGGTGGTGTCGACCACGACGACTTCGGGTGCCTGGCTGTCATCCGCCGCCATCCGCTCTCGCAGAGCGTCGAGGTCGGGGTACGCCTCCGCGGTGGCCTGGCCCGTGTCCGATGCCGGGAAGAGGGGGCCGTCGGGTTCACCGAGCACCACCCAGCGGTCAGCCACGGTCCCGGCCGCGTCCTGCGGCACCGTCGGCAGGGCGACCCAGTCCAGGCGGAACAGCAAGTCGCGCGCGGCGGAATGGCTGTCGCGCAGCTTGTCCACCGCTACCGCTCGCATGGTCAGTTCGGCTACGCGGCTCACCAGTCGGCCGGTGCCATCGGCCAGTTCCAGCGACACGGCTTCGGGGCCGCTCGACGTCAGCCGTGCCCGCACCACCGAAGCACCCGCCGCGTGCAGCGACACGCCGCGCCAGGAGAACGGCAGCCAAGCCTGACCCTGATCGCCGGAGGGAGCCTGGAGGAGCCCGCCGAGGCCGATCGCATGCAGGGTGGCATCGAGCAGTGCAGGGTGCAGGCCGAACGCGCGGGCATCGGCCTCGGCCACCTCCGGCAGCGCGACCTCGGCGAAGACCTCTTCGCCACGCTGCCAAACGCCCCGCAGACCCCGGAACGCGGGCCCGTAGTCATACCCGGAATCGGCCAGACCGTCGTAGACGCCCTCGAGGTCGACCGCGGTGGCGTCCTGCGGCGGCCACACCGCCAGAGTGGACTCGTCCGCGTGCGGACGTGCGTCGGCCGGTGCGAGCACACCGGTGGCGTGCCGGGTCCAGCCGTCGTCGTGGGAAGCGTCGGCGATCACCGGTTGCGCCGTCTCCGGAGCCGGTCGGGAGTACACATCCAGCTGCCGCCGCCCCGCGTCATCCGTGGCACCGACCGCCAACTGCACCTGCACCGCACGATCGTCGGGCAGGAGGAGCGGCGCTTCGACCGTCAGCTCCTCGACCTGGCCACAACCCACCTCGTCACCGGCGCGCACCGCCAGCTCCACGAACGCGGCGCCAGGCAGCAACACCGACCCGGCCATCGCATGGTCGGCCAACCACGGCTGCGCGTCCAGGGACAGCCGCCCCGTCAGCACGGCCCCATCGGTGCCGGCCAGTACCACTACAGCGCCCAGCAGGGGGTGATCCACCGATCCCAGGCCGGCCGAGGAAACGTTCTCCGGGCGGATGTCGGACGGGTTCGGCCAGTAGTGCTGGTGCTGGAAGGCGTAGGTGGGCAGGTCGACCCGGCGGGCGCCGGTACCAGCGAAGACCGCCTCCCAGTCCAGTTCACCACCCTGGACATACAGCGCCGACACCGCGGTCAGCAGCGTCTGCTCCTCGGAGCGGTCACGACGCAGGACAGGGACGAGCACGGCCTCGCTGTCCTCGGCCAGGCAGTCGCGGGCCATGGCGGAGAGCGTCCCGTCCGGACCCAGCTCCAGGAACCGGGTCACACCCTGAGCCTCCAGCGTGCGAACACCGGCGGCGAACAGCACCGCCTCCCGCACATGCCGCACCCAGTACTCCGCCGAGCACAGCTCCTCAGCCGACGCGATCTCACCCGTCACATTCGAAACCACCGGGATGCGAGGAGCCTCGAAAGCAATCCCCGCCGCGACCCGCCGGAAGTCCTCCAGCATGCCGTCCATGTGCGGCGAGTGGAACGCGTGACTGACCCGCAACTGCTTCGTCTTCACACCCGAGGCGGCAAAACCCTCACCGATACGCGCCACAGCCTCGGCATCACCGGAAATCACCACAGACAACGGACCGTTGACCGCAGCCACCGACACACCGGCGGTGCCGACAAGCGCCGACCGGACATCCTCCTCCGGAGCCGCGATGGACACCATCGCACCACCCTGCGGCAGAGCCTGCATCAAACGAGCGCGCGCGGCCACCAACGCCGCCGCATCCGCCAGCGAGAGCACACCCGCCACATGCGCGGCCGACAACTCACCGATCGAATGCCCAGCCACGAAGTCGGAACGGATCCCCCACGACTCGATCAGCCGGAAGAGAGCCACCTCGATCGCGAACAGCGCAGGCTGGGTGAACCCCGTCTGATCCAGCACATCGGCCTCAGACGCGAAGATCACCTCACGCAGCGACCGCTCCAAATGAACGTCCAACTCCGCACACACCGCATCGAACGCCTCCACGAACACCGGGAAACGCTCACACAACTCACGGCCCATACCAACACGCTGCGCACCCTGACCCGTGAACAACACCGCGAGCTTCCCGCTGGACACCACGCCCTGAACCGTGTCGGCCGGGGCCTGACCGGCAGCCAGCGCCTCAAGAGCCGCACGGAACTCCGCACGATCCGAGGCCACCAGCGCGGCCCGGTACTCCAACGCAGCTCGCGAGACCGCCAGTGAATAGCCGACATCCGCCAGGCTCACATCAGACCGGGACCCCACGAACGCGGACAGACCCGCCGCCTGCCCCCGCAGCGCCTCCGCGCTCCGCGCAGACACCACCCATGGCACCACACCATCGGTGGCTCGCTGATCGGCCGATTCTGTATCGGCGGCCGGAACGCCTTCGAGGATGACGTGCGCGTTGGTGCCGCTGACACCGAACCCGGAGACGGCGGACCGGCGCGGCTGGCCGGTCTCCGGCCAGGCCACCTGCTCGGTCAACAGCCGCACGGCACCCGCCGACCAGTCCACCTTCGTGGACGGCTGGTCCACGTGCAGGGTCTGCGGCAGCACACCGTGCCGCATCGCCATCACCATCTTGATGATCCCTGCAACACCCGCAGCAGCCTGCGTGTGACCCAGATTCGACTTCACCGAACCCAGCCACAACGGACGGTCGTCGGGACGACCCTGCCCGTACGTCGCCAGCAGCGCCTGCGCCTCGATCGGGTCACCCAGCGCCGTACCGGTGCCATGTGCCTCGACCGCGTCGACCTGGTCAGCGGTCAGACCGGCACTCGTCAGCGCCTGACGGATGACCCGCTGCTGCGAGGGACCGTTCGGCGCCGTCAGACCACTGCTGGCACCGTCCTGGTTCACCGCCGAGCCTCGGATGACCGCCAGCACGGGGTGGCCGTTGCGGCGGGCGTCCGACAGCCGCTCCACGAGCAGCATGCCCACGCCCTCGGCCCAGCCCGTGCCGTCGGCGGCGTCGGCGAACGCCTTGCAACGACCGTCGGAGGCCAGCCCGCCCTGTCGGCTGAACTCCACGAAAGCGCCCGGCGTCGACATCACGGTCACGCCGCCGGCCAGTGCCATCGAACAGTCACCACGGCGCAGTGCCTGGCAGGCGAGGTGGAGGGTCACCAGCGACGAGGAGCACGCCGTGTCGACGGTGACCGCCGGTCCCTCCAGACCGAAGGAGTACGCCACCCGGCCGGAGAGGATGCTGCCGGCGCTGCCGTTACCGAGAAAACCGTCACCGCCGCCGGGCGTCCGCTCCACGAGCCCCGCGTAGTCGTGGTACATGAGTCCGGCGAATATGCCGACCTGGCTGCCGTGCAGCGACAGCGGATCGATACCGGCCCGCTCGAACGCCTCCCAGGACGCCTCGAGCAGCAGCCGCTGCTGCGGGTCCATCGCCAGCGCTTCACGCGGCGAGATCCCGAAGAACCCGGCGTCGAACTTCGCCGCACCGTCGAGGAATCCACCCTCATGGGTGTGACTCGCGCCCTTCGCCTCGGGGTCGGGATTGCGCAGTGCATCCAGGTCCCAGCCGCGATCAGTGGGGAAATCCGCCACCCCGTCGCCTCCTGAGGAAAGGAGTTCCCACAGGGCGTCAGGGGAGTCGATGCCGCCCGGATAGCGGCAGCTCATCCCGACGATGGCAATCGGTTCCGTCGATACTTTGGCGAGCTGCTGATTTTGTTGCCGCAGCCGCTCATTCTCTTTCAGAGAGGCACGCAGTGCCTCGACGATCTTCTCGGTAGAAGTGCTCACATTATCCTCCGCAACCGGCACTTTCGATTTCTTTATTCCTGAGCATTGCCCAGTGCCCGCTGCACGAGGCTTTCCACGTTCAATTCGTCGATGAGGTCCAGGTCCGTCGCGTTGCTTTCGTCCTGCGGCTCGTCGCTCTCGGATTCCGGTTGGGCCAGCTGAAGCAGTACGTCCAGCAGGCCCGCCTGCCGGAACCGGCTGATCGGAATGGACGCCAGCGCTGCTCGCAGCTCGGCCTCCGCGGGGTCGGTGTCCCCCGCCCCGCCGGCGCTCGGGAAGAGCTCCTCGCGGAGGTGCTGCGCGAGGGCGAAGGGCGTGGGGAAGTCGAACAGCAGCGTCGACGGCAGCCGCAGGCCCGTGTCGGCACCCAGGACGTTGCGCAGCTCGACGGCGGTCAGCGAGTCGAAGCCCGAGTCCAGGAAGCCCGCACGGGGCGGGAGCGCGTCCTGACTGGCGTGTCCGAGTACCGCCGCAGCCCGCGTGCGGACGAGGTCTAGGAGTACACGCTCACGGTCGGACTCGGGAGTGGCCAGAAGCTGCTCCTTCATCCCGCTCTCCTGGCCCCGACCCGCCTCGGCGACACGCCGTGCGGGCGTCCGCACCAGGGAGCGCAGCACTGCGGGGAGACCCGGCTGACCTGCCAGCGCAGCGCCGTTCACATGCAGCGCGGCCAGTGTGGCATCGCCCGCCGCTCGTGCCGCGTCCAGCAGCGCCAGACCATCGGACTCCGACAACGGACGCAGACCCGCACGCGTCATACGCGAGACATCCGCCTCCGACAGACCACCGGTCATGCCACCGGCCTGAGCCCACAGGCCCCAGGCGAGCGACTGCCCCACCAGACCCTCCGCACGACGCCGCTCAGCCAACGCGTCCAAGAACGCATTCGCCGCCGCGTAGTTGCCCTGACCCGACGCGCCGAGAAGCCCGGCCGCCGAGGAGAAGAGCACGAACGCGGACAGGTCGAGGTCACGAGTCAACTCGTGCAGATTCAGCGCGGCATCCACCTTCGGACGCAGCACCGTCTCCAACCGCTCCAGCGACAACGACTCCATCACACCGTCATCCAGCACACCCGCCGTGTGAACAACACCCGTCAGCGGATACTCGGCAGGGATCGTGCCCAGCAGCCCGGCCAGCGCCTCACGATCAGCCGCGTCACAAGCCACGACCGTCACCCGAGCACCCAGCCCGACCAGCTCATCACGCAGCCCGACCGCGCCCGGAGCCTCCACACCCCGGCGACTGGTCAGCAACAGATGCCGAACACCATGCTCAGCCACCAGATGCCGGGCCACCAACGCACCCAGAGCACCCGTGCCACCCGTCACCAAAACCGTGCCATCCACATCCCAGACGGGACCCGAATCGGCCGGCGCGGAGACCGCCGCACGCGCCAGACGCGGCACACGCACCACACCCGCCCGCACCGCCACCTGCGACTCACCCGAACCAACAACAGACGGCAGGACGGTCGCCGCATCAGCACCCTCGTCCACATCGACCAGAACGAACCGGTCCGGATTCTCCGACTGCGCGGAACGCACCAGACCCCACACCGCGGCATGCGCCAGATCCGCAACACCCTCACCGCCACCCGTGGCAACGGCGCCGCGGGTCACCAACACCAGACGCGACGCGGCGAACCGCTCATCCCCCAGCCACTCCTGCACCAGCCCCAGAACACGACCAGTCGCACCACGCACATCCGCAGCACTGGACCCACCGGACAAGCACGGCACCAGCACCACATCCGGCACCACACCACCAGCACCCAGCGAAGCAAGATCCGAAACGACCTCACCCACGCCCAACGACGCCGGCAGACCAGAATCCTCCGAACCCAGCACCGCCCAACCAGCAGCACCCACACCAGCCTCAGCCACCGACAGCGACGCCGACAGCGACTGCCAATCCACCCGGAACAGGGAGTCCTGACGGGTTCCCTGGCCCGCACGGAGCTGTTCCGCGGACAGCGGCCGAACCACCAGCGATTCGATGGACGCGACCGACTGTCCCGAGCCGTCGGCAACGGTCATCGACACCGCGTCGGTGCCGGTGGGCGTCAGCGCTACACGCAGCACGGACGCACCCGTCGCGTGGAGGGACACCCCGCTCCAGGAGAACGGGAGATGAGCCTGACGGGACTGTTCCGAGTCACCGACCGCCATGGCGTGCAAGGCGGCGTCGAGGAGGGCCGGGTGCAGACCGAAGCGGTCGGCCTCGGAGCTGATCCCCTCCGGCAGAGCGACCTCGGCAAAGGTCTCCTCACCACGCCGCCACACCGAACGCAGCCCCTGGAACGACGGCCCATACACCAGACCCGCATCCGCGAACCGCTCATACAGACCGGCAAGCTCCACCACCTCCGCACCCACCGGAGGCCACTCCACCAAACCAACCGACGACAACGCCACACCACCAGCGACCAACGACCCACTGGCATGCCGCGTCCACGGCTCATCCACCCCCAACTCAGCCGAGCGCGAATAGAACACAAACCCACACCGGCCACCCTCACCGGCCGCCGACACAGAAATCTGAAGCTGCACCGCCCCCCGCTCAGGCAAAACCAGAGGAGCCTCCAACGTCAGCTCCTCCACACGATCACACCCGACCTGATCCCCGGCTCGCATGGCGAGTTCAAGGATGGCCGTTCCCGGGACCACGGTGATGCCTGAGACGGCGTGGTCGGCGAGCCATGGGTGCGTGTCCACGCTGAGCCGTCCGGTGAACAGGTAGCCGTCGTCTTCCGCCAGTCCCACAGCGGCACCCAGCAACGGGTGATCGGCGGGGGCGAGGCCCGCCGAGGTGACGTCACCTGCCGGAGCGGTGGCGTCCAGCCAGTAATGCTGGTGCTGGAAGGCGTAGGTGGGCAGGTCGACCCGGCGGGCGCCGGTACCGGCAAAGACCGCCTCCCAGTCCAGTTCACCACCCTGGACATACAGCGCGGACACCGCGGTCAGCAGCGTCTGCTCCTCGGAGCGGTCACGACGCAGGACAGGGACGAGCACGGCCTCGCTGTCCTCGGCCAGGCAGTCCCGAGCCATCGCCGAGAGCGTCCCATCCGGACCCAACTCCAGGAACCGGGTCACCCCCTGAGCCTCCAGCGTGCGAACACCGGCGGCGAACAGCACCGCCTCCCGCACATGCCGCACCCAGTACTCCGCCGAGCACAGCTCCTCAGCCGACGCGATCTCACCCGTCACATTCGAAACCACCGGGATGCGAGGAGCCTCGAAAGCAATCCCCGCCGCGACCCGCCGGAAGTCCTCCAGCATGCCGTCCATATGCGACGAGTGGAACGCGTGACTGACCCGCAACTGCTTCGTCTTCACACCCGAGGCGGCAAAACCCTCACCGATACGCGCCACAGCCTCGGCATCACCGGAAATCACCACAGACACCGGACCGTTGACCGCAGCCACCGACACACCGGCGGTGCCGACAAGCGCCGACCGGACATCCTCCTCCGGAGCCGCGATGGACACCATCGCACCACCCTGCGGCAGAGCCTGCATCAAACGGGCACGAGCAGCCACCAACGCCGCCGCATCCGCCAGCGAGAGCACACCCGCCACATGCGCGGCCGACAACTCACCGATCGAATGCCCAGCCACGAAGTCGGAACGGATCCCCCACGACTCGATCAGCCGGAAGAGAGCCACCTCGATCGCGAACAGCGCAGGCTGGGTGAACCCCGTCTGATCCAGCACATCGGCCTCAGACGCGAAGATCACCTCACGCAGCGACCGCTCCAAATGAACGTCCAACTCCGCACACACCGCATCGAACGCCTCCACGAACACCGGAAAACGCTCACACAACTCACGGCCCATACCAACACGCTGCGCACCCTGACCCGTGAACAACACCGCGAGCTTGCCGGAACCCGCGACACCCTCGACCGCACCCGCCGGGGCCTCACCAGCAGCCAGCGCCTCAAGAGCCGCACGGAACTCCGCACGATCCGAAGCCACCACCGCCGCACGGTACTCCAACGCAGACCGCGACACCGCCAGCGAATACCCGACATCCACCAGGCTCACATCAGACCGAGACCCCACGAACGCGGACAGACCCGCCGCCTGCCCCCGCAGCGCCTCCGCGCTCCGCGCAGACACCACCCACGGCACCGCCACACCGGCGGCTCGCTGATCGGCCGATTCGGTGTCAGCGGCATCACTCGGTGTGGATTGCTCGATGATGACGTGGGCGTTGGTCCCACTGATCCCGAAGGAGGACACACCCGCCCGGCGGGGCCGGCCCGTCTCGGGCCAGGCGATCTGCTCGGTCAGCAGCTCGACCGCGCCCGCCGACCAGTCAATGTGCGGCGACGGCTCGTCGACGTGGAGGGTCTGCGGCAGCACACCGTGCCGCATCGCCATCACCATCTTGATGATCCCTGCAACACCCGCGGCCGCCTGCGTGTGACCCAGGTTCGACTTCACCGAACCCAGCCACAACGGACGGTCCGGAGAGCGGTCCTTGCCGTAGGTGGCCTGGAGCGCCTGGGCCTCGATGGGGTCGCCCAGGGTGGTGCCCGTGCCGTGCGCCTCGACGACGTCCACCTGATCGGCGGAGAGGCGGGCGTTCGACAGCGCCTGGCGGATCACGCGCTGCTGCGAGGGACCGTTCGGCGCCGTCAGACCATTGGACGCGCCGTCCTGGTTCACCGCCGAACCCCGCACCACGGCCAGCACCTGGTGGCCGTTCCGCTCGGCGTCCGACAGCCGCTCCAGCACCAGCATGCCGACGCCTTCGCCCCATCCGGTGCCGTCCGCCGCGCCCGCGAAGGACTTGCAGCGGCCGTCGGAGGCCAGACCACGCTGTCGGCTGAACTCCACGAAGACACCGGGGGTGGACATCACGGTCACGCCGCCCGCGAATGCCATCGTGCACTCGCCCTGGCGCAGCGCCTGCGCCGCCAGGTGCAGGGCGACCAGCGAAGACGAGCACGCGGTGTCCACGGTGACCGCGGGACCCTCAAGGCCCAGGGTGTACGAGATACGGCCAGTGGCCACGCTGCCCGAGCTGCCGTTGCCGAGGTAGCCCTCCAGCCCCTCCGGGATCTCCCGCACCCGTGCGCCGTAGTCGTGGTACATCACGCCGGTGAACACGCCGGTGCGGCTGCCGCGCAGCGACTGCGGGTCGATGCCGGCACGCTCCAGCGCCTCCCACGAGGTCTCCAGCAGCAGCCGCTGCTGCGGGTCCATCGCCAGTGCCTCACGTGGCGAGATCCCGAAGAACGCAGCGTCGAAGTCCGCAGCGTCGTGCAGGAATCCGCCCTCACGGGCGTAGCTGGTGCCCGAGCGACCCGGATCCGAGTCGAAGAGGCCGTCCAGCTCCCAGCCACGGTCGGTGGGGAAGGCGGACACGCCGTCGCCTCCGGATGCCACCAGCTGCCAAAGGTCCTCCGGCGACAGCACCCCGCCCGGGTAGCGGCAGCTCATGCCGATGATCGCGATCGGCTCGTCGTCCGTTGCCGAGGCCGAGACGGCCGGAAGCGCTGTGGCCGCCGCCAGGGCGTCGTCGCCCAGAAGCTCGGTCCGCAGCAGGTCCGCGATCGCGGTCGGCGTGGGGTGGTCGAAGACCAGCGTGGCTGGCAGTCGGAGTCCCGTGTCCGCGATCAGCCTGTTGCGCAGTTCCACGGCAGTCAGCGAGTCGAAGCCGACTTCCTTGAACGCACGCAGGGGCTGCACCGCGTCCGGTGAACCATGCCCGAGCACAGCCGCCACGTGGCCACGGACGAGGTCGAGGAGTACACGCTCACGGTCCTGCGCGGGAGTGGCCAGGAGTCGTTCCTTCAGCCCGCCCTCCTGGGCCCGCCCGGCATCGGCGACGCGCCGGGGCGAGGTGCGCACCAGAGAGCGCAGCACTGCCGGGAGACCTGCCTGACCAGCCAGCACGGAGGAGTTCAGGTGCACCGGAGCCAGTACGGCATCGTCCGCCGCGCGGGCGGCGTCGAGGAGGGCCAGCCCGTCGGACTCCGACAGCGGGCGCATCCCCGCACGCGTCATACGCGAGACATCCGCCTCCGACAGACCACCGGTCATGCCACTGTTCTGGGCCCACAGGCCCCAGGCGAGCGACTGCCCGGCCAGGCCCAGGCCGTGGCGGTGCTGCGCCAGAGCGTCGAGGAAGGCGTTGGCCGCGGCGTAGTTGCCCTGACCGGGCGCGCCGAGGAGCCCGGCCGCCGAGGAGAAGAGCACGAACGCGGACAGGTCGAGGTCGCGGGTCAGCTCGTGCAGATTCAGCGCGGCGTCCACCTTCGGACGCAGCACCGTCTCCAACCGCTCCGGCGACAACGACTCGATCACACCGTCATCCAGCACACCCGCCGTGTGAACGACACCCGTCAGCGGATACTCGGCGGGGATCGTGCCCAGCAGCCCGGCCAGCGCCTCACGATCAGCCGCGTCACAAGCCACGACCGTCACCCGAGCACCCAGCCCGGCCAGCTCATCACGCAGCCCGACCGCGCCCGGAGCCTCCACACCCCGGCGACTGGTCAGCAACAGATGCCGAACACCATGCTCAGCCACCAGATGTCGGGCCACCAACGCACCCAGAGCACCCGTGCCACCCGTCACCAAAACCGTGCCATCCACATCCCAGACGGGACCGGAATCGGCGGGCGCGGAGACCGCCGCACGCGCCAGACGCGGCACACGCACCACACCCGCCCGCACCGCCACCTGCGACTCACCCGAATCGACAACAGACGGCAGGACGGTCGCCGCATCAGCACCCTCGTCCACATCGACCAGAACGAACCGGTCCGGATTCTCCGACTGCGCGGAACGCACCAGACCCCACACCGCGGCATGCGCCAAGTCCGCAATGCCCTCACCGGCGCCCGTGTCAACGGCGCCGCGGGTCACCAACACCAGACGCGACGCGGCGAACCGCTCATCCCCCAGCCACTCCTGCACCAGCCCCAGAACACGACCAGTCGCACTCCGCAGCCTCGACGAGACGTCGGAAGCCTCGTCTTCGTCATCGGCGGCGACGACGAGAGGAACGAAGACGGTGTCGAGTATCTCTTCCGATCCTGCCGCGTCCGTCAGAAAAGCGACGGAGAGCTGGGGCAGCCCGAGGGCGGATGCCAGCCCGAGCGGATCGTCGTCCAGGACCGCCCACCGCTGAGTGGCCGGGGCCGGGCTGGCCGGAAGCGCCAGGGGCTGCCAGTCCATCCGGTACAGCGACTGCTGGTGCCCGCTCGCGAGCTGGTCTCGGGATATGGGGCGCAGTACGAGGGAATCGACCACGGCGACCGGCGCCCCGGTGCCGTCACTGACAGTCAGTGAAACCGCGTCAGCACCTGCAGGCGCGAGCCGTACCCGCAGAACGGATGCGCCGACGGCGTACAGCGACACGCCACCCCATGAGAACGGAAGGCGCGCGCCATCGGGTCCCTCCAGGCCGTCGGCACCCATGGCGTGGAGGACGGCGTCGAGGAGGGCCGGGTGCAGACCGAAGCGGTCGGCCTCGGAGCTGATCCCCTCCGGCAGAGCGACCTCGGCAAAGGTCTCCTCACCACGCCGCCACACCGAACGCAGCCCCTGGAACGACGGCCCATACACCAGACCCGCATCCGCGAACCGCTCATACAGACCGGCAAGCTCCACCACCTCCGCACCCACCGGAGGCCACTCCACCAAACCAACCGACGACAACGCCACACCACCAGCGACCAACGACCCACTGGCATGCCGCGTCCACGGCTCATCCACCCCCAACTCAGCCGAGCGCGAATAGAACACAAACCCACACCGGCCACCCTCACCGGCCGCCGACACAGAAATCTGAAGCTGCACCGCCCCCCGCTCAGGCAAAACCAGAGGAGCCTCCAACGTCAGCTCCTCCACACGATCACACCCGACCTGATCCCCGGCCTGAAGGGCCAGTTCCACGAAGGCGGTGCCGGGCAGCAGTGCCGAGCCCATCACCTCGTGATCGGCGACCCAGGGGTGGGTGCGCAGCGACAGCAGGCCGGTCAACAGCAACCCGTCGTCGTTGGCCAACGACATGGCCGCGCCAAGCAGCGGGTGGTCGGCCGCGTTGAGTCCCGCCGCGGTGACGTCACCCGACGAAGGAGCAGGGTCCTTCGGCCAGTAGTGCTGGTGCTGGAAGGCGTAGGTGGGCAGGTCGACCCGGCGGGCGCCGGTACCGGCGAAGACCGCCTCCCAGTCGGCAGCGACACCATGCACGTACAGCTGCCCGAGGGCCGTCAGCAGCGTCTGCTCCTCGGAGCGGTCACGACGCAGGACAGGGACGAGCACGGCCTCACCGTCCTCGGCCAGGCAGTCCCGAGCCATCGCCGAGAGCGTCCCATCCGGACCCAGCTCCAGGAACCGGGTCACCCCCTGAGCCTCCAGCGCACCGATCCCATCGGCGAAACGCACAGCGTCGCGCACATGCCGCACCCAGTACTCCGCCGAGCACAGCTCCTCAGCCGACGCGATCTCACCCGTCACATTCGAAACCACCGGGATGCGAGGAGCCTCGAAAGCAATCCCCGCCGCGACCCGCCGGAAGTCCTCCAGCATGCCGTCCATGTGCGGCGAGTGGAACGCGTGACTGACCCGCAACTGCTTCGTCTTCACACCCGAGGCGGCAAAACCCTCACCGATACGCGCCACAGCCTCGGCATCACCGGAAATCACCACAGACACCGGACCGTTGACCGCAGCCACCGACACACCGGCGGTGCCGACAAGCGCCGACCGGACATCCTCCTCCGGAGCCGCGATGGACACCATCGCACCACCCTGCGGCAGAGCCTGCATCAAACGGGCACGAGCAGCCACCAACGCCGCCGCATCCGCCAGCGAGAGCACACCCGCCACATGCGCGGCCGACAACTCACCGATCGAATGCCCAGCCACGAAGTCGGAACGGATCCCCCACGACTCGATCAGCCGGAAGAGAGCCACCTCGATCGCGAACAGCGCAGGCTGGGTGAACCCCGTCTGATCCAGCACATCGGCCTCAGACGCGAAGATCACCTCACGCAGCGACCGCTCCAAATGAACGTCCAACTCCGCACACACCGCATCGAACGCCTCCACGAACACCGGAAAACGCTCACACAACTCACGGCCCATACCAACACGCTGCGCACCCTGACCCGTGAACAACACCGCGAGCTTGCCGGAACCCGCGACACCCTCGACCGCACCCGCCGGGGCCTCACCAGCAGCCAGCGCCTCAAGAGCCGCACGGAACTCCGCACGATCCGAAGCCACCACCGCCACACGGTACTCCAACGCAGACCGCGACACCGCCAGCGAATACCCGACATCCACCAGGCTCACATCAGACCGAGACCCCACGAACGCGGACAGACCCGCCGCCTGCCCCCGCAGCGCCTCCGCGCTCCGCGCAGACACCACCCACGGCACCGCCACACCGGCCACATCCGCGGCGGGCTGCTCCGCAACAGGCTCGGCCTCAGCGGCCGGAGCGCCCTCCAGGATGACGTGCGCGTTGGTGCCGCTGACGCCGAAGGAAGACACACCCGCCCGGCGCGGCTGGCCGGTCTCCGGCCAGGCCACCTGCTCGGTCAACAGCCGCACCGCGCCCGCGGACCAGTCCACCTTCGTGGACGGCTGGTCCACGTGCAGGGTCTGCGGCAGCACACCGTGCCGCATCGCCATCACCATCTTGATGATCCCTGCAACACCCGCAGCAGCCTGCGTGTGACCCACATTCGACTTCACCGAACCCAGCCACAACGGACGACCCTCGGCACGCTCCTGCCCATAAGTCGCCAGCAGCGCCTGCGCCTCGATCGGGTCACCCAACGCCGTCCCGGTGCCATGGGCCTCGACCGCGTCCACCTGATCGGCGGACAGCCGGGCGCTGGCCAGCGCCTGCTGGATCACCTGTCGCTGGGCGGGGCCGTTGGGCGCGGTCAGGCCGTTCGATGCGCCGTCCTGGTTGACGGCCGAACCGCGGATGACCGCCAGCACCGGGTGACCGTTGCGCTGCGCGTCCGACAGCCGCTCCAGCACCAGCATGCCGACGCCCTCGGCCATGGCCGTGCCGTCGGCCGCGTCGGCGAATGCCTTGACCCGGCCGTCGACGGCCAGCCCGCGCTGGCGGCTGAACTCCTGGAAGATGCTGGGCGTGCCCATCACGGTGACGCCGCCGGCCAACGCCAACGTGCACTCACCCTGGCGCAGCGCCTGGCCCGCCAGGTGCAGGGTCACCAGGGAGGACGAGCACGCGGTGTCGACGGTGACCGCAGGGCCCTCCAGACCCAGGGTGTACGACACCCGGCCGGACAGCACGCTGGCCACGGCGCCGGTCATCAGATAGCCGTCGAACTCGTCGGACGACCGTTCCATGCAGGCCGCGTAGTCCTGGCCGTTGGTGCCGGCGAAGACGCCGATCCGGCTGCCCCGTACGGACTGCGGGTCGATACCGGCGCGCTCCAGCGCCTCCCACGAGGTCTCCAGCAGCAGCCGCTGCTGCGGGTCCATCGCCACGGCCTCACGCGGCGAGATCCCGAAGAACCCGGCATCGAATCCGGCGGGGTCGTCGAGGAAGCCGCCCTGCCGCACATAGCTGGTACCCGGGTTGTCGGGGTCCGGGTCGAACAGCCCCTCCAGGCCCCAGCCACGGTCCGCCGGGAAATCCGAAATGCCGTCACCGCCGGTGGCGAGCAGCTGCCACAGTTCCTCGGGCGTGCTGACACCGCCCGGGAAGCGGCAGCTCATGCCGACGATAGCGATCGGCTCCTGGTCCCTGGCATCCAGCACACGCAGGCGCTCGTGCGCCTGCTCCAGGTCAGCCGTTACTCGCTTGAGGAAGTAACGAAGCTTTTCTTCATTCCCCATCAGAATCTCCGTACTTGGGAACTCGACACGTCACAGCAGAAGGGAGCGGTGAGGTCAAGAAATTCCGAACTTCTTGCTGAGCAGGTCGAACATCTCGTCATCCGTGGCCGACTGGAGGTCGTCGGTCTCACTCGGCCCGGACTCCAGGTCGCCCGGCTCCCGCCACTGCGAGACCAGCGCCTGCATGCGCATCATGATCCGGGTGCGCACGGAGCTGTCGGGTTCCATCTCCAGGAGCGTGGTCTCCAGCTTCTCGAACTCCTCGAGGGCCGAGGCGGACGATGCCTCGCCGCCCTCTCCCGCCTCCGGGTCGAGTTCCTGCAAGAGGTAGTCGGCCACGGCCTCGGGGTTCGGGTAGTCGAAGACCAGGCCGGTCGGCAGGCGCAGGCCGGTGAGGGCACCGAGCCGGTTGCGCAGTTCGACGGCGGTGACCGAGTCGAGCCCGAGCTCGCGGAAGGCCCGGTCGCTTCGGATGGCCCTCTGCGAGGTGTATCTGAGTACGGCGGCCGCCTGGGCGCGCACCGCTTCGACCAGCAGCTGACGTCGCTGTTCCGCCGCGGTGTCGGCCAACTGCGCCACCAGCTCCGGCACCTGCGCCGCCGCTTCGGCGCCGGCACCGGCGTCGGTTCCGGAGCCGCGCAGTCGGCGCACTTCCTCGATGCCGCTGATGAACGGGTTCGGCCGACTGGCGGTCAGGGCGACGGAGAAGCGTTCCCAGGAGACGTCGGCGATCATGACGCAGGTGTCGTCGTGGTCCAGGGCCCGCCGCAGGGCGGCCGTGGTGAGACCGGGGTCCATCGCGGGCAGCCCATGCCGGTCCAGCAGCTCGCCGAACGAGCCCTCGGCCATGCCGTCGCCGTCCCAGGCGCCCCAGGCCACCGAGGTGGCCGGCAGTCCGCAACTGCGGCGGTGGTGCGCCAGCGCGTCCAGGTAGGCGTTTCCGGGCGCGTAGTTCCCCTGTCCCGAGGCACCAATGGTGCCGGCCACCGAGGAGAAGAGCACAAACGCGGACAGGTCCATGTCCCGGGTGAGTTCGTGCAGGTGCAGCGCACCGCCCACCTTCACCCGCAGGGCCCGGTCCAGCTGCTCCGGCGTCAGCGAGTCCACCATGCTGTCGTCCAGAACCGCCGCCGTGTGCACCACCGCGGTGAGCGGGTGCTCGGCGGGCACCGAGTCGAGGAGCCGCGCGAGGGCTTCCCGGTCGGTGACGTCGCAACGGGCCACGGTGACGCGGGTGCCGCTCTCGGCGAGCTCGGCCTCCAGCTCCGCGACCCCGGGTGCGTCGGGGCCGCGCCTGCTGACCAGCAGCAGGTGCTCGGCGCCCGCATGGGCCAGCCAGCGTGCGGTGTGGGCGCCCAGCGCGCCGGTGCCACCGGTGATCAGCACCGTGCCGGAGGGCTGCCAGTCCCCCACCGCCGGGGCCGCGCCCAGCGGGGCCCGCTCCAGCCGGCGGCCGAACACCCCGGACGTACGGACCGCGAGCTGGTCCTCGTCGTCCCTTCCGGCCAGCACCCCGCGCAGCAGGGACCGGCTCCGCTCGTCCAGCGTCTCCGGCAGGTCGACCAGGCCGACCCACTGCTCGGGGTGCTCCAGACCGGCGACCCGGCCGAAGCCCCAGACCAGTGCCTGGGCAGGGCTGGTGACCGGGTCGGCCGGGCTGACGCCGACGGCGCCTCGCGTCGCGCACCACAGCGGCGCCTCGATCCCCGCGTCGCCGAGCGCCTGGAGGAGCGCCACGGTCAGTGCGAAGCCGGCCGGAGTGTCCTGGTGCTCCTTCAGCGGCTGCTCGGCGAGCGCCAGCATCGACAGCACGCCGGTGAAGGCGGACACCTCGCCGTCGAACGGTTCCGTGTCGTCCTCCTCGCCGCCCGGGACCAGGCCGATCAGACGCTCGGCCAGAGCCGCGCGATCGAGGTCGGCTTCGCTCAGTTCGGCCGTGACGACGCGGACGCCGTGCGTGGTCAGCGCCTCGATGGCGCCGCTGACGGTTCCGTCGTCCTGGTGACCGGTCGTCGTCACCACGAGCCAGGTCCCGGACAGCGCACCGTTCGGTGTGCCGGCGAGCGGCTGCCATGTGGTGCGGTACCGCCAGGAGTCCGCCACTTCCTGCTCGCGGTGGCGCCGCCGCCAGGACGACAGGGCGTGCACCAGCGGGCTCAGCGTGGACTGCGCGTCGGCGCTGTCGATGGCCAGCGTGCCGGCGACCGCGGCGACGTCCTCACTCTCGACCGCCTCCCAGAAACGGGTCTCCGCGACCCCCGCGCTCTGCCCGGCGACGGACTCCGGCACCGGAGCGGAAGCGTCGAGCCAGTAGCGCTCGCGCTGGAAGGGGTAGGTGGGCAGGTCGACCCGACGCGCCCCACTGTCACTGAACAGCGACGCCCAATCCACATTGACTCCGCGCGCGTGCGCCTCGGCCAACGAGGTGAGCAGCCGCTCCCGACCGCCCTCACCACGGCGCAGAGTACCGATGGTCACCACCGGCCGGTCGGCACTCTCCGCCGACTCCTGCACGCCCGTCAACAGCACCGGGTGCGCACTCGTCTCGATGAACGCGCCATGCCCCTCATCCAACAGCGTGGCAATGGCCTCGGCGAACTCCACCGTCTGCCGCAGATTCCGATACCAGTACCCCGCATCCAGACCCGAGGTGTCGATCCGGGCACCGGTGACGGACGAATAGAACGGGATACGGGCACTACGCGGCCGAACCGGCGCCAGGACCTCCAACATGCGGTCCTCGATCGGCTCCACCTGCGCCGAATGCGAGGCATAACCCATCGGAACCGAACTCGTCCGAGCCCCAGCAGCCTTCCACTCAACCTGCAGAGCCTGCAGCACCTCACGGTCACCAGAGACGACCACCGAACCCGGACCGTTCACCGCCGCCACCGACACCGCACCGCCGAACTCCTCGACCCGCTCCGCCACCTGCTCCAACGGCAACGCCACCGACAACATCACACCGTCACCGGGCAGATCCGTCAGCAACCGACCCCGAAGCGCCACGATCCGCGCGCTGTCCTCCAGACTGAGCGCACCGGCCACACAAGCCGCGGCGATCTCACCCTGCGAGTGACCCACCACAGCAGCCGGCTCCACACCATGCGACTGCCACACCGCGGCCAGCGACACCATGATCGCCCACATGACAGGCTGGACCACATCGACCCGCTCCAGCCACTCCCCCGACTCATCCCGCACCACATCAAGCAAAGACCAGTCCGTAAACGGCGCCAACGCAGCCGCACACTCAGCCATCCGGGCAGCGAACACCGGCGAAGCCTCCAACAGCTCCACCGCCATACCCACCCACTGCCAGCCCCCACCAGGGAAGACGAACACAGCGCCGCCACCAGAGGCGTTCGCCTCGGCACGGACCACGCCAGGGATATCACTGCCCTCAGCAAGCGCGGCCAGGGAACGCAGCGCGGACTCGCGAGTTTCGGCGAGGACCACCGAACAGTGCCGGAACACCGACCGGCTCGTCACCAGCGAATAACCAACATCCACCAAACCCAGCTCGGTCCGGTCCACAACGAAGGCAGCCAACTGCCGGGCCTGCGCCCGCAACGCCTCCACACTCCGCGCCGACAACACCCACGGCACCACGGCACCGCTGTCAGCAACCGGGGCAGCCGCGTCCTCGGACCGCTCGACAGCCGCAACACCTTCCAAAATGACGTGGGCGTTGGTGCCGCTGACGCCGAAGGAGGACACGCCCACCCGGCGGGGCCGGCCCGTCTCGGGCCAGGCGATCTGCTCGGTCAGCAGCTCCACCGCGCCCGCCGTCCAGTCCACATGCGGCGACGGCTCATCGACGTGCAGGGTCTGCGGCAGCACACCGTGCCGCATCGCCATCACCATCTTGATGATCCCGGCGACACCAGCCGCCGCCTGGGTGTGGCCGATGTTCGACTTCACCGAGCCCAGCCACAGCGGACGGTCGTCAGCGCGGTTCTGGCCGTACGTCGCCAGCAGCGCCTGCGCCTCGATCGGGTCGCCCAGCGTGGTGCCCGTGCCGTGCGCCTCGACCGCGTCCACCTGGTCGGCGGAGAGCCGGGCGCTGGCCAGCGCCTGCTGGATCACGCGCTGCTGCGAGGGACCGTTCGGCGCCGTCAGACCATTCGAGGCACCGTCCTGGTTGATAGCGCTGCCTCGGACGACGGCCAGCACGGGGTGACCGTTCCGCTGGGCGTCGGAGAGCCGCTCGATGAGCAGCATGCCCGCGCCCTCGGCCCAGCCGGTGCCATCCGCCGCACCGGCGAACGCCTTGCAGCGGCCATCTGCGGCCAGGCCCCGCTGGCGGCTGAACTCAACGAACACGTCCGGCGTCGACAGCACGGTCACACCACCGACTAGCGCCATCGAGCACTCACCCTGACGCAGCGACTGCGCCGCCAGATGCAGGGCCACCAGCGACGACGAACACGCCGTGTCCACCGTCACCGCCGGACCCTCAAGCCCCAGCGTGTACGCCACCCGGCCGGTGGCCACACTGCCGGCACTGCCGTTGCCGACGTAGCCCTCGACACCGTCGGGGACCGAGGTCAGCCGCGCGCCGTAGTCGTGGTACATCACGCCCGCGAAGACACCGGTACGGCTGCCGCGCACCGACAGCGGATCGATACCGGCGCGCTCGAACGCCTCCCACGAGGTTTCCAGGAGCAGCCGCTGCTGCGGGTCCATCGCCAGTGCCTCACGCGGCGAGATCCCGAAGAACTCCGCGTCGAAGTCCGCCGCGTCGTAGAGGAATCCGCCACTGAGCGTGGTCGAGGTCCCGTGCCGCTGGCGGTCGGGGTCGTGCAGGCCGTCCAGCACCCAGCCACGGTCCGTGGGGAAGGCGGAGACCGCGTCTCCACCGGCCGACACGAGCCGCCACAGGTCCTCCGGGGAGGTGACCCCGCCCGGGTAGCGGCAACCCATGCCGACGATCGCGATCAGGTCGTCGTCGGTGGTGGCGGCGACCGTAGCCGGCGTCGCCGGGCCGGATACCCGCGCGGATTCCAGCAGCTCGCCCTGGAGGAAGTCGACCAAGGCCTCCGGCGTCGGGTAGTCGAAGACCATCGTGGCGGGCAGGCGCAGCCCGGTGACGGCGTTGAGCCGGTTACGCAGTTCGACGGCGGTCAGCGAGTCGAAGCCCAGCTCACGGAAGGCCCGCGTCTGCTCGATGCCTCCGCCGGACGCATGGCCGAGGACGGCCGCCGCGTTCGTCCGGACCATATCCAGCAGGACGCGGTGCGCCTCAGTACCGGAGAGGCCCGCCAGCTGCTGCCGGAGCGCCGAAGCACCGGCCTGCGCTCCCGCTGCGGACGCGGCACTGCGCCGGGCCGGTTCGCGAACCAGCCCACGCAGCAGTGCGGGCAGGCCGACGGCACCGGCCTGGGCGCGAAGCGCCGCGGTGTCGAGGCGCACCGGCGCGACCACGGCCTCGTCGGTCGTGCAAGCACCGTCGAACAATGCCAGGCCCTGCTCGGTGGAGAGCGGACTCAGTCCCATACGGGTCAGGCGCCGCAGATCCTCGTCGTCGAGGTCGCCAGTCATGCCACTGGCCTGGGCCCACAGGCCCCAGGCGAGCGACTGCCCCACCAGACCCTCCGCACGACGCCGCTCAGCCAACGCGTCCAAGAACGCATTCGCCGCCGCGTAGTTGCCCTGACCCGACGCGCCGAGAAGCCCGGCCGCCGAGGAGAAGAGCACGAACGCGGACAGGTCGAGGTCACGAGTCAACTCGTGCAGATTCAACGCGGCATCCACCTTCGGACGCAGCACCGTCTCCAACCGCTCCAGCGACAACGACTCCATCACACCGTCATCCAGCACACCCGCCGTGTGAACAACACCCGTCAGCGGATACTCGGCAGGGATCGTGCCCAGCAGCCCGGCCAGCGCCTCACGATCAGCCGCGTCACAAGCCACGACCGTCACCCGAGCACCCAGCCCGACCAGCTCATCACGCAGCCCGACCGCGCCCGGAGCCTCCACACCCCGGCGACTGGTCAGCAACAGATGCCGAACACCATGCTCAGCCACCAGATGCCGGGCCACCAACGCACCCAGAGCACCCGTGCCACCCGTCACCAAAACCGTGCCATCCACATCCCAGACGGGACCCGAATCGGCCGGCGCGGAGACCGCCGCACGCGCCAGACGCGGCACACGCACCACACCCGCCCGCACCGCCACCTGCGACTCACCCGAACCAACAACAGACGGCAGGACGGTCGCCGCATCAGCACCCTCGTCCACATCGACCAGAACGAACCGGTCCGGATTCTCCGACTGCGCGGAACGCACCAGACCCCACACCGCGGCATGCGCCAGATCCGCAACACCCTCACCGCCACCCGTGGCAACCGCACCACGAGTCACCAACACCAGACGCGACGCGGCGAACCGCTCATCCCCCAGCCACTCCTGCACCAGCCCCAGAACACGACCCGTCGCACCACGTACATCCGCAGCACTGGACCCACCGGACAAGCACGGCACCAGCACCACATCCGGCACCACACCACCAGCACCCAGCGAAGCAAGATCCGAAACGACCCCACCCACGCCCAACGACGCCGGCAGACCAGAATCCTCCGAACCCAGCACCGCCCAACCAGCAGCACCCACACCAGCCTCAGCCACCGACAGCGACGCCGACAGCGACTGCCAATCCACCCGGAACAGAGGGAGTTCGGATCCGCGCCGTGCGCCATCGAGCTGCTCCCTGGAAACCGGCCGCAGGGACAGCGCGTCGACGGATGCCACCGGAGCGCCGGTGCCGTCCGCGACCGCCAGCGACACCGCTCCGTCATCGGCCGGCGAGATGCGTACCCGCAGGACCGAGGCGCCGGAGGCGTGCAGGGAGACTCCTCGCCACTCGAACGGCAGCCGCGCCTCTTCGGAGTTCTCCAGCGCGAAGGCGTGCAGCGCGGAGTCGAGCAGGGCGGGGTGCAGACCGAACCGGCCTGCTTCCGCCACCGCGTGCTCGGGCAGGGCGAGCTCGGCGAAGATGTCGTCGCCGCGGCGCCATGCCCGCCGCAGGCCCTGGAAGATGTCGCCGTACACATAGCCGGCCGCGGCGAAGCGCTTGTAGGCGTCATCGGCGGCGACCTCCACGGCATCGGCCGGAGGCCATGCTTCGAGGTCGAAGGAGGCCGGCTTCACGTCGCCGGAGAGGACACCGCTGGCGTGGCGCGTCCACACCTGGTCGTCGGCCAGAGCGGCCTCACCCTCGACACGTGAGTGGATGGTCAGCGAGCGTCGGCCCGCTTCATCGGCTGCGCCGACGACGAGTTGCAGACGGGCCCAGCCCTGTTCCGGGAGCGTCAACGGTGCTTCGAGCGTCAGCTCCTCGACGCGTGCCCCACCGACCTCGTCGCCCGCACGGACCGACAACTCCACGAAGGCGGTGCCAGGCAGCAGCACGGTGTCCATCACCGCGTGGTCAGCGAGCCAGGCGTGCGTGTGCAGCGACAGGCGTCCTGTGAACAGATACGTGTCCGCATCGGCAAGGCCGATGGCGGCGCCCAGAAGCGGGTGGTCGGCCGGGGTCAGCCCCGCCGAACCGATGTCCCCCGCACCGGGTGCTGCGTCGAGCCAGTAGCGCTTGCGTTGGAAGGGATACGTCGGCAGATCCACCCGACGCGCCCCAGTACCCGCGAACACCGACGCCCAGTCCACCTCGACGCCCTGCGTGTACGCCTCCGCCAGGGAAGCCAACAGCCGCTGCTGCCCGCCCTCACCACGGCGCAGGGTGCCGATCGTGACGACCGGGCGGTCCGACGCGTCCGCGGTCTCCTGCACGCCCATCAACAGCACCGGGTGCGCGCTCGTCTCGATGAACGCACCATGACCCTCATCCAGCAGGGTCGCGGTGGCCTTGGCGAACTCCACCGTCTGCCGCAGATTCCGATACCAGTACGCGGCATCCAGACCCGAAGTGTCGATCCGGGCGCCAGTGACGGACGAATAGAACGGAACACGGGCACTGTGCGGCTGGACCGGTGCCAGGGCCTCCAGCAGACGGCCCTCGATCTCCTCCACCTGCGCCGAATGCGAGGCGTAATCCACCGGCACCATCCGCGCCCGGACACCCTCAGCCTCCCACCCAGCCTGAAGCTCCAACAGCACCACACGCTCACCGGAAACCACCACCGAACCAGGACCGTTGACCGCAGCCACCGACACCGAGTCACCGAACCCACCGATCCGCTCAGCGACCCGCTCCACCGGCAACGCCACAGACAACATGCCGCCATCACCACTCAGACCCAGCAGCAACCCACTCCGCAGAGCAACAACCCGAGCAGCATCCTCCACAGTCAGCGCACCAGCCACACAAGCCGCCGCGATCTCACCCTGCGAATGACCCACCACCGCGGCAGGCTCCACACCATGGGACTCCCACACCGCGGCCAACGACACCATCACCGCCCACAACACCGGCTGGACCACATCAACCCGCTCCAGCCACACCCCCGACCCATCCCGCACCACATCAAGCAGCGACCAGTCCGTAAACGGCGCCAACGCAGCCGCACACTCAGCCATCCGAGCAGCGAACACCGGCGAAACCTCCAACAGCTCCACCGCCATCCCCAACCACTGCGAACCCTGACCCGGGAACACGAACACCACACCACCCGGGGAGCCCGACACCCCCCGGACGGCCTGGACGGTGGCCTGGTCGTTGACGAGAGCGGTCAGCCCGCGAGCGAGTCCTTCGCGGTCCGTTCCGAGCACCACCGCGCGGTGCTCCAGGCTCGCCCGGCCGGTCGCCAGCGAGAACCCGGCCTCCACCAGGTCCAACTGCGGCCGGTCCTCAACGAAGGCAGCCAACTGCCGGGCCTGCGCCCGCAACGCCTCCACACTCCGCGCCGACAACACCCACGGCACCACGGCAGCACTGCCGGCAGCCGGGGCAGCCGCGTCCTCGGACCGCTCGACAACCGCAACACCTTCCAGGATGACGTGGGCGTTGGTGCCACTGACGCCGAAGGACGAGACGCCCGCCCGGCGCGGCCGACCCGTCTCGGGCCAGGCCACCTGCTCGGTCAGCAGCCGCACGGCACCCGCCGACCAGTCCACCTTCGTGGACGGCTGGTCCACATGCAGGGTCTGCGGCAGCACACCGTGCCGCATCGCCATCACCATCTTGATGACCCCGGCAACACCCGCAGCGGCCTGCGTGTGACCCAGATTCGACTTCACCGAACCCAGCCACAACGGACGGTCGTCGGGACGACCCTGCCCGTACGTCGCCAGCAGCGCCTGCGCCTCGATCGGGTCACCCAGCGTGGTGCCCGTGCCATGCGCCTCGACCACGTCCACCTGATCGGCGGAGACCCGGGCGCCGGCCAGCGCCTGCTGGATCACCCGCTGCTGCGACGGACCGTTCGGAGCCGTCAGACCACTGCTGGCACCATCCTGGTTCACCGCCGAACCCCGCACCACGGCCAGCACCTGATGACCGTTCCGCTCAGCGTCCGACAGCCGCTCCAGCACCAGCATGCCGACACCCTCGGCCCACCCCGTGCCATCAGCCGAATCCGAGAAGGACTTGCAACGGCCGTCCGCCGCCAGACCCCGCTGACGGCTGAACTCCACGAAGACACCCGGTGTCGACATCACGGTGACGCCACCGGCCAGCGCCAGGGTGCATTCGCCCTGCCGAAGGGCCTGGCAGGCCAGATGCAGGGTGACCAGCGAAGACGAGCACGCGGTGTCGACCGTGAGCGCGGGACCCTCCAGACCCAGGGTGTACGACACCCGGCCCGACACCACACTGCTGGCGCTGCCGTTTCCGAGGAAGCCCTCAAGCCCTTCGGGCACCTCATGGAGCCGCGCGCCGTAGTCGTGGTACATCACGCCCGCGAAGACACCGGTACGGCTGCCGCGCACCGACAGCGGATCGATACCGGCGCGCTCCAGCGCCTCCCAGGAGGTCTCCAGCAGCAGCCGCTGCTGCGGGTCCATCGCCAGCGCCTCACGCGGCGAGATCCCGAAGAACCCGGCGTCGAACTCGGTCGCGTCGTGCAGGAACCCGCCCTCACGCACATAGCTCGTGCCGGTGCGGTCCGGGTCCGCGTCGAAGAGGCGGTCGATCTGCCAACCGCGGTCGGACGGGAACTCCGAGATCCCGTCCCCGCCGGCTGCCAGCAGCTCCCACAGCTCCTCCGGCGAGGTGACGCCGCCCGGATAGCGGCAGCTCATCCCCACGATGGCGATCAGGTCGTCATCAGTGCCGGTCGACTCCGACGGGATCGGAAGCAGCGGACCCCGGGCCTCGCCGACCAACTCCTCACGCAGATGCTCCGCGAGGGCAATCGGCGTCGGGTAGTCGAACAGCAGCGTCGGGGGCAGCCGCAGGCCTGTGGCGGAGCCCAGCGCATTGCGCAGTTCTACCGCAGTGAGCGAGTCGAAGCCCGCGTCCAGGAAGCCCAGACGAGCGGGGATGGCGTCCGCTTCGGTGTGGCCGAGCACGGCCGCCGCTCGCGTACGGACCAGGTCGAGCAGCACCCGATCCCGCTCCGCGGCGGATGCCTGTGCCAGTCGCCGCATCAGCTTCTCGGCGTCGTCCCCGCCCGTGCTCGCACCAGCACCGGCGTGTGCGGTGCGGCGTGCCGGGGTACGGACCAGGGAACGGAGAACCGCGGGCAGCCCGGGCTGCGTTGCGAAGCCGGCCGGGTCCAGGTGGATCGGAGCCAGTGTGGCATCGCCCGCCGCTCGTGCCGCGTCCAGCAGCGCCAGACCATCGGACTCCGACAACGGACGCAGACCCGCACGCGTCATACGCGAGACATCCGCCTCCGACAGACCACCGGTCATGCCACCGGCCTGGGCCCACAGGCCCCAGGCGAGCGACTGCCCCACCAGACCCTCCGCACGACGCCGCTCAGCCAACGCGTCCAAGAACGCATTCGCCGCCGCGTAGTTGCCCTGACCCGACGCGCCGAGAAGCCCGGCCGCCGAGGAGAAGAGCACGAACGCGGACAGGTCGAGGTCACGAGTCAACTCGTGCAGATTCAGCGCGGCATCCACCTTCGGACGCAGCACCGTCTCCAACCGCTCCAGCGACAACGACTCCATCACACCGTCATCCAGCACACCCGCCGTGTGAACAACACCCGTCAGCGGATACTCGGCAGGGATCGTGCCCAGCAGCCCGGCCAGCGCCTCACGATCAGCCGCGTCACAAGCCACGACCGTCACCCGAGCACCCAGCCCGACCAGCTCATCACGCAGCCCGACCGCGCCCGGAGCCTCCACACCCCGGCGACTGGTCAGCAACAGATGCCGAACACCATGCTCAGCCACCAGATGCCGGGCCACCAACGCACCCAGAGCACCCGTGCCACCCGTCACCAAAACCGTGCCATCCACATCCCAGACGGGACCCGAATCGGCCGGCGCGGAGACCGCCGCACGCGCCAGACGCGGCACACGCACCACACCCGCCCGCACCGCCACCTGCGACTCACCCGAACCAACAACAGACGGCAGGACGGTCGCCGCATCAGCACCCTCGTCCACATCGACCAGAACGAACCGGTCCGGATTCTCCGACTGCGCGGAACGCACCAGACCCCACACCGCGGCATGCGCCAGATCCGCAACACCCTCACCGCCACCCGTGGCAACGGCGCCGCGGGTCACCAACACCAGACGCGACGCGGCGAACCGCTCATCCCCCAGCCACTCCTGCACCAGCCCCAGAACACGACCCGTCGCACCACGTACATCCGCAGCACTGGACCCACCGGACAAGCACGGCACCAGCACCACATCCGGCACCACACCACCAGCACCCAGCGAAGCAAGATCCGAAACGACCTCACCCACGCCCAACGACGCCGGCAGACCAGAATCCTCCGAACCCAGCACCGCCCAACCAGCAGCACCCACACCAGCCTCAGCCACCGACAGCGACTGCCAATCCACCCGGTAGAGCGACTGCTGCTGCGGGGTGGAGGCGAGGTCCTCGGGGGCGACCGGACGCAGCACCAGGGACTCGACGGAGGCCAGGAGGGCGCCGCGGGCGTCGGCCGCTTCGATCGAGAGTGTGTCCGTGCCGACGGACCGCAGACGTACCCGTAGGGAGGTGGCGCCGGTGGCGTGGAGCGACACTCCGGTCCAGGCGAACGGGAGGCGGGCGCCGCCCGTGTCCTGGACGAGCAGGCCGTCGCCAATGCCTACCGAGTGGAGAGCGGCGTCGAGGAGCGCGGGGTGCAGGCCGAAGAGAGGTGCGTCGGTCTCGGCGCCCTCCGGGAGGGCCACTTCGGCGAAGACATCCTCACCGCGCCGCCACACCCGCCGCAGTCCGCGGAAAGTGGGGCCGTACACGGTGCCGTTCTCGGCGAGGCGTTCGTAGACGCCGCCTATGTCGGCCTCGGTGGCGTCTGCCGGGGGCCAGGCTTCGAGGTCCGTGGCGGGGGTTCCCCGCTTGGCGGCCGCGAGGACGCCGCCCGCGTGGTGGGTCCAGGGGCCGTCGGCTTCGGCAGTCGCCTGCCGGGAGTAGAGGTTGAACGGGTGGCGCCCGGAGTCGTCGGGGGCGCCGACCGAAATCTGGAGCTGCACCGCGCCGTGCTCCGGCAGGACCAGCGGGGCTTCCAGGGTCAGCTCGTCGACTCGGTCGCAACCGGCCTGGTCCCCGGCTCGTACGGCGAGTTCGAGGATCGCCGTTCCCGGGACGACGACCGCGCCGCCGATCATGTGGTCGGCGAGCCAGGGGTGTGTCTCGACGCTGAGACGTCCGGTGAACAGGTAGCCGTCACCGTCGGCCAGGCCGACGGCGGCGCCCAGCAGCGGGTGCTCGGCCCGTGTCAGGCCGGCCGCCGAGACGTCACCGGCCTGGGTGGCGGAGGGCTTGGGCCAGTACTGCCGGCGCTGGAAGGCGTAGGTGGGCAGCTCGACGCGGCGCGCGCCGGTACCGGCGAAGACGGCTTCCCAGTCGGCCGGGACGCCGTGGACGTGCAGTCGGCCGAGGGCGGTGAGGAGCGAACGCTCCTCGGGCCGGTTGCGGCGCAGGGCGGGGACGAGCGCGGCCTCGGAGCCCTCGGTGAGGCAGTCGCGGACCATGGCGGAGAGGGTCCCGTCCGGGCCCAGTTCCAGGAATCGGGTCACGCCCTGGGCCTCCAAGGTGCGGATGCCGTCGGCGAAGCGCACGGCCTCGCGCACATGCCGGACCCAGTACTCCGCCGAGCACAGCTCCTCCGCCGTCGCGATCTTTCCGGTGACATTGGAGACAACGGGGATGCGGGGCGCGTGGTAGGTGAGGATGTCGGCGAACCGGCGGAAGTCCGCGAGCATCGCGTCCATGTACGACGAGTGGAAAGCGTGGCTGACCCGCAGCTGCTTGGTCTTCACCCCGTCGGCGCCGAAGCCCTCGCTGATACGCGCCACGGTGTCGGCGTCGCCGGAGATCACCACGGAAGCAGGGCCGTTGACCGCCGCCACCGACACTCCGGCAACACCCTCAAGCGCCGACCGGACGTCCTTCTCGGGGGCGGCGATGGAGACCATCGCACCGCCCTGCGGGAGGCCCTGCATCAGGCGGGCGCGGGCGGCCACCAGGGTCGCCGCGTCCTTCAGCGAGAGCACACCGGCCACGTGTGCGGCCGACAGCTCACCGATGGAGTGTCCGGCCACGAAGTCGGGGCGGATTCCCCACGATTCGGCCAGCCGGAAGAGGGCGACCTCGATGGCGAACAGGGCGGGCTGGGTGTTTCCGGTCTGGTCCAGCAGCTCGGCGTCGGATCCAAAGATCACCTCGCGCAGCGGCTGCGCGAGGAACCGGTCCAGCTCCGCGCAGACCGCGTCGAATGCCTCCGCGAACACCTGGAAACGCTCGTACAGTTCCCGGCCCATGCCGAGCCGCTGGGCTCCCTGGCCGGTGAACAGCACCGCGAGCTTGCCGGGGGACACCGCGCCCTGGACCGTGCCGGCCGGGGTCTCGCCGGCGGCCAGCGCCTCAAGGGCGGCGCGGAACTCCTCGTGGTCCGAGGCCACCACGGCGGCCCGGTACTCGAATGCGGTCCGGGTGGTCGCCAGGGAAAGGCCCACGTCGGCGAGGGACAGGGCGGGCGAGGAGGCCAGATGGGCGGCGAGGTTACGGGCCTGGGCGCAGAGCGCGTCGGTGCTCCGGGCGGAGAGCACCCACGGCAGGACCGGGGGGGCGTCGCCGAGCGGCGTGGGCGTCTTCTGCGCGTCGGCCGGCTGCTGCGGCTCGGGGGCCGTCGGGACCGTTTCGAGGATGACGTGGGCGTTGGTGCCGCTGACGCCGAAGGAGGAGACGCCGGCCCGGCGGGGCTGGTCGGTCTCCGGCCATGCCACCTGCTCGGTCAGCAGCTCGACGGCGCCGGCCGACCAGTCGATGTGCGGCGACGGCTCGTCGACGTGCAGGGTCTGCGGCAGCACGCCGTGCCGCATCGCCATCACCATCTTGATGACGCCCGCCACACCGGCGGCCGCCTGGGAGTGGCCGAAGTTGGACTTGATCGAGCCGAGCAGCAGCGGCCGGTCCTGCGGGCGGTCCTGACCGTAGGTGTCCAGCAGGGCCTGGGCCTCGATGGGGTCGCCCAGGGTGGTGCCCGTGCCGTGCGCCTCGACGACGTCCACCTGGCCGGCGGAGAGCCGGGCATTGGCCAGCGCCTGGCGGATCACGCGCTGCTGCGAGGGACCGTTCGGAGCCGTCAGACCGTTCGACGCGCCGTCCTGGTTCACCGCCGAACCCCGCACCACGGCCAGCACCCGGTGGCCGTTCCGCTCGGCATCCGACAGCCGCTCCAGCACCAGCATGCCGACGCCCTCGGCCCAGCCGGTGCCGTCGGCGGCCGCGGCGAAGGACTTGCAGCGGCCGTCAGAGGCCAGGCCACGCTGCCGGCTGAACTCGACGAACACGCTCGGGATCGCCATCACGGACACGCCGCCCGCCAGGGCCATCGTGCACTCTCCCTGGCGCAGCGCGTGGCAGGCCAGGTGCAGGGCGACCAGCGAGGACGAGCAGGCAGTGTCGACGGTGACCGCGGGCCCTTCCAGGCCCAGGGTGTACGAGGCCCGCCCGGACACCACGCTGGGGGTGTTGCCGGTCATCAGGTAGCCCTCGACATCCTCGGCGGACTGCCTGAGCAGGGTGGCGTAGTCCTGGCCGCTGGAGCCGACGAAGACACCGGTCCGGCTGCCGCGCAGTGACTGCGGGGTGATGCCGGCCCGCTCCAGCGCCTCCCAGGCGGCCTCCAGCGACAGCCGCTGCTGCGGGTCCATCGCCAGTGCCTCACGCGGCGATATGCCGAAGAACGTCGCGTCGAATCCGTCCGCGTCGTGGATGAAGCCGCCCTCGCGGACGTAGCTGGTGCCCGGCCGGTCCGGGTCGGGGTCGAACAGCTCCTCCAGGTTCCACCCGCGGCCGGTCGGGAACGCGGACATCGCGTCCCGACCGGCAGTGACCAACTGCCACAGCTCATCGGGGGAGGTGACGCCGCCCGGGTAGCGGCAACCCATGCCCACGATGGCGATCGGCTCCTGCGCCATGTCCTCGATCTCCTTCAGGCGTGCGTGCGCCTGGTCGAGGTCGGCCGTGACCCGCTGGAGGTACTGGAGGAGCTTGTCTTCGTTGTCCATGGGTTGTGTCACCTGTGTGAGTGGTCGAGGAGGGCGGTCGAGCGGGTCGGTCAGCTTGTGCCGTACTTCTGGTCGATGTAGGCGAACAGCGACTCTGCGGTGACCGGTTTCCCGGATTCGTCGTCCGAGCTGGTGACACCAGTCGGCGTGGCGGACTCATTGAGCTGCGTCAGCAGGGCTTGCAGGCGTTCCGCGACGCCGGTACGCGTGGCGTCGTCGGGGTTGGCCGAGGACAGCGCGGCTTCGAGCCGGTCCAGCTCCGCGTGGAGCGAGGCCGAGGTGTGGCCCGGTCCGTGCCCGCTGGGCTGGGCGGTTCCGCCGGCTGCCGCCGCTCCGTCGGGGAGCAGCTTGGCCGCCAGGTGGTCGGCGAGCACCGTGGGGTTCGGGTAGTCGAAGATCAGGGTCACCGGCCAGCGCCTGCCCGTGCTCGTGCCGAGGCGGTTGCGGAATTCGACGGCGGTGAGCGAGTCGAAGCCGAGTTCCCGGAAGGCCCGGTCGGGCTCGATCAGGTCCGGGGAGGAGTGTCCGAGGACCCCGGCCGCCTGGGTCCGCACCACGTCGAGCAGTGCGGCGGTGCGCTCCGGTGCCGGGAGCGCGGTGAGGCGTTCCAGGAAGGTGGGCCCGTCGGCGGTCGCCGGTCCGGTGGCCGCCCGGCGCGGGCGTCGGCTGCCGCCGGCGATCGCCCGGAACAGGGCGGGGACCTGGCCGTCCGGAGTGCGCAGTGAGGCCGTGTTGAGCGGGACGGCGACCATGAGCGACTCGTCGGAGGCGTCGGCGAGGTCGTACAGCTCCAGGCCCTGCTCGGAGGTGAGCAGGGCGGCGCCCTTCTTCTTGATGCGGGTCAGGTCGGTCGCGCCGAGGTGGCCCGTCATGTCGCTGGCCTGCTCCCACAGCCCCCACGCCACGGAGGTGGCGGGCAGTCCGCGGGCGCGGCGGTGCTGGGCCAGCGCGTCGAGGAAGGCGTTGGCCGCCGCGTAGTTGCCCTGTCCTGCGCTGCCGAAGGTGGAGGCCGCGGAGGAGAAGAGCACGAAGGAGGTGAGGTCCAGGTGCTGGGTCAGCTCGTGCAGGTTGACGGCCGCGTCGACCTTCGGTCGCAGCACCACGTCGAGACGATCCGGGGTCAGCGATTCGACCACACCGTCGTCGAGGACGCCTGCGGCGTGGACCACGCCGGTCAGCGGGTGTTCCGCGGGGACGGATGCCAGCAGCTCGGCCAGTGCCTGGCGGTCGGCGGTGTCGCAGGCGACCAGGTTGACCGTGGCGCCGGCGGCGGAGAGCTCGGCCAGCAGTTCGCCGGCGCCGGGCGAGTCGGGTCCGCGGCGGCTGGTGAGCAGCAGGTTCCGTACACCGTGCCGGGTGACCAGGTGGCGGGCGAGCAGGGTGCCGAGCGTTCCGGTGGCGCCGGTGATCAGCACGGTGCCCTCGGGTGCGGGGGCGGACGGCAGGGTCAGCACGACCTTGCCGATGTGCCGCGCCTGGCTCAGGAACCGGTACGCCTCGGGAGCGCGCCGGATGTCCCAGGCGGTCACGGGCGGGGGGCTGAGCACGCCGCGTTCGAAGAGCTCCAGGATCTGCTCGAGCAACTGCCCGATCCGCGGCTGGCCGGCTTCGCCGAGGTCGAACGCCCGGTAGCGGACGCCCTCGTGACGGGCGGCCACCTCGTCGGCGTCGCGGATGTCGGTCTTGCCCATCTCCAGGAACCGGCCACCGCGCGGCAGCAGGCGCAGCGAGGCGTCGACGAGTTCCCCGGAGAGGGAATCGAGCACCACGTCCATGCCCCGGCCGTCGGTGACGGCCAGGAACCGGTCCTGGAAGTCCGTGGTCCGCGAGGAGGCGATGTGCGCGTCGTCGAGGCCCAGGGAGCGCAAGGTGTCCCACTTGCCGGGGCTGGCGGTTCCGAAGACCTCCGCGCCGAGGTGGCGCGCCAGTTGCACGGCGGCCGTGCCGACTCCGCCGGCTGCCGCGTGGACGAGCACCGCCTCGCCCGGCTGCACGTCGGCGAGGTCGGTGAGGGCGTAGTACGCGGTCAGGAAGGTCACCGGCACGGAGGCGGCCTGGAGATACGACCAGTTGGCGGGCATGCGGGCGATGACCTTGCGGTCGGTGACGGCCACCGGGCCGAAGCCGCCGACGAACAGGCCCATCACCCGGTCGCCCGGGGCCAGGTCGGTGACGCCCGGCCCGACTTCGAGGACCACACCGGCGCCTTCGCTGCCCATGGTCTCCTCGTTGGGCACGACACCGAGGGCGAGCACCACGTCCCGGAAGTTGAGGCCGGCGGCGCGGACCGCGACCCGGACCTGGCCCTCGGTGAGCGGTGCCAGGGCCGCCGCGTTCTCGACGAGGGCCAGGTTGTCCAGGCTTCCCTTGACCGGGATGTCCAGGCGCCAGGCGGCGGCTCCGGCGGGCGGCGACAACCGTGCTCCGGTGCCGGCGGTGGCACGGGCGAGCCGGGGTGCGCGCAGGGTGCCGCGCCGGATGGCGAACTGCGGCTCGTCCTTCACGAGTGCGGCCGGCAGCACCGGGTACGAGCTGTCCTGGCCGTCCAGGTCCAGCAGCACGAACCGTCCCGGGTGCTCGGACTGGGCCGAGCGCAGCAGGCCCCACGCCGGGGCGTTGGCCAGGTCGGTGACGTGCTCGCCGCGCTCAGTGGCCACCGCCGCATGGGTCACCAGCACCAGGCGGGAGGAGGCGAACCGCTCCTCGGCCAGCCATCCCTGCACCAGCGCGAGGGTGCGGTGGGTGGAGGTCCGTACCGCGTCGGCGACGGTCTCGCCGCCGTCCACGTCGAACGGCGGGGCGAAGACCAGCACCGATTCGGGGACCGTGGTGCCCGCGGCGACGGCTTCTCCCAGGGACGCCAGGTCCGGGTAGCGGCTCACGTCGGCGAGGACCTTGGCCGCCTGCTCGGCGATGTCGCCGACCACGGCCCAGCGGCTCGCCTCAGGAGTCGTCCCCGGGGCGGCTTCGCCGGCCGGCAGGGTGGTCCAGTCGACGCGGAACAGGGCGTCGTGGTGCGCGCTCGGCGGGGTGAGCTGGTCCAGCTCCACGGTGCGGAGCGTCAACGCCTCCACGGTGGCGACCGGCTGGCCGGTGCCGTCGGCCACGGCCAGCGCGATCCCGTCGTCGCCGGCCGGCGACAGCCGGACGCGGAGGGTCGAGGCGCCGGTGGCGTGCAGGGAGACCTCGCGCCAGGAGAAGGGGAGGCGGGCCTGGCCGCTGCCTGCTTCGGCGCTGAGCCCGTCACCGAGGCCGATCGCGTGCAGGGCGGCGTCGAGCAGCGCGGGGTGCATGCCGTACCGCTCGGCGTCGGCGACCCCTTCCGGCAGGGCGACCTCGGCGAAGACCTCGTCCCCTCGCCGCCACGCCCGGCGCAGCCCCTGGAACGCCGGGCCGTAGCCGTAGCCGCGCTCGCGCAGGTCGTCGTAGCAACCGCTGACCTCCACGGCCTCCGCGTCCGCCGGCGGCCAGGTCAGGGCCTCGGCCGCGCGTGCGCGGGTGTCGTCGGCGGATTCGGGGGCCAGCAGACCGCTGGCGTGCCGGGTCCAGGGCTGGTCGTCCGGGGCGTTGTCGGGACGCGAGTAGAGATACATGGCCCGGGACGCGTCCTGGCTGTCCGGGTCGCCCGGCTCCTCGGGACCGTCGACCACCAGCTGCACCTGGACGCCGCCCTCTTGGGGCAGTACGAGCGGAGCCTCCAGGGTCAGCTCTTCGACCGTTGGGCAACCGACCCGGTCACCGGCGTGGGCGGCCAGTTCCAGCAGGCCCGTGCCCGGCAGCAGGACAGCGTCCGCCACGGCGTGGTCTGCGACCCACGGGTGCGACTGGAGCGACAGTCGGCCGGTGAAGAGGAATCCCCCCGTGTCGGCCAGCCGGACGCCGGCGCCCAGCAGCGGGTGTTCGGCCGATCGCATGCCGATGGACGCCACGTCGCGCAGCGAGGTGGACGTGGCACGCGGCCAGTAGCGCTTGCGTTGGAAGGGATACGTCGGCAGATCCACCCGACGCGCCCCAGTACCCGCGAACACCGACGCCCAGTCCACCTCGACGCCCTGCGTGTACGCCTCCGCCAGGGAAGCCAACAGCCGCTGCTGCCCGCCCTCACCACGGCGCAGGGTGCCGATCGTGACGACCGGGCGGTCCGACGCGTCCGCGGTCTCCTGCACACCCATCAGCAACACCGGATGCGCGCTCGTCTCGATGAACGCACCATGACCCTCATCCAACAGCGTGGCAATGGCCTTGGCGAACTCCACCGTCTGCCGCAGATTCCGATACCAGTACCCCGCATCCAGACCCGAAGTGTCGATCCGGGCGCCAGTGACGGACGAATAGAACGGAACACGGGCACTGTGCGGCTGGACCGGTGCCAGGACCTCCAGCAGACGGCCCTCGATCTCCTCCACCTGCGCCGAATGCGAGGCGTAATCCACCGGCACCATCCGCGCCCGGACACCCTCAGCCTCCCACCCAGCCTGAAGCTCCAACAGCACCACACGCTCACCGGAAACCACCACCGAACCAGGACCGTTGACCGCAGCCACCGACACCGAGTCACCGAACCCACCGATCCGCTCAGCGACCCGCTCCACCGGCAACGCCACAGACAACATGCCGCCATCACCACTCAGACCCAGCAGCAACCCACTCCGCAGAGCAACAACCCGAGCAGCATCCTCCACAGTCAGCGCACCAGCCACACAAGCCGCCGCGATCTCACCCTGCGAATGACCCACCACCGCGGCAGGCTCCACACCATGGGACTCCCACACCGCGGCCAACGACACCATCACCGCCCACAACACCGGCTGGACCACATCAACCCGCTCCAGCCACACCCCCGACCCATCCCGCACCACATCAAGCAGCGACCAGTCCGTAAACGGCGCCAACGCAGCCGCACACTCAGCCATCCGAGCAGCGAACACCGGCGAAACCTCCAACAGCTCCACCGCCATCCCCAACCACTGCGAACCCTGACCCGGGAACACGAACACCACACCACCCGGGGAGCCCGACACCCCCCTCACCACATCGGCCGCGCCTTCACCTGCGGTCAGCGCGTGGATGAGCTGCTCGCGGTCCGTTCCGAGCACCACCGCGCGGTGGTCGAGAGCGGCCCGGGTAGTGGCCAGCGAGTACCCCATGTCCGCCGGCGCGGTCTGGGGCCAGTCGCCGACGAAGGTTGCCAGCTGTGCCATCTGAGCGTTCAGCCCGGCCGCGTTGCGTGCGGACAGCACCAGGGGAACGACCGTGGGGACCGTCTCCGATCCGGTCTCGGTGGGCTGCGCCGTCGGCGCGCCTTCGAGGATGACGTGGGCGTTGGTGCCACTGACGCCGAAGGCCGACACGCCCGCCCGGCGGGGCTCGTCGGTCTCCGGCCAGGCCACCTGCTCGGTCAGCAGCTCGACCGCGCCCGCCGACCAGTCCACCTTCGTGGACGGCTGGTCCACATGCAGGGTCTGCGGCAGCACACCGTGCCGCATCGCCATCACCATCTTGATGACCCCGGCAACACCCGCAGCAGCCTGCGTGTGACCCAGATTCGACTTCACCGAACCCAGCCACAACGGACGACCCTCGGCACGCTCCTGCCCATAAGTCGCCAGCAGCGCCTGCGCCTCGATCGGGTCACCCAACGCCGTACCCGTGCCATGCGCCTCGACCGCGTCCACCTGGCCGGCCGACAGCCGCGCGCTGACCAGCGCCTGCTGGATCACGCGCTGCTGCGAGGGACCGTTCGGCGCCGTCAGACCACTGCTGGCACCGTCCTGGTTGATAGCGCTGCCTCGCACCACGGCCAGCACGGGGTGACCGTTCCGCTCGGCGTCCGACAGCCGCTCCAGCACCAGCATGCCGACACCCTCGGCCCACCCCGTGCCATCAGCCGAATCCGAGAACGCCTTGCAGCGGCCGTCCGCCGCCAGACCCCGCTGACGGCTGAACTCGATGAAGGCTCCGGGGGTGGACATCACAGTGACGCCACCGGCCAGTGCCAGGGTGCATTCACCGTGCCGCAGTGACTCGGCCGCCAGGTGCAGCGCGACCAGCGAGGACGAGCAGGCCGTGTCGACCGTGACCGCGGGACCCTCCAGACCCAGGGTGTACGACACCCGGCCCGACATGGCGCTGGCCGCGTTGCCGGTGCCGAGGTAACCCCCGGTGTCCTCCTCCGCGGCGGCGAGCAGCTGCATGTAGTCCTGGCCGTTGGTACCGGCGAAGATGCCGGTACGGCTGCCGCGCAGCGACAGCGGAGAGATGCCCGCCCGCTCCAGGGCCTCCCAGGAGGTTTCCAGGGTCAGCCGCTGCTGCGGGTCCATGGCCACGGCCTCGCGCGGCGAAATCCCGAAGAATCCCGCGTCGAACTCCGTGACCTCGTGCAGGAATCCGCCCTCGCGGACATAGCTCGTGCCGGAGTTGTCCGGGTCCTCGTCGAAAAGCTGCTCAAGGGGCCAGCCGCGGTCCGTCGGGAATTCCGAGATCGCGTCACCTCCGGCCGCCAGCAGCTGCCACAGCTCCTCCGGCGAGCTGACGCCGCCGGGGAACCGGCAGCTCATCCCGACGATCGCGATGGGCTCCTGCGCGCCGTCCTCCAGCTCGGACAGACGGCGGCGCGTCCGCCGCAGGTCGTTCGTGACCCGCTTGAGGTATTCGCGGAGCTTCTCTTCGTTCGGTACCTCATTGGACACAACACATCACCCCAGCTGGAATTTCGAGACGGTCGGATCTATCGGTTCGGATTCGTCGGTTTCAGAGGTCCCCGAACTCATCGTCGATGAGTGCGAAGATCTCCTCGTCCGTGGCCGCGTCAATCCGGCCGTCGTCGTCCTCGTCCGTTGCGCGCACGGTGCCGCGCCACTTCGTCAGCATGTCGTTCAACTTGGCGACGACCTTCGTACGATCCTCGTCCGACTCCATGGACGACAGCGCCGCCTCGACCTTGTTCAGCTCCGTCAGCGCGGAGTCGGCCGAGGCCGGATCATTCGCCTGACCGTCATGGTCGGCGGGAACGATCGCGGCACGCAGGTGCGCGGCGAGCGCGGCCGGCGTGGGGTAGTCGAAGAGCAGAGTCGCCGGGAAGGTGAGTCCGGTCATTCGCTGGAGTCCGTTGCGGAGTTCGACCGCGGTGAGCGAGTCGAATCCCAGGTCCAGGAAGCCGCGTTCGGGATCCACGGTCCGCGCCGAGGCGTGTCCCAGGACGGTCGCGGCGTGGGTACGGACCACGTCCAGCAGGACGCGCTCCCGCCCTCTCTCGGACAGACCGGAGAGGCGGTGGGTCAGGTCCGTGCCCGCGGATCCGGAAGCGGAGGCCGCATCCTCGTCCGACGCCGCACGCAATGCCTCGCGCGCCTCGGGCAGTTCGCCCAGCAGCGCGCTGGGGCGGGTGGCGGTGAAGGACTGGGCGAAGCGCGGCCAGTCCAGGTCGGCGACCGTGACCGCGGTGTCTTCATGGTCGAGCGCCTGCCGCAGCGCCGACAGCGCCAGCTCCGGTGCCATCGGCACGACACCGCTGCGGCGCAGCCGCTCCTCCACGAACTGGGCGTCGGCGGCCATGCCGCTGTCCGCCCAGGCACCCCAGGCGATCGAGGTGGCCGTGAGGCCGTTCTGCCGCCGGTGCTGGGCGAGCGCGTCCAGGAACGCGTTGGCCGCCGCGTAGTTGCCCTGCCCCGGGCTCCCGGCGGTGCTCGCCAGCGAGGAGAACAGCACGAAGGCCGACAGGTCCATGTCCTGCGTCAGCTCATGGAGATGCCATGCGGCGTCGGCCTTGGGCCGCAGCACGGCGTCGATGCGCTCTTCGGTGAGCCCGTCCACGACGCCGTCGTCCAGGATCCCCGCGGTGTGGACCACCGCGGTCAGCGGATGCTCGGCCGGCACGGCCGCCAGCACTCCGGCGAGCGCCTGCCGGTCGGCCACGTCGCACGCGGCCAGGGTCACGGACACCCCGAGCCCGGACAGCTCCTCGCGCAGCGCTTCAGCACCCGGCGCCTGAGCACCACGCCGGCTGACCAGCACCAGATGTTCCGCTCCCGCGGCGACCAGCCAGCGTGCCACATGCGCGCCCAAGGCGCCCGTGCCGCCGGTCACCAGCACCGAACCACGCGGCGACCAGCTTCGGTCGGCCGACCCGCCGCCGAGGCGGGCCCGCACCAGCCGGCGCACGTACACGCCGGACGAACGGATGGCGAGCTGGTCCTCCTGGCCGCCGTCGGCCAGCACGCGGCACAAGCGGTCCAAGGTCCGCTCATCCGCGGCCTGCGGGAGGTCGATCAGCCCGCCCCAGCGGTCCGGGTGCTCCAGCGCGACCACCCGGCCCAGGCCCCAGACCTGAGCCTGGGTGAGATGGGTGAGCTGATCGGCCGGCCCGGTGGACACCGCGCCCTGCGTGAGCAGCCAGAGCGGCGCCTGCACACCGGCGTCACCGAGCGACTGTGCCAGCAGCGCCGTGTCGGCGGCGCTCGTTGGCAGCGCGACCACCCCGGAGATCACCGGGTACTCCGACACGACCTCCTTCATCCGCTGAGCCAGCGCCGCCCGGTCACCCGCCGCGTCCGTCAGGTCGATGCGCATGACCTCGACGCCGCGCGCCGCCAGGGCGTCAGCGATCCGGCCGCTGTCCTCACCGGCTCCAGGAGCCACCACCAGCCATGCGCCGGAGAGCGGCGACACGGTCGGCTCGGCCGCGGGGACCCAGTCCACGCGGTAGCGCCAGTCCCGGATGGCCGAGCGCTCACGACCCTCCCGTCGCCACCGGGACAACAACGGCAGCATCGCATCGAGCGGCTCGTCTTCGCCGACCTCCAGCACATCGGCAAGCGCACTGACGTCCTCGCGCTCAACCGCCTCCCAGAAGGCGGAGTCCGCTGTATCAGCCGTCTGCCGGTCGGTCTCTTCCGGCACGATCCAGTACCGCTCACGCTCGAAGGCGTAGGTGGGCAGGTCGACCCGGCGCGCGCCGGTACCGGCAAAGACCGCCTCCCAGTCGGCAGCGACACCATGCACGTACAGCTGCCCGAGGGCCGTCAGCAGCGTCTGCTCCTCGGAGCGGTCACGACGCAGAGCCGGGACGAGCACGGCCTCGCTGTCCTCGGCCAGGCAGTCCCGGGCCATCGTCGAGAGCGTCCCATCCGGACCCAGCTCCAGGAACCGGGTCACCCCCTGAGCCTCCAGCGCACCGATCCCATCGGCGAAACGCACAGCGTCGCGCACATGCCGCACCCAGTACTCCGCCGAGCACAGCTCCTCAGCCGACGCGATCTCACCCGTCACATTCGAAACCACCGGGATGCGAGGAGCCTCGAAAGCAATCCCCGCCGCGACCCGCCGGAAGTCCTCCAGCATCCCGTCCATGTGCGGCGAGTGGAACGCGTGACTGACCCGCAACTGCTTCGTCTTCACACCCGAGGCGGCAAAACCCTCACCGATACGCGCCACAGCCTCGGCATCACCGGAAATCACCACAGACACCGGACCGTTGACCGCAGCCACCGACACACCGGCGGTGCCGACAAGCGCCGACCGGACATCCTCCTCCGGGGCCGCGATGGACACCATCGCACCACCCTGCGGCAGAGCCTGCATCAAACGGGCACGAGCAGCCACCAACGCCGCCGCATCCGCCAGCGAGAGCACACCCGCCACATGCGCGGCCGACAACTCACCGATCGAATGCCCAGCCACGAAGTCGGAACGGATCCCCCACGACTCGATCAGCCGGAAGAGAGCCACCTCGATCGCGAACAGCGCAGGCTGGGTGAACCCCGTCTGATCCAGCACATCGGCCTCAGACGCGAAGATCACCTCACGCAGCGACCGCTCCAAATGAACGTCCAACTCCGCACACACCGCATCGAACGCCTCCACGAACACCGGAAAACGCTCACACAACTCACGGCCCATACCAACACGCTGCGCACCCTGACCCGTGAACAACACCGCGAGCTTCCCGCCACCGACCGCGCCCTGAACCACACCAGGCGCCACGTCACCAGCAGCCAGCGCCTCAAGAGCCGCACGGAACTCCGCACGATCCGAAGCCACCACCGCCACACGGTGCTCCAACGCGGCCCGCGACACCGCCAGCGAATACCCGACATCCACCAGGCTCACATCAGACCGAGACCCCACGAACGCGGCCAGACGCGCCGCCTGTCCCCGCAGCGCCTCCGCGCTCCGCGCAGACACCACCCACGGCACCACACCGTCGATGAAGCGGACGTCCTCCTCGGACGCCTCCTGCTCGACGGCGGGAGCACTTTCCAGGATGACGTGGGCGTTGGTGCCGCTGACGCCGAAGGAGGACACACCCGCCCGACGCGGCTGGCCGGTCTCCGGCCAGGCCACCTGCTCGGTCAACAGCTCGACCGCGCCCGCCGTCCAGTCCACATGCGGCGTCGGCTCGTCCACGTGGAGGGTCTGCGGCAGCACACCGTGCCGCATCGCCATCACCATCTTGATGATCCCTGCAACACCCGCAGCAGCCTGCGTGTGACCCACATTCGACTTCACCGAACCCAGCCACAACGGACGACCCTCGGCACGCTCCTGCCCATAAGTCGCCAGCAGCGCCTGCGCCTCGATCGGGTCACCCAACGCCGTACCCGTGCCATGCGCCTCGACCGCGTCCACCTGGCCGGCGGACAGCCGCGCGCCGGCCAGCGCCTGCTGGATCACCCGCTGCTGCGACGGACCGTTCGGCGCCGTCAGACCATTCGAGGCACCGTCCTGGTTCACCGCCGAACCCCGGACCACGGCCAGCACGGGGTGACCGTTCCGCTCGGCGTCGGAGAGCCGCTCCACGAGCAGCATGCCCACGCCCTCGGACCAGCCGGTCCCATCCGCCGCACCCGCGAACGCCTTGCAGCGACCATCCGCGGCCAGACCGCGCTGACGGCTGAACTCGACGAACGCCGCCGGCGTCGCCATCACCGTCACACCACCCGCGAGCGCCATCGAGCACTCGCCCTGGCGCAGCGACTGCGCCGCCCAGTGCAGGGCGACCAGCGCGGACGAGCAGGCGGTGTCGACCGTGACCGCCGGACCCTCCAGGCCCAGCGTGTACGCGACCCGGCCCGACACCACGCTGGCGGCGTTGCCGATCCCCCGATAGCCCTCGGTGCTCTCCGGGGAGCTCATCGCGACCGTGGCGTAGTCCTGACCGTTGGTGCCGACGAAGACGCCGATCCGGCTGCCCCGTACGGACTGCGGGTCGATACCGGCGCGCTCCAGCGCCTCCCACGAGGTCTCCAGCAGCAGCCGCTGCTGCGGGTCCATGGCCACGGCCTCACGCGGCGAGATCCCGAAGAACCCGGCGTCGAAGTCCGCCGCGTTGTGCAGGAATCCGCCCACCCCGACATAGCTCTTGCCGGGGCTGTCCGGGTCCGGGTCGAAGAGCCCGTCGACGTCCCAACCACGGTCCGTGGGGAATCCGGAGATCCCGTTGCCGCCCATGGCCAGGAGGTGCCACAGCTCCTCGGGGGAGCTGACCCCGCCGGGGAAACGGCAGCTCATGCCCACGATCGCGATCGGCTCGTCGGCCACGGCCGCGGCGGGCGCATCGAACGGCGCGGCACCCGCGGGGTCCGCGTCCGGGCCGACGAGCAGGTCGGCCAAGTGCTGGACCAGGGCCTGCGGGGTCGGGTAGTCGAAGGCAAGGGTGGCCGGCAGCGTCAGTCCGGTGCTCCGCTGCAGGCGGGTACGGAGTTCCACCGCGGTGAGCGAGTCGAACCCGAGGTCCCGGAAGGCGCGGGTCGCCTGCACCGCGTCCGCTGTGGCGTGCCCGAGGGCGGCGGCCGCCTGCCCGCGGACGAGGTCCATCAGCTCGGATTCGCGTTCCGCGGCGGAAAGTCCCGCCAGCCGCTGCCGGAGGGTGGTGAGCGGGTCCGACGCGTCGTCGTTCGCCACCGATGCCGCCAACGCCTCCTGGGCCTCGGGGAGTTCGCCGAGCAGCGAGCCGGGGCGGGTGGTGGTGGCGAGCGTGGTGGTGAAGACGTCCCAGTTCAGGTCGGCGACAGCGATCGCCGTCTCGTCGTGGTCGAGCGCCTGCTGCAGGGCGGTCAGGGCGAGCTCGGGGGCCATCGCGGAGACACCGTTGCGTGACAGCCGCTCCTCGGCCGCCCGTCCGTCGACGGCCATGCCGCCGTCCGCCCAGGCGCCCCAGGCGATGGAGGTGGCCGTGAGGCCGTTCTGCCGTCGGTGCTGGGCCAGCGCGTCCAGGAACGCGTTGGCCGCCGCGTAGTTGCCCTGCCCGGCGCTGCCTGCGACGCCGGAGAACGAGGAGAACAGCACGAACGCCGACAGGTTCAGCTCGTGGGTGAGTTCATGCAGGTGGAGGGCTGCCTCGGCCTTCGGCCGCAGCACCGCCTCGACCCGCTCCCCGGTGAGCGCGTCAAGGATTCCGTCGTCCAGCACACCAGCCGTGTGCACCACCGCGGTCAGCGGGTATTCGGCCGGGAGGGCCGCCAGCACCCCGGCGAGCGCGTCGCGGTCGGCGACGTCGCAGGCCGCGACGGTCACCTGTGCGCCCAGGTCCGTCAGCTCGTCCCGCAGCGCCTGCGCGTCCGGAGCGTCCGAGCCGCGCCGACTCAGCAGCAGCAGATGCTCTGCGCCCGCACCGGCCAGCCAGCGCGCCACATGCGCGCCCAAGGCGCCCGTGCCACCGGTCACCAGGACCGTGCCGCTCGGCGCCCAGGCGCGGGACGCAGTGCCGGTGTTACGTGCCCTCACCAGCCGACGGGCCTGGACGCCCGAGGCGCGGACGGCAAGCTGGTCTTCCCCGCTGCTCGCCGTGAGCGCCCCGCACAACTGGTCGAGGGTACGTTCGTCGGCCGCCTGCGGGAGGTCGATCAGTCCGCCCCAGCGGTCCGGGTGCTCCAGCGCGATCACCTGGCCCAGCCCCCAGAGCTGAGTCGCGGCGGGACGGGTGAGCCGATCGGCGGGACCGGTGGTCACGGCACCCGCGGTGAGCAACCACAACGGGGCCTGAACACCGGCGTCGCCCAGAGCCTGCGTCAGCAGCACCGTGGCCGCGGTGGCCGCCGGAAGCGCGGAGTGGGTCGCCTCGGCCTCAACGCCCAGCCCCAGCAGCGACAGCACGCCGGTGACCGGCTGCGCGTCCGTGATGCCCCGCAACTGATCGGCGAGAACGCCACGATCGGCGGACTCATCGACCCGTACGGGCACGATATGAGCCCCGCGGGACTCCAGCCCCGTCACCCACGGGTCGCCGGCCTCGCCGGAGGGCAATACGGCCAGCCAGGTACTGGAGAGCGTCGAGGCACCGGCACCGGTGAGCGGGGTCCAACTGATGCGGTAACGCCACTCGTCCACAGCGGACAGGTCACGATGCTGCCGCCGCCAGGAAGACAGCGCGGGCAGCACGCTGCTGAGCGGGGCCTCATCGTCCACCTTGAGTGCGGAGGCCAGCGCGGTGAGGTCCTCGCGCTCGACGACCTCCCAGAAGGCGGAGTCCGCTGTATCAGCCGTCTGCCGGTCGGTCTCTTCCGGCACGATCCAGTACCGCTCACGCTGGAAGGCGTAGGTGGGCAGGTCGACCCGGCGCGCGCCGGTACCGGCGAAGACCGCCTCCCAGTCGGCAGCGACACCATGCACGTACAGCTGCCCGAGGGCCGTCAGCAGCGTCTGCTCCTCGGAGCGGTCACGACGCAGAGCCGGGACGAGCACGGCCTCGCTGTCCTCGGCCAGGCAGTCCCGGGCCATCGTCGAGAGCGTCCCATCCGGACCCAGCTCCAGGAACCGGGTCACCCCCTGAGCCTCCAGCGCACCGATCCCATCGGCGAAACGCACAGCGTCGCGCACATGCCGCACCCAGTACTCCGCCGAGCACAGCTCCTCAGCCGACGCGATCTCACCCGTCACATTCGAAACCACCGGGATGCGAGGAGCCTCGAAAGCAATCCCCGCCGCGACCCGCCGGAAGTCCTCCAGCATCCCGTCCATGTGCGGCGAGTGGAACGCGTGACTGACCCGCAACTGCTTCGTCTTCACACCCGAGGCGGCAAAACCCTCACCGATACGCGCCACAGCCTCGGCATCACCGGAAATCACCACAGACAACGGACCGTTGACCGCAGCCACCGACACACCGGCGGTGCCGACAAGCGCCGACCGGACATCCTCCTCCGGAGCCGCGATGGACACCATCGCACCACCCTGCGGCAGAGCCTGCATCAAACGGGCACGAGCAGCCACCAACGCCGCCGCATCCGCCAGCGAGAGCACACCCGCCACATGCGCGGCCGACAACTCACCGATCGAATGCCCAGCCACGAAGTCGGAACGGATCCCCCACGACTCGATCAGCCGGAAGAGAGCCACCTCGATCGCGAACAGCGCAGGCTGGGTGAACCCCGTCTGATCCAGCACATCGGCCTCAGACGCGAAGATCACCTCACGCAGCGACCGCTCCAAATGAACGTCCAACTCCGCACACACCGCATCGAACGCCTCCACGAACACCGGAAAACGCTCACACAACTCACGGCCCATACCAACACGCTGCGCACCCTGACCCGTGAACAACACCGCGAGCTTCCCGGAACCCGCGACACCCTCGACCGCACCCGCCGGGGCCTCACCAGCAGCCAGCGCCTCAAGAGCCGCACGGAACTCCGCACGATCCGAAGCCACCACCGCCACACGGTGCTCCAACGCAGACCGCGACACCGCCAGCGAATACCCGACATCCACCGGCGACATGTCATCCGCACGCTCGATGAGTGCGGTCAACCGCCCGGCCTGGGCGCGCAATGCGGTCCCGGTGCGTGCCGATAGCACCCAGGGCACCACACCGTCGATGACGGGTACGTCCTCCTCGGACGCCTCCTGCTCGACAGCCGGGGCGCACTCCAGGATGACGTGGGCGTTGGTGCCGCTGATTCCGAAGGAGGACACGCCCGCCCGACGCGGCTGTCCGGTCTCGGGCCACGCGACCTGCTCGGTCAGCAGCTCAACCGCGCCCGCCGACCAGTCCACATGCGGCGTCGGCTCGTCCACGTGGAGGGTCTGCGGCAGCACACCGTGCCGCATCGCCATCACCATCTTGATGACGCCCGCCACACCGGCAGCCGACTGGGTGTGGCCGATGTTCGACTTCACCGAACCCAGCCACAACGGACGGTCGTCAGCGCGGCCCTGCCCATAAGTCGCCAGCAGCGCCTGCGCCTCGATCGGGTCACCCAGCGCCGTACCCGTGCCGTGCGCCTCGACCGCGTCGACCTGCGCGGGGGACAGTCGGGCATTGGAGAGCGCCTGGTGGATCACCCGCTGCTGCGAGGGACCGTTCGGCGCCGTCAGACCATTGGACGTGCCGTCCTGGTTCACCGCCGAACCCCGGACCACGGCCAGCACCTGGTGGCCGTTCCGCTGGGCGTCGGACAGCCGCTCCAGCACCAGCATGCCGGCGCCTTCGGCCAGGCCCATTCCGTCCGCGGCACCGGAGAAGGCCTTGCAACGGCCGTCGGCGGCGAGGGCGCGCTGGCGGCTGAAGCCGGCGAACGGTTCCAGGGTGGGCATAACCACCACGCCACCGGCGAGTGCCATCGTGCACTCGCCCCGGTGCAGGGCCTGCACCGCCCAGTGGAGGGCGACCAGCGAGGACGAGCAGGCGGTGTCGACCGTGACCGCCGGACCCTCCAGGCCCAGGGTGTAGGACACTCGGCCGGAGAGCACGCTGGCGGCGGTGCCGGTGACGAGGTGCGCCTCCGCGCCCTCCGGTGCGTGCTTCGGGTCGCCGCCATAGCGCTGCGCGGCCGCGCCGACGAAGACTCCGCCCTGGGTTCCCCGCAGGCTCAGCGGGTCGACGCCAGCACGCTCCAGCGCTTCCCAGGAGGTTTCGAGGAGCAGTCGCTGCTGCGGGTCCATGGCCAGCGCCTCGCGGGGCGAGATCCCGAAGAACCCGGCGTCGAAGTCCGCCGCCTGGTGCAGGAATCCGCCCTCCCGGACGTAGCTCTTGCCGGGTCGGTCCGGGTCCGGGTCGAAGAATCCGTCCAGCTCCCAGCCGCGATCACCGGGGAAGGCCGAGATCGCGTCTCCACCGGCGGCCAGCAGCTGCCACAGTTCCTCGGGCGAGTTGACGCCGCCCGGGTAGCGGCAGCTCATGCCCACGATCGCGATGGGTTCGTCGTCCACCGTCGCGGCGGGCACGGGGGCCGGTGCGGCGCCCGCGCGGTCCGCTTCCGACCCGAGGAGCGTGTCGGCGAGATACCGGACCAGCGCCTGCGGGGTCGGGTGGTCGAAGATCATGGTCGCCGGGAGCCGGACGCCGATCGCCGTCTGCAGCCGGTTGCGCAGCTCGACCGCGGTGAGCGAGTCGAAGCCGAGGTCGCGGAAGGCGCGGTCGGTCGTCACGGCGTCGGCGGACGCGTGGCCGAGCACGGCGGCGGCGTGGGTGCTGACCAGCTCGGCGAGGGCCGAGTCGCGTTCGGCCTCGGACAGTGCCGCGAGCTGCCGCACCAGCGCGCTGCCCTCGGCCTCTGCGTCACCCGCGCCGGTGCCTGCTCCGGCCGTCACGGCCAGGTCGGCGCGGTCCGCGGATTCCACGGCCGCGCGTGCCTCGGGCACTCCGTCGAGCAGCGGGCGCGGTCGTGCCATCGTGAAGGCCGGGACGAAGCGCTCCCAGTCGACGTCGGCCACGGCGATGAAGGTCTCGTCGTGGTCGAGGACCTGCTGCAGCGCGGTGAAGGCCAGCTCCGGCTCGATGAACGGCAGGCCCTGCCGACGCAGTGCTTCGGGGAGGACCTCGGCACGGTCGGCGCCGCTGTCCCAGATGCCCCATGCCACCGATGTCGCCGTCAGGCCCCGCGAACGGCGGCGCTCGGCCAGCGCGTCCAGATAGGCGTTGGCGGCGGCATAGGCGGCGTGGTTGCCGCTGCCCCAGACTCCCGAGATCGAGGAGAAGAGCACGAAGGCGTCGACCTCGGGTCCGAAGATCTCGTCCAGGTACTCCGCGCCTCGGGCCTTGGCCTCGACCACGGCGGCGAAGTCGGCGACGTTCGTCTCGGCGAGTGCGGCCAGCTCGGTGTAGGCCGCCGCGTGGATCACGGCGCGTACCGGGGTGCCCTCGTCGGCAAGCCGCTCGGCCAGTGTGGCCACGGCGTTCCGGTCGGTCATGTCGCAGGCGACGGTGCTGAACCGGATGCCGAGTGCGGTGAGTTCGTCGGCCAGCTCGGTGGCGCCCCCGGCCTCGGGGCCTCGTCGGCTGGTCAGGACCAGATGCTCGGCGCCACTGCGGGCCAGCCAGCGTGCGATGTGCGGCCCCAGCCCGCCGGTCGCGCCGGTGACCAGGACCGTTCCGCGCGGTTCCCAGGTGCGGGAGCCGGGGGTGTCGGCGAGGGGCGCGCGGACGAGCCGGCGCACATAGACGCCGGACGGACGGATGGCGAGCTGGTCCTCGTCCTCGGCGGCGGTCAGCACGCCGCACAGCCGGTCCAGGACCCGCTCGTCAGCGGCCTGCGGAAGGTCGATCAGGCCGCCCCAGCGGTCCGGGTGCTCCAGGGAGATCACCCGGCCAAGGCCCCAGACCTGGGCCTGCTGCGCGTCGGTGAGCTCGTCGGCGCGGCCGGTGGCGACCGCGCCCTCGGTCAGCAGCCACAGCGGGGCGTCCACTCCGGCGTCTCCGAGGGCCTGCGCCAGCACCACAGTGGCCGCCGTGCCGCCGGGCAGGCCGGCATGGAGCGGATGGGCACCGTCTTCCAGGGCCGCCATCGACAGCACGCCCGCGACCGGGCCGGCGGCGCAGGCATCCCGCAACTGGCCGGCCAGCGAGCCGCGGTCCGGTGCCGCGTCCAGCTGGACGCGCACCAGGCGGCTGCCGCGCTCCTCCAGCGCCGCGACCCACTGCTCGCCGCCGCCGCTCGACGGCAGCACCGCGATCCAGGTGCCCGACAGCGAACGCGCCTGCGCACCCGGCAGCGGACGCCAGTCGATCCGGTAACGCCACTGCTCCACGGTCGACGCGTCCCGCTGCTGACGGCGCCACGACGAGAGCGCTGGCAGCACCGCACTGAACGGGTCCTCGTCCCCGACCCGCAGGACCGAGGCCAGCGACGCCAGATCCTCGCGCTCGACCGCGTCCCAGAAGGTGGTCTCGGCGGCACTGGTGCCCTGGCCGTTGGTGGGCTGCTGATCGGCTTCGGGAGCGTCGAGCCAGTAGCGCTTGCGTTGGAAGGGATACGTCGGCAGATCCACCCGACGCGCCCCAGTACCCGCGAACACCGACGCCCAGTCCACCTCGACGCCCTGCGTGTACGCCTCCGCCAGGGAAGCCAACAGCCGCTGCTGCCCGCCCTCACCACGGCGCAGGGTGCCGATCGTGACGACCGGGCGGTCCGACGCGTCCGCGGTCTCCTGCACACCCATCAGCAACACCGGATGCGCGCTCGTCTCGATGAACGCACCATGACCCTCATCCAACAGCGTGGCAATGGCCTTGGCGAACTCCACCGTCTGCCGCAGATTCCGATACCAGTACCCCGCATCCAGACCCGAAGTGTCGATCCGGGCACCGGTGACGGACGAATAGAACGGAACACGGGCACTGCGCGGCTGAATCGGTTCCAGAACCTCCAGCAGACGCCCTTCGATCTCCTCCACCTGCGCCGAATGCGAGGCGTAATCCACCGGCACCATCCGCGCCCGGACACCCTCAGCCTCCCACCCAGCCTGAAGCTCCAACAGCACCACACGCTCACCGGAAACCACCACCGAACCAGGACCGTTGACCGCAGCCACCGACACCGAGTCACCGAACCCACCGATCCGCTCAGCGACCCGCTCCACCGGCAACGCCACAGACAACATGCCGCCATCACCACTCAGACCCAGCAGCAACCCACTCCGCAGAGCAACAACCCGAGCAGCATCCTCCACAGTCAGCGCACCAGCCACACAAGCCGCCGCGATCTCACCCTGCGAATGACCCACCACCGCGGCAGGCTCCACACCATGGGACTCCCACACCGCGGCCAACGACACCATCACCGCCCACAACACCGGCTGGACCACATCAACCCGCTCCAGCCACACCCCCGACCCATCCCGCACCACATCAAGCAGCGACCAGTCCGTAAACGGCGCCAACGCAGCCGCACACTCAGCCATCCGAGCAGCGAACACCGGCGAAACCTCCAACAGCTCCACCGCCATCCCCAACCACTGCGAACCCTGACCCGGGAACACGAACACCACACCACCGGACGCGTTCGCCTGACCGCGAAGGACTCCGGCGGTGGCGTCGCCTGCGGCCACAGCGGTCAGAGCAGCCGTGAATTCCTCCCGGCCCGAGGCCACGATGGCGGCACGGTGCTCCAGGGAGGCGCGGGTGGTCGCCAGCGAGTAGCCGATGTCCGTCGGCGATGCGTCGGCCTCGCTCTCCACCAGCTGGATGAGGCGCTCCGCTGCCGCCCGCAGGGCCTCCGGGCCGCGGGCGGAGAGCACCCACGGGACCACGGCGGCATCGGTGTCACCGGCGAGGTCGGTCGCGTCCTCGGGCTGTTCGGGAGCCGGGACGGCTTCGAGGATGACGTGGGCGTTGGTGCCACTGACGCCGAAGGCCGACACGCCCGCCCGGCGGGGCTCGTCGGTCTCCGGCCAGGCCACCTGCTCGGTCAGCAGCTCGACCGCACCCGCGGACCAGTCCACCTTCGTGGACGGCTGGTCCACGTGCAGGGTCTGCGGCAGCACACCGTGCCGCATCGCCATCACCATCTTGATGATCCCGGCGACACCAGCCGCCGCCTGGGTGTGACCCAGATTCGACTTCACCGAACCCAGCCACAACGGACGGTCGTCGGTGCGCTCCTGCCCATAAGTCGCCAGCAGCGCCTGCGCCTCGATCGGGTCGCCCAGCGTGGTGCCCGTGCCGTGCGCCTCGACCGCGTCCACCTGGCCGGCCGACAGCCGCGCGCTGGCCAGCGCCTGCTGGATCACGCGCTGCTGCGAGGGACCGTTCGGCGCCGTCAGACCATTCGAGGCACCGTCCTGGTTGATAGCGCTGCCTCGGACGACGGCCAGCACGGGGTGACCGTTCCGCTGGGCGTCGGAGAGCCGCTCGATGAGCAGCATGCCCGCGCCCTCGGCCCAGCCGGTGCCATCCGCCGCACCGGCGAACGCCTTGCAGCGGCCATCTGCGGCCAGGCCCCGCTGGCGGCTGAACTCAACGAACACGTCCGGCGTCGACAGCACGGTCACACCACCGACCAGCGCCATCGAGCACTCACCCTGACGCAGCGACTGCGCCGCCAGATGCAGGGCCACCAGCGACGACGAACACGCCGTGTCCACCGTCACCGCCGGACCCTCAAGCCCCAGCGTGTACGCCACCCGGCCGGTGGCCACACTGCCCGCGTTGCCGGTTTCCAGGTATCCCTGAACGCCCTCGGGGAGGGCGTTCAGGCGGCTGGCGTAGTCGTGGTACATCACGCCCGCGAAGACACCGGTACGGCTGCCGCGCACCGACAGCGGATCGATACCGGCGCGCTCGAACGCCTCCCAGGACGTTTCCAGGAGCAGCCGCTGCTGCGGGTCCATCGCCAGCGCCTCACGCGGCGAGATCCCGAAGAACCCGGCGTCGAAGTCGGCGGCGTCGTAGAGGAATCCGCCCTCGCGGGCGTAGCTGGTGCCCGGGTGGTCGGGGTCCGGGTGGTAGAGCCCGTCGAGGTCCCAGCCACGGTCGGTGGGGAAGGCGGAGATGGCGTCGCTGCCGCCTGACACCAGGCGCCACAGTTCCTCGGGGGAGGCGATGCCGCCCGGGTAGCGGCAGCCGATGCCCACGATGGCGATCGGGTCGTCGGCGGCGGCGAGCGGGCCGCTCGGGCTCGGGCCGACGAGGGCGTCCTGGCTCTCCAGCAGTTCCGCTTGCAGGTAGCGGACCACGGCCTGCGGGGTGGGGTGGTCGAAGACGAGGGTGGCCGGCAGACGCAGCCCGGTGGCGGCCACCAGGCGGTTGCGCAGCTCCACTCCGGTCAGCGAGGTGAAGCCCTGCTCCCGGAAGCTCCGGCGGGGCTCGAAGGTGGCCTGGCCCAGGTCGCCGTGGACGGCCGTCGCCTGCTCGCGCACCAGCTCGTGCAGGGTGCGTGTCCGCTCGGCATCGGACATGCCGGCGAGTCGATCGCGCAGCGCGGACAGGACGGCGTCGCCGTCCCCGTGCTGCGGGTCGGCGTGGCGGACGGGCCGCAGCCGGGGGGCATAGGCGGTGCCGGCGCGTATCGCGAGCTGCGGTTCTCCCCAGGTGGTGGCGGTGGTGATCAGTGCCCGTGACGCTTCGTCATCGTCAAGGTCGAGCAGGGTCAGCCGGTCGGGGTGCGCCTCCTGGACGGTGCGCAGGAGGCACACCAGGTCGGCGTCGGCCGGGTCGGGTCCGCCCTCGCCGGGAGTGGCGGAGACTGCCCCCTGGGTGACGATGACCAGGTGGGAGGAGGTGAGTTGGGGGTCGACGAGCCATCCGCGGACCCGGTCCAGCGACTCGTCGCCGGTCGTGCGGGCCTGCGGGGGGTCGGCCGCGGGGGCGTCCGCCGGAGCGATGTGCCGGTGCGGGATGGCCACGAAGCCGGGGGTGGGCGTGCCGGAGTCGATGGCGGCGCCGAGCGCGGGAAGGTCCGGGTACGTCTGGGCGTCCGGCACGAGCGCGTCCGGGCCGATCTGTGCCCAGCCGGTGGCCGCGTGCGCGGTGTCGTCGGCGGCTCCGGTGGCGGCCGTCCCGCCGGCGGAACCGGTCACCTCGATCCAGTCCAGCCGGAAGAGCGACTCGTGGGAGGTGTCGCCCAACGCGAGGAGCTGGGCGGGCCGTTCGGCCAGGAGATGGCGGATGATCTTGCCGGAGCCGGTGCGCGGGATCGCGTCGACCTCGTACAGCTCCGCGGGCACCTTGTAGTTCGCCAGTCGATCCCGGCAGACCGCGAGGACCTGGTCGCGGTCGAACGCGCCGGGCTCGTCCAGGATCAGGTAGGCGATCGGGACTTCGCCCAGGGTGTCGTGGGGCTTGCCGGTCACCGCCGCGTCAGCGATGCCGGGGGCGGCGCGCAGCGCTTCCTCGACCTCGGCGGGGTGGATGTTCTCACCGCCGCGGATGATGAGTTCCTTGATGCGGCCGCTGATGGTGAAGTAGTCGTTGTCGTCGCGCCGGGCGAGGTCTCCGGTGCGGTACCAGCCGTCGTGCAGTGCCGCGGCGGTGGCCTCCGGCTGGTTGTGGTAGCCGACCATCAGGCTCGGGCCGCTGACCCACACCTCGCCCTCCGCGCCGGCCGGCACGTCCTGGCTGGTCTCCGGGTCGACCAGGCGCACTCCGAGGCCGGGCACCGGCTGCCCGCAGGAGCCGGTGACCCGCTTCCCGCCGGGCGGGTTGATGGTGATCAGGCCGCAGGTCTCGGTGCTGCCGTAGGCGTCCAGCAGGGGCAGGCCGAAGGTGTCCTCGAAGGAGCGGGCCAATGAGGGCGCGGTCACCGCTCCGGCCACCATGCAGGCGCGCAGCTCGGTGGTGTCCAAGGGCTCCTGGTCGGCGGCGAGCACCATGTGGTGGTACATGGTCGGCACGCCCACCAGCAGGGTGAACGATTCGGCTCGCATCAGCCTCAGGACGTCCTCGGCCACGAAGCCGCCCATGATCCGGGCGGTGGCTCCGGTCGCGGTGACGCCGATGACGCAGAGGATGTGGGCGAGGCTGTGGAAGAGGGGCAGCGGCCAGAGCACCCGGTCCCGTTCCGAGAGGCCCAGCACCGGTGCGTAGCAGGCGGCGACCGACCACAGGCAGCTTCGCTGGGTGGACAGCACGCCCTTCGGCCGCCCGGTCGTCCCGGAGGTGTAGAGCATCCAGGCGACCTCGTCGAGTCCGAGGTCGTCCCGGGCCGGCTGGGTCGGCTCGGAGGCGGCCATCGCCTCGAAGGAGGCGTGCCCGGCCGCCGGGTCGTCTTCGCCGACGACCACGACTCGCACCTGTTCGCGTCCGTCGGCCAGGATGCGGGTGACCTGTTCCAGGTGGGCGGTGTCAGCGAAGACGACTCGGGCGCCACTGTCGTCGAGCATGTGGGCGACTTCGCCGTCGGCGGACTGGGGGTTGACCGGCACGCCGACGCAGGCTGCCCGGGTGACGGCGAGATAGCTCTCGATCACCTCGACGCTGTTGTTGAGGAGGATCACCGCACGGTCGCCGCGCCGCAGGCCCAGCCCGGCCAGGTGTCCGCCGAGGCGAGCGGTGCGCCGCTCCAGCTCCCGGTAGCTCACGCTGCGCCACTCATCAGCGAAAGCGATCTGGTCGCCTCGCTGTTCGGCGTGGGCACGCAGCAGTTCGGGCAATGGCTGGATCAGCTCTGCACGCACCTTGGATTCCTTTTCCTCGCCTCGTTGACAGCACGTGCCGGGGTTCGTTCCCGGCAATGGGCGCACCAGCCCATGGATGTGTGTGATGGCGTGCCGCGACATTTCTCGCGGCAGGCCGACGCCTGTCAGGGAATGTCTATGCCGGCACCACTCAGTGCCGAGTGAATGCCCCCGCCGAAGAATTCGGACAGGTGTGGTGGGTAAGTTGCGAGGCTCCGATGACCGCGCCGAAACTCCGCGACCGCATGAACAGCGTCGCTGGCTCGGCTCCCCGTGATTGCTCCATGGCAGTGAGGTCGTGCCGGTCGAGCATGTGTGATTCTCCCCCGCGTCGTGCTGTCGCCACCCCCGCGACGAACAATAATTTCAGCGTTTACACGTGCGCATCGGCAGTATACCTCTCCCGCTCGACTGGAATTCGACCGGTCACTGTCAGGACCCCAGCGTACGTGGCGACCTGACAGTGCCTCGGCTCGGCGGGCGGGCGCCGGCGGCTCAGCGGTCCGCGGGGAGGCCGGGCAGCAGCCTGGTGGCCACGGCCTGGGCGACCTCCGTGCGGTGGTCGCTGAGGTAGAAGTGGCCGCCCGGGAAGGTCGGCAGCTCGAACGGACCGGTCGTGTGCTCCTCCCACGCCTCGGCCTCATCCCGGTCCACCCTGGGGTCGGCGTCTCCTGTGATCGCGGTCACGGGGCACGCCAGCGGCGGTCCGGGCTGGTAGACATAGGTTTCGGCTGCCGTGCAGTCGCCACGCAGGGCGGGCAGGACCATGCGCCGCATCCCCTCGTCCTCGAGGAGCCGGGTGTCGGTTCCGCTGAGTTCCGCCAGCTCGGCGATGAGGCCCGCGTCGTCACGCACGTGCTCGTCCTCGTGGCGGGAGCGGGACGGCGCGCCGCCGGAGACGAACAGGTGCTCCGGCGGGGCGCCTTGCCCCTCAAGGCGGCGGGCCACCTCGAACGCCAGGGTGGCGCCCATGCTGCGACCGAACAGTGCGAGGGCTGACCGATGTACGGCCCCAACTCCTCAAGGACGCGGTCCGCGAGTTCCCTCAATCCACGATGCAGGGCTCAAGGCGCCGACCCTGACGTCCCAAGTGCTGGATGGCCGGCATCTCCACGGCGGACGGCAGCAAGCGCGAGAACGGGTGGTAGAAACTCGCCGCGCCTCCGGCGTGCGGGAGACAGATCAGGCGCACATCGCCGGAAGGCACGGAGTCAAATCTCTGTATCCAGGCGCTGTTTCGGGCGACGTCAGTGGGCATCTGGCTTCTCGCCCTCCAAGCTGGGCTACTCGGCAGCTACGAAAACCCGTCAGGAAGCTGCAACGTCGCCCCGATCACAGAAAACAAGTTCGCATAGAGAAGTACTGACGTATGGTGGGGGCGTTGGCACGGATCGGCATGCGTCGCGCGGCGACCCTCCGACCCGCACCCTGGCCAGCCTTCACTCTGCGTATTCCTACGCATTCTTCCCGCAATTATCTGGTCCCTCATCACCAAGCCGTGACCTGCGGCGCGTTGGAGTTTCCCATGCTGCGATGCGATTACATCGTCCCCGGTCAATTGCCCGAGAACCAGCCTGGCCGCTTCGTCCTCGGGGAGGTCACATACGGACTGGAGGGCTCGAATCCGCTTGTGCTGGAGGGCGTGCCGGTGCTTCCCACGCACATGGCGGCCGATGAGACGGAGGTCCGCATCGAGCGGTGGACGGTGGACCAGCCCGTCCGCACGGGCACCGAGAACGGCCTGGTGTACGGGTATACCGACGACTATCTGTTCTGCGCGGGCCACATACCTGGGCAGGGCACGTACACCGATGCGACCCGGGCCGCCTACACGGCGGTCTTCGAGCTGGTCGAGCGGCTCGATTACCCCGGCATCTTCCGGATGTGGAATCTCATCGGCCGGATCAATGAGCCGAACGCCGAGGGGCTCGAGGTCTACCAGGACTTCTGCCGGGGCCGCGCCGAGGCGTTCGAGAGTTACGCGGCTGAGGGCCGGGACATGCCCTCGGCCACCGGCATCGGCTCCCGCGGGGAGGGCGTCGCCTTCTACTTCCTGGCCTCCCGGACCGCAGCCCGGGTCAACATCGAGAACACCCGCCAGATCCCGGCCTACAACTACCCGGAGCAGTACGGGCCGAAGGCGCCGAGCTTCGCCCGGGCCACCCATCTGACGCCGCGTGACGCCGAAGCCGGTGCGGCGCACCTCTACATCTCCGGCACCGCGGCCATCCTCGGCCACCAGACGGTCCACTCCGACAGCATCGACAAGCAGTGCCGGGTGGCGCTGGAGAACATCGAGCACCTCATCAGCGACCGGAACCTCCAGGAGCACGGCATCACCCGGGGCCATGAGCTGTCCGACCTGACCCAGGTGAAGGTCTACGTCCGACACCTGGACGACATGCCGCAGGTCCGCGAGGCGTGCCAGGAGGCCTTCCCGGACCCGGTCGACATCGCCTACTTCAATGTCGACATCTGCCGCGCCGACCTCCTCGTCGAGATCGAGGGCATCATCGCGTAACGCCCGCAGCCCGGGTAGGCGGCCTGTCCCACCAGGGCAGGCCGCTTCCGCATCTTATTGCAACTGATGTGCAACCACACTCCAGGGGCAATCAACGCGAAGACGGCGGGGAAGGCACTCATGGCAGCTCGGCAGATCGTGCTCGGGATCGAGTCCTCGTGCGACGAGACCGGGGGCGGGGCTGGTCAGCGACGGCCGACTGCTCGGACACGCGGTCGAGTCGAGCATGGACGAGCACGTCCGGTTCGGCGGTGTGGCCCCGGAGATCGCCGCGCGCCCATGTGCACGCGCTCACCCCGGTGGTACGCAAGGCACTGGACGAGGCCGGTGTGGGGCTCGAATAATCGTTGGTGCTGGTCAAGCGGCATACCTGTACTCGTTGATCAAGCCGCCGAGGACGCGAGTGCATAGGGCTTGGCGGCTGGTCGGCCCAAGGACTGGAGGTGGCTGTTCGTAAGCAAGGGGCGGTATTTGGCGTCGGGCCCGGTGGGGGCGGTGCGTGTTGTAGTGCCTTTGGTATTCGGCCAGGACTTGGCGCGCGTGAGCTTCGCCAAAGATGAGTGTGTGGTCGAGGACTTCTCGGCGGAGGGTACCGATCACGCGTTCGCAGTGGGCGTTGGCCCTTGGCGCGCGGAACGGGGTCTTGATGATCTCAATGTCCTCGGCCTGGAACACGGCGTCGAAGGTGTCGGTGTACTTGCTGTCGCGATCTCGGACGAGGAAGCGCAGCGAATCCATGCGTATGCCCAGGCCGGTGGCGAGGTTGCGGGCTTGCTGGGTGGCCCAGGCAGCGGTCGGGTGTGCGGTGACGCCGATGACGTGCAGGCTCCGGGTGTGGTGCTCGAGAAAGATCAGGGCGTACAGGCGTTGCAGGCCGATGGTGTCGATGTGGAGGAAATCGCAGGCGATCAGGCCGGTGGTCTGCGTAGAGACGAACTCGCGCCAGGTCGGGCCAGTGCGGCGTGGGGCGGGATCGATTCCTGCGGCGTGGAGGATCTGCCAGACGGTCGAGGCGGCGATCGGGTGTCCGAGCCGGGCCAGTTCACCTTGAATTGGGCGATGGCCCCATCGGCTGTTCTCGTGGGCAAGACGCAGCACGAGCTTCTTGATGGCAGCCTGCGTGGGCGTGCCCTTGCCGGAAACCGCATCCGTGCAGGTCACGCCACATGTTGATATTCGTGGAGGATGCCGCCGAGGCGATCGCGTCGGCGTATGTCGAGGCGGGCTAACGCGTCGGGATCGTCGATCGGCGGGGGCAAGGGGTGCAGTGGCCTGGCGTTCGCGATGCCCTGGTGTGGTCGGTGTCCGTTGTAGAACTGCTCGAACTCGCGCAGAGTGTGGAGGAGATGTCGTTGGTTCCAGATCAATGTCCGGTCCAGGAGCTCGCGGCGACAGGTCTGTATCCAGCGCTCCGTGATCGAGTTCATTCGTGGCATCTGGATGCCGCTGAGGACGACGTCGATCCCCGCGTCCTTGAGGACGGCATCGAAGAGGGCGGGGAACTTCTTGTCCCGGTCTCGGATCATGAACCGTGCGCGGCAGTCGAGGTCTTCGAGGTCCATGACGAGGTTCTTCGCCGCTTGCGCTACCCAGGATGCGTTCGGATGCGCGGTGGCGCCCAGGACGCGGATCCGGCGACTGCCGTGTTCGATCACCACGAGCACGTACATCCGCATCCCCGACAGGGTGACTGTTTCCATGAAGTCGCAGGCCAGCAGGGCATCAGCCTGAGAGCGAAGGAAAGTAGCCCAGGTACTGGAGCTCCGCTCGGGTGCTGGGTCGATGCCGGCCTTCTTCAGGATCTCCCAGACGGTGGGCGCGCCTACCTTCACCCCCAGCACGAGCAGCTCGCCGTGCAGACGTCTGTACCCCCAGCTCGGGTTCTCCTTCGCCAGCCGCAGGACCAGGATGCGGATGGAGCGTACGGTGCGTGGTCGTCCCGGGCGTTTGGGTCGGCAGGAGGAGGCATGGCGACGTGCGACGAGGGTGCGGTGCCAACGCAGCACCGTGTCAGGGCGTACGAGCAGCCGTAATCTTCGCAGGACGTGCAGTGGCAGCCGGTGCAGCAGCGCCGCCAGGAATGCCCGATCGCTGGGCGTGAACCGGACCTTGTCCTTGCCGAGTTGGCGTTCCAAGACGGTGATCTGGTGACGCAGGGCGAGGATCTCCGCGTCCTTGTCCCGGTCGGTCATCGGCACAGGCGAAGCATCGCGGACGAGTTCGTCACGCCGAGGTTAGCCAGTCTCAGCAGCACGGTCGATCATCTTGCCGCGGTGACCGCCAGCCTCGCGAGAGCGCCTGTTTTGGCGACTTCGCCGGTCGACCTCCGGTACGCCGCGCGCACCGCCTCCCACCAGGGCGGATGACATTCTCGGCAAGCGCAATCTCAAAGTCCTCCGGCAGGTTGCCGCCCCTATTGCCTCCCGGCATACGCCCTGCGCCGAAGGACATCGTCGTCGGTCCGGCCGTCGGGTTCACCCCACCCATCGCCGATCCGGATCCGCCACCCTCAGAATCGACGTCTTGACACCGCCGATCACCCCGTAACTTCATGGCCTTGCCCTTTAGCCCGGGAACAAGTGGTGTCACCATCCGCCCCAACACTCCGCCGAATGCCTGGCAATTTCAAGATCGCTACAACAACAGCAGCACTCAGAGCCGACGGCGGGCCGCGGGCACCGCGACTGCTGCCGTGCCGGGGACGACGGTATTGCTGATGGTGCCGATGCCTTCGACGATCATGGTCACCGTGTCGCCCGGCGCCAGGGGCGGCGGGGTGTGGGATCCGTTCCGGCCCCACAGTTCGGCCAGGCAGCCGCCGTTGCCGCAGGTGCCGGAGCCGAGGACATCGCCTGGTTGAACGGTCGTGCCGCGTGAGGCGTGGGCGATCATCTCCTCGAATGTCCAGGCCATGTTGGCGAGAGTGTCTTGGCCTACCGTGACGCCGTTGACTTCGACGGTCAGGTTCAGGTCGAGGAAGCCCTCAGCGTTGCGATGGGGTTCGATTTCGTCTGCGGTGACCAGCCAGGGGCCGAGTGTGGTGGAGCTGTCCTTTCCCTTGGATGGGCCGAGCATGACCTGCATTTCGCGGCCCTGGATGTCCCGCGCGGTCCAGTCGTTGAAGATGGTGTAGCCGAGGATGTGCTCACGAGCCTGTTCAGGCGTCAGGTCCCGGCCCGCGCTGCCGATGACCGCCGCGACCTCAAGCTCGAAGTCGAAGACCTCGCAGCCCGGGGGCACCGGTACGTCATCGTGGGCGCCGATCATGGCGTACGGATTGGTGAAGTAGAACACCGGCTCGGCGTACCAGGCATCGGGCACAGTGGAGCCGAAGCCGCGTGCGACACCTTCGAGATGGCTCTCAAAGGTCAGGTAGTCCCGTACTGTGGGCGGCTGAAGGGGTGGCAGTAGCCGGACGTCCGTCACGTCGTACGCCGACGGGCTGGCCGTGGCTGCCGCGTCCCGTAGGGCCTGCGGACCGCGCCGGATCAGCTCCAGCAGAGCCACTGCCTCCCCGAAGGGGTGGACGGAGCCGTCCCGCACCACCCCTGACCGCACTGTTCCCTGATGTTCGAAAGTAGCGAAACGCATTGTCCTGACTCCCACGAATTGGTACGGGTACGGATGTCTCAGCGGCCGGCAGCAGTGAGCTGCTCGGCGGACTCGGTCTGCGTAGGAGGGAGTCCGCCGAGATCGCAGCGGGGACATGCCGGCGGGACGGTGATGACCAGCCGGAAGCCGAGGCCATGGAGGAGCAACGGCGCCGAGGACGGGCATAAGGGCTCCGGGATCTGCGGTGCCGGAGACCATGGGAATCCTCCTCAGCTGTGAGGGGAAGGGTGTGCGAGTTCGGCCATGCAGCCGAAGAGGGCGAGGGCGTCGAGAGGAGCCAGTCCGGGATCGAGTTCGCGGTAGACGGTGTGTACGTTGACCGCCAGGCGTTCACTCTCCCCGAGCGCCGCGAAGGGCCCCAGACGGATGTCGCGGGCCGCTTCGACGGCGGGCATTCCTGCGGCGAATCGGGTGGCGGCCTGTTCGTGGACGTACTCCAGGTAATTCCGTGTGTCCCGGACCGCGTCCTTACTGGTCACGGGGCCGTGGCCGGGCACGATGGTGTCGACGTCAAGTCTCAGCAGCAGGTCGCAGGCCCGGACCCAGTTGTCGAACGGCCCGTGCCACACCACCGGAGTGCCGCCCGCGAAAATGATGTCCCCGGTATAGACAGTCCTGGCCCGCGGAACGTGCACGATCGTGTCGCTGATGGAGTGAGCCGGCCCGACGTCGATCAACTGGACATCGACACCGCCGATGTCCAGCGCGGTCTCGCCTTCGTAGACCCGGCTGGGATACACCGGCTCGACCGCTGCGAAGTCGAAGACGCCGAAGATCTTCCGGGCGAACGGCCCGGCGGGTGCTCCGCTGCTGATCAGCGCGTGCATCTCCCGCGGACTCACCTGCCGCATGTCGGTGAGGGAGCCGGCGGCGGCGATGATCTCGGTGTGGGCGACCAGTTGGTTGCCGAACCAGTGGTCGCCGTTGCCGTGCGTGTTGACCACCGTGGAGATCGGCGCGGACCGGGTCACCGACTGCAGCCCGTCCAGCATCTGCTGGGTAAGCCGCAGGTCGTAGAGGGTGTCAACCAGCAAGGACTCGCCTGCGCCCGTGATCAGTCCGGCATTGCTGAACCCCCAGCCACCGTCCGGCGAACCCCACGCATGGCAGCCGCCACCGAGGTCCGTGTGTAGTGCCGCATTTCTGGATCCCATTGCCCATCCCATCCGAGACACCGGACACGAACCCACACTTCAGTCCGTTGTTAGACTTGAGTATAGGTATGGATGGGAATCTAGTGAGCGAGCATGCGACTCGTCAAGAGAGGCCCTGATCCGTGTTTACTGAGACCATGACAAGCGCACGAGCAGCCACACCTCCGGCGGCGACCACGCCTCACCAGGGAAGACGGGAACGCAAGTGGCAGCAGATGCATGACCGGCTGTACACCTCTGCGGTCGAGCTCTTCATGGAGCGCGGCTTCGAAGCCACGACCATGGACGCCATCGGCGAGCGGGCCGACGTCGCGCGGGCAACGGTCTTCAATCACTTCCCGCAAAAGGCCAGCTTTCTGGACGAGTGGGGGGTACGGCGCTGGGTTCGGGTCACCGAGATCCTGAGCCGCGAACAAGCGGCCGGGCTGCCCGCCGCCATGCGCCTGCGGCACTATCTCCGCGCGTTGGCCGACCTCAACACCGAGTCCCGGGCACTGACAGTCGTCTTGATGGATGCCTCCACGCATTTCGGTCGGCTGCTGCAGGACCCATCACTGGGCGTGGAGCTGGCAGCAATCGTCGAGGACGGACAGCGCGACGGGGAATTCAGACCCGGCGTGGATCCCGGCCAGGCCGGCTCGCTGCTCGCGGTCGGCTACTTCTCTGAGGTCTCCCGGTGGATCGCCACCGAGCCGGCACCCGTCGACCTCGCCGACCGCCTCGTCGAGATGCTCGATCTCGTGATCTCCGGCTTGCACACCGACCCGCGGACGCCGTGAATCGGGAGCTGTCGTCCCAGGCCCGATTCCGATGCTGGGAGTTGCGCTGATCCGGCCTCGAGTCTTTCGAGCACCCACCCGCGCACGGAGCCCGCGCACGGAGCGGGCGACCGACGTTCTGTGCAGTGACGCCCAGCGCATGTGGCGGGCTCGCCTGGGGCGCACGCAGCCTGACGCCCGAGCGTTGCATGCGCCAGGTGCTCCGCACCGGTCACCCGCAGGGCCTGGACGAACCGTTGTGCAACGACCGTCCGGTCAGCAATGGCTCCCCGTGTGAGGAGCGCTGCTCCTGCTCAGCGCGGCCGGCGTCCCAGTTGGGGCAGCACCCGGGACGCTCGCCGCGGGCTACGCACGCGTACCCGGACGGGAACGGATCAGCAGGCCGGTCAGGCGATGAGCCTCGTCCAGCAGGAGCTGCCCCAGCTGCGGGCGCCGGTCAGGAGAGAACCGCTGCTCGACCCCTGTGAGTGACAGGGCTCCGACAGGGTTTCCCTGAACATCGAAGACGGCCGCCCCCATCCCCCAGCTGCCGGCGACGAGAAGATTGGGATTCGTCGAGTACCCGTCCCGCCGGGTCAGCACGAGCCGCTCACGGATGGCGGCCGCGGAATGACTCTCCCCCCAGGCGGACGTCAGGTCGTTGTCGGCCAGATAGGCGTCGGCCCAATGCTCCGGGAGGAACGCCAGCACCGCCAGCCCGGCCGAGGCCACCCCGAGCGGCAGTCGCAGTCCCTCATGAAGCACGAACGAACGGATCGGGAAGCTTCCGTCCTCCCGCACCAGACAAACGGTTTCCTCTCCGCGACGCGTCGAGAAGAAGGCGCTTTCCCCGGTCGCCTCCGCCAGACGGCGCACCGATGGACGGGCTTGCTCCGTCACGTCGAAGCGAGAGGCCGCGGCAGCACCGAGAAGGAAGAGTTCAGGCCCCAGCACCCACCTGCCGCCAGGGGTGCGATCGACGAAGGCCTCGGCCTGCAGGGAGGAGAGCAGACGGTGCGTGGTGGGGCGGGGCAGCCCGATCCGGCGCCCCAGAGCGGCCGTAGTCTCCCCGCCGGGCTCGGACTGGGCCAGGGCATGCAGTACGGCGGCGGCGCGCCCCAGAACGGAAGCAGGTGGGTTCACACCGGGCAGTCTATGCGTCCACTCAGTGAACGCGCGGGCTCGCCTTGTCTTGGGCAATGAGCAATCCCGCAGGGAAGGTCGATGTCACCTTGACCCCGTGACACCTGCGGTTCTTTCATCGGTGAGCCCGCCTCGGGCGGAAGACCGCTGATTTCCAAGGAGTGGACGACACATGGACAAGGTGGTGACGAGCGCGGCGCATGCCGTGGCGGACATCGACTCAGGAGCAACCATCGCGGTGGGCGGGTTCGGGCTGTGCGGAATCCCGTCAGTGCTGATCGATGCCCTGCTGGACCAGGGGGCCGACCAACTCGAGGCCATCTCGAACAACTGCGGAGTGGACGACTGGGGCCTGGGCCGTCTGCTCCAGGCCGGACGACTGCGCCGCGTGGTCTCTTCCTACGTGGGAGAGAACAAGGAATTCGCGCGGCAGTACCTGGAAGGTGAGCTGGAAGTCGAACTCACCCCGCAGGGCACTCTTGCGGAGCGGATGCGTGCGGGAGGCTCGGGAATCCCCGCCTTCTACACCGCCACCGGGGTCGGCACCCAGGTCGCCGACGGCGGGCTGCCCTGGCGCTATGACGCCGCCGGCGGGGTGGCCGTCGCCTCGCCGGCCAAGGATGTGCGGGTGTTTCCCACCTCCGAGGGCGAAAGGGAATTCGTCCTCGAATCCGCCGTCACCGCCGACTTCGGGCTGGTGCGCGCCTGGAGGGGGGACCGCCACGGCAATCTCGTCTACCGGTCCGCGGCACGAAACTTCAACCCCCTCGCCGCCATGTGCGGCCGCATCACCCTCGCCGAGGTCGAGGAACTCGTCGAACCCGGTGAGCTTGACCCCGACGAGATCCACACCCCCGGCGTCTACGTGCATCGCGTCGTCGCCCTGAGCCCCGAGCAGGTCACCGACAAGCGCATCGAGCGACGAACGCTCCGAGCCACGCCGGCAGCCGACCAGAAACAGCGGAGCACGGCCAGCCAGAGCAAGGGAAAGGACAGGAACTGATGGCCTGGACACGGGACGAAATGGCCGCCCGAGCCGCCGCGGAACTCACCGACGGCTCTTACGTCAACCTCGGCATCGGCCTGCCCACCCTCGTACCCAACCATGTGCCCGACAGTGTCGAACTGGTCCTGCAGTCCGAGAACGGGATCCTGGGCATCGGTGCCTACCCGGACAGCGAGGACGCCGTCGACCCCGACCTCATCAACGCCGGCAAGGAGACCGTCACGGTGCGCCGTGGAGCATCGTTCTTCGACTCCGCCACCAGCTTCGGCATGATCCGTGGCGGCAAGATCGACGCCGCCGTCCTCGGAGCCATGCAGGTGTCCGCCCAGGGTGACCTCGCCAACTGGATGATCCCCGGAAAGATGGTCAAGGGGATGGGGGGCGCCATGGACCTCGTCCACGGCGCCCGCAAAGTCATCGCACTCATGGAGCACGTCGCCTCCGACGGAAGCCACAAGATCGTCAACGAGTGCACACTCCCCTACACCGGGCGCCGCGTCATTCAGCGGATCATCACCGACCTGGCCGTCATCGACGTGCTCGATCCCACCACCGGCGCACAGGCGCAATCCGGTGCTCCCGGCCCGCGGGTCCTCCAGGTCGTCGAACTGGCTCCTGACGTCACAGTCGACGAGGTTCGTGAGAAGACGGGGCCCGAGCTGGAACTGGCCGACGGCATCGGGGACTTGTCAGGCCGTGCCACTGGTGGCGTGCCAACGTAGGACGGGACGGGCTGCTCTCCATGACGACCTGCCCGTTCGAACTCGTCGACCTTGCCAACCTCTCAACCATAAGGAAAGCGGGGTAGAGCGATGACCATCAGCACTGACCCGACGGTCACCACCGACCCCGCCGCCGCGGCGGATTCAGCCCCGACGCACCAGCCACCCGGCGCGCCAGTGGCGCTGTACTTCCAGCGCTGCGGCTGGTGTTCCAGCCCGGTGTTCCCCGCCAGGCTGGAGTGCCCTGTCTGCGGTTCCGGAGAGCTGAGACGTGAGCAGAGCCGGGGGACGGGCCGCGTGCACAGCCGCCGTAGCGGAAACCAGCAGTTCACGTCCGTGACGATCGAGCTCGATGAGGGTGTACGCGTCATGGCGCTGATCAAGGGAGTCCCGTGCGCGTGTATCGCGGTCGGTACCCGTGTCCGCTTCGGCGGGATGGACACCGGGCGTGACTCACTGCCGGTCTTCCACCTGGAGGCGGGTGACCACTGACCGTACCTGCGCCCGGCGCCGCACCCGCAGCCGGATCCAGACCTCCCAAAGGAGTGAAGTCCCGCCTTCAAGCTGCGAGTGGCCCAGCAGCTTCGACCCGCTCAGCAGCACCTCACACACCGCCACCGGCCATTTCGGCCCGTGGTTCAGCACAGCGGCGCACGCACTCCGACCACCACCCGCTGGCCGGCCCTCACCGCTCCCTGTTCCCTGATCTCCCATGGCCCGGGCATTGACACTCAGACATAGGTTGGCCCAACCTATTCATATAACTCATGCATTTCCGATGCCTTCCGAGGACGTGAACATGGGGATCAATCTCTGCCAGGTGCTCACCAGCAGTGCCGGCCTACACCCGCGGCGTCAGGCAGTCGCCGGGGCCTCGCCCACCACGTTCCGACAGCTGGACGAGCTGACCGGCCGGTTCGCCGCGCTGCTGCGCGGCAAGGGCCTGCAGCCCGGCGATCGGGTGCTGGTGCGAATGCCGAATTCGCTCGCGTTCGTCGTCGCGTACTTCGGAGCTCTCAAGGCCGGTGCTGTCGTCGTGCCTGCCACCACCATGCTGCGGCAGGCCGAGCTCGGCCACATGGTTACAGACGCCGACGTCACCTTTGTGGTCAGTCCTGACGAGGCTGCCGCCCGCTTCGCGGGCGTGGCAGTGGTGACCCTGCCGGCGGACGCAGAGGCCAGTGATCTCCTCCGTCTGCTGGCGTCGGAGCCTGCCAGCAAGTGGGTGGAACGAGCGCCGGAGGACATCGCGGTGGTCGTCTACACCTCGGGCACAACCGGCTGCGCAAAGGGTGCGGCCTTGACCCACTCGAACATGCTGTGGAACGCCGCAGTCATGTCGGACGCCCTCAGCTACACGCCGGATGATGTGGCGCTGATGGCGCTACCCGGCTCGCATGTGATGGGTCAGAGCATCATCCTCAACGCGGCACTGGCATCGGGTGCCAGCGTTCTTCCGCTCGCACGGTTCGAGCCGGAGACGGCGCTGCAGCAGATGGCCGAGTTCGGCGTGACGGCTCTTGTCGGGGTTCCCACACTGCTCACCGCGCTCCTCGATACGTATACGCCTGGCAAGCATGCCCGGCTCAACCTGCGGCTGGCGGGCGCCGGCGGAGCTCCAGTGCCCGACGCGCTGCTTCGCAGCTTCGCGGACGTCTTCGGCTGCACGGTTTTCGAGGGGTACGGACTGTCCGAGTGTTCCGGCGCAGCAGTGGTCACGCACACCGGCCGAGTTCGAAAGCCCGGATCGGCTGGCCAACCGATCTGGGGGGTCGAGGTCCGCATCGTCAACGCTCTCGGGGCTCCCGTGCCAGCCGGCGAAGAAGGCGAGATAGAGATCCGGGGGCACAACGTGATGGCCGGATACCTGAATCACAACGAAGCAACAGCACAAGTCATGCGGCCTGGCGGCTGGATGGCGACCGGCGACATCGGCCGCGTCGACGAAGACGGAGACGTCTTCGTCCTCGACCGCGCCAAAGACGTCATCATCAGGGGTGGCTTCAACGTCTACCCGCGTGAGGTGGAGGAGGTACTCCTCGGCCATCCTCACATTCGCGAGGCCGCGGTCGTAGGTGTTCCCCACCGACTCCACGGCGAGGAGATCGCCGCTGTCGTGGTGACTGACGGCGCTCAGCCGGACCCCGACGATCTGCGTGCCTTCGTCCGTGAACGGCTCGCCCCGTACAAGTACCCGCGGCTGGTCACCTACGTCGACCAGCTCCCGAAGGGGCCCACCGGCAAGTTGCTGCGGCGTGAGGCATGGACCAGCACTCTCAAGCCGGACGCCGGATCCCCCGACACCCCGGTCTGACTCTGCCCGCCCCAACCAAGCACTCCCTCGAAGCTCACCTCATAGGAGAACTAATGAACAAGCCCCTTGAAGGCCGTGTCGCGGTCATCACCGGATCCAGTCGCGGCATCGGCCGTGAGTTCGCGCTGCGGCTCGCCAGGGAAGGCGCCGACATCGTCATCACCGGCAAGAGCGAAAGCGACAGCGAACAGCTGCCCGGGACCATCTACTCGGTTGCCGAAGAGGTGCGCCAGCTGGGCCGCCGCGCGCTGGCGATCAAGGTGAACGTGCGGGAGGAAGCAGACGTTAAGCGCATGGTCGACCGTACGCGGGCCGAGTTCGGCAGGCTGGACATTCTCATCAACAACGCAGGGGCTCTCTGGTGGGAGCGTGTTATCGATACTCCGCCCAAGAGGGTGGCGCTGATGTACGAGGTCAACCTGCGGGCGAGCTACTATGCGACCTACTACGCCCTTCCGCACATGATTGCCGGCGGGTGGGGGCACATCATTATGAACAGCCCGCCCATCACGGTCGAGGCCACCCCCGGGTACGCGATGTACTACTCCACGAAGATGGGTATGACCCGCCTGGCGATCGGTGTCGCCGCCGAGCACCACGACGACAACATCGCGGCGAACAGTCTGTGGCCCGCGACACCTATCGAGTCCTACGCCACGAAGAACTGGTCCGAGGACAAGATGGGGCGCCCCGATCAGTGGCGCACGCCGGAGATCATGTGCGACGCCCTGATGGAGATCCTTTCCTCCGAGCCGAAGTCCTGCACGGGCCGGCAGATCATCGACGAGGAGTTCCTCCGCGAACGGGGCTGGACCGACGAGCGCATCGATACGTACTGGACGACCGGCGTCGCTCCGTCGGACCCGATGTGGATCGACGAACGCGCCTACCAGAAGAAGTAGTTCGCTGCCTCTGTCCTCATCGATTGCTGCGACGCAGACAAGGAACAGCCCGGGCCGCGAAGGACAGATAATGACACGTTGCGGTGGAAGTTCAGATCGCCTCCTCCTCACGTGGCTGCGTGCGCCGCAGGAAGCGCTCGACTCCCATGCGAGATGGCGTGATGCAGTGCTGCACGCAGTCCGCTGCCGTGATCGGCAGCGGGTGAATCGAGAGATGATGGGTGGAAACAATGGAGACGACCACATCCGGCTACGTCGTACTGGGCATGATTGCCATCGGTTCCCGCTCCGGGTACGAGGTCCGTCGTTCCGCGGAGCTGTCGCTGAGACACTTCTGGTCGATCTCCCCACCACAGATCTACTCCGAATTGAGCCGTCTGGAAGATGCCAAGCTGATCCGGGGCTCCGACGATCCGAAAGGCAATCGCAAGCGTCGCATCTATCAGATCACCGCGGACGGCACCCAGGCACTGCGGGAGTGGATCCTGCGAGACGACCGAGCGGACCTGGAGATCCGTGATCTGCTCCAGGTGAAGATCTTCTTCGCAGACGTCCTCTCCCTCGAGGAAACGCAGGCTCTGATCACGCAAGTCCGGGAACGTTCGATCCGCTACCTGGACAAGCTCAGGCAGAAGGTGCTCCCAGCGGCGCAGAAGACCCAGGACCGGCATGCGGCCGACGCTCCCATCCGTCTCGCCCACCTTCATGTCGAGCTTCACGAGTTCCTGCTGTCCTGGTGCGACCGGGTCTCCGCAGAACTCACCAACCCATCGCACCACACCGACGTCGAGCGCTAACGCCTCCGAGCGCGCTGCTGCACGCGCATCGCGTCGTCCGGAACCAACGCAAAGAGAGCCGTCTGTGGATTTCAACGAATCTGATGAACACCGTGCGCTGCGCAAGGCCGTATCGGAGCTTGGCACTCGCTTCGGGTTTGGCTATATGCGCGACAAGGCCAAGGCCGGACAGTCGACCACTGAACTGTGGCGGGAAGCTGCCGGGCTGGGCTTCCTCGGCGTACACCTGCCCGAGGAGTACGGTGGCGGTGGCGCTGGCATGTACGAACTCGCCCTCGTCCAGGAGGAGCTCGCAGCAGCTGGCTGCAGCCAGTTGATGATGGTGGTCTCGCCCACCATCTGCGGAACGCTCATCACACGCTTCGGTACCGAAGGCCAGAAGGAGCGTTGGCTGCCTCCCCTCTCTGACGGCTCCGTTCTCATGGCGTTCGGCATCACCGAGCCCGACGCCGGCTCCAACTCGCACAACCTCGCCACCACGGCACGTCGCGACGGCCAGCAGTGGGTCCTCAACGGCCGTAAAATTTACGTCAGCGGAGTGGACCAAGCCGCGGCGGTGCTCATCGTCGCCCGTACCGAGGACTCACGAAACGGGCGGCTGAAACCGGCGCTGTTCATTGTGCCGACCGACACCCCGGGCTTCGAGTACCGCCCCATCGACATGGACACCGCCATCCCGGAGAAGCAGTTCCTGCTCTTCCTCGATGAGGTACGGCTCCCCGCCGACGCGCTCGTCGGCAGCCAGGACGCGGGACTGGCCCAGCTTTTTGCCGGGCTGAATCCGGAGCGGATCGCAGCAGCAGCGATGTCCACAGGCGTCGCGCGCTACGCACTCGGCGTAGCTGCGTCCTACGCCAAGGAAAGAGTGGTCTGGGGACAGGCCATCGGCGCCCACCAGGGCGTCGCCCACCCGCTGGCGCAGATCAAGATCGAACTCGAACTCGCCAGGCTCATGATGCAAAAGGCCGCCAGTGCCTACGACGCGGGGGACGACAAGGCTGCCGGCGAAGCCGCCAACATGGCCAAGTACGCCGCAGCCGAAGTCGGCGTCAAGGCAGCAGATCAAGCTGTTCAAACCCTCGGCGGAAATGGGTTCGCCAGCGAGTACAACGTCAGCACGCTTCTCGCCAGCACACGGATCGCGCGCGTGGCACCCGTAAGCCGAGAAATGATCCTCAACTTCGTGGCCCAGTCCAGCCTGGGCCTACCGAAATCCTACTGACTCGCCGTGCCGGTCCCACATGCCCCGGCACGCGTCCGTGATCAGGCCACCACTCGGTATCCGCCACGCGAAGGAGCCCCGTCTTGCCACTGCTTGAGCGTGAGAGAGATGTATTCATCCTGACACTGGGTGCCACGGAGAACAGATTCCACCCGGACTGGATGGCTACCGTGTCCGCCCACCTCGACACCATCACGGGCACCCCCGGGCCGAGGGCACTCGTCACCACGGCGCACGGCAAATTCTTCTCCAACGGACTGGACCTCGAATGGCTCTCCAGCAACGCAACCCAGAGCGATGACTGCGTGATGCAGGCGCACCAGCTGCTCGCACGCGTTCTGTCACTGCCCGTGCCGTCGATCGCAGCGGTCCAGGGCCACGCATTCGGCGCGGGGGCCATGCTGGCGCTGGCCCACGACTTCCGCCTCATGCGACGGGACCGAGGGTTCTTCTGTCTGCCCGAGGTAGACATTGACTTGCCCTTCACCCTCGGCATGGCCCTGCTCGTCCAAGGACGCCTCCCGCAGCCGGTCGCCCACGAAGCGATGACAACTGGCCGTCGCTACGGGGGTGCGGAAGCCACAGATCTTCACATCGCCGAAGCTGCCGTAGACCAGGCGGCTGTTCTTCCGCTCGCTATTGAGCGGGCGGCCAAGCTCACCACCAAAGCGGGCCCCACCCTGGGCGCCATCAAGGAGCAGATGTACGGAGAAGTCCTGGCCTCGCTCCGCGATACCGAGAATCATCAAACCTCCAATGACACCGGTCCAACGATACCGCGGCGCCGTCCCTGAGGGAGTTGCGCTCCTTCAGATCAGACCCCACGCAAAAGCCCCGCTCATGCGTCGAGGACAGCACCACCACACATAACGAACGGTCTGCGGCGAGCGCACCGCAGGCGTCGCGGATCGGACGGGCCAGGTCCGTCGAGATGACGTCGGGTAGTTGGCCCACTCTCATTCTCATCGATCACCCGCGAGGAAGGCGTCTAACCTCAATACCGGTAATTTAGGGCGTTTATGTTCGTTTGACCCGTTTGGGTTTGGTGGCACCAACGATGGTGATGGCCAGCACGCGTGGGCGGTCTGTAACGCGGTGGGCGGCGCGTTTGAGGGGCCAGCTGGCGACTTTGCGTTTGATGACGCGGGGGTTGGTCCGGCGGCGTCGTGGTGGCAGGAGGCGTTCGAGGAGTTCAGCGTGGGTGGCTTTGACGGCGCGGGTGAGTCGGCCGGGGGGAAAATGCCGCCTGGTCGGTGACCTGGCGGCGCACGACGCGCAGTGAGCGGGTGAAGGAGATCCGGTCGGGGTCCCGGCCGGCTTGTCGTGCGGCCTGGTGCATCAGGTGCCGGATGGCGTGGTGGACGAGCAGGAAACCGTAAAGCTCCTGCTCGGCCCCGTCCGGGTGCTGCGACCGCAGTACCAAGTGCGACCCGCCAAGGTGGGTTTTGATTTCGTCGAGGGTGGACTCGAACTCCCATCGCTGGGCGTAGAGGGCGGCCAGTTCCGCGGCCGGGGCCTCGTCCGGGTCGAGGATCGTGGTGAGGAGCCGGTAGAAGCCCTCGTGGCCGGCGATGGTGTACTCCACCGCGCGCACCGGCACCCCACGACGGGTGTGGTGGATGTCGCTCCGGTCGAAGATCTCAGTGAGATAGGAACCGTCCGGCAGCTGCTCGACCACCGGCAGCACGAGGTCTTTGCGGACTCGCCACAGCAGGTCCGCCCCCGTCGCCGCGGCTGTGCGCCACAGGTCCACGCCGTAGAAACCACGGTCGGCCAGCAGCAGCATCCCCGGCCGCAAGGACACCAGGACCGCCCGGGCCAGAGCCTGCTCTCCGGTGCGCAGACCTCCGATCGCGGCATCGAAGATGGCGTGGGTGCCGCACTCCACCAGGCCGACCATGCGCAACTGCGGCCAGCCGACGTCCTGTTCACCGCGCCCGGAGCGGGGCGGACGGCCGAACGCCTCCACATTCGCCTTCGTATCGGGCAGGTCGAACGTGGTGCCGTCGACCGCGGTCAGCCGCCAGCCGCGGTAGAAGGCGCCCCGAGTGTCCGGTGTGGCAACCGGACGGCACACCCGCGCGAACAACTGCCGCAACGGCGCCACTCCCAGCCGGGACCTGGCTTTCCAGATCGCAGCCGTACTCGGCACCACCCACGATGTACGCCAACCCCGCGCACCCTGCAAACCCGCGGTCAGCAGTCGGGCGACCTCCTCGTAGCTCTGCCCCGAGAACAGGCACATCGCCAACACGAAGTAGACCACCAACCGGGCCGGCAACAGCCTGTTCCGCTGCTGCACCCGACCCGTCTCCGCCAACACCTCGTCCACAAGCGACTGAGGAAACGCCTGCGTCAGCACCCCGACCGCGACTCGGTCCGACAACCGCTCGCCAGATGACTTCAGCTGACCCGCTCTTGCCACGCCAACAACAACGACCAGATTGCCCCTAAGTTACCGGTATTGCGTCTAACCTCGCCGTTTCGGTTGGGGCGATGAGGCGTCGTTGATCGTCAGCTGTCGGGTGGGCGAAGTGTTTTCGCTGCTTGGTCATGGCGGAGCCCTGGCGCGGTTGCCGGGTTATCCAATGCCTTTCGAGTCGTGGGCGGGCAGGGGTTAGGTGTAGCCGCCGTCGACGAGGTGCTCGTTCTTGCCCAGGCGGACCGGACGGCCATAGCGGCGTCCCCACTCCTCGTCCACCAGGCCGACCAGCAGATGCGGGGCAGTGCCGGCGAGCTCCTCCAGCGCGGCCCGCACCGCCTCGCTGATCAGCCCCAGCCGAGTCAGGTCACGCACTGCGGCCAGGACATGAGTGGAACCGGTGCGCTGCGTGGTGCGCTCACGCACCAGCCCGGCCTCCTTGAGACGCGCCAGCGCGAGATCGAGGAGACGGTCAGCGCGATCGCCTGGGTGAGGCGCCCACGGAAGTCGGCCAGCACACTGTGATGGAAGCCGGGATCGTCCAGTTCCAGGGCCAGGGAGTACGTGAAATCGATGCGGCAGCGCACCGCCTCGGCAGCCTGCCGATCCGACAGGTCGAGCAGGAACTGCAGCACGCAGACGGTGGCCAACTGCGCGGGCGAGAGACCGGGACGTCCGTCCCGCGGGTACCAGTCGGCGAAGTCCTCATCGCACCACAGGCAGTCCAGCCGGTCTCTCACCCACATCGCCGTCGTCCCACCCGGGTTACTCGCCCGCTCAACCTGCGCAGTCAACGACGGGACCTGCTCACCGGAACGGGGACGGAGCGACAACGGACACCTCGACAACTGCATCGGCCTTCGGAACAACCCGAGCATGCCCGTTGATCACGCTGTCGCACCGGCAAAATCCAAGATCCCGACAGAGTCAAGTTAGCTGCCGATGGGCAGGTGTTGCTCGGTCCAGATTGACTTGCCAGTAGGCGTGTAGCGGGCTCCCCATCGGTCTGCGACTGCGGCGATCAGATAGAGGCCCCGTCCTCCCTCGTCGGTTTCCAGGGCACGGCGGATACGAGGCATGCTAAGGCTGCCGTCCGAGACCTCGCAGATCAGCGTCCGGCTACGCAGGAGGCGCAGTGCGACCGGTCCCTTGGCGTGACGCACCACATTGCCCACCAACTCGCTGACGATCAATTCGGTCGCCATCAGCAGTTCGTCCAGGCCCCATGCGGTGAGCTGCTCCCGGACGTAACCGCGGGCCCGCCCTGCGGCCACAGGGCCATCGGGCAATAGCCAGAAGGCGATATCCCCCCGGGCTGATCTGCAGGTGCGGGCGACCAGGAGGGCAACGTCGTCGCTCGTATGTCGCGGTTCAGGCACCAGCGCCGCAACAAGAACATCGCATATACGTTCGAGATCGGCGGTGTTGCTCCACTGTTCAGTGCCCCCGAGTTGCCGGGCGAGGTGGGCCATCCCCTGGCTGATGTCGCGTGTCGATGACTCGACCAAGCCGTCGGTGTAGAACACCAGGAGGCTGCTCTCGGGAAGCTCCAGTGTGCCCGTGTCGAAGGGCGGCGTTGCGGCGCCAAGTGGCGGATTCAGCGGGATGTCGGGGAAGCGGACGCTCCCGTCAGGTTGAACTACCGCTGGGGGCGGGTGGCCGGCCCTGGCGATGGAGCACTGGCCGCTGGTGGGGTCGTAGACGGCGTACAGGCATGTGGCGTAGAGGTCGTCACCAAGGTCGCTGATCATTTCGTTGAGGCGGAAGAACAGCTCGTCTGGGGGCAACTCCAGATCAGAGAGGGTACATACCGCCGTACGCAGACGACCCATGGTGACAGCTTCGGACAAGCCATGGCCCATGACATCCCCGACGACCAGCGCGACCCGGTCCCCGGACAAAGCGATCACGTCGTACCAGTCGCCACCTACCTCCGCTGCCTCACCGTTCGGCAGATATCGGGCGGCTACGGTGACGGCGGGGAGGGACGGCAAGGTGCGGGGCAGAAGACCACGCTGCAGTTCGCGAGCCCGGCGGTGCTCGGTGTCGTACAGCCGAGCCCGCTCCAGAGCCTGTGCCACCAGGCCGCTCAGCGCCGTGATAAGGGTGCGCTCCTCGGAGGTGAACGTGTGCGGCTGGTCGTATGAGATGACGCAGACCCCGACCGTGCGTCCCGAGACAACGAGAGGCAGGTACGCCCACGCCTGCTTACCGCTTTTAACCACGACCTCCGCTAGCTGCGGGTAGCGGCGGATGCTTTCCTCCCGTGAGGAGATGAAGATTGGGATGCGGTCGGCCAGGGCTTGTTTGATCGGCTGGTGGGGCTGGTTGGGCAGGATTCTCTCCAGCCACTCGAGGAACTCGTGCGAGTACCCAGTAGCACCCACAGCGAAGACGCGCCCACCTTCCACGGCCCAGATTCCGACACCAACCGCGCCGAACAGCGACAGGATGTGCTTGTCCACTACCTCTACGACATCTCGCGCAGTGACCGCCGCAGTAAGATCCCGGGTCAGCTCCGCGATCCGAGCAGTGACTTCCGGGGCGGATCCCGTCCTGGCTTGTTGGGCTTCGCGCTGCTGGGTGCCGGTGCCCGTCCGCCCCTGGGTGAAGTGGCTAGCGGTGACGGCCCGCAGGGTTCCGCCGCTCCATCGGGCCTTGTGCTTTTCTTGCCGAGCGGTACGCGGCCACATACCCTTCCACACTGCGAGCTCCCGTCGTGCCCGGTACTCGATGCTGTAGGCCGCGAGAACGTGGATCGCCTTGTTGAAGCCATGCACGCCCCCGCTCGGGGCGACTCCCGACCGCTGCGGCCAGTCCGCGTTCACCGGGCCCATGCCGCCGAAACGATGCCGCCCGGTACCAGCGCGGAGTCGCAGTTGGCTCCCTCTTCCGGCGTTGCATCGAGCGGAGGTGAATGGCGCGCCGCTAAAGAACGGATTCAACCCGGAAGCAACATTAAAACAACCCTACACCCCGTTCGGAGGGTGACCGAACGCATGAAACCCTGACGGGTGTCTTTATAGCTGTACGGTGTGACCTGGGGATTTGCGATCGCGTAAGGATCGACGTGATCACTGCTCGTGGGCCTGCGACGGCTCTACCTGATCTTCCGCCGACTACTTGGCTGCCTCCTCATGCTGGGCCGTTCATCCGCCGCGAGTAACGCCGAGATCCTGGTGCTTCGCCATGAGGTCGCTGTGCTTCGTCGACAGAATTGAGCGGCCGCGGCTCTCGTGGGCAGATCGTGCGGTGCTCTCCGCTCTCGCGCGGCACCTGCCGTCCGCCTTACGCCGCCACCGACTGGTCACCCCGAGCACGCCCGCCGCCTGGTGCGCTGGAAATGGCGCCAAACGTCGACCAGCCCCGGCCGGCCACCGCTACCGGAAAAGATAGTCGCGCTCATCCAGCGACTGGCGAGGGAGAATCCGACCTGGAGGTACGTCAGGATTCAAGGCGAGCTGCGCCGTGCCGGGCGCGCAGGATCTGGGCGGTCTGGGTGCACCATTCGGCCGTTTCCTTCTCGAAGCGGAGGCCGCGCAGGCAGGTCAGGTACGGACCGATCCGGTCGCCGGTGGCCAGGAAGGTCGGCTCGTCGAGGTCGCCGCGCAGGCGTGAGAGGGCGTTTTCGAAGATGTCGGCCTTGGCGGCGGCGAGGGTAGCTCGTTGGTCGAGCTGCTCGACCACGGCGGCGGCGGAGATATGGTCCACGGCCTGCACTTTGACCAGGAGGTCATCGCGGATCACGGAGGGTTTCGCCGCCCCTGCGGCGAAGCGCTCCAGCTCGGCCAGGCCCGCGTCGGTGAGGGTGAACAGCCGCTTGGTCGGTCGGCCCTCCTGGGCGACATCCCGGCCCTCGACGAGGCCACTCTCCTCCAGCTTGGACAGCTCCAGGTAGAGCTGCTGCGGCAGTGCGTGCCAGAAGTTGGCCACCCCTCGGTCGAATGTCTTGGCCAGCTCATAACCGCTGGACTCGCCGTCGAGCAGTGCCGCCAGCACCGCGTGTCGCAGGGCCACGGTTGGTCTCCTCCTGTGCTCGGTCGTTTCCGCTAGCTGACTCACGCGGAGCCACCCTGTCTAGCATAGTCATGAATGAGAGTAGTAATGTTTATGACTATCGAGAGTGCGGGTCCCGCACCCTGCTACGTCGAGTGCCGCGCTCGCGGCTCGCTCCCTCCAAGCAGAGCTCCAGCCGTCTAAAAAGCCCCCTCCCGCGACCACCGCACAGAAGCACCCCCATGAGAGGAAAGGGCATGAGCCTGACCAGTAGGCCCCCGTACACCGGCGGCTTTACACCGGTGACCGAGGAGGTCACCGCATTCGACCTGCCCGTCACCGGCCGCATCCCGGCCGCACTCAACGGCCGCTACCTGCGCAACGGCCCCAACCCGATGAACCTCGACGACCCCCGACTGCACCTGTTCACCGGCGACGGGATGGTGCACGGCGTACGGCTGCGCGAGGGCAAGGCCGAGTGGTACCGCAACCGATGGGTCCGCTCCGCTCACATCGCCGAGGCACTTGGCGAACAGCCCCGCAACGGAGCCTCCGTCCACCTCAGGGACACCGGCCCCAACACCCACGTCATCGGCCACGCCGGCCGTACGTTCGCCCTCGTCGAGGCCGGGCCGAGGCCGTATGAACTCACCTACGACCTCGGGACGGTCGGCCCCAGCGACTTCGGCGGCACCCTGCCTGCCGGCTTTACCGCCCACCCCAAACTGGACCCGGCGACCGGCGAACTGCACGCCGTCACCTACGGCCGGAGCGACATCGTCCGATACCTGGTGGTCTCCCCAGCCGGCCTGGTCACCCGCAGCGTGTACATCCCCGCCGCGCACGCCCCGATGATGCACGACTTCGCGCTGACCCAGAAGTACGCCGTGCTCTACGACCTGCCGGTCACCTTCAGTCGCGAGGCCGCCCAGGCGGGCAGCCCTCTCCCGGTGGCGTGGAACGAGAGCCGGGGCGGGCGCATCGGCCTGCTGCCTCGCGAGGGGGAGGAGGTGCGGTGGTTCGACATCGACCCCTGCTTCGTCTTCCACACCCTCAACGCCTACGACGACGGCGACAAGGTCGTGGTCGACGTGGTCCGGTTCCCGAAGATGTTCGTCAACGCCGAGCTCAGCGGCAACAGCCTTCCCACACTGGACCGCTGGGTCATCGACACGGTCACTGGGACGGTCACCGAAACCCGGCTCGACGACCGCCCACAGGAGTTCCCGACGATCAGCCCCGCTGTCGTCACCGGCACGCACCGCTACGGATACTCGGCCGTCACCGCGGACCTGCTCCGTTTCGCCGGCCCGGCCGCGGGATTGGAGGACCTGTCCAACGACTCGTTGACCGACGCACTGCTCAAGCACGACCTGAGCAAACAGCTCACCGAGGTCCGCTCCTTCGGCAGGGGACACCACACCGGTGAGGCGGTCTTCGTACCCGCCGAGAACGCACGGGCGGAGGACGACGGCTACCTCATGGCCTACGTCCACGACCCGGATCGCGGCGCGAGCGACCTGGTGATCCTCTCCGCACAGGACTTCACCGGTGCCCCTGTCGCAACCATCCACCTCCCCGCACGCGTACCGCTCGGCTTCCACGGCAGTTGGATCCCCGACCCGGCCTGACACCCCGCCGGGCATCACCGGCCGCCGCAGGTCAAGCTCTGGATCACCGCCCGTCACGTCCCGGGCAGCCCCTCCCGACCATGCGGAGACCAGTGCCGCATCAGGCACGTTCGGCATGCCGACGTCCGGCAGTACGTGCCGGTCGTCGGCATGCCGGTTCCGGCAGCCGACCGGTACGAACGGCTGCCGTCTGCGCACGGGTACTACGGGGTGCCCGCAGGTGGAATCCGGTTCCCGGTCGGCCTATGTCAACCTGCGCCCGGCCGAAGCCAGCCGGGCAGCCTGGAGCGAGGCGATGAGGAGGGCGGTCGCCCCGACTGCCGCTACTGCCGTCCCAGCGGACGGGAAGCCGCGAGAGGACCGCCAGGACAACACCGACCACCGAGATTGCGCGGACAACAGCGACCCTGTACTCAGCCAAGACCCGGCCGAGAGGCAACGACAGAGCGGAACCCACTGAGCAGACCGACAACGCGCTCCCCACTGAGCAGACCGACAAGGTGCTCCCTACCGAGCAGACCGACAGCACCGGGCGTCGGGGCCGTAGGCCCAGGTGCTGTGCCGGGGCTTGAGGGCCATCACGAACGGCAGGCCGGCGGCGTGCAGGCCGGCGCGCGGAAGCTGTCCTGGTCGCCGTAGGCGCAGTCGGCGGCCACCGCGCGGAAGACCAGCCCGGCCGCCCTGGCCTGGATGGCAAGGTCGGCCGCGATCTGCGGTTTGGTGCGAAAGGCTCGAACTGTCCCTGACCGCAATCGACCTGCTGGCCTGGACACGCCTGCTGCTGGACGGCGAGTTGGCCACCGCGGCACCCAAGAAGCTCCGCTACCGCATCCTGCACGTCGCTGCCCGCATCACCCGCGGCGGACGCCGCCTCCACCTGCGAATCTCCGCAACCTGGCCCTGGCGACACGAGCTGACCAGCGCATTCGCCCGCCTCACGGCCCTGCCACGGCCATCCACCTGGCCCGCGACACCGTCCCTGCCTGCCCACGACTCGAGGAACCCTGGAGCACCCGACCCGAGCGTCGAGCCCCAGCCATGCCCACTCGACGACCGGCAACCGAATCACCCAGCCGCCGCGATCAGGCCAGCTCAACCACCCGCAACGAAACAGGGAGACTAGTCTCTTCGCCCCGAACACGTCGGAAGCACCAGTCATCACGTTCAGCGAATCGCTTCGGTTCAGGAACTGGCGGAGCGCGGTGAGGAAGTCGTCCGGTACGACACGGCCGACTTCCCCACCGCTCCCGCCTGGCCGTCTCCCTCACGGGGGACGGCTGGCTTATTGAGAATTCTCATTCGTGCACGGCAGAGCGTCCTTGCGGGGCTGTGCCGGCCTCGCCCGCCCTGGCGAACCGCAACCGCGTTTGCCGTGACGAGGTCGCGGGCTGCTCGTTGAGCTGCGCATGGGTGGGGATGCCTTCACGCAGGACGCGGCTCGGTGGTCATCGGGGCCGCCCGAGTTGGACGAGCGGTTCATTCACCGGTTCGCTCGGAGTGAGCCGCGGTAGTCGGCGCTGGCGTATCCGGCTGATCGCTCCGCTGGAGCGGATATGCCATCCACGCCGGACCAACGGTCACCGCCACGACGAGTAACGAACTCCACCACATGACGCGCCGTCAGCCCGACAGGCTCGGAGACAGCACTCTGACCAGCTCGGGTACCGAATCACTGCTGGAGTCCAGAAGCCCCGCTCTACGCCGTACGGCGAATCGCCCCGTCTCGCCGCCCGCGTCGGACAGGGGTACGGGCCGGTGGCCGCGGGGGTCCCGGACACCGGCCCGTACGTTCGGGGCCGAAGGCGTCAGCTGGACGTCTTCGAGGACGTCGACGCCTTCTGGGTCAGGTCATAGAGCGTGGTGCTGCCCACGGTGACCTTCTTGTAGGTGGCCTTGACTCATGAGCTGATCTTGGAGGAGGTGCCGCCACCGCCGGGGCCGCCGCCCGCCTGGCCCGAGTCGATGAAGTAGTGGATCTTGCCCTGCTTCACATACGCCTGGAACTGGGCGAGGGTCGGGGACGGGTCACCGCCGGCGAAGCCGCCGATGGACATGACCGGGTCCTGGGTGGCGAGCTGGTACCCGACGGTGTTCTGCGAGCCGATCGCCGCGGCGACCCAGGTGTAATCGCCGGAGTGCTGCTCCAGCTTCGCCGTTACCTTGGCGTTGACCTGCTGGCCCACCATCCCCTGCTGGTTGCCCTGCCCCGGACTGCCGTTCTTGCCCGGGCCCTGTGTGCCCTGACCACTCCCCGTGCCGTTCCGCGGGGGCTGGCCGCCGCCCGGGAAACCGCCGCCGGGGAACGCCCCGTTCTGACGGTCCTGCGGGCCACCGCCCATGCCGCCACCCGGCTGGTCGTGACCGGTCTGACCCTGCTGACCGGCTGACCCTGGCCCTGGCGATCGCCCTGCATGCCGAACAGCCCGCGCCCGGGGCCTGCCGAGCCGCCCTTCACCGCGGGCCCGGCCGTCGGGATCGAGCCGCCGTGCGGGGTATCGACCGTGTTCAGGGTGTACGCGACCGGCCCGGCCAGCACTGCGGCGAGACCGAGCCCCGCCACGCCCAGTGCCAGACTCCGGTCCAGCCGCGCCGCCGGCAGCAATCCGACCGCCGCGGCGAGACCGGCGATCAGCACCACCCACCGCAGCCACGGGTGCCAGTCCGCGGAGCGGCCGAGCAGCACATACGGCCAAACGGCCGTGACCGCCACCGTGACGGCCAGCGCTGCCGAGGCCGGCAGGCCGGACCGCCGCTCCCACAGCAGCACCGTCCCCATGCCCACGATCGCCGCGATATACGGCGCGAGGGCGACGGTGTAGTACTGGTGGAAGGTCCCGGACATAAAGCTGAAGATGACCCACGTGATCAGCAGCGCCCCGCCCCACGCCAGGAACGCCGCGCGCTGGGTGTCCGTGCGCTTGGCCCGCCAGGTCAGCCAGATCCCCGCCGCCAGCAGAATGAAGGCGGCGGGCAGCAGCCAGGCGATCATGCCGCCCAGGTCGGAGCCGAAGAGACGGCCGATGCCGGTCTCGCCCCACACGCTGCCGCCACCGCCACCGCCACCGCCAAGGCCTTCACCGCCGGAGTGCTCGTTGCCGCTGATCCGTCCCAGGCCGTTGTAGCCGAAGGTCAGCTCCAGAAAGCTGTTGTGGTCCGAGCCGCCGATGTACGGCCGCGAGGATGCGGGCCACAGCTCGACGATCGCGACCCACCAGCCGCCGGAGATGACCAGCGCGAGCCCCGCGAGCAGCAGTTGGCTGATCCGCTTGCCGAGCCCGGCCGGGGCGCACACCGCGTACACCACCGCGAGCACCGGCAGGATCAGCCACGCCTGGAGCGTCTTGGTCAGAAAGCCGAGCCCGAAGCAGACGCCCGCCAGCACCAGCCACTTTGTCCTGGCGTCCTCCAGCGCGCGCAGCACGCAGTAGACGGCCGAGACCATCAGCAGACACAGCAGCGAGTCGGGGTTGTTGAAGCGGAACATCAGCGCGGCGACCGGGGTGACCGCGAGCACGCCGCCCGCTATAAGCCCGGCGGCCGCGCCGGACCTGCGCCGTACGGCCGCGTAGAGCACCCCGACCGTCGCCACGCCCATCAGCGCCTGGGGGGCGAGGATCGCCCACGAGCTGAGCCCGAAGAGCCGCACCGACAGGACCATCGGCCACAGCGCGGCCGGTGGCTTGTCAACAGTGATGGAGTTCGCGGCGTCCAAGGAGCCGAAGAAGAACGCCTTCCAGCTCTCGCTGCCCGCCTGGACGGCGCCCGAGTAGTACTGGTTGGCGTAGCCGGAGGCGCCCAGGCTCCACAGATAGAGCACGGCGGTCACGGCGAGCAGGGGCCCACAGGGCGGGGCGTGCCCAGCGCGGGTCCTCCGGCCGCCCCCACCACATCCGCGCCAGGCGCGAGCCGCCGGGGCCCTGCGGCCCCGCCCGGTGGGATGCGGCGGCCGGGGGCGGCTGGGGCGGTGCTCCGGCTTCCGAGGTGCCGGGGTTGTACGTCGTCATCGGGGGTTCCTCGGGTCGTGGTCGGTCGTGGTCCTGCTGTCCGACGGGAAGACCCAGGCTCGGAAGAGCAGGAAGCGCAGAACGGTCGCGGCGAGGTTCGCCGCGATCAGCACGGCCAGTTCGGTGCCGTGCGAGGGGGTGCCGGGGGCGGCGTCGAGGGCGGCGAGGGAGCCACTGGTCAGCACCAGGCCAATGCCGAAGACGACGAGCCCCTGCGCCTGATGGCGCACCGCCCGGTCCCGTCCGCGTACCCCGAAAGTGAGCCTCCGGTTGGCCGCGGTATTGCCGAGCGCGGACAGCAACAGCGCCAGCGCGTTGGCCGTCTGGGGGCCCGTGCCGAGCCGGAAGGCGGAGTACAGCAGCAGATAGACCAGCGTGCTGAGCGCGCCCACCACACAGAAGCCGACGAGCTGCCGGGGCAGTCCGCCCGGTACCCCGCTCAGTTCGCGGTCGCGCGGATCGTCACCGAAGGGGCGGCGCACCCGGTCCAACGGCAGCGCGCCGGTTGCCAGCGCGCGCCCCACCCGCCAGACGCCCTTGAGGTCATCGGTGGCCGTCCTGACGATGTGCACTGTGCTGTGCGGGTCGTCGACCCAGTCCACCGGCACCTCGTGGATCCGCAGCCCCGCCCGCTCGGCCAGCACCAGCATCTCGGTGTCGAAGAACCAGCCGGAATCCTCGACCAGCGGCAGCAGCCGCTCGGCGACGTCCTTGCGGATCGCCTTGAAGCCGCACTGCGCGTCCGAGAAGCGCGCGGCCAGACTGCCGCGCAGGATCAGGTTGTACGCCCGCGAGATCAACTCCCGCTTGGGCCCACGCACCACCCGCGAACTGCGGGCCAGCCGTGAGCCGATCGCCAGGTCGGAGTGGCCGGAGATCAGCGGGGCGACCAGCGGCAGCAGCGCGTTGAGATCGGTGGACAGATCGACGTCCATATAGGCGAGCACAGGCGCCTCGGACAGCGGCTTGCGGTCACGATTCCCCGATGCCGTGGCGCCCACCACGCACCCGCTTGTCCACACGCCCACACCGCTGGGCACCCGCACGGTATGGTGCGAACAGCAATCCCCCGCATCGGAGGTCATCGTGAGCGCGCAGCCAGACGGCCCGCATGGACCGCTGATCCCCATGCCGGACCTCACCCCTGATGCACTGCGCGCGGCTGTGGCCCGGATCGCTCCCAGCAGGATCCCTGCACTCACCCAGCATCTGTTCGAGGCAACTACAAACGCACAACAGACACAGAGCCTCGCTCCCCTTCGGGCTTTCATCCACTCGTGGGCTGTGTTCATCGCCATCGAGCGACACCCAGAACGTGCAGCCCGCCTCCGTGAACTCGAGCGAATCGTAGATACGGCCGAACAAGACCCCACGACGGTCATCGATGAAATTCAGCAGATCCGCAAGACAGCGGAGGCCGAGGCCGGGCTGTGACCGACTGGATCTGGGAGTACAACCCGAGCGAGGAGCACGTCGCTGGCGGACTTGCGCCGGGCGTAGTGGCAGAGGTTGAGCGGCTGGCAACCGAGTTCGCGGCCCTCGGAGTTGACGCGGCAAAGGTGGGCCGACCCTTGGACCGGGAAGGCGGACTCCGGGAATTCGACATTCTCGGCGGACGCGGCTTTATCAGCTTCCTCGCAGTGGCGCGCCACCACTGCGTCTACGTCTGCAGTATCACCTGGTACGGCTGACGTCGTCCGCGTTGCGCTCGAGGCAGGAAGATCAATCGGCCTGTCCCGCTCGGTAACTACGATTCTGTCTCTGGCCTGCAGCTTCTCCGCTCTGAGTGGCGGCCTGTACGGCGTCTGGGATGATCTCCCGATGCCACTGTCGATCGTGTGCCGCTCAGAAACGCGTCACTGCTGGTCATGCTGCGTACCTGTACTCATTGATCAGGCGCCGCCAAGGACACGGGTCTGGAGCAGCCGTCATGGGGTTTTCAGGTCGGTCAGCGGCGCAGTGTGGTGGTCGGCGAGGGGAGGTAGTTGCTCTCGGGCCTGATGCGGTCGATGTCCGTTGTAGTGTCCGGCGTAGGTGCTGAGAACAGGGAGAGCGGAGCAATTGTCAAATCCTGTGGATCTGGTCCGCGCGGCCGGACGTCAGTTGGTTCAGAACCGAGTCCGGTCTCACAGGGTGGTGTTCGCCTGCCGCATGGCGGATGAGCTGCTAACTTCCGCGTCATGGCGAACCAGAGCGACGGCACAGATCTCCGAAGCCGGGTGGCCGATGCCGACAGCGGTGTCCTGTTGTTCGGCATCACGCCGCCCCGCCTGAGCAACACTCCCGAGCGGATCCGGGAGATCACCGCAGCCACCCTGGCACGGTTGGAGTCCCTCGATGTCGACGGTCTGGCGCTGTACGACATCGACGATGAGAGCGATCGTAATCCGGCGCAGCGGCCGTTTCCGTACCTGCCGACCATCGACCCTGCCGTGTACCACGCGGACTATCTCGGCAAGTGGAACCGCCCGGTGGTCGTCTACCGGTGCGTCGGCAAGTACTCCCAGACGGAGCTGCGGACCTGGCTGCGGACGGCCGACGCCGACCGGCTGCTCGGCGTCTTCGTCGGCGCGTCCTCGAAGGGGAAGGCGGTGCGGACCGGCCTGTTCGAGGCGCAGGACCTGCGCCGCGATGTCCGCCCAGACCTGCTGCTCGGTGGCGTGGCCATCACCGAACGCCCCGAGGAGCATCTGCGGCTCGTCGCCAAGCAGGTGGCCGGATGCGCGTACTTCATCTCGCAGGTCATCTACAGCGCCGACGCGGCGAAAAGCATGGTCTCCGACTACTACTACGCCTGCCGCGAGCGGGACCTCGAACCGAGGCCCGTCCTGTTCACGCTCTCGGTGTGCGGCTCGGTGAAGACGCTGGCGTTCCTCCAATGGCTCGGCGTCGACGTCCCGCGCTGGCTGGAGAACTCCCTGCGCCATGCGGACGACACCCTGGCCGAGTCATACCAGCACTGCTTGGCGAACGCCCGGGACCTGATCGCCTTCTGCCGCAAGCTCGGCATGCCGTTCGGCTTCCTCGTGGAGAGCGTGTCCATCCGCAAGGTCGAGATCGACGCCTCGGTCGCCCTGGCCCACGAGCTCAGCAGGCTGCTCGGACGAGGTACACCCTCGGTGTGAAGCCGGGCACGAACGTGCGGCTGTCGAATCCCGCGATCGGGACGCGGCTCAGGCCGCGCTGGCGTCCTCCCGTTCGACGAGGACGCCGCGCTTGAAGCGGGCTCCGGCTCGCACAAGGGCGACCAGGTGCGGCGCATTGACCGCGCGCCAGCGTTCCTGGGCGGACTCGATCAGCTTGAACGTCATCGCCAGAGCGGCCGACCGCGACCCGGCGCCGCGGGTGACCTTGGTGCGCAGCCGCACGGTGGAGAAGGTCGACTCGATCGGGTTCGTGGTACGCAGGTGGATCCAGTGCTCGGCCGGGTAGTCGTAGAACGCCAGCAGCACGTCCTCGTCGTCGACGACCTTCGCCACGGACTTGGGGAACTTCGCGCCATACTGCTTCGCGAACGCCTTGACGGCGGCCCTGGCCTGGTCTTTGTCCTCGGCATTGTAGATGTCTGCGATCGCGTTCTTCGCCGCCGGCTGCGCCGACTTCGGGAGAGCGTCCAGGACATTTGCCGTTTTGTGCACCCAGCATCTCTGCTCGCGCGTTTCGGGGAACACCTCGCGCAGCGCCTTCCAGAAGCCCAGCGCGCCGTCACCGATGGCCAGTACCGGGGCGCGCATGCCGCGCCGGGCGCAGTCGCGCAGCAGGTTCGCCCAGGACTCGCCGGACTCCCGGTAGCCCTCGTCCAGGGCTATCAGCTCCTTGCTGCCGTCGGCCCGAACGCCGACCATGACCAGCACGCATGCCTTGGCCTCGTCCAGGCGCACCTTCAGGTGCACGCCGTCGGCCCACACGTAGACGAAGTCGGTCTTCGACAGGTCCCGTTTCTGGAACGCTTTGTGATCGTCGCTCCACTGCGCGGTCAGCCGCGACACGGTCGCCGACGACAGCCCGGCGGCCGAGCCGAGGAACTGTTCCAGTGCCGGGACGAAGTCGCCGATGGACAGGCCGTGCAGGTACAGCAGCGGCAGCACCTCCGATATCTTCGGGGTCTTGCGGGCCCACGGCGGCAGGATCGCCGAGGAGAATCGTTTGCGCTCCCCGGTCTCGGCATCGATCCGCCGGTCGTTCACTCGCGGCGCTTTGACCTGCACCGGCCCGGCCGAGGTGGCTATCGTCCGCTCTGCGTGGAAACCGCTTCCTGAAGTCCCAGACCCACGGCTTCCTCGCCACCGACCTGTTCCACGTCGACACCCTCGCCCCGCACCGCCTGTACGCCCTGTTCGTCATGGAGGTCCGCACCCGCACCGTGCACATCCCCGGCGCCACCGCTCACCCCACCGCCACCTGGGCGACCCGGCACGCCCGCCAGCTGCTCTGACAACTCGGCCACCGCGCAACCGAGTTCACCCACCCGGTCCGTGACAGGGACACAACGTCCACGACCGCCTTCGATGCCGTCTTCGCCAGCGAGGGCATCACCGTAGCCAAGATCCCTCCGAGGAGCCCCAACCGCAACCCGCACGCCGAGCGGTTCGTACGCTCGGTACGTGAAGAGCGCACCGACCGCCTGCTCATCTTCCACCGCGGACACGCCGAGAAGATCCTCCACGACTACGCCCGGCACTTCAACGGCCACCGACCCCATCAGGGCCGAGATCAGCTCGCGCCGCTGGACGACCCAGACGTCATCCCCCTGCCGTCAACCCGGATCGAACGCCGACAAGCCGTTGCCGGACTCGTCAACGAGTACCGCAGCGCCAGCCGACCACCCGACGAAACCCCAGCGCACCGGCTATGAAGCCATTCTGAAGCGGTACGACCGAAGGAGGACGTACTACCGGGTGTCCGTCGAGGACGAGGTGCGGATCACGACGAGACTCCGTGACAGCCGGGGCCGAGCTGGGTGTCGAGTACCCAGCTGGCGGTGGCCTGCCGGAGCGATGGATCCGCCCAACCGAGGTTTCCTCGACCGGCGAGGCATAGACGGCGCGCGGACTGCCCAGCGGCCGGGCCGAGCCGGGACGGGCGCTCACCTGGACGGTGAGTGACTACACGGGTTCGGTACGTGTTCAATGCCAGGTTTCCTGCTGGTCAGGCGTGGTAGGCGCTCGGACGGAAAGCCAAGGTGATTCCTATAGTCGTGGGCATGGAGTTCGTGCTAGCGTCGCCCGCGGCGGCGCTGTTCTGCGCCAGCCCCGGACGAGAGCGCTGCCGTACCCGGCCGAGCAAAGACGGCGCGCATCACAACGATGTCGCTTCAAAATCTTGCTGAGCTTTGTGGCTCTCTGTTCGTCCTCTCGTCCTTCCTCGCTGCGCAGGCAGGACGACTGAGCCAAGGTCCACTACCTCGCGCTCAACCCGGCTGGTTCCTCGGTGCTCGCGATCGTTGCGCTGGACCGGCATTCCTGGGGCTTCCTCCTCCTTGAGGGAGTCTGGGCTGCCGTGTCCGCAGCAGCCCTGGTGCCCGTTTCAGGAGCGGGGAGTGATCTCACCCCCCGGCTCCTCTCACCCTCATTTCATGGCAAGGAGTAGGAAGTTGGCTGGAGAAACCCATCTGTCAGCGCTGCTCAGCGGCATGCGTCCGGAACTTCACCCTGGTGAGTACGTATTCGTCTCGATCCCCGGTGCGGCGATTCCCGCAGGAGTGGCTCCGGTCGTGACGGTCGCGGAGGAAGAGGGGCTCACGCTCGTCCTGCGCAAGGAGGACGCCGACAGGCTAGGACTGGGATACGAGTACGTGGCCGGCTGGATCACACTGCGGGTGCATTCATCCCTGGCAGCCGTCGGCTTGACGGCTGCCATCTCCGAGGTACTGACCCGTGCGGGGCTCAGCTGCAATGTCGTGGCCGGTTTCTACCACGATCACTTGTTCGTCCCGCATGACAGCGCCGCCTTGGCGGTCAAGCTGCTCGAAGGTCTCGCTCGGGAGTCGCACGCTGGTCCTGGTCGCCCGGCCGCCGGATGAGCCAAAGTGCGGACACGATCAGAACGGGCCGGAGACACGCAAAAGTGTGTTCCCGCCATCTCGGACATCCCCTTCATCCTGCGGGAGGAACCAGCATGACCGCCAGCTTCACGCGCCGTCGGGCCACCACGAAGTCCCGGATGGCCACAGCCGGCGCGGTAGCGGTCGTGGGCGCCCTGCTCCTGACGGGCTGTGGCGACCAGACCGACAAGGCCACGGGCGGCTCCTCCAGCGCCGCGGGCAAGGGTCCGCTCTTCAGCGCGCTGCCGAAGCGGATCCAGGACGCCGGCGTGATCAAGGTCGGCTCGGACATCAACTATCCGCCGGTCGAGTTCAAGAAGAACGGCCAGGTCATGGGCCTGGACCCGGATATCGCCGATGCCCTGGGCAAGGCGCTCGGTGTGAAGTTCGAGTTCAACAACGCCACGTTCGACACCCTGCTCTCCGGTCTGCGCTCCAAGCGCTACGACATCGCGATGTCGGCCATGACCGACAACAAGGGTCGCCAGGAGGGTGTGGACCCGGACACCGGTAAGAAGGCGGGCGAGGGCGTCGACTTCGTCGACTACTTCACCGCCGGTGTCTCGATCTACACCAAGAAGGGCGAGACTGAGGGAATCACCAGCTGGAAGGATCTGTGCGGGAAGAAGGTCGTCCTCCAGCGCGGCACCGTCTCGCACGATCTCGCCAAGGCCGAGTCCAAGAAGTGCGGCAAGGACGGCAAGATCAAGATCGAGGCGTTCGCCAACGACACCGAGGCCCAGACCCGGCTGCGCGGTGGTGGCGCCGACGCTGCCTCCAGCGACTTCCCCGTGGCGGCCTACGCCGTGAAGACCTCCGGCGGCGGCAACGACTTCGAGATCACCGGTGAGCAGGAGGAGGCCGCGCCGTACGGCATCGCCGTCAGCAAGGACAACACCGAGCTGCGTGACGCCCTCAAGCAGGCCCTGGCCTTCATCGTCGCCAACGGCGAGTACGACAAGATCATCGCGAAGTGGGGCGTCAAGGACGGCGCCGTCACCAAGGCCATCATCAACGGCGGCAAGTGACCCGGCCCGTTTCCTTCCTCGCGCGCTCGCGCTGAAAGGCACAATCCGTGACAACTAAGATCGACAAGGCGGACCCGGTCGACGCCCCGCCGCCCGCGCCGGAGAACATCAAAGCCATCCCGGTGCGGCACTACGGCCGCTGGATCACCGCGGTCGTCGCCATCGCCCTCATCGTGACACTCGTCATGGCCTTCGCCCGCGGCGATGTCAACTGGGGCGCCATCCCGGACTACTTCTTCGACAAGGAAGTGCTCCGCGGTGTCCGCAACACCGTCTGGATCACCATCCTGTCGATGGCGCTCGGTGTGGTCCTCGGCATCATCCTCGCGGTGATGCGACTGTCGAAGAACCCGGTGACCTCCTCCATCGCCTGGGGCTACATCTGGTTCTTCCGCGGCACCCCGGTCTACGTCCAGCTGCTGGTCTGGTTCAATCTCGGCCTGGTCTTCAACTACATCAACCTCGGCCCGATCTACAAGGACGAGTGGTCGGACTTCATGACCCCGTTCCTGGCCGCCCTGCTGGGCCTGGGCCTGAACGAGGCCGCGTACATGGCCGAGATCTGCCGCGCCGGTCTCCAGGCGGTCGACGAGGGCCAGACCGAAGCCGCCCAGGCACTGGGCATGAGCCACGCCAAAACGCTGCGCCGGGTGGTCCTGCCGCAGGCGATGCGGGTGATCGTGCCGCCGACGGGCAACGAATTCATCAACATGCTCAAAACCACCTCACTGGTGATCGCCGTGCAGTACTGGGATCTGTTGCAGGCCACCACCAACGTCGGCCAGAACACCGGCGCCACCGCCGAGATGCTCTTCCTGGCCGCCGCCTGGTATCTGATCCTCACCTCGGTACTGAGCGTGGGCCAGTACTACCTGGAGCGGTACTACGCCCGCGGCTCCAGCCGCTCCCTCCCGATGACCCCGCTCCAGCGGATCCGGGCCAACCTGCTCTCCTTCAGCAACCGATCCGGAGGTGTCCGCGCATGACCGCCATGGTGAAGGCCGAAGGTGTGCACAAGTCCTTCGGCGCGGTCCAGGTCCTCAAGGGCATCGACCTCGAGGTCGCCCCCCGCGAGGTGTTCTGCCTCATCGGCCCGTCCGGCTCCGGGAAGTCCACCTTCCTGCGCTGCATCAACCACCTGGAGAAGATCAACTCCGGGCGGCTGTACGTCGACGGCGACCTGGTCGGCTACCGGCAGAAGGGCGACAAGCTCTACGAGCTCAGGGACCGCGAGGTCGCCGAGAAGCGGCGCGACATCGGCATGGTCTTCCAGCGCTTCAACCTCTTCCCGCACATGACCGCGCTGGAAAACGTCATCGAGGCGCCGGTCCAGGTCAAAAAGGAGACCAAGGCGGTCGCGCGGGAACGCGCGCTGAAGCTGCTGGACCGGGTGGGCCTGGCCGACAAGGCGGGCAACTACCCCTCCCAGCTCTCCGGCGGCCAGCAGCAGCGCGTCGCCATCGCCCGCGCGCTGGCGATGGAACCCAAGCTGATGCTCTTCGACGAGCCCACCTCAGCCCTCGACCCCGAACTGGTCGGCGATGTCCTCGACGTCATGCGCGGACTGGCCGAGGACGGAATGACGATGATCGTCGTCACCCATGAAATGGGCTTCGCCCGCGAGGTCGGCGACTCGGTCGTCTTCATGGACGACGGAGTCGTCGTGGAATCCGGACACCCGCGCGAAGTGCTGACCAACCCACAGCACGAGCGGACCAAGTCCTTCCTGTCCAAGGTCCTCTGACCAGAACCCATGCGACAACACCAGGGCGGTACGGCCATTGACAGGCCGTACCGCCCTCGCGCGTTACTGACTTCGGCTCGTCAGGGTGCACTTTCGCGAAGTCCCTGCTGGGCCTGGAGTGGTGGCTGTATCCCGTGGTGTGTGAGGTATGCGGATGCGGGCGGGCTGACTGCTGCGGGACGGCGGCGCCGGGAGACAGTACGGATGCAGGCGGCCGAGCTGTTCTGCGAACGGGTCATCGGAACCCTGCGACGCGAGGTCCTAGACCACCCGCTCACATGGAACGAGACCCACGCCCGGCAGACCCTCGACGCCTACGCCCAGCACTACAACCGCCACCGCCCACACCAGGCTCGGGCACAGCTCCTTCCCGTCGCCCACGAGCACCCGAAGCCCATGAGTGCCCCGACTGCTCACCGGCTCCTACACACCCCCATACTCGGCGGCGTGATCAACGAGTACAGATACGCTGCCTGACCAGCAGCGACGGGTTTCCGAACGGCACAGGTTCGCCACCGAGGCCCTGGCCACCGGTGGCCGCCGGCTGCACCGGAGTGCGTATCCTGCGGGCGGACTCGCAGTTCTACAACGCCGACGTAGTGGCCGCCTGCCGCCATGACGGAACCCACTCGATCAGTACGGGGATGAACCCCTCGATCAAAGCGGGCCATCGCCGCCGTTGCCGACACCGCGTGGCAGCCGATCCGCTATCCCCGGGCGGTCGTCGGCCCGGACAGCGGCGAGCTGATCTCGGATGCGGAGGTTCGCCGAGATGTCCGACTACACCGCCTTCACCGGCCGGAAGAAGGCCGAGCAGGTCACGGCCCGGCTCATCGTGCGCCGGGTCCGTGACCTGGCCAAACGCGCCACCATCGGCGAGCAGGGCGAGCTCCGGTTTGGCGCTACCACCCGTTCTTCACCGACAGCCCCTTCGCCACCCTCCAGGCCGAGCGGCAGCACCGCCACCACACGGTCATCGAGCAGGTCATCGCCGACGGCAAAGCCGGGCCCCTGGCCCACCTGCCCTCTGGGAAGTGCAACGCCAACGCCGCCTGGCTGATTCTGTGGGCGATCTCCAACAACCTGTTGCGGGCCGCGGGCACCCTGGCCTCGGTCTTCCACGCCAAGGCCACCACCGCCACCTTGCGCACTCACCTCATCCACATCCCCGCCAGGATCGCCCGCTCCGCCCGCCGCCTCACCCTGCACCTGCCAAAGCGATGGCCCTGGCAGCACGCATGGACACAGCTGTTCACCACCGTTCACGCCCACCCGACGCAGCCTGACCTCCCCGACCACCCCGCCCACCAGGGCCCGACCGGAGCCGAACTCATGGAAGAGCTGGACAGACCAGCAGATACCGCCTGCTCACAGCTGGCCAACGGCTGAAGAACCCGCCCCTCGAACTTCAAAAGATCACATCAGAAGCCGACCGGTGGATCGAGGCTTAGAGGGTGTCTCACGTGGCACGTTTCGCGAGCTTCTTGTAGCAGGTCAGGGCGGCGGCCAGGCCGAGGAAGGCGAGGAAGTGCGAGCCCTTTCGTTCGTATCGGACGGTGAGGCGGCGGTAGCCGAAGAGCCAGGCGATCGACCGTTCGATCTTCCAGCGGTGCCGACCGAGGCGTTCGCCGGACTCGATGCCGGGCCGCGCGATGCGCGCGACGAGCCCGCGCTCGCGCAGCCAGGCCAGGTGTTCGGCGGAGAAGTTCGCCTTGTCCGCGCGGAGTTTGACGGGGCGGCGCCGCCGTGGTCCCCGGCGGGACCGGACGGCGGGTATGCCGCGGATGAGCGGCTTGAGGGCGAGGCTGTCGTGCATGTTCGCGCTGGACACGGCGACGGCGAGCGGGATGCCCTGGGCATCGGACAGCACGTGCAGCTTGCTGCCCTTCTTGCCGCGATCGACCGGGTTCGGCCCGGTCAGCGATCCCCCCTTTTGGCGCGAACGGAGGCCGCGTCGACAATCGCCGAGGTCCAGTCCACATCGCCCCGGGCCCCGAGTTCGTCCAGCACCGCCCGGTGCAGCCGACGCCACAGACCGGCCTCGGTCCATACCGTGAAGCGGCGATGCGCGGTGGCGGGCGACGTGCCGAACGTCGGCGGCAGATACCGCCAGGCACAGCCGCTGGTCAACGCGTACACCACTGCCGTGAACACGGCCCGCTCGTCACACGGAGCGGTCCCACCACCTTGCGGACGAGCAGCGAACGACGGCAGCAACGGGGCGGCCAGCGCCCAGAGTTCATCAGGAACCAGACGCTTCGATAGATCAGCACCCACGACCGGCATCATGCCGCACGAACATCAAGTCACGTGAGACAACCTCTAAGCCTTGATTGATGCGGCCGACCTGGCGGCCTGCTCGATCTTCGCGCAGTAGGCTGCACGGGCTTCCTCGTCGATCTGCTTCTCGTTTTCGGCGCGCACCCCGGTCCGGCCGTCGAGGCCCTCGCGCAGGATATCGGCGTGCCCGGCATGCCGGATGGACTCGCCGAGGACATGGACCATGATGGCGAACAGGTTCGTGTTGGGATAAGGCTCCGGCCACCACGGCACGTGGCCGGGGGCGTCGAGGGGAAGCTCGTTGATCGTCGCGTCCGAGTGTTCCCACGTGCGCCGGTAGAACCCGATGATCTGATCACGGGTCTCGTCCTCGGTCGCCCACAGATCGCTGCCGTTGTAGTCCTGCCACCGGGACAGCGGTTCCGGGGGAGGGCGGTCGAAGACCTCGCCGAAGTACCTGGCCTCGACGGTGGCCACGTGTTTGACCAGGCCGAGGAGGTTGGTCCCGGTCGCTGTCAAAGGTCGGCGGGCGTCGTATTCGGACAAGCCGTCGAGTTTCCAGAGCAGCGCCTTGCGGTCCCGCCGCAGTCTCCCGTGCAGGTTGCCTTTCGCGAATTCATCGATCATGCGGCATGAGCCTGCCATGGGCTGCTCGTGGTCTCAAGATCCCGTACGTGGTCCGCAACGACTGGCAGATCCGAGGCCTGGCCATGGCCGCCGCCCTGACCTGCTACAAGAAGCTCGCGAAACTTGCCACGTGAGACACCCTCTTCGTCAGGAGGAGTGTCCGGCCTTCTTACATTCCTCTCACAACTGTGCTGCACCGTGGGGTTCATGGTGACCAAACGAACTGCTGTCGGTGTCGGAATTCTCGTGGCGATGGGCCTGACGGGCGCGGCCGCGGTGGCCTCTGGGGCTCCCGCTTCGGTGTCCGGAAAGGCTTCCGCCGCAGCGCCCGGAAAGAAGGCGAAGAACTATCTTTACGCCTCCATCGGGGATTTCGACGCCAATGTGAAGCCGTTGATCGATCGTCCCGATATCGCCGGCGTGCAGCTGGTGGTGCCGTGGAAGGCGATGGAGCGGCAGAAGAATCAGTACGACTTCTCGGAGATCGACCGGGCGCTGAACGCTCTGCAGTCCCGCCACAAGAAGCTGTTCATCCAGGTCCAGGACCGGTTCTTCGCGCCGCACCCGAGGCTCCCGGACTATCTGTTGAAGGATCCGGAGTACAAGGGAGGCGCGGCTCCGACAAAGAACGAGAACGGCCTCGGCACCGGTCCGCCCGGGGCGGTCGCGGCGCAATGGAACCCGCAGGTGCGGGACCGCTTCCAGCAGCTGCTGAAGATGATGTCACAGCGGTTCGACGGTCGCCTCGCCGGGGTGAACCTGCCGGAAACCGCAACCGAGGTGGACACCAAGAAGGACCACACCGGCTACAGCGACGACGCCTACTTCAAGGCAGAACTCGACAACATGGCCTACGGCAAGAAGGTCTTCACCAAGACGCCGTTCATCCAGTACGTCAACTTCTGGCCCGGTGAATGGAACAACAGCCGCAAGTACATGAGCCGCACCTTCGAGTTCGCCAAGGCGCACGGAATCGGCCTGGGGGGACCGGACATCCTGCCGGACCGCCCGGCGCAGATGGAGAACTCGTACCCCTTCTTCAAGAAGTACCGGGGGCAGCTCCCCATGGTGGCCATGGCCGTACAGGAACCCGACTTCCAGTACACCAACCCCAAGACGAACAAGCCATACACCCGGCAGGAGTTCACCGACTTCGGCACGAACACCCTCGGAGCCGACGTCATCTTCTGGGCCACCAGCTCGCCCTGGCTCCACCAGCCGACGGCACGATAGAGCCCCCCATCCCCCGCGGCTGGGGAAGGCGCCTTGTCACCTGAGGTCATGAGGTGACCTCACGCCCGTCGGCCAACCCACCCGGCGGGGCCAGTTGGGAAGGTGAGGTCTTCAGTCGCCGGAGCCGTTCTGCCGTGCCGACGCCTTGGTTTGGGTGACGGTCACCAGGATGGTGACCGTCATGCCGGGGTGCCGTGCCGGGCCAGGTGGTCGGTGACTGCCAGGCGGACGTGGTGGCGTACTTCCCGGGCGGTGTCCAGTGCGCGGCGCTCCTCGTGCAAGATGCAGCGCACTTCCACGCGCCAGCCGCAGGCCCCGGGGGTGCGTTCGGCCCGGATACCGGCTTCGGGGGGGGGCAGAGCAGGGATGCCTACGGCGTGTTGGGAATCGGCTGCGGCGCCGGCCAGTCTGTGGCTGAGGCTGGGCTGCGACTGGACGTTCAACGGCATCACACGGCACCCGGCGGGTGCACATCGCCGGCATCACCCGACACCCGACCGGCCCCTGGATCACCCAGCAGGCACGCAACTACCTCATGGACCTCGACGACCGCGCGGAGGCGATGAGGTTCCTCATCCGGGACCGCGGCGCGTACTTGACCGACAGCTTCGACGCCGTCTTCCAAGCGATCGGCGTGCGGGTCATCCCGACACTGCCGCAGGTGCCCCGGATGAACGCCATCGCAGAACGCTGGATCGGATCATGCCGCCGCGAGGCCACCGACCGCATCCTGATCACCGGCCAGCGCCACCTACACCTCGTCGTCAACGAGTACGCGGAGCACTACAACAGACACAGGCCGCACCGATCCCTCGAACAGCGGGCGCCGGACCGACTCACCGAGCCCGGACCACTCATCGCCGCCGACAACACTCGTATCCATCGACGCGACCGACTCGGCGGCCTCATCCGTGAATACACGCAGGTCGCATAGGGGTGACACAGTTTCCGGCACCCACAGGGATCAGCAGGCCATAGGCGCAGCGGTCGCGTCGGCGGGTCTCAGGCCGGACGGAGGGTGTGTTCGGCCGGCTCCAGCCAGATCGCGCCGCAGGGGGGTAGCTGGATCGTTGCCGAGGCCGGACGGCCATGCCACGGCTGTGCGGTCGCGGTGACCGTGCCGAGGTTGCCCACCCCCGATCCGCCGTAGTCTTCGGCGTCGGTGTTGAGCACCTCGCGCCAGCGGCCGGGGGCCGGCAGGCCGATGTGGTAGTCGTGGTGCGCTATCCCCGCGAAGTTCGCCACGCAGGCAAGGACACGGCGGTGGGGGTCGGCGGGGTCGATGCGAAGGAAGCTGAAGACGTTGCTGGCCGAGTCGTTCGCGTCGATCCAGGAGAAGCCGTCCGGTGTGTGGTCCGCCGCCCAGAGCGCGGGGGTTTTGCGGTAGTGCGTGTTGAGGTCGCGGACCAGGGTGGCGATGCCCGCGTGCAGCGGGTCGTCGAGCAGGTGCCAGTCGAGTGACTGCGTATGCGACCACTCGTCGCGTTGGCCGAATTCTCCGCCCATGAAGAGCAGTTTTTTGCCCGGGTGGGCCCACACGTAGGCCAGCAGTGCTCGCAGGCCGGCTGCCTTGTTCCAGTCGTCTCCTGGCATACGTGACCACAGCGAGCCTTTGCCATGGACGACTTCGTCGTGGGAGAGCGGGAGTACGAAGTTCTCGTGCCAGGCGTAGAGCTGGGCGAAGGTCATCTCGTGGTGGTGGTATGAGCGGTGCACTGGATCGCGTGAGACATAGCGCAGAGTGTCGTTCGTCCAGCCCAGGTTCCATTTGAATCCGAACCCCAGGCCGCCGTGGTGGGTCGGGTGTGTCACGCCTGGCCAGGAGGTGGAGTCCTCGGCGATCATCATCACGTCGGGGTGGTGTCGGTAGACGGTCGCGTTGAGTTCTTGAAGGAAGCACACCGCGTCCAGGTTTTCCCTGCCGCCATGCTCGTTGGGCAGCCAGGCCCCTTCGGGGCGGGAGTAGTCCAGGTAGAGCATCGATGCGACGGCGTCGACGCGTAGTCCGTCGATGTGGAACTCGGTGAACCAGAAAAGGGCGTTGGCGACGAAGAAGTTCCGGACTTCGGGTCTGCCGAAGTCGACGATGTAAGTTCCCCAGTCGGGGTGTTCGCCCCGGCGGGGATCGGGATGCTCATACTGTGCGGTGCCGTCGAAGCGAGCCAGCGCCCAGCTGTCGCGGGGAAAGTGTGCGGGGACCCAATCGATGATCACGCCGATGCCGCGGGTGTGGAGGGTGTCGATCAGATGGCATAGGTCGTCGGGTGATCCGTATCGGGAGGCTGGTGCGTAATAGGAGGTCACCTGGTATCCCCAGGAGCCGCCATAGGGATGTTCGGCCAGCGGCAGCAGTTCGACGTGGGTGAAGCCCATCCGGGTGGCGTAATCGGCCAGCGCGGTTGCCGCGGTGCGGTAGTCGAGTCCTTGGTGCCATGAGCCCAGGTGCACCTCGTAGATGCTGATCGGTGTGCGATGGGGCGGAGAGGCGGTGCGGGCGGAAAGCCATGCGGAGTCGTTCCAGGTGTAGCTGGAGTCGAAGACCACCGATGCCGTGCCGGGCGGAGTTTGGGCCCGAAAGGCGAGGGGGTCCGCTTTTTGGTGCCAAGTCCCGTCAGCGGCCAGTATCCGGAAGGTGTAAGGGGTGTGGGCGCCGATACCGGGCAGGAAGAGCTCCCAGACTCCCGCCGTTCCCAGCGAGCGCATCGGATACGCCTGGCCCGACCAGTCGTCGAACTCGCCGCACACGCGTACGCCCTGGGCGGTCGGTGCCCACACCGCGAACGAGACTCCCTCCACCACGCCGGAGGGTGTGTCGTAGCTGCGCAGGTGTGCTCCCAGGACCTCCCACAGCCGTTCGTGGCGGCCTTGGGAGATCAGGTGCAGGTCGAACTCGCCAAGTGTGGGAAGCCATCGATAGGGGTCGTCCAGGACGACGGTGTGGTCGTGATAGCGCACTTCGAGCTGGTAGTCGCCCAGGGGAGAGTCCACCAGGCCGGTGAAGAACCCGTCTGCCAGGTGGGTCAGCGCGACCCGCCTTTCGTCGGTGAGCACGGCGATGGCTTCGGCGCCCGGGCGATAGGCGCGTACGGCCGTGCTGGTGCCGTCGTGGGGGTGTGCGCCGAGTACCGCGTGGGGGTTGTGGTGGGTGCCGCTGGTGATCCGGGCGATGTCCGCTTCGCTGGGCCGATCGGCTGAGGTGGTCATCCCTGACCGCCTTCGGTGGTCGGGGCGGCGCCGTGTTCGGCGTGCTCGTGCGGTGGGTGGGGTGGGTCGAGGTGCACGATGTGGCATACCGCGTGCACCGGGTTGAGTTGAACGAAGTTGCGCTCGCCCCATTGCCATCTTTGCCCGCTCACTTCGTCGTATGCGCTCAGCTGGGCGTGGCTGGGGTATCCGAGTGCGGCAAGGTCGAGTCGCAGTGTGGCCGTCTGGACGTGGTGGGGGTCCAGGTTGACCACGACGACAACGGTGTCGCCGGTCGCCGGATCGTGTTTGGAGTAGGCGATCAGTGCGTCGTTGTCGATGTGGTGGAAGCGCAGCGTGCGTAGCTGGTGCAGTGCGGGGTGGCGCGCACGGATGGCGTTGAGCATGGTGAGCCATGGCTCAAGTGAAGCGGTCGCAGCGAGGGCGGCTGCGAAGTCGCGCGGGCGCAGCTGGTATTTCTCTGAGTCCAGGTATTCTTCGCTGCCTTCGTGCAGTGCCTGGCTTTCGAAGAGTTCGTATCCGCAGTAGACGCCCCAGGTCGGGGACAGCGTGGCGGCCAGGGCTGCTCTGAGGGCGAACATGGCTTTTCCGCCGTGCTGCAGTGTGGGATGCAGGATGTCGGGGGTGTTGGCGAACAGGTTGGGGCGCATCTCGTGGGCGTGCTCGATGAGTTCGTTTCCGAAATCGGTCAGTTCTTGTTTGGTGGTTCGCCAGGTGAAGTAGGTGTAGGACTGGCTGAAGCCGCGTCGTGCCAGACCGTAGAGTCGGGCGGGGCGGGTGAATGCCTCGGCGAGGAACAGTACGTCGGGGTGGGTTTGTTTGACGCGTTCGATCAGCCAGCTCCATAGGTGGGGTGGTTTGGTGTGAGGATTGTCGATGCGGAAGATCCGCACGCCGTGGGATATCCAGTGTTGGACGATTCGCAGGACTTCCTGGAACAGTCCGGGCGTGTCGTTGTCGAAGTTCAGCGGGTAGATGTCCTGGTATTTTTTTGGGGGGTTTTCGGCGTAGGCGATGGTGCCGTCGGGCTGTGTGGTGAACCATTGGGGGTGGTCGGTGACCCAGGGGTGGTCCGGAGCGCATTGCAGCGCGAGGTCGAGGGCCACCTCCAGGCCTAGTGCCCCGGCGCGGGCGACGAAGACGTCGAAATCTTCGAGGGTGCCGAGTTGGGGGTGGACGGCGTCGTGGCCGCCCTGGGCGGTGCCGATCGCCCAGGGGGAGCCGACGTCGTCCGGTGTTGCGGTCAGGGAGTTGTTGCGGCCCTTGCGGTGGGTATGGCCGATGGGGTGGATCGGTGGCAGGTAGACGACGTTGAACCCCATGGCCGCGATGCGTTCCAGGGCCGCCGCGGCGGTGTGGAAGGTGCCGTGGAGGGGTGTGCCGTCGGTGTCCAGGCCGCCTGTGGAGCGGGGGAAGAACTCGTACCACGCGCCGGCGAGTGCCCTGGAGCGTTCCACCTGGAGCCAGCAGGTGGGGCCGGGCGTCAGCAGGTCGCGTATGGGGTGATCGGTGGCGAGATGGTGCACCGGCTGCGACAGCGCCGCGGCAATGCGGGCGGTGACCGGTTGGGTGGCGTCGCGTAGGTCCTGGGCGGCTTGGGTGAGGGGCGTTGGTGGGGTGTCGGGTGGGAGGTGCCCGGCGATCCGGTCCAGCAGCCGTGCTCCGATTTCGAGGTCACCTGCGAGTTCGTCGGCGCCCTGGCCGGCGTCGATCTTGGCGCGCATCGTGCCGTGCCAGGTGCTCCAGGGGTCGCTCCATGCATCGACGCGGAAGGTCCACAGGCCCTCGGAGTCGGGGGTGATGGGTGCTGCCCAGCGGTCTGCGCCGGCGTCGAGCAGTGTCATCGGTGTGGTGCGCGGTGCCTGGTCGTGGGGGCCTTGCCAGACCACGGTCGCTGCGACCGCTGCGTGTCCCTCGCGCCAGACGGTCGCTTCGACGGGGATCTGCTCGCCGACCGTTGCTTTGGCCGGGTATCGGCCGCAGTCGACGACGGGGTGGACATCGTCGACGGCGAGCCGTGCGGGGGAAGCGGTGTCGGTGTGGATCACGCCACGCTCCTTACTGCCGGTGGTTGAGCAGGACCGAGCGGTAGACCGTCACCGTCCGCTCGGCGATCGAACGCCAGCCGAACTCGCGCTCTGCTCTGTCGCGGCCGGCCTCCCCCATGGTTTGCGCCCGTGGTGGATCGCCGATCACTGCGTTGATCGACGACGCCAGGTTGTGCCGGAAGGCTTCGGGGTCGTGTTCGTCGTAGTGCACCAGCAGTCCGGAGAGGCCGTGGGCGACGGCTTCTGGGATGCCGCCGACGTCCGAGGCCACCACTGCGGTGCCGCAGGCCATGGCTTCGAGGTTGACGATGCCCAACGGCTCGTAGACCGACGGGCAGACGAAGACGGTGGCGTGGGAGAGGATCTCGCGTACCTCGTGGTGGGTGAGCATCCGGTCGATCCACACCACTCCTGGTCGCGCGGCGGCCAGGGCGGTCACGTCCGTGCGGGTCTGTTCGGCGATCTGTGGGGTGTCGGGGGCACCGGCGCACAGCACGAACTGTGCGGCCGGGTCGAAGTGGTGGGCGGCGGCGATCAGGTGCTCGATGCCTTTTTGTCGGGTGATGCGTCCGATGAACGCGACGATCGGGCGGCCCGGATCGATACCGTGTGCGCGGAGTGTGTCGGTGGTGGTCACCGGGTGGAAGCGGGTGGTGTCGATGCCGTTGTGCACGACATGTATCCGTGCGGGATCGAGCGCCGGGTAGCAGGTGCGTACATCGGTGCGCATGTGGTGGCTGACCACGATGACAGCGTCTGCGGCCTCGTAGGCGCTGCGTTCCACCCATGAGGACAGCCGGTATCCGCCGCCGAGTTGTTCTTCCTTCCACGGCCGTCGCGGCTCCAGCGAGTGGGCGGTGACGACGTGGGGGATGTGGTGGAGCAGTTTGGCGGTGTGTCCTGCGAAGTTGGCGTACCAGGTGTGGGAATGGACCAGGTCCACCTCGCCCACCGCGGCGGCGATCGACATGTTGGTGGACAGGGTCGCAAGGGCGGGGCTTGCCGAACGCAGTGGGGGTGCGGGCTGGTGGGCGACGGCGTCGGGGCGTGGGGCGCCGAAGCAGTGGACGTCGACATCCACCCAGGTGCGTAGGTGCGGTACGAGGGCCGCTACGTGTACCCCGGCGCCGCCGTAGACCTCGGGTGGGTACTCGCGTGTGAGCAGGCCGATCCGTGGGGCCATCGCTGCCTCCCAAAGGTGGGCGGAGAGGGTTGGTGGTGTGTGCGTGGCGGGTCACTGACCCGGAGCGGGGTCGGCTTCGCACACCAGGCCCAGGGGGATCGGCCCGAGCTGTGGGTGATGGGGCACGATGCGGGCGGTGTAGCCGAAGGTGCCGGCGTGCGGCAGGGTGAGGGTGGCTTGGTAGTGCGGGTCTGGGCCTGTGGGGAGCATCGGCGCGGTGGTGGGGCTGAGCAGGTGGTCGGCGTCGAGGGGGCCGCAGAACGCCTGCACCTTGACGTCGTCGGGAGACAGTGGCCCAAGAACCACCTCGGCGCGCAGGGTGAGCAGGTGGTTGCCGTCGGCGGAGGTGGGGCCGAGGTGGGCGTCCAGGGTGTTGATGTGGACTTTTGGCCATGCCTGACGTACCCGGTCGGTCCAGGCGGCCAGGTGGCGGGCGAGGCGGTGGTCGTCCTGGGTCAGGGTGCGTGCGGCGTGGGCGGCCGGTGTGTAGAGGGACCTCACGTAGTCGTTGACCATGCGGTCGGCGAGCAGGGTGGGTCGCAGGTCGGTCAGGACGGCGCGGACCATGCGCAGCCATTGCCGGTGGTCGTGGTAGAAGAGCGGGATGACCTTGGTTTCCAGCAGGTCGTACAGGGCGGCCGCTTCGGCCGCGTCGCGGCCCACTGTGCCGGCGGGGCCGGGGGCGGAGTCGATGGCCCACCCGTAGGCGGGGTCGTAGCACTCCTCCCACCAGCCGTCGCCTATGGACAGGTTGAGGCCACCATTGAGTGCGGCTTTCATGCCTGAGGTGCCGCATGCCTCCTGGGGGCGCAGTGGGGTGTTCAGCCATACGTCGCAGCCGGCGACCATCCGTGCGCCCAGGGACATGTCGTAGTCGGGGAGAAAGACGAGGCGGCGGCGCAGGGCGGGGTCGCTGGAGAAGGCGATCAGTTGCTGGATCAGCTTCTTGCCGTCGTCGTCGGCCGGGTGTGCTTTGCCGGCTACGACCAGTTGGATCGGGTGGTCGGGGTGGAGCAGGAGGCGGCGTAGGCGGTCGGGGTCGGTGAGCATCAGGGTCAGACGCTTGTATGTGGCCACGCGGCGGGCGAATCCGATGGTCAGGATGTCGGGGTCGAGGCAGTCGTCCACCCAGGCGGTTTCGGTGGCCGGTCCGGTGGGGGGTGGTGCGGTGCGCAGGTGGCGGCGGGCGTGCTGAATGAGGCGGGTGCGCAGGTGGCGGCGGGCTGCGCGCAGAGCGTTGTCGTCGAGGGTGGCGTCGGGTGCGTGGGGCGCCCATGTGGCCCGGTGGACGCCGTTGGTGATGTGGCTGATGGGGATCTGTTCGTGAGCGAGTCCGGGCCACAGCGGGGCGAACATGGAGCGGGCCAGTGCGCCGTGGGGCTTGGAGACGCCGTTGCAGTGCTGGGCGAGGCGTAGCCCCATGTGGGCCATGTTGAACAGCGCGGTGGTGGGGTCGGCGCCGAGGTCGAGGCAGGCGTCGAGGGGTACGTCGGGCAGCGCGGCGGCCAGGTGGGCGCCGACCAGGTCGCGTGGGAACCGGTCTATGCCTGCGGGCACCGGTGTGTGGGTGGTAAACACCGTTGCTGCGCGGACGGCTGTCAGTGAGGTGGCGAAGTCCAGGCCGGCCGCGGTCAGTTCGCGGATGCGTTCCAGGCCGAGGAAGCCGGCGTGGCCTTCGTTGCTGTGGTAGACGGTCGGGTCGGGTGTATGGGTCAGGGCGCAGTAGGCGCGCAGGGCGCGTACTCCGCCGATGCCGAGCAGCAGTTCTTGGCGGAGTCGGGTGAGGGTGTCTGCCTGGTAGAGCCGGTCGGTCAGGGTGCGGTCGGCGGGGCTGTTGCGGTCGTCGTGGGTGTCGAGCAGGAGCAGTGGGACGCGGCCGAGCTGTGCGACCCAGATGCGGGCGAACAGTTGTCCGTGGTCGGGGAGGGTGAGGTGGATGTCGGTGTCCGCGAGCAGGGTGAGGCCGACGTCTTGGGGGTGGAGCGGGGGGTGGTGCTCGTGTTGCCATCCGTTGTCGGCCAGGACTTGTGTGAGGTATCCCAAGCGGTACATCAGGCCGACGCCGATCAAGGGTATGCCCAGATCGCTGGCGGTTTTGAGGTGGTCACCGGCGAGGACGCCCAGGCCGCCGGAGTACAGCGGCAGCGAGGGGGTGACGGCGAACTCCGGGGAGAAATAGCCCACGGTGGGCGCTGAGGTGGAGGTCGGCTGCTGCATGTAGGCGGTGAGGTCCGCGTGGAGTGCGTCCATCCGCGCCAGGAAGTTCGGGTCGGCGCGCAGTTGTGCGACGCGGGTGGTGGGCAGTGCCGTCAGTAGCCGATGGGGGTTGTGTCCGGTGGTGGTCCACAGTTGCGGGTCGGCGGTGCGGAACAGGGCGCGCGTGGGTGGGTGCCATGCCCATCGCAGGTTGGTCGCGAGCTGGTGGAGGGGGGCCAGTTCGCCGGGGAGCGTGAGCGGGACGTTGAGGTATTGATGAGCTCGCACCTGTGTTACCTGCCGTTCAGGGCAGCCGACACGAACGCCTGTGCCTGTTGTTGGATCTGGTGCAGGTGGTCTGCTGACTGGAAGGATTCGGCGTAGATCTTGTAGACGTCTTCGGTTCCGGAGGGTCGGGCGGCGAACCATCCCGAAGGAGCGACCACTTTCACCCCGCCGATGGGCGTGTGGGTGCCTGGTGCCTGGGTCAGGACGGCGGTGATGGGCTCACCTGCCAGGTCGGTGGTGTGGATCTGGGCTGCCGACAGGTTGGCCAGGGCGTGCTTGTCGCGCCTGGTCGCGGTCACGTCGATCCGCTCGTAGTGTGGGGCTCGGTGTTGCTGTACAAGGTGGGCGTAGTACTGACTGGGGGTTCGTCCGGTCGTTGCGGTGATTTCGGCAGCGAGCAGGCACAGCGCTATGCCGTCTTTGTCGGTGGTGAAGGGTGTGCCGTCTTTGCGCAGCATGGTCGCCCCGGCGCTCTCCTCACCGGCGAAGACCATCTGGGAGTCCAGGAGGCCGGGGACGAACCACTTGAAGCCGACGGGGACTTCGGCCAGGGCGCGGCCGTGGTGGTGTACGACGCGGTCGATCATGGAGGAGGACACGATCGTCTTGCCGACGGCTGCGGCCGGCGGCCAATGGGGGCGGTGGGTGAGCAGGTAGTCGACGGCGGTGGCCAGGTAATCGTTGGGTTTCATCAGTCCGGCGTCGGGGGTGACGATGCCGTGGCGGTCGGCGTCGGGATCGTTGCCCGTTGACACGTCGAACTCGCGGCGTTGTGTGACCAGCGAGGCCATGGCCCAGGGTGAGGAGCAGTCCATGCGGATCTGGCCGTCCCAGTCCAGCGTCATGAACTGCCAAGTGGGGTCTACGGTCGGCTGGGTGACGGTGATGTCCAGGCCGTGTGTGCTTGCGATCTCGCTCCAGTAGGCGACGGCGGCGCCTCCCATCGGGTCGGCGCCGATGCGGACTTTTGCTGCGCGGATGCGCTTGAGGTCGATCAGGGACGGCAGGTCCTCGACGTAGCTGCCCAGGAAGTCGTAGCGCATGGTGGTGGGGGCGGCTTTGGCGCGGGCCCAGGGGATTCGTCGGACACCTGTGAGGTCTGTTTCCAACAACAGGTTCGCCCGCTGTTGGATCCACTGGGTCGCGGCGGTGTCAGCGGGGCCGCCGTGGGGCGGGTTGTACTTGAACCCGCCGTCGGTGGGCGGATTGTGTGAGGGCGTGATGACGATTCCGTCCGCCCGACCAGCGGCGCCGCCGCGATTGTGGGAGACGATCGCGCGGGAGACGGCTGGTGTGGGGGTGTAGCCGTCTCGTTCGTCGATCAGCACGATCACCTCGTTGGCGGCGAGCACCTCAAGGACCGTGACGGTGGCGGGTTCGGACAGGGCGTGGGTGTCGCGGCCCAAGAACAGCGGGCCGTAGATGTGGTGTGCTGCCCGGTAGTCGCACAGAGCCTGGCTGGTGGCCAGGATGTGTTCTTCGTTGAAGCTGTGGTTCAGGCTGGAGCCACGATGCCCGGACGTTCCGAAGGCGACGCGCTGTGCGGGCAGGTGTGGATCGGGGCGTTCGTAGTAGGCATCGATCAGGCGCGAGAGGTCGACGAGATCGTCCACAAGCGCAGGTGTCCCAGCCCGTGGATGCATGGACATGGTTGTCTCCGTAAGTTGTCAAGCGGCCCGGGAGGGCCGGGTGTGGCTGATGGTTGCTTGCCGTTCGTGGCTTCCACGGAGTGGCCGCCGCCCTGGCTGCTGATTGAGATGTGCGCGCCATGTGCGGTCGCCGATTACGGAGATGACAGCGGGGTGTTCCTCGGGCCGACGGCATGCCGTGCGGAACGAGGGGGGCGGATGAGTGAGCGACGGGCCCGGACCTGGGCAGGCATCGACGCAGGCAAGGGCCATCACCGGGCGGCGATGGCCGATGAAACCGGCGCGAACCCGTCGTCAGGCACCCGAAAGTGTTGCTTCGAGCATGTGAATCAGATTCTTTTGCCTGCTTGGTCCCCGCCGGACGGCTGCTGCACAACAGCACACCGCACGAGGGGAGGACCGGGGCATGGACGTGGTCCACGAACGATGCGCCGGAATCGACATCGGCAAGGCGGATGTGAAGGTCTGCATCCGTATCCCCGGCACTGGCAAACGCCGGCGCAAGGAAGTCCGCACTTTCTCCACCATGACCCGGGACCTGCTGGCCATGCGGGACTGGCTGATCGCCGAGGGCATCACCGTGGTCGGCATGGAAGCCACCGGATCGTACTGGAAACCGGTGTTTTACCTGCTGGAGAACGACATCGAGACATGGCTGCTGAACGCCCGCCACATGAAAAACGTCCCCGGCCGCAAGACCGACGTCACCGACTCCGCGTGGATCTGAAAAATGGTCGAACACGGCCTGGTGCGGCCCTCGTTCGTCCCGCCGCCGGAGATCCGGCAGCTGCGGGACCTGACCCGCTACCGCACCGAGATCATCCGCGAACGCACCCGCGAAGCCCAGCGGCTGGAGAAGCTCCTCGAAAACGCCGGCATCAAGCTGTCCGCCGTCGTCTCCGACCTGCTGGGCAAGTCCGCCCGAGCCATGCTGGAGGCGCTGATCGCCGGTGAACGCGACCCGCTGGTCCTGGCCGAGATGGCCAAGGCCAGCATGCGGGCCAAACGCGAGATCCTGGCCCAGGCGCTGACCGGCCGGTTCACCGACCACCACGCCTTCCTCGCCCGCACCATGCTCGACCGGATCGACGCGCTCACCGCCACGGAGATCCGCCTCAGCTAGGAGATCACCCGGCAGCTCACCCCCTTTCGCCGCCAGGTCGAGCTGCTGACCACGATCCCGGGCGTCAACGCCAAGTCCGCCGAGGTGATCCTCGCCGAGATCGGCGTCGACATGGCCCGCTTCCCCAGCGCCGCCCACCTGGCCTCCTGGGCCGGAATGTGCCCGGGCAACCACGAATCTGCCGGCAAACACACCTCCGGCAAGTCCCGCCCCGGCGACCCCTGGCTCAAGGGCGCCCTCGGACTCGCTGCCACCGCAGCCGCCCGCAGCAAGGACACCTACCTCGCCGCCCGCTACAAACGCATCGCCGTCCGCCGCGGCAAGAAGCGGGCCCTGGTCGCCGTCGGGCACACGATCTTGACGTCCGTCTGGCACATGCTCACCAACGACGCCGAGTACCACGAGCTCGGAGGCGACTACTTCGTCCAACGAACCGGCCGGGCGGGGCAAACACGTCGCCTGGTCAGCCAGCTCAACATGCTCGGCTATCAAGTGTCCCTCCAATCAACGGAAGCGGTCTGACCTGCGTGAATGGTTGATTTTCGAATCAGACTCCACGGGCTGTCATCTCAGTGCGATGTGCTGCTGCTTGGCGACGACGACCACGCCGTGCTGGCTCATGGCGTAGGCGGTGCTGTCGTGGTCGTTGTCGATGCCGATGGTGGCTCCGGCGGGGATGATCACGTTCTTGTCCACGATCGCGTTGCGTACGACGGCGTTCGGGCCGATCTGCACGTTGTCGAACACGACGGAGCCCTCGATGTCGGCGCCCGCAGCGACCTGGACATCGCGGGAGAGCAGCGATCGGTGGACGCGGGCGCCGGACACGATCACGCCTGGTGACAGGACCGAGTGCTGGATGTCGGGCAGTTGGCCGTCTGCGGGGACTATTTTCGCCGGTGGCCGGGAGGGCTGATAGCTGAGGATGGGCCAGCGGTGGTTGTACAGGTTGAACACCGGGTCGTCGGCGATGACATCCATGCTGGCCTCGTAGTAGGCGTCGATGCTGCCCACGTCGCGCCAGTAGCCGCGGTCGCGATCGGTGGTGCCGGGCACGGCACCGTCGTGGAAGTCGAAGACGGCGGCGTCCCCCTCTGCTACGAAGGACGGGAGGATGTCACCGCCCATGTCGTGCTGGGAGGTTGGATTCTGGGCGTCCTTTTTGACGGCGTCGACAAGGGCTTCGGTTTGGAACACGTAGTTGCCCATCGATGCGAAGACTTCGTCTGGGGAGTCCGGAAGGCCGACGGCGTCGGTGGGCTTTTCCCGAAAGGACGTGATCCGGCGGCCGTGGGTGTCGGTCTCGATGACGCCGAACCGGTGGGCATCCGCCCTCGGTACTCGGATGCCGGCGACCGTCACGCCGGCGCCGCAGGCGCGGTGCGCGGCCAGCATGTGCCGGGGGTCGATGCGGTAGATGTGATCGGCGCCGAACACCATCACGTGCCGGGGTCGTTCGTCGTAGATGAGGTTGAGGGACTGGTAGAGCGCGTCGGCCGAGCCTTCGAACCAGCGGCGGCCGGTGCGTTGCTGGGCGGGAACCGGTGTGACGAAGTCGCCGAGCAGTGCGGGCAACCGCCAGGTCAAGGACACGTGGCGGTCCAGGCTGTGGGACTTGTACTGGGTCAGCACGATAATGCGCCGGATTCCCGCGTTGACGAGGTTCGACAGCGCGAAGTCGATCAGTCGGTAGGTGCCGCCGAACGGGACTGCCGGTTTGGCGCGGTCGGCGGTCAAGGGCATCAGGCGTTTGCCTTCGCCCCCGGCGAGAACGACGGCAAGCACATGGGTCACGTCCTCCATCACGCCTCCGTTTTGTGGTGGTGCAGCGTCCGCCGGCTGCATGCGGACTGTGGACGTCACCGGCAGGTGTGGGGCGATGCGCGACACAAACGTCGCTTCCGCCGCCTTCAGGCGATGCCGTCTACCGCGAGGAACCGGTGCATGCGGTTCTCTACGAGCCGGGTGGGTGTCTGGTGGTTTTGCCTGTCATGCATGGGCTTCATGGGTGATGCGCACAGCCGCCACTTCGCGACCCGCCGGCACCGCTTCGTTGTCAGGTGCGGGGAGTAGTTGTCACAGACGATCGCCATGCGTACGTCCATCGGGTGCAGGGAGCGCAGTGTGGGCGGGTGTACGTCGCTCGGCGGCGGGGCCGGGGCTCGCGGTCGGGATTCTTGTGTCGGCCACCACGTTCGGCCCTTTGCCGGCTGGGGTGGGGCTGGAGGTTGAGCGGCCCGAACTCGTCCATGCAGAAGATGACTTCAGGCTCGTCTTCCTCGGGTATGACCTCGCCGTCGGCGATCGCGTAGAGATGCTCGACCCGGGCCAACCCGGGCCTTCTTGCCCGCGTAGTCCGGGTCGTGTGACGTCTTCCAGGTCTTCACGCGTTGAAACCAGTCGCCCTCCTTGCGGAGCAGGACCCAAAGGCCCTCATGGCTGATGTCGTCGACCACCCCCTCGGCGACCAGGGAGTCGGCCGGCTTGGCCAGGCTCCAGGTCGAGAACGGCAGGCCGTCCTCAGCCGGCCTGGACTTGGCGATCTTCTTGATTTCCCGGCGTTCCGGGAGGGTGAACGTTCTTGGCCGACCGCCCTTGTACTTGGGGTAGAGCGAGTCGAAGCCGTCGGCGTTGACGTTGTGGAGCACGTCACGGACCCGGTCCGCGCTGGTGAACGTCGCCTCGGCGATCTTCGCCACAGGCATGCCCTGCACGGACAACAGCGCCATCTGGGCCCGCCGCCAGGTCACCACCGAACCGGTGCCTCTTCGGATGATCGCAGCAGCCGCCTGCCTTCGTCATCATCAATCTCCCGGACCTGCACGCGTTCAGCCACGTGATCATTCTGGCCGTCCGGTGCCGCCAGGCACAGCAACCAAGCGATGCGTCACGACGGGGCGAACGTTTCCTGATGTGGCACTAGGCCGCATGGTGGGGAGGGGCTTCAGCGGGGACGCGAAGGTTCCGCAGGCGGATCAGGCGGCCTCCGCATGCTGATTCGGCGTCTGTGAAAGGCTCAAACCGAATGATGCCCGCTCTCGGGGCAGAGAGCACCAGACTTCCGCGCTTTCGCCGCTCACACCCCAGCGGCCTCCGTACTCCGTCGTGATCGATGCGATGATGCGCAGGCCGCGACCGGACTCATCGTCGGTGGTCGGGGTTTTCATTCGGGGATGCTGGCTTGAGCAGGTTTTGACGGTGAGGTCAACGGAGTTGCGTCTACAGGCCAGGAACAGGGAGACCTCGGTTGAGGTGCCGTGTTGCAGTGCGTTGGTCACCATTTCGCTCGTCAAGAGTTCCACCGGTGCGACGAGTGTGTCCAGTTGGCAAAGGTGTAGTTGGGCCGCAACAACGTGGCGCATTTGCTGAACACGCTGGGCGTCCTGCGCCGGCAGTAGGCCGTCGTGAAGGGGCGGTCTTCTTTCGAAGGCCACGCAACATCTGCCTTGCGGTGTGGTGCGCGATGCGCGCCGGGAGGTCGCAGGAGGGGTCATGGTTCCGTGCCGCCGTGGCTCAAAAGGGTCTTTGGGGTGTGGTTCGCTCGGCGCCGGCAGCGCCCGGGCTGCGGGGCGCGCAGTGCCTGCGTGCCCTGCTCTGAGGTCCGGCCGCACTCAGGGGCCGTGCGACGCGTAAGGGTGGGGTGGTTGCGGTAGGCAGGCCGACGGTGGTGGCGAGGTGGTGGTGTGGTGCCGCCGGAGCGGGCAGAAGCGGGACCGCGCGACCTGCGCAGGCTGCTGTGGGAGGGACATCCGTGCCGCGGTCGGCCATGAGGGGCTGGTTTCGTCCCGCAGCGGGCCTGGCTTGGGTGGGGGTGCTTGCAGTGGAGACCGCAGGTGAGCTCTCGGCTTTCATCGGGGCCCTCCTCTCCACTGGCGGCGGCGTGGGCCGCATCACCGCTGTAAGACGAGAATCACACCCCATACCCAATTAAGTCAACACTTGAAATAAATAGAGTTGCCGTTGCGGGGGAATCCTGGGCCCCACCTGCATCGATACCCTCGTCGGCGGCAGAGCCGGGCCGCCTGGAGCGAGACAAATGGGTCAGACTTTGAAAAAAATGGATGCGCGGGCACCATGGGACCCGGGGGTGGTACCGATTTTCGGTGACACCGCAGCGACGAGGGAGGCGGGCCCGGCAATTATGACAAGGCTTGAAATAAATGGTACGTGCGACCACCGGGCATTCCGGCCCGGGGGAACACCTCAGAGCGGACGATGATTCCCATGGCTCCACGGGCAGACTCCGCCAGCGTACGACGCCACAATCTGTCCCTGGCGCTGCGCCACATCGCCGCCCAGGGCCCCTGTGCGCGCACTGAGATCGCCGAAGCCACCGGGCTGGTCCACGCCTCGGTGAGCGGGCTGGTCACCGACCTCATGGAACGCGGTCTGGTCCGTGAGGTCGGCAACGCCGCTCCCGTCTCCAGAGGACGGCCGCGCCGTCTCCTACAGATCGTCCCCGAACGCCTGACGACCATCGCGGTGCAGGTCTCGCAAGAATGCATTCATGTGCTGGCCGCCGACTTCGCCGGAAGCGTCGTCCATCGCGCATCGGTACCGCACCAAAGTCCCTACGGCGCCCCGGAAGCCGTAGCCGAGGCCATCGCCGGCGCCGTCACGCGCGCCGCGCAGGCAGTGGAGACATCGTGCCGGGCAGCCCACCTGGCACACCTCGTGATCGCGATGGCAGGTCCGGTGGCCCCCTCGGACATCGTCGCCATCGCCATCGACTTCGGCTGGCGCGTAACAGACCTGCGGGCGATGGTCGCCGCACGCCTCCCCCACCTGCCCTGCCCCCTCGCCGTGGTCAACGACGCCAACGTCGCGGCCCTGGCCGAAGACCAAGCGCTCGCCGCCCAAGGCAAAGACCGACCCGATACCGTCGCCTACATCAAGGCCGACACCGGCGTCGGCGGGGGCTTGCTGATCAACGGAAACATTCACACCGGCAGCCACGGCATGGCCAGCGAGCCCGGCCACATCCCGCTGGCCATGGACGGGCCGGCATGCGGCTGCGGATCGCGCGGCTGCATGGCCACCTACGTCGGCCCGGAAGCACTGAGCGACGCCGCCGGACTCCAGCACATCGCCCACACCCACGGCATCGACGCGGCCCTGGCGGAACTCGACAGAAGACTGCGCCTGGACGAACCACGCGCTGTCGCGGTCCTGCGCGAGGCCGGTGAAAGACTCGGCGCAGCCATCCTGACGATCAGCAGCCTGACCGACGCCGGTGAGGTCATCCTCGGCGGCTACCTGGCCACCTGGGGACCATGGCTCATGCCCGGCCTCGAAGCGCGACTGGCCGGACGAAAAGCAGCAACGTCGGGCGCAGTACCGACCATCACCTTGGGCACATTGGGACAACACGCGCCCCTGCAAGGAAGCCTGCAAGTAGGCCGCGACGCCGTCTTGGACAACCCCACCACCGTTCCCTTCACCACCCCCCACCCCGACTGAACCACCCACCGCACAACGATTACGCCCCCACCCCCGGCGACAGCGCGTGACACAGGTACCGGCCCCGCCGTGCGCGACCGGCTGCGCACGCTCACCCGCGTAAACCACCCGGCCCCGCCTCCTCACACCCACCCCACTCCCCCACCCCGACCACCGCCCTCGGATAGGCCCGGATTTCGCGAGTCGTTGATTCGTGCGGTGTGACCGGTTCGGGGGTGTCCTTGACGGGGGTGTGGCGTCCTGGCGAGCGCGACTTCCTGCTGGTCGCCGACTCCAAGATGTGACCTGCGGCGACTGGTGAACGGTGTGGTGCGGCGGTTCCGCACGGGCAGTCCGTGGCGGGACATGCCCGAGCAGTGGGCGGCTCCCGTGGCGGGCTGACCGCCAGGCCACGACCAGGACCCTTACCCCAAGCCCCTCCCCCGCCGCCTTACGCATACAGCCAGCTCCACCACACGACCTCACACCACCCACCACAGGCCACCCGCCCAACCCCGGGCCGGGCAGCAACCGTCTGCGCCTCCCCCTCATCGGGTCGGGGGTCTGGGGCGTGGCAAGGGGCTGACGAAGAGTTCCCGCTCGGGCCGCAACGGGTCCTGGGCGATACGAGGCTCGGCGTCCCACAGCATCGTGCTGCGGCGTTTTTGCTCATAGCGCGGCCAAAGGGCCCCGGGGTCGAGGTCGCGGATGAAGGCGGCCCAGCTGCCGTGCAGGGCGTCAGCCAGCGACTGGGACGGGTCCTGTCCGGCCGCTTCGATGACGCCTTCGGCGTGCAGCACATCGAAGGCGAACGGCAGGTCGAGGCAGTGGTAGGCGTATCCCTGACGCCGGGGCGCATGCGAGGTCCATTCAAACTGGTAGAGCCAGGTGGGCAGGCCATGGCGAATCCGGGCCTCGGCGATGCAGAGGGACGGTGCCCGGAAAATCGTGTCGGTCGCTGCCTGACCGGTGATCCGGGCCGCGCCGGCACCACCATGCCGGCCGACATACGAGGCGATGGCCTCGGGTGTCAGCCCCCAACCGGACAGCAGCGCATGCGCCTTCCCGGCCGGGGCGTCGTCCATGTCCGCGTGGAATTCGTCGCGGGCGAAACCGAGCACCATCGGCACCGGGGCGACGGCACCCCGCTCGAAGGCATCAAGAACCGGCTGGGGGATCAGCTCTCCGTCAGCGAACGGCGCAAGCACAAGATCAGGAAGCGGCTCCAGATCAGGTCCCGGGGTGTGGAGCTTATCCATCAAGGCCAGCAGCTCGCCGTCGGACAGGGAACGCAGCGCCGCAGCAGCAGCGGGCACGCCGGTACGGCGGGAAAAGACGCGGGAAATCGCGTGAGCATCGGTGCGACGCTGCGGTCGCATGATCGCCCCGGACATCGAAATCGCCGCGCGGAAAAGGCCACGGGCCGCTGGAGTCGCCAGCAGCGTCTGCACCGCGCCACCACCTGCCGACTGGCCGGCAATCGTGACCTTATCCGGATCGCCGCCGAAACCAGCGATATTCTCCTGCACCCATCGCAGGGCCGCGATCCAGTCCAGAACACCACGGTTGTCCGGAGCGTCATCAAGGTGAAGAAAGCCCTCGATACCCAGCCGATAGCCAATCGACACCAACACGACGCCGTCCCTGGTGAAAGACGAACCGTCGTACCACGGACTGGCGGCGCACCCAGCGATATAGCCGCCCCCGTGGATCCACACCAAGACCGGCAGACCAGCTCCCGGCTCCGCTACCGGGGTAAAGACGTTGAGGTTGAGCACACCCGGCCCGGGAATCGACGGTTCCGGGATGGTCGTTGGGCCATCAGAAAACGGCCGTCGCTGAGCCGTCGGCCCATAAGAACCAGCTTCCAGCGGTTCGGTCCACCGATCAGGCGCGACGGGAGCAGAAAAACGCAAACCTCCGATCGGCGGCTGAGCATACGGAATACCCAAGAAACGGGCCTGACGTCCATCCCACCGGCCACGGACCGGCCCTTGGGCCGTCACGGCTGTCACATGCTCTCTCACGAGGTCGTCCTTGTCCAGGTGATCCGATTTACCGGATGCTCTTGATCGGCATGATGGCAACCGCGCCGAGCAGAACCGCGAAGATAGCGAAGCCGAACATCACCCGGTAACCGGGCACCTTGTCGACCCCAGTGGAAAAGGCAGTGATGAGTGAGGCCGAAATAATCGGACCCAGAGCCTGGGGAACATTAGTGGCAATATTAAGGATGCCCAAATCCTTGCCCGCAGCTGACTTTCTGGGAAGGACCTCTGACATCAAGGCCATATCCAGCGCCATGTACGTACCAAAGCCCATACCAGAGATCAACGCGTAGGCGTACATCGCACCCAACGTAGGACTGACCATGGGGATGGCCACCGAGATCGCGAGGGTAATCGACGACGCCACCACGAAGATCTTTCTTCGGCCGGTGGCGTCAGAAACCTTACCGGCCGGGATCGAAGCTACCACAGTGCCCACGATGGTAAGCACAGACATCAGCGACTGGGCATCGTTCACCGCCGCGCCATCAAGGTGGACATAATCCTGAAGAGCGTAGCGCTGATACACCAGCACCCCGAAATACCCCAGGATCAGCGCCATCCTGGCAACGAAAGCCCAAGCGAAGTCCGGATACTTTCGCGGCGAAACCCAAAACCCAGACAAAAAGCCCTTCCAGGAGAACGGGTCCGCAGGCTCCGTCGCCGTCCGATCGGGGTTGATCAAAACGAACGCCAACGTGACGGTCAGCACCACCCCGGCAATGACCCCATACCCCAAACCAAGCCGGGCCGCATACCGGGCCGCCACTATCACCCCAAGCGTCGTACCCACCTGAATGCCAATACCGATGACCGCAGAAAACAACCCCCGACGCTCAACACGCACACGATCCGGCAACACCGCCGTCAAGGGAGCCTGAATCACATTCAGCAACACCTGCACCACCACCCACAACAACGTCAACCACAACAACGTCGTCGCATGAGAGATGGCCAACAACCCCACCGTCGAGCCCACAGCCCCCAACACCATCCACGGAGCACGCCGCCCCCAACGACTCCGCGTCCGATCCGAGAGCGCACCCACCACTGGCTGAACGAACAACGTCACGATCGACGACGTCATCGTCACCAGCGCGAGATTCGACTCCTTGGCCACCGCATCCAAGTGCTGCACCTGCACCGGCAACAGCACCACCACCAAACCGACATACGCCACATACAAGGCGGTGAATCCCGCCCCCATCGACCACAACAACGACGTCGACCCCTGCCCCGGCACGAGCCCCTCACGGGACCCCCCAGGCAGGTCAGCAGACCGATTCTGAGATGACATGACGACGACCTCTCCAGGAGGACAGCGGCCACACGACCGCAGGTGTCATGAGGATCGAGCTACCCCAGAAATAAGTCAAGGGTTGAAAAAAAGAATCTCCGCACACCCAAACCACCACGAACATCAGCAACCATGCAACGTCACCACGGACCCCACCACACACGAGCCGTAGAGGCACCAGGGGCAGACCGCAGCACACACCACCACCCCGTACAGACCACACGCCCGTCGGCGGCGCTTTCACCATCACACTCACCGCCCGCATCACGGCCCTCATTCGTCCTGGCCGCCACCCCCACCTGATGCGGCCAGGAAGCCAGGACGCCGCACAGCGACAAGGACCGTAAGGGGTCAAACGCCCCGGGGCCCCGAGTTACTCAGGGCCCCGGCCAGCGGCCAGCGGACATTGGACAGCGGCCTCAGGATGACCGCACGCGTGCCGCTTCTCCCTGGATGGGGCCCGGTTCCGTGCCGGGCTCGACCCTGGGCAACGTGGCACACGTCGTGCCGGTGATCTCGGGAAACAGGTGCCAGAACCGGCCCGTCATGGAACTGACGGACCGGCTGACGGTGGCCACCCGGAAGCGGAAGTCACCGCGGTCCGGGGCCCGCCTGGAGTGGGCTTGGACCTGCACCGCCAGTTCGAGGTCGGGCGGCGCACGGGCAATGACCGTCGTCAGGGTCGGCGCCAGCAGCGCAGCGAAGCTGCAGGCCCGGATCCGCTTCGGCCTCGCCGGTCCGGCGACCTTTTGTCGTGTTGCGGGAGGCGGGTGACATTCGCGTTCCGGGCAGCGGCTGCGCGCATTCGGAGGGTCTCGTCGTGGTCCGCACCTCGTCCTCGACGGACGCCCGGTAGTACGTCCTACGTGGGTGCCTGGAAGCCGCCGATCTTCTGCTCGAGCAGTTCGGCCAGCCGCAGCGGGGTGCGGTCCTCGAACATCGGCCCGATGAGCTGCACTCCGACGGGCAGGCCCTCGGGGGACCGGCCCGCTGGTATGGCGGTGGCGGGCAGGCCGGGCATGGTGGCCACACCGGCCCAGACGAGCTGGTCGAGGTACGGGTACTCGACGCCGTCGATGTCGATCCGGCGTCCCCTCGGATCGGGGGTGTGGTCGTGCGGGAACGCTGGAGTGGGCGTGATGGGACACACCACCGCGTCGAACTCGGCGAACAGCTGCCGCCAGCCGTGGCGGTGGAGCTCGCGACGGCTGTTCACCTCGATCCAGTCGCGATGGCTGAGCACCATGCCGCGCAGCCGCGCCGCATCGAGACTCTGGTCGTCCGCGCTCAGTCCGGCGGCGTGGGTCCGCAGCTGCTCGTACGCTTCGACGGGAAAACGCGCACTGGAGCTCGAGAAATGCAACTGCGTGTAGAGCGCCGCGGCTTCGGCCAGATCGGGCAGCAGCGCACTGTGCCGTTCGACGCGGGCACCGCCGTCGACAAGCGCGTCGGCCACCCGGTTCACGCCCGCCCGCACAGCGGACCCGGTCGGAATGAGCGGATGCGTGTCGAGGACGAGGACTCGGAAGTCGCAGAGCTGTTCGTGACGCGTGGGCGGCAGCGTCACGTCGTGCGCCACACCGAGCGTCAGCGGGTCCGGTCCGGCCATGACGTCGAGCAGGAGCATGAGGTCGCGGGCAGTGCGCGCCATCGGACCGACGACGGCGAGGTCAAGGTCGACCGGCAAGGCCGGCGCGGGCGGCGGGGCCATACCGCGGTTCGCCGCCAGCCCGAGTGTCGGCTTGTGTGCGTAGACACCGCAGAAATGTGCGGGGGTGCGCAACGAACCGCCGATGTCGGAGCCGATGGACAGCGCGCCGAATCCGGCCGCCAGGGCCGCCGCTGATCCGCCGGAGGATCCACCCGACGTGCGACCGTGATCCCACGGGTTATTGGTGGTGCCGTAGATCTCGTTGAAGCTCTGGATATCTTGCAGCCCCACGGGCACATTGGTCTTACCCAGCACCACCGCGCCCGCGGCCTTGAGCCGCGACACCTGCACCGCGTCCTCGGCCGGCATGTAGTCCCGGTGCAGCGGCATGCCCCAGGTCGTGGGCAGCCCCGCGATGTTGTACGACTCTTTGACCGTCACCGGAACGCCGAGCAGCGGCCGGTCCTCACCGCGGGCGCGCGCCTGGTCGGCACCGCGGGCGGCGGCCCGTGCACGGTCGAAGTCCGGCACACAGATCGCGCTGATCGCCGTGTCGTCCCGCTCGATACGGGCGATCGCCTCGTCGGTCAGTTCCGCCGAGGTCACCTCACCGGCGCGCAAGGCAGCCGCGAGTTTTTCGGCCGTCTGAAAATTCCCCTCCATGAATCGGACCGTACTGGCCTGTGTGGCAGGCCATGAAATGCCGCTTCGCGCAATGGGATTGGGGTCTCCATACTCATCATGTTTCTCTCGAGCCATAGACAATTCGCCCGACCGCCGGCGATGGCGACGCGCGGCGGGATCGGTGTCGGCCTGGGAGTTCAGGAGACCTTCAGCGGACACCCGCGCGTACTACGCTGCGGGTCTGGGACGCCGTCAACCACGAGCCGATCGGCGACCCGCTGCCCGGTCGCCGATATCCGCAAGCGCAGACACCGGCCGCCGCGGGTGAGGCGTGCGGCGACGTGCAGCAGCCGGTAGCGGAGCTTCTTCGGCTCGGCAGCCGCGAGTTCACCGTCCAGCAGCAGGACGCGCATCCAGGCCAGCAGGTCGATCGCTGCGAGGCTGAGTTCCAGCAGGCGGCATTGATGTTGAAGTCGCGGGAGGGGAAGCGGCCGAAGCCGGTGGTCTTGCCGCACCGGATGTGGTCCTCGACGCATGCATGGCCGCGGTGAGGGACCTCCAGGACTGCGCGGAGCCGCCACCGGGGTAAGGGGTGTCGGTGAGGAACACCTGATGACGCAGGGCCTCGTCCTGGTCGAACAGGGACAGCTGTGCTCCGGGGTGCGGCCTCTCCCGGCGCACGATGATGCGGGTGCCGGCCGGATAGCCGTCCAGGTCGACCATGCCGGTCAGCTCGGCGACCTCGGCGCCGTCACGCAGTGTCCCGTCCTGGTCCAGGGCAGGATGCCAGAGGTGGTTGGGCATGGCCCGAATGGCGCGGCGCCGCCAGTGTTGGCCAGGAAGCACAGCAGCGGGTGGTGGCCGAAGCCGCCCTTGTAGGTGGGTGCGGCCTGCTGTTTCTCGGAGTGGCAGGTGATCAGCGGGCATCGAGGTCCAGGACCAGACCGGGCAGCGTGCGTCCCGCGGCCCGGGCCGCGGGTATGCCCTCACCGTGCTCGGCGGCCTGCAGCCAGGCGACCTCCCGGGCCTGGGCGCACTGCCCGCCAACGCAATCGGCTCTGCCGTAGGGACGTACTATCGTAGCAGCGGTCACGGTGATCGGAGACCAGTGAGTAACAACCTCGAACCGGCGGGCGCGACGTGACATCACGCAGTGCGAGCCCTGGCTCGCCGTCGGCGTTGCGTGCCCTGAACCGTGAGCGCGTGCTGGCGGTGTTGCGGGCGTACGGCGGGATGGCGCAGGTCGAGCTGGCCAAGGAGACGGGTTTGGCGCCGGCGACGGTGTCGAACATCATTCGCGATCTGGCGACCGCTGGCGACGTCGTAGTCGAGTCCGGGCACGGTCGCCGGCAAAAGGTGCGACTCGCCCGGCAGGTCGGGGTCGTCGTGGGAGTGGATTACGGCCACCGTCATGTGACCGTGGCGGTCAGCGATCTGGCCCACGAGATCCTGGCGGAGAAGCGCGCCGACCTTCCTGCCAGCCTGTCGGCGGCCGACGGCATGGCGACCACCGCCCGGCTGATGACGCAGGTGCTGCGGTCGGCGGGGGTCCGACGCGCCGAGGTGGTGGGCGCGGGAATGGGTCTACCCGCCCCGATCGACTGGACCACCGGACGCGTCGGGTCGCCGTCGATCTTGCCCGGCTGGGTGGGTGTCGATGCGTCCGCCATGGCCACGGAGGCGCTCCGTCTTCCTGTCCAAGTCGCCGTCGACAACGATGCGAACCTCGGCGCGCTGGCCGAACGGCAGTGGGGTGCTGGTATCGGGCTCACGGACCTGGTGTACGTCAAGTTGTCGGAAGGCGTCGGCGCAGGACTCATCGTCGGTGGCCACCTGTTCAACGGCATCACCGGGACCGCAGGCGAGATCGGGCATACGACGGTCGACGAGTTCGGCGAGGTGTGCCGGTGTGGCAACCGTGGATGTCTCGAGACGCTCGTGTCCGCTCGCCGAGTCGTGTCGTTGCTGGCTCCGGTTAGCGACACCGAACTGCCGGTGAGCACCATCGTGAGCCGGGCCGAACAGGGTGATCGAGCGTTCGCTCGTGTGCTGCACGACGTCGGTCGCCAGGTGGGCAGGAGCCTCGCCGACCTGTGCAACCTCCTCAACCCACAACTGATCCTCATCGGCGGGGAACTCGCGCAGGCGTCGACGATCTTGATCCCTGCGATCGAGCAGGTGGTCGCGCGATGTGGGATCCCGGCGGCGTCCACTGCCGTCCGAATCGCGCCGGCTCAGCTCGGAGCTCGAGCGCATGTCCTCGGCGCCGTCGCACTTGCTGTGGCCGATGCCCACACGCTGCACGTCAAGGCTCGTGACGCCGACTCTTCAGAGACTCATTAAGCCTTTCTCGGTAACGTCTCGCAACTCTTGGTAATCTTCGCTCAGGTGGTGCGGTCGTCTTCGAGCTGGAGCAGGACGAGGGCGGCTCGGGCGATTCGGGTGATGGCTGCGGGGTCAAGGCTGACCCGGAGCAGGGCGTTGGCGCGTTCGGCGACGGCGTGGACGCCCCGGATCACAGCGTTGAACGCGTTGTCAGCGTAGGCGAGTTCACCGCCCTTGGGCTTTTTGACCGGGTGGCGGAAGCCGTCGCCGACGTTCTCGTAGCCGAGGCCGGTCAGGGTGGGGATGCCGAGCGTGGTGGCGATCCGGTTGAGGGCGTCGACGAGGCCGTGGGCGCGGGCGCAGGTGGTGTTGTGCTCGCGGCCCGGACGGACCGGGGAGACCCACAGCGGCGGCCAGCCGTCCGGGGTCGAGATGACCTGCACGTTCCGCCGTGGTGCTTGTGTTTGCCGGACCACCACAGGTCCGCGCCGTTGGGGCCGGCGGCGACCACGCGGTCGGTGTGGATCACGGTGCCGTCCAGGTTGAGGCGGGTGTACCCGGCTGCTGCCGCGCGCTCCAGCGCGGTGGACAGATCGGGTGCGTCGTCGGCCAACACGGTCAGGCCCTCGTGCAGGTAGCAGTAGGCGGTCGGGGCCGGGATGCCGTTGTCCCGGGCGAGTTGGGCCAGCTGGGGTGCCGTCGACGAACCAGCGCAGCACGAGCACCGCCTGCCTGAAGACGCCCAGTGCGCGGGTGCCCTTGCGGGTCCCGAGTCGCTCGCGGTGTCCGCGCAGCAGCTTCGCGAGGTGCTCGGCGGTCGCCCTACGTACATCGAGCACGGCGGTGTAGGTGATAGTGGACGACACGTGAAGCCCCTGGTCGTACCGAACGTGATCTTGGCAGACCCGTTCCTATCAGGGGCTTCACGAAGGCGTGTCCTGAACTCGCCGTGTCGGAAGCTGGGTTGCTTCAAGCAGGCCATGCTCGTCCTCCCCCACCCGCGGAAGAACGAGACGTTCGCCCAGGTGGGGGCCGCGTTCGGGGTGTCCGAGTCGACTGCGTGGCGGTACGTGGACGAGACCGTCGAGGTCCTGGCCGCCTGGGCGCCGGGCCCGCACGAGACCCTTATGGGTCTGGGCGAGGGCGACTTCGCCATTGTCCCCAATCGTGTTGTCAAGCCGTAGCAGTGACGGGAGGTGAGACGTGGTAGCACTCTCCGTCACGGATCATCGCCCACAAGACATTGAACCGACGGCGGGCGAGGGCCAGGACCGCCTGCTTGTGTCCCTTGCCTTCGCTCCTCTTGCGGTCGTAGTACGCCTTCGAGACCGGGCAGCAGCGCAGGCTGACCATGGCCGACAGATACATGGATCGCAGCAGTCCGCGGTGGTAGCGGCGGGGTCTTCGAAGGTTGCCGCTGACGCGTCCGGAGTCGCGAGGCTGCGGGGCCAGGCCGGCGAAGCCCGCCAGTCGGTGCGCGCTGCCGAAGGCGTCCATGTCTCCGCCAGTCGCGGCGAGGAACTCAGCGCCGAGCCTGGCACCCATGCCCGGCAGGCTCCGGATCACCTCCCCGTGTGATCCAGGACGGCCAGTTCGCTGTGTGCGCACGGAAGCCACCATGCCCGCCACGCCGAGATCAACGACCCGCGGGCTTGTTGATCGAAACTCACTTCAGCTTTGAACTCCACACTCGTCCTCATCGGACATTTACATGATCAGTCTTCACCCTCGCCCGATCTCGGAATAGCGGGACAAAAGGTATCTTCATTTCTTGAACATACATAGAAATTCTTACGCTAGTCGTTTCCATCTCTTGTATTTCGGGTGAGCACCCTGTTGTATATGGCCAACCCAAGTCCAGCGCCGAGTGCTCCTGGTCTCGGCATATCGAAGGGGTGAGGCATGAGCGAAGGCAGTGCGCTCACCAATCAGCAGTCAGAAGATGAACAGTCGTCCGGCAAGCGTGTCATCCGGATCGCTGCCGTGGCAGCGCTGGGCGGTCTGTTGTTCGGCTACGACAGCGCGGTGATCAATGGCGCTGTCGCATCGATCCAGGCGAACTTCCATGTCAGTGACGGCGCGCCGGGAGCCGCTGTCGCCTCAGCGCTTCTCGGCGCGGCGGCCGGGGCGATGACGGCCGGCCGGATCGCCGACCGCATCGAGCGACTGAAGGTGATGAAGATCGCCGCCCCGTTATTCCTTATCAGCGCGGTCCGCACGGCCCTCGCCCCAGAAGTGTAGACGCTGGTGATCTTTCGGGTGGTGGGCGGGATCGGGGTGGGCGTCGCGTCCGTCATCGCACCCGCTTGCATCGCCGAGACCTCGCCCGCACACATCCGGGGTCGACTCGGTTCCTTGCAATAGCTCGCGATCGTGCTAGGGACCTTCCTTTCCCTACTCGTCGACTACGTGTTCGCGCATGCGGTCGGCGGCGCCAACAACGAACCGGCGTTCGGACTGGCCGCCTGGCGATGGATGTTCATGGCCATGGCGCTCCCCGCGGTGGTCTACGGGGTGCTGGCGTCGGCGATCCCCGAATCACCGCGCTACCTGGTCGCCGCGCAACGCATTCCCGAGGCAGGGCGGGTGCTGACGCTTCTGTTCGGGGAGAAGAACCTCGAGCTCACCATCACGGCGGAGCACAACAGATCCCGAACGCGCAGGGTGTGCTCGAACCGCACCTGGCCGGGGCTGGCGGACCGATCGCGCTGGTGGCAGCCAACCTCTTCGTGGTGTTTTTCGGAATGAGCTGGGGTCCGGTGGTGTGGGTGCTGCTCGGCGAGATGTTCCCCAACCGGATTCGCGGTGCCGCCCTGTCGCTGGCAGCGGCGGGCCAGTGGGCGGCCAACTGGGCCATCACCATCAGCTTCCCCAGTCTCAAGACCTTCTCGCTGGGATTCGCCTACGGCATGTATGCCCTGTTCGCCTTGCTGTCGCTGTTGTTCGTCACCAGGTTCGTAAAGGAGACGAAGGGCATGTCGCTCGAGGACATGGACGAGGCCGTCGGCATCGAACACCCGACCGCCACAGCCTGACCGCACGCACGAATCACTACTCCGGAGTTCATCATGTCCGCATCATCGCCAACGCGTCCTGGCCGGGCCATCGCGGTACTTGGACCGATTCCCCGCGATCACATCACCACGCACCGCGGCGAGGTGATCGACAAGTACGGGTGTGTCCTGTACACGGTCGCAGCTCTTGCGACACTGCTGGGACCCCACGACGTGGTCCGCCCCATTGTCCACGTACGGGCGGCCGACCTCGACTCGATCCGAGCGCAGATCGCCGGGTTCACGAATGTCGACCTGACGGGCATCCGTGCCGAAAGCGACCGGGGCGACGTCGTTGAACTGACATTCCGGGACCAGAACTTCCGCACCGAGCGGCAGACCGGTTTCATGCATCCGATTTCGCCCGCGGACGTCGAATTCGCGCTCGACTCGGACGCGTTCGTGTGCGTACCGATCACCGACTACGAGGTAGCCCAACCGACACTCGCGTACATTCGGGCGAACAGCAACGGGATAATCCTGCTGGACTGCCACGGACCGACTGTGGCGCTCACCGCGGCCGGGCAACGGGTCGGCCGACTGTGGATCGACCGCGACGCGTGGCTTCCGACGATCGACATCATGAAGATGAACCTCGAGGAGGCCGGGTGCGCGTGGTTCCCGCCGCCCGGCAGTGATCCGGATCAGTTGGGCGCTCCGCTGGCGAAGGAGCAACTGCCGGAGTTCGCAGCACACTGTTTGAACAACGGAGTCAAGGCTGTGTGCGTCACGCTCGACGAGGATGGCTGCGCCTTGTACTTCCGAGAACCCGACGGTTCCATCCGGGAGGAAATGGTGCCTCAGATCGTGGTCGAGGACGTGGTGGACACCACCGGATGTGGCGACTCCTTCGCCGCCGGAATGGCATTCGGCTACCTCGAGTCGGGCGACTTCATCACCGCCGCCCGGTACGGCAACGCGATGGGCGCGCAGCGGTGCTCCGGCAAGGATCTGTCCGTGTACCGCACCCTGTCAGAGACGACCGCGCAGATCCGGGCCGCATACGGCAGCGAGGCAGTGGCGCTGTGAACACCAGTACTGATGCCTCGCCCGACACCGCTACCTGGGTGGTGACCGAAGACGGCTGGGATCCCGCTCGGGCCAACTACTTCGAGACGGTGTTCACCGTCGGAAACGGACGCCTCGGCACCCGAGGCAGCATCGAGGAGCGGCACACGGGAGCGTTGTCGGGGACCTTCCTTGCGGGCGTGTACGACGCATTCGACTCACCCGTGATCGACCTCGTGAACGCCCCGGACTGGCTGGTCACCGAGGTCGACGTGGACGGGCAGCGGCTGGATCCCGAGTCCGCGACGATTGAGTCGCACCGCCGTCAACTCGACCTTCGGGCGGGTGTTCTCTCGCGACAGACGGTGTTCGTCACGACCGATGGGAAACGAATCCAGCTGCGCACCGAGCGATTCGCGAGCATGGCGGATCGAGACCTGTGCCGTCTGCGGGTGGCGGTGACGCCGCTCGACGGTGCCGCCGAGGTCACCGTCAGGACCGGAATCGACGCGCACCGGCGCAACCTTGAGAGACTTCCGTCCTATCCGGACGGGACATCGTTCGGGTACGACCGGAAGTGGGACAAGTGGGCGCTGTCCACCCATCTCCGCTGCGCTGGCAGCGGGTTCGACGGTGACATCGGACACGTCGAGGCCCGCACCATCACGTCGGACATCGGTATCGCCTTTGCCTTCCAGGCCACGACCGCGACCGAACCCCTCAATACCCGCACGCTGCGCCGACGCGAATACGTCGGCGTGGAACTCGATTTCGAGATCGACGCGGGTGAGACGGTGACGATCGACAAGGCCGTGGGAATCGCCACCAGTCGCGACTTCGACAGGGACGCACCCCCGCTGGAACGAGCAGTGGCCACCGTCCGTCGCTCGGACAGCTTCGACACGGACGCGAACGCGTCGAAGGACGCCTGGGACGCCCTCTGGTCCGATTCGGACTGTGAGATCGTCGGTGACGCCCGCGCCTGCCTTGCCCTCCGGTTCTCGATCTACCATCTGCTGATCGCCGCCAATCCCGACGATCCCACGGTCAACATCGGCGCGAACGCGCTGTCCGGGGAGAGGTATCGGGGACACGTGTTCTGGGACACCGAGATCATGATGCTCCCGTTCTTCCTGTTCACCCAGCCTCGAACCGCACGGTCTCTTCTCGGGTACCGCCACCACACCCTGTCCGGCGCACGGGAGGTCGCCGTCGCGAACGGGACCACCGGCGCCCGGTACCCGTGGGAATCGGCGGACACCGGCCGTGAGGAGTGCCCGCAGTTCACCGCCGACGGACAGAACCGCTTGTACACACGCGAGGAGCAACTCCACATCACGGCCGACGTCGCCTACGCGATTCTGCGATACACGGACGTCACCGGGGACGTTGACTACCTGTACGGTGAGGGCGCGCGGATACTGTTTGAGACGGCCCGGTACTGGGTGCAACGCTGCGCGACCGACGGCGACACGATGGTGTTGCGCACCGTAATGGGCCCCGACGAGTTCCACTCCCACATCGACAACAACGCGTTCACCAACCGCATGGTGCGCTGGCACCTCGAGCGCGCCGCCGAGGTGTACCGGAACATGGACCAGCACCGCCCGCAGCAACTGGCCGCCCTGGCCGACACCATCGGTGTCACCGACGACGAGGCCACTGGCTGGGCGCACACCGCCCGGCGGATCGTCGCACCGACGAACCCCGACTGCGGGGTGATCGAACAGTTCGACGGCTACTTCGACCGTGAGATCGTGCCGATCGCCGAGTGGGACGTCAACGACATGCCGCGTTATCCCACAGGCTACAACCACTTCAACTGCGAGGGCACCTCACTGCTGAAACAGCCGGACGTCGTGATGCTGATGTTCCTCCTACCCGACGAATACAGCCTGCCGACCCGCCGCGCGAACTACGAGTTCTACGAACCCCGAACCCTCCACAAATCGTCGCTCAGCCCATCCATCCACGCCATCGTCGGCCTACAGGTGGGCGACCCATCCAAGGCCGAGCGCTACTTCGCGAGGTCGGCGTTCGTCGACCTGGATGACAACCAGGGAAACACCGAAGACGGCATCCATGTGGCGTCCGCGGGCGGCACATGGCAGGCAGCCACACATGGCTTCGGCGGATTCCTGGCCACCCACGACGACATCCATTTCTCACCCGCGCTGCCGGACTCATGGCGGCGCCTGCGCTTTTCGACCCACTGGCGGGGACACGCGATCCGCGCCGACCTCGGTCACGACGACGCGAGTTTCGAACTGGTCGGCGACGGTCCGGACCTCACGATTACGGTGTGGGGCGGAAAAGTGGTGCTCCGGCCTGGAGAGACGACGGTCGTACAGCGCCCTGGAGCGCCGCGATGACGGCGCCACACCGGAGACTGCCGGTGTTCGCCGCTGCCGCGGTGCTGTTCGACCTGGACGGCGTCCTCACCGACACCGCGTCGGTGCACCGCCGTGCGTGGGCCGACCTGTTCACTGCGTATCTCGGAACCACAGCCCCGGACAAGCCGCCGTACACCGACAATGACTACTTCACACTCTTGGACGGCAAGTCACGCATTGCCGGGGTGCGAGCAGTGCTCGAATCACGCGGCATCGACCTGGACGACGGAACGCCCGACGATCCCCCCGGCACCCCAACGGTCAACGGGCTCGCGAACGAGAAGAACGCCACGTACGGCGAGATCCTGCGGAACGAGGGCGTCAAACCGTTCGCCGACTCGTTGCGGCTCGTCGACGCACTGGCCGAAGCGCACATCCCCCTCGCGGTGGTTTCCAGCTCCCGCAACGCTCGCGCCGTGCTTGCGACAGCGGCCCTGCAAGATCGATTCGCCGTCGTGATCGATGGTGTCGACGCCGCACGGTGCGGCCTGCGAAGCAAACCCGCGCCCGACACATTCCTGGCCGCGGCCAAGCTGCTCCATGTCTCGCCCGAGCACTCAGTGGTGATCGAGGATGCCGTATCAGGAGTCGAAGCCGCGCGCGCGGGCGGCTTCCACGTCGTTGCCGTCGACCGCGGCAGTAGCAGACAGTCGCTGGCGGAGGCGGGCGCCCACGAGGTCGTGGCCGATCCCGCGGAACTGCTCCAGCGGGCAACTCCATAGTGGTGGTGCGGTAGCGAAACGTTGGTTACCCGCACACTGGGTGCGCAACAGCGACCGGCAACACGCCGATCGCGGCCGGCTGATCAACCACCACCAACAGAGGCCCGTGCTGCGCGAGCTTGTTGAGTCGGCGTGCTCCTGTGGGTGCCGGAAATTATGTCACCCGGGCTGACCTGCTGTTTCGGATCTGCCAGACCTCACCAGGCCGCAAGCCGCTCTGAGGCAACAGGCCCGTCCTGGTGATACGGCTGATCTACCTGCTCGCCTGCCAGACCTTCCGATGGCTTGCCCTGCTCGCTCGCTCGAGTGCAGCGAAAGACACAGAAATCTTGATGCTCCGGCATCAACTCGCCATCGCTCGACGTGCCCAGCCACGGCCCCGCTTCTCGTGGAGTAACCGGCAGAAGATCAAGTAGAGCGGTCGCAGACCCACAATCAGTGATCATGCCCATACATGGACGATCACAAAGCCCCAGGTCAGCGACCGTACAGCAATAAAGACACCCTTCAGGCTGCCCGAACCAGTAGGTCGCCCATCGTGCTGACCTCGGTGCACTGGACGCGCTCGGTCACGAGGTGCTCCCGGCGCGGTTCACCGGGGTGCTGGGTATCGCCCCGGGATTAGCTAGGCGGAGGCGTCCTGAAGAGCGGGGGGGTGGTTGGAGTCAGAGGCGGGACTGCAGCTGTACTCGTGAGCTGACCCCCAGTTTGCGGTAGGTCCGGGTCAGGTGCTGCTCCACCGTGCTGGTCGTGAGGTAGAGCTTGCGGGCGATCTCCCGGTTGGTCAGGCCCTTTGCCGCGGCCTTGGCGACCCTCCGCTCCGCATCGCTGAGGGCAAGCATGTCGACTTCCGTCTCCTCCAGCACGTCCGGCGCGCCGACCCGCCGAGCGGGTTGTTCTGCGAAGCACGCCTGCCTGATGCTGTTGGTCTTGCGTGCCACTGACCGCGCCCGGCCAGCATCACCAAGTTGGGTGTATGCATCGTGCAGGGCGGCGAGCGCACTCGCCAACTCGAACTTATCCCCGCTTCGGTGCAGCACATCCACAGCCTCGCACAGCATAGGTGGTCGGAGGTGCAGTTCGCGGGTCGCCGCCAGCAGCCGCATGGTGCGCCCGCGCACCCGCATGTGGCCGTCTGTGCCGATCCGGCGCAGCTGCTCGCGAGCGTAGCGCGCGGCTATTTCGTGGTCCCCGAGTTGCAGGTGAGCGGCGGCCATCTCCGTGCGCCACGGCAGTGTCTCGGTTTGGGCCATCCCCCACTGGTCGAGCAGGTCAGCGACGGCCTGGAAATCGTCGAGGGCGACCTGGGCGAGACCGCGCTCGACGTAGTGACGGCCGCGCGCCAGCAGGTAGGACAGGCCGAACGGCGTCTCGAACATCACGTCCGGCACTCGCAGGGCGAGCGTGCGTGCCGCTTCGTCGTGTTTGCCCTGCAGCGTTTGCGCCGTCAGCAGGGTACTCAACGGTTCAGCGGCCAGCACGCCCCATTCGGCGACCGGGATGAGTTCGAGCGCGGCGGTCGCCCGGGAGACCGCGACGCTGAGCGAGCCCCGGCGCAAGGCGATGTCCGCTGCGATCGCGCAAAACAGCGCACGCCAGGTGGGCGCCTGGAGGTCGAGACAGGTCTGCATCAGTTCCCGGCACCGCTGCTCGGCTTCCTCCAATCGCTCGGCATACACCATCGTGTGCAACGCGAGAATGAGCGGCAACAGATTGACCTCGGTCAGCGGCTGTTGCCAAAGCGCCTCGTCGGCTTGGACCAAGCGTTCCGCGGTTGCCCCCTGGTGGTGGGAGCTCTGGAAGTGTTCGAGCAATCGATAACCGATAGCGCCCGGAGGCATGATCGGCGTGCCGTTCGTCCTGCTCTCGTCGGCCACGCGCCGGAAGATGCCCGGATACATGTCGGCCAGCCACATCCGTACCATCTCGAACTCCCATGAGGGCCGGGAGCCCGGCGGCACGTCGGCCGCCAGCCGGGAGAGCACGGAGCAAGCATCCTCCACCCGCCCCTGGAGCAGCAGCATGATGATGGGCATCGTCGCGTGCCGACCCCGAAGTCGACCGCTCAGCATCGCCTCGGTCAGCTCGGGCAGATGCCCGACCGAGGCTCGCAGATCGTCCCGCCACTCCGCCCGCAGCAGCAAGGCCAGAATCTCCACCCGACGCCGGCCGTCGGTTTCGACCTGGTACGCCAGCCGCAGCAGCTCTGTGGCCCGCCGCGAGTGGCCCTCCTCCAGCGCCTGCTGCGCCCCCTCCACCAGGTTCAGCACGGCCGAGGGGTCGTCGAGACGGCCGGAGGCGACGAAGTGCTCCGCGATCGTCAAGGAGTCCGCACCGCACGCCTTGAGCAGATCCACAGCGCGCCGGCTCAGCTCGGATCGATCCGCGGCCGAGAAGGCGTTGAGCACGGCGCTGGCCATGATCGGGTGCCGCATCCGGCCGGCCTCCACCAAACCGGTCCGGGTCAGTACCTGCATGGCGACAGCGACCCGGTCCGACGCGACGCCGACCAGCCGGTCGAGGTACGCGAACCGCGACGGCTCACCGATCACCGAGATCGCACCCGCGACCCGCAACGTCACCGGATCGCACCGGCGCAGGACGAGCTGGACCGCCCGCTCGAACTCGGGCCCGGTGTTCAGCTCGGCCGGCGGGCCATCGCCGCGGGTGGCAGCCCGACTGTCCTCCAGTAACGCATGCAGCAGCAGCAGATTGCCACCGGTGAACTGGTGTGCCTCCGCGGCCAGTTCCGTCGAAACGGACTCGAGGAGTCGCTCGGTCATGACCTCCGCGACGCCGCTCGACGACAGTGGAGCCAGCAGCAGCCGCCGCAAGTAGGCCTGTTGGTAGAGTTCGGCACACAGTAGCCGGGAGTTGCTCGGAGACATCTCGATGTCGTCGTCGCGCCAGCCAAGGACGATTAGGATGCGGGCGAGCCCGGCACGGCGGATCAGATAGATCAGCCAATCCTGGGAGAACGCGTCGAGATACTGTGTGTCGTCAATGGCGATCACCACCGAGCTCTGCTCGGCCAACTCCAGAACCGCCGTCGCCAACCCGTCCAACACCCGAGAGCGACTCACCCCGTCGCACTCCGCATCGGCGAGCAGCTGGTGGTCGAGCAAACCACGCACGATCGCCGCCCTGTCGCGGTCGAAAACCTCACCAGCAAGCAACTGACGCACGATGCCCAAGGAAAGCGAGCACTCGGTCGGCGCCCCACTCGCCCGGAGAAATCGCGCCCCCGCCCCACGAGCCCGGCTGCCGAACTCCTCGATTAACGCTGTCTTACCGGTCCCGACAACCCCCTGAAGCACGACAACCCGCACACCCCCAGCCGCGGACTCGGCAAAAGCTGCATCCAGCTCAGCGAGCTCAGACTCTCGCTCGATCATGCACGATATCCTGTCCCTCATGGAGCGGTTCCTACGTCGCACGCACTGACAGACCGCGCGGAAGAAGGATCGGAAATACGGAAATCGACCGATTAAGACTAGAGATCAATGCCACAAAACTGATTCGACCATCCGTAGGGCTGGCATTGGCCACACCAATGGCCACACCCATGTCTACCCCAGTCGATCACGCCGTTGAACCTGTGGGCAGAATGGTGAACCGCCCCTGGTTCGATCTCAGTTGGTGGCTGCGAGCTGGGGGTTCGTGGTTGCTCGGTAATAGTTGGCTTCGTATGCCACAGGAGTAGTTGGCTTCCTATGCCACAGGCGGTATGTGCCCTATCTCACCGTGGAGCCGACGGTGGTTGTACCAGTCGACCCAATCGGCGGTGGTGAGCTCGACGTGCGAACGCGGCGTCGGCGTCGAGGGACAGATCGAGGGCGGCAGCCGCCGCCACTCCGAGTTGCAGCAGGTTCTTGCGCAATGTGGTCATACCTTTCAAGACTCTGGCCGGGCCCGCGAGGCCGACAGAGTAGAACATTCATTCTCCAGATAGAATGTACAAGGAGGGTCGCAACGTCAATAACGAACGTTCTGCCTCTAGTTGGACTGCTAGACCTCCTTGATCTGTTCCTTGATCTGTTCCTTGATCTGTCCCTTGAGTTCTTCGTCCCGCACGGTTCCTGGCGAGGGCGCCAACTCGCGTTTCCTGGCTGCGTAGTAGGTGGAGGGGGCGATGCTGATGCCGTGTGCTGCCCGCACGGTGCAGCCGAAGCAGTCCCGCAATCTCGTCGATGAACACTACGAGCGCGTGTGTGGCCGGTCGAGCTCGGCCGCGAAAAAGGCCGAGGCCGCCTTGCGGATCCCGTTCGCCCGCTTCAGCTCGGCGATCTCCTTCTTCAGGGCCTTGACCTGCGCGGCCTCCTCGGTCGTCGTTCCCGGCCGCTGCCCGGTGTCGATCTGGTCCTGGCGGATCCACTTGCGCAGCGTCTCGCGCGAACCGATGCCGAGCTTCTCCATCACCGCGTTCAGCGCGGCCGTCTCAGTCGGATAGTCGTCGCGGACCTCCGCGACCATGCGGACCGCGCGCTTGCGCAGCTCGGGCGGGTACATCGAGGGTCGTGCCATGCCTCGGAATCCATACACGGAATCGAGTCCCCACCTCACCCGGGGCAGTTCACCGACCCCGACCCCGAACTCGTCGCTTACGGCCACGCCTCCCTCCACGATGCCCAGCGAGTCCACACCCGCCCGGCTCAACGGCTCGGCGGGATCCATGTGCTCGAGCCGGGCACCCTGTTCGGCCAGCACGTCGATCAGGAAACGCGCCACAGTGTCGCGCGTCACCGGCCGGAATCCCGGTGCACCTGGCGGAATGCGTTGATGCTGCCGAGGTGCCGGGCACGCTTGTCCTTGTCCCGCACGCCGAGGCCCTCTTCCGGCGCGAGGCACAGCACGCCGACCTTGCCGTGGTGCGCGTTGCGGTGCACGTCAAGCGCGGCCTGGCCGGTGTCCTCCAGCGCGTAGGACTTCGACAGCGTCGGGTGGATGAGCCCCTTGTCGATCAGCCGGTTGGCTTCCCACGACTCCCGGTAGTTCGCGAAGTGCGATCCGACGATCCGCTTGAGGTTCATCCACAGGTACCGGTTGTCGAACTGGTGCGTGTACCCCGAGGTGGACGCGCAGGTCACGGTCCTGCCGCCCTTGCGGGCCGCGTAGACCGAAGCGCCGAACGTCTCCCGGCCCGGGTGCTCGAACACGATGTCCGCGTCGTCGCCGCCGGTCAGCTCCCTGATTCGGGCGCCGAACCGCTGCCACTCCTTCGGGTCCTGGGTGTGCTCGTCCCGCCAGAACCGGTACCCCTCGGCGCTGCGGTCGATGACCAGCTCCGCACCGAGGCGGTGGCAGATCTCCGCCTTCTCCGGACTGGACACGACGCACACCGGGATGCCGCCGCCGTTGAGGACGTATTGCGTGGCGTACGAGCCGAGCCCGCCGGAGGCACCCCAGATCAGGACCACGTCGCCCTGCTTCATGTTCGCACCGTTGCGCGACACCAGCTGCCGGTACGCGGTCGAGTTGACCAGCCCGGGGCTTGCCGCCTCCTCCCACGTCAGGTGCGCGGGTTTGGGCATCAGCTGGTTCGCCTTCACCAGGGAGATCTCGGCGAGGCCACCGAAGTTGGTCTCGAAACCCCAGATCCGCTGCTCGGGATCGAGCATCGTGTCGTCGTGGCCCTCGGGGCCTTCCAACTCGACGCTGAGGCAGTGCGCCACGACCTCGTCGCCGGGCTTCCAGCGGTGCACCCCGGGCCCGGTCCGCAGCACGACACCCGAGGCGTCCGAGCCGACCACGTGGTGGGGCAGGTCGTACCGCTTCGACAGCGGGGACAGCTTCCCGTAGCGCCGGAGGAACTTGAAGGTCGGCAAGGGCTCGAAGATCGAGGTCCAGACCGTGTTGTAGTTGATCGCGCTCGCCATTACCGCGATCAGCGCCTCACCGGGCCCGAGCTCCGGTGTCGGTCCTCCGCGTGCAGCGACTTGCGCGGGTCCTTGTCCGCGCCGGCGATGCCCTTGAACATCTCGGTCTCCTCGGCGTGCACGGTCACGCCGCGGTAGCTCTCCGGCACCCGCAGCCCGGCCAGCGTGCCCGGGTCCCCGGTCAGACGGCCTGCTGGATCTCCTTGATCTCTGCGTTCGGCACGGCTTTCCTTCCTTCGCTGGTCCGGTTCACGACAGGAGGCCCGCCTCGGCCTCGTCGTCCTCGCCGGCGGCACGCTCACCCGGGTGCCACCAGCCGTTCCCGTTCGCCGGCGGTCGTCCGGCCGCGGAGTCAAGGGGGTTGTCACCGGGCCTGCTCAGCCACTCCCGCAGCGCTTCGGCCCACCAAGCCGTGTCGACGACCCATTCGAGCGCCGGCTGGTCCGCCAGGTGCACCTGTCCCGCGCGGACGCGCGCCAGCTCTTCGGTCCAACCGGCGACGGCGGGTCCGAGAACGGCCTCCGGGTCGGCGACCCCGAGCGCCTCGCCGATGACCGGCCAGCCGATCCCCTCGGCCCGTGCGGCCACGACGGCCCTCTCCACGTAGCGGGAGACCAGCTCGGTCAGTGCTCGCCCGGCGCGCAGCGCGGCGAGATCGGTTTCGTGCGGCCAGTGGTGTTCCGGGACGACCGTGTGCCGCGCGCAGCGAGCAACCGCCCACGCTGCCTGCGCGGCGGCGACTTTCGCATGCAGTGCAACGGGAAGCCCGTCGAGTTCAGCGTCCGCGCGCGCGTCGGCCACGGCTTTCACCGGTCCCCGGTCCGGATCGTGCCGACCGGCAGCCGTTCCGTCACCGAGACCACACCTCGCTCGCTGAGAACCAAAGTGTGCACACCTCCGTTGCCACTGCTCACGGGCTAACAGGCCCGACTTCCGGATCACGGACTCGACCACGTCCACCCCGCCGGCCCGGGCGGCACGGCCGGGGGACGTTCGCGCCGTGGGGCCGAGCAGAGCCCGGCCCTGCGGCGCGATGCGAAACGGTCAGGCTCAGTCGCGGTGCGCGGTGGCCAGCGCCTTGCTGCGCCACGGGGCGATGTGCTCCGCAACCATCGCGTTCTTGACCTCGAGACGCTCGTAAGCGTCGCTGCCCACCAGCAGGTGCGAGGGCAGCGTCTCGCCGTCGGTCACCTCGACGATCAGCGCCGCGCCCTTGACCGGGTCCCCGGGCTGGGCGTGGTTGGCCGCGTCGACCCCGTCGCGCACGAGGTGGGCGGGGGTGCCGTCGTAGGCCGCCAGCCGCGCTCCGGAGACCGACAGGGAGCTGGCGTCGAAGAGGTCGGTGCGGAACGCCCCGGGCTCGACGACCATGCTCTGGATCCCCAACGGACCCAGCTCGGCGGCGAGGGCTTCGCTGATGCCGGCGACCGCGAACTTCGAGGCGCTGTACAGGCTCACCCCGGGCTCGCCCTCGAACCCCGCCCGGGAGCCGATGTGCACGATCTTGCCTTTGCCGGCAGCACGCATCGTCGGCAGGACCGCTCGCGTCACGTTGATCAAACCGAAGACGTTGACGTCGAACAGCGACCTGGCCTCGGCGTCGGTGACCTCCTCCAGTGCACCCACCAGCACGCGACCCGCGTTGTTGACCAGCACGTCGATCGTGGCGAACCGATCGACGACCTGCGCGACGGCACGGTCGATCTGGGCCTGGTCGGTAACGTCGAGGGTGACCGGATGGCATCGCTCGGCGCCGCGCAGGTCGTCGGGCAACGCGTCGACACGCCGGACGCCGACGGCGACGTCGTGTCCCGCCTCCAGGGCATGCCGGCCTATCTCAGCGCCCAGCCCTCGGGCGGCTCCGGTGATGAACCATGTCGCCATGACGGAAACGTCTCCTTCTGCAGGCATCGGTGCTCGCTGCCGGACCGCGGTCCACGGTCCGGCGAAGTTCCTTCTTGATGTGGCGGTGTCGCTCGCGGTGGGCGGTGGCTATTCGGCCCCGTTCTGCGCGGGACCCGGAACGTGTTCGGCCCGGTCGCGTCCGATCCGACGGTGTCCCGGCTGCTCACTGCGCTGGCCGGCGACCCGGTGCGGGGTCCTCGCTCCGGGTCGCCGGCCAGCGCCGCGGCCCCCAAGACCGTGTGGCGATGCGCCGGTGCCACAGCCCCGGACCACGAGATCCCCTGGCCGCGTTCGTCGACCACGGACAGGCGTGTCACGACGGCACGGTCAGGCCCCCCCGGCCACCTCGTCGGCGTACTTGCGGTTCATGTGCTCGAGCGCCGCGCCGGCTGCGATGCTCGCCTCCTCGCGCCGCGCGAGAATCCGGGCCCGGGCGTCGTGGGACGACTGGGCGTGGGTCGTCCCTGATCCCTGGAAGTGCGGGGCGACCTGACGGGCGACGAGTTCCCACGAGCGCCACTTCGCCGTCGGGTCGGCCCAGTCGTGCGCCAGCAGCAGCACGGTGCCGAACCCGCCGGACTGGTCGACCATGCGCTGGATCTGGCGGCGGACGTCGTCGGCCGTGCCAATCGCGCCCAGGCCCGATTCGTTGACGAACTCGATCAGCTCCCGCGTGCTGCCGTCGGGCAGCGCGAGCCCAGGCGTGGCCGCGTTGTCGTTCAGGTGCCTCGACCAGTCCCGCAGCCCGAACTCGACGTCGCGGTATGCCTGCTCCCGGGTCTCGGCGACGTGCACGTTCGTGACCAGCCGCCAGGTCGCGCGGTCGGGCGCCGGCCGTCCCGCGTGGGCGGCGCGCTCGGTGGCGATCCCCCAGTGGTACGCCAGCGCGTCGAATCCGTCCTGGCTCATGGTCGCCCCGAGCGAGATCAGGCTCGCACCGCGGCTGCCGGCCAGGCGCGCGCCGGTCGGCGACGCCGTCGCGGCCACCGCGATCTCGAAGCACGGCTCGGTGAACGGGCGCAGCTGCAGCGTCGCGTCGACCAGCGTGTGGCTCCCGACCGTCGTGGTGACCGACTCACCGGCCAGCAGCCGCTGGATAACGTCGAGATGGGTCTCGAGGAGCTCGCGGCTCTCGGTGGGGGTCATGCCGATCATGGCGACGTCGGAGGGCAGGGAGCCGGGACCGACCCCGAGCATCACCCGGCCCTGCGTGAGGTGGTCGAGCATCACCATCCGGTCGGCCACCCACAGCGGATGGTGGTACGGAAGCGAGGTCATGCCGGTCCCGAGGCGGATCCGGGTGGTGCGCTCCGCTGCCGCCGCGATGAAGATCTCGGGCGAGGCGATGAGGTCCCGACCGGTCGAGTGGTGCTCCCCGATCCACGCCTCGTCGAAGCCCAGCCGGTCGAGGTGCGCCATGAAGTCCAGGTCGTGGCGCAGCCACCACGTCGGGCTCTCCCCCAGCGGGTGGATCGGGGGCAGGAACGCACCGAAGCGCAGACTAGTCACAAGTTCTCCACCAGGTCGGCGTTCACATCAGTCACTCGCGGCCGCAGCGCTTCCACACGACGGGCGGTGAATGCGCCGGCGATGAGCCAGCGCGGACGGGTGTGCTCGGGCGGGTCGGTCGGCACCTGGCGCACGTCCTCGTAGCGCGTGACCAGCCAACCGGTCTTGCCGTCAGCGAGCCGGAACCGGGTGACCGGACGGTCCCGTTGCAGCTCGTTCAGCTCTGGCGGGGGATGGAAGAGTGACGGCGCGGGCGGAAAAGGGGTCAAGACTGGCGCTTGGTCGGCGTGAACCATGAATTAGCCTCCGGAAAGCTGCGTGCGCCCCACGGTAGGCTCTGCGACTCGGCGAGCCATCCCCTAGTTTTCCCGGTGAACCATCCCCTAGTTGTCACAAGGCATCTCTGGGGTCTCTGGGTCACCCTCCCCATGCCCGACCTGGCGGCGGGACTCGACATGCAGGGGCCGGCAGGCCCGACGTGGACGGAGCTGGTCTTCAGCGTCGTGGCGACCACACAGAGCCCTTGGGAGATCGTGAAGCCGCCCAACAGCCCGAGCATCGTCGCGGCCAGGTCCGCGGGCTCCGCATCGGGCAAGCGCTCCTCCTTCGACCAGATGGCACCGTCCGACCCAACCGGAGCCACGGGAACGGCCCGGCACCACGGGCGCCGGGCTGAGACGCCGCCCGGTGACACGGTCGGTCTCCGACATTGATCGCGACCTACCCAGGTTGTGATCTCGAGTCGGTGTTGGTAGGTCAGGCCACGTCACCCCGAAGCCAGCCGCCCCCTCTTACTGAAGACAGAAGACGAGCGCGCCGGCCGCCACGGCCCGAGCCCGCGCTTCGGTCGACGACCGAAGCGCGGTCAGGTCAGCGATGAATGCCGCGTCGTCGGAACTAGCCTCGCGCTTTCGCGAGTGTGGGTGTCCGAGGCTTGATCAAATAAGCGAGGAGTGCCGCTGGCCTAGGACGATGGGACTTGTCTAGGGTCCTGTTCGTCGCAGAGAAAGCTGCACTCCTCAGGTGAAGAAGCGTATCGGGTCGTATCCGCGTGTGCATGTCGAGGGGGTGGCCGTGGCATGGTGGGGCAGGCCGGATCTGTGCTGCTGGTGGAGACATCTCGCAAGAGCGGCCTGGACGTGGCGATATCGGCGGCGTTGGCGCCGTGGCGCAAGCCGCGTGCAGTACACGATCCGGGCAAGATCCTGCTGGATGTCGCCCTGGCGGTGGCGCTGGGTGGGGACTGCCTGGCCGATGTGGGCATGTTGCGGGCCGAGCCGGCCGTGTTCGGGCCGGTGGCCTGCGACCCCACGGTCTCCCGGCTGATCAGCAAGCTGGCGTCGGGCGGACAGCGGGTCCTGGCCGCGCTGCGGGACCGCCCGTGCCGAAGTACGCGAACACGTATGGCGGTTGGCCGGTGAAGCAGCACCGGACCCGGGCGGGCAGGTGATCGTGGACATCGACGGCGTCCTCGTCCTGGCGCACTCCGAGAAGCAGGACGCCGCCGCGACCTGAAGAAGACGTTCGGGCACCACCCACTGATGGGGTTCGTCGACCACGGCCGCGGCGGGTCCGGCGAACCGGTCGTGGGCATGCTGCGACCCGGCAACGCGGGATCCAACACCGCCGCGGACCACATCGAGGCCACCAAGCCGGCCCTGGCCCAGCTGCCGAAGCGGTTGCGGCGCGGCCGGCAGACACTCATCCGTACCGACTCCGGCGGCGGCACCCACGAGTTCGTCGCCTGGCTCGCCCAGCGCGGAAGGTGGCTGTCGTACTCGGTCGGCATGACCATCACCGACGCCATCCACCAGACCGTCCTGAAGGTCCCGGCCTCGGCGTGGACACCGGCCGTGGAACCCGACGGCGACATCCACGACGGCGACTGGGTCGCCGAACTCGCCGGCGACTGCTTGACGGGCCGGCCGAAAGGGCTGCGGCTGATCGTGCGCAAGGAACGGCCGCACCCCGGCGCCCAACTCCGCTTCACCGATGCCGACGGCATGCGGCTGACCTGCTTTGCCACCAACACCAACAACGTTGCGACCGCGGCTCTGGAGCTGCGACACCGCCAGCGGACCAGAGCCGAGGACCGCATACGCGCCGCACGGGCCACCGGCCTGCGCAACCTTCCCCTGCACGACGCCGCGCAGAACCAGCTCTGGCTGGAGACCGTCCAGGTCGCTCTGGACCTGCTGGCCTGGATGCCAATGCTTGCCCTCACCGGCACCGCCCGCCGGTGGGAGCCCCGCCGACTGCGCCTGCGGCTGTTCTCCGCCGCCGCTCAGCTCGTCACCACCGGCCGCCGCCGCATCCTCCGCCTGGCACAGCACTGACCCTGGACCGACGTGATCACCAACGCCCTCGCCCGGCTCGATGCCCTCCCAAACCCTGGCTGACCAGCAGCGTCCCGCCCCTACGAGCAGCACCACCTCGGAACCGTGGAACCCGACGCCCACCCGACGCGACAGCCGGGCCATCAACCTGCCCGCAAGCGGAAATCTCCGCTCTGGACAAGCGGAGAGTTTCCGTCAGCAAGCTGACAGACCCCCATACAAGATCGAGGCTAGAGGGCGTCTGAAAAGCTGGTCGGCGGGCAAGTGAAGCGGAAACTTACGGCCGGAGTACTGGAAGTAGGTCCACCTCGCCAACCAATGAGACAGATTGCCGCTCTCTGAAGATCAATCATGCCGCTTTGATCGGGATCCCCCGAAGGCCCCGCAGCGTGAAGTCGGGGCCGAATTCGATTTCGCCCGCGATCTCGTACTCCGGCAACTTGTCCAGCAGCCGATTCAACCAAATGCGCATCTCCATCCGAGCCATATGAATTCCAAGGCAAATGTGAGGCCCGAAACCAAAGCCAATATGTGCTTTACGGAGACGGAAGATGTCGAAGGAGTGTGGGTTGTCCCAGCGAGCGGGATCGCGATTCGCGCAACCCAGAAGAGCCACGACTGCGGAACCCTCGGGGATCGTAAAACCCTCGACCTGCGACTCGTCGCTACAGGCAAAGCGCAAAACCGACTGCGTGAGAGTCGACCAGCGGTGGACTTCCTCGAGCGCGGCCGGAACAAGCGACCTGTCGGCGACCAGCGCGCGACGTTGGTCAGGATGGCGTCCCAGCGCATACAACATCATCGCCATCACCTGCGCCGTACTCTCATTCGCCGCAACCGTCAGCATCGTCCCGTTTGCCAATATTTCCCGATCAGGCATGGACGGCGCGAAATCGTCGAACACCATCTGGGCCATAAGCGATCCATCACTCACACCCAGCGCACGGTGCTTTTCGATGAGGCCGGCGATGTACGAGTTCAAAGCAACTGCTGCCGCAGCGCCGTCGGCGATAATCTCTTGACCCCTCGGAGTCGGGTCCAGCCGTGCGCCGAGAACCGCCGCCGTTGCGTCACTCCATTTGATGAAGTCTTCGTACACATCCTCTTCGGCGCCCAGCAATTGGGCAGTGACAACAGTGGGGATAATCCGCGTCATCCCCGCGAGAGCGTCGAGAGATTCGCCGGAGCGAAGGCGTTCAACGAATTGATCCACGTATACGTCCACAACGCGATGTATCCGCGCCGCCCAGTCAGCTTCGACAGCCCTGCGCTCGAATCCTGGCTCCCAAATTCTGCGGACCGTCTGATGCCGTGCACCATCAGTGCCGAGAAAAGTCGGTCCGCCGAACGCTTTCTCCATCTCCGGGAGCACGTTTGCAGAGTTGAAATGGCGGATGTCACCAAGCACTCGCGCGCAGTTGTGATGCGACGTGATCATGTACTGATCGTGATGAGAGTTATAGACAACCGGCCCCAAGGCTCGCCATGCAGCCATGGTCTCATAGGGGTCCTGCACGAAGTCAGGATCAAGCATGTTCAGGTCCACGGTAGGACATTCCGCCACTGCAGAGTTCATTGCACGTCCTCTCCCTGATCGGGATCGATATCACCGGGCGTCATTGCGGCCAACACGTGTTCAGCGGGAACGTTATAGCGGTGGGCATCAATCGTGTGTAGCTGGGACAAGCGGATGAGCTCATCTTTGTCAGTCGCCTCGATGAGACCTCCGCACATCGGGCAGCTCACTTCAAGTCCGACGTCCATGGCCGCACCCCATTTCCGGTTCGTCGCTGAACAGACCCTGGCGTTCCGCCGTGACGCCTCATGAATGACCTCGACTCTGGGATGCCACATCGACGCGCAGCGGTCGAGTGCGTTCGGAACGGAAGCCGAAGAGCACACGCCTCACACAGTCGGCTATCTCGGCGACGTGCTCGTGTATGAAGAAATGGCCTCCGGTCAGGACCTTTATCTCGAAGGATCCCGCTGCATGTCCTCGCCAAGCACTCGCTTCCTCGAGCGACACGCTCGGATCGCGATCGCCGGTTATTGCCATGATCGGCACGTTCAACATCGTCTCTGTTGTTGGCGCACGATAAGCCTCGACTGCCCGATAATCGCCACGGATAACGGGAAGGATCACGCGTCTCATCTCGTCATCGTCGAGAAGAGCCGAGTCGGTTCCACCCAGCGATCGAAGGTTGGCAATGATACTGTCATCATCGGCCGCATGAGAATCCTCATCACGATGACACGACGGGGCGCGGCGCCCAGACGCGAACAATGCGAGCGGCGCGCGTCGCTTATCTCGCTGGAAGCGACGCGCTACCTCGAACGCCACCACCGAACCCATGCTGTGGCCGAAGAATGCGAGTGGCCGCGTTTCCCACGGGATCAACGCCTCACAAATCTCATCGGCGAGCTGACCAATGTCCTCGATCAAAGGCTCGTGACGACGGTCCTGTCGCCCTGGATACTGGACTCCGAGCACCGATATATCCGGTTCGAGCGAGTTTGCCAGCGAGCGAAAATACCCGGCGGAACCGCCCGCGAACGGAAAGCAAATGAGGTGTACTTGACCGCGCTGAGGTGAACTTCGCAGCGGCCTGATCCATGATCCGCCACTCGTGGTTGATGCGTGCACGTTCCTTCTTTCTCGGGCCACGCGACCGGCAATACTTCTGATCGCCGAGAATTGGAATCTAAAGCAATCGATGCACGACCACGTGGTCAGCACCGGCCGCGGGGAGTCCTGCGATCCGACACGCGATGGCAGCCTCAGACCGTGGCTGTCCAGGTCTACTGATCGAATGGGCTCTGCCCTGCCGGAAATTCGAAAGTACCGACTTCCGGTCTGGTCAACGGGATCACTTTGCGACTGGAGAACTTCCAGACCCCATCCTCGCGAACGTATTCATCCTTGTAGTACGCGGTAGCCCGAGAAATACCGCCGGCCCGTACATCACCCTGGGCGAAGACATGGCAGTTACCAGACGCTCGGGATTCGAGAATCTCGTTGATGACATGGTTGACCGTCATGTGGCAAAGATTCTCCATCTGTCCGTAGATATCGGCTTCGAAGTGATGCCGGATCTCGTCCTTCCCCGTGAACTTTCCCAGCCCGAAGCCTTCTTCGTCGAAAACCGGGCTGTCGTCGCTCCACAGCTCCATCAAAGAATCGAACTGGCGAGTATCGAGTCGATACGCATATTTGGCCGTCAACTCAATGATATCGAGTCGATCGACCATGAGAGAGAATGCGTTCTCCGCCATCATGAGAAAGCCTCCGGTAACTTGTTCGCGCCCCTGAGACGCTGACAGAATTTCGGTTGACCAATGAGCGACGTCTTATTCGTGGATCGGCACCAGCTCCTATCGCATTTTATTGGGAAGCATCATTCCAGCGTCCACGGGAAGAGTGATTCCAGTAATGTGACGCGCCTCTTCCGACGCCAGATAGACCACGGCGTCGCTGACCCCTTGCGAGTCCAGCCAGCCGGTGGGCAACGCGCTCATGTCTTTCATCACTTCGTTTGCGTCCTCCGGTGTCGGATCGGAGACTTCGGGCAGGTAGATTTTTCGCATCGGAGCATTGTTGACCATCGGCGTGTCGACATTTCCGGGATTGACCGAATTCACGCGTATGTTGTGTGGTGCCAGCTCTGCTGCCAAGGCACGCATCAACCCGACCACGCCGTGCTTGGATGCGGTGTAGTGCGCCATGGTCGGCACGCCAATCAACCCCGCTGTCGAGCTGATGAAGACCAGTGATCCGCCTTCATTCCGTTCGATCATGTGGGGAATCACCGCTTTGACGGTTTTCCACGATCCTGTCAGATTGACGTCGATAATTTCTTGCCAGGCTTCATCGGTAAGTTCCCATGAGAACCCGAAGCTGGACATTCCAGCATTTGCGCACACGACGTCGATATGACCGAACTCAGCTATCGCCTCATCGACGACACCCTGCAATTCGTTGAAGTTGCGCGTATCCGCCCGGCGTGCAAGGATCCGCCGGCCCAGCTGTTCGACCAGTTGCGTCGTCGAGGCAAGATCTTGACCGTTCGCTCCTGGATACGGCGCGGTTTCGAGGTCTGTGCACAGGTCAACAGCTACGATGTCTGCCCCTTCTTGGGCAAGTCGCACCGCATGCGAACGTCCCATTCCACGCGCAGCGCCAGTAACCAATGCGACTTTCCCGGCGACCCGGCCCATTTCTCAACCTCCACGTCAGAAAACAGAAGTGTCCAATTCGCGGCGAAAGAAATACCCTGAATATTGAACCTTGAGTACCCTCACCTCATCGCGGCACCGCGGGATCGTTCACTCAGCAGAGGCGAACATAATCAGTTTCACGTCGGCTCCTTCCACCTTACCCAGATCGTAAGGGCGCCAGGCCATGAAACCTGTTTGGCCGAGGTACCGGCCACTGGTACCCACACTCGGATAGTAAGCCCAGTCCCCTGACAGGAGTGAGCCGAGATCGATCCAACCGGCAACCCGGATCGTTCCGGACCCGTCCTCGAAGACGACTTCGTTGGTCAGATAAGCCATGAACTGCTTGTCGGATTCTCGCTGATAGAGAATCTTGTAGCCACCTGAGGTGGTGGCCACTTTTTCACCGGACTTGGTGAACAGGGCGTGCTCGTAGCTACCACCCTGGCCAACCTGGATGTCCTGAAAGTCCTCGATGTCAGTGGTGGCACTGATCGTTGTCTCGACCAGTTCCTCGTAGCTGTTGATCACGGTTTCGACCCCTTCTTGATTGAGTTTTTCAGGCCTTGCGGTAGACGTCTTTGAGCACGATCTTCCCGTCGCTCAGGATGAAGAGGTCAACACCACGATTGACCACCTTTCCGTCATCGGTCTCCACGGTCCACCGAACCAGCCCCATGTTCTCGCCGAACATGATCGGCGATTCGAACTTCCCGTCGACCCCAGAGGCGACCATCTTTTCGCGCATCGCGTTCATACTGGTGATCAGATCGCCGATCTGATCCTTGGTGTGGACCGTCCCGAGTCCGTCTCCGTCGGGCGTGATCCACTCCCCGTCATCGGCAAAACATTCGACGGCGGTCTCGATGTCGCCGGCACCCGAGCTCTTGAAGAATCGGTCGATCACTTCTGCTGACATGGGTCCGCTCCGTTCTCGTCGTTGACGGATGTTCATGAATCATGCGTGCAGCCTGACCGGTAGCCGCTCCAGACCACGGAACTGCAAGGTGTAACGCCAGGTGAGTCGTTCCAGTGGCTCGGCCGCCTCCCACTGCGGGAACCTGTCCAACAGCCGGGCCAGCACGATTTCGCCTTCCAGTCGTGCCAGCGGCGCGCCGACACAATGATGGATACCGTGACCGAAGGCCAGGTGCGTAGCAGCATTACGGCGAATGTCCAGCCGGTCCGGCTCCGCGAACCGATCCGGGTCTCGATTCGCCGAGGACAGCGCCAGAAACACCACTTCGCCGGCGGGGATAAGAGTATCGCCGACCTCCACCGGTTCGGTGGTGTAGCGCAATGTAGAAAGGTTCAACGGGCTTTCATAACGCAGGAATTCCTCCACTGCGTTCGGTATGAGAGTGGCATCCCCGCGCAATAGCTCCAACTGTTCGGGATGCTTCAGCAGAGCGTACACCGAGCTGCTGATCAAGTTCGCGGTGGTCTCGTACCCCGCGTTCATCATCAGGAAGATGGTGGAAAGCAGTTCGGACTCTTCGAACCGCTCCTCGTTGTCCGGATCGATCATCGCGTTGATCAGGTCGTCTGCGCCGTCATGACTGCTCGCTTTCTGGGCAACCAGGGTCCGGAAGTAGTCGAGTGACGCCATGTAGGCCTGATACTTCTCCGACGGCTCCGAGTCGACGCTGGTCAGCGCGCGGTTCCACCGACGAAGATCGTGGTGGGCGGCGCGAGGTACGCCGAGCAACTCGCCGATCACCGCAATGGGGATGGCCATCGCCACCGACTCCACCAGGTCGATCTCGGCTCCCGTCGGGACCGAATCAAGTAGCTCGTCGGTGAGTTCCTCGATGCGCGGCCGCAGATTCAGTGTCCGGCGCATCGTGAAAACCCTACTGAACATCCGCCGCAACCGCGAGTGTTGCGGCGGATCGCTGAACAGCATGCTGTCCGACGTGATCGACGCGCCCGAGACCTCCTCCGTGCTGTGCTTGGCGATGATCGGTGCGGCACCCCCGGCCGCCTTCGAGAGTCTGGGATCGGCGAGCAGCCGACGCACATCGCTGTATTCGGTGACCAGCCACGAACGCAGACCTGTGCTCAATGTCTTGATGACGAGCCGCCGAGGACCCGTCCCGGCGCGCATCTCCTGGTAAGTCAGGTACGGGTCCTGGATGAAGTCCCAGTTCAACAGGTCGGCCTCGGCTGTCTCGGTGCCGGAGGTGTAGGGCTTCGTGGAGTCAGTCATGAGGGGGCGTCCCTTGTGCTCAAGTGGCGAAACGAGGGAATCAACTGGTCTGGACTGGTCTCGATTCACTGGCTGGGACCGCCCAATTCTCGATTGATGAAGTCGAACAGTTCGTTGTCGTCGGCGTTCGCGATGAGCTGGCTCTGCTCGGAATGGCCGCCTTGATCGGCGAGCGCGGCGGCCATCTTCTGGACTCGCCGCAGCACCTGGTTCTTGGCCGCCTCGTCGATGCCGTCGTCTGCCGTCACTGCCGAGAGCACCTCCTCCAGCCGGTCGAGCTCGGCCAGCGCGGACTCGGCCTGGTCGGCGTCCGCGCCGAACATCGCCGTCCGCAGGTGGTCACGGAGCGCCAGCAAGGTCGGGTGGTCATAGGTGAGGGTCACCGGCAGCGTCAGCCCGGCCGCCGCGACGAGCCGGTTGCGCAGCTCGACCGCGGCGAGGGAGTCGAAACCCAGTTCGACGAACGCCTTGGTCGGCGACAGGGCCTCGGTCGAGCTGTGACCGAGCGCCTCGGCCACCTGCGCCTGCACCAACTCCATTAGCACGGCGTCACGTTCGGCGCCGTCCAGAGCGTCCAGCCGCGCCCAGGACCGGGACCCGCCGTTCGGCTCGGCGAGCCGATCCCCCGCGACGGCCACCGGGAACGCCGCCCGGTACTCGGGCAGGTCACTGATGACCGTGCACTTGACGGTGCCTGCGGTCGCCTTGATGAATCGGGTCCAGTCTACGTGCGTCATGGCGATGTAGGTCTCGTCGTGGTCCAGTGCTCGCCGCAGTCCGGCCAGCGACTGGCCGGGATCCATCGGGTGCAGACCCCGACGGCTCGCCCGGTCGGTCGCGCCGGTGTCGTCGGCCATGCCTCCGCCGGCCAGCAGGCCCCAGCCGATCGTCGTGGCCGGCAGACCGCGCGCCCGCCGGTGGTGGGCCAGGGCGTTGAGGAAGGCGTTCCCTGCCGCGTAGTGCGACTGGCCGGGTGAGCCGATGAGGCCGGCGGCCGAGGAGAACAGCACGAAGGCCGAGAGGTCCAGGTCCTGGGTCAGCTCGTGGAGGTTCCACGCTCCCTCCACCTTGGGCCGTAGCACGTTGTTCAGCCTGTCGAGAGTCAGCTCGGTGATGACGCCGTCGTTGGCCACCCCCGCGCTGTGGAACACGGCGGTCAACGGCAGGTCGTGGGGAAGGTTCGCGAGCAAGGCCTTCACCTCGCCCCGGTCGGCGACGTCGCAGGCGGCGATGGTCACCGAGGAGCCCAGGGCGGTGAGGTCGGCTTCGAGCTCGATGGCGCCCGGCGCTTCACGCCCCCGGCGGGAAGTGAGCACGAGGTGAGGCGCGCCCTGCTCGGCCAGCCAGCGCGCGGTGCGGGCGCCCAGGCCGGTGAGGCCGCCGGTGACCAACACACTGCCCGAAGGTCGCCATTTCCGACGAGGCGGCTCATCCGGGTCGGCGCGGACCAGCCGGCCGCCCAGAACGGCGCCGTCCCGCAGCGCTGCTTGCTCCCCGGTGCCACCGTCACCCAGCAGGCGGATCAGCCCGGCCGCCGAGGCGTCGTCGGGGGTGACCGGCAGGTCGACCATACCGCCCCAGCGGTCGGGGCGTTCCAGTGCGAGGGTCCGTCCGAAACCCCACAGCAGGGCTTGGTCGGGATGGTCGAGGTCGTCGCCGGGGACGACGTTCACCGCGCCCTGGGTGAGACACCACAGGGGCGCGTCGATCTCGCGGTCCTCCAACGCCTGGACCAGGCTCACCGTGGCGGCCAGACCGACCGGCACGCCCGGGTGTCCCGGGACGCGGGACTGCTCCACCGCCAGCAACGAGACCACCCCGGCGAGCGGCGGCTCGCCGAGCCGGGTCGCCAGCGCGGCCCGATCCAGCTCGTGCTCGCCGACCTCCAGGCCACGGACCTCGGCCCCGGCGGCGGTCATCGCCGCTTCGATCGGCGCGACCCAGGCATCGTCGCGGTGGCCGGTGGGCACCACCAGCAACCAGGTGCCGGTGAGCGTGTCCTCGGGCCGGGTCGGCACGGGCCGCCAGCTCAACCGGTACCGCCAGCTGTCCACCACCGTCTTCTCACGCCGGCCGAGGCGCCACCGGGTCAGTGCGGGCAGCACGGCGCCGAGGCCGTCCCGTTCCTCGGTGTCCAGCTCGGCGCTCAGCGCGTCGAGGTCGCCCTGTTCCACCAATCCCCAGAACCGGCTGTCCACGGCGTCCGGGTCGGCTGTTGTCGTGGCCGGTGTCTCCGGCGTGTCCGGCCAGTAGCGCGTGTGTTGGAACGCGTACGTCGGCAGCGGGGTCTGGCCCGCGCCGGCCGCGGGGAACAGAGCCGGCCAGTCGACCTCGACCCCGGTGGCGAACAGGGTGCTCAGTCCGGCGAGCACGGATTCGGTCTCGGGACGGCCTCGCCGGAGGCTTGGCACGGCGACGACATCACCACCTGTCACGCATTCGCGGACCAGACCGGTCAGGGTCGCGTCCGGCCCCAGCTCCAGGAAGCGGGTCGCCCCGCCGGCCCGGAGTTCGGAGACCGTGTCGGCGAACCGCACCGCGTTCCGGACGTGCTGGACCCAGTACTCGGGGGTGGCCACTTCGCTGCTGGTCATCGGTATCCGCGGTGGCTGGAACTCCAGACCGTCGAGCGCGGCCCGGAAGTCCGCGAGCATGGGGTCCATGAGCGGGGAGTGGAACGCGTGGCTGACGGCCAGTTGCTTCGTGCGGTGTCCGGCGTCGCGGAGGCGTTGTCCGATCTCGCTGACGGCGAGTTCGGTGCCGGAGATGACCACCGACTCCGGGGTGTTGACCGCGGCGATCGATACCGCGGCGCCCTGCTCGGCCACTAGCGGCGCCACCACGTCCTCACCGGCGTTGACGGACATCATGATCCCGCCCGGTGCGAGCCCCTGCATGAGCCGGGCCCGCGCGGTGACCAACGCGCAGGCATCGGTCAGCGACAGCACGCCCGACACGTGGGCGGCGGTGATCTCGCCGACGGAATGGCCGGTGACGAAGTCGGGCCGGATGCCCCAGGACTCGAACAGCCGGAAGAGGGCCACTTCGATCGCGAACAGCGCGGGCTGGGCGAACTCGGTGGTGTTCAGCCGGGCCTCGCCCTCATCGAAGATCATGTCCCGCAGCGACGGGTCCAAAGCCGCGCACACCTCGTCGAACGCCGCCGCGAAAACCGGGAAATCGCGGTGGAGTTCCCGGCCCATCCCACCTCGTTGTGACCCCTGGCCGGTGAAGACAACGGCCAGACCACCGCTGCCGGCCACACCGGTGGCCTCCGCGCCAGGTGCGGCGGTGTCGTCGGCGAACGCCGCGAGTCGCTCGCGCAGTTGCTCGCGGTCGGCAGCGAGCACCACCGCCCTGTGATCGTGCATCGCGCGGTCGGTCACCAGCGACCGCGCGACGTCGGCCAGCGTCAATTCGGGCCGGTCGGTCACGTGGGCGTGGAGGCGCGCCGCCTGGGCGTGCAGGGCTGCCGGCCCCCGGGCCGACAACACCACCGGCTGCACCCGCCTGCTCGCGGAGCCCTCGTTCGGGGCCGGCGCCGTCGGCGGCGTGCGGAAATCCTCGGGCGGTTGTTCCAGGATGATGTGCGCGTTGGTTCCACTGAGGCTGAACGCGGACACGCCCGCCCGCCGCGGATGGCCCTGTTCGGGCCAGTCACGGGCCCGGTCCAGCAGTGCCACCCCACCGGAGGACCAATCGGCCTCAGGGGACGGGGTCTCGGCGTGGAGCGTCCGGGGCAACAGACCGTGCCGCATCGCCATGATCATCTTGATTGTTCCGGCGGCGCCGGCGGCGGCCTGCGAATGCCCGATGTTCGATTTGATCGAACCCAGCCACAGTGGGGTGTCGGACTCACGTTCGCGTCCGTAGGTGGCCAACAGGGCCTGCGCCTCGATGGGATCGCCGAGCCGGGTCCCGGTGCCGTGTCCCTCCACCACGTCGACCTCGCTCGCCGTCAGGCCAGCATTGGCCAGCGCGGCGCGGATGACCCGTTGCTGCGACGGGCCGTTGGGCGCGGTGAGGCCGTTCGAGGCGCCGTCCTGGTTGACCGCCGAGCCGGCCAGGACAGCCAGCACGCGATGGTGGTTGCGGCGGGCCTCGGAGAGTCGCTCCAGCACGAGCAGGCCCACGCCCTCGGCCCAACCGGTGCCGTCCGCTCCGGCACCGAAGGCCCGGCACCGACCGTCCGGGGACAAGCCCCGCTGCCGCGCCATCTCCACGAACATGGCGGGGGTGGCCATCGTGGCGACCCCGCCGGCCAGCGCCAGCGAGCACTCGCCGGAGCGCAGCGCCTGGGCCGCCAGGTGCATGGCCACGAGCGAGGACGAACACGCCGTGTCGATGGAGACGGACGGCCCCTCGAATCCGAACTCGTAGGACAACCGCCCGGAGATGATGCTGGCCGCGTTGCCGGTCAGCACCCGGCCGCCGAAGTCACCGGAGTCGCGGGTCAGCAGTGCGGGGTAGTCGCTCCCGTTCGCACCCACGAACACCCCGACCGGGCCGCCGCGCAGGACGGAGGGGACGATGCCGGCGTTCTCGAACGACTCCCAGGCCGTCTCCAGCAACAACCGCTGCTGTGGGTCGATGGCGATGGCCTCGCGCGGCGAGATGCCGAAGAAGTCGGAGTCGAACTCGGCCAGGTGGTTGAGGAACCCGCCCCCCTGGGAGTACGTCGTGCCGACCTGGTCGGGATCCGGGTCGTAGAGGCCGGCCAGATCCCAGCCGCGGTCGACCGGGAAGCCGGTGATCCCGTCGCGGCCCTCGGCCACCAGCCTCCACAGTTCGTCCGGCGAGTTCACCTCGCCCGGGTACCGGCAGGCCATGCCGACGATCACGATCGGGTCGTCACCGATCGCGGTGACGGGCCCGGCCGGAGTGACGTCGACGGTGTCGACCTCGTCGCCCACCAGCTCGGACCTGACGAATGCGGCCAGCGCCTCAGGGGTGGGGTGGTCGAACACCAGCGTCGCCGGCAGCCGCAGCCCGGTGGCCGTGTTGAGCCGGTTGCGCAGTTCGACCGCGGTGAGCGAGTCGAACCCGACGTCGTGGAAGGCGCGGGTCATGTCGACCGAGGCGCCGCTCGGGTGGCCGAGCACGGCGGCGACCTGCTCGCGCACCAGTTCGCCGATGGCCTTCACCTGGTCGGCCACGGAGGAACCGGCCAGTCGCACCGCCTCCCGTCCCGCCACCGACGATGTTGCCGCGCGCCGGGCCGGACGCCGCACCAGGCCACGCAGCAGGGCGGGCACCGTGCCGGCCGACCGCACAGCGGCCAGGTCGAGGCGAGCGGCCATCACGTTCGGGCGAGCCAAATCGGCCGCTTTGCCCAGCAACTCGAGGCCCTGGGCGGTCGCCATCGGCAGCATCCCGCCCCGCCCCATGCGAGCCACGTCGGTCTCGTTGAGGTTCTCGGTCATACCGCTGCTCTCGCCCCACCAGCCCCAGCTGATCGAGACCGCGGGGAGGCCCTGCCGGTGTCGCTCGACGGCCAGCGCGTCGAGGAAGGCGTTGGCGGCGGCGTAGTTGGCCTGGCCCGGTGCTCCGAAGGCCGTGGCGGAGGAGGAGAACAGCACGAACGCGGAGAGGTCCAGCTCCCGGGTCAGTTCGTGCAGGTGCCAGGCACCGTCGACCTTGGGGGCCAGCACCGCGTCGACCCGGTCGGTGGTCAGGGAGTCGAACACGCCGTCGTCCAGCACTCCGGCGCAGTGCAGCACCGCGGTGAGCGGGAACTCGGGCTCCACCGAGCGCACCAGGGCCGCGACCTGCCCGCCGTCGGCGACATCGCAGGCGACGACGCGCACCGCGGCGCCGAGCTCCGCCAGCTCGGCAGCAAGCCGGACGGTCCGGGGCGAGTTGTCGCCCTGTCGGGAGGTCAGCAACACATGTCGCACGTGGTGGTCGGTGACGAGGTATCGAGCCACGTGCCCTGCGAGCGCACCCGAGGCACCGGTGATCAGTACGGTTCCAGCCGACCACGAGGTGGCTTGCACGGGGTCGGTGGTTCCCAGGCGGGCCAGCCGCCGGGCCCGGAGCACGCCGCCGCGCACCGAGACCTCCGGCTCACCCGATTCCACGGCCGCGTGCAGCGCCGCGGTGGTGGTCGCGTCGGCGCCACCCTCGACGAGGACAATGCGGTCGGGGTTCTCCGACTGTGCCGAGCGCAGCAGGCCCCGCACGGCCGCGCCGGTCAGGCTGTCGGTCGTCACCACCACCAGCCGCGAGGACTCCCAGGCGGGATCGGCCAGCCACGTCTGCACCGAGCGCAGCACGCTGTTCACCGCCGCGTGGACGTCGGCGGTGACGGCGAGCCCCTGCCCCGGTACCGACACCGCCACGAGGGCCGGAACCTCGGCTACCTCGTCCCGCCCGGACATCAGCTCCGCGAGCTTGAGCGGGCCATCCAGCACGGTGGCCTCGGAGCGGGGCGCGATGTCGTCGACCCGGCCACACTCGACCCAACTGATCTCGAACAGCGAGTCGTCGCGGGACGCGGCGGCGCGGAGCTGGTCGGCGGACACCGAGCGTGAGGACAGCGCCGCCACACTGAAGACGGGAGCGCCGGTGTCGTCGAAGGCGTCCAGGGCGACCGTGTCGGTGGCCACCGGTCGGACCCGGATGCGCAGCGCGGTGGCGCCCGAGGCGAACAGCCGCGCTCCGGCCCAGGAGAACGGCACCAGACCCTGGGGGGTGTCGGAGGTGAGGGCCCGGAGCACGCCGCCGTGCAGACCGGCATCCAGCAACGCCGGGTGAACGCCGAAGCGCTCGGCGTCGGTCCCGCTCGGCGGCAACGCCACCTCGGTGTAGAGCTCCGCACCGCGCCGCCAGCAGGCCACCAGCCCCTGGAACGTCGGCCCGTAGTCGTGGCCCGCCTCGGCGAACAGGTCGTACGCGTCGTCGACGTCGACGACGTCGGCTCCCCGCGGCGGCCATTCGGTGAGCGGATCGGGTTCCGGCAGGCTCCCCGTGCCGGACACCGTTCCGGTGGCGTGCCGTGTCCAGGGGGTGTCGTCGGCGTCGCCGTCGGGGCGGGCGGAGATCGTGATCTTCCGACGGCCCCCCTCGTCGGCCGCTTCCACCAGAATCTGCAGCGCGACCGAGCCCGCCGCAGCGATCAGCAGGGGCGCCTCGATCATCAGCTCGTCGAGCACGGTGCAGCCGACCTGCTCGGCCGCCCGCAGCGCCACGTCCACGAAGGCGGTGCCGGGTAGCAGGGCCTGCTCGAACAGCACGTGCTCCCCCAGCCAAGGCTGGGTCTGCGGCGCCAGCCGGCCGGTCAGCAGCACGGCCTCGCCGTCGGCGAACTCCACGCCGGCCAACAGCAGTGGATGGTCGAGCGGGTCGAGGCCCACCGCGGCGAGATCGGCCGGCGGCTCGGGGATGTCGAGCCAGTACCGCTGGTGCTGGAACGCGTACGTGGGAAGCGGGGTGTGCCGAGCTCCGGTGCCGTCGAACAGGGCCGGCCAGTCGACCTCCACTCCGGCGGCGAACAACGTGCCGAGTGCGGTGAGCACCGTGTCGGCTTCGTCGCGGTGCCGACGCAGGCTGGGGACTGCGACGACGTCCGGCTCGACGAGACACTCGCGGATCGCGCCGGTCAACGGCGCGTCGGGGCCGATCTCGAGGAACCGGGTGACGCCGGCGCCGTGCAGTTCGGACACCGTGTCGGCGAACCGCACCGTGTCTCGCACGTGCCGCACCCAGTACTCCGGGTCCGTCACCTCCTCGCCGCCCACCATCGGAATGCGGGGCGGCTGGAATGCCAGGCCATGGACCAGGGCGCGGAACTCGTCGAGCATCGGGTCCATGAGCGGCGAATGGAACGCATGGCTGACGACGAGCTGTTTCGTGCGGTATCCGTCCTCGGTCAGGCGCCGCACGATCTCGGTGACGGCCGGCTCGAGCCCCGAGAGCACCACCGAACCGGGGGTGTTGACCGCCGCGATCGACACCGATTCGGCGTACTGCGCGACCAGCGGGGTGACCACCTGCTCGCCGGCGGTCACCGAGACCATCACACCGCCCGGGTCGAGCCGCGCCATCAGCCGGCCACGCTCCGACACCAGCCGGCACGCATCCGGCAGCGACAGCACGCCGGCGACGTGCGCAGCCGCGATCTCGCCCACCGAATGACCGGTGAGGAAGTCCGGCCGGACACCCCAGGACTCGAACAGCCGGAACAGCGCGACCTCGACCGCGAAGAGCGCCGGTTGGGCGATCTCCGTGGCGTCGAGCCGATTCTCCCCGTCGCCGAGGATGGCCGCCCGGACGGCAGGATCCAGCTGATCGCACGCCTGGTCCAACGCGGCCGCGAAGACCGGGAACTGCCGGTGCAGTTCCGAGCCCATGCCGGGGTGCTGCGCGCCCTGACCGGTGCACACCATCGCCAGCGGGCCCCGCCGGGCCACATCGGCGACGGCCCCGGCTCCGTCGCCCCCGTGCGCGTACTCCGCCAACCGCTCCAGGGCCTGCGCGCGGTCGGAGGCGAGCAGTACCGCCCGGTGGTCGTGGCCGGCCCGGTCGGCCACCAGGGAGTAGGCGACGTCCGCCAACGCCACGTCGGACCGGTCGCGCAGGGAGGAGCACAGTCGATCCGCCTGACCCCGCAGGGCCGCAGGCCCGCGAGCCGTCAGCACGAGCGGCCACACCGGCAGGGTCGCCGCGGGAGGCGGGGCCGGGGCGGTGAACTCGGCCGGGGGCTGTTCCAGGATGACGTGTGCGTTGGTCCCGCTGACGCCGAAGGAGGACACCCCCACCCGGCGGGGCCGGCCACGATCCGGCCACTCCCGAGCCCGGTCGAGCAGCGCGATCGCGCCCGACGACCAGTCGACCTGCGGCGACGGGGTCTCCGCGAACAGGGTCTTGGGCATGATCCCGTGCCGCATCGCCATGATCATCTTGATCGTGCCGGCGATGCCCGCCGCCGCCTGGGTGTGACCGATGTTCGACTTGATCGACCCCAGCCAGAGCGGCGCGTCCTTGGTGTGCTCGCTGCCGTAGGTGGCCAGCAACGCCTGGGCCTCGATCGGATCGCCCAGCCGGGTCCCCGTGCCGTGTCCCTCGACGACGTCCACGTCGGAGGCGGACAACCCGGCGCTGGCCAGGGCCTGGCGGATCACCCGTTGCTGGGACGGACCGTTGGGGGCGGTCAGCCCGTTCGACGCGCCGTCCTGGTTCAGCGCCGAGCCGGCCAGCAGTGCCAGCACCTGGTGTCCGTTGCGCCGCGCGTCGGACAGCCGCTCCAGTACTACCAGGCCCGCGCCTTCGGACCAGCCGGTGCCGTCCGCGTCCGCGCCGTACGCCCGGCACCGACCGTCCGCAGCGTTCGCGCGCAGCCGGCTGTACTCCACGTACAGGTCGGGCGTCGCCATCACCGTCACGCCGCCGGCCAGCGCGAGCGAGCACTCCCCCGACCGCAGCGCCTGCGCCGCCAAGTGCATGCTGACCAGCGATGACGAGCACGCCGTGTCCACCGTCACAGCGGGGCCCTCGAAGCCGAACTCATAGGCGACCCGGCCCGACGCGATGCTCCCGGCGCTGCCGTTGCCCAGGTAGCCCTCGAGCTCCTCGGGCTTGGTGTGCAGCCGCGAGCCGTAGTCGTGGTACATCAGCCCGACGAACACGCCGGTCGGGCCGCCACGCAGCGAGGTGGGATCGATGCCCGCGTTCTCGAGGGACTCCCAGGCCGTTTCCAGCAACAGCCGCTGCTGCGGGTCGATCGTGATTGCCTCGCGCGGCGAGATGCCGAAGAACTCGGGGTCGAACTGGTCGGCGTCGTGCAGGAAGCCCCCCTCACGGGTGTAGGTGGTCCCGGGATGATCGGGGTCCGGGTGGTAGAGCTCGGCCAGGTTCCAGCCCCGGTCGGTGGGGAAGGCGCCGATCACGTCCCGGCCCTCGGCGACGACGTCCCAGAGCTCGTCGGGCGAACTCACCCCACCCGGGAAGCGGCAGGCCATGCCCACGATCGCGATCGGGTCGTCTCCGGTCCTGGCCGCGGTCGCGCTGACGGCCGGCCGGGCCGGGGCGGCCGCCTCGCCGCCGATCTCGCCCCGCACGAACTCGATCAGGGCGGCCGGGGAGGGGTAGTCGAAGATCAGTGTGGCCGGCAACCGCAGCCCGGTGGCCGTGTTGAGCCGGTTGCGCAGCTCCACCGCGGTCAGTGAGTCGAACCCCAGAGCGGTGAAGGGCTGCCGGTCGTCGATGGCGTTGCTTGCGGAGTGCCCGAGCACGGCCGCGGCATGGGTGCGCACCAGCTCGGCGACGACCTGGTCGCGCTCGGCTGGCTCCAGTGCCGCCAGGCCCTCGCGAGGTCCGGCCCCTCCGGCCAGGTGGGGTTCGACGACCCGCCGCGCCGGACGGCGCACCAGCCCGCGCAGCAGTCCCGGGACCGTGGCCGCGGTGGACAGGCCGGCGAGGTCGAACGGGGCGGCGATGACCCGGCCCTGTCGGCGGGCGGCCGCGTCGAACAGGGTGAGACCGAAGTCGTTGTCCACCGGGCGGATGCCGGTGCGGGCCATCCGGGCCCGGTCCTGGGTTCCGAGGTGGCTGCCCATCCCACTGGCCTCGGCCCACCACCCCCAGGCGATCGACACCGCCGGTAGGCCGAGTGTCCGCCGGTGCTCGGCCAGCTCGTCGCAGAACGCGTTGGCCGCCGCGTAGTTCGCCTGGCCGGCGGCGCCGAACGCCGACGCGGCCGAGGAGAACAGCACGAACGCCGACAGCTCGGCGTCCTGGGTGGCCTCGTGCAGGTGCCAGGCACCGTCCACCTTGGGCCGCAGCACCGCATCGACCCGGTCGGGGGTCAGTGAACCCACGGTCGCGTCGTCGAGCACACCCGCGCAGTGCACCACGGCGCTGAGCGGGAACTCCGGCGGCACCGAGCCGACGAGGTCCATCACCTCTTGGCGAACGGCGAGGTCACACGCGACCATCCGCACCGAGGCACCCGCCTCGGTCAGCCGCTCGACCAGCTCATCGGCACGCGGAGCGGCCGGACCCCGCCGCGACACCAGCACCAGCCGTCGCACCCCGCACTCGGCCACGAGGTGCTCGGCCACCAACCCGGCCAACACGCCGGACGCCCCGGTCAGCAGCACGGTCCCCGTGCCCCACACCGAAGACCGCTCGTCCGGCGCCGGCCCGGCGGGCTCCGGGAGCGCCTCGGCGGCGACCCTGTTCAGGCGGGGCGACCACAGCCGTCCGTCGCGAACCGACACCTCCGGCTCACCCGATTCGACCGCGGCGCGGGCGAGCGCCTCCACCGACCGCGCCCCGGCCGGCTCCGGATCGGCGAACGCCTGCTCGACGAGAACCACCCGCTCCGGGTTCTCCGACTGTGCGGAGCGCACCAGACCACCGACCGCCGCACCCACGAGTCCGCCGTCGGTCACCACGACCAGTCGCGACCGCTCCCACCGGGCATCGGCGAGCCAGTCCTGCAGCACCCGCAACGTGCCGTTCACCGCGGTGTGCACCGAGTCGACCGTCGACTCGGGTGCCCGGCGGCCGGGAACGCGCAGCACCACCAGCTCGGGCAGCGGCGCGCCACCGTCCACCGCCGAGCCGAGCGCGGCCAGGTCGGGGTGGAACCACGCATCGACCGTGTGCCCGTCCTCCGACGGCGCGGCCTGCGCCGGATCGGACGGCACCACCCAGCCGATCGGTCCTTCGACGCTCGCCCCCGAACCGGCCTCGGCCGGTCCGCACTGCACCCAGCCGAGCCCGAACAGCGCGTCGCGGTGTGCGGTGTCGACGTCGCGCAGTTGCTCGGCGGAAACCTCCCGGGCGACCAGTGAGTCCACCCTCAGTACCGGGCGACCGGTGCTGTCGAACCCGTCCACCGACCACGAGGATGGCCCCGTCGGGGAGAACACGAGCCGCAGTGCCGCGGCGCCCGAGGCGAGCAGCCGCACCCCGGACCACAAGAACGGCGCTCGCACGCCGGGGTTGTCCGGGTCAGCCCCCCGCGAGTCGAGCTGGTCCAACGCCAGGCTGTGCTGACCGGTGTCCATCAGGGCCGGGTGCAGGCCGAAACGCACCGCATCGGCCGCGAGTCCCTCGGGCAGCTCCGCCTCGGCGAAGACCTGGTCACCCATCCGCCAGGCCCGGCGCAGCCCGGTGAAGGCGGAGCCGTAGTGGTAACCGAGCGCGCTGAGCCGCTCGTACGATCCGGCGACGTCCAGTTCGGTTGCCCCGGTCGGCGGCCAGGTCACGTCTGTCGGCCACGGCGCCGGCTCCGGACTGTCGCCGGGCACCGCGCTCCCCCACGCGTGCCGCGTCCACGAGGCACCCACGGCCTCGCCGGGTTCCGCCGACTGGGAGTAGACCTCGACGGTGCGGCGGCCGTCGCCGTCGAGAGCCCCGACGAGCACTTGGACCAGCACGTCGTGCTGGCTCGGCAGGATCAGCGGCGCCTCGATGGTCAGCTCCTCCAGCCCGCCGAGGCCCGCCTCATCGGCTGCGCGGATCGCCAGCTCGAGGAACGCCGTACCGGGCAGCAGCGGTCGATCGAAAAGCGCGTGGTCGACGAGCCACGGGTGAGCGTGCGGCGAGAGCCGGCTGGTGAACAGGAAGCCGGCGTCACCCGCCAGAGTCATTTTCGCCCCGAGCAGAGGGTGATCGACCTGTTCGAGGCCGCTGGCGGCCAGGTCGCCGGGCGCGGACGCCGACGCAGTCGGCCAGTAGCGCTGCCGCTGGAAGGCGTAGGTCGGCAGGTCGACCCGCCGCGCCCCGGTGCCGGCGAAGGCCGCGGACCAGTCCACGGTGAGCCCGGCCCGCCACGCGGCAGCCACCGATCGCAGGAACATCTCCGGGTCGCTCTCGCCGCGGCGGAGGGTCGTCAGCACGGTCGCCTCGACGCCGCGCTCCTCGGCGGTCTCCTCGATCGCGGGAGCCAGCAGCGGGTGCGGGGCCACCTCCAGCAGCACGCGGTACCCGTCGGCCAGCAGCACGGCGGCGGTGTCGTGGAACCGTACCGGCTGCACGAGGTTGGTGAACCAGTACCGGCCGTCGAGCTCGTCGCCCTCCACCCGGCGGGCGAACGTCGTGGAGTAGTACGGCACCGAGGCGGTGGCCGGGCGGATGTCGCTCAGGAGCGCGAGGAGCTCGTCCTCGACCACCGCCATGTCCGGGGAGTGCGTCGGGTAGTCCATCGGGATGGGACGCGCGCGGACACCGGCGGCCTCGTACTCGGCCCGCAGCGCGGCGACTCGGTCGAGCGGACCGGTCACGACGACCGATCGCGGACCGTTGATCGCGCTGACGTGCACGTCGGTCAGCCGTGCGACCTGGTCGCGCACCTGCTCGACCGGCAGCCCGACCCAGAGCGTGGCGTACCCGGTCACCTGGCCGGACACGCGCGCCCGCGCGGTCAGGACCCGGGCCGCGTCGGCGAGGGTGAGGATGCCGGCGATGTGCGCGGCCGCGACCTCTCCCACGGAGTGCGCGATGATCGCGGAGGGCACCACCCCTCGGGAGATCCACAACCGGGCGAGCGAGACCATGACCGCGAACAGCATCGGCTGGACCTGCTCGGCGTGCTCGAGGTCCACGCCGTCCGCGCCGGCCAGAAGATCGCGCAGGGTGTGGCCGTGCCAATCCACGTACGGCGCGAGCGCCGCCTCGCACTCCGCCATGGACGCGGCGAAGACCGGCGAGGAGTCCCACAGCCGCAGGGCCATCCCGACGTACTGCCCGCCCTGCCCCGGGAACACGAACACCGGATCGGTGTTGCCGGAGCTGACGGGTCCGGTGACCGGGGTGGTGCCTGCCACCAGGTCATCCAGCCCGGACAGGAGTTCGGTGAGGTCAGCGCCGAGCACCACGGCCCGGTGATCCAGCGAGGAGCGGGTGCTGGCCAGTGAGAACGCCACGTCGGCCAGCTCCGCCGGGCCGGTGGCCCCGAGTGTCAGGAGGTGCTCGCGCAACCGCACCGCCTGACCACGCAGCGCGGCTTCGCCGCGGCCGCTGAGCAGCAGCGGCAGCACCTGCGGCGCGTGGGACCGATCCGCCGGTTCGACCTCGGGTTCAGTGTCCGGAGCCTGCTCCATGATGACGTGCGCGTTGGTCCCGCTCGCCCCGAACGACGACACCGCTGCCCGTCGGGGACGCCCGGTCGTCGGCCACGGCCGGGCGTCGCCGAGCAGCCGGACCGTTCCGCTCTCCCAGTCGACGTGCTCCGAGCGCCGGTCCACGTGCAGGGTCTTCGGCAGCACACCGTGCCGGATCGCCGTGATCATCTTGATGACGCTGCCGACCCCGGCCGCTGCCTGGGAGTGGCCGATGTTGGACTTGAGCGAGCCCAGCCAGAGGGGCTCACCCTCCCCTCGGTGCCGGCCGTACACGACCTGCAGCGCCTTGATCTCGATGGGGTCGCCGAGCACCGTGCCGGTGCCGTGCCCGTCCACCGCGTCCACCTCGTCGGGGCGCACGCCGGCGTTGGCCAGTGCCTGTCGAAGGACCCGCTGCTGGGCAAGGCCGTTGGGCGCGGTGAGGCCGTTGGAGGCACCGTCCTGGTTGATCGCCGAGCCACGGAGCACGGCCAGCACGGAGTGGCCGTTCCGGCGGGCATCGGAGAGCCGCTCCAGCACCAACAGGCCGGCGCCCTCGGCGAAACCGGTCCCATCGGCGCCCGCGCCGAACGCCTTGCAACGACCGTCGGCGGACAGCCCTTGCTTGTCGAACTCCTGCAGGTCGACCGGGGTCGCCATGACGGTGGCCCCGCCGGCCAGTGCCAGCGCGCACTCCCCGGAACGCAGCGCCTGCGCGGCCAGGTGCATCGCCACCAGCGAGGACGAGCAGGCCGTGTCGACCGTCAACGCCGGCCCCTCCAGGCCGAACTGGTAGGAGACCCGCCCGGCGAGCACCGCGGCGGAAGTCCCGGTGAGCAGGTAACCGTCGGCCAGCTCGGCGCTGCCGCGGAGCAGGTCCGCGTAGTCCTGGTCACTGGTGCCGGCGAACACACCGGTCTGGCTGCCCCGCACCGACTTCGGGTCGATCCCGGCCCGCTCCAACGCTTCCCAGGTCAGTTCCAGCAACAGCCGCTGCTGCGGGTCCATCGAGGCCGCCTCGCGCGGCGAGATCCCGAAGAACCGCGCGTCGAACTGCGCCACGTCGTCGAGGAAGCCACCGCCACGCACGTGGGTGGCGCCCTGACGCATCGAATCCGGGTGCAGCAAGGTGTCGAGGTCCCAGCCTCGGTCGGTCGGCAGCCCCGACACCGCGTCGCGCCCGCCGTCCACCAGCTCCCACAGCTGCTCCGGCGAGCCGACCCCACCCGGGTAGCGGCAGGCCATGCCGACCACGACGATCGGGTCGTCGGCGAACGCGGCAAGGGGGACGGCCGTGCCGGGTTCCTCGTCAGTCGCGTCGGTCACCAGTCCGACCAGGTACGACGCAAGGGCCGCGGGGGTGGGGTAGTCGAAGGCCACGGTGCCGGCCAGCCCGAGATCGAGCGCCGCGTTCAGCCGATCCCGCAGCTCCACCGCCGCGAGCGAGCTGAAGCCCAGGTCCTGGAAAGTGCTCTCGAGGTCGACATCGGCCGGCGAGTCGAGGCCAAGCACCAAGGCGACCGAGGTCCGCAACAGATCGTTCACGACGCGACGCTGGTCCACGACGGCCAGCACGTCCGTGACCCGGGCGTCGGTGCTCGGCTCGGGCGTGGCGGCCGAAGGTGGGTCCGAGGGAGCCGGGGCGACGGAGCCGTCGCGCGGCAGCCAGTGCCGATGCCTCTGGAAGGCGTAGGTCGGCAGGTCGACCCGCCGGCTCTCGTCGGGGAACAGCGCCGCCCAGCTCACCTCGCCGCCGCCGGTGAAGAGGCGAGCGACCGCGTCGAGCAGGGCAACGGCCTCGGGCCGGTCACGGCGGGACGCGGCCACCGCCGTCACCCGCCGGTCGGTGGACAGGCATTCCCGGACCATGGCCGAGAGCACCGCGTCCGGTCCCAGCTCCAAAAAGCGGGTGACACCTCGCTCGTGCAGGGTGGCCACCCCGTCGGCGAAACGCACCTGCTCGCGTGCCTGCCGGACCCAGTACTCGGGCTCGCCGAGCGTGGCCGCATCGGCCAGGGCACCGGTGAGGGTGGACACCACCGGGATGTCGGGCGCGCCGAAGGTGAGTCCGGCGACGACGGCCCGGAAGTCCTCGAGCACCGGGTCCATCAGTGGCGAGTGGAACGCGTGGCTGGTCGTGAGCCGACGGGTCCGGTACCCGGCCGCGGCCAACTGGGCCACGACCTCTGCCACCGGTTCCTCCGCACCGGACACCACGACCGAGTCAGGGCTGTTCACCGCGGCCACGGACACCCCGTCCGCGGCCGCGACCAGCGGGGCCACCACATCCGGGGCGGCGTTCACCGCGACCATGGCACCGCCGTCGGGCAGCGCCTGCATCAACCGGCCGCGCGCCACGACCATGCGACCGGCGTCGGCAAGGGACAGCACGCCGGCCACGTGCGCGGCACTGATCTCGCCGATCGAGTGACCGGCGACGAACTCGGGCCGGATGCCCCACGACTGGACGAGCCGGAACAGTGCGACCTCGAAGCAGAACAGCGCCGGCTGGGCGAATTCGGTGCGGTCCAGCAGTGGACCACCCTCCCACATCAGCTCACGCAGCGATCGGCCCAGCAGCTCGTCGACCACTCCGCAGACCTCGTCCAGCGCCGCGTCGAACACCGGGTACCGCGCCGCCAGCTCTCGCCCCATTCCGGCGCGCTGGGCACCCTGGCCGGTGAAGACCATCGCCAGGCGGCCTTCCCTCGCCCGATCGACGTGCACCGCGGGACTGTCCGTGCCGGCGGCCAGTGCGGACAGACCGGCCAGCAGGGCCGCCCTGTCCTCGGCGACCACCACGGCACGGTCAGCCAGCACGGCGCGGGTGGTGACCAGGCTTCGTCCGACGTCGGCCGACTCCAGCTCCGGGTGGCGCTCGACGAAGGAGCGCAGCTCCTCGGCCTGACCGCGCAGCGCGGCGGCGCCCCGGCCGGTCACCACGAACGGCCACGGACCGGTGCGGGCCCGCCCCGTCGGCACGGACGCGGCCTCGACCGGGTCATCGGGAGCCTGCTCCAGGATGACGTGCGCGTTGGTCCCGCTGATCCCGAACGACGACACCGCGACACGCCGGGGACGGCCCCGGTCGGGCCACTGCCGCTGGTCGGTGAGCAGCCGGACCGTCCCCGCCGACCAGTCCACGTGGGAGGTCGGCCGCTGGGCGTGCAGCGTCCTGGGCAACTCCCCGTGGCGCATGGCCAAAACCATCTTGATCACGCCGCCGACGCCGGCCGCCGCCTGCGAGTGTCCGATGTTCGACTTCAGCGATCCGATCCACAACGGCGTGTCCACCGTTCGCTCCCGGCCGTAGGTGTCCAGCAGGGCCCGGGCCTCGATCGGGTCGCCCAGCCTGGTGCCGGTGCCGTGCGCCTCGACCGCGTCGATGTCGGTCGAGGCCACACCGGCGTTGGCTAGCGCGGCCCGGATCACCTGGCGCTGAGCCGCGCCGTTCGGCGCGGTGAGGCCGTTGGAGGCGCCGTCCTGGTTGAGGGCGGAGCCTGTCACGAGGGCCAGCACCTGGTGGCCGTTGCGCTGGGCGTCGGACAGCCGCTCGACCACGAGCACGCCGACGCCTTCCGCCCAGCCCATGCCATCGGCCTCGTCACTGAAGGCCTTGCACCGGCCGTCCGGGGCGATCCCGCGCTGCCGGGCGAACTCGATCAGCGAAGCCGGGCCCGACATGATCGTCGCCCCGCCGACCAGGGCGAGCGAGCACTCCTGCAAGCGCAGCGCCTGGGCGGCCAGGTGCAGCGCGACCAGCGAGGAGGAGCACGCCGTGTCCACGGTGACCGCGGGCCCCTGCAGACCGAACGCATAGGACAGCCGTCCGGAGACGACGCTGGCGATGTTGCCGGTCAGCACGTAGCCCTCGTAGGTCGACGGCACGGTGCGCAGCGAGATGTGGTCCTGGTAGCTGACGCCGACGTACACGCCGGTCTGGCTTCCTCGTACCGCGTCGGCGCTGATCCCGGCTCGTTCAAAAGCCTCCCACGAGGTCTCCAGGAGCAGCCGTTGATGCGGGTCCATCACGGTCGCTTCCCGAGGGGGGATGGCGAAGAACTCGTGGTCGAACAGGTCCGGCGACCGCAGGAAACCGCCGCCCCGGGAGTACGTCCGGCCCACCTTCTGGGGGTCGGGGTCGTAGAGCTCGTCCAGGTTCCAGCCGCGGTCCGTCGGGAAGCCGGACACCGCGTCGGTACCGTCGGCCACGAGCTGCCACAGGGCTTCGGGGCTGTCGGCGTCCCCCGGGTAGCGGCAGGCCATGCCGACGATGGCGATCGGCTCCTGGTTCTGCGCCTCGACGTCGCCGAGCCGCTGCCGGATTCGCTCGTTCTCCTTGAGTGCGTTGCGCAGCGCGTCAACGAGCTCGTTCATGGACGGGGTGGTCATGAGGTCGGCCCCTCCGCTCGGTCGCTCGCGTCGGCTTGGCCGTATGCGGCGCGTATGAGATCAGCCATGTCCATCGAGTCGATCGCGGTCGTGGACCCGGCGCTGTCGGCCGGCTCGCCCCCGGGAGCGGTCTCAGCCAACCGGAGCAAGGCGTCCACCAGCCCGGCCTGCCTCAGCGAGGCGATCGGAATGCGGTCGATGATCTTCTTCAACCCTGCGTCGTCGACGTCCTCACCGGTCTCGCTCCCGTGGGTCCCGGTGTCCTCGCCGAACAGCTCGGCGTACACCAGCTCCGCGACAGAGGCGGGCGTCGGGTAATCGAAGATCAGCGTGGCGGGTAGCTGCAAGCCGGTCGCCACGCCAAGCCGGTTCCGAAGCCGCAAGGCGGTGAGCGAGTCAAAACCGGTTTCCTGGAAACTGCGCCCTGACTCGACCGAGCTGACGTCGGTATGTCCCAGCACGGCCGCCACCGTGGCCCGGACGAGGTCGGTGATCGCATACGTCCGCTCGGTGGCGGGCAGGCCGACGAGCCGCTCGCGCACACCGGTGTCGGCCGCTCCGTCCGCCGACCCTTCGGGGTCGTTCTCCCTCGCCTCGAGCAGCTCGGCGAGGAGCGACATCGATCGAGTGCCGACGAGCTCGGTGGCGAACGAGGACCACTCGACGTCCACCACGACCACGGCCGTCTCATCGCGGTCGATCACCTGGCCCATGGCCTGGACGGCGCCGCGCGGGTCCATCGCGCGCAGGCCGCGGGCCGCCAGCCGGTGCTCCACTCCGTCGCGGTCGGCGATCCCTGGGCCTTGCCAGAGTCCCCAGGCGATGGAAGTCCCGGTCAGACCGAGAGCCCTGCGGTGCGCGGCCAGTGCGTCCAACGAGCTGTTCGCGGCGGCGTAGTTGGCCTGGCCAGCCGGGCCGACGGTGCCGACGAACGACGAGAACAGGACGAAGTCGACGAGGTCGCGGTCTCTCGTCAGCTCGTGCAAGTGCCACGCGGCGGCCACCTTCGGGCGGAACACCCGCTCGAAGCGTTCCGGGGTGAGCCGGTCGATGATGCCATCGTCGAGCACGCCCGCGGTGTGCACGACCGTGGTCAGCGGATGTTCGACCGGCCAGTTGGCCAGCAGGTCGGCGAGCTGCGCCCGATCGGCCACGTCGCAGGCGACCACCGACACCGAGGCACCCCGCTCGGTCAGCTCGGCGGCCAGCTCGGCTGCGCCGGGTGCGGCCGGGCCACGACGGCTGGCCAGCACGAGGTGTCGCGCACCGCGCCGGACGAGCCAGCGCGCCGCCTCCGCCCCGAGAGCGCCGGTGCCGCCGGTGACCAGAGCGCTGCGCTCGAGCGGCTGATTCGTCCGGAGCGCGGGTGCGGTGACCCGGGTCAGCCGGCGGCAGAACACCGCGCCGCCTCGCACCGCCAGCTCACTCTCGCCGTCTCCGAGCGCCCCGGCCAGCGCCACCAGGTCCGCTTGGCCGACCTCGCGTGGCAGGTCGACGACGCCACCCCACGAAACGGGTTGCTCCAACCCCGCATGCCGGGCGAACCCCCACAGCGCGGCCTGCCGTGGCTGGGTAACGGCGTCTCCCGGCCGGACGGCGACCGCATCCTGGGTCACGCACCAGATCGGGGTCGACAAGCCGAGCTCACTCACCGACCGCACCAACGCGAGCGTGCCGCTCAGGCCGACCGGCACGGATACGGCGTCGGTGTCCTCGGCTGTGTCAATCGCCAACAACGACAAGATACCCCCGGCCGGTTCGCCGTCCAGCGCCGTGACGAGCTCGTGACGGACCGCCTCGACATCCGCCGCTCGGGGGACATCGACCCGGCTGACCTGAGCCCCTCGGGCGCTCAGCGCTGCGATGACCTGCTGGGGCCACGTCGGCTCGGCGATGTCCGCCGGCACCACGACCAGCCAACGGCCGGTGAGCGGTCGGTCCGATCCTTCGGTGGGGCGCCAGGCGACGCGGTACTGCCAGCCGGCCAGCGTCGCCTGCTGCCGGCTGCGCTCACGCCACGACGACAGGGCCGGGAGCACGGTGCCCAGCGAGGATCGGCCGGCGTCGTCGGAGAGGGCGAGGGCCGTGGTCAGTCCGTCGAGGTCGCCCTGGTCGACCATCTTCCAGAACCGGGTGTCGACTTCGGTGCCACGAGACGAGCGGCTGGGCGGCGTCTCGATCCAGTAATGGGTGTGCTGGAAGGCGTAAGTGGGCAGCTGCACCGGCTGCTGACCCGAGGGGAACAGGTCGGACCACCGCACGTCGACGCCACCCACGAACGCCTCGGCGGCGTTGCGCAGGAATTCCCGCGCGCCGCCGTGGCCGCGACGGAGCGTTCCGACCGTCGTGACCGACGTCCCCTTGGCCTCGGCGACCTCCTGTATCGAATTGACGAGTACCGGGTGCGCGCCGACTTCGTGGAACGATCGATGCCCGTCGCTGAGCAGCTGGTCAACCACCTCCGCGAAACGCACCATCTCGCGCAGGTTCCGGTACCAGTAGTCGGCGTCGAGCTTCCGGCCGTCGAGCAACGAGCCGGTCACCGTCGAGTAGAACGGAACCGTGCCGGGCGAGCACTCGACCACACCCAGCGTGTCGGCCAGCTCAGCCCGGATGACCTCTACTACCGCCGAATGCGACCCGTAGTTGATCGGTACGCGCCGGACCCGCGCTCCCTCCGACTCCCAGACCGACAAGAGTTGATCGAGCTCGGCGGTGGCCCCGGAGACAACTGTGGACATCGGTCCGTTCACCGCGGCGACGCCGAGCGCGGGATAATCGGCCAGGCGTTCGCACACCTCGTCTGCCGATCGGTTCACCCAGCCCATGCCGCCTTGCGTTGCCAGACGCCGAAGCACCCGAGATCGCAGAGACACGACGCGTGCGCCTTCGGTCAGCGACAACGCCTCCGCCGCCACGGCAGCAGCGAACTCACCTTGGGAGTGCCCGACGACAGCCGAGGGTCGAACGCCGAGTGATGCCCACAGCCGGGACAATGAGACCCCGACCGCGAACAGCGCCGGCTGGACGACGTCGTCCCGGTCGAGGCTCGGCGCACCTGGCACCCCGGCGAGCACGTCCCACAGCGAGAACCCGTCCCAGTCGACCCATGGCGCCAGCGCCTCGTCGCAGGTCTGCATCAGCTCCGCGAACGTCGAACTGCTCCTCCACAGCTCGATGCCCATCCCGAGCCACTGGCCCCCCTGCCCGGGGAACACGAAGACCGGGCCGTCGTGGTCGGCTTCACCGGCTCCCGCCACCACCAGGGCCGAGTTCTCCGACTGGCCCGCCGCGATCGCGTCAAGGCCGGCCAGCAGCTCATGGCGGTTCTCCGCGATCACCACAGCTCGGTGGGAATGCGTGCCCCCGCCGTTGGTCAGTGCCGCGCCGAACCCGGCCACGTCGGTGTCCGGTGAGTCAGCCAGCGCGGCCCGCAACCGGGTTGCCTGGCCGGCCAACGCCGCCAATCCCCGGCCTGACACCGGGAAGGCGGAGACTCCGAGCCGCGTCACGGCGTCCGACTGCCCGGCCGCCGGCTGCTCCGGCGCCTGCTCGAGGATGACGTGCGCGTTCGTGCCACTGATACCGAACGAAGAAACGCCGGCACGGCGGGGCCGACCGGTCCTCGGCCAGTCGTGGTTCCGGTCGAGCAGAGCGACGGCTCCCTGCGACCAGTCGATGAACGGCGAGGGCTGCTCGGCGTGCAACGTCTGCGGCAGGACGCCGTGACGCATCGCCATGACCATCTTGATGACGCCGCCGACCCCGGCGGCAGCCTGGGTGTGCCCGATGTTCGACTTCAGCGAACCCAGCCACAGCGGGGTTTCGCGGTCCTGGCCGTAGGTGGCCAGCAGCGCCTGGGCTTCGATCGGGTCGCCGAGCTTCGTGCCGGTGCCGTGCCCTTCGACCACATCGACGTCCGACGTGGACAGACCAGCCGAGGCCAGCGCCTGGCGGATCACCCGCTGCTGCGAGGGACCGTTCGGGGCGGTCAGGCCGTTCGACGCGCCGTCGGAGTTCACCGAGGAGCCCTTGAGCACCGCGAGTACCTGGTGGCCTTGTCGGCGTGCGTCCGACAACCGCTCGAGCACCACGAGGCCGACGCCCTCGGCCCAGCCGGTGCCGTCCGCGCCCGCGCCGAACGCGCGGCACCGGCCGTCCGGGGACAAGGCTCGCTGGTGACCCAGGTCGACGAACGTCATCGGGGTGGACATCACCGTGACCCCGCCGGCCAGCGCGAGCGAGCACTCGCCCGACCGCAGTGCTTGTGCGGCTAGGTGGAGTGTCACCAGTGACGACGAGCACGCGGTGTCGACCGAAACGGCAGGCCCCTCCAGGCCGAACTGGTACGCCACCCGCCCCGAGAGCACGCTGCCCGCGCTACCGGTCAGAACCGCTCCGCTGAGCTGGTCCGGAACCAGGTCCACTGCCGGCGCGTAGTCGTGGTACATGACACCGGAGAACACCCCGGTCCGGCTGCCGCGCAGTGAGTCCGCGTCGATACCCGCGCGCTCGAAAGCCTCCCAGGCAACCTCCAGCAACAACCGCTGCTGCGGATCCATCGCCGTCGCCTCACGGGGCGAGATCCCGAAGAACCCGGCATCGAACTCACCCGCGTCGTGCAAGAACCCGCCACCACGCGCATACGTCGTCCCCGGATGATCCGGATCCGCGTGATACAAACCCTCCACATCCCAGCCACGCAACTCCGGAAAACCAGTAATCCCCTCCCTGCCCTCGACCACCAGCGACCACAAATCCTCCGGAGAACCCACCCCACCCGGATAACGGCAAGCCATCCCGACAATCACCACAGGATCATCGGGGTCGCTCGTCGGCGAACTGGTCGTGTCCGCTGTCTCACCGCTCGGGGTGAGCTCGCCGGACAAGTGGTCGGCAAGGGCCCGTGGGGTCGGGTAGTCGAACACGGCCGTGGTCCCCAAGCGCGATCCCGTGATCACGTTGAGCCGGTTGCGCAGCTCGACGGCGGTGAGCGAGTCGAGTCCGAATTCCTTGAAGGTGCGGTCGACACCGATCGAGTCCCGCCCGTCGTAACCGAGTACTCGCTCCGCCTCTGCGCGCACCAACTCCAGCAGTCGCCCAGGCTGGGATGTCACGTCCTCGCCGACACGGCGCGGTCCGTCCGGACGGCCCGGTACGGCCGCTGGGCGAGCCGGGCGCGGCGCGCTCGTGATCAGTTCGCGGAGCAGCGGGTGCACGTTCCCGCCGTCCGTGGCGGAGGCGGTGTCCAGCCGCAGTGGCACGAGCAGCGGCTCGCTCCGCCGAAGAGCGGCGTCGAAGAGTGCGAGCCCCTCGGTTTCGGACAACGTCGCTATTCCGGAGCGAGCCATCCGGTTGAGGTCGCCGGCGCTGAGCGCCGCCGCCATACCGCCCTGCTGATCCCACAGTCCCCACGCCAGCGACGTCGCCGGGAGTCCGAACTGGGCGCGATGGTGGGCGAGCGCGTCGAGGTAGGTGTTGGCGGCGGCGTAGTTGGCCTGGCCCGCTGCGCCGATCAGGCCCGAGATGGAGGAGTACAGCACGAACGCCGACAGCGGCATGTCGGCGGTGAGCTCGTGCAGGTTCTTCGCCGCCACCGCCTTCGGACCCATGACCGCGTCGAGGCGCTGCGGACTCAGCTCGGTGAACACGCCGTCGTCGAGCACACCGGCCGTGTGGACCACAGTGGTGAGGGGGCGATCGGCGGGCAGCCCGCGAAGCACCGCGGCGAGCTCGGCGCGGTCGGCGACATCGCAGGCTTCGGCTCGCACGTCCAGACCCAGCGCGGTCAGCTCGGCCACCAAGGCGCGCGCCTCGGGCGTGACGGGGCCGCTCCTGCTGACCAGTAGCATGCTCGTCACTCCATGCTCGGTGGCCAGGTGCCGCGCGAGCAGCCGGCCGAGTCGGCCGAACGCCCCGGTCAGCAGCACGGTTCCGCGCTCGGGTATCGGCTTCTCGGCGGCGGGGTGCGAGCCGGGATCCACGGGCAGGCGCGTGAGGCGCGGGACACGAACGCCCTTGGCGGACAGAGCCAGCTGCGGCTCCCCCGTGGCTACCGCGGCGGCGAGCCGTCGGGCCCCCTCACTGCCCGGCGCCACGTCGACGAGCACCATGCGGCCGGGGTGCTCGGACTGCGCGGCACGCAGCAGACCCCAGACCGGCGCGTTGTCGAGATCAATGCGACCGTTGCCCCCCGTGTCGACGGCACCGGTGGTGACGACGACCAGTGGCGCGTCGGCCATCGTCTCGTCGGCCAGCCAGTCCTGTACCAGTCGCAGGATGCGGTGCGCGCCGCCGACGTCCGTGACGTCGGTCGGGGGAACCACGGTGATCACCGTGGACGGCGTCGGGGTCCCCGCCGCCATCGCGGCCCGCAGCGCGGAGAGATCCGAGTACCGGTCGAGCGGTGAGCTGTCACCGGCCAGCTCGGCACCGAGGTCGTGCGGGTCCTCCCCCACCATCGCCCAGTGACCGGTGCCGGGGTGGGCGCCGACCTCCTTCGGCAGCCACGACAACCGGAACAGCGCCGCCTCGCTCTGATCCGTCGACGGAGTGCGTGGAGCGTCGGGCGCAGGCCGCAGCACCAGCGAGTCGATCGACGCGACCGGGTTGCCTTCGGGGTCGGTGAGCATCATGGCCACCGAGTCGGCGCCGGTCCTCGAGATGCGGGCCCGCAAGGCCGGCGGGGCCGCGGTGTGCACGGTGACACCACTCCACGCGAACGGCACCAATGTCTCGCCCGCGGTCCCGAACAGGCCCACCAGCGCGGCCTGGATGGCGGCGTCCAGGAGGGCGGGATGCAGGTCGAACACCGGGCCGCTGTGTCCCGCCGCCTCGCCCAGGACGATGTCGGCGAACACCTCGCCGTCGCCGCGTCGGACGGCTTGCAGTCCTCGGAACGCCGGCCCGTAGTCGTACCCCCGGCGGGTGAGTTCCGCGTATGCGGTGGCGATGGCGATCGGCTGTGCGTCGGGACCGGCCTCGCCGTTCCAGCCGGTTCCGGACGCCGATCCGACCGGCGAGAGCCCGGCAGGTGGGGCAACGGTGCCTTCGGCGTGCCGGGTCCAGGTGCCGTTCCCGGCGGTGTCTCCCACTCGGGACAGCACGCGCAGCGCACGGCGACCGGTGCCGTCCGGCGCATCGATCACCACCTGGAGCTGGGTGTCGCCGTGCTCCGGCACGACCAGGGGGGCGCGCACGACGAGCTCTTCCACCGGGCCGGCGCCGGTTCGCTGCGCGGCGTGCAAGGCCAGGGCCAGAAATCCGGTTCCGGGAAGGATCGGAGTGCCCAGCACCACGTGGTCGGCCAACCACGGTTGCTGGTTCACGGACAGTCGGCCGGTCAGTACGAGCGCGCCGACATCGCCCAGCGGCATCTCGGCGCGCAGGAAGGGGTGATCGACCGGCTCCAGGCCGACGGCGGCGAGGTCGGTGTCCGGGAGGGAGGAGGGTTCCAGCCAGTAGTGTTGGCGTTGGAAGGCGTAGGTGGGCAGTTCGGTGTGGTGAGCGCCGGTCCCGGCAAACAACTCCGACCAGTTCACCGCCACCCCGGCGGTGAACAACGCACCCAGCCCCGCCAGCACCGACTCGACCTCGCCATGACCGTGGCGCAGACTGGGCACCGCCGTAATGTCCTGGCCGTCCAAGCATTCCCGCACCGACCCGGTCAGCACCGCGTCCGGACCCAGCTCGACAAACCGCGTCGCACCCCGCTCATGCAACTGCGTGACACTGTCGGCGAACCGAACCGTGTCACGCACATGCCGCACCCAATACTCCGGATCCGCTATCGCCTCATTCACGGTCGCGATATGCGGCGGCTGAAAAGCCAACCCGGCCACCACCGCGCGGAAATCGTCCAGCATCGGCTCCATCAACGGCGAATGGAACGCATGACTCACCACGAGCCGTTTCGTCCGGCAACCCCGCTCCGACAACCGCCGCACGACCCGCTCGACCGCGGACTCGGCCCCCGACACCACCACCGACGTCGGACTGTTCACCGCGGCGATCGACACCTGGACGCCCCGCTCAGCCACCACCGGCGCCACCACGTCCTCACCCGCGGCGACCGCCACCATCACCCCACCGGGCGCCAGCCCCTGCATCAACCGACCCCGCGCGGTCACCAACGCGCAGGCATCCGCCAGCGACAGCACCCCCGACACATGAGCCGCGGCGATCTCCCCCACAGAATGACCGGTCACAAAATCCGGGACCACACCCCACGACCCGAACAACCGGAACAGCGCCACCTCAACGGCGAACAACGCCGGCTGCGCGAACTCCGTCGAATCCAGACGGCCCCCAGCACCGTCCTCGCCGAAAACAGCCGCCCTCACCATCGGGTCCAGCAACTCACATACCTGATCAAAAGCAGCCGCGAACACGGGGAACCGCCGATACAACTCCCGGCCCATCCCGACCCGCTGCGAACCCTGACCGGTAAACACCACCGCCACACGGCCCCGGCCCGCCACACCACACCCGGCCCCGGCCCCGGCCCCGGCCTCACCCTCGGCAACAACCGCCAGCCGATCCAGCAACTGCTCCCGCCCCGACGCAACCACAACCGCCCGATGCCCATGCACAGCACGATCAGCCGTCAACGAATACGCAACATCCACCAACGCCACATCCGGCCGCTCCACCACAAACGACCGCAAACGAGCAGCCTGACCACACAACGCCCCCGACCCACGACCCGACAACACAAACGGCAACACCGGCACTTCACGCGTAGCTGTCGGCGTTGGCCGCCGATCGGCCATTGCTGGTTCATTCGGTGGTTGCTGCAGAATGACGTGTGCGTTCGTCCCGCTGATGCCGAACGAGGACACTCCGGCTCGCCGGGGTCGGCCGGTGTCCGGCCATTCCCGTGATCGGGTCAGCAACGCCACCCCACCGGAAGACCAATCCACCTCGGTCGAGGGGTCCTCGGCGAACAGGGTTCTGGGCAAGAACTGGTGCTGCAGCGCCATCACCATTTTGATGACCCCGGCAATGCCTGCCGCCGCCTGCGGGTGTCCGATGTTCGCTTTCACCGATCCGAGCCACAGGGGTGAGCCGTCGGTGTGCTCCCGCCCGTAGGTTGCCAGTAGTGCCTGTGCTTCGATCGGGTCCCCGAGTCGAGTACCCGTGCCGTGCCCTTCCACCACGTCGACATCGGCGGCCGTTAGCCCTGCGTTGGCCAGCGCCTGCCGGATCACCCGCTGCTGCGATGGTCCGTTCGGGGCCGTCAGTCCGTTCGAGGCCCCGTCCTGGTTCACGGCCGAACCCGCCAGCAGCGCGAGCACCCGGTGCCCGTTGCGCCGCGCATCGGACAACCGTTCCAGCACCACCAGGCCCACGCCCTCGGACCATCCGGTGCCGTCCGCGCCCGCACCGAACGACCGGCACCGGCCGTCCGGAGACAATCCACGCTGCCGCGCGAACTCCGTGAGGATCATCGGAGTGCCCATGACCGCGACACCGCCGGCCAGCGCGAGCGAGCACTCGCCCGATCTCAACGCCTGCGCCGCCAGGTGCAGTGCCACCAACGATGACGAACAGGCCGTGTCGACCGTTGTCGCGGGTCCCTCGAAGCCGAACTGGTACGCGATTCGCCCGGACAGGACCCCAGGCGTGGTACCGGTGAGCAGGTATCCGCCGGCGTCAGTTCCTACCGCACCGTATCCGTGCGGTGTTGCTCCTACCACCACGCCGGTCTGGGTGCCGCGCAGTGAGTCCGCGTCGATACCCGCGCGCTCGAAAGCCTCCCAGGCAACCTCCAGCAACAACCGCTGCTGCGGATCCATCGCCGTCGCCTCACGGGGCGAGATCCCGAAGAACCCGGCATCGAACTCACCCGCGTCGTGCAAGAACCCGCCACCACGCGCATACGTCGTCCCCGGATGATCCGGATCCGCGTGATACAAACCCTCCACATCCCAGCCACGCAACTCCGGAAAACCAGTAATCCCCTCCCTGCCCTCGACCACCAGCGACCACAAATCCTCCGGAGAACCCACCCCACCCGGATAACGGCAAGCCATCCCGACAATCACCACAGGATCATCGGGATCAGCAATCGACGCAGACTGGGTGTCGACGTCGACATCTGCGCCCAACACCACTGATTGCAAGTGTTCGATGAGAACAGCGGGAGTGGGGTAATCGAAGATCACCGAACTCGGTAGCGTGATCTCCAGGGCGCGCGCGAGCCTGTCCCGCAGTTCGGCGGACATCAAGGAATCGAAGCCCAGATCCCTGAACGTCTGACCGAGTGCACCCTCACCGAGCACGCCGCTGCCGAGAGTGGCTGTGATGTGCGCGCGAGCCAGCTCCGTCATCCGATACGTGCGCTCGGTTTCACCGAGCCTCCGCAGCTCACTCACCAGAGCCGACGTCTCTACCGACGTCTTCTCGTCGTCGAGCGGCATGTCGAGCCAGTAGTGTTGGCGTTGGAAGGCGTAGGTGGGCAGTTCGGTGTGGTGAGCGCCGGTCCCGGCAAACAACTCCGACCAGTTCACCGCCACCCCGGCGGTGAACAACGCACCCAGCCCCGCCAGCACCGACTCGACCTCGCCATGACCGTGGCGCAGACTGGGCACCGCCGTAATGTCCTGGCCGTCCAAGCATTCCCGCACCGACCCGGTCAGCACCGCGTCCGGACCCAGCTCGACAAACCGCGTCGCACCCCGCTCATGCAACTGCGTGACACTGTCGGCGAACCGAACCGTGTCACGCACATGCCGCACCCAATACTCCGGATCCGCTATCGCCTCATTCACGGTCGCGATATGCGGCGGCTGAAAAGCCAACCCGGCCACCACCGCGCGGAAATCGTCCAGCATCGGCTCCATCAACGGCGAATGGAACGCATGACTCACCACGAGCCGTTTCGTCCGGCAACCCCGCTCCGACAACCGCCGCACGACCCGCTCGACCGCGGACTCGGCCCCCGACACCACCACCGACGTCGGACTGTTCACCGCGGCGATCGACACCTGGACGCCCCGCTCAGCCACCACCGGCGCCACCACGTCCTCACCCGCGGCGACCGCCACCATCACCCCACCGGGCGCCAGCCCCTGCATCAACCGACCCCTCGCGGTCACCAACGCGCAGGCATCCGCCAGCGACAGCACCCCCGACACATGAGCCGCGGCGATCTCCCCCACAGAATGACCGGTCACAAAATCCGGGACCACACCCCACGACCCGAACAACCGGAACAGCGCCACCTCAACGGCGAACAACGCCGGCTGCGCGAACTCCGTCGAATCCAGACGGCCCCCAGCACCGTCCTCGCCGAAAACAGCCGCCCTCACCATCGGGTCCAGCAACTCACATACCTGATCAAAAGCAGCCGCGAACACGGGGAACCGCCGATACAACTCCCGGCCCATCCCGACCCGCTGCGAACCCTGACCGGTAAACACCACCGCCACACGGCCCCGGCCCGCCACACCACACCCGGCCCCGGCCCCGGCCCCACCCTCGGCAACAACCGCCAGCCGATCCAGCAACTGCTCCCGCCCCGACGCAACCACAACCGCCCGATGCCCATGCACAGCACGATCAGCCGTCAACGAATACGCAACATCCACCAACGCCACATCCGGCCGCTCCACCACAAACGACCGCAAACGAGCAGCCTGACCACACAACGCCCCCGACCCACGACCCGACAACACAAACGGCAACACCGCGGGTGACCGCCCGGAGTCCGCTTCACCGGTCTCAGGTTTCCTGCGCGAGGCGGTCGAGCCGGGCGGGACATCACTGATGACCAGGTGACAGTTCGTGCCGCCCATTCCGAAAGAACTGACGCCGGCGATCAAGGGGCTATCGGGCGCTTCCCACGAACCGAGGTCCTGCTGCACTCGAAGATTGAGCTCGTCCAGCGCGATCTCCGGGTGCGCCAGCTCGAAATTGAGGCTGGCGGGGAGTTTGCGGTGGCGGATCGACATCGTCACTTTGATGAGGCCCGCGATCCCCGCGGCTGCCCCCAGATGCCCCAGATTCGTCTTGACCGATCCGACGGGCAGCGGTTGCGTTCGCGGCCGGGCAGAGCCGACAACGGCACCGAGCGCCGAGGCCTCCACAGGGTCACCGGCGGGTGTTCCCGTTCCGTGCAACTCGACGTATTGGAGTTGTGTGGCACTGATTCGAGCGCGCTCGTGAGCGCGGCGCAGGACGTCTCGTTGTGCGAGCTCATCAGGCTGGGTCAGGGCGTGACCGTTGCCGCCGTGATTCACCGCGCTCCCGAGAATCACGCATTGCGGGGTGTCACCATCGGCCAGGGCGTCCTCGAGCCTCTTGAGTACGACCAGACCGCCGCCTTCACCTGGCACATAACCGTTCGCGCGAGCGTCGAAGGTGTAGCAACGGCCGTCCGGTGACAGTGGCCCCCAACGGTCTGCGATGTCCACGGACTCCGGCAGCAGGTTGAGCTGCACGCCGCCCGCGACGGCGAGGTCCGACTCACCGGTGAGCAGACTCTGGCAGGCCAGGTGAACGGCGACCAGCGATGAGGATTGACCGCTGTCGATACCCACACTGGGCCCGTGCACATCCAGGAAGTGGGAGAGCCGGTTGGCGATCACCGCACGTTCAATGCCGGGGTAGGTGTGCTGAGTCGCCGTAGTGGAACCGTTGCGGTGCACGAGATGGGCGTAGTCGTCGGCGAAGGCACCCACGAAGACACCGAGTCGGCCGCCGCGCACGCTGTCCGGCACGATCCCCGCGTCCTCCAGCGCCTCCCACCCCAGCTCCAACACGAGTCGCTGCTGCGGGTCGACGGACGCCGCCTCGCGGGCGGAAATACCGAAGAACTCGGCATCGAACTCGTCGACGGCGTCGAGGAACCCACCCCAGGGGGGCGCGACCGTCCTGTCCGAGCCACGACGTCCGGGCGGGCGCTCGGTGATCGCATGACGTCCCGCAGCCAGGAGGCGCCACAGTTGCCGAGGCCCATCAGCGCCGGGGAAACGGCAGGACGCACCAACCACCGCGATGTTGCCACCTTGGGCCTGGACATCCACCCGGATCGTCCCCTTCCACGTTCAAATTGCGGCTTGCGAGGTCACGGCAGCGAGCGCCAGACACAGTGAGTTGCCATAGGCCCCACCAGGGCGAAGGTCTGGCACAACCAGCGCGGCGTGATTCCCACAGGTTGCGCCACCACCGGTCCACGAAATGGAATGAAATCTTGAGCGTGACCGTGCGGCAGGACGTGATCGATCGCACAGTGGGAAAACAGACCTGGAGAACGGTGCCGCGAGCACGACACACGTTCGCCTCATTCTCGGCCGTGGCGCGTCGAATTCCCTCGGCCAGATTACTGCGCAGCCAATTTCAGTCGGTCAAGACTGCGGAAAGTCCCACCTGGTCGCGGACTCCCATCCGGCAATTCCCGCCCAACCGTAGACCCGTTCGGGATTCAGCCGAAACACCGGAGCGCTCTGACCGAAACGCGTGTGGACACGATCCTCGCTCACCGAGAGTTCCCAGTCGTACTTCACCCCGACGCCTTCGGCGAGCACGTTGATGTCGTCGTCCCCGATCACTCGGGAGCAACTGCCCTCGATCATTACCACGTCCTCGCCAACCTGCAGGTTCACGGAGGCCCGCGGGTTGACCTTCAGGAATTCACCGCAGCGGTTCTGGCTCGAGAACCAGAAGGTGTTCCTCTGCCAGATACCCCACAAGGGCCTGCTGTGCGGGTGTCCGTCCGGGCTGGTGGTGACCAGCCAGTACGTGGACGCGGACTCGAGCAAATTCTCCGCCCAGCTCCACGGTTGTGTTGGCCCCGGCGCGGTCTGGCTGAAGATGAATGCCGACGTCCCCTTCGGCTTCTCCTTGTTTTTCAACACCTCGGCAGTCATGTTGCTGTCCCTTCGCTCGTCCGCTGTGGGCGACCAGCGAGACGCACCGGTCTGGCTTTCACGGTTCATGCTCGCAGCGCGACTGCGACACCGACACCCCAAAAGAACCGCGCGACCACCGGGGCGGCGACTAGGGGGGTTAGGGGGGTGCCCGCGCCGACGTCGCAAGAGCATGGTTGTTCACGCGACCGCCCAGAGGCGGTCTTGATCGTGGTCCCACCCAAGCCTTTTCTGCGCAAGCTTTTCGCCGGACTGCCGGCCTCAGCAGACGCCTGCCACGTGTCCAGGCACGACAAGTCCGGGGTACGCCGGACCACTCCGGGGTCCCCGGGCCACTGGAACAGACAGAGACAGATGGGGTTGTTCGCATGGAGAACGAGGACAAGCTTCGCCAGTATCTCAAGCTGGTCACGAGCGACCTCTACCAGGCTCGCAAGAAGATCACTGAGATGGAGGCCCAGGACACCGAGCCGATCGCCATCGTCTCGATGGCCTGCCGCTTGCCCGGCGACGTCTGGTCGCCGGAGGACCTCTGGGAGCTGGTCGCCAGTGGAACCGACGCGATCGGCGACTCGCCGACCGACCGGGGCTGGGACATGGACAGCATCTACGACCCGGAGCCCGGCAAGCCCGGAAAGACGTACACCCGCGAGGGCGGCTTCATGTCCGGCCTGGCCGACTTCGACGCGGATTTCTTCGGCATCTCCCCACGCGAAGCTCTTGCCATGGACCCGCAGCAGCGGATCGTCCTCGAGGCCGCCTGGGAGTCGTTCGAACGTGCCGGCATCGACCCGGAGACCCTCCGCGGCACCGAGACAGGTGTGTTCATCGGCTCGAACACCCATGACTACGTGCCGTTGACCGTCACGGCACCCCGCGAGGTCGACGGCTATCTGCTGCTGGGCAACGCGCCCAGCGTGCTCTCCGGCCGCGTCGCGTACACGTTCGGCTTCGAGGGCCCCGCTGTCACCGTCGACACCGCCTGTTCCTCTTCGTTGGTCGCGATGGACTACGCCGTTCGGGCCTTGCGCCGCGGCGAGTCCACGATGGCTTTGGTCGGCGGCGTCGCGTCGATGTGCTCGCCACTGGTCATGGTCGACTTCAGTCGACAGCGCGGGATCGCGCCCAACGGCCGGTGCAAGGCGTACGCGGACACCGCGGACGGCACCGGCTGGTCGGAGGGGGTCGGCCTGGTCCTGCTCGAGCGGCTCTCCGACGCGCAGGCCAACGGCCACCCGGTGCTTGCCGTCATCCGTGGTTCGGCGATCAACCAGGACGGTGCCTCCAACGGCCTGACCGCTCCCAACGGCCCCGCCCAGCAACGGGTCATCCAGGCGGCGCTGGCCGACGGCCAGGTTCCGATGGAGCAGGTCGACCTGGTCGAAGGGCACGGCACCGGCACCCGGCTGGGCGACCCGATCGAGGCACAGGCCCTGCTGGCCACCTACGGCCACAAGAAGAAGGACGGCGAGCCACTGTGGCTGGGCTCGCTGAAGTCGAACGTGGGTCACACCCAGGCGGCCGCGGGCGTCGTCGGCGTGATCAAGGCAGTGATGGCCATGCGCCACGGCGTCCTCCCCAAGACGCTGCACGTGGATGAGCCGACGCACGAAGTGGACTGGTCGGCCGGCGGGGTCAAGGTGTTGACGGAGAACCGCCCGTGGCCGGAGAACGAGTGGCCGCGCCGGGCAGGTGTGTCGTCGTTCGGCATGAGCGGTACCAACGCGCACGTCATCCTCGAGCAGGCGCCCGCGCCGGAGGCGGTCGAGGCCGAGCCGGTGAGCGCACAGCCGACCGCCTTGCCCTTCCTGCTCTCCGCCCGTACTCCGCAGGCCCTGGCCGGTCAGGCGACGCGGCTCCGTGACTGGCTCGCCGACGAGGACGTCGCCCTGCTCGACGTCGCGAAGTCGCTCGCGCTGCACCGCGTGACGTTCGAGCACCGCGCCGCCGTGGTCGCGGGCAACAAGGAGGACCTGCTCGCGCAGCTCGACCTGCTGGCCGGCGGCGGCAGCGGTGCCACGGCGGTCGTCGGCACCGAGTGCCGCGGTCTCACCGCGGTGATGTTCCCCGGACAAGGCTCACAGCGCATCGGCATGGGCGCCCAGCTCGCGGCCGCGTTCCCCGCCTTCGACACGGCGTACTCGGAGGTGCTGGGGTGGCTCGACCCCGAGCTGCCGCAGATCATCGCCGAGGGCGGCCCGACGCTGGATCGGCCCGAGTACGCGCATCCCGCGCTGTTCGCGATCGAGGTGGCGCTCTACCGCCTGGTCGAGTCGTGGGGTCTGCGGCCCGACCACCTGCTCGGTCAGTCCTGTGGGGACATCGCGGCGGCGCACGTCGCGGGGGTGCTGTCGCTCAAGGACGCGGCCACCATGGTCACCGCCCGAGCACGGCTGATCCAGACCTCGGCCGCCGGCGTGATGGTCTCGGTCGCGGCCGGCGCCGACGTGGTGGAGCCGGTCATCGCCGACATCGAGGGCGTTTCGCTCGCCGGTATCAACAGCCCGAGCTCAGTCACCCTCTCGGGGCTGGAGGGCCCGGTCGAGGCGGCTGTGGCGCGACTGTCCGAGCTCGGCCACGCGTCCCGCACGCTGCGGGTCGGCGTCGCGGGCCACTCGGTCACGATGGAGCCGATCCAGGCCCAGTTCCGGGCCGTGGTGGAGACCTTGACCTATTCGGCCCCGACCATCCCGATGGTGGTGCCCGCCGAGGTGCTGTGCACCCCTGAGTTCTGGGTCCGGCAGATGCGCGACCCGGTGGACCTCGTCGGCGGCGTGGCTCGGCTGCGCGAGCGCGGCGTCACCCGATTCATCGAACTGTCGCCCGCCGCGTCGATGAGCAGCGACGTACGCAAATGCTATGGCGACGAGTCGGTGGTGGTCACGCCGTCCCTCCGCAGTCGGCGCGACGAGGTGGAATGCATCGCCGTGGCGATGGCTACCCTGCACGCCGCCGGCGTCGAGGTGGACTGGGCAGCCTTCTTCGCCGACACCGGCGCGCAACGCGTCGACTTGCCCACCTACGCGTTCCAGCACGAACGCTTCTGGCTCGAGACCAGCCACGTCGGAGGGCACGACCTCAGTTCGATCGGCCTGCGCTCGGTGGACGCCCCGCTCCTGGGTGCCGGCGTCTCGCTCGCCAACGACGGCGGCTTCCTGTGCACCGGCCGGCTGTCGCTCTCCACCCAGCCCTGGCTTGCCGACCACGCCCTGTTCGGCCGCACCCTGCTGCCCGGCACCGCATTCGTCGAGTTCGCGCTGCGCGCGGCGGACCAGGTCGGCTGTGAGCTGGTCGAGGACCTGACCATCGAGGCCCCGCTGCTGCTGGAGCGAGGCGGCGTGGCGCTGCAGATCGTGGTCGGCGAGCCGGAGGAGTCCACCGACCGACGGTCGATCACCATCTGGTCGCAACAGCAGGACCCGGACTCCCCCGACATCGACGCGGCCTGGACACGGCACGCCAGCGGCTTCGTCTCAGCGACCGCTGGTGTGAGCCGCGACGACCCCGAGATGGCCGAGTGGCCACCCGCCGGTGTCGAGGAAGTCGAGCTCAGCGATCTTTACGAGACCTTCGCCGCGGCCGGGTACGCCTACGGGCCGGTGTTCCGCGGCCTGAAGGCCGCCTGGCTGCGTGACGGGGAAATCTTCGCCGAGGTGGCTCTGCCCGAGCACGTGGGCGACGCCGGCGCGTACGGCATGCACCCTGCCCTGCTGGACGCCGCGCTGCACGCGATCGCGGTCACCGGCACCACCCAGGGTGTCATCCCCTTCGTGTGGTCGGGCGTCCGGCTGTACGCCGTCGGTGCTTCCGCGCTGCGCGTACGAGTGACTCCGGTGGGGACCGACACAGTGGCACTGCTGGTCGCCGACGGGACCGGCCGCACGGTGCTGTCCGTCGACTCGCTGACCTTGCGGTCCGCCACCGCGGAACAGATCGCCGAGAGTGCTCCCCAGGCCCACGACTCCCTCTACGAGATCGAGTGGATCTCCGCGGGTGAGGTCGAGGCCTCGTCGCCCACCGGCTGGGCGAACCTGGGCGGCGGCGCGCCCACGACAGGCACGGCGTACGACGGCTTCCCCGCGCTGCAGGCCGCCCTCGACGCCGGGGGCGAGGTGCCCACTGTGGTGCTGGCCGCTCCCGGTCACGACCACGACCACGACGTGGCCGCAAACGTGCACTCAGGTGTCAACCAGATGCTCGAACTGGTCCGCCACTGGCTGGCCGACGAACGGCTGGCCACCTCACGGCTGGTCCTGGTCACCCGTGGCGCGTTGGCCACGTACGAGGGTGAACACGTCCGTGACCTGATCGGCGCGGCCCTGCACGGCCTGTTCCGCTCGGCGCGTGCCGAGAACCCGGGCCGGCTCGTCCAGGTCGACCTCGCGCCCGGCGAGCCCGACTCGGCCGTGGTGGCGGCGCTCGACGCCGGGGAGGACGAGGTCGCCGTACGTGCGGGCACGATCCTGGTGCCGCGCCTGGTCAAGGTCTCCTCTTCGACGACGCTCGCGGTGCCGGCGGAGTCGACCGCCTGGCGCCTGTCCGCCCCCCACCCCGGCACTTTCGACGGGCTCGCCTTGATCGAGTCACCGGAGGCGGTCGCACCCTTGGCCGAGGGTGAGGTGCGGGTGGCCGTCCGAGCCGCCGGCATGAACTTCCGGGACGTCATGTCCACCCTGGGCTTGGTCCGCGGTCAAGAAGTGCTCGGCGGCGAGGCGGCCGGCGTGGTGACCGAGGTCGGCCCAGGAGTCATCGGTCTCAAGCCCGGGGACCGGGTGATGGGCCTGTTCTTCGGGCCGTTCGGGCCTGTGGCCGTGGGCGACCACCGGATGGTGGTACCGATCCCGGACGGGTGGTCGTACCTGCAGGCCGCGACAGTCCCGATCACCTACTTGACCGCGTACTTCGGGCTCGTCGACGTGGCCGACCTGCAACCCGGCGAGTCCGTGCTCATCCACGCCGCCGCCGGTGGCGTCGGCATAGCGGCCGTGCAGCTGGCCGCCCATCTGGGCGCCGAGATCTTCGCCACCGCCAGCCCCGCCAAGTGGGCGGCCATTCGCGAGCTCGGCATCCCCCGCGAACGCATCTCGAACTCCCGCACCGCACAGTTCGAATCCGATCTGCTCGGCGCCACCGACGGCCGCGGCGTCGACGTGGTCCTCAACTCGCTCACCAACGAGCTCGTGGACGCCTCGCTACGACTGCTGCCGCGCGGCGGCCGGTTCGTCGAGATGGGCAAGACCGACATCCGCGACGCCGACTGGGCGGCCGAGGCGTTCCCCGGTGTGCGCTATCAGGCGTTCGACCTGCTCGGGGTGGCGCCCGAACGGGTCCACGAGATGTTGGTCGAACTGCTGGACCTGTTCGACCGTGGCGCTCTCACCCTGCCTCCGACCACCACCTGGGACGTCCGCCGGGCCCCGGATGCGTTGAGGTTCCTCAGCCAGGCTCGGCACATCGGCAAGATCGCCCTGACCATCCCGGTGCCCGTCGATCCAGCCGGGACCGTGCTTCTGACCGGCGCCTCCGGCGCACTGGGCGGCCTGGTCGCCCGGCACTTGGTCGCCGAGCACGGCGTACGCAACCTCGTGCTGGCGAGCCGGCGCGGCCCAGATGCCCCCGGCGCCACCGAGTTCGCCACCGAGTTGACCGAGCTCGGCGCCTCGGTGACGACTGTTGCCTGTGACGTCTCCCACCGCGAATCGCTGCTCGGGGTGCTGGCCGCGATCCCCGCCGAACATCCGCTGACCGCGGTTGTGCACATCGCGGGCACCAGCGACGACGGCGTCATCGGCTCGCTGACGACCGAGCAGGTCGACACCGTGTTGCGTCCCAAGGTGGACGCCGGTTGGCTCCTCCACGAGCTGACCAAGGACCTCGACCTCTCCGCCTTCGTGCTGTTCTCCTCCGCCGTCGGGGCATTCGGCGCGCCGGGCCAGGCCAATTACGCCGCCGCCAACGCGTTCCTGGACGCTCTTGCCCGACACCGCCGCGCGTTGGGGCTGCCCGCCGTCTCGCTCGACTGGGGCCTCTGGGCCGCCACGAGCCACATGACGACCTCCCTGCAGGAGGCCGACTGGGAACGGATGACACGCGCCGGCATCAAGGCGATATCCGACGAGGAAGGCCTGGCCCTCTTCGACGCGGCCCTCACCGTCGGCGCCCCGGTGGTGCTACCGGTCCGGCTCAACCTGGCCGCATTCCGCGGGGAGGTGCCGCCCCTGCTGCGCAACCAGGTCTCCGGGCGGGTGCGACGTACCGCCGTCGCGAGTGGCGGCGGTGCCAGCTCGTGGACCCGCCGTCTGCTCGCCCGGCCGCCGGCCACCCGGCATCGGATCGTGCTGGACGCTCTCGCCGCCGAGACCGCGGCCGTGCTCGGGCACACGTCGGCGTCGAGACTCTCGCCGGACCGGACCTTCAAGGACATCGGCTTCGATTCGCTGGCCTCGGTGGAGCTGCGCAACCGGATCACCGCGCTCACCGGCTTGCGGCTGCCGGCAACGGTGGTCTTCGACTACCCGGACCTCACTTCGCTGACCGAATACGTGCTCGGCGAGGTGGTCAGCGCCAGCTCCTCCGCGTCGGCGGCACCCGCGATCGTCACGGCGGACACCAGCGGCGACGCGATCGCCATCGTCGGCATGGCCTGCCGCTACGGCGGCGGGGTCGACTCGCCGGAGGCGTTGTGGGCGATGGTCGAGGAGGGCCGGGACGCCGCCACGGAGTTCCCGTCCGACCGTGGCTGGAACCTGGCCGAGCTGTTCGATCCCGAGCCCGGCCGCTCGGGCACGACCAACGCCCGGGCGGCCGGCTTCCTGCCCGGCGCAACCGAATTCGATCCCGAGTTCTTCGGCATCTCACCTCGTGAGGCCACCGCGATGGACCCGCAGCAGCGTCTGTTGCTCGAGTCGGCGTGGGAGGCGTTCGAGCGTGCCGGTATCGACCCGTTGGCGCTGCGCGGCACGAAGACCGGCGTGTTCGTCGGCCTCAGCGCCCATGACTACGGCAACTTGCTCGCGCTCGAATCGCGCGGTCTCGATGGCCACCTGCTGACAGGAACGGCGCCCAGCGTGGCCTCGGGCCGCATCGCCTACGAGTTCGGCCTCGAGGGCCCCGCGTTGACGGTCGACACCGCCTGTTCGTCCTCGCTGACCACGCTGCACATGGCGGCCCAGGCGCTGCGGACCGGTGAGTCCGACCTCGCGCTGGCCGGCGGTGTGGCCGTGATGTCCACACCGGTGGTGTTCCAGGAGTTCGCGCTGCAGGGCGGCCTCTCCGAGGACGGCCGCTGCCGGGCGTTCGGCGCGGACGCGGACGGCACCGGCTGGGCTGAGGGCGTCGGACTGCTCGTGCTGGAGCGCTTGTCGGACGCCCGCCGCAACGGCCACCAGGTCCTCGCGGTGGTGAAGGGCTCCGCGGTGAACCAGGACGGCGCCTCCAACGGGTTGACCGCGCCCAACGGCCGCTCGCAACAGCGTGTGATCCGAGAGGCGCTGGCCAATGCCGGTGTCTCCGCTGCCGATGTGGACGTCGTGGAGGGACACGGCACCGGCACCAAGCTCGGCGACCCGATCGAGCTGCAGGCACTACTGGCGACGTACGGGCGAGAGCACACCGAGGAAAGCCCGCTCTGGCTCGGCTCTCTGAAATCGAACCTGGGCCACGCGCAAGCGGCGGCCGGCGTGGCCGGGGTGATCAAGATGGTCCAAGCGCTGCGACACGGCCTACTGCCCCGGACATTGAACGCCGAGGAGCCCACCCCGCACGTGGACTGGTCGGACGGTGCCGTGAAGCTGCTGACCACAGCACAGCAGTGGCCAGAGCGCAACCCGCCCCGGCTCGGCGCCGTCTCCGCGTTCGGAATCAGCGGCACCAACGTGCACGTGGTGCTGGAGCAGGCACCGGAGCTCGGCGAGCCGCCCGCTCCGCCCGCGCCCGATCGGGTGCTCGCACAATCCGTCAAGCCGTTCGTCCTCTCAGCACGCGGCGCGGCGGCACTGCGCGGTCAGGCAGCCAGGCTCAGCGCCTACCTCGCCGAGCACCCGGAGGTGGACCTCGACGCGCTCGGCCGCTCGCTCAGCGGCCGAGCCACATTGGAGCACCGGGCCGTGGTGCTCGCCGAAAACCTGGGCACGCTGACCGCGGGGCTCACGGCGATCGCCGCCGGCACGACGGACTCGGGCGAGGACGTCGTGCTGGGCAACGGCGGTGACACGACCCAGCCGGTCTTCGTCTTCGCAGGTCAGGGTGGCCAGTGGAGTGGCATGGCCCTCGACCTCTGGAACACCAGCCCGCTGTTCGCCGCCGCCATGACCGAGTGCGACGCGGCGCTGGCCCCGCACGTCGACTGGAACGGCGCCACACTGTCGGACGTCCTCACCGGCACTCCGGGCGCGCCGAGCCTGGACCGGGTGGACGTGGTCCAGCCCGCGCTGTTCGCGGTGATGGTGTCCTTGGCCCGGCTGTGGCGGTCGCTCGGGGTCGAGCCGGCAGCAGTGGTCGGTCACTCCCAGGGCGAGATCGCGGCGGCCGTGGTGGCCGGTGTCCTCACGCTGGCCGACGGCGCCCGCATCGCCGGTTTGCGCTCGCGCTTGATCGCCGGCCTGACCGAGCGCGGCGGGATGGGCTGGATCGGCCTGCCGGTCGCCCGGGTCCAGGAACGGCTCGTCGACTACCCGGGGCTCGGCGTCGCCGCGGTCAACGGGCCGCGGTCGGTGGTCGTCTCCGGCGCCGCCGACGAACTGCAGAGCCTGTGCGCGGCGCTCGCGGCCGAGGAGGTCCCGGTGCGCACGCTCCTGGTCGATTACGCGTCGCACTCGCACGGGGTGGAGGAGCTGCACGCCGAACTCATCGACGCGCTGGCCGATGTCGCGCCTGCTGAGGCAGAAGTGCCGTTCTACTCCACGGTCACCGGCGGGCGGGTCGACGGCACCGAACTGAACGCCGACTACTGGTATCGCAATCTTCGAGAGACGGTGCGGTTCAGCGCGGCCGTCGAGGCTCTTCTGAACGACGGGCACAGCTGCTTCGTGGAGCTCAGCGCGCACCCGGCCCTCGTCGACGCGGTCGAGGCAGTTGCCGAGGCCCGAAACGCCGAGGTCGCCGCGTCGTGGTCGTTGCGGCGGAACGGCGGTGACGTCGCGTTCACCCGCTCTCTGGCCACGGCCTTCGTGCACGGGGCAACGGTACGCTGGGGGAAGGCGTTTCCCGCCGGAGGGCGAATCGACCTGCCCACTTACGCGTTCCAACACCGCCGGTTGTGGGTCGAGCCCGTCGGCGCGGTGACCGCGAGTGCCGCCGACTTGGGGCTGGCGTCCGCCGATCACCCCCTGTTGGGCGCCGCCGTGGAACGCGCCGGCGAGGACCAAGTGCTCTTCACCGGCAGGTGGTCGCTGGCGACCCAGCCGTGGCTGGCCGATCACGTCGTGCTCGGCACCCTCCTGCTGCCTGGAGCCGCCTTCGTCGAGCTGGTCACCCACGCCGGGCGTCACGTCGACTGCGCCCGCTTGGAAGAGCTGGCCTTTCAGGCGCCGCTGGTGCTCTCGGAGAAGTCAGGTGTGGCGGTGCAAGTCGCGGTCGGCGCCGCCGACTCCACCGGTCGGCGTTCGGTCACGGTGCACTCTCGGCGCACCGAGTCCGGCGCCGACAGCAGGTGGATCCTGCACGCGGAAGGCACGCTCGCCCCTGTCGGTACCGGCCCGGTGCCGGGCAATCTGACGGCCTGGCCGCCAACCGGCGCGGAGGCGGTCGATGTGACCGACATCTATGCTCGGCTCGCCGAGCGCGGATACGCCTACGGGCCTGCCTTCGCCGGGATCCGTGCGCTGTGGCGGGACGGCGAGGACATGTACGGCGAGGTCGCGCTGCCGAGCACGGTCCGTGCCGAGGCGGGGCGGTTCGGCCTGCACCCGGCGCTGCTGGACGCCGCCCTGCAGGTGCCGGTCGCCGGACTGATCGACAGCGAGAGCGAGGCAGTGATGCCGTTCTCCTGGAACGGCATCACCGTGCACACCCGAGGAGCGAGCTCGCTGCGGGTCGCTTTCCGGCGCAAGGGCTCTGACTCCTCCACGATGCTGCTCACCGACGGCGCGGGCGAGCCCGTCGCCTCGTTCGACTCCATCGTCGCGAGGCCGGTCAGTCGTGCACAGCTGCGGAGCGCCGTGGACACCGCGACCGACACGAACGTCAACGACGAGAGCTACCGCGTCAAGTGGCGCGCGCTGCCCAGCGGCACGCGCACGCCGATCGGCGGTACCTGGCTGGCGGTGGTCGCCGAGGGGCAGCCGGCCGAGGGCTGGGCCGCGGAAACCGTGCGCCGCCTCGCTGCCCACGCGCCCGGCCTGGTGACCTGGGCCGTACCGTGCGGGAACCTCGACCGGGCGGCGCTGGCCCAGCGGCTCCGCGAGCTCGCGGCGAACGGCACGAGCCCGGTCGGGGTGCTGTCGCTGTTGGCCGAGGACGAGACCCCGTGCGAAGACTCATCAGCGCTGCCGCAAGGGCTCGCGGGCACGGTGGTGCTCACCCAGGCCCTGCTCGACGCCGAACTCAACGTCCCGATCTGGGCGGTGACCCAGGGCGCGGTGGTGACCGGTCCCCAGGACCGCATCGGCTCGCCCACCCAGGCGCTGGTCTGGGGTTTCGGACGTGTCGCAGGCCTCGAACACCCGCGGCTCTGGGGCGGCCTGATCGATCTGCCGGAGACGGTGGACGACCACGCGGTCGCCGAACTGGCCGGTGTGCTCGCGGGCAACGGCGAGAACGAGGTCGCCGTACGATCCCAGGCCGTCCTGGCCCGCCGTCTGGTCAGGGCGACAGTGCCCGAGCAGGAGCCGCCCGAGTGGCGGCCGCGCGGTACCGTGCTCGTGACGGGTGGCACGGGTGGCCTTGGTGCCGAAGTGGCCCGCTGGCTGGCCGACCGCGGTGCCGAACATCTGGTGCTTGCCAGCCGCAGCGGCGCCGATGCGGCCGGGGCCCAGCGCCTGGTCGAGGAACTGGCCGCCAAGGGCGTCTCGGTCTCGGTGATGGCCTGCGATGTCGCAGACCGGGCCGCCGTGATCGAATTGCTGGCCTCCGTTCCCGCCGAGCGCCCGCTGACCGCGGTCGTGCATGCCGCGGGCAGCCTCGATGGCGGGCCGATCGTCGACACGACGTTGACCGAGTTCGGCGACATCTTGGCTGCCAAGGTGCTCGGTGCGGCGCACCTCGACGAGCTGCTCGACCACGACAGCATCCAGACGGTGCTGCTGTTCGGCTCCATCTCGGCGACCTGGGGCGTCAGCAACCAGTCCGCGTATTCGGCTGCCAACGCGTACCTCGATGCCCTGGCTCGGGAGCGGCACGACCGCGGCGGCCACACCATTTCGGTGGCGTGGGGCCCGTGGGAGGCCGGAATGCTGACCGAGGACGAGGAGATGGCCGACTCGCTGCGCCGCGGAGGTCTGCCCCTGCTGCCGGTGGACTCCGGACTGGCGACCCTGGACCGAATCGTCACCGAGGACGAACCTTGCCCGGTCGTCGCACGAGTCGAATGGGCCCGGTTCCATTCCCGCTTCACCTCGCTGCGGCCCAGCCCGCTGCTGGCCGACCTGCCGGATGTTCGCCAGCTGCCGACGGCGGAGTCCCAGACCTCGGTCGAACGCGGCGCGGCCCTGATCGAGAAGCTCACCGCGCTGCCCGAGGAGGATCGGGAACCGGCCGTGCTCGATCTGGTCTGCTCGCACGTCGCGGCCGTGCTCGGCCACGACTCTCCGGAGGAGGTCGATCGCAAGCGGGCTTTCAAGGACGTCGGCTTCGACTCGATGCTCGCTGTCCAGCTGCGCAACCGGCTCAATGCGGCAACCGGGTTGCGGCTGCCGGTGACGCTGGTCTTCGACTACCCGAATCCGACGAGCCTGGCCTCGTTCCTGCGCTCCGAGGTGGCCGCCAGTGTGCCGTCGCCGACGGACGCGGCACTGGCCGAGTTCGACCGGCTGGAGGCGTCGCTCTCCGCGCTACCGACCGAGGAGACGGAAGTGCGCGACGTCCTCGTCAGCCGGGCGCGAGAACTGCTCAGCCGGCTCTCGGGCCCGACGCAGGCCGCGAGCGCCGAGGGCGACGTGGCGTCGCTGACGGCGGCCTCCGACGACGAACTGTTCAGCTTCATCAACACGCAGCTCGGCCACCAGGACGAGTGATCCGTGTACACACGTGGGACTTGCCGCGGCGTCGGATGAGAGGTTGAGGAGCAGATGGACGACAACGAGCACAAACTGCGGCGCTACCTGAATCTGGTCACGGCAGACCTCGTGCGGGCCCGCAAGCGGTCGGAGGAGCTTGAGCGGCGGGTCGGCGAGCCGATCGCGATCGTCGGCATGGCCTGCCGCTATCCGGGCGGAGTGCGCTCACCGGAAGATCTGTGGGAGCTGGCGATCACCGGGCGGGACGCGATCACCCCGTTTCCCCGCGATCGGGGCTGGGACCTCGACTCGCTCTACGACCCCGACCCGAATCACCCGGGCACCAGCTACACCCAGCAGGGCGGCTTCCTGACCGACGTCGCGGACTTCGACGCGCAGTTCTGGGGCATCTCGCCCCGTGAGGCCACCGCAATGGATCCACAGCAGCGACTGCTGTTGGAGACATCGTGGCAGGCCCTCGAAAGGGCTCGGATCGATCCGCACTCGCTGCACGGCAGCGAGACCGGGGTGTTCGTGGGCCCGAGTGTGACCGACTACGCGGCCCTGTTGGCGCGCTACCCGACCGGGTTCGAAGGGCTCCTGCTCGGCGGCCTGGCAGGAGCCATCATCTCAGGCAGAATCTCCTACCTTCTGGGGCTGGAGGGTCCGGCGGTGACCCTCGACACCGGTTGTTCCTCGTCACTCACCGCCTTGCACCTCGCGGCGGGAGCGCTGCGCGCCGGAGACTGCTCACTCGCCCTGGTCGGTGGCGTTTCCGTGTTGGCCACGCCGGGCTCGTTCGTCGAGTTCAGCACCCAACGCGGGCTCGCTCCTGACGGCCGGTGCAAGTCCTTCGGCGATGCCGCGGACGGTACGTCCTGGGCCGAGGGCGTCGGCATGGTCGTGGTCGAGCGGCTTTCCGACGCCCGCCGCCACCGGCACCCGGTCCTGGCGGTGCTGCGCGGCTCGGCCATCAACCAGGACGGGGCGTCGAACGGGCTGACCGCGCCGAGTGGCCCGTCCCAGCAGCGGGTGATCCGGCGTGCGCTGGCTGCGGCCGGGCTCAAGTCCTCCGACATCGACGCCGTCGAGGCACACGGCACTGGCACGACACTGGGCGACCCGATCGAGGCCCAGGCGCTGCTGGCCACGTACGGGCGTGACAGGCAGCCTGGTCGTCCGCTGTTCCTGGGGTCGCTCAAGTCCAACCTGGGCCACAGCCAGTCCGCCGCTGGAGTGGGCGGTCTGATCAAGACGGTGATGTCGCTTCGGCACGGCATGTTGGCACCGACGCTGCACGCCGACCCACCGTCCACCGAGGTCGACTGGACGGCCGGCGACGTCGAACTCCTGCAGGAGTCGCGGTCGTGGCCGGAGCCGGAGGACCGGCCACGGCGTGCGGCAGTTTCCGCCTTCGGCATCGGCGGCACCAACGCGCACGTCATTCTCGAGGCGGTGCCCGAAGAAAACGCCGGACGGGAGGGCGACGGCGTCGCGCACCGCACGCTCGCGGCCGTTCCCTGGTTGGTCTCCGGCCGCACCGTGGCCGCGATGCGCGCCCAGGCCGCGCGGCTGGCCACCTTCCTGACGAATCGGGCTGAACCGGCCGACCTCACCGACGTCGGATACTCACTGGCCACCACGCGCGCCGCCCTGAACAACCGCGGCGTCGTCGTGGCCGCCGATCGAGACGACCTGCTCGCCGGGCTCAGCGCACTCGCCGGGGGCACACCGCATGCCGCGGTCACGACAGGCACCACAGCGCGCGGACGGCTGGCCTTCCTGTTCACCGGCCAGGGGGCGCAGAAGCTGGGCATGGGCCGCGAGTTGTACGCGGAGCACCCCGTCTTCGCCGAGGCGTTCGATGCTGTCTGCGCGCACCTGGACGGTCCGCTCGGCCGTTCGCTGCGTGACCTGACCTTCGCCGAGGACGACCCGCTGGGCCTGCTCGACCGCACCGGATTCGCCCAGCCGGCCCTCTTCGCCGTCGAGACCGCTCTGTTCCGGCTCGTCGAGTCGTGGGGTGTACGCCCGGACTTCGTCGCGGGGCATTCCATCGGCGAGGTCACTGCCGCGCACGTGGCCGGGATACTGTCACTCGAGGACGCTTGCGCGTTGGTCGCCGCCCGGGCGCGCCTCATGCAGAGCATGTCACCCGGCGGCGCGATGGTCGCTGTCCGTGCGGCCGAAGAAGACATCCTGCCGATGCTGGATCAGCTGACCGGCCTCGTGTCCGTCGCCGCGGTGAACGGTCCCACCTCGGTGGTGCTCTCCGGCGACGAGAAGACGCTCACCACTCTGATGGCGAGACTCACCGACAAGGGCCTCCACCCGCGCGAACTGCGGGTGAGCCACGCTTTCCACTCACCGTGGATCGAACCGATCCTGGCCGACTTCCGATCGGCGATCGAGAGCATCTCGTACGCCGCGCCGCGCATCCCGATCGTGCCGCTCGCTCCGGGCGAAGCGGACCGGGGCGAGCGGATGCGTTCGGCGGACTACTGGGTCGCCCAGGCCCGTGCAGCGGTGCGGTTCCACGACGGTGTCGTGCGCCTGAGCGAGGCCGGTGTCACCACCTACCTGGAGCTCGGGCCGGGCGGGGTCCTCGCCGCCCTCGGCCAGGACTGCCTGCCGCCGGCCGGTCCGGGCGTACCAGAGCGGGCCTTCGTGCCGACACTGCGTCAGGGCCGGGCCGAGCCGGCCGCGCTGCTGGACGCGGTGGCTGCCCTTTTCGTCCGCGGTGTGCCGGTCGACTGGCGCGCGGTCTACGCGGGCACCGGCGCCGCCCAGCTCGACCTGCCCACGTACGCCTTCCAGCGCCGCCGCTACTGGCTGGTCGATCACCTGCCGGCGGGGGCGAGCCTGCTGGCCGACCAGGGCGTCGTCGGCGGGACGGGCGCCCCGCTGCCGGACGCGGTGACGGCCGAGACGGTCACCGAGATTCCCTCCGTACGCGGCAAGATGGCCGATCGCCCGCGCCAGGAGTGGGCGGGGATCCTGCTCGCCGAAGTGCGTGAACAAGTGGCGCGGCTGATGGGCTACGACGCGCTCGAAGACGTGAACCCCCAGCGGGGCTTTGCCGAGCTGGGCTTCGACTCGCTGACCGCAGCCTGGCTCATCGAGCGCCTGAGGGCCGTCACCGGTCTGGAGCTGTCCCGCACACTGGTCATCGACTGGCCGACGCCGCACGCCGTCGCCACACATCTGGCCGACTGCTTCGCCGCGCTCGAGGACCTCGAAACACCACCGGCCGCCCCCGCCGCCGCACCGGCGCGTCCGACGCCGGCGGGCGCGGGCCGGGCGACGCCACCAACGACCGATCCGCTGCCGGTCCTCTTCGCCCAGGCCTGCGCGCAGAACCAGGTGAAGGACGGGTTGGAGCTGTTGGCCGTCGCCGCCCGGATGCGCGTGGGTACCGGCTCGCCGAAGATGCGGGAACCAGTCAGTTTCTCCCAGGGGTTCGCGGGCCCGACCCTGGTCTGCATCCCGTCCGTGATGGCTCCCTCCAATGTCTACCAATACGCTCGGATGGCCGACACGCTGCGCACGACGCACAACATGGCTGTGCTGCCGTTGACGGGCTACGCCGACCACGAGTCCCTTCCCCCGACCCGAACCGATCTGGTGGCTGCGGTCGCTGAGACGGTGCTCGGCAACGTGACCGGCCCCTACGTCCTCGTCGGATACTCCTCCGGCGGCTGGATCGCACACGCGGCAGCCGCCCGACTCAAGGATCTCAACACCGCACCGGAGTCACTCGTGCTGCTGGACAGCCACCTGCCCGGCAGTACGGGTTTGGCCGAGATCCAGGTCGACCTGCTCGGCGACGCGTACGCCGAATGGACCGCGACGCAGCCGCTGCGCGGCGCCGAACTGACCGCGATGGCACACCACCTACAGCTGTTCGACGACTGGGCACCAACCGACATCGGCGGCGTATCGACACTGCTGCTGCGCGCCACCGAACGGATGGGCGGCCAGCCCCGCACAGGCGAGCACTGGCAGGTCCACTGGGGTCCCGACCACGACGCCATCGACGTGCCCGGCACCCACCTGAGCATGATCGACGAACACGCCGCGAGCACCGCCTCAGCAATCAGCGGCTGGCTGGCTCGACGGCCCGCCCATCCCTGACACACCGACTCGATCATGCAAGAAACCCCGTGATCGAAGCACGCCAGTTGAACCGCCCCCCGTCCGTGTCGACTGATCACGCCATAGAGAAGAAGGACATGACTGACAAAATGGATACCCAGCCGGAGTTGGTATCGGACTTCTACGACGTGTTCACCCATATGTTCCTGCGTTTCTGGGGTGAGAACTTCCACTACGGATACTGGCTTTCCGACGAGGACGACAGTTCCGTGGACGTCGCTACAGATCGGCTCACCGACCTGCTCATCGAGCATCTGGGGCTGCGGCCCGGCCAGCGGATGCTCGATGTCGGCTGCGGTATCGGCACGCCCGCGCTCCGCCTGGCCGGTACGGTCGAGGCGGACATCACCGGCGTCACGATCAACTCGGGACAGGCACAGGAGGCCAACGCCCGCGCCGCGGTGGCGGGCCTGTCCCATCGCGTCCGGTTCGATCATGCCGACGCGATGGCGCTGCCCTATCCGGACGCCTCGTTCGACGTGGCCTGGGCGTTCGAATCGCTACTGCACATGGAGCGTTCCCGCGCGCTGGCGGAGATGAGGCGTGTGCTGCGCCCCGGCGGCCGCCTGGTGATCGCGGACACGTGCCAACGTGAACCGATCAGGCCGGAGTACCAGGACATACTCGACGACGCGAAGGCGAAGTTCGCCATCGTCGAACTTCCCAGCATCGACGACTACCGGGCCCTGATCACCGGCGCGGGCCTGGAGTTGGACGAGCTGCTGGACGTCAGTGAGCACACCAGGCGAACGCTGCGGATTATGGCCGATGGCGCGAGCGAGCACCGTAGCACCCTGGAGGAGCAGTTCGGTGACGCGGCCCGACAGTTGATCGAGGTCCTGGTGCATCCGATGTCCGCGCTGCCAGAGTTCGGCTACCTGGTGGCCACGGCGCGCAAGATGCCGTAAGCGCGTTGCTGGCCGGCGCGCGACCACCGATGAGAGGTGGCGCAGTTTGATGCGTGCGTCGTGGGTAGTGAACTGCCAGTTCACCTGACGTTGGTCGGTGTTGGCGGCGTTCTGCCAGGCTGAGAGTTCGGTGGCACGGTGCGAGGCCCGGCAGGCAACGTCGATTCCCAGGTGCAGTCTCAACAGGGTTCCCGTCTGGTGCAGCGGCAGGTTGGCCGTCGTCCAGACCCTCCGCCACGACCCGCATGGCACGTGTTCCGCAGGGCTGTGCTGACCGGACATTCGGTAGCAGCGGTCCGCGCTGGCCGCGGCCACGGGTTCCCAACAGGGACGCACGTGCGTCGGGAGGTTCAACCAGCCGTCGATCAACGTTGAGAAGTCATCCGCAAGCACACGCTTCGGTCAGTGATCCAGCCGTGCCGGAAGAACCGGACCCGACGCACCCTACGCAGCCCCCGAAGATCCCGAAGATCCCGAAGGCCAACGTCGAAGCTAAATGTCAGTGCGGTGCGCTTCACTGTCCGCCATGGAGCTCACGCAAGCGACCGTCAACGACCTGCTGGCCCGACTCGGCCCGGGGGACGGCTACATCTACCTGCCCAGCGACCTGGACCCACAGGACCTGACCGACCTCCTCGCCGACAGGTACGGTGCCCCGCGCACCCTCGTCCTCGACGGCTTCACCGATCCGACGGTCGACGAGTCCAGGGGCGCGGCTCTCCTCGCCCCCTTCGAGGACCGGGCCGTAAAGATTCGGGCGTGGGCGTATGGAGATCAGTGGGTCGGCACGGGTACGGCGCGGGACGCCGAGGGGGCCGAGCGGCCGGTGTTGGTGGTCGCTCACAGGGACGTGCCAGAACCCTTGGCGGTCGCTCCGGACGACGACAAGCACGTCGACTGGATGGAGCGGCTCAGACGGATCACCGGCTGGACACAGCCCGCCCAGCGGCCGGACGTGGACTGGGCGGAGGTGGAGTCGCGCCTGGGCACCGCGCTGCCGAGCGACTACAAGCGCATGGTCGAGACGTTCGGCAAGGGCGCCTTCGACGGATACCTGGACCTGAACCAGGAGCCGTGGACGCGTCTCAGGGAGGACGGTTTGCTCATCTGGGCGGGCACCGAGCACGAGGACCTGTACTGCTGGAGGGCCGACGGCGACGACCCCGACCGTTGGCCCGTCGTGGTCCGGTCCTTTGACGGCGGGGACGTCCCCTTTGACTGCCAGGCCGCGGAGTTCATCTGCCGCATCCTCATCGACCCGCACCACCCATTCACGATGGCCCGCTATTTCGACACCCACTGGTTCATGAACTACCGGGAAAGCGGCTGACCGAACCCCGCCGCCAACGGCCCCGGCTCTCCTCGGACCTACGAGGCTCTCCACACCCGGCATCGCGATTCCAGCGAACCGGCAACGCGACGGATGATCACCTGCTACCGATCACGCCCACGACCGGCACGAGCACCTCAGCCCCCGCCCACGCCAGCCCAATGACCAGCGAATTCACGTTGAACAACTCTCATTGGCTGCGCACGCAGCGCCAGATTGCTTCCAGCCGACTCGTCGACCCAGCCACAGAGTTCATTGAGGCAGCCACGCACGCATGGGAAGCCGTGGCCCGCCCCGAATACGCACACACCCGTCGACGCGACATCGAATCCCGCAAACACCTTGATCCAGCCCTCTACGAGCCGCTGAAGAAAGGATACGTCCTGGCCGTCGCCTGCTCGACCCAGGTACGGATCAACCACGGCCACACCCCTGTCCGCGCGGACACGGTCGCCGCCCGCCTGCCCGAGGAGTCCTGGCACCGGCAAAGCGCCGGAGCCGGAGCGAAAGGCCCGCGCTACTACGACTGGGCCTGGAGACAGACCGGGACCGGCGACCACCGCCACCTGCTGGTCCGCCGCAACCGGGCCACCCGCGAACTCGCCTTCTACCTGTGCCGGTCACCCGCCCCAGCAGTCTTGTCGGAACTGATCCGCGTGGCCGGCACCCGCTGGTGCGTCGAGGAGTGTTCCCAGGCCGCCAAGGGACAGGGCGGCCTCGACCACTACCAGGTCCGCAGCTGGACCGCCTGGCACCGTCACATCACGCTCGCCATGCTCGCCCTGGCCTTCCTGACCGCCATCGCCGCCACCACGGCCCCGACCCGGCCCGACGATCCGAACCGCCCCGAACGCAGCCACGAGCCGATACACCTGACCGTCCCGGAGATCCGCCACCTACTCGCAGCCTCGTTCACCCCACCAACGTCCCCAACCAGACTGCTGCACTGGTCAAACCGGCGCAGACTCCACCAGGCCATGGCCCGGCGAAGCCACTACCGACGACGGCTCGCAGACGCACCCAGCGGATAGCTCACGAAGCCGCACTGGAGTATTAGAAGGCTCATGAAGATCTTGGGTTCTGGCCCTGCCACGTGAGCGGTGGGGCCAGACTGTTTGGTGTGGTGATGGGGGAATGTACCGGGGAGACGGTCGGGCCGGATGTGTTGGAGACCTGCGGGGAGTTGATCCCGGGTGCGCGTTTCTGGCCGAGCATCGTGGTGTGCTGTTTCCGGTGGAGATGTTCCGTATCCGTCGGTGAACGGGCGGCCGAGGCCGAGGACTCCGACGGCCGTGCCGTGCGCTGGCGCATCGCCCCGGGTCACCGCCTACGACCGGATGGTCTCCACCGTCGATCCCGAATCCCGGGACGTCCACAAAACCCGCGCACGCCGGCAGGACGGGTACAAAGCCCACCTCGCGATCGAGCCGGAGACCGGTTATACACCGCTGTCGCCCTCACGCCCGGGGCCGACCCGAGCATCACGAGGCAGCCGTCGGCCTGGACCTGCTCGCCGATGACAACAGCCCACTGGACGTCTTCGGCGACACCGCCTACTCCACCGGCGACGCCCGCCACAGCCTCGACCACGCAGGTCACCGGCTGTTCCTCAAACCCGCCCCGCTGCGGCCTGACTACCGGCGCTGGCGGCCACCTATCGAACACGCCGTCGCCTGGCTCGTCCACCACGGCAACCACCGCCTGCGCTACCGCGGAACCATCGCCGACAACACATGGCTCCACACCCGAGCAGCCGCCCTCAACCTCCGCCGACTGGTCTTCCTTGGCAAGTCAGCGTGTTGAAGTAGTCGTCAGTCAGGACAGCGGCCGCGGCTTCAACAGCGTGGGGCCTCCAGAAGAAGGGACGATCCATCGGTACGGCACTCCGGATTGGTGATCACCGCCCTCGGCCTGCCGCACCTGATATGGCGGTCGCCTGGAAGCGGCGTTCCCGGCCGACGGGGCGCAGCCGGACGTGGGCGTCCAGACCGCCGCCGGGGGCCGCCCGCAGGGTGATCTTTCCACCGGAGGCGTGCACGAGGTGGCGGACGATGGGCAGGCCCAGGCCTGTGCCGTCGTGATGGGAGTCGGAGGCGCGCCAAAAGCGGTCGAAGGCCCGCTCCTGGTCAGCCTCCGGCATGCCGGGGCCCTGGTCGATGACGTGGAGATCGGTGCCGGGGGCGCGGGCGAGGGTGACGGTCATGCCTGGTGGGGAGACTCGCAGCGCGTTGGCGACCAGGTTGTCGATGATCTGCTCCAGTGCTCCGGGGATCGCCCACACCCGGCCGGCTGCCGGTCCGGAGACCATGATGGTGACATATTGCTCGGCGGCGAGTGGCTCCCACATGGCCGCCCGCTCTGCGAGGACGGCGTCCGCGTCGACGGGTTCGGGGGTGGTGGCGGTGTTTTCCAGGCGGGCCAGGGCGAGCAGGCCGTGGACCATGCGGCTGAGGCGTTCGACCTCCCCGATGGTCTCTTCCAGGCTGGGATGGGCGCGGGGGTCGAGGTAGGGCTCGAAGTTCTCCAGGCGCAGCCGCAGCGAGGTCAGCGGGGTCTTGAGCTGGTGGGAGGCTTCGGAGGCGAAGCCGTGCTGGGCTTGGAGCAGGTGCTGCAGGCGGGTGGCGGTATGGGTGAACGCGGCGGCCAGGCGGCGCAGTTCGGGCGGTCCGCTGCTGGCGTCGGGCGGGTTGTCCAGACGGCCGGCGGCGAGTTGGGTGGTGGCGCGTTCCAGGGTGCGCAGGGGCTGGGTAATCCAGCGGGCCAGAGTGAACGCCACGAGCGCCACAGCGGCCAGGACGCACGCGCCGACCAGGGCGAGGGCGGCCCATATGCGGTGTTCCCGGTCGGTGACCATGGTCATCGGGTAGGTCATCCGCAACGCGCCGCGGATGGTGGTGCCGGAGGAGCCCGGCATCGTTGCCGCCAGAACGTCACCACCGTCGGTGCCGGCGCGGGTGGCAACGGTGGTCTGGTTGCGCAGGGCGGCGGCGATGTCCGGCTCGCCGGCCAGCGTGGTCCCGGTGACGGTGGTGCCGGCGGAGTCGGTGAGCACCTGGCCGGTGCGGTCGACGATCACGACACGGGCGCCGGTGTTGTCCTCGGCGTACTCTCTGGCCAGTTCCGGTAGGGCCGTCAGGTTGCCCTTCTCGATGTTCTCCTCGGCGACTTCGGCCAGCATCGAGGCGTCGCGTTCGACGCTCTGGGAGAACCGGGATTCCTCCCCGCGGGCGTAGAGGTAGCCGAGTGGGATTTCCAGCCCCAGCAGTACCAGCAGCGCCAGCGCGAGGTAGCTGAGTATCAGGCGCCGGGTCACGACGCCCCCTCGGCCGGCCTCGCCTCACCGGGAACGGTGAGGCGGAAGCCCACGCCGCGCGCGGTGATGATCCAGGCGGGATCGCCCAGCTTGCGGCGCAGTGCCGCGACGTGCGCGTCGAGGGTCTTGGTGGGGCCGAAGAAGTGCGGGTCCCACACTGTGTCCATGATCTGCTGGCGGGAATGCACGGCGCCGGGATCGTCGGCGAGGTAGACGAGCAGGTCGAACTCCCGCGGGGACAGCGCGATATCGTGGCCCTTCAGGCGGACCTGCCGGGTACGGCGGTCGATCTCCAAGGGACCCAGCCGCTGCACCGCGGCTGCCGGCGCCTCCTCGGATACCGGAGCATGCGCTGCCTGGGGCAACGTCTGCCGCGCGCCGGTACGACGCGTGACCGCCCGGATACGGGCCACCAACTCCCGCACGCCGAACGGCTTGGCGAGGTAGTCGTCCGCGCCCAGTTCGAGTCCGACGACCCGGTCGGCTTCCTCACCCCGGGCAGTGATCATGATGATGGGGATCGCGGACCGGGCGCGCAGCGTGCGGCACACGTCCAGACCGTCCATGTCCGGCAGCCCGAGATCGAGCAGGACCAAATCGGGAGCCTGAACGGTGTCGGCGAGGCCGGCTGCGCCGGTGCGTACCCGGTCGACGGTGAACCCGTACCGGCCGAGCCCTTCGGTGAGGGGCCCGGCGATCCGGTCGTCGTCTTCTATCAACAGCAGCCTCATGGCGACAGGCTCGCACAGCCGTGCAGCAGGAGCCGGAGCGTTCATCACAACCCGCCTGGGACCAGAGGAAACGGACGATGCGACAGATCTGACGGAGCAGATGAAAAGGGGCCGTCCGGCCGATTCAACGCGGGGCTTGTGATCGGCCGGACGGCAGCAGCGGGACAGCGGTCGACGACGGAAGATGGTGGGGGTGTCAGCCGTCGTCGGAGCGGTCGCCGTCCTCGCGTCGGTCCTCGCGCCCGTTGTCCTCCGGCTCGTCGTCCTGGCGATCTCCGGTGACGGGTGCACTGGTCTGCGGCGCAGCGGTGCCCGTCCCCGCGCCGCTGTCCGTCGGCGGCACGGCACTGGTCGGCGGCGCGGACGGTGTCACCGGCTGCGAGGCGGAGACCTGGCCGGGCTCGGAAGCGGGACCGGGTGACGGGCTGGAGGAAACCGTGTCGCTGACCATCGACAGCGCCAGCCCGAAGCCGCCTGTGATCAGCAGGACCGTAGCCATCAGAAGGACCGGCTTACGCCTGGCTGCCACCTGCTGCCACACGCCCGTGGCGCTGTCCGCCAGATCCGTGGCCCGCGCGGGCGGCTCACCCGCCGCCCAGTCCTGGGCTGCGGCCGGCGCGGGATAGTCGAAGGAGTCCGCCGCGTTGCGGTCCCCGTAACCAGCTGGCCCGGCATCCGCGGGCAGTGGGTCGAAGACCGCCGTCTCGGCAACTTCCGGCTGCGAGGCCGGCTGTGAACGCCTGGGATCCACCGGCACGACTCCTGCTCCTGTTCGCGAGACGGGCCAGCCAACGGCAGGGCCGTCAGCCCTCGTTCTCCTCGGTGCCCTCCTGCTTGGTGCCGGTGACGTTGTAGCTCTTGTCCAGGTAGACCTCGACCGACGTGCCGTCCGACTTCTTGACCTCCACCGCGAGCATGCCGGGCTTCTCCCTGTCTTCCTCGGACTTCACGACCGTGCCCGGGTACTTGGCCAGCGCCGCCGCCTCAGCCTTCTGCTTGACTTCACCGGTCAGCGGCGTCTCCTTCTCCTCACCGGCCTCGTCCTCGGCCTGGCCCGCCTGGGCGTCCCCGGCGTTTTGCGCCGACTGCTGGGTGTCCGCGGCCTTCGAGCTGCCGGAGCCGGAGTCGGACCCTCCACAGGCGACCAGCGCGAACATCATGACGGCGGCAGGGGCGGCGAGCAGGGCACGACGAGGCAGAGCACGCATCAGGAATCTCCAGAAGGATTGCGGGGTGCGGTGGTCCGTGTGGCTGGATCACCGAGGGACGCACACGACTCTAGAAACTCGCTCTCCAGAGCACGGCCAGCAATCGACAGCAACAGACCAGCAAACCGCCAATCTTTTGCCGCAGTCACAAAACAGCAGGTCACAACCGGTTGCCAGGGGCGCAAGCTCACCGTGCGGCCCGCAGCGCGCCGCAGCACCAGGAGGCACATGCCAGCACCGCATGGCGCGGGCGGTGCTACCTCGCCGTCGGGCGCAGCGGAACGACGCGGGGCGACGGCGGCCGCAGTTGCTGGCGTAGTCCTTCGTTCTCGGCGGTGAGCTGGTTGAGCGCTCGTACGAGTGCGGGGACGTCCTCGCGCAGTCGGGTGAGTTCCTCGTTCTTGTTGGCGGTGGTCTGCTTCAGGTTGACGATCTGCGCGCGCAGGCGGGCCTCGGTGTCGGGGATGCCGCCTCGTTCCCGGACGTGTGTGTAGAACTCGTTGCGCAGATCGGGGTGGCGCTGGGTGAGGGCGTTGCGGGGAACCTGGGCCTCGAGGGCGAGGGCGACCAGGGTCAGCGCGCCGTTGGAGTGTTCGGGACGGCCGATGAGGATGCGCTGAATAGCGGCGCGGATCCGGTCGCGTTCGTCGGGCGCTGGGCTCACGTTCTGGGCTCCTGGCAGGTGATGCGGGTGCGGTAGTGGGTGTCGGCGAGGTTGCGCAGCTGACTGGCCGTAGTGAGGAAGCGGTCGGCGATCGGCCGGAGCAGGTGGAGTGCCTGACGGGCGAGGCTGTCGGCCCGGTCGCGGAGCTGCTGGGCGTGGTGATCGGTGCGGACGGTGTTGGCGCAGCCGGTGACACAGCGGTCCAGGGCCGGCGTGGTGCTGTCGGCGGGCCGCTCGCACAGCGCCAGGTCGCGTTTGTAGCGGCACAGCAGCAGGGCATGGGGGTTGTCGTAGAGGACGGTCCCGTCGCGGGCGAGGTACTTGCGGGCGAAGTCGGCCTTCACGGTGGTGCCTTCGAAACGCCGGGTGGTGCTCGCCTAGTGCGGGGCCTGGCGGGCGGCGGGACCGGAGACGCCTTCCCCTTGGCTGTAGCGCTCGTTCAGGTCGGCCGCGGTCTCGGCGGTGCTCAGGGCGGTCTCGATGTCGATGAGGTCGTGGATGCCGCGGCGGGAGCGAGTGCCGTAGCCGCCGGCGACGTCGGTGTCGAGGACCGTCCGCAAGTGGCCGTACTGAATCGCGAGAGCGACGAGGCCGCCGGGTCGGCGGGCGATGTGCCAGGCCAGGGAACGGCGGAAGCGCACCGCAGTGACCGGCCCGGCGGGGTCCGCGGGGATGACTTCACGGGTGAGGCCGTGGCGGGCGGCTTCCTGGTAGGCCCAGGCGATGAAGTCGCTGATGCGTTCGCGTATCCCGTCGCTGCCCATGGCCTTGCCACGGTGACGGATGGCACCGCGGTGGTAGTCGCTGGCGAAGAGCAGCTCCCCTTCGGGGACGATTTGCTCCAGTACTCGGACGGCCGCGACGACGAGGGCGATGGCGACCCAGGGGACGTCCCGCTCGACACCGGCAGAGAGGTGGTTGCCGTCCTCGTCGACGGCGGTCTTGAACTAATAATCGGCACCCACAGGGTCTTCGCGATCGCCGATGCCCGCCCCGACCTGCTGCTGCGGTGGACCCGCCGCACCCGTCACCTGTGGCCGCTGGGCGTGACGCTATGTCGTCCAGTTGGAAGTCCTCAAGACTGAACTCGTCACCGCGCCCGCAAGGAGCTTGCCGAGGCGCTGGCCGAGCTTGACGCGCTGCGTGCTACGGCCGCAGCGATGTTCCTCGGTGCCGTACCGGGCATGTGAATCAAACTTATCGACGGGTTCCGCACAGCTTGCGCGGCGGTCCACGCGCAGGCGCGCGTATACGCAAAGGAGCCCCGGCATCTGCGGATGGAGTGCAGCCGCCTGTGGGGGCTGAGCGGGGGGCGGCTTGCCGGTGGCAGGCCGCCCTGGGCCGCTGCTACGACGGTTCGGGAGCTTTCCAGCGGGTGACCGAGAAGGTCACCGAGGCGGGGCGCTTGGCGGTTACGGAGGTCACCTTCAGCAGAGCGACGTCCTTGTCGAGACTGTCGAACCTGCACAACCGGTCCCCGGTCCGCAGTTCGGAGACCGGTACCTCGAGTTCGTTGCTCTCGCCGCGCGCCGCGGCGTCCTGGCAAGCGGTGAGGTCCACATCGGCGGTGCCCTCCACCCGGGCCACGTATCCGCGGAACCACATTTTCGGGCTTCCCAGACAGCTCGGGGAGTACTCGATGTCTCCCCCGCCGCCGTTCAGTCTGCTCCTGTACGTAACGACCGGCATGTCCGAACCGAGCCCAACGCTGCCGAGGACGCAGCCGCGCGCCTTGGCCACCTCGTCGGACACCGTGACGGGCTGGTTCTCATAGACCTTGTCACCGGGCTGCGCCGGCGCGCCCTCGGTCTTCGCCGGCCCGGCCCACAGGGTCGCCGACAATGTCAGCTCCCCGACGGGGGATCCACTCACCTTCACCACGCGCAGGAGGACCACGCGGCCGCCCGCGGCGAAGTCCTCGCAGAACCGGTCCCCCGCCGCCAGGGCCCGGGTCTTGTAGCGGTCGACGTGCGTGCCGTTGCCGACCGCTGCCCGTGCGGCATCCTGGCAGCCCGCCTGGTCGAGGTCCCCGGCGTCCGCGGCGACCTTGGCGACGGGCACGTCGTCGAAGTCCAGCACCTCGTTGTCCCAGGAGCAGGGAGGCTCCCATGACAGGACAGGCGGCCTGCCCTCGTCCGTCTGGTCCCCGTCGTCGTTCAGGCGCGGGTTAGACTCATGGGGCCCGAGGACGCGCGGCCCGCTGTCCGTGAACTCCACGTAGAAGTTGAAGTCGGACGGGCATCCGTTCTTGATCGCCTGGACATTGCTCAGCGAGACTTTCTTGTCCCGGTAGAGCAGCCCGGTCCTGGAACCGCCCGACGCACCGGACGCCGATCCCTTGGACGCACCCGTCGCCGAGCCGGTCGGGCCTTCGGACTGCCCGCCGCCGTCCCCGCAGCCCGCGAGCACCACGGCCAGCAGCAGCGCGAGACCGCCGCCCCATAACGCCCTTGCCGTACGGCCTTTGTCTCCCCACACGTCAACTCCCCGTTCGCATTCGAAGGGCCACCCACCGTACCGCCTACGGGAGGGTGCCGACAGGAGCCGAGAATTCCGGACCTAGTCAGATGGCTTGGATCATCGGGCGCCAGGTACAGACCGAGAGGCTGGAGGCCGCGGAGGATGAGAAACACGCACTGACCTTGTTCTTTATCTTCTGGTCGCTTGAAATGCGGCGATAGTAAGTTCGCGTTTGACGGTCCTGCCGACGTCGTAGCGGGGTGCCCCTCGTATGGGGGAGCTCGTCATCCTGCGTGCTGATGTGCGGGCATCTCCGCGTGAGCACGATGGAACGCATGTTGAAGATCGACGCGCTGCCCAATGTTCCGCGTTGGGCTGTCCTAGCCGCCCATACGGTGCCACTTATCACCTTGCCGTCCGGCCTGTGGCGGATCGCCCAGGTTGCCGGGCTCCCGGTGGCCGAGCAGTTGGGCCGGAACGGTCGCGAGGTGGTGGTGGCCATCTCGCTGACCTTGATAACCGAAGGTCTCGCCCTGCTCACACTCGGATTGGTGCGGCCTTGGGGCGAGGTCGCACCCCGCTGGCTCCCGCTCATCGGCGGACGGCGCGTGCGTACACTCGCGGCGGTAATACCAGCGTTGCTCGGGGCGGCGGTGCTGTGCGCGATCGGGGGCTGGTTCACCTGTACCCAGGCGGCAGGGCTGATTGGGCGTGTCACGCAGACGCCAGCCCAGCAAGTGCTCCTCGTGGTTTGCTACTCTCCGCTGCTGGCCTGGGCGCCCCTCCTGGCGACCACGACGCTCGCGTACTACCGGCGCAGGGTGACTGTGCTGTGAAGTCCATCCTGAGCTTTGTTCTTTATCGTCCGGCCTCGAACGGTGTACGTGCCAGAAACTTCATCCGTGCTGGTCACGACGGGTACCACGCCCCCCTTGCAGACCTCGCCTCCCCACACCAGCATGGTGGAGTGCTGCTGTGACTGCTCCATCTGACCTTGACGAGCATGTTCACCCTGATACGACTCCTGTCAAAGAGTGAGCACGACAAAGAGGCCGAGATCCTGGCGCTACGCCACCAACTCGCCGTGCTGCGGAGACAGACCGACAAACCGAGGGTGACCTGGCCAGACCGCGCACTGCTGGCCGCCCTCCTGCATCGCCTCCCCCAGGTACGTCTTCGCCGGCTACCACGTCGACGACGGTCCGCTACACCGTCGAGGGCCGCGACGGCGTCTGCGAGCACTCGCCGTCGGCCACCGCGCCGGCGGCGGCGTTCAACTGCACGCCGGCCCGGATCGTCGCGGCCGACCAGGACCGGCCCGGACTGCTCACACCGGGGTTCGTGTTCGAGTGCAACGGCCCGCAGGTCGCCATCGACACCAGCCCGCCCGGCAGCGAGGCGACACTCGCCGGGGTCGCCGGGGCCTTCCAGGCAAACGGTGTCCCCTTCGACGCGGCCCGGATCGTCGCGCTCGACGCGGACACCCCAGGCATGTTCCGTCCCGGGGCGCTGAGCGGTCCTGGCACCCGCGGACCTCGCGCCCCTGAACACGCGGACCGCCGATCGGTTCCCGCCCGGCACCCCGGTGTTCCTCATGGCGGAACCGGCACCGGAACCGGGCGACGACACCCTCTGCCCGGCCGGCCCGCTGATCGAGGCTGCGCGGGGCGGCTCGCAGTAGCCAGTTCGCAGACAACCCTGCGGCGGTGCACGGCCTCTTCACGGGTGACATTGTTCGATCGCCACGGAGGAGCGATGAACACAGCGAGAATACGCCAAATGTCCCTGATAGGCGCAGCGTTGGTCGGGGCAGCGCTGGTCGCCTCAACCGCCCCGCCCGCCGCAGCGGTCGTCGGCGGAGACCGGGCCGACATCACGAAGTACCCCTGGACGGTCGCCCTGACGTCGTCGGACGACGTGAAGACGCCGGAATGCGCCGGCACGCTCGTCGCACCGAACAAAGTGCTGACCGCCTCCCACTGCGTGAAGCAGACCACCATCAGCGATGTTCGCGTGGTCGGCGGACGGGAAGACCTCCGGCGCACCGGCGAGGGCACGGTCCGCAAGGTCACGAAACTATGGATCCACCCCAAGGCCAACACCGAGGGGAGCAGGGCCACGTATACGCACGACATCGCTGTCCTCACCCTCAACGCCCCGATGAGATACCGGACTTTGCCGCTCGCCACCCCCGCGCAGCAGAAGCTGTACGAGGAAGGCACGCCCAACAGGGTCCTGGGCTGGGGCTCCACGACCGGCCGCGAGGGTGACGACCGCGTGCCGCCGTTGCAGACGGCGCTGGTGCCCAACCGGGGCGACGAGCAGTGTGTCACCGCGTACGGCAGCCGCCGCTACGACAAGCGCTACACGATGTGCCTGGGCTACCCGGCCGGCGGCGTCAACGCCTGCCACGGGGACAGCGGAGGACCGGTCGTCGCGGGCGGGCGCCTCGTCGGCGTCATCAGCGGCGGCGGCAGCTGCACCGACCGCCTCTACCCGGGCGTCGCCAACAAGACCGCCTCCTACTACGCGCTCCTCCAAAGCCAGATAGCCGGAGAGGAAGGGCGGCCCAAGTGACCCGACGACTCACGTACGCACGCCTGCCCGCCCTGGCCGCCTGTCTCATGGCGGCCGTCGTCCTCGGACTCGCCGGGCTGCCGGCTCCCGCCGCGCACGCCATCGTCGGTGGGCAGAAGACGAATACGGTGCGGGCACCCTGGACCGTCGCGATCAACCTGTGGCGGCAGACCGACACCTACCCGCGTTCGGGGCAGTTCTGCGGCGGCACCCTGGTCACGGCGACGAAGGTCGTCACCGCCGCCCACTGCGTGGCCGACGAGGTGCCCACCGATCTGGGGGCCGTCGCGGGCCGCACCGACCTCCGCCGCCACGATGGCACCCTGCGCAAGGTGACCAAGGTCTGGATCCACCCGCGGTTCGGCCGCCACCTGGAGAACGACATCGCCGTCCTCACCCTCGACAAACCCATGCCGGCGACGTACACACCGCTGCCGATAGCCACCCCCACCGATACCGACCTGTACCGCCCGGGTACCCACGCACGGGTCTACGGGTGGGGCGTGCTGGACGAGGAAGGCCGCGAGGCGAACGTGCTGCGCTCGGCGGACCTGCGCGTCCTGTCGGACAGGACGTGCCGACGGCTCAACCCGTGGGGCGACTATCACCCCAGGATGCACGCCTGCGCCAACGATCAGGTCACCGGCGCCCACCACGCCGAAGGCGACAGCGGTGGTCCACTCGTCGCGGGCGGAAAGCTGATCGGGATCGTCAGCCACCTGTCACCCGACAACGCCTCCACACCCACACCCGGCGTCTACACCCAGGTCTCGGCCTACTCCGACGAGATCGCCGACCGGCTCCGGCAGTAGACACAGACAGCGGACATCCGGCGAACCGGGCGTCCCCGCCCGCCGCAACGCACGTCCTCCCGGGCACACAGGGGCGGGCGGGGCCGCTTCCGGGCACCGGGCCGCCCCATCCGTGCCAACGTCGATAGTGGCCCGCTCTCGCCGCGCGGGCCGCGCTGATCAGTTCCTGCGGGCCTTCGTCCTTGAGCAGGAAGCCGGTGGCGACGGCCGCCAGAGCCCGCAGGACGTTCTCGTCGGCGCCGAAGGTGCCGCGTCCGCCACGTCCTCCGCCCCCAACCCAGCAGCGGGGTCTGCGGGATGTCCGCCATCACGCGGAACCCGCCGCCCGGCGTCGCACCCGCCTCCACGGTGCGGCCGAGCAGCGCCACCCGCTCCCGCGGGCAAGTCAGCCCCGGCCCGGAGCCGAGCCCAGAGGTGGCGGCGGGCGGGACGGGCGGGGCGCCGTTGCGTACCCGGACCTCCACCCGTTCCCCGGGAATGCGTCACGGCGACGGTCTCATGGGCCCCTGCCACGTACCGGTGGACGTTGGTCAGCGCCTCACGCACCACCCGGTGCACCGCCCGCCGCACCCGCGCCGGCCGCGTATCCAGATCCTCGCCCTCTCACGAGAACGCGACCGGAACACCCACGCCACGCGACTCCGCCACCAGCGCCACAATGTCCGCACGGGTACCCGTCGCATCCCTCGGCGCGTCGGTGCCGGTGTCCCGCGCAGCCGGTCCCGCTGCCCACCGCGGTGCCGACCAGGCCCGGCGCCAGGACCGTGGTCGCAGCCGGCACTTCACCGGGCACAAGCCCGTACGGCCTGCTGCCCAGGCCCTGTACCGGAGCCGGCGCGAAGCCGGCCAGGCGGGAGCGCGCCTTTGTGGTGCCGGGGGGCGTTGCGGCTCGGTTCAGAGGGTGCTCTTCGCTGGAGCGTCCGCCGTTTCCGGAACGGGTGGTGTGGTGAGGCTGGCTAGTAGCTGGAGGGTGGTGGCCGCTTCGGAATCGGGTGGTGCACTGTAGATCATCATGGTCATGTCGGGGTCGTCGGGGGCCCGCATGGCGACGTAGTCGAGAGCGAGTTCACCGAGCTGAGGATGGTTGAACCGCTTGCGGCCGCGGGTCTTGCCGTGGACGTTGTGGTCGGCCCACAGACGGCGGAAGTCGGCACTGCCCAGGGAGAGTTCACCGACCAGGGTGGCCAGCTTCGGGTCGTCGGGGTGACGGCCGGCATCCAGGCGGAGGTTGGAGACGGTGTCGCGGGCCTTGCTCTCCCAGTCGGGGTAGAGGTCCGTGGCGGCGTCGTCGAGGAAGACCAGGCGGGCCATGTTCCGCTCGGCCGCGGGCAGGGCGGGGAAGTCGGCGATCAGGGTCCGGGCCAGATCGTTCCAGGCCAGGATGTCCAGTCGGCGTCCGATGATGTAGGCGGGGACAGCGGCGAGGGCCTGGAGCGCCTGGCGCATCTCGGGGCCGACCCTTTGCGGGCGGGCCGGGCGCTTGCGGGCACTGGTGGGCTTGGCGAGGTTGTGCAGGTGGGCGCGCTCGTCGGCATCGAGACGGAGCGCCCCGGCGACGGCCTCCAGGCCGTCGGGGGACACGTTGCGGGCCCGGCCCTGTTCCAGGCGGGTGTAGTAGTCCACGCTCACCCCGCCAGCAGGGCCAGTTCCTCACGACGCAGGCCCCGGCACGCGCCGCTGGCCACCGAAGTTGCCCGCGCCGACGTCTTCGGGCCGCAGGCGGGCGCGTCGGGTCTTGAGGAACTCGCTGAGCTGCTGTGCACGATCCATGCTTCCAGTGTCGGCCAGGGCCGCGCGGTTGTGCCTGGTCCTGCCAGACCCAGGCAGGGCGGACCCGGGTTGGGCGGAGCTCTGGGTGGACCTGGCGCGGGTGCGCAGGATGGACATCGTTCGCCGGCGAACAACAGCACCAACCTCACCAGACCAGGAGTCACCCCATGTCGAACACGCTCACGATCGTTGCCGGCTTCGTCGCCAAGCCGGGGCAGGAGCAGCGTCTGCGCGACGAGTTGGACGCGGTGATCGCGCCGTCCCTGGCGGAGGAGGGCTGCCTCGGTTACCAGCCGTTCGCCGACCCCAGCCGCACCGACCGCATGATCATCGTTGAGGAGTGGACCAGCAGCGCGGCTCTGGACCACCACTTCTCGCTGCCGCACTTCACGCACGTCGCCCAGGTCCTGGACGAGATCCTCGCCGAGCCGTTCACCCTGCGCCGTCTGACCGACGTCCCTGCCTGAGACCCCCGCGCCGGCGGGCCGCCCGTGAGGCCGTCCACCAGCGAACGTCGCGGGTGGACGGCCTCACGGGTTGTGAGCCCGCTCGCCGGGACCAGGAGTCGGGACCTGGAGTAGGGCGCGGACGAGGGGCAAGGCGGTGGAGGCCGTCCACCAGCGTGAAGAACGGCAAGGAGAGCATGGACATCCTGGAGGCGTATGACCTCGCCGGCAGCTACCGGGCGGCGGCCGATTCAGGGACGTCGTAGACGTCGTTGTGGTGTGCGTGGCCGGTCTGGTCTCGCTTCCGGGTCGTCATACGGGTCTTCGACGAGGCCCTGCCCACCATCGCGGCCTGCCTGGATGCCACGCTGCGGCAGATCGGCGGGGTCCCGGCCTACGACCCGGACGGCATCGGCCTCATGGCTCGCCGGCTTCGCTGAGGCCAGACGCGGGCCGCCCGGCGATGCCGCGTCGAGCAGGTGAGCCGCTGTCCGTTCGGGTGCCGCCCCGGCGCCCGCAAGGGCCTGGGCGGCTCTCAGGTGCAGCAGGGCGCGCGCCGAGCCCGGCACGGCATCGTAGAGGGCATGCCGGACGAGGTCATGCCGGAAGGCCAGCCGATCACCGGTATCCCGCAGCACTCCGGCGGCCTCGGCTTCGACGACGGCCCCGAGCAGTGTGTGCACCGGTGTGCCCAGCAGGGCCGCGAGATCGGTGATGGTGAAGCTGGTGTCCAGCACGGAGGCGACGCGTAACGTCTGGAGGACCTCGTCGCGGAGGTGGCGCAGCCGGTGGGTGATCAGGGTGGTCAGCGGCGGCAGGGGCGTGCCGGCGGCGATCTCGGCGACCCCGTCGCGAATCCCGATCGCCTCATCGCGCAGCAGGGCCGCCACCAACTCCGAGACATACAGCGGGTTTCCCGCCGCTCCCTCGGCCATGCGCCTCAGTCGCGGACCGGCCTGGGCGCCGCAAAGATCCGTCATCAGCGCCCCCACCGCCGGCGCGCTCAGCCCTGCCAGCCTCAGCACGGTGCGGTTGCGAACGCCCAGACTCCGGGAGAGCTGCTCCACTTCCGGGACCCTGGGAACCGGTAGGCAGGCGCCGACGACCAGAAGCAGTAGCTGGTGCACCGACCGCATCAGCCGGTCCAGCACCAGCAGACTCGCCGAGTCGGCCCACTGGAGGTCATCGAGGAACAGGGCCAACGGCCCCCGCGCACACAACTCGTCGACCAGGCCGAGCATTGCCTCGTACGCTGCTGAAGTCCGCCTCGCGCACCCCACCCATCGCACCCGGGACTCCGTACCGGGCATCGCCACGCAGGATCCTGGCAACCCGTGCCCGGAACGTGTCGGCCGACGCCGCGTCCACTCCCAGGCAGGCCGCGACCAGGGCGAACGGTTGCTGCCGTGTCACCTCCTGCGCCGTCCCGCACAGCACCTCCATCCCCACGAGGCCGGCGTTCACAGCCGCTGCCTCCAGCAAGGCCGTCTTGCCCAGCCCGGCCTCTCCGATCACGAACGCCGTCTGCCCCTCACCGGCCATCGCGGACACCGCCAGACCGGCCAGTTCCGCCGTCTCGTCCTTCCGGCCGACGAGTTCTCCCCCGGGACGGGCCATGCCCTCACCTCCGCGCATGCTCCTCCGCCGGAACTTTCCGGCGGCGGCTCGTCGCCGCGCTCGCGGTCCGCGTCCCAGCAGCCATCGGACGGCTCATGAGCGTGATGCCGTCGAGGTGGTGGCGGTGGTGATCGCATGGTCCACCAGCGCTATCAGGACGTCGCGGCAGGAGGAGCGGTCGCGGGCGTCGAACATGCACAGGCGGGTGTCCGGGCGCAGGGCCAGCGCCCCGCGGATCTGGTCGGCGGTGTAGGGCTGGCGGCCACCGAAGCAGTTGACGGCCACCACGAACGGGATGCCGCGCCTTTCGAAGAAGTCGATCGCGGCGAAGCTGGATTCCAGGCGTCGGGTGTCGACCAGGACCACGCCGCCCAGGGCTCCGACGGCGAGGTCGTTCCACATGAACCAGAAGCGTTGCTGGCCTGGAGTACCGAAGAGGTAGAGAACCAGGTCGGAGGTGAGAGTGATACGCCCGAAGTCCAACGCGACCGTGGTGGTCGTCTTCCTCTCGAGGCCGGCGAGGTCGTCCACGCTGAGGCCTGCCGTGGTCAGCACTTCCTCGGTGCGCAGCGGAACGATCTCGCTGACTGAGGCGACCGTGGTGGTTTTGCCAACGCCGAAGCCTCCGGAGATGAGGATCTTGACTGCGTCGGGGGCGGTGTCAGAGGCGGGCAAGACCGTCCCTCACTTTCTGCAGCAGTGCGATCTGCGGGCTGCCGGTCGGGTCGGGGGCCGCCTGGACGGGCGGGCGGGCGGTGATCCTGCCTGCTTCCAACAGGTCGCAGAGCATGATCGTGACCACCGAAACCGGAAGATCCATCTGAGCGGCGATCTCCGCGACGGCGGTGGGTCGGGGACACAGGCGCAGGATGCGCAGGTGTTCGGGCTGGAGAGCGCTGCCCACCGTGACCGGGGGGTGTTCCACCGCGTTCACCAGGGTGATCAGGGTGAAGACATCCTGGCTGGGCCGTGTCCTGCCACCGGTGAGGGCGAACAGCCGCACCAGGCGACCGTATCCGCTCACCGGGTCGGTCTCGCTCACCTCGTACCGGCCGTCAGCTGTGGATCTCCAGCCCGACGGAGGCCCGGCCCGCACCTCGGTCCCCAGCTCATGAAGGCTGTGCGTCAACGGATGGGCGTGTGGGGGTGCGCGGAGGACGTGGAGCGGCGCCGAGATGCTCGCCGATTCTCTTGACGAGCGTGTTCATCTCGAACGCGACCACGCCGACGTCCGCCGTCGCCGTGGCGAGGACTGCCAGGTAGGCACCGGCGCCTCCAGCGGTGAGGACCAAATAGCCCTCCCGCATCTCGATCAGTGCCTGGGTCACCGCCCCGCCGTCGAAGTCGGTGCAGACGCCGCGTCCCAGACTCATCAGGCCCGACGCCGTGGCCGCCAGGCGCTCGGCCTCGGGCCGGGCGAGGGAGGTGGACTTGCTGACGACCAGTCCGTCCTCTGAGAGGACGACGGCGTGGCGGACGTTGGCGACCTGTTCGACCAGGCCGGTCAGCATCAGGTCCAGTCCGCTGTGGGGGTCGGGTGTGGGGGGTGTGGACATCGGTCGTTCTCCTGGAGGGGGGCGGGATCGGCAGCAGCGGGAGGGGACGTCGTACGGCTTATCGGCGGTGCCGCGGCGGCTCGCCGGAGTGCCGCGCCTGCGTGGTACCGCGCTGGAACGCGGACATGGTCCGCGCGGCCTGCTCCGCCGAGGGCAGGGGTCCGGCGGACGGGGTGTGCTGCGCCTCGAGGGTCGGGGTGTGACGCAGTTCCTGGGCCAGGCTGGCCTGGGGAATGCGTTCCGGAAGGGGCGGCAGCGAACGGGGTGGGTCCTGGTCCGTAGCGGTACTCCCGTTCGCCGTGGGGGCAGGGGCGAAGGAGACCGGTGCCATGGGGGCAGCCTGGGCGGGCGAGTCGACGGGAGCTCCCGCGCGCCGTGGCGCGAACACGTCGGGCTCCTCGGCGTCGAGACCTGACGGTGCCGGTGCCGGTGCCGGTGTCTGTGCCTGCACCTGTGCCTGTGCCTGTGCCTGTGCCTCGGCGGCGTCGCCTCGCTGAGCGGTCTCACGGACGACCAGCACCTCGGGAATCAGGACGACCGCGGACGTGCCACCGAAGGCCGACGCCCTCAACGTGATCTTGATGCAATGGCGGTCGGCGAGCCGGGCGATGACGAACATCCCCAGTCGGGCGTCGTCTTTCAGGGAGAGCACATCGAAGGGGGGTGGTTCGGCCAGCCTCTGGTTGGCCACGGCGTATTCCGGGTCGGACATCCCGACGCCGCGGTCTTCGACTTCGACGGCGACGCCCTTCCCCACGGTGTCCCCTCTGACGAATACCGGACAGACGGGCGGCGAGAAGTGGACAGCGTTCTGCACGAGTTCGGCCAGCAGATGGATGACGTCGGCGACCGCATGGCCGGCGAGACTCACCCGGTGATCAGCGCTCACGGTGACGCGCTGGTATTCGGAGACCTCACCCACCGCGCTGCGCAGCACATCCGCCAGGGCAACGGGCTCGTTCCAGCGGCGCCCCGGGCTGCCGCCACTGATGACCAGCAGGTTCTCCTCGTAGCGGCGCAGTTGGCTTGCCCTGGAGTCAAGCTGATACAGGTCCTTGAGGACATCCGGCTCCTGGTGCTTGCGCTCGAACTCGTCCAGCAGGGCGAGCTGGCCGTTCACCAGGTTCTGGGCGCGGCGGACAGTGACCAGGATCGCCTTCTGAAAGCCACGGCGGGCCTCGGCCAGGGTCACCGCGCTGCTGATTCCGGTGCGCTGCACGGCGTTGAACGCCTGGGCGACCTGACCGATCTGGTCGGTGCCGTAGTCCAGCTCCATTGCCTCGGCTTTGACATCGACGGTCTCACCGCGGTTCAGCCGGTCGACCACGTCCGGAAGCCGTTTGTGGGCCAGCTCCAGGGTGGCCGCCTTCAGCCCGGCCATACGGCGCAGCAAGGAGCGGGAGACGCGCCACGAGAGCGTGGCGGAGATGATGACGGCGAGAAGCCCCGCAAGGCTGATCGCACCCTCGTGACGCAGCGTTTGGTAGGCGGTGTCGTTCTGCGACGCGAGCAGCTTTGTGCCGTCGGCCGCGATCTGGTCCTCCAGCCCGGCTTCGACCTGGTCCAGGGACGAGCGCCACTGGGCAGCCGCGGGCAGAGCCGTGCCGGAACGGGACTCGGCGCGCGCCGTGATGACGGCGTTCTCCACCGCCACCATTCTCTTCCACGCGGCGGTGTTGGTCACCTTCGCCACCGCGGCTTGTTCGGAGCGGGACTGGATGGAAGGCAACACGGCGAGGAGTGACCGCTGCAGGCCCAGCGGTGACATGAACGCGACCCGCTGCTCCGGGCTCATTTTGCCGGAAGGCAACGCCTGGGACATCACGGTGTCCTCCATGTGGATCGCCTGCTCGATCTCGATAAGCATCGAAAGTGGCTGAGCCTGCGACACCAGTGACCCCTGAGGTACCTGGCGGACCTCGAACACCGACGTTATCTCCATGTTGATCAGGGAAGTGAACGCCGCGATCACCTCGGGTCCGCTGACAGCCCTTTGATCGATTCCCGAGCGAAGCCGCTTCAGTGGAAATCGCTCCAGTGCTTCGACGAACGGCATTTCGGCGTTTCGGACATGAGCGGGGGCGTCCGCAAGCTTCTGACGCAGATTTCCCAGTGCCCTGACGGAAGCATCCGTCCTGTTTCGCTGGCTTTCCAGAGCGCTAGGAGAGGCATCCGAGTCAGCCAGCCAACCGGCGCTCTTACGAAGCTCCACCTCAAGATTCCAACGGAGGCTGTTCAATCGGGGGTCGATAGTGCGACCGAGACGTGACTGCTCGGCCAGATCCATCCCCTGGGAAAGCAACTGGTACGTATTCTCGGCCCAGATGAGGGCCAAGGCTGTACTGGGGACCAGGGCGAGCGTGAGAAGCGAGGTGAGCAGGGATCTCCGTCGGCGCCAGTGCTTTCTCCGTGGTGCCATGTGACGTCCTTGTGCGGGGAGGGAGCTGGGCGGCCGAAGGGGCGCCATGGCAATGCCGGGTAACGGCGCCTCCGGCCCCATAGCGCACCGTTACGCTAGCAGCGTCTTACCTGTTTCGACACCAGTCGCCGCGACCTGATGGTTCATCAATTGCCATCTGCCTCCCATCATGACGGATCGGCGGTGGCCTTGATCGCCGCATGCGACATGGTTCGGGTAACCGCCGTCCCGTCAGGCTCGGTGGATTCGGGAAAACTTCTTCCCGGACCGCCGGCACCTGACCCAAGTGGCGACTGAGTGCCTTTCAGAGGGGAAAATCTGCGTTGCGCTGCGGACCGCTGACGCTTTACGGCCCGGTAGCGTTATGTTGCCAATCCGTACCGTCACCCCGATTCCGCTCCGCGGTGATCTGCGGCAATGAGCAAGCCTCACGACCGGGATGCGCCCCCACGCCGGGCGGGGCCCCGGCACCTTCGGTATCCCGGCGCCGCGCTGCCGTCGCATCCGAACCCAGCGCGCCCGGAGAAATATCCGTCAGTTGACGCATGTAAGGCACATCTCATTTGCGCAGATTGCCACTCGTGGGGCCCGGCGGGCAGTACCTGTCGCCCTACGAACCTGACCGTGCTTTCCAGGGGTTCGCGGGGCTACGTCACGTTCCCTGCAGCCCGGTCCCCCCTGTCGGCCCGGACGGGCATGGCACAGAGAAGGGGAAGAGAAAAGCAATGATCATCAGTCTGCGAAGTCACACCGCGCGACCACGCGGAAGCCTCGCACTGCTGGCGGCATGCGTGACGGCCATCGGACTCGCGGCATCACGGTGACGGCGGTGGCCCAAGCCCTGCAGATCGCTCAGAGTCTGGTGACGCTCTTCTTCTGACCGAGGTCCCCGGCGGGCCCCCGGGTGTGGTCAGCGATACCGCTGGCTCATTCGGGGGTCCGACGTTTCCCCATCATCGTGGACACCTGTCTCACGCCATCAGATCGTGGGCGCTTGCCCGGCCGGGACGGACCGCGCCTCAGCTCGGCCAGAGTTGACCGCCTTCTCGCTCTGAGCGATCCACTCCTTGACGGCGCCTCCCGGACCGAGAACAAGACCCAGCCCGTCGACGACGCGGTCCTGCGGCCGATACTCGCCGCCGCCCTGTTTCTGGTGTCCTCCCTGGGACCGCACGCTGTTGGACCCGCCCTGTCCCGCTCGGAAATACGATTTTGCCTCTGGCCTGCGGCTTCTCCGCACCGGGCGGCGGCCTGCACCGCGCCTGGGATGATCTGCCGATGACACTGTCGATCGTCACCGCGCTGGTCCGGAACCTGATCAAGGTGCCCGCTGCCATGCTGCGCAGCCGCGTGGCCAAGGACGCGGAAGTCTTGGCGTTGCGGCACGAGAACGCGGTCCTACGCCGCCAGATCGCCCGAGTCCGCTACGAGCCCGCCGACCGAATCTGGCTCGCCGTCCTTTCCCATCTGGTCCCGCGACAACGCTGGCGCCACGTATGCGCAGTCACCCCCACCACACCGCTGGCCTGGCACCGGCACTCCTGGCGCGGAAGTGGACGTTCCCCCAGCACCGCCGCCCCGGCAGGCCGTCCACCGCGCCCACCATCAAACAGCTCATCCTGCGCCTGGCCAAGGAGAACAACACATGGGGCCACCGCCGCATACAGGGCGAACTCGCCCGCCTCGGCTACCCGATCACCCCATCCACGGTCTGGGAGATCCTTCACGCGGCATCGATCCCGCTCCGCACGCTCCGGCCCAACCTGGCGTGAATTCCTCACCGCCCAGGCCCACGGCATCCTCGCCGCCGGCTTCCTCCACATGACACCATCGCGCTCAAGCGCCTGTACGCCCTGGTCTTCATCGAACACGACACCCGGCGCCTTCACCTCGCCGGCGTCACCGCGCGCCCCACCGCCCGGTGGACCGTCCAACAGGCCAGAAACCTCACGATGACACTGGGGTGCCGGATGGACACCCTGCACTTCCTCCTCCGCGACCGGGACAGCAAGTACACCAGCACCTTCGACGCCGCCTTCCAGGCCGACGACGTGAGGATCCTACTCAGCCCGCCTCGGGCACCAAAGGCGAACGCAATCTGCGAGCGAGCCGTGGGTACCGTACGCCGTGAAGTCCTCGATCGAATCCTGATCTACAACGAGGCCCATGCCCAAGCAGTTCTGACCGAGTACATCAGGCACTACAACCGGCACCGCCCCCACCAATCCCGGCAGCAACTATCCCCAGACAGTACCGAACCTCCCGCACCGGCCGACGCCACCGACATCCAAGCCCACCAAATCCAACGACGGCCCGTCCTCGGCGGACTGATCAACGAGTACCGCCAAGCTGCCTGAGCAAAAGACGTCGCCGTGCTCACAGACCGAATCGTATTTCCGAGCGGCACAGGCGTCGGCGGCCTGCTCGGTCAAGCCTCGCTGGCGGGGCAGGGTCATTGCGCTTCTCCCTCACGGTGGTCACCGCCGCTTTCACGACGACGTCGGAGCAACTGGTCATAGGGGGTCACCGAGGGCAGCGGCCTGGTGTCCGGCGGAAGATGAGCCAGGCGCCACTCGTGCAGGGACGTCACCGTCGCCGACAGCTTGCTGGACACCATCTGGCCTGCTCCGCGAGTGGGTTCGGTCTCGGCCTGGGCGGCCTTGCGAGCCTCCAGAGCAACAGCGTCCGCGGTCATGGCCCCGGCCCGCAGAGCCGCGGCGAGGCCGGCGACGTGGATCAGAGCCTCCAGGTAGTGGTCCAGATCCAGGCGGACGGCGCCTTTGGCGATCAGCCTCTCGTGCCGAGCCACTTCCACGTTCTTGTCGTAAACCACCAGGTGAGAAGCGTGCAGCACGACCCGAACCCGTCTCCCGATCAGCCTGATCGGGACCGAGTAGCGGTTGGTGCGGACAGCGATCTGGCTGTAGCGGTCAACCCGGGGTGTGAACAGCCGACCCGTCTCGAAAGGTTCGTCGGGTAGCGGTCGCAGCAGCGGCTGTTCGAGCGCGAAGCACTCCGCGACCGTCTTGGATCTCCCCCCCGATGCGGCGTGCGTCGTCCTGCCGGTCCCACTGCTCGACCATCTCATTCAGTTCAGCGAGCGAGGAGATCTCGGAGACGGGAACGAAGTGGTTGCGGCGGAAGTAGCCGATCTGGCCTTCGACTCCGCCCTTCTCGTGGGCGCCTTCGATGCCAGGTCGACAGTAGAAGCTCTCGATGCCGAAGTGCGATTTGAACGCGATCCACCGGTCCGTTTCCACCCGGGCCCGACTCAGTCCCAGCACCTGGGCGACAGCGGCCTTGAGGTTGTCGTAGCGGACCTTGCCCCGCGGGACCCCGCCCAGCGTCCGCAGCGCGTGGACGTGGCCTTCAAAGAAGGCTTCCTGGCCGGCCGAGGCGAACACCCGGTGGACGGCCGTGCTCCTCGACCAGCCGATGAAAGATCCGGGTGACCGTGTGCCGCTGTTTGCGCGGCGCATCCAGATCCGACCGCAGGATCTCGTCGATTACCGGCTTGAACGGGTCCAGGGAGGATGCCCGGGGCGGGAGCTGCTTGCGCGGCTCCGGCCAGGCCGAGTCCAACGCTTTCCGCACCGTCCGCCACGTCACGCCGTACTTGCGCTCAAGCTCCCGCATCGACATGCCGAACCGCGATGGTCACGCCGGATTGCCGCGTACAGCTCGACCTTCGACATCTGCGGCATGACCAGCACCTTTCACCAGGAGCAACCCGATGCTGCCCTGGCAAGAGACCTGGTGCCTCCCAAACTCATCAACATCACTCGACCATGGTTTGGGGTACCTCCCAAACTCATCGACAAGTGACATCGCTACTGCTCGATAAAGCCAGGCAGGGGAGTGAGACGAACGCCGAGGGGTACTGCGGGCGGCAAGCGGAGCAGACACAGCACCTATTCCTTCAGGGTGTGCTGTGCGGGCATCTGATACGGCGTTACCGTGCTGGCGTGAGCTTGGTCTTGGGGAGGGAAGAACGGGGATGCTGGAATAGGCATTTGTGGCGTTGGCTGCGGCAGGTGGGACCGCAGTGGTGCAGGCTGCCGGAGACGGACGTGTGGACCGGGCTGCGGCAGGCCGTGGCACGTTGGTTCGGCCGGGGCGACGGGCAACGCGAGCCGGCGGAGTGGCTGCGGGCGGATCTTCCAGGTTTCGCTCCCACCCGCCGCTCTGGCGTATCACCCGATCGAGGGTATTCACCGCTGGGAGCCCCAGGCGGCCCCCCTGGTTCGGAAGGGTAGCGGCACCGGCATGCCCTGGTAGGCGAACAGGGAGAGGAGTGCAAGTGGACAGCGAACTGGCGACCCTGGCGTCAGCTGCGGCCACGGCCCTGATCGGGGCCATGGCCACGGACGGGTGGAACCGGACCAGACAGGCGCTGGTGGACCTGTGGCACGCGGTGCGGCCGCAGCAGCGGGACGATGCGCTAGCCGCCGCGCTGGAGGAGACGCGGGCCGAGCTCATGGAGGCGCGGCAGCGCGCGGACCTCGCGGCCCAGGACGAGATCCTAGCCCGGTGCCAGCGCTTCCTGGGCGAGCTGCTGGCCGCCGACGCCGGAACCGCCGAGCGGCTCAGTGCCGTGCTCGGGCTCGAAGCACATGGGGCCGCCGGGCGAGGGGCAGGCGAGGTCCGGTTTGGATCGGCCACCCACTACGGTTCGGGCGACATCAACCAGGTCGGCCGCGACCTGTCCATCCACCAGGGGCGGCGATCGGCCCTCCCGCCCCCCGCCGACGCCACGCCCGGCGAGGACCCGGACCGTGGATGAGGCGGCAGGCCCGTCCACTCCGCACCGCCGGGGGCGGCCCGGCAGTGCCGACCGATCGGCAGAGCGGAGTCCCGGCGCCCCGGGCTCGGCGGTCCATCAGGGGTACGGCGACATCAACCAGGCCGGCCGCGACTTGGTCGTCCACCTGCCGCTGCCCGCGCCCCTGCCGCCGCCCCGACAGCTCCCCCCGGACGTCCGGTACTTCACCGGCCGCAGTGCCGACATCGCCCGGCTCGACGCAGTTCTCTCCCAGAACGGGGGCGGTGGCCCCGGACCGGTCCTGGTTTCGGCGATCGCGGGCACGGCCGGAGTGGGTAAGACAGCTCTCGCGGTGCATTGGGCCCACCGGGTCCGTGAGCGGTTCCCGGACGGGCAGCTCTACATCGATCTGCGCGGCCATGCCGGAGGGCTGCCGGTCGAGCCGGCCGAGGCGCTGAGGACGTTCCTGACCGCGCTGAACGTGCCGCCCGCCCAGGTCCCCACCACGCTGGCCGAGCGCCAGGCGTTGTACCGGTCGAAGCTGGACGGCAGCCGGGTGCTGGTCGTCCTCGACAATGCCGCAACTCCGAAGCAGGTGCGGGCTCTGGTGCCGAACAGCCCGTCCTGTCTTGTGCTGGTGACCAGCCGCAGCGACCTGGCCGGGCTGGTCGCGCTGGACGGCGCTCAGCGCGTCACCCTGGGCCTTCTGCCGCCCGACGAGGCCGTCGCTCTTCTGCGCAGGATCGTCGGCGCGGAGCGGATGGACTCAGAGGCCGACGCCGCAGCAGCGTTGGCCGGGGCCTGCGCCTGCCTCCCGCTCGCGCTGCGGATCGCGGCGGAGCGCGTAGCCGCACGGCCACACAGCAGCCTGGCCGACCTGCTGGACGAGCTCGAAGCCGACCGGCTCGACACGCTCGGCGTGCACGATGACCCGGCAGCGGCCGTGCGCGTGATCTTCTCTTGGTCGTATCAGGTCCTCGCTCCTGACCAGGCGCACCTGTTCCGCTTCCTGGGCCTGCACCCCGGTCCGGACATCGGCCTACAGGCCGCGGCTGTGCTGGTCGGCACCGCGCCGGACCGCGCCCGCCGGCTGCTGCGCGGGCTGGCTGGCGTGCACCTGCTGGAGGAGACCGGGCCCGACCGGTACCGCTTCCACGACCTGCTGCGCGACTACGCGGCCGAGCGTGCCGAGACCGAGGAGGCCGAGCCCGACAGGGCCGCCGCGGTGCACCGGCTGCTCACCTGGTACCTGCACACCGCCGACGCCGCCGACCGGATCCTGGTCCCGCCCCGCCGCCACGTGCTCCTCGACCCCCCTGAGGCGTCTAGCCGACCGCTGTCGTTCACCACCCGTCGGCAGGCGCTGGACTGGTGCGAGGCGGAGCGGGCCAACCTGGTAGCTGCCGTCCGCTCGGCTGCCGAGGAGGGCCTCGACGCCCTCGCATCGCAGCTCCCAGTGGCGATGGTCGGTTACTTCTACTTGCGCAAGCCCTGGGGTGACTGGACGGCCACCCACGAGGTCGGCCTCGCCGCAGCCCGGCGCTCGGGGGATCGGCGCGGCGAGGCATGGCTGCTGTGCAACCTCGCGGACGCCTACTACGATCTCGGCCGGCTTCAGGAGGCCCTGGCCCACTACCGTCAGGGCCTGGCGATCGCCCGGGAGATCGGCGACCGCTGGGCCGAAGGCTTCGCGCTGCACGGTATCGGTGCGGCCCTGGGACGGCCTGAGGATGCGCTCGTCAACTACCGGCAGGCGCTGGCAATCGCCCGGGAGATCGGCGACCGCTGGGCCGAAGGCTTCGCTCTGAACAACCTGGCCGGAGTCAAACACATGCTGCACCGGTCCGAGGAGGCCCTCGACGACTACGAGGAGGCGCTGGCCATCCGGCGGGAGGTCGGGGACGCCTGGGCCGCGGGCACCACGCTCCACGGCCTCGGCGACGTGCACCAGGACCTCGGCAGGCACGACCGCGCGGCCGAGCTGTACCGGAGCGCGCTGGCCACCCGCCGTGAGGTCGGCGACCGGCACGGCGAGGCTGAGAGCTGCTACCGCCTCGGGGATGCGCTGCACGCCAGCGGCAGCCCGGAGGCGGCCCGCGCGTCCTGGCAGCAGGCGCTGGACCTCTTCGAGGCCCTGGACGACGACACCCTGGCGGGCGTGGTGGCCGTACGGCTGCGGGACCGTCCCGATCCGCCAACCACAACCGACAAAGGGACATCAATGTGAGACAGAAGGGCGGGGGACATGAGCTGAGACAACCACAGAACGGCAGGTCAGTGGCGCCCCCGAGGACGTCAGAGGCGCCCCAGAGGACGTCAGAAACGAGAACCTACAACGAGGGGACCAGCGGACCGGGGCTGTCTCGGGTGCCTGCCGACGGGATGCACTGCACACTCCTGCACGCTGTGGGGCTGGGACGCGGCGCCGTCGATGTCGACGCGCTCCTCGACGACGTCCGGACTTCCGCACGGGCCTTGGAGCCTGTCATCCTGACCTTCGACCGGCCCTCCGTCGGCGCCTTCGCCGTCGAGGTCAGCGGCTGGCCCGGCAGCCCCTTCCGGACGCTCGTGGACACCGTGGCGGAGGCGACGGCCCGCACGGGGGCCGGCTACAGCGCGGCCCCGAGCCGGTACCCCCACGTGTCCCTCGGGTACACGACGGCTGGCGCCGAAGCCCTCGACGCGGTCGCGCTCCGGGCCCTTGTCCGCGATCGAGCAGCCGCTGTCCGCGACGGTCCTCGCCGACCGCCTGCACCTCGTCGAGCAGTGGCACGACGACGAGGACATCCGATGGACCCCGATCGCCGAGGTGCCGCTGGGAGCGAGCGCATGAACCCCTTCCCCGGGCCCCGCCCGATCCACGGCGACTCCGTCCACCTCGGCGTCGCACCGACACCCTTCTCATCACTGGGGACATCGTGTGCCAGGGCGTCTGCGAGGACGGCCGCGGCTACGTCGAGCTGACCCTCCCCGACGGCGACCCCGAGCAGCGGCGCGCCCTGGAACGGCACGGTCAGTTCGATTTCGACCTGCGCCGCGGCGGAGGATCCCTCTACGCCTGGCCGGCGCTGACTTTGATCTCGACCAGGAGGACGAGCACCGGGGCCGTCGTCCTGCGAGGAGCCTCCTAGCAGGACCCCCCGTGCGGGCCGTGTCCCCCAGCGTCATGCGCCACTGTGGAGCTGTCAGCATCGGGCCTCGCGGGTTCAGCCGACGCGACGCTCAGAATCCCACAGGGCTCAAGGTCAACGGTCAAGGACCAGGAGCGAACGCCGGCAAACAACGGCGGGTCAACGCCGTGCCCCGCTCGCCCTGAGCGGCGCAACCGATGAGTTGTGTCGCATCAGGTGAACGGAGCGGCAAAGCCACACCCCGCAAACGTGGGGCCACCGCCCGTCACCGTGCTCCCCGGGCCGCACACGGCTGGCTGTCCGCTTGGCGTCCCAGGGCATGGCGTGCGGTGGCGGCCATGGCCTCGTCCACCATCTCGCCCTCGAACAGCACCGCGCCCGCTCCGGCGGCCTGCGCCGCCTCCACCGCGGCTATCAGCCGTGCGTAGCGGGTGAGTTCCTCCGGGTCGGGGGAGAAAACTTCGTTGATGACCGGGACATGGGACGGGTGGATCGCCATCATGCCTTCGTAGCCGATGGAGCGGTTCTGCTCGGCGAATGCCCGAAGCCCGACGAGGTCGGTGATACGGGTCCACAGTCCGGTGACCGGGTGGGGCGCTCCTGCCGCCCGGGCGTCGAGCAGGACGCGGGAGCGCAGTGTCAGTGTCTCGGCCCCCTCCGGGCTCCAGCGGTAGCCGACCGCACGTTCCACGTCGCCGCCCGCGGCCGCGAGCGCGCCCAGGTAGGCGATGCGGCGGGCTGCTCGGGCGATGTCGTAGGCCTCCCGCAGACCACGGGCCGTCTCCAGCAGCGGTACCAGGGCGACGCTGCCCACGGGCAGGCCCTGCTCCTGTTCGCACCAGCGGAGCAGCTGGTCGGCGATCCGTACATCGTGGGCGCAGCGCACCTTGGGCAGGACGACCCCGGTGAGCCCGGGGCGTACCAGCGCTCGGAGTTCCGCGGCCCCCACCCAGTCGTCGAGTGGGTTGATCCGTACGAAGAGCGCGGTGCGTTGCGCGGGATCTTCCTCGCCACGGGCGAGGGCGTCGGCGACGCGCGCACGGGCGAGCGGCTTGTCCGGTTCGGGTACCGCGTCCTCCAGGTCGAAGATCACCGCGTCCGCGCCGGCGGCCTGTGCCTTGGGCAGCCAGTCGGTCCTGGTCCCGGGAACGAAGAGCAGAGAGCGCAACGGAGGCCGGGGTGGCGCCGGCGCGTGGGCGTCAGATGACATCGTTCTTCTCCAGGTCGGCCAGTTCCCGCTCGCTGAGCCCCAGCCAGTCGCGGTAGACGAGGTGGTTGTCGTGCCCCAGGGCGGGCCCGGTCCGCCACACCGCGCCGGGCTTCTGCCGGAAGTGCGGGAGCACGGCCTGCATCCGGACCGGCCCCAGATCGGGGTCGTCGACGGTCACGATGTCACCGCGTTCGGCGTAGACGGGGTCGGCGGCGATGTCCGCAGCGTCGAACACCCGGGAGGCCACGACCTCGGTGCGGGCGAACTCCCGAAGGCACTCGTCGGTCGTCCGCGCCGCGATCCACGCCCGCAGTCCCTCGTCCAGCTCATGGCGCCGGGCGTACTGCTGCTCCGCCGTCGTGAACTCCGCCTCGGACAGCCCGAGCAGGGCGGCCACATTGCGCACCGAGCGCAGCGTCGCCGAGGTCACGGTGATCCAGTCACCGTCTCCGGAGCGGTAGGTGTTGATCACCGCGGCCGGGGCGACCGCCAGCTGGTTCCCGGACCGCTCGGGTGCCTTCCCCAGCTGGTCGTAAACGATGACCTGCCATTCGACGAGCCGGAACAGCGGCTCGAAGAGCGCGAGGTCGATCCATTCGCCGTCGAAATCGGCGTCGCGTTCACGGCGGTGCAGGGCGGCGAGCACGGCGTAGGCCCCCATCAGCCCGGTCACCGCGTCACCGTGGGAGAAACCGGTGTGCACCGGGGGGCCGTCGGGGAATCCCGTCAGGTGGACGACGCCGCTGCGGGCTTCTCCCATCTTGCCGAAGCCCGGGGCGTCGGCGAGGGAGGAGGTGGCGCCGAACCCGGATATCTGCAGCAGTACGGCCTTCGGGTTGATCCGGTGCACGGACTCCCAGTCCAGTCCCCAGCTGCGCAGCCGGCCGGCTCGCAGGGTGACGATGACGACATCGGCCCAGGCGATGAGCCGCTCGGCGACGGCCCGGCCCTCCACTCGGTGGAGATCGAGGGTGACTGAGCGTTTGTTGCGTCCGGCGACCTTGAACCACAAGGAGACTCCGTCGCGTTGGGGGCCCATGGTGCGTGCGGCGTCGCCGGTGGTGGGTGGCTCGACGTGCACCACGTCGGCTCCCTGGTCGGCGAGCAGCGAGCCGGCCAGGGGCCCGGCCACCACATGGGCGAACTCGACCACCTTCAGCCCGCTCAATTGCCCGCTTCCGGCGGTGTTCCGAGGTTCATCCGGCACGATGCGCTCCCTCGCGGTGTTGTGCTCCATCTCCTCCGCCCCGGCGTCCCAGCGTCCCGGACGTCATCGGGGGTTCTTCAGAATCCGCAAAGTGGAAATGCCTGTCCAGCAACAAAATTCCATCAATACATGCAGTGAACGCATCAATCATGGAGGGGTGCGGTGCGGCCGCCGTCCTCACTGCTGTTTTCCGGCGGGCCGCGCCTCACCGCCCACGGAGACCACAGCCCATACGAACTTTTCTGCGTACTGGGGCAGTTGGTGGCAGCCCCAGGCGGCAGCCGCCCCGTCGACCAGGGCGAGCCCTCGCCCGCCGTCTTCATACGGTGCGCGCAGGTGGGGCTGGTCGGGACAGCAGTCCGCCAGGGCCACGGTGATCGCATCCCGCCCGCGGGGCCGGCGGTGCAGCAGCAGGGCCAGCGTGTAGGGCGGGGCGGCATGCCGCAGCGCGTTCGAGAAGAGTTCGGTGACGATCAACTGGACGTCGTCCACCAGCGCTTCCGCCTGCCAGGCAGCCAACTGGCGTCTGCACAGCCGGCGTACGGTGGCCGCCTTCTGCGCCGTGGCGGGCAGCAGCCAGACACCGGACCGGCCCGGGGACAGCTCCGGGTGCGGGAACACCTGCACCGGCTCGTCGCACCGCGTGAGGCCATGGCGCCGACGTTCCCGTTCGACGACGGAGCAGAGGCAGAGGGCGGTGGAGCGCACATGCCGGGGGACGGGATGCGCGGTGCCGGGAGTCTGCCGTGGCACGGCCTTGCGGTGTCGCGGTGGGGCGGCAACAGAGAGGGGGGCGTTCATCATGTCCGCTCGGCTCCTTTGCAGTGGGACCGGTCTCGGCGGACGGGCCGGTGGTGGTCCGATCCCTGCGACTGTGCGCGACGGGCGCGAAGGAGTCGCGACCCGTGGTGGGCGAGCCCTCTCGGGAAGGCTGGCTTCTTCCGACGCGATGTCTTACAGGAGCCATATTCCGTGGCAAAATAGTGCATGTCCAACATCAAAAGCTCATCGATTCATGAAGCGAATGCATTATTGAGCAGGACGCTCGTCTCAGTGGGGCCCCTACGGGATGCCGGGGATCCCGCCCCCAGGGCATCGGTGCCATCGCGGCAATGAATCAGGGTTATTTATCATCTGGAATCATGGATCTCTCGTTGCGCCAGCTGGAGGCATTCGCGGCGGTCGCCCGAGCCGGCAGCTTCACCGCCGCCGCCGGTGAGCTGCATGTTTCCCAGTCCGCACTGAGCCGGACGGTGGCCGAGCTGGAGCGGACCCTGCGGGTGCGGCTCCTGGTGCGGGACACCCGCAACGTAGCGCTCACACCCCAGGGCGCCGAGCTGCTGGCGGTCGCGGAGCGGGTGCTCTCCGCACACCGGGCGGAGATGAACCAGCTGGGCCGCTTCCTGTCCGGGGAGCGCGGGACGGTCACCATCGCGACACTGCCGTCCGTGGCGGCCGTACTGCTCCCTCCGGTGATCTCGACGCTGCACGCCGAGCGCCCGGAGATCAGCATCCGCATACTCGACGGGCTGGCCCGCGGTGTACTCGATCACGTCATGGCCGGGGATGCCGATCTGGCGATCACCGTTCCCCGGCAGTTGCCCGAAGGGCTGGTGGCCCGGCCCTTCGTCCAGGACCGCTTCTTCGCCGCGGTGCCCCCTGGCCATCCCCTCGCCGAACGCGAGGAGTTGAGCTGGTCCCACCTGGCTGGCGAGCAGTTCGTCTCCATCGGAGCCGACTCCAGCGTGCGCTCCTTCACCGACGCGGCGTTCGCGCAGGCCGATGTGCGGGTGGCGGGCGTTGTCGAGGCCAGCAACGTCGCCACCGTCGGCGGACTGGTCGCCGCAGGGCTGGGCGTGACCGTGCTGCCCGCCCTGGTCCAGGCGCTGATGAGCTTCGCCACCCTCACGCACCGGCCGATCGGGGATCCGGTCGTGGAACGCAGGCTCGATGTCGTCACCCGCGCCGACCGGGCCCCGTCGCCCGCATCCCAGCACGTGCTGGAACTGCTGGGAAATCTCCGCGTCACCGGGCACGAACTGCCGACCGGAGTGAGCTGGACGGACGACGTGCCGGACCGGGCCGAGGTGGACACAACGGGCGCCTAGGGCGGCCTCAGGGACCAGCCGCAGGCCCCCGGGGCGAGCCATTGCGCCGATGGAAACGCCGTGATTCAGCCGGGGACGCGCCCCCCCTTTTCTATGCATTGAGTGCATGAGTCAATGCACTATTGATGCTGGACGGTGGCATGTGGCTGGGACACGATGGTGGCGCAGGCCACAGGCGTACCAGGCCCCGGGAAACGGGCGGACGCCTGACAGCGAACACCAGGAGGCGGAATGCCCCACATGGAACTGGCGAAGGAAGCGCGAGAGCGTCTGGCGCCGGATCTGACGGAACTGAGACACACTCTCCACCGCCACCCGGAGATCGGCCTCGATCTTCCCGTCACCCAGCAGACCGTTCTCACCGCCCTCGACGGTCTGGGGTTGCAGATCGCCACCGGGCGAGAGCTGACGTCCGTCACGGCTGTGCTGCGTGGAGGGCGCCCGGGCCCCGCCGTCCTGCTGCGCGCCGACATGGACGCCCTTCCGGTGCACGAGCGCAGCGGCGTGCACTTCGCCAGCCGGATCGAGGGGGCGATGCACGCATGCGGGCACGATCTGCACACCACCATGCTGACCGGCGCCGCCCGGCTCCTCGCCGCGCGCAGGGAGACGCTCGCCGGCGATGTGGTCTTCATGTTCCAGCCCGGGGAAGAGGGCTGGGACGGAGCGCGACACATGATCGAGGAAGGGGTGCTCGACGCCGCCGGTTCCCGGGTGACCGCGGCCTACGCGCTGCACGTGATGTCGGCCCGGCTCCCCCGGGGAATCTTCGCCACCCGCCCCGGCACCGTTCTCTCCGCGAGCAGCGTGCTGACCGTACGGGTCAACGGCAGCGGCGGGCACGGCTCGGTCCCGCATCTCGGTCTCGATCCGGTGCCGGCCACCGCCGAAATGGTGCTGGCGCTCCAGGCGATGGTGACCCGCCGGTTCGACATCTTCGATCCTGTAGTGCTCAGCGTGGGCACCATTCACGGCGGTACCGCGCCCAACGTCCTTCCGGAGCAGGTCAGTTTCCGGGCGACCGTGCGTACGTTCTCGTCGGCCGCGCTGGAGCGGATGAAGGAGCAGACGGCCCAGATGTGCGGGCAGATCGCCGCGGCACACGGGCTCACCGCCGACGTCGACTTCGTGACGCAGTATCCGGCCACCGTCAATGACCCCGGCTGCGCGGAACTGGTAGCACAGACCGCGCTTGAGATGTTCGGGCCGGAACGCTATGAGCACATGGACTTCCCACACGCCGGCTCGGAGGACTTCTCCCGGGTGACCGACGAAGTGCCGGGCTGCTTTGTCGTGTACGGCGCCTGCACCGGTGACGACCACACCGTCGCCCCCGACAACCACAGCCCGTCCGCCGCCTTCTCCGATGACGTGCTCGCGGACGGTGCGGCACTGTACGCGGGCCTCGCCATGCGCCAGCTGGCCACGGAGGGGTCCCGATGAACAACATCCTCCAGACATTCTTCGACTGGGACACCATCGTCGGCATCATGCCCCGCCTCCTCACCGAGGGCCTGGCCAACACCCTGCTCATCGCCGCCCTGGCGGTGTCCATGGGAGTGGTCCTGGGACTGCTCCTCGCGGTGGGGCTGCTCTCACAGCGGTGGTGGGTGCGGCTGCCCGCCCGGACCTACGTCGACATCTTCCGCGGTCTGCCGTCGATCCTGACCGTGATGATCTTCGGGGTCGGACTCCCTGCCGCAGGCATCCGGCCCTTCGGCGAAGACCCGTTCGGCTACGCGGTCCTGGCCATCGGCGTCATCTCCGCGGCCTACATGGCCGAGATTTTTCGCTCGGGGATCCAGAGCGTCGACCGTGGCCAACTCCAGGCGGCCCGCAGCCTGGGCATGGGCTACCTCCAGGCCATGCGCCTGATCGTGGTACCGCAGGGCATCCGGGCCGTACTGCCCGCCATGGCCGGCCAGTTCGTGATCGACATCAAGTACACCTCCCTCGTCTATCTCCTCGGGCTGGGCGTCGGACAACGCGAGCTGTTCTTCATCGCGCAGGAGGAGGCCACCCGCACCTACAACATGTCGCCGCTGACCGCGGTGGCCCTGTGCTACCTGGCGATCACCGTGCCCCTGACGCACCTGGTGAACTGGCTCGACCGCCGACTACGCGAAGGCCGCTCCCCAACGGCGCCGGCCGGCGACACGGTGCAAGCCGCCGAGAATCCCGCGCTCCCCGTGAAGGACGCGGACCGACCCGCCACACCTGTCGTCCACGAAGCCGCCGAGGCGGCCCCCCAGCAGCCGGTCTCCGCCACTCTGGCAGTGCCCCAGGGGGACGCCATGATCACCGTAAGGGACCTCCACAAGTCGTTCGGCGCGTCGGAAGTGCTGCGCGGGGTCTCCTTCGACATCCCGCGCGGGCAGACCGTCTGTGTCATCGGCCCGTCCGGCTCGGGCAAGTCGACTCTGCTGAAGTGCGTCAACCTCCTCGAAACACCGACCAGCGGCAGTGTGGTCATCGACGGGGAGGAGATCACCGACCCGGGCTGTGACGTCAACCGCGTCCGCTCCCGGGTGGGGATGGTGTTCCAGCACTTCAACCTCTTCCCGCACATGTCGGTGCAGCGGAACGTGGAGCTCGCGCTCACCAAGGTCCGCGGGATGACGCCGGAGGAGGCCCGGCACCGCGCCCATGACTCCCTGGAGCAGGTCGGCCTCGCCCACCTTTCCGACCAGCGCCCCTTCCGACTCTCCGGAGGGCAGCAGCAACGCGTGGCCATCGCCCGGGCGTTGGCGATGCGGCCCGACGTGATGCTCTTCGACGAGGCCACTTCGGCCCTCGACCCGGAGTTGGTCAAGGGTGTCCTGGCTGCCATGCGCGATCTCGCCAGGTCCGGGATGACCATGATCGTGGTGACCCATGAGATGGGCTTCGCCCGCGAAGTGGCGGACCACGTCATCTTCATGGACCAAGGCGTCGTGGCCGAGCGGGGCACACCGACCGAGATCTTCACCACCCCCGCCACCCCACGTCTCAACGAATTCCTCTCCCAGGTGCTCTGAGCCGTCCCGCACCGCCCGCACCCCGAACCGAAAGGACGACAGATGAATGCACCACAGAGGGAAACACGTCCGAGACCGGCACGGTGGAGACGACGCTCCGGGAGGACCGTGGTCCTGCTGACCGTGCTCACCGCCTGCACCAGCACGCTGGTGGCCGGCTGCGGTGCCGAGGACTCCGGCCCCAACCCCTACCATCTGATCCGCCCCGGCGTTCTGACGGCGGCCGCCCAAGGCGACCAGAAGCCCTTCTCCTTCTCCGGCGACAACGGGCCCCAGGGCTTCGCCATCGACCTCATCAACGAGGTCGCCCACCGGCGCGGTCTGAAGGTCGAGTACCGGACCACCGATGTCTCCGGTCTGCTCACCGGTATCAGGACCAGGCGCTACGACATCGGCGCCGCCGCACTCAATCCGACCCCCGAGCGCAAGAAGAACGTGGCCTTCACCAAGCCCTTCTACTGGGGCTACACCGCCGTGCTCACCACCCGCTCCTCCACCGCGGACGCGGTCGCCGACTTCGACGGCGAGAAGGTCGGCGTCACCCTCGGCTCCGTCCAGGAGACGTACGTCGCCGAGCACATGCCCAAGGCCAAAATCACACGCTTCCGGGACGTCAATGCCGCCGTCGGCCAATTGCGGTCCGGTGGGATCGAGGCGGTCGCCCTCGGCGGCACCGTGGCGGAGGACCTCGTCAAGGAGTACCCATCGTTGCGCATCGCCATCGAGACGCCGCAGCCCATCGGCGCCTCCCTCCCTCTGCCCAAGGGCTCGACCGCACTGCAAACGGCGATCGACACGACGATGGGACAGATGATCAAGGACGGCACTTATCTGAAGCTCTACCACAAGTGGTTGAAGAAGCCACCACGGAAGCAACTGATCAAAGTGTGGCCCGCCCTCGCTCCCCAGGCGACCAAGTCTCCAGCTCCCGCCACTCCCCGGAACTGAGCGTCCGCGTTCCCGCTCGCTGCCGTCCGCCGGCAGCCCATCGACGGTGCCGGTCATGGGCGGATGTCTTCCCCACCGATATCCGTTCCGGGGGCCGGGGGCGGCAGCCAGGAGCGAGGCGGTGTGGTCGGGTACGAAGGTCTGCAGGTGTCTGGGCGAGCGCCGTAGCCGGTGTGCGGCGGGCGGGGCGGCAGTTGCAGTTCCAGCAGCCGCACCTCGCGGTGCGGCACGGACGACAGCAGGTGGGCGATCATGTCATCCGGGCCGCGCGCTTGTCGTCGCCGTCGACGACGTACCACGGAACCCGGGTGTACCAGCTGCGGTCGAAGAGCACGATCTCCCCCGCCGCGGGAAGCTGACCGACGTAGCGCTGGAAGTACCACTGGGTGCGTTCGCGGTCGGTCGGCACCGGCAAGGCGACGGTTCGCACCACACGTGGGTTGAGGCGCGCGGTGACCCGTTTGATCGCGCCGCCCTTCCCGGCCGCGTCGCGCCCTTCGAAGACCACCACGAGGCGCCGGCCCTCGGCCCGCACCCACTCCTGGAGCTTCACCAACTCGATCTGGAGCCGACGCAGTTCCTTCTCGTACCGGCTACGGGGCACTCGTCCCGGCCCGCCGTCGTCCGGTGGTGTACTGCGCGGCATGGGACCTCCTCCCTTCCGGACCGCCCGGCCGCATGGTCTTCAGTCGTGCGGGACGACGGCGACGGGGCACGTGGCGTGATGGAGGAGGGCGTGGGCGACGTGACCGAGGCGCGGCCCCACGGCGGGGCGGTGGGCAGGGCGGCCCACCACCACCAGCGCGGCCCGCGGCCGCCCCCACAAGGACCTCCGCCGCGTGGCCGCGTTCGGCTTCCTCCGTCACCGGGACACCGGGATACTTCTCCCGCCACAACGCGACGGCCTCCGCCAGACCACGACGTCGCCCTCCCCGGGCCCGGCCCGCACACCGCCGCTCCGGTGCACCACCACCACGGGATGCGTCGACAGCGTCGGCACCCGCAGCCCCATGGACCCGAGCAGGAAGCCGCCCACGGCGCCGCGCCCGTGCGAACCGAGCACCAGAAGCCGTGCGGCAGCGCACTGAGCCACCAGGGCTTCGACGGGTGTCTGAGGCAGCACTCACCGCAGCGGCGCCGCGGCAGAAGACCCCGCTACAGCGCCAGGCCGCCTTGATGGCCCGTCGGCACGCGCTGGTCAAGCAACTACTGGCGGTGGAGGCGCTCGGCTCCACCACCGTCGTGTGCACGGACACGACCGGGACACTCACCCAGGCCGAGATGACCGCCGTCCAGGTGTGGGCCGACGGCGTTCCCCATTGCCCTTGCCGGAAGTCTCATCTGCCCTGGTGCGGAGCGCTTCTTCGGGTTCCCGAGACCTTGGCCGCGGTCGCTCGAACCGACACTCTCGCGCAGCCGCTGTCAACGCGCCATGATGATCGATCGTGCTGCTGCGACTGGCCTACCTGGGTGTGTCGAGCGTGTTCGCGATGCTTCGCCTGCTGCCGATGACCGACCGGGACAAGGACGCGGAGATCCTCGCCCTGCGCCACCAGATCACCGTGCTGGAACGCCAACTCGGCAACGAAAAGATCCGGTTCACGCCCGGGGATCGGGCATTCCTGGCAGCGCTGCTGCACCGGATGCCACTGCACGTCCTGCGAAGATTACGGCTGCTCGTACGCCCTGACACGGTACTGCGTTGGCACCGCAACCTCCTCGCACGCCGCCATGCCGCCTCCTGCCAGCCCAAACGCCCGGGACGACCACCCACCGTGCGCTCCATCCGCATCCTGGTGCTCCGGCCGGCGAAGAAGAACCCGAGCTGGGGGTACCGACGCCTGCACGGCGAGGTGCTTGTGTTGGGGGAACGGTTCATGATCCGGGACAGGGACGGAAAGTTCCCCGCCCTCTTCGACGCCGTCCTCAAGGACGCGAGGATCGAAGTCGTCCTCAGCGGCATCCAGATGCCAGGAATGAACTCGATCACGGAGAGGTGGATACAGACCTGTCGCCGCGAGGTCCTGGACCGGACGTTTGATCTGGAACCAGCGACACCTCCTCCACGCCCTCAGCGAGTTCGAGCAGTTCTACAAGGACATCGACCACACCAAGGCATCGCGAACGCCAGACCGCTACACCCCTTGCCCCCACCGATCGACGACCCGGACACATCATCCCGCCTCGACATACGTCGAGACGATCGCCTCGGCGGCATCCTCCACGCATACCGACATGCAGCGTGACCTGCACGGATGAGATTTCCGGCAAGGGCAATCCTCCCGGGGCAGAACCCTGATCTCGAATGTCCGTCAAAACGGATCAACCTCAGGCCTGCCATCGCCCCATACGCACTACACGTTCATGGGCTGATGACCGGCCGGACCGGCGGGTGGGGTGCTGAGCCGGCCGGGCTGTGGGCGCCGGTGAAGATCGCTCCGGAGCCGGAGGGCGCCTGGTTGAGGACCCAGAGGCCGATCAGTACGGCGAGGGCGAAGACGACCGCGATGAGGACCGCGAGGACCAGGCGGCGCCTGCGTTCTCGGCGGAGCCAGTCGCCGCGGGCGGTGCGGTAGGCGTCGGGGGCGGGTTGCACCTGGTGGGCGAGGGCTTCAAGGGTCTCGCGGAGTTGCTTCTCGGTGCCGGGAGCGCCCGGGGTGGTGGTCATCGCCGGGCCTCCATCGCCTGGGTGAGAGCGGCGAGGCCGCGCGCGGTGTGGGTCTTTACCGATCCTGCCGAAATGCCCATCGCCGCGGCGATCTCGCTTTCCTTGAGGCCGAGCCAGTGGCGCAGCACGAGGGCTTCGCGCTGCCGGGTGGGCAGTTGCTCGAGAGCGTTGACCAGCACCTGCTGATCGTCACGGAGCAGAGCCGAGTTCTCGGCCGAGGTGACCGGGTCGGCCGGCGAGACCTCGGAATGCCGGCGGACGACCTGGAGATGGCGTATGCGCATGCGGGTCAGATTGCAGACGGTGGAGCGCAGATACGCCTCCGCGGACTCGGCATCGCGAAGTTTCCGCCACTTTCGGTAAATCTGGTAGTAGGCCTCGGCCACGATATTCTCGGGGTCGTCGGCGCCCAGCAGCGCGGCGAGGCGAAGCATCGAGGCATAGTGCTGGTCGAAGAGCCGGGCGACGGCCGCCTCCCGCTCCTGGCCGACCGGGTCGGCCGAGGCCGAGGGAGACGCAGGAGCCGGCGCTGCCGTCCGGCCCGGCCTGGCAGCGTCATCGGCAGCGCCGCCGTTCACCACCGGCTGTCCCGCGGGCCGCGGGACAGCCGGGGTTTTGATGGTGCGTCTCATGAGTTGCTCGCTCCCGTCCCGGGCTGGTGCCTGACTTTCAGGCAGGGGGAAAGTGCGGTGGAGTCCGTGCCTCGGGGTGTGCCGATCCAGTCCAATACCGCGGTGCCGGTCAGCGCGATCACCAGGTTGATGATCAGGGCGGCCAGTCCCGCGTAGATCTCCGGGGGATGGCCGGACATGCCGGGCAGGCCGAGTGATACGACGGGTGAGAAGCCCTCGCGTACGACCATGACCGTGCCCCACACCATCCCGGCGGCCCATCCGGCGAGCAGTGCCCGGTGATGCAGCCGGCGGGTGAACAGTCCGATGGCCACCGCGGGGAAGATCTGGATGATCCAGACGCCGCCGAGGAGCTGGAGGTTGATGGCGTCCTGGTCCCGCAGCCCGAGGACGAACGCGACCGCTCCCGCCTTCGCAGTGAGGGAGACGGTCTTGGCGATGCGTACCTGACGCTTGGGGGTGGCGGTGGGGTGGAAGTACTCGGCGTACACATTGCGTACGAACGAGGTCGCGGCCGCGATCGACATGACGGCGGCCGGGACCAGCGCCCCCACGGTGATCGCGCCGAAGACCACACCCGCCAGCGGCGCCGGCATCAGGCGGTTCACCAGGATGGGGACAGCGGCCTCGGCGCCGCCCTCGGGGGCCTCGACGCCCGAGGCAAGCGCCGCAATGCCGAGCAGTCCGAACAGCGCGAGCAGCGCGGTCCAGGCGGGCAGGGCGACGGCGACCCGGCGCAGGACACGCGGACCGGAGGCGGCGAAGGCGGCGGTGAGGACGTGCGGGTACATCAGCAGGGCCAGCGCCGAACCCAGGGCCAGAGTGGCGAAGGCCGGCTGCTGGTCAGGGGTGAGGACGAGGGCGGCGCCGCCGGAGTCCGGGCCGGTGAGCCGGTGGGCAGCCTGGTCGAAGACCGCCCCGGGGCCGCCAAGACGGGCCAGGACGAGCCAGCTGACGGCGAGTACCGAGCCGAAGACCGCCACGCCCTTGAGCGCGGAGATGACGGTGGGTGCGCGCAGACCGTGCCGGTAGGTCGCCACCGCGAGACCGGCGAAGACCGCGGCCATCGCCAGGTCACCGGTGACGGCACTCGGGTAGAGCCCGCCCGCGGTGAGCACGGCGCGGATACCCAGGAGCTGCAGGGCAAGGTAGGGCATCGTGGCGAGGATGCCGGTGAGCGCGACCACCAGGGCCAGCGGTGCAGAACCGTAGCGTCCGCGCACGAAGTCGGCTGCGGTGACATATCCGTGGTCCCGCGCCACGCTCCACATCCGGGGCAGCAGAATGAAGGCGAGCGGACAGACGATCACGGTGTAGGGGAGGGCGAAGAAGGCGGGCGCACCGTTGCCGTACACCAGGCCGGGTACGGCGGCGAAGGTGTACGCGGTGAAGATCGTGCCGCCCAGCAGCAGCCACGTCCAGAGGGTGCCGAGGCTCCGGTCGGCCAGCGCCCAGACCTCCAGGGAGGGCAGGTCATCGCTGGTATGCAGGCGGCGGGCGGTGACGGCGAGCAGGGACGCACCGCCGATGACGGCGAGGAACGCCGCGGCCATGGGGCCTTCGATCATCGGTCACCGTCCTTGGTGTCCTGGGGTGCGCGATCCCTGTCGCATACGAGTTGCGCGGGAAGTCGGCTGCGATGACAGGAACTCCGGGGAAATTTCTTGGAAATCTGCTGTCAACCGAATCGCGGACATCGGCAACTCTTGCACAGACCGACAGGAACGAGGAGGCGCTGTGGTACGGATCGCACCCCCTTACCACGTCTGGCGCCGGGTCGCGGCCGGTGTCTGCCTCGTCGCTCCCGTGGTCGCCCTGCTCTGGGTGCCCTGGTACTCACAGGACCGGCCGCAGCTGGCTGGGGTGCCGTTCTTCTACTGGTACCAGCTCGCCTGGGTGCCGGGGTGCAGCCTCACCCTACTCGCGGCGTATCTGCTGACCCGGCGTCCGCCCCAACCCTGACGCTTTCCCCTTCAGCCTTCTCCTGACCCACCGAGGCGAGGATCCGCCATGCCCAAAATCACCCACGCGCGTCCGAAATCCATTATTTTGTGGACCTGTATCGCCCTCCTCGGGGCCGTCGCCTGGGGCATGGTGGCCCTGGCCCGCGGCGAGGAGATCTCTGCCGTCTGGCTGGTGGCTGCGGCGCTGGGTTCGTACGCCATCGCGTACCGCTTCTACTCACACTTCATCGCCCGGCGCGTGCTGAAGCTCGACGACAGCCGGGCCACCCCCGCCGAGCGGCTGGAGGACGGGGTCGACTTCCAGCCAACCGACCGCCGGGTGCTGCTGGGCCATCATTTCGCGGCGATCGCCGGGGCCGGGCCGCTGGTCGGGCCGGTGCTCGCGGCCCAGATGGGGTATCTGCCGGGGACCATCTGGATCGTCGTCGGCGTGATCTTCGCCGGGGCGGTGCAGGACATGGTGGTGCTCTTCCTGTCCATGAGACGTGACGGCAAGAGCCTGGGCCAGATGGCACGCGAGGAGATCGGCAAGGTCGGCGGGGCGGCCGCGCTGATCGCCGTCTTCGTCATCATGATCATCCTGCTGGGTGTGCTGGCGCTGGTCGTCGTCAACGCCCTCGCCCACTCCCCGTGGGGCACCTTCTCAGTTGCCATGACCATCCCCATCGCCCTCTTCATGGGCTTCTACCTGCAATACCTGCGCCCCGGACGGATCACCGAGACCAGCCTGATCGGTGTCGCGCTGCTGCTCCTCGCCATCGTCGGCGGAGGCTGGATCGAGAACTCCTCACTCGCGGACGCCTTCACCTGGAGCCCCACGACCCTCGTCTTCTGCCTGGCCGGCTACGGATTCGTCGCGTCCGTCCTGCCTGTGTGGATGCTGCTCGCGCCGCGCGACTACCTCTCCACCTTCATGAAGATCGGCACCATCGCGCTGCTGGCAGTCGGCGTGCTGGTGGCGGCGCCCACGCTCCAGGCGGACGCGGTGAGCGACTTCGCCGCCTCCGGCACCGGACCGGTATTCGCGGGCTCCCTCTTCCCCTTCCTCTTCATCACCATCGCCTGCGGCGCTCTGTCCGGCTTCCACTCCCTGGTCGCCTCCGGGACCACCCCAAAGCTGATCCAGAAGGAATCCCAGGTACGGATGATCGGCTACGGAGCGATGCTGATGGAGTCCTTCGTAGCCGTCATGGCCCTGATCGCCGCCGCGGTCCTCGACCCGGGCCTGTACTACGCGATGAACGCCCCCGCGGGGCTGCTCGGCACCACCGCCGAATCCGCGTCCCAGGCGGTGGCCAGCCTCGGCTTCTCCATCACTCCCGACCAGTTGACCGCCGCCGCCAAGGCGGTGGAGGAGCAGACGCTGATCGCCCGCTCCGGCGGTGCGCCCACCCTCGCCGTCGGAATGTCGGAGATCTTCTCCGGGGTCTTCGGAGGCGCCGCGATGAAGGCCTTCTGGTACCACTTCGCGATCATGTTTGAGGCGCTGTTCATCCTCACCACGGTCGACGCGGGCACCCGGGTGGGCCGCTTCATGCTCCAGGACATGCTCGGCAACGTCTGGAAGCCGATCGGCCGCGTCAACTGGAAGCCGGGCATCTGGATCACCAGTGCACTGGTCGTGACCGCCTGGGGCTACTTCCTCTACACCGGTGCCACCGACCCGCTCGGCGGGATCAATCAGCTCTTCCCGCTCTTCGGCATCGCCAACCAGCTGCTTGCCGTCGTCGCCCTCACCGTCTGCACCACCGTCCTCGTCAAGTCCGGACGGCTGCGCTGGGCATGGGTCACTGCCGTCCCGCTGGCCTGGGTGGTCGCCGTCACCTTCACAGCCGGCTGGCAGAAGATCTTCTCCGACGACCCGCGCGTCGGCTTCTTCGCCCAGCGGCAGAAGTACGCCGACAGCATTGACGCCGGCACCGTCCTTCCTCCCGCCAAGATCATGGATGACATGCACACCGTGGTCACCAACTCCACCGTCGACGGCGCCCTCATCGCCGTCTTCCTCCTGCTGGTCGCGATCGTGATCGCCAACGCGGCCGTGGTGTGCGTCCGCACTCTGCGCTCGCCTGCCCTGCCGCCGACCACGGAGGCGCCGTACGTCGCCTCGCAGATCGAAGCACCGGTGCCGGGACACCGCAAGGAGCTTGCCGGAGTGCGCGAATGACGCCCCGTCACGTTCTGGACGGACTGCGCTGGTACGTACGGGAGTTCACCGGCGAGACCGCCTACGACCGTTACTGCGAACGTCACCGCCGCAACCACCCATACGCCCCCGTCCCCACCCGCCGGGAGTACGAGCAGCTGCGCACACAGCACCGAGAGACCCACCCGAGCAGCCGCTGCTGCTGACCGACCCGGGGTGCCGCGCCGTTGTCCCAGCGCGGCACCCCCTCCCCTCCAGGACCCCAGATGCTGCGACGCCGAGACCGGATCCGAAAGGTCCGCTTCAGCCCCGAACTCGACGACCGCGACCTGCGCCGCGCCCTCGCCGAGATCCGCCCCTCCCGGCCGACCCCACTCCCTGGATCGCGCTGCTGTCCCTGCTGCGCGCCATGCGCATACCGGTACGGCACGCCAGGCCGGTCTGGAATGAGATCGCCGCACGAGATCCCACGAACCGCTGCGCACATCACGAACTCCTGCGCTACATCTCCCCTCGTGAATGCGGATCCCTCATCGGCATGGACGAGTTCGCCAGAAGCGCCGCGGAAACCGCACCGCACGGCTCGCCCCTCGCCATGCTCCCACTCGCCGCCCGCACCGAGCAGCTCGCTCACCGCCTGCGCCCCGACAGCCCGGACGCCATCGGCGCCGGCACTCACTGGCACAGCCCCCACGTCGCCAAGGAGATCGACACCGCACTCACCCGCTGGTTCGACACCCCCGCCGCCCCGCACGCCCAGGACATGGCCGACCTCAACCTCCTCGCCTTCGCCCTGACCCGCACCCAGCGCCTTCCCGAGGCGGCCCGGGCCTTCCGCCGCATCGGCCGCCATATGACGCTGTACCCGTGGGACCTCGTCCCCGATCCCGTCGACACGTTCCTCTACTGGAGGGACCGGGGCCGCACCTGATGCCCCGCGAGACAGGGCCAGAGCGGCCGTCAAAGGGGTGCCCTCGGCCTTCCTGACCCCGGCAGACGCCGGTGCCCGGTGATGCTCGCACGGGGCGCAGGATTCCCGCGCGCCAGCTGTAGGTCCTGCGCACCCGTCCTGCGGATCGATCGGCTTCTCCGGACGCCCCACTCACTCTCCCCTCCCCCGGTACAGCCCGCCTGCCCCTGAAAACCACCGGGCCGGTTCACTCCCCAGCCGCCGGGCCCCCGTGGGTCTCGGGGAACGGGTCCTCCCCCTTGGTCAGCCGCGGCGGCTCGCCGCCGTCCAGCTGCTGCTCGGTACGCAGCGCCTTCACCCGGTCCATCATCTTGGCCACCGCCGACATCGGCAGCATCTCAATGTAGCTGGAAATGTCCCCGCCCCCGATGTAGTTGGGCACCTGCATACCCGAAATCGCCTTGATGATGTGGATCATCGCGACGTTGTCCCGACCCAGTGCCCCGATCTCGGCGTCGAGTTCGAGGGCGGCGCGGCGCCGCTCCACCCGCAGGCGCTCCTCGTCGATCTCCGCCTCGAGCCGCGCGTTGTCCCGCTCCTGGATGAGCAGCTCGCCCCTCTGCTGCTCCTCGAACGTCCGCTTCAGGGCGTCGTGGAGCGCCTCGTCCTCGGCCCGGAATTCGCCCAGGGTGGTGAGCCGGGCCTCCATACCGGCCGCCTGCAGGGCGTTGCGGACCTGCGCCGCGAGGTCGGTGCGCGTCTCGGCGTAGGTGCGCAGAAACTCCGAGACCGTGGCGGCGGCCGCGATCTCGTTGAAGTACGGCGCGACGGTGGCGCCGAGCACCCGCTCGACGAATCGCTGCACCGGGATCGGGTGGGCATGTGGTGCGGGGCGCTGGAGCTCCTTCAGCCCTTCCAGGCCCTCGGCTTCATACCGCCGCTGCCACCGGTAGTAGCACTGACGGCTGATCCCGTAGTAGCGGCAAGTCGCCGCCACACTGCCGCTGACTTCCTCGACGTGCCACAGCACCGCCAGTCGATGCCGGGTATGCCGTTGCAGTTCCCGTTCGGTCATGCAGGCCTCCTAGTAGTGCTTGGTCAGGTTCATTCGCTGGTGGCGTGTCCGTCTGATTGGTGCGTCGTTGACTGGGTGTGATGGGTGGGGAGTTGGCTGCGGTCCGGTGTGATCTGGAGGACTTCGCGGCGGAGATGTTCGATTCGTTCGGGCGGGCGGATCAGCGCCGGTGGGGCGGGGTCTATCTGCGGGGCCTGCTGCTGGAGGGGCGGCGCAAGTCGGTGGAGCCGATGGCCGCCCGGCTGGGTGAGGACGGCAACCGGCAGGCCCTGGCCCACTTCATCACCACCAGCCCGTGGGAGGCGGCGCATGTGCGGGCCCGCCTGGCATGGCGGATGCAGCAGGTGATCAAGCCGACCGCGCTGATCGTCGATGACACGGGCTTCCTCAAGGACGGGGATGCGTCGGCGTGTGTGGCCAGGCAGTACACCGGCACCGCCGGCAAGGTCACCAACTGCCAGGCCGGGGTGTCGCTGCACCTGGCATCCGACAGTGCGTCGGCGGCTGTCGACTGGCGGTTGTTCCTGCCCGAGAGCTGGGACCCCGCTTCACCGAAGGCTGATGGAGCCAAGGTGGCCCGCCGCACCAAGTGCGGCATCCCTGAAGAGGTCGGCCATGTCGAGAAGTGGCAGCTGGCCCTGGACATGATCGACGAGACCAGGTCGTGGGGCATCGAGGTCCCGCTCGTCGTTGCCGACGGCGGCTACGGCGATACGGCAGCCTTCCGGCTGGGCCTGGAAGAACACGGCCTCAGCTACGCGGTCGGCATCTCCACCACGACCACCGCCCAGCCGGAAGCGGCACGGCCGCATACCCCGCCTTATGGCGGTCGAGGCCCCCGGCCTCAGCCCGTCTACCCCGAGCCTGCCCAGACGGTGAAGAAGCTGGTCATCGCGGCCGGCAAGCAGGCCGCAAAGCCGGTGCAGTGGCGCGAAGGCTCCCGCCCGGGCAGCGGCCGCAGCGGCTTCAAACGCATGCACTCACGCTTCGTGGCCCTGCGGGTGCGTCCCGCCGGACGCGAGATCCGCAAGGCCGCCGGCAGCCCGGAACTGCCGGTGCGCTGGCTGCTGGCCGAATGGCCCGCCACCGAGCCCGAACCCGTCCAGTTCTGGCTGTCCAACCTGCCCGCCGACACCCCGCTGGCCACCCTGGTCCGCACCGCGAAGCTGCGCTGGCGCATCGAGCACGACTACCGCGAGATGAAGCAGGCCCTGGGCCTGGCCCACTTCGAAGGCCGCACCTGGCGAGGCTGGCACCACCACGTCACCCTCGTCTCCGTCGCCCACGCCTTCTGCACCCTCCAGCGCATCACCCGCTCCCCGAAAGAGACGGCGTCGGCCCGAGTCTCTACCAGGTCGCCCGCGAGCTGCAGTTACTCCTCGCGCTCTGGACCGGCGCCTGCCCCACCTGTCACCAAGACATGCCGGAACCGATATCAACCTGACCAAGCACTACTAGGAATCAGAGACCCACCTGTCAACAACCTCCGTCAGTTTTAGAGCTAGTGGGCGCTCAGGGCTTTCCGTGCACGGAAACGGCATACTTCCCGTCGGTGTATGGGTCGCGGGACCAAGTCGCGTACCTGGCTTCCATGGTGAGTCCCACCGCACGGCAGTGCGCGTCGTAGTCGTCCAGCGTGTAACCGCGGTCCAGGGCGAAACCCGCGACGAGACGGCCGGCCGGACGCACGTGGGCCGCCGCCCCAGCCACCAGGGCCGGTTCCGTTCCCGGCGGGGTGAACAGGGGGACATTGCCCGCCAGCACCACGACATCGAAGGACAACCCCAGGTCGAGGTTGATCAGATCCTGCTGGTACCAGCGGATCTCCGGGGCCAGCCGCCGGGCGGTGGCAAGCATCGAATCGTCGATGTCCACGCCCGCCACCTCGATCCCGTGACGGGCCAGCTCGATGGCCACCCGGCCGGTGCCGCACCCCGCATCAAGGACCGTGGTAGGCCCGAAGGAGCGGACCAGCGCAGCTTCACCGTGGATGTCCCCTCCTCCGGCGGCGATGCGGTCAAACCGCGACTGGTACTCGTCACCGTTCCACCTCATGCGGCCAGAGTGTCACATGCATGGGCGCGCGCGACGATACGGGCAGCGAACGCCTCTGGCCGCTCCCGGAACCCGCCCGAGGAAGCTGCGGTCAGCCCGACTCAGCCCCCTCAATGGAGACGCTTGGCACACTATTCTGCATTGATCATCCGCCACGCATCAACTGCCGCACTACCGCACCTGTCGCCACGACAAGGGGAACACACAGGTCAGACGCCTATGAGGCTTGAGGTGATCGCATGGTGTGTCCGCGGCGGAGACTGGAATCGTCGGCACATTGCATCACTCCCAAGAGGCGATCCTCATGCGCTCCTCTGTCGACCGCGGACGTGTCTACCGCCGTTGCGGGTGCCGCGACGCACACCGCCACCAGCCCGGAACCCACTGCCCACGACTGGCAACCGATCGTGACCACGGAAGCTGGACCTTCGCCGTCGACCTCCCCTCCCCCGACCACCGCCGTACCACCATCCGCCGCAGCGGCTTCCCCACTCAGGACGCCGCCCGGACCGCTCTGCAGCGCATCCTCGAAGGCGAAGCCGGCGGATTCAACGGCGACCCCAACCAGACCGTGGCCAACTACCTCACCGCCTGGCTGGAGACGAAGGCCTACGTGCTCAAGCCCACCACTCTCGCCCGCTATCGCGACTACGTCACCGGCGACCTCATCCCAGACCTGGACACACTCAAGCTCGACGATCTCGGCCACCGCCACATCGCCGGATTCGCTCACACCCAGCTCGCCGCAGGCCGCGGCCAAGTAACCGTCTACCGATGCCTGGCCACCCTCTCCAGCGCCCTGGGCGACGCCGTCCGCCAGCACCGCCTCACCCACAACCCCGCACGCCCCTCCGTCCTGCCCCGACCACCCACCGCCGAGCGGCGCATCTGGACAGCCGAGGAAGCAACCCGATTCCTGCGCTACTGCCACCACACCGACCCACTCATCGCCGACCTGTGCGAGCTCCTCATCGGCACCGGCATGCGCAAGGGAGAAGCCCTCGCCCTCCACTGGCACGATGTCCACCTCAACGAACAGGTGCTCTACGTCCGTTACACCCTCTCGGCCATCAACAACGCCCGCGTCGTCACCTCGCCCAAGACCCGCAGCAGCAAGAACAGGGTCGCCATCTCGCCGCGCATGGCAGCCGCGCTCACACACCGTCGCGCAGCCCAAGCCCCGGAGTCAGTGCGGTCCGACCGCTCCGACGATCCGTTCACCGGACTGGTCTTCTGCCGACCCGACGGCCGACCACTACGGCCTCAGACCGTCCTGGACCGCTTCCGCCGACGAGCCAAGGAAGCAGGCGTCCCTCGCATCACCTTGCACGACCTGCGGCACCTCGCCGCCACCCTCTCCATCACCGCGGGCACCCCACTCACCGTGGTCTCCAAAACCCTGCGTCACTCCACGCTCTCCACCACCGCGAACCTCTACAGCCACCTCACCCAGCAAGCAGCCCACGACGCCGTGGACGCCATCGACGCCGCTCTGACCGAGGCCGACCCCAGCGTCGACCGCCACCCCCACTGGCCCGCCTGGCTGCGACCACACCGCGACCACCCGAACGCGCCCCGGGCACGCCTCACGCTGCCCTATTTCGCCGCCCCCGCCGCCAGTTCACCCAACGCCTCCACACCTCAAGGCGTGCGTGCGACCACCCTGCGACCACCGCGCCGCACAACACGAAGAAGGCCGCTTCCCCATCTCTGGAAAAACGGCCTCCGACCTGCGAAAACGCTGGTCGGGACGACAGGATTTGAACCTGCGACCCCTTGACCCCCAGCCCAGCAGCGGTGATAGGAGCATGCGCCGGCCTGTATCCAGCGGCCCGGGCCGCGCGCACCCCACCGGCCGAAGCCCTCGCATCCGCCTGACACACCGCCCACCACCGAACACCGATCAAAGGTACCCCTGTGCGGACCGACCGAAGCCAAGCAGCATCTGATCCACAACGTCGACGCTGCCGCTTGTGCCCAAACGTGAGGGAGCAAGTCCAAGCGGCCCTCAGCTGACGTCTCCGGATCGTCGGACGGAGTCCATGGGTGAACCGGCCGTTGGGCACGACCCCGCGGCCGGCGGCCTCGGAGATCGCCGGCCTGTGGCCCCTCGCTGAGCGGGGCCACGCAGTCGTGCTCGTCACCCCGTGGGTGCCGGAAATTATGTCACCCGGACTGACCTTGTTCTTTATGGTCGGCCCGGCCTTCGTAACGCGTAATCGGGCTCGATAGGACGCTCAGTAGGGTTGTGGCCATGACCAAGGCAAGGGGGCGGTGGCCCAAGCTCGATCCTGACAGCGGTGTTGAGGATGCGACGCTGCTCATCTTGGAACGGCTCGGCGAGCAGGGTGTGGGAGCCATGATCCGGGTCGACGCGGAACGCCTGCGGGAAGGCCGGCCGGCGTGGACTTTTGCCGCCAGCGGTGGTCCGTTGGCCAGTGGACTGCGGGCTGACGGGGCTTCGGTCGCCGAATGTATGGGCAGGGCACTGCTTCGACTGCGCGAGGCAGAGCTGACCGTTCCGTTCTGAGTTTGTGCTTCGTACCTGCCCTTGAACCACTCGCCGAACATGATCGCCCGTACGGGGATTCCCCAGATGTGAACACGACCTTCGTCTGATCCTGTGCTCCGACCAAAGAGGCACTTTCCGGCGCCCACAGGGGTTTGGCGCCATTTCCAGCGCACCAGACGGCGATGCCAGGCCAGCAGTGTCCCCGGGGTGACCAGCCGGTGGCGGCGTAAGACGGGTGGAAGGTGCCGCGCGAGAGCGGAGAGCACCGCACGATCGGCCCATGAGAGCCGCGGGCGCTCGATCTGCCCGGCGCAGGACAGCGACCTCATGGCGAAGCGCGAGGATCTCGGCGTTGCTCGCGGCGGTCGATCGGCCCAGCAAGAGCAGGCCGCCCAGCAGTCGGCAGAAGATCAGGTAGAGCAGTCGCAGACCCACGATCAGTGATCGTGCCCTACTTAGGCGAACGAAAAGCTCCGGTCAACCACCGCGCGGCAATAAAGACACCCTTCAGGCGTCTTCAGCGCAGGCATGGATCTCAAGGCCTTCGCGAGAGGCGACACACCCGTCATCGAAGGACGGGGCTTCGGGGGCATCACCCGCACCGACATCAAGACCCCGCTCATCGCCGCCGTCGAGGGCTACGCGCTGGGCGGCGGCACCGAGATGGCCCTCGCCTGCGACATGATCGTGGCTGCCCGGGACGCCACCTTCGGCCAGACCGAGGTCCCCTACGGCATCGTGCCTCCCGAGGGCGGCATGGTGCGCCTGCCCGAGCGCATCCCCCGCAACATCGCGCTGGAGCTGTTCCTCACCGGTGACCCGCTGCCCGCCGAACGTGCCGAGCGGCTCGGTCTCGTCAACCACCTCACCGAGCCGGGCGAGGCCCTCACCCGGGCCCTGGAGCTCGCCCACCGCGTCGTGCGCGCCCCTCTCGCCGTCGCCGCCGTCAAACGCGTCGTCAACGAGCGGACCGCATTCCGCGACGGGGACGCCCTGCGCGAGCAGGACCAGTTCGTCACCCCCGTCCTGGCCTCCCAGGACGCGGAGGAAGGCGCCCACGCCTTCGCGGAGAATCGCTCGCCCCACTGACAGGGCCGCTGACCCGTGCCCCCGCCCCGGCGGATCCCGGTGGCGCCACGTCGCGGGTGAACTCGCTCATGGAGCGCTGGATACAGACCTGCCACACCGAACTCCTGGACCGGACCCGATCCGGAACCAGAGCCACCTTCTCCACGCCCTGCGTGAGTACGCATCCTTCTACAATGAACACCGCCCGCACAGAGCCCTGGAACAAGCCGCTCCCTGTCGCGCGCTACCCACACCCAACACGCAACGAGCCCGGCTCGCCCACCTGGAAGTCCACAGACGAGACCGACTCGGCCGAATCCTCCACGCATACCAGCGAGCAGCCCGAACTGCACGGATGACGTATCGGCACCCACACACTCTCCATGTCTGACACTCAGCCGAAAGCTCCAGCAAGTTCGAGGCCGCGGCCACAGGCGATAGACGCCAAGCTCAGCGGGTCCTCCGTCGGCCCGAGCCGCGCAGGTAGTCGCTGGTCTGTGTGAGCCAGTGGCCGTACGCCCAGCTCACGACAGGGCTGGGAGTCAGCCGATCGATCACCGGCGGTCGGTAGCGGTAGGTGTACTCCGTGGCGGCGAGCCGCGCGATCGGGGCGGCCCTGCGGCGTCTGGTGCGTTCGTAGCCGCGGAGCGTATCGGCCGTGCCGTCGGGGCCGCGGGCGGTCGTCTCGGTCAGGCGTCCGGTGAGCACCCACGCGTCCTCAAGGGCCTGGTTGGCGCCCTGCGCGACGACGGGCGGCATGGTGTGGGCCGCGTCGCCGACCAGCGTGGCGCGGCCTGTGCCCCATCGGGGCGGGACGCGGTGGGTGTAGTGCGGGAACATTTCGATCTCCGCCTCGTCAACCTTCTCCAGCACCAGCGGCACCGGATCAGCCCAGGCGCCGTAGCGGCGGCGCAGCGCCGGCAGGTGCGGGCCGCCGCGGTCGGTGGTGCACGGGCAGCTGAACCACCATTGCAGCAGGCCCTCCCCTGCCGGCATCAGGCCGCAGAAGCCGTCACGGCCGTTGATCATGATCCCGCGGTGGGGGCCGGTGACATCGGCGAGGAAGGTCCCGAGGCCCTGCCAGGTGGCCCACCCGGCGGGCGCCGTGGGGTCGTGCCCCCAGAGCTGCCGACGGACGGCCGAGCGGTGGCCGTCGGCGCCGATCAGTACGTCCCCGGTGGCCGTGGAGCCGTCCGCGAAGGTGATCGTGACGCGTTTCCCGTCGTCGGTGAAGCGGTTGAAGCTCCGGCCGTACTCGATGGTCCCGGACGGCAGACCTTCGGCCAGCCGCTCCAGGAGCGACCGGCGCGGGACGGTCAGGCTCTCGTGGCCCAGTCGCTTCGTCGACGTGAGGACGTCGATCGTGTAGAGGCGTTCTCCCGCGTCGGTTCGGGCGTCGATGCTATCGATTCGGGCGCCGGCCTCGTCGAGGCGCACGCCGAACTCGCGCAGGATTCCGACGCCTCCGGCCCAGACGGTGATGGCGGCGCCCGTGGTGCGCGGCTCCTCGGCGCGTTCGAAGACGCGCACGTCATGGCCTGCGGCGAGTGCTCCGCGCGCGACGGCCAGGCCGCCGACCCCGGCTCCGACCACCAAAAGTTTCAAGACACTCAGCCTCCCTTGCGGCCGATGAGGCCTTCTGGAAAGAAGTGAATCGTCCTGCCTACACTGTCGGACCGGCACATGTGTACCACTTTGGTGACAAAATGTCAGGAGTGGGTCTATGCACTTGGATACCCCGGATACGAAGCTGGTCCTGGAACGCGGCATCGACCGGCTGCTGGCCATGCAGGACGCGGACGGCTGGTGGTCGCGCTGCCCGGACGCCAACGTCATGGTCGACGCCGTCGACGTGTTCATCCGCGAACTCCTGGGCGTACGCGACGAGAAGACGGTGTCCGCGAGTGCCCGTTGGATTCGGTCGCAGCAGTCCCCGGACGGCGGCTGGACGATCTATCCGCACGGGCCCGGCGACCTTTCGACCACCGTAGAGGCCTACCTCGCGCTCCGCCTATCGGGAGACGAGCCCGAGCTTCCCCATATGCGGGAGGCCGCCCAATTTGTCAGGTCACAGGGTGGTTTGGAATCCTGCCGACTCGAGGCCAAGATCTGGCTGGCCTTGTTCGGCCAGGGCTCCTGGGACAGCGTGCCCACGGTCCTGCCAGAGGTCGTCCTGCTGCCGCCCGCGGCGCCCATGTCACTGTACAAGCTCTCCACGTGGACCCGGCTCGCCCTCGTGCCGCTGGGCCTGGTCCATGACCGGCGGCCGGTCGTCGACCCGGGCTTCCGGCTGGACGAACTCCACTCCATCGGGGGCAAGTCGACGGACGCCCGGCACCACTCCCCATCCTCCCCTCCACGCGTCGCGCAGCTCCTGGACCAGGGCGCGCGCAGCCTCAACCGCCTTTCTCCCGGCCCCCTCAGGCGGCGCGCAGTCCGCCGCTCCATCCAGTGGATCCTCGACCGGCAGGAGGCGGACGGCGCGTGGCTGGCGTGCAACGTCGCCTCGGTCTTCTGCCTGCTGGGGCTGTACGCAGCGGGCAAGGACGCGAAGGATCCAGAGATCCAGCGGGGCCTCGAGGGCCTGGACCGCTTCGCGGTGTGGCTGGAATCGCCCGAGGGGGCGATGCGCCGGATGAACTGCATGCCCACCCCAGTGTGGGACAGCGCGCTGTGCGTTTGGGCGCTGCTCGACGCCGGACTTCCGGCGGATCATCCCGCGCTGCTGCGGGCCGCCGACTGGCTGGCGGGTCAGGAGGTCCGCGCCTACGGCGACTGGGCCGTGGCTCGGCCGGGCAGCGCGGCGGGCGGCTGGTCGGTCGGGTTCGTCGAAGAGAGCTATCCGGACTGCGACGACACCGCCGTCGTTCTCGAGGCCCTCTCACGGGTGCAGCCGGAGGACCCGGAGGCGGCCGCGGCCCGACGCGGCGCCATCAACCGAGGCATCAACTGGCTGCTGACGATGCAGTGCGGCGACGGCGGCTGGGCCGCATACGACGCCGACAACACCTCCCTGATCGCGAGCAAGTTGGCGACTCTCGACTTCACCGAGCTCACCGACCCGCCGTGCCCGGACATCACCGCCCACGCCCTCGAGGCCCTGGCCGCCCAGGGGCTGCAAGACCACCCGCGCGTGCGCCAGGCCGTGCGGTGGCTCCTGACCCACCAGGAGAAGGACGGTTCCTGGTACGGGCGTTGGGGCGTCAACTACCTCTACAGCACGGGCTCGGCCGTCACCGCGCTGCGCCGCGCCGACGTCCCCGAAGACCACGACGCCGTGCGACGGGCCGTCCTATGGCTGACCAGCCGTCAGAATACTGACGGCGGCTGGGGCGAAGACTCGCGGTCCTACGAGGACCCGGCGCTGCACGGACGAGGAGATTCCACACCCAGCCAGACGGCCTGGGCCCTGCTCGCCCTGCACGCGGCGGGCGTCGCCGCCGGGGACGGACGCGTCCAGCGCGCCCTGGGCTGGCTCGCCGTGACGCAGAACGCGGACGGCAGCTGGGACGAGGAGACGTTCACCGGAACCGTCCTGCCCCGGCAGTTCTACATGAGCTACCCCATGTACCGCCAGCTGTATCCGGTCATGGCAATGGGGCGTTATTCACGATAACTCTGAGGGGGACAGATGAAGAAAAGGATCGTCTCCGCCAACGATCTTACTCAGTACGACGACCTGGCGGACCAATGGTGGAATCCGCGAGGTCCTTTCACCGCGCTCAGCTGGATCGCCGCGAAACGCGGCGAGATGATTCCGCCGGCCGCCGGACCGGGCGCCACGCTGGTGGACGTCGCCTGCGGCGGCGGCCTGCTCCACCCCCACATCCAAGGCAAGGGCTACCGCCACATCGGCGTGGACCAGTCCCAGCGGTCGCTGGAGGTGGCCCGTGCGCACGGCGTCGACGAGACGGTCCACACCGATGTGACCAAGATTCCCTTCGACGACGGGAGCGTGGACGTCGTCGTGGCGGGCCAGTGCCTGGAGCATTTCGACGAACCCTATGCTGTGGTCGCCGAATGCTGCCGGATTCTGCGGCCGGGCGGATTCCTGCTGCTCGACACCATCGCCGACACACTGCTGGCGCGAGTTCTCATCGTGACGCTCACCGAGAATCTACCGCTGCCGGGCATGGCGCTGAAGGGCACGCACGACCACAGGCTGTTCATCGACCGGATCCGGCTGGCCCTGGCGGCCGAACACCACGGCGTCCCGCTGCGGATGTACGGGCTCTGGCCCCGGGCCACCGACCTTATCCCCTGGTTCTTCGGTCGCAAGGGAACCGTACGCATGGCCACGACGAAGTCCACCAACGTCATGTTCCAGGCGGCCGGCACCAAGCTCGCCGTAACCGGCGAAAGGGGGCGGGCATGACGTCGGCACAAGCCGCCTCCGGAGCGCGTCAGCCCACCCTGGCCGCCTGGATCGTCGCCTCGGGACCACCTCTCCTCCTCGTCATCGTCCTTCAGGGCGCGTACGCGATCTCCGCTGCCCACCACAGCGGCGACCTGTCGGCCTGGCGGGTCGCGCTGACCCTCCTCATCCTGGTGCCCGACTGCGCCGGACGGCGATTCATCAACGACTACGAGGACTACGTACGCGGGCTCGACCAGCCCGACGGCGTGCGACCGCAGAGCTCGCTCGCCCTGGGACTGGACATGCGGCGACTGCATGCCGTCGGCCTCGCCTGCTTCGGCGTCGCCTGGGTCGGCCTCGCCGTGCTCGCGATCACCACCAGCCTGTGGCTGCTACCGCTGATCGCCCTGTGCTACCTGGCGTACTTCAGCTACGCGGGCGGGCCCCGGCCTTTCGGCCACCGGGCCATGGGCGAGCTGCTCGACTTCGTTGTGACGGGCGCCGGCGTCACCCTCATCCTCGCCTGGCTGAACGTCGGGCGCGTGGACGGCACCATCGTCCTGGCGTCGCTGGGCCCCGGGTTCCTCTTCGCCGGGCTGATGCTGCACAACAACGCGCGGGACGTCGACAAGGACCGGGCGGCCGGGAAGACCACGCTCCCTCACGTCGTCAGCCCCGCGGTGACCAAGGCCCTCTACGCCTGCTGCCTCCTCGGGTTCTACCTCGTCGTCCTCGCCCTGGCGCTCCGCCTGGACTCCGCGGCCGTCCTGCTCCCCGCAGTGACCCTGCCCTGGGCGGCTGCCCTGGTGTGGTCCGTCTCCCGGTCCCGGATCGGGCCGGAGATGATCTCCTGGGCCTGGCTCTACCACCTGATGATCACCGACTTCGTGCTCTTCTCGGTCGGAGCGTGGCTCTGAGATGGGCGCCGAGAGCGGCCCGCCCCGGGCCCAGGACGCGACGTCGGCCGGGCTCGCCGAGGATTTCCCCGCGCTCCGCGGCGATCTCGCCCGCGTCCACGACAGAGTGCTCAAATCCCTCACGACAGGCGACCGGCGGATCGACGAGGCGCTGCGCCATCTCGCGGCGCGCCCAGGCCGGTACCTGCGGCCGAGCCTGACCCTGACCTCCGCGTATCTCGTCGCCGGTGACACGCCCACGTCCGAGCGGACCGTCACCGCCGCGGCCGCCGTGGAGACGCTCCACCTCGCCACGCTGCACCACGACGATCTGTGCGACCAAGCCGCCGAGCGCCGCGGGCGGGCCACGGCCAATGCGCGCTACGGAGACGATGTGGCGCTCGTCCTTGGCGATTATCTGCTGACCACCGCTCTGGGGCAGGCCGCCTCGCTCGGCACGGAGGAGTCCAGGGCTGCGGTCCGGTGCGCGCAGCGCATTTGCGTGGGCCAGCTCATGGAGCTGCACGACGCCGGACGCCCGGAACGCTCGGTGGATAGCTATATGGCCTCCATCTCCGGGAAGACCGCCGAGCTGCTCTCCCTCAGCGCCCTGCTGGGCGGTCTGACGGCGGGTGCGAGCAGCCGCCAGACCAAGGTGCTGGCCTTGTACGCGTACGAACTTGGTGTGGCCTTCCAGATCTGGAATGACGTATGCGACCTTCGGCCCCCGGCGGGACCGGTGGGCGCCACACCCCACAGCGCCGACCTGTCGCACGGCGTCTATACCCTGCCCGTCATCCATGGGCTGCGCCGGGCGGGCGCCCGGCTGCGTCCCCTGATCGGGCCGGGCGCCGGCCCAGAGGCAGTCGCGGAGGCGATCCGGGTCCTGGAGAACAGCGGATCCGTGGCGACCGCCGTCGCGACCGCGAATCAGCATCTGCGGCAGTCTCTCGACGAACTCGACTCTCTGGACGGCGCGTTCTGCGACGCGTCCCAACGGATCCTGCGCACCATGCGACTGCTGCTCCCAGAGATGGACGCACTGGTCAGCCCTCGCCCGCACCAGTCGGACGTTCGCGGCACGGACCGCTCCTCGCCGGAGGACGGCCGATGAGCCAGACCATGCCCAGCCTCTCCCCGCGTCGGGTGCTCCAGTTCGCTCTCGACCCCTTCACCGGGATGATGGACGCGTACCGTGCCCACGGCTCCGTGGTGGGCGTCGGATACGGTTCGCAGCGCACGACCTTCGTCTTCGGACCGGAGGCGAACTCCTTCGTCTTCGCCAACCCCTCGCTCTTCTCCTGGCGCGACTCGTTCGAGGTGATGCTGCCCGTCCTGGGCGACACCGCGCTGCTCGTCACGGACGGCCCCGACCACCAGAGGCGACGTCATCTGACGCTCCCCGCGTTCCACCGGCGGCGCATCGACGCGTACGTACGCCTGATGGCACGGAACACAGCGGCGGCCGTGGAGACCTGGGAGAGCGGCCAAACGATCGATCTCTACCAGGCGCTGCGCTCGGTGATCCGCCGCAATACGGTCGAGGCTCTCTACGGCGCCCCGCTGGCGACGGACAACCACATGATCGGAGCACGGCTGCAGATCGCGCTCAACTCCACGGACCTTCCCCTGGGCATGCAGCTCTTCCTGACCGGGATTCCCAACCCCATGACGGCCAAGGCGAAAAAAGCCCGTCGGCAGGTGGCAGCCAGGGTGCAAGCCGAGATTAGCCGCCGTCGCGCCAGAGGACCGGGCGCAGCGGGAGCGGGAGGCTGCGAGGCCGAAGGAGGCGACGGGCTGGGGATACTGCTGGCCGCCCGGGACTCCGAGGGGCGCAGCCTGGGCGACCGCGAGCTCGAGGACCAGGTGATCAGCCTGATCGTCGCGGGGTACGAGACAACCAGCGCGGCCATGGGGTGGACCGTGCACGCGACGCTCCGCACTCCAGGCGTGTGGGACGACGCCCGCAAGGAGGTCGACTCCGTCCTCGGGGACGCCGAGCTCACCGGCGAAGCTCTGGAGCGGCTGCCCTATGTGGACGCGGTCGTGCAGGAGGCCCTGCGGCTTCACCCGCCGGTCGTGGTCCTGCCCCGGGTCGCGGCCCAGGACTTCGAGTTCGCCGGCCACACCATCCGGGCCGGCTGCCGTCTGGCCATCAGCCCGTACGTCACTCACCGGATGCCCGAGGTGTGGCCTCAGGCAACGGAGTTCCTGCCCGAGCGCTGGAGTCCCGGGCACCCCGGGCACCGCCCGGCGACGCCGTCCACCTTTCTGCCCTTCGGCGGCGGCGCGCACCGGTGCATCGGCTCGCCGTTCGCGACGGCCGAGCTGAAGACGATCCTGATCGAGCTGCTGCGGCGGACCGAACTGCGGCTGGCGGGGAAAGTGACCCCGGCCAGCATCATGGCCATGCGGCCCCGCCGGGGCGTTCCCGTTGTCGTGCGACGCCGAACGTGATGGGGGACAAGTGAGAATCATCGTGGTGGGTGGTGGGATCGCCGGTCTCGTCACCGCTCTGAGCCTGCACACGGCGGGGTTCAGCCCGCTCGTCCGCGAGTCCGCCCGCGAGATCCACGCGGTCGGCGTCGGCATCAACCTGCTGCCCCACGCCGTACGCGAACTGACCGAGCTGGGACTCGGCGACGAACTGGCCGCGATCGGCCTGCCGCCGAGGGAGCTGCTCTACTGCGACCGGGCCGGCGAGCGGGTGTGGTCGGAGCCCCTCGGCATCATCGCCGGCTACCGCTGGCCGCAGTACTCGGTGCACCGCGGGCAGCTGCAGATGATGCTGCTGGCGGCGGTACGGCAACGGATGGGCGAGGACGCCGTCCGCACGGGTATGTCGTTCCAGCGCTTCGAGCAGCGCCCGGCCGGCGTGCGCGCCCACTTCGTGGACCGCCGATCGGGGGCGGAGTGCGTCGAGGAGGCCGACGTGCTCATCGGCGCGGACGGCATCGACTCCAGGTTACGGGCTCAGCTACACCCCGGCGAGGGGCTCACGCACTGGAACGGCGTTCACATGTGGCGTGGCGTCAGCGAGTACCCGCACGTCCTCGGCGGCCGCACGATCGTGGTGGCGGGGGGCCGACCAGGATCGAAGTTCGTCGCCTATCCCATCGTCGACCCTCCGGCCGAGGGCGGGAACGCGCTGATGAACTGGGTGCTGGAGATCCGCAAGAAGGAGGGGGCGGGTACGCTCGACCGCTCCAACCGCCCGATACGGACGAGCGAGGCGCTCGGGCAGCTGTCCGACTGGAAGCTGCCGTGGATCGATCTGCCCGCTCTGATAGGCGAGTCCACGGGAATCTACGAATACCCCATGCTCGACCGGGATCCGCTCCCCCGGTGGAGCTTCGACCGGGTCACGCTGCTCGGCGACGCGGCGCATCCCATGTTCCCGATGGGCATGAACGGCGGATCGCAGTCGATCGTCGACGCCCGGGTGCTGGCCTGGTGCCTCACGCGGCAGTCCGACCCGGCCCGGGCGTTGCTGCGCTACGAGGCCATGCGCCGGGAGCCGCTGAACCGACTGGTGCTGGCCAACCGGCAGCTGGGCCCCGAGAAGATCATCGCGCTGGCAGAGGACTTCGGCGGGGAGTTGCCCCGGGAACGGGCGGAGAGCGTGTCGAGGGAGTACAAGCGGCTGGCCGGCTGCACGGCCGAAGGGCTCAACGAGAGGCACTCCTGGTCGACGTCGCCGGGCAGGTTCCACTGAGCGACTCGTCAATGGGCGGCGCCCCGTTGGCGCGGTGCTCAGGCGGCGTACCCCAGCGCCAGGGCTGAACGTGCCAGAAACCTCGTTCGTGCTGGTCACGACGCCGGAGCGCAGCGGCCCGCCGCTCAACCATGGCAGAAGAGGAACCACTGCGCCCGTTGCCGACCTTGTGGGGTGCCGAGAAGTCCATCCGCACAGGTCAAGGATGGATGGCGCTGTTTAACCACCAGGGAGGGAGGGCGTCGATGGGCATGATGGTCGATCGTGCTGCTGCGCCTGGCTTATCTGAGGATGACGAACCCCTCACCGTGCTACGGCTACTGCCGAGGGGCAGTAGAGAGAAGGACGTGGAGATCCTGGCGTTGCGGCACCAACTCGCCGCGCTGGAGCGTCAGCTCCGAGGAGCCCGCCCCAGTTTCACGCCTGTGGACCGCACATTCCTCGCCGCCTTGCTCCACCACCTTCCCCGGCTACTGGTGAGACCGGACACCGTGCTGCGCTGGCACCGCGCCCTCCTCCGCCGCCTGCGCAAGCACCCTCATTTCGGGTACCTCACACCCCACGAAACACGACAGCGGTTCCGCAACGACCAAACACTCGCAGCGTAGAAGAGTGTCCAGGATCACGGGGAAACTTCACCTCGGAGGCGATCACTGGGCTGGCAATGGGCAGCAGGCCGATCACCGACCCCGATCCGACCATCGTCAGGGACAGCACTCGTGCCTCTCGACGCCACCTCGCACCGCAGCGCGCATCCAGCAGACGTGGCGTACCTTCCTCCGCTCCCAGCCCCACACGCTGCTCGCCTGCGGCTTCATGCACGTGGACACCGTCTTCCTCAAGCGTCTCTAGGTCTTCTTCGCCACGGAGATCAAGACTCGGCGCATCCACGTCCTGGGCGTCACCACCCAGCCCACCGGTGCATGGGGCACCCAACTCGCCCGCAACCTTGTGGGGCTCGGTTATTCATCGCTGCTGGTCAAACGCCCCACCCGGCGTGCAGAGAGCTGCGACCATGATGGGATGATCGTGTCGCTTCTGTACCAGGTGACTCGACGCCTTCTCGCCGTCCCGAGGGTGCTTCTACGGCGGGACACCTCGAAGGAGGCCGCACTTCTCGTCCTGCGACATGAAAACGCCGTGCTACGACGCCAACTACAAGGGCGAGTACGGTACGGACCCGCGGACCGCCTGTGGTTCGCCTCCCTGTCCTCGCTGATCCCCCGCCGCCGCTGGGCAAAGGTCTTCCCCATCACGCCCAGCACGCTATTGGCCTGGCACCGCAAACTCGTCGCCCACCGCTGGGACTACTCCCGACAACGCCGCGGTCCCGGACGGCCACCCACGCAAGCCGCCGTCAAGAACCTCGTACTGCGTCTTTCCCGCGAGAACAGCCGATGGGGCCATCGCCGGATCCAAGGTGAACTGGCCCGGCTCGGACACCCGATCGCCGCCTCGACCGTCTGGCAGATCCTCCACACCGCAGGAATCGACCCCGCACCACGCCGCGCCGGCCCAACCTGGCGAGTTCCTCTCAGCCCAGGCCACCAGTCTGATCGCCTGCGACTTCCTCCACATCGACACCATCAGCCTGCAACGCCTATACGCCCTGATCTTCCTCGAGCACCACACCCGGCGCCTGCACATCGCCGGCGTCACCGCACACCCCACCGCGGCCTGGACCACCCAGCAAGCCCGCCCTCGCCACCGACCTCGCCACACGCATGGACTCCCTGCGCTTCCTCATCCGAGACCGCGACAGCAAGTACACCAACGCCTTCGACGCCGCATTCCAGGCCGAGGACATCGAGATCATCAAGACACCGGTCCGCGCACCCAAAGCCAACGCCCACTGCGAACGAGTGATCGGCACCCTCCGCCGAGAAACCCTCGACCACATACTCATCCTCGACGAAGCTCACGCCCGCCACGTCCTGGCCGAATACCAGAGGCACTACAACGCACACCGCCGACACCAACTACCTCCCCAAGCCCACCAACAACCACCTCCGGTCCTGAAACCAGCCAGCCGACGAGTCCTGCGTGCCCGCATCCTCGGCGGCGTGATCAACGAGTACAGCTATGCCGCTTGACCAGGAGCGACGATTATTCGAGCCCCACACGATGTCGGGATGCTGCGAGCGGAGCCGGACGTGTTCGGGCCGGTTGCCTCCGACCCGACGGTCTCCCGCCTGGTCGACACCCTGGCAAAGGCCGGACCGAGAGCCCTGTGGGGTTCCAGAACTCGGCCGGCTGCGTGACCAGCAGCGATGGATAGAGCATCGCGGGCCGGGAATGCTCTCAGACTGTGTCTGCTCTATCTGATCCTCGCCCGGCTGCTCGGCCGGCTCGTGCTGCTCAGCCGTTCTTCCAGGTCCAAGGACATCGAGCTACTGGTCCTGCGGCACGAGGTCGCGGTACTGCGCCGCACGAACCCCAAGCCACGCTTTGACCGGGCCGACCGCGCCTACCTCGCAGCTCTGATCCGACAGCTGCCCAGGGCGCTGCGACAACACCGTCTGGTCACGCCCGACACGGTTCTGCGGTGGCACCGCCGACTGGTGGCACAGAGGTGAACGTACCCGAACCACGCCGCCCGCCCGCCGATCGACGAGGCGATCGCCACGCTCATCGAACAACTTGCCCTGGAAAACGGCTCATGGGGATACCAACGCATCCAGGGCGAGCTCCTCAAGCTCGGCCATCGCGTGGGCGCTTCGACGATCCGCAGAGTCCTCAACCGCTTGAAGACACCCCCAGCACCCCAGCGGCAGACCGACACCACATGGCGGCACTTCCTCCGTACGAAGGCCTCGTCCATGGGTTGCGTCCTGAGAAGTGGTGTACGGGCTCCCGCCTGATCCGGGCGTTTGTCCCGGCGTCGGAGTGAGTGTCCGGATACAAGAACGGCCACCGGCTGATCTTCGAGTTGTCGAAGCTCGAAGGAGATCAGCACGATGACCGCACCTGACAGTCTGCCGCTGCACGCCCTCGCCGAGGACAACCTGGCCGCGGCGAGTCCCGATCTCCTGCGCGCGATGATCAAAACATTCGCCGACGCACTCATGTCCGCCGAGGCCGACGCCCTCTGCAACGCCGAATACGGGCAGGTCAGCGACGAACGCGTCAACCACCGCAACGGCTACCGCCCGCGCGAGTGGGACACCCGGGCCGGCACCGTCGAACTGGCCATCCCCAAACTGCGCCAGGGCAGTTACTTCCCGCACTGGCTCCTGGAACGCCGCCGCAGGGCCGAGCAGGCCCTCATCTCCGTGGTCGCCACCGCCTACCTCCTCGGCGTCTCCACCGCAGAGTCGAGAAGCTCGCCGAGTCCCTCGGCGTCACCCAGCTGTCGAAGTCCCAGGTCAGTTCGTTGGCCAAGCACCTGGACGAGCAGGTGGCAGCCTTCCGCAACCGGCCCCTGGACGCCGGCCCGTATGCGTTCGTCTGGGTGGACGCGCTGACCCAGAAGGTCCGCGAGGGCGGCCGCATCATCAACGTCCACGCGCTGATCGCGGTCGGCGTCAACGCCGACGGACACCGCGAGATCCTCGGCCTGGGCGTCGCCACCGCCGAGGACGGCGCCGGCTGGCTGGCCTTCCTGCGCTCGCTGATCGCCCGCGGCCTGTCCGGTGTTCAGCTCGTCATCTCCGACGCCCACGCCGACCTGATCGACGCCATCGGCGCCGTGCTGCCCGGCGCGTCATGGCAGCGATGCCGCACGCATTACGCCCGCAACCTGCTCAGCCAGGTTCCCAAGTCCGCCCAGCCCTGGGTCGCCCCGCTACTGCGGACCATTTCGAACAGCCCGACACCGACGCGGTCCGGGCCCAGATGGCACACGTCCTGGACGCCCTGGATGCCAAGTTCACCAAAGCCGCAGCCCACTTGGGCACTGCCCAGCACGACCTGCTGGCCTTCATCGCGTTCCCGCGTGAAATCTGGCGGCAGATCTGGTCGAACAATCCACAGGAACGGCTGAACAAGGAGATCCGGCGTCGCACCGACGTGGTCGGTATCTTCCCCGACCGCACCGCCGTCATCCGGCTGGTCGGCGCGGTGCTGGCCGAGCAGAACGACGAGTGGACCGAGGCCCGCCGCTACATGGGACTCGACCTGCTGGCCAAGGCCCGCCTCCACCCGATCGAGTCAGAATCCGACGAGACCGCCCTGCCCACCGAACTCACCGCGTAGCCTCAAAACGAGATCACCGAGTGGCCGTCAATACACCACTCCAGCGGACGTGACCTCGTCCATGCTCGCCGTCGACTTTTTCCACGTCGACTGCGCAATCACCTTGCACCGACTGTACGTATTGTTTGCGATGGAAGTCGGTACTCGCTACGTGCATATCCTTGGTATCACCGATCGTCCGGACGGCCCATGGACGACGCAGCAAGCCCGAAACCTTATGGCAGATCTCGGCGACCGTGCTGCCGAGTTCACGTTTCTTGTACAAGACCGGGCCGGTCAGTTCACCCCAGCGTTCGACGCGGTCCTGGCTGGAGCGGGCATCGAGGCTGTGAAGATCCCGCCTCAAAGCCCGCGAGCGAATGCGTACGCCGAGAGGTTCGTGCGCACCGTTCGATCCGAGGTCACCGACCGGATGCTCATCTTCGGCCGGCACCACTTGCGCACCGTGCTGGACGAGTACGCCCACCACTACAACGGGCGGCGGCCTCACCGCGGACAACGGCTGTGCCCGCCACGACCCGACCATCCCATCGCCGACCTCTCGCACGAGCGGATCAAGCGCCGACCGATTCTCGGAGGCCTTATCAACGAGTACGAGCGGGCGGCGTAGACACACAGGTCATCGCAGGTGGCCACGTTCTGGAACCCCACAGGGTAAATTCGCAGGTCAAGTCAGCGGCCCTGTTTTGGAACCCCACAGGGGGGCGCAGGGCGGACAGCGACGCGGCGGTCGTCGCGCGCGCCCGCCCAGAGCACGCACGTCCCCGTCTACGCCGCGGGGGTGAGTTCTGCGCGGCCGAACAGCAGCGCGTAGCCGGAGGGGAGCTGGCGCAGGATGCGGGTGATGAGGTCGGGGCCTGCGTAGGCCGCGACGGCGGAGAACACGGATCCGGTGTCCCAGCGGGTGGTGGCCAGGGAGGCGCCGGTCCGGGCGGCGAGGTCCTTGACGAAGGCCCAGCCACCCAGCGGCTGGATGTCGGGGATCTGGGCGGTGAGGACGCGTGCGGCTTCGAGGGGGAGGCGGGCGGCGAGTTCGACGCGTTCGTCGCCGGTCAGCTGGCGTCCCAGTCCCGCGAGGACGAGGCGGACGGCTTCCTCGGCCTTCTCACGGTTGGGGTAGGCGCCGTCGTAGCGGACCTTTTCCAGCATGTGCTCGTACGCCCTTCCGTAGGGCTGCTGGAGCGGTGCGCTCGGGTCGGACATCACTGCGGTGGTTGCCTTTCTGTCACCAGGGTCGTGGTGGCCGGTGTGCGGTCACCGGGGGTGGATGGTCAGGCGGGCTGGGGGCGGCCGAAGAGGAGGTCGAAGCCCGCGGGGAGCTGGAGCAGGATCTCCTCGATGAGGTCGTCGCCGGCGGCGTCGGCGACCGTGGACAGGACAGCGCTGACGTCCCAGGCCGCGGTCTGTTCGGTGGCCCCTTCGATCCAGGCCGCGGTCGCGCGCACGAACCGCTCCGGGGGTAGCGGCTCGGCGCTCTGCAGCGGGTTGAGGAGGATCAGGGCGAAGTCCTCCGGCAGACGCGCCGCCAGCTGGGCGCGTACCTCGCCGACCAGGTGTGCGCCCAGCAGGGCGAGCACCACGCGGGCCACGCGCTTGGCTTCCTCCAGGGTGTCGTACTCGCCGCGTTCCTTCATATGGTCGAGGAACGCTTCGCGTCGCACAGTCATGTCGGCCGCCGCCCCCTTCCTCGGTTCGCCGGGGCGCGGAGGACGGGCGAGGGGGAGATCAGATGGATGCCCGTCCTCCGCCGCTGTGCAGCCCTCATTGGGTCCGGTTCAGCCGGAGATCTCCTTGCGGTCGGTTCCGACGCCGATGGTGATCTTGCGGGGCTTGGCGCGCTCGGCGATCGGGATGCGCAGGGTGAGCACGCCTGCGTCGTAGTCGGCCTGGATGTGCTCGGTGTCCAGCGTGTCGGCGAGCACAATCTGGCGGGAGAAGGCGCCCAGCGGCCGTTCCGACAGTTCCATCTGCACGTCGTCGGCCTTTGTCACGGGCCGGCGCTCGGCCTTGACGGTCAGCATGTTGCGTTCGACGTCGATGTCGATCGCGTCCGCGCTGACGCCGGGGATGTCGAAGGCCACCACGTACTGGTCACCCTCGCGGTAGGCGTCCATCGGCATCGGGGACGGCCTGGACCAGGTACCCGGGCCCATCAGCTGCTGGGCCAGCCGGTCCAGCTCACGGAAGGGGTCAGTGCGCATCAACATCGGAAAACACCTCCAGGAAGGTTCAGGCAGTTGCTGCCAATGCGCCTCACTGACACCGTTGTAGCATGTCATCCAATGGATGACAAACGTGGTGTCGTCCAAAGGACGACTACCCGAGGGAGGTGCCCATGACCCCGGCCGACCAGCCGGCATCGTCCAGCGCCGACGCACAAGGTCCGGCGTCGTTCCTCGCCGCCGCGGCGGCCCTTCAAGCCATAGACGACGCCCTGCATGCCGCCCGGCACGAGGTCCCCGGTGCTGCCGAGACTCACGACGTCGGCCCAGAGCAGGCCCTGGCCTCGCTTCTGCTGCTGCGGCAGGTACGCGAGCAGCTCGCCGGATGGGAATCCGGCCTGATCGAGACCGCCCGGGATGCGGGTGCCAGCTGGGCGGACCTCGCCCACCCCCTCGGCGTCGCCAGCCGCCAGGCCGCCGAACGCCGCTACCTGCGCAACCGGCCTGGCCCAGCCGGAACCACCGGCGAACAACGCGTCCAGGCCACCCGCGAACGCCGCGCCGCCGAACGCACCACCGCCACCTGGGCCCGCGGCAACGCAGCCGACCTGCGCCGCATCGCAGGTCAGATCACCGCCCTCACCGACCTGCCCACCGCGGCCCGCCTCCCGCTCAGCCGGCTCCACGCGGCCCTTGCCCACGACGACCCCGCCGAACTCATCCGCCCCCTCAACGCCACCCGCCCTCACCTGACCACCACCCACCCCGAGCTCGCAGCCCAACTCGACGCCCTCACGCCCGGGGACCAACGGAACAGACATTAGCGCTGGGAGTTGATCTTGGCCGGGCGCTACGTCTGCGTCATCCGCAGGCAGACGTTCGCGAAAGCCGACACAATGGGCGACGCCGCCGTCGGCGCTTCCGTAGCCGAGGCCCTGGACGCGGAGGCTGAGCGGCCGGCGCGGACCGTGCCGATGCCGGACAGCGACTCCAGCGGGCGGCCCGGGGTCCGGCGTCCTGGTTCAGGCTGAGGTCTGCGATTGTGACTCGCTGCCCTGGGTGCGCAGTTGCTCGTTGATGCGTTGGGCTTCTTCGAGTTGATCTTCGAGGATGACGATGCGGCAGGCGGCCTCGATGGGGGTGCCCTGGTCGACGAGTTCGCGGGCGCGGGCGGCGATGCGCAGTTGGTAGCGGGAGTAGCGGCGGTGGCCGCCTTCGGAGCGCAGCGGGGTGATCAGGCGGTGTTCGCCGAGGGCGCGGAGGAAGGCGGGGGTGGTGCCGAGCATCTCGGCGGCCCGGCCCATGGTGTAGGCGGGGTAGTCGTCGTCGTCGAGATTGTTTATGGGACGGGGACCGGCAGGGGGCATAGGCCTCTTCTTCCAGGGGACGCGTCGGGGGGCCCGGGTGCCGTGCGGCACCCGGGCCCCGAGCTTTCAACACCATCTACCGGCGAACTGCGCCGGCCTTCTTTGTCCGCAGGTTCCGCCTGGGAGGGCGGGGCTGCGGGGATCGCGGATACGTGACCGGGGATCACCTTCCAATCCGGGGCCTGCGGTACCCGGGCGGACTTCTTCCTCGCCCGGGCGATCCTGATGGCGTTCTGCTCCTTACCTTCGGTTACTCGGTTGTACTGCTGGATAACGCGGGTACTGCTCGCGACCCCTGGGGGCCGCGTCCTGCTTGACCTGCATGCACGGCAGTTCATCTCTGCCGTGCCCTCATCGACGTCCTGGGTACAACGGAAACGATAACCCTGCGACGAGCCAATGTCTACTGTGACCACGACAGGTTTTCTTCAGCCTCGATGCGTGGAGTTCTTCCGTAGGTACACCTGGAAGAGTGACGCCCCGGGGTGCCCCCCGGCGGGCACACGCTGTACCTGGCGGCACAACCGATCCAAAGCGGGGTGGTAGCGCATGACCGACACGGAGACGACGCGCACGCAGGCCCCCAGAGCGCCTGTGGTTGTTGAGGGTGACAACCCCGCCGGAATCGCTCACGCTCGTGACGTCGCCCGCACCTTCGCCAAGGGCCTCGAACCGGCTCCGGCCCCCGGGACGGCGGAGACCCTTGCTCTCGTCGTCTCCGAGCTCTGCGTGTGCCGATAAACTTCGGGGTAGACGGCCTTGTAGCCGAGCGTGAGCCGCGCTTCCGACCGTGGATTCGAGCAGACCGCCCATCTGGTTGATGAGGTCGTCGAATTCCAGAAGTGGATTGCGCGCCCAACCCCTGGGACGCTCCACCGTTCCTTGGCCTCGCTGTCGGCGAACCGGCATATTCATCGTCCGTCCCTCCGGTCGTGTTGGTTGGTGGGTAGCGGATCTGATGTGTGACCACCGCCCAGATCGGCGAACCGGCCGGACGGAGCTTGTGTGTCATCGGGGTGGCGCGCGACGTCGACAGTCGTGCGGCCGATGGTGCTGGAGCGGCAACTCGGCAGGGAGAGGGTGCGGTTCACTCCGAGCGACCGGGCGATCCTGGCCGCACTGCTGCACCGGCTGCCACGGGACATGCTGAACAGACTGCGACCGGTGGTCCGTCCCGACACGGTACTGCGCTGGCACCGCGACCTACTCGCACGCGGCCACCTCCCGGCCCAGACCTCCGGGCAGGCCCTGTACCGTGTGGGGTTCCATATTTGCGGCCAGGCCTCTTGACCAGCAAAGATCGATGGAGCGTCACTGATCGGGCAGGATCGTAGTCTGTGTCCTTGCGCCTGCTCTACCTGCTCGCCACTCGGCTACTCAGGTGGTTCGTGTTACTCGCCCGTTCCTCCGCATCCAAGGACGTCGAGCTACTCATGCTCCGCCATGAGGTAGCCGTGCTGCGCCGCAGTACTCCGAGGCCGCGCTTAACCTGGGCGGACCGCGCGATCCTCACCGCTCTCGTCCGACTTCTGCCGAGAAAGCTGCGCGCACACAGACTGGTTACCCCCGGGCACGCTCCTGCGCTGGCACCGCCGCCTGGTGGCACGAAAATGGACCTATCCGCACAAGGTCGGCTGCCCTCCTCTCGACGAAGCAATCGCCACGCTCATAGAACGGCTCGCAACAGAGAACCCGTCCTGGGGGTACAAGCGGATGCAAGGGCCGGAAGTAAGCGGGCCGCCTCTCGGCGGCCCGCCAGTAACCTCAAGCGCACCCAACGAAACCGTGAGTGCCAGCAATTCATACGTCGAGGCCGCAGGCTTGATCACCGAACGGAGCCCCTTTGCGGTTTTGCGTCCGCGCAGGGCCGCAGCGACGCCCACACGGCCATCAACCCTTAAACGACACCATTTCAACGCCTCATACTGCTATCATTTTGAGGGTCGCCGCCCCCAGCGAGAGGGTTCTTCGATGTCGCGCACCATGATCGATCTCGACGATGAGATGGTGGAACACGCCATGCGCCTGTACGGCGTGAAGACGAAGGCCAAGGCTGTGCGCATGGCCATGGAGGAAGCTGTTAAGCGCCGGCTGCGACAGGAGGGCATCGACGCGATCAAGTCCGGTGACCTGGACCTGACCTACGACAGCCGGACGGAGCCCGACAGCAGGAACGTGGCGTGAGTGAGCGCTTCCTGATCGACAACTCCGCCCTCCAGCGATGGCGCAAGCCGAAGGTGGCCGAGGTTCTCGACCCACTCCACGAGGATGGCGTACTGGCTGTGTGCGGACCGGTCGAGATGGAGGTGATGTGCTCCGCACGCAACGACAACGACGCGAAGCGTCTGCACTGGTTCCTGTCCGGCTTCGATTACCTTCCGATGCCAGACGAAGTGTGGGACCGGGCCAAAGACATCCAGCGACAGGCCATCACCAAGGGCAATCACCGCGCACTGTCCATGCCGGAACTGCTGATCGCCGCAGCGGCCGAACGGCATGCGGTGACCGTGCTGCACTATGACCAGGACTACGACATGATTGCCGCGATAACAGGCCAGCCCATGAAGTGGGTCGTGGAGGCGGGCGCAGCGGACCACTGACTCTTCACCGCGCAGGACGGCCCCTGCTGCCAAGCGACGCGGATGCCGCTCGAGAGGCCCCCGTATGGATCTTGGTCATTCACCGCCGCTGGTCAAAACGCTACGGCCCGGCGCGTAGAGCCGCGACCATGTTTGGAACCCTGTGGGTGCTGGTAACGGTGTCACCCGCATGGGGGGCTTCACTTCGCTGCTGAACCGCCGGACCATCCACCACGACGTGGAACGGGTCCTCGCGCCCCATGGCCACCCCGCCCGCCACGAAGTCGGCGTGGCCGACTCGGACGCACGGTTCGCTGCGTCATCTGCGGGGCGGCCGTGAGGTGGTGGTGACGGTGATGTCGTCTTCAGTGTGGGGTGTCGTGGATGGCTCGTTCGTAGACGCGCCGGTCGCGTTCCCGGCCGAAGACAATGTTGTTGATGGTCATGGGCGTGAATGGGCATTTGGCTGCGTTGTTGTCCTTACGCGCCATCGCAGTGGCGATCCAGACGCCGCCACCCTGGTGCCAGCCGCGAATGGTGAGGTAGTCGCCCCAATCTCCCTCCTGCGGCGTAAGCGGATTGTCGGGGCAGGCGTTGCCCTTGCCGGGGAGGAAGTAGTCGACGGTCGGGGCGACTAGGGTGATGTCGTCGAAGGGGGCGATCATGGAGCCAGGGAAGTAGTCGGTGTTCCCCGTGCCGCCACCGAAGGTGTCGACGTAGCCGATGTGGCCGCGCTGGTCCGGAGCGATTGCCGGATAGGCGTGGCTGACGGTGCGGCTGTACACATCGTGGCTGGGGCCGATGCGCAGGTCGGACTCGCGGCGGGTGTTGATTCTGACGTACGGGAACGGGCGTTGTGTGCCGTACCGCTGAGCCACCCAGGCGAACCAGAGGTAACCGCGGGCGCGTGCTGCGAACACGCCACCGGATGTGGTGTCGCTGCACCAATTGGTGACCTCCTCGTCCTGACTACTGCAGTCCCCCTCCCTCTCCGGCACCTGAAATGTCATGTAACGGAAGGGCGGGACAGTCCGGTCCACGGTGGTCACCCACTTGGACCTCTCCGGCCAGACCAACAGGCGCAGCCGACGACCCTTGCCCTCCGGCAGGGTGGTCGATGCCGCGTAGGCGACATCGGTGATGCCCTGCGGGACTCGCAACTCCCCGTCTTCGCCACCTCCGACGGTGTCGATGCGGGCGATGGCGTCATAATGCGCCGCGCGGCGCGCGCTGAACTTGGGGGGCCGGGGCAGGAGGGCCGGTCTGCGCGTGTACCGGGGCCCCGGCTGCAGTACCCCGCTCAGGGCACGCTGCGGCCTCGGTGTCGACCACCTCTTCGCCACGCCCGTCGAGGGCGTGGTTCCCACCGCGGAGCTTTCAGCACCGGTGCGCACCGCTCGGCAGCGGTGCTGTGCGTGACGGGCCGGGCGGGTCTGTCTCAGTCCTCGGTGAAGAGGTCCTCGGCGTCGGTGATGGTGAGGGCACGGTCGAGCCACCGGTCGAGGACCTCAATGTCGGTGCAGCAGGTGATCCGGTCCCGGTCGCTGACCGGCGTGAAGATCCGCCGCCTTTCCAGCACCCGCAGGGTGATGGATGCACGACTACGTCGCCGCTTGGTGGGACGACGGAACCAACCAGGTCATCCACGAGCTCACGTGGCGGCATGGACCGCAACCCGCCGGCCCCATGCGGGGAACGACACCGTGACGGTCCTACCCCGCGTCGTCTCGCCGTGATTCGCGCCGTCGGCTGAACCACGCACCGCTCGACTTCGAAGACCCTCCGATGGCCTAGTCGCGGTGGTGGTCTGCGGTAGGCAAGGCCATGGTTGTAGGGCACCCTTTCCCGAGAGCGGAGCGATTCCTTGCAGCAAGCCGCACAGATCTCATCACAGGTCATGGAGTCGATCTCAACTCCCGAGCGGGTCGAGACGCATCTGGGCAATCTGGAATTTCCGCTGGGCATGCCCACCGATGAGACCGCCGATCGCGTCTACGACCATCTGGACCATGTGCACGCCTTCCGTGCGTTCCTCGACGCGTACTCCGGCGTCAATCTGTGGGCGGCCCGCAAAGGCTTCCTGGATGCGGGGGTCAAGGACCACGACGTCCTGCTCTTCTCGGAGTTCATGGACGCCAAGACGGTGCTGCTGACCGGGAACGCGGACACGGTCTACTTCATGACGTTCCTCGACCTGACCGAGGGGCCCGTGGTGGTGGAGATGCCGCCCCTCACCCTCACTTTCGTCAATGACATGTGGTTCCGCTGGGTCACCGATCCCGGCATGCCCGGACCCGACCGCGGGGCCGGCGGCGCCTACCTCTTCGTACCGCCCGGTTATGAGGGCCCGCTTCCCGAGGGCGGGTTCTTCACGCACCGGGTCCGCACCACGCGGCTCATCCTGGGCGGGCGGGCGTTCCTGGAGGGCGACGACCCGAAGCCGGCGGTCGAGCACGTCAGGGAGGGGCTGCGCATCCACCGCTACGTCCCGGGACTGTACGGAACGAGTGTCGCGGAGATCGTCACCGGGGGCACGGCTCCGCCGCTGCCGTGGACCGCGGAGACCTGGACCGCCGCGCTGCACAGGCCCGATCCGCCGCGATTCATCGAGGGCTCCGGAATGCCCGTGAACACGATTCCCCCCGCGGACAAGACGTACTTCGACTTCGCGAACGAGCTGGTGCAGGATCAACCGGCCGAGGCGCTCGATCCCGAGATCGCCGGTCCGCTCGCCGCGCTGGGGATCGTCAAGGGCGAGCCCTTCCAGCCGGACGCGCGGGTGCGGGAGATTCTCACCGAGGCGGCCGCGGTGGGGAACGCCACGGCCCGCACCCTCGCCTGCCGTCCGCGTCCGTCAGAGGGGGCGCACTTCTATGGCGCATCCTCCCAGTGGGTCAACGGCCTGCTCGCGTCCGGCTACGACTTCATGACCCCGCCCGCGGACATCACCGACAGCGGCGTCGAGCCTCGTCCGAGCAGCGGCGCCCGGAAGCTGAACCTGCGGTCCTGGTGGTGGTACCTGGCCGTGGGCATCAGCCCGACGTTCGCCACGCGATTGACCGGCGTAGGCTCGCAGTACGTGTTCTCGTTCGCGGACCAGGAGGGCCGGGCCCTCGACGGCGGCAGGCGCTACCGCCTGGTGCTGCCGCCGGACATTCCCGCCGCCAGGTTCTGGTCGTGCACCGCCTACGACAACCAGACGCGCTCGATGCTCGACACGCCGCAACGGTTCCCACGGGCCGGAAGCCAGGACTACCCGAGCCCGGCAGCGGTCCCCGACGCATACGGCACGACCACGGTGCACTTCGGGCCCGACCGACCCGACGGCGTGCCGGAGGGCAACTGGATCCAGACCACGCCGGCCCGGGGGTGGTTCGTGGTCCTGCGGCTCTACAGCCCCCTGCGGCCGTTCTTCGACAAGACCTGGCAGCCGGGCGAGATCGAGGCGGTGGGCTGACGACGCGCGGCGGCGATCCGAAGGTATGACGGGTCGGACGGTGAGGTGGCCATGAGCACCAACTCACTGGGGAGTTGGAACGACGGTGCCACGAAGCGGGCGATCGTCGAGTTCGTGACGTCCGGGACGGAGGAAGGGGCGTCGGGCTTCGTTTCGCCGGCGGACCGGGTCGCCGTGTTCGACAACGCCGGAACCCTGTGGATCGAGAAGCCCGCGCCGGTGCAGACGGCGTTCGTCCTCGGGAAACTGGCCGCACGGATGAAGGCGGATCCTTCACTGGCCGACGAGTGGCCCTACCGGGCGATCGCCGACAGGGACGAGTCGTTCCTCCGCGCATTGGACGTCCAGGACCCCGACGCCGTGACGTCGATGGTGGAGGCCATCGGCTCGGCCTGGGAAAGGCACCACCTTCGGGGAGTTCGAGGCGGAGGACGCCCGGTACCCGGCGTCCTGGCGCCACGAGCGCTTCGGACTGCCCGCCACCGGCCTCTGCACGGCCCCGTCACGATCGGGCCCGGAAAACCGGAGTACGTCCTCGCCCGAACCGGCCGACTGCCGCACTTCGCGGCCGGCAACGACGACGTGGACATCGAGTTACTCGAGTCCGCGCAGTTCGCCCTGCTCGTTGTGCACGACGACGCCGGGAGTACGCCTACACCGACGGCGCGGACAGGGCACGCGCGACGGCCGGGGAGGTCGGCTGGACGACGGTCAGCATGAAGAACGACTGGAACGCCGTTCTCAAGGAACGACCCCACGAGGAGGAATGCGGTGCCTCACGTGAGCGACGCGCCCAGCCCGGGCACACCAGCCGAGACCCTCGCGTCGATCAACGTCCCGGACCGGCTGGAGACGGCCTTCTGCGCGATGGGCTTCTTCGACGGTATGCCCCTGCCCGACACGGTCACGCGCAGCTATGACGCACTCGATCTGCTGCGTGGGATCGAGGTCTTCCTCAACTGCCTGCCCGGCGCCACGATGGTGGCGATGCGGCGCGGGCTGCGGCGCCTCGGTATCGACTCCCACACCATCGGCTACACGGCCCCGCGGTGCAGCTCGGCGCCCTTGATGCTCACGGCGAACACGGAAACCACGTACGGGTTGGCCTTCTTGGCGCTCGATCGGGACGGCCCGACCGTGATCGAGGTGCCGGAGGGCTCGTTGAGTGTCGTCGACGACCTCTGGCAGCGCTACGTCGCCGACATGGGGATCGCCGGGCCCGATGGCGGCAAGGGAGGCAAGTACCTCTTCCTGCCCCCCGGCTACGACGGCAACGTCCCTGACGGCTACTTCGTCTCCCGGTCGCCGACCTTCTCCTGTTGGGCGGCGCTCCGCGTGCTCGGTGGTGTCGAGAGTCTGCTCAAGACGCGGTTGTACCCGCTCTCCGCCGCGGCCGACCCGCCCGAGCAGCGCTTCGTCAACTTCGCTGGCTCGGACTTCAACACGGTCCCCGCCAATGACTTCTCGTTCTTCGCGGAGGTCGACGAGATCATTCAGCAGGAACCGCCCGAGGCACTCGACCCGGAACGCGCGGGCCAGCTCGCCTCGATCGGTATCGTGCCCGGCAGGCCCTTTCAACCGGACGACCATATGCGCTCGATCCTCGACACCGCCGCGCGGGTCGGGTCGGGCCTCGTGCGGACATTGCTTTACAAGCCGCGTGACCCGAGTTTCTACTACTACCCGGGCAGCTCGTGGAAGAACATGTTCCCGTCGGGAAGTCACGAGTTCCTTTCGCCGCAGGGTGCGCGCCTGCTGGACGCTCGCGCTGTGTTCCATTACGCGGCGCTTGTGATCACACCGGCGATGGCGACGGCGGCGGTCGGGGCAGGATCGCAGTACGCCTATACAGCAGAGGACTCCACCGGCGCCTGGCTCGACGGCGAGAAGAGCTACACGCTCGCCCTTCCCAAAGGCATCCCGGCGAAGAACTTCTGGGCCATCGACGTCTACGACCCTCAGACCCGGTCGCTGCTGCGCACCGACAACCCCTACCCGAGCGTGAACAGCCTCTCGGACGCCGTGCAGGCCGAGTGCGGCGGCGGCACGGTCATCCACTTCGGCCCGACCGCGCCGCAGGGCAAGGAGGCGAACTGGATCCAGACGGTCCCCGGCAAGGGATGGTTCGTCGTCCTGCGGCTCTACGGTCCGCTCGAAAGCTGGTTCGACCAGAGCTGGCGGCCGGGCGAGATCGAACCGGCGTGAGGTAGCGGGACGTGGCGCGGTAATTCTCCCTGTTTGCTCCAGCTTAAGACTCTCGCGGACCTGGCGCGTCGTCAAGCTCTGCGCGGCTCCACATACCGCGGCCGTCAAGTGCCAACTCGGCGCGCCTCACCATTCGGACTGCGCCTGATGTTCGCCCCCTGGCCCTGGGGGCGCATCCACTGTGCGGCCGGCGTCTGGGCCAGGACTCCGGGGCCTTGCCCGGGTAGTGGCAGGAGCGAGCGGGCCGCCTACACCGGCCTGGCTCCGGTCACGCGCGCCTCCGGCTCCTCCATCCGCGGCGAACACCCCGCTCGGCGAGGTAACAAGCAGCTCAAACGCGCCTTCTACCACGCCGCGTTCGCCTCGCTCTCGCAGCCGGCGTCACGGCCTCCTACGACAGGAAACGCCGCGAGGGGAAACACCACGTCGCAGCGCTGATCGCTCTCGCCCGCCGACGCATCGACGTACTCTTCGCCATGCTCCGCGACGGCACCTTCTACGAGCCGCCGACCCCCATCGCGGCTTGACGAAGGCCAGAGGGGCACTTTTTCATGTCGAAGATCAGCGCGAGTCCAAGGCTTTCGTACAGTGGCCGCCTGTGTTCGGGGGCGGCGGCGAGGAGCCGGTCCTTGAGGCACTCCCTGGCACGAGCAGCAGGAGTTCAGCCGCGCTACCGCGACCGGCCCATACTCACCGCCTGATCGACAGCACTCTCATTGGCTCTGCACCCTTCGCCCATCGGGGCGAACGGGCCGTGTCGCGCGGACCTGTGGTCGCGGGCCGCGCCGCAGGATGGCGCGATGACCGAGGGACTTCTCTCTTCCAGCGGCGGCGTCCGGCTCGCCGACGCCTTGATCGGACAGGGCTTCACCTGTACCGGAATCACCGCACGGGTCGGCGAGGAACCGACTCTCGCCCTCAACCGGTACGACCCCGAACCGGCCCTGGCCGTGCTCGCCGACGACCCGCTGGGAGCACTGATCCGGCTGTTCCTGTACGCGCGTCCGCTGCCGGTCGCCGAGGCCGGCCGTGCCCTGTCGCCGTTCCCGCTGGCCGAGGCGCTCACCGCCGGCCTGCTCGCCCGGCACGGCGGGGACGAGGTACGCGCCACGGTGCACGTGCACCCCTACGGGGAGGGATGGACCGTCTCGGACTTCCCCCTGTTCCTCCAGCCCTCCCGGCACGGCGCGGAGTACGTGCTGCCCCCCGGGCCCAGCGGGGTCAGGCTCCAGCACGCGACGGTGCCCCATCCGGTCAGCACGGCGCTGGACCTCGGGACCGGCTGCGGCATCCAGGCACTGCACCTGTCCGCTCGCGCACGGCAGGTCACGGCCACCGACCTCTCGGTGCGGGCCCTGCGCCTGGCGGCGACGACGGCCGCCCTCAACGGATGCGACTGGGAACTGCTCAGGGGCGACATGGTGCGGCCCGTGGCAGGTCGCCGCTTCGACCTGGTGGTGAGCAACCTGCCGTACGCGGTGGGGCCGGGCACGGTGGACCACATGTACCGGGACTCCGGGCGGACCGGGGACCGGATCGGCGCCGAGTTGGCCGCAGCGGCTCCCGCTCTCCTCACCGAAGGGGGTTTCCTGCAGTTCCAGACCCAGTGGGCGCATGTGCGCGGCGAGGACTGGAGGGAGCGGGTCGCCTCCTGGGTACGGGGCACCGGTATGGACGCCTGGATCGTGCAGAGTTCGGTGACCCCGCCCGCCCCGTACGTGGACGGCTGGCTGAGGGAGACCTGCGAGGAAGGCGACCGGGAGAAGCGGGCGGCGTGGCTGGAGTGGCTGGAAGGACAGCGGGTCGAGGGGATCGGCAACGGGGCGGTGGTGCTGCGCAACAGCGGGCGGCACGATTCGGTGGTGCGCGTGGAGGAGTTGAGCCCGGAGGCGGGCGACCTGCTCGGCGCGCAGGTCGCCGGATGGTTCGCCCGGCAGGACTGGCTTCGCGACCACGATCCGCTGGCGGCGCGCTACGTGGCTGCCCCCGGTCTGACGCTGTGGCAGCAGGGGGAGCACCGGGGGCGGGACGGCTGGCAGGTACGGCGGCAGGTGCTGAAAATGCCTGTCGGCGGTTTCCACTGGACCGAGGAGGCGTCCGCGCTGGCCGTACGTCTCCTGGATGACTGTGATGGCGCGCGGACCCTGCGCGAACAGCTGCAACGGCTCTCCGACGACCTCGAGGTGGACCCGGCGGAGCTGGCCGGGACCGTGCTCCCGCAGGTGGCCCACCTGGTGGAGCGCGGTGCCATGGTGCCCACCGAGCTCACCGGACAACCGGGCTGACCCACCCCCTTCCCTTCCAGTGAGCATCCGAAGTCCGCCGGATCCACGTCGGACTTCGGATGCGAAGGGCCGTCCCAGCCCTCAGGGGAGCGGCACGGTGCTCTTGGCGCGGTCGCCGGCGGGTCCGGGCGCCCGGCGACCCGGGGCGATGTGTCCCCACAGCTTCCGTGCGGCACGGGCGCAGCCGTCACCGGCGCGGACCAGGAAACCGGTGGGCAGGAAGACGGCGTCGCAGACGATGATGATCAGCGACATGAAGGGGATGCCGATGAGGATCCCGATGCCCGCGTGCTCCAGCGTCAGGACCGCCAGCATGATGTTCTTGGCCCTGCGGTTGAGGAGCGTGAAGGGGAAGGATGCCTGCGCCAGGACCGTGCCGTAGGTGAGCAGGAAGACCACCAGCATGCTGGACGAGAGGAGATCGCTGAGCCACGGCCACGGGCGGTAGTAGTCCAGGTGCAGTGCGTAGTAGACGGCGGTGCCGTCCTGCCACCGGGAACCCTGGATCTTGTACCAGCTCGACGTCAGGTAGATCAGGCAGACCTGCCCGGCCACCACCAGCATGGCGCAGTTGTGCAGCATGGCGGCGGCGTCGTCCAGCAGGGCGCGGGTCCGGTGCCAGGGGAACCGGTTCGCCGCGTACCAGAGCCCCTGGGCGCCCCAGAGCGTCCAGAAGAACACGGACCAGGCATCCACCCGGGTTCCGTAGGCCCACAGCAGGAGCAGTCCGAGCAGTTGCCACATCGCCATGCCCGCCCGTCGGCAGCGGGCCTGCGGTTCGTAGCGCCGGTTGCGGCGCGCGTCGAGCGCCCAGACCGCTCCGCAACGGACGAACACCAGGTAGATCGCCAGGAGGTGGACGGCGTTGTCGCCGCCGTCCATGACGAAGGGGTTGCGGGCATGAATGGACAAGACGCCGACCATGAACAGCACGGAGGTCCCGCGGGTGCGCCAGCCGAGCATCAGCAGCACGGCTACAACGATCGTGGCGTGGTAGACCAGTTCGAACCACCACCGCCCGTTCCACCACATCAGCACGGAGAAGGCGTGGTTCTCGGCGAGCACCGAGCCGGCCATTTCCCACGACCAGGGGCTCCGGTCGCCGAACAGCACCCGGCGGTGGGGCCACTCCCGCAGCAAGCCGGCGGCGACGACGAAGGCCAGCCCCATCCGCAGCACAGCGGCCTGATGGGGCACGTGGACCCGGGCGGCCCAGGCGACGAGTGCCGCCATCCGGCCGGGGAGACCCGTGTCGGGCGGGGCGGCGGCCTCCGCGGGTGGGGTCGCAGGGGCGGCGGGTGAGGGCACCCGGGCTGGGCCGGTGTCGGCCGGGCGGGCGGGCGCGGGGAGAGCCGAAGCCCTGTCAGTGGTCTCGAAGTGCACGTCAGAGCCCTTGGTAGTCCTGGTCCTGTACCCGCCACCAGGGCAGCACCTTGGCCGCGGGTCGGTCAGTGGTGGTGGGCAGGGAAGCCCAGGGCGGCGGTGGCATCGGGTCGAACCGGACCCGGAGCTGCAGACCGGTGATTCGCCGCCCGCGTTGCTGAGGCACGAGGCGTTGCAGAGCGGTGCGCTTCAGGTTCTCTGCCATCAGCCTGGCCTGCTGGGGATGCCCGGTCAGCCGGTCGTGCCAGAGCGTGTAGTAGTCCCAGGCGTAGGGGAGGAGGTCCTGGTCCGCGCGTCCGGGCAGGAGGTTGCCCCGGATGGCGGCGATGTCGGGGGCCGTGAGGTCGGCCCAGCCGCCGGTGTGGCGGGCACGGGTGCCGTTGACCGTTCTGACCCGGGCCTCGATCACCGTGTTCGCCTGCGGCGGATCCGGGGCGAACAACTTCCAGTTCTGTTCCAGCTCCGGATGGACGTGGTCGGCGATCCGCTGCGGATAGTGCTTGCTGAGGGCGTTCGGCGGGGCGACGCTCAGCGAGACCGCTCCGAGGTGCCACGCCGCGGCGCCGAGCAGCACGGTTCCGAGGGCCGCGAGCACGGCCAGTGAGGAACGGGACCGCGCCGCCAAGGCGCGGTTGTCCTGCTGCTTCACCCTGCTCCTTGGCATCCTGCTCAACGCCTCAGACCGGCTTCGGCACCGGGACCTTGCCCACGGGTGCGGGCGCGGGGTTGAAGGTGATGCCGCTGCGGGTGTCGCAGTCGTTGCGCTGGCGCGCCTCGCCGGAGCCGACGTTGACGCACCGTGCGCCGGTCCCCTTGGCGGGGTCGTGGGTGGGGAAGGGGGAGAAGACGGTGCCTGCTCCGGAGAAGGGCCACTCGTAGCTCTCGGCATGGCCCGCGGCGCCACCGTATTCCAGGGCTCCCACGGCCACGACGACTACGCCCAGTACGCGGAACGACTTTTTCATCGGGCGGCTTTCTTGTCGGGAACGGATGACTTTGCCGCTGTAGCGTCCAGTGACACCGGGTACCGGCCGGGGAACGACACCCGAGCGGATGGTGTGTTCACCCGCTCGGCGGAACACAGCCGCGCGGCCCGACGGCGGCTCACAACCCCTCGTAGTCCCGCTCCCTCACCGGCCACCAGGGAAGTGCCCGGTAGAGGGGGCGGCGGGCGGTGGCCGGCCCGCTGTCCCACGGCGGCGGAGGCACCCGGTCGGTCCGGCACCGGACCTGCAGGCCGGTGATGTGCTCTCCGCCGAGCCGCCACATCAGGCGTTGCAGCACCGCCCGTTTGAGGTGCGCGGTCGACAGTTCGGCCTCCGAACCGGAGGCGGACTCTCGGCGTGGCGCGTGCCACACCTGGTAGAAGGACCATGCCATCGGGAGGACATCCTCGTTCGCATGGCTCGGCAGCCTGCCCCTCATCGCGGCCAGGTCGGCGGAGGTGAGGTCCAGCCACCGTCCCGTTCGGACGGCGCCCTCGCCTGCGGTCGCCCGTACTCGGGCCTCGACCCTGATGGTCTCCTGGGGCGGATCGGGTGCGAAAAGCTTCCAGTTCTGGTCCAGCTCAGGATCGACGTAACCGCCGACCACCGACGCATATCGGTGGCTGACGTGGTTCGGTGGCACGGTGGCCAGGGCGATCGCGGTGAAGTGCCAGCCCACGGCAGCGAGCAGGACGGCGCCGAACGCCCCCAGCGCGGCCAGGGACGAACGGTGCCGCACCACCGGGGCACGGGCACCGCCGGGCTGCTGCTCCATGATGCTACTCCTCGCCATCTCCATACCGGCGGACAGAGCGGGCCGCGGGGCGCAGTGCCTCGCCGAGGCCGTCCTGCTCCCACCAGAAAACGCACCTGCGCCGGTAGCTTTCCCGCGATGGGCACGGCCGGTGGGGCGACACGTCCTCATCACCCCGGATTGCCCCGGTTGGAGTAATGCGGGTGATGGTCTGGCCGACCCGCCGCAGGGGGCCGGGCGGCGCCACAGCCTGGACGCCCACCTGGAGCGCTGAGCCGCGAAGGGTGTCATTACTGCCGCATGGCGGCTGACCTGGAGCTTTGCGATGGCCCGCATAGGGGCATGATCAGTGATCGTGGGCCTGCGACTGCTCTACCTGATCTTCTGCCGACTGCTGGGATGCTTCCTCCTGCTGGGCCGTTCGTCCGCTGCGAGCAGCGCGGAGATCTTCGCGCTTCGCCACGAGGTCGCCGTCCTACGCCGACAGGTTGAACGGCCTCGGCTTTCGTGGGCCGATCGTGCCGTACTCTCCGCTCTCGCACGGGATCTGCCATCCGGCTTGCGCCGCCACCGGCTCGTCACCCCAGGCACACTGCTGACCTGGCATCGCCGTCTGGTGCGCTGGAAATGGCGCCAGACCCCGGTCGGCCAGTTGGTCTCCGAGAGAGCTACGGCGGTACAGGACCTGCCGTCCGTGGCGCGCCCGGGTGACCAGGCCCGTGGCCGAGGCCACCGCGATCGCCCTGGACGCCCACCCGGACCTGGACGTGACATCCGCCGTGCCTTCCGGTGCCCCAGCACCTGTGCTGCTGGCCGAGGCCGAGCATGCTCACACGGTGGTGCTCGGCGCCAAGGGCCGGGGCGGCTTCGGGAGCCTACTGCTTGGTTCGGTGGCCTTGCAGGTCGTTGGCCACGCAGCCGTCCCCGTGGTCATCGTCAACCACATCACCACCGGCCATCGTCACATTGTCGTCGGCGTCGACGGGTCGGAGTACTCCAACGCCGCTCTGGCCTACGCCTTCCAACAGGCGTCCCTGCGCGCCGCCCAACTGCAGGCCCTGCACGCCTGGAGTCCCCCGGTGCCTCATGCGGTGGTCAGCGCTGCCCAGGACGCCATGGCCAAGGAGCACCAGGAGGCCCTGGAAGAGTGGCTGGCCCCGCTGCGCGAGGACTATCCCGACGTGGAGGTGGTGGAGCAACTCCCTGATGAATCACCGGTCCTCGCGCTCGCCCGTGCCTCCGACCGGGCCGATCTCCTGGTCGTCGGCTCCCGTGGACGCGGTGGCTTCCGCGGCCTGGCTCTCGGTTCCGTCAGCCACCACCTCCTGCTGTTCTCCCTGTGCCCTTTGGCAGTCGTTCGCCCACGCACCCGGACCGCCCCTGCCTGACAGCCGAATAGCCCCCCGGGGCCCTTGGGACGCCGGATGCCACGCCGGTACCGACAAGCAAGCCTGACCCAATCGCCGTTCCACGGTAGCTCCGCCGAGGCGGCGGATGGCCGACCAGGCCCGGGACGATATCGGCTGCGGTCAGCACCCCGGCGAGACGTCCGTCATCGTCCAGCACCGGTAGGGCGTCGGCTTCGGTGCAGGTCATGAAGTCGGCTGCGTAGCGTACGGTCTGCTCCGTTTGGACGAGCGCCGGTCTGTGGCCGGCAGGAGTTCATCCCCACGCAGGCCGGACAGCGAAGCCACTGGTGGCGCACAGGCGACCGCCATGTCGGCCCTGCCCGGCAGGCCGGCACAGCAACCGCCGGATGCACGACGGGGAGGTGACGCGGGAGCCGGAAATCGCTCCATCAACTCCGATGCCACGAGCGCGGTTGCGTCGACAGCGATCGTGACCGCGGCAGGCCGGATCAGACGGCGACCGTCCGCGCCAGGACCTGCTCATCGTGGATCTCCCCCAACTGCTGTTCCGTGGCCGCCTCCCTTCCTTCTCATGCTTGTGTGTGCGGGCCTCGTGCTTGTGTGGCGGGTGTCTCCGCGGCGTCATGGGGAGGGCGTCGGCTTCCCTGCCGCGACGGGGTAGTGGCCGTCCGGCCGCTGTTGCCGTGGGAGTACGACGAGGACCACGGGCCCCTCGACGATCTCGCGGGTGGTGAGCCTGCCAGGGTCTCCAGCGCCTCGCGTGGTCACGCAGCAGAGCCACGGCACGTTCCAAGGCGTGCCGCACCGGGCGGGCGATCTCCTCGTCGACCACGTGCTGGGTCTGCTCTGAGCAGGGCCCGGTGCAGCGTGCCCTCGGTGCTCTCGCCGCCGAGGCAGCCGGGGCGCCGGAGCCGTATCCGACGGGCCGAGGGCCGGGGACAGTCCGAACTCGCGGACCATACGGGCGGCGATCTGGGGGGCGCCGACCAGGTCGTCGACGGCTCCGGTCGAGCCCTCGCCCAGGACAGCCGGCGACGTCCTCGAAGCGGGTGGTCGGCCGCTCAGTCTCGATGATCTTGGCTCGGGCCCGCCCGATGGCGCTGAGGCCGCCCGCCCAGTGTCCGGGCCGCCCGCCGGCCGCTCCACAGGAACAGGGCCCCGTCGCGGTCGTCCGCCCACGCCCCGAACCACCCCTCCCTGACAGCACGACGCAGTCAAACGCCCATGGCGTTGCCCCATTCGGCGTAAGTCCGCTGGCCGTCGGCGGTGCTGACGACCACGCTCGACCCGGTGGGCCATGCTCACGTCAGTCGCCTGCCGCTCACCGTCGGCGGGCCGGAAAAACATACCCGTACGAGGAGACCGCCGTCATGGAAATGCCCGTCGTGACCGAGTGCACAGTCGAAGACTGCGCCTACAATCGGGACCGCGCCTGCCACGCTATGGCCATCACCGTGGGGGACGTTCGGCACGCACACTGCGACACCTTCTTCACCGCCCGGGCCAAGGGCGGCGACCCGTCCGTCACCGGCCGGGTCGGCGCCTGCAAGATGTCCGACTGCCGGCACAACGTCGCCTTCGAATGCCATGCCCCCGGCATCACCGTGGGCTACCAGCAGACCGGGGTCGACTGCCTGACCTACGCACCCGCCTGAGCCCCCACGGGCATCACCAGATACCGACCGAATGCTGTGGCGCACGGTCATCGGCTGCGCCGCTGCGCGGCGGCCGCCGAGCAGCAAGCCGGGGCTCGCACCTGGATCAGGACACCGTAACGGCACGTACGGACTTGCATGAGCCTGGCGGTTACGGGGACCCGAGGCTCACCCTCGGCATTCCGAACGACCGGAGAGGCGAGCCGATGACCGACATCCAAGGCTTGCTGGGCAACGAGGCCAAGCACCAGCTGACCTATACGCCGACCGCCACACGGCCGAAGGAGCCCTGCCGGTTCTGCTCCCCGCCGCGGACCACGATGACCGGGCACACGGCGCTGGCGCCCACCGTGAGGCTGACGGTCCCAGCAGGATGTCGCGTGCGGCAGCCCGGACACGGCGTCGGTGATCAGCACGTCGCTCGACACCGTCACTTCTGGATGGCGCAGCCGGGCGCGTTCCGCGCAGGACCGGTGATGTGCCCATCGCTTCACCCGGACTCTCGCCAGGGGAAACTCGGCCCAGATTGCACCGTGTCGATTCACGACGATGGTGGAGTGAGGGGCTGGGAGAAAGAGCGGGGTGTCGCTACCCGCGTCGCCACCACGGCCGTCTCATCGGCGTGATACGAGCCAGCCTCCGCTTCGAGGTCAAGGTGAAGGGAAGACGATTGTGGTTGGGAGGACCGGCGTTTTCGGCGCCCTGACCAAGGAGCATCGCGAGCAGCTCATGTCGCTCGCTCGTGAGGTCTCGTTCGAGATCGACGAGCGCATCTTCAACGAGGGCGGCGATGCCGACCGCTTCTGGATCATCCACACGGGCACCGTCGCTCTCGACGTTCGCGTGCCCGGCCGCCGCGCAGCGGTCATCGAGACCCTCGGTGCCGGCGAACTGCTGGGCTGGTCCTGGCTGGTCCCTCCCTATCACTGGCACATGGGAGCCCAGGCCAGCAGTCCGGTCCGTGCCTACGAGTTCGACGCGGCCGCGGTCCGTGAGCTGTGCGGAAAGGATCCGGAGCTGGACAACGCGCTCTTGACGTATGTCGCTGGAGTGATCGCGGGCCGACTCAGGTCCGCCCGGGTGCGCCTACTCGACCTGTACGCGCCCCACGGCGCGGGCGAGGTGCCCTGACGAGGCGAGACGAGGAGACCTGAAGTGCCTGAGACACCGCACATCGTGAGCGATGTGATGACCCGGACGGTCGTAGCCGTGGGACGCGACGCGCCACCAGGTGGCCCAGCGCCGGTTCGTCGTCAATGCCGGCACCTTCCGGCAGCTGATGCGCTGGTGCGAGCAGTGGCCTGAACGCCGCTTCGCCATCGAAGGCGCCCGCGGCCTGGGCCGCACGCTCGCCCAGCAGCTGGCTGCGGCGGGCGAGGACGTGGTGGACGTGCCCTCCACACTGTCGGCTCGCGCCCGGCTGCCGGCCACCGGCGGAGACCGCAAGACCGACGCCGCGGACGCCCTCCACGTGGCCCAGGTCGCCCTGTTCGGGGATGACTTGCGGATCGTCGTGCCCGGGGACCAGACCACCATCCTTCGGCTTCTGACCGAGCGGCACGACGACCTCGTCCACGAACGCACTCGTGTCCTGAACCGGCTGCATGCCGTCTTGCGTGACCTGGTGCCCGGCGGCGCTCCTACGGGCTGCCCGCCGACAAGGCCGCCGCCGTCATGAAGAGCATCCGGCCCATGACCGCCACCGACGCCTGCCGCCGGGACATCGCCCGCGATCTGCTGGGTGACCTGCGCCGTCTGGACCGGCAGGTCAAAGACAACGAGCCTGACATGCGCGACGCGCTCGCCGCGGCCCGCACCACGCTGATGAACCTGCCGGGCCTGGGCACCGTGCTGGCTGCCAAGGTCATCGGCCACGTCGGCGACGTCAGCCGCTTCCCCACCGAACACCACTTCGCCAGCTACACCGGCAGCGCGCCGCTGGACGCTTCCAGCGGCAACAACCTCCGCCACCGGCTCAACACCGGCGGCAACCGGGCACTCAACTCCGTGCTGCACATCATCGCCGTCTGCCAGATCCGCGACCGCGGGCGCGGACAGGAGTGCTACCTGCGAAAGATCGCGGAAGGGAAGACGCCCGCGGAGGCCCTGCGCTTGCCGAGAATGTCATCCGCCCTGGTGGGAGGCGGTGCGCGCGGTGTACCGGAGGTCGACCGGCGAAGTCGCCAAAACAGGCGCTCTCGCGAGGCTGGCACTCACCGCGGCAAGATGATCGACCGTGCTGCTGAGACTGGCTAACCTCGGCGTGACGAACGCGTTCGCGATGCTTCGCCTGCTGCCGATGACCGACCGGGACAAAGACGCGGAGATCCTCGCCCCTGCGCCACCAGATCACCGTGCTGGAACGCCAACTCGGCAAGGACAAGGTCCGGTTCACGCCCAGCGATCGGGCATTCCTGGCGGCGCTGCTGCACCGGCTGCCACTGCACGTCCTGCGAAGATTACGGCTGCTCGTACGCCCTGACACGGTGCTGCGTTGGCACCGCACCCTCGTCGCACGTCGCCACGCCTCCTCCTGCCGACCCAACGCCCGGGACGACCACGCACCGTACGCTCCATCCGCATCCTGGTCCTGCGGCCGGCTCAGGAGAACCCGAGCTGGGGGTACAGACGTCTGCACGGCGAGCTGCTCGTGCTGGGGGTGAAGGTAGGCGCGCCCACCGTCTGGGAGATCCTGAAGAAGGCCGGCATCGACCCAGCACCCGAGCGGAACTCCCGTACCTGGGCCACCTTCCTTCGCAGCCAAGCTGATGCCCTGCTGGCCTGCGACTTCATGGAAACAGTCACCCTGTCGGGGATGCGGATGTACGTGCTCGTGGTGATCGAACACGGCAGTCGCCGGATCCGCATCCTGGGCGCCACCGCGCATCCGAACGCATCCTGGGTAGCGCAAGCGGCGAAGAACCTCGTCATGGACCTCGAAGACCTCGACTGCCGCGCACGGTTCATGATCCGAGACCGGGACGGGAAGTTCCCCGACCTCTTCGATGCCGTCCTCAAGGACGCGGGGATCGACGTCGTCCTCAGCGGCATCCAGATGCCACGAATGAACTCGATCACGGAGCGCTGGATACAGACCTGTCGCCGCGAGCTCCTGGACCGGACATTGATCTGGAACCAGCGACATCTCCTCCACACTCTTCGCGAGTTCGAGCAGTTCTACAACGGACACCGACCACACCAGGGCATCGCGAACGCCAGGCCACTGCACCCCTTGCCCCCGCCGATCGACGATCCCGACGCGTTAGCCCGCCTCGACATACGCCGACACGATCGCCTCGGCGGCATCCTCCACGAATATCAACATGCGGCGTGACCTGCACGGATGCGGTTTACGGCAAGGGCAGGGTCTTCGTATCGCTCCCAGGTACCTTGCCCACTCGCGTGAAGACTCGCAGCACCCGGCCCTCCTCCGCGTGCTGAAGAATCGCCCGGTTCCCTGTGCCGGCGGTGCCTTCGAAGGTCTGGTCACCGGATTTACCCGCGCCGGTGTACTCGAAGACGGCTCCCAGCTCGTCTTGCTCCGCCAACCAGCCATCGTAGTAGCCCACTTGCTCGCCCACATCCGGGTCTGAGTAGAGGTTGACGCTGTGCTTGCTCATCGAGGGGCAGATCCCGCCTTGCGGACTCCCCCCGAACACTGCACGAATCTGAGCCCGCGTGCGGACATCACCAGGGTTGATCACTTCAGCACTAGCGGTCATGAGTTGACGTTAGATCACCGCACTGACAGCGCTGCCAGCATCGCGCCAAGGAGCCAACTTGCCTGCTGGAACATGGGAGGCGCACGGGGCCTCCGATGCCACCGACAGCCGAGGAAGCCGGCACGAACACCGTCCACCCGCTCCTCGCCCCAGTTCAGTTGCCGCTGGGATCACCGGGCGACGTTCTGCCGACGGGTCGCCACCACGTGGCGAACTCGCGCAGCGACTGCATCCGGTACCTCATGCTCCCAGAAGCGCAAAACAGCCCAGCCCAAGGCGCTCAGGTGCTCCGTGGTCTCGCGATCTCGCAGCACGTTGCGCTCCAGCTTCGCCCGCCACCAATCAGCATGCTTCTTCGGACTGGTCGCATGGCTAGGGCAGCCGTGCCAGAAGCATCCGTCAAGGAGGACGGCGACCTTCTGTCTGGTAAAGGCAATGTCGATGCTTCGGCGAGGCAGGCCAGGCACCGGGATGTGGATTCGATAGCGTAGCCCGGCCCGATGAAGGATCCGTCGAACGGCCAACTCCTGGAATGTGTCACGGCCAGGCTGCAGACTCATTCGGGCGGTAACGGCGGGAGACGAGGGCAAGGGAGAGGCCATAGCCCCAGTTTCTCCCATCCGCCCCGAGCTGTGGTTTGTTGGACCAGGGAGTAGGGGTTGAGGTGGTGTCCTCTGCTGACCGCGTCGAGCAGGGCCTGCAGTTCGGGAGGTGGGGGCGTGTCGGACCATGCCCGCCAACAGCGTCGCAACGCGGTCGAGGTGGTAAGCCAGCTGCGGACTGCGAGCAGTGCCCGCGGCCAGTAGGGCAGAAAGGGCTGTTGGGGTAAGCGTGGGCCCCCACTCTGGCCGCCCGGTGGGGTCGGCGTTGGGGACGAGCTCGGGGTTCGGGTCCGGATCAGGCTGGCTGGTCCAGGTGTCCCAGCAGAAGGAGAAAGCGCGGTTGACCAAGGTCTGGTGGCGGCGGATGACGGTATCGGAACGGACCTGGAAGTCGGCCCAGCCCGAAGGCGCCAAGGCCACCGGCGAGACCCGAGAACCATGACGTGCCTCACGGCAACCCGCAGGGTGACCAAGGCAACGACGGGGACAGCCGCAAGACCGTGAAACAGTCCCCGCAGCACTACCTTCCGAATCGAAGCTCGCAGATCTCGTACTTGATCGTTGTCTTGGCTATGTGTCCCCGGCAGGGACGGCTCGTGCGATCCAGCCCCGTCCAGCACCGCCACGAAAACGAAGTTACGGTGACTCTATAGGCCCGTTCAAGGTGGCGAGTTGCTGCTGGACGCGGAGCGCATCGCCCTCGCGATGTTGCGCCTCATACAGTTCGAGCGCTTGTTGCCACGTTCGGCGGGCCTGGTCTTTGTCGTGGATGGCGTGGGTGTGGCCGAGGTGGTCGAGCGTGTCTGCTTGGGCTGATGTGTCGCCGAGGTACCGGTAGTGGCTGAGGGCCTGCTGGTAGTGCTCTGCCGCCTGGTCGTGCTGGCCTGTGTGGTGAGCGATGTAGCCCAGGCTGATCAGGGTTCTTGCTTCGCCGCTCCGGTCTCGTCCGTTACGGCACCGGTCCAGGGCCTGGGTACAGTACTGGTGAGCCTGTTCATAGTTGCCGAGTCTTGCTGTGTACCAGCCAACTTCGTTGAGGGCGTGGGAGCCACTGACTTTGACGCCGAGTTCCTCGTATAGCCGCAACGCCTGCTGAACGTGCTCCAGCGCCCGCTGGTTGTCGCCCTGTTGTTCCCACGCCACAGCAACGGCGCGATGGGTGTGTGCCTGGCCGAGGTAATCACCGTCCCGCTCCGCGCCTGCAAGACCTTCCTCCAGGAAGGCAAGGGCTTCGTCATGCTGCCCGAGTTGTGCGCAGGCACGGCCAAGGTGCCGGTACGAGCGGGTGCGGGTGTGCGGATCGTCGAGGTGCTTTGACGCTTGCGCACCAGCCTTCCACGCGGTCAGGTTGTCGTGAAGGTGCCCTTGCCTAAGCTGGAACGTGGTGAGTGTCCACGCCAACTGCCACACTGGTGCATGCCATGCCTTTTCCACGGCCATGTGCTGGATGGCCATCAGGTTGGCGCGTTCGGCGTTGAACCATGCCATCGCCTCACTGGCATCGGCGAGTGGCTGTGGCTGGCACCCGTCGGGAAGCTCACCGAGCTCGATCGAGGCGTGGTGCCGGGCAATGAGCCGGTCCGCGGCGTGCGCGGTGTGCGTGCTGAATTCAACCAGGCGCTGCAATGCCAGATCGCGTTCACCAGCAGGCTGGTCTTGGCACACCTGGTCGGCTGCGTACACCTGGACAAGGTCGTGCATCCGGTATCGGCCCGCAGCATGCTGTTCCACCAGGGAGACTCGCTCCAGCGCGCGCAGCACAGTCCTTACCCGCGCCACCGGCAAACCCACGAGACTGGCGGCAGCGGGCACACTGATGTCCGGGCCGGGAGCCAGCCCCACCATGCCGAACACCATGGCCTGCTCCGGTGTCAATGCCTGGTAAGACCACGACAACACCGTTCTCAGGCACGCCATCGGCGCCCCGATATCCAGCGCCCCCAGCCGCGAGGAAGTATCGCACAGCTCGGCGGCCAGCTCCGCGAGAGGAACGTGAGGCTCCAGAACCGCCCGGCTGGCAACGATGCTCAACGCCAACGGCAACCCCGCGCACCACTGGACCAGCTCCGCTACCGCAGCCGGTTCCGCCGCCACCGATCAGCTGCAGCAGCTCGGGCTCGTCGTTGGCGACCCGCCGCGACAACAGCGTCTTGCCGTCTGTGTCCAGGGCGAGGCCGTGATGGTGGCCCTTGCCGCTGTCGATCCCCGCCCATATCCGACTCATCGTGCTCCTGACATGTGTGTTCGCTCTGTTCGTGCCCCGGACGACCTCGCCGGCATTGCTCTACGCAGCGGCTTGTTCGCATTTCCTAATCGGCGGCCGAGTCGTCGTGGGGCGCTGGGCGGCGAAGCCAGATTAGCCACGAGACGGCAGCCGCCTGATAGCCACACCCAGCACCCCTGGGCGACCCAACCCTACGAATGGCTCGGTCAACCCGACCAAGAAGGTAGAGCCGCCTGATCAACCCCCGAAGGACTTCCAGCGCCAACCACTTAGCGCTACCACGAGCCGGTGCCGGGAGTGCCGCCGTCGGCGATCGTGACGGTCCGGCCGACGGCGGCATCGAGCCGCACCCACGCGCTGCCTCTGGCTGGTCAGTCGACCCCAAGGGCAGCGATGACATCGTCGCTACCTTCGGCTGGCTGTCGTCGTCACGATGACGTCAACGGGCCAACTCGACCGTGATCTCCGCGTCCGGACAGCCAGCCGCGACCTGCTGGAGTACCGCCACCTCGGCCGGGTCCGCTGAGAGGCGCCAGCGTGTTTTCACAGCTGCCCAGTCCTCTACGTACCGGCAGTGTGCGTCGGGATCTGCTGGCAACCAGGTAGATGGGTCCTGGTCAGCCTTCTGCCGGTTCTGCTGCGCACTCACCGCGTCCAACGCCCGGCTGTCACCCAAGTCGTTCGCGTAGTCCTGCCGCTCCTGCGCCGTCCATGCCGACGCTCCAGCTGGCGGGGAGCGTCATTCGCAACGTGCGGTATTCCGCTGAGAACCCGTCCGTGAACTCAGCAGGAGGGGGCGTGGGGGCGGAGAGAGCCGTGTCCGTTCCGGCTATCGCTGCATGTAGCCCTCTCTCAGTGGGCCGCCGATGAGATCGAGGATCCGCTCCACCGCGGCCGCGAGTGATGCCGTGTCGCCGCGTTCGGCCACGCGTTGATGGCCGTCCAGCAGGGCTCTGCCGCGTGCGGGATCCGCGCTGAGGAGTCTGCGGGGCAGCCACTTGCCAATGCCTGTCCAGGCTCCGTGGTGGGCGGTGAGGAGATGCGCGGCTTCGCGCAAGGTGTGGTCGGCCAGGGCAAGCTGTTCATAACGGTTGGTCGACGGGGTGTCGAGCAAATCGTCCATGAAGCAAGTGAGGAGGTAGCGGCCTCGCTCCCATTCGGCGGGGGTGAGGGCGATGGGGCCCTTGGCGAGTAGCGCTCGGGCCTGTGTGCGTGAGCGGTCCACATCGCCGTGGAGGTCCAGCAGGGGCAGCCCTTGGTCGTAGATGAAGAGGAGAGTGCCTCGGCGGTTGCCTCTGTTGTGCTCCAGAGCCTGCTGGATGTCCGCGGTGGTGTGGATGAACAGCTCGGCCAGCCGACCGGCGTGGCGGATGACTTCGCGGCGGCTGGTGTCTGAGTCGGGCAGGAGGACAGCCACGTCCAGGTCGCTGCTTGGCGAGGTGCGGCCTTGCGCGGCTGAGCCGCCGAGAATGGCGCCCACGGCATGCGGGAAGCGGTGCGTGACCAGGCGCAGAGCTTCAGATGTTAAGCCGTCTTGATCATTCATGAGTGTTGATCGTGCCAGCCTTGGTCAACCGGGACCAGCCTCAACTCCTTGTACCGCTGCCGACCGATGCTTTCCACCTTGGGTATGACGGCCATGACGGTGCCCTGCGGTCCAAGGCGCCGGACTCTCCTAGCCAACGGCGAACCCCTCTCACACTGAAGCATCACCCTTCCAATTCTGCAGCGACTTGTAGCTGAATATCCTCGGAGTGCGGGTTCACGGAAGGGCTCTGAGCACCGTTGGCGCGGGCTGCGAGGTAGGCGGTCCAGTCGGTGCCGGCTCGGCGGCGCCACTGCGCGGCGGTGATCGGGTGTAGTCCGAGCACGGGCCCCAGGATCGCCGGAGGCAGCTCTTGGGCGAGAGCGACGAGGGCGGTGGTGCGGGCTGGGCGGTTGGGGATGTGGTGGGCGGCCAGATGGCGGCTGAGGACGGCTGCGGAGAGATGGGCGCCGGGGAGGTGTCCGGGGAACAGCCAGCCGGAAGGTGTGTTCGCGGCCCAGCCGGTGGCCGCGGGACGATCCACGAGGTCGGTCAGGAGTCGGGCGAGGGAGGCGGGCAGAGGGATGGGAGTGCGGTCGAGCGTGAGGAAGGTTGTCTCGTCTGCAGTGGACAGGGCGGCGGTCGTCAGCGCGGCAATTCTGGTGAGGTGCTGGCCGAAGAGCAGGAGAATTGCCCCCGCCACTCGGACGTCGAGTGGGAGGTCGGTGTCGGTCAGGCACTGGTGCAGGAGGTCCCACTGGGAGTCCTCATCTAGTCCGACCGGATAGGCCTTGGGGCGGTGTGGAACCTCCAGGGCCCGGGCATGGTGGCGGCGGTGAGCCCAGACGACGAAGTCGCGGACCTCATGCCGGGTCCCGGAACTCCCTGCGAGCCAGGCGTCGACTTGATGCTGGGTGACCTGTCCGATGGTCAGTTCGTGGACCGCCATCGTTATGAGGAAGTCCGCGGCGACGTTGATGCGGGTGTAGGCCCAGCGGATCCGGTGCTTCACCCCGCCGCCCCGGAGGCGTTGGTGGCGGCGGGCGCGGGGAAGCAGGGACCAGCGGACGTAGGAGCGGAGCAGGACCGCGTGATCGGGGTGGCGGGTGGTGACCCGGTCGAGGTGGCGGGTGATCCGGGCGGTGAGCTCGTCGCGTTCTGGGAGCACCTGGTAGGCGACGAGGAGGCCGCGCAAGTAGTCGGCGATCACCGCGTTGGATCGACTGCCGGCGGCAGTGGCGTCCAGGTCGGCGTGGGTGAGGGGGCGTCCGGTGGCGATGAGCTCCGCGAGCAGACGGGCGGAACGGGAGTTGCGCAGCCAATTCAGAGCTGTACCCGGTTCCGGGCAGTCGGCGAGGGCCGCACGCATGTGGGCGTACTGGCCGGTGTCGCTGTCGGGGGTGGCGTCGAACAGTGCGGTAAGTCGGTCCTCCACCGCGCATCGGTCGCACAGGTCGCGGACCTGGTAGGAGCGGGGCTCGCCGCATCGGGGGCAGGCGTAGCGGTCCGAGTGGCCAGCGCACGGGCCGCAGACGCGCCGGTGTTGAGAACGGGCGATGAGAACTCGGCGTCGCTCGCAGCTCGGGCAGATGGATGGCCGACGGCAGGCGTCGCCGTAGCAGCGCTGGCACACCGGCCCGACGGGCCACCTTGCGCATACCGGGGCGCTGGTCCGGCATAGGGCACAGGGGGTGTGCGGGCGGGGCCGACAGTTCGAGCACGGATCCGTCGCCGCGTGCCTTCCGCAATTCGAACAGACCCGGTCGGCGGCGAGTTGGATCCGGCGGCAGCTCGCGCAGGTCTTGCGAGTGGGTCGGGGGCCGATCTTCCCGCACACGCTGCACGGGCCGACGTCTCCTCGCGCCGCGAGAACGCCTTCGCAGCCGAGGCATACCCGGCCGCCGGGCACAGCCCGCCGCAGCGGCCGTACTCGCCCGCACCGCAGACACGCTGGTCTCCTCACCCCTGGCACCCCGGCCTCAGCCAAGGTGATGATCAAGGCCTGAACGGAGCGCGGTGCGGTGGAGTCGCCGCTGAGCAGCCCGTCCGGGTGCGCGGTCAAATGGGCCCGGATACGACCGCGGGCCGACGGCGTCAGCTCAGCCACAATCCGGTCCGCCTCCTGTGAAGGCAGCTCGGGAAGGTATCGGGTGATCAGCTGGGCAAGTTCAGTCCACGCCGGCCTCGCGGGGCCAGGACCAGTCACCGCTCGCCCGGGCGCCGCACCTGGACCCGGCGCGCCGGCGGTGCCTTCGATTCACTGGTGTTCTCTCCGGTCGCCGTCGGCTTGGCGACCTGGACGCGGACCTCGGTGACCGTGATCAGGTCGGCTGGTGTGACGTCGAGGATCCCGCACAGCGCGGCCAGGACGTCCATTGACAGCCGTTGCGGGGGTTGTGCGACCAGGCGATAGACCTGTTCGCGGGAGAGGTGGACACCGTAGTCGGCCAGGAGCGGGACCAAGTCGGTGGTCTGGTACATATCTCGCTCCGCCATCAACCGGCGCAGGTTCCACGTGAACCCCATGCGCTGCATCACCGCGGCATCAACACCCCTCCGTCACCGCGCTCCAGCTGCCGCTGGAGCGCGTCCTCGATCAGCCGGTTGCGGTACTCGTCCGACACCCAGGTGTACAACGCGGTCGTCGAAGCGTAGGCGTGCCCGACTTGTTCCTGGACGAACCTCTCGGGATATCCGTCCTCGGTCAGGTGCGTGATGTAGGAATGCCTTGTGTCCGCAGAGGCCGTGTGCGGTTGGGTTCGTGTGGTCATTGAGCTGGTGTGCTCTCGACGCCCCGTTCGTGACGATGACAGCAGCGCGTGTTGCATTCCAGCCTCGCTGGTGTTATGCAGTTCACTCTGTTGATCGCGGGCGAGCGGGCGGGACGCCGTTGCGGGAGCCCCGCGCCCTCGGTCAGCTCCAGATCATGCAGATCCGGCGTGCGAAGTTGACGTATCCGATGCGCTGGAAAGCGTTCGCCATGGGGGTGTTGCCGAGATCCGTGGCTGCCCGGATGCGGGGGACATCCTGCGCGCTGAGGATCCGGGTGCCTTCGGCAAGGATCTCGTCGATGTAGCCGTTGCCCCGATGTTCGGGGAGTACGGCGAGGTAGCCGATGACGGGGTTGTAGTCGTTGCGGGCCGGGGTGACGAACCCCACTGGCTCGCCGTCCGGCAGGGTCGCGATCCGCCACCAGTCCTGCGGGCTCCGGAAGTGCGCGAGTTCCTCCTCATAGTGTCTGGCCGCCGCTTCGCGGGGGGACATCCGGGTCAGGTTGTCCCTGCTGTGCGCGTCCAGCGTTCCGTCCAGGACCCGAGTCATCAGGGCGAGGATTTCCTCGGTGTCGCGGACCGGCCGGAACACCAGGCGCCCCTTCGGCTCGGGGAGTGGCGTCCCGGGACGCCACTCCAGAAGCAGCCGTTCGACGAACTGGCGGGCGCCGGTCCGTTCCAGGGCGAGCATGCGGTCCTCGACGATGCGCCCGATCACTCCGCCCTCGCACCAATCGGGTGGGACGGCTCGGTTGTACTCGGGTGGACGGGCGTCGGCTGGGACCACTGCGGCCGTGGCAGCCCGCAGCAGCCGCACGCCGATGTCCACGCGATCGCGATCCGCGCTGCTGTCGTCGATATCGAAAATGTCCAAAAGGAATGGTGTGTCGTCTCCAGCCCGACCCCACCATGCGACCCTGGCCAGTAGACGATCGCCGCGAAGGGCGACCCACATCCATTCCGGACGTCGGCGGCCGGCGGCAAGGTCGTCCGCCAGTTCCTCGTTGAGGGTGTAAGGCAGTTGGGAGAAGAGGACGAGTTCTTCGCGTCCGGTGATCGGACGCATGGTCAGGTCGTTCTGTTTCACGGTCAAGGCACGCTCCGGTGAAGGCGCCTGCCCGCTCCGGGGTCAGATGTGGTCCGCACCCCGGGAGGACACAAGCGCGGTGATCATGAGAATCATGGGCTTACCCCTCCTCTCGCTGTCGTGGCCCCTCACTCTCGTGGTGGGGGTTCCGCCGTAACGTCTAGCCAAGCGCCGCCCCGTCCGCAAGCCCTTTTCGATCACCCTGCGTCCGACAGTGCCCAGTGAATCCCGGTGTGTCAGCTGCATGTTCCGATTGCTGTGGTTCGCGGTGCGGGAAGCTGGCTCACGCGGCTTGTGCCGAGGGCGGCTTCGCGGAGTCGGACGATCTCTTCGTGCTGGGCGGCGAGCCGTGCCAGGGCCTGGGCGCGGAAGTCCATAAGCTCGTTGATCGTCTGTTCGGATCGGGTCAGCCGTTCCCTGAGCTTGGTGCTCTCCGCCTTGAGTCGGACGATCTGGGCTTCACGGGGGTCGGGGTTGTCTCCGGTCTGCTGCAGGGCCTGGCGGCGACGCTCGAACTCGGCACGGAGATGGGAGTAAGGACGGGTGCCATAGAAGGCCGTGCGGTCGACGCCCGCTTCGCGGGCGAGGGTCTTGATGTCGCACTTTCCGCCGGGCGGGAGCTCGCCGCGCAGGAGGCGGTCCATGGCGGCCCAGATGGACCAGGGTGGAGGGCGACACGGGCGGACCGGACCTGGCCTTCCAGGCCATGCTGCCCACGTCCGGCAACTGGCGGCTGTTCCTGCAGTTCCAGACCGGCGGCAAGCTGCATACCGCCGCACTCACCCTGCACGTCGGCTGACACGCGTCCCGCTGGGGGCGGCACCGTGGTGCTGTCCCCAGCGGACATCAATATGTCGTCGCTGACGGCGAGCTGGTGCCCAGCATGGTGCGCATCTGGGTGATCTCGGCGGTCTGGGTGGTGATGATGCTGGCGGCCATCTTCTTGGCCACTGCGCTTGCCGAAAATGTCATCCGCCCGGTCGGGGAGTCGCCGACCGGGACTGGCGCCTTGGCGGGCGTGCCACGATCCACGAGCCTGCCCCTTCAACGAGCCGGGTCACGTTGGCGTAGGTTCCGGTCCGGGGGAAGAGAGGCGGGTCGCGGCGAGGTTGAGGCGGTATCCGGCGCGGGCATCGAACTGCGCCACGGCGCTGAACCGGTCGCCGCGGATGAGGGTTGTGCGCCATTCGACGGCGCGGCCGCGTGCGCGACCGAGGCGTTCGATGGAGAAGGCCGCGACGTTCGCAGGGAGTTCGAGCAGTCGTTGTTCGGCGGCGGTGGGGATGACCGCTTGGATACGTTCCTGGCCGTCGGTGAGATGGATGCCGCACCGGCGGGCGAGCTCGTCGTAGAGCGCTGTGTGACTGAAGTCGACGTCGAGCAGCGCACGGGCGTCCGTGGCGAGCAGCCATACCTTGTCATGGGCGAGCGGTTCTCCACCAGCCAGGCGGAGGCGTTCGAGGTACAGCAGCGGCGTCGACTCCTCCATGCCCAGCCGCACCGCGACATGCGCGTCCGCGCGGATGTCGAGGTTGCGCACGATGCTGCGCTGCTCAAGGCCGACCGCTTCGACGGAGGCGAACAGACTGTAGAGGGCCCCCACGGGCTGCTCTATGACCGGCTCGGTCACCGGGCGCGGCTGTCGTCCTCGCGCCGCGGTGATCAGGCCTTCCTGCCGGAGCTCGCGAAGCGCCTCCCGGATGGTGTGCCGGCTGACCCCGTACTGCGTGCGCAGCTCGTTCTCGCCGGGGAAGGAGTCGGTGAACTCCCCTCTCTCCAGGCGCGCCCGCAGGTCGTCGCGGACGTGCCGCCACAGCGGAGTCTTCGGAGTCTTCCTCCGTCCCGCCGCGGAGGGCTCAGGCGCGGCAGCCGAGGGACCGGCATTGGCCATGATCTTTTCCGTTTCTCTGAGGTCCGGACATTTGCAAATCTAATGTTCGTACATTACCTTGCCAGTAGAGATCACGGCAGGGAGCCGTGCCAGTAGAGCTCATCAGTACCGATGGGCACGGGGTCCGCAGGTATGTCGCGCACACGGTACGGGCCGTACTCGTGGACCCGCGATGCCGCGGCGTGATCTTGACCGATGACGACTACGGCCACGCAGTCGCCTCGGACTGACCTGCAGCTGAGCACTCGGATCCCTCGGACCGGAAGGAACACGGTTGTGACCGTCAATGCCCATCACCAGGTCCTCATCGTGGGCGGGGGAACCGCCGGCATCAGTGTCGCTGCCCGGCTGCTGCGCGCCGGCATCCGCGACGTCGGGCTCATCGATTCCGCCACCACTCACTACTACCAGCCGCTGTGGACCCTCGTCGGCGGCGGCCGTGCCCCTGCCGAGGCGAGCGCGCGCCCTCAAAGCTCCGTCATGCCGAAAGGTGTCTCCTGGATACGGGAGCGCGCCGAGGCCATCGACCCCGAGGAGCGGACCGTCAGTACCGAGGGCGGCCGCACCATCGGCTACGACAGGCTCGTGGTCTGCCCCGGCATCCAGCTCGACTGGAACAAGGTGCCCGGGATGACGGAGGCGGTGGCCGCGCCGCATACCTCCAGTAACTACCAGTACGACCTTGCGCCAAAGACCTGGGAACTGATCCGCTCGATGCGCTCGGGCACAGCCGTGTTCACCATGCCCACCGGACCGATCAAGTGCGGCGGGGCGCCGCAGAAGATCGCGTATCTCGCCGCCGACTACTGGCGCGAACAGGGCGTCTTGAAGGACATCCGGGTCGTGCTCGTGCTGCCCACGCCGGGCATGTTCGGGGTGCCGGTGTTCTCCGAGGAACTGGAGCGGGTGGTGGCCCGCTACGGCATCGAGGTACGCACGAACAGCGAACTTGGCGAGGTGGATCCGGACGGCCGCCGCGCCACGGTCGTCGACCACGGCTCCGGCACCGAGGAGTTGATCCGCTTCGACATGATGCACCTTGTGCCGCCCCAGTCGGCCCCCGACTGGCTCAAGGAAACGCCGCTGGCCGACCCGGCGGATCCCGCCGGATACGTTGAGATCGACAAGCACACCATGCGCCACGTCCGCTACCCCGACATCTTCGCCCTCGGCGACGCCGGATCCTCGCCCAACTCCAAGACCGGGGCAGCGATCCGCAAGCAGGCACCCGTCGTCGCGCGGAACGTCGCCGCGAGCCTCGGGGGAGCCGTCTCGCTGCCGGCCTCCTACGACGGATACTCCTCCTGCCCGATCGTCACATCACGGCAGAAGATGCTGCTCGCCGAGTTCGACTACACCATGCAGCCGCGCCGCACCTTCCCCGTCATCGACACGACACACGAGCGCCGGGACATGTGGTACCTCAAGCGCTACGGGCTGCCCTTCCTCTACTGGAACCTCATGCTGCGCGGACGCGCCTGACCACGTATCAGGCATGGGCGCTCGTTTCATCCCGAAACCGCTCCGGGTCTGTCTTCGAGCACATCACTCCATGAGTAATTTCTCCTGGTTTTGGAGGACGCGTGTACTTCATCGAGACCTTGGCCATAGCCGGGCTGGGGAACCGCAGCTATCTCGTCGGCGGGTCCGCCGCCGCGATCGCGGTCGACCCGCCGCGTGATATCGAGCAGGTGCTCGCCGCGGCAGGCCGGCACCAGGTGCGCATCACCCACGTCGCGGAGACGCACCTGCACAACGACTACGTCTCCGGCGGCCTGGAGCTGGCGCGGATCACCGGTGCCCGCTACCTGGTGCCCGCCGACGCGAACGTGGCGTTCGCCCGCGTGCCCGTAGCCGACGGCGACAGGTTCGACCTGGAGGACGGCCTGGTACTGCGGGCCATGGCCACCCCGGGGCACACCCCGCACCACACCTCCTACATCGTGGAGGCCGACGGCTCGCCGGTCGCCGCCTTCACCGGCGGATCGCTGCTGATCGGCAGCGTCGGGCGGCCCGACCTGGTCGAGCCCAGGCTGACCGAGCAACTCGCCCGCGCCCAGCACACCTCCGCGCACCGCCTGGCCCAACTCCCCGACGATGTACGGGTGCTGCCCACCCACGGCTTCGGCAGCTTCTGCTCCTCCACGCAGGCCGAAGGTGACGCCTCCACCATCGGCGCGGAGAAGGCGCGCAACGACGCCCTTGTCAAGGACGCCGACACCTTCGTGGCAGAGCTGCTGGCCGGGCTGGACGACGTCCCCGCCTACTACACGCACATGGGCCCAGCCAACGCCACCGGACCCGCCCCGGCGGACCTGACCGAGCCGACGCGGGCAAGCGCCGCCGAGATCGCCGCACGCCTGGCCGCCGGGGAGTGGGTGGTCGACCTGCGCAGCCGGATCGCCTTCGCCGACGGCCACGTCGCCGGCACCTACAACTTCGAGGCCGACGGGCAGCTGGCCACCTACCTGGCCTGGCTCATCCCCTGGGGCAGGCCGGTCACCCTGCTCGGCGAGAGTCCGGAGCAGATCGCAAAGGCCCAGCGCGAACTGGTCCGGGTAGGCATCGACCGCCCCACAGCGGCCGCCACCGGCACGCCCGACGAGTGGGCCCTCGACCCCGCGACCGTGCGTTCCTTTCCCCGCGCCGCCTTCGCCGACCTGGCCAAGTCCCGCGCCCGCGGCGAGGACCTGCTGATTCTGGACGTGCGGCGTACCTCCGAACGCGCCGGAGGCTGGATCAGCGGATCCGTCCACATCCCGCTGCACGAGCTGCCAGGCCGCATGCGCGAGATCCCCGACACAACCGTGTGGGTGCACTGCGCCGCAGGCACGCGGGCCGCCATCGCCGCCTCCCTCCTGGACGCGGCAGGCCGCAACGTCGTCGCCGTCGACGACAGCTTCAGCAAAGCCTCCACCCACGGCCTCGTCGTGACCAGCTGAGTCAACGCGGCATCACTTCTGGTCGATTTGGAGGAAGACCATGGCTGCCACCCCACGGCCCGGGCGAATATCCCCGGCCGAGGCCCACACCCGCACCCAGGCAGGCGAGGCGGTCCTGCTCGACGTGCGCGAGGAGACCGCACTACTGCCCGAAGCGGTCAAGGGTCGCCCGGTGCTGGCCATCTGCCGCTCCGGCAACCGCTCCCAGAAAGCCGCCGAACTCCTCATCGCACGCGGCATCGAAGCCCTCAACGTTGACGGCGGCATGCAGGCATGGGCCCAGGCCGGACTGCCGGTCCGCAACCCACAAGGCGAGAACGGAAAGGTCGCATGACCTCCCTCATCCTCGCCCTCGTCGCCGGCGGAGCCGTCGGCCTGGCCTTGGGCACACTGGGCGGGGGCGGCAGCATGCTCACCGTCCCCGCCCTGATCTACCTGCTCGGCTTCAGCCCCGCCCGGGCCACCACCGCCAGCCTGCTCATCGTCGCCGTCACCTCCCTGACCGGGCTGCTCACCCACGCGGACGCCGGGAGGGTGCGGTGGCGGTCCGGAGCTCTGTTCGCCGCCGCCGGGCTGCCGGCCGCGGCCGCCGCCGGGGCCCTGTCCTCGGCCCTACCGAGCCGGATCCTCACCACGGCCTTCGCCGTCCTCGCGGGCCTGGCTGCCTGGCGCATGATGACCCCCCGGCACGCCACCGCACCCGTACAGGCGGCCAGCCCGGTCCGGTCGGCCGCCGCAGGCGCGGGGCTCGGCGCGGTGACCGGTCTGCTCGGCGTCGGCGGCGGCTTCCTGGCCGTCCCGGCCCTGATCTCCGTCCTCGCCTTCCCCATGGCCGAGGCGATCGGCACGAGCCTGCTGGTGATCAGCGCCAACGCCGTGGCCGCCGTTATCCCCCGACTCGGCCATGCCGGAATGATTCCCTGGGCCGTGGTCGGCCCCTTCACCGCGGCCGCCATCCTCGGCGCCTGGGACGGCAAACGCTGGGCGGACAGGCTCCCCGAACCCGTCCTGCAAAGAACCTTCGCCATCGCCCTGCTGGCCGTCGCAGCCCTCATGCTCGCCGGCGCACTGACCTGAACCCTCTCCCAACCAGCACAGGACACGTCACACCCATGGCAACTCCCCCGGGCCCCCGCGGCCGTCGGCGGCCATGCCGCCGGAGCCTACGCGTACAAGGACATCCCCACAGACGAGATATCGCGGTCCCGCGGCATCCCCTGCGGCAATGCCTGCAGCTTCCCCTGCTGGATCCCTTGAGCCTTATCTTGCGCGAGCCGTCCCGATCTCCCGCAGTCTGTCCAGTACTCCAGTCGCAGATTCCCTTCGTCGCTGGTCAGGAGCGTGTCTATGAGTGTGCTTGCCTGACGCACTGTCAGGCTCTGTGAGTTCGTGACTTCGGGTACGGCGGGCCGTTGCGCTTGTCACGCAACCTGGCCCACCTGCCCTCGGGGAAGTTCAACGCCAACGCCGCCTGGCTGATTCTGTGGGCGATCTCCTACAACCTGTTGCGGGCCGCGGGCACCCTGGCCTCGGTCTTCCACGCCAAGGCCACCACCGCCACCTTGCGCACTCACCTCATCCACATCCCTGCCAGAATCGCCCGCTCCGCCCGCCGTCTCACCCTGCACCTGCCAAAGCAATGACCCTGACAGCACGCATGAACACAGCTGTTCACCACCGTTCACGCCCCACCCGACGCGGCCTGACCTCCCCGACCACCCCGCCCACCAGGGCCCGACCGGATCCGAACTCATGGAAGAGCTGGACAGACCAGCAGATACCGCCTGCTGACAGCCGGCCGACGGCTGAAGAACCCGCCCACAAGCCCTCCTCCGCCTCGCCCGCCACCGCATCAGCGTGCTGTTCGCCATGCTCCGCGACGGCACCCTCTACGAACCCCGAACCCCACGCCTCGCTTGACGAAAGACATAGAGGCACCCCCCATCCCTCCGGCTGGGGAAGGCGCCTTGTCCGACCGCCACGGCATCAAGCAGATGGTGCGCCTGGAGTCCCTGGTGATCTCCCTCTTCGGCGGAGTGCTCGGCATCGGCCTGGGCGTCTTCTTCGGCTGGGCCGCCGGCGAACTGATCAGCAACCGCCACTCCACATACGAACTGGTCCTGCCCTGGGGGCGCATGGGCCTCTTCCTCACCCTCGCCGCGACCATCGGCGTCCTGGCCGCCCTCTGGCCCGCCCGCCGAGCGGCCCGGATGAACATGCTCACCGCAATCAAGACCGAATAGCCCGCTGTCTGGGCCTGACGGCTGGCCCACGCACCCTCCCCCGGGGAGGGTGCGTGCCGGCTGGGCACAAGCCGGGGAATGCAGGCATTCCTCGAAGGGAACAACGCGGCCGGTCGCATGCGCCTCGTTTGTGATCGAGCACGGAGAGTCCGGGGGACAGGACGGGGTCATGGCAGGTTCTAGACGCGGTAGCGGGTACATACCGGCTGAGGTGACGAACTTCGTGAGGCGACGGCACGAGGTGGCTGAGGCCCGGCGGTTACTGGCTCGGACGAGGCTGCTGACGTTGACCGGCGCCGGCGGTATTGGCAAGACTCGGCTGGCCCTCAGAGTCGCCGGTGAGGTGCGGCGATCTTTCCCCGGCGGGGTCTGGGTGGTGGATCTGAGCGCGGTTGGTGACGGCGCCCTGCTCGCCCAGACGGTGCTGGCGGCGTTGGGGCGCGATCAGTGCGCAGGGCGGCCACCGCAGTCCGTGCTGGCCGATCACCTCGCGGACCAGCGGCTGCTGCTGGTGCTGGACAACTGCGAGCATCTCCTCGACGACTGTGCGGCGCTGACCCGAATGCTGCTGGCCGTGGCGCCGGGCCTGCGGGTACTCGCGACCAGCCGGCAGGCCCTGAGGGTTGACGGCGAGCGCCTGATGACCGTGCCGCCGCTGAGGTCTCCCGATGCCCGCCAACCGCTGTCCATGGAGATGACGGCGCGCTATGAGGCGGTGCAGCTGTTCGTGGACCGGGCCTCAGCGATGATCGGTGGTTTCGCGCTCAACGAGGACAACCATCGCGTCATCGCCCGTATCTGTCAGCGGCTGGACGGGATCCCGCTGGCGATCGAGCTGGCCGCGGCCCGGATGCGGGTGCTGTGCCCGCAGCAGATCCTCGACCGCCTCGACGACCATTTCGCTCTGCTGAACCGGGGCAGCCGGGCCGCGCCGAAGCGCCAGCAGACCCTTCGCGCGGCGATCGACTGGAGCTACGGGCTGTGTACGGCCGACGAGCAGCAAGGATGGGACCGACTCTCGGTGTTCTGCGGCGGTTTCGACCTTGAAGCGGCGGAAGCCATCTGCGGCGAAGAGAACCACGCCGACGGCCATGTCCTGGAACTGATCACCGGGCTGGTGGACAAGTCGATCCTGACCCGGGAGGAATACCACGACACTGCGCGCTACCGCATGCTGGAGACCATACGCCAGTACGGGCGGGGACGTCTGCGTCAGGAGGGCGAGAAGACCGCGTTGCGCCGCCGCCACCTCGACTACTACCGGCAGCTGGCAGCCCATGCGGAGGCCGACTGGTTCGGTCCTCGCCAGGACGCCTGGTACAGGCGGTTGTGTAGCGAGCACGGCAACATCCGTGCGGCTTTGGACTTCTGCCTGAGCGTCCCCGACGAGGCGCGCGCCGGCCTGCAACTGCTCACCTCGTTGTGGAGCTACGTACTGAGCGCGGGCAACCTGGACGAGGAACGCCATTGGCTCCGCCAGGCCCTCGCGCTGGACCACCGACCGAGCCCGGCCAGGGCCAAGGCCCTGTGGAGCGACGGATGGCTGGCGCTCCTGCGAGGTGAAACCGCCACCGGCAGAGTCCGGCTGGCTCGTTGGCAGCGTGGCCGGCCACATCTACACGCCGGGCAACATTTACGGCGCGACGAAGTGGGCCGTCACCGGCATCGCGGAGAACACCAGGAGGATGGTGACCGCCGATGGCATCGGCGTCACCCTCGTCTCGCCAGGAGCGACGAGGACGAACTTCTTCGACAACGCACCTGGCGGGCTGCCGGATCGCGATTTCCTCTCCGCGGATCAGTTGGGTAAGACGATCGTGTGGGCCATCGAGCAGCCGAGCGGTGTCGATATCAACACGGTGATCGTCAGGCCGATCGGCCAGCCTGTGTAAGCGCAGTTCACGGTCTGCGGTGAGGGCGGGTCTGCCAGCGGTGCGTCGTCCATGCACGGCGGATGAGGCTACGGATGGTGACGATCGTGTCGGTGAGGTCGAAGAAGGCTTCGATGACGCTGCCTCGTCGTTCGTAGCAGCGTGCCAGTCGGTGGAAGGCGTTCTGCCAGGCGTGGGTGCGTTCGACATGCCATCGCCGGGTGGCCTGGACCGGTGCCCTGGTCCCCTTGTGCGCGATCTGACCATGCAGTCCCCGTTCACCGAGCACGGCGCGCGACGTGGCCGAGTCATAACCGGCGTCGAGGTGAACGGTGATCTCGTCGGGCAGTGACCCAAGTTTATTCAGTAGACCGAGAGTTGGAGCCAGGAGCGGCGAGTCGTGGCAGTTGGCACCGGCGAGGACGCGGCCGAGTGGGATGCCGTAGCCGTCGGTCATGCCCGAACGCTTCATTCCCTGCTTGCCCCGGTCGACCGGTGAGCGTCCGGCCGCTTCCCCGCCACCGGGGGCCTTGGTGATGGCTCCGTCCACGGCGATCTGATCGAGGATGAGACCGACGATGCGGTCATAGGCATCGAGCGCGATCTGCTTCAGCTGGGCGAACAATCCCAGGCGTATCCACTCGTCGCGGCGGTTGCGGATCGTGGTGGCTGAGCAGGTGGAGTCCGCGATCGCCTCGTAGGAGCAGCCGAAGCGAAGGACTTGCAGCAACTTGTCGAACACGATCCTGTCGCTGATCCGGCGTCGGTGGCAACCCAATGGGTGGGCCGGATCGAACTCGGACCGCTGCGGCAGCAGGGCAGCGAATTGGTCCCATAGCGGTTCGGTCAGCCATGATGGCAGCGCAGGCACAGGTCTCCCGTGATCGCAGAGCGCTCGCAACTCCATGATCACGGAACCTGCGCCTGTCTCGTCTGGCAGCCAGCACCCGCCCACCGCCTATATGCGTGACTTCTTAGTACGAGCGTGGTGTTGCCGACCGCGGGCGGCATACCAGGCAGACTGGTACACGCCGGGCTGACGTGCGAGGCGCGACCGCTGCAGCCAGGCGAAGAACTCCGCGAGATCCTCCAGGCCCAGGCGCCGGAAGTCGGCGTCGCGTTGCCCGGCCACTCGAAGAAGTCCCGCAGGTCGTGCGCGTACGCCTCCACGGTGTACGACACCCGATCCGAGTCCGGAACTCGCACCCGCTGAACTCGCATAGCTCCCCGCCCTGCGTCGATGACACGACCGCACCGGGTGTCCTCTACGAGCCCTCGACGCTGCCCACTTCAACGACGAAGACGTCGAAGACGGCACGCAGCGAGCTGTTCATAAGCGCTCCTGTTGCGGATCGCCGATCACGTGGTCCGTTCAGCCCCCTGCTCGACAATGACACCGCCGTCCATGGAGAAGACTCGCTCTGCCACCTCTCTCGCGAAAGCCATTTCGTGAGTGTGCGCAGATGGTGAGCTTTCCAGGAGGCACCAGCCCCATACCGTGCACCTTCCCATCACCGCCCTCGGCCCCACTTCCGCAGGCAGTCACGGACAATGCCAATGCGGCAATGGTCGGCGCGGCCAGTCGGACGGGGAACCTGCCCCGGTACTGAGTTTTTCATCGCTGCGCTCCTCCATCGCCGCACGCTTGCTCGGGATCTCGCTCGTATCTGCGCCTCTCTTGATCTTCCTGGAATGGTCAGGCCCCGGACCGGGGTTCGGGGACGCGCCGGGAGATCCGGTAGCCGACGCTGAGCAGCGTGAACCAGACCGCCCAGACATACAGACCGAGGCGGGTGTCGGCGTTGGTGGCCATCAACACGACCACGAAGCCGAGGGCGAGGAAGGCGATCCAGTTGGTGAACGGGGCACCGGGCATCCGGAAGTCGGAGGCGGGCAGGACCCCAGCGCGGACCTTGGCCCGGTAGCGCAGGTGCGCGGCGAGGATCACGGACCAGGTCCACAGGCACGCGCAGGTGCTCACCGAGGTGATGTAGACGAACGCCTTGTCCGGGGAGACGATGTTGACGATGACACCGACGCCCATGAGCAGGGTGGACAGCACGATCGCGGACAGTGGGAGCTGGCGGCCACTGAGTCTCTTCATAGCGCTCGGGGCCTCACCCTTGAGGGACAGCCCGCGCAGCATCCGGCCCGCCGAATAGATGCCGGAGTTGCAGGAGGACAGGGCGGCGGTGAGAACGACGAAGTTCATGATGGCGGCGGCGCCGGGGATGCCGACCTTGGCGAAGACCTCGACGAAGGGGCTGACCCCCGGGGTGTATGTGGTCCAGCTCAAGACCGACAGCAGGATGATCAGCGTGCCGACGTAGAAGAAGGCGATGCGGACCGGGACGGTGTTGATCGCCTTCCGCAGAGTCTGCCTGGGGTTCTCAGCCTCGCCGGCGGTGAGGCCGACGAGCTCGATGCCCGTGTAGGCGAAGACGACGCCCTGGATGGCGAGCAGGGAATGCCAGGCTCCGCTCGGTGCGAAGCCGCCGTCGGCCCACAGGTGGGAGACGGAGGCGGTGTCTCCGACGGAGGAGAAGCCGAAGGTGAGGATGCCGACGCCAATCACGATCAGCGCGATGATGGCCACGACCTTGATAGCGGCGAACCAGAACTCCAGCTCTCCGAAGAGCTTGACCGAGACCAGGTTTGCGACGAAGAGCACGGCCAGTGCCACCGCGGCCGTGGCCCAGACCGGCACTGCGGGCCACCAATACTGGATGTAGTGCCCTGCGGCGGTCACTTCGGCCATGCACGCGGCGACCCACGCGGCCCAGTAGGACCAGCCGGTGACGAAGCCTGCGAAAGGACTGCAGAACTCGCGGGCGTAGTCCGCGAAACTGCCCGAGGTGGGCCGGTAGGTGAGGAGTTCGCCCAGGGCCCGCATGATGAAGAAGATCACGATGCCGGCGGCGGCGTAACACGCGATCAGGCTGGGGCCGATGTCCGCGATGCCCGCGCTCGAGCCGTAGAAGAGGCCGGTGCCGATGGCGCCGCCGATGGCGATCATTTGAACATGGCGGGCACCGAGCCCGCGACTGTAGCCCTCGTCGGGCGCGGGCTCCACGGCGTGACTGCCGCCGTGGTGCTGATCGGTTTGTACCGAGCTCATGACGGTGAACCTTTCGTTCCATGCCTGTTCAGCCCTGTCGCCAGAACAGGGCTGACTCACTTCAGGGGGCTTTCCTGCGAAGAGTTCTTTGAGCGCGCGCTGCGTCGCTCAGAGGTCAGGCGAGTGCGGTGGCCGTCCGCCGTACCGCTTCGGTGATCAGTTCCGGTGAAGTCGCCAGGTTCGCCCCTGCGAAGGCGCCGCCACCGGTAGCGAAGTTCATGCTGGAATTGAGAGCGGTCCTGCCTGGCTCCAGGAAGACGGGCGCCGGGTCATCGCCGAAGCCCAGCGCGCGGTGGTCCGACCTGGGGGCGATGGTGGGACGTAGCCGCGGGCGTCCGTGACGGCGACGGACTTGTCCCGGACCAGGTGAAGTCCATCGGCGGGAAAGGAGCCGGCTGGCGGAGGTGAACGCCTCGGCGGAGTGAGGCCGGACGGAAACCAGCGAGATGCCGCAGCTGCTGTCACCTCAGTGGTAATGCGCTGCGAGATCGTGCTGGTGTCGTCCTCGTCGAGCAGCGGGGCGTTGTCGGCGTGCGCGTGCACATCGATGAATTTGGGCGCGACCACGAGCCCGGACACGTCGTGCACCGGCACGTCGTCGACGGAGATCCTCCCCAGGGGCCTCGACAGCCGCGTTCCGTCCGCGGGGGACCGGCTCGGAGCCGCTCCCGTCAGCGACCGCTCGCCCTCTGATCAGTACATCTTGGGCCTGCATGCTCAGCACCTCCAGGATGGCGTGCGCGGACGGAGACGTGAACAGCCACCGGCAGGGCGCCGACGGCGGGTCACGCGGGTTGTTGGGTAAGTCTGCGGGTCCCTGGAAGGTGCGTCTTGTGCCTCACAACGAAATCGCGTTACGTGATTTGTCGTCTGCGTCGAAGGCGGTGGATCGGGCGGTCGCCTCGCGCAGCCGCATCTGCAGCTGGACCAGCAGCATCTGGTCGGCGTCTTGAAAGTCCAGTCCGGATACCTCCCGGATCCGACGCAGCCGGTAGCGCAGCGTGTTGACGTGGACCTGTAGCCGTGCCGCGGCGTCGTCGGTCACGGACCCCGCGGCCAGGAAAACGGCGAGGGTCTCGGTGAGGACGCCGTCGGGGCCGTCGTGCGCGGCAAGGCGACGCAGCGGACCGGTGGCCGGCGGCAAGCCGAGCGACTGAGCGATGTCACCGAGATGCTGGAGCATCACGGGGAGCGCCATCTCGTCGAGGGTGGCCACGGCGGGCGCCGCGCCCCCGGCCTGGCGTAGTGCGCGGAGTACCGCATCGGCCTGGACTCGCACGGCGGGGACGCGGCCTGGCTCGGTCGCGGGCCCGGCGACGGCGGCGAGATAGCCCGCGCCGGCTCCGGTGGGCGACCGCGCGAGGAAGTCCGCGGCCATCGAGCGGGCCGCCGCCAGGCCCTCGTCCGGGCCCAGCTTGGGCCATGCAGCCAGCACGTACACGGCGTGGACTCCCCGCACAGCCACCGCGGAGGGGTGCACGGCGGTGAGGTAGAGCGTCAGGACGTCCTCAAGCCGGCGCAGGTTGGCAGCGGCGCCGGCGTCCTCGACAAAGGTGGCCTCCGAAGCCGTGTCCGGGGCGGCGCTCCGCGGGCGCAGGCCCACGGCGAGCATGCACAGGGGCCTGTTGTCCAGCCGCAGCTCGCGGGCCGCGCTGACCCCGGCCGGCCCCCCGGCCAGCACGGACGTGGCCAACTCGCGGCGCTGCTCCCGGGCCCAGAGCGAGCTGTCGGAGCGGGTGTTGGCCAGATGCAGGGCAACGACCGGCGCGAAGAGTTCGAGCCAGCGGGTGTGCTCCTTCGGCAGCGGGCCGCTGACCACCGCCCAGACGTATCCGAGGATCTCGGCGTCGGCCCGTATGGCAACAGCCACGCGGGGCAGCATGGCGGGTTCGTACGATTCGACGTACACCGGCGCGGTAGAGGCGCGCAGGCGCTCAAAGACGCCGTGGTCCGCGAGCCTGCGCAGTCGTTCCGGGCTTACCTCGCGGCCCAGGATCGTCTCCACCCGCGACTCGTCGGCCTCGTCCTGGCCCGCTGACCAGGCCAGGACCGCCGAGGCCGCGTCCTCGATGGTGACTGGGGCATGGATCATCGTGCTGATCGTGTTGGCCAGCGCGAACAGGTCGCTGGTGGCACCCGCCGGTTCCCATTGCGCCCGTGCGTGGTCCTGAAGCCGCTGGCGCACCATCGTCGCGACATGCATCCAGGAAGCGTCACGGTTGACCTCGACAATCGGCACCGGGCAGTCGGCGGCCTCGGCCGGGGTGGGCCCTTTCACCGCGAGCCCGCGCGCACCAGCACGCAGGGCGGCGCGCCCGAGGGCGAGTAGATCCCGTCCCGAGCACACTCCCACACACAGCACCAAGCAGCCCGCCGCCATCCCACCCGCGTCGGCCGGGTCATGGATGGCCACCCCGGTGATGGGCCGGTCCGCGCCGTCCGGGTCGACGGCGAGCCGCAGCAGCGGCCGGCCGATGTCGCGGACGAGGCGGTTCAGAGTGAGGGCCTGTTCCATGCACCAAACCCTAGTTGGATTGTTGCAGACGTCCATCCTCAAGCCCGAAGTTTGATGCTCAGCACAAAAGGCCGGATGCCGGACTGCGGCATGCTGCGACCATGGTCGTGAACGTGGACGTACGGGAGCTGGCCGGCGTCGAGGAGATGCTGGCGGCGACAGCCCTGATCTCCGAGGTGTGGCAGACGGAGATACCGCCGGTGCCGTTCTCCTTCATACGGGCTCTGAGTCACTCCGGGGGACAGGTCCTCGGTGGTTTCGTCGACGGCCGGCTCGCAGGGGTGGCGGTGGGCTTCCTCGGCTCCGACGCCGACGGACCTCTGCTGCACTCGCATGTGGTGGGCGTCGGCGAAGCGTGGCGCGGTACGGGAGTGGGCCGGGCGCTCAAACTCAGCCAGCGCAACTGGTGTCTGGGGCGCAGCATCAAGCGGATCGTGTGGACCTTCGACCCGCTGCGGGTCCACAACGCCTGCTTCAACCTGGCCCGGCTCGGCGCCACAGGTGTCGCGTACTACTCAGACTTTTACGGCGAGATGGACGACGCCCTCAATCGCCACATGCCGACCGACCGGGTCCTGGTGCACTGGGACCTGACGGAGGCCGGGCCCGGCCGTGCACCCTGCCCCGCCTCACTTGGCAGTCCGGTGCTGGACATCGGCGAGGCGGGGCAGCCGGTGCGGCGTACCGCGGCCCACCGGCCCGGCGAGGACGTGCGACTGCGTGTCCCGGCCGCACCGCTGGATGACGCGTCCCTGGTCCTGGACTGGCGGCTCGCCCTGCGCGAAGCGATGGAGCCCTTGCTGCTGTCCGGACACCGATGGACGGGAGCCGACGGGGACGGCACCTATGTCCTCACCGCTCCCCCGACCGAAGGAACCCGATGAACATCGAAGCTGTCGAACTGCGGCGGATCGCCATCCCGCTGGTGTCCCCCTTTCGTACCTCCTTCAGCACACAGACGCAGCGGGACGTGCTGCTGGTACGCGTCCTCACCGACCAGTCCGAGGGCTGGGCCGAGTGCGTGGCAGGCGCCGACCCGCTGTACTCCAGCGAGTACACCGACGGCGCGCACCGCGTTGTCGCGGACCATCTGCTGCCCCGGCTGTTCGCCGCCGAGCGCGTCCATGCCGATCTGGTGGCTTCGCTGCTGGAGCCGGTGCGCGGGCACCGCATGGCCAAGGCAGCGGTCGAGACGGCCGTACTCGACGCTCAGCTGAAGGCCGCCGGGGTTGCGCTCAGCCACCACCTGGGAGCGACCGCAACGCACGTCGACTGCGGTGTCTCCGTCAGCATCTACGACGAGATACCCGCGCTGCTGGAGGCGGTGGCGGGCTACCTGGACGCCGGGTACCGCCGCATCAAGCTCAAGATCGCTCCCGGCTGGGACCTCGCGCCGGTCGCCGCGGTACGCGAACACTTCGGCGGAGACATCCTCCTCCAAGTGGACGCCAACTCCGCCTACACCCGTGCCGACGCCCACCACCTCGCCCAGCTCGACGAGTTCGGACTGCTGCTGATCGAGCAGCCGTTTGATGAGGAGGACGTAGCGGGCCACGCTGAGCTCGCCCGGGTCGCCCGGACCCCGATCTGCCTCGATGAGTCGATCGTCTCAGCACAGGCCGCACACGAGGCGATCCGTACCGGCGCCTGCGCGATCATCAACATCAAGCCCGGCAGGGTCGGTGGCTACCTGGAGGCGCGACGCGTGCACGACGTCTGCGCAGCAGCCGGGCTCCCCGTCTGGGCGGGTGGCATGCTGGAGACCGGCGTCGGCCGCGCGGCCAACCTCGCGCTCGGCGGCCTGCCGGGCTTCACTCTTCCCTCGGACATCTCGGCCTCCGCCCGCTACTTCGACCAGGACCTCACCGAGCCGATCACGATGAGCGCCGACGGCCGCATCGAGATCCCTACCGGCCCCGGCATCGGCATCGCGCCGATCCCCGAAGTGCTGGAGCAATTCACCGTCTCCACTCAGGTGGTGAAGCCATGACCCTGCTCGATGAACTCATCGCGCATACCGAGGAGATGGCGCGGGACGTCCTCGAACTGTGCCTGATCGAGTCGCCCTCCGACGACGTCGGCCGGCTCACCGAAGCCGCGGAGCACACCGCCGGGATCGGCAGCCGCCTCCTCGGGCGCGCCCCTCAGTGGATCAGCGAGCAGGACCGGCCCGCGCTGTACTGGGAGCCGGATCCGGGCGGTGTGCTGCTGCTTGGTCACCTCGACACGGTGTGGCCGGTCGGCACCCTGGCCCGCTGGCCGCAACCATGGCGCACCGAGACCACGCTCTCGTGCCCGGGCGTCTTCGACATGAAGGCCGGGGTCGTGCAGGGCCTGTACGCGATGGCGGCGCTCGGCGCCCCGGCGAGCTGCGGCATGCTGCTGACCACCGACGAGGAGATCGGCTCGCCCGTCTCCCGGCCGCTGATCGAGAAGGCCGCCGCCCGTGCCGGGGCGGTGCTGGTGCTGGAGGCGAGCGCGGACGGCGCGCTCAAGACCGGACGCAAGGGCGTCAGCCTGTACGTGGTAAGGGTCTCGGGGCGGGCCGCGCACGCCGGCCTGGAGCCCGAGAAGGGCGTGAACGCGTTGCTGGAGCTGGCCGAACAGGCGCGCACCGTCGCCTCGTTCAGCTCCAGTGGCGTCACCGTCACGCCGACGCTCGCCGCCGCGGGCACCACGACCAATACCGTGCCGGCCGAGGCATGCTTCCATGTGGACGCCCGCGCCACCACCCAGGCCGAACAGGACGCCCTGCACACGCGGATGATCACGCTCACCCCGGTGCTTCCCGGCGCTCAGGTACGGGTGGAGGGCAGCCCCAACCGACCGCCGATGGAAGCAGCCCAAGCCGCCCCCCTGCTGGACCTCGCCCGCGCCACCGCCGCAGACCTCGGTCTCGGCGACCTCCACGCGGTCAGCGTCGGCGGCGCCTCTGACGGCAACTTCACCTCCGGTATCGGCATCCCCACCCTGGACGGCCTGGGCGCGGTCGGCGCCCACGCGCACGCCGAGGGCGAGTACGCGCTCATCGTCGAAATGCCCCGCCGGGCCGCCCTGGTCGCCGGCCTCGCCGCCCGCCTGCTCCGCCCGGCCTGACGGGACGCCGTCACCGCCTGAGGCGTCGCAGCAGCACCCTCGATCCTCTCACCGCTGTGAGCGCCGGCCTCGCGAGAACGCCCGTTCGGGCAGCTGCGCCGGTCGACCTCCGGTACACCGTGCGCACGCCTCCCATCAGGGCGGATGGGAGGCCGAGGCGATCATCGCCTGCGACTTCCTGCACATCGGCCTGATGGATTTTCGCCGGGTCTACGCGCTGGTCTTCCTCGAGCACGGTATGCGTCGCCTCCACGTCGCCGGGGTGACCGCACATCCGACGCACAGTGGACAGCCCAGCAGGCCCCCCGTGCCGCAGCCGGTCGGCGTCGTCGATACTGTTCGCCCCCGCGCACATCGCCGCCACCAACGACAGCACCTTCGCCCCCGGCTCTGCACCGCCGCCGTCACTCGCCTATTCCGCTTCGCCGTGGTTATCGTCCCCGGCCTCCGGGTCACGCAGCGGCCGCAGTCCGCGGCCGGGCCCGCTGGCGGTGATGTTGAACTGGTAGCGGCCCAGAATGAAAGTTGATGTGCCGGTCCTTGAGCGGCGACAGCCTGGTGATGTCCTCGTCCGTAAGTGGCCCTCGGTGCGGAGCTGAGCGACGGCGGCGTCAAGGTAGCGGGTGTTCCAGGAGGTATCCGGGGCAAACGGGTGAACGGACGTCGTTTATGCAGGTAGACCGCTTGCGGTCCTGTCCGTGAGCGATCGGTGTCAGGGGGTCTCGGAGCGGGCTGTGAGACGGGGGCCGAGGCGGCGTCGCAGTTCGAGGTTCTCGCTCTGGGCGGCTTCGAGAGCCTGCCGCAGGGCTTGGACCTCGTCGCAGTGCCGTCGCTTGAGCTCAGCGAGTTGGGCGGTGAGTGTGCGCACGACGCTGCTGGGTGAGTCGTCGAGCGGTTGCGTGGCCGGCCGCGGCGGGTGGCTTCGCTGCTGGTCCCGGAGTTGCTCGACGCTGTGGGTGCCGATAAATCATCCGTGCAGTTCAGGCAGCATGCTGGTACTGGTGGAGGGTTCCGCCGAGTCGGTCTCGTCTGCGGACTTCCAGGTGAGCGAGTCGGGCTTGTTGCGTGATGGGTGTGGTTAGCGGGCAACATTAGCGGCTTGTTGCAGCGCTCTATGCGGGCGGTGTTCGTTGTAGAAGGCCTCGTACTCGCGCAGGGCGTGGAGGAGGTGGCTCTGGTTCCAGATCAGGGTCCGGTCCAGGAGTTCAGTGCGACAGGTCTGTATCCAGCGCTCCATGAGGGAGTTCATCCGCGGAATCCGAATGCCGGTAGTGACGATCTTGAGGCCGCCGTCGATCATCAGGGCGTCGAAGGCGTCGGTGAACTTCGAGTCGCGGTAGCGGATCAGGAACTTCGCCCTGCTGCCCGCGTCCTCAAGGTCCATCAGGAGGTTGCGTCCGAGCTGCACGATCCACTCCCCGGTGGGGTGCGCGGTGGCGCCGAGGATCCGGATGCGCCTGGTGGTGTGCTCGATGACGGCAAAGACGTACAGGCGCGCTCCGGTCAGCGTGCGGACTTCGAAGAGATCGCAGGCGAGAAGGGCCTTGGCCTGGCTGCGGAGGAAGCTGGCCCAAGTCGTGTTCTGCCGTTCGGGTGCGGGTGGGATGCCATGCTCGCGAAGAATCTCCCAGACGGTGGAGGCGGCGACCTTGATACCCAGCGCCGCGAGCTCGCCGTGGATCCGGCGGTATCCCCATGAGGCGTTCTCCCTGGCCAGGCGTAGGACCAGGGCGCGGATCGATCGGATGGTGCGTGGGCGACCGCGTCGCTTGGGCATACAGGCCGCGGCATGGCGTCGCCTGAGCAGTTCCCGATGCCAGCGCAACACCGTGTCGGGGCGGACCAACAGCAGAAGGTGCCGCAGCCTGTTTCGGGGGAGGTGGTGGAGCAGGCCGGCGAAGACAGCGCGATCACTGTCGTTGATGGTCGGCTTGCCAACCTGGCGCTATAGGACCAGTAGTTGGTGCCGAAGCACAAGGATCTCGAGGTCCTTGTCTCTGTCGCTCATCGGCAGAAGGCGCAGGAACGCCAGGGTGTTCGTCGCGGCGAGGTAGGCCAAGCGCAGCAGCACGACACCTCATGATGCCGCCGATGCCCTGTGCACGTGAAGACACCAAAGCGAGCCCAAACAGAGCCAAAGATTACTGATCAAGCCCCCACCTGCATGGATGATTTATCGGCACCCGCACACCATGAGGTGGCCGGTGACCCGTCCGGTCGCATGCTCAGTGAGCTGATCAAGGGCTGCCGCCCGCACATCCGCAGCGCAACAGTCCTCAACGCTCTCACCGACATCCAGCGCCTACGCAATCGCTCCACCCACGACGGCTACGAGATCGCCGAAGAAGACGGCCTGTTCGCGGTGCGCCGCCTGGTCGATGTGCTGGCCTGGTTCACCAGCACTGCCAGTCCCGCCCTGACCGGGGACGACCCGCGGATGCAACCTGAAGTCGCGCGCCGGGTGGAGTTCCTCGCCGGCCTTTACCTGACGCTGGGCTACCGGGTATCCAAGCGCTTCGTTCTCTCCACCGAGACCGTCTACCAGCTGTTCTGCCGCCAATCCGGCGTGCGCCTGGAGTACGTCGAACTCCTGCTGTCCAAGGATGCCGCCGAACTGCGCAACGTGCTGGAGACCAACGGCGGTGAACTGCTCAAGACCCGGCTGCCCAAGCTCACCCGGTTCGTCATCCTCGACGATGCGGTGGACCAGGTCCGCCCACTGCTGGGGCAGGATTACCGGATCGTGGGCTAGGAAGGGTTCATCGACACCATCGTCGACCTTCAGACCCACTTGGCCTCCTGCGCCACGGCCGCACCGGAGATGCCGTGCGAGCGTCAGCCCTTACCCGGTGCCCTGCTCACCAGTGACCCGCGCACCGGCGAATCCCGCATCACCGATGTGGAAGATGCTGAACCACTCCTGGCCCGGCTCATGCAGGAGTCGGCCAACGTCCTGGTCATCGGCAAGCCGGGAAGCGGCAAAAGCACCCTGCTGCGCGCCCTGGTCAATGAGACTCCCGCTACGGCGCGCCGTTTCCGTTTCTACTTCGACCTCAGCTTGAAGCCCAAGGACGAGGCCTTTGCCGAATACGTGGCCCGCATGCTGGCGCCCTGTGTGCCGGGCGAACGGGCGCGCGCCTTCGACCTGTTCCTGTACCTGATCCGCTCCGGTTCAGCCTTGTGTGTCCTGGATGCCGTCGACGAGGCCGTGGACGAGCCCAGCCCCGAGGGATTCCTGCGTTTGTTCGCGGACCTGGCCTCGGCGCTGTCGGCCGAGTCCTGCGTCGTGCTCAGCTCCCGTGTCTCCTTCCTGGCCGATTCTCCGCAGATCCGGCGCCTGCTCGACTGCTCCAGCGCGATATCCGAGCAACTGGTCGAGCAGATGTACGCCAACGGCGTGGATCCCCAGCGCGTCCCCCGCTTCAGCATGCTGCGCCTGACGGACGCACCGACCGACCGCGAGCCCGCCTCGGATACCGGCGCCGCCGTCCTGGCCACGCCGCTGGCACGACGCCTCCAGAACACCTTAGACATCGCGGGGACCCCAACGGTTGCTGAGTTGATCGGCACCCATATCGACCACGTCCTCGCCGACGCCGGACTGACGCACCTCTCCCCGTCCCTCGCTGATACGTGCGGCCAGGCCTTCCTGGAAGACCGCACGGTCTTCCCCCTGCTCGAATTGCACAACGTGCTCGGACCGCAAGCCTTCGACGGCGGCCGGATCACTCCCGATAACTTTCGCCTGATCCCGCTGTTCCGCCCCGCCGGATCCCAGGCACTGGCCTTCATCCACTCCGCCTACCAGGAGCTGCTCGCCGCCCGTTACCTCAGCACCCCGGACGGCCGCGAACAGGCGGTCGGCTTGCCCTCAGGCCCCTACTTAACCGAACAAGTCCGTTCCTTCCTCGCCGCACACCCCGCCCTCCCCTCGCATCCCGCCCCGGCAGAGGACTGCGTGCTCCACCCCGGGGTGCACCTCGTCGGCCCAGCCGAACGGCTGCTGCTGCGCCGCGTCCACCACCCCATCCGATTCGACCGCCACCCGGTCACCGTCGCCCGCTACCGCCCCTTCCTCCAGGCCCTGCGCCCCGACGGAACCTCAACCTGGGACCACCCCGACCAGCCGCCCGGCACCACCCACGCCCCCTGGACCGAGCGGCTGCGTGCCCCGGACTACTACGACGACCCCGCTTCGACGACCACCCGGCCATCTGCGTCAGCTGGTGGGCCGCGTACGCCTTCGCCGCCTTCGAAGGCAAACGCCTGCCCACCTCCCTGGAATGGGAAGCCGCCGCCCGCGGCACCGACGGCCGCCTCTTCCCCTGGGGCGACACCCCCGACCTCCAAGCGGTGAACTGCGCCGAAACCTGGGCCGGCCGCCCCCTGGTCACCTACCAGGCATGCAAAGAAGAATTCGACCGCGGCGGCCTGGGCCAAGCCTGGGTCACCCCGGTCGACGCCCGTCCCGCCAACCGTTCCCCCTACGGGATCGCCGACATGGTCGGCAACGTCTGGGAGTGGACCTCCACCAGCGTCAACAATCCGGACGAGGCCGTCATCTGCGGCGGCGCGTTCGACAACCCTCTGCGCGCCGTCCAGGCCAGCGCCAAGCCCTGCTCACCCCTGGCCGACGGTCCCTGCCTCGCCTCAATCTGGGCCGGGACCACCGCCGATGGCCCACCACCCAGCAATGGCTCTGGGCACTCGCCTCCCGCACCAACACCGACGACTACCCACCCGACCCCGCCACCGTCCCCCAACTCACAGCCGGCGCCCTGCGCATCTCAGCCGACTGGAGCGCCCTTGTCCTCCGCCAGGGCGCCGCCTTCATCGGCCACCGCCGCGACCACGGGCCCAACGACCCGTTCTACGGCTACGCCGAACTCCACATGCGCAGCATCTACCTCGACGCCCTCCTGTTCGGCATGATCCAGCGCACCACATCGACCACCTCACCGAAGACCTCGCCCAGGTCTTCACCGGCCCCGGCGAAGCCAACCGCCTCGCCGACCTCGAACGCCGGATCGCCCACTTCAGCAGCACCTACTGGCGCCAGCACCTCACCACCCACAGCACCGCCAACGACCTCCTCATCGCCTACCAGCACCAATACCGCCTCTCCGACCGCTTCACCGAAATCCTCGCCGAAGCAGCCGACCACAACCGGCTCATCCAGACCCAGGAAAACCAGCAGATCAGCGGCGCCCTCGGCATCCTCACCATCCTCGGCCTCCCCCTCGGCACCGCCCTGGGCGCACTCCAAGTCCTCGGCGACCAGAACCCCTGGCACCTCCTCACCGCAACCACCGGCGCCCTCGCCGCCACCGCCGCACTCCTCACCACCCGCTATGGCCGCCTCGTCCTCACCTCGCTCCGAGGCCGCCGCCCCCTGACCGATCTAAACAACTGACGCCCTGTCACCGAACATGCTGATCGCCTCGAACTCCTGTTGTCAGACCTACGCCCTACGCTGGCTCTCCTGCACCTCGTTGTGGCAACAGAGGAGACCGTGCATGGCGGTCACCGCCCGCAGACCTCGCACCGGCCTCGTGCATCACAGCGACACGGTGCGCTGTCGCCATGGTCCGCATCAGCAGGCCACCCGGTCAGCCACTGATGGCTGCCGTCAGGCGCACTTGATAGAGCAACGGATTCGCATCGGCTACCGCCTATCTCCTGCCCTCGGCCGAAGGAGTCTTGAGGTGTCGCACGAGCTGCTGGAACGTGGCCCAGACAGCGGCGTCCCTGCCGTCACCGAGCGGATAGTGGACGGCCGCCCGTCGTGCTCTGCCGAGCTGCCGGGGCCGGAGATCGAGAGGCGGGTGTAGGGCGTGGGACAGGCCGATCTTCGCCGTCTCGTGCACGCCGAGGGAAAACGCCACGGGGATGGTTGGTGCTTCGAGGTGTGGCGATGTGGTGAGGTCGTGACGGGCCGGGCGCAGGCACGCCAGCAGCGTCGTCGCCGAGTGCTCGAGGGTCAGCGCGGTCGCCAGATTCTCCAGGGCATCCAGGGGCGGGGTCTCGTCTGAGCCGTAGCCCACCGTGAGGGTGATATCTTCCTCCACGCCTGCTGTGGTGCGGGTGATGTGGATGGTGGCCATGGCGGGGCGGTCAGGGTGGCCAACTGCGGTGAGCCAGGTGGGCTGGGGCGCACGGTCCCGGGCCAGCTCTGTCAACTGCCGAGAGGACCATGGGTTGTTGATGGGTTCGGCAGTGCTCCAGCCGGCCGGTGGTTTGCCCGTGAGGATCTTCCAGGCAGTTTCGAGCGCGGTGCCGAGAGTCAGGTCCCTGTCGGGGGTGTAGCGGGTGCGGAAGGTGCAGATCAGTTGGCGTTCCCCGGTGGGGCGCGCATCCGTGAAGGGTTTCGCTGCCGGCGTTGTTCCGTCTTCTGCGTGGACGGGGGTGAAGGCTCCGTCCTGCCAGCGCAGGACGGCTCCGGAGAGGCCGTCGTAGTAGCCGCATCCGTCGTCTTGGACGACCCAGCGGTTGGGGTGGCCGACGAGTGCTGTGCGGAGGGGGAGGGTCAGGCGGCTGGTGGGTGGGGTGACGATCTGCAGAGCGCGGTCGGTGGCGATGCAGGTGCGCAAGATGTCAGCGAGCCAGATCGTCAAAGCCACACGGGGGCGTTCGGTCAGGACCACCGCCGCCTTCTCCGTGAGGACGTCGACTGCGGGGAGGGCGTCGTCGGGTGTGCGGAGAGCCGTGGTGTCGCTGGTCAGCTCGACTGGGTCGAGGGTGGCGGTGTCCGGGGGCCATGTGGTTCCGCCGCACAGGGCGTTGAGGCGGCCGGCGAAGCTTGCGGCGAGGCGTTCGGCTTCGGGGATGGCAGGGGAGGCACGGGCCTCGGTCCACCACACCGGGCCTTCAGGCACGGGGGTGTCGGTGCCGAGGAGGCGGGCCACTTCGCCTTCGACCTGGATGAAGATCGGGGCCTCGATCGTCATCAACGGGCGAGCCTCGGACGTGGTGAGGCGGATGACCGCGCCCTCGTGGGCCGACTGCAGACCCAGGTCGGGGCCCCCGGCGTACAGGCCCATCAGGATCGCCGTCGGGTCGGGCATCTTCTCGGTGAGCGCGATGAGGTCCTTGGTCACAAGGGGCGATCCTTCTGGGCGAGGGCGGTGTGGATGAGTTGGTGTCGGCCGCCTCGGTCGGCCAGGGTGCCGCGGCCTGGTGGCTGCGGGGCGGGATACAGGCCGGGGAAGAATGGGCCTTCAGCGCGTTCGCCGTTCATCACCAAGGCAGAGGTGCCGGATTCGCGCAGGGTTTGCAGGAGGGGTTCGTAGAGGCCCGGCCCGAGCCTGCGACGCGGCGGGCCAGGACGAAGTGCAGACCGACGTCGGGGACCGCGGAGAGGTAGGGAGCGTGCCGGAGAGCGATCGGTGGAGGGCTCTGGACGCATTCGCTGCACAGGCAGGAACGAGACCGCCTTGAGAAGTTCCTAGACCGGGGGCTGGTGTATGACTACTCATCAGACGCTGAGCTTTTGTGCCGAGCTACCTTCACTATGCCAGGTGCCTCACGTGGGGAACTCGCCCAGCCATCCGTGCTGCAAGAGGTGCTTGGGCAGGTACTCCGACTCGACCTCGATCGGGAGTTCTCCGTCGTAAGCGAGGCAGGCGATTGCGAGAGGGCCCAGGGCGATGCTGCCGTCGATGTCCGCTTCCCGTTCCTCGTTCAGGGTCCAGTATGTCTTGTGCAGCTTCAGCGCCTCCACCAAGGCCGGACTGAAGCCTTCCTCGTCCTTGCGCACGAAGTGGTAGAAGAGGTTGATCGGCGGATAGAGCAAGCCATCTAGCAGATCTCGCGGGGCGACACGTGCCACTGCTGGATCCGACGCCTGGAATGTGGCGGTGAGCTTCTCCACCAGCCCCGGCCGCCGCATCCAGTACGTCTGCAGGGTGTCCACCCAGTGGTAGATGTACTCGTCGTACTGCCCGTCGGGCGAACGCAGCCGCTCCAGCGGGATCTCGCACAGCTGCGTCATCCGCCGCTGATCACGGCAAATGACGGCCAGCCAGAATGTCGTCAGCCAGTTTCCCGCATCCGCAGTTGACATCGGGCCGACGGCTGGAAGCGTCCGCACCTTCCGATTGATACGGCACTCGACGTACCCCTCGCTCGCCCCCGTCACGGCGAACAATGCCGAGCCCAGCTGCATCGCATTGACCGCGGCCTCCCATGTCTCCACCGCCGCTGCTCGCGGATCCACGACACAGCGAGCGCGCAATACCAGGAGTCCGGTGTCGAAATGGGAGTCGATCAAGCCCGAGGCGCCGACGGAGTCCTCAAGACCGTCGATGCCCTCGATCAAGTGTGCGCTCAGCCGCTCCGCGAGCTGCTCGGCGTCAGGTCCTGCCGACAGGCCATGCCGGGAGATATTTACGGTCACGGAAGAGTCCCCTTGCTGATATCGAAGCGCCGATATTGGAGGCCAGTGTACGCCCCTGCGTTCCTCTCCCCCTTGACGACGACATATTCTAGCTTCCCGTCGACCAGAGCCTTCTCCAGGTCTCTCACAATCCCGACCTCGCCGCGCTTTTTCATCATGCGAATAATGTCGAAGAAGTACTCCCTGCTTCCCTGGGAGACCCTTCTACCGTTCGGGAGAGTGCGAGGACCGAGACGAGTACCAGTGCCGCTCTTGGCCTCGATGACGACAATTCGACCGTCCTCGTGCTTCCATACCTGGTCGAACTGGTCATTGCCGTTCTTCGGGCCGAGGAGGGTCTGTTTGTCGAAGTCCGGGTAGTGCTCAGCAATAAAGTGGTGCTCGGCCGCCTTCTCGCCAAATTTCTCGGCTAGGTCCCCCATCTGCGCGTGGGCTTCTTTGTAAGCCCCCTTGGCCTCACCCCAGAGTCCTCCTGATTCGAGAGTGGCGTGGGCGTTGTGCGTGTTACCGGCCTCCGCCTTCCAGTTCTCGACGAGCTTGTCCCACTGAATGGCGAAATGGCGGTCCTGCGCGGCTTCGTGGAGAATGTTGAGTCGGGATGGGTTCGTGACGCTGTCCGCACCCATACGGATGTAATCGTCGTCGAGGTAATGCGGCGCGGGAGGCGCAGGAGTGTCCTTGGCCCGGATCAACGGGCCGTCGTCCAACAGCCGGGTCAGCTGAGGCGGAGTGAACCCGCTCTCGTCCGTGAGTTCCAGGTTCTTACGGTCGCCGAAGTGGTCGCCGCCCTTGTAGTAGTCCTCGAAGTACCCGGGTTCGTGGTTGGCACGGTAGACCTGGATCTCCTCGATCTGCTCCTGGGTGAGGGAGCCACGAGGACCGTATGGGTTGTCGCCCTCGCGCATGAAGCTGGGACGCGGCGCAGGATCACGCTGCGGCGGGACCGTGCCGTCACCTGGAGGATCAGGGTGGCCGGCGCTGCCGGGGTCGTTGTCGGCGGCAGAGCTGCCGGGCAGGTCGCGGCCGCCACCCGTTGTCGGGGTTTCGGCATGGCCGCCAGTGCCGGCCTTCCAGACGTGCTCGTCCTGGATCCGTTTCCGCTCTGCAGGGGTGAGTTCCCGTTCTGCGGTTCCGTCACCGCTGCCTGGATGCTCGTCAGCATGCCTTCCGTGGGGCGTCGACTCATTTTCGGCGGATACACCGGAATCGTCCTGTCCAGCGCCATCGTCACCTGAGCGGCTGTGAGACGAGTCCCCAGTGTCACGGCCTAGATCATCGAAACCACCGCCGCCTGGGCCTCCGGGGGGCGCAAGGGGGCCTCTTCTCCCACCATTGGGTGGGGCCTGGCTCGCCGTTGTTGCCTCACGCTCACGAGCCCCCTCGACGGGATGGACGCCCGCCTCGTTGGTGCGGCCTCCGACGCCTGCGGGCTCACGCACCGCTGAATTCTCTGCGGCCAGACGAGCGCGATTGTCAGCCGACCATTCGTGGCGCAGGTCGTCACCTGTCTTGACGGTGCCGTCCGCGTTGTAGAGAGCCCCGTTCTCACTACTGAGGTAAACGGGGTTGCCCTTGGTGTCGAGGGCCGCCACGTACTTCTCCGGCGGGAACTTCACCTCGTCGAAGACCGCTTCGGGCCGGTCCGGAATGCGGTACCGGGTGCCGTCGACGAGTTCTACGTAGGAGCCGTTGCCCACGCCGCGAATGTTGCCCATCACTTCGCGGACTTTGACGGTGGTGTACTTGCCGGCCTTGGCGATGTAGGTGGCCGGGTCCACGGCACGGGCGGCCTTGCCGGTCACCGAGATGATCTTGGGCGCGTTGGAAGCGGCTCCCACGCCGTTGAGGAAGGTCAGGACGTTGAACGAGGCGGCGCCGGCGGCGCGGTAGTTGTTCTTGCCCCACTGGTCGTAGGCGATGATTCCTTTGCCGAAGTCCCGAAGCGCCTTCTTTTGGCGTTCTTCGTCGGAGTTGTCTTCCGGTTCCCCGAACGTCCAGTCCAGGATCTCGTTGTAGGGGGTCATGATGTAGGCGCTGACGCCGCCGAGGGCGTCTCCGAGCTGTCCCCACGCCTTGTCGGCCGCGTCCGAGCCGTTCCCGCCGGCGAGGGTGTAGAGGCCTTTGAAGAAGCCTCCGACTCCGTCGATGATGAAGCCGTCCCAGAGGAATCGTTTGCCCATGCGGTGGACTTCCCACCACTCCAGGGACTCTTCGACCGGCTTGCCCCAGGGTGTTTCGGAGCCGTCGAAAGCCCCGTCCTTGAGGGCGTAGGCGTTCTTCGGGTGCGAGCCGTCGTCGGTGACGTAGCGGAAGTCACTGAACAGCGCGAAGATCTTGTTCGCGCAGGTCTGTTCGGCCTGTCGGAACGCGATGAAGGCTGCGTTCACTTCGGCGAGGCGGGCGTTGTTCTCCTCGGTCTTGTCGCCGTCCTCGTTCCAGTCCTCGTCCCCGGCGATCTGGGTCTTGAACGCGGCCGCATCTGCCTTGAGCCGTTTCAGCTTCTCTGCCAGGGGGCGGACTTCGGCCGCGTAGTCGCTCAGGGCCTTGGAGATCGATTCCAGCTCACCGCTCAGCTTGTCGGCCTTGGCGGCCACCGGTGCGGTGGTGGTGAACAGTTGCTCCGCTTCCGGCGCGTCGTAGTGCGCGGACAGGCCTTTGAAGGTGCTGTCGATCTGGTTACCGGCAGTCCACACCGAGATCGCGTCCGTGGACAGGGCGGTGACGTCGAGCTCCAGTTGTTCGAGGTTGCCGGTGAATTCGGGTATCGCCTCGGGGTCTACGGGCTGCTCAGCCACCGAAGTCTCCCCGTGTCTGGTCCTGGACCTGCTTCCCGATCCGGCTCTGGGCGTCTTGGACCTTGGCTGCGGCGATGGCCGAGGCCTGGCAGTCGGCGGCCTGCTGCAACTGCCCTTGCGTATAGGCGTTGGTGGCTGAGGCCGCACCGTTGATCGCGTTCGCGGTCCGGGTCGCCATGAACCGCATGGGCGCCTGCCGACTTTGCAGATACTGACCCAGCGCCTGGCCGATCGGACCCATGGGGCCGGTCCGTGACGTCCCGTCTGCCACCGGGCCGATCGCCGGGGCAGGCGTGTATGTGGTGCCCTCGACGACCGTACCGGCGGAACCGGCCGCGCTCAGCACATCCTTCACCAGCGTCTCGACGGCGTCCTTCATCTTCTCCGCGCCGTCCTTGGTCAACGACAGCGTGAACGCGACCCCGGCCGGGTCGATGTCCCAGCGCGTCACCTACATCCCCCTCCTGTACCCGTGTCCGACGTACGCGCTTGGCGTGCCGGACGCGGCCCCGTTGGTGTCTTGCCCTTGCCGAGCCGCGGCTCAGCCGATGCTGTCGACCGAGGCCTTCGCCTTCGCCAGCGTGGAATGGGCGGTGTTGTCGTTCTTCTCCAGCGTGGTGCGCAGCAACTGGATGATGGTGCGGACCTCGTTGGCGGCTCGGTTCCACCGCTGTTCCTTGCCGTGGTACTCCTCGGAGACCCCGTCGGCCCGGAAGTCGGCCATCGCGGTCTTGACCGCGGCATCGCGCTGGCCGAGTACCTGCTCCAGGCGCTCGATGACGCTGTTCAGGTTGGTCTGCACCTCGATGGAAGCGCCGATGTCATAGGAGTTGCGGTCCTGGTTCTGGCCCATGCCTCGAAATCCCCCGTGTCCTTCAGCGCCCGCCGAATCGGGCGGCGTCGAAGTTGGCCGCGCTCATGTTCTGCCGGGCGTTGTCGGCCTGCTCCTGGGTGCCGGCGGTGAACGCGGTGTCCATTCCGTGCCGGCCGGTCAGGATGGCCTGGAGCGAGCTGTTCAATGCGGCCTCGATCTCATCCGCACGGACCTTGAACGAGTCGAACGTGGCCTTACCCGCGCCGTTGAACTTGCCCTCCAGCGGCTCAGCTGCGGCAACCAACTGCCCGCTCAGCAACCCCAGATCATCGCTGGACGAGGTCGTGCGCTTGCCCAGTTCGGAGAGCGTCGTCGACCCCATGTCGAACTTCATGAACCCACCCCGTGATCGCAAACCTCGACGGTTTGCTCGTAACGGCATACCTGCACGTCACGTGCGTAGCATGTCGATCAGTTGTATCAACGGCCTTGTTGCAGGCGCAACGCGAAACCAGCCAGAGTCGCCGTGCGCTGTCTCACGCCAACCGAGTTCGACGGTGGGTAGGTACACGGCGGGGCCGAAGTCGGGGATGACCTGCGACGATGGGCGCTGCGGCCATGCATATCGAGACCACCGATGCCGAGGCGATCGCCTGCCCAAACCTGAGGTCGGTGTGGACGACGAGTCCGGGCAGGGGCTGTTGCTCGCTCGCCGACGTCTAGTGCTGTGACCGCGTAGGTTCGCCAGGTTGGTGGTCGTGACGGTTGGATGTGCGGTGACGTCCATTCGACCGCTGGAGGCGCGGTGGCTGAGCCTGTCCGTGTACGCAGATTGACCGACAAGGAGGGGCAGAAGCTGAAGCAGATCGTGCGCCGGGGCAGCACGAGTTCGGTGCGTTACCGGCGGGCGATAATGCTGCTCGCTTCGGCGGGCGGAAACCGGGTGCCGGTGATCGCCCAGCTGGTCCAGGCCGATGAGGACACCGTGCGCGACGTGATCCACCGCTTCAACGAGATCGGCCTGGCCTGCCTGGACCCTCAGTGGGCGGGAAGCCGTCCCCGCCTGCTCACCCCTGACGACGAGGACTTCGTCATCCGGACGGCCACCACCCGCCCCACCAGGCTCGGCCAGCCCTTCACCCGCTGGTCGATCCGCAAACTCGCCGCCTACCTGCGGGAAGTGCACGGACGTGTCATCCGCATCGGCCGTGAAGCCTTACGGTGCCTGCTCCGGCGCCGCGGCATCACCTTCCAGCGCACCAAGACATGGAAGGAATCACCCGACCCTCATCGCGACGCCAAGCTCGACCGGATCGAGCAGGTTCTGGACCGCTTCCCGGACCGGGTCTTCGCCTTCGACGAGTTCGGGCCGTTGGGGATCCGGCACACCGCAGGCTCCTGCTGGGCGAAGCAGGGCAAGCCAAACCGGCTGCCGGCGACCTACCGCCGCACCCACGGCGTCACCTACTTCCACGGCTGCTACTCCGTGGGCGACGACCGCCTGTGGGGCGTCAACCGCCGCCGCAAGGGCACCGCCAACACCCTGGCCGCGCTGAAGTCGACCCGCGCCGCCCGACCCGACGGCGCCCCGATCTACATCATCCTGGACAACCTCTCCGCCCACACCGGCGCCGACATCCGCCGCTGGGCGAAGAAGAACAAGGTCGAGCTGTGCTTCACCCCGACCTACGCATCCTGGGCCAACCCGATCGAGGCCCACTTCGGCCCGCTGCGGCAGTTCACCCTGGCCAACTCCCACCACCGCAGCCACCCCACGCAAACCCAGGCACTGCACCGCTACCTGCGCTGGCGCAACGCCAACGCCCGCCACCCCGACGTACTTGCCGCCCAACGCAAGGAACGCGCCCGCATCCGCAGCGAGAAGGGCATCCGCTGGGGCGGACGCCCTCTCAACGCCGCAGCCTGACCGACCGCGAACCGCAGCCCCGGAGTGCCGAAAGGGACAAGTTCACGAGAAGGACAGCGACAGAAGGACGACTCAGGAGGCGGACGGCTTGATTTCCCCCGCAAAGACGATGACCTGGTCGATGAGGCTCCGCCGCAGATGGACGACGTCCGTTCCCGCCAGGCGGGGGCCTCCATCCGGCGTGGTGAAGACCCACTGGTACCGGGCCCACTCGTCAGGCATGTCCACCGCTGAGCAGCGCACCATCGTGCCGGTCCCCGCCGGGTGGCGCCGGATGTCCAGCACGAACCGCTCGACCGCCGCGATTCCTTCGCTGCGACCCAACGGCCCCCAGAAGACCACGTCTGAAGTCAGGGCCTGGGAGAGCAGGGCAGTCACATAGCTGTCGTCCGAGGCGTTAAACGCGGAGATGAACGTGTCGATCGCGGAGCGTGCCGTCTCTTCCTGCATGCCCCAGTAATACCAGCCGTTGCGCGTGCGCTCGTCCCGCGAGCCGCCTTCCGATCACGGTGGACCATCCCGGTCACAGCACTAGCCCTGTGAGCCTCACCCACCGTATGGGGAGACGGTCTGGCCGAGTATTCCCTGTGGGGCGCGTCAACGGTGGGGTAACGCAGGTGTTCCCGTCGGGTTCCCCGAGTCCGGCCCACCCTTCAGGACACGTCCCGGCTCTCCCAGCGGTCCCGGAACCAGGCCAGGTCTCGGTGAGCAGCTTGCGGTTGTGGTCCTTCTCCAGCAGGGACAGCCGGAAGCTGGGCCGGAGCTCCAGCTTGCCCTCCGGGATGTCAACACCCTCCAGTTCGTTGAGGCGCCTGAGGAGTTCGGCTCGCAGAGCGCGGTCGGTGAACGGCTCGCGCGCCGCGAGGTGCTGGAAGACCACCTCGGCCGTGCCGCCGCGGCCGCTGCCCGGGTAGAGCGTCAGCGGCCAGAGGCCGCGTCCCGGTCCGCCTGCCTCTCCGAGCATGAGGGCTGCGCTGGTGGTGACGTGTCCCGCGCCGTAGCCGATCCAGCCGCCGAGCGCTTCCCAGTGCGCGAGGAGTACGCGCACCGCCTCCACCGTTTCGGGGGAATCGTCCGCCGCGAGCTGACGGAAGAACCGGTCGGCGCGTGTCTCCTCGTCCTGGTCGCCTGTCGCAGTGCCCTGTGCGGTGTCCTCGCCGTCCGTCTGGTCCTCGTCGGTTCCGGCGGCCAGCAGGGCGAGATCATCAGAGGTGAGACGCTGTGCCGGGTCGGCGGCTCCGGAGATCGTGAAGCGGACGCCGTCGGCGGTCAGCCGGGCGCGGATGTCGCCACCGGTGTCCTGGGGTGCCCAGCGGAAGCCGTCGGAGACCTTTCCGTCGGAAGTGAGCACCCGGTACGCGTTGGCCACCCCGGGCGTGTTGGCCAGATGGTTGCCCACGGCCTGGGCGCCCGAGCCGAGGAACGCGGCGAGGTCGCGCACGCTGCGCGTCATGCGACCCGCGTCTTCGGTAGACGCACCAACATCGTCACGACCAGGGGATTTCCGCAGGTCACAGCGGGGGCGGCACGACCAGCCCTCGCTTGTGGCTCCTGCCGGGGACTCGAACCTGCGGCCAAGCACCGTCCCGGCAGGCCGATGGGCTTCCTCACCGGCCACGGATCACCGCAGTACTCGAACCAGCGCAAGGCAGCGCCACCCGCCCGGCACCGCCGGGCGTGGCCCCCGTCGGAGGCCCGGCGCGGGCCCATGCGCGGCGCGCCGTCAGCGCCCCGGAACGCCCCTACGAGGGCCTGTGACGACGAAATCCGTACCCGGACACACCTCAATCCAGCTGACATGCCGTCAGCTCGATCCAGCGCCGATCCAGCAGCGGGTACGTAGACGGGGTCGGCCCCGTTGAGGGATGACCCCGTTTGACCTGCACGTTTGCCAGACCACCACGTCGATGCTCTGGCGGCCACTAAACGTTGAAGCGGAACTCAGCCACATGCCATACCTACTTCGCCAACCGCACCCACCCCCCAGTCAGCAAGAACGCACGAACACCCCACCGTGCAAGTGATGCGTCCCGACGCCACCCCATCGACCTCTCATCGGGGACTGTTTGGCACACTATTTTGTCTCCCCTGAAGCCTCTCCCGGATGTCTCGCTACGGCGCTACAGAGCCGACTACGGCGCTCACGCCCTGGGAGTGCCCCGTCTGCCGCCCAGCGCAAAGGGGCTTTGCCTTGCCTTGGCGTGGCAAGTATCAGGCGACCGGAGAGCCCGAGTGATCACTGGCCTGCGAAGACGGCCGCCCGGCGTCGCCAATGTGGTCGGGCCTCCCTTGTCGCATGGGGAGCAAGAAGCCGTGCTCCCACCCCGGAAGGGGGTCGGGAGCCGTCAAGGGGTCCTTATGCCTCTCGATGGCGAGGGCATTCATACCGGCAGGGCGACCTTCGCGCCCTACGGTTGACGACGGCGCGCGGCGGCGCCATACCGCGCGACAGGTCGACCGGATCGGGTGACAGACAAACCGGACAGGATTGACCCATCTGCGAGTTGGGAGCACGAGGGCTCCCAGAGGGCTCCCCATCGCTCCCAGCCCGGGAACGACAAAGGCCGCCTCCGCTACCCGCGGAAACGGCCTCCGACCTGCGAAAACGCTAGTCGGGACGACAGGATTTGAACCTGCGACCCCTTGACCCCCAGCGCGGCAACTCTCCGCGACGATCCGTATCACTCCGTAGCAGCACGCCTTGGGGCCGTACACCACCGTACGGAGCAAGAGGACACCGCTCCCAGCACCCCTCCCGAGCAGGCCCATCCTGCTACCACACTCCTATATTCTGGCTCCCGTCGATTCCGGTGCCCGAAAGCGCCAAGGAGGACGATCCGTGAGGCCGGCCACCACCGCAAAGCTCCGCGCCAACGCCACGACCATCCGCCAACTCGGACGCCGCCACGGCCTGCACTCCTTCGCCCTGAGCACCGAGCCCGGAGAACTCGTAGCCACCCTGGACGCCGACCGCTCCTACTTCGACATCACCACCTTCGAAACAGACCTCTCCAGCATCCTCGGCGCCCTCGTAGAAGTCGTCCCACGCGGCCCCGGCGTGGAAGTCGAAGAAACCGAACCTCTGAACGACCTGCGCGGGGCGGCGTGACCCACACCCGCACTGACCGGGAAAACCGGGAGCTGCTACGCCTGACCGATGCAACGACAGCACTCGACCAAGCCCGCTCAATCCTCCACGACGGAACACCCAAGCCAGGAAACGAGCGCCTCCTCGCCCTGGCCTACTGCATGCTCACCTTCGGCGAAATGCTCAAACAGGCATCTCACGGCACCGTGGCACAGGCATACAGCGGCCCCATCGCCCTGCGCGACAAACTCGCTCACGTACCACACCGCAAGCTCAACGCCGAAGTACTCGCCACCTCCGTCGAACGAGCCGCAAGCGAAATCCTTCCCCTGCTACAAGCCCGCATCCAGGACCTGAGCAACACCACCTCCTGAGAACAGACCCACGAGTCGGGCATCCCCGGACCGCGACCATGTTGCCTTGGCTGCGCTCGCCGAAAGGGCCGGGCAAGTTCACAGGTCGACACAACGGCCCTGTTAGGGAACCCTGTGCCGCTCGTGTCTGCCGTCAGTGTGGGTTTGAAATAGCCGTGTGGCGAGCGGTCAGATGGAGGTCACCTCGCCGGTGTCACCTCGACCGCCGCGAGGTCGAGGGCGATGTCGACGATCATGCCCTCCTGGCCGCCGACCAGGCCACGGCGGCCGACCTCGAGCAGCAGGGTGCGGGCGTCGACGCCATAGCGTTGGGCGGCGATCTCGGCGTGGCGGAGGAAGGAGGAGTACACGCCTCCGTAGCCGAGGGTGAGCGTCTCGCGGTCGACCTGCACCGGGCGGTCTCTCAGTGGGCGGACGAGGTCGTCGGCGGCGTCCTGGAGGGCGAACAGGCGACCCGGACGGGCCGTGGACCACGTAACAGGCCCGCGGTCTCCTGATGGACCTCGGCCACCGCGCATCCGAGTTCGACGTCCTCGTAGGCGACCGGGCCGACCAGTTCAGCAGGTCGTTCGACATGGTCCTCGCCAGCGAGCCGTGTTCTGGAACCCCACAGGACCGTACGGCGGCGCACCCCGCGCCCGTGCGGCAGCACCAGCTCGGGTGAGTAACGGCCGACACCTTCCGCCGGCTCGCCCGGCGGCGTGCGGCCCGCCTCGCCGGGACGCCATGGCAGCAGACGGCCGTGGCGTGCGGGCTCCTGGGCCAGGAACACCGCAGCCCAGCCATCTCTCAGCAGCCCGGCCGCCCACCGGACGGCCTCAGGATCGGCGAGGGTCGGGCAGTTGCCCGGCCCTCGCCGGTTCCGGCTTCCTGATCGTCAAACGCACCCTCCGCCGGCTGCCGCTTTCAGCCGCCCGCCGTACTGTTCCGGGCCACCGCATCACAATCCGTCCGCCGACGGCGAGCTCTGGCCGGCCCATCACTCCATGGCCCCACCGACCGGCCATGTGCCCTATCCACGCCAACTCGGACCGGGTAGGCCGCTGCCGGGCGGCAAAGCCCCGCAAACCTGCGTGGACGTCTACGAGAAAACGGTGCTCGGAAGTTCGGTACTCCGCCCGTGACCTGGTCATCAGCCGCCGTGGCGGCGACCGGAGGTGGAGGGGCGAAGGAGTCCCGCACTCCCTGCGCCCCGCACCCCCTGCGAGACGATCGACGATAGATTCGGAGAAGTTCTCTCGCAAGATGTGTTAACAAACGTGCAGTCTTCTGCTAATAATTCCGCCATCGATACCGCGCCCGACACCCCAGGGCTGCATCCACCCCTCCCTCCCCAGCCGAACCTCAGTCGAGGTCCCGACGAGCCCCGCTGATCGGCTGCTCCCGACGCACGGCGCCGCCGTAGGAGCCCCTGCGCCGTTTCCTGAGCCACCCGTACGAGAGGTCCCCCGTCATGCGATCGACCAGATACGCCCTCATCGCCGGCGCCGCCGCCACCGTCCTCATCGCCACCGCCTGTTCCGGAGCCGGAGCCGGCGGGTCCTCGGGCAGCGGCAAGAGCATCAACGTGCTGATGGTCGGCAACCCGCAGATGGAGGACATCGCGAAGCTGACCAAGAGCACCTTCACGAAGGACACCGGCATCAAGGTGAACTTCACGGTCCTTCCCGAGAACGAACTCCGCGACAAGGTCACCCAGGACATCGCCACCCAGGCCGGCCAGTACGACGTCGCCACCATCGGCGCATACGAGGTACCCATCTGGACCAAGAACGGCTGGCTGCACGAACTTGGCTCCTACGCCGACAAAGACGCGAGCTTCGAAAGGGCCGACCTGCTCAAGCCGATGGTCAAGTCGCTGTCCGGCTCCGACGGCAAGCTCTACGCTCTGCCGTTCTACGGCGAGTCGTCCTTCCTCATGTACAACAAGGACGTCATGAAGGCGAAGGGCATCACGGTGCCCGAGCGGCCGACCTGGCAGCAGATCGCCGACATCGCGGCCAAGGTCGACCGCGCCGAGCCGGGGATGCGGGGCATCTGCCTGCGCGGTCTGGCCGGTTGGGGCGAGCTCGGGGCGCCGCTGACGAGTGTGATCAACACCTTCGGCGGCACCTGGTTCACCAAGGGCTGGAAGGCGCAGGTCAGCAGCCCGGCGTTCAAGAAGGCGACGAACTTCTACGTCGACCTGGTCAAGAAGCACGGTGAGGCGGGAGCGGCGCAGGCCGGCTTCACCGAGTGCCTGAACGCCATGAGCCAGAAGAAGGTCGCGATGTGGTACGACGCGACCAGCGCGGCCGGTTCGCTGGAGGACCCCAGCTCCAGCAAGATCGCCGGTCACGTCGGCTACGCCTACGCACCGACCGTCGAGACGGACAGCAGCGGCTGGCTGTGGGCCTGGGCCTGGGCCATGCCCAAGACCACGAAGAACGCCGACGCCGCCTCGAAGTTCATGCTGTGGGCCTCCAGCAAGAAGTACGAGAAATTGGTCGGCGAGAAGCTCGGCTGGTCGCGCGTCCCGGCCGGCAAGCGGGCCAGCACGTACGAGCTCCCCGCGTACCAGAAGGCCGCCTCGTCGTTCGGTGACATCACCCTGAAGTCCATCGAGGGAGCCGACCCGTCCAACCCGGGCGTCCAGCCCAGGCCGACAGTGGGCATCCAGTACGTGGCCATCCCCGAGTTCCAGGACCTGGGAACCAAGGTCACCCAGGAGATCTCCGCCGCCATCGCCGGAAAGACCAGCGTGAACAAGGCGCTGAGCGACGGCCAGAAGCTCGCCGAGGAAGTCGCCAAGAACTACCAGTGACCGTCACTGCCCGGCCGGCCTCGGCCCGGCCGGGCACCGCTTCCCCGGCCCCGGCCGTCACCGGCAGAGGAACCATCCATGACCACGCTCACCGCGCCCCCCAAGACAGCACCACCGCCCACCCGTCGTCGGACGCGCTCGGGCATCGGCAAGTGGAAGCGCCGCATCCCGCTGCTGCCGGCGCTGATCTTCACCATCATCGTCACGCAGCTGCCCTTCCTGGCCACGCTCGTCATCTCCACCTTCCAGTGGAACATCCTCAGGCCGGGAGACCGGCACTTCACCGGCGTGTCCAACTACGCGTTCGTCTTCACCGACGAGCGGCTGCGTGCGGCGGTGCTCAACACCATCGTCCTCACCGCGTCGGTGGTGCTCATCAGCGTGGTCCTCGGACTCGGTCTGGCGCTGCTGCTCGACCGCCGGTTCGTCGGCCGCGGGCTGGCGCGCACCCTGCTCATCGCCCCGTTCCTCATCATGCCGGTCGCCTCGGCGCTGCTGTGGAAGCACGCCATCTACAACCCCGACTACGGACTGCTCAACGGCACCCTCAATGCCGTCTACCAGTTCTTCGGCGCGGACCACGGCCCCACGGTCGACTGGGTGTCCTCCTACCCCATGCCCGCCGTCGTGACCTCGCTGGTATGGCAGTGGACCCCGTTCATGATGCTGATCCTCCTGGCCGGCCTCCAGGCACAGCCGGGGGACGTCCTGGAGGCGGCCCGGGTCGACGGGGCGTCGGCCCTGGAGATCTTCCGCTTCGTCACCCTGCCGCATCTGCGCCAGTACCTCGAGCTGGGCATCCTGCTCGGGACGATCTACGTGGTGCAGACCTTCGACGCGGTCTACTCCATCACCCAGGGCGGTCCCGGCTCGCAGACGACCAACCTGCCCTACGAGATCTACCTGACCATGTTCCGCAAGTACGAGTACGGCGAGGCGGCCGCCGCCGGTGTCGTCGTCGTGCTCGGCTCGATCGTGATCGCGACCTTCGCGCTGCGCACCATCGCGTCGCTGTTCCGCGAGGAGATATCCCGATGACTCACGCAGCAGTCGCCGCCCCCGGGGCGAGGCTCAAGAAGCTCCTTCGCCGTCACGACGACCACGGTGGTGCGCCGCGGCTGTCACCGCTGTGGACCTTCGTCGCCTGGCTCGCCACGCTGGCGTTCTTCGCGCCGGTGGCGTGGATGGTGCTCACCTCCTTCCACCAGGAGGCGGACGCGGCGACCAACCCGCCGTCCCCCTTCGCCCTGCTCACCTTCGACCAGTACAAAACGCTGTTCAGCCGGGACATCACTCCCTTCCTCCTCAACTCGGCCATGGCCAGCGTCATTTCGACGCTGCTGGTACTCGCCCTGGCGGTGCCGACGGCCTACGCGCTGTCCATCAAGCCGGTCGAGAAGTGGACCGACGTGATGTTCTTCTTCCTGTCCACGAAGTTCCTCCCGGCCATCGCGGCCCTGCTGCCGGTGTACCTGATCGTCAAGGACATCGGGATGCTGGACAACGTGTGGACGCTGATCGTCCTCTACACCGCCATGAACCTGCCGATCGCAGTGTGGATGATGCGCTCGTTCCTCGCCGAGGTGCCCAAGGAGATCCTGGAGGCGGCCGAGGTCGACGGGGCCAACCTGTTCACCGTGCTGTGGCGGGTCGTCGCGCCGGTCACCATGCCCGGACTCGCCGCCACCTCACTGATCTGCTTCATCTTCAGCTGGAACGAGTTCATGTTCGCCGTCAACCTCACCGCGACGCAGGCGTCGACCGCGCCGGTGTTCCTGGTCGGCTTCATCACCAACGAGGGCCTGTTCCTGGCCCGGTTGTGCGCGGCGGCCACGCTGGTGTCGCTTCCCGTCCTCATCGCCGGCTTCGCCGCCCAGGACAAGCTCGTGCGCGGCCTGTCCCTGGGAGCCGTCAAATGAGGGCCACCGTCATCGCCGGGCCGGGCAAGGTGGAACTCACCACCGTCGACGACCCGGCCCCCGGCCCTCGCGAGGCCGTCATCCAGGTGGCCGCGTGCCGGCTGGTCGGCACCGACCCGCACATCCGGCAGGGCAAGCACGCTCCCAGCCTGCCGATCGTCCCCGGCCACGAGTTCGCCGGAGACCTCATCGCCGTCGGCTCCCGAGTGACCCAGTTGACGGTGGGCACCGAAGTCGCGGCCGACCCGAACCTGTACTGCTCCGAGTGCCACTACCGCCGCCTCGGCCGTAACAACCCGTGCGAGCGGTACGCGGCCATCGGCGTCACTCATCCCGGCGCCGCCGCCGAGTTCGTGGCCGCTCCCGTCGCCAACCACACGGTCCTGCCCGACGGCGTGCGCACCGAGGACGCGGCCCCGACCAAGCCGCTGTCCTGCGAGGTACACGGCTACGACGTCCTACGCAGCCGCCTTGGCCTCCCGCGTATCCGTCAACGGCGCCGGAACCATAGGGCTGATGATGCTCCAGCTCACCAAGGCCATCAGCGCCGCCCGATCGACGTCGTCGGCCTCAACGCCGAACGGCTCACCACCGCCCTACGACTGGGCTGCCCCGCATACGCCATGTCCGCCGACGAACTCGAGCGGCCGCGGCACAGCTGGGACGTGGTCATCGACGCCACCGGCAACGCCCAGGCCATCCAGAATGCCCTCGGCCGGGTCGGCAAGCACGGCATCCACCAGCGGTTCGGCGTCGCCTCCCCCGCCGCCCGCGCGACCATCGAGCCCTACAGGATCTACAACGAAGAGATCACCATCACCGGCTCCATGGCCGTCCCGCACAGCTTCGAAGCGCCGCGGACCTCTTCGCCACCGGCGTCATCGACCCGGACGTCTTCATCACCGACACCGGCACCCCCGACGCGGAACTCGCGGCCATAGGCGACCCCGGAGTCCCCGTCGAGACAGTCGAGCCCGAAGAGTCCTCCCCGTGATCCACACCCTGTTCGAAACACCGAGCGCCTACCGCCCCAGCGACGTCGAGATGGCCGCGCCCGTGCCCCCGGTCCAGGCCGTACTGTTCGACTTCAGCAACACCATCTTCCAGATGATCGACCTGGAGACATGGCTGCGACGGATCGGCGCCGCCTGCGACCGCCTCGCCGCGCTGGACGAGCCCGGCGCGGTGGCCAAGATCTCCGACCAGTTGCGCGCCGCCTTCCGACTGTCCTCCGTCATCGCCCTCCAGGAAGGCCGCGATCTCTCTTCCGCACAGCACCGCCGCGCCATGCGGGGATGGTGGGAGCAGGCGGACTTCCTGCGCGGCGCGGAAGAAGCGGCCTACCGCGAACTCACCGCCCCGGACGCCTGGGTCCCCTATCCCGACACCGAACCGGTCCTGCGCGCCCTGCGCGAACGCGGACTGCGCATCGCCATCGTCAGCGACTTCGCCTGGGACCTGCGCACCCACCTCGCCCACCACGGGCTGGACGCTTTGATCGACAGCTGTGTCATCTCCTACGAGCAGGGCCGCGAAAAGCCCGACCCGCAGCTGTTCCTCAAAGCCTGCGCCGACCTCGGCGTCGATCCCCGCGCCACCCTGATGGTCGGCGACAACCCGGTTCGCGACGGCGGCGCGACCGCCTGCGGTCTGCGCACCTACATCCTGCCGGCGGAACACCGCACCGGTGAGCGCGGCCTGGCGGACGTGCTGCGGCTCGTGGTCTGACAGACAGTGGCGGGGTGGACGCCCGGCACCTCGGTCAAAGAGCCACGTACGCTTCGCTGTTGCCGATCGCCCTCACTCTGCGGCCGAACTTCCGGTTCAGCAGCGGCATCAGCACGCTCCCGAACCGTGCCGGCGGCCGCGTTGTGGGTGCCGAAAACCTCATCCGTAGGCTGTGACCTGCAGGATTAAGGATGCGGCTGAGAGTCACCGGGCTGGGTACGCCAGGATGATCCATCGCGCTGCTGCGACTCCTCTACCTCACACTTACCAACGTGTTCGCTCTCCTACGGCTCCTGCCGATGAGCGACACTGACAAGAACGTCGAGATTCTCACCCTGCGCCACCAACTGGCCGTCCTTCAACGCCAGGTCGCCAAACCCCGGCTCATCCCGCCCAACCGCATATTCCTCGCCACCCTGCTCCACCGACTCCCCCGCACCACACTCCAGCGACTTCATCTGATCGTCTCCCCCGACACGGTCCTCCGCCGGCACCGCGACCTCTTACGCCGCCGCCACGCCAACGCCTCCCGCCCCAAACGGCCAGGACGGCCACCCACCCACCGCACCATCCAAACCCCCATCCTGCGCATGGCCCGAGAAAACCCGAGCTGGGCATACAGAACAATCCACGGCGAACTCGCCACCCTCAGGATCAAATCAGCCCCCTCCACGGTATGGGAGATCCTCCAGCACAACGGCATCGATCCCGCACCCCAGCGCGACCGCCAGACCTGGACCACCTTCCCCCGCGGCCAAGCACACGCAATACCTGCCGCCGACTTCTTCGAAACCCGGACGCCGACCGGAGCACGCCTGTACATCTTCGCCGTCATCGAACACGCCACGCGGCGTATCCGCGTCCCCGGCGCAACCCCCCACCCCACCACAGACTGGACCACACAACTCGCCCGGAACCTCGCCATGGACCTCCACGAGGAAGGCGCGACGGTGAAGCACCTGATCCGTGACCGCGACAGCAGATACACGGATGCCTTCAACGCTGCACTCGAAGACGAAGACCTCGCAATCATCAAGACCGGTATCCGCGTACCCCGCATGAACGCAGTAATGGAACGCTGGATCCGCTCCTGCAGAACCGAACCCCTCGACCGCACCCTCATCTGGAACCAAGCGCACCTCCTCCACGCGCTCCGCGCATACGAAACCTTCTACAACCAGCACCGACCCCACCGCACCCTCCACGCCACAGCACCCCTGCGCCCACTCCCCCATCCCCTCACCAATCCCGAACAGCCCAACCGCCTCGACATCCGACGGAAGGACCAACTCGGCGGCACTCTCCACACCTACGAACATGCCGCCTGACCAGCTCGGATGTAATAATCGGCACCCACACTGCCGCAGGGAGCTCCTGGACCGGACCTTGATCTGGAACCAGCGACACCTCCTCCACGCCCTGCGCGAGTACGAATCCTTCTACAACGCACACCGCCCGCACAGGGCCCTGAAGCAAGCCGCCCCATGCCGCCCGCTACCCCCAGGAATACCAACACGCGGCCTGACCTGCACGGATGATGTATCGGCACCCGCAGCGCTGTCGACCTAGCAGGTCACCCAAGCGAGCCGCCCAGCCTGCTCGCCACCCCGGACGGACGGCGCAGTTCCCACACCGCGTCAAAGCTGGTGGTAGCCGGTGTTCGCGCGGCCGCCGTTCTCGGCCCGTGCCTCTGCGGTCCCGTCGACTTCCACGCCTCCGTGCACACTCCCTTGAACGGTCAGACCGGTGTTGGCTTGCGAGCCCACCCCGACCGCGGTAGCCGGACCGGTGTTCGCGATCCGCACCGCCCCGTCACGGCCCGATATCAGAGCCAGGACCCCGGTTCCCAGGGCCACGACGCCCACCAGCGCCGAGACGATCCCGGCGACCTGGTTGGCCCGGTCCCAGCTCAGAAAGCAGAAGACCCCGGCCAGCACCGCCACCGCCAGTCCCGTCAGGCTGGCCACCAGTCGCTGCCGTGCGCTCATCGGCCTATCTCCTCCTCGTCGTCGTATCCAAGCCGGTGTGCTGCCGCTGTCCCCGCTTGGGCCGTGTGCCCAGGGTCGGTCCCCGGACGTTTTGGGGTGATCAGTCGAGTCAGAAGTTCCACGGTCTCCGGCGCAATGTCGGGCAGGCAAGCGACCACCTCCTGCAAAGGGCCGATGTCGAGTGCCTCGGCCAGGAGCACACGCCCGTCGAGGATGTCCCGACACTTTCTCGCCGTGGACGTCAACGTCTTGACCCGTTGTCCGGGGTCCTTGAGCGTGCGGGCCGCGTTGACGGCTTCTCGCCCGACAACTTCGGCCTGGTCCCGGCACCCCGCGCGGCTCAGGGCACGGGCGACGCCCGTCAGTGCCGTCACGCGTCGGCCGAGGTCCTTGAGCGTACGGGCGAGCTCGGCGGCCGCCTGGGCGAAACCGACGGCCTGCTCGTGGTGCCCGTCGTGGGTCAGCACCTCGGCGGCGGTCGCCAGCGTTCGGGCGCGCCAGTTCGGATCCCCCGCCTCGTGGGCGAGGTCGACGGCTGTCCGGGAGAGTTCAACGGCCTCCTGCCGGTACCCTGCTCGGGCCATGGTCCTGATTATGACGGTCAGAGCCCTGCCCCGGCTGGTCGACCGGGTGATGCCCAGGGCGAGGTCGACTGCTTGCCGGTGACATCCCGCGTGGGCCAGGGCCGTGGCGACGGCTGCCTGTGCCTTGGCCTTCCGGTCGGGGGCGTCAACTGTTCCTATGAGTTCGATCGCTTCCCTGGGATGCCCCGCGTGCGCAATCACAACGGCAACGGCACCATAGCCCCATCCAGCAAGTCGGGTTCGGTGACCATTCGTGCGATGTCAATCGCTTCCCGATAGCGTCCGGTGCGCGCCATGGCCCTCGCGGCGAGCGTGAGGGCCCTCGCAGGTTGACCGGACCCTTTGGATTCGTGGGCGAGCATGGCCGCTGTGTGGGCAAGTTCAGCTGCCTGCTCGTGACGTCCCGTGAGTGTCACGGCCTCGGCGACGACCCCCAGCAGTGCGGCCTTCGGCCCGAGGACGGTCCCGCCGCGGGCAAGCTCTGCCGCCTCGTCGGCGAGTTCGACTGCCTGCTGACCAGCACCGGCGTGGGCCATGAGCGCGACGACAGCCGCCAGGGTGTTCGCGCGCCGGTCGGTGTCGGCCATGGCGCGGGCGAGTTCCGCGGCCAATGCATGGTGCCCCTTCCGGGCCACAGCCCGGGCAGCGACCGTGAGCGCTCTGTCCCGTTCGTCATGGTTGACGATGCCGCGAGCTAGGCGAGCGGCTTCGTCGGCAAGTTCGGTGGCCTGCCGGTGGAATCCACTCAGGGCCAACTTCTTGGCTATGGCGCCCAGAACTTTGGCCTGTCGGTCCGGGTCAGAGATGCCGCGGGCGCGTTCGGCTGCTTGCTCTTGGTCCTTCGCGAAATGGTCGCCCTCGACGGCCTCGGCCGGGATCCGGGCTTGCCAGCCCGAGCGCGTGAGGAGTGGGGGCGTACACATTGGCCTGCTCATCGTCCGCGGCTTCGGCAGCAGCGGCGGACAGCGAGCCCAGGACTCCGTTCCGCCGTTCGGGGGCGACGATGCCTCGGGCAAGCTCCACGGCTTGCTCGGGGCGCCCCGACTGGGCCAGTGCCCTGGCCGCGGAAGCGAGAACTCCGACCTGCCGGTCGGGGTCGGCGATGCCGCGGGCGAGTTCGGCGGCCTGTCGGGGGGCTCCGCTCCTGGCCACCGCACCGACGATGGCCGCGAGGGCGTCGTCGCGCCGGTCGGGCCTGGCAATGTTCCGGGCGATGTCTGCGGCTTGCTGAGGGTATCCGGCGCCGCAGAGGGCATCGGCGACGTCCCGTAGTTCCCTGGCGTCCTGGACAGGGCTCAGGAGTTGGCGGGCCACCGACCCTACGACTGACGCGGTGTTGTGGTCTGCTCTCCCTCCGAAGAGGATCCGTCTGACGAGGTCGGGAATCTGTCGCGAACCATGGGCCACCTGGGTCAGCGTGAGGGCACGTCGTACATGCCCTGCGATCGCCCAGGTCTCGATGACGTCGTCGGGGATACTGACGACATGCCCGCGGATCTCGTCGCGGCGGTGAGCCAGCAGCACACACGCCTGCAGGTCTGGGTCGGTGGCGGCCCGGTGGAGACGGATGGCGTCGGCGATCTCGGCTAGCGCCTCGGTGTCGGAGCCCGTGGTCTCCCACAATCTCTCGTGCCGCACCGCATCGGTCGCCAGTGCGGTGAGACGAGTGGTGCCGCCAGATTACGCAGCATCTGCGGGTAGCCGACGAGGGCGTATTCCGGTGTGTCGGGTGGCCAGCTGGCCTCGTGCCAGGCGTCGGTGAAGGCGTGCACCCGCGCGCGGTACCTCTCCAGCGCCGCCCGGGAGATGCCCTTCACAGCGCCCTGTTGCAGCTCTTGGTGGGCGAAGGAGAACAGATGCACCGGTTGATCGCCGGGGGCCGGCCATTGGGCCGGCCGGTGCTGGAAGGACCGGCCCAATGACCCCTCGTGTTTTGCACTTTTGGGATCACCGGGTCGGTGAACGGGTGTGCGTTGATGCGCTCGATCGGGTGGCGCGGGGCCGTACTGCTCATGGAATGTGACGGAGAGACAGAAGCATCGGCGGTGTCTGTTTCACCCAGTTGAGAGTGATCCGCCGATGCTTCCAGTGGGCACGATACCGCCGTCCCTATCCGCTTTGCCGGCTGTCTGCCGTTCCTGCTTCACCGCTCCGACGTTCCGCACGTTCTGCGTTCCGCTGACCGGGCTGATCGCGCAGACTCGCCGCCGCACAGTGTGCGAGATGTTGCTGGACACGGGATTGGAGCGGGTGTGGCACCACGCCCGGTGTCACCGACTGTTCTCCACCACCCGCTGGTCGCCCGACGAGGCCGGCCCGGCCCTGGCGGCTTTTAGTCGTGGCACGCCTTCTCCCGGACGGTGCACCGCTGCAGGTCGCGGTCGACGACACCCTGTTCAAACGGTCGGGAAAGAAGATGTTCGGCGCGGCCTGGCAGCACGACGGCGCCGCGAAAGGGCCGCGCCCGGCCGGCTTCGGCAACTGCTGGATCGTCGCCGGGATCGTGGTGACCGTGCCGTTCCTGACCCGGCCGGTGTGCCTGCCGGTCCTGGCCCGCCTGTGGCGCCCCAGACACACCGGAAAGATCCCCCTGGCCCGCGAGATGACCGAACTGCTCCCCGCCCACTTCCCCGACCGCACCCTGCACACAGTTGGAGATGCCGCCTACGTCGGCGAGCACCTGCGCGGCCTCAGCCCCCAGACCACCTGGACCAGCCGGCTGAAGGTCACCTCCGCGCCGCACCAACTCCCGCCCCCACGCACGGGCAAGAAAGGACGCCCGCGCACCCGGGGCCCACGCCTGGGGACACCCACCGATCTCTCCCAGCTGCTGGACTGGCACCGAACCAAGGTCCGCCGCTACGGACACATCGACACCGTGTTCCTCGCCGAGCACACCTGCCTGTGATACGGCTCCTCTCACACCCAGCCCATCAGAGTTGTTCTGGTCTGGGACAGCAACTGCGGGCCCCGCACCACCCGGGACCGCGGCTACGGCGCCGCCCAGGTCACCACCGACCTCACCACACCGGCCGAACAGATCGTGGAACGCCACGCGTCCCGCTGGGCGATCGAGACCGCCTTCTTCGACGCCCGGCAGACCCTCGGCGTCGGCGAGGCCCGCAACCGCACCCGCCTCGCAGTGGAACGCACCATCCCCTTCGGTCTGCTCGCCTGCACCGTGGTCACCACCTGGTACGCGCTGGCCGGCCACCAGCCCGCCGACGCCGACGAGCACCGCGCCAGAGCCCGCTGGTACACCACCAAAACCCAGCCCTCCTTCGAGAACATGACAGCCAAGCTCCGCCGCACGATCATCGCCCACCGTTTTCGCGGCCCACACCCCCACCAGGCACAACCCGAAGAAATCCAGGCCGTCCTCACAGCCTGGGCCACCGCCGGAACCTGATCACTCAAGACAGCGAAACAGAGCGTGTCTGAAAGATCGTGTAAGTCCGTGATGTGACAGGCTGGCCTGGGCCTGGGCTTGGATCTGGGCCTTGACCAGCTGGGACGGACGGACATGAACGACCATGGGATTCCGGCTGTCGAGCCGGTCGGAGACGAGCTGGTGGACGAGGTCGTCGAGCGGCTGATGGACCGCGCTGACGCCTCGGGTGTGGCCCTGCTGGGTGATGGCGGGCTGCTGACGGAGGTCACACGGGCCGTGCTGGAGCGGGCTCTGGACGCGGAGATGACCGAACACCTCGGCTATGAGAAGCACGATCCGGCGGGCCGTGGGTCGGGCAACAGCCGCAACGGCACCTCGTCGAAGACGGTGCTGACCGATGCCGGGGCCGTCACGGTGGCGGTGCCCCGGGACCGTGACGGGTCCTTCGAGCCGCAGCTGGTGCCCAAGCACGCCAGGCGGCTGGCGGGGTTCAACGAGCGGATTCTGTCGCTGTATGCACGGGGCATGAGCGTGCGCGACATCCGCTCCCACCTGGCCGGCGTGTACGGCGTCGAGGTCTCACCGGACCTGATCAGCAAGGTCACCGATGCCGTCACCGACGAACTCGACGCCTGGCAGACCCGGCCCCTGGACGCCATCTGGCCGATCATCTATATCGACGCGCTGTGGGTGAAGATCCGCTCCGGGTCGGTGGTCTCCCGGCCGGTCTACGTGGCTGTCGGGGTGGACATGGACGGCTGCAAGGATTTGCTCGGCCTGTGGGCCGGAGATGAGGGCGAAGGCGCCACCACGTGGATGACCGTGCTGTCCGAGCTCCGCAACCGCGGGGTCGAGGACGTGTGCATCGTCGCCTGCGACGGGCTGAAAGGCCTGCCCGACGCGGTCACCGCGACCTGGCCCAAAGCCACCGTCCAGACCTGCGTGATCCACTTGATCCGTGCCTCGCTCAGGTTCGCCGCCAAGCAGCATCACGCACGGTTGGTACCGGAGTTGAAGGCCATCTACACCGCATCGACCGAGCAGGCCGCCGAGCAGGCCCTCGCTGATTTCGCGGCAGGCGAGCTGGGCCAGCGGTATCCCGCGATCGTGCGGACCTGGCAGTCCGCGTGGAGTGAGTTCACCCCGTACCTGGCTTTCCCGCCCGAGATAAGGAAGGTCGTTTACTCGACGAACCTGATCGAATCGATCAACGCACGGCTACGGAAAGCCACCCGCAACCGCGGGCACTTCCCCTCCGAGCAGGCCGCGCTGAAGGTGCTCTACCTCGCCGTCCGCGAGCAGATCACCCCCAAAGTGCGCGATATCAACCACGTCGCGGCACACTGGAAGAAGGCACTGAACCAGTTCTCACTCTTCTTCGAGGACCGGCTCAACACCATGTGAAACTCAAGGACTTACACAAAGTTCCGTACACGCCCGGGTGACACAGGTTTCCGGCACCCTGTGCCGTTCAGAAACGCGTCACTGCTGGTCATGCTGCGTACCTGTACTCATTGATCAGGCCGCCAAGGACACGGGTCCGGAGCAGCCGTCGTGGGGTATTCAGCTCGGTCAGCGGCGCAGTGTGGTGATCGGCGAGGGGAGGTAGTTGCTCTCGGGCCTGATGCGGTCGATGTCCGTTGTAGTGTCCGGCGTAGGTGCTGAGAACAGGAAGAGCGTGGCGCTCGCTCCAGAGCAACAGGTGGTCGAGTGCCTCGCGCCGCAGTGTCCCGATGCCCCTCTCGCAGTGTGCGTTCATCCGCGGGGACTGCGGGGCGATCTTGACGGTTTCGATGCCCTCAGCTTCGAAGACGGCGTCGAAGGACTCGGTGTATTCGCCGTCCCGGTCGCGGATCAAGAAGCGCAACGACTCTAGGCGCACGCCCACCTCAAGAGGGGGTTGCGGGCCTGTTGGGCCGTCCACTGTGCGGTCGGATGCGCGGTTACGCCTGCGATGTGGAGGCGGCGTGTGCCGTGCTCGAGGAGGACCAGCGCGTGTACCCGGCGAAGATCCACCAGGTCGACGCGCAGGAAGTCACAGGCAACGATGGCCTCGGCCTGGGATGTCAGGAACTCACGCCATGTCGGCCCGCCGCAGCGGGGAGCCGGGTCGATACCGGCTGCGGTCAAGATCTTCCATACCGTAGAGGCGCCGATCCCGTGGCCCAGCCGGGCGAGCTCCCCTGGATCCTGCGGCACCCTGGCGGGTTCTCCCGTGCCAGCCGCAGCACCAACTCCTTCACAGTTTCCGCTATCGCTGGCCGGCCCGGCCTGCTCCGGCACTCGCTGTAGTCCCACCTGCGTGCAACGAGACGTCGATGCCAGCCGAGCAACGTCCCTGGTGTCACAGGGAACATCTCCGCCCAGCGACGCCGGGGTATCCAGCAAGGACAACGCCGCGAACCACAACCGGTCCACCCACTGGTACCGCACTCGACTCGCAGGTTGCCTGCGCAGCACCGCATTCTCGTGCCGGAGCACGAGCAACTCAGCGTCTCTGGCCGTCTGCCGACGCAGCAACACCGCTGGGACCGAGAGAAGCTTCCGCGTGACCTGATACACCAGTGACACGATCACCTGGACATGGTCCCAGCGCGCCCGCAGATCCCACCAGGCCGCCTACGACCTGCAGCGACGCATTTCTGAACGGCACAGGACTGACCACATCCTGCTCACCTGCGGCGATGACTTTTCGAGCGGCACAGCCTCAAGTGACCTATTTGCCGGTCGGTCTAACGCTGACCGAGGCCGCGTCTGATCGCGATCTCGACCGGTGAGTAGGCCCCGTCCTCCCGCGCGAGCCGGAGCGGCTGGGCCGGGGCGAGCTTCGGCTGGCCCAGGAAGCGCGGACTCGTTCCGCGGTGCGGTTGGCCGGCGTGCACCAGGAACGGGTGGCAGAGATAGACGTCCCCGGCCTTGCCCGTGGCGTACGCGAGCGGGCGATGCCCGGTGGCGGCCGCTGCGCGCCGGGCAAGCTCCCTGGCGTCCAGGCCCGTCTCGCCCTCGGGCTCCAGCACCCGTGCGGCGTCCAGATGGGAGCCGACGCGGATGCGGGTGGGCGCGTCGCCCTCGCCCACGTCCGAGAACAGGAAGAACATCCGCAGCGCGCAGTCCCGGGACTCCACGTTCGCCCGCCAGCGCATGTAGTCGGTGGACCCGGCGTCCAGATCCTCGCCGGGAAAGCTGGCATCGATGTGCCAGCCGTCGACAATGGCCGGTTCGCCGCCAGGAAAACGGACCACGAAACCGCCCAGCGCCTCACGTGACGCCCAGCGCCCCTGGCCCACGAGGACGTCGAACGCGGCATGCAGCAGCGGCGAGTCGGCCGCTGTCTTGAACGGCGCTTCCGCACGGTCCCCGAGTCCTGCCACCGGCCGCGGCCAGGTGGCCGGATCGTCGGGGTCGGCGTCCATGGCCCGCCAGATGAGCTCGCGGCACTCGGCCGCCGTCTCCCGGGAGAATGCGCCGTCGATACGGACGAAGCCGTCCTCGATGAATGCGTTCACCTGCGCGTCGCCGAACATGATCCCACCATGCCCGGCGGCCAGCGTCCGTCGCCAGCCGATTTCCAGTCCGCCGCGGCCCACTCCGGTCTCATATGGGCATATCAGAGCAGGTCCACGCGCTGGCGCTGCAGGCGTACGACCGGATGATCGGCCTCGCCCTGGCCGAGATCTCCGTGGACGGCTGCATCACGAAGGCTCCCTCGGGCGGCGAGAAAGCCGGACGCTCTCCGGTCGACCGAGACAAGCAGGGGCTGAAGCGATCAGTCGCCTCCGACGCGGCCGGGGTCTCTCTCCGAAGGCGCCAACCGGCACGACTCGCCACTGCTCGGCCCCACCCTCGAAGCAAGGAAGGCCCAGGTAGGAGCACTCCCGGAGCAAGTGAACGTCAATCTCGACCGGAGCTACGGCAGTGCCAGGACCCGTTCCTTGCTCGATGAGTTCGGCTTGACCGCCGAGATCGCCCGTAAGGGCGTGCCTGCACCGATCCAGGCCCAGCAAGCGGTGGGGGGTCGAACGTTCCCAGAAAAGGACCCGTCCCGACGGGCGCCTCGCCGCGCGGCCCACCCATCCTTGTGGATGAGCGGCTACGGCAAGCTTCGGCGCTGCACCGAGAAGAGCGGCAACACCGTGGACTTCTACCTCAATCTCGCCGCCGCTTTCGTCACGCTCCGCATGCTCATCCGACGCTCGACGACCCGCTACCGCTGGGACGACCTCCCCACAACCCAACGCCTCAAGTGATCCATTTGCCGGTCGGTCTTATCACTTATCTGCCCACGGTCCTCCACCAGTCCCAGCTGGCCACCGCTGCCTCTCCTCAGATGGCCATGAGGACCCCCGGCAGCTGATGGCCGCGAGGCCAAGCTCCTGGGTGATAACGCCGCTATCACCCAGGAGACAGGTACATCCGTGCAGGCGTAGCACATACCGCCCTTACCGTCGGGGCTCCTACGAGGAACGCCGAAGGGCGCTGGGCCGAACTCTTCCTGGCACCCTTGCGGACGTGCCGGAGTTCGAGGAGGGTCACGAGCAGTGCCCCCGTGTCCGGGCGTACCAGGGCGAAGGTGTCCCGTCGGCCCGCCCACTCCGCGGGGCTGTAGCTGGTGGTGTGCGGTGAGTCGCGGGTCTGGGCGACCGTCACGGCCTCCTCGCTCCTGAATAGGGGTCTGCGCTGCAGTTGGGTGGGTGGGTGTTCCTGTCGCGAGGTGTCCGGGCTGTGGACCACGGTCTGTTCCGTTGGCACGGCTTCCCCTTTATGTCTTGGGGCGTACGTGCCTTGGGCGCCTTCGTGCCCTGGTGCCTCGGCGCGCTGTGGGGTTCCAGAACGTGGCCACCTGCGATGACCTGTGTGTCTACGCCGCTCGCTCGTACTCGTTGATAAGGCCTCCGAGAATCGGTCGGCGCTTGATCCGCTCGTGCGAGAGGTCGGCGATGGGATGGTCAGGTCGTGGCGGGCACAGCCGTTGTCCGCGGTGAGGCCGCCGCCCGTTGTAGTGGTGGGCGTACTCGTCCAGCACGGTGCGCAAGTGGTGCCGACCGAAGATGAGCATCCGGTCGGTGACCTCGGATCGAACGGTGCGCACGAACCTCTCGGCGTACGCATTCGCTCGCGGGCTTTGAGGCGGGATCTTCACAGCCTCGATGCCCGCTCCAGCCACGGCGAGCATGGACGAGGCCTGCGTACGGAGGAAGTGCCGCCATGTGGTGTCGGTCTGCCGCTGGGGTGCTGGGGGTATCTTCAAGCGCTTGAGGACTCTGCGGATCGTCGAAGCGCCCACGCGATGGCCGAGCTTGAGGAGCTCGCCCTGGATGCGTTGGTATCCCCATGAGCCGTTTTCCAGGGCAAGTTGTTCGATGAGCGTGGCGATCGCCTCGTCGATCGGCGGGCGGGCGGCGTGGTTCGGGTACGTCCACCTCTGTGCCACCAGTCGGCGGTGCCACCGCAGAACCGTGTCGGGCGCGACCAGACAGTGTTGTCGCAACGCCCTGGGCAGCTGTCGGATCAGAGCTGCGAGGTAGGCGCGGTCGGCCCGGTCAAAGCGTGGCTTGGGGTTCGTGCGGCGCAGTACCGCGACCTCGTGCCGCAGGACCAGTAGCTCGATGTCCTTGGACCTGGAAGAACGGCTGAGCTGCACAAGCCGGCCGAGCAGCCGGGGGAGGATCAGATAGAGCAGACGTAGCCACACAGTCTGAGAGCATTCCCGGCCGCGATGCTCTATCCACCGCTGCTGGTCACGCAGCCAGCCGAGTTCTGGAACCCCACAAGCACAAGGGATCACCCGTTCGGAACCGACACGAATGGAGCCGCGGAGAAGGAGATCAGCTGTCCGTGGACAGGGAGGTCTCGTGTCCGCCTACAAGGATCTTGGAATGTCCACTGTCAGCGCCATCGGCGCATGTCACGTATGAAAGCACGTAATTTTACCCTATGCATCGTGGCCCCTCATGAAACACCCTGGGAATCGACGCTATGCCAGTTCCTCTCCGAGGCGAAACAGCGTCGATGACGCGCTACAGAACTAACCTTTGCCCTCTACCGAAAGCCTCAAGACGAGCTGTCGGGCATCACGACTCGTCACCCAAGCCAACCGCCACAAGCAACATCCTGAGAATCCGCCCAAAAGATCATTACAGATGCCAACCGGTGGACCAATTGGCTACGTCACTCGACGGATGTGACTCTCGACCGATGAGAACAATCGACAGCCCGCCTTCCCTTGACTGCTGTTCCTCACCCCCTGATCGCGACGATGACCCTGCGTGACGGAGGCTTCACCCGCGTCCAGGCGCAAGGCGTATATGGCCGACCAAGATAAAGAATTTCCAACTCGTCGACCTGTAAAGGGCGCAGTCAGCATCTTCGCTGGAATGGAAGGGGGGCCGATGAGCAACTCGGCGTCGCACCTTCTGGATCGAAATGCTGAGCTGATTCGAGTGGAGAGTCTCCTGGACGATACCGCTCGCGGAGTCTCCGGTCTGCTCGTCGTCCGGGGGCTCGCCGGTACCGGGCGGACCACCATGCTGAGCAGAGGCTGCCAATCGGCACGTCATCGAGGTTTTGTGGTCCTGTCGGCGTGCGCCGGCCCGTGCGATCGTGACTTCGCTCTCGGTATCGTCCGGCAGCTCTTGGAACCGGTGTGCTACGCCCCCTCGGGGCCGGGCCGGGACGCGCTGCTGGGGGGCGCGGTCGCCGAGGCGATACAGGTGCTCGGGGCAGAGGGCCTGGATGGCAAGGGAGACGTGAGCCGTGGCGAGTTGCAGACGTTGCTTCGCTTGGTGGCCATGGTCGCTGTGCGCCGGCCTGTGCTCGTCGCGGTCGATGATCTGCAATGGGCCGACGTACCGTCGTTGCATTGGCTGAATTGGTTGCTCTGCCCGGGCAAGGACCTGCCTGTCGCCGGGCTGATCAGTATCAGCGACAGTGAACGGAGCGCCGATACCTCTGTGATCGACGAGATCCTGAGCTGCGCCCAGCAGCTGCGGCTGGGTCCGTTGACCGAGGTAAGTACTGGGTTCCTGGCAGAGGCTTTCCTGGGCGCTGCCCCTGACGAGGAGTTCGTGCAGGCCTGTCACGTGGCAACGGGCGGCAACCCGGCCACCGTCCGCACGCTGCTCGCCGCACTGGCTGATGACGGGCTGAAGCCGACGGCCGCGGTGGCGCCCACGCTTCGGGATCTTGATGTACCCCAGTTGCTTCCTTCGCTGTACTCCCGAATGCGTCGTGTATCGCCGTATGCCCTGAGCGTGGCCAGGGCGGTTGCGGTGCTGGGCGATCAAGCCCGTCTCGATTGGGCTGCGGCGATAGCGGGTGTGGAGGGCGCCGTCGCGGCAGAGGTGGTGTCTTCGCTGACCCGGACGGGTGTGCTCAGTGGCACAACTGATGCACTGACCTTCACCTGCACGTTGGCGAGAACAGCACTGCTGGGTGACTTCGCAGAAGTCGACAGGGCCGTTGCCCACTCCCGTGCGGCTCGCCTGCTGTACCAGGACGCGGCATCGGCGGAGAGTGTCGCCTCCCACCTCCTGCAGAGCCCGGCCCTGGATGCCCCCTGGGCCTGCGACGTCCTCCGTGCCGCAGCCCGGACAGCAATGATCGAGGGCAGGCAGAGGACCGCCGTCTTGTACCTTCGCCGGTTGCTCCGCGGTTCGCTCGACAACCGTCGTCGTGCGACCGCTCTGATCTCGCTCGGCCGTACGGAGCTGGGAGTCGAGGTTCCCTCAGCTGTGGAGCACCTCGTGAGCGGTCTGGAAAAGCTGGACGACCCACGTATGTGGGTCGAGACCGCCCGCACGGTTTCCCAGGCGCTGGGGCTGACCGCCGGATACGACACGGGTATCGCTCTGCTGAAAGAAGCAAGGGCCAAGATCGGGCATGAATACCCGAGCCAGGCCGTCGATTGTGAGAGCGATCTCGTCGCCCTCGAGGTCTCTCAGATCTCCAGCGCTGGGGACGGGTGTGCGCGGCTGGCCAACCTTGAGTCGGTGGACCGCGCCGGGGAGCCTGCACAGACTGTCACTGCCTTGCGCAGCTATCAGGCAAGCCAGCTCGGCGAGTCGGCTGAGACGACGGTACATCTTGCTGAACTAGCCCTGGCCGGAGGGAAATTGGGTGACGGAGCCCTGCCGCCCGCTCTCGCGTTGCTCGCGCTGATCCGCGCGGACGCGCTGGGGTCGGCTCTGCACCACTGCGACGACGGTCTTCGGGACGCTCAGTGCGGGGCGTTTCCCCCGATGCTCGCCGTAATGCGGTCCCTGCGTGCGCAGGTCGCGCTGCGGCTCGGCCGGGTAACGGACGCATGGGCCGACGCTCAAGCGGCCGTGGAGTGCTTCGACAGCTTGGGACTGGGACTTGTGCCCGGCGCGGTCAGCTGGGCCGTTGCTCCCCTCGTGGAAGCTCTTGTCGAACGAGGCGAGTTCTCCAACGCCCTCGCATTGCTCCAGGCCAGAGGGCTCGCCGGACCCCTGCCCGAATCGTTGCCGGCCACCTACGTGCTCTACAGCCGAGGCCGGCTGCATACGGCCCTGGGAGACGCTCGGCGGGGCCGCGAAGATCTGCTGCTGTGCGGGAGATGGTGGCACGCGTTGGGGGCACGTAGTCCCTCGGTCGGCCCCTGGCGTTCGGAGGCAGCCCTGGCTGTCGCGGCGCTTGGTGACGGCCCGGAAGCCTGTCGGCTGGCTGAGGAGGAACTGGAGCTTGCGCGGCGATGGGGGACACCCGGCGTGGTTGGCAGGGCCATGCGTGCCGTCGGCGCTCTGACCGGTGGACGCATGGGCATGGAATTGCTGACGGCGTCGGTGGACGTGCTGGAAGGCTCTCCCGCCCGGCTCGAGCTGGCCCGGGCGCTCGGCGACCTCGGCGCAGCCCTCCGCCATTCGGGAAGGAACTCACACGCTCGCGAGCGGCTCCACTCTGCGCTCGACCTCGCCCGCGGCTGCGGGGCCGACGCACTCAGCGATCGACTCCGCGACGAGCTACGCGCCGCCGGCGGCCGTAGCCGTTGCGATCAGGGTGCACGCACGGCCGGGCTGACCCCCGCCGAGACCCGTGTCGCCATGCTGGCGGCGCGGGGACATACCAACCGGGACATCGCCAAAGCCCTCCACATCACCCAGCGAGCCGTTGAGTTTCATCTCACCAACGTCTACCGAAAGATGCGCATCGGCGGGCGCTCCGAACTTGGCGCGCTGGGCACATGCGTAGATTGACTCCGGGACACCGCCGGCCGACACCGTCGGCCACAGGGCCGCGGCCAGGTGGACGGTGTCCTCGGCGAACCCGAACCGGTGCCCACGATCGCCCGTGCGTTGTCATCGCCGCCGGTGCCGGTCAGTCCGGCCGCGAAGAAGTGCCGCTGCGAGGTGCGTTCGGTGGGCGACCACGATCGCTCAGCCTATGGAGAGCCCACCTCGCGACAGCGCGAGGTTAAGTCTTCGGTGCCGTCCGTAGGGCCACTCCGGCGCCGCGGGGACATCCTCGCTGAAAGGTCCTGGTGATGCCGCACACCGCTGCCGAGGACCCCGTGCCACAGGGCCTGACCCGGACCCATCGTTCTTCCCCCGAAAGCCCTGCGGCGCACCCCACCTGAACACCAGTGAAGGAGAACAACATGATGACGGACGACGTGCTCGACCTGGTCGCCTCCGAGACTGCCGACGAGGAGCTGTGGGCCAGCGAGCTTCCCGAGCAGACCGCCGGGTGCTGCAAGGGCACCGCCAGTACGGAGAGCTCCCTCAGCACCCCGATCCTGAGCCTCTTCGCCTGCGTGGCCTGCATCGGCTCGGCCTGCTGACCCACATCAGGTGATCCCGTGCCGCTAGGCCGGGATACGACCGGAGGGCTCATGAGAGCCCTCCGGCTCCGGGGGCCGACGGCATACCGGCCACCTCCCACACAAGGATCATCACGACCGCGAGGGACATCCCGCATCATGGCAGCCGATTCCACGAGCCCTTCGAGGGACGCCGAGCGTCAGACCCGTGCCGAGCACCACGATCACATCGACGGCATTGGCCCGGCGACTCCGCTCCGGTTTGTTGCGGATGTCCAGCTACTGGAGGGGCCGGACAGCCGGCCCATGCTGTTCAACGGGGAGAACCAGAGCTACATGCTGCTCGGCCGCGGTGCCGCGGCGCTGGTCCCCGCTCTGCGCAGGGGCACGACGCTCGCCGAACTGGTCGACCTGGTGGGGCGGACGTCCGACCTGCCGGATCAGGAACTCGAACGGCGGCTGCGCGCCGTACTGGAGGAGATGCGGCATGCGAACCTCTTCGACGGGCTCACGGCTCGGCGGATGGACAGGGGATCACGGCTGGCGCGCAGCCTGCTGAGGGTTCCCCAGTTCCGTGTGCGCCTGTCGAGGCGAAGTGCGGACGAGCTGTTCAAGCTGCTCGCCCGGCCGATGCACGCCGGTCCCGTCCGTCGGTACCTTCTGCCCGTGCTGTGGACCGGCGGCCCCTTGGTCTACCTGTTCGCGGCCTGGACCGTGCTCGGGGGCGGACCGACCGCACCGCCTGCGGGGCTCACCCTGTTGGTGATCTTCCTGGTAACCATTCTCCAGCTGTTCTTCCACGAGGCGGCCCACGGAGTGTGCTGCCGGTACTACGGCGTTCCGGTACGCGAGGTCGGCGTATCGATGTGGTACTACATCATGCCGGTCACCTATGTCGATCACAGTGACACCTACCGGCTGCCCCGACGCTGGCCCAGGGTGGCGATCAGCCTCGCTGGACCGCTTGCCGATATGTACTTCTGCGGCGTGATCGCGCTCTTCGTATATCAGGACCAGGGCGGCATCACCGAGCAGGTGTGGCGAGCGGTGCTGCTGGTGCAGTGCCTCACTCTGTTGCTGAACTTCAACCCACTCCTGCCCACTGACGGGATTCACGCGGTGGAAGCGGCGACGGGCCAGGTGAACCTGCGGGGCCGGTCGATCTCGTACGTCCTGCACCGGATCCTGCGCCGTCCGCTGCCCTCCGGCCTCAGTCTGACGGGCGTCCGCTACGGGCGCTTGCTGGCCTGGAGCTACGGGGTGGCCTGTCTGCTGTATCTCCTGGTCATGATCGCTGCGACCGGCTATCTGCTGTCGATGCTCGTCCGGATGGTTGCCGGATCATGACTGCGACACTTCCCCCGCTGCGAGGTCCGGTATCGGCCGACGGAGCCGGCCCTCGGGAGGACGGCTTCGACCCCGTTGAGGTCCTGACTCCCATGGTGCTCCGCTGCTGCGCCATCCCCGTCGAGGAGATCGACCTGCTCGCCGCTCCCCGCACCACCGAGGCGCTCACCGCCGCGCAGCGGGCGCACGAGTCTGCGCTGTCCGCTGCGGAGCTGCTGACCACCCGTCTCTATGAGCTCATCCCCCTGCTCCGGGAGGACCGCGTGCGACGCTCGGCGATCCGCCTGAGGCGGGATGTGTTCAACGACCGGTTCACCGACCGCACCCACGCCGACACCGAACGGCTCATTCCGGAGCTGTCGGCCGAGACCGCCGGCCTGCTGCATCGATGGGTCCGGCGGCAGCAGAGGTACCGGAGCCGTATGACTCTGGCCGAGGGCCGGCTGCGCGTGGAAGCCGAGGCATCAGGGGCCTGTCTGGCTGCCGCGTTCGCCAGGCCGGACCGGCTGCCCGGTCTGGCGGTCGCCTCGCCCGTGCTCGCCGGCAGACTCGCCGACGGCAAGGCGGGAGACCTGACGCTGGGCGGTCGCTCCGCCCGCTCCCTCGCTTCCTACCTGTCCAGAGCAGCGGTGAAGACCAGTCCCTTCGGCCAGTTCGCCACGCTGACGACTGCCCGGTTCGGGCCCCAGCCCCCGGGCGGGCGCACGAACCGGGCCGCAGAACAGCCGTCGGCAACCATCGCGCTGTCCCGTGCCGTGGCCGTACTCGTCCTGCACGCACTGGCCGTGAATCCCGCGACGGCGGGGCTCCTGGGTGATCCGGTGCCGGTCCGGGTGACCCGCACGGGGGACGGCGCGTTGGCCATCCGCCGGGCGTGGACCGTCGGGGACACGATGCTGTTCACCTACGAGTGGGTGGATGTGCGCCGGGACATCGGCCTGCTCACCGATGCCGATGCGCTGCGGGCGCTGCGCGACGAGGATCCCGCGGCCCTGCGGAGGCTGCTGGGCCTGGGGCTGGCCGCGGTGCGCACGCCATGGTGCCACGACGGCACGCGGTACTTTGCCGCGCTGGCGGATGCGCTGAACGCCGGGGCTGATGGCGGTCCGGCGGCGGGCACCTGCCGTCGGCTGGCCGAGCTGGAAGCCGGTTTCGCCGGGGCCGACGCCGCTCAGCGCAGCCGAAGCGATCGGCAAGTCCGTGCCGAGGTAAGGGCGTTGGTGGAGGAAGTCGGCGCGCCCGCACCGGCGTGGCTGGACACCGTGCACCTGTGGCATGAGGCGGCCGAGTCACCGCACGGAGAAGTCCGGCTGCCGCGGAGTGTGCAGGACGACCTCGCGGCCGTGTCCCGCCAACGATTCCAACAGGCGCATGTATCCGTGCTGTACCGCCGCATGGCAGAGGCGTTCGAGCAGCGGTACGGGAGCGGGGGCCGCTGCGACGACGTGCTGGGGTTTCTGGCGCATTTTCTCCGAGGCCCCCGCGCGGCAGTCCACCTGTCACAGGCGCCGCTGGACGACGCGCGTACCGGGGCCGCCGACCAGGAACTGCAGGGTGGCCACGGCACCCTGGGCCCGGTCACCGCCGTGGTGTACGCCCAGCTTGCCGCGCGGCGGGAGCCGGACCTGGCCGCCGGGGACTACCGGCTCGTGGTCAACCAGCTGGGCGGGGGCGGGTGGGGCGTCAACGCGCGCTGGCTCGGGCTGGGGGCCCTGGGCCGGGAGCTGACTGACAGCCTCCCGCGGTGGCTGGCCACCGCCCACCCCGGTTGCCGTCTGATGCAGCTGTCCGTGGGCAGCGAGATCTGCGACCTGCAACTCGCGCCGACCTCGCTGCTGCCCGCCCTGGACTGGAACGGACAGCTGGCTGATGCGGCGTCCGAGCCGATCGCGTCGTTCACCCTGCACCATGACCCGTACACCCGTACCTTGCAGCTCGCGGACCGCGGTGGCGCACCGGTGGCCTTGTGCTATCCAGGTGTCGTTCCGCCTCATCTGCTGTCGCCGCTGCCACGCCTGCTGATCCTGCTGAGCGACCCCTGGTGGATCCCACCGATCAGCCCGCACTCGCGCGGTGAGGGGCGGGCGGCAGCCGCCGGGCCTTCCTCGGCCTCCCGCGGAGCGGCCGACGTGCGGTACCGACCACGGACCGAGACGGGGCGGATCGTGCTGCACCGGGCCGAGTGGGAGATGGACTCCGCTCAGGTACCCCGGCCGGAGCCGGGTCAGCGGCTCCAGGCGGCGCATCTGCTGCGGCTGCGCGAGTGGTTCATGGCCAGAGGCATTCCGTGCGAGGGCTTCGTCCGGCCCCAAGGCGGGGTGTTCGGCCCCCAGTCCGGGAAACCGATCTGGTTCAGCCTCGACCATCCGCACAGCGTGGCCGCGGGATTGCTGCCGTTGCTGTCCCGTCAGGCGGTGATACGCGTCGTCGAGGCGCTGCCATCCCGTGAGCAGCACTGGGCCACGGGGCCGGACGGCCGTCACCACGCTCTGGAACTGACCGCCATGACCAGGGTCGGACCGAAGGCGGGGGGCAGACGTTGACCAGGAACTGGCTGTACTACCGGGTAGCGGCTCCCGGCTCCGACCCGACCGCGCCCGTGATCGCCGGCCTGCTGCCCCGGCTGGTGGCGCGGCTGCACGGCGACGATCCCCAGGGGCAGTGGTTCTTCCTGCGCTTCACCGACTGGCTGGGGCCCCATGTGCGCATCCGATTCCTTTCCACGCCCGCTGTGAACGACGCCATCGAGCGGGAGATCACGGAAGCATCCTGGGCGCAGAAGTTTGCCACCGTCCTCGACTACTACGAGCCCGAGACCGCCAAGTACCCCGGACCGGCCGGAGTGGCATCCGCGGAGAAGGTCTTCCACGCCTCGAGCGAATGTGTGCTCACCCTGCTCGACGGCGCCGGCACGGTCACCCCCCGTACCCTCCTGCCGCTGGTGACACGGCATCTGGGACAGGTAGCGCACATGCTGCCGCCCGAGCAACGGGTGTCATTCCTGTTCCACTACTGGTGCTACTGGACGGCTGGTCTGGGCATCGCGCAGCGCACAGCGATTGGCGAGCGTGCCGTGGGCAGTGCGGCCGCGGTGTGGGCGACGGCGAACGCCCTGCGTCTCCCCGAGCGGGCTCGCGACCCGTGGCAGCACTACCTGTCCGCGCTGCGCACGACCGCGACCGACCAGCGAGGGAACAGTTCCGCACCGAGCAACCACCAGGTGTTCCACCACGCACATCTCATGCACAACCGGCTGGGGGCCTGGCCCGTCATGGAAGCCCTCGCGGCGAGGATCCTGCATCTTCGGCTCGTGGCCTGCCCCCCTGGTAACGGGAGGACCGATGACGACCACGGCTGGTGAACGGACCGTCCCTTCGGCGGAGCAGCCGGAGGTCGCAGCGCGCCTGGAACACATGGTGTCTCCGTTCGGGGGCCTGATCGGCGCAGTGACGCGGCTGGCCGATATGCCGGGGGAGCCGGCGATGCCGATCTTCACGGCAAGCCTCGGGGATCCCGCCGAAGTCGTCGAGGGGGTCGCGCTGTGGCAGCGCCGGCTTCGGGTGCCCACGGCGAACAGCATGGACGGGGCAGGCGGTGACCTCGACCCCCGGACCGGTCGCTGGCTGTCGATCGCCGAGGCGCTCGAGCGGTACTGTTCCCTCGTCTGCCGTCCGGAGCAACTCATCACGGCCACCGCCGAGGAGCTCGGCCACGAGGCCGTCGATCTGGCGGAACTGCCACAGCTGTCGGAGCGCGAACTGGCCATGGCGGGCCAGACGCTGGTCCCGCCGGACCCGGCCGCCCCCAGGCGCTGGGTGCGCGGAATCCGGCTCCGGGACGCGAAGCCGACATGGCTCCCGGCGATGTACGTGTGGCTGTACCTCACCGCCGAGTCCCGGGCCGAGATGATCACGCACGGGATCTCCACCGGTTGCGCCGGGCACACCGATGCACGGACCGCACTGGTGAAAGGTTTGTGCGAAGCGGTGGAACGGGATGCCGTCGCGTTGGTGTGGCTGCAGATGCTGACCTTGCCCCGGCTGGACTGCACGGACGCCGCACCTGAGCTCCGAGAGCTTCTGGAGCGTCACGAAGAGCACCCCGGATTCCGGATGCACCTGTTCGACGCGACCACCGATATCGGTCTGCCCACCGTCTACGCGGTGCGGGTGGCCCAGCACAGCACCTGCACCCACACAGTCGTGGCGGCCTCGACGGAATTCGACCCGACCCGTGCAGCCGTCAAGGCGATCCGGGAGACGATCTCATGCCGACTGGCGTTCGAGAGGCTGCCGGAGGATCACTCCGACGTCGCCGACTTCCAGAGCGCGTGCGCCGGTGGGCAGTACATGGCGCACGCAAGCCGGGCCCACGCCTTCGACTTCCTCCTCGACTCGCCGCACAGCAGGCCGATCGCCCACCTGCCCCGTATACCGGCCGCTGACCCGGCCCAGCAGCTCGCGGCGGTGCTCGACCGACTGGAGGCCGCGGGGTTCGACGCGTACGCGGTCGACCTGACCACCGACGAGGCGCGGGAGGCCGGGGTGACCGTGGTGCGGACCCTGGTGCCCGGACTGCAACCGCTGTCCTTCGTCCACCGCAGCCGATACCTCGGCCATCCGCGACTGTACGACGCTCCGCGACGTATGGGCTTCCCGGTGCGATCCGAGGGTGACATCAATCCCTGGCCCCAGCCGTTCGCATAAGGGGGAATGACATGTCCGCCATACCGTCTTGGGTCGTGGTGCACACCGGTGACTTCGGCGCTGCGGTGGCAGCCGAGGTACGCCATCGGCTTCCCGGTGCCGACGCGGTCCACGCCGACGCGTTCCCCGGGCCCCAGTGCCCCCCGGGCGGGCTGATTCTCCTCGCGACCAACCGGCCCCGCGTCGATGTGGAACTGACCGTGGACCGATGGGCGATGGAGCAGGAGTGCCTTCTGATTCCGGTGGCACTCGAGCATCCGTTTCTGCGCATCGGCCCCGTCCTCGGGCCGCGCGCCCACGCCACCCTCGACTGCTACCGGCGGCGGGTGCGCCAGCACAGCCGCGACCGCGAGGTGCGCCGGATGGCGGAGGAGCAGTATGCCGCCGAGACCGCCCTCCAGCCCCACGGCTACCTTCCGACGCTGGTCACGCTCGCGGTGAGCACGGTGCTCGATCTCGGCAGGCGGCTGGCGGACGGCGTGGACGACGAGTTGCAGAAGGTGCGGCTGCTGGATGTCTACACCTTGAGCACCCGCTGCAGCCGCCTGGTAGGCCGGCACGGCAACGCCCGCTCGGCTCCGGTGTACGCGGAGGCGGAACGGTCCTACCGCGCGCTCCTTCCCGTCGTGCGGGACGTCGCGGAGATGAGAGGAGCGCGGTGACCATGACACCGGACCCGGCCGCCGACACCCGCGAATCGCCCGCCGTCCACGGGATGTTGCCTGCCCGCGCACCAGCGGTACCGCGGCTGCCCAGGCTGCTCCCAGGCCTGGCCAAGCTCACGTTGGCAGACGCATATCTGGTCGAGGGGGCGGCCCAGAACCAGGTGTTCCGCGGCCGGGCCGCCACGGGTCTGCTTCCCCGCCTGGTGGAGGTGCTGGACGGCACGCGTGACGTGGCCCGGCTCGCCGAGCACCTCCAGGTGCCGGAAGGGCACATCCGGAACGCGGTGGCGTTGCTGCACACCCGGGGACTGCTGGAAGATGGGGCGGATCCGGCAGCACCTGCCGGCCCCGTGCCCTTGTGGCTGGGCCGGGCCCTGGGAACCACCCGGCAGCACCGCAGCGCGGCTGCGATGCTCGCGCGGCTGGCCGACGCAAGGGTCGGCATCCTGGGCGACCCTGATCTCGGCACGCGGCTGTTGCACCACCTCCACGGACTCGGGGTGCAGGCTGAGCTGTCGCCGTCGGAGCCCGTGCCGGACGGCAACGGGATGGCGCTGGTCGTCGCGGTCGCCGCCGCGCCGGAGCCGGTGCCGTGGTTCACCTCGGTCGACGCACACTGGCGACGGCGCGCGCCGTGGCTGAGGGTCCTGCTCGACGGTTCCGTGATCGAGATCGGGCCGCGCTTCGATGCGCGGGTGACCCCCGAGTACCGGCTGTGGCAGGAGAGCAGGCTGCCGAAACCCTCCGGTGGTGAGGGCTCACCTTTCACCGACGCAGCGCTGTCCGTGGCCGCAACCGAAGTCCTGCATCTGGTGGCGGGAATCGGCAGCCCGCAGACACTGCGCAGCAGACTCCGATTCGACCTGGAACGGTGGGAGACACAGCAGCTGCCCGTCACCCTTCCGCCGTGTCCGGTCGGAACCGGCAAGGCCGGAAACCCTCAGCGCGTTTCCACGGCCGGCGCGTTCGAGCATCTGGCCCGGCCCTGGCCCGACGATCTCGACCCAGGGGCCGGAAGAGCCCAGGAACGGGCCTCCGGAGAACGGCAGTGGAAGAAGGGGTACTTCGCGCACCGCCGTGATGCGCTGCCCGATGCCGTCCCCGCGTGCCCCCCGGCCGTGAGCGAGCCGGCCCGGGATACGTACCGTCTGTCCGCTGTACTGCGCTCCGTGCCGGGCGTGCGGGGTGAGGACGACGGACCGGTGCCCCGCGCTTCGGCTGCGGATGACGCCGCATCGCCTCACTGCTATCTCATAACCCTTGGAGCGTCGGGCCTGTCTGCGGGTGTCCGCTACTACGACCCGGACGAGCACGCACTGGTGACGTTGACAGAGTTCAGCCGTGAGAAGGCGCGCCAGGCGCGTCAGGCGCTCGGCACGGCGGAAGACGTGTTGGTCGTCCTGACCGGGGAAATGACCCACGTCAGACCCGGCGGTCTCGCGCCCGCCCTGCGCACGGGCATGATCGATGCGGGGGAGGCGGTGCACCGCATCGCACGGACGGCCACCTCCGTGGGGTGGCGGGCTGCACTCAGTGAGCAGGCTCCCTTCCTCAGGGTGAGTCGACTGCTGGGGATGGACCCTGCCCGCGAACCGGTCCTGGCGGTCGTGGGCCTGGCCGGTACCGAGCAGCCGTCAGTGTCGGTGGCGCCCGGCGGCAGCACCAGGAATCTCAGCGGCGGTGCCGATGCGGCGGACGGTGCGGACGAGTGGGCCGAACGCCCGGTGGAGGCGGATCCGCAGAGTCTCAGTGCACTGGTCACCGATCTCGTGACCGAGCTGCATGAGAACGCACCCGCACCGACGCCGGAAGCTCCCGGGCCATTGCTCGGCATGTCTCTCCTGCCCCGCGAGGTGACCGTCGGGGGGCGGCGGCAGCCCGCCCGTCACCGAGCCGGATCGGTTGCCCTGACGGGCGAGGTGCTGGTGGGCCTGCTGGCGAGGGCCTCTCAGGCGTCCAGCCAGGGCTGGCCGGACGCCGAACAGGTCCCGTTGTCCTTCGTCGTGCTGGTGTACTGCGTCGCCGGACTCGAAGCCGGGGTCTACCGTTACGGCCCCCTCCCCACCGAGCGAATTCTGCGGGTGCCCGGTGCTCTTCCTCCCACCACCCTGGCGCCATGGACCGGCCGTGCCGACGCATCCGCGCTCGTGACGGTTGTGGGGCCGTTGCCCCGAGCCGTCAGTCGGAACGGCGCCCACGGATACCGGCGATTGCTGCTGCGCAGCTCGGCAGCTGTGGCAGAGGCGTCACTCGTAGCGGCTGAACGGGATCTGGCGGCGTATCACGTGGCCGGTGCGCCGCCCGAGTATGTCCGGCAGTGGGCAGAAGTCGACCCGGGCACGGCCGTCCCACTGACCGCCCTGGCGGTCGGCCCTTCGCTGAGGAACGGGGGAACTCACCGTGAAGCGGCAGCAGGCGGCAACTGAAGACGGACAGCTCGACGAAAGGGGCACCCGATGAAGACCAACTCCGCCGCCACGCAGGTAGCCACGGCGACGCCCGCCACTGGGCCGTCCCGATTGCTGGCCTTCCGGAACGATGTCGAGGTTGTCCCGGAGGAGAAGGGGGTGAAGCTCGTCGGCGCGGCCGAAGTCGTGCGGACGACGCGGGCCGGTACCGCGCTCCGCACGGTCCTCCGAGCCCTCGCTGCCGGGCCGGTGGCGATCAGCGAGCTGACGGACACGCTCCGCACCGGCGACGGGAAGGGCGACGCCAGCGAGAACGACGAGATCCGGTTCGCCTCGTTGCTGAAGGGACATGCCCATCTGTTCGCGTGGTCCGTGGCTTGCGACGCAGCCCCGTTGGTCACGGTCGAGCCGATCAGCAGATGGAGCCGCTTCGACCTGCAGTTGCCGGATGACACCCTTCCCTTGCGGCTGTCCCGGTTCGCCTACGCGCGGCGCCAGGGCGACCAGTTGGTCGTGGAATCGCCGCTGTCGCTCTTCCGGGTGCGGCTGCAGTCACCGCTGGCACGAGAGGTGGTGTCGGCTCTGGGGGAGGTCACCTCGGTCGCAAGGCTCGCCGCTGGGCAGGAATCCGGTCTGGGACTCGAAGCCGTGCGCATGGTCGTGGGGCACCTCGTTGCCGCGGAGGTGGTCGATGTCGGCACGAAGTCCGGCGCCGATGGCGCCGGTGGGGAAGTCGGTGAGCACAAGGCCAGGTTCGCGGAAGACTGGGACGACGTTCTGCGCCAGTGGGCGTTCCATGATCTGCTGTTCCACGCACGGAGCCGCTTCGGACGACACGATGAGCCGTTCGGCGCCACGTTCTCCTTCATCGGCGACATCGAGCACGAACCTCCGGTGAAGCAGCGCCCCGTCGGTCCCACGACGCCGCTGTACCGCCCGGATCTGGACGACATCCTCACCCACGATCCTCGGTTCACCGCAGTCGTGGAGTCACGGCGATCCATCCGAGCCTACGACGAGCAGCCCATGACGGCGCGGCAACTCGGGGAATTCTTGTACCGGGTTCAGCGCGTGCGCGCGATCTATGGGCCGGACGAGCTATCGGGAGTTCCCTACCAAGGAGTGGACCGGCCCTATCCGACCGGCGGCGCCACAGGTGACCTCGATGTCTACGTCACCGTCAACCGGTGTGCGGACCTTCCTCGCGGGGTCTACTACTACGACTCCGCCGATCATCAGCTCGTTCTGATCGACAAAGAAGAGAAGGCGCTGCAGACGATGCTGGGGATGGCGTACCGGGCCTGCGCGGGCGCGGTCGTCCCGGACGTCCTTCTGACGATCACTGCCCGGTTCCAGCGCATGGCGTGGAAGTACAGCAACATCGCCTATGCGAGCACTCTCAAGCACGTCGGGGTTCTCTATCAGACGCTGTACCTGGTTGCCACGGCCATGCAGCTGGCTCCGTGCGGTCTGGGCTCCGGTGACATCCAGACGTCTGCCGACATCTTCGGTCTGGACTGGCGCCGCGAGTCCTCGGTCGGCGAATTCATGCTCGGCAGCCGTCCTCCCGAGTACGGCTCTGGCGGTGCGAGGAGGGTTGAGTTCGCTGGATGGCAGCACATGAACGATCCCCAGTGGGCGACCGAAGCCCTACGAGACGTCTGAATCGGCGACCGACGAGACGGACTTTTGCGCGGTGTACCAGGCGGCCACTTGTGCCCTGGAGGTGAATTCAAGCTCGGTGAGTATGTTGCTGATTTCGGCTCGTCAAGATGACACTGGACCGTCGAGAGTCAGGCCGGTGCCCGCTATGGAGCCGGCGAGGGTGTCGGGCCGGTACTGAAGTCGTTTGAGCCGGTACCAACGAGCGGCCTACTGCGCGGCACGTCGGATGTGCGCCACCAAGAGTGCTCTGCACTCTGAGATCCGGAAAGCGTAGAACTACGCGCATCTGTATGGTACTTGCGCCAGGCCGGCAATCGGCGTTCTACGGCGCTTGGGCGAGGTGGGCCATGGCCCAGGTGGCGGCTTGTGTGCGGGTGGAGACGCCGAGTTTGGCCAGGATGCGGTGGACGTGCCCTTGGGCGGTGCGGGGGGAGATCACCAGCTTGGCGGCGATTTCCTTGTCGGTCAGGCCGCGGGCGAGCAGTGTGACGACTTGTTGTTCCCGCCGGGTCAGGCGGGGCCCCGCGGGTTCGGCAGGTGGTGTGGCTGCCTGGGTGCGGGTGAGGGTGCGGCCGAGCGCGTTCGCAGCCGCCTGGCTCAGGCTCAGCTCTTCGCCCGCCCGTACGGCGGTGGCGTAGGCGGCGTCGCCCAGAGCGTGCCGCAGCCGCCCCTCGCAGGTGGTGTGATATCCCATCATGCGGCCCAAGCCGGGGATGGCGATCCCCACCGACCGCCAACGCGCTTGGGCGGCCCCGAGAAGGGTGGCGGCCGGTTCCCAGCGTTCTTCATTGGCCGTGGCCCAGGCCAGAACTTCCAGACATTGGGCAGCGCTCAACAGGTCGCGCGAGGTCTGGGCCAGGCGGAGGCCGTCATGAAGGAGGGTGATCGCGCGGGCGGCGTCCCCGTCGAGCCAGTGTTGCAGGCCCAGCAGCCACAGCGCGTAGGACCGCGACCAGCGGGCATCGTGGGCATCGCACAGAGCGAGGCAGTCCTCGGCTGACGCGCGGGCCTGGGAGCTGCCGGCCAGGCAGCGGGCCAGGGCGAGCAGGAACAGGGCGGTCCACTCGGTCCACACATCGCCCGTGGCGCGGTGGCGGCGCAGTGCCTCGTGCAGCAGGGAGGCGGCCGCCTCCAGGTCGTCTTCGAAGAGCGCCTGTAGACCGCTGAACTGTACCGTGTGCGCCACTGCTTCCGGGCTGCCGAGCTCTTCTGCGAGCGCGCGGCATTCGGCCAGCCGGACTCTGCCGGTGGTGGTTTCACCTCGCAGAAGCGCCAGCCATCCGTCGATCCACAGCGCCTTGGCCCTGGCCGGGCTCGGTCGGTGGTCCAACGCGAGGGCCTGGCAGAGCCAATGGCGTTGCTCCTCCAGGTTGCCCGTGCTCAGTACGTAGCTCCACAACGAGGTGAGCAGTTGCAGGCCGGCACGCGACTCGTCGGGTTGGCTCAGGCAGAAGTCCAAAGCCGCACGGATGTTGCCGTGCTCGCTGCACAACCGCCGGTACCAGGTGTCCTGGCGAGGACCGAACCAGTCGGCCTCCGCACGGGCTGCGAGTCGCCGATAGTAGTCCAGGTGGCCGCGGCGCAACGCGGTCTCCTCGCCCTCCTCCCGTAGATGTGCCCGCCCGTACTGTCGTATCGTCTCCAGCATGCGGTAACGCGCCGTGCCGTGATGTTCCTCCCGGGTCAGGATCGACTTGTCCACCAGCCCGGTGATCAGTTCCAGGACGTGGCCGTCGGCGTGCTCCTCAAGGCCGCAGACGGCTTCCGCCGCCTCCAGGTCGAAACCACCGCAGAACACCGAGAGTCGGTCCCATCCCTGCTGCTCGTCGGCCGTGCACAGCCCGTAGCTCCAGTCGATCGCCGCGCGAAGTGTCTGGTGGCGCTTCGGCGCGGCCCGGCTGCCCCGGTTCAGCAGCGCGAGATAGTCGTCGAGACGGTCGAGGATCTGCTGCGGGCACAGCACCCTCATCCGGGCCGCGGCCAGCTCGATCGCCAGCGGGATCCCGTCCAGCCGCCGGCAGATATGGGCGATGACGCGATGGTTGTCCTCATTGAGTGCGAAACAGCCGATCACCGCTGAGGCCCGGTCCACGAACAGTTGCACCGCCTCATAACGCGCCGTCGCCTCCACAGACAGCGGCTGGCCGGCATCGGGAGACCTCAGCGGCGGCACGGCCATCAGGCGCTCGCCCTCAACCGTCAGGGCCTGCCGGCTGGTCGCGAGCACCCGCAGGCCCGGCGCCACGGCCAGCAGCGTCCGGGTCAACGCCGCACAGTCGTCGAGGAGATGCTCGCAGTTGTCCAGCACCAGCAGCAGCCGCTGGTCCGCAAGGTGATCGGCCAGCACGGACTGCGGTGGCCGCCCTGCGCACTGATCGCGCCCCAACGCTGCCAGCACCGTCTGGGCGAGCAGAGCGCCGTCCCCAACCGCGCTCAGATCCACCACCCAGACCCCGCCGGGGAAGGAACGCCGCACCTCACCGGCGACCCTGAGGGCCAGCCGGGTCTTGCCGATACCGCCGGCGCCGGTCAACGTCAGCAGCCTCGTCCGAGCCAGTATCCGCCGGGCCTCAGCCACCTCGTGCCATCGCCCCACGAAGTTCGTCACCTCAGCCGGTACATACCCGCTACCGCGCTTAAAACCTGCCATGACCCCGTCCTGTCCCCCGGACTCTCCGTGCTCGATCACCAACGACGTGCATACGACCAGCCGCGCTGCCGCATCGGGGCGACGTTCGCGCTCTCCCCCGAGTCGCGAACCGGGCGTTGCTGCGCTGCAAGCGGCCTGGCGAGCCTTGGACGGCACCCTTCGTCGCCGCGGCTGGCCACTCCCATAACCACTCGGTCAGGCGATGAGGCGGAGGCGGCGGACGGCCAGGTAGAGCAGGAGCGCGGCCAGGGCGAGGAAGGCGACGGTTTCGATGGTCTGGAAGGCCCAGAAGCGATCGGCGGGCTGGTACTGGATCCAGTTCTTGAACGGCGCGGGGCCCAGACCCTGCTGGACAAGCTTGCTCTCGCACGATGCGGCTCCGGAGGAGGCGTGTGCGCCTCCAGGAGGGGCGGCGCAGGTGTATGTGGCGTCGACGAGTTTGCCGTTGGCGTTGATGACGCCCTGGGAGTAGATCCAGTCACCGGAGAAGGTGTTGAACTGCTGGTTGCGGGTGATGGAAACCTCAGTGTTTTGGGAGCCATGTAGCGGGGCCGGGCCAGGGTCTCGATAAGGATGCGCACGAGGGCGTATCCGGCGAGGGTGACGCCCATGGCGGGCAGGACCTTGCGGTAGACGGTTCCGGCGAAGATGCCCAGGGCCAGGGCGAACAGGGAGTAGCCGATCGGTGCGATTCCCTGTACGTCGAAGGTGGTGTAGGACAGGCGTCCGCCGCCGGCGGCGGCCAGGGGCGCGAACCACCAGGACACCCCGAGTGCGTAGACCACGGCGAGGACGATGGCGAAGGTGCCGACCAGGCCGAACGCGACCAGCGCCCAGCGCAGGCGGGTGACGCCCTGGGTCCATACCAGCCGGTGGGTGCCGTGCTCGACTTCGCGGGCGAACAGGGGGGCGCCGAAGAACATGCCGACCAGCAGCGGCAGGAAGATGAACAGGATGCCGACGTAGGTCAAGCCCTGGTACTGGTTATTGAACTTCTGGGCGAGGGAGGCGCAGGCGTCCATCGACGTCAGTGTGGAGGTGCCGAGCTTGTCCAGGCAGGCGGCCAGACCGGAGTCGGTGAACGTGCGGTGCATCGCCACTCCGGTGGGCACCGTGACCGCGGCCAACGCGGCCAGGGCCATGACGGTGAACAGGGCCTGCTTGCGGTGCTGGCGCCAGGTAAGCCAGATCATGCCGTCACTTCCCTACAGGTGGGGGCCGTGGGAGTGTCGGCGGCGGCGAGGTAGGCCAGGACGAGGTCTTCGAGGGTCACCTCGTGCTGCGCCCACGCCGGGTTCTCGAGGGGGCGCTCGATGCGCGCGAGCAGGGTGGACTGCCGGTCGGTGTGGCTGGCGCGGATGACCTGTGCGCCGCCGGGGAGGGCGCCGGATGCGGTGCGGGGGCCGACCAGGGTGCGGTGTTCGGCGAGCAGGTCGTCGACCGCGCCCGCGAGCTGGACGTGGCCGGTTCGCAGCACGATGAGGTAGTCGCAGACCCGCTCCAGGTCGGCCATCAGGTGAGAGGAGAGCAGGACGGTGGCACCGGTATCACCGACGGCGCCCATCAGGGTTTGGAGGAACTCGCGGCGGGCCAGGGGGTCCAAGGCGGCGACCGGCTCGTCGAGCAGCAGCAGACGGGGGCGTTTGGCCAGTGCCAGGGCGAGTGCGACTTGGGCGCGTTGCCCACCGGAGAGCTTGCCGACCGGCCTGTCGGCGGGGATGCCGAGCTGGGCGAGCCGGGCGCGGGCAAGCTCGGCGTCCCAGCTCTGGTTGAGCTTGCCGCCCATGGTGATCAGCTCGGTGGCGGTGAAGTCCCGGTACAGCGGGGTCTCCTGGGCCACGAACCCGATGTCGGTCAACACCGCGGTACGCGGGTCCTGGCCGAAGACGCGTACCTCTCCCTCGTCCGGCCGTAGCAGACCCACGGCCAGGTGCAGCAGCGTGGACTTGCCCGCACCGTTCGGGCCGACCAGCCCGGCAATCTGCCCGGCCGGCAGGTGCAGTGTGCATCCCCGCAGCGCCCAGGTGCGCCCGTAGCGTTTGCCGAGCGCGCCGGTTTCCAGTGCTATGCCTGTCATATGTGCTCCCGCGCTGTTCGCAGGGTGTCCGTCACCGCTGGACTGTCGAGGGCGGCCCGCACGGTGGTGTCGATCAGGGCTGTGATGTCCTCCGGAACGAGCCCGGCGACCTGAGCCCTGTGCAGCCAGGCCACCAGTTCCTCACGCAGCTCGGCCTGATTCGCCAGCGACGGGCCGGCGAGGGTGCGCACGAGGAAGGTGCCCACCCCCGGTCGGCCTTCGGCAAGGCCCTCGATCACCAGTACCCGGTAGGCCTTGAGGACCGTGTTCGGGTTGATCGCCAACGTCTGTGCCACGTCACGCACCTTGGGCAGCTGATCACCGGGCTGCGCCAGACCGACCCGCAGCGCCTGTTTGACCTGCAGCACCAGCTGCGTATAGGTGGCCACCTTTGAGCGGCCGTCGAGCACGAACTCGATCATCTCTCATCTCCTACTGTCCTAGGACAGTGGGAGAACTTTGTGTGGCATTGGCCAGCCTGTCAAGACCAACCGGCCTGCCCGCTGAGCGAGGGTTCGACCGAGGCCGCCTGCACCTTCGACCGCGAAGCGGCGCTCAGGCCACTGCTCGCACCGGCGCATCAGCCGGCCGAAGGTTCCCGCGTTGATGACGAAGCGCCGCTGGCCGATCTTGTGGCCTGCGGCGTCGACGGCGACAGCGGTGTGAGAGGGACTTGTGGGGGTCGATCCCGATGGTGATCAACCGCATCCTGACCCGGCACTCGAAGCGACAGAAGTGTGCTTGCTCGTGGGCGTGTGGGCACGGTCGAGGCCGGACGCTCGGGTCGGGTGCTCCAGGGTTTTTCGGGTCGTGGGTGGGCAGGGCGGTGCCGTGGTTCAGATTGCTGGCTGTGGCAGGGCCGCCAGGCGGGCGAATGCGCTGGTCAGCTCGTTTCGGCAGAGGAAGAGGTCGAACTACTGATCTTGCGCCACGAGGTCGCGACCCTGCTCCGGCAGGTTGCTGCCCCGATGCCGACATGGCCGGACCGGGCACTGCTCGCCGCCCTCGCTCGCCTCCTTCCGGACGCTGCGTGGCCATCAGATCGTCTCCCCGCGCACCCTGCTCGCCTGGCACCAGCGATGGGTCAAGAACAAGTGGACTCAGCCCCTGTCCCCGGGCCGACCTCCCCTGCCGGAGGAACCGCGCGAGTTGATCACGCGGCTCGGAACCGAAAATCCGCAGTGGGGATTCCGGCGCGTCCACGGTGAGCTCCGCCGCCTCGGGCACAAGGTCAGCCCGGCCACCGTCCGCCGCATCCTGCGCGCCGCTGGACTCAGACCCGCCCCACGCCGTCACCCCGCACGCGGCGAGTGGACAGCGTTCCTGAAGTCCCAGACCCACGGCCTCCTCGCCACCGACCTGTTCCACGTCGACACCCTCGCCATGCACCGCCAGTACGCCCTGTTCGTCATGGAGGTCCGCACCCGCACCGTGCACATCCTCGGCGTCACCGCTCACCCCACCGCCACCTGGACGACCCGGCAGGCCCGCCAGTTGCTCTGACAACTCGGCGACCGCGCAACCGAGTTCACCCACCTGGCCCGCGACCGGGACGCAAAGTACACAGCCGCCTTCGATGCCGCCTTCGCCAACGAGGGCATCACCGTAGCCAAGATCCCTCCGAGGAGTCCCAACCGCAACCCGCACGCCGAGCGGTTCGTGCGCTCCGTACGTGAAGAGCGCACCGACCGCCTGCTCATCTTCCACCGCGGACACGCCGAGAAGATCCTCCACGACTACACCCGGCACTTCAACGGCCACCGACCCCATCAGGGCCGAGATCAGCTCGCGCCGCTGGACGACTCAGACGTCATCCCCCTGCCGTCAACCCGGATCGAACACCGACAAGCCGTTGCCGGACTCGTCAACGAGTACCGCAGCGCCAGCCGACCACCCGACGAAACCCCAGCGCACCGGCTATGAGGCCATTCTGAAGCGGTACGGCCCCACTTCCCCAGCCAGCAAGAGCACATTCACACCCCACCGTGGAAGTGATGCGTTCTGACGCTACCAACCACTCCTCACTGCTTGGCACACTATTCTTCCTCCCTTGAGACCCCAACCGGATGTCTCCCTACGGCGCTGCAGAGCCGACTACGGCGCTCACGCCCTGGGAGTGCCCCGTCTGCCGCCCAGCGCAAAGGGGCTTTGCCCCGCCTTGGCGTGGTAGGCATCAGGCGACCGGAGAGCCCGAGTGATCACTGGCCTGCGAAGACGGCCGCCCGGCGTCGCCAACGTGGCCGACCCTCCCCCGTCGCATGGGGAGCACGAAGCCGCGCTCCCACCCCGGAAGGGGACCGGGGGGCCGTCAAGGGGTCCTTATGCCTCTCGATGGCGAGAGCATCCATACCGGCGGGGTGACCTCGGCGCCCTACGGTTGACGACGGCGCGCGGCGGCGCCGTACCGCGCGACAGGTCGACCGGATCGGGTGACGGACAAACCGGACGGGGTTGACCCGTCTGCGAGTTGGGAGCACGAGGGCTCCCAGAGGGCTCCCCATCGCTCCCAGTCCGGGAACGACAAAGGCCGCTTCCGCTACCCGCGAAAACGGCCTCCGACCTGCGAAAACGCTGGTCGGGACGACAGGATTTGAACCTGCGACCCCTTGACCCCCAGTCAAGTGCCCATTGTGATATATCCTGACATCCGCGACTAAGGAGTCGCGGATTCCGTGTGCCAGTAGGGGCGTTGTTCAGGTGCGCGCATGCCGTGTGGTCCCAAACTGGTCCCAAGGGAGTCAAGGCATTTCGTGCAGTTCTGTCCTCATTTACAGCGTCCCTCGGTCGTGCGCGATACACAAGCCAGGGGCCTCAGCTTGTTGGTCCCCACACCACGCAGGCGCCCGCCGTCCGCCGAGGCGTTCAGTTCTGCGGAAGCGGACCAGCGTCGAAGACATCGAGAAGACCCAAAATGAGGTTCAGGCTGGTTGCCACCCTGTGCCGTTCAGAAACCCGTCGCGGCTGTTCGGGCCGCATACCTGTACTCGTTGATCAGGCCGCCGAGGACCCGAGTCTGGAGTAGTCGTCGCGGAGTGCTCGAGTCGGTCAACGCTGCGACCTGACGGTCGCAAAGGGGCGGACGTTGCCCTCGGGCCTGATGGGGGCGATGGCCGTTGTAGTGCCGGGCGTAGACGTCGAGGACGTGCCGAGCATGGGTCTCGTTCCAGATCAGCACGTGATCGAGGAGTTCACGCCGCAGCGTCCCGATCGCCCTCTCGCAGTGCGCGTTCATCCGCGGGGACCGCGGGGCGGTCCGGATGGTTTCGATGCCCTCAGCTTCGAAGACCGCGTCGAAAGACTTGGTGTATTTGCCGTCCCGGTCGCGGACCACAAAGCGCAGCGACTCGAGGCACACGCCCACCTCAAGAGCTAGGGCCTGCTGGGCCGTCCGCTGCGCGGTCGGATGAGCGGTGACGCCAGCGATGTGGAGGCGGCGCGTGCCGTGCTCGAGGAAGACCAGCGCGTAGATGCGGCGAAGATCCACCAGATCGATGTGCAGGAAGTCGCAGGCAATGATGGCCTCGGCCTGGGATGTCAGGAAGTCGCGCCAAGTCGGCCCGCCGCGGCGGGGAGCCGGGTCGACACCGGCTGCCGTCAAGATCTTCCCAGACCACTGTGGGGCCCGGAGACGGCCCCGCTTACCCTGATCTGGCCGTTTTTCTTCGATGGCGTGTTCGGTAAGCGATGTGACAGGAGTACGCGATGGCCACCTCCACCGATGTGGGGACCCGTCCGGAGGGCCATGCGGGAGGTCGTCTGCGGACCTGGCTGCTGGAGGGCCTGGCCGACATGGCCAAGCAGCAGCCGGGACCGCACGCCCAGGTGCCGCAGGGGCACCGTGGGCAGCGATGGTGGCGGGTGATGTGTCTGACCGGAGTGGACTACTTCTCCACCCTCGGTTACCAGCCAGGTATCGCCGCCCTCGCCGCCGGGCTCCTGTCCCCCATCGCCACCATCGTGCTGGTGGCCGTGACGCTGGCCGGCGCCCTGCCCGTATACCGGCGGGTGGCGCAGGAGAGCCCGCACGGCGAGGGGTCGATCTCCATGCTGGAGCGGCTGCTCACCTTCTGGAAGGGCAAGCTCTTCGTCCTGACACTCCTGGCGTTCGCGGCCACCGACTTCCTGATCACCATCACCCTCTCGGCAGCCGATGCCTCCACCCACCTGGTGGAGAACCCCCACTTCACCGGCACCCTGCACGGCCACGAGGTCGCCATCACCCTCGGCCTGGTCGCCCTGCTCGGCGCCGTCTTCCTCAAGGGCTTCATGGAGGCCATCGGGGTGGCCGTGGTCCTCGTGGGCGTCTACCTCGCACTGAACGCCGTCGTCGTGGTCGTCGGCCTGTGGCATGTGATCACGGCTTCTCACGTGGTCACCGACTGGTCGCAGGCGCTGACCGCCGAACACGGCAACCCCGTGGTCATGATCGGGCTGGCACTGGTGATGTTCCCCAAGCTGGCGCTCGGCTTGTCCGGGTTCGAGACCGGCGTGGCGGTCATGCCCCACGTCGAGGGCAGTCCTGGTGACACCGAGGAGCGACCCACCGGACGGATCCGGGACACCAAGAAGCTGCTCACCACCGCCGCCGTGATCATGAGCGCTTTCCTGATCTGCACCAGCTTCATCACCACCCTGCTCATCCCCCAGGACGAGTTCAAGTCCGGCGGCGACGCCAACGGGCGTGCCCTGGCTTATCTCGCCCACCACTACCTGGGCTCGGTGTTCGGCAGCATCTACGACGCCGCGACCATCGGAATCCTGTGGTTCGCGGGCGCCTCGGCCATGGCCGGACTGCTCAATCTGATGCCGCGCTATCTGCCCCGCTACGGCATGGCCCCGCACTGGGCCCGCGCGGTACGTCCGATGGTCCTCGTCTTCACGCTGATCGGCTTCCTGGTCACCTGGCTCTTCGACGCCGACGTGGACGCCCAGGGCGGCGCCTACGCCACCGGCGTGCTGGTCCTCATGACCTCCGCCGCGGTCGCCGTCACCATCGCCGCCCGCCGCGCCCGGCAGCGCGGCTGGACCCTCGCCTTCGGCACCATCTCCGTGGTCTTCGGCTACACCACCGCGGTCAACGTCGTGGAGCGGCCCGACGGTGTGAAGATCGGCGCCTGCTTCATCGCCGGCATCATCGCGGTGTCCCTGTTGTCCCGGCTCGCCCGCGCCTTCGAGCTACGAGTCACCGACATGCAGCTGGACGCCATGGCCGAACGCTTCGTCCGCGACACCGCCACCCGTCGCATACGGTTCATCGCCAACGAGCCCGACCGCCGGGACATGGCCGAGTACCGTGACAAGATCCACCAGATACGCGCCGACAATGATGTTCCGGACCACGAGGACTTCATCTTCGTCGAGGTGACCGTCCGCGACCCCTCCGACTTCGAAACGGCGGTACGAGTGCACGGCGAGGTACTGCACGGCCGCTACCGCGTACTGACCCTCGACGGCTCCAGTATCCCCAACTCGCTGGCCGCCCTGTTGCTGCACGTCCGGGACGAGACCGGGTGCAGGCCGCATATCTACTTCGAGTGGACCGAGGGCAGCCCCTTCGCCCACTTTCTGCGGTTCTTCCTGTTCGGCCAGGGAGAGGTTGCCCCCGTCACCCGCGAAGTCCTCCGCGAGGCCGAACCCGACCGGGCCCGCCGCCCTCACGTCCACGTCGGCTGACCGCCAGGATCCCGTCAAGGACGAGCGCAACGGCGTAAGAGGGGTGTCAGGGCCGAGTCCGTCCGCCACACGCTCCGCCTAACGTGAGCGCTATGGAACGGCTGACGGGCCGGTTCGCCACGACGCCCGGGGACCGCCGCTGGCGTACGGACGCACGGTGTGCGGTGTGCCTCGCGCTGGCCTTTGCCGGGATGACGACCCTGCTCGACTGGGCTTCGGGCGGGCTAACCGTGGAGCGGGCCGATCTCTGGTCCCTGCTCGCGGTGCTGGTGTTCACCGTACTGCGGCCGCCGCGCGTGACCGCGGGCGACGGGTGGCTGACGGTACGGGGATTCCTCCGCGTCCGCCGGGTGCGCACCGACGCCCTGGCCGTGGTGCGGCAGGACGGCCGGATTGCCACCCGTCTCCTCCTGCGGGACACGTACGGCCACTTTGTGGCAATCGACCCCCGCATCCTGACCGCCAATCCGCTGCTGTGGCACGAGCTGGATACCGGAGCCCGGCACTCTCTCGCGCACGGCACCCTGCGGCAGGGGGCCGACGTCCTGCGTCAGCTGCGCGAACGCATCGACGGTGGAACCGCGCGGGCGATCCTCGGGGCGTCCGGCCTGGAGTAGGCGCCCGGTGCCCCAAGCACCCCAGAGGGCAGCCAACGGCATCTGACGTCGGGGAGGTGGTGGGGGGATGTTGGCTATGAACAACACTCCGCGGCACGACGGCCGGCCACCACACAGCGTGCCGCCGGGTCCCGCGTCCTGTTCTTCCCGTCACACGGAAAGACCGCCAACGGAAGCCGTCCGCTCACCGGAAGTGGCAGTGGCAGGAAGAGCGGCCGCTCCCGAACGCCGAGGGGCCCCGTCAAGGACTCGTAAGGGCACGTCAGAAGCGCGTCAGGGACAAGGCGTCGGGCTTGCCTCGGCTCCGCGACACGGCTTCCATGGATGGTGTGAACAGCGCTTGGCTCCACCTCGACCGGCCGCCGAGTCCCGCTCGGCCGCCCGGCCGTGAGCCGCGCCGTGCGGAAGCACCCGCGTCCGTGTCCCGCTGACGCGCTGCCCGCACCCACCCGCGGGGCGCCGTGACCGACCTCCGGCGCTCCGCCTCCTCCCACTTCGCACGCCCGCCGCCCCGCACCGGGGCGAAGCCGCGTGCCCGCACCCCCGGATGTGACCATGTCTGACACCGTCGTACCCACCCTCGCCTCCCGCACCGTCCTCGTCACCGGAGCCACCTCCGGCATCGGGTACGAGACCGCCCGGCAGCTCGCAGAGAGCGGCGCCACCGTGCTGCTGCACGGCCGCACCGCCGAGGACGCGCGGGCCGCCGCGGACCGGCTCATCGCCACCGCGGGCATCGACGCGGCCCGACTGTGCACCTACGCGGCCGACTTCAGCCGCCTCGACGAGGTCGAGACGTTCGCCCGCAGGGTGACCGGTGACCACCCCCACCTGGATGTCCTGGTCAACAACGCGGGTATGGCCGCCCCCGAGCGGCACACCATCACCGCAGACGGCAACGAGATCACCTTCCAGGTCAACTTCCTCGCCCCCTACCTGCTGACCTGTCTGCTGGAACCGGCGCTGACCAGCGATCCCGGGGGCCGCGTCGTCAACGTCTCCTCCTCCCTGCACCGCACGGCCTCCATCCAATGGTCCGACCCCAACCGCACCCGCCGCTACTCCCGTCTCGCCGCCTACGCCCAGTCCCAACTGGCCCTCACCGTGTTCGCGGCCGACGCGCGGGTCACCGCTGTCTCCGTGCACCCGGGCGTCTGCGACACGGCCCTCCTTCCGCTGTACGCGTCCGAGGGCGCCACGCCGGACGAGGGCGCGGCACACGTCGTCCGGCTGTGCGACCCGGCCGTCGACATCGCCAACGGCGCCTACTACGACCGCGACCAGCCCGTCGGCCCGGCTCCGGCAGCGACCGAGGACCGGACCATCAGGCGCCTGAACAAGCTGGCCGACCTGCTCGTCGGCCGCGCCGCCTGAGCCACGGAGCAAGGGAGTCAGCACGGATGTCGAAGCGCGCCCGGAAGAAGAAGGCCCGCCGCAAGAAGAAGGCCAACCACGGCCGCAGGGCCGGCCACAGCTGACACCCCCGGTTGGGCAAGGGGCAGGTGAGCGAGGACTGCCCCCGTACCCGCGTCGGCACCACCATCGCTGAGGGACGACCGCTGAGGCGCGCCGCCCCGCATCCCCGTTCGCCCTGGACAGACCTCCTCAACCACTGGACCGGCCGGAAACGGAGACCCAGTTGATCGAACTCGCCCCGCATCACCTGCCCGCCCTCTCCCACTGGTTCCCCGCGGACGCCTCCGGCCCGGCGCTCGTCGGCGAGCATGTGCTCGCCACCGGCGTGGGCCGCTGGTGGGCCGACCGCTCCCGTCAGCCCCGCGTTCTCGCTGCTTCCTGCGCCGGCCACGTCGTCCTGCGCGGCGCCCCCGAGACCCTCGATCCGGAAACCCTGGCGCCGCTGGCCGGAACGCGTATCCACGCACCCGTCGGCTTCCTCCCCGCTCTCGGTACCGCGTTCGACCGGCTCACCCCGTGGGAACGGATGGTGTGGACGTATCAGGCCGGGCCCCAGCCATGCGCCACGCCGCGCGGCATCACCGTCCGCCGCCTGGAACCAGCGGACACCGATGCCCTGGAAGCCCTTGGGCCCGACGCCACCTGGATCACCGCCAGTTGGGGCGGTTCCCTCGGCCTCGCTTGCTCCGGCCACGCCTGGGCTGCCGTCGACCGGCACCGCCGGGTGCTGGCGATCGCGTGCACCTACTTCCGTGGTACCTGCTACGAGGACGTGGCCGTCTACACCGCCCCTGATCACCGCCACCACCGCCTCGCACTGGCCTGCGTCACCGCCCTGTGCGCGGACATCGCCGCCCGGGGGCACACCCCCAGCTGGAACTGCTCCGTCCATAACCGCGCCAGCCGTCTCCTGGCCTGGACCGCTGGTTTCCGCCTGGTCCGCGAGTACGTGCAGTACTCCGTCGGACGTCCGGTATCCCCATCCGCCCGGCTCGGCGCATAGCCCTAAGCGGGGCGGCGCATAGCCCTAAGCGGGGCGCGGTGTCGTAGGCCCGGTTCCGGCGACGATCAGTCCCCTGGCAGAGCTCAGCCGGTCGCGGCAGTGTTGACGCGACCCTGACGCAGTCTCAGGTTTCCCTGACGGATGATTGACGTCGTGCGGGACGTCTCCGTATGGGAGCCGCAAACATCCTGCCGGACAGGCGGATTCGGGCCTCAGAAGTGGATATGTTCCTGCTGGCCGCGCGAGGAGGGCCGCAGGCGTCAGTGCCCCCTCCGGCTCCGGAGTCCACTGTCCGATCCGGATCGCGGCGGCCCGGTACCCGTGCGATGGACCGGCACCGGCGCACGGGAGCCTTGGTCGTCGTCCTGTCGCCGACGACCGTGCACCGCCGTGCCACCGTCCCCGTCAGCTCACGAAGGTCGTCATGTCCACCACCGCGCCCGAGCAGGCCCCGCCGTCCCGTCTCCAGCACCGGCCGACGGAGAACGCCAGACGCCGCGGTGCCAGCGGGCTGTTCGAACCCGCCCAGTTCGTGAGGTCCTTCCCCGAGGCTCTGCGCAAACTGCACCCGCGGGTCCTGGCGCGCAACCCGGTGCTGTTCGTGGTCAGTGTCGGCGCCGTCCTGACCACGCTCTCGGCACTCCTCCATCCGGCCGTCTTCACCTGGGTCATCAGCCTCTGGCTGTGGCTCACTGTGGTCTTCGCCAATCTCGCCGAGGCCGTGGCCGAGGGCCGCGGCAAGGCCCAGGCCGAGTCGCTGCGCAGGGCGCGCACGGACACCGTGACACTGCGGCTGCTCGACTGGCGCTACGGCACGAACCCGCGCACGGCCCGCGGCGAGACCGTCGCCGCGAGCGAACTGAAGCCGCTGGATGTGGTGTTGGTCGAGGCGGGCGAGATGATCCCGGGGGACGGTGACGTCGTCGACGGCGTGGCGGCGGTCGACGAGTCGGCGGTGACCGGCGAGTCCGCGCCCGTCATCCGGGAGGCGGGCGGCGACCGCAACGGTGTCACAGGGGGTACGACGGTCCTGTCCGACCGGATCGTCGTACGGATCAGCGCCCGCCCCGGCCACAGTTTCCTGGACCGGATGATCGCCCTGGTCGAGGGCGCCTCCCGGCAGAAGACCCCGAACGAGATCGCGCTGAACATCCTTCTGGCGGCGCTCACCCTCGTGTTCATCCTGGTCGTGGTCACGCTCCAGCCCATGGCCTCGTACGCGGACGCCGCCCAGTCCACGACCGTGCTGGTCGCACTCCTGATCACGCTCATTCCGACGACGATCGGCGCCCTGCTGTCCGCGATCGGCATCGCGGGCATGGACCGCCTCGTCCAGCGCAACGTCCTGGCGATGTCCGGCCGCGCGGTCGAGGCCGCGGGCGACGTGAACACGCTGCTGCTCGACAAGACCGGCACGATCACCCTCGGCAACCGCGAGGCCAGCGCGTTCGTCGCACTGCCCGGTATCGACGAGCGGCAGCTCGCAGAGGCGGCCCAGCTGTCGTCGCTGGCCGACGAGACGCCCGAGGGCCGCTCGGTCGTCGTCCTGGCCAAGAACCGGTACGGCCTGTGGGCCCCCGCCCAGGGCGAGTTGAGCAACGCCCGCTGGGTGGCGTTCAGCGCGCGGACCCGGATGAGCGGCGTCGACCTGCGCTGGGACAACGGAGCCGGGTGCGTCATCCGCAAAGGTGCCGCGCAGCAAGTGATCGAGTGGGTCAGGATGTGCGGTGGCCACGTCCCGTCCGAGGCACGGAACTTCGCCGACGCGGTGGCCGCCTCGGGCGGCACCCCGCTGCTGGTGGCCGTGCACAACTGGCACGGCCCGCGCGTCCTCGGTCTGATCCACCTCAAGGACGTGGTCAAGGAGGGCATCCACGAACGGTTCGCCGAACTGCGCCGCATGGGCATCCGCACGGTCATGATCACCGGCGACAACCCGCTCACCGCCCGCGCCATCGCCCAAGAGGCGGACGTCGACGACTACTTGGCCGAGGCCACCCCCGAGGACAAGCTCGCCCTGATCAAACGGGAGCAGGCCGACGGCAAGCTCGTCGCGATGACCGGGGACGGCACCAACGACGCCCCGGCGCTCGCACAGGCGGACGTCGGCGTGGCGATGAACACGGGCACGTCGGCCGCCAAGGAGGCCGGCAACATGGTCGACCTCGATTCCAACCCGACCAAGCTCATCGAGATCGTCGAGATCGGCAAGCAACTCCTCATCACACGAGGAGCGTTGACGACGTTCTCGATCACCAATGACGTCGCCAAGTACTTCGCGATCATCCCGGCGATGTTCGCGAGCGCGTACCCCGGCCTGGGGTCACTGAACATCATGGGTTTGCACAGTCCGACCTCCGCGATCACCTCGGCGATCATCTTCAACGCGCTGATCATCGTGGCGCTGATCCCCCTGGCGCTTCGGGGCGTGCGCTACACGCCTTCGTCGGCCCACGATCTGCTGCGGCGCAATCTGCTGCGCTACGGCCTGGGCGGCCTGGTGCTGCCCTTCCTGGGTATCAAACTGATCGACCTGCTGATCTCCGGGGTGCCCGGCCTGGGCTGAGCCGCGCCCGCTGCCCTGGTGCCGAGTCGTCAGGGCACGCTCACGGACTCGTCGAGGGTCCCGGCTCCGCAGTGGGCCCGGAGCCGGCCCCGTCCGTCGCGGAGGGCCAGGACTCCAGCGGCGCAGTCGACGGGCTCCAGGGACTCGGCTCCGGCGTCGCGAAAGGGCCCGCGTGCTTCTCCATGAGGACCATCATCACCACCGCGAAGCCCAGGCTGATCACCATCAGCGCGGCCCCTACCGGATTGCGGTGGTTGTAGACGTAGCGGTTCGTGCCCCACCGACTGCGGACGAAGACCGGCTCGTGATCGTCATGATCCATGCCCCGGAGGCTACCGACCACACCGGGATCGGAGAGCCCCCGTACCGCATCAGAAGCTCGTCAAGATGCGCCGGAGTCCTTGAACCTCCGATGCGCGTCCGCGTTGGATCAACGGTGTGAACACCCGCCCCCAGCCCAACAGTGGTCACCCCAGCCTGGCCGTCCTCGGCGGCCGCCACCTGCTGACGATACGTGAACTGACCGTCGATCAGGAGTCGTTCACCCTCCACTACACGGTGAGCCCGCCCCTTCCGGACGAAGACGGTGACGGGATTCCCATGCTGGTGATGGAAGCAGAGGACGACCTCGGAAACGCATACGTGGACTGGGGAGGCCTCTACGGCCCGGGCCCCGAAGGCTCCTGTACCAACGGCAGCGTGACAGGACAGCCCGCTCCTCCGGCAGGGGCACACGTCCTGCGCGTGCGGGTCACTTTCCTGCGCGGCGGCGACGAGTTCCCGTGCGATCTGACACTGCCTCTCCACGGAGCCACTGGCCTCTCCGGCTGATCGCAGGGTCGCGCCGAGGGTGTGACAGGACGCGCGTACCGCCGGTGACGGCCGGGCAATCGCCGTCCGACTCCCGGATCACCGGCACGGATTCCCGGTGATCGCCGACTCGTCGATGCCGGGGACTCCTTAGGCGTACTCCCCCTCTGTGGCCCCCGGCCGCCGGCCGGTGAGCCGCCTGGCGATGGTCTGGCGGCGCATACCGCGCAGAGTGTCTGCCTGCGCGCGACCGCGACTCTCGGCGACGGCTTCCGCCAGGCCCGCGAAGCCCACTGTGAGCCACAGCCGGACAGCGATCAGCCCGACGATGTTCTCGGCCGCCACAGGGACCTCACATGTCGCACAGAAGGGGCGCGTGGTGCGCCTCCGGGCGAGGGCTGGGCCGTGGCTCGCCCGGAGGCGGATCGGGGAGTTGGCGGGAGGCTAGAGACCCACGTCGCGGCTGCGGATGTCGTCCAGGGACTCCCGGCGCACCAGGAGCCGGGCATGACCGTCGCGCACGGCGGCGACGGGCGGGCGGCCGACCAGGTTGTACCCGGAGGCCATGGACAGGTGGTAGGCGCCGGCGACGGGAACGGCGAGCAGGTCCCCGGGGCGTACGTCGTCGGGGAGGTCCACATCCGTGGCCAGCACGTCACCGGCCTCGCAGTGCCGGCCCACCACGGTCACGGGGGCCAGGGTCGGGCTGCCGCGCCGGCCCACCAGGTGGGGTGTGTAACGGACTCCGTACAGGGCCGGTCGCGGGTTGTCGCTCATACCGCCGTCGACGGCGACGTAGGTGCGCTCACCGGTGCGCTTGACGGTGAGTACGCGGTAGAGGGCGATGCCCGCCGGTCCGGCGATGGCCCGGCCCGGTTCGATGATCAGGCGAGGGACGGTCAGCCCGGCCGTCGCGCACGCTTCGATCAGTTCGGCACGGACCTTGCGGGCCAGCGTGGTCAGGTCCAGGGCCGGCTCATCGGGACGGTAGGCGATGCCGTGCCCTCCGCCGAGATCGAGCTCGGGCAGGACCAGGCCGTGCTGCTCGTGGAGGCGGGCCATGAGGCCGACCACGCGGCGCACGGCGGCCAGGTACGGCTTGACGCTGGTGATCTGCGAGCCGAGGTGACAGTGCAGGCCGGTGAGTTCGAGCTGCGGCTGCTTCAGTATCCGGGCGATGGCGTGCTGGGCGTACCCGTCGGAGATGCTGAGGCCGAACTTCTGGTCCTCGGTGCCCGTGCGGATCTTCTCGTGGCTGCCGGCGCTGATCCCGGGCACCACCCGGACCATGACCTTCTGGTGGCCGCCGGGTCCGACGGCGGCGGCCAGCAGGGCGATCTCCGACGGACTGTCGATGACGATGCGGCCCACGCGCAGCCGGAGGGCCGTCTCCAGGTCCTGCGGGGACTTGGCGTTGCCGTGGAGCACGATCCGCTCGGGCGGGAACCCGGTGCTGACCGCGAGCTCCAGTTCTCCGGCCGAGCAGACGTCGAGCCCCAGGCCCTCCTCGTCCATCCAGTGGATCATCGCGCGGCACAGGAACGCCTTGGCCGCGTACAGGACCTCGGCCTCGGGGAAGGTGTCCCGGTAGGTACGGCAGCGGTCGCGGACCTCGGCCTCGTCGAGGACATAGACGGGGGTGCCGAAGCGGTCGGCGATCTCCGCGAGGGATACGCCACCCACGGCAAGGTCGCCCGGGCGGGGCTCGGCGGTGGACGCCGGCCAGACCGACAGGTCGGTGGGGATGGTGGTGACCGCGGGGTCGTGAACGGTGGTCATCGTGGTGTCCCCGCTCAGCCGACGCGCAGGGCGAGCGCGGGAACAACGGGGTTCAGCGGCCGGGCAGACCGGGCCGTGAACCGGGGATCCACCGTGACGGTGGTGGCGCCGAGCGGTGCGGTCAGCGCCCGCAGCGCGGGCTCGGCGAGTCTGATCCACGGCTGCGCCGGGCCGAGCGTCGCGATCAGCCGGTGTTCGGAGGTGAAGCCGATGGCCGTACGGGCGCCGAGAGGAGTACGGAAGATACGCGTCACACACCCGGGTGATCCCGGCCGGACGGGGACGAACAGGGGTCCGGCCGGGAACCGATCGATAGGTTCCGGGTCTTCGCCGCACAGGATGTCTGCCATGGGATACCTCCGAGGAGCATGCGGTCCGGGTCGATGTGCTTGGCAGCCCCGGACACGGGGAGGCGGAACGGGGCTCACCGCTGACGCTATGCCCGACCGCCCCGGTTCTCCGGAGGCCGATGACGCGATCCTGACGGGCATCGAACGGATACTGACGCGATGCTGACACCAGCGTTGGTCACCCCACGGCGAGGCTGTCAGAAGAGCGCCAAGAAGCAGCGTCGGGCCTGTCCACATCGCTCACACCAGGTGTGAGATGGAAGACGCACCTCAAGGTGCGCGCCTGCGAGGAACGGTGATGCCATGCCTGATCCCGATGCGCGTTCCGACGCTCGGCGAACCGCTCGCGTCGTGGGGGGCGTGAGCGGTTCTCCGGGCAGCCTGACGGCCCTGCGCCAGGCGGCCGAAGAGGCACGGCACCGTGGCGCCGAACTGTGGGCGGTCCTCGCCTGGGAGCCGCCGGGCGGTGAGTTCAACGCCCGGCGTTCGCCGGTCCCGCCGCTGGTGCTCGAACACTGCCGTCAGCTCGCCGGGGACAACCTGCTCGACATCGTCGCCACCATGTTCGGCGCCGCCGGTCCGGGGGTTCCTCTGCACGCGTTGATCGCCCGTGGCCGGCCCGGCCAGGTCCTGGTGCAGATCGCCGACCGCGACACCGACCTCGTGGTCGTCGGCGCCGGCCGCCGCGGCCGCCTGCACCGGATGATTTCCCCTTCGGTCAGCCGCTACTGCCTCGGCCACGCCACCTGCCCGGTCCTCGCGGTCCCACCGTCCCCGCTGGAGGCCGACCTCGCGACCGTACGCCGCCACAACACATGGCACCTTCGCCTGGACACCCGGCATCTTGCCGAGGAGTCGCGAGGGCACACCCAGGGCACATGAACGGGAAAAGCAGCGCATCGGGTCGCCACCGCGAACCCTCCCGTGCGCTGGCGGCCGTTCTCGGCCACGCCGAGGTCCTGCTGGGCTCGGCATCGTCCTGAGAGCCGTAGCTCTGCCGGCAGTTTGCTGATGCTGCCTGGTCAGGGTGTGGCGGGCGCGGAACAGCCGTGAGCCTTGGCCGATCGCCGGGCGAAGACCTTGAGCGCGGAACGCTCGTAGGCCCGGTCGGCCGCCGAGGTCTTGGAGTCGCCGGACGGCCGGAGCGAGAAGAAGGCGGGCTCGCCGTGCCGTGGGCACACGGCACTGGTCCAGTAGCCATTGCCGTACAGCTCTCCCGCACGGCTGCCGGACGAGTGCCCAGGGGCCCCGGGGCGCTCGAACTGGTTGTACCTCGCGTCCTCCGCGAACGGGCCGTAGTGAGCGGCGAGTACGTAGACAGTGTGGCCGCGTGAATTGCCCAGTACGCACTCTTCGTACGGTGTCTCGCCCGTCTTGCTCTCCCAGGCCCAGGACACCGACTTCCGTCGGGCGGGGACGTCGGCACAGGTGCCCTTGGCCTCGGCGGGCGGGACCCGTTCGTCCTCGTTCACCGGCAGCGGGGCCGTGGTGAGCGGGCGGCCGAGATCGGCGTCGCAGCCCCAGTGGTGGGAGGCGTCCGCTGCCGTGGCGGTGGCGATGCGGGCGAACTCCGTTCGACGGTCGGGGTTGTCGAGCGTGATGTCCTCCGCCTCCGCATGCACCGTGACCAGGAGATCGCTGCGGCCCTTTGCGCAGTCGAGCAGTACGGCGGTGGTGGACCCGGCCTCATCGTCGTAGGTGTCGGAGGTGCTGAAGACACCGTTCCAGCCCTGGCCGAGAGGACTGGGCGGGAGGGAGGAGGGCACGCCCGGGTACAGCCCGTCGTACCGGTCCTGGCGATTGACGGTCGGTACACCGCTGATGACGACCTCGACCGACGCATCGTGCGTCGCCTTGCCGGCATTGTGCTCAACATCGCGCTGGATGTCGCACTCCACCCGCAGGGAAGTCTCCTTGTCCTCGAGGCCACCCTCGTTGCGATCGCGTTCGGGCCCGTTCTCCAGACCCCGGTCGCCCAACACGGCCCGCACCTCGTCGGCCGGAAGCACTCCATCGCAGGCATCCTCGATCAGGCGCCCGGTCGACCAGCGGTCGTAGCCACCGCCGAACCAGAAGTATCCGCCCGACAGCAGCGCCAGTGCGCAGACCACGACAGCGATCTTCGCCGCGTGGCGCTTCAACGGGCCCATTCCTCAACCTCTCCCAGGATGGTGGTGTCCCGGCAGTGCGAACGCTTCGGCCAGGCATCGCCGTCGGCCAGGTAGCGCCGCAGCGTGGCGCGGGCATCGGACGAAAGCTTCTTGCGCTGGGCCCGGGTGAGGGCGACCTCGTCGTCTTCGTCCTGGTCGCCGAACTCGAGCGGGACCGTGATGGCGATCCGGTGGTAGCTCCTGCCGCCGTCACACACCGACTTCGCCCACAGGGCGAGCTCGGGAGGCAGTCCCGTGTTCTTGATCACCGTCTTGCCGCCGGGCGTTGCGGGCGAGGGCTTGTCCCGGCCAGGCACATCGCCGGTGTCCGCATAGCGCTCCCAGGCACCACGCGCGAATTCTCCGGCCCAGCTCTCCGCCTTCACCTCATCCACCGGCAGGTCCTCCACGTACGCGGGGAGGCCGGACACCTGGCCACCGCAGGACCCGGCACGCTGGTTGTACGCACTGTCGCCGGTGAACCGCCAGTCGTACGGCTTCTCGGATTCCATGCTCTCGGCGAAGTTCAGAGCCTTGGGATCCAGCCATGAGCACACCTGCGTGGGCGTGCGGCCCGTACGGAGCACCGTCGCGCCCTCGGTGCTGATCGGATCGCGGCCGCAGTTCTGCTCCCGGGTGACCCAATTGGCGACGCGGACCGCCGTACGGGCCGCGAGGAGGCGGTCGGCATGAGACACGTCATAGTCGCTGTCGGCCTTCGACGGCAGTGCCACCGAGACGCTCAGCAGCTTCGACGGAAGCTTCCTGCCGGTCAACCCGTTCGGACACCCCACCCGCAACGAGGCATCCACCTCACTGCCGTTGAGTCGGTCTTCTGCTCCCGTGCTCCCCTTCGCCCCGGGCGGGAGCGGCAGAGCGAAGTCGCCGGGAGAGTCCCCGTCAGCGGAAGAGTCCTTCTCCGCGGAAGCGTTGTCCCCCTGCGTGGCCAGCACGGCTTCCGCCCGGACCCGGACCTGCGCATCGGGCTCCCAACGGCCGGCGCCCCAGGAAAGTGTGCAATCCAGCAGGGCCCGGCTCTCCTGATGCGGGTCGAGCATCGTGCCGTACTGCTCCAGCGCGCCCGAGCTGTCGGACGGGACGAATCCCCTCAGCTCCCGCTGTGGCAGGAGCCCCGCACAAGCGTGTTTCAACTGCGCCTGATTGACCGCTCTTTGACTACTCCGCATCAACGAACACGACACAGCCACCACAACGATGGCAACGGCGACCGCACCACACGACACCACGGCAACGAGCCACTTGCGCCCCCACAGGCCGCGCATCCCCCGTCCTTCCCCCGTAACTCAGTCGCGAACGCTCTCAGTGTGCTCGACCCTCGGCGGCGACAAGTCGCCCGGACCGACCACACGGACACACTCTCGGTTGTCGGGGTCGGTGACCACCCTGTGCCGCAATCTTGATGAACTACTGATTCTCATCAGCGAAATACCCTCCTCGCGTCGCATCACGGACCTCGCCGTCGTCGAGGTGGACAGCGGCCCGCTGGTGGTCTGCGCCACTTTGGCGGGGCCCGCGTGGACCTGGGATCCGCTGCGGGTCGTGGGCAGAAGGCGTGTGCCGCCCGGTGGCCACCCGAGGACGTCCTCGGGTGGCCACCGGTCTGGTCCCGGCCGGACGCCGCGGCCACGCCGTCTCCCTGGTCTCGACGGCATCGCCGTCTCAACGGTGGTCGGTGGCCACTGGGCAGGCTGGTCGGACAGACGCCGGGCCGGGGGGTGCCGGCGATGCCGGCCGTGGGCGTACTGCTGATGGACGCGCAGTTCACCGCCCTGACCTCCCTGGCACTCGTCCTTGGCGGGCTCTGGCCCTCCGGCTCCAACGCGGTGCGCTTCGTCGGGGCACTGGCCGCCGCCCTGGGCGCCTCAGCGGTCAACGCGGGTATCGCCTCCGGTGCGGCGGTCGGTGGACGGGCGGCGTCCGCGTACGGACTCGATCGGGTGCCGCCGGCCGCCCTGGTGGTCTGCGTGGCGGCGCTCCCCGCCGTCTGGGTCACGCGCCGGCTGAACGCCTCCGCCACCACCGCGGGGGCCGGTCACCCGTTCGCGGTGCCGAACGGGCGTCAGTGAGGGCTATACGGGCGGTGGCGTGCGATGAGGAGTCTCCGCGCGGGAAACCCTCAACGGTTGCCGATACGCGCGCCCCACCGCCACCCTCGCTTGAGGTGAATCGCAGATGACCGACCTTGCCTTCATCGGCCTCACGATCCTCGTCTTCGCCGTGGTCTCCCTGGTCGCCAAGGGAGCCGAGCGGCTGTGACCGCCGACAACATCGTCGGCCTGGTGGTCGCCGCCGCACTGATCGGCTATCTGGTGCTCGCCCTGATCCGGCCGGACAAGTTCTGATGAACGCCACACTCGCGGGCTGGCTCCAGGTCCTGCTGCTCGTCGTGCTGCTCGCCGCCTCGTACCGCCCGCTCGGTGACTTCATGGCGCACACCCTCACCACCAGGCGCCATCTACGGGTCGAGCGCGCCATCTACCGCGTCGGCGGGGTGAACGGCGACGCGGACCAGAGCTGGCCCGCGTACCTGCGCAGCCTGCTGGCCTTCGCCGCCGTGGGTGTCCTGTTCCTGTACGCCTTCCTGCGGCTCCAGAACCACCTGCCGCTGTCGATCGGCAGGGGACCTGTGGACCCGGACGGCTCGTTCAACACCGCAGTCTCCTTCGTCACCAACACCAACTGGCAGTGGTACTCCGGCGAAGCGACCATGGGTCATCTGGTCCAGATGGCGGGCCTGGCGGTGCAGAACTTCGTGTCGGCCGCCATGGGCGTCGCCGTGGTCGCCGCCCTTATCCGCGGGTTCACCCGCAAGCAGACCGACCGGGTCGGCAATTTCTGGGTGGACCTGACCAGGATCACCGTACGCGTGCTGCTCCCCTTCTCCTTCGCCTTCGCGATCGTCCTGGTCGCGGGCGGCGCCATCCAGAACTTCCACGGCGTCCACGAGATCACCACGCTCTCCGGGGGCTCCCAGGTGCTGACCGGCGGCCCGGTCGCCTCCCAGGAGGCCATCAAGGAACTGGGCACCAACGGCGGCGGCTTCTACAACGCCAACTCCGCCCACCCCTTCGAGAACCCCAACGCGCTCACCAACCTCATCGAAACCTATCTGCTGCTGGTGATCTCGTTCAGCCTGCCGCGCACCTTCGGCCGGATGGTCGGCGACCACCGTCAGGGCTACGCCATCCTCGCCGTGATGGTCCTCGTCTGGGCCGCGTCGGTGGTCATCGTCACCGCCAACGAGCTGCACAGCGTCAGCAGCCCGGCCGGGCACGCCGCCGGGGGGATGATGGAGGGCAAGGAGCAGCGCCTGGGCGTCTGGGCATCCGCGCTCTTCGCCGTCTCCACCACCCTCACCTCGTGCGGAGCCGTCAACTCCGCCCACGACTCCTTCTCGCCGGGCGGCGGCGGGCTGTTGATCTTCAACATGCTGCTCGGCGAGATCGCGCCCGGCGGTACCGGGTCCGGTCTGTACGGCATCCTGATCCTGGCCGTCGTCGCGGTCTTCGTGGCCGGGCTCATGGTCGGCCGCACCCCGGAATACCTCGGCAAGAAGCTCGGCCGCCGGGAGATGACGTTCGCCTCGCTGTACATCCTGACCACTCCGGCGGTGGTGCTGGTCGGCACCGCGGCGGCCATGGCGAGCCCCGGAGCGCGCGCCAAGATGCTCAATACGGGTGAGCACGGCTACTCGGAGGTCCTGTACGCCTTCAGCTCCGCCGCCAACAACAACGGATCCGCGTTCGCGGGCCTCACGGTCGACGGCACCTGGTACAACACGGCGCTCGGCCTGGCCATGCTCGTCGGCCGGTTCCTGCCCATGGTGTTCGTCCTGGCGCTGGCGGGCTCGCTCGCCCGGCAGAAACCGGTCCCGGTGACGGCGGGCACGCTGCCCACCCACCGCCCGCAGTTCGTCGGCCTGCTGACCGGCGTGGTCCTGATCGTCGTCGGCCTCACCTACTTCCCCGCGCTCTCCCTCGGCCCGATCGCGGAGGGGCTGACCTGATGCCCCACACCGCACGACCTCCCGCGGCGCCACGGGGCTCGCGGACCGCGCCCCATCCTCCGCACCGTGTCCAGGGCGGGCTGCTCGACCCCAAGCTGCTGTGGCGGTCGCTGCCCGACGCCTGCCGCAAGCTGGACCCGCGGACGCTCTACCGGAACCCGGTCATGTTCGTGGTCGAGGTCGGCGCCCTCCTCACCACCGCGTCGGCGATCAAGGATCCGTCCGTCTTCTCCTGGCTGATCACGGCCTGGCTGTGGCTGACCGTCGGCTTCGCCAACCTGGCGGAGGCAGTGGCCGAGGGGCGTGGCAAAGCCCAGGCCGAGACACTGCGCAGGACCAGGACCGCCACGACCGCCCGCAAGCTCGTCGACTGGCGGCCGGGGGCACCGCAACCGCGGGAGCGGCCGGTGCCCGCGGCCGACCTGACTCTGGGCGACCATGTGGTCGTCGAGGCAGGGCAGGTCATCCCCGGCGACGGCGACATCGTGGAAGGCATCGCCAGCGTCGACGAGTCCGCGATCACGGGCGAGTCCGCACCGGTGATCCGCGAGTCGGGCGGCGACCGGTCCGCGGTCACCGGCGGCACGAAGGTGCTGTCCGACCGCGTCGTCGTACGGATCACCTCCCGGCCCGGCGAGACCTTCATCGACCGGATGATCGCTCTGGTGGAAGGCGCCGCCCGGCAGAAGACCCCCAACGAGATCGCGTTGAACATCCTGCTGGCCTCCCTCACCATCATCTTCCTGCTCGCCGTCACCACCCTCCAGCCGCTGGCGATCTACGGGCACGCCGAGCAGCCCATCGTGATCCTTGTGGCCCTGGTCGTGGCACTGATCCCGACCACCATCGGCGCGCTGCTCTCCGCGATCGGCATCGCCGGGATGGACCGGCTCGTCCAGCGCAACGTCCTGGCGATGAGCGGCCGGGCCGTCGAGGCGGCGGGCGACGTCAACACCCTGCTGCTCGACAAGACCGGCACCATCACCCTGGGGAACCGGCAGGCGGCCGAGCTGGTCCCCGTGGGCGGTACGGAGCCCGTCGCGCTCGCGGACGCCGCGCAGCTGTCCTCCCTGGCCGACGAGACGCCCGAGGGCCGCTCCATCGTGGTCCTCGCCAAGGAACGCCACCAGCTGCGGGCCCGCGCCGAAGGGGAGCTGGCGCACGCCGAGTTCGTGCCCTTCACCGCCCAGACCCGCATGTCCGGCGTGGACCTCGGCGGCGAGCACCTCCGGCAGCTCCGCAAGGGCGCCGCGACGGCCGTGATGAAGTGGGTACGGGACAACGGCGGCCATCCGACCGACGAGGTCGGTCCGGTCGTCGACGCGATCGCCGCCAGCGGCGGCACCCCGCTCGTCGTCGGCGAGGCCGCCACCGAGAGCGGGCGCACCACGGCCCGGGTGCTCGGCGTGATCCACCTCAAGGACGTGGTCAAGGAGGGCATGCGGGAGCGGTTCGACGAGCTGCGCCGGATGGGTATCAAGACGGTGATGATCACCGGGGACAACCCGCAGACCGCACACGCTATCGCCAAGGAGGCCGGGGTGGACGACTTCCTCGCGGAGGCGACTCCCGAGGACAAGATGGCGCTCATCAAGCGGGAGCAGGCGGGCGGCAAGCTGGTCGCGATGACCGGCGACGGCACCAACGACGCGCCCGCGCTGGCCCAGGCCGACGTCGGCGTGGCCATGAACACCGGCACCTCCGCCGCCAAAGAGGCCGGGAACATGGTCGACCTGGACTCCAACCCGACCAAGCTCATCCAGATCGTGGAGATCGGCAAGCAGCTGCTGATCACGCGTGGCGCGCTCACCACCTTCTCGATCGCCAACGACGTCGCCAAGTACTTCGCGATCCTCCCCGCGATGTTCGCGGCCGAATTCACCGGCCTGGACCGGCTCAACATCATGGGGCTGCACAGCCCTGAGTCGGCCATCACCTCCGCCATCGTCTTCAACGCGCTCATCATCGTCGCGCTCATCCCGCTCGCGCTGCGCGGAGTGCGCTACCGCCCCTCCTCCGCGGCCGCGCTGCTCAGCCGCAACATCTACCTGTACGGCTTCGGTGGTCTGGCGCTGCCCTTCGTCGGCATCAAACTGATCGATCTCATCGTCCAGTTCGTCCCCGGACTGCGCTGACCGCCAAGGGAAGGTGGAGTGCCATGACCCCGTTCCTCCCAGCCTGGATCCGCCTCTACCTGTCGGGCCTGCGGATGCTGCTGGTCTTCACCGCCATCACGGGGGTGTTCTACCCCCTGGCGGTGACGGGCGTCGCCCAAGCGCTCTTCGGGGACGAGGCAAACGGCTCGGAGATCAAACGGAAGGGCACGGTCGTCGGATCCAGCCTCATCGGCCAGCGTTTCGACCTGCCAAAGAAGAACCCCGACGACCTGAACGAGCAACCACGCCCCGACCCACGATGGTTCCAGCCGCGCCCCTCCGCCGGTGGCTACGATCCGCTCGCCTCCGGCGCGTCCAACCTCGGTCCCCACGACAAGCGGCTCATCGACGCCATCGACCAGCGCCGGAAGGGCATCGCCCGCTTCAACCACGTGCCCCCCGCCCAGGTCCCGGCCGACGCCGTGACAGCCGGCGGCTCGGGCCTGGACCCGCACATCTCGAAGGGGTACGCCCACCTCCAGGCCGCGCGCGTGGCCAAAGCCCGCGGCTTGGACGAAGCCGCCGTCCGCAGGCTGGTGGACGACCACCTCCACGACCGCATTCTGGGGTTCCTCGGCGAAGAACGCGTCAACGTGGTCGAGCTCAACCACGCGCTCACCGAACTGAGATGAGGCGGTTGCGGCGCCGCCGCAGCGGATCCCGCCACCGTCGCGCCGAAGCCATCCTGAGCGTGTCGTCAGAGGGAACGCTGTCCGCATATACGAAACCTTGACGTCGAACTCGCGTACGACCGGAACCGACACCCTTCCGCCCTCCCCTCTTGTCTGACGTGACGTCAACCACCCCTTCGGCAACACCTCGCGGCATCCGTTCCCAGCACATGGTGATCTGCGGTGACGACCGACTCGCCCACCGGCTCGCCGTCGAACTCGACGCCATCTGCGGTGAGGTCGTCACCGTCGTACTGCCATCCGGCAACGACCAGCGCCTCCCGCGGATCACCGCCCTCCACGACGACCCCGACTCGCCGGTGGAGCTGCTGGTCTCGGCGCGCCCCAACGAGCAGACCCTGCGCGCGGCCGGTGTCGAGCGGGCCGCGGCCGTGGCCCTCACCTACCGCGACGACCAGGTGAACATGACGGCGGCACTGCTGGCGCGGAGCCTCAACCCCGCCGTACGGCTGGTGATCCGCATGTACCACCGCGAGCGTGGCCGGCACCTGGAGCGGCTGCTGGACCGGGCCGCCATAGTGCGCGACCGCGCCGAGGACGAGGGGCCCATCGACACATCGACCACTGTCCTGTCGGATGTCGAGACCGCCGTCCCCGAGCTGGTTGCGGCGGCCGCGGTCGGCCAGGGCCACACCCTTCAGGCCGACGGCAAGGTCTTCCGGGGCGTCGTACGGGCCGCCGGGGCCCCGCCGCAGGCGACTGACCTGGCCACCCTGGCCGTACTCTCCGGCACCCACCAGGACGACCCCGGCAGCGAGGACAGCGCGGAGACCCCCGGCGCCGACGGTACGCAGCTGCTGCCGGACACCTCCACCGCGTACCACCGTACGTTCACCCACGCGCGGCTCATGCTGGAACAGGTCACCCACCGGGCGACTCCCGAGAGCCCGGGAGAGCCGCGCGCGACCCGCGGCTGGATCCGGGACCGGCTCACCCGCCTGCCGTGGAAGGTGTTCGTCTCCCGCGAAGTCACCGCCGTCTTCGGAGTGCTGGGGGCGATCGTCGTCCTGCTGGCGATCGCCACGGCCCTGGTCCACGACGGCCCGCTGTGGCAGTCCGTCTATCTGCCGCTGCTCGACATCTTCACCATGGGCGACCCGGCCATCGACGAGGGCCACGGTCGCCAGGTGCTCCAGCTCGTCGCGGGCTTCGTCGGGCTGGCCGTCCTGCCGCTCGTCGTGGCGGCGGCCATCAACGCGACCGAGGCGTTCCGCGCCGGATCGGCCAGCCACCCGCCCGCCGACGACCTCCGCAACCACATCGTCCTCGTCGGCCTCGGCAGGATCGGCACCCGCGTCCTCGCCCAGCTCGGCACCACCCGCCACAAGGTCGTGGTCATCGAACGCAACCCGCAGGCCCGTGGCGTCGGCTTCGCCCGCGAACTCGGCGTACCACTGCTGATCGAGGACGCCGCCACCCCCGGCGTCCTGGAGCTCACCCGCATCGACCGGGCCGCCTCCCTGCTCGTCTGCACGCGTGAGGACGGGGAGAACCTGGACATCGTGATGGCCGCCCGTGAGATCAACCCGCGTGTGCGTGTGGTGATGCGGCTGTACGACGACGATTTCGCGGCCACCGTCTCGCGTACGATGCGCGCTTCCTACCCCGACGCGCTGACCCGCAGCCGCAGTGTCTCGGCGCTCGCCGCGCCTGCCTTCGCCGCCGCGATGATGGGTCGGCACGTACTGGGCATCATGCCGATCGAGCGCGGCGTCCTGCTCTTCACCGTGGTGGACGTCGGCGGACACCCGGCGCTGGAGGGGCATTCGATCCATGAGGCGTTCAAGCGGAACGCGTGGCGCGTACTGGCCGTGGGGCCCGCCTCCGTACAGCCCTCCTCGGACACGGACACGCTCGGCGGAGGGCTGCGCCTCGACCCGCCGGGATTCGACTGGCGTCCGCCGCACGGCCGCGTGCTGCGGTCGGGCGACCGCGTGGTCCTGGCGACCACACGGCGCGGGCTGGATGTACTGATGGCGGGGGTGCAGCCCGTCCGGACGGATCCGCCACGCGGCTAGCGGCGCGAGTCGAGAGTGAGGACGACCACACTGCGCGGCCCGGGCCGGTCTGCCCCTTCTTCAAAGGCTGATGTCGCGGCTGTGCACATCGGCGAGCGTCTCGCGGCGTACCAGGAGGCGGGCTCGCCCTCCGGAGACGGCGACCACCGGCAGGCGGCACACCAGGGCGCGGCCGGGCACCGCCGGGACGGGGTGCGTGTCGAAGACGGGCAGCGCGACCACGTCCCCGGGCCGTGGATCGCCGAGTAGCGGACCACCGGACTCTGCCCCGTATCGCAGACCGTCCCGCACACCACCGTCGACCGCGACGGTGAACGTTCGCGCGGCGGTCCGTTCGACCGACAGCACGCGGTGGAGCGCGACAGCCGCGGGACCGACGACCGCGCTCCCCACGCCGATGGTCAGCCGCGGCACCGTCATGCCCGCCGCCGCGCAGCTCCTGATCAGCGCGGTCCGCAGCATGTGGGCGATGCCGCCGCTGTCGGCGGCGTCCTCGCCGGGGGTGCGGGCGAGACCGGGGCCGCCGAGGTGCAGTTCGTGGAAGGCGGTGGCGTGCCGGTGACGTACGCGGGCCAGGAAGCCGATGATGTTCCGCACCGCCGATACCCAGGTCCTGGCGGTGGCGGTCCGCGCCCCGAGGTCGGCGTGGAGGCCGGCCAGTTCCAGGCGTGGCTGGTCGAGTATCCGAACAATGGCGTGATGCGCGGTCGCGTCGTTGAGCGACAGACCCGGCGTCCTGCCGCCGGTGACGATGCCCGGCGACACCCGGAGCAGGACCCGCCGGCGGCTGCCTGCCGGGACCGCGGCGGCCAGCCGGGCGGTAGCCGAGGCGCTGTCGATGATGATCCGGCCCACGCCCAGCCGCAGGGCGGCGGCGAGATGCTCGGGGTGCCGCGGTATGCCGTGCAGCACGATGTGCTCGGGCGGGAGGCCGTCCACGACCGCGAACTCCAGCTCCTCGGCCGATCGCACCGCCAGGCCCAGCCCCTCCTCCCGCACCCAGTGCGCCACGGCCCGGCACCAGAGGGCGTCGGCTTCGTACAGGACGCCGCCGTCGGGGAGGGCGTCCCGGAAGACCCGGCAGCGTCTGCGGACTTCGTCCTCGTCGAGAACGCAGGCGGGGGTGCCGAAGCGGTCGGCGATCTCGGCGAGCGGCACCCCGCCGATGGCGGGAGAAGGGGCGCGGCCGGTTGCGGGGCCGTCATGGGGAAGGCGCTCCGACGGCCCCGGCCGCCGAGGCGGACCGTCGCGGTCCGCCACTGCCGGGACGTCACTCGGCGGCATGCTCACGTCGGGAGCCTCCTCGCGTCCGTACCAACACCCCCCGTACGACAGGCGCCCCGGCCGTGGCACGAGAAACCGGGGCGCCTCACGTGACGGTACGGCTCCGGCGGCCCGCCCGGATCGGCCCCATATGGATCATTGACGCACCACGCCTGAGCCTTGACGTGCTCCTATCACCCCGCCGCTGCGGATCGGCTAGCGGGCGGGCGGCGGGGCCACGCCGGGCAGGCTGAGGATCATGGTGACGCCGCCGCCGGGCGTCTCGTCGGGGACGAGGGTGCCGCCCATCGCCTCGGCCAATCCGCGCGCGAGGGTGAGGCCGAGCTCGGCTCCGGCGTGGCCCTCCTGGGCGCCCAGGCGCTGGAAGGGGCGCAGAGTCCGCTCGTGGTGGGGCGGGTGGGTACCGGAGCCGTGGTCGATCACCCTGATCTCCACGCGGCCCGCGTGCGCGCCGGCAGTCAGCAGCACCCGCTGCCCGGCCGGGCTGTGATGGCGGGCGTTGGAGACCAGGTTGACCAGGATGCGCTCCACGAGAGCGGGGTCGGCGAGGAGTTCGGGGACGCCGTCGGGGATGCGGACGTCCACATGGTGGTCGGAGGGTCCGAGGCTCTCCAGCGCCCGCGGCAGGATGTCCTCGACGGCCAGCGGCTGCGGGGCGGTCCCGAGGGTGCCCGCCTGGAGGCGGCTGACGTCCAGCAGGTTTCCGACGAGTTGGTCGAGGCGGGCCAGGGAGCCCTGGGCCGTGGCGGCGAGCTGTTCGCGATCCGCGTCGGTGAGCGCGACGTCGCGGTCGGCCAGGCGGTCGACCGCGTCCCTGGCGGTGGTCAGCGGGGTACGCAGATCGTGGCCGACGGCGTGCAGCATGGCGGTACGGGCCCGGTCGGCCTCGGCGATCGGGCGTGCCTCCTCGGCCGCCTCCTCCAGCCGCTGCTGGCGCAGGGCGACGGCTGCCTGGGCCGCGTACGCCTCCAGGACCCGCCGGGCCGCGGCGGGCAGCGGATGGCCGCGCAGCACCAGCGACAGCCCGTCGCCGACGGGGATGTCGGCATCGCCCTCGTCGGGACTCGTGGACGGCTCGTCGCCGACGGTGGCGGCGATCCGCCAACTGCCCGGGTCGCGTTGACGGTCCGGGGTCAGCGGCGTGCCGGGGCGACGTTCGAGCAGCGTGACGGAGGTCAGCCCGTAGGTCTCCCGCAGCCGTTCCAGCAGCACGTCGAGGGCGCGCTCTCCCCCTCGCTCCGCTGGGAGGACCCCCATGCGCAGCACACTCCCGGCGAGCGTGGACAGCGCTTCGGCGTCGGCGGTGGCACGGGCGGCGTCCCGGGTGCCGCGGGCGGCCACGTCGACGACGGCGCTGACCGCCACGGCGGCCAGGACGAACGCCACCAAGGCGCTGAGGTGGTCGGCGTCGGCGACGGCGAAGGTATGGACCGGCGGGGTGAAGAAGTAGTTGAGCAGCAGGAAGCCCGCCACGGCCGCGGTCAGCGCCGGATACAGACCACCCACCAGCGCGACGCCGATCACGGCGAAGAGGAAGGCCAGGATGTCGCTGGACAACGACAACTGGCCGCGCAGGGCGGTGAGAGACAGGGTGAGCAGCGGCAGGGCCCCCGCGGCGAGCAGGAATCCAGCCAGGCGCCGGCGCCGCGTCAGTCCCTCGCGGGTCGCCGCGCGCCTGCCCCGCCCGATCTCCTCGTGGGTGACCAGATGAACGTCGATCGGTCCGGACCGCGCGACCGTGGTCACCCCGACGCCGCGCCGGAACAGCTGCCCGATGAGTCCGCGGCGGGAGGCGCCGAGCACCAGCTGCGTGGCGTTCACACCGCGCGCGAAGTCCAGCAGCGCGGTGGGGATGTCATCGCCGACCACCTGGTGGTAGGTGCCGCCGAGGCTCACCACCAGCGCCCGCTGCCGGGTCAGGTTGGCCGGGGTGGCGGCAGTCGCCAGCCCGTCGCTGCTGGTCACGTGGACGGCGAGCAGGTCGGCGCCCCGGGTACGTTCGGCGATGCGGGAGGCGCGACGGACGAGCGTGTCGCCCTCGGGTCCGCCGGTGAGGGCGACGACGACGCGTTCCCGAGCCTCCCACGTTCCGGCGATGGCGTGGTCGGCGCGGTAGCGCTCCAGCTGGTCGTCGACCTTGTCGGCCAGCCACAGCAGGGCCAGCTCCCGCAGAGCGGTCAGATTGCCGACCCGGAAGTAGTGGGTGAGCGCTGCATCGATCTTCTCCGGCGGATAGATGTTGCCGTGCGCCATCCGGCGGCGCAGTGCCTCGGGTGTGATGTCGACCAGCTCCACCTGGTCGGCCTGGCGCACCACCTCGTCGGGGACGGTCTCGCGCTGCGGCACCCCGGTGATCTGCCGGACCACGTCGTTCACCGACTCCAGGTGCTGGATGTTGACCGTGGACAGCACGGTGATCCCCGCGTCCAGCACCCGCGCCACGTCCTGCCAGCGCTTCTCATGGGGTGAACCCGGCACATTGGTGTGCGCCAACTCATCGATCAGAGCCACCTGCGGGTGGCGGGCGATCACCGTGTCGGCGTCCAGTTCGGTGAAGGTCGTGCCCCGGTAGGCGATCGTCTTCCGGGGGATGGTCTCCAGCCCGTCGAGCAGCGCCTCCGTCCGGGGGCGGCCGTAGGTCTCCACGTATCCGATGACCACGTCCGTCCCGCGCTCGGCCCGGCGCTGCCCCTCGGCGAGCATGGCGTACGTCTTGCCGACCCCGGGGGCGGCGCCGAGGTAGATCCGCAGCTGCCCGCGTTCCATCTCCGGCCCTCCCTCCGATGGATGTGAGGCCGTCTCTGATCCCCAGTGTCCGCCCACGGCGCGGCCGCCGACCGGCTCGACGCACCGGGCCGCCGCACAGGGATCGCCCGCGGTCGGACAGCCACGGATGCCGGTGTGGTGACAGGTGGACGCTGCGTTCAGCACCCCGCGGGAATGGGCACGACAGCTCGGCGCGCACTCTCTTCTTCTCGATCATGCCGAGCGGGCTCAGAACTTCTCCGGGAAGAACCAGGCCAGCACCAGGTACCCGACCAGACAGCCGGCAACGATGAGTCCGACGACGTTCTCCGTGCTCACGGGCGATCAACTCCCTCGTCCACGATGAGGAGTGCACCCCGCCCGCCCCTCGCCCGGCAATCGTCCCTGACGGCTCTCTGGCACGCATCGTGCCTACGTTGACGCCGCCTTGACGGGTTCTTTACGGATAGGGTTGAACCGGTGTGCCGGGAAGACTGGTCGGCTGGCCGGGCCGCGTGGGCCCGCATTCGAGCCAGGGAGCGGCATGCGCAGCGTCGGTACGGTTCTCTTCCTTGTGGTGCTCGCCACCGTGGTGGCGACCGGCGCCCGCCGCTGGCGCATACCCGCGCCGTCCCTCCTCGTCGTCGCGGGCCTGGCCGTCGCCCTGCTGCCCGGCACCCCGGAGATCACGGTCGACCCGCAGATCATCGGCCTGGTGGTACTGCCGCCGCTGCTCTACGCCAGCGCCGAGGAACTGCCGTGGCGCGAACTGCGCCTCGTGTGGAAGCCGGTCGGCGTCCTGGCGGTGGGCCTGGTGCTGGCGTCGGCGGCGGCCGTGGGCGCGGTCGCCGCCGCCCTCACCCCGCTGTCCTGGAAGATGGCGTTCGTCCTCGGCGCGGTGCTGGCCAGTACGGACCCGGTGGCCGTGACCGCGCTGGGCAGACGGCTGGCACTGCCACCGAAGGTCCAGGTCCTGGTACAGGCCGAGAGCCTGTTCAACGACGCCACGTCCCTGGTCCTCTTCCGGGTCGCGGTAAGCCTCGCCATCGCCTCCTCCGCCATGAGCGGGCAGAGCATGGGGGCCGAGTTCGCGCTGCTGGCCGGTGGCGGCACCCTCATCGGGGCCGCGGTCGCCGGTGTGGTGGCCGTCATCCGCCGCCGGACTGAGGACCCGGTGCTGGAGACCGTGATCACGCTGGTCACCCCGTACGCCGCCTACGTACTCGCGGAGACCGCCGAGACCTCCGGGGTCACCTCCGTGGTCGTGGCGGGAGTGGTGCTCGGCGGCCGCGGGGACCGGCTGACCAACGCCCGGATCCGCCTGCACCTGCACGCCGTCCACGGCACGGTCATCTTCCTGCTGGAGAGCGTGGTCTTCAGTCTCATCGGGCTGGCGCTCCCCGGGCTCATCCGCGCCCTGTCCGACAGCTACCGGCTGTGGCCGCTGCACGCGCTCGCCATAGCGGCGACCCTCCTCGCCGTACGCGTGCTGTGGGTCTTCCCGCTCTCCGCCGTCGTTCAGCGCAAGGGCGGCCGGCGGCGCCCCTCCTGGCGCGTGCCCATGGTGATGACATGGGCGGGCACCCGCGGTGTTGTCCCCCTCGCGGCGGCCCTGTCCATCCCCGTCATCGCCGATGACGGATCCGTCCTCCGGCAGCGCCCGCTGGTCCTCGTGCTGGCGACCTCCGTGGTGGTCGTCACCCTGATCGCCCAGGGCTTCACCCTCGCCACCGTCGTCCGGCGCTCCGGCATCGCCCTGGAGCCCGACCACACCGAACGCGAGGAGGCCGCCGCCCGGTGCAGCCTCGCCGGCGCCGGCATCCGGCGCCTCCAGGAGATATCCGAACTCGAAGCCGTACCCGAGGTGGTGATGGACCGGCTGCGCCGCAGCTTCCAGGCCCGCCTCGACCACGCCCGCGACCGCCTCGAGGACGCCGACCCCACCGAGTCCGCCGACCACGTCTACCGCCAGCTGCGCAGGGACCTCCTGCTGGTGGAGGCCGCCGAGCTCCAGCGGCTCTACGACGAGCACGAGATCAGCGACGCGACCCGCAGGAGTCTCCAGCGCTCCCTCGACCTGGAGGACGCGCGCCTGGCCGACACATGACCGGGTGGCGGACGTCAGCGGAACTCGTTGAGGCGGGGCCTGAGCCCCACGACGGTGAGCAGGGCGGCCGCGAGCAGGGCCCCGCCCGCCCACGGCAGCGTCCCGGACAGCGCGTCCCGCCCGTCACGCACCGAGGCGTCGAAGGCATGCCGGTTGATGTCGGTGGCCTCGTCGAGGGCGGCCATCCACGCGCCGAAGTGGGCGTTGGACTTCCCCGGGTCCCAGCTGATGCAGAACTCGACCGCCTCGCGCTCTCTGCCCTGCGCGACCAGGCGCCGGATCGTCCGGTCGTTTCGCTCGTACACGGCGTACGCCTCGACGGTCTTCTCGGCCGCCGCCCGCTCCCCGGTGAAGGTGATGTTGTCCAGTTCGCGGCGGAACTCGCCGCTGAAGCGCAGATCGCCGTGGTCGGCGCCGTAGCGCTGCCAGGTGGCGTCCAGCCGGGCGGAGTACGTGTCCAAGGTGGCGCCCTCGATGCCGTACAGCCGCTGCGACTTGTCGAGGAACGCGCGCTCGTACCGGTCGCGGCGCACCGGGTCGAGCAGAAAGCGGCTCTCGTCGGCGTTGGCGTCATACGCGACGGCGCGGGCGCGGGACAGCGCGACGACGGAGTCGAACGCGTCGTGCCGGGCCACCCGCAACTCTTCGGAGGAGTCGGAGGACAGCATGCCGCCCAGGACTGTCGCGAGGAGGGCGCAGAGCGTCGCCGCCAGCAGGGTCGGGTTGAACACCCGCCGGAAGGTGCGGGCCAGGTACCACTGCAAGCCACCGAGCACGAACAGCGGCAGCGCGCCCAGCAGCACGGTGACGAGGAGCTGGACGGTCAGCCGGGAGCGCGCCGCGTCATATTCCGCTTCGAAGCCGCCATCGTTGGCGTCCACCAGCGTCCGTGACGCGGGCAGCAGCTCACGGTCGAGGAGATCGGTGGCGACACGGTAGTCGGCGCGGGCCGCGGACTTGGCCCCCGCGCGGGAGTCGTTCTCCAGGGCGCGGCCGACGAGTTCCTGATAGCGCGCGAAGTCATCCGTGAGCGTTTCGACGGTGCGCTGGATGCTCCGGTCGCCCTCGGCCGCGGCGGCCAGCGCCCGCAGTTCCCGGCTCACGGTGTGCCGGGCGTCGCCGTAGAGGCGGACGGCCTTGTCGTGGGAGACGCGCAGCACCCCTTCGCCGCCCCCGCCATCCTGGCCGCTGGACAGCAGGATGTTGGCGACCTGGGCGTCCATGTCGTTGAGGGCGAGGTTCAGGCCCGCGGCGCCGATGGTGCGGGGGCCTGCCGCTCGGCGACGGCGTCCCAGGTGCCGGAGAGCGTCAGTCCGGTCACGACGAGCAGCAGCCCGAGGGCGGCGGCCATCAGCAGGCTCAAGCCGCGCAGCAGACGCAGCCGGGCCGGGAGCGTCGCCCGGAAAGGGAGGCGTAGCGCGGTGGCCAACTTCCGGGCGAGCCCCCGGCCCGCGTCGCCACCCGGCCGCGGCCCTCTTCCGCGCCGTGGACCGGGGCGCCTGATCACCGGTACGCGAGCGCCGTGGTGCGCTGTCGTCGCAGTCGGATCTCCCGCCTCCCGATCACGCGACGTACCTGACGACTCGTTCCCGGGTGGCCCAGGGTTTCTGGATGCCCTGCTCCACTGCGCCCCATCCGCGCACGGAACCGGCCAGCGCTCCCAGCCCATCGTGATCTGCGGCGACGACGGCCTCGCGCACCGGCCGGCCGTCACGCTGCACGCCGTGTGCGGGGAGGCCATAACCGTCGTGCTGCCCTCCCGGCGCGATGCCGCGTGCGGGCGACCGCGTCGTCCTGGACACAACGCGGCGCGGCCTGGACGTCCTCATGACCGGGATCAGCCGCGCCGGACGGGCCCGGCACGCGCCGCTACAGGCGTGGGTGAGTGGGCCTGTGCTGCGCGGCCCGGTCTCACGGCGACAGCTCCAGGCGAACGGCAGAGGCGACAACAACGTGCCAAGTACGCGTTAGAGCCTCGTAAGAGCCGCCCATGGGGCTCTGTTCTCGAAGGGGCTTGTTGTTAGCGTCGCGAGTCCGCAGATGATCAACCGCCGTTGGAACACGGCGGCTTGGACGGGGGAGCGGAAGGTGACATTCGAGAAGGAATGGTCGCAGCACAAGGCCACCGCCGGCACACGGCTCAACCAGGCTGCGGGCAGTCCCAGAGGTGGCGGGTCAGCGGATCTGATCGTGCATGCGGATGACCTGGGCGCCGTCGGCCACGAGGCGTACATCCTCCACGAGGGCTTACACAAGGCCGGTGACGTCACGCGCGGCGCCAAGGACGGCAACGGCAACACGGCCAACGCGATAGCTGAGCTGAAGAAGGAGGACTTCGCCACGGCGGGGGCGATCAGCACCGCAGTCGAGACGTGGAACTCCCAGCTCAAAACGGTCATGCAGGCGTGTGCCCATATCTCCAATCATCTTGACTACTCCAAGAAGACACACGCCCGGGACGACGAAGAGATCGCAGCAGATCTGATGCGGGCCAACCGCGCTGTCACGGTCTCCGCGATCGAGAAGTACTTCACGTAGGGGACGAGCATGACCAAGCTGACCTACAGCAACATCATGGGGGTTTCCCTCGAGAGCCTCGGCAAGGCGGTCACCGACTGGAAGACCATGGTGACTCAACTGGAGAAACTCGCGAAGGCCGCGTACAGCGGTCTGCTCCAGAAGTCGGACGCGGCCCGCTGGGCCGGGATGAACTCCGACGTCACCAAGGAGTTCGTCCGGAAGACCGCCAAGGAGTTCCAGGACGCGCACCTCGAGGCGAAGAGTCTCTCGGTCGTACTTGACCAGGCGCATACCGACTTCACCGAACTGAAGTCGAACATCAAGTCAGCCGTCAAAGTGGCCCAGGACAAGGGGATCTTCCTCCAGGAGAAGTCAGACGGTACGGTCAAATGCGAGTGGACCCAGTGCACCGTCGAGCCACACAGCAAAGAAGACGAAGAATGGAAGAAGTTCCAGGAAGACTACATCAACTCGATGATCGCCGAGATGCAGGAGGTAGATGCCGGCGTCACCCGGGCGCTCAAGAAGAGCCATGGCGGCGACAAGCACAACTTCGGCCACGAGAAGTACGAGAGCCTGGACGACGCCCGGGGCGAGCAGACACCGGAACCCGCTGAGGATCCTGAATACACACGGACGGCCGGTTGGGGATGCAGCACCGTCCAGCCTTACGCCGAATTTCTGAGTTACCGGTCGTGGGCAAACGCCGGCTTCTATGGATTGCACGGCGACAGCGACAAGTTCTGGTACTACCTGGAGGGAGGTACCCCTTCATACGTCGCCGGACAGGTGAGTAAGCGATTCGAGAAGTTCGGCGGTAGCGGCATTCATCGCAAGCCAACCGTCCTGAACAAAATCGGCAAGTTCGGCGGTAAGATATTCGGCTGGCCCGTTGGGCTGGTAGCCACCGGGGTGGACTTCTACTGTACGCCACCCGGCCAGAACAAGCTGCCGGGTGACACCAAGGTGTTGGCGCCCGGGGAGCTCAACCGGGTGGAGTATGGAGGCGGAAGCCAGTCGTCGGGCACCAAAAAGCCCATCATGTAGACGCATAGGCAGGTTGCCGATCATGCACGCGAACAACATACCTGGACGCAAGCGGCGCAAGCGTTCACCGTGGGCCTGGGCCGGGGACCTCCTGGACCACCGCCTGCTTGTCCTCGGCGTGTCCGCAGCGGTCGGTGGAATCGCCGGCGCCATCAAAGGAGTGGCGGACGGAGCAGCAGTTCCGCAGACTCTGGGCCTGGCGGGCATGGGGATTCTTGGGACGGCGCTCGCGGCCGCGTGCATCGTGCGGTACTCGAAGCGATGAGTTCCCGTCAGCCCACACCACCTGGCAGGCGGCACCCGAGCCTTACTGGCTGTTGTTCTTTCGGCTGTGGCGCGTGCGCTTCGAACGTCCATCCCAGATCGGGTGATCGTCGGGTCGAACCGGCATGCGGACAGGGCCTCTTGGTAGCTGAAAGGTTGCGAAACCGGACGAGTACCAGGAGGCCCTGTTGCCGCAGTTGTACGCCCCAGGGACCGGCGAGTCCACTTCCGCCACCGGTTCGTGAGACTGTCTGGCTCACCGGTTCGGTAACGCCGCCGACTATGGGGAGCGGGCCCGCCGGTATCCGAGCGATATGACCGATGAGCAGTGGACGGTGGTGCGTGCGGCGATGCCGGTTCCGGCCTGGCTGGAGAGCGGCCGTGACCGCCCGGAGTCCTACTGCCGCCGGCAGATGATGGACGCGGTGTTCTACCTGGTCGACGGCGGCATCACATGGCGGGCAATGCCGGTCGACTTCCCGCCCTGGGACCGCGTGTATGCCTTCTGGAGGCGCTTTAGGGACCGCGGCTGGATCATCGAACTGCACGACAGGCTGCGCGGAGCCGTCCGCGAGGCGGCCGGACGGGACCCGGAGCCGACCGCGGGCATCATCGATTCCCAGACCGTCCGTTCCACCCCCACCGTCGGCTCCGCCACCAGCGGCTACGACGACGGCAAGCGGACGGTGGGCCGCAAACGCCATCTGGTCTGCGATGTTCTGGGCCTGGTGCTGACCGTGCTGGTCACCCCCGCCGATGCCGGGGACCGCAGCGCCGGGCAGGAACTGCTGGCCAAGGTCGCCGCTCGGCACCACCGGATCAAGCTGGTCTGGGAGGATGCCGGCTACACCGGCTTCCCTGTCGCCTGGTGCACCGCCGTACTGGGACTGGTGCTGCAGATCATCAAGCGCAACCAGGACGTGAGCGGGTTCCAGGTGCTGCCACGCCGGTGGATCATCGAGCGCACGAACGCCTGGATCTGCCGCACCCGCCGACTGGACCGGGACTACGAACGCCGCTGCGACTCGTCCGAAGCGATGATCTACTGGTCCATGGTCATGCTGATGACACGCTGGCTGGCCCGTCGGCAGCATGAACCGGCCCGCCTCGGTCTGAACGGCCCAGCCGCGATCGGCCAGACGCCGGGCCCGGGAACGCACCACTCCCTCGATCTTGGACGGGGTCAGCTCGATCCCCATCACGGTGGCGATCTGCTGGCACGTCAACGGCGGCTGCTCGCATCGGCAGGCGTCGGTCAACACCGACAGGATGCGCTGGTAGTCAGCCGCCAGAACACCGGGGTCAGCGCCCTGACTCCACCGCGGGACGACCGTTCCGGGCCTGGCCGACTCCACAGCCGACGCCGCCCTGGCGTTGTCGGCCGAGGACGCCGCAGCATCCGGCACAGCCTGCCGGTCAGACTCGGCATCGTGCTGTCCGGCCAGGACCCAGCCCACCCGCTGCTGAGCGATGACCAACTCATGCCAGTCCGTCTCGGCCTCACTCAACTCAGCCAACAGACGGTTGGCCTGCTCGCGCAGCACCTCCACCCGCTGCCGGACAGCCAGTCCCTCCGCTTCCAACATCCCCATCACCGACGGCATCAGCAGCTCCCTCCACGATGGCGACGACGCAACACACAATCCCTGCCGAACCACTGCGGAGTTCATACCTGACCTGCGGAAATCAACCGATCACGCTCGAAAGAACAACAGGCAGTTAGGCAGTTTGCTTGGATCCTCGGGCGTCAGGTGCAGGCCGAGCGGCTGGAGGCCGCGGAGGCCAGAAACACGAACTCACATCTTGGCCTCGGAGTCCCGCGACATCTCGCCTGCCAGACAGCACAGCTAAGCTTTCTGTGGTCCGCACAAGGAGGAGTGGAGCGTGGCGACATGGGGACTGATCGTCGAAATGACCGTAGGAACAGGGGAGCGAAAGCACTCTGAGGCTTACGTGCTGACACACGTGGAGGGTCCCCGCGAAGAGGCTCTGGCGGAGCTGGGAAGGCGTGCCCGACGTTACGCTCCGGAGCATCCCCGGAGTCCGAAACGCCGTCGGCTCTTCCAGTACGGCGAAGGCTTCCTCTTGGTCATCGATGGTGCCTGGCAGTCCTACAGCACCCGGTTCACGCTCGCAGAGTTGCTGGAGGACAGTGCCGCACCGGCCGCGCCGACGGCCACACAAGAGGCCGAGCCGAAACCTGCGGAGGAGCGATACGCGGACGGGGTTCCGGTGAAGCCCAACTGGCTGGGTCGGACCGATCTGTCGTGACGCTCCGTCGTGTCTCGTATGCCTGTGGGGTTCCATAATCCGGCCAGGACCTTGACCAGCAAGATGGAGCGTCACTGATCGGGCAGGATCGTAGTTCGTGTCCTTGCGCCTGCTCTACCTGCTCGCCACTCGGCTACTCAGCTGGTTCGTGCTACTCGGCCGTTCCTCCGCATCCAAGGACGTCGAGCTACTCGTGCTCCGCCATGAGGTAGCCGTGCTGCGCCGCAGCACTCCGAGGCCACGCTTGGCCTGGGCGGACCTCGCGATCCTCACCGCTCTCGTCAGCCTTCTGCCGAGAAAGCTGCGCGAACACAGACTGGTTACCCCCGGCACGCTCCTGCGCTGGCATCGCCGCCTGGTGGCAAGGAGATGGACCTTGCCCTTGCCGGAAAGCTGCTGCGACTGGCTTACCTGGGTGTGTCGAACGCGTTCGCGATGCTTCGCCTGCTGCCGATGACCGACCGGGACAAGGACGCTGAGATCCTCGCCCTGCGCCACCAGATCACCGTGCTGGAACGCCAACTCGGCAAGGACAAGGTCCGGTTCACGCCCAGCGATCGGGCATTCCTGGCGGCCCTGCTGCACCGGCTGCCACTGCACGTCCTGCGAAGATTACGGCTATTGTCCGCCCCGACACGGTACTGCGTTGGCACCGCACCCTCGTCAAACGCCGTCATGCCTCCTCCTGCCGACCCAAACGCCCGGGACGACCACGCACCGTGCGCTCCATCCGCATCCTGGTGCTGCGCCTGGCGAAGGAGAACCCGAGCTGGGGGTACAGACGTCTGCACGGCGAGCTGCTCGTGCTGGGGGTGAAGGTGGGCGCGTCCACCGTCTGGGAGATCTTGAAGGAGGCAGGCATCGATCCTGCACCCGAGCGGAACTCCAGTACCTGGGCCAGTCTTCTGCGCTCCCAAGCTGATGCCCTGCTGGCCTGCAACTTCATGGAAACAGTCACCCTGTCGGGGATGCGGATGTACGTGCTCGCGGTGATCGAACACGGCAGTCGCCGGATCCGCGTCCTGGGCGCCACCACGCATCCGAGCGCCTCCTGGGCAGCGCAAGCGGCGAAGAACCTCGTCATGGACCTCGAAGACCTCGACTGCCGGACACGGTTCATGATCCGGGACAGGGACGGGAAGTTCCCCGACCTCTTCGATGCCGTCCTCAGGGACGCGGGGATCGACGTCGTGCTCAGCGGCATCCAGATGCCACGAATGAACTCGATCACGGAAAGGTGGATACAGACCTGTCGCCGCGAGCTCCTGGACCGGACAATGATCTGGAACCAACGACATCTCCTCCACACCCTGCGCGAGTTCGAGCAGTCCTACAACGGACACCGACCACACCAGGGCATCGCGAACGCCAGTCCACTGCACCCCTTGCCCCCACCGATCGACGATCCCAACGCGTAGCCCGCCTCGACATACGCCGACACGATCGCCTCGGCGGCATCCTCCACGAATACCAACATGTGGCGTGACCTGCACGGATGCGGTTTCCGGCAAGGGCAGGTTCAGATGGCGGCAGCCGCCCAGCCAGCCATGGTGCGCTCGATCGTCCAGCGGTGCCGACCCAGCTGAGCGGAGGCCCCGATGCCCTTGCGGGGGATGCGCTGGCGGATGCCACGCTCGCGAAGCCATCGGCGCAGATGGTCGTGGTCGTAGCCCTTGTCGCCGTGGAGTTCGGCGGGGCGTCTGCGGCGCAGGCAGCGGCGGAAACGGATCGGCGGGATCCCCCGCACCACGGCTTGGAGTGCCTGGCTGTCGAGGAGGCTGGCGCCCGAGATCCCGATCGGCCGCCCAGCTTTTGGCCGTCGTGCACTGCTGGCCGTCGACCGCCTCGACCCCCTCGACGCGGGAGTCGGAATACCTCGACGGCTGCGCGGCCTCCCGCTCCCGGTATGTCGCGGGTTCCCACCCACCAGTGCACGAGAGCTTAGCGTCCTGGCGAGTCGGATCAGCTGAACAAGGGCGGGAGTCGCTGGGCCGCCTGGGTCTGGGCGGGTCCGTTACCCGGGCGGCCACGCCTCACGGATCCCCATCACGAGTTCTTGCGTGAGCCGATGTAGCGCCGTCCAAAGTAGAGCGCCCCCAGCGCTCCAGCAACTACGCCAGCCCCACACAGTGCCGTCACCCATGAGGCCATGTCTTGCGTGATCCATAGCAAGCTCACCGCGATCAGAGCGATGGAGAACAAGAATCGCTCTCCATAACCCGTACCGCGGCGACTGGTCAGTCGCGAGTGGCGGTGCATGAGTATTTTACACCCTTCATTTTGATTGTCCGCCAACCTATCTTCGCTTCGAGCGGGGCGACATCAGTGCCGCCACCGCCACCCTCTTTTCGGCAGTAATAGCCGAGGGCCTCCAGCTTCCCGAGGGCACTCTTTGACTGGTATCTTCTGTACGACCTCATCATGGCCGCTCGGTTGCTCGCAGGCGCAGCATTTTTTGCCTTCGAGTATGCGTAACACCCAAGGCTAGCGCCGATTCCTACCCACGACGCACCCTTGGCCAGCGCCTTGGTGAGGCCTGCCGCACCGCTGCCAATCCCTAACCTCGCTAAGCCCCATCCCTTCAGGCCCGATCAGGACTGCGAGCCGGCGGTCGGCACCGGCGGGGAGCGCGAGGTGCCCGATCATCGTGAGAGCGTCGGCCGAGTATTCGACCGCACGCGTTATGACCGTCTTCATGAGGCTGGACTGTAGCGACTGTCGGGCCCGGTCAGGCCGGTGTTGACCGCTGGCAGACGGTGGTCTGTTCCGGCTGCACCACCAGGGCATGCGCCGCCTGTCGTCAGCCGAGGAGGGAATTCCCTCGTGGCAAAGGCCGGCGCGAGGTAGGTACCGATGACGGGGACGGTGAACGCCTCCCCGGCCGCCTGGCTGAGTGATGCGGGACCGAAGGCGGTGAGCACCAGGTCAGTGCCGTCCGCCACGGCCGCCACCACCCCATCTGCCAGCCGGTCCAAGAACGCCGAGGTCACCGCCCGCGCCTCCTGCGGTGACGTCGCCAGAGCACGGGCGCGGATCAACTCCTGCGGGTCTCCTGGCAGAGGCCGGTGGTCGAGGCCGCACCCGGCGACGAGTCCAGTGAAGGGCAGGTGCGCGGCCACGGCGACCTGGTGCCCGGCGCCCAGCAGACGCTGCCCCAGGCCCGTGAACGGCGCGACGTCCCCGCGCGAACCGGCGGTGACGATCAGAATCCGCATGTGATGATCCTCCTCGGCCGGTGCCGCCCCAGGCGCGTCAGAAGGCGGCGGTAGCCGTGGACGCTAACGGCTCCCACGCGATGGAGGTTCAACCAGCTGTGACGCACGGCACACAAGGCGAGAACACGGTGGGCATCGGCGAGCTGGCCGCGCGCACGGGGCTGCCGGTGAAGACCATCCGCTACTACTCCGACATCGGGCTGCTGCCCGAGAGCGGACGCAGCCGAGGCGGCCACCGCAGGTACGCCGCGGACGCGCTCCCCCGGCTCCGACTGATCCAGCGCCTCCGCGCGCTCGACACGCCAATCGCCGCGATCGCCACGGTGGTGACGGGGGAACACTCCCTGGCCGACCTCGTCACCCGAGAACTGGACACCGTCCGGGCGCACATGAGTGAGCTGACGTGGCGCCAGGGGATACTGCGGGCCCTGGTCGACTGCCCCCAGCTGGAACGACTTCGCCGCCTCGCACTACTCGCCGAGGTGGGCAAGCTCGACGAGGCCCACGACCGCCTGGTCCGTTACTGGCACTGGGCGCTCCCGACCAGTTTGCCGCACCGCTTGACCCGGGCCGTCATCGAAGGCGCGGTGCCCGTACCGCCATCCACCCCGACCAGCACGACCGCCCTCGCTTACGCCGAACTCCACGCCCTGACCACCGGAAACGACCGGCGCCGCCAACCGCGGAGCCACCAGGTCGGCGACGTCGCGTCGTTCTACTCCGGCATCATGGACGCCTGCGCACTGGCCGCCGAGGCCCTGGCCTCCGGCTGCCCGGCCCCACGCGCCGAGGCCCTCGACCACTTCGTACGCACCTACGCCCGCATCAGCGGCCACGACGACACCCCGGCGTTCCGTGCACACCTCCGCACCCGGTTCCGCCACGCAGTGCACCCCGGCTCGTTCCCGCTGCACTACTGGCGACACGCCCTCGCCGTCACCAGCGAAACCCCGCCCCGATCCACCGCCACCGGCCAGGGACACCTCGCCGCTTCCCTCGCCACCCTGCACCAGCAAGTCGCCGGCCTCCCCTTGACCGCGGACACTGGGCCGACAACGACGGCACCACCGTCCGCCTCGCCGAAGAGGCCAGCGGAACTTGGCGCCGCTACACCCCGGTGACCACTCAGGGTGACCACGCCCCCTCACCGACCGAAGAAGGCCCCGGCTGCGCCGGAGCCCAGGTTGACCTCCCAGCCTTCCGCATAAGTGGTTGATCGGCTGGGCGCGCCTCTGCCGCTCCCGGAACTCACCCGACAAAGCTGCAGTCGGCCCGACTCAGCCACCTCTATGGAGAAGCTTGGCACACTATTTTGTATTGATCGTCCGTGCACCCCCCAACTGTCGCGCCACCGCACTTGCCGGGAAAGTAAAGGGATCGCCACTGGTCAGGCAACGAATCAGAACAGTGGTGGTCGGATTATGGTCGTAAGGAATTTCCATTCTCCTTAGTCGCGATTCACAATGAAAATGCGCAACAATTCCATGCAGCCGTAGAAGGTGATCACTATGCGCGCCCACGAGACCGTGGGGCGCGTCTACCGCCGGTGCGGCTGCCGCGACGAGCAGCGCCGCCAGCTCGGCGCTCACTGCCCTCAGCTGATTTCCGATCCCGCCCACGGGACCTGGACCTTCGCCGTAGACCTTCCTGCCACCGAGCCCGGTGGGCACAACCGCACTGTGCGCCGCGGCGGCTTCCCCACCGAGGACGACGCCCGCAGCGCCCTGCACCGCTACCGTGCCGGACGCCGGATCGGCGTCAATGCCGACCCGAACCAGACCGTCGCCGACTACCTGACCCAGTGGCTCGCGGCCAAACGACTGCGACTCAAGCCCACCACATGGGTCCGCTACCGCGACTACGTCCACGACGACCTGATTCCGGCCCTCGGTCCGATCCGCCTGGACGAGCTCGCCTACGAGCACATCCACCACTTCGTACTGGCCCAGCTCGCCGCCGGCCGCGGACGCCCCACCGTGTGGCACATCCTCGCCACCCTCTCCAGCGCGATCGGCGACGCCGTCCGCCAGCACCGACTCCCCACGAACGTCGTCCGGCCCACCGTGATCCCGCGCCCCGCCGCTGGCGAGCGCACCATCTGGACCCCGGCTCAGGCGATCCGCTTCCTGCGCCACTGCCGCACCAACGATCCGGACTTCGCCGATCTGATCGAGTTCCTCATCGGCACTGGCCTCCGCAAAGGTGAAGCCCTCGGCCTGCACTGGGACGACGTCCACCTTGAGGCACACACCGTCTATGTCCGCTGGACTCTCTCAGCGATCGACAACAACAAGCTCACCCTAACCGCACCGAAGACCCGCAAGAGCAGCGACTGGGTCGCCCTGTCACCCCGCATCCACGCCATCCTCACCCACCGCAAAACTCAGCGCGACATGGCCAGCGACCCGGGCGGCGGATTCGTCTTCCACCGCGAAGACGGACACCCACTGCACCCGGAGTACGTCCTCAACCACTTCCACTACCTAGCCCGCCAGGCAGGCGTTCCACGCACCAGCGTCCACGACCTCCGCCACCTCGCCGCAACGCTGGCGCTGACCCATGGCATCGAGCTGACCATCGTGTCGAAGACCCTGCGCCACTCCACAATCTCCACCACGGCCAACATCTACGGCCACCTCACCAAGCCCGCAGCCCGTCAAGCCGTCGACGCCATCGCCAAGCAGCTCGACCGTGAAGAAGAGCGCTACGACCACAAAACGACCACCATCCCACCCGCCCAACGAAGCCAGCCCCACAGCGCCCAGTACACACAAGCAGCATGAAACGAAGTCAGGGCCAGAAGCGTGCCCAGACCCGAATTACGACCACCAAACGACCACCAACCGAAAAGGCCGCCCCCGCCTTTCGGCGGAAACGGCCTCCGACCTGCGAAAACGCTGGTCGGGACGACAGGATTTGAACCTGCGACCCCTTGACCCCCAGTCAAGTGCGCTACCAAACTGCGCCACGTCCCGGTGCTTGTCCGGCTTGGGCCTTCGCCCTCGCCGACCGCGCACGAGAACAATACCGCACTTCAGGGGGTGGTCGCTGCCATCCCTGGAGGGGCGGTGGATCTCCGCCAGGGTGGGCGACGGCGCGGGAGGGGTGGCGCGGGACAGGTACGTCCAGGGGTGTCACGCTGAGTGGCCTGGTGGTGGCGGTTCGTCGCCGAGGAGGTAGCGGGCGCCGGGGCCGTGGGTGGAGGCGGTGTCGGAGGGGTTGTAGAGGGAGCATCTGCGCAGGGACAGACAGCCGCAGCCGATGCACCCGGTGAGCTTGCGCTTCAAGCGCTCCAGGTCGGCGATCTGCTGGTCGATGCGGTGGGACCAGGTGCGGGCGACCGCGTTCCACTGGGTGGCGGTGGGGGCGCGGTCCGCGGGGAGGCGGTCGAGGGCGGCGCGGGTTTCGTCGAGGGAGAGGCCGACCTGCTGGGCGGCCCGGATGAAGGCGACACGACGGAGGGTGGAGCGGGCGAAACGGCGCTGGCGGCCGGTGGTGCGCTGGGAGTGGATCAGGCCGAGTTCCTCGTAGTAGCGCAGGGCCGAGGCGGCCAGGCCGCTGCGGGCCGCCAGCTCCCCGATGGTGAGGAGGTCGGAGGTCGACGTCATGGCGGTCGATCCTAGGGTCGCCTCGGCTCCAGGCCCCCGGGGTGGTTCTCCTCAGGGCCCCTGGAGCCGGCCCCGAGCGCTTGACTTCAAGTCCACTTGAAGTTGCACGCTCTTTTCATGACCTCCACCGCAGTTCACAGCGCATACGCCTACGCCGACCTTCCCCGGCTCATGGCCCTGATGACCGGCGACGAGAAGCACGGCCCGGCGGCCACCTCCACCCTGGACGCGCTCTGGGTGCTCTACGACCGGGTGCTGCGGGTCTCGCCGGAGAGTGTGGACGACCCCGAACGTGACCGGTTTCTGCTCTCCAAGGGGCACGGGCCGATGGCGTACTACGCGGTGCTCGCCGCCAGGGGCTTCCTCAGCGAGTCGCTGCTGCCGGGCTTCGGGTCCTACGACTCACCGCTCGGCCACCATCCCGACCGGCTGCTGGTTCCCGGCGCCGAGATCAGCAGCGGGTCGCTCGGACACGGGCTGCCGCTGGCCGTGGGGACGGCGCTCGGGCTGCGGGCTCAGGGGCGCGGCGGGCCCGCGGTGTGGGTGCTCATCGGCGACGCGGAGCTGGACGAGGGCAGCAACCACGAGGCGATCGCGTACGCCGGGGCGGTCGGGCTGGAGCGGCTGCACACGCTGGTCATCGACAACGCCTCCGCCACCCACGGTCGGCCCGGAGGCATCGCCGCCCGCTTCGCGGCCGGGGGGTGGTCCACGGCCACCGTGGACGGGCGTGATCACCAGGCCCTGTACGAGGCGTACACCGCACCCCACCCGGGGCGGCCGCACGCCGTCGTGGCTCGGGTCGAGCCCAAGATCTGAGCCTTGGGCGATCCGCGGTATTCGTTCACTCCTCTTCGCGAAAGGACCTTCGCACCATGGACACCATGCGTGAGCGCTTCGCCTCCACCGTCTCCCGTCTCCTCGACGACGACCCCCGGCTGGCGGTCGTCCTCGCCGAGATCGGTGTGGCCGGCTTCGCCGACGCCCAGCGCGCTCATCCCGACCGTGTGATCAACGTCGGCATCCGGGAGCAGTTGCTGGTCGGGGTGGGCGGCGGGCTGGCGCTGACCGGGATGCGGCCGATTCTGCACACGTTCGCCAGCTTTCTGGTCGAGCGCCCCTTCGAACAGCTCAAGCTGGACTTCGGGCACCAGGGCACCGGTGGGGTGCTGGTGAGCGCGTCCGGTTCGTACGACTGGCCCGCGGGCGGCTTCACCCATATGTCGCCCGGGGACATCGCCCTGCTGGACACCCTCGACGGCTGGACCATGCATGTGCCCGGCCACCCCGACGAGGCCGAAACGCTGCTGCGGCACGCCGCCGCGGCCGACGACGACGCCGTTTACGTCCGGCTGTCCGACCACACCAACACCGCCCCGCGCGCCATCACGCCCGGCCGTTTCCTGACCGTACGGGAGGGGCGCGAGGGTGTGGTGATCGCGGTCGGGCCGATGCTCGACAACGTGCTCGCCGCCGTCGAGGGGCTGGATGTGACCGTGCTGTACGCCACGACCGTCCGCCCCTTCGACGAGCACTCGTTGCGCGCCGCCGTCGGGACGGACGTCGTGCTTGTCGAGCCGTATCTCGCGGGAACCTCGACCGCCGCCGTCAACGACGCCCTCGCCGATCTGCCGCACCGGGTGCTGGGGCTCGGTATCGGACGGCGCGAGTTGCGCCGCTACGGCACCATCGACGAGCACCTCGCCGGTCAGGGGCTGGACCCCGGCTCGCTCCGGCGGCGTATCTCCGGCTTCCTCGCCCGGTGAGGCGGTCCGGTGACATGACCCTGGTGCGGCCGACCCGCGTACTCCGCCGCCTCAGATGTGTTTCTCCAGCCAGCCCAGCAGGTCCGCCTGCACCTCGTCCCGGTTGGTCTCGTTGAGGATCTCGTGCCGGGCACCCTGGTAGCCCCTCCAGCTCAGCTCCCGCGTACCGATGTAGCGGAAGTCCTCGAGCAGTTCGTGGACCAGGGTCATCCGCTGGTTGCAGGGGTCCTCGGTGCCCACCACCAGGTGCACCGGCAGTCCGGCCGGGATCCGGGCCTGCTGACGGGGGTCGTTGATCTTGCGTACGGCGCGTACCCAGTCCAGGGCCAGGCCGGCGCTGAAGGCGAAGCCGCACCGGTCGTCCGCGGCGTACGCCGCCACCTCCGCCGCGTCCCGTGAGAGCCATTCGAAGCCCGTGGTGCTCTCGTACGGGTCGTTGAACGAGGCGAAGAGGGAGGGGGTGAAGGCGGACGGCGCGCTCCGGCCGCCGGCCGCGATCTCCTCCTCGATCCGCGCCATGGCGTCCTCGATCTCGACGCCCGGGAGGGTGCGGAAGGTTCCCGAGAGGATCAGCCCGGCCAGCTCCGCGCCGTACTCCTGGGCAAAGTCGCGGGCCAGCATCGAGCCCAAGCTGTGGCCGAAGAGAACCAGCGGCAGACCGGGGTGCTCGGCGCGGGCGCGGGCGCCGATCGCGCGCAGGTCCGAGACGATCGCCCGCCAGCTGTCGCCCTCCGCACCGACGACTCCGACGCCCCCGACACCCCCGACGACTCCAAGGCCGCCCGTGAACGCCGCGGTGGCACCGTGTCCGCGGTGGTCCGAGGCCACCACGGCGTAGCCGTGCCCGCTCAGGAAGCGGGCGAACCGGTCGTAGCGCTGGGCGTGTTCGGCGGCGCCGTGGGCGATCTGCACGATCGCGCGCGGCGCGCGGCCCTCCGGCAGCCAGGTGTACGTCGCGATGCGCACACCGTCCGGAGCGGGCAGGTGGTCGGTGCGGTAGGTGGTGCCGCCTGCTGGCATACCGTCTCGTCTCCTGGGGGTTGAGGGCCGGGGTCCCACTGGAACGCACAGCCCACTTTCCCCCTGCCCGAGGCTCAAACCAAGGCTGTTGGCCGGGAGGTGTTGACCACGAACCTGTGGGGTGTGCAACGATCAAGCGTTTTGTCTGCCGTTTGTGCACTCCTGACCCATGCAACCCCCGTGTTACAGGAGGACAGTTGGACACTCCAGATGCCCCAGGCGACATCAACGCTTCCGCCGCCCTCGGCGCTCCAGAAATCCCGGACACCCCGGATATCCCGGAGGCCCCGGACACCCGGGACACCTCTCTCTCCGCCCTCTCCCGGCGGCGTTTCCTCCAGGCAGCCGCCGCCGGCACCGCAACCGCCGCCGCCGTCACCGCGCTGCCCGCCGAAGCGGCCGCCGCCGTCGGGGCGCAGGCCGCCCCTCGGACGCGGCGCGCCTCGCTCTCCTTCACCGCGGCCACCAACGGCGCCGCGACCCTCGCGCCCTCCGGCAGACGCCTCGTCGCCGAGGTGCAGAACGTGCTGTGGTCCGTGCCCCGTGACGGCGGCGACGCCACCCCGCTCACCCCGCCCGAGCTCGAACCCACCCGCCCCGTCTTCTCCCCCGACGGCAAGCTGCTGGCGGTGTGCGCCTACAAGGGCGGGGGGTTCCACATATGGACGCTGCGCCCGGACGGTACGGATGTGCGACAGCGAACGGACGGTCCCTGGGACGACCGCGGTCCGGCCTGGTCGCCCGACGGCACCCGTATCGCCTTCGCCTCCGAGCGCGGCGGTGACCCGGTCGCGGGCAGCCCGTACCGGGTGTGGGTGCTGGACCTGGCGAGCGGCGAACTCACCCGGCTCACCGGGCTGCCCGGCCAGGAGGGGCCGCTCCAGGACGGCGCCTGGGAGGATTTCGACCCGACGTGGTCCGCGGACGGCGAGCGGGTGCTGTTCGTCCGCGGGGTGCCCGGCGGATTACCCGTGGGGAGCGTTCTGGACGCCCGTACGGTGGCCTCCGTACGGGCCGACGGCAGTGGCTCGGTGCGGGTGGAGCACACCGAGACGGCCACCGGTACGCAGGTCATGACGCCCGCCCTCTCGGCGGGCGGACGGCTGGCCTATCTGCGGACCACCCCCGCGCCGAGCGCGTCCTGCACCCTGGTGGTGGACGGCGAACCGGTCGCCCTGGAGGGCGAACCGCATCCCGTGCCGCCGCGCTGGACGCCCGAGGAGCAGCTGCTGCTGACCGTGGACGGGCGGTTCCGGATGGTGCGGCCCCATCCGTCCGGCGGCGGTGGGGACGCCGGGCGCGCGGCGGAGGAGATACCCTTCCGCGCCACCCTCCCCGTCGACCGGCCCCGCTACCGTGTCAAGGACTACGACTTCGACGGCGGCGGAGCACGGCCGGTGCGCGGGATCCATCTGCCCGCGCTGTCCCCCGACGGCCGCCAAGTGGCCTTCGCCGCGCTCAACTCCCTCTGGGTCGCGGACATCTCCGGCGGCCGAACTCCCAAGCGGGTCGTACGGGCCGCGCCCACCCGCTATCTGCTGGCGCCCACCTGGACGTCCGACGGGGGCGCGCTGGTGTACGCCGACGACCGCGACGGGCTGCTGGCGGTGCGTCGCCGGGACCTCCGTTCCGGAGAGGAGACCGTGCTCGCCTCCGGGGGCCGGGTGCATCCCGCGCTGTCCCCCGACGGCAAGCGGCTCGCCTGTGTCGACATGTCGGGAAACCTGGTCTTGCGCGATCTCGAGGCCGGTACGGAACGGGTGCTGGCCGCGCCGTTGGGCGCGGGCGGGCTGCCGGGGCGGCCCAGCTGGTCCCCCGACGGCCGGTATATCGCGCTGTGCGATCGCAACCGTCTGAACCAGCGGTTCCGTGAGGGCTACAACCTGATCCGGGTCGTGGACGCCGGCAGCGGTGCGGCGAAGCTGCACGCGGTGGCGGCGCACACCTCGATCTCGGACCGCTATGACTCCGGGCCCGTCTGGTCCCCCGACGGCCGCCATATGGCGCTCATCGCCGAATCCGCGCTGTGGCTGCTGCCGGTGCGGACCGACGGCACCCCCGACGGGAAGCCGCGGCGGCTGACCGGCGAGGCCGCCGACCACCCGTCCTGGTCCGGGGACTCACGCCGACTGCTGTATCTGTCGGCGGGCCGGCTGCGGCTGCTGGACGTGGAGTCGGGTGAGGCCCGTACGGTGCGGGTGCCGCTGGACCGGCGGCGGCCGCGCCCGGCCGACACCGTGGTGCACGCCGGGCGGTTCTGGGACGGTACGGGCGGTGGCGGCACGGTCCGCGAGGACGTCGACATCGTGGTGCGCGGCGGGCGGATCGCCGCCGTGGAGCCGCACCGCGGCGGGCGGGTGGCCAAGCGCCGTGTCGACGCCTCGTCCCGTACCGTCCTGCCGGGGCTCTGGGACGCACACACTCATCCCTGGCAGTACACCTACGGCGGCCGTCAGACGGCCCTCCAGCTCGCCTACGGCATCACCACGGCGGTCTCCCTGGGCGGTTTCGCGTACGAGCAGGCGCGGCTGCGGGAGGCGGTCGCCGCGGGCGCCCTGGCCGGACCGCGGCTGCTGGCCACCGGTGAGCTGTTGGACGGGCCGCGGGTGGCGTACAGCATGGGCCGCGCGCATCGCACCCGGGACGGACTGCGCCGGTCGCTGGAGCGCGCCTCCGGGCTCGACTGGGACTTCGTCAAGACCTATGTCCGGGCGCCCGGTTGGGTCATGGAGGAGGCCGCGCGGTTCGCGCACGAGCGGCTCGGGGTGCGCACCGGAAGCCATCTGTGCACCCCGGGTATCCAGCTCGGCCAGGATCTGACGACCCATCTCCAGGCCACCCAGCGGCTGGAGTACGGGCATGCGACAACGGCCACCGGGCGGGCGTACCAGGATCTGGCCGAGGTCTACACGGCCACATCGGACTTCCGGCTCATCGCGACACCGTTCACGGCTTCGCCGCTGATGGGCGACGATCCCTCCCTGGCGGCGGACGAGCGGGTCACCCGGCTGATGCCGCCCTGGGACACCGCGCTGGTCCAGAAGGCCGCCGGAACACCGCCGACCGACGCCCAACTCGCCACCCTGCGCACCGAGATCGGCGTCTACCGGAGGATCCTGGCGGCGGGCGGGGTGGTGGCCCTGGGCACCGACCAGCCGCTGGTGCCGGTGGGTCTCCATCTGCACCTGGCACTGCGGGCGCTGCACCGGTACGGGTTCTCGCCCGCCGAGGCGCTGCGCACGGCGACCGTACTGCCCGCGCGGACCTTCGGCGCCGAACGCGATCTGGGCACCCTGGAGGTCGGGAAGCTGGCGGATCTGACGGTCGTGGACGGCGATCCGTTCACCGACTTCGACTCCCTGGTGCGCACGGTGGCGGTGCTGCGCGGCGGGATTCCGTTCCAGAGCCGGGACCTGGTCGAGTCCTTCCCGGCCGCCGGGCAGCCGCTGCGCGGGAAGACGGCCGACCGCTGGCTGGAGGTGGGACGGCAACTGCGCCGCGACACCTGCTGCGAGCTCCACGGCTGACGAGAGGGGTGGTGGGGCGGCGCCGGGTGCTCCTGGCCCGGCGCCGCGCCGGTCCTCTCCGGCCGCGCCGCGCCGCTCAGCTCAGCTCAGCTCAGCTCAGCTCAGAACACCAACTGGCCGACGCCCAGCAGGTTTCCCTCGCTGTCCCGGAACCAGAAGGCGCGTTCCCCCCGGGCGCCCTTGCTCGGGTAGTTCCCCTCGATCTCGGCGATCCCGCCCCGCGTACGGAACCCGGGGACGTCGACCTCCTCGAACACCACACCGCGCCCGCGGAGCTCGGTGGCGGCCGCCTCGAGGTCCTCGACCTCCCAGCCCATCTGGGTGAAGGTGCCGGGCGAAGTGCCCCTTGACTGGAACACCGCGAAATCCACGCCTCCGCAGCGGTACAGCAGCCCGCCGGGGCGTTCGTCGACGGGCTCCAGGCCGAGCTTCTCGGCGTAGAAGCGCCGGGCCCGCTCCAGGTCCTGGGCGGGAAGCCGGGTCGCCACGCGGCCGCGGCCCAGGGCACCGCTGTTGTCTGCGTTCATTCCCCCACTGTGCCCGCGACGGGTCCGCTCGGCCCGCCGCCGTTCAGCCATCCGCCGGTTCACCGCCATGGGCCGCCGGCCGGGTCAGCCCCAGGAGGTCGCGGGCGGGGCCGGTGGGGCGGTGTCCGGCGGGCCAGACCGCGCGCAGGTCGCGGCGCAGCATGACGTCCGCCACGGCGACCTCCACCAGCCGCCGGGCCGCCAGTTCCTCGTGCACGGCCAGTCGGCTGAGCACGGCGGGTCCGGCGCCGCTGACCGCCGCCGCCTTGACCGCCGTGGTGGAGGCCAGCTCCAGCAGCGGGGCCGCCAGACCGCCGTGCTCGGCGAGTGCGGCGTCCAGGACCTGCCGGGTGCCGGAGCCGCGCTCGCGCAGGACGAGCGGGGTGGCGGCGAGTTCGGCGAGGCCGACCGGGGCGCGGCGGCGCGCCCAGGGGTGGGCCGGGGCGGTGACGACGGCCAGCCGGTCATGGCCGATGACCACGCCGTCCAGCCCGCCGGGCACATCGAGGCCCTCGACGAAGCCGATGTCCGCCTCGTCGCCCAGCAGCCGCCCGGCGACGGCCGCGGTGTTCCCGGCGAGGAGGGAGACGGCGGTGTCCGGGCGCAGCGTGCGCAGCGCTATCAGCCAGCCGGGCAGCAGATATTCGGCGATGGTCATGCTGGCGGCCACCCGCAGCCGGGAGTCGCGGCGGTCGCGCAGCGCGTGGACGCCCGCGTCGAAGGCTTCGGCGGCCTCCACCACCCGCCGCGCCCAGTCGGTGACCAGCGCCCCGGCCTCGGTGAGCCGGGATCCGCGCGGTGAGCGGTCCACCAGGCCGACGCCCAACTGCCGTTCCATGGCCCGGATCCGGCTGCTGGCGGCGGGCTGGGTGATGCCGAGCTCACGGGCAGCACGGCCGAGGCTGCCGAGGCGGGCGACGGCGAGCAGCAGCTCCAGCGCGCCGAGGTCGGGGACGCGGTGGGAGACGGGCGCGGCCTCCGGGCCGCCGCCGTTTCCGGTGGGCGCCGCGCCACCGTGTCTCGTGGGCGGGGCCGCGCCACCGTGTCCTGTGGGCAGCGCCGCGCCACTGTTCCGTCCCGCGCTCATAAAACCAGTTTATGTCCTCATAGGCAGGCGGTGTCTGGTGGCCGCGGGCGGGGCGCGCGAGGCTGCGGTCATGGTCACTGTCACGTCTGCCCGCTCCCTCCCCGACGCCGTGGGCGGACGCCCCCGGGCGTCCGTACGCCATCTGGGTCCCAACTGGTACGCCACGGTGATGGGCACCGCGATCGTGGCCGGTGCGGGCGCCGGTCTGCCGGTGGAGGTTCCAGGGCTACGGGAGGTCTGCCGCCCGGTGTGGGGGCTGTCGGTGCTGATGCTGGCCGTCGTGCTGGCGGCCCGTACGGTGCACTGGGCCCGCCACCGCGACCGGGCCCGCGCCCATCTGCTCGATCCGGCGGTCGCGCCGTTCTACGGCTGTCTGGCGATGGCGCTGCTCGCGGTCGGCGGCGGCACGCTGACGGTCGGCTCGGATGTCATCGGTGTCACCGCGGCGGTCGCCCTGGACGCGGTGCTGTGGACGGCCGGGACACTGCTGGGCCTGGTGGTCGCGGCCGGGATCCCGTACCTGATGGTGGCCCGCCACCGGATCGGCGCCGCGGACGCCTCGCCGGTGTGGCTGCTGCCCGTGGTGGCGCCGATGGTGTCGGCGGCGCTCGGCCCGGCCCTGGTGCCCCATCTGCCCGCCGGGCAGTGGCGGGAGGCCATGCTGCTGGCGTGCGCCGCGCTGATGGGGGCGAGTCTGCTGGCGACGCTGCTCATGCTGCCGCTGGTCTTCGCCCGGCTGGTGTGCCACGGACCGCTTCCGGCGGCGCAGACACCCGCGCTGTTCCTCGTCCTCGGGCCGCTCGGCCAGTCCACGACGGCCGCGGGCGCACTGGCCGACGCCCTGCGGTCCGCGGGGTACACCGGGGCCCCGGAGGCCGCCGCGCGGTTCGCCTCGGTGGCGTACGGGGCACCCGTGATGGGGTTCGCGCTGCTGTGGCTGGCACTGGCCGGGGCGCTGGTGGTGCGGGCGGTACGGCGCGGGATGCCGTTCGCGATGACGTGGTGGGGCTTCACCTTCCCGGTCGGCACCTGTGTCACGGGGGCGGCGGCGCTGTCGCGCCACACCGGGCTGCACGCGTTCAGCTGGCTGTCGGTGGCGCTGTACGGCTTTCTGGTGGCGGCGTGGGCGCTGGTGGGGGCGCGTACGGCGATGGGCCTGGCCCGCGGCACCCTGCTCGGGCCCCCGCCGTCCAGCGGTACGTCCGGCGGACAGAACACGTCCGGCGGGCAGGGAACGTCCGGCGGACAGGGCGTGCCCAGCCGCCGCCTCGGCCTCAACGCGCCGATGACAGCGCCGCGTTGAGCACCGCGGGCGCCTCCGCCAGCGAGGGTCCGTACCAGGTGAGATGACGGCCGCTGACCAGGGCCGCGGGCAGACCGGGGAACGCCTCGGGCCCGTCCTCGGCCGTGAAGCGGTACGGCTCGTCCGGCAGCACCACCAGATCCGCGCCCCGCGCCGTCAACTCGTCGAGGGGGATACGGGGATAGCGCTCGTCGTGGCCGCTGTAGAGGTGGTCCACCCCCAGCCGGGCGAGAACGTCCCCGGCGAAGGTGTCCCGGCCCAGCACCATCCACGGCCGCCGCCACACCGGGACGACGGCGCGCCGCACCGGCCCGGTGGGCGTTACGTCCGCCCAGGCGGCCTCGGCCTCGTCCAGCCAGCCGGGGCGCGGCAGTCCGCAGCCGCGCACCAGGACCCGGTCCAGTTCGCCGAACGCCTGGTCCAGCGTGCGCACTTCGGTGACCAGCACCGTCAGACCGGCGGCGCGCAGGGCGTCGAGGTCGGGGGCGCGGTTCTCCTCCTCGTTGGCGATCACCAGATCGGGCGCGAGGGCGGCGATCCGGGCGGTGTCGGGGTTCTTGGTGCCGCCGATGCGCTCCGCGCCGAGGCCGGGCGGATGAGTGCACCAGTCGGTCACCCCGGCCAGCAGCTCGGGCGCGGTGGCGGCGACCGCATCGGTGAGCGAGGGCACGAGGGACACCACACGCCGTACGGGGGTGCGAGGGCTCATCGCTCCACCGTACGGCGTGTGTCCGCCGATCTCGTACCGGTTGGGGCCGCCGTGGATCCGGGCGATGAACGCCGCCGCCGCGGCCCGGAGCGGATGCTCCGGGCCGCGGCGGCGGGCGGTCGTGGGTGGTGACGCGGTGGGGTCAGGAAGCCACCGGCGCCATCTTGTCCACGATGCCGGGGTGGGCGTCCATCCACTTCTGGACGCCCTTCTCCTCATTGCCCTTGCCCGCGTCCTGCACGGACGCCTCGAGGCTCGCGAGCTCCTTCTCGCTCATGTGCCACTTCTTCAGCCACCCGGTGAACTCCGGGTACTTCTGCGGGAAGGACTTGTTGGCGAGGGTGTGCAACTGGTTGTTGGCCCCGAACGCCTTCTGCGGGTCCGCCAGCTTGGTGAGCTTGTACTTGTTGTACGCCCAGTGCGGGGACCACAGGACGACGGCCACCGGCTCCTTCTTGGCGTACGAGCGCTGGAGCTGCGCGAGCATCGCCGGGGAGGAGCCGTTGGTGACCTCGTACTCCTTGTCCAGGCCGTACTGCTTGAGGACCTTGGCCTTGAGCAGCTTCATCTCGCCGGTGCCCGGCTCGATGCCGACGATCCTGCCCTTGAAGAGCCCGGACTTCCCCTTGAGGTCCGCCAGGGACTTCACGTCCTTGACGTAGGAGGGCACCGCGATCTCCAGCGAGGTCTTGTCGTACCACGCCCCGACATCGACGAGATTCTTCTTGTACCGGTCCCAGTACGGTTTCTGCGCGACCGGCAGCCAGCCGTCGAATTCGACATCGACCTGTCCGGTGCTCATGCCGGTGAACATCGACCCGACGTCGTACTGCTTGATCTCCGGCTTGTAGCCGCGCCGCTCCAGGACGTTCTTCCACAGATAGGTGGTGGCGATGTCCTCGTCCCACGGGAAGTAGCCGATCTTGGGCGCGGCACCGGCGTCCTTGCCCTTCTGGTCGCCGCCACCGCCGGGCACCGGAGCGAGCTTGTTGGCGATGCCGGGGTTCTCCTTCAGCCAGGCGCGCACGCCCTGCTGCTCGTTGCCCTTGCCCGCGTCCTGGATCGCCGACTCCAGGCTGGTGAGCTGCTTCTCGCTCAGCTTGAAGTGCTTCATCCACTTCGCGACCTGCGGGTTCTCCTTGGAGAAGCCCTTGCGCGCAATGGTGTCGATGTGGTCGCCCTTGCCGAAGGCGCCCTTGGGGTCCTTCAGCTTGGTGAGCTTGTACTTGTCGTACGCCCAGTGCGGGGACCACAGGGTGACGGCGATCGGCTCCTTCTTGGCGTAGGAGCGGTCCAGCTGGGAGAGCATGGCCGCGGTGGAGCCCTTGACCAGGGTGTAGTCCTTGTTCAGGCCGTAGCCGGGCATGACCTTGTCCTGCATCAGCTTCATCTCACCGGCGCCGGGCTCAATGCCGATGATCTTCTTCTGGAAGGTGGAGGACTTGCTCTTGAGGTCCTCCAGGGACTTCACGCCCTTGACGTACGACGGCACCGCGACCTCCAGCGAGGTCTTGTCGTACCAGGAGCCGAGTTTCTCCAGCTTGTCCTTGTACTTCGACCAGTACGTGGCGTGGGTGGCGGGCAGCCAGGCGTCGGTCTGCAGGTCGACGTTGCCCGCGGCCATACCGGTCCACAGGGCGCCGACGTCGTACGACTGCACCTTGGGCTTGAAGCCACGCTGCTCCAGGAGCTCCTTCCACAGGAAGGTGGAGGCGACGCCTTCGTCCCAGTTGATGTAGCCGATGTTGACCGACTGGCCCTTGCCGACGTTGGCGGACACCTTGGGGCCGCTCTCGCCGCCGCCGAACATGCTCATACCGCCGGCGACCAGGGCGAGCACGACGATGCCGACCATGGCGACCGAGGTCGCGGGCCGCCAGTGCAGGACCTTGAGGCCCTTGACCGCCTTGGTCTGCTCCTTGGCCAGCGCACGGCGGGCGAGCGGGGAGACGCGCTGATTGAGCGCGCTGGTCATCCGGTCCAGGTACATGGCCAGGATGACCACCGCGATACCGCCCTCGAAGCCCATGGCCACGTCGACGGAGCTGATCGCCTGGAAGACGGTGGCTCCGAGGCCCGCGGCGCCGACCATACCGGCGATGACGACCATGGACAGCGCCAGCATGATCACCTGGTTGATGCCCGCCATGATGGTGGGCAGGGCGAGCGGCAGCTGGACGCGCAGCAGGGTGCGGCGCGGATGAGTGCCGAAGGCGTCGGCCGCCTCGACCAGCTCCGCATCCACCTGGCGGATGCCCAGTTCCGTCATGCGGACGCCCGGGGGCATCGAGAAGATGACGGTCGCGACGACACCGGGGACCACCCCGAGGCCGAAGAAGAAGATGCCGGGGATCAGGTAGACGAAGGCGGGCATCGTCTGCATGAAGTCCAGCACCGGGCGGATCAGCGTGCTCACGGTGCGGTTACGGGAGGCCCAGATACCCAGCGGCACCGCGAACACGATGGTGATCACACCGGCGACCAGCACCAGGGCGAGGGTGTTCATCGCCTCGTCCCACAGCTGGATCGAATCGATGAGCGCGAATCCCGCGAAGGCGAGAACGGCGGGCAGCAGCCCGCGCAGCCACCAGGCGAGCACCGCGAGGATGCCGGCCAGCAGCAGCGGCTCGGGGGCGCTGAGCACCGAGTTCACCGCGTCGTACATGCCCTGCACGACCGTGGTGATGAAGTCGAAGAACCAGCTCAGGTTGTCGCGGAGCCAGTTGACGCCGGAATTGATCCAGTCGCCGAGCGGAATCCTAGGCATCGGCGATCACCTTCTTTCCGGACTCGGGCGCGTCCGGTTCACCGGGGGAGGTCGGCTTCGCGCCGTCGGGTCCGGTGTCCGGTTCGCCGAGGGCGGCCAGCAGCCGGGCGCGGGAGACCACGCCGACGAGCGAGCCGTTGTCGTCGGTCACGGCGACCGCGACACCACTGCGGGAGCAGGGGGTGAACAGCTCGATGATCGGGGTGTCCTCGGTGACGGTGGCCGGGGCCGCGTCCAGGACGTCCCGCTCGGTGCGCAGCGTGGTGCCGTCGTCGGTGGTGGTGCCCAGCGCCTCGGCGGGGTCGGTCATGATCGCTCCGGCGGTGAGCACCCGGCTGCGGTCGACGTCCTGGATGAAGGAGGCGACGTAGTCATTGGCCGGGGAGACCAGGATGTCCTCGGCGCTGCCGATCTGGACGATCCGGCCGTCGCGCATGACGGCGATGCGGTCGCCGAGCCGCATGGCCTCGTTGAGGTCATGGGTGATGAAGACGATCGTCTTCTTGAGCCGCTTCTGGAGCTGGAGCAGCTGGTCCTGCATATCGCGGCGGATCAGCGGGTCCAGCGCGCTGAAGGACTCGTCCATCAGCAGCAGGTCGGCGTCGGTGGCCAGGGCGCGGGCGAGGCCGACGCGCTGCTGCATACCGCCGGACAGCTCGTCGGGCCAGGAGCGCTCCCAGCCGCCGAGGCCCACCAACTCCAGCGCCTCGGTGGCGCGCTGGAACCGCTCCTTGCGCGGTATGCCCTGGACCTCCAGGCCGTAGGCCGCGTTCTCCAGCACACTGCGGTGCGGGAAGAGGGCGAAGTGCTGGAAGACCATGCTGATCTTGTGGGAGCGCACCTGGCGCAGATCGCGCGGCTCCAGTCCGGTCAGATCCTGGCCGTCGAAGTGGACACGTCCCGCGGTCGGCTCCAGCAGTCCGTTGAGCATCCGCAGCAGGGTGGACTTACCGGACCCGGACAGACCCATGACGACGAATATCTGGCCCGCCTCGACGTCGAAGGAGGCGTCGATGACCGCCGCCGTCGTACCCTCCGCGCGCAAGCTCTCACGGTCGGTGCCGCCCTCGAGTTTCGCCACCGCCTCATCAGGTCGTCTGCCGAACACCTTGTACAGGCGTTCAGCGCGCAGCTTGGACACACACACCTCTCAGATAGCACCAAAAAACGACCCGCCACCCCCGCCGGCGGGTCGTGGAGCGACGCGATATCGGACCGCATGCCCCATGCAATAGTTGAATTATTGAACGGGTCCGCTCCGGCAGCGCGCTTGCCCTGATTCGGCTGACGCAAACCCTACAGTGACTCACCTCACACTCCCCGCGCGTTGATGTCGGCGGAGTGCGGCATCATGCGAGGCGTGACGCGACGCCTGATGCTTCTCGATACCGCCTCTCTCTACTTCCGAGCCTATTTCGGAGTGCCGGATTCAGTCAGAGCTCCGGACGGCACTCCGGTGAACGCCGTGCGTGGACTGCTCGACTTCATCGCCCGGCTGGTGCAGGACCACCGGCCGGACGATCTGGTGGCCTGTATGGACTTCGACTGGCGGCCCGGCTGGCGGGTCGCCCTGATCCCCACCTACAAGGCGCACCGGGTGGCCGAGGAGGCCCCCGAGGGCGAGGGAGTGGACGAGGAAGAGGTGCCGGACACCCTCTCCCCACAGGTCCCGGTGATCGACGCGGTGCTGGACGCGGTGGGTATCGCCCGAGTGGGCGCCGCGGACTACGAGGCGGACGACGTGATCGGCACCCTCGCCGGGCGGGCCACCGGGCCGGTCGACATCGTCACCGGTGACCGCGATCTGTTCCAGCTGGTCGACGACGGGCGGCAGGCGCGGGTGCTCTATCCGGTGAAGGGGGTCGGCACCCTCCAGCTGGTGGACGAGGCGCATTTGCGCGAGAAGTACGGAGTGGACGGCCCGGGGTACGCGGATCTGGCGCTGCTGCGCGGCGACCCGAGCGACGGACTGCCCGGGGTGCCCGGGATCGGCGAGAAGACCGCGGCCAAGCTGCTCGCCGCCCATGGCGATCTGGCCGGGATCATGGCCGCCGTGGACGACCCGACCTCGAAGCTGACGCCTTCACAGCGCAAGCGGCTGGACGAGGCGCGACCGTATGTCGCGGTGGCCCCGAAGGTGGTACGGGTGGCCCACGACGTCCCGCTGCCCGCCTTCGACCCCGCGCTGCCGCGGCGGCCCCGCGATCCGCGGGCACTGGGCGCACTGGAGGAGCGCTGGGGTTTGGGCGGATCTTTGCACCGCCTCCTGTCCACCCTGGAGGGATGAGCTGTTAGGTTAGGTAAACCTAACTCTTGTTGATCAGGGAGACCGCCATGGCAGAGCGTCCGGCCCGCAGGGTTCCTCGGCCCCACCGTGCCCAGGTGGTGCGCACCGACCGGCTCACCCCCCATATGGTGCGGGTGGTGCTGGGCGGTGACGGCCTGGCCGAGTTCTCCGCGGGCGAGTGGACCGACCACTACGTCAAGCTGCTCTTCCCGGCTCCGGGCGTGAGCTATCCGGAGCCGTTCGACATCGAGCGGATCCGGGCCGATTTCCCTCGCGCCCAGTGGCCGGTAACGCGTACGTACACGGTGCGCGCCTGGGATCCGGCGGCGGGTGAGCTGACCCTCGACTTCGTGGTCCACGGTGACGAGGGGCTGGCCGGACCCTGGGCGCGGCAGGCCGCACCGGGCCAGGAGATCCATCTGCTGGGGCCGGGCGGTGGGTACGCCCCCAGTGCGGACGCGGACTGGCATCTGCTCATGGGGGACGAGAGCGCGCTGCCCGCGATCGCCACCGCGCTGGAGCGGCTCGCCAGGGAGCCTGCCGGGCCCGGCGGCGCGGACCGCGCTCCGGTGCGCGCCTTCGTGGAGGTCGCGGGCCCGGAGGAGGAGCAGAAACTGACCGTGCCGGAGGGGGCCGATGTCGTCTGGCTGCACCGGGGCGGAGCGCCGGTGGGTGAGGCGCTGGTGGACACCGTGCGCTCGCTGGAGTTCCCACCGGGCCAGGTGCACGCCTTCGTCCACGGCGAGGCGGGTTTTGTGAAGGAGATCCGCCGCCATCTGCGTCTGGAGCGACAGGTCGCGCGCGAGTGGCTGTCGATCTCCGGCTACTGGCGGCGCGGTCACAACGAGGACGGCTGGCAGGCGTCCAAGCGGGAGTGGAACGAGCAGGTGGAAGCGGAACAGGAGGGCGCCGCGGCGTAGGGAGCGTGCCGCGGCGTGAGGACCGTACGGGCCTCGGTTCGCCACTGGGATGCGGCGTGGCCGGGGTCCACTGCCCCGCGGACGGTCAGACCGACCGCCGGTAGGAGCGGAAGGTACGGGTCGACAGCCACACCGCGACGGCCGCGAGCCCGAGCAGCGCCCCGCCACGGCCGGGCACCCGGCCCCGGTCCGGGTCGGCGGACATGGCCGAACGGCGTGCGGTCAGCGCCCAGTTGACGGGGCTGACGTCGGCGAAGTGCCGCACCCGGCCCGGCATCAGGGCGGGGCCATGAAGGTGGAGAAGAGGAACGCCCGGGACCGGATGGTCCAGATACGAAGTGGCGCCGAAGCCGCCGAGGTCGAATACCTTGCGGAAGGGGCGAGCCGAAGAGGAACCGCCAGTTCACCGGCTGGATGAGATTGATCACCAGGAAAACGGGCTGCCGCAGGACCGTAGTCAGCTGACGCTGAGCCATGTACCAGGTCCAGGTCACGGCCGTGCTCACCGGGCACCTCCGGTGAGGTCCGCCGGTACAGGCGCCTCGGCCGCGGCTTCCGCCTCGGAGAAGCTGCGGCCCGCGCAGCGCAGATGGACATCGTCGAGGGAAGGGCGGGCGACGGTCGCGAGGGCGGTGCCCGCCCGGTCCAGGACGGCGGTGCCTCGCCCGTTCCAGGGTGGCGAGCAGGGCGGGCACGGCGGAGGCGCCGTCGTCGGCGCGGACACTGATCGCCGCCCTCGAGGTCACCTCGTGCACGCCGGACAGGAAGCCGAGCGTGTCACGCAGCGACGTCCGGTGGCCATCGACGATGGACTCGCGCAGCAACAGCAAGTGGACGGCGTCGCCGCACAGTTCACCTTGAGTCCGTATAACCGGCCCTGGAGCAGCAGGTTCTCCCGACCGGTGGCCACCGGGTCGGCGCCGGACCACTGCGCGACGACGCCGATGGCGCCGCGCACCCGGCCGGGGTGGCGGAGCGCGTGCAGCCGGTACTCGGTCTCGATGACGAAGACCCCCGTGGAGATCCTTGGCGAGGATCTCCAGCGTGCCGCTCGCGAGTTCGCCGAACACGTCAAGTGGCGCGTATCGCGACTTCCGCGAAGAGCGACGAGGCGCGCTCCGGCACGCATGACAACTTTCAGAGTTTTAACTCTATTTTCATATCAATTCCCGAATGCTCCAATTACACCTATCGCCCGCATCACCCGGTCGCTTTAATCAATCTCAGCAAGGTTGACGGCGCCCGAGATTCCGGCGCCGATTCGCCTTCACGCCGCATCACCTGCCCCAGGCGCCGGCCCCGAGGCGACAGGTCTTCGCGCTTCCCCCACACCGAGATGGCACGCGCGGCCATGAACCGCGCCGGCCATCGGCCTGCTCTTCACACGAACGGAATGAGCGGAACCCACCGAAGGAGAAACACTCATGGCAACCATCACCTCGCTCAGCCCCACCCAGGGCCACAGCGGGCAGACGCTCACCATCACCGGAACCGGCCTGGGGGCCACGACCAAGGTGAACTTCGGGGCGAAGTCGGTGGCCCCCGCCACCGTGAGTCCCACCACGGTCACCGTCGTCATCCCGGTGCTGTGTTGCGGCCAGGTGGCCGTCAGCGTGACCAGCAGCTCCAACACGACCAGCAACTCCATGCCGTTCTTCTACATCTGCACGCCGGACTGCGGTGGGCTGAGCACCGTGTGCGGGCCCGCGGCCGGTGGCACCTCGGTCACGGTCTACGGCAGTAACTTCCTGACCGCGACTGGCGTCACCGTCGGCGGCACCGCGGCCGCCGGGACGTTCCCGCCCGCCTCGGACACCCAGGTCACCATCACCACTCCCGCGCACACCATGCCGGTCGGTGCCTGCACCGACACGGTGGACGTCATCGTCGCCACCGCCGGTGGTTCCACCATCCCGGTCGGCAACCTCTGCCAGTTCACCTACTACGCGGCTCCGGCCATCACCACCGTCAGCCCCTCGACAGGACCGGTCGGCTCGACCATCACCATCACCGGCACCTGCCTCCTCGACGCGAGCGACGTGTCGTTCCACTTCGGAGCCACCGCCGTCCCGGCGAACTTCGTGAACGTCTCCGACACCCAGATCACCGCCACCGTGCCCGCCACGCTCATCTCCGGCAACACGTACGACGTCAGCGTCACAACCTGCGGTGGCACCGCCAACGCCGTTCTCGCCTTCACCGTCGCCTGACCGGTCGGCCACGACCGGGCATCGACGGCACAACCACACAGTCGCCCCCGTCCGCACCCCGTGACGCGGAGCGGAGCAAGCCGCCGCGCCCTGGCCGACATCTGTCAGCCGGGGCGCGGTCGCCTGAGAGGCACGAGAAGGAGAACATGATGGCCCCTGTAGTGACCAGCGTCAGTCCCGCCCAAGGCGTTCCGGCGGGAGGCACCTCCGTCATCATCACGGGCACCGGATTCACCGGCGCCACCGTGGTCAGGTTCGGCGCCAACCTGGCCACCAACGTCGTCGTCGTGAGCAACACGCAGATCACGGCCAAGACGCCTCCGGGAACCGGCACGGTCAACGTCACGGTCACCGGGCCGAGCGGGACCAGCAGCCAGACCGTCTCCTTCACCTACACCACGGTCGCGGCTCCCGCCCTCACCGCCCTCAACCCCACATCCGGCCCCACCACCGGCGGAAACACCGTCACCATCACCGGCACCAACCTCACCAGCGCCACCCAAGTCCTCTTCGGAGCCACCCCCGCCACCATCCTCACCAACACCACCACCCAGATCACCGCCACCGCACCCCCAGGCACCGGAACCGTCAACGTCACCGTCACCACCCCCAGCGGCACCAGCAACCCACTCCCCTACACCTACACCGCCGTCCCGGCACCCACCCTCACCGCCCTCAACCCCACATCCGGCCCCACCACCGGCGGAAACACCGTCACCATCACCGGCACCAACCTCACCAGCGCCACCCAAGTCCTCTTCGGAGCCACCCCCGCCACCATCCTCACCAACACCACCACCCAGATCACCGCCACCGCACCCCCAGGCACCGGAACCGTCAACGTCACCGTCACCACCCCCAGCGGCACCAGCAACCCACTCCCCTACACCTACACCGCCGTCCCGGCACCCACCCTCACCGCCCTCAACCCCACATCCGGCCCCACCACCGGCGGAAACACCGTCACCATCACCGGCACCAACCTCACCAGCGCCACCCAAGTCCTCTTCGGAGCCACCCCCGCCACCATCCTCACCAACACCACCACCCAGATCACCGCCACCGCACCCCCAGGCACCGGAACCGTCAACGTCACCGTCACCACCCCCAGCGGCACCAGCAACCCACTCCCCTACACCTACACCGCCGTCCCGGCACCCACCCTCACCGCCCTCAACCCCACATCCGGCCCCACCACCGGCGGAAACACCGTCACCATCACCGGCACCAACCTCACCAGCGCCACCTCCGTGAAGTTCGGCCTCAACAACGCCACCATCCTCACCAACACCACCACCCAGATCACGGTCGCCGCGCCCGCGGGGGCACCGTCGTCGGTCAACGTCACGGTCACCACCCCCGGCGGCACCAGCAATCCGCTGCCGTACTTCTACATCGCCGCGCCGACCGTCAGCGATGTCGACCCACACTTCGGGCCCGCCACCGGGAGCAACACGGTCACCATCTTCGGCACCAATCTGACGCTCACCAGTGCCGTGCTCTTCGGGGCCACTCCGGCCACCGGCATCACCGTGGTCTCCAACAGCCAGCTGACAGTCATCGCACCGGCCGGGACCGGGACGGTCGGGGTCACCGTCACCACGCCGGGTGGCACCAGCGTCGTGGGGCCCGGGAACCCGTACTACACCTATCTCGGGGCTCCGGTCCTCACCACGCTGACCCCGCCGCAGGGCCCGGACACCGGCGGCGACTCGGTCGTCCTCACTGGCATCAACCTGACCTACACCGACACGGTGACCTTCGGCGGCATCCCAACCTCCTTCGCCGCGATCTCCGACACCCAGGTCGTTGCGACGAGCCCGCCCGGGGCACCCGGCACTGTCAATGTCCAGGTCCACACCCCGGCCGGCAACAGCAACACCCTGCCGTACACCTACGAAGCGACATGATCCGGCCGCCCCACGGCGACCGGTGACCGTCAGCCGACCGAGGAGTACGCCACGACGCCGCGCAGCAGCCCGTCGACCGCACGACGGGCGCTGCGCGCCACCGTGCCCTCGGGGGCCGCGGCCGCGATCTGGCCGAGCACATCGATGACTTGCTTGCTCCAGCGCACGAAGTCACCTGCGGGCATGTCGATTTCGCGCAGCACCTCGTCCAGACCGTGCCCGGACGCCCAGCGGTAGGCGGCCCAGGCGAAGCCGAGGTCGGGCTCGCGCTGGCCGACGCCCTCGGCCTGGTTGATCTTGTGCTCCTCCTCCAGGGCGTCCAGCCGTCCCCAGATGCGCACCATCTCGCCCAGCGCCTCCTTGGCGCGGCCCGCGGGCAGCTTGGGCGGCAGCGCGTCGTCCGCGGCGCGCGCCTCGTAGACGAGGGCCGAGGCGCACGCGGCCAGCTCGGCGGGGGCCAGGCCCTCCCAGACGCCGTCGCGCAGACACTCGCTGGCGAGCAGATCCAGCTCGCCGTAGAGCCGGGCGAGCCGCTTGCCGTGGTCGGTGACCTCGTCACTGCGCAGATAGTCCAGCTCGGTCAGGAGCGCGCAGATCCGGTCGAAGGTGCGGGCGATGGTGTTCGTCCGGCCCTCGATCCGCCGCTCCAGTTGCCTGGTGTCACGCAGCAGCCGGTGGTAGCGCTCGCCCCAGCGGGCGTGGTCCTCGCGGTCGGAGCAGCCGTGGCAGGGGTGGGCGCGCAGGGCTGCGCGCAGCCGTGTGATCTCGGTGTCGTCGGCGGCGGCCGAACGCTCCTTGCGGTGGCGGCGCACATCGTGGTGACCGGCCTTGGTGCGCAGCGCGGAGGCCAGGTCCCGGCGGGACTGGGGGCTGCGCGGATTGAACGACCGGGGGATCCGCATCCGGTCCAGCGGCTCGACCGGGACCGGGAAGTCGATCGAGGCGAGCCGCTTGACCTGGCGCTCGGCGGTGAGGACCAGCGGCCGCGGCCCGTCGTGGTGGTCGAAGCCGCGATGGCCGTTGGAACGGCCCGCGGGCAGCCCGGGGTCCAGCACCAGCGCGAGCCCGGCGAACTTGCCGGTGGGCACATGGATGACATCGCCCGGCCGCAGCTTCTCCAGCGCGACCGCGGCGGCCGCCCGGCGCTGGGCCACACCCTGCCGGGCGAGCTCGCTCTCCCGGTCCTTCAACTCACGGCGCAGCCGGGCGTATTCGTCGAAGTCACCGAGGTGGCAGGTCATGGAGGCGCGGTAGCCCTGGAGGCCCTCCTCGTTCCGCTGGACCTGGCGGGAGATGCCGACGACCGCCTTGTCGGCCTGGAACTGCGCGAAGGAAGTCTCCAGCAGCTCGCGCGAGCGGTGCCGCCCGAACTGCGAGACCAGATTGACCGCCATGTTGTACGACGGCCTGAAGGAGGAGCGCAGCGGATAGGTGCGGGTGCCGGCGAGCCCGGCGAGCCCGGCCGGGTCCATGGCGCGCTGCCACAGCACCACCGCATGGCCCTCGACGTCGATACCGCGCCGTCCGGCCCGGCCGGTCAACTGGGTGTACTCACCGGGGGTGATGTCGGCGTGCTGCTCGCCGTTCCACTTGACCAGCTTCTCCAGCACCACCGAGCGGGCGGGCATGTTGATGCCGAGTGCCAGGGTCTCGGTGGCGAAAACCGCCTTGACCAGACCGCGGGTGAACAGCTCCTCGACGACCTCCTTGAAGGTGGGGAGCATTCCGGCGTGGTGGGCGGCGATGCCCCGCTCCAGGCCCTCCAGCCATTCGAAGTACCCCAGGACATGGAGGTCTTCGTCCGGGATGCCCGCGGTGCGCTCCTCGACTATGGACCGCACCTGGGCACGCGCCGTGTCGTCGTTGAGCCTCAGCCCGGCGTACAGGCACTGCTGGACGGCCGATTCACAGCCCGCGCGGCTGAAGATGAAGGTGATGGCGGGCAACAGCCCCTCGGCGTCGAGCCGGTCGATGACCTCGGGTCTGCCCGGGGTCCAGATCCGGCTGCGCTGACGGCGCTCGCGCTCCCGGTCGGCCTCCCGCATCGAGCGGCCGCGGCGCTTGTCGCGGCCGAGGGAGGGGCGGCTGTTCTCCATCCGGGCCAGCCGGACCAGATCGGGGTTGACCTCACGGCGGCCGCGTTGGTCGCCGTCCTGGCCGTTCTTCTCCTCGAAGAGGTCGTACATCCGGCGCCCGGCGAGCACATGCTGCCACAGCGGCACCGGGCGGTGCTCGGAGACGATCACCTCGGTGTCCCCGCGGACGGTGTCCAGCCAGTCGCCGAACTCCTCGGCGTTGGAGACCGTGGCGGACAGTGACACCAGGGTCACCGACTCCGGGAGGTGGATGATGACCTCTTCCCAGACCGCTCCGCGGAACCGGTCGGAGAGGTAGTGGACCTCGTCCATCACCACATAGCCCAGGCCGAGCAGCGACTGCGAGCCCGCGTAGAGCATGTTGCGCAGCACCTCGGTGGTCATGACGACCACCGGGGCCTCGGAGTTGACGCTGTTGTCGCCGGTGAGCAGGCCGACCTTGTCGGCGCCGTAGCGCTTGACGAGGTCGGTGTACTTCTGGTTCGACAGCGCCTTGATGGGCGTGGTGTAGAAGCACTTACGGCCCTGGGTCAGCGCCAAGTGGACGGCGAACTCGCCCACGATGGTCTTGCCCGAGCCGGTGGGGGCGGCGACCAGCACGCCCTTGCCGGTTTCCAGGGCCTTGCACGCCTCGATCTGGAAGTCGTCCAGCGCGAAGTCGTACATCTCGCGGAAGGGGGCCAGCGCGGTGGCCTGCTCGGCGGCCCGGACCCGGGCCGCGGCATAGCGCTCGGCGGGAGATAGCTCGTCGGTCATCGTACGTACGAGACTACCGGCCACCTCCGACAGCGCACGCGATCTTTATCCGGGCTTTGTTCCGCCCTGGGTCAGCAGCCCGGCGGCCGCACCGCGCGGTGGCCGCTGGGGCGGTCACCGTCCGCGTACGCGGGGCCGCGTCAGGTGACGTCGTCGTAGCCGTTCCGCCGGGTGGGGCCGGACTCGTCGTCACCGCCGGTCAGCTCCGCCGGGGTGGCACTGGCGCCGACCGCCTCGGGCGTCAGATCCAGGTGCGACGCCTCGTCGTCGTCCAGGCCGAAGTCGGGATCGGCGGCCTGGCGGCGTGCCTTGCGCCGGTCGTTGAGCAGCGCGATGCCGCAGGCGCCGAAGTAGAGCACGGTGACCGGCCCGGCCAGGGCGAACATACCGACCGGGTCGGTGCTCGGGGTCGCGACGGCACCGAAGACGGTGATGCCCATGATCATGCCCCGCCACCAGCCGATCATCCGGCGGCCGCTGAGGATACCGGTGAAGTTCAGCAGGAGCAGCAGCAGCGGAAGCTCGAAGGCGAGCCCGAAGACCACGATCATGCGGGCCAGCAGATCGAGGAAGTCGTCCAGCGGGAGAAGGTTGTTGGCGCTCTCGGGGGTGAAGCCGAGCAGCACCTCGGCGGTGGTCGGCAGGATCATGTAGGCGAAGAAGGCCCCGCCGACGAACAGCGGCACCCCGAGCCCGACGAAGAACAGGCCGTACTTCTTCTCGTTGCGGTGCAGACCGGGCGCGAGGAACGCCCACAGCTGGTAGAGCCAGATCGGGGTGGCGAGGACCACACCGGCGGTGAAGGAGACCTTCAGCATGATGGTGAACGGCGACAGCAGACCGTTCACGGTGAATTCCGCGCACCGCTTCCCGGCGTCCTTACCGCCGTCACCGGTGAGCTGGGACATCCGCGTCCCGTCGGGGCAGCCGACGGAGTCCAGAACCGGCTTCATCAGGAAGTCGACGATGTCCTTGTAGAAGAACATCGCCACGATGGTGATCACGCTGATCGCCAGGACCGACTTCAGCAACCGGTTGCGCAGCTCACGCAGGTGCTCCGCGAGGGGCATCCGCCCCTCAGGGTCCTTCTCCGTCTTGCGGGCAGACTTGAGCAACCCACGTCCTCATCTCGTGCGTCAGACGGCGGCTCGTCCAGGCCGCCTCCAAGTGGCCCTCGGTCAGCGCTTGGTGGTGTCGCTCGGCTCGGAGACCGGACGCGAACTGGTGACATCACCCGGGGCGGCCTGGATGGTGCGGTGCGCGCTCTGGTCCTGACCGGGGGTGGGCGGGTCGGCCGGGGCGTTCTGCTGCTGCTGGCCGTCCGACTTCATCGCCTTGGCCTCGCTCTTGAGGATCCGGGCGGACTTGCCCAGGGAGCGCGCCATGTCGGGGAGCTTCTTCGCGCCGAACAGCAGCACGACCACGACCAGGATGAGGATGATCTCGGGGGCGCCGAGCCTTCCGAACATAAGCGTCTACCTTCTCACCGAGACGGCTGGGGGTGGGGCTGCCGGACTGGTCGGACGTACATCCGGTCGCCGTACTGTCAGCGATCGTAGCGCGCACGGGTAAACCCGGGGCAATCCCCATGCAGACGCCTGGTTGCGGCCCTCCGCCTCGAGTCCAGGGCCGCGAAAAACCAGCGTACCTCGGGTGTCTGGCTCCCAGCAGGGTGCCCGCACCCGGGGTTCCAGGCGCGTCAGTCGCGGTCGGTGGCGGCGGCCGGTGCGGCCGGCCCGCTGCCGCGCAGCGCGTCCACCTGGGAGCCGAGCGGCGCGGTCGCCCGCTCCAGGTCCTCCGCGGCCCGGCTGATCCGCCGCGAGCTCTCGGCCACCTGCCGGGACAGTCTGCGCGTCTCCGCGTAGACCCGCATCGCGCACAGCGCGAGTACGGCGATTCCGCAGAAGGCGAGGGAGAGTGCGAGCATCGGCCAGAGCATGACGCAGAGCCTAGCGCCGCGTCAGCCAAGGTTCGCCCCGCTCGCCGCCCAGACGGCGTGGGCTGATCCACGAAGATCGACAGGACAGGACCTACACCGTGGAATGCAGCCGCAGCGTACGCACCCCGCCGCCGGTGAGCAGCTCCACGATCCGCTCCCCGGCCGGTTTGCGCACCGCCGAACCGCAGTCCGGGCAGGTGAAGGAGTAGAAGGTGGTGCGGTGGCTGGCGCCGATCGCCAGCCGGAGCGCCCCCGCGGCCAGCTCGAAGCGGCTGCGGCAGTCCGGGCAGGCTGCCTTGAAGAGCACTGAGGCGGGATTCCTCCCAGGGGTCACTATGTGCATCCCTTCACTCACCGTACGCCGCGAGCGCCCGCTGCGCCGCGTCCCGCGCACTGTCCGCGAGGCCCCGCGGGGAGACGATCCGGCCGTCCCTGCCCAGCCGGAGCGCCAGTCGCCGCAGCGAACCGGGGTCGGGGGTGCGCAGGGTGATCCGCAGCCCGCCGTCGGGCAGCTCCTCCGCGCTGTCGTGCGGGTAGTACTCGGCGACCCAGCGCCCGCCGGGGGCCACCTCGATGACCACCTCGGGGTCCTCCGCGCCGGTCTGCACCAGTCCGGTGGACAGGTCCGACAGATCGCGCAGCTCGATCCGCGGCGGGTCGGACGCCTCGTCCAGCAGCTTGATCTCCACGACCCGGTCCAGCCGGAAGGTGCGCCGCGCCTCGGAGAGCCGGCACCACGCCTCCATATAGGTGCGGCCGACGGCGAACAGCCGGATCGGGTCGACCTCCCGCTCGGTGATCTCGTCGCGCGCGGGTGAGTAGTAGCGCAGCCACAGCCGCCGCCGCTCGGAGATGGCCCGGTCGACGTCGGCGAAGACACCGCCCTCGGACTCGAAGGTGACCGAGAGCCGGGCGCTGGCCCCGGCCGCCTCGCCCGCGGCGGCCTCCAGCTTGGCGGTGGCGCGCAGCAGCGCGTCCCGGTCACTCTCGCGCAGCCCGGGGAGGGTGGCCACGGCGCGGGCGGCCACCAGCAGCGCGGTGGCCTCGTCGGCTGCCAGCCGCAACGGTGCGGCGACATCGTCGGGGTTGTGCCACCAGATGCGGTCACCGTCGGTGTCGATGTCGAGCAGGTCCCCGCCGCGGAAGCTGGTGCCGCACAGCGGCAGCACATCGAGGTCGGAGATCAGCTCGTCCTCGCTGATACCGAAGGCGCGGGCGACGTCGGCGACCCGGGCACCGGGGCGCTCCCGCAGATACGTCACCAGCGACAGCATCCGGCGGGTCTGGTCAATGGCGTTTCCGGCCATATGAAGTCGGTCCGTCCCCTCAGCCCTTGGCCACGGCGCGCAGCCGGTCGACGACATCCGCCCGCAGTTCGTCGGGCGCCAGCACCACCACGTCCGGGCCGAACTCCACCAGCCAGGCGTCCAGCCCGTGCCCGTACGGGATCTCCAGCTCGTCCCAGCCGTCCCCGGCACCGGTGGTGGACAGCGCCTTGGCCCGCAGCGGATAGCCGTGGCCGGAGCGCAGCCGGATCCGGGCGGTGCGGGTGGCGGTCTCCCCCGACCACCGCTCCACGGTCTCGCGGACGGTGACGTGGTCGGGCACCTCGGCGGTGTAGGCGCCGGTGCGCAGCCGGACCCGGCCGCAGATCCGAGAGAGCCGGAAGACCCGCTCGGCGGCTCGCTCACGGTCCCATCCGGCCAGGTACCACTGGCCGCGCCAGCACTCCAGCGCCCAGGGCTCGACTTGGCGCGGCTCGGGGCGGGCGGCGTTGGCCTTGCGGTAGTCGAAGACGACGGGGCGGCGGTCCCGGCAGGCGAGCATCAGCGGTTCGAAGGCCGCCTCGTGGACCGGGATATGCGGCTCCAGCGCGCTGTGCGCCTGGGTGTCGTACGGGTCCTCGGCGACCGGCATCCCGGCGGCGCGCAGCTTCTGCAACGCGCCGCTGGCGGCACCCGCGAGCCGGGCCTGCTGCCAGACCTTGGCGGCCAGGCCCAGAGCGGCGGCCTCCTCGGCGTCCAGGGTGATGGGGGGCAGCCGGTTGCTGTCGCGGCGGGCGAGATAGCCGATCTCGCCGTCGATGCCCTCCACCGTCTCGATGACCAGGCCGAGTTCGCGCAGATCGTCCTTGTCGCGCTCGAACATGCGGTTGAAGGCGTCGTCGTTGCCGCCGCTCGCTGCGCCACCTGCCTCCAGGTACGCCTCGATGGAGCCGCGCAACTCCCGTTTGGTCAGCGGGCGCCGGGTTCCCAGCAGGCACAGCGCCAGATTCATCAGCCGCTCGGCCTTGGCAATCGCCATCGACGCCCTTTCTCTGTGACCTTACGACCGTGACCGTACCGCTACCGGGACGCGGGGCAAAAGCCGAGGGCCCCTGCCCGCAGGCAGGGGCCCTCGGCGGGGCTCACCCGGGTCTCAGGCGGAGACCAGGTCGCAGACGAAGATCAGCGTCTCGCCCGGCTTGATCCGGCCACCGGCGCCGCGGTCACCGTAGGCCAGGTGCGGCGGGATGATCAGCTGGCGGCGTCCGCCGACCTTCATGCCCTGGAGACCCTGGTCCCAGCCGGGGATGACCTGGCCGACACCGAGCTGGATCCGCAGCGGGGTGTTGCGGTTGTAGCTGGCGTCGAACTCCTCGCCGGTGCTGAAGGCCACGCCGACGTAGTGGACGGCGATGTTGCTGCCGGCCTTGGCCTCGGGGCCGTCACCCTCCCAGATGTCCTTGATCTGAAGATCGGCCGGCGGCTCGCCACCCGGGAAGTCGACCTCGGGCTTCTCGATGCTCACGAAATTGCTCCTCGTTACGTTGTGGGCAACCCGCACAGTCTTACAGAACCGCCAGGATGTCGACGGAGAAGACCAGTGTGGAGTTGGCCGGAATGCCCGGCTTGGCCTCGTTCTTGTAGCCCAGGTCGGGCGGAACGACGATCAGCACCCGGCTGCCCACCTTCTTGCCCGTGAGCCCCTGGGACCAGCCCTTGACGACCTGCTGGAGGGAGAACTGGGCCAGCTCGCCGCGCTTGTAGGTGGAGTCGAACTGCTTGCCGTTCTTCCACAGCACGCCCTTGTACTGGACGAGCAGCGCGTCGGACTTCTTCACCTTCGGGCCGTCGCCCTCGATGACGTACTCCGAGACCAGCTTCTTCGGCTCGGGCTTCTTGGGGACGGTGATGGTGGGGGCCTTGCCGTCGGTGTTGTCGGACACCTTGGGCAGGTCGATGTTGCTCTGGGCCACCTTGTCGCCCTTGGCCGAGCTCTTGCCGTTGAAACGGTTCACGACGTCGATGACGAACACCAGCGTGTCGGTGCCCTTGATGCCCGCCTGCGGTTGGCCCTGCTTGCCGTAGGCGAAGGCGGGCGGCACCGCGAGCTCCAGTCGGCTGCCGACGTTCCGCTTCACCAGCGCCTGGTCCCAGCCCGGGATGACCTGGCCGGCGCCCAGCTGGAACGTGGCCGGCTTGTGCTTGTCGAATGACTGGTCGAGGACCTTGGCGGAGCTCCAGATCTGGCCCAGATAGTTGACCTGGAGGAAGTCCTTCTTGGCCGTGGTCGGGCCGTTCCCCTTGATGACCGTCTTGACCGCCAGGTCGGACGACGGCTTGCCCGTCCCCTTGGCAATCTTCGGCTTCTCACCGAATTCCTTGCCGGAGGTGATGGGGGGCACCGGTCCGCTCACGATCTTGCCGGTGGGGGCCGGCGACGGCGTCGGGCTGGTGGGCTCCTTGGACGGTGATGCCTTGTCGGATCCTGACTTGTCGTCACCGCAGCCCGCCAGCGTCAGCAGGCCCGCGGGCACGGCAAGGAGTACGGAGCGTCGGCGCACGGAGTCCTCGTTACGTAGATCTTGCGATGGACGATGCGCGTCACTCTACGTTGTACGGCGGGCCCCGTCCGAGGAACGCACGGGGCCCGCACGGAACATAAGCCGTCCGCCGCCTCACATACCGGCGATGAGTTTCTCCACCCGGTCGTCGACCGACCGGAACGGGTCCTTGCACAGCACGGTGCGCTGCGCCTGGTCATTGAGCTTCAGATGCACCCAGTCCACGGTGAAATCGCGGCGCTGCTCCTGGGCACGGCGGATGAAGTCGCCGCGCAGCCGGGCGCGGGTGGTCTGCGGGGGAACCGACTTGCCCTCGAAGATTTTCAGGTCGTTGCAGACCCGGGCCGCCTGACCACGCTTCTCCAGCAGGTAGTAGAGCCCCCGGCGGCGATGGATGTCGTGGTAGGCGAGGTCTATCTGGGCGATGCGCGGATGGGACATGGTGATGTTGTTCTTGGCCCGGTACCGCTCGATGAGCCTGTACTTCATCACCCAGTCGATTTCGGTTTCGATCCGGTCCAGCTCCTCGGTGCGGACCGCCTCCAGGGTGCGGCCCCACAGCTCCAGGACGCGCTCGACGGTGCCGGTACGGATACCGCGGCGGTCGCAGAAGTCGACGGCCTTCTCGTAGTACTCCTGCTGGACCTCCAGGGCGGATGCCTCACGCCCGCTGGCCAGCCGCACCTTGCGCTGACCGGTGATGTCATGGCTGACCTCGCGGATGGCCCGGATCGGGTTCTCCAGGGTCAGATCGCGCATCACCGTGCCCGCCTCGATCATGCGGAGCACCAGGTCGGTGGCGCCGACCTTGAGCAGCATGGTGGTTTCGGACATGTTGGAGTCGCCGACGATGACATGCAGCCGGCGGTAGCGCTCGGCGTCGGCGTGCGGCTCGTCGCGGGTGTTGATGATCGGCCGGGAGCGGGTGGTGGCGGAGCTGACGCCCTCCCAGATGTGCTCGGCCCGCTGACTGACGCAGTAGACCGCGCCGCGCGGGGTCTGGAGCACTTTGCCCGCCCCGCACAACAGCTGCCGCGTCACCAGGAACGGGATGAGAATATCGGCGAGCCGGGAGAACTCCCCGTGACGGGCCACCAGATAGTTCTCATGGCAGCCGTAGGAGTTGCCCGCCGAGTCGGTGTTGTTCTTGAAGAGATAGACGTCGCCCGCGATTCCCTCCTCGTGCAGGCGGCGCTCTGCGTCCACGAGCAGACCCTCGAGAATGCGCTCGCCTGCCTTGTCGTGGGTGACCAGCTCGGTCACGTTGTCGCACTCGGGGGTTGCGTATTCCGGGTGCGAGCCCACGTCGAGATAGAGGCGGGCGCCGTTGCGCAGGAAGACGTTGCTGCTGCGGCCCCAGGAGACGACACGGCGGAAGAGGTACCGCGCCACTTCGTCAGGAGACAGCCGGCGCTGTCCCCTGAATGTGCACGTGACGCCGTACTCGTTCTCCAGCCCGAAAATGCGGCGGTCCATGCCTGAACATTACGCCTGATGGCCTGCTCTGAAACCGGGTTCGGCCGCACGGTTGCGATCATTTTCCGCGGCGGGTGAACAGAGCGCCGGGAGAAGCGGATCGGAAACCGGGTCCGGACCCGGCTCGGCGGGCGACTACGCGACCGGCTCGGTGCGGGGTCCGGTGCCCGGCTCGGTGGCGGGTTCGGCGGCCGGATCAGTACCTGGCTCGGTGCCCGGCTTGGTGTCCGGCTTGGTGTCCGGCTTGGTGTCCGGCTTGGCGAGAAATCGCCGGGCGGCCAGCAGCACCGCCAGCCCGGCGGCTCCGGCGATCCCGGGGACGGCGAACCCCGGGCCCACGCCCCCGAACTCGACCGCCGGTCCGGCGGCGGCCGTTCCCACCGCGTTGCCGACCACGAAGGTGGTCACCAGCCAGGAGAACGCCTCGGTGACGGTACCGCTGGGGGCGTGCCGGTCGACCACGATGAACGCGCAGGCCAGCGCCGGGGCCAGAAACACACCCGCCACCCCGGCCAGGACCGTCATCGGCACCACACCGGGCACCAGCATCAGCGGCAGATAGCCCAGCGCGAGCGCGGCCACCAGCACCAGCAGCCGCCGTTCCGGCGCTCCGGCCCACGGGCGGGCCCCGTAGACCACCCCGCCGACCAGCGCGCCCACACCGAGCGCGGACAGCAGATAGCTGGCGACCATGCCGCCGCCGTGCTCGTCCGCGTAGGCGACCGAGGCCACCGCTATGGCCCCGAGAGCCAGTCCGATGAAGAAGAACGAGCCGAGCAGCACCAGCAGCCCTGGTGAGCGCAGCGCGCCCAGCCAGTGCGCCTCGCGCGGTGCGGAGCGCCACGCGCGGGACGGTGGCGACGCCACGACCGACAGCGCGCCCGCGACCCCGAGGGCGTTGATGACCAGCAGCGCGGCCCCCTCCGACCACACCGCCACCACCAGGGTGACCAGCAGCGGGCCGACCGCGAACATCACCTCCTGCGCCACCGCGTCCAGCGCGTAGGCGGCGTGGATGCGGTCCTCACGCCCCAGCACGCTCGGCCACAGCGCCCGCAGCCCGCCCTCCAGCGGCGGGGTGAAACCGCCCGCGATCAGCATCGCGGCGTAGGCCACCGGCAGCGGGTCGAGCCCGACTGCCACGAACAGCGCCATACCGAGCGCGGACACCACCGCGGCCGGCAGCATCACCCGCGGCTGGCCGAGGCGGTCCACGGCCCGGCCCAGCAGTGGCTGGCCGATGGCGTTGGCCGCGCCGTAGACGGCCGACAGCGCCCCGGCCAGGGCGTAACTGCCGCCCTCCGCGCGGGCGAAGAGCAGCACCGCGATGGAGGCCGTGGCGTTCGGCAGCCGTCCGACGAGCGTGCCGGTGAGCAGCCGCGCCGCATGGCGCGTACGCAGCAGGTCCCCGTAGCCAGCCGCCATCGTGCGTTGCCTCCTCGTGGGTCGGTGAGTCCGTGGGGTGTGGTGCCCCGCGGTTCATGGTCGCGTTTTACGTATAACGTCCGTCGTCATACGTACCATGGCCGCCAGCCGCGGGTCCACTCCCGGGCACGCGAACGGGGCGGATCGCCGGACACGGCGGAGGGAAGCGGAGGCGATGGTGGCGAGCGGGGCCGCTGAGAAAGGTGTCCCGGAGACCGGCCGGACGGGTGACACCGCGCCGGGCGGGGACCGCACGGTGGCGGGGCGGGCCACCAGCCGGGACGTGGCACGGGTCGCGGGCGTCTCGCAGGCGACGGTCTCCCTGGTCCTCGGGGACAAATGGGCGGGCCGGGTCTCGCCGCGCACCGCCGGGACGGTACGCGCCGCGGCACAGCAACTGGGCTACCGGCCCAACCTCGCGGCACGCAGTCTGCGGCTGGGCCGCACCCGGACCGCGCTGCTGGTGGTGCCCGCCCTGACGACCGAGTTCTTCGCCCGGGTGTACACCGGCGCCGCCCGGGTCGCCGCCGACCACGGGTTCGGGGTGGTGCTCTATCCCTCCCCCGAGGGTGTCGGCCCCGCCCGGGACCCCTTCGACTCCGCCCGCGCCTCGCTCGACGGTGTGATCGCCTCCTCCATGGCGGCCGACGCGCTGGCGGCGGTGCGCGGTGGCGGACTGCCGCTGGTGATGCTCGACAGCGACCCGGACGACGCGGCCGCGGTCGCCACCGTCAACCTCGATATCGCCGACGGCGCCCGGCAGGTGGCGGACCACCTGCTCGCCCTCGGCCACCGCCGTATCGCCCATCTCGCGGCGGCTGTGGACTCCTGGACCTTCCGGGTCCGCGCCCGTGCCCTCGCGTCGGCGCTGGGCGCGGCGGACGGTGTGGCCCTGCGCACGGAACCGGCGGGGCTGAGCGTCGAGGAGGGCCGCCGGGCGGCCGAACGCGTCCTGTCCGCCCCGGGGCCCCGGCCCACGGCGCTGGTGTGCGACGACGACATCATGGCGGCGGGCGCCTGCAAGGCGGCCCGACGGCTGAGGCTGCGGGTGCCGGACGACGTATCGGTGACGGGCTTCGACGACCTGGCGCTGGCCACCGCGGTGGAGCCGGAGCTGACGACGGTACGGCTGCCCGCGGAAGCGGTGGGCGCGGCCGGGATGCGGGCCCTGATGGCAGTCCTGAACGGCGAACCGCCCCAGGACACCACGCTCCCGGTGGAACTCCTCCCCCGAGGGTCCACGGCCCCGCCCTCGGACTAGGTCCTGTCCTGTCGATCTTCGTGGATCAGCCCGCGGCGTCTGGTGAGGGGGCACCTCCCAGCAGGTAGCTGAGGGAGGATCGCAGGAGGGTCGCCCTCGTACCGGGCGTACTCGGACGATCCCGACAACGCGGCGAGGCGCGGTGCCAGGCGTCGCGGGCCCGCGAAGATCGGCAGGACAGGGCCCAGGTGTGTGGTCCGGGGACGTTGGTGACAGGTGCCACGCCCTATTGCGACATCTACCACCGGCACGCAGGAGGCCCTCGTCACCCGGCAGGGCCTCCCGGAGTGTGGGCGGTGCACGGCGGGGCACACGCACCGCGCCCCGGGGCCCTTGGGCCGCCGGGGCGCGGAGGGAGGGCGTGGTGGATTACTCCTCGGTCTCCTCGGACTCCTCGGCCTCGGAGGAGGCGGACGAGTCCTCCGCGGCGGTGCCCTCCGGCTCCAGGAGCCGGGAGAGCTGGCGGCCGAGCACCCGCTTGAACTTCCGCTGCTGGGGCCGCTTGCGGTCCAGGACCGCGACCTCGAGCTGCTCGGCGGTGAGGCTGCGCTCACCGCCGTTGGTGTCACGGGTCAGCGACTCGATGGCCAGCTTGAGGGCTTCGGCGAGGCTCATGCCGTCCCGGTGACGCTGGTCGAGATAGCTGCTGATCTGGTCGGCGTTGCCACCGACCGCGACCGAGCCGTGCTCGTCCACGATGGAGCCGTCGTGCGGCAGACGGTAGATCTGGTCGTCCTCGGGGGCCTCCCCGACCTCCGCGACGATCAGCTCGACCTCGTACGGCTTCTCGGCGGCGCTGGAGAAGATGGTGCCGAGCGTCTGTGCGTAGACATTGGCCAGGCCCCGGGCCGTGACATCGTCACGGTCGTAGGTGTAGCCGCGCAGATCGGCGTACCGGACACCGCCGATGCGCAGATTCTCGAACTCGTTGTACTTGCCGACCGCCGCGAAGGCGATCCGGTCGTAGATCTCGCTGACCTTGTGCAGGGCACGGGACGGGTTCTCGGCGACGAACAGGATGCCGTCGGAGTACTGCAACACGACCACGCTGCGGCCGCGCGCGATGCCCTTGCGGGCGTATTCGGCGCGGTCGGCCATGGCCTGCTGAGGAGATACATAGAACGGCGTCGTCACCGGCTGTCCGTCCCTTCTGTCAGTGGCGAATGCATTCCGGGTCAACCGTCCTCTCAGAGCAGGGCGGCGCGGGGGCCGTCCGGCTCTTCGAGCCGCCGCTCGTGGATGGCGCGGGCGATCTCGGACACCTCTGCGTCGGAGTACCTCTTGTAGCCGTCCTCGGTGATGACCGTGACGAGGGGGTAGATCCGCCGGGCCAGATCGGGCCCGCCGGTGGCCGAGTCGTCGTCGGCGGCGTCGTAGAGCGCCTGGACGACGGCGGTGGCGGCCTGGTCCTCCGCCAGGTCGTCGCGGTAGAGCTTCTTGAGCGCGCCCCGGGCGAACACCGAGCCCGAGCCGGTGGCCGCGAAGCCGTGCTCCTCCGAGCGCCCGCCGGTGACGTCGTAGGAGAAGATACGGCCCTTCTCCCGGTCGACGTCCCAGCCCGCGAAGAGCGGGACGACAGCCAGGCCCTGCATCGCCATACCGAGATTGCCGCGGATCATGGTCGACAGCCGGTTGGCCTTGCCCTCCAGGGAGAGGCCGGTGCCCTCGACCTTCTCGAAGTGCTCCAGCTCCAGCTGGAAAAGCTTGACCATCTCCACGGCGATACCGGCGGTGCCCGCGATGCCGACGGCCGAGTACTCGTCGGCGGGGAAGACCTTCTCGATGTCCCGCTGCGCGATCACATTGCCCATGGTCGCGCGGCGGTCACCGGCGAGCACCACACCGCCGGGGAAGCTGGCCGCGACGATCGTGGTGCCGTGCGGGGCCTCGACGGCGCCCTGCACCGGGGGAAGCGGACGGTTTCCCGGAAGCAGGGCGGGCGAGTGCGCGCCCAGGAAATCCATGAACGACGAGGAGCCGGGCGTCAGGAAGGCAGCCGGCAGACGCCCTGTGTCACGAGTGTTGGCTTCCACACGTTTCCTTCCACCAGATCTTGAAATACTGCACGGACCATACCCCTGGCCATGGAAGTCATCCGTCCTGCGCCCCCCTCTTCGCGGGGACGCAGGACGGAGAACACGCGCCTTACTGGCCGCCCTTCTGGACGAAGGACCGCACGAAGTCCTCCGCGTTCTCCTCGAGCACGTCATCGATCTCGTCCAGCACGGAGTCGACGTCGTCGGAGAGCTTCTCCTGCCGTTCCTTGAGGTCTTCCGCGGCCTGTGCGTCCTGCGTCTGCTCCTCGACCTCCTCGGTCGAGCGCGACGCCTTCTGCTGTCCGCCGCCGGTGTCCTTGGTCGCCATATCCCTCACCCCGCTCGGTTCGCCCGCTGATTCGATAGGTCTCAAGATCAGACCCTACAATCCGGGTCCGACATCGGCCTCCCACTTGCTACAACGCACGGAGGCCACCTCGATGATTCCCGGCCGGAGCCCGTTTCAGCCGCCCGAGAGCACCCGGACCAGGTCTTCCGCGGTACGGCAGCGGTCCAGCAGCTCCTTGACGTGGTTCCGGGTGCCGCGCAGCGGCTCGAGCGTAGGAACCCGTTGCAGAGAGTCACGACCCGGGAGATCGAAGATCACCGAGTCCCAGGAGGCGGCGGCGACATCGTCCGCGTACTGCTCCAGGCAGCGGCCGCGGAAGTATGCGCGGGTGTCCTCCGGGGGCTTGTTCTGGGCCCGTGCCACGTCCTGGTCGTCCAGCAGCCGCTTCATCTTGCCGCGCGCCACCAGACGGTTGTACAGGCCCTTCTCGTGCCGTACGTCGGCGTACTGGAGGTCCACCAGGTGGAGCCGGGCGGCGTCCCAGTCCAGGCTGTCGCGGCGCCGGTAGCCCTCGAGCAGCTCGCGCTTGGCGACCCAGTCCAGCTCGCCGGACAGGCTCATGGGATCGCGCTCGAGCCGGTTGAGCACGTCCTCCCAGCGGGTCAGCACATCCCGGGTCTGGTCGTCGGCGTCGGCCCCGAAGCGGTCCTCGACGTACTTGCGGGCCAGCTCGAAGTACTCCATCTGGAGTTGTACGGCGGTAAGCGTACGTCCGCTACGCAGAGTGATGAGACGGCCCAGCGTCGGGTCGTGGGACACCTGGTGCAGGGTGCGCACCGGCTGGTCCACCGCCAGGTCCACCGCGATAAAGCCGTCCTCGATCATCGACAGCACCAGCGCGGTGGTGCCGAGCTTGAGGTAGGTCGAGATCTCGGAGAGGTTGGCGTCACCGATGATCACGTGCAGCCGGCGGTACTTCTCGGCGTCGGCGTGCGGCTCGTCACGGGTGTTGATGATGGGGCGCTTGAGGGTGGTCTCCAGACCCACCTCGACCTCGAAATAGTCCGCTCGCTGGCTGATCTGGAAGCCGTGCTCATGCCCGTCCTGGCCGATGCCGACGCGGCCGGCGCCGGTGACCACCTGGCGGGAGACGAAGAAGGGCGTGAGGTGGCGCACGATGTCCGAGAAGGCGGTCTCCCGCTTCATCAGGTAGTTCTCGTGCGTGCCGTAGGAGGCGCCCTTGTTGTCGGTGTTGTTCTTGTACAGATGGATGGGCTGGGCACCGGGCAGCTCCGCGGCGCGCATGGCGGCCTCGGCCATGATGCGCTCGCCCGCCTTGTCCCAGAGCACCGCGTCCCGCGGATTGGTGACCTCGGGGGCTGAGTACTCCGGGTGCGCATGGTCCACATAGAGCCGGGCGCCGTTGGTGAGGATCACATTGGCCAGGCCGATGTCCTCGTCCGTGAGCTGGCTGGCGTCGGCGGTCTCACGCGCGAGGTCGAAGCCGCGGGCGTCCCGCAGCGGGTTCTCCTCCTCGAAGTCCCAGCGGGCGCGGCGCGCCCGGTGCATCGCCGCCGCGTAGGCGTTGACGACCTGGGATGAGGTGAGCATGGCATTGGCGTTGGGGTGCCCCGGGACGGAGATCCCGTACTCCGTCTCGATTCCCATTACGCGCCGTACGGTCATGCGGCCCTCCTTGCCCGGCGCCGCCCCCGGACGGGGTCGACGCTCAAGTACCGCTGCGCTCCTGGTCCGTGCGCGGCCTCCGATCCCCCACGCCGCGATACTGCGGTACCGACGAGCCTAGGACGGCTTTGCGGTGAAGCGGAGATCATGTCAGTCATTGCTCCGTCGGGCTCGTAGGACTCATACGAAGAATGCGGTCCGAAAAGCGCATCCGGCTGCGGATGCCCCGTCGTGGACATCCGCAGCCGGACAGCGGTGTTACAGGTACTGACCGGTGTTCGCCACCGTGTCGATGGAGCGTCCGGTGTCCGCGCCCTGCTTTCCGGTGACAAGGGTGCGGATGAAGACGATCCGCTCGCCCTTCTTTCCGGAGATCCGGGCCCAGTCGTCCGGGTTGGTGGTGTTGGGCAGGTCCTCGTTCTCCTTGAACTCATCCACACAAGCGGCGAGCAGATGGGAGACGCGGAGTCCCTTCTGGTTGTGGTCGAGGAATGCCTTGATGGCCATCTTCTTGGCCCGGTCCACAATGTTCTGGATCATGGCACCGGAGTTGAAGTCCTTGAAGTAGAGGACTTCCTTGTCACCGTTGGCGTAGGTGACCTCCAGGAAGCGGTTCTCCTCGGATTCCGCGTACATCTGCTCGACGACCGACTGGATCATGCCCGCCACGGCGGCCTGCGACGATCCGCCGTGCTCGGCGAGGTCGTCCGCATGCACCGGGAGGGTGTGCGTCAGGTACTTCGAGAAGATGTCCTTGGCGGCCTCGGCGTCCGGACGCTCGATCTTGATCTTCACATCGAGTCGGCCGGGGCGCAGGATCGCGGGGTCGATCATGTCCTCACGGTTGGAGGCGCCGATCACGATCACGTTCTCCAGGCCCTCGACACCATCGATCTCCGAGAGCAGCTGCGGAACGATGGTGTTCTCCACGTCCGAGCTGACACCAGAGCCGCGGGTGCGGAACAGGGAGTCCATCTCGTCGAAGAAGACGATGACGGGCGTGCCCTCGCTGGCCTTCTCCCGTGCCCGCTGGAAGACCAGCCGGATGTGCCGCTCGGTCTCACCGACGTACTTGTTGAGCAGCTCGGGGCCCTTGATGTTGAGGAAGAAGCTCTTCCCCGCGGGCTTGCCGGTCACCTCGGCGACCTTCTTGGCAAGGGAGTTGGCGACGGCCTTGGCGATGAGCGTCTTGCCGCAGCCGGGCGGGCCGTACAGCAGCACACCCTTGGGCGGCCGCAGTTCGTGCTCCTTGAAGAGGTCGGGGTAGAGGTAGGGGAGCTCGACCGCGTCGCGGATCAGCTCGATCTGGTTCCCCAGACCGCCGATCTTCGTGTAGTCGATGTCCGGGACCTCTTCGAGGACGAGCTCCTCGACCTCGCTCTTGGGCACGACCTCGTAGACATAGCCGGACCTGGGCTCGAGCAGCAGGGCGTCACCGGGGCGGATGGTGGTTTCCAGCAGCGGCTCGGCGAGCCGCACCACACGCTCCTCGTCGGTGTGCCCGATCACCAGGGCTCGCTCGCCGTCCTCAAGGACTTCCTTGAGGGTGACGATGTCCCCGGCGCGCTCGAACTCCATGGCGTCGACCACGTTGAGCGCCTCGTTGAGCATGACCTCCTGGCCACGCTTGAGGTCGTCGAGATCGACGCTCGGGCTGACGTTCACCCGGAGCTTGCGGCCCCCGGTGAAGATGTCTGCCGTGCCGTCCTCGTTCGCCTTCAGGAACGCTCCGAAGCCGGCCGGCGGCTGTGCGAGCCGGTCGACCTCTTCCTTGAGGGCCACGATCTGGTCGCGGGCCTCACGGAGTGTGTTCGCGAGCCGCTCGTTCTGTGCGGAGACTCCCGCCAGATTTGTCTGCAACTCGACGATCCGCTCTTCGAGAATCCTCGTATGCCGCGGAGAGTCGGCGAGCTTGCGGCGCAGGACGGCGATTTCCTGCTCGAGATAAGCAACCTGACCGGCTGGGTCATCAGACCCCCGCCCCGGCCGGATGCCGCGGTTGATGTCGTCGTCGTGGGCTGCCACGGTCCTCACCTCCTCCAAGGGGAGCTGGACGCTTCCTGACCCTACCTGGGCCGGTGCGGGTTGAAACCCCTAGATCACAAACCCGGTCGGCGTGTGTCCGATCTTCACCCTTGCGCACTCCCTCACGCCAGGTGAATACCCACCCAACAACATCGGAAAGCGAGCGGTTGTATCGTCGAGACGGTCAACACCCGCCAGAGCTGGCGATATTTAGTCAATGTTGAATCACGTATCGAGGGAACGGCAGGCGACGTACCGTGCGGAACGAGGAGCTCGGCGATCTTGAAGTCTGGATTGACCAGGACCTGTGCACGGGCGACGGGATCTGTGCCCAGTACGCCCCCGAGGTCTTCGAACTCGACATCGACGGTCTAGCCTACGTCAAGAGCGACGACGATGAGCTGCTCCAGGACAAGGGGGCCACCACCCCCGTTCCGCTCCAGCTGCTGACCGAGGTGGTGGACTCCGCCCAGGAGTGCCCCGGCGACTGCATCCATGTGCGCCGCGCCGCGGACAAGGTCGAGGTCTACGGCCCCGACGCGGATTGACGGGACGCCCCGTAACCGATCACACACTCCCCGGGACCGGCAGCGCCTTGAGTACGAACTTGCCGTCCCGCCACCGCCAGTTGACCTGGCGTTGCAGATCCGGGCAGCACCGCGGGACCTTCGTCGAGGAGTATCCCAGCAGGGTGGCCGAAACCTTCTTTCCGCGTACCGCGAAATCCCGGATGCTCATGCCCTCCTCGGGATCCACGAACGTGGCCACGATCCGGGGCGCGGCGCCCTTGCCGCCCTGGCCGTCGGCACGTTCCGCGGACGACAGGACATAGACGCCGCTGGGCGGGGTACCGGTCGCCGAATGACAGCGCACCACCGCGACGGTCTCCGGCCGCCCGTCCCCGTCCAGATCTCCCGAGCCCCGGTCCACCACATCCGGCCGGGCCCCGCCGCAGTCCATCGGATACCGCGCCGCGCGGGGATCGGGGGCCTTGGCGGCCGCGGCATGCGGCGCGCTGGTGGTGGCCTTGGCGCCCGACGGCTGGAGGAATGATGATCCGGCGACGACCGCGGCGACGGCGGCCGCGGTCGCGAGCCAGTGCACCGGACGGGGATGGGTGTGCGCGAGATCCGGGCCCAGAGGCTGCACGCGGGATGACTCCATGTGAGAGCTGAGGCGAGGGGTGCCCCGCATGGTGCCACATCTCACACGGCGCGGCCACCGTCCCGCGAGGGGAAGTCGGCGGCCGCGCCGGGGCGTTGATGCCGGAAACGTGGTCCGGCGGGGCCGTCAGGAGCGCCCGGAGGCGGTGTCCTGGCCCTCCTCGGCGGCGCTCTTCGTGCCGCCCGTGGCGGCGGTGTCCTTCCCGGTGGCGCCGTAGCCCGTGTAGTCCTCACCGTAGGCGCCCTTGGCGGGGCGGCGGCGGCGCAGCGGCGGCTCCACACCGTCCGCGAGGCGGCGGGCGGTGAGCAGGAATCCGGTGTGGCCGATCATCCGGTGGTCGGGGCGTACCGCCAGCCCTTCGACGTGCCAGGTGCGGACCATGGTCTCCCAGGCCGACGGCTCGTTGAAGGTGCCGTGCTCGCGGATGGCCTCGACGGTCCGGGCGAGCTGGGTGGTGGTGGCGACGTAGGCGCACAGGATGCCGCCGGGGACGAGCGCCTTGGAGACGGCCTCCAGGCACTCCCAGGGGGCGAGCATGTCCAGGATGACGCGGTCGACATCGGTGTCGGACAGATTGTCCTGGAGGTCGCCGACGGTCAGCCGCCAGGCGGGGTGCGGGGAGCCGAAGTAGCGCTCGACGTTCTGGGAGGCGATCTCGGCGAAGTCGGCCCGGCGCTCGTAGGAGTGCAGCATGCCCTGGTCGCCGATGGCCCGCAGCAGGAACGTGGAGAGCGAGCCGGAGCCGACGCCCGCCTCGACGACCCGCGCGCCGGGGAAGATGTCGGCCATCGCCAGGATCTGCCCCGCGTCCTTGGGGTAGACCACGGCGGCACCGCGTGGCATGGACAGGACATAGTCGGGGAGCAGGGGGCGCAGCGCGAGATACGCGACGTTTCCCGTGGTGCGCACGACGGTTCCCTCAGGGGCGCCGATCAGCTCGTCGTGGGGGAAGGAACCCTTGTGGGTGTGGAAGTTCTTCCCGGCCTCGAGCGTGAAGGTGTAGTGGCGTCCCTTGGGATCGGTGAGCTGGACCTGGTCCCCGACCTGGAAGGGCCCGCGACGGCGGGCGGCACCGGTCGGTTCGGACATGTGAACAGCCTACCGGGCGCCCGCCCCTGCCCGGGACCGCAGGGCTCCCGCCGACGCCGGGACGGACGTCTGGGCGAGATTCCGGTGCCCGGCGGCGGGCGAGCCTCCGGGAGAGGCCGCGAGCGTGCCTCAGGAGGGCGTACGGGCCATGGCGGCGACGAAGGCGCGCTCGACGTCGGCCGTGGACAGCACGCCGAAGATCTCGCCGGTCTCCTCGATCACCAGGTACTCGGTGGCGGGGGTGGCCCGCAGGGTGTCCAGCAGCTCCTCGCCGGTCAGCTCGGCGGAGACCCGCATCCCGTCCTTGAGGTCCTGGGCCAGACCGCTGACCGCGACCCAGGGGCGGCGGTGCTCGGGGACGCCGACGATGGCCGCCTCGCGCACCACGGCGGTCGGAGTGCCGTGCGCGTCCACGACGACGAGGGCGCGGGCCCCGGCCTCGTTGGCCCGGCGCAGCGCCTCCGAGAGCGGGGTGTCGCCCTCGACCGGGACGGCGCGGCGGGTGAGCGTACGGGCGCGCAGATCCGGCAGCCGCTCCCGCAGCCTGGCCATCCGCAGGCTGTTGCCCGCACCGGTCCAGATGATCGCGGCCAGTATGGCGGCGAGCAGCGCGTCGGTGAGCGAGCTCACGCTGCCGAAGTTCTCCGGCTCACCGCCGAGGCCGCCGGCCTGGGTGAGCAGCGGCAGACCGACCAGCACCGCGACGGCCAGCGCCCGGCCGCTCCAGGCGGCGGCGACAGTGCCGGTCATGGGCTTGCCGCTGAGCTTCCAGACCACGGCGCGCAGCATCCGCCCGCCGTCCAGTGGCAGCCCGGGGAGCAGGTTGAAGGCGGCCACGATCAGGTTGGAGATCATCAGGCCCGCGAGCAGCACTCCGGGCACCGTGCCGGGCTCCACCAGCAGCATGCCGAGGTAGAAGACGCCGGAGAGGACCAGGGAGAGCAGCGGACCGACAAAGGCGAGGACGAACTCCCGGCCGGGGGTCTCGGACTCCTTCTCGATCTCCGAGACGCCGCCGAAGAACTGGAGCTGGATCCGGCGCACGGGCAGCTTGAAGCGGAGCGCGGCCACCGTGTGCGCCAGTTCGTGCACCAGCACGGAGGCGTAGAAGGCCACGGCGAAGAAGAGCGAGACCAGATAGCGTGCGGCACCGAGCTCGGGCAGGACGCGCTCGAGCTGTTCACCGAAGACCCAGGTGATCAGGGCGGCGACCAGGAACCAGCTGGGCGATACGTAAACGGGTACGCCGAAGGGCCGGCCCATCAGGATGCCACCGCCCGACTCCCGTGGGCGCTGCGGTTTACCGGCCTCCGGCTCGGTCGTGCGGTCCGATCCCCCGCTGTCGGACTGCGGCTGCCCGCTGTTGTCCACGGTGTCCCCTCGTCGGATGCGTCGGTCGCACCCAGTTTTGATACGGTCCCCACGATCATGCAGTGCCAGGGGCTCGGACGTCGATGGTATGCGTCCGGCTGTCGGTGGCGGGCCGTAGGGTCTTCGCCATGGGAACCACCACCGGGAAGGCCGAACAGACGGACGGACCACCGCAGTCCGACCGCTCCGCGTCGCTGTCGCCGTCACGGGCGTCCGACTTCATGCGGTGCCCTTTGCTGTACCGCTTCCGGGTGATCGACAAACTGCCGGAGAAGCCGAGTGCGGCAGCGACCCGAGGCACGGTGGTGCACGCCGTGCTGGAGAGGCTCTTCGACGCGCCGGCGGCCGAGCGCACCGCCCCGCGCGCCCGGGCGCTGGTGCCGGGTGAGTGGGAGCGGCTGCTCACAGACCGGCCGGAGCTGGCGGAGCTGTTCCAGGACGACGACGATAGCGATGGTGGCGACAGCGGCGGTGAGGGCGGCGCGAGCGGGCCGGCCCCGGAGCGGCTGGCCGAGTGGCTGGCGGAAGCCGAGCGGCTGGTGGAGCGCTGGTTCTCGCTGGAGGACCCGCCACGGCTGGAGCCCGCCGAGCGCGAGCTGTTCGTGGAGACCGAGCTGGAGTCCGGGCTGACCCTGCGCGGGATCATCGACCGCGTGGACATCGCCCCCACCGGCGAGATCCGGATCGTCGACTACAAGACCGGCAAGGCCCCCGCCCCGCAGTACTCGGCGGAGGCGCTGTTCCAGATGAAGTTCTACGCCCTGGTGCTGTGGCGGCTGCGCGGCACGGTGCCGCGCCGCCTCCAGCTGGTCTACCTGGGCAGCGGCGATGTGCTGAGCTACGACCCGGACGAGGGCGATCTGCGGGCGGTGGAGCGCAAGCTGCTGGCCCTGTGGGAGGCGATCCGGCGGGCCACCGAGTCCGGCACTTTCCTGCCCCGGCAGACCAAGCTGTGCGGCTGGTGTGACCATCAGGCCCATTGTCCGGAATTCGGCGGTACTCCCCCGCCCTATCCCCTGCCGATCATCCCCTTTCCGTCCCCCGGGACGGCTTCGGGATAATGGGTCCGGCCGAGCGAAGGAGATCCCGTGGCAATCCGTGTCCTACTGGTCGATGACCAGCCGCTGCTGCGCACCGGTTTCCGGATGATCCTCGAGGCGGAGCAGGAGCTCGCGGTCGTCGGTGAGGCGGGGGACGGTCTGCAAGCTCTGGACCAAGTACGCGCCCTGCAACCCGATGTGGTGCTCATGGACATCCGGATGCCCCGGATGGACGGCGTGGAGGCGACCCGTCAGATCACCGGCCCCGGACGGGACGGCCCGGCCAAGGTGCTGGTGCTGACCACCTTCGACCTGGACGAGTACGTGGTGGAGGCGCTCCGCGCGGGGGCCAGCGGCTTTCTGCTCAAGGACGCGCCCGCCACCGAGCTGGTGCAGGCGATCCGGGTGGTGGCGGCGGGCGAGGCGATGCTCGCGCCGAGCATCACCCGGCGGCTGCTGGACAAGTACGCCGGGCATCTGCCCTCCGGCGAGGAACCGGTGCCGGACACCCTGCACACCCTCACCGAGCGCGAGGTCGAGGTGCTGAAGCTGGTGGCCCGGGGGCTGTCCAACGCGGAGATCGCCGCGGATCTGTTCGTCAGCGAGACCACGGTGAAGACCCATGTCGGCCATGTGCTGACCAAGCTGGGTCTGCGAGACCGGGTCCAGGCGGCCGTCTACGCCTACGAGAGCGGACTGGTCCGCCCCGGCGCGCAGTAGCCGGACGCGTCAACTGGCCGGTACCGCCGGGGTCTTCCGCACAGCACAGCCGGAACTCCTCGGTGCTCCGCCCCGGCGCCCTGCGGGCAGCCGGGGCGGACGCCCGCGTCGTCAGTCCTGGGGCGACTTGCTGATCTCCCAGAAGCGGAAGACGGTGGACGAGTCGAGCGTCCACTGAAGCCCGGAGATGGAGTTCTGGGCCACCGCGTACTGCTTGCCCTGCCACAGCGGGAGCATGGGCACATCGTCGGCGACGATGTCCTGTATCCGCTGGTAGTCGCCGACCGTGGCCGAGCGGCTGGGCTGCTCGGCGGTGGCCGGTATCAGCTGACCGGTGAGCAGCGCCGAGGTGTAGTGGTTGGCCAGGACGTTGTCGTCACCGAAGAACGGCGCGACGAAGTTGTCCGGGTCCGGGTAGTCCGGGACCCAGCCCTTGACGTACACGGCGTACTTCCCGTCCGCGACGCCCTTCTCGTAGGACTTGACGTCGGTGCTCTTCACATCGACGTCGAACAGCCCGCTGGCGTTGAGCTGCTTGGCGATCGCGCGCAGCCCGGGGACGGTGCCGGGGCCGTAGCGGATCGGGGTGCCCCACAGGGTCAGCTTGACCTTGCCGGAGATGCCCGCCTCCCGCAGGGCCTGCTTGGCCTTGGCGGGCTGCGGCCGGTCGCCGTACTTGTCGTAGAAGGCCGTGTTGTGGCCGGTGATTCCGGCCGGGACGACCGAGTACAGCGGTTCGGCGGTGCGCTTGTAGACGTCGCGCACCAGGGTGCTGCGGTCGACGAGGTAGGCGATGGCCTTGCGCACCCCGCGCTTGCCCGCCACCGGGTCCTTCATGTTGAAGATCAGGTGCTGGACCTCGGCGCCGGTGCCCTCGACCACGTCCAGGCTCTTGCCGCCGACGCTGCGCGCCTGGAGGTCGGCGAGGTCCTTCATGGCCAGTCCGCGGTAGGCGAGGTCCACATCGCCGTGCTCCACGGCGCTCTTGAGCCGCTGCTGCTCGCCGTGGAAGAACTTCATGGTCAGCCCGGTGTTCTTGGCCTCGGCGGGGCCCTTGTAGCCCTCGTTGACGGCGAAGTCGGCCTTGGTCTTGTCGTACGACTTCAGGGTGTAGACACCGGAGCCGACCGCCTGGTTGTCGGTGCGCAGCTTGTCGGCCGGGTACTCCTGGTGGTCGACGATGGAGCCGGCGCCCGAGGCGATCTTCTGCGGGAAGGTGGCGTCCGCCTGCTTCAGGTTGAACACCACGGTCCGCTTGTCCGGGGTCTTGATGGACCCGATGGAGGCGAACATCAGCGCCGGACCGTTCTTGTCGTTGATCCGCAGGGTGCGCTCGAAGGAGAACTTGACGTCCTCGGAGGTCAGCGGGTGCCCGTTGGAGAACTTCAGGTCGTTCCTGAGCGTGCAGGTGTAGACCCGGCTGGCGTTGTCCTTGAAGCTGCACGTCTCCGCGGCCTCCGGCTGCGGGGTGGTGCTGCCCTTGGGGAAGCTCAGCAGTGACTGGAACACGTTGTTGAACAGCAGCCAGGAGCCGGGGTCGTAGCCGGATGCCGGGTCGGTGGCGAGCACCTCGTCCGACATCCCCATGACCACGTGCTTACCGCCGTCGGCGGCGTCACCGTCCTCGCTTCCGCAGCCGGTCAGCAGGGCGGCGGCCAGCCCCGCCCCGAGGGGGGCTGCCAGCCACTGGTCACGTTTCCTCACGGATTGGTTCCTCACAGTTTCGTCGTGTTCTCACTCTGCCCCCGTCGGTTTGGGGTCAGCCCCCGGCGCCACGCCCGAGCTCCCAGAGCTGGAGCGTGGTCGAGGAGTCGTATGCGTACTCCACGCCGGTGATGTTCTCCCGGGCGGCCACATACGTGTTTCCCTGCCACAGCGGCAGGTAGGGGACATCGTCGGCGACGGCGTTCTGGATGGACTGGAAGTCCTTGGAGGCCAGAGAGCGCTGCGCTTCCTGCCGCGTCTTGGGGATCAGCTCGTCCTGGATCACGCTGTTGCGGTAGGGCGAGTTGAGGAAGTTGTCCTTGGTCAGGAACGGCGCGATGTAGTTGTCCGGGTCCGGGAAGTCCGGCAGCCAGCCCATGCCGTAGACGGGGTACTCGCGCTTGATGAGCTTGGGGCGGAACTCCGCCCACCGCACACCCTTGATCTTGATGGCAAACAGACCGCTGGCGTTGAGCTGCCGCTTCAGCTCCTTGAACTCCTGCGCGGTCTCCGGACCGTAGTGGTCGGTGGTGTACGTCATCGTCAGCTTCACCGGGGTGTGGATCCCGGCCTGGCGCAGCACCCGGCGGGCGGCGGCGGGGTCGGGGTCGCCGTACTCGTTGTGGAAGGAGTTGGTGTGCGTGGTGACGCTGGACGGGATCAGCGAGTAGAGGGGCACGCCGGTGCGCTTGTACACATCGCGCACCAGGGCCTGCCGGTCGACGAGGTGGGCCATCGCCTGGCGTATCGCCTTGTTCTTCACCGACGGGTCGGCGGTGTTGAAGCCCAGGTAGCGGATGCCCTGGCCGGACGCCTCGAAGAGCCGGACGCCCTTGACCTTCCCGCGGTTCAGCCGGTCGATCTGGTCGGGTGAGAAGCCGCGGTGGACCACATCGACATCGCCCTTGGCCAGCGCCCGCTCCAGCTCCGCCGAGGTCTTGTAGAAACGCATCTCGACCTTGTCGGCCTTGGGCTCGGCATCGCCCGTGTAGTGCGGGTTCTTGGTGAAGTTGACCTTGACCAGCCGGTTGTCGCGCACCTCGGTCTTGGCCTCGTACGGACCCGAGCCCACCATCTCGAAGCCCTTGTGGAGCCGGTCCGGCTCATAGACCTCGCTGTCGAGGATGGCCGCGGCCGGGGTGGTCAGCTTGGAGGGGAAGGTGGCGTCCGGGGAGGCGAGGTGGATGACCACCTCGCGGTCGTTGGGGGTCTCGACCTTGTCCACGTTGGAGAGCAGGGAGACCGGACCGTTGCGGTTGTTGATGCGCAGGATGCGCTCGAGGGAGAACTTGACGTCCTCGGAGGTGAGCGCGTGGCCGTTGGAGAACTTCAGTCCGCTGCGCAGGGTGCAGCGGTACTGCTCGCTCTGCCGGTCCTGGAAGCCGCACTTCTCGGCGGCGTCGGGGATCGGTTCGGTGCCCGAGCGGGGCAGCCGCATCAGCGTCTGGAAGGTGTTGTGCAGGACGCTCCAGGAGGCGAAGTCATAGGCGAGGTCCGGATCCAGGGGCGCGGGGGCCTCCTTGGTGGCCTCGATCCCGTCCGTACTGCCCAGGACGAGCGCATCACCGTCCGACCCCGAGCCGTCGGTACCGCCGCACGCGGTGAGCGCTGACATCAGTAGGCCCGCCACGGCCGGCAGCACCAGCGACTTGCGCTTCATTGTCGGGAGTCTCCCTGCGATCGATCAACCACTCGCGACGAGATTAGTCCGCGGCGCCAGCCATGCTGAGGCACAACGAAGTTGAGGCAATATCACGCCCCGATAACGAGCAACGACGGACCGATATGCGGACGCGGTCGCGTTTCGTACGGCATGTCACCAATCCGGACACAAGGGCGTACGCAAACCGCATCAGACGGGGCGCGCAGCATAGACCCACCCCGCGTGTCGACGGCACGTTCAGTGATAAACATCACGCTCGTTATGTCGCCGTCCACGAGGGAAAAGACCCGCGCGTTATTCAATCTGCAATGTACAGAAATACGCTCAGTATGCGATCAGTGCATTCCCGTGACCAGGGCTTGAAGAAAAGGGAGATCGACTTCTTCGAGCGATCCGACGACCGTACGGCCCGCCGCGGGTTCGATCGGCACCACGGACGGAACCGCCACCACCTGGCAGCCCGCCGCCTCGGCCGCCCGCACCCCGGTCGAGGTGTCCTCGACCACCACACAGCGGGACGGGTGGGCGGCCAGTTCGGCGGCGGCGAAGAGATACGGGTCGGGGTGCGGCTTGGTCCGTGCGATCTCGTCGCCCGCGACCGTCAGGGCGAAGTGCTCGGGTCCCAGCGAGCGCAGCACCCGGTCCATCACCCGCCGGTGCGAGGCGGAGACCAGAGCGGTCGGGACGCCGTGCGCGGCCAGCTCGGTGAGCAGCCTGCGCGCTCCGGGCAGCATCGGCACGGTGCCGTCGATCAGCTCGGTGAAGCGGCTGTTCAGCAGGCCGGTGAGCTCCGCCAGCGCGATATCGGCGCCGGTGGCCTCGATCAGGAAGGAGGCGCTGCGGGTCATCGGACCGCCGACGACGACGTGGCGGTACTCCTCGGCCAGTGCGTGGCCGAGCTCGGCGAAGATCGAGACCTCTGCGTCCCACCAGATGCCCTCGGTGTCGACCAGGGTGCCGTCCATGTCGAGCAGAACGGCTTGCAGAGCGGATCCTTCGGCCGTACGGGCAGTGACGACGGGGATGCTGCTGGTCATCCAAACACCTCCGGATACGGGGCACGAAGGCCGGTCTCCTCCCATGGACGGAAGGCGACCGGCCTCTACCGGATCGACCAGTTTACGACGTGCCGCCGCGCGGCGCCTCATGGCCGCTCGCGGGCGGTCCCGCGGCCGTCACCGTGCGTTGAAGTACTTGGCCTCGGGGTGGTGGATGACGATGGCGTCCGTGGACTGCTCGGGGTGCAGCTGGAACTCCTCGGAGAGCTTCACGCCGATGCGCTCGGGCTGGAGGAGTTCGGCGATCTTGGCGCGGTCCTCCAGGTCGGGGCAGGCGCCGTAGCCGAGGGAGAAGCGGGCGCCGCGGTACTTCAGCGCGAACATGTCCTCGATCTCGCCGGGGTCCTCGCCGGCGAAGCCGAGTTCGGCGCGGACGCGGGCGTGCCAGTACTCGGCCAGCGCCTCGGCGAGCTGGACCGACAGGCCGTGGAGCTCGAGGTAGTCGCGGTAGGCGTCGGACTCGAAGAGTTCGGCGGTGGCTTCGCCGATCCTGGAGCCGACGGTGACGACCTGGAGGCCGACGACATCGGTCTCGCCGGATTCCTCGGGGCGGAAGAAGTCCGCCAGGCAGAGCCGCCGTCCGCGGCGCTGGCGGGGGAAGGTGAAGCGGGTGCGTTCACTGCCGTCCTCGTTTAGCAGCACCAGGTCGTCACCCTTGGAGACACACGGGAAGTAGCCGTAGACGACGGCCGCCTCCAGCAGGTTCTCGGTGTGCAGCTTGTCCAGCAGACCGCGCAGCCGCGGACGGCCCTCGGTCGCCACCAGCTCCTCGTAGCCGGGCCCGTCGCCGGTACGGGCCTGCTTCAGCCCCCACTGCCCCTTGAACAGCGCGCCCTCGTCCAGCCAGGAGGCGTAGTCGGCCTGCTGGATGCCCTTGACCACGCGGGTGCCCCAGAAGGGCGGCGTCGGCACCGGGTTGTCGATGGCCACATCGGAGCGCACCGGCCCCTCGTCCGGCTCCGGCTCCCGCACCTGGACGGCCTCGCGGCGGGGGACGCGGCGCTGCTTGAGCTCGGGGAGGACGGCGCCGGGGACGCCGCGCTTGACGGCGATCAGGGCGTCCATCAGCCGCAGGCCCTCGAAGGCGTCGCGGGCGTAGCGCACCTCGCCCTCGTAGAGCTCGTGCAGGTCCTGTTCGACATAGGCCCGGGTGAGGGCGGCGCCGCCGAGGATGACCGGGTAGTCGGCGGCCAGCTTGCGCTGGTTGAGCTCCTCCAGGTTCTCCTTCATGATCACCGTGGACTTCACCAGCAGCCCGGACATGCCGATGACATCCGCGCGGTGCTCCTCGGCGGCCTCCAGGATCGCGGAAACGGGCTGCTTGATACCGAGGTTGACCACGTTGTAGCCGTTGTTGGACAGGATGATGTCCACCAGGTTCTTGCCGATGTCATGGACGTCGCCGCGGACAGTGGCGAGCACGATGGTGCCCTTGCCCTCCGCATCCGACTTCTCCATATGCGGCTCCAGATGGGCCACCGCCGTCTTCATGACCTCGGCGGACTGGAGCACGAACGGCAGCTGCATCTGGCCGGAGCCGAACAGCTCACCGACCACCTTCATACCGTCCAGCAGCGTCTCGTTGACGATGTCCAGGGCCTTACGGGTCTGGAGGGCCTCGTCCAGATCTGCTTCCAGACCGTTGCGCTCACCATCGATGATGCGCCGCTTGAGGCGCTCCTCCAGCGGAAGGGCCAGCAGCTCCTCGGCCTTGCCCGCCTTCATGGACTTGGTGTCGACGCCCTCGAAGAGTTCCAGGAGCTTCTGGAGCGGGTCATAGCCCTCACGGCGGCGGTCGTGGATCAGGTCCAGGGCGACCTGCACCTGCTCCTCCTCCAGCCGCGCGATGGGCAGGATCTTCGACGCGTGGACGATGGCGGAGTCCAGGCCCGCCTTCACACACTCGTCCAGGAAGACGGAGTTGAGCACGATCCGGGCGGCCGGGTTGAGGCCGAAGGAGATGTTCGACAGCCCCAGGGTGGTCTGGACGTCGGGGTGGCGGCGCTTGAGTTCGCGGATGGCCTCGATGGTGGCCACGCCGTCCTTGCGGGACTCCTCCTGGCCGGTGCAGATGGTGAAGGTGAGGCAGTCGATGAGGATGTCGGACTCATGGATGCCCCAGTTGCCCGTCAGATCGGCGATGATCCGCTCGGCGATCTCGACCTTCTTCTCGACGGTACGGGCCTGGCCCTCCTCGTCGATGGTGAGTGCCAACAGCGCGGCGCCGTGCTCCTGGGCGAGCCGGGTCACCCTGGCGAAGCGGGAGTCCGGTCCGTCGCCGTCCTCGTAGTTGACCGAGTTGATGACCGCACGGCCGCCCAGCTTCTCCAGACCGGCCTGGATCACATCGACCTCGGTGGAGTCCAGCACGATCGGCAGGGTGGAGGCGGTGGCGAAACGCCCCGCCAGCTCCGCCATGTCGGCCACCCCGTCCCGGCCCACGTAGTCCACGCACAGGTCGAGCATGTGCGCGCCCTCACGGATCTGGTCCCGAGCCATCTCCACGCAGTCGTCCCAGCGGCCCTCGAGCATGGCCTCGCGGAACTTCTTGGACCCGTTGGCGTTGGTCCGCTCACCGATGGCCAGATACGAGGTGTCCTGGCGGAACGGAACGGTCTGGTAGAGCGAGGCGGCACCCGGCTCGGGCCGCGGTTCGCGCTCGCCGGGGACCAGACCGCGGACACGCTCCACGACCTGGCGCAGATGCTCGGGCGTGGTGCCGCAGCAGCCGCCCACCAGGGACAGGCCGTACTCGCGGACGAAGGTCTCCTGGGCGTCGGCCAGTTCGCCGGGGGTGAGCGGGTAGTGGGCGCCGTCCTTGCCGAGCACCGGCAGCCCCGCGTTGGGCATACAGGACAGGGGGATGCGCGAGTGGCGGGCGAGATAGCGCAGATGCTCGCTCATCTCGGCCGGGCCGGTGGCGCAGTTGAGCCCGATCATGTCGATGCCCAGCGGCTCCAGGGCGGTCAGCGCCGCGCCGATCTCCGAGCCGAGCAGCATCGTGCCGGTGGTCTCCACGGTGACCGAGCAGATCAGCGGGAGGTTCGCCCCGGTGGCGTCCAGCGCGCGGCGGGCGCCGAGGACGGCGGCCTTGGTCTGGAGCAGGTCCTGGGTGGTCTCCACCAGCAGGGCGTCGGCCCCACCGGTGATCATGCCTTCGGCGTTGGCCTGGAAGGCGTCGCGCAGCACGGTGTAGGGGGCGTGGCCCAGGGTGGGGAGCTTGGTGCCGGGGCCCATCGAGCCCAGCACCCAGCGGTCGCGTCCGTCGGCGGCGAACTCGTCGGCCACCTCGCGGGCGATCCGGGCACCGGCCTCGGACAGCTCGTAGACGCGGTCGGCGATGTCGTACTCGCCGAGGGCGGCGTGGTTGGCGCCGAAGGTGTTGGTCTCGACGCAGTCGACGCCGACCTCGTAGTAGGCGGCGTGGACCGAGCGGACGATGTCGGGGCGGGTGAGGTTGAGGATCTCGTTGCAGCCCTCGAGCTGCTCGAAGTCGTCGAGGCTGGGCTCCTGCGCCTGGAGCATCGTCCCCATCGCGCCGTCGGCGACCACCACGCGGGTGGCCAGGGCCTCGCGGAGTGCGTCGGCTCGGGCGGCGGATGTGGGCGATGGCATGTGCAAGGCCATGGATGGGCTCCCTGAGGTGCGACGGCTGTCGGCTTTGCGCCCCCATCGAGGGGACGCACCAGGCCAGGGTAGCCGCCGGGCGCGGAACGTCGATGTCCGTTTCATCTGCCGGGACGCGGCACCCCCGGGCCCGGCCCGCGCCCGGCCTCAGTGGAGGATGTGGCGGAGGGTGCGGTGGAGGCCGCTGTGAAGGCTGTGGCTGAGGTTGATCATTTTCGTCCGACCTCCTGTACCGCAACGTCGGCATGGACCGATAGTGTTCAGCATTGTCGAACACGGTCGGGAGGTTGGCGATGGCCCGGAACATCCAGTCGTTGGAGCGAGCCGCGGCGATGCTGCGCCTGCTCGCCGGTGGTGAGCGACGTCTTGGGCTGTCCGACATCGCCTCCACCCTGGGGCTGGCCAAGGGCACCGCACACGGCATCCTGCGCACCCTCCAGCACGAGGGCTTCGTCGAGCAGGACGAGGCGTCGGGCCGCTATCAGCTCGGCGCGGAGCTGCTGCGCCTGGGCAACAGCTATCTGGACGTCCACGAGCTGCGCGCCCGCGCCCTGGTGTGGACCGACGACCTCGCGCGCTCCAGCGGGGAGAGCGTGTACCTGGGCGTGGTGCACCAGCAGGGCGTCCTCATCGTCCACCACGTCTTCCGCCCGGACGACAGCCGCCAGGTGCTGGAGGTCGGGGCCATGCACCCGCTGCACTCCACCGCCCTGGGCAAGGTGCTCTCCGCCTACGACCCGGTGGCGCACAGCGAGGCGGCCGAGGGCGAGCGCAAGGAGTTCACCCCGCACACGGTGACCGCGACCGAGGAGTTCGAAGGCGTCCTCGCGCTCACCCGGGCCCGGGGCTGGGGCTCCGACGTGGAGGAGACCTGGGAGGGCGTCGCGTCGGTCGCGGCCCCGATCCACGACCGCCGACGGCTTCCGGTGGGGGCGGTGGGGATCACCGGCGCGGTGGAACGGGTGTGCGACGACGGGGAACTGCGTTCGGAGCTCGTGGCGGCCGTCCGGGACTGCGCCCGCGCCGTCTCCCGGGACCTCGGCGCCAGCCGCTTCTGATCACGTCCGCGCAGGTCCGCAGCGGTTCACAACGGTTTCACATCCCCGCGATTTTTCCGCCACACGACCCTTGACGAGGTCTCCCCTGTGAAGAAAACTGCCGTGCATCGGTCGGCATTGTCGAACACCTAACGGCAATATTCGCTATGGTGGACTCGCCGCGGGCCGACCAACGCCCTCACCTGAGGGCGCGGACCACCGGAGGGACCCGGGGGTTCGCCTTCCCCTGGACGAAGGACAAAGGAGTCGCGGGTATGTCCAGCTCCGACATCTTCATCGGCGAGACCATCGGTACCGCCGTTCTCATCCTGCTCGGCGGCGGTGTCGTCGCCGGCGTTGTCTTGAAGCGTTCCAAGGCGCTGGGCGCGGGATGGCTCGCCATCACCTTCGGGTGGGGCTTCGCCGTCCTCACCGCCGCGTACATATCGGCCCCGCTCTCCAAGGCACACCTCAACCCGGCGGTGACCCTCGGCCTCGCCCTCACCGGCGGCACCGAGTGGAAGGATGTGCCGGTCTACCTCACCGGCCAGATGACCGGTGCGTTCCTCGGCGCGGTCCTGGTCTGGATCGCCTACCTCGGTCAGTTCCACGCACACCTCTCCGACCGCGAGATCGTCGGCGGTCCGGGGGCGCAGGACACGGCCGCGGCCGATGCCAAGCAAGCCGCGAGCAGCGCGGGCCCGGTCCTGGGAGTCTTCTCCACCGGCCCGGAGATCCGGAACACGGTGCAGAACCTCCTCACGGAGATCATCGGCACCAGCGTCCTGGTGCTCGCCATCCTCACGCAGGGTCTGAACAACGAGGGCAACGGCCTGGGCCCCGTCGGCGTCCTCGTCACCGCGCTGGTCGTGGTCGGCATCGGTCTCTCGCTCGGCGGCCCCACCGGCTACGCCATCAACCCGGCCCGTGACCTGGGCCCGCGCATCGCCCACGCCCTCCTGCCGCTGCCCAACAAGGGCGGCTCGGACTGGGGCTACGCATGGATCCCCGTTGTCGGCCCGCTCCTCGGCGGTGCCCTCGCGGGCGGTATCTATGAGATCGCCTTCGCCTAGTCCCCACCCCTCAAGACAACGCAGGAGAGCCAGCGAACATGACTGACACCCACACCACCAGCGCCTCGTCCCACGGCCACGGCCCGTTCATCGCGGCCATCGACCAGGGCACGACCTCCAGCCGCTGCATCGTCTTCGACCGCGACGGTCGCATCGTCTCCGTCGACCAGAAGGAGCACGAGCAGATCTTCCCCAAGCCGGGCTGGGTCGAGCACAACGCGACCGAGATCTGGGAGAACGTCCAGGAGGTCGTCACCGGCGCCATCACCAAGGCCGGGATCACCGCCGCCGACGTCAAGGCGATCGGCATCACCAACCAGCGCGAGACCACCCTGCTGTGGGACAAGAACACCGGTGAGCCGGTGCACAACGCGCTCGTCTGGCAGGACACCCGCACCGACACCCTGTGCCGTGAGCTCGGCCGCAACGTCGGACAGGACCGCTTCCGCCGGGAGACCGGCCTTCCGCTGGCGTCCTACTTCGCGGGCCCGAAGATCCGCTGGCTGCTCGACAACGTCGAGGGGCTGCGCGAGCGCGCCGAGTCCGGCGACATCCTCTTCGGCACGATGGATTCCTGGGTCATCTGGAACCTCACCGGCGGGGTCAACGGCGGGGTGCACGTCACCGATGTCACCAACGCCTCCCGCACCATGCTGATGAATCTGCACACCCTCGACTGGGACGAGAAGATCCTCGCCTCGATGGGGATCCCGGCCGCGGTGCTGCCGAAGATCCGCTCCTCCGCCGAGGTCTACGGCCACACGGCCGACGGTGTCCTCGCGGGTGTGCCGGTGGCTTCCGCGCTGGGTGACCAGCAGGCCGCCCTGTTCGGTCAGACCTGCTTCGCCGAGGGCGAGGCCAAGTCCACCTACGGCACCGGCACCTTCCTGCTGATGAACACCGGCGACCAGCCGGTCAACTCCTACAACGGACTGCTGACCACCGTGGGTTACCGGATCGGCGACCAGAAGCCGGTCTACGCCCTGGAGGGCTCCATCGCCGTCACCGGTTCGCTGGTGCAGTGGATGCGGGACCAGATGGGCCTGATCAACAGCGCGGCCGAGATCGAGACGCTGGCCAGCTCGGTGGACGACAACGGCGGCGCCTATTTCGTACCGGCCTTCTCCGGTCTGTTCGCCCCGTACTGGCGGGATGACGCGCGCGGTGTCATCGCGGGTCTGACCCGCTATGTCACCAAGGCGCACATCGCCCGCGCGGTGCTCGAGGCCACTGCCTGGCAGACCCGCGAGATCGTCGACGCGATGACCAAGGACTCCGGTGTCGAGCTCACCGCCCTCAAGGTCGACGGCGGTATGACCTCCAACAATCTGCTGATGCAGACCCTCGCGGACGCCCTGGACGCACCCGTGGTGCGCCCGATGGTCGCCGAGACCACCTGCCTCGGCGCGGCCTACGCCGCCGGTCTTGCCGTCGGCTTCTGGCCCGACACCGACGCCCTGCGCGCCAACTGGCGCCGGGCCGCGGAATGGACCCCCCGCATGGACGCGGACGTACGCGACCGCGAGTACAAGAACTGGCTCAAGGCCGTGCAGCGGACCATGGGCTGGATCGAGGACGAGGAGTAATACATGACCACCCTGCAGAGCGTTCCGTCCCTCGGAACGCACCCGGCTGCCGGTTCGAACCCGGGCCGCGCCGAAACCCGGGAACAGCTGTCCAAGGCTTCCTACGACCTCCTGGTGATCGGCGGCGGCATCCTGGGCATCACCACTGCCTGGCACGCCGCGCAGTCCGGGCTGCGGGTGGCGATGGTGGACGCCGGCGACTTCGCCGGCGCCACCTCCTCCGCCTCCTCCAAGCTGCTCCACGGCGGCCTGCGCTACCTCCAGACGGGCGCGGTCAAGCTGGTCGCCGAGAACCACTTCGAGCGGCGCGCGGTCTCCCGGACCGTCGCTCCGCACCTGGCCAACCCGCTCACCTTCTACCTGCCGGTCTACAAGGGCGGTCCGCACGGCGCGGCCAAGCTGGGCGCGGGTGTTTTCGCCTACTCCGCGCTGTCCGGCTTCCGTGACGGCGTCGGCCACGTTCTCAGCGCCGAGAAGGCCGCACGTGACGTCCCGGAGCTGCGCACCGACGGCCTGAAGGCGGTCGCGGTCTACGGCGACGGCCAGATGAACGACAGCCGGATGGCCCTGATGACGGTCCGGGCGGCGGCCGAGGCCGGTGCCACCGTGCTCAACCACGCCGAGGTCACCGGGTTGCGGATGACCGACGGCCGGGTCACCGGCGCGGACCTCAAGGACCGCACCGACGGCACCGAGTTCGGTGTCAACGCCCGGCTGGTGCTCAACGCCACCGGCCCCTGGGTGGACCACCTGCGCCGGATGGAGGACCCGGGCGCGGCCCCGTCGATCCGGCTGTCCAAGGGCGCGCACCTGGTGCTCAAGCGCACCTCGCCGTGGAAGGCGGCGCTGGCGACCCCGATCGACAAGTACCGCATCACCTTCGCCCTCCCCTGGGAGGACATGCTGCTGCTGGGCACCACCGACGAGGAGTTCGAGGGCGACCCGGCCGATCTCGCGGTCAACGACAAGGACATCACCCAGATCCTGGACGAGGCCGCGTTCTCCATCCGCGACCAGCAGCTCTCCCGTGATCTGATCACCTACTCCTTCGCGGGTCTGCGGGTGCTGCCCGGTGGCCCCGGCGACACCTCGAAGGCCAAGCGCGAGACCGTGGTCACCGAGGGCAAGGGCGGGATGCTGTCCATAGCCGGCGGCAAGTGGACGACCTTCCGGCACATCGGCCGCACCGTGATGAACAAGCTGGCCGAGCTGCCCGGCCGTCCCCTCGCGGACGACATGGAGCCGGTCAAGCAGCTGCCCAAGCACATGCCGCTGCCGGGAATCGCCAACCCGCACGCCGTGGAGCACCGGCTGCTGGTGGACGGTGGCACCCCCGGCCCGCGGATGGCCGCCGACACCGCGCGCCACCTGGCCACCCACTACGGCTCGCTCTCCTTCGACATCGCACGGCTGGCCAGCGCCGACCCGGCGCTCTCGAAGCGGATCCACCCGGACGCCCCGGAGATCTGGGCGCAGGTGGTCTACGCCCGCGACCACGAGTGGGCCGAGACGGCGGACGATGTGCTGCGCCGCCGCACCACCCTCACCATCCGCGGTCTGGACTCGGACGACATCCGGGGCCGGGTCGAGGACCTGCTGGCCAAGCGCGCCTGACCCCCGCGGGCCGCTTCCGGCCCGGACGGCCGGGCGGGAGGAACACTCTCCTTCCGCCCGGCCGTCCGGCTTTTCCCAGTCGCGTCAACTCACTGCCCTCATGGGGCAGTTGGGGGCCTCGTATACCCTCCGGTCCGGTGGGGCGAAAAAGCAACGGGATCGCTCTTGCCTTCTTCGGTGGCACGCGCATCAATGACAGCGCCCCCTCTTCTGACGGGCAGTCAGCACATTCCGCTTCACGCACCTCCCCCACACCGGAAGGCACCCTCATGAGACGTATCACGCTCGGGATCAGTACGGCACTGGGAACAGCGGCACTGGCCACCGGAGCGCTCGCCCTGGCGCCGACGGCCACCGCGGTCACCCCCACGACCGCCACCATCACGGCCGACTGCGGGACCTTCGGCTCCGGATCGGCGACACTCGTCGCCACGCAGAGCGGCACCTCCGCGACCATCACCCTGTCCTCGTCGGCGGTCAAGACGCCCGTCGACGTGCCCGCCGGGTCGGTGAAGTCCACTCTGACACTGTCGAAGAACGGCTCGGGGACCACCACCTTCACCGGCAACGCCAACCCGGCCATTCCGGCCAACTCCGATGTCACCACCGGCCCGCTGAAGGGTACGGTCGCGGCGGGCGACAAACTGGAGGCCAAGTCCCTGAAGCTGGTCGTCTTCGGCATCATCACGGTGGACTGCAAGGCCACCTCGGCCCAGTCGCCGGGTCCGTTCACCTTCTGAGCCCGTTCGGCTCCGCCCGGCCACGGTGAGCCTCGCCGGGCTCCGGCGGCGGCCCGGTGGCGCTCTCGGCAGACGCCACCGGGCCCGTCACGCCATAATGGACGCATAGATCGGATGTTTGCTCCGGGAGGTCCACCATGGCGGTCACCGACGAGGCGATCGAGAAAATCAAGGGCATGATCGTCTCGGGTGCGCTGCGCCCGGGAGACCGCCTCCCCAAGGAGAGTGAACTCGCCGCCGACCTCGGCCTGTCCCGCAACTCGCTGCGCGAGGCGGTACGGGCGCTGTCACTGATCCGGATCCTCGACGTACGGCAGGGCGACGGCACCTACGTCACCAGCCTGGACCCCCAGTTGCTGCTGGAGGCGCTGAGCTTCGTCGTCGACTTCCACCGGGACGACACGGTGCTGGAGTTCCTCGCGGTACGCCGCATCCTGGAGCCCGCGGCCACCGCGCTGGCCTGCACCCGGATCAGCGACACCGAGCTGGACGCGCTCAGCGCCCAGCTGGACGCGCTGGGGCGGGAGCCGTCGGTGGAGGAGCTGGTGGCCTGCGATCTGGAGTTCCACCGGGGCATCGTCCAGGCGTCGGGCAACAAGGTGCTCTGCTCGCTGCTCGACGGGCTCTCCGGCCCCACCACCCGGGCCCGGGTGTGGCGCGGACTGACCCAGGAGGACGCGGTGAGCCGCACCCTGCACGAGCACCGGGCGATCCTGGGCGCGCTGCGCGACCGGGACGCGGAGGCCGCGCGCTCCTGGGCGACGGTGCACATCGCCAGCGTCGAGCAGTGGCTGCGCTCCACGCTGTGAGGCCCCGCCCGTGATTCAGCCGTTCAGCCCGTAGACCCCGGCCGCGGTGCCGCCGAAGACCGCGTGGCGCTCGTCCTCCGTCAGCCGCAGCACGGCCCGCTCCGCCAGGGCCACCACCTCGTCGTACGAGGCGGCCAGGGTGCACACCGGCCAGTCGGAGCCGAACAGCACCCGGCCGGGCCCGAACGTGTCCAGTACGTGCCGGGCGTACGGCAGGATCTGCTCGGACCGCCAGGTGTCCCAGGACGCCTCGGTGACCAGGCCGGAGAGTTTGCACACCACGTTGGGCAGGGTGGCGAGCGCGGCCAGCTGCCAGCCCCAGGGGTCGCGTTCACCGGCGGCGACGGGTGGTTTGGCGGCATGGTCCAGGACGAAGCGGAGTCCGGGCAGCTCGCGTACGGCGTCGATGGCCGCGGGGAGTTCGCGCGGGGTGACCAGCAGGTCGTAGACCAGGCCCGCGTCGGCCACGGCGGCCAGCCCGCGGCGGACGTCCCCGCGCGACAGCCAGTGTGGGTCCGGCTCGTCCTGCACCTGGTGGCGCAGGCCCACCAGCCGGTCGCCGCCGGGCCCGGCGGCCAGCGCGGCGAGCACCTCGCGCAGCCGGTGGTCGGTGAGATCGGCCCAGCCGACGACGCCCGCGATCCGGTCCGACCCCTTGGCCAGGGCGAGGAGTTCACGCGTCTCCTGAAGGGAGGAGCTGGACTGGACGAGGACGGTGGCGCCGATCCCGTGGGCGTCCAGATGCGGCGCGAGGTCGTGCTCGGTGAAGGTGCGGCGGATGGGGTCGGCCCAGGGGCCGTCCATCCACGGCTGCTCCCGGCGGGTCAGGTCCCACAGGTGGTGGTGGGCGTCGATGCGCTGCGGCACGGGTCGCTCCTTCACGGTCGGACCGGCAGCGGGAGGTCGTCGTCGAGCAGCCCGCGGCGCACCAGAGCGTGCCACAGCTCGTCGGGGATGTCGTGGCCGAACAGGGCGGCGTTGTCCCGGACTTCGGCCGGTGCGGCGCAGCCGACGACCGCGGCGGCCACGGCGGGATGGCCGAACGGGAAGCGCAGGGCGGCGGCCCGCAGCGGCACCCCGAATCCGGCGCACACCTCGGCCAGGCGCCGGGCGCGCTCTATGGTCTCCGCCGGCGCCGGCCGGTAGTCGTAGCGGGCTCCGGGGCCGGGCGCGGCCAGCAGGCCGGAGTTGTAGACGCCGCCGACCACCACCGAGGTGCCGCGCCGCTCGCACTCCGGGAGCAGATCGTCGTAGGCGGTGCGCTCCAGGAGGGTCCAGCGTCCGGCGCACAGCACGACGTCCACATCGAGGTCGGCGACGAAGCGGGCGAGCACATCGCTGTGGTTCATCCCGAAGCCGATGGCCCGGACCACCTTCTGGTCGCGCAGTTCGGCCAGGGCCGGGAAGCCCGTCTCATAGATCTCACGGATGTGGTTTTCCGGATCGTGGAGGTAGACGATGTCGAGGGCGTCGACCCCGAGCCGTTCCAGGGAGGATTCCAGGGTGGCGAGGATCCCGTCCCGGGTGAAGTCCCAGGCGCGGACGCGGTCGGGGGTGCCGGCGAACCCCTCCGGCTGGGCGGGCTCCCCGGGCGCGCGGGGCCGCAGCCGCCGCCCCACCTTGGTGGAGAGGGTGTACGTGGTGCGGTCGTGCCCGGCCAGCACCCGCCCCAGGCGCTCTTCGGAGAGGCCGACGCCGTAGTGCGGCGCGGTGTCCAGATAGCTCAGGCCCGCGTCCAGGGCGGCCCGTACGGTGGCTTGGGCGCGCTCCTCGGGCACCGCCGTGTAGAGGTTGCCCAGCGGTGCGCAGCCGAGCCCCAGGGGCGGTACCCGGACGCCGGAGCGCCCCAGTTCCCGCGGTCCGCGCGGTATCCCCGCCATGGCCGCCTCCTCCCTCCCCGTTCCCCTCAGTCCTGCTTCTCGCCGCTGGCGTAGCGGGAGATGATCAGCGCGACGATGATGATGGAGCCGTTGATGAACTGGTTCCACAGCGGCGGAACACCGCCGAGGGTCATCACATTGACCACCAGTTGGAGGGTCAGCACACCGGTGAGCGCGCCGAAGAGGGTGCCCCGGCCGCCCTTGAGGCTGATACCGCCGATGACGGCCGCGGCGAACACCTGGAAGATCCAGCCGTTGCCCTGGGTGGCGGCGACCGAGCCGTAGTGGCCGGTGTAGAGGACCCCGGCGAACGCGGCGAGCAGCCCGCCCGCGCTCAGCACGATCCAGGTGATGCGGTCCACGCGGATGCCCGCCGCGCGGGCCGCCTCGGGGTTGCCGCCGATGGCGTACAGCGCCCGCCCGTGGCGCAGATAGGCCAGAGCGAGGCCACCGATCGCGTAGAGGCCGAGGCAGAGCCATACGGCGGCGGGGGCGCCCAGCCAGTCCGCCTTGCCCAGGTAGCGGAAGGACTCGGGGACGTTGACGATCGACTGGCCCTCGGAGATGCCGACTTGGAGCCCGCGCAGCATGGTGAGCATGCCGAGCGTCGCGATGAAGCCGTTGACACGCAGTTTGAGCATCAGGAAGCCGTTGGCGGCCCCGATGGCCGCTCCGACGGCCAGACACAGCGGGATGGCCGTCCACACCGGCAGCAGCCCGAGCCCTTCGAACCGGGCGCCGTGCGCGGGCAGGACGAGCCACAGGGCGATCACGGGGGCGACCGCGATGGTGGACTCCAGGGAGAGGTCCATCCGTCCGCTGATCAAGATCAGCGCCTCGCCGAGCACCAGCAGTCCCAGTTCGGTCGACTGCTGAACGACGCCGATCAGGTTGTCCTCGGTGAGGAAGGCGGGCGAGACGATGAAGCCGATCACCCCCAGGACGAAGATCACGGGGACCAGGGACAGATCGCGCCAGCGCGCGATGTCCAGCCGCGGGCGGGCCCGGTCAGCCGGTCCCTCCACCACCGGCTCGATGGCCCGCTGCCGTGCGGTATCGGTCATGACGTCCTTCCTCCCGTGCCGTCGTGCCCACCCTGGTGGCCCGTGTGCGTGCTCTCGCGCGCGCCGCCGGGTGCCCCGGCCATGTCCCGTTCCGTGTCCCGCTCCGTGTCCCGTTCCGCGATGCCTTCCATCGCCGCGACCAGTCCGCGGTCGGTCCAGCCGCTGTCGAACTCGGCGACCACCCGCCCGTGGAAGAACGCCAGGACGCGGTCGCAGACCCTGAGGTCGTCCAGTTCGTCGGAGACGATGACCGCCCCGCTCCCGGCCGCGGCGACCTCCCGCACCACCCCGAGCAGCGCGTCCTTGGACTTCACATCCACTCCGGCGGTCGGGCGGATGGCGACCAGCACACTGGGCTCGCGCGCCAGCGCCCGCGCGATGACGACCTTCTGCTGATTTCCGCCGGACAAACCCGAAACGGGCTGCGAAGGCCCCGCGGTTTTGATGTCCAGCGAAGTGATCATGCGCTGGGCGAAGGCGCGGGTACGCGAGGGCAGTACCGTGCCGTACGGCCCGAGCTGGTCGGTGACGGTCAGCGTGGCGTTCTCCGCGACACTGCGCCCCGGTACGAGCCCCTGGCGATGCCGGTCCTCGGGAACGTAGCCGATCCCGGCGTCGAGGGCGTGCGGCACACTGCCGGTGCGCACCGGGCGGCCGCGGACCGCCAGCCGTCCGCCGTCCGGGCGGCGCAGCCCCACCAGGGTCTCCCCCACCGCGGTGTTGCCGCTGGCCGTCGCCCCGGCCAGGCCCACCACCTCACCCGGCCGCACCACCAGGTCCAGCGGTGCGAACGCGCCCTCCGCGCACAGCCCTTCGGTGCGCAGCACCGGCTCCCCGCCCGGCTCGGCCCTCCGGCGGGTGACCGGGGCGCGCACGGCCGCGCGGGAGTCGCCCCCGGGCGCCTCGGCGGTGTCCCCGGTCATCGCCGCGACCAGGTCCTCCTTGGGCAGTTCGGCGACGGGGGCGGTCAGCACATGGCGGGCGTCACGGAAGACGGTGACGGTGTCGCAGAGTTCGTAGACCTCTTGCAGATGGTGCGAGATGAACAGGAACGCGACGCCCTGGGCGCGCAGTTCGGCCAGCCGGGCGAAGAGCCGGTCGATTCCGCCCGCGTCGAGCTGCGCGGTGGGCTCGTCGAGGATGATCAGCCGTGCCCCGAAGGACAGGGCGCGGGCGATCTCGACGAACTGCCGCTGCTCGACGCCGAGGTCCTTCGCCCGCGTCCGCGGGTCCACCTCGACGCCGTACTCGGCGAGTGTCGCGCGGGCGGCCTCGCGCAGCTCCGGCCAGCGGATGCGTCCGCTGCCCGGGAAGCGGCCCAGATAGAGGTTCTCGGCCACGGTCAGCTCGGGGACCACCATCGACTTCTGGTAGACGCAGGCGACCTTGGCGCGCCAGGCGGCGGTGTCGCCGTAGCGGGGTGCGGGCTCGCCGGAGAACGTCACCTCGCCCTCGTCCGGGCGTGCCATGCCGGTCAGCACGGAGACCAGCGTGGACTTGCCCGCCCCGTTGCGCCCGACGAGCGCGTGGGCCTCGCCGGGTGCCACGGCAAGCTGGGCCCGGTCCAGGGCGACGGTGGGTCCGTACCGTTTGACGATGCGCCGGGCGCGCACCGCGGTGGGCTGTTCCACGGTGGCCATGGCTACTTCTTCTTCTCGAGCTGGTTGGCCCACAGCGCCGGGTCGTCGACGTTCTTCTTGGTGACGAGCGGCGCCGGGAGCTGGTCCTCGAGACCGTTCTCGATCTTGACGATCTCCGAGCCGTGGTCGGTGCGGCCGGGCTTGAAGGTCTTGCCGTCCAGCGCCGCCCTGGCGTACTTCAGGGCGTAGGTGGCGTAGAGGTCGGCGGGCTGGGAGAGGGTGGCGTCGATCTTCCCCGAGCGGATGGCGTCCAGCTCCTCGGGGATGCCGTCGTTGGAGATGATCGTGATGTGCCCGGCCGAACCCGCGGGCTTCAGCAGCTTCTTCTGTTCCAGCAGCGCCAGGGTGGGCTGGAGGAAGGCGCCGCCCGCCTGCATATAGATGCCGTCGATGTCCCGGTGCTGGGCCAGCAGGCTCTGGAGCTTGGCCGAGGCGACATCGCCCTTCCAGTCGGTGGGCAGCTCGTGCACGGTGATGCCGGGGTACTTCTTCTTCATGCAGGAGGCGAACGCCCGCGACCGGTCCCGGCCGTTGATGGAGCTGAGGTCGCCCTGAAGCTCGGCGACCCGGCCCTTGCCACCAAGCTTCTTGCCGAGGTATTCGCACGCCTTGGTGCCGTAGGCCCGGTTGTCGGCCCGGACCACCATGTAGACCTTTCCGGCGTCGGGGCGGGTGTCCACGCTGATGACCGGGATCTTCTTCTCCGCCAGCCGCTCGAGGGTGGACGAGACGGCGCCGGTGTCCTGGGGAGCCATGACGATGGCCTTGGCGCCCTGGTCGCTGAACGCCTGGACGTTGGCGACCAGCTTGGAGATGTCGTTCTGCGAGTTGGACAGCGGCAGGGCGGAGACGGTGCCCTTGTCGATGCCCTTCTCCAGATACTGCTGGTAGGAGTTCCAGAAGTCGGTGTCCGTGCGCGGCATGTCGATGCCGACCTTGCCGCCACCGGCGCCGCCGCTCTCACGGTTGCAGCCGGTGAGCGCGGCGACGGCCAGCAGCACGGCGCAGGCGGCGGTGCCGGAGGTGCGCAGTCTCGTCATCGGGTCCCGTCCTTGGTCGATCCTGGTTCATACGGTGCGGGTGTGGGGGGTGGTCGGGGGGCTTCTCAGCGCTCCGGCTCTCCGGAAGGTTCGGGGCGCAGCCGCAGCCCCTGCATCCCGCCGTCCACCGCCAGCGCGGTGCCGGTGACGGCCGCGGCCGAGGGTCCGGCCAGATACGCGACGGCGGCGGCGACCTCCTGCGCGGACACCAGCCGTCCGGTCGGCTGACGGGCCTCCAGGGCGGCGCGCTCGGCCGCCGGGTCGGCCGCCCGGTCCAGCAGCCGCCCCACCCACGGGGTGTCCACGGTGCCGGGGTTGACGCAGTTGACGCGGATGCCCTCGCGGATGTGGTCGGCGGCCATGGCGCGGGTGAGCGCCAGTACGGCGCCCTTGCTGGCGCTGTAGGCGGCACGCTGCGGCAGCCCCGCGGTGGCGGCGATCGAGCAGGTGTGGGTGATGGACACACAGCCGGGGCGGTCGGCGGCGGCGGCGCGCAGATGGGGCAGCGCGGCCCGCGCGGTGCGCACCAGGCCCAGCACATTCACGTCCAGCAGCCGTTGCCACTCCTCGTCCGCGGTGTCCTCGACGGTGCCGACGGCGCCGATGCCCGCGTTGCCGACGACGGTGTGCAGGGTGCCGAACGCGGCGACGGTCTCGGCCACCGCGGCCCGTACCGCCTCGTCGGAGGTGACGTCGGCGGTGACGGGGAGGGTGCCCGCCGGGGCGCCGGTGGGGTCGCGGTCGAGCACCGCGACCCGGGCGCCGCGGTCGCGCAGCGCCATGGCGACGGCGGCGCCGATACCGGAGGCGCCACCGGTCACCAGGGCGGCCAGCCCCTCGAAGTCGCCGGTGGAATGCGGCTGGTTCACGGGTTCCCTCCGGTCGTACGGGCGGTGGTGGACGCGGTGCGTTCCGTGGTTGCCGTATGTTCCGCGGCCGACATGGCGTGGGGGGTGCTGGGGACACGGCCGCGCCACTCGGGTCCGTCGGGATAGCGGTAGGCGGCGATGGACGCGGGACGCATCCGCGCGGAGAAGCCCGGCGCGGCCGGCGCCCGGTAGCGGCCCGACTCGACGACCGCCGGGTCGGTGAAGTGCTCATGGAGGTGGTCGACGTACTCGATGACCCGGTCGTCCCAGCTGCCCGAGACGGCCACGAAGTCGAACATGGACAGGTGCTGGACGAGTTCGCACAGGCCCACACCGCCCGCGTGCGGACACACTGGCAGTCCGTGTTTGGCGGCGAGCAGCAGGATCGCGAGGTTCTCGTTGACCCCGGCGACCCGTGCGGCGTCGATCTGGACGAAGTCCACCGCACCGGCTTGGAGCAGCTGTTTGAACACCACGCGGTTGGCGACGTGTTCACCGGTGGCCACCTTGACGGGCTGTCCCGCGCGGATGGCGGCGTGGCCGAGGACGTCGTCGGGGCTGGTCGGCTCCTCGATCCAGTGCGGCTGGTACGGGGCCAGGGCGCGCATCCAGCGCAGCGCCTCCGGCACGTCCCAGCGCTGATTGGCGTCGACGGCGATCCGGACACCGGGGCCGACGGCCTCACGGGCCAGCCGCATCCGTCTCAGATCCTCGTCGAGATCGGCACCGATCTTCAGTTTGATCTGGCCGAAGCCGTCGGCGACCGCCTCCTGCGCCAGCTTGATCATTTTCTCGTCGGTGTAGCCGAGCCAGCCGGGCGAGGTGGTGTACGCGGGATAGCCGCGCTCGCGCAGCCGCGCGGCGCGCTCGGCGCGGCCCGGTTCGGCGGCGCGCAGGATGGCCAGGGCCTCGTCGCGGGTGAGGGCGTCGGTGAGATAGCGGAAGTCCACCAGCTCCACCAGTTCCTCGGGGGACATGTCGGCGAGGAACTGCCACAGCGGTTTGGCGGCGTAGGTGGCGGCCAGGTCCCATGCGGCGTTGACCACCGCCCCGGCCGCCATGTGCATCACGCCCTTCTCCGGCCCGAGCCAGCGCAGCTGCGAATCATGCGTCAGATCGCGGTGCAGTGCGGCGAGCTCGGTGGCGGTGTACGGGGCGGGGCGGCCGACCACATGGGGGCGCAGCGAGCGGATGGCGGCCGCGGTGACGTCATTGCCACGGCCGATGGTGAAGACGAATCCGTGCCCCTCGGCCACGGCGGTGTCCGGGCCGCCCGAGGTGTCCGGATCACCCGCGGCGTCCGGATCACCCGCGGCGTCCGGATCGCCCATGGCTGGAGCGTTCGTCCGCAGCACCACATAGGCCGCGGAGTAGTCGGGGTCCGGGTTCATGGCATCCGAGCCGTCGAGCCGCTCCGAGGTGGGAAAGCGGATGTCGTGGACCTCGAGTTCGGTGACGACGGGACGCAGTATCAACGGGGCTCCCTGAACGTGACGCGACAGAACATCGGACCTTTCGCGATGATCCGATGTATAGCGCTGTTGTTCGCGCGGCGTCCAGAGGTGCGTCGCAGTTTTCGCGGGACAGGTCGGATGAATCTAAGTGTTGTGGTGTACGGGGGCTGCGGCGGGAGGCCCCCTAAGCCGTAGGCTTGGGTCGCACGCAATGGAACTGGAACCGGGGGCGGTACCGACCCGTCCGCCCCGGTCGGAAGGAGGCGCTGGGTGATCGAGCTTGAGGGGGTTCCCGAGCTGATCGACCCGGTCATGATCTGTGCCTTCGAGGGCTGGAACGACGCCGGAGACGCGGCCTCCACCGCGGTGGGGCATCTGGACCGGGAGTGGAAGGGCGAGGTCTTCGCCGCGCTCGACGCCGAGGACTACTACGACTTCCAGGTGAACCGTCCCACCGTGGCCCTGGATTCCGGGGTGCGCAAGATCACTTGGCCGACGACCCGGCTCTCCGTGGTGCGCGCGGACACCGGTGAGAAGACCCGCGATCTGGTGCTGGTGCGCGGTATCGAGCCCAGCATGCGCTGGCGGTCGTTCTGCAACGAGATCCTCGGCTACGCCCATGAGTTGGGCGTGGAGATGGTCGTGGTCCTCGGCGCACTGCTCGGCGACACCCCACACACCCGGCCGGTGCCGGTCAGCGGTGTCACCTCCGATCCGGATCTGGCCCGCAGCCTCGACCTGGAGGAGACCCGCTACGAGGGCCCCACCGGCATCGTCGGGATCCTCCAGGAGGCCTGCACCCACGCCGGTGTTCCGGCGGTGAGCCTGTGGGCGGCCGTACCGCACTACGTCTCGCAGCCACCGAACCCGAAGGCGACCCTGGCCCTGCTCAACCGTCTCGAGGACCTGATCGGCGTGCGGATCCCGCTCGGCGAGCTGACGGAGGACGCACGGGCCTGGCAGCTGGGCGTGGACCAACTGGCCGCCGAGGACAGCGAAGTGGCCGAGTATGTGCAGTCCCTGGAGGAGGCGCGCGACACCGCGGAGCTGCCGGAGGCGTCGGGCGAGGCCATCGCCCGCGAGTTCGAGCGCTATCTGCGGCGGCGGGACGGCCAGCCCGGACCGGGTGGCCACGCCACCGAGAGCGGCGGTGTCGCGGACGGTCCGGGCCCCGGTGGGTATCTGCGGGACTCCTCCAGCGGCCGTACGCGCCCGCGCAAGCCGTCACCGAAGGACGAGGTGGCCCGGGAGGAGAGCGAGGGTTCCGACGGCGACGAGAGCGCCACGGAAGGCACCGACGGACCCGACGGCCAAGACGGCCAGGGCGGCCAGGGCGGCCAGGGCGGGAACACCCGGGACCGGGACAGCGGGGACGGCGACAACGGGCCCGGCGCCGGCGGTTAGGCCCTGTCCGGCGGGTCTTATCGGGCCCGCGACGTCTGGCACCGCACCTCGCGGCGTTGCGAAAGTCGCCCGAGTACGCCCAGTACGAGGGCGATCCTCCGCCGTGCGACGCTCCCCCCGCTAACGCTGGGAGGTGCCCCCTGCACCAGACGCCGCGGGCTGCTCCTCAAAGACCCATCGGACAGGGCCTCGCCCGCACAGCGCACACAGCACGACGGACGGGCCCGCACCGGGGAGTTTCCCGGTGCGGGCCCGTCCGTATGGTCAGGGACCGATCAGAGCGCGGTCAGAAGACCGTCAGGACGGTCAGAGCGCAACACCCAGCAGTGCGTCGACCGCGCGCGACACCAGACCGGGCGCCCCCTCGTCCGTACCCCCGGAGGACGCCTGCACGGCGGCCCAGCGGTCCACCGCGGCCAGGGCGGACGGGGCGTCGAGGTCGTCCGCCAGCGCCTCGCGGATCTCCTCCACCAGCGCGTCGGCCGACGGTCCGTCCGGCCGCGAGACGGCGGCGCGCCAGCGGCCCAGCCGCTCTCGCGCCTCCCGCAGGACGTCGTCCGTCCACTCCCAGTCGGCCCGGTAGTGGTGGGCCAGCAGCGCGAGCCGGATGGCCGCGGGGTCCACACCGTCGCGGCGCAGCGCCGAGACAAAGACCAGATTTCCCTTGGACTTGGACATCTTCTCGCCATTCAGGGCGACCATCCCGGCGTGCACATACGTTTGCGCGAACGGCCGCTCACCGGTGAGGACCTGGGCGTGCGAGGCGCCCATCTCATGGTGCGGGAAGGCGAGATCGGAGCCGCCGCCCTGCACGTCGAAGCCCATGCCGAAGTGGTCGAGGGCGATGGCCACGCACTCGATGTGCCAGCCGGGGCGGCCGGGGCCGAGCGAAGCGCCGTCCCAACTCGGCTCGCCCTCACGGGCGGCCAGCCACAGCATCGGGTCGAGCGGGTTCTTCTTGCCGGGGCGCTCGGGGTCGCCGCCGCGCTCGGCGGACAGCAGCCGCATCGCCTCGGCGTCGAGCCTGCTGACCGATCCGAACGAGGGGTCGGACTCCACGGAGAAGTAGACGTCGCCCTCGAGCTCATAGGCGGCGCCCAGGTCGCGCAGCCGCTCCACCAGCGGCACGATCCCCGGTATGGCCTCCACGGCGCCGATGTAGTGGCGCGGGGGCAGCATCCGCAGGGCCGTCATGTCCTCGCGGAAGAGGGCGGTCTCGCGCTCCGCGAGCGCGGTCCAGTCGTCGCCGTTCGCCACGGCCCGTTCCAGCAGTGGATCGTCGACATCGGTGACGTTCTGGACGTAGTGCACCTGCCGCTTGGTGTCGAGCCACACGCGCTGAACGAGGTCGAACGCGTTGTAGGTCGCCGCATGTCCCATATGGGTGGCGTCGTACGGCGTGATGCCGCAGACGTAGATGCGGGCGACGGGGCCGGGGGTGAGGGTGATCGGTCCCCCGGTCGCGGTGTCGTGAATCCTCAGGTCGCGGCCTCTGCCGGGCAGGGCGGGAACCTCAGAAGCGGGCCAGGCATACATGCCATGAGCGTAACCGGATGCCAGTTCCGGATACGAACCGGACCAGACCTGTTGGCCGGATAGGCACTCTTGTGCTCCTACCCAGAAGATGCTGTGCCCATGTGCGACGGCCGCCGCGGGGTACGGACAGCGGCCGCCCGGCCCGTTCGGCCCGTTCGGCCCGTTCGGCCCGGACCGGCGGCCGCCCGGCCCGTCCGCCTCAGACCGGGGGCCAGGGGATCGCGGGCCACTGCCCGCTGGGCTCGGGGTGCGCCTTGGTGCTCAGCAGCACGGCCACCCGGGCCCGCAGCGCCTCGATCTCGGCCGCGGTGATCAGCTCCGCCAGCCGGGCGCACAGCGGCCCGCCGTCGGCCAGCTGCTCCGCCAACCGGCCCAGTACCTCGAGCACATCGTCCGGAAGCGGCTCCCCCGCCCATCCCCACAGCAGGGTGCGCAGCTTGTCGTCCGCGTTGAAGGTCACCCCGTGGTCGATCGCGTAGAGCCGCCCTCCGGCGGCGGGCAGCAGATGGCCGCCCTTGCGGTCACCGTTGTTGATCACCGCGTCCAGGACGGCCAGTCGGCGCAGCCGGACGTCGTCGGCGTGGACCAGCAGCGCGGTGCGGCCCTCGCCCACCTCGGCGAAGCCGACCGCCTTCCAGCCGGGGCCGGGCTCATCGCCCTCTATCAGCGCGAGGAGTTCCGTACCGCCCCCATCGTCCTGGGGTCCGTCGCTCCCGTCGGCTCCCGCCCCGTCCGATCCGTCGGTGCCCGATCCATCGGTGTCCGATCCATCGGTGTCGGCCACCTCGACCCACAGCTGGCACATCCCCTGCCCGTACGGACCGTCGCGCAGCACGGTGGGCGGGACCAGCCCCCAGCCGGTCGCCTCGGAGATCTCGTACGCGGCCACCTCACGCTGGGCCAGCGTGCCGTCCGGGAAGTCCCACAGCGGGCGCTCTCCGGCCACCGGCTTGTAGACGCAGGGCGCGCTGTGGCCCTGGTACTCGACCGTGCAGTAGAGCACCGCGTTGGACGCCTCCCGGACCCGGCCGCGCACCGTCAGCTCGCCCAGGGCCAGCAGCTCGGACGGCTCCGGAGGCGTCATGCTCCGCGGCGGTATCCGTTCTGGCGCGGACATACGTGTCCCTCCGGGTCGAGCGGCAGGCTGCACAGCGGGCAGGGCGGCCGGCCGGCGTTGACGACGTCCAGCGCGCGCTTGGCGAAGGCGCGGGCCTGGGTGCCGGTGAGCCGCACCCGCAGCATGGGCGGCCCGTTCACATCGTCCTGGAGCAGCCGCTCCTCGGCCTCGGCCAGGTCCTCTTCGGACTCGGCCTCCAACTCGACGAGGGCCTGCGCTTCGACGATCATCCGCTGTTCCTCGCCGTCCCAGGCGAGCGCCATGGTGCCGACCCTGAACTCCTCCTCCACGGGGGCGTCCAGCGGCTCGGTGTCGGCGAGTTCGGCGGGTGCGACGGCGGGGACCGGGGCGTTTCCGCCGGTGCGCCGGACCACTTCGTCGAGCAGCTCGTCTATCCGCTCGGCCAGTGCGGCGACCTGGGTCTTCTCCAGGGCCACACTGGTGGTGCGGCCACTCGCGGACGCCTGGAGGAAAAAGGTGCGGCGACCAGGCAGCCCGACCGTACCGGCGACGAAACGGTCCGGCGGGTCATAGAGGAACACCTGACGGGACAACGTCCTGCTCCATTTGGTTCGACTGCTCGGCTGGTTGACTGCTGGTTGCTGACGGTCACGACTGCCCGGTCACGGCGGTCACGGCGGGTGTGCGCCGCGGCACCACCCTACTGCGCACGGAGATCACGTCGCGCCCGCCCACGGCGATCACGGTGCTCCCGCGTCGCCACCCACCGCCGCGTCCCCGCCCTGGTCGCCGGGCGGGTGCTCGCGCGGGATCAGACCCGCGAAGTCACCGGTGTCCCCGAGCCGCACGAGGAACGGCCGGGTCGGGGTGTAGCGGATCGCGGTGACCGAGCAGGGCTCGACCGAGATCCGCTGGAAGAGGTCGAGATGCAGCCCGAGGGCGTCCGCCACCAGCGACTTGATGATGTCGCCGTGCGAGCACATCAGATAGACCGCGTCGGCCCCGTGCTCCGCCTCGATCCGGGCGTTCCAGTCGCGCACCGCGTCGACCGCCCGCGCCTGCATGGCGCGCATCGACTCACCGCCCGGGAAGGCGGCGGCCGAGGGGTGCTGCTGGACGACGTTCATCAGCGGTTCATCGGCGAGCTCGGCCAGTTTGCGCCCCGACCAGTCGCCATAGTGGCACTCGCCGATCCGTTCCTCGGTGTGCAGGGGCAGCCCGGGGCGGGCGGTGAGCAGCGGGGCCAGCGTCTCCTGGCAGCGCTGGAGCGGGCTGGTGACGGCCGCGGCGAGCGGCAGCCGCGCCAGCCGTCCGGGCAGCGCCGCGGCCTGTGCGGCGCCGCGCTCGTCGAGGGCGACACCGGGCGTCCAGCCCGCGAGGACACCCGCGGTATTGGCGGTGGACCGGCCGTGCCGTACGAGGATCAGCGTGGGCATGCCTGCCACCCTACGGCCACGCACGGGCACCTCAGGGGGTGCGCCCGCCTCCCTTCACCGGCCCCCTCGTGCGTATCGGAGCCAGGGGCGGCAGAATGCCCCGCGTGATCGTGGATTGTGCCATCTACCAGGACGGGCGCCGCACCGAAGGGCCCGCCGACTTCTCCGACGCCCTCGACCAGGCGCGAGCGGCGGGTGACTCCTTCCTCTGGATCGGGCTCCATGAGCCGACCGAGAAGGAGTTCGAGCTCGTGACCAGCGAGTTCGGACTGCATCCGCTGGCCGTCGAGGACGCCTTGCACGCCCACCAGAGGCCGAAGCTGGAGGTGTACGACGACTCCCTGTTCCTGGTGCTCAAGCCGGTCCAGTACAACGAGAAGGCGGGCACCGTCACCGCGGGTGAGCTGATGGTGTTCGTGGGTGACTCCTTCGTGGTGACCGTCCGGCACGGGGAGGCCAATCCGCTCAGCACGGTGCGGGAGCGGCTGGAGCGGGCGCCCGATGTGCTGCGCCACGGGCCGACGGCGGTGATGTACGCGGTCTCCGACGCGGTCGTGGACCACTACCTCGATGTCGCGGACGAGCTCCATGAGGACCTGGACGGGCTGGAGACCGATGTCTTCGCGCCGGACAGCGCGACCAGGCAGAACACGGCGGGCAGGATCTACGCCTTCAAGCGCGAGGTGCTCGAATTCCGCCGGGCCACGGGCCCGTTGGCCGAGCCGATGGAGCGGCTGGCGGGCGCCGGGGTGCCGTTCGTCCACGAGGGCTCGCGGCCGTTCTTCCGCGATGTCAGCGACCATTTGACCCGGGTGAACGAGCATGTGGAAGGGCTGGACCGGCTGCTGTCGGACATCCTCGCCGCCCATCTCGCGCAGATGGGCGTACGGCAGAACGACGACATGCGGAAGATCTCGGCGTGGGCGGCGATGGCCGCGGTGCCGACGCTGATCGCCGGAATCTACGGCATGAACTTCGACCACATGCCGGAGCTGAAGGAGCCGTGGGGCTATCCGGCGGTGCTGCTGCTGATGGTCGGTGCGATCACACTGCTGTACCGGATGTTCAAACGCCGCGGCTGGCTCTGAGCGAGCGGGGCAGGGCGCCCGCCCGTTCCGGCAGACCGCCCGTTCCAGCAGCTGTTTCGGCAACTGTTTCGGCAGCCCTCCGAGGGGCTTGCCCGGGGCCCGCCCGGGGCCTGTCTCAGGCGAACTCGCGAGCCTCGGAGGCATTGGTCGAGGGGCCGCCCAGGGCGTCCCGCCGCTCGGGCATCCGCAGCGTGACCATACGCCGCCAGCCGCCCAGCCGCTCGACGCCGTACATGGCGTGCACACCCGCCGCCAGCACCGCGGCCTTCGCCGTGGACCAGCCCAGGATGCGCCCCATATGGGACATCACGGCGAGGCTCACATCCCGGTAGACCTCGATCTCGGCCAGCGCGCTCTCCCGCAGCGTCCGCTGGATGGTCCGGCCGTAACCGGCGGCGGCCAGCCGCAGCAGTTCCTCATGGCAGTAGGCGAGGTGGTTGTCCTCGTCGTTCGAGATCATCTGCACCGCGCGGCCGATCACCGGATGGTCACCGAAGTACTTGCGCAGCATCAGCATCTGGGCGGAGGCCCGCTGCTCGGTGACCCGGCTGTGCGCGAGATAGACGACGATGTCGTACTCGGTCAGCATCTCGTCACGGCGCAGCTTGTCATGGGCCAGCCCGATGCCACGCGCCTCCAGCAGCATGGTGTAGTCGGTCTCGCGGGGGACCTCCATGGGCTCCAGTCCGCGCTTGCGCAACAGAGCGTTGAAGATCCGGCCGTGTTTGTCCTCGTCGGCGCCATGCCGGGTGATCTTGGGCGCGAGGGCACGCTGACTGTCGGGCACGAGGGCGGCGATCCGGCCGTTCTCCCAGCCCCCCTGGGCCTCGCCGCTGGCCGCGATGGAGCAGAAGAGCCGGAACGACTCGTCGTTGTCGAGGATCTCCTGGAAGACGCCTTTCGCCGAGATCATCTCTGCCACCTCCGTGCGCTCCGTGCACGACATTCGCGCAGAAAAAGTCAAATGCCGGGTGTGCGCAGCGGCAACAGGGGAGGGGTCCGGCTCGTCCGTACGGGCGATTCCGGAGAAGACCGGGCGGGCGTAACCAGCCGGGGGCACAGGCGTTGTGCACAGTGACGGCCGTGGCGGGGAAGACCCCCGAGCCCCCACCACGGCCGCAGGACTTTTTCGGCGGCCTTACGCCGGTCCGGGCGGCCTTACGCCAGCCCGGCCCGCTCCAGCGCCTCGACGCCCGCCCGCAGACCGGCGAGTCGCTCCTCGAGCGTGAAGCCCGCGGGGGTCAGCGACAGGGTGGTGACCCCGGCCTGGGCGTACGCCTGCATACGGTCGGCGATGCGCTCGACGGGGCCGATCAGCGAGGTGGAGTCGATCAGCTCGTGGGGCACGGCCGCGGCGGCACCCTCCTTGTCGCCGCTGAGGTACTTCTCCTGGATCTCGGCGGCCTCCTTCTCATAACCCATGCGCTGCGCCAGCTTGTTGTAGAAGTTCTGCTTGGCGCTGCCCATGCCACCCACGTAGAGCGCGGTGTACGGGCGGAAGTGGTCGGCGAGGCCGCGGACGTCATCGCCGACGGCCATCGGGACGGTGGGCACCACATCGAAGCCCTCGAGGTCCTTGCCGATCTTGGCCCGGCCCGCGCGCAGCGAGCCGAGGGTGGTCTCCTCGGCGTGCTCGGGGGCGTAGAACAGCACCAGTGCGCCGTCGGCGATCTCGCCCGTCTGCTCCAGGTTCTTCGGGCCAATGGCCGCGATGTACAGCGGGATGTACTCGCGCACCGGGTGCACGGTGAGCTTGAGCGGCTTGCCGGGGCCGTCGGGCAGCGGCAGCGTCCAGTTGTCGCCGTCGTGCGTGAGCCGCTGGCGCGACATGGCCTTGCGGATGACCTCCACGTACTCACGGGTGCGGGCGAGCGGCTTGTCGAACCGCACGCCGTACCAGCCCTCGGAGACCTGCGGGCCCGAGACGCCGAGGCCGAGGCGGAAGCGGCCGCCGGAGAGGGTGTCGAGGGTGGCGGCGGTCATCGCCGTCATGGCGGGCGTACGGGCCGGGATCTGGAAGATGGCGGAGCCGACGTCGATGCGCTCGGTCTGCGCGGCGACCCAGGCGAGCACGGTGGCGGCGTCCGAGCCGTACGCCTCGGCCGCCCAGCAGACCGAGTAACCGAGCCGGTCGGCCTCGCGGGCGACCGCGAGGTTGTCCGCGTCCATCCCGGCACCCCAGTAGCCGAGGTTGATTCCGAGCCTCATACCGCACCTCTTACTGATCAGTAACGTCCCTGTTCCGGGGACTCTAGCGCGCGGGACCGCGATACGTCAGGGGGAGGTTATCCACAGGCTGCCACGGCTCGCTTTCCGGCCAGTAATCTCGATGTTCATGGAGCAAAGGCACCTCGGCCGCACGGGCCTGCGCGTCTCCCGGCTCGGGCTCGGCACGCTCACCTGGGGGCGGGACACCGACGAACACGACGCCGCCGACCAGCTCAAGGCGTTCTGGGAGGCGGGCGGCACACTGATCGACACCGCGGATGTGTACGCGGACGGCGGCGCCGAATACCTCCTCGGGCAGCTGCTGGAGGGGCTGGTGCCCCGGCGCGACCTCCAGATCGCCACGAAGGCGGGCAGCGTGCCCGATCCCGACCGGCGCTTCGACGGCTCGCGCGGCCATCTGCTGGACGCGCTGGACGCCTCGTTGGAGCGGCTGGGCACGGACTATGTCGACCTGTGGCAGGTGCACGCCTTCGACCCGGTCACCCCGCTCGAGGAGACCCTCCAGGCACTCGATATCGCGGTCAGCAGCGGGCGGGCCCGATATGTGGGCGTCTCCAACTTCTGCGGCTGGCAGCTCGCGAAGGCCGCCACCTGGCAGCTGGCTTCGTCCGGCGCCCACACCCGGCTCGCCAGCACACAAATGGAGTACTCCCTACTCCAGCGCGGCGTCGAGCGCGAAGTGCTGCCCGCCGCCCTCGACCTGGGGATCGGTCTGCTCCCCTCGTCACCGCTCGGCCGGGGCGTACTGACCGGGAAGTACCGCCATATGACCCCGGCGGACTCCCGCGGCGCCTCCGAGCTCGCGGCCTTCGTCGCGCCGTATCTCGACGAGGAGGCGAGCCGCGTCGTCGAGGCCGTCGCCATAGCCGCCGACGGACTGGCCACCACCGCGCTGCATGTCGCCCTCGCCTGGGTCCGCGACCGTCCGGGCGTCGCCGCGCCGATCGTCGGCGCGCGCAACGCCCAGCAGCTGAGGGCGGCGTTGTCGGTGGAGACCCTTAGTCTTCCGGACGAGATCTGCCAGGCGCTCGACGATGTGTCGGCGCCCGTGCACCGCTATCCCGATCAGGACTGGAGCACCCTGTGAGTACCGACCGCCTCGCCGGCGAGGCCGCATCCGCGCCCGAGGAGGCCGACACGACCCCGCGGACGACCGCGCCGGAGGCCGGGCAGGCCGGGGACGCCGGTGGACGGGCGGAGCCGGGGACGGAAACGGGGGCGGAGCCGGGGGGTTCGGAGTCCGCCACCGTCCGGGAGACCTCGGCGGCCGGGGGCGATGCCTCCGCGGGGACGGATGAGCCGGGAGAGGACACGCCAGCGGCCCCGGACAGGGAGGACGCCCATGGGGCCGCGGCGGCGTTGGGTGACCACGGTCCCGCCGCGGCCGCAGGGGGCGAGTCCCCGGAGGGGGCGGATGCGCACACCGGCGCGGAGGCCGACGCCGAGGGCTCGCCGAACCCGCCCGTCAGGGCCGAAGCCACCACACCGGAGCCGGAAGGCACCGGTGCCGCGGCCGGAGCGGCAGCCGGGACCGATTCCGGAACCGCCGCTGCCGCCGCAACAGCGGGCAAGGGGCGGTCGGCTGCCGCCGAGGCGCTGGCCGCCGCGGTGCGGGCCGTGGAGAGCGGTGAGCGGTCGGCGGCGTCGTTCTTCAACGAGCCCGCTCCGACCCGCCGTCCGGCGCCCAGCCCGGCGCCCGCCGCCGCGCCCCGACCCCAGCAGTCACGTCCTGACGCCCCCGGTGGCGGGGGCGTCCCGGCCGACCCCGGCCCGAGTGGTGTGGTCCGGGCGGCACCCCGGCCGGTGCGCGGGCCGGACGGCGAGATCGCGGGGGCTGCCGACGTCCGGCAGGTGCTCGCGGCGGGCGGGGCACCCGAGACGCTGGCCGGGCGAGTGGCAGAGGTACTCGGCGAGCGGGCGGCCGAGGCGCTGCGCGAGGACCCCTGGCTGCTCCTGGCGGTCCCGGGGGTCCGCCACGACCAGGCTGACGGCTTCGCGCGCGCCCTGCTCGGCCCCGACTGCCGACCGGACGACGAGCGCCGTGCGCGGGCGCTCACCGGCTGGCTGCTGGAGCGCGCCGCGCTCGAGGGCCACACCGCACTCGAGTCCGGTGCGCTGTCCGCCGCACTCGCCAAGGTGTCCGTACCCGACCCGGACGAGGCGCTGCGCACCGTGATCGCGGACGGCGAAGTGCTGGTGTTCCAGGACGCGCTGGACACTCCAGGAGCCGCCCGCCCCGCCACCGCCGACGCCGAGGAGGGCGCCGAACAGCCCGTCCGGGTCCTGCTCGGCCTGGACCGCTACGCACTGGCGGAAGAGAGCCTGGCCGACGGTCTGGCCCGGGTGGCCAGTACCTTCACCGGGCCGCCGAGCCCCCCGGAGGGATCGGCGGACGGCGCAGAGGCCGGTGAGCCGGGCACCGGTGAGCCGGGCGCGCCCGACTGGGAGAAGGCTGCCGCCGCCGCTCCGTCCCCCTCCGCCGCCGAGTTGATCCGCACCGTGGGGGCCCACGGCCTGGTCACCCACAGCGGTGGTGAGGCGGCCCGCGCCGAACCGGCGGCGCTGGTCGCCGCCGCCCGCGCGATGGGCCTGCGGGCGTATGCGGCGACGCACAGCGAGAACGGCAGACGGCGCCTGGCCGCGCTGATCGACACCGACCCGTCCGGTGCCGCGGCGCCGTCGGCCGTCACCGTCGCGGGGCTGCTGTCCGGCGGTGAGGGCCCCGGCCGCGACGAGGAGGGAGCGCTGGCGCTCAATCTGCTCGCCGTTCTCGACGCGCCGCAGCTCGATGTGGAGACGGCGGCGATGCTCGTCGAGTCACTGCCGGACGGCGCACGGCTGGTGCTGAGCGGGGATCCCGGGGTCCTCTGGTCCGCCGGGCCGGGCCGGGTCTTCGCGGATCTGCTGGCGGCCCGCCGCTGCCCGCAGGTCGTCTCGCGCACCCCCGACCCCGGGCCGATCGGCGAACTGGTCTCGGGGATCGGCATCGGCGAGCTGCACCAGGTCGAGGCGCCGGGCAAGGATGTCGTGATCGTGCCCGCGCGTGACGCGGGTGAGGCGGTGCACCGTACCGTGCAGTTGGTCGCGGACTCGGTGCCGCGCGCGATCGGCGTTCCGGCTGAGCAGACGCAGGTGATCACCCCGGGCCACGGCGGCGCCGCCGGGACGCGTGCGCTGAACAGCGCTCTCAAGAATCGGCTGAACCCCGGCCCCGGCCGGTTCGGCGGCTTCGACCCGGGCGACCGTGTGGCCTACACCCCGGCCCCGGGCCGCACCGTGCTGGCCACGGTGGTGTCGGCGGACGCCGACGGGCTGCGGCTGGACTGTGCGGGCACACCCGTGGTGGTGGGGCGCGAGGAGGTCGGCGAGCTGCTGCGGCACGGCTGGGCGATCACCGCGCACCAGGCCGCCGGATCGCGCTGGCCCGCGGCGGTCGTAGTGCTGCCGGGCGACGCGGCGTCCGCCCTGACCCGGGCCTGGGTCTACACCGCGTTCAGCCGTGGCGAGCGCCATCTGTCCGTGGTCCACGGCGTGGATGCGGCGCTTCCCCGAGCGGTGGCGGAGATCCCGTTCAAGGACCGCACCACCCGCCTGCGCTCTCTGCTCGAGGCTCAGGTGCCACCGGCGGGCTGACCGGAGACACCCGGGTACAGGCGCCGTGCACCGGAAACGGACGACGGAGCCGGGCGGCAGGCCGGGGCGCCCGGCTGCCCGGCGCACGGCTTCCACCCCGATCGCGGGGCGAGGCTGGGTTCCGGCCGGGCACGCTGCCGTGCAGGGGCGCGCGATGACGCGGCGGACGCCCCCCACGGCAACTCAGGCCCGGCCTACCCGGCCTCCCCAAAACGCGGAACCCAGGAAGACAGGCCGGGACCAACGGCCCCCGCGCCCCGGGAGCGCGGCTCAGCCTCCCGGGCCCAGCACCTCGAGGTCTTCCTCGCCCTCCTCGTCGAAGACCGAGCTGACGTCGAAGCGGCAGACCACCAACTCCGGGTCGGCCTGATCGAAGGGGGCGGACAGCCACTCCCCCGGTTCGGCGGGCTCCTCCGCGGCCGCCACCCACAGGGTGGAGTCGCCCTCCTCCAGTCCGAATTCCTTGTGCCGGGAGGCGATCTCATCCGGCTCGAATTCGCCGAAAAGCACCCCCAGCGCGGCGTGAACGCTCTCCCCGACGGCGGCCGGTTCGCCGCCCAGCCGACCGTTTCCGGTGGCGGAGTCCGGATCGAGGTCGGCGATCCGCTGGGCCTGCGAGAGCAGACGCTGCGGTTCGGCGATCGTGTAGTCCCTCCGGATCAGCACGTTCAGCACGCTGGGCTCGTCCGGTCCGGCATAGGCCGGCAGCGCGTCGTCCCCGGGGATCTCGAAGGGGGTGACCTCGTCGTAGGCGTCGTAGAGCAGTTCGTCGTAGACCTCGGCTGCCGCTGCCAGTTCGTTGAACGCGGCATACACGGCTGGGTCTGCTTCCCCCGACCGGCGTTCGACAGCGTCGAGGTGACGATCCAGTGCGGCTTTCACCGCTTCGGCGGCGGCGCGTACCTCGGCAGCGGATGGCTGCGCAGCATCAGACATAGTGCAGACGCTATCCGTAGCAGGGCAGTTCCCGCACAATAGATGCGATGCCGGAATATGAATTCTGCGACGTGTATGTGCCGCGTGGGGTCTCCCGCAAGGCGACTACCCGCCTGCTCACCGACCATGCCGAATACGGACACTGGGAGTTGGATCGTCTGAGACTCAACCCCGACGGCAGCCGCAGGGTGCGGCTGCGGCGGCGGATCATCCGCCAGCTGCGCGCCACCTGGTAGGGGCAGCGGAACAGGGAGCGGGCCCCGCGCCAGCGCGGGGCCCGCCGAGAGTCACATCGCCCTCACACCGCGTGGTGCAACGTGGCGATATGTGATGCATGACGCACGGAGCGTGGGTCAGCGCCGTGCCGTACGGGCGCGGCGGTAGAGCACCGTGCCCGCGAGCAGCATTCCGGCGGCGGCCGGAATGGCCAGATCAACCGGTCCGGCACCGGTGTGGGCCAGCTGCTCGTCGCCCGCGAGGTGGGAGCCACCGAGGTTCGACGACGGGTTGGGCCCGTGGACTCCGGTCTGCTCCTGGCCGCCGGGCTTGTCCGAGTCATCGCCGGGGTTGTTGTCCCCCGGGTTGTTCGGCTGACCGGGGTTGTTCGGCTGCCCCGGGTTGTTCGGCTGACCGGGGTTGTTGGGCTGCCCCGGGTTGTTCGGCTCACCGGGCTCGTTCGGCTCACCCGGGTTGTTGGGCTCCCCCGGCTCGTTCGGCTCACCGGGCTCGTTCGGCTCACCCGGCTCATTGGGCTCACCGGGCTCGTTCGGGACCGCATCGACCACACCGCAGTCGCCGCCGTCCGTGGAATTCCCGACCGCGGCCACCCCGATGTTGTTCCCGCAGGCATTGACCGGAACGTGGACCGGCGCCTGGACATTGTTGCCGGAGCCGATCCCGGACGATCCCTCGGTGCCGCCCTGGGCCTGGGAGCCGCTGGTCGAGCTGGAGCCGCCGGAGCCACCGGAGCCGCTGCCCGAGCCGCTGGCCCGCTCACCACCACAGCCCCCGCCACCGGCGCTGTTCATCAGGCCGATGACGGACACCGTGTTTCCGCACACGTTCACCGGCACGTGGACCGGCGCCTGGATGGAGTTGCCCGACACGATCCCCGGCGAGTTCGCGGCACCGCCGTCCGCCCCCGAGCTCGCGTGGGCGTAGCCACCGGTCACGGCCAGCACGCCGCTCGCCGCCACTACGGTGATCAGGCCCTTTTTCGCAACCTGTCGCATAACTTCTCGCTCCCCTGCCTTCCGTCCCGGCCGGGATGCGCGCGGGCGTCTCCGCCCGCACCCCCATGCCCGAGCCGCTCCGGAGCGCGTGGCACGCCCTCCGGAGCCACCCGGGATCACATCCCGGTGGACCGTGACCCAATGTCACATGATCGATGCGGTAGTTGCCGAAGGCGGGGCACTGCCCCCACCCCCTTTTCGGCATCGCGGCCCCTGTCACGAGCCGCACACACCATGTAACGAGGAGGGAGCAATCAAGCTATCAAGCTACGACAGCATTCACTCTTTTCGGTTCTTTCGGTATGTGTGATCGATTAGGCCGAACCGGTGCGAGGGAGTAACCCCGTCGGCGTTCGCACCGGTCACAGCCGTGATCAGCAAGTGATCAGCAGGCGTCCAGGAACCGGTCCAGCACCCTCACGCCAAACTTCAGCCCGTCCACCGGCACCCGCTCGTCGACCCCGTGGAACATCCCGGCGAAGTCCAGCTCCGGAGGCAGCCGCAGCGGCGCGAAGCCGAAGCAGCGGATGCCGAGGTCGTCGAAGGACTTGGCGTCCGTACCACCGGAGAGGCAGTACGGCACGGCGCGGGCGATCGGGTCCTCGGCCTTCAGCGCCGACTGCATCGCGTCGACCAGCGCTCCGTCGAAGCTGGTCTCCAGCGCCTTGTCCGCGTGCACATCCTCGCGCTTGACCCGCGGGCCGAGGATGCGGTCGAGGTCGGCGAGGAACTCCTCCTCGTGCCCCGGCAGGAAGCGCCCGTCGACATGGGCGGTGGCGTGCCCCGGGATCACATTGACCTTGTAACCGGCGCCGAGCATCGTCGGCGAGGCCGTGTTCTGCAACGTCGCTCCGATGAGCTTCGCGATACCGCCGAGCTTGGCGAGCGTCTCGTCCATGTTCTCCGCGTCGAGCGGGATGCCGAGCGCGTCGGACAGCTCGTCCAGGAACGACCGCACGGTCTTGGTCACCCGCACCGGGAACTTGTACCTCCCGAGCCGGCCGACCGCCTCCGCAAGCTCTGTGATCGCGTTGTCGCTGTTGCTCATCGAGCCGTGCCCCGCGGTGCCGTCCACCGTGAGCCGCATCCAGTGCATGCCCTTCTGGGCGGTCTCGATGAGGTACAGCCGCAGCTCCTCGTTGACGTCGAAGGAGAAGCCGCCGACCTCGCCGATCGCCTCCGTCACGCCCTCGAAGACCTCGGGGTGCTCATTGACCAGATGACGCGCCCCGTAGACCCCGCCCGCCTCCTCGTCGGCGAGGAAGGCCAGCACGATGTCGCGCGGGGGCTTGCGGCCGGTGCGCAGGCGGTCGCGTACGACCGCGAGCGTCATCGCGTCCATGTCCTTCATATCGACCGCGCCCCGGCCCCAGACACAGCCGTCCACGATCTCTCCGGAGAAGGGGTGGTGGGTCCAGTCCTCGGCTTGGGCCGGCACCACATCGGTGTGGCCGTGGATGAGCAGCGCCGGACGGGAGGGATCCTCGCCCTCGATCCGCGCCACGGTCGAGGCCCGGCCCTTGTGCGATTCGAAGATCTTGGGCTCGAGCCCCACCTCGGCCAGCTTCTCGGCGACGTACTCGGCTGCCACACGCTCGCCGGGGCCGGAGTGGTCACCGTAGTTACTGGTGTCGATCCGGATCAGATCGCGGCAGAGGTCGACGACCTCGTCCTCACCCCTGACCGCACCGGCCGTCGTCGCGTCCGAAAGCGACTCACTCACGCTGCCTCCTCCTGTTCACTGCCGCGGGGCACCGCCCGCACCCGGGCCGGCCCGCGACGGGGTCCACGAGCCATACTCCCTCGCCCGCCCGTCCAGCCCAAGGCGGCAATACGGTCGTCATGCCCCTGCACACGCTCCGCCGCCCCGGCGGGAGCCGTGCAGGGTGGGCGAGCACGTGTGATCGAGCACGCCCGGATGTTTGCTATGGTTTCCACGTCGGAACGGCCGCGGGCCGGGACGGCAGACACCTGGTCCGGGTGGCGGAATGGCAGACGCGCTAGCTTGAGGTGCTAGTGCCCTTTATCGGGCGTGGGGGTTCAAGTCCCCCCTCGGACACCAGACGAGACCCCTGTTCATCAGGGGTCTTTCGCCTTTCTGAGCTGTGACATGACCAACCACGTGACCATGGCCCAGTGAATCCCCAGGTCAGACCAGGGACGACAGGCCGAGTCGGCCCGCACCGGAGGCGGCCAGTCGGCGCGCTCCGTCCTGACGAGAGTGGCCGTACCGGGCCATGGTGTAGCCCGGCGAGTGGTGCCGGACGTTGGCGCCCACCTCGGTCCCCCTGGTCCCTGCCGGAGCCCGCTTCGCGAACGGCCACCTCGTCGAACGCCCCGAGGCCGTAGCAGCCTGACGAAGATGATGCCCCGGCCCGACCACCAGGAAAAGCAGTCCCATCCGCCGAAGCGGCCACGCTAGGGTTCCGCCCATGCGCTTCATGATCTTGCCGCCGCCCGTCCGCTAGCGGGCGGCGCAGACCAGTCCCGACCCTGGCCACACAGCTGCCGGGGCGATGGATGCCGCCCGCACACCAAGCGGACCCCATCCGGCTATCCATCGTGGAGACGCACCACATGATCACGCATGCCTTCACGCCGCTTCGGCGTGGCCTGCTCTCCGTTTCCGCCGCCGCAATCGCCTGGGGTGCCGGCGGCGCGGCAGCACACGAACTCTTCCGTACCAGCGGCCTCGGCCCCATCGCCGTGTCGTTCTGGCGCTTCGCCATCGCGGCAGCCGTCCTGACCGCCCAACGCTCGCGCGAACCTGCCGGCGTCCGGACCACGCCATGCCGACGCACCGCCGTGTTCACCGGCGTCGCTCTGGCGGCCTATCAGACGGCCTACTTCGGTGCCGTCCGGGACGCCGGGCTCGCCCTCGGCACCATGGTCGCCCTTGGCGCGAGCCCGATCCTGGTCAGCGCCGGAGCACACGTCTTTCTGAAAGAGAGGCTCACCAAGCGCGGCACCGCCGCGATCGGGACCGCGCTGCTCGGCCTGCTGCTTCTGGTCGCGCGCCCGGTCTCCGGGCCCCGCCCCGTTGTGGGCATCGCGCTGGCCCTGCTCTCCGCCGTCGGCTACAGCGCCGTCACCTTGCAGGCCCGCCGCACCGGGAAAGCAACCACAGACGCGGTGACTTGGAGTGCAGGGGCAGTGTGTCTGTTTCCCTTGGCGCTGGTCCAGGGAGTCTGGCCACGCGCTGAACACGTCGGCGAGTCCACCGGCTGGCTCATCTTCCTCGGTGTCGTGCCGACCCTGCTCGCCTACCGCTGGTACTTCTCCGGGCTGATCACGGTCCGCAGCACCACCGCGGCCGTGCTCGTGCTCCTCGAACCCGCCACAGCCGCGCTCCTAGCCGTCCTGCTCGGCGAGCAGATCAGCACGCTCCTGGTACTCGGGTCGGTCCTGCTGCTGACAGCCATCGCCATCCTGGCACGCGACAAATCCTGAGCTCGCGGCCCTCGCCCCCGCTCGGCCGGCGAGGGCCACCTATCCGAACTGATCCACAGTTCTTGACAATTGCTCGTCCGTCACGCCTACGAACTGGCCCATCGGGACGCATCCGCGGAAGAACGCAGCGCAGTGCGATTCCAACTGCGGACGACCGTACGAGCAGTCGGAGTAATCTCCGGCCGGTGATGTGAGACAGAGCCGCCTCTCAGCACAGGCTGAGGGGCGGTTCGCTCCTCCGGAGAGGATCAGAATTCATGGCCGAAGCAGCCTCGTACGCGATCCCCACCAGCGTCTTGGAGTCGCTGGCGGCCTCAGGAAGGCGGCTCGTACTCGACCGGCGCCGATCAACCGTTTGGGAGGTCGAGACGCAGCAGGGCCGGTATGCCGTCAAGCTCGGCTATGCGATCAAAGCAACGAGCGAAGGGGAGGCCCAGGAGTGGACTGCCCTGGCCCCCGGCCGTGAGGGCGCAATCTTGCAGCACCTCGACCGGGACCACGTCAGTTATGGCGACTGGGAACACGGCACCTGGAACGTCCAGCCCTGGCACCAGGGCAGCAGCCTCTACGACCTTTGGCAGCCGCACCCCGCCGAAGGGGCCTCGTCAGAGCCCGACCCAGGTGAAGCAGTGTCGTGCGCGGAAGCCGTAGCCGCGTTGCACGCCGCAGGGTGGGCGCACGGGGACATCCAACCCGCGCACCTGATCATCAGCGATGAGGGAACGGCTCTCATCGATCTCGCGCTGGCCCATGGCGGAGACACCCACGCCGCGGCCGAAGTCTGCAAGGAACTGAGCAGCGGGCGGTGAGCCCCATTGATCGCCCCGCCCAGCGGACGAGCCCGCGGTGGTGGGCTCCCGGGCCGGGAGGCGGTGGAGTCGGTCGAGGTGGCTGACGCGGGGACGTCGGGCGCGAGGACGGCGGGTGCGGGGGACGGAGGCGTCCACACCCGCGCCTCTCCCGGGACGGCCTCAGGCCGGGCCGGCCCTCAGCCACTCGTGGATGGCGAGTGCGGTGGTACGGGCGTGTTCCTCCAGCATGGTGAAGTGGTCCCCGTCCACCGTGACCTCGGCGTGCGGCAGGCTCCAGTCCGGGGCGGGTTCGGCGCCGGGCAGTAGGTCCCGGGCTCGTACGTACAGGGTGGGACAGGCGAGCGGCGCGGGTTTCCAGTCGCTGAAGAGGTCGAAGTATCCGGCCATGGCGGTGAGCCGGTCGAGGTCGGCAGAGGCGAAGTCCGCCGCCCGGCGCAGCATGTCCGACGTCATCGCGGAGAGCTCCTGACCCCGGTCGCCGTGACCGGGGGGATAGGTGTCCATCAGGACGACGGCCGCCGGGGCGGCGCCCTCGGACTCCAGACGCTCGGCCACGGCATGGGCCACCCAGCCACCGGCCGACCGCCCCAGCAGTACCAACGGGCCTCCGGCCGCGGCCGCGCGGACGGCGATGGCCTGGGCGGTGACGAGAGCATCCAGTGTGGCGGGCAGAGCCTCTCGGGGCTCGAACCCCGGGTGCCGCAGCGCGGAAACCGGACGCAGCCCGCGCAGCCCGGCGCCGAGGCGCGCGTACTCCCGTGGTCCGGACACCGCGCTGAACGCGGGGGAACAGACCAGCCGGGCTCCCGTGCCGCCCGCCGTGAGCATGACGGGTTCGTGCGTCGCACCGGGCGCCCCGGTCCTGTCGAATACCGGGCGCAGGCGCGCGGCGATGGTGAGGAGCACCATGCCGTCCCAGCTCTCTCCCCGGGCACATGTGGCACGGAAGAGTGCGCCCAGGGAGTCCGGGGCTTCCCCGGCGTGCGGGGCGTCGGCGGCCTGCACCCCGGGGTCCGGCGGAGCGCCTGCCTCCGGATTGCCCTCCGCTCCGTCGTCCGCCGGTCGGCCCGGGGAGCCCGGAGGGCCGACGGCCGCAGGCCGTGCCGGGCCGTCGGACGTGGCGCCCGCAGCAGGTGCCTCGGCGGCGTACCGCCGCGTCAGTTCGGTGGCGAGCGCGCGCGGTGTCGGGAAGTCGAACAGCAGCGTGGACGGCAGTGCCAGCCCCGTCCATGCCGCGAGCTCATTGCGTAGCTCGACCGCGGCCAGGGAGTCCAGTCCCAGGTCCGCCAGCAGGGCGTCCTCGTCGATCTCGCTCGCCCCCTCCACGTAACCCAGGACGCGGGCCGCCAGGGTCCGGACCTTGGTGAGCAGCACCCCGCCCTGCTGGCCGGGGGAAGCAGCCGCCAACGCCCGGCCGAGTCGGTTGCCGCCCCTGTCGCCCGCGTCGGCAGCAGGGGTTCGGAGCGGGTTCGCCGCCGGGTCGCTGCCGCGGAGAGCGGCCGGGGCGAGGCGGGCCGCCACCACCACGGGTTCGTCACCGGCCACGGCGGCGTCGAAGAGGGCCAGACCCTCTTCCGGTCCGAGCGGGCCGAACCCGGAACGGGCCATCCGCTGCCGGTCCGTGTCGCCGAGGTGCGCCATCATGCCGTCGTCCTGCCGCCAGGGGCCCCAGACGATCGACGTGCCGGGCAGTCCGAGCCGACCGCGGTGTCGCGCCAAGGCATCCAACACGCAGTTGGCCGCGGCGTAGTTGGCCTGGCCGGCGGAGCCGAAGGTGCCCGCCACCGAGGAGAACAGCGCGAACACGGCCACGTCGTGACCGCGGGTCAGTTCGTGCAGAGCGAGCGCGGCGTCCGCCTTGGGGCGCAGCACCCGCCTCAGGCGGTCGGTGGTGAGCGCCGTGACGACGCCGTCGTCCAGCACCCCCGCGGTGTGCACGACGCCGGTCAGCGGGTGGGCCGCCGGTACCGCGTCGAGCAGGGTGGCGAGCGCGGTCCGGTCCGCGACGTCACAGGCGTGAACGGTCACTTGGGCACCCGCCTCACGCAGCTCCGCGACGACTTCCCGGGCCCCCGGAGCGTCCGGCCCGCGTCGGCCTGCGAGCAGCAGATGACGGACGCCGTGGACGGTGACCAGGTGCCGCGCCACCAGCATGCCCAGGGAACCGGTGCCGCCGGTGACCAGGACTGTGCCCTCCGGGTCGAGCGGCCGTCGCTTCCGAGGCTCCGCTACCGCCGTGGCCAGTGGCACCAGCTTCGGCACATACGCCGTGCCCCGGCGTACGGCTGCCTCCGGTACCGAGGCGGCCAGCAGGGCGGGCAGGGCGCTCCAGGAGTCGGGGTGTTCGTCCACGTCGATCAGGGCGAAGCGGTCCGGGTTTTCGCTCAGCGCCGAGCGGACCAGTCCCCACACCGGTGTGTGCAACGGTACGCCGGACTCGCCATCACTCCCGCGGCCCGCGGCACCGTCCGTGGAGGAACCGTCGTCGGCCGACGTGACGGCACCGGACGTCACGAGGACGAGGCGGGAGCGGGACAGGTGCGGTTCGGCCAGCCACTCCTGCACGAGCCGCAGCGCCCGGTCCGCTGCCCGCAGCAACCCGGCAGCCTGGTCCTGCGCGCCGCCGGTCGGGTCGAGCGGTGGGCACGGTGCCACGACGACGGCCGACGACGCGTCGCACTCCGCCGGGCCGCGGTACACCGGGACGCCGGAACCCGGCGGCGCGAGGGCGTCCACCAGCCGTGTGCCCGCCGTGCCCAGAACCCCCCAGCGGGGCATCGCCACGGGTGCGGGCGGCTCGGTCAGCGGCACCCAGTCCGTCCGGTGGAGCGCACCGGTGACCGCGTCCGCCGTCGCTGAGCCGGTACGCGGCAGGGGCCGGAGCGTCAGCGAACGGACCGTCGCCACCGGTGAGCCCGTCTCGTCCGTCAGCTCCACTCCGGTCTGCCCATCGGGCCCGGGGGCCACTCGTACCCGCAAGCGCTGTACGCCGGTGGTGTGCACGCGCACTCCGCTGAAGGCGAACGGCAGGGACAACCCGCCGGCCGCCGGACCGGCTGCCCCGGAGCCGTTGGGGACAAGGCCGTCCAGGGCCAAGGCGTGCAGCGCCGCGTCGAGCAGTGCGGGATGCAGGACGAACTCCGGGCCGTCCGCCTCCGGGCTCGGCGCTCGGGCCGCTTCGGGCAGCGCGACGTCGGCGTACAACTCCTCCCCGTGCCTCCAGGCGGCGCGCATGCCCTGGAAGGCGGGACCGTAACGCAGCCCGTCGGCGGCCAGTTGCTCGTACGGTCCGGTCCCCGGACCGTCGGCATGCAGGGGCACCGCCGCCTCCGGCGGCCAGGACGCGTGCGGCCGGGGCACGCCGCCGGGACCGGCGGCGGCCGCTTCCCGGTCCGCGGGCGGCTGCGCCGGCGAAAGCGTGCCGACGGCGTTCCGAAGCCAGGGCCCATCACCCGCCGCGGTGTGCGGCCGGGAGTGGAAGAACACGGCCCGCCGTCCCACGTCGTCCGCCTCCGCCACCTTCACCTGCAAGGCGACAGCGCCTTCCGAGGACACGGGCAGCGGCGCGGTCAGGACGAGCTCGTCCAGGACGGCAGCGCCCGCCAACTCACCGGCGTGCAGGGCCATATCGACGAAGGCGGTCGCCGGCAGCAAGATCTCCTCAGCCACCACATGGTCGGCAAGCCACGGCTGGTCGTGCACCGAGAGCACCCCGCTCAGCAGCAACCCGTCGTCGGCGGCCGTGCGGGTGTACGACCGCAGGAACGGATGGGCGGGCTCGGCCGTCGGGAACGCGGGCGGCTGCTCCGGGGCGGTCTCCAGCCAGTACCGGCGACGCTGGAAGGCGTAGGTGGGCAGTGCGACGCGCCGCCCGCCGCGCCCGGCGAAGACGGCCCGCCAGTCGACGGGCACGCCGTGGGCGTGCAGCGCGGCCAGCGTGTCGAGCAGGGCGTCCGCTTCCGACCGCGTCCCGCGCAGAGTGGGCAGGACCACCGGTGCCGGGCCCCGCTCGCCGCCACCCGCCTCGCCCGCGTCCGGACCGGCCGGGGCCGGATCGTCCGCGTCCGCTCCGGACGCGGCGAGGCAATCCCGTACCAGGCCGGTGAGCACCCCGTCCGGCCCCAGTTCGACGTAGTGTGCCGCGCCTCGCTCACCCAGGTGGGCCACCGAATCGGCGAAGCGGACCGGACGGCGGACATGGTCCACCCAGAACTCCGCTGTGCACAGCTCCTCGTCGGTGGCCGCCCGGCCCGCCACTGCGGTGAGCAGAGGCAGCCGTGGCGCGGCGAAGGACAGCCGCCGGACCACGTCCGCGAAGTCGGCCAGCATGGGCTCCATCCGAGCGGAGTGGAAGGCGTGGCCGACCCGCAGCGGCCTCACCGAACGGCCCCGCTTCCGGAAGTACGCGGCGGCCTCCCGCACCGCGGCCTCGTCGCCGGAGACGACCACCGAGGCAGGCCCGTTGACCGCGGCGATCTCCACCGCGCACCCGGTCTCGGCGAGGTGGGCGGCCACCTCGTCCGCGCCGGCGGCCACCGCCGCCATCGCGCCGCCCGCGGGCAGCGCGTCCATCAGCCGGCCCCGGGCCGCCACCAGTGTGCACGCGTCCGCGAGGGACAACACCCCGGCGACATGGGCTGCCGTCACCTCACCCACCGAGTGCCCGGCCACCGGACCGGGGTGTACCCCCCATGCCTCGAACTGCCGGAACAGGGACGTCTCCAGGGCGAAGAGCGCCGGCTGCGCGAACCGGGTCGTCTCCAGCAGCGCGCCCGTCTCCGTACCGGGCCCGGCAAACATCACGTCCCGCAGGGGCACCGGCAGCAGCGGGTCGAGCAGGGCACAGCACTCGTCCAGCGAACGGGCGAAGGCCGGATGCAGATCCCGCGACTCGTACAGTTCACGGCCCATACCGGCGCGCTGGCTGCCCTGGCCGGTGAACAACAGGGCCGTCGGACCGTGGTGGCGGGCCGTGCCCGTGTGCACTCCGGGCCGGCCGTCGTCCTCCGCCACGGCCCGCAGGGAGCCGAGCAGTTCGGCACGGTCCCTGGCCACCACCACGGCCCGGTGCTCGAAGGCCGCACGCGTGGTGGCGAGCGAGTACCCGAGGTCCACCAGGGACGCGTCGGGGTCGGAGACCACATGGTCGTACAGCCGTCGTGCCTGGGCCCGCAGCCCCAACACGCTCCTGGCCGACACCGGAAAGGCTGTCGTACTTTCCCGCACCGCCGCCCCGGGCCCGACGCGGCCGCTTGCGGCCCCGCCGTCCGCCACGGCGGGCGGTGCGGCAGGCGGTGCGGCCTCCCCGTCGCCCGGAGGCTCTTCGAGCACCACATGGGCGTTGGTGCCACTGATACCGAAGGAGGACACCCCCACCCGGCGCCGGCGGTTGGTCGCAGGCCACTCCACCGCCCGGGTCAGCAGCGCGATCCGCCCCGGCGACCAATCGACACGGGGGGTCGGCTCGTCGGCGTGCAGCGTGCGCGGCAGTACGCCGTGCCGCATCGCCTGCACCATTTTGATCACGCCGGCCACTCCGGCGGCGGCCTGGGTGTGACCGATGTTCGACTTCACCGAGCCCAGCCGGAGGGGACGCTGCCGCGCGTGGCGCCCGTACGTCGCGAAGAAGGCCTCCGCCTCGATGACGTCCCCCAGCCGGGTGCCGGTGCCGTGCGCCTCCACCGCGTCGATGTCCCCGGGATTCAGCCCCGCGTCCGCGAGCGCCTGCCGGATCACCCGCTGCTGCGCCGGTCCGTGCGGTGCGGTCAGCCCGTTGCTCGCCCCGTCCTGGTTCACCGCCGAGCCGCGCACCACGGCCAGGACCGGAAGTCCGGCGCGGCGCGCCTCGGACAACCGGCTCAGCAGCAGCATTCCGGCGCCCTCGGCCCACCCTGTGCCGTCGGCGGACGCGCCGAACGCCTTGCAGCGGCCGTCCGGTGCCAGCGCCCGCTGGCGACTGAACTCCACGAACGACGAGGGCCCCGACATCACCGTGGCGCCACCGGCCAACGCGAAGGCACACTCACCCCGGCGCAGCGCCTGGGCCGCCAGGTGCAGGGCCACCAGGGACGAGGAACACGCTGTGTCCACGGTGAGGGCCGGTCCTTCGAGGCCGAAGGTGTAGGCGATACGACCCGAGGCGACGCTTCCGGCGTTGCCGAGGCCGAGGTACCCCTCGACCTGCTCGGGCGTCCTGGTCAGGCGGCGGGCGTAGTCGCTGTACATCAGCCCGACGTACACCCCGGTCGCCGAGGAGCGCAGAGTGGCGGGGACGAGACCGGCGTACTCGAAGGCCTCCCACGCCACTTCGAGCAGCAGCCGGTGCTGCGGGTCCATGGCCAGCGCCTCGCGGGGAGAGACGCCGAAGAAGCCGGGGTCGAAGCGGTCCGCGCCGGAGAGGAAACCGCCCTCGCGCACATACGTCCGTCCGGGGCGCCCGGGGTCCGGGTCGTACAGCGCCTCGGTGTCCCAGCCCCGGTCGGTGGGGAAGGGACCGATGGCGTCCGTCCCGTCGGCCACCAGCCGCCACAGTTCCTCGGGAGAGGTCACGTCTCCGGGATAGCGGCACGCCATCCCCACGATCACCACAGGATCGTCGTCCGACCGGGCCGCACTCCGGTCCACGGGCCCGGCACCGGCCGGCCCGGCGGCGTTCCGTTCCCCGAGGTGGGCGGCGAGCGCGGCGGCCGTGGGAAAGTCGAAGGCGACGGCCTCGGAGAGCGGCAGGCCGGTCACCGCCGACAGTCGCTCCCGCAGCACCGTCGCCGTCAGGGAGTCCATACCCAGGTCCCGCAGTGCCGTGCCCGGCTCCACTTCCTGAGGCGTACCGCCGAGCACGGCCGCCACCTCGCTCCGCACCAGGGTCAGCAGGTCCTCCGACGGCTTCCCGGCGGCCTCCACGCCCAGCGCCCGCGCGGGCAGGCCGGCGAGGTCCCACCGCACGATCTTCCCGGAGGCGGTACGGGGAAGGTCCGCCACCTCGAACAGCTCGACCGGCACCTTGAAGCCGGACAGTTCGGCACGGCAGGCGGCCAGGATGCGCCCCCTGTCCAGCTCACCGCCGGGCCCGGCGACCAGATAGCCGACCGGCACCTCGCCGAAGCCGGGGTGCGGGCGTCCGGTCACGGCGGCGTCCGCCACTCCCGGAAGCCGCCGCAGCACCGCCTCCACTTCCGAGGGATGGATGTTCACCCCGCCCCGGATGATCAGATCACTCGCCCGGCCGGTGACCGCCAGTTCACCGGAGGCATCGATCCTGACCAGGTCACCCGTGCGGAACCAGCCGTCGCGCAGTACCTCCGCGGTGGCTTCCGGTCTGCCGTGGTAACCGACCATGACCCCGGGCCCGCTGACCCACAGCTCGCCCTCGCCCGTGTCCTGGCCGTCGGAGCCCCCGCCGACCCGGACCCGGGTACCGGGCAGCACCCGGCCGCACCCCCCGGGCGCCATCGCCTCGCCCGGCGCCGCCATGGTGACCGGGCCCGCCTCCGTACTGCCGTAGTGCTCCAGATAGGGGACGCGGCAGATCGCCTCGAAGGACTCGCCGAACCCGGGCCCCGCCGCGGCACCAGCGCTGATGCAACCCCGCAGCGCGGAGGCGCCGAGACCGACACCGTCCTTGTCACCCTCCTCGCCCCGGACCTCGTCGAGCAGCGCCGAATACGTGGTCGGGACCCCGCCGAGCAAGGTGAACGAGCCGTCTCCACGGCGCAGTTCGCCGAGCACACCCGCCACCGAGAACCGGGGCAGCAGCACCGCGCTCGCCCCCACCGCGGTCACCCCGAGGAAGCACACCACCTGGCTCATGGCGTGATGGAGGGGCAACGGCCACAGCACGCGGTCCCGTTCGGACAGGCCCAGGACACCGACGAGGCCCGTCGCGACCGGCGAGAGGCGGTTGCGCTGGGTGGACAGGACGCCCTTGGGCACGCCGGAGGAGCCCGAGGTGTAGAGCAGCCAGGCCACTTCGTCCAGTGCGAGATCGTCCCGGGCCGCCATCCGCGGCTCCGTACCCGCCAACTCCTCGTACCGCAGCACACCGTCGGCGACCACGGCGGCCCGGCCCCCGGCCACGCCGGCCTCGTCCGCCGACTCCTCGGCGTCCGCGCACGAAGGCGAACTCCCGGCTCCGGCCCCGGCCTCGGCCCCGGCCCCGTCGTCGTCCTCGTCGTTGCCTTCGGCCACCACCATGGTCAGCCCGGTCCGTAGCGACAGCGTTCGCCGCCGCGTCAGGCTGGCGCCGTCGGTGATGAGCACCCGTGCCCCGCTGTCGTCCAGCAGGCGGGTCAGCTCCTCCTCCGAACTCCCGGGGTCCAGAGGCACGCCCACGCCACTCGCCCGGGTGACGGCGAGCAGGCTCTCGACCGCCTCGACACGGTTGCCGAACAGTACGGCCACTCGGTCACCGCGCGCCAAGCCGAGTCCGGCCAGGTGACCGGCCAGCCGTGCGGTCCGCCGTGCCAGCTCCCGGTAGGTCACGCGCCTGAGCCGGTCCTGGAAACTGACCTTGTCCCCGAGGCGACGGGCGTGGTCCTCGAGCAGTTCCGACAGCGGTTTGACGATGTCGGCGTGCGTACCCACCGCGTGACCTCCTTGAGACGACCCGTCGTTGAGGACGACGGCACGATCCACCTGGTTGCCCGCCGACGGAGGTGGCCCGCGCCGAACGATGGCTAGAACTTTCAAGTTCTTTCCCGCAGAATACGTTTGGCCTCAAACCACCCCGAGCGCTTCGACGTTCACACCCCCACTCATGGAGTCACGATGTCTGGAGTTTCCGAGACAGCTTCAGTCCGGCGCGGCACGCTCGCCGTGGCGGGCGGCGTGACCGGCACGCCGGACGGGTTCCGGCCGCTGAAGCCGGGGGCGTACGCGCCGGTCGCGGCCGCGGCGGTGAACGCCGCCACCGCGTACCGCGGGGCCAGGCCACTGCCCTCGGCCGGCTGAACGCGCTCGCTGCCTGCGCGGACACCCCGGCCGCCGTGCGCTGCCGGATCGTCCGCGCCACCGGCCGGGCGAGTCTCCCCGGTGTCACGCCGGTCGCACAGCGGCGGTGCGGAGGCGCCGGCCATCTCGAAACCCTCAGCTCTTGAGGAATCACAGACATGCCCCATGCTGCGGGGCACCGACGTCGAGCGAGGGATCCTCGACCACCCCCACGGAAGCGTATTTGCCATGTCCTTATCTGATGCATCGACACCCGGCCCCGGGACCGTCCTGATGGACGACCGCGCCCTCGACGAGTTCCTCGTCGCGGCCGTCGGCCAGTACCAACTGATCACTCCCGAGGCTCCGTTGCCCTGCTTCGCCCTGCTCCTGGGCACCTCCGGCGAGACGGTCCACCACGTGCGGCGGGTCGCCTTCGCCCGCAACGCCCGTACCACCGACCCGGCCGCCCGCCGCGAGTTCGCCGAGTCGCTCATCCCCCGCTTCGGCCCCGCGTACGAGAACGAGACCCGCGGCTGGTGGATCGACTCACAGGATCTGCTGACCGCCACCCGCGCGGCCGAGGCCGAGGGGCTGGAGATCCTCGGATCCATCCATATGCACCCCGACTGGCACCGCATCGGTCCACAGGCCGAACGAGGGCTCACGCTCAGCGAGCACCCGACGCCGATGGACCAGCATGTGTTCGGCCACACCGGGTGGCCCGTCAACGTCATCTGCTATCTGGAGCGGCGCGGCGGCACCGTCTACCACGCTCTCGCCGCCTGGGCCCCGACCAGCCGGCCGGAAGGCGGGTGCGTCGAGATTCCGCTGCGGATCCGCACCGCCGCGATGACGAGCGCGGGAGCGTGAGCCCGGTGACCACCACTGACGACGAACGCGTCCGCGCCCTGTGGGACGCCATGTCCCGTGCCTGGGCCGCCGGTGACGCCGACGCCTTCGCCGCCGTCTTCGCGGAGGACTGCGACTTCACCACGGTGCGCGGCGAGAAACCGCCCGGCCGGGCCGGCATCGCCGCGGGCCACGATCAGCTCTTCCGCACCGCCTTCCGCGCCACCCGCCTGGAGGTGCGCATACGGTCCGTCCGCCTGCGGAGGCCGGACCTCGCCACGGTGGACGTGGAGTCCAGCGTGGTCGCGGCGGACGGGAAGACGGTCGCCGACACCCATGCCCTCGCCGTCGTGGAACGCCTCGCGCACGACGGCGATGACGGAACCTGGCACATCACCGCCTTTCACAACATGATCCCAGCCCCCCGACCGGCCACCCTTCCGGCCAACTGACCCCTGAGGAGTCGCACATGTCCACCACCCCCACGAAGCCCAAGCTGCGTCATCTGGCCCTCGTCGCCCGCGACCCCGAGAAGCTCGCCGAGTTCTACAGCGGGATCTTCGACATGGAGATCTTTCACCGGGACCCCGACGGCAGTTGCTTCCTCTCCGACGGGTACTTCAGTCTCGCCCTGATCAAGCACCAGCTCGACGGCGAAACCCCGCTGGGCATGAACCACTTCGGCTTCCATGTGGCCGACACCGCCGAGACCTCGGCCGCTCTGGTCGCCGCAGGAGCCCAGGAGCCCGCCGAGCGCTTCACCAACCGTCCCTTCGCGGAGTACCGGGCCATGGACCCCGAGGGCAACTGGTTCGATCTGTCCGCTCACGGCTTCGGCGGCCCCCGTCCCTCGGGCGAGTCGGACGACGACCAGTGACCGGGCGCCCGGAAGTGCCGGCCTGAAGAAGAAGCGCCTGGGCCGCCCTACGCCTGGACGCACGCCTCGGTGAACCGCCCCCGCCGATCGGAGACACCCGTCGTACCGCTGTCGCCGACCGGTCCTGCCCGCGCGGAGCACGGCCCGGCGGGGGTGGCCCGGCGACGTCGGCGGGACGGTCCGGGTCCGGGACGACCACCCGGGCTCCCCATGCCTCCGCCTTCTCCCGGAGGCGGAACCTGCCGCCCTTCCCGCCGCCGGAGCGTGGATTCGTGATCAGGAACGGCCGCTCCGGTGGCGCGACCCGCCGTTCCCGGGGGCGGCCCCGGAGCCCGGTCGCCTGCGGCGAGGGCGAGCCGTGGCGTCCAAGGCGCTGTCGGGCCCGGGACCACCCGAGGCGGGTGATCCCGGACGGCCGGAGGCCACCGCGTGGCGATCAGCGGCGGACTCGCGTAACGATGGAACCACCGGTTCGGACGAACGAGCGGGCACGGCGGCCGATACGCGAGCCTGCGCGCAGACACCGCGTTCCGACGAGTTCCCGCGACGGCGCCCGGCTCCCCATCCGGTGGTGGTGTCGATGCTCCCGAGCACTGCTCACCCGGTCGGATACGCGGCCGGACACACTTCCGACCCAGCTGTCGTCCCGCTGGACCCGGCCGGGGAGCCGCTGCTCGCCGCAAAGCTGTTGGTGCCCGAGGAGCCGCGCACGCACGTCCGGCGTCGGCAGCTCACCGACCGGCTGACCGGCGCGGCGGCCGGGCCGCTGACCCTCGTCACCGGCTCGGCCGGCGCGGGCAGGACCACGGCGTCCGCCTCACGGGCAGGTGGCGGAGAGTCGCCGGCCGGCGGATCGAGGAGATGCGGCGCCTGCCGGACTGGCTCACCGGCCACCCGCGCCGGGCCCGGTGGCACCGCCCGGTGGCACCACCTTGAGCCGGCCCGCACGGATTCCTCCACCCCGTATGCACCCGTGTGAGGGAGGACTCATGAATCCGTCCGCTGACGCTGCCTCCGGCGCCTCGGAGCCACATCCGCTGAGCGACGCCGAAAGGAGGGAGTACGACCGGCTGCGGGCGGCGGCATCCGTACGCCACCGCCGCCTGCGTCACGTCGGCGCCTGCGTGCTGCTCGTCCTGGCACTCCTGCTCTCCCCGCTCGCGGTCGTCGCCACCTGGCTGCACGAGCAGGTGGCCGACAGCCACCGGTACGTCCAGACAGTCGCCCCGGTCGCCAGGAAGCCGTCCGTCCAGGCCGCCGTTACCGACCGGCTCACCAAGCGCGTGGTCGACCAGGTCGACGTGCCCGCCATCACCGCCCAGCTCTCCAAGAGCCTGGACAAGGCCGGCGCCCCGGCCATCGCCGTGAACGGCGCCGGGGCGCTGCGTGGACCGCTGGAGACCGCCCTCACCAGCAGCGTGCACGGGATCGTGCACAAGGTGATCACCAGCGACCAGTTCCCGCTGGTGTGGGACGCCGCCAACCGCCGCGCCCACGCCGCCGTCGTCAAGGTCCTCACCGGCGAGGGCAGCAGCGCCGTCCAGGCACGGGGAAACACCATCGTGCTGGACATCGGCACCGTCATCGACAGCGTCAAACAGCGCCTCGTGCAAGCGGGCTATGAGAAGGCCGCCAAGTTCCCCCACGTCGACCGTCAGGTCACCCTGCTGAAGACGGACAAGCTCGACGAGGCACAGGGCGCCATGCGCCTGCTCAACGTCCTCGGCACCTGGCTGCCCGTCATGACGGTCGTGCTCGCCGCCCTCGCCGTGTGGACTTCCCCCGCCCACCGGCTCATGCTGATGGCGACCGGGATCGGCACTGGCGTGATGATGATCGCGCTGCTGGTCGCCCTGGCCGTGACGCGTGGCATCTACCTTGACTCCGTCCCGCCCACCGCCCTGCCCCGGAACGCGGCGGCCGACATCTTCGACACCCTCGTACGCTTCCTGCGCGAGAGCACCCGCACTCTCCTCGTCCTCGCCGTCGTCACCGCGCTCGCCGCCTACCTGTACGGCCCCGGGCGCGTGGCCCGCGCCGTCCGGTCGGCGGCGGCACGCGGCACCGGCGCCATCGGCCGGGGTCTGGCCCGCGTCGGCGCCCGCACCGGCGGCTTCGGCCGCTGGCTGGACACCCACCGCCCCTGGACCACAGGCGTCACGATCGCGGGCGGCGCACTCGCCCTGGTGCTGTGGAACCACCCCACCCCGGCGTCGGTCGCCCTCGTCCTCGGCGTCGTCGTCCTCGTCCTCGTGCTGCTCGGCGTCCTCGCCGGCGCGTCCGGCCCCGCCGGGGCCGCGGCGGACGCCCGCGACGGGAATCGCCGAGCGTGAGGGCGGCGCGCCGTACGTTCTCCATGTCGGGGGATCGGCCCAGCGGTGGCCCGCCCACCTGGCACGAGCGAACCGGCCGCCGCTCGCCGCGCCGTTCGAGGAATGATGAGGGACGCGATCCGCGGGCGCTGACGGCGGGGTCCAGCTGTTCCACAGATCATGGAACGAATCGTCCGCTATAGCGGAACGATCCTGTCCGCAATACGCGGGAGGCTGGACCCATGACCGACCAGATCTGGAACCCCTTGCTCCGAGACCAGCCCACCTGGCACTGGACCCAACCCGATCCGCCACCGTTCACGACGATCGCCTGGCGGCTCAGGCATGTGATCGTCGGTGTGCACACCCGACAGGAGGCGAGCTGAGATGGCCCGCGATGTCCAGCTCACTTTCGACTGCGCCGACCCGGCGGGACTGGCCGCGTTCTGGGCCGAGGCCATGGGCTACCGACTTCAGGATCCGCCCGAGGGGTTCGCGTCCTGGGATGAGGCCCTGGAGGCGATGGGCGTGCCGCCCGAGCGGCGCAACGACGCGTCGGCGTTGCTCGATCCCGAAGGCTCCGGGCCGCGGCTGTTCTTCCAGCGGGTGCCGGAGGGCAAGCAGGCCAAGAACCGTGTGCACCTCGATGTGCGGGCCGCCCCCGGGCTCGTGGGCGACGCGCGGATGGCGGCCCTGGAGGCGGAGGCCGAGCGGCTCGTCTCCCTCGGTGCCACCCGGCTCGAGCGCCATGAGCCCGCTCCTCCGCTCGGTGCCGGTCATATCGTGATGGCCGACCCCGAGGGCAATGAGTTCTGCCTCGACTGATCAACCGCGTGGCGGGCCAGCCCACTTGCGTTCACACCGTGTCCCGTTCGGGACCAAGAAACCCTGAACGGGACACGGTCAGCACGCTGAACCTGCATGAGCCGGGCACCGTCAGGGCGCTGCTCGACGCGGCCCTGAGCAAGGGATGGTGTCCCGACGATCCCCCGCTCGAAGAGATCGACGGCTGGACCCTCTTCGACGCGGTGGCCGCGCAGCGCGCCGGGAGCTCGCGCGAACGGCAGGCAGACGGCCCGCAAGCCTGACGTCAGGAGCTGGTGAGGATGACGAGTTGCCGGGTCGCCCGGGTCATCGCGACATAGCGGTCGACCGCTCCTTCGATGCCCGTGCCGAACTCCTCCGGGTCGATGAGGACGACGAGGTCGAACTCGAGCCCCTTCGACAGCTCGGGGGTGAGCGACCGGACGCGGGACGTCGCCCGGAATGTGGGATCGCCGATGACACAGGCGGTCCCCTCGGCATGTGCGGCGAGCCAGGTGTCGAGGATCGGGTCCAGATCCGCAGCGGCTCCGTGGACGACGGGGACATCGCCGCTGCGGATGGAAGTCGGCACATTGGCGTCCGGGAGCGCGGCCCGGATCACCGGCTCGGCTTCCGCCATGACCTCTTCCGGCGTCCGGTAGTTGATGCTCAGGGAGGCCACGGTGATCCGGTCGAGCCCGATCCGCTCGAGCCGTTCCTGCCAGGACTCGGTGAACCCGTGCCTGGCCTGAGCGCGGTCCCCGACGATGGTGAAGCTGCGGGAGGGGCAGCGGAGCAGCAGCATCTGCCACTCCGCGTCGGTCAGTTCCTGCGCCTCGTCCACGACGATGTGCGCGAACGGACCGGCGAGCCGGTCCGGTTCTGCGCTGGGCAGTTCGGCCTCGTCGACCAGGCTGACCTGGGCGTCCTGGCCGCGCAACATCGTCACCAGACCTTCGCCGTCGTCGCCGTCGGCCCCGGAGTCGGCTGCGGCGTCGATCAGGTTGTCGACGACCTGCGCCATGCGCTCGCGCTGGGCGGCGAGGGCGGCAGCGTGCCGGCGCTCGCGCCGTGCCGTCTCCGGGTCGCCGAGCCGCTGCCGTGCCGCGTCCAGGAGCGGCAGGTCGGACACCGTCCAGGCATGGGGGTCCGTGCGTTGCAGCTTGCGGACGTCATCGGGGTCGAGCCAGGGAGCGCACATCCGCAGATAGGCGGGTACCGACCAGAGGTCTCCGACGAGGTCGGCCGCCTCGAGCAGCGGCCATGCGCGGCTGAAGGTGGTGATCAGCTCCTCGTCGTGGAGCAGCGACCTCCGGAAGAGGTCGGGTGAGACGTCACCGTCGTACTTGTCCAGCAGGATCGTGACCAGTTCCGCCCAGATCTGCTCGCGCGCCTCGTTGTGCGGAGTACCTGGGCCCGCCGCTGCGAATGCCTCGGCCCAGTCGTCGGCGCTCAGCCAGATGTCGGACCAGTCGGTCGTGACCGTCATCCCCTCGGCGGGCGGCTCTTCGTAGAACCTGACGGCCGTCTCGATCGCCTTCACCATGTCCGCGGACGACTTCAGGAGAGCCACGTCCGGGTCGTCCTCGAGCGCCGCTCCGGCTCCCTCGGCGATGAGGTCCCGCAGGGTGCAGGTCTGTACGCCCTCTTCGCCGAGGCTGGGCAGGACATCGGCGACGTAGGCCAGGTAGGGCTGGTGCGGACCGACGAACAGCACACCACCGCGACGGTGACCGAGGCGAGGGTCGGAGTAGAGGAGGTACGCGGAGCGGTGCAGGGCGACGACGGTCTTCCCCGTACCCGGGCCGCCGTCGACGACAAGAGCGCCGCGGGAGCCCGCCCGGATGATGGCGTCCTGGTCGGCTTGGATGGTGGCGAGCACATCCCGCATCCGGGCTGACCGGCTGCTGCCCAGGCTTGCGATGAAGGCGGACTGGTCGTCGAGTGCGGCGTGCCGTTCCAGCCCGTCGGCGGTGAACACCTCGTCCCAGTAGTCGCTGATCCGGCCGCCGGTCCAGCGATACCTGCGGCGGCTCGCCAGCCCCATCGGGTTGGCGTGGGTCGCCGCGAAGAACGGCTCGGCCGCGGGGGAGCGCCAGTCGACCAGCAGCCGACGGCCGGTGCTGTCGGTGAGGCCGAGTCGTCCGATGTACCGGGGCTCGGGGTCGTCCGCGGTGACGATGTGCCCGAGGCACAGGTCCAGGCCGAAACGGCGCAAGGCGCGCAGCCGGCCGGTCAGCCGGTGGACCTCGGTGTCCCGGTCCATCGCCGCCCGGCCCACGCCGCCGGGTGCCTTGAGCACGGCGTCGAGGCGGTCGGACAGTTCGGCGATCGCCTGCTCGAGGCTCTCCGCGATGGCCGCGAAGTGCTTCTCGTCCTCGGCGATCAGTGTCGGGTCGGCCTTGAGGGCGAGGCGGTCGGGAAGGTCGAACGCGCTGGTGGTCAGGGAGTTCATATCAGCGGCTCCGATCCGGGGTCGCGCCCGCGAGATCCAGCGGCACGCACATCCGCACCCCGGCGTCAGCGCCTGGCTCAAAGACTGACAACAGCACACGCACTTCGTGAGTCCCCCATTTCCGCGGGTTCGGGCCTTGGCCAGCGATTTTGCGGCAGAGAGGGGGCCTTGCCGCAAGGCCCCCCGTGCGCTATACGTTGAGAGTGGCAAGGAGTGGGTATTCCCCCTTGCCACTCTCACTCGCTCCGGACCTCACTCCCGACGACGCTCCGGACGCCGGCGCCCCTACGGCCTTCTCAGGCGGGCGCGTTGCGGAAGAGGCGGGCGCCGCCGAGCAGACACAGCACCGCCAGAGCCAGGGTGACGGCCGCGCCGGCGGCCACGGTGCCGTTCGCGTAGTGGCCCTGGAACACCTCGCGTACGGCGTCGACCGTGTACCGGAACGGGACGGCGTGCGAGGCGCCGTCGAGCCAGCCGGGGGCGAGCGACATCGGCAGCAGCAGTCCGGCCAGCAGCATCAGGGGCATCCCCACCGTATTGACGACGGCGGCGAACTCCGGTGCCGTCCTGATGTGCATCGCCAGCCCGTAGGAGAGCGCGGAGAGCGCCGCCGACACCACGGCGACGAACAGCAGGCCGATCAGAACGCCGGCCAGCGGGGCGCGCAGTCCGAAGGCCACGCCGAGGAGGACGAGCAGAACCGCCTGGATCACCAGCTGGACCACATCGCGCAGGGTACGGCCGAGCAGCAGCGCGAGCGGGCTCACCGGTGTGACCCGCATCCGGTCGACCACCCCGAGGTTGCGGTCCATGAGCAGTCCGAGTCCTACGTACGACCCGCCCAGCAGGGTGAGCTGGATGAGCACCCCGGGGACCAGGGCCTGCCAGGAGGAGCCGCTGACGCCCATGTCCAGCTTGGTCAGCAGCGGGCCGAAGAGCGCCAGGAAGAGGAGGGGTTGGAGCATGCCGAAGAAGAGGTTGGTCTTGGAGCGGAGCGTCGTGCGCAGACAGCGCCCGAAGACGATGCCGGTGTGAGTGAGAAGTGTCATGGGTTTCATGGGGGTCGGAGGGGTGTGACGTGAAGGATGGGCGGGCGGCGGGGCGTCAGATGGCGACGGGTTCATCGGCCGTACTCCGCCCCGTGATGGCGAGGAACGCGTCCTGGAGGCTCGCCGCCGGATCGCCGGTGTAGCGGCTCTTGAGGTCGGCCGGGGAGCCCTCGGCGACGATCCGCCCGGTGTCCACGACCACGACGCGGTCGGCGAGGGCGTCGGCCTCGTCCAGATAGTGGGTGGTGAGGAAGACGGTGGTGCCGTGTTCGGCGCGGATGCGCTCCACCAGTTCCCACAACTCGGCCCGGCTGCCCGGGTCGAGCCCCGTCGTCGGTTCGTCGAGGAAGACCACCTCGGGCCGGTTGACCAGGCCCATCGCGATCTCGAGCCGACGGCGCTGACCGCCGGAGAGCGCGGCGGTCGGGCGGTCCATGAGGGCCGAAAGGCCCAGATCGCGGGCGAGTTCATCGGCGCGATCCCGCGCCGCGCCCTTGGACATCAGATGCAGTCGGCACTGGGTGATCAGCTCCTCACGGACACCGCAGGCGGGGTCGAGGCCGCCCGACTGGGCCACATAGCCGATGCGTCGGCGGACGCCCGCCGGGTCGCGCAGCAGATCGTGGCCCGCGATCTCGGCGTCGCCGCCGGTGGGCGGCAGCAGGGTGGTGAGCATCCGCAGCGTTGTGGTCTTGCCCGCCCCATTGGGGCCGAGGAAGCCGAGGATCTCGCCACGGCCCACGGTGAGGTCGATTCCGCGGACGGCGTGCACCGGTCCGCTCTTGAGCTGGAAGGTCCGGGTGAGACCCCGGATCCGGATGACGGATGAGGAGTTGGAGGACATGGCAGGGATGGAAGCACAACAGACTGCAAAGCTGCAATCGACTTAACCTTTGCAGTGCAGTTAGACTTTCGTCATGGCTGAAGGACTGCGCGAACGGCACAAGCGGCGAACACGCCGGCGCATCACGGAGACGGCGGTGGCCCTGTTCGTGGAGCGGGGGTTCGACCGGGTGACGGTCGCCGAGGTCGCCGAAGCGGCGGAAGTCTCGGTGAACACGCTGTACAAGTACTTCCCCGCGAAGGAGGACCTCGTTCTGCCGCCCGACCAGGCGTCTCCCGAGCGGCTCGCCGACTTTGTGCGGCAGCGCGGCCCCGGCGAGACCGCCGCGCGGGCGGTCCTCGAGGGGCTGCGGGAGGAAGTGCGCAGACGCGACCGCGCCGTGGGGCTCTCCGAGGGATACGGCCAGTTCTTCGCGATGGTCCGGGCGGCACCCACACTCCTCGCCCGCCTGGAGGACCTGGGCTCCCAGATGACCGACGCGCTCACGACGGTCCTCGCCGAGGAGACCGGGGCCGCGCCGGACGATCCGCTGCCACGGGTGATGGCCACGCAGATCAGCTGCAACCACGCACTGGTCTACGCCGAGATCGGCAAGCGCACCACGGCGGGCGAGCCCCCGGACTCCATCGCCGCATACGTACTCGAACTCCTCGACACCATCGAGGACACACTGGGCGAGCGGGTGCTCGGCTACGCCCCGCGGAAGGACTGAGCGTGTTCAGGGTGACGATCCGCGGTGCGTTCGACGGACTGAGCGACGCCCAGCGCACCGCCCTCACCGCCGACTCCGGCTCCCTCCAGGCCGCGTTCACCGAGGCGGGCAGCTTCACCTGCGACGCCAGTCTGTCGGCGTTCACCTTCCGCTGCCAGGTGCCGACGGCGGAGCCGGACGATGGTGAACAGGGCGCCACCCGGCGGGCGCTGGCGGCCCTGGACGCGTATGGCTATCCGTACCGGGTGCTGCGGGTCGGGGTCACGGATATGCGCGCCATCAAGGTCCGCCGCAAGGGACGGCGTTCCTAGGCCCTGCTAAGGGGCGGTCCGCCCACGGCGGATCAGCTCTGCGCGGCGCGCTGGTGGCGGGTGCGCCACAGCCATCCGATGTCGCGGGTGAAGGACCAGCTCAGCAGGGCCAGGGCCAGCAGCACTTCGGTCAGGGCCGCGGTTCGCGGAAGGATCCCGGCCGCGGCCACCAGCAGGGCGATGCCCTGGAGCGCGGCCACCGTCTTACGGGCCGTGCTCGGCGGGAGTTCACCGCGCAGCCACGGCAGGAACCGGGACGCCACGACGAACGCGTAGCGCATACCGCCGATCAGCAGCACCCAGGCGCCGAGCGAGGTGGCCACATAGGCGCTGAGCACCAGGATGAGGAACGCGTCCACTTCCATGTCGAAGCGGGCGCCCAGCGGGGACGAGGTGCCGGTGCGGCGGGCCACCTTGCCGTCCACCGCGTCCAGGATCAGAGCCACCGTGGTGAGCGCGACCAGCACCGTGACCCGCGGCGGGCTCTGGAAGGAGTCGGCGACCAGCGCGGTCACCCCGCCGACCAGCGTGGCTCGGGCCAGGGTGACGCGGTTGGCCGCCCCGAACGAACGCAGCCATGAACGGGACACGGCGCGGTTGAGCACCGCCCAGGTGGCGAAGGCGAAGGCCACCCCGGTCAGCCATCCCGCGGGACCGAGCCCGAGTGCCATGCCGAGCAGGGCGAGCAGGGCGAGCTGTGCTCCCGCACCCGCCGCGGTCTCCTGGCGCAGCGGTTTGGTGTTGTACGTGTCATTCAGGGTTGCCACCGTGCACCCTCCGGCTGTGTGGCGGAGTCCATGAGTGCCGCGTACCGTGATCGCGGCTGGTTATCCGTACGTGTGCCGCCGCCCGATTGTTCAGCTGTTCAGCGCGATCCTTCTGGAGGATGTCGATGGAGCGCGTCGCCCGCGCCTTCTGGCTCCGCTCCCCCGGCCACGGCGAGATACGGGAGGTGACGCTGCCCGAACCCGACGATGGCGAGGTGGTGGTGCGCACCCTGTGCTCCGGGGTGAGCCGGGGCACGGAGACCCTGGTGTTCCGGGGCGGGGTGCCGGAGAGCCAGCACACCGCGATGCGGGCGCCGTTCCAGGAGGGCGCGTTTCCGGCACCGGTGAAGTACGGCTATCTCAATGTGGGTGAGGTGGAGCAGGGGCCCCGGGAGCTGCTGGGGCGCACGGTGTTCTGTCTGTATCCGCATCAGACCCGTTATGTGGTTCCGGCGAGCGCGGTGACCGTGGTGCCGGAGGACGTGCCCGCCGCGCGGGCGGTGCTGGCGGGCACGGTGGAAACCGCGGTGAACGCCGTGTGGGACGCGGCACCGCTGCTCGGCGACCGGATCGCGGTGGTGGGGGCCGGGATGGTCGGGGCGAGTGTCGCCGCCGTACTGGCCCGTTTTCCGGCGGTACGGGTGCAGCTGGTGGACGCGGATCCGGCGCGCGCCGATGTCGCGGCGGCGCTCGGGGTGGAGTTCGCGCTGCCGGAGGGGGCCGCGGACGGCTGCGATCTCGTGGTGCACGCCAGTGCCACCGAGGCCGGGCTCGCCCGCTCGCTGGAACTGCTCGCCCCGGAGGGCACCGTGGTGGAGCTGAGCTGGTACGGCGACCGGCGGATCAGTCTGCCGCTGGGCGAGGCGTTCCACTCGCGGCGGCTGACCGTGCGCAGCAGCCAGGTGGGCACGGTGTCGCCGAACCGTGGCCCCCGCCGCGGCTACGCCGAGCGGCTGGCGCTGGCGCTGGAGTTGCTGGCCGACTCCTCCTTCGACGCGCTGGTGAGCGGGGAGTGCGCCTTCGAGGAGCTGCCGGGGGTGTTGCCGAGGCTCACCTCGGGTGAGCTTCCGGGACTGTGCCACCGTGTGCTGTACGGGCCCTGAGGTCGCCGCGAAATCGGTCTGAACACGGGGAACGCATCGGCCGTACTACACAGTGTGCCCCGGCAGACGGGCCCGACGCGCGCACCTGGAGGGTCATCCGTTGTTCAGCATCACCGTCCGCGACCACATCATGATCGCCCACAGCTTCCGCGGCGAGGTCTTCGGACCCGCGCAGCGGTTGCACGGAGCGACGTTCCTCGTGGACGCCACGTTCCGCCGCACCGAGCTGGACGACGACAACATCGTCGTCGACATCGGGCTGGCCACCCGTGAACTCGGGCAGGTCACCGGAGCGCTGAGCTATCGCAATCTCGACGAGGAACCGGACTTCGCGGGCATCAACACCTCCACGGAGTTCCTGGCCAAGGTGATCGCCGACCGGCTGGCCGAGCGGGTGCACGAGGGAGCGCTGGGCGAGGGCGCCCGGGGGCTTTCGGGTCTGACGGTCACCCTGCACGAGTCGCATATCGCCTGGGCGAGTTATGAGCGTGCCCTGTGAGCGGCGGTGAACCGCGGGCGGTGCACATCGTGATGCCCGGCGATGTGCACGATCCCACCGCGCCGAGCGGTGGCAATGTCTACGACCTGCGGGTGTGCCGCGATCTGCCCGGTACCGGCTGGCAGGTGCACGAGCACGCGATGGCCGGGGCCTGGCCCCAGCCGACCGCCGGGGCCCGCGCCGAACTGGCCCGGACCCTGGCGGAGCTGCCCGACGGCAGTGTGGTCCTCCTCGACGGTCTGGTGGCCTGCGCCGTGCCGTATCTCATCGTTCCCGAGGCGCGGCGGCTGCGGCTGGCGGTGCTGGTGCATCTGCCGCTGGGGGACGAGACCGGGCTGGCCCCGGGCCGGTCGGCGGATCTCCAGGCCCTGGAGGGCCGGACCCTGCGCGCGGTGGGCGCGGTGGTGGCCACCAGCGACTGGGCGGCGCGGCGGCTGGTGGAGCTGCACGGGCTCGCCCCGGGGCAGGTGCATGTGGCCGCGCCCGGGGCCGATACGGGGCCGTCGGCGGAGGGCAGCGAGGACGGCACCCGGCTGCTGTGTGTGGCGTCGGTGACCCCGCGCAAGGGCCAGCGCCGGCTGATCGAGGCGCTGGCCGGGATCGGCGATCTGCCGTGGGAGTGCACCTTCGTGGGCGGTCTCGACCGGCACCCCGGCTATGTGGGCCGGGTGCGGGAGCTGATCGGGCGGGCGGGTCTGGAGGACCGGCTGCGGCTGGCCGGACCGCGCTCCGGCGCGGAGCTGGAGGCCAGTTACGCCGCCGCCGATCTGCTGGTGCTGCCCTCGCACGCCGAGACCTACGGCATGGCGGTCACCGAGGCGCTGGCCCGTGGCATTCCGGTGCTCGCCACCGAGGTGGGCGGGGTGCCGGAGGCGGTGGGCAAGGCGCCGGACGGCAGTGTGCCGGGGATGCTCGTCGACCCGGAGGATCCGGAGGCGCTCACCGCCGCGCTGCGCCGCTGGCTGGCTGAGCCCGCCACGCGACGGCGGCTGCGGGAGGCCGCGGCCGGACGGCGTACCGCCCTGGACGGGTGGGACATGACATCGCGGAGTCTGGCCACGGCGCTGGACCGGCTCCGCCGGGACACCGGGAGGGCCGCGTGACGGCGACCGACACACCGCGCTACACCCCCGACTGGCTTCAGTTGCGCGAGGGTGCCGACGCGGCGGCCCGCGCACCGGAGCTGGTGGACTCGCTGCGGGCGCATCTCGCGGCGCGGCCGGGCCCCGACGGTCCGCTGGTGGTGCACGACCTGGGCTGCGGCACCGGGTCGATGGGCCGCTGGCTGGCGCCCCGGCTGCCCGCGCCGCAGCGCTGGGTGCTGCACGACCGGGATCCGCGGCTGCTCCAGCGGGCCGTCGAACAGCCGCCGTGCGATGCCCAGGGCACCCCGGTGGCGGTCGGGACGCGGCGCGGCGATCTGGGACGGCTGACCGCCGACGATCTGGCCGGTGCCTCACTGGTGACCGCCTCGGCGCTGCTGGACGTGCTGACGCGCGAGGAGGTGGACCGACTCGCCGCGCTGTGTGCGGAAGCCGGGTGTCCGGTGCTGTTGGCGCTGTCGGTGGTGGGACGGGTGGAGCTGACTCCGGCGGATCCGCTGGACGACGAGATCCTGGACGCGTTCAACGCCCATCAGCGCCGTGGTGTGCGCTTGGGTCCGGACGCGGTGACGGTGGCCACCGCGGCGTTCGAACGGCGGGGAGCGGTGGTCCGGACACAGAGCAGCCCGTGGCGGCTGGGCCCGGAGGAGTCCGCGCTGACGGCCGAGTGGCTACGGGGCTGGGTCGGTGCGGCCAAGGAGCAGCGGCCGGACCTCGGGGCGCGCGCCGAGGCGTATCTGCGGCGCCGTCTGGCGGTGTGCGAGGCGGGCGGGTTGGGGGTGGTGGTGCACCACCGCGATCTGCTGGCGCTGCCCGCAGCGGTGGAGGCGGCGGCATGAGCGGGGCGGTCCGGGCGCGGCTCGGCGCGGTGGCCGGTGCGGCCATCCTCGTGGTGCTGCTGTGGCGGCTGGGCACGGGCGCGTTTGTCGACGGGCTGCGCAGGATCGACGGGCCGACCCTGCTGGGCGCCCTCGGCTTGGGCCTGCTCACCACGGTGTTCAGCGCATGGCGCTGGTGTCTGGTGGCACGGGGTCTGCGGATCCGGCTGCCGCTGGGCCGGGCCGTGGCGGACTACTACCGCTCGCTGTTCCTCAACGCGGCGCTGCCCGGCGGGGTGCTGGGCGATGTGCACCGCGCCGTACGCCACGGGCGCACCGCCGGTGATGTCGGGCGGGGGGTGCGCGCGGTGGTCCTGGAGCGGGTCGCGGGCCAGGTGGTGCTGATCGCGGTGGGGATGGTGCTGCTGCTGGCGCATCCGGCGGTGGCGCTGGAGCAGACCCGCCGGGTGGCCGCTGCCCCGGGCGCCGTACCGGTCCTGGCCGTGGTGGCCGCGGGTCTGGTGGCACTGGCGGTGTGGTCGCGGCGGCGCGGAGCGGCCGGCCCCTCCCGGGGGCGGCGGGCGCTCCGCGGCGCGCTGGCCGAGGCGCGCCGCGGGCTGCTGGCCCGCGGCAGCTGGCCGGGGGTGGCGGTGGCCTCGGCGGTGGTGCTGACCGGGCATGTGGCCATGTTCCTGCTGGCGGCGCGGGCCGCGGGGTCAACCGCGCCGGTCGCCGTGCTGGTGCCGCTGCTGGTGCTGGCCCTGATCGCGATGGCGCTGCCGCTGAACGTCGGCGGCTGGGGACCCCGGGAGGGTGTCACCGCCTGGGCCTTCGGCACGGCGGGCCTCGGCGCGGGCCAGGGTCTTTCGGTCGCCGTGGTGTACGGGGTGCTCACCTTCGCGGCGAGCCTGCCCGGTGTCGCGGTGCTCATCGGGCAGTGGATCGCCGGACTGCGGCGTCCCCAGGTCGAGTTCGAAGAGGGTGTCCTCGCCGAGGACACCTCGGCGCACGGGCGGTCGGAGCGCGTCCCGCAGCACCGGGGTACCGGCGAACCGGAGTCCGGGGACACCATCGCCGATCAGGACCGGCGCCACGGTGACGTAGAGCCGGTGCAGCGCCCGCTCGTGCAGAAAGCGGGACACGGTCACCCCGCCGCCCTCGACCAGTATCCGGCCCAGGCCGCGCCGCGCGAGTACGTCCACCAGGCGGTGGGGGGCGAACGCGTCGCGGTCCGGCAGTGTCAGCACCTCCACGCCGTCCGGGATGGCCGGGCGCTCGCTGTCGGCGGCCACCACCCACAGCGTCGGCGCTGAGCCGTCCGTGAACACCCGGCGAGTGAGGGGAACCCGGCCATGCGGATCGACCACAACACGCACCGGATGGTCACCGGCGCAGGCGCGGACGGTCAGTTGGGGGTCGTCGGCGGCGGCGGTTCCGGCGCCCACCAGCACCGCGTCGGTGAGCGCCCGCAGCCGGTGCAGATGGCGGCGGTCCTCCTCGCCGGTGACGTAGTCGGCGTCGCCGGTGCTCGTGGCGATGAAACCGTCCAGGCTCTGGCCGAGCTGGGCCACCACCAGACGGGGTCCGGCCAGGCACAGCGGGGCGTAGCGCGCGGCCAGCTCCCCGGCTTCCGGCGAAGCGGGCTGCCGCCACCGGTACGTACCGTCCGCGTCCCGGACCAGACCGGCCGCCCCGGCCTCCGCCCCGGTCCGGACCGCGCGCAGCAGATCCCATGCGCGCGCCGCGTCGAGCACGGCAGTGCGGTCCGTCATCGCGTCTCCTCCCGGGCGCCGAGCAAGGAGAGATACTCATCGAAGGAATCGACAAGACCGGCGAGAAGTGCCTTTCCCTTTTCGGCGGAGGCCAGGGAGGGGCGGCCTATGACCCCGGACTCCGTATAGGCGGACATACCGAGGGTGAGCAGATGCTTCCGGTCATCCGCTATCCAGTCGGCCTTTTCCTGGCCGGGCCGGACGAGTTCCGGGCGGACTCGCAAGAGGATGGAAGTCTCCACTTCTCCCGCATGCATATCGGTGTTGGACGGCGTCTGCACTCCGGCCCGTTCGCGCGCGGCCGCCCAGTCGGCCGAACCCGGGAAAAGTGCCATGCGCATACCGGTGCCCACGGATTCCTGAACCACGTTCCGCAGCACATAATTCCCGCCGTGTCCGTTGACCACGGCGAGAGCGTGGACGCCGGCCGCCCGCAGCGAATCGGCGATGTCCCGGACGACGGCGTGCAGCGTGGCGGCGGAAATGCTGACCGTGCCCGGCCAGCCGGCGTGCTCGTGCGAACAGGAGACGGTGATCGGGGGAAGTGCCAGCACCGGGTGGGCCGCGGCGATCTCACTGGCGATGGCGCAGGCCACGACCGTGTCGGTGATCAAGGGAAGCCCGGCGCCGTGCTGTTCGAAACTTCCGACGGGCAGAACGGCGACCCGGGCTCCCCGGGCCCGGACGTCCTCCGTCGTATCCATCGGCAGAAGATCCGGGACCTGTGGTCGCGTTCCCGAACTGCTCATTTTCTCGGGCCTTTCGTTCGTACACCGGGGCAACGTGTTGACACGTGCTCGCCATTTTCACCTACACCGCAGGCAGTTTGCCAGATAGGATCGGGACATGACAGTAAGTGATAGCGTGGTCGACTCCAGTGCTCGCACCGCGGGTGCCAAGCGCGTGGCGAATCTCCAACTGTCCACCGTGTATGGCGAATTCCGCGCGGTCGGCTACCTCGACCTCAATCGCGGGGATGAACAAATAGCCCTGGTATACGGTGATGTCGAGGGTGCGGACGTCCTTACCCGGCTGCATTCGGAGTGCTTGACCGGAGATGCCTTCGGCTCCAAGCACTGCGAGTGCGGGGATCAGCTCTCGGCCGCGCTGAACACCATCACCCGCGAGGGCCGCGGCATTCTGATCTACCTCCGCGGCCATGAGGGCCGGGGCATCGGACTGCTCTCGAAGTTGCAGGCGATGCAGCTCCAGGCGGAGGGCATGGACACCGTCGAGGCCAATCTCGCCCTCGGGCTGCCCGCCGACGCCCGCGACTACCAGGTGGCGGCGGAGATGCTGCACGACCTCCAGGTGCGGTCGGTGCGGCTGCTGTCCAACAACCCGCTCAAGCGGGAGGCGCTGCTGCGCCACGGCATCGAGGTCAGCGAGCAGGTGCCGCTGCTGACCCCGCCGCGCGAGGAGAACATCAGCTATCTGCGCACCAAGCGGGACCGGATGGACCACTATCTGCCGCATCTGGAGGCCGCGGCCGACCGCTCGTGAGGGCGGCCGACCGGACCGGTGGCGAGGGTGGGTCAGAGGGCCCGCGGGCGGGGCGGGAAGCCGGCGGCGCGGTAGCAGGCGTCGACCAGGGTCATGGTGGCCAGGGCGTCGTCCGCGTCGAGTGGCGGCGGAGTGCCGTGCCGTACGGCGTCAGCGAACGCCTCCAGCTGGTAGGTGTACGAGGAGCGGCGGCCGAGTTCCTCGGTCCGCTCCCCCGCCCGGGTGCGCACCACGACGCGGTCGTCCAGATGCGGCTGGACGAAGTTCAGCGCGGTGGCCTCGCCGAGCGTGCCGGTGATCCGGCAGCTCATCCGCCACTCGCCTGCGGCCATATGGCAGCGGGCGAGGCCGGTGGCGCCGCCGGGGAAGGCCAGTTCGGCGTCGAGCCATTCGTCGACGTCCTCGGCGCCCGGCCGCTCCGCGCCCCGGGCGGCCACCAGCCGGGGCACGCCACCGGCCCAGGGGGCGAGCATCCGCTGCGCGTGCAGGCTGTAGCAGCCCAGGTCCATCAGGGCGCCACCGGCCAGCGACAGCGACCAGCGCGGATCGCCGTCGGGCGGGGCGGGCATCGCCATGATGGTCTCGACATGCCGGAGCTCACCGAGTTCACCGGAGTCCAGCAGCGTATGCAGCCGCCGGGTGACCGGGTGGAACAGGTAGTGGAAACCCTCCATGAAGACGGTGCCCGCGGTGGCGACGGCATCGCGGATCTCGGCGGCCTCCTCCGCGTTGCACGCCGAGGGCTTCTCGGTGAGCACATGCTTGCCCGCCGCGAGGGCGGCCAGGTTCCAGGGGCCGTGCAGACCGTTGGCGAGCGGGTTGTAGACGATGTCGACCTCGGGGTCGGCCACCAGCTCGGCGTAGCCGTCCACCACCCGTTCCACCCCGTGCTCGGCGGCGAACCGCTCGGCGCGGCCGCGGTCGCGGGCGGCCACGGCCACCAACCGGTGGCCGGTGGCGCGGGCCGGGGCGACGACGGACAGCGCGGAGATACGGGCCGCGCCCAGCACGCCGATGCGCAGGGGCGCGGTGGCTCCCGTCATCCGCGGCGGACCTCCTCGATCGTGACCGCGCGGCGCTCGCGCAGCGACAGGGTGCACGCCTCGGCGATCCAGCCCGCCTCCAAGGCGTCCTCCACGGTGCACGGCGAGGGCCGCGTCCCCGCGACGACCTCGGTGAACGCGGTGAGTTCGGCGCGGTAGGCGGCGGCGAAGCGGTCCATGAAGAAGTCGTGCGGCACCCCGGCGGGGAAGGTCGCGCCGGGCTCCACGGAGCGCAGCGGCAGCTTGTCCTCAAGACCCACGGCGATGCTGTCCTGGAAGCCGTGCAGCTCCATACGGACGTCGTAACCGCGGGCGTTGTGGCGGCTGTTGGAGACCAGCGCGAGGGTGCCGTCGTCCAGGGTGAGGACGGCCGCGGTGGTGTCGGCGTCGCCCGCTTCGGCGATGTAGGAGGCGCCGCGGTTGCTGCCCCGGACGTACACCTCGGTGACCTCGTGGCCGGTGACCCAGCGGATGATGTCGAAGTCGTGGACCGAGCAGTCGCGGAAGATGCCACCGGAGGCGGCGATGTACGCGGGCGGCGGCGGCGCGGGGTCCAGGGTGGTGGACCGCACGGTGTGCAGCGGGCCCAGCTCACCGCTTGCCACGGCCGCGCGGGCGGCGGCGAAACCGGTGTCGAAGCGGCGGTTGTAGCCGATCTGGATCGGCACCCCGCTGTCCTTCACCGCCTGCCGCACCTCGACGCCCTCCTTCATGGTTCCGGCGACGGGCTTTTCGCAGAACACCGGGACACCTGCCCGCACGGCGGCCTGGATCAGACCGGGGTGGGCGTCGGTGGCGGCGGCGATGACCACACCGTCCACTCCGGCGGCGAGGACGGCTTCGGGTGAGTCGGCCACGGTGGCGCCGAGCCGTGCGGCGAGGGCCGAGGTGTCCGCGTAGGGGTCGGTGACGACGAGGGATTCCACGGCGTCCAGTCCGCTCAGGGTCTCGGCGTGGAAGGCGCCGATCCGGCCGAGTCCCATGATGCCGATGCGCATGGCTGTCGCTTCTCCTTAGGGGGTGGTTCTGTGAGGTGGGGTAATGAGAGGGGCGTCAGTCGAGCGCGCCGACGACGTTCTGGTCCCAGTCGATGACCGAGCCGGTGACCACACCGCTGCGGTCGGAGAGCAGCAGGACCGCGAAGTCGGCGATCTCGTCGGGCTGGCCCAGCTTGCCCATGGGCAGCGCCCGTGCGGCCTCCTCGCGCCAGTCGTCGCCCGCGCCGTGGAAGGTGCGCTGGGTGACGTCCTCGCCCTCGGTGGCGGTCCAGCCGATGTTGAGGCCGTTGATCCGGATGCGGTCCCAGCGGTGGGCGTGGGCGGCGTTACGGGTGAGCCCGGCGAGTCCGGCCTTGGCGGTGGAGTACGCGGCGAGATGGGGCGGGCCGCCGTGGGCGCAGTTGGAGATGATGTTGACGATGGTGCCGGGGGCCTTGCGCTCGACCATGTCGGCGACCGCGGCCTGCATGGCGAAGAACGGGGCACGCAGATTGATCGCCATATGGGCGTCGAAGAGCTCCGGGGTGGTGTTCAGCAGCGAGCCGCGCGAGGTGAGCCCGGCGGAGTTGACCAGGCAGTCGATCCGGCCGTAGGCCGCCACCACCTGCTCCACCACACCCTTCGCCTCGGTGGCGTCGGACAGATCGGCGCGGAGGAAGGTGGCGGTGGCGCCGTCCGCGGTCAGTTCGGCCACCAGCTCCTCACCGGGGCCGGGGCGCCGTCCGCTGACGGCCACCTGGGCGCCCTGGCGGGCGGCCGCGCGGGCGATGGCCGCGCCGACGCCCTGGCTTCCGCCGTTGACCAGCAGGACCTTGTTCTCCAGGAGTCCCATGATGTCTTTCCTTGTCTCAGCTGTGTGCTCTTGGCCGTGTTGGCTCAGCCGTGTTGGCTCAACGGTGTTGTCTCAGCCGTGGCGGCGGTCGGCGGCGGCCCGCAGGGCCTGGCCGAGCGCCTCGGACGTCCAGTTCTCGTCCAGGGCGCGTTGCATCAGGTCCGCCTGGGTGGGTGGGGCGAGCCCGTCCACCGGCGGGTCGCGGTCGAGGTCGGTGGGGAAGGTATAGCCGTCGGCGCAGGCGGCGATCACGGTGTGCAGCCACTCCGGCGCGGCGCCGCGGGCCTTGCGGTCGCGCAGCACCGGGAAGACGGCCTCCGTCATGGCCCGGCGGTCCACGGTTTCCATGGCGCGGCCGAAGGCGGAGGAGATCTGGAGCAGATTGGCCATCCGCCGCACCCCGGTGGTGCGATTGGCGCCCGCGGCGTGGAAGAGCGCCGGGTTGAAGAACACGGCGTCGCCCTGGGTGAGCGGCAGCTGGATGTGGTGGTGCTCGAAGTACTCCTGGAAGCGGGGCAGCCGCCAGGCCAGATAACCGGGCTCGAAGGTCTGGGAGTAGGGCAGGTAGCGCGTGGGTCCGGAGGCCACGGGCATGTCGCCGTGGGCGACCGCGCCCTGGAGAGTGAGCGCCGGGGAGAGCCGGTGGACATGGGCGGGGTAGCCGGCGGCGGTGGCGTTGGACAGGAAGCCGAGGTGGTAGTCGCGGTGCGCGGTCTGCGCCGGGCCACCGGGGTTGACCACGTTGATCTGTGAGGTGATCTGGTAGCCGGGGCCGAGCCACGCGGTGGACACCAGGGCGACGATGTCGTTGGCGTAGTAGTCGGCGAACGCCTCGGGGTCACGGACGGCCAGCTTCTCCAGGGCGTTCCACACCCGGTCATTGGTGCCCGGCGCGGCGAAGTGGTCCCCGGCGGCGGTCCCGGTCGCGCGCTGTTCGTCGATCAGGGCGTGGAACGCCCGGGTGGCACGGTCCATCACCGCGGCGTCGGGGAAGGCGCGGCGGAACACCACCACACCGGAGCCGTCGGCGAGGGCGTGGACCAGTTCGGCCTGGATGGCGCGGCGGCCGTCCGGGGTGGCGGCGGCAGTGCGCACCCGGTCGCTGTCGTAGACCGGCACACCGTGCTCGACACCCACGGCATACGGACAGGTGGCCGGGTCGGTGGTGCGCTCGACCAGGGCCCGGAAGGCGTCGAGATCGCAGTCCGCCTCGGACAGCCAGGTCCGGGCGGCCGCGGGGGTGGCGGACATCGGCGTCCTTTCGGGGGTGGCGCGGCGGCGGTGCGATGTCATTCTTGTGACACCCGCACCCCTCGGGCAATCGGCAGAAGCCCATCAAAAACCCCTCAAGGAGCCGCCGTGCCGTCCCATCCGTTTCCGCTCCGGGAGATCGCCCGCCAGGCCGGGCTGAGCGAGGCCACCGTCGACCGGGTGATGAACCAGCGGGGCGGGGTGCGGGAGAGCACCGCACGCGAGGTGCACCAGGCCATCACCGATCTGCACCGGCAGCGGGACCAGGTCCGGCTGGGCGGGCGCACCTTCATGATCGACATAGTGATGCAGGCGCCCGAGCGCTTCTCCACGGCCGTGCGGACGGCGCTGGAGGCCGAGCTGCCGTCGCTGCACCCGGCGGTGCTGCGCTCGCGATTCCACTTCCGTGAGACGGGGCCGGTCGGCTGGCTGACCGCCACACTGGACCGGATCGCGAAGAAACGGCAGTCGCAGGGGGTGATCCTCAAGGCCCCTGACGTCCCCGAGGTCACGGCGGCGGTCGCCCGGCTCACCGAGGCCGGGATTCCGGTGGTCACCCTGGTGACGGACCTGCCGACCAGCGGCCGGATCGCCTATGTCGGTATCGACAACCGCGCGGCGGGCGCCACCGCCGCGTATCTCATCGGGCAGTGGCTGGGCGACCGCCCCGGCCATGTGCTCACCAGCCTCAGCAGAGGTTTCTTCCGCAATGAGGAGGAGCGCGAGATGGGTTTCCGGGGTGCCATGCGGGCGCTGTGTCCGCAGCGCACCGTGGTGGAGATCTCCGAGGGCGACGGGCTGGACGCCGCCACCCAGCGCGAGCTGGCGCTCAACGCCCTCGCCCGGGATCCGGAGATCCGCGCCGTGTACTCGATCGGTGGCGGCAACATCGCCACGCTGGAGGCGTTCGAGGCGGCCGGGCGGGAGTGCGCGGTGTTCATCGCCCATGACCTCGACCACGACAACACCCGGCTGCTGCGGGAGGGGCGGCTGTCCGCGGTGCTCCACCACGATCTGCGGCAGGACCTGCGCTACGCGTGCCGGCTGGTGATGCGGGCCCATGGCGCGCTGCCCGCGGACACCGCGCCGCTTCCGCCGTCCGCGATCCAGGTCGTCACCCCGTACAACATGCCGCCGGGGGAACCGCTGCCGGACGTGTCGCGCTGAGCGCGGAGGAGCAACCGGCCGGACACACCGGTCATTCGACACCGCCGCAGACCGCCACGGCCGTTTCCACGCCCTCCAGATGGGCTTCGCACACCGCGAGGGCGGCGGCCATGATCGACAGCTGCGGATTGACCTCGGGGCAGCTGGGCAGCACCGAGGCATCGGCGATCAGCACTCCCCGTACCCCGCGCAGCCGTCCCGCGGGGTCCGCGGGGGCAGCTTGCGGATCGGCGCCCGCCGCGGCCGTACCGGTGGGGTGGAACGCCGACAGATGCAGCTGACGCACACTCACCTTGGCCAGCGCGGCATCGAGTTCGGCGAGGCTGCGCACCCGGGGTGTGGCGGGGATTCCGGTGAGCACCTCCTCCGCGCCCGCCGCGAGAAGGAGTTCGCCCATGGCGCGTACCGCCCGCACCAGTCGGCCCGCGTCGCGGCGGTCCAGACCGTAGCGGAGCAGGGTGCGGTTGCGGCCCAGTACCCGGCCGGACGGCCGGTCCGCGATCATGGCGCCGAAGGTGGCGAGCCGGTCGGAGGTCTCCAGTTCGCGGCGGAGCGCGCCACCGAGGCCCGGGAGGACGAAGGAGCCCATGCCCGGCGGGGTGGCGGTGGCCTCGATGAGGATGCCGTCGGAGTGGTGTTCCTCCACCCCGACGCTCTGGAGCACCCCCTCCCACGCGGTGACGGGCCGGTCGAACCGCCCGGCCACACTGGTCGCCGGATGCACACTGAGGTTGCGGCCGAGCATCGGATGGCCGCCGAGTCCGGAGCGGCGCAGCAGCGGGGGTGTCTCCAGGGCGCCCGCCGCGACGACCACGAGCGGGGCGAGGATCTCGAACGTATCGCCGTCCTCCCGCCGCGCCTGGACCCCGGCGGCGCGCGGGCCGCCGGGGCGGTCGCGTTCGACGAGGATCCGCCGTACCCGGGCGCCGGTGACGATCCGGGCTCCGTGGGCGCAGGCGTCGGGCAGCACGGACAGTTGCACACTCTGCTTGGCGCCGGTCGGGCAGCCCACGACGCACTGGCAGGAGCCCTTGCAGCCGGGGGCGTTACGGCGCAGTGGCGACGCCTGCCAGCCCAGCCGTTCGGCGCCGATGAGGGCGAGCAGCCCGTTGTTGCCGAGCACGTCGACCGGCTGGGTGGCGACCCGGATGGTCTTCTCGGCCTCGTCCAGCGCCGTGTCGAAGCGGTCGGCGAGCTCGAAGCCGAAGGTGCGGCGCCACCGGTCGAGCACATGGTCCGGAGTGCGGTAGCAGGTGCCGGAGTTGACGACGGTGGTGCCGCCGACGGCCCGTCCGACCGGCAGCAGCAGAGGCGGGTTGCCGACGGCCACGGTGGCGCCGCCGTCCCGGTACAGCTCGGTGAACCGGTCCAGCGGGGTGCGTTTCCCGAAGGAGTCGGTGGAGTGGTGGTGGCCCTCCTCCAGGACCACCACGCGCAGTCCGAAGCGGGCGAGGGTGCGGGCGGCCATGGCGCCGCCGGCACCGGAGCCGATGACCACGGCGTCGGTGGTGGTACGGGCGGGCCAGGCGTCGGCGGGGGTGCAGTCGAGCGGGGGGTCCTGGCGCGGGAGGGCCGTACCCGGCAGGTGGCCGCCGTGGTCGAGCATGCGCTCGGTTCCGGCCGCGAGCAGGACCGGGATCTTGACCACGTCGAGCAGCGGGAGCAGCGCGGACCGGGCGCCGAGCGAGCCGAGCAGCCGCTCCCGTTCGGCCGGGCCGAGGGCGATGAGCCGGCGGCCGGTGGTGGCGAGGGCGTAGGCGTCGAGCGCGGCGGCGGCGGTGCGCACTCCGGCGCGGGCGGGCAGCGGCATGGCGGCGAGTACGGACTCCAGCCGCCGGGGCACCCTGCCTGGCCACGGGGTGGCGCCGTCGTCCGCGAGGAGGGCGGCGACGAGGCCGTCAAGACTGCCGCGGGTGTGCGGGGCGCGCAGGCGGGTGGCGGCGCCGCAGAAGGCGCTGCGGGGGGTGTCGGGGCTCATCGGCCGCCCACCTCGGCGTGCGCGGTGCCGTCCAGGGTCCAGACGGCTTCGGTGCGCCACCTTCCCCACCACCGTTCGAGCAGGATGTGGGCGTCGGCGCGCTCGCTGTTGCGGCAGACCGCCGGGGAGCCGTCGGGGTCGGCGTAGTCCAGGGCCAGGGTCCGTTCCGCGGGCTGGGTGACCCCGACGCGGATCCGGCGCAGCCCGGCGCGTCCGGTCACCGTCCAGCTGGGCAGGCCGACATCGGCGCGGAACCGCCCGAGCCCGGCCCAGCCCACCGCGGTGCGCTCGGCCCGCCGGGGCCAGGTACGGCCGCGGTGGCGCAGCCGCAGGAAGACCAGCGGGGGCAGCCGCCGCAGTCCGGGGCGGGTGGAGACGGCGGCGACGATCTCCAGAACGCCGTCGTCGCCCAGGTCGGCGTGGAGCCATGCCCAGCGGTGGGCGTTGCCGTGGCCGTAGATCCGGGCCGAGGCGCCCGGCGCGCCGTCGAGGGTGAGGGTGGTGTCCTGGTAGGCGAAGGTTCCGGTGTAGCGGGCGCGGGCGGCCGGGAGGAGCTGGGCGGCGGGCAGCAGGGGGCGCCGCCAGGACCACCGGGGGAAGGTGTACAGCGGTGCGTCGGTGGCCTGTTCGGCCAGCCGCCATCCGAACCCCCCTGCCATTCCGCTGAGTTGACCGGGAACGGCCTGGACGCCGTCGCCGCGGAATCCCTCGGCGGGGCGGGTCCACGGGGTGGGGCCGAAGCGGGTGTGGCGCACCGGACCGTCCTGGGGGAAGGCGGCGGCCCAGCCGTGGGCGAAGGGCGGGGATCCGTCGGCGGGGGCGACGAGTTCATGGTGCAGCCACAGCCCGGTGCCGGTGGCCGGGTCGGTGACGGTGGTGTACCAGACCTCGGTACGGCCGGGGGTGCCTCTCCAGCGGGGGGCCACCAGCGGGGCGCCGTCCTCGCGGCGCGGGAAGCGGAAGCTCGCGAGGAACGGCAGGAGTTGGGTGGCCAGGGGAAACCGTACGGTGCCAGTACCCACCGCCGTGCCGTCCTCGTACAGGGTGTACGGCAGCACGGTCATGGAGGCGAGCGGGCGGCGCGGGCTGATGGACTTCCAGCCGTCGAGGGTGAACCGGCGGCCGTCCGCGGTGAAGCCGATGCGGTAGCGGATCCGGCGCCTGGCGAGCGGGGAGATCTCCAGTGTGCCGACGGCCTCGGGGTCGTCGGCCCACCCGGCGATACGTATCCGCCCGGTCAGCCGCGCCGGTGTGGTGCCGAGGGGGTGCGGCACCCGGTCGGCCGCGGCATGCAGATCGAGGCGGACCGGGCGGTCGCGGTCCTCGTCGTCGAGGCGGATCCGGCCGAGCATGGTTTCGCGGAAGGTGGTGCCCCGGCCGGACGGGCGGGGGTGTTCCGGTGCGCGGGCGGTTTCGGCTCCGGGCGGGCCGGTGCGCTCCGGGGTGGTCGTACGCGTGCTCACGCGAGGCCCTCCAGCATGATGCGTTCGGTGGCGGTCAGATACGCCTCGGCGGCCCGGTGGGCGGCGCGCTGGTTGCCCCGGACCACGGCCTCGACCACCGGTGCCAGCCGGGCGCGGGCGGCGGCCGGGTCGGTGAACGGCCCGGCCAGGGCGGTGCGTACGGGCAGATAGGCGTTGAAGAGGGTGTTGGTGAGCAGGGCGTAGACGCGGTTGCCGGTGGCGCGGGCGAGTGCCCGGTGCACCTCGACATCGGCGAGCTGCACCGCGTCGGTGTCCTCCGCCTCGCCCACCGCGGCCAGCAGGGTGCGCAGTTCGACTTTCTGCCCGTCGGTGGCGCGGGCGGCGGCCCGTTCGGCGATCAACGCGCCCACGGAGCGCCGCACTTCGAAGATCTCGCCGATCCAGTCGGGGCTGTGCCGCACCAGCATGGGCAGCAGATCGGCGCCACCGAGCCGGGCGTAGTCGCGCACCCGGGTACCCACGCCGTGCCGGGTCTCCAGCAGTCCGGCCTGGATCAGACGGCCGAAGGCGTGCTTGAGGGTGGTGCGGGTGACCCCGTAGCCCTCGGCAAGTTCGCGCTCCGGCGGGAGCAGGGTGCCCGCCGGGTGGCGGCCGGTGAAGATGTCCTCCCGCAGACGGTTCTCGAGGACGTCGACGATGGTTTCGCGGGGCAGTGCCTCCACGTTCATCCTCCCCCAGTGGCTCAGTGGATGAGCCACATGGAATCACCGGGCACAGACGGCGTCAAGACGCGAGGCAACCACCGCCGGACGGGCGATCAGTGCACATATGTCCGATACTGAGCAGAGCCGCGCGACATCCCGGAGAGACAACGATCAAGGGCGGAACCGACGATCAAGGACGGGACCATGGACGTGGAGATCACGCTGCGGGTGGACGGCGCCGAGCACCGGCTCATCGTCGACACCCGTACCACGCTGCTGGACGCCCTGCGCGAACGACTGGGGAACACCAGCCCCAAGAAGGGCTGCGACCACGGACAGTGCGGCGCCTGCACCCTGCTGATCGACGGCCGGCGGGCGTTGAGCTGCCTCGCGCTGGCCGTGGCCCACCAGGGCGCGGACCTCGTCACCGCGGCAGGTCTGGCCAATGGCAATGGCGGCGGTCTGCATCCGCTCCAGCGGTCGTTCATCGCCCATGACGCCTTCCAGTGCGGCTACTGCACCCCCGGCCAGATCGTCTCGGCCGCCGGGATGCTGGCCGAGGCGGAGGCGGGCTGGCCGAGCGCGGTCAGCAAGGACCCCAGCGCCACCGATGTGGTGCTGGACGACGAGGAGATCGCCGAGCGGATGAGCGGCAACCTGTGCCGCTGCGCCGCGTACGCCAACATCGTCCCGGCCATCGCGGAGGTGGCGCACCGATGAAACCCTTCCGCTACGAACGCGCCGACGACGTGTCCTCCGCGGTCACCGCCGTGGCGGAGGAGCCGGATGCGGCCTTCCTGGCCGGGGGCACCAATCTGGTGGACCTGATGCGCCTGGAGGTGGCCACCCCCGAGGTGCTCATCGACGTGACGCGGCTGACCTCCGACCGGATCGAGGAACTGCCCGACGGGGCACTGCGCATCGGCGCCGCCGTGCCCAACAGCGACCTGGCCGCCGACCACCGGGTCCGGCGGCGCTATCCGATGCTCTCCCAGGCCGTGCTGTCGGGCGCCTCCGGACAGTTGCGCAACGTCGCCACCACCGGCGGCAATCTGCTCCAGCGCACTCGCTGCGCGTACTTCCAGAACGTCACCACACCGTGCAACAAACGCGAACCGGGGTCGGGCTGTTCGGCGCTGGAGGGCTATCAGCGCGATCTGGCGATCCTGGGCTCCTCGCCCGCCTGTGTGGCCACCCACCCCTCGGACATGGCGGTGGCGCTGGCCGCGCTGGACGCGGTGGTCACGGTGCGCGGACCGGGCGCGGAGCGGCGGATCCCGGTGACCGAGCTGCACCGGCTGCCGGGAGACGCCCCCGAGCGGGACACCGTGTTGGAGCGCGGTGAGCTGATCACCGGGGTCGAACTGCCCCCGCCGCCCCATCTGACCGCCTCCCGCTACCGCAAGGTGCGCGACCGGGCGTCGTTCGCCTTCGCGCTGGTCTCGGTGGCCGCCGCGCTGGACGTGGCCGACGGCACCGTACGGGACGTGCGGATCGCGCTCGGCGGAGTGGCGCACAAGCCGTGGCGGGCCACCACCGCCGAGACGGCGCTGCGCGGCGCGCCCGCCACCCGGGAGAGCTTCCGGGAGGCGGCGACCGCCGAACTGGCCCCGGCGCGCCCGCTGCCGGGCAACGCGTTCAAGGTGCCGCTCGCCCGCAACACCCTCGTCAGCGTGCTGCTCGAACTGGTTCAGGAGAGACGATGAGCGACGTCCGCGCCCGGCCCCACGCCATCGGCAGCCCGCTGGACCGGATCGACGGCGCGCAGAAGGTCACCGGCACCGCCACCTACGCCTTCGAATGGCCCGTCGAGCACGCCGTATATCTCCACCCCCTCCAGTCCACGATCGCCGCCGGGCGGATCACCGCGGTGGACACGGAGGCGGCCGAGGCCGAACCCGGCGTGCTGGCCGTGCTCACCCATCTCAACGCGCCCTCGCTGACCCGGCCCGAGGACCCCGAGCTTGCGGTGCTCCAGACCGACGAGGTGGCCTGGCGCGGCCAGTTCACCGGTGCCGTGGTGGGCGAGACCCTGGAGGCCGCGCGCGCCGCCGCGGGTCTGGTCCGGTTCGCCTATGCGCCGCGGGAGCACGATGTGGTGCTCCGCGCGGACCGCGAGGACCTCCGCAAGCCGGTGCACGCCGCCGTGTTCGGCATGGAGGCGGGCGAACTCCAGGACGGCTCGCCCGCCGACAGCGTGCTGGGGGATGTGGCCGCGGCGCTGGATTCGGCCCAGGTCCGGCTGGACGCCACCTACACCACGCCGATGTACCACAACAACCCGATGGAGCCGCACACCGCCGTGGTCAGCTGGGACGACGGCGCGCTGACGGTGTACTGCTCCACCCAGGGATCGTCGTTCAGCCAGACGCTGATCGCCGGGGTGCTGGGGCTGCCACCGGACCGGGTCCGGGTCATCTCCCCGCATGTCGGGGGCGGTTTCGGCGCGAAGGTCTTCCCCCACTCGTACGCCGTGCTGGCCGCGATGGCCGCCCGCACCGTACGCCGTCCGGTGAAATTCGCGCTGACCCGCCAGCAGATGTTCGCGCTCGTCGGCTATCGCCCGGCCTCGATCCAGCGGATCCGGCTCGGCGCCGACGCCGACGGCCGGCTCACCGCCGTCTCCCACGAGGTGGCCGAACAGACCGCCAAGGCCAAGGGGTACGCGGACCAGGTGGCGGTGTGCACCCGGATGATGTACGCCGCCCCCAACCGGCGCACCACCCACCGGCTGGCGCCCCTGGACATCCCGGTGCCCACCATCATGCGGGCGCCGGGCGAGGGGCAGGGGATGTTCGCGCTGGAGTCGGCCATGGACGAGATGGCCTTCGCCTGCGGTATGGACCCCGTGGAGTTCCGCATCCGCAACGAGCCGGAGGTCCACCCGGAGTCCGGACTGCCGTTCTCCAGCCGCCACTTGGTGGACTGTCTGCGCGAGGGCGCCCGCCGGGCCGGATGGGAGCGGCGCGATCCCACCCCCCGCGCGCGCCGGGACGGGCGCTGGCTGCTGGGCAGCGGGGTGGCGGCCTCGACGTATCCCTCGCCCCGGCTGCCCGGGAGCAGCGCCACCATCCGGGCCACCCCCGACGGCCACCACCGGGTGCTGATCGCCGCCGCGGACCTGGGCACCGGCGCCTGGACCGCGCTCACCCAGATCGCGGCGGACGCGCTGGAGGTCCCGGTCGAGCAGGTGGAGGTACGCATCGGGGACACCGCGCTGCCGCCCGCGTCGGTGGCCGGGTTCTCCTCCGGCATCAGCAGCTGGGGCAGTGCGATCTGCGCGGCGGCGGCGCGGCTGCACGAGGTCCTGGAGTCCGACCACGGCGGCACGGTCCCGGCACAGGGCCTGGAGGTCACCGCGGACATGCCCGCCAACCCCGACGAGGACCGTTACGCCATGCACAGCTTCGGCGCCCAGTTCGCCGAGGTGCGGGTGGACCAGGACACCGGTGAGGTGCGGGTGGCCCGGCTGCTGGGGATGTTCGACGTGGGCCGGGTCATCAACCCCAAGACCGTCCGCTCCCAGCTGATCGGCGGGATGACGCAGGGGATGTCGATGGCGCTGTACGAACACAGCGTGCTCGACCCGAGGTTCGGACATGTGGTCAACCACGACTTCGCGCAGTACCACATCGCCGCCAACGCCGATGTGCACACGGTGGAGGCGCACTGGGTGCACGAGCGGGATCCGCACACCAACGCGATGGGCGCCAAGGGCGCGGGCGAGGTGGGCATCGTCGGCACGACCGCGGCCATCGCCAACGCGGTGTACCACGCGACCGGCGTCCGGGTCCGCGAACTGCCCATCACCCTGGACAAGCTGCTGTCCTGACCAACTCCGCGCGGCACGGCAGCAGTTCTGCCCTCGGCTACGGCGATTGCGCTAGGGTCTGATACGCCGCACAGACTCGGGGGGCGCGCGTGCCGGAGACGGACGAGAGTACGACGACCGACGACCCGGCACGGGATGCCGAGGACGGTCCGGTACCGGAGGCCGGGGACGGTCCGGTACCGGAGGCCGGGGACGGTCCGGCACCAGAGGCCGGGCAGGACAGCGGGCTGGAGCGCGCCGCGGCGGAGTTCACCGCCGCGCTGGCGCGTCAGCAGGATCTCGCCGACCGGCGCGAGGAGATCATCACCCGGCTGCACACCGAGCTCCAGGAGCTGCGCCGCGGTGAGCTGGACGCCGCCCTCGATCTCGTACGCCACGGTCTGATCCGGCTGCACGACCGCATCCTGCGGCAGGCGGAGCAGATCGACGCCCCGCTGGGCACCGCCGAACTGCGGGCGCTGCTGCGGGCGCTGGCCGACGAGGCGGCCGACACCCTCGTGGGCACCGGCACCGAGGCGTACGCCCCGGAGGAGGGCGAGCCGTTCGACAGCGCGCGCCACCGCCCGGTGGGGCGCGCCGAGGCCGCCTCCGAGGACGCGGACCGCACCGTCGCGCGGGTGGTGGCGGCCGGATTCGCCCAGGGCGAGCGGGTGGTGCGCAAGGCCGAGGTCGTGGTGGCGCGCTGGGAGCGGCCCGGCGGTACTCCGCCGTCCGCGGGGTAGTGATCGGGGCAGGGAAGCACAGCGGAGGGGGCACGAATGGCCGTCTACGGCATCGACCTGGGAACCACCTATTCCTGCATCGCCTGTGTGGACGATGTGGGCAGACCCACCGTGCTGCGGAATCTGGAGGGTTCGGACACCACCCCCTCGGTCGTGTACTTCGAGAGCGGGGACGGCACCGTGGTGGGCCAGTCCGCCAAGGACGCCGCCGTGGTGGACCCGGACGCCGTGGTGCAGCTGATCAAGCGGGACATGGGCGAGGCGGTGTCCCGGGAGTTCCACGGCCGGTCGTTCACCCCGGAGGAGATCTCCGCCCGCATCCTGCGCAAACTCGCCGACGACGCACAGGTCAGCGGCGGCCATGAGGTGCGGGACGTGGTGATCACGGTGCCCGCGTACTTCGGGATCGCCGAGCGCGACGCCACCCGCAAGGCGGGCGAGATCGCCGGGCTGCGGGTGCTGGACGTGGTGGCCGAGCCCATCGCGGCCGCCCTCGACTACGGCGCGCTGGGCGCGGGCGCGGACGGCGGCGACCGCGCGATCCTGGTGTACGACCTGGGCGGCGGCACCTTCGACACCACGGTGCTGACCCTGCGCGGCACCGAGCTGAAGGTGGTGTGCACCGACGGCGCCAAGGAGCTCGGCGGATCCGACTGGGACGACCGGCTGGTGCTCCACCTGGTGGACGCCTTCCGGACCAGGTTCCCCGACGCGGGCGATCCGCTGGCCGATCCGCAGACCGAGACCCAGCTGCGCAAGGACGCCGAGGAGGCCAAGAAGGCGCTGTCGTTCCGGGGGAGCTATACGGTCCGGGTGATGCACCAGGGGCTGGTGGAACCGGTCGAGCTGACCCAGGAGCTGGTCGAGGAGCTGACCCGGGATCTGCTGGACCGCACCGTCGACCTCACCCGGCGCACCGTGGAGCTGGCCCGGGAGCGCGGTGTGGCGCGCTTCGACGACGTGCTGCTGGTGGGCGGGGCCACCAAGATGCCCGCCGTGGCCCGGCGGCTGCGCGAGGAGTTCGGCTTCGACGCCAGGCTGCACAACCCGGATCTCGCGGTGGCCCGCGGCGCCTCGCTGTACGCCCTGGACCGCGCGCTGTATGTGATCAACAGCGGGGAGGTGTCCGCCGAGGAGGCACCCCAGGTGCCGGACACCGGCCGGATCACCCACCAGCCGTACACGATCTCCACCGTCGCCTCACGCGGCTACGGCATCCAGGTGTGGGACCTGGACCTGGAGCGGGATTATGTGACCCATCTGGTGCACGCCAACGACTCGTTGCCGGTCGCGGTGGTGCAGGACTTCTACACCATCCGCGCCGGGCAGCGGAAGGTACTCATCAAGGTGATGGAGCAGGCCGGGGCGGTCGAGTCGGACGAGCTGGGCCACAACACGGCGGTCGCCGAAGGCGAGTTGGACATCCCGCCGGACAAGCCCGAGCGCTGGCCCATCCAGTGCGAGTTCGCGCTGGACACCTCGGGGCTGCTCACCGTGGTGGCCACTGAGCGGGAGACCGGTGAGCGGCTCACCCTCACCGTGCGGATCGGCCAGATGACCGAGGAGGCGGTCGAGGAGGCCAGGATCTCGCTCACCAAGGAGCGGATCGCCTGAACCGGCCGCCGACGGACCGCCGTGGGGGTGAGACATGGCATTCGACGAGGCGCGCTACCGCCGTGAGGTACTGGACCACGGGCTGCCGCTGAAGGACGATCTGCGCTGGCGCTACCAGCTGGACGAGCCGCTGACCGCCGCCGCGGTCGCCGAGGCGGTGAAGGAGGTCCGGGCGTGCTGGCGGCGCGGCCGGTCCCGGCTGAAGTACCGGCCGGTGATCGAGGCGCTGGAGGCCGGACACCCGGTCCACCAGCGGGTGTTCGACGCCGCCGCGGCGGGCGATCTGGAACCGCTGCGGACCGCGCTGGCCGAGCAGGACCGCCACGAGGGCGACGGACGGCGTCGGCTGCTGGCCGCCCTGGAGGAGGCCGCCGACGGACTGGGCCTGATCGCGCCCGGCACCGTCGAGGAGGTGGCCGCTGCGCATGGGGTGACCGAGGCCCGGGTGCATGAGGCGCTGCGGACGGTACGGATCGAGGTCAGGGAGCCGGACGCGCTGCCCACCGCCGCGCACCCCGCGTATCTGCGCTGCGCCCGGCAGTTGGGGCTGCTGCGGCTGCGCCATCTCGCCGACTTCCTGGCCGCGGACGGCCCCGGCGGACGGGTGTCCGCGCCGCTGGAGCCGTTCACCCAGCCCCCGCCCGGTGAACGGGCGCTGGACGAGGCGGCGGTCCGCTGGGCGCGGCTGCCGCACAGCACGGCCCAGACCGCCGCCCATGGCGTGGTCACCGCGCTGCGGCAGGTGCTGCGCGAGCGCGGTCCGGAGGGCCTTGGCGCGGTGCTGGTGTACGAACTGGCCGCCTCGGTGCGGGAGCACCGGGCGGCCCGCGCCGGGGCCGCCACCCTGCTCGCCCACGCCGCCAGGGGGCTGTCGGTCGCCGAGGCCGACGCCCGGCGGCTGGTCTTCGCCGTGCTCCACGAACGCTCGGGGGACCCGGTCACCGGGCGGCTGCGCCGACTGGCCGCCGATGGGCAACTCGCCCAGGCCGCCGCCGTCCTGGACCGGCTCCCGGACGGGGCGCTGCCCGAGGAGGCGGCGGCGCTGGCCGCGCACATCCGGGAGCGGCTGGCCGAGGCGCTGCGGCTGCGCGACCGGGCCGACGCGCTGCGCACCGGCGATCCGGACCGCGGCTGGGAGCTGCTGGACGAGGCCGAGCTGATCGCCGCGGATCTGCCCGGCGCGGATCCGCTGCGCCGTGCGCTGCCCGCCCGTCCGGTGCCGCGCTCGGTGGCGGTCTCCGATGACGCGGGAGTGCTGGTGGAGTGGGAGCCCACCCCGTCGACCGCCGGGGAGCCGGAGTACGTGGTGGTACGGCGGGTGGGCCGCCCGCCGCGCTCCGCACTCGACGGCACCGTACTGCGGCCGGACTCCCCCGGCGCTACCTCGCTCCGCGACACCTTCGCCCCCGACGGCACGGCCCTGTTCGTGGGCCGTCCGCTCTACTACGGCGTGGCGGTGCGGCGCGGCGCGGAGTCCGGCACCCCGCCGTCGGCGCTCGCCGTCTGCGGGCCGGTCTACCACCGGCCCGAAGTGGCGGGCGTGACGCTGCGGGTGGGCGACGCCACGGTCACCGGCGCCTGGCGGTGTCCGGCCGGAGCGGAGTCGGTGGAGGTGACCCGCGACGGGGGCGGCGGGCGCGGGGTCCGGGTGACCGCCCGCCGGGACGGTTTCACCGACAGCGGGCTCAGCAACGGCACCGCGCACCGCTATCGCATCGCCGTGGTCTACCGCGGCCCGGACGGCTCGCGGACCGTCACCGAGGGCGTCCGGCTCTCGGCCACCCCGGTCTCCCCGCCGCAGCCGGTGACCGCGCTGCGGATGGAGCCGGTGGCGGACGATCCGGCGGCGCTGGTGGCCCGGTTCCCCGCGCCGCGCGGCGGGGACGCGGCGCTGTATCTGCTGGACGGCGCGGTGCCCTGGCCCGCCGGGACCCGACTGCCGGTGTCCGGGCTGCGGCCCGCCGCACGGCCGTTGACCGCCTCGCCGGTCCCCGGCGGCCTACGGTTCCCGGCCCCGGCGCGCAGTGCCACGGTGCTCGCGGTCACCGTGGCCGGGGACGAGGCGGTGACCGGCCCGCACCTGCGGGTCGACGTGCTGCCCGGGATCGGCCGGATCGAGGCGCGGCGGCTCGGCGGCGAGGTGTCCGTGGCGTTCGACTGGCCCGCGCACGGGGTGGACACGGCCGAGGTGTCCTGGACGGTGGACGGTTCCCCGGCGGGCCGCAGGACCGTCACCCGCGCCGCGTATCTGCACGAGGCGGGGGCGCGGATCCCAGTGGCGGACGGCGCGGCGGTGGAGATCGAGGTACGGGCGGTGGCGTCCGGTGCGGGGCCGCGCCTGGGCGGCGCCCCCTCGCTCCTCTCGCTGCCCGCGCGGGTCGAGGTCGGCTACCGGCTGACCCGGTCGGGGCTGCCCGGACGGCGCACCCTGCGCGCGGTGTTCACCGCCCGCGCCGCGATCCGCGCCGAACGGCTGCTGCTGGTGCGGGCGTACGGCGAGAGCTGGCCGCTGGCGCCCGGGGACGGCGAGACGCTCGGCGAGCTGATCGAGGTCGACCTGCCCGCCGGGCGGCCGGTGGAGCTGACCGTGCCCGCGCCCGGCGGGAAGGGGCCCGGCGGGCGGGGCTACTGGCTGCGCTGTTTCGCCGTCGGCGACGGGGTGCTGCTGCGCGATCCGCCGACGAGCGAACTCCGCGTGGGACGAGGGAAACAACGGTGAAACGGCTGAAGCGGCTGAAGCGGGTGAGCGACCGATGAGGTTCAGGGGCAGCGGGCCGGGCGGGCGCGGCTGGGTGTGTCCGCACTGCTTCCGGCGCCAGGGCCGCGACGGCTTCGGCTTCGTCTGCACGACGGGCGGCCGGGAGTGCGCCGACGACAAGCGGCTGGCCGCGGCGAATCCGCTGGACCGCCAAGCGACCTGCGGCAGCTGCGGACATCTCACCACCCGGCGCCGGTGCCACGCCTGCGGCGACCGGCTGCCAGAGGGCTATCTGGAGTCACCCGGGCGGATCGTGGCCCTCGCCGGGCCGGTCAGCTCCGGCAAGAGCACGTATATCGCGGTGCTGGTGCACGAGTTGCTGCACCGCCTCGGCGATGAGCTGCGCACCTCGCTGGTGCCGTGCGACGACCGCACCACCGACGACTACCGGGAGCGCTACGAGCGCCATCTGTACGACGCCCACCGGACCGTGCCCAAGACCCAGGAGCGGGACGGCGGCCGCCCCCTGGTGTACCGGCTCGGCCGCACCCGCCGTGGCGCGTTCGGCACCAGCCGGGACACCGCCCTCACCCTGGTCTTCCTGGACACCGCGGGGGAACACTTCGGCTCCCGCGACCGGATGGAGACCCAGCTGCGCTATCTCGCCGAGGCGGACGCGGTGGTGGTGCTGGTCGACCCGCGGGACCTGGCCGGGTCCGGGACACCCGGCCCGGCCGCGGGCGGTGCGGTCCGCACCGCCGAGCAGACCGCCGGACCGTCGGCGGACGTGCTCACCCGGGTGCTGCGCCACCTCGGCGAGGTGCACGGCCCCGGTGGCGGGCGGAAGGTGCCGATCCCGGTCGCGGTGGCGCTGACCAAGCTGGATCTGCTGTGGTCCCGGCTGCCCGACAACTCCCCGCTGCACCGCACCCGTACCCCCGGCCCGGTCTTCGACACGGAGGACCGTGCCGCCGTGCACACCGAGCTGCGGGCGCTGCTGGCCGGGTGGCGGGAGAGCCAGCTCGACCTGCGTCTTGACCAGTCCTGCGCCGACTACCAGCTGTTCGCCATGTCGATGCTCGGTTCCGCACCGCGCGGCGCCGATCTGGGCCTCGGCGGGGTGCGGCCGCACCGGGTGGAGGATCCGCTGATGTGGCTGCTGCACCGGTTCGCCATGCTCGACCGGGGAAGGGTGTGAGACGCCGTGGCCGGACAGGCGCACTACTCCTCCGCCCCTCCCGGTGCCGGTGACCGGCAGGGAGGTTTCCGCTTCACCGCGGTGTCCGCGGACCTCTCGCGGGCCACGCTGGAGGGCCTGCGCCCGCTCATGGCGTACACCCCGCCGCCGGGCGCGGTGGCCGAACCGGCCTCCCACCCCGTGGCGTTCGCGTACGACCGGCTCGGTGAGGTCCGCGCGGTGACCCGCGTCCGCAGCGTCGGCCAGGACTACACGGGCCGCTGGGGCAACTACTTCTGCCACTCCGTCCTCGCCGCGCCGGAGGAGCTGACCGGGCTGCGCCCGGTGGAGCTGTGGGGCGCCCCGCTGTGGGCCGAGGCCCCGGCCGCCGACGACGGCCGCCCGCTGCCGGACATCGGTGAACTGCCCCTGGGCAGTACGGTCGGCCCCGACCGGGTCCGGCGGCTGCTCCACGGGACCGGCGCGGCGGGCGGGCGGCTGCTGGAACGGCTCCTCGCGGCGGTGCTGAGCGCCCTGGAGCGGACGCCGTCGGACGCCGAGGGGGACACCCCCGGTCCGGTGGTGCTGGTCTCCTCCTCCGGCGACCGCGTACTGGACTGGCTCACCGCCGTCTCCTACGCCCTCCCGGCCCCGCTGGCCGCCGAGTTGACGTTCATCACCTACACCGACCGGCCGTACGACGACCACCGGCTGCTGGTGGGCACCGTCCCGGAGGTGTGGGAGCGCTGCGGCGGTGAACGTCGTGGCGGCGAGCACGGCGTCTTCCACCTCGATCCGCCCCTGACGGATGACCCTGTCCCCGGGGGCACCTCGCACGGTACGGCCGCCGGGCTGCTCGCCCGCGCCTGGGCCGAGGACGACCTCGATGTGTTCGACACCGTCGCCGACCTCTGGTCCGCGGCGCCCGCGGACGGGGCGGGCCGGCTCACCACGGTATGCGCCCTGGTGGCGCTCGCCCGCGGCACCTGGGACGCGGTGCGCGCCCCACGGCCGGAGCGGGACGCGCTCGACGCACTGCTCGGCTCCTTCGCGGAGCACCCCGACCGCCTACCGCCGGAGGTGCACCGGTCCCTGGCATCCGGTCCGGCCGGTCTTGACGCGCCGCTCGCCGCCCGGCTGCTCACGGTCTCCCCCGCCTTCCGGGACACCGCCCGCCACACCCTCGAACGGGCCCTGCTGACCGGTGCGTTCCCGGACCCGGCTCCGGCACCGGCGGCGGACGGCGCGGGGTCGGCGCTCGTACGGTTCGTGGACGGTGTGGTGCGGCTGCGGCTGGCCGAGGCGGACGTCGCGCCGGAGGCCGTACGGGACGGCGCGGAGCAGTGGCTGACGGCCCGCCCCGAGCCGTTCGGCGACGCCCTCGCCGCACTGCTGCCGCCGGATCCCCGGCCCGCACCGCCACCAGCGGTCCCGCCCCGCCCGGCGCGACCACCGGGCACCACCCTCGCCGACGCCTACCGCAGGGCGGTACTGGCCGGGGTGCTGCGGGCGTTGGAGGGCTCCACGGCGCTAGGGGAAGCGGCCCTCACCCCCCAGGTGTGCGCGGCGCTGACCCGGCGCCCGCCCGATCCCCTGGGGGTGGCCGAGGGCGGCGAGCCGTGGGCGCAGGCGCCGCGCACCGCGGTGCGGGTGTGGCTGACGGGCACCGGGGCGCACCCCGGGCGGCGGCACGAGGCCGCGCTGCGAGTGCTGCGGCTGTACAAACAGGGGCTGCTCGGCGAGGAGGAGACCTGCGCGGCCGTCCGCGAACTGGCCGTCCCCGTACCCGCGGAGCCGCCGCCCGAGCCCGTGGAGCCGGCTGAGGACAGCTCCCCCGGACGTCTGCTGCGGCGTGTGCTGTGGCGGAGCGAGGGGTGAGCCGGTGCCGCTGATCATCCTGCCCGCGCAAGCCATCGCGGTGGCCGGGGTGCTGTTCCTCAATCTGCCCGCGCTGTTCCTGCTTCTGCTGGGGCGTCATCTGGTGATCCTGTGGGGGACGCTGGGGCGCCCGGTGTACGGGCGGACCGGTGGGCTGTTCGCCCTCGGGGTGCCCTTCCGACGGCTCTCCCTGACCGGTTCACGGGTGCTGCCCGCCACCCGCTCCGCGCACGCGCCGAGCACCCACCGCCCCGGTGGCGACGCGGACGAGCCCGCGTACCGGGCGTATCTCCACGGCCCGGCCCCTCGCGATCTTCTACGGCTGTACCGGGCCACCTGGGAGGACTGGCGGAAGGTGCTCCCGGCGGCCCGTGCGGGCGCCCGGACGACGTACCTCAGGTCCGAGGGCGAGCCCGACCGGACCCGCACGGCCTGTGTCGGACTCGGCTATCCGGTGTTCCTGCTCGGCGTTCTGCCCGTTGTGCTGCTCGCGGCGGTGCTGTGTCTGCTGGCGGCGGTGGTCCAGTTCGTGGTGTGGGCGGTGGCGTCCACCCTCCGGACGGTGGTGTGGTGGGCGCCCCTCGCGGCCGTGGACCGGGCCGGGAGATGGCGGCGCGACCGGGGCGCGGTGTGCCCGCATCCGGAGTGCGGACGGCCGGTGGCGCTGCCGGTGCACCGGTGTCCGGCCTGCGGGGCGGGCCACCGGCGGCTGGTGCCGAACCGGTACGGGGCGCTGCGCCATGTCTGCCGCTGCGGGGCCCGGCTGCCCGCGTCGCCGGTGTTCGGGGCACGCCGTCTGGAGACGTCCTGTCCGTCCTGCGCCCGGCCGCTGCCGCGCCGCGCGGGGCGGGACCGGGCGCGGACGCGGGCCGTGGTGCTGGCCGGAGGCCCCGACTCCGGTCGGAGCGTGGTCCGTTACCGCGCGCTGGCACAGGCGCGGGAGCGGGTGGCGGCGCTCGGCGGCGTGCTGCGCCCCGAGCCGGTCGCGACGCAGGCCACCACGCTGACCGGACTGCGGGGGGCGTACGTACCGCTGGTCGTCCACGATCCGCCGGGCCCGGCGTTCGGCCGCCAGGAGTCGGTGGACGCGCTCGGCTGTCTGCGGCGCGCCGACGGGCTGGTCCTCGTGGTGGACGCGCTGGCGCTGCCGTCGGTACGGCGTTCGCTGGGCGAGGGCGAGCGGGAGGCCGTGGACCGGGTGCCGGTCTCGTCGCAGGACCCGTCGCGGGCGGTGGAACGGGTGCTGCATGTTGTCGCCACGCTCCCGGCCCGGCGGCGGCCCCGGCGGATCGCCGTGGTGCTGACGAAGTCCCAGGCGGTGCGGCGGACCAGGATCGGCGCCGATCTGCCGGAGGCGGCGGGGCCGGGCGACGCGGTCCGCGGCTGGCTGGAGCGTTCGGGCGGCGGCAATCTGGTGCGTACGGTCGAGCGGTTCGGGGGCCGCGTCCGGTATCTGACCGATGGCGGCCCAACGGCTGAGAGCTCCGACGACGACGCCGCGACCCCACTGGGCGAACTGCTGCTGTGGGCCGCCGGGATACGGGTCGCGCGCCGCCGCCGTCTTCCCGGCTCCGCGGTACGTTCCGCGTTCCGCGGAAGGGCCGTTCGCCGTCGCCGTACCGCCGCCGAGCGGCTGGCGCTGCGGGAGCGGCGGGCGCGTGCGGCCGAGTGGCGGTGGCGGCGGATCCGGCACGCGGTGCCCGGGGCCGTACGACGGCCGCTGGCGGCGCTGCTGGCCGCCGGTGAGCGGCGCGGCCGGACGCGCCGCACCCTGCTCGAGAGCGCCCGCCACTCCGCCCGGCGGCGGGCCGACGGCTGGGTGCCCGGCGGGCGCGAGGGCGCGGCGGCCGGGGGCATGCGGACGGCGCGCGGCGGGCTGGTGACGGCGCATCTGGCGGGGCTGCTGGCGTTGCCGCTGGCGCTGTCGCTGCTGGTGGCGGGGGTGCTGCCGCCGACGTGGTTCTTCGGGCTGCCGGGGCGTTACGACGCCTGGCGGCATCCGCTGGCGGATTCGGTCCATGACGTGGACCTGGCCGCGTACACCCCGGGCGCGCACTGGCCCCTGGCGCTGGCGACCTACTCCGCCCCGGGCACCTCCCCGGCGATGGCGCAGGACGGTCACGCCGGGGAGGTGTGGTCGACCAAGGGCAGTCCCAACGCCGAGGACCAGTGGGTGCTGCACTTCGGAACGCCGGTACGGATCAGCCGCGTTGACGAGGAGTGGCGGAACACCGGCCCGGTCAGCCTGGTCGACTACCGCGTCGGAACACGCTGGGTCAGTCCGCCGCGCGGAAGCCGGCGGTTCGATCTGGACGAGGACCATCCGGCCCGTCTCAACAAGTGGTCGACGGTGCTCAAGCGTCCGGTCGAGGTGACGGCGGTGCGGGTGTGGGTACTGCATTCGCGCGACGGTGGCGACGACCGGCTGCGCTCGCTGCGGGTGTGGGGGCGGTCGTCGTCGATCGTACGGCTGCGCCCCTCGGCCGACGGTGAGCGGCTGCGCGTGGCGAACACCGCGGCCCGCGAACTGGCCGTGGATGTCCGCCCTCCCGTGCTGCCCACCGGCTGGCGGGCGGTTCCGGTGGGCCGTGCGCCGCGCGAGGTCGGGCCGCACGGCCGGGTCGGCGCCCGCTGGACGATCGAGCCGCCCGAGGACCGGGCGGCGGCGCGGCGGGGCGGTCCGGTGGCGTACGCCGTGCGGATCACGGAGGACGGCCGCACCGTGACCGCCTGGTGCCGCGGGGTGCTGACGGCGGCGGGGAAGAAGAACACCGCGAAGACGGCGGATGCGAGGTATCGGGTGGTGCCAACGACATGTTGATCACGGTGAGTTCACGCATAGGATCACCTCCGTGACGAGCGAATCCGAACGTTCCGAGCCTTCCGAACGGTCCTGGCGGTCCGAGCTCTCCGAGCGGCAGGCGCTGGCCGCGTTCTGCGCGGCGCTGCCCCGGCTCCGGGCCATGCTGCGGGGCCCGGCCTCGCGGACCCGGCGGGCGACGGTGGAACAGGTGGTGCTGGCGGCGCGGCGCGGCCAACCGGTCGGCGAACTCCTGGCCGGGCTGGGGATGGACAGCACCGAGCCGGTGCCACCGGTGCCGGCGGGCCCGTCCCGCGCCACACTGCCGCCGCCCGTGGAGGAGGACCGGCCCGCACAGGTCACCGGCGTGTACCTCTGCCCGCTGGGCACCTGCCCGCGCGCGGAGGAGCGTACGGCCTCCTCGGAGCTGCCCGCGTGCGGTATCCATGACCAGGCCCTGCGCTTTGTCGCCGACCGGTGAGCGTGCTCCATGGTGAGCGGGTTCCTCTCCGAGTTCGGCCGGAAGGTCGCGGAGCGCTGGGCGACCCAGGTGATCCTGCCAGGGCTGCTGTTCACCTCCGCCCTGGCGGTGGCGTCGGCGCTGGGCCAGCGGCGGTGGTCGGACACCCGGCTGCTGTGGCGCACGCTCGGCGAGTTCGCGGCGGTGGGCGGGGCGAACCAGCAGGCGGCGGGGTCGGCGCGGACCGTGATGCTGGTGATCGGCGTGGTGGCGGTGTCGGTGGCGGTCGCGCTGGTGGCGCGGGCGCTGGGCGGGCCGGTGACGTCGCTGCTGTCCGGGCGCTGGCCGTTCTTTCTGCGCCCGCTGGCCCGGCGGCTGACGGCCCGGCGGGTCGCGGCCTGGCGGCGGCACGACGCGGCGTACGAGGCGGCCCGGGAGGCGGGTGAGGACGCGCACCGACTGGGTGAACTGGCCGCGCTGCGCAACGCGGTGGCGCTCACCGAGCCCCGTCGGCCCACCTGGACCGGGGACCGGCTGGCGGCCCCGGCCACCCGGGTGCGGGACCAGTACGCGCTGGATCTGACCGCCGCCTGGCCCCGGCTGTGGCTGCTGCTGCCGGACACCACCCGGCAGCCGCTGACCGACAGCAGACAGGGCTTCGACGAGGCGGGCGCGCTGGGCGGTTGGGCGGCGCTGTACGGGGCGCTGGGGGTGCTGTGGTGGCCGTCCGCGGTGGTGGGCCTGGGCGCGGCGGTGGTCTGCCGGCGGCGGGCGCGGGAGACGGCCGAGGCGTACGCGGAGCTGGTGGAGGCCGCGGTGGATGTGCATCTGGACGAACTGCTGGACCGGTTCGACGAGGAGTTGCGGCCGATCCGGCCGGGCCGCGGGGCGGCGGTCACCGAGCGGTTCCGCAAGGGCATATGAACCATGGGCGGCCGGGGGCGCGGCGGCCCGCGGCCGTCGGAGGGGGGAACGATGCGTGACCGGCTTCTCGCCGCCGTGCAGTCCCGGCTGGACCTGGCGGTCCGTAGCGGCGATCTCTCGGGAGCGCATGCGCCGCGGGCCGGGGAGGAGGCCGACGAGCTGCTGGCGTTCCTGGCCACCCCGCGGGGTGTGGACGCCCAGGTGCTGTACACGGCGGGGCTGTTGCACTGGTTCCGCTCCGCCCTGCCCGGGGAGGAGGGCCGGGAGTCCTGGGCGCTGGCGGTGGTCCTGCTCATGCCGTTCTACATGAGCCAGGTGGAGGCGCTCCCGGACGCGGTGCGCGCCTCGTTCACCCGGGGGCTCTCCCCGTCGGTGCGGCCCGCCGGGCAGGAGCTGGTCCGTGCGCATGCGGAGGCCATGGGCAATCTGGGCATGCTGCTGGTGATGCGGCTGGTGCGGCAGCGTGAGCGGCAGGCCGGGCGGGTGGGGGCACGGCTGCTGCGGGACGCGGAGCGGGCGCTACCGCCGGGCCATCCGTCCCGTCCCCTGGTGCTGTGCAACCTCGGCTACGCGCTGGTGCTGAACGACCTGCTGGCGCACCAGGGCGAGGATCCGCCCCCGATGCCGGAACTGGAGACGGCGATCGAGGTGCTGCGCGAGGCGTTCGCCACCACTCCGCGCGCCCATCTCAACCACGCGCGCTGCGCCAACGGGCTGGCGCTGGCCCTGCGTTGCCGGGCGATGCTGACCCGGGACCGGCCGCTGCTGGGCGAGTCGGTCGAGCTGCTGCGGACGGCGGTGGCCACCGCCACCGAGGTGGACGAGAACCTTCCGCAGATGCGCGCGGACCTCGGGGCCGGGCTGCTGATGTGGGCGGAGTCCGGGGCGGAGCGCCCCGGCGATGTGGACACGGCCCTCCTCGACGAGGCCATCGCACAGCTGGAGCAGGCGGTGGCCGGACTGCCGGACGGCAGCGAGGAACAGGCCCGTGCGATGGAGGGGTTCACCCGGGCGACCATGCTGCGGGCCCCCAGCCGGGTCCGGGAGCGGCGCGATCCGCGGACCCGGGAGCATCTGGAGGTGCTGGACGGCTTTGTCTCGTCGATGGTCCCCCGCCAAGGTTCCGACGGCGCCGAGGACTCCGGCAACAGCCGCCATCCGATGGCGGTCGTCGCCAAGCTGCTGGGCATGGCGGCCGGCGGTGGCGACAGCCGCAGCGCACAGCTGATGGACTTCGCGACGACCCTGATGCGCTACCCCGACGAGGTGGGGATGGCGGAGGTGCACATCAAGGCGATGGAGACGCTGGAGGCACAGTTCAGCCATCTGCCCCCGGGCGAACGCGAGGAGGCGATGCGGGAGTATCTGGAGGGGGCCGAGGAGACCCCGTCCCCGGTCTTCGGGCCCGCGGACACCACCGATCTCGACGCGCTGCTGGAAATCCATGAGCGGGTGCTGCGGGAGGTGCCCGAGGACCACCGGGACCGGGTGCTGCTGACGTTCAGCCGCCACGCGCTGCTGCTGGCACGGCACCAGTACGGCGGCGAGGAGATGTCGCGTGACGCTTGGGTGGCGGGGCTGGCCGAGCTGGCGCCGATGATGACGGAGGCGGAGGGCGGAATCCCGGCGATGATGGCCCGGATGGGTCTGGATCCCGACCATATGGAGTCGTTCGTGATGCTGGCCTACGCCCAGCAGTCGCCCTTCGAGGCGCTGGCCCGCACCGGGGACGCCATCCGGCAGGGACGGCGGCGGCTGGCCACCCTGCCGGTGGACGACCCGGCGTACTCACAGGCCCAGAGGGCCCTGGCCCATGCGCTGTTCGACCATTACCAGCTCGACCACGACGAGGCGGACTACCAGGAGGCGTGCGAGCTGGCCCGCCGGGTGCTGGACACCCTGCCCGCCGCCGATCCGTATCTGCCGTTCCTGCTGATGCCATGGGGCTCCGCGGTGTCCAGCCGGTTGCAGCACAGCGCGCTCACCCAGGGGACTCGGGCGGCGGAGGGCGATCAGCCGAGCAGCGGTGTCGCCCGGCTGGCCTCCAACTCCGCTGCCGACGCCCTGGGTTACCGGGACGCGCCCGGCGCCCTGGAGGCGCTGGAGGACGGCCGGGCCCACATGCTGTCCAACGCGCTCAACGCCCGGCGGGAGCTGGAGCACCTGCGCCGGACCGACGCCGCTCTCGCCGCACGCCTGGTGGAGCTGCGCGAGCGGGTGCAGGCCCTCCAGGCACGGGGGGCCTACGGGCGGCTGCCGCGCCCGGAGGACATGGCCGAGTACCGGGATCTCGCCGGGCAGTGGAAGGAGTTGATGGACCGGTTGCTGGAGCTGCCCGGTTTCGAGCGCTTTCTGCTGCCGCTGCCGCTGGGGCTGACGGATCTGCTCCCGGCCGCCGCCGAGGGTCCGGTGGTCAGTGTGAACGTCAACCCGCGCCGCTGTGACGCCCTGGTGCTGCGCCCGGACGGGCTGGTGCCGGTCGCGCTGCCCGAGCTGCGCGCCGGGGAGCTGATCGAGCAGGCGGACGCGTTCCACGAGGCGATCGCGGTGCTCACATACGGCGGGGACGGACTGCTGACCGGCCAGGCCCGGCAGGTGGTCGGCGAGACGCTGGGCTGGCTGTGGGACGTCCTGGCCGAACCGGTGCTGGACGCCCTGGGGTTGACCGGTCCCCCACCACCGGACGGGCCCTGGCCCCGGCTGTGGTGGTCGCCGAGCGGGCCGCTCAACTCCCTGCCGCTGCACGCCGCGGGCCATCACAGCCGGCCCGGGGACTCGGTGCTGGACCGGGCGGTCTCGTCATACACCCCGACCCTGCGCGCCCTGCTGCACAGCCGTGCCCAGGCGGTGGCGGCGCGGCGCGCCACCCTGGCGGTGGCGATGCCCACGACGCCCGGCCACGCCCCGCTGCCGCGCACGGTGGACGAGGCGGGCGCCCTCGCCGCGCGGATGGCGGGCGCGGTGCCGCTGGTGGGGCCCGCGGCCACCCGGGAGGCGGTGCTCGCGGCGCTGCCCGGGGCCGCGGTGGCGCACTTCGCCTGTCATGCGGGCAGTGATCCGGCCGATCCGGCCGCCGGTCATCTGCTGCTCCACGACGGGCCGTTGAGCCTGACCGCCATCAGCGCGCTGCAACTGGACGGGGCGGAGCTGGCGTATCTCTCGGCCTGTGGCACGGCGCGCGGCGGCGCCCGGCTGGCGGACGAGGCGATCCATGTGGCCTCCGCCTTCCAGCTGGCCGGGTACGCGCAGGCGGTCGCCACCTTGTGGGAGATCGGCGACGAGGTGGCGGCCGAGGTGGCCGCCGGTTTCCACGGTGCGCTGGACGGCGCGCTGGACGCCCCGGACCGGCTGCCCGGGGCGCTGGCCCTGCATACGGTGACCCGGCGGATGCGGGAGGCTCGGCCCGGTGAGCCATGGCGCTGGGCGGCCCTGCTGCACGCCGGGGCGTAGGGGCACGCGGACCCGGGCCGGGCCGGGTGGGCCGCTGTCGATCCGGCACCGATCCGATGCGATATTTCGTCTTTCATCTACCCATAACCGGGAACATGGAGGAGAGAGCACAACGCGGGCATGCGCTGGAACGGTCCCGCGCGCCCGCGGCCGGAGGTGAGCGCATGGCCGGGCAGATCCCCCTGGACGAGGCCGCTACCGCCCGACTGCGTCTGATCGTCAAGGCCGGTGCGGAGTTGCACGGCGCCGAGCTGCTGAGCTTTGTGCTCGAGCAAGCGGTGACGGAGTCCGGCGGCCTGGGCGGCATGGTGCATCTGCGCGGCCCGGACAGCCGGAAGCTGCTGCTCACCGCGGCGCACGGGCTGGTGCGCACGGTCGCCGGGGGCTGGGCGGAGATCAGTGCCGACGGCACCACCGCCCCGGCCCGAGCGGTGGCCCGCGGTCGGCCGGTGTGGGTGGCCGCCCGGCCCGGTGAGAACGGCAGCGGCCCGGTGCTGCCCGCCGGGACAGGGCTGCTGGCGGTGCCACTGGTCAGGGCGGACGGCTCGGTGGCCGGGGCGCTGTCGGTGCTGACCGCCGCCGAGGAGCCCGCCGCGGGACGCAGGGCGGCCGTCGAGGAGCTCGCCGGGTGGACCGGGCCACGGCTGCCGGACCCGCGGGAGCATCCGCCGGAGCCGTGGCACGGGGACCGCGCCGAGCACCGGATCGCCCAGGATTCGGTCAGCCGGGCGCTGTGGCACATGAGCGACGCGTTCTTCGCGGTCGACGCCCAGTGGCGGATCACCTTCGTCAATGTGGAGGCGGAGCGGCTGCTCGGCGCCTCGCACGCACTGCTGGGCCGGCCCCTGTGGGAGACCTTCACCCGGCTGGGCATCGACGCCGTCGAACCGGGCCTCCCGGGGCGCTACCGCCGGGCCGCCGACAGCGGCGCCCCGGCCGGGTTCGAGGTGCGCTGGCCCACCAACCAGCGCTGGTACTACATGCGGCTGGTCCCGGTGCCGGACGGGCTCGCGGTCTACGCGGCCGACATCACCGAGAGCCGGGCGCGGGAGGTGGAGCGCGCCGCCACCGAGCGCGCCGCGGCCGAGCGCAGTGCCCGGATCGGCGAGCTGACCGGTGCGCTGGCCCAGGCGCTGACGATGCGGGATGTGGTGAAGGCGGTCGCCGACCGGGTGCTGCCGCCGTTCAGGGCCGCGGGGTTCATCGTCCACCTCATCGAGGGGGGCTTGGTCCAGGTGGCGGGAGGGGTCGGCTATCCGCAGACGTTCCTGGAGGCGATGGACGGATCCCCGGTCGGCGACGAGCTCTCGCCGATCTGGGAGGTGTACCACACCCGGGCGCCGGTCTTCATCGACTCGGTCGAGGAGTTCAACCGGCGCTACCCCACCCAGGCCGACCGCCCGCTCGCGGCCCGCAAGGCGGCCTGGGCCTTTCTGCCGCTGGTCGTCTCCGGCCGGGACATCGGGTGTTCGGTGATCTCCTTCGCCGAACCGCGCCATCTCAGCGGTGAGGAGCGCGCCCTGCTCAGCGCGCTCAGCGGGCTGATGGCGCAGGCCATCGAGCGGGCCCGGCTCTACGACAGGGAGCACACCCGGGCCAAGGAGCTCCAGCGCGGGCTGCTGCCGCGCGCCCTGCCACCGGTCCACGCGGTCACCACCGCCGCCCGCTATCTGCCCGCGAGCGAGGGTGTCGAGGTCGGCGGCGACTGGTACGACGTGATTGCGCTGTCCGGCGCCCGGGTGGCGCTGGTGATCGGCGATGTGATGGGCCACGGGCTGTCCGAGGCGGCCACCATGGGGCGGCTGCGCACGGCCGTGCACACGCTCGCGGATCTGGAGTTTCCGCCCGCCGAGCTGCTCACCCGGCTCAACGACCTGGTGAGCGACCTCGGGGACAGTTTCTACGCCACCTGTCTGTACGCGGTGTACGACCCGGTCACCGCCACCTGCGCCTATGCCCGGGCCGGGCATCCGCCACCGGCCGTGGTCCGCCCCGGGGAGCCGGTGCGGTTCCCCGGCCACGCCCCGGATCCACCGCTGGGCGCGGCCCGGCCGCCGTTCGAGACCACCGAGGTCCCGCTGCCCGAGGGCAGTCTGCTGGTGCTGTTCACCGACGGTCTGGTGGAGTCCGCAGCGCGGGACATGGAACAGGGGATGGAGTATCTGGCGCGGACGCTGACCGCCGCCGTCTACGGCCCTTCGGACTCGGGCCCGGTCTCAGGCCCGGGGCGGGACGGGGGGCGCGGCGACAGCGCGTCGCTGGAGCGGCTGTGCGACGAGGTGCTGGCCAAGCTGGTGCCGGAGCAGGGCACGGCGGACGACGCGGCGCTGCTGATCGCGCGTACCCACGCCATCGCCCCGGAGGACATCGCCGGCTGGCCGCTCTCACCGGGGCCGGTCGCCGCGAGCGAGGCGCGCGACCATGTCCGGGAGCAGCTGCGGCGCTGGGGGCTCGCGCCGCTGACCAGCACCGCGGAGCTGCTGGTCAGCGAGCTGGTCGGCAATGCGATCCGGCATGGCAGAGGTCCGGTGGAGCTGCGGCTGCTGCGGGGCGAGGGGCTGATCTGCGAAGTGTCCGACGGCAGTCTGACCACCCCGCGGATCCGCCATGCCTCGGAGACCGACGAGGGCGGGCGCGGGCTCCAGCTGGTCTCGGCCCTGTCCCATCGCTGGGGCACCCGCTACACGGCGGCGGGCAAATGCATCTGGACCGAGCAGCGGGTGCCATGACGCCCGCACCCCGCGGTCTCAGCCCGCGCGGCGGACCGGGCCGATGTCGTCGAGATGCTCCTCGACCCAGCCGCGCAGCTGCCCCAGCGGTTCGGAGACACTGCGCCCGAGTGCGGTCAGCTCGTACTCGACATGCGGCGGGACGGCCGGATAGACGGTGCGGTTCACGAAACCGCCGTCCTCCAGCCGGCGCAGGGTCTGGGTGAGCACCTTGGGGCTCACCCCCTGCAACCGCCGCTGGAGCACTCCGAACCGCTGCGGCCCGTCCTCCATCGCGCCGATCGCCAGCGCGGACCACTTGTTGGCGAGCAGGTCGAGCACTTCGCGGCAGGGGCACTGGGCGGCGTAGACATCATGCAGATCATGACGGCCCGAGTCACAGGTGGTGGCCATGGGAACGCTCCTGACGCGGCACTGACGTGGATACTTCCCAAACGATAGCAGTAGCCCTTGCAGGTAACTACGGGCCGCTGGGTAGCTTCGGGTCCCTGTTCACGACGTCGCTCACGACGTCCGAGATGTCCGTGATCCCCGAGGAGGACCCGTGTCCGCATCACCTTCCATGCGTGCCATCAGCCAGGACGAGTTCGGCGGCCCGGAGGTGCTGCGCCCGGTGGAGGTACCCCGGCCCGAACCGCTGCCCACCGAGGTGCTGGTGCGCGTGGTGGCCACGGGGGTGAACCCGGTGGACCACAAGACCCGGGCCGGCGGCGGTATAGCCGGGATCCTGGGCGAGCCGCCGTATCTCCTCGGCTGGGACGTCTCCGGTGTGGTCGAGGAGACCGGCTTTGGAGTGCACACCCTGGCGCCGGGGGACGAGGTGTACGGCATGCCGTGGTTCCCGCGGCCCGCCGGCGGCTATGCCGAGTACGTCACCGCCCCGTCCCGGCAGTTCGCCCGCAAGCCGAAGAGCCTCAGCCATGAGCAGGCCGCCGCGGTGCCGCTGGCCGCGCTGACCGCGTGGCAGATCCTCACCGACACCGCCGGTGTGCGGTCCGGTGAGCGGGTGCTGATCCACGCGGCGGCGGGCGGTGTCGGCCACTTCGCGGTCCAGTTCGCCAAGCATCTGGGCGCCCATGTGATCGGCACCGCGCGCGCCGCCAAGCACGACTGGCTGCGCGGGCTGGGCGCCGATGAATTGGTCGACTACACCGCCGTGCGGTTCGAGGAGGCGGTCCGCGAGGTCGATGTGGTCGTCGACCTGATCGGTGACGGCGTCGACAGCACCAGCACCCGTTCGCTGGAGACGCTGCGCCCCGGCGGCCGGATCGTGGCGGTGTCCTCGGGTGTCTCCCCCGAGCTGATCGAGCGCGCCGAGGCCCGCGGCTTCCGCGCCTTCCCGTACCTGGTGGAGCCGGACGGCCCCGCGCTCACCCGGATCGCCGAGCTGATCGACGCCGGTGCGGTGGCCGTCGAGGTCGAGGACGTCCTGCCGCTGGAGCGGGCCGCCGACGCGCACCGGCGGCTGGAGGAGGGCCGCACCCGCGGCAAGCTGGTGCTGCGGGTGGCGGACTGACACTCCTGCCCCGGTCACGGACGGAGGCCCGGCTCGGCTGGGGGGAGAGTGCCGGACCTCCGCCGTCGGACGTTCCGTCAAGGGGCGAGGAACGCCACGGGAACCGCCTTCCTTTGCGGCCGGGAAGCGGTTCCGACCCCTGTCTATCCGCACGGCGCGCATCCCGGCAATGATCACTTCAGGAAGTTGCCAGGCCGCCGCCGACCGAGGCCGGGCGTGCCGGGGATGGCCTCAAACGGCCCAGGCTCCCCGCGCCGCCGCCGCGCGGGCAAAGTCGGTGAAGTCCCGGGGCGCACGGCCCAGGGCCTGCTGTACCCCGTCGGCCGGCTGGGCGTTGCGCCCGTCCAGCAGGGTGGCGAACAGCTCGGTCAGAAACGCCACCAGCTCCCCCGGCAGCCCGTGTTCCGCCAGCGCCGCCCCGTACTCCTCGGCGGAGACCGGCACATAGCGCACCGCGCGGCCGGTGGCGGCCGCGAGCTCCGCCGCCGCCTCGGCGAAGGTCAGCAGCCGTCCCCCGGTGACCTCGTAGATCCGGCCGGCGTGGCCGTCCCGGGTCAGGGCCGCGGCCGCGACCTCGGCGATGTCCTCGGCGTCCACGAACGGCTCCTTGACGTCCCCGGCGGGGAAGACGATCTCTCCGCCGAGCACCCCGTCCCGCAGGAAGCCCTCGTCGAAGTTCTGGAAGAACCAACTGGCCCGGATGACGGTCCACTCGGCGCCGGGCACCGCCACCGCCCGCTCGGCGGGCAGCGCCGCGTCCTCGCCGCGGGCCGACAGCAGCACCAGCCGCCGTACCCCGCCCGCGACGGCCTCCTCGGCGAAGGCTCGGATGACGGCGGCGGCCCCCGGGGCGCCGATGTCCGGGTAGTAGGCGAGGTAGGCGGCGGCCGCACCGCGCAGCGCGGGTGCCCAGGTGGCGCGGTCCTCCCAGTCGAAGCGCACCTCGCCGGAGCGGGAGCCGATCCGCACCGGCACTCCGGAACGGCTCAGCGCCCGCGCCACCCGGCGGCCGGTCTTGCCGGTGCCGCCGAGCACCAGCACGGGCCCGCCAATGGCCGCCGTGCTCTGCGTCTCATCGCTCTGCATATCGCTGCTCTGTGTCATACGGACAGTCAACTGCCGCCGCATGAGACGGGCCATGGCTCTCAAGCTCAGCTCCATACGTCAGCGTCTACGCTTGCGGCCATGGACGCACTGGCGAGTCTGCTCGACGGACCACGGGCCCGGGGGGCCTTTCTGCTCCGGGCCGTGATGGAGCCGCCCTGGTCCGTGCGGATCGAGGACCGCGCCCCGCTGTGTGTGATGACCATGGCGCGCGGCGAGGCATGGGTGGTGCCGGACACCGGGTCGGCGCTGCGGCTGCGCCCTGGGGACGTGGCGATCGCGCGCGGCCCGGACCCGTACACGGTGGCCGACGATCCGGCCACCGCACCGCAGGCGTGGATCCTGCCCGGTGAGGTGTGCCGGACGGCCGAGGGCGAGGACCTGGCCGAGACGATGGCGCTCGGTGTCCGTACCTGGGGCAACAGCCCGGACGGCTCGGCCACCATGCTCATCGGCAGCTATCTGCTGGAGGGGGAGATCAGCGGGCGGCTGCCGGCCGCGCTGCCGCCGCTGGTGGTGGTGCCCGGGGAGCAGTGGGACTGTCCGCTGATGCCCTGGCTGGCGGAGGAGATCGTCAAGGATGAGCCGGGGCAGGAGGCGGTCCTGGACCGGCTGCTCGACCTGCTGCTGATCTCGGTGCTGCGGACCTGGTTCTCCCGGCCGGAGGCCGAAGCCCCGGCCTGGTACCGGGCGTTGGGCGATCCGGTGGTGGGCCCCGCGCTGCGGCTGTTGCAGAACCATCCGGCGCACCCCTGGACGGTGGCCGGGCTCGCCGCCAGGACGGGCGTCTCCCGCGCCGCGCTGGCCCGCCGCTTCACCACACTGGTGGGCGAGCCGCCGATGGCGTATCTGACCGGGTGGCGGCTGGCGCTCGCCGCCGATCTGCTGCGGGAGCCGGACGCCACGCTCGGCTCGGTGGCCCGGCGGGTCGGCTACGGCAGCGCCTTCGCGCTCAGCGCCGCCTTCAAACGCGAACGGGGCGTCAGCCCGCGGGAGCACCGCGCTCGCCACGCTGCGGCATCCGCAGGCTGATCGGCGGCACCCGCAGACAGCCGTCCGGGCCGCAGGTGGTGGTGCGGTCGTAGAGGTCCATCAGCCGCCGTGCGCCCCGGGCGATGTCATAGCGGTCGACCACGTCCGGCACCGGGAACCGCCGCGGCCCCGCCGCGGCGAGTTCCCGCAGCCCCTCGGTCAGGTCGGCCGCACCGGGGCCGATCCGGCGGGCGCCGGGTGCCGCGCCCTCGGGGAGTTCGTCCAGCGCCGGGCAGACGGTGTGCAGCACCGGCAGCCCGGCGGCCAGCGCCTCCAGGGCGGCGAGGCCGAACGCCTCCTCGGCGGACGGCGAGACCAGCACATCCATGGCGGACAGCAGCGCGGGCAACCCCGCGGGCCGGTCGTCGGCCGGGGCCACCGCCCCGTCGCGCTCACCCAGCAGCCGGACCCGTCCGGCCACCCCGAGCCGGGCCGCCAGGTCCTCCAGGGCGGCCCGCTGCGGGCCCTCGCCGACCAGCAGCAGCCGGGCGCCGGGCAGCTCGGCGACGGCGCGCAGCGCGGTGTCGAAGCGCTTGCCGGCGACCAGCCGCCCCACCCCGCCCACCACAAAGGCCCGTTCGGGGATGCCGAGACGGGCGCGGGCGACGGTGCGGGCGGCGGACGAGAAGCGGAAGTGGCGGGCATCGATCCCGTTGGGCACCAGGTGGATGCGCTGGTTGGGCACACCCCACTCGCGCAGCCGGTCGGCGACGGCGGCCGAGACCGCGACGGTCGCCGCACCCAGCCGCTCGGTGGCCAGATAGCGGGTGCGGACGGCGGCGGTCAGCGGACGGCCGTCGATCTCCCGCTCCCCCAGGGCGTGCTCGGTGGCGACCACCGCCCGGACCCCCGCCAGCCGGGCGGCGGTCCGGCCCAGCACACAGGCCCGGTACAGATGGGTGTGCACCACGTCGTAGCCGCCGGAGCGGATGGTGCGCACCAGCGAGGGCAGGGCACTCCATCCGGGCTCACCCCCGCCCGTGGGCAGATGGGTGACGGGAGTGCCGTCCGCGCGGATGCCGTGGGCGGTGGCGCCGGGGCCGGTGAGGGCGACGACGTCACAGCGCACCGGCAAGTGGCGCAGCAGCAGCCTCAGTTGCTGCTCCGCGCCACCCGCGCCGAGGCGGGAGATGATGTGCAGAACTCTCATCGGACGGCCGCGCCCCATCCTCCGTATTCCGCGGACTCCATTCCGGGCCGACCCTGCCAGACAGCGGAATGTAAATCACGTAAGACGCGCGCTGATGGGCCGTCGGAGTGGATGTCTTTCGCACCGTCAACGGGGCACGCCGAAAATACGATGTCCACAGTTCCGCTCCATGGGATTGTTACCTTCTCATCTCGCGCGATGACATGAAGAATGTGGTACGTCCGGGTCATCGCGGCGCGACATTCCCTTCCACAGAGCCCCCGCGGGAGTGCCCAGATGCCTGCACAGATCCCCGTCAGACGTAAGCGTCATCAGGCCGGTGCGCCCGCCGCCGCGCATCGTGCGTCGCACCCCGCACCCCCCGCCGCGCGCACCGCTTCCGGCACCGCGCACCACCGCCCCGCCGCGGTGTACGAGTACAAGCGCTACAGCGAGCTGGCGGGTCCGCTGACGGAAGTCCGTGCCGACCGCCCCTACCGGGTGCGCACCCGCAGTCTGCTGGCCCAGGAGCCGCACCGGTTCCGGGCGGCCCTGCTGCTGTGCGCGGCGCCGGTGTGCTCGGCGCTGCTGCTGCTGTGGCTGCTGCGTCCGGACCACTGGGTGGAGCGCGAACATGTGACGGTGTGGGAGACGGCGGCGGATACGGTCATGCTGATCTCGATCGCGCTGATCGAGAGCTTCCGGCTGTTCACGGTGGTCTCCAACGCCCATGCCACGCTGGTGGCCCGCGACCCGGTGCCGGTGGTCGCCGAGCCCGGCACCAAGGTGGCGTTCCTGACCAGCTTCGTCCCCGGCAAGGAGCCGCTGGCGATGGTCCGGGCGACGCTCGAGGGCGCGGTACGCGTCCGGCACACCGGACCGGTGGACGTCTGGCTGCTCGACGAGGGGGACGACCCGGAGGTCAAGGAGCTGTGCGCACGGCTGGGCGTGCACCACTTCTCCCGCAAGGGAATCGAGAAATGGAATCAGCCGAAGGGGAGTTTCCGGGCGAAGACAAAGCACGGGAATTACAACGCCTGGCTCGACGCGCACGGCGACGATTATGAATTCATGGCGTGTGTGGACACCGATCATGTTCCGCTGCCCAACTTCCTGGAGCGCATGCTCGGTTACTTCCGCGATCCCGATGTCGCGTTCGTCGTCGGTCCGCAGGTCTACGGCAACTACGACAACGGGGTCACCAAGGCCGCGGAAAGCCAGCAGTTCCTGTTCCACGCGCTGATCCAGCGGGCCGGGAACGCCTACGGCGGCCCGATGTTCGTGGGGACCAACAACGCCGTACGGATCAGCGCGCTGCGCGGCATCGGCGGGCTGTACGACTCGATCACCGAGGACATGGCCACCGGCTTCGAAATGCACTGCCACCGCAACCCCGTGACGCGGAAGAAGTGGCGCTCGGTCTACACCCCGGATGTGCTGGCGGTCGGCGAGGGCCCGAGCACCTGGACCGACTTCTTCACCCAGCAGCTGCGGTGGAGCCGGGGTACCTACGAGACCGTGCTCAAGCAGTTCTGGAAGGGCCCGTTCTCGCTCTCGCCGGGCAAGCTGCTCAACTACACGCTGATGATCACCTACTACCCGATGACCGCCCTCAACTGGGTGCTCTCCGCGCTGTCCTGCGCCCTGTTCCTGATGCTGGGCGCCTCCGGGGTGCACATCCCCGCCGAGATCTGGATGATGCTCTACAGCGACGCGGCGATGCTCCAGATCGGGCTGTACATCTGGAACCGCCGCCACAACGTCTCCCCGCACGAGCCGGAGGGCTCCGGCGGACTGGCCGGCATGCTGCTGTCCGCGCTGTCCGCCCCGATCTACGCCAAGTCGCTGTGCGACGCGGTGCTGCGCCGCGGCAGCAAGTTCGTGGTTACGCCCAAGGGGGACTCCTCCAGCCCGGACCGGCTGACCACCTTCCGGATCCATCTGCTGTGGGCGGGGGTGTTCGGCTCCTCGCTGACCGCCTCGTTCTTCCTGGGCCATGAGCACGCGGCGATGCGGACCTGGGCCTCGCTGGCCCTGGCGCTGTGCCTGGCGCCGGTGGTGATCTGGTACGGCGGGGTGCTGCGCGGCCGGCGCGGGCGGCCCGCGACCCCGGCGGTGCCCACCGCGCGGTCGGACAGCCCGTGTGCGCCCGCCAAGGTGAGCATCGTGAAGGACAGGCCGCGGGACACCGCACCGGACACGTCGGCGGAGGACAAGGAGGCGGCGGTCTGCGCGCTCTGACCGACACCGCCGACGCCCGGCTCTCCCCCCAAGGAGAGCCGGGCGTCCCTCATGAGCGTGGTTCTTCGGCGGAGGCGGAAGACAAGGGATGCCCGGGGCTCTCGGGACGCCACAGCGGATGTTCCCGGGCCGCCCACTCCGGATCCACCCGCCCGGTGCGCATCCCGCGCCGGGCCTCGGGGTCGGCGAGCGCCTTCCCGATGTGCCCGAGCAGGACCAGGCCGAGGAAGAGCGCCAGCCAGTCATGGACGAAGGTGGCGCTGGTGCGCCACATCAGCGGGGCCAGACCGGTGAACCACATCAGCACCCCGGTGCCCGTCATCACCAGCACCGCACCGGCCAGATACGCCGCCCACAACTTCTGCCCGGCGTTGAACTTGCCCGCCGGACGCTCCTGCGGCCTGGCGTCGCGCCGGAGCGCGGCCCGCAGCCAGCGGCGGTCATGCGGTCCGAACCGGTTGAGGCGGCCCAGGTCGGCACGGAAGGCCCGGGAGACCAGACCGAGCAGCACCGGGGCCGGGGTGAGGATGCCGGACCAGGTGTGGACGGTGACGACCAGCGCCCGGCGGCCCACCAGTTCAGCCAGTTGAGGGAGGTACAGACAGGCCGCGCTGAGCACGCACAGGCCCATCAGGACGGCGGTGCCGCGGTGGATCCAGCGCTCGGCCGGGGTGAAGCGGAGCAGCCGCGGCCGGGCGGCGGTCCCGGCGGCGGTCTCCGCCGCGGTGTCAGACGGTGGGCGCATCGTCACGTCCGTTCGACCGGCCGACCCAGGCGTCCACGTCATAGCCCCGGCGCTCCCAGTAGCCGGGCACCACCTCGTCGGTGAGGGTGATACCGGAGAGCCACTTCGCCGACTTGTAGAAGTACATCGGCGCCACATACAGCCGCACCGGGCCGCCGTGGGAGTGGCCGAGCGGCTTGTCCCGCATCCGCAGGGCCACCAGCACGTCCTTGCGGCGCGCCTGGTCCAGGGTCAGGCTCTCGCTGTACGCGCCGTCGAAGCAGGTGAAGCGGACCGCGGTGGCCTGCCGCCGGACCCCGGCCGCGTCCAGCAGATCCGAAAGACGCACCCCTTCGAACGGGGTCTGCCGCACCCGCCAGCCGGTGACGCACTGGACGTCGCGGACCACCCGGGCTTGTGGCAGTGCGCGCAGATCGTCCAGCGTGTAGCGGGTGGGCCGGTCCACCAGCCCGCCGACGGTGAGCCGGTAGTTCCCGGCGTCCTTGTGCGGTACGGAGGAGGTGACGGAGTAGTAGCGGAACCCGCCGCCGTTGGGCAGGTAACCGGTGACGCCGGTGGGGTCGTTCTCCGCCACCGCCCCGAGGGCGGTCTCCAGCCGCGCCTGGAGCCAGGGCGCGGCGGCCATCGCGCCCGCGCCCAGCCCGACCATGCCGAGCACGAGGCGGCGGCCGACGGGGGCGCCGGTGCGGTCGGCGTCGCCGGTGTTGGGATCCATGCCCTCGATAAGAGCACCGGGCCCGGCCCGGCGCCATCTCCTGCGCGGATCCGTCAGACTTCCGTCAGACTTCCGTCGGACTTCGCAGGACTGCCGTCAGACTTCGCACCTCCGCCGGATCCCGTGGCCCGTGCGCCCCCGGGCGGGTGTCACCCCACCGCGGCGGCCGCCGCCCGGCCCGCGGTGCGCCCGGAGAACAGACAGCCGCCGAGGAAGGTGCCCTCCAGCGCGCGGTAGCCGTGCACTCCCCCGCCGCCGAAGCCCGCCACCTCGCCCGCCGCGTAGACACCGGGCAGCGGCTCACCGCCCTCGGTCAGCACCCGCGAGGACAGATCCGTCTCCAGCCCGCCGAGCGTCTTACGGGTCAGGATGTTCAGCCGTACGGCGATCAGCGGGCCCGCCTTGGGGTCGAGCAGCCGGTGCGGCGGCGCGGTGCGGATGACGCGGTCGACGAGATAGCGGCGAGCCCCGCGCACGGCGGTGACCTGGAGGTCCTTGGTGTAGGGGTTGGCGATCTCACGGTCCCGGGCGACGATCTCGCGGCGTAGCTCCGCCTCGTCGATCAGCGGTTCCTTCGTCAGCTCGTTCATCCGCCGCACCAGCGCGGTCAGCGAGCGTTCGACCACGAAGTCGGCTCCGTGGTCCATGAACGCCTGGACCGGGCCCGGGGCCCCGCCCCCGGCGCGGCCGAACACCCCGCGGACGCTCTTGCCCGTCAGATCCGGGTTCTGCTCGGAGCCGGAGAGGGTGAACTCCTTCTCGATGATCTTCCGGGTGAGCACGAACCAGGTGTGGTCATGGCCGGTGCGCATGATGTGCTCGAGCGTGCCGAGGGTGTCAAAGCCGGGGAAGAGCGGCACCGGGAGCCGTTTGCCGCGGGCGTCCAGCCACAGCGGGGAGGGGCCGGAGAGGATCCTGATGCCGTGCCGGGGCCAGATCGGGTTCCAGTTCTCGATGCCCTCGGTGTAGTGCCACATCCGGTCGCGGTTGATGATCCGGCCGCCCGCGGACTCGGTGACGCCGAGCATCCTGCCGTCCACATGCGCCGGGACGCCGGAGATCATGCGCTCGGGCGGACTGCCCAGCCGCTCGGGCCAGTTCTCCCGTACCAGGTCGTGATTGCCGCCGATGCCGCCGGAGGTGACGATCACCGCCTGGGCGCGCAGCTCGAAGGCGCCGGTGACCTCCCGGCTGCTGGCAGTGCCGCGTTCGGTGTCGCTGGGTTCCAGGATGTCGCCGGTGACGGTGTCGACGGCGCCCGCGCTGCGCGCGAGTCCGGTGACCCGGTGCCGGAAGCGCAGCTCGACCAGACCGCGGGCGGCCGCGGCCCGCACCCGCCGCTCGAAGGGGGCGACCACCCCGGGTCCGGTGCCCCAGGTGATGTGGAAGCGGGGTACGGAGTTGCCGTGCCCGGTGGCGTCGTAGCCGCCGCGCTCGGCCCAGCCGACGAGCGGGAACAGCCGCAGCCCCTGGGCGTGCAGCCAGGACCGCTTCTCCCCGGCCGCGAAGTCCACGTACGCCTCGGCCCAGCGGCGCGGCCAGTGGTCCTCCTCGCGGTCGAACCCGGCCGTGCCCAGCCAGTCCTGCCAGGCCAGTTCCCGGCTGTCGCGGATGCGCAGCCGCCGCTGCTCGGGCGAGTCGACGAGGAAGAGGCCGCCGAAGGACCAGTGGGCCTGGCCGCCGAGGGACTGTTCGGGCTCCTGGTCGAGCAGGATCACCTTCCGGCCCGCGTCGGCCAGTTCCGCGGTGGCCGCGAGGCCCGCGAGGCCCGCACCGACCACGATCACATCCGCGTCGTACGCCATGGTGGTGTTCCGTTCTGGTCGGCCCGCCGACGGTGTCGTCGCTGCGATCCTTCCTACCGGCCGGTATGCCGTCAACCCGCCGTTGGGAGCGCTTTCCGGCCCGCCAACTCCCGGATGACACGGCCTTGTACATCAAAGCGTGACAATCGTTCACCGAGATTGGACAGTATTCGGCCAAGGCGGCATCATCAACGTCCATGGCTGACCGCCCCGTTGAGCACTCAGGGCCGCCGCACCCGGCGGAACGTCGCGTGGTGAATCCGACCCTGGTCACACCCGGCCCGCAGCCCGTCGAAGCGGCCGGAACCGGCGCCGACGATGTGCCCCAGGTACTCCGCGGCGAGGTGGTCGGCCCCCGGCACGCCCGCCGCCGCCCGGTGGACAACCGGCGCAAGGCCGCGGCCGGGGCCATCCTGCTGTCGGCGACCGGCGCCGCCACCGCACTCTTCCTGCTCATGGGCAAGGACGCCCGGCAGCCCACCGCCGCGCCGGACACCTCCTCGTCCGCCCCCGACCGGCCCGACGCGCACACCTCCTCGCTCGGTGAGTCGGCGGTCGGCGACACCCCGCTGCGCGGCTCGCGTGCGGAGCCGCCCGCTCAGGCCGCGGCGGACCGGGTCGGCGCACCGCCGTCCGACATATCGGCGCACGGGCCCGGCTCCTCCTCCGGACAGGGGCACTCCGCCGCGTCCCGGCAGGCCCGGCCGTCACGGGGGTCCGGCCACTCCGGCGACTGGCAGGACGGTGCGGAGCAGCTGCGCCGCTGGGCCCACGCGTACGCCGAGCAGCACAACGGCGGCCAGGGCCAGGGTCAGGGCCACGGCAAGCACCGGTACGACGGCGGCGGCAACGGCCATGGCAACGGGTACGGGAACGGCCAGGGCGAGCCGGGCGGCTGGGGCGGTGGCCACGGGCGCTGACCGCCCACCATCTGCTTGTATGGCGACATGCCTGATCAAGAGCCGCTGTCCCCCGACGGGCCGCTCGCCGACGAGCCAATGTCCGCCGACGAGCTGCTGGACATCGTGGACGAACAAGACCACGTGGTGGGCCAGGCCCGGCGCGCCGATGCCATGGCCAACCGGCTGCGCCACCGCTGTGTCTTCGTACTGGCGCGGGACGCCCGGGGCCGGATCTTCGTCCACCGGCGCACCCCGCAGAAGATCGTCTTCCCGTCGCACTACGACATGTTCGTCGGCGGAGTGGTCGGCGCGGGCGAGAACTACGACGACGCGGCGCTGCGCGAGGCGCAGGAGGAGCTGGGCGTCACCGAACTGCCCACGCCCGAACCGCTGTTCTCCTTCCTCTACGAGACGCCCGAGCACACCTGGTGGAGCCGGGTCTACCAAGTGCGCTGCGAGCCGCCCGTCACGCCGCAGGCGGAGGAGATCGCCTGGCACGCCTTTCTCACCGAGGAGGAGCTGACCCGCCGGCTGCCGGAGTGGGAGTGGGTGCCGGACGGGCTGGAAGCGTACCGGCGGCTGCTGGAGCTGCGCCGCGAGGGGCTCGTCCCGTGACCGGCCCCCGCCCGCCGAGGAGCGGGCTCTCGGCGGTACGGCTCTGGTTCGCGCCCGAACGCCTCCGCGAGGAGGGCGGTACCCCCGACTACCGCTTCTCGCTCGCCAACGAGCGCACCTTCCTGGCCTGGCTACGGACGGCGATGGCGCTGGTGGGCGGCGGTTTCGCGGTCGACCAGTTCCTGACCGACACCACCCGCCCGCTGCGGCTGGCGCTGTCCCTGGTCCTGCTCGCGGGCGGCGCGCTGTGCGCCCTGCGGGCGATCAACCACTGGATTCGCTGTGAACGCGCCATGCGCCGCGGTGAGGATCTGCCCAGCTCACGTTTTCCGGTGGCGCTGGCGCTGGCCGTCGGGGTGGTCGCTCTGGGCATGGTGCTGGTGGCCGCCTTCGGCTGGGGTGTGTGAGCCGGTGCCGGAAGGGAAAGGACCGGTCGGGAACGGGGCGCGGGACCCGGGGCTCCAGCCGGAGCGCACCCGGCTGGCCTGGCGGCGTACGACGCTCGCATGCGCGGTGGCCGCCTCGCTCGCCGGACGCCAGACCCTGGCCTCCGGTACCGGTCCGATCCCCCTGCTCGGCCTGGCCCTGACCGTCTTGGCCTGGCTGACCTTCCTGGGCGTGGCACATCGCCGCATCCGGACCATGCACGTACCACGGCCGCCCGCACTGTCCCCGCGGGCGGCCGTGGTCGCGGTCGCCTGCGTATTGGCGATGGCCCTCTTCGGCGCGGCGACCCTCCGCTGAGCGCTGCCGCCGTACGACTGGGCGCGTACGACGGCGAGCGCCATGGGCCCGCTTCCCGGCCCCGCCGCGGCGGTCCCACGCCCCTGCTCGCGGGACGCCCCCGCACACGGGGCGACCCCGAACGCCCGAGCGCGGGGCCCCGCTCCGCCGTCAGCGACGGCTACAGGGCCCTGCCGCCCGGCAAACCCGCGCACACAGCACAGCACGCGGGCCGGGCCCGCACCCGCCATGACGGGACGGTGGTTCGGCGCCACCGCGCGTCGGAGCCGCCTCCACGCGTCGCGCCGTGGAAGCCCGAGTCCGGGGTGGACGCCCCCGCGCCCGTACCGCCGCCAGAGCGATACGGCTGCGCCGTATGTCCGGGCGCGGGGCGCCGTGGGCCCCGCCTTGCCGTCATGGACGGCCACGGGGCCTTGCCGCCCGGCAAACCCGTGCGGTGCGCCGGCGGCCGGGCCCGCGGTGCGGTTCGGGTGCGCCCCGAAGGGGCGCGGGGCTGTGTCGATGTGCGGCTCCGCCGCGGCTGTGTCGATGTGCGGCTCCGCCGCGTGGGCGACCAGCCACGACGCGGCCGCAGACGCATGACCGCACCTCGCGTCACACTTCCCGCGGAGCGTTTAGGTCCTGTCCTGTCGATCTTCGTGGATCAGCCCGCGGCGTCTGGTGCCGTGGATTGCAAGGCGGAGGGTCGTCCTCGTACTGGGCGTACTCGGATGATCCCGACAACGCGGCGAGGCGCGGTGCCAGGCGTCGCGGGCCCGCGAAGATCGGCAGGACAGGGCCTAGTCGATCGTGATGACGATCTTGCCTCGGGTGTGGCCCTCGGCGCTGAGGCGCTGGGCCTCCGCTGTTCTCGGGAGGGGGAGGACGGCGGCGAGTTCCACTCCGAGGGCGCCGCGTTCGGCGAGGTCGGTCAGGTCCTGGAGGTCGTTGGGGTCGGGGCGGACGAAGACGTAGCGGCCGCCGAGGCCCAGCACCTCCGGGTCGGCGATCGAGGCGAGCCGTCCGCCGCGGGCCAGGAGTTCCGCGGAGGTGGTGAGCGCCTGGCCGCCGACCAGGTCCAGTGCCGCGTCCACCCCGCGCGGCAGCAGCTCCCGCACCCGGTCGGCGAGCCCGTCCCCGTAGACGACGGGCTCCGCGCCCAGCGTGCGCAGATAGTCGTGGTTGCGCTGGCTCGCCGTGCCGATGACCCGCGCGCCCATGTGCCGCGCGAGCTGGACCGCCATCGAGCCGACCCCGCCCGCGGCCGCGTGCACCAGGACGCTGTCGCCCTCGGTGACCCGCAGCGCCCCGGTCAGCGCCTGGTACGCCGTCAGCCCGGCCAGCGGGATGCCCGCGGCCTGGGCGAAGGACAGATTGCGGGGTTTGCGGGCGAGTGTGCGCAGGGGCGCGGCCACGTACTCGGCGAAGGTGCCCCGGGAGAGGAAGTCCTCCCGGACATATCCGATCACCTCGTCACCCGGCCGGAACTCCGTCACCGCGGGGCCCGGCCGCTCCACCACTCCCGCGACGTCCCAGCCGGGAATGACGGGGAAGACGGCGTCCAGGACCGGGTCCAGGTATCCGGCCTGGGCCTTCCAGTCGACGGGGTTCACGGCGGCGGCCCGGACCCGGATCAGCACGCTGTCGGGGCCGACCTTGGGGTCAGGGACCTCGCCGTAGTCGAGGACCTCGGGGCCGCCGTAGCGGCGGTAGGTGATGGCCTTCATGGTGGCGGCTCCTTGCGTTCCCCGAGGTGGCCCTGTGGTGCCCGTGCGCAGTCGGCCCTTGGCCCTGCGGTTCGCCCGTGCGCAGCGCGTCAGCGGCGTCTCAGCCGTGCCCGTACGGCAGGTCCATCGGGCGGGGCCGTACGACACGACGTCCGTACGACACGACCGCGTCGCGGTGGCCTCCCTTCGACGCTCCTTCTCCCGCCGCCTCCGCGCAAACCGGCGCCCATCGCCGTACCGCACTGGACTACATACCGACTGGTCGGCATCATGGTCCGCATCATGGTCGGAACCGTTCGCCCGTTCTCCCCCGGAGGCAGAGATTCGATGAACGCAGGCAACCCCCCAGGGCTCGATCTCGAACGGCTCCGCGCCCATCTCGACCGCGAGCGGGCGGGGCTGGTGCGCGGGCCGCTGAGCGCCGAGCTGATCGAAGGAGGCCGGTCGAATCTCACCTACACCGTCACCGACGGCGTCTCCCGCTGGGTGGTCCGCCGCCCGCCGCTGGGCCATGTGCTGGCCACCGCACACGACATGGGGCGCGAGCACCGAGTGATCAGCGCGCTGCACCCGACCAGCGTTCCGGTGCCGGAGCCGGTGCTGCTGTGCGAGGACGCGTCGGTCATCGGGTCGCCGTTCTACGTCATGGAGTTCGTCGAGGGCACCCCGTACCGCACCGCCGAACAGCTCACCGCGATCGGCCCGGAGCGCACCCGGGGCGTGGTGCTGTCCCTGGTGGACACGCTGGTGGCGCTGCACTCGGTGGACCCGGCCGAGGTGGGGCTCGGGGACTTCGGGCGGCCGGAGGGCTTCCTGGAACGGCAGCTGCGCCGCTGGGGCAAGCAGCTGACCGCCTCGCGCAGCCGTGACCTGCCCGGGATCGACGAGCTGCACACCCGGCTCGGCAAGGCGCTGCCCGCCTCCCCCGCGCCCACCGTGGTGCACGGCGACTACCGGCTGGACAACGTCCTGGTCGGTGCCGACGACCGGATCAAGGCGATTCTCGACTGGGAGATGTCCACCCTCGGCGATCCGCTGACCGACCTCGGTCTGATCGTGATGTACAGCACCCATCCGGCCCTCCCCGACTCCCCGGTCTCCAGCACCTCGGGTGCCCCGGGCCACCCGGGCACCGACGAACTGGTGCGGCGGTACGCCGAGGGCTCGGGGCGGGACGTCAGCGGCGTCGCCTGGTACACCGCCTTCGCCTACTTCAAGCTGGCGGTGATCCTCGAGGGCATCCACTACCGCTTCACCCTCGGACAGACCGTCGGCGCGGGCTTCGACCGTATCGGCGACATCGTCCCGGGCTTCATCGACCACGGCCTGACCACCCTCCAGGAGAGCTGAGACGTCATGGACTTCGCATTCGACGCCCGTACCGAAGAGCTCCGGGCCAAGTTGCTCGCCTTCATGGCCGAGCATGTCCATCCGGCCGAGGCGGTCGCCGAGGAGCAGCGTGCCGCGCTCGCGTCCCCCTGGGACACCCCGCCCGTCGTCGAGGAGCTGAAGGCCGAGGCCCGCAAGCAGGGCCTGTGGAATCTCTTCCTGCCCGACGCGGAATACGGGGCCGGGCTGACCAATCTCCAGTACGCCCCGCTCGCGGAGATCACCGGTCACAGCCCCCAACTGGCGCCCACCGCCCTGAACTGCGCCGCCCCGGACACCGGCAATATGGAGGTGCTGGCCCAGTTCGGCAGTGAGCGGCAGCGCGAACAGTGGCTGGAGCCGCTGCTCGCGGGCGAGATCCGGTCGGCGTTCGCGATGACCGAGCCGGAGGTCGCCTCGTCCGACGCGACCAACATCGAGACCCGGATCGAGCGCGACGGCGACGACTACGTCATCAGCGGCCGCAAGTGGTACATCTCCGGGGCGATGAACCCGGACTGCAAGATCTTCATCGTGATGGGCAAGACCGATCCGGAGGGCGCCGATGTGCGCCGCCAGCAGTCGATGGTGCTGGTGCCGCGGGACACCCCGGGGGTCGAGGTCCGGCGCGCGATGCGGGTCTACGGCTATGAGGACCACTACCACGGTGGCCATGCCGAGGTGGTCTTCGACCGCGTCCGGGTCCCGGCGTCCCACCTCATCGGCGAGGAGGGCGGCGGGTTCGCCATCGCGCAGGCCCGGCTCGGCCCCGGCCGTATCCACCACTGCATGCGGCTGATCGGGATGGCCGAGCGCGGTATCGAGCTGATGTGCCGCCGGGCCCTGACCCGTACCGCCTTCGGGACCACGCTGGCCCGGCAGGGCCAGGTCCACGAGTGGATCGCGGACGCGCGGGTGGCGGTGGAGCAGCTGCGGCTGCTGGTGCTGAAGACGGCCTGGCTGATGGACACGGTCGGCAACCGCGAGGCCCACACCGAGATCCAGGCCATCAAGATCGCCACTCCGCGCGCGGTGGTGGACATCCTGGACCGGGCGGTACAGCTGCACGGCGCGGGCGGGGTCAGCCAGGACTTCCCGCTGGCCGAGTTGTGGGCGGCGGCGCGGACGCTGCGGCTCGCGGACGGCCCGGACGAGGTGCACCAGCGGTCGCTGGCCCGGCGGGAGCTGAGGAAGTACCGGAGCTGAGGACGTACCGGTAGCGCACATACGGCTAGGTCCTGTCCTGTCGATCTTCGTGGATCAGCCCGCGGCGTCTGGTGAGGGGGCACCTCCCAGCGGTAGCTGGGGGAGGATCGCAGGAGGGTCGTCCCCGTACTGGGCGTACTGGGAAGATCCCGACAACGCGGCGAGGTGCGGTGCCAGGCGTCGCGGGCCCGCGAAGATCGGCAGGACAGGGCCTGGGGGCGCCCGTTCATCGAACGGGCGCCCCCAGCACGGTACGGCGGCTCAGGGGCGCAGCGCGCGCAGCAGCAGATCCGCCAGATGGTCGGCGACCTGCTGGGGGCTGAGGGCTCCGCCGGGGCGGTACCAGGTGCCCAGATGGTGGACGGAGCCGAAGTGGTAGTCCACCACCAGGTCGGCCGGGGTGTCCGAGCTGAACACCCCGGACTGCTGGCCCTCCTCGATCAGGGCGCGGAACCGCTCGTGGTAGCGGCGGCGCTCGGCGCGCACCTGCTTGTGCTTCTCCGGGCTGAGGTGGTGCATGGACCGGAAGAAGATGGTGGCGTCGTCCAGGTTCTCGATGGTGGTGACCACCACGTCGGCCGCCGCGTCCCGCAGCCGCCGCTCCACCGGGGCGTCCGCGTCCGCGAAGGCGTCCAGCCGCTCCTGCTGGAGCCGCAGCACCCGGCCGTAGATCTCATGGAGCAGATCGTCCTTGGAGCCGAAGTAGTGGTAGAGCGCGCCCTTGGTGACGCCCGCCGCCTCGACGATCTCCTGGACGGACGTCCGGTCGAAGCCCTGCTCCGCGAAGAGGCGGGTGGCAGCGGCCAGCAGCCGCTGCGGCACCGGCTGTCCGTCACTGTCCGTCGTCCTGGCCATCGTCGCCACTCCGATCTCTCTTATCCTCGCAGTTCCCGTCGGAGGATCTTGCCACTCGTCGTCTTCGGCAGCTCGGGCAGGATGTCCACCTCACGGGGGTACTTGTACGCCGCGAGCCGTTCCGCACAGTAGGCGGACAGCTCCCCCGGTGTGGCGGCGGCCCCCGGTCGCAGGCTCACATACGCCTTGACGGTCTCTCCCCGGTACGCGTCGGGCTTGCCCACGACGGCCGCCTCGCGCACCGCGGGGTGCGTGTAGAGCACGTCCTCGACCTCGCGCGGCCACACCTTGAAGCCGGATGCGCTGATCATGTCCTTCTTGCGGTCCACGACGAAGAGCCAGCCGTCGGAGTTCATGAAGCCGATGTCGCCGGTGCGCAGTTCGCCGTCGGGGAGGGCGGCCGCGGTCGCCTCGGGGTGACGCCAGTAGCCGGGTACCACCATGGGGCCGCGCACGACGATCTCGCCGGGTTCACCGAAGGGCAGGTCATTGCCCTCGTCATCCACGATACGGACGACGGTGTCCGCACCGGGGACCCCGACGGCGAGGGTTCCGGAGACCGGGTCGACCGGGGCCCGGACGCCGGGCGGGACGCTGGCGCACGGCGCGGTGCACTCGGTGAGCCCGTAGCCGTTGTGCAGATACGGACCCAGGGTGGACTGGAACCGTTCGACCAGCGCGGGCGGCAGCGGAGCGCCGCCGGAGGAGACGATCCGGAAGGACGAGAAGTGGTCGCGAGTGGCCTGGGGATGGGCCATCAGCGCCATGAAGGCGGTGGAGGGGCCGACGGTGTAGCGGGGGCGGTGCTCGGCGAAGGCGTCGAGGACCACACCGGTCTCGAAGCGGTGGGCGAGCGCGAGGGTTCCGGCACCCGAGATACAGGCGGAGAGCTGGCAGACCATACCGGTGATGTGGAACAGCGGTGCCAACGCGAAGATCGTCGAGCCCGGGGGAAGCTCATGCAGGCGGTGCTGCCGGTCGGCGTTGTAGGCGATATTGCCATGGGTGTTGATCGCACCCTTGGGGGTGCCGCTGGTCCCGGAGGTGTAGCTGATCAGCGCGGTGTCATCGCGGCCCGGGGCGGGGACGGCCGGCGGGCGGGCGGCCTCGCGCGCGACCGCGAGCAGGTCCCGGGTGTCCTCGGGCACGGCTATCCGCCCGTCGCGCAGCACCCGCTCGTCGTCACGCGACTGGAGGTCATGGGCGTCGGCGGTCAGCGCGATGCGCACCGGGGAGGCGGCGGCGGTCTCCCGGACGTAACCCTCCCAGGCGTGGCGGGAGCAGACCAGGGCGGTCACCTCGGCGTCCGCCAGCACATGCCGCAGTTCGGCCCCCTTGTACATGGGGTTGACCGGAACCACCGCACCGCCCGCCTTCCAGGCTCCGAGCAGCGCCAGGACGAACTGCGGGGTGTTCTGGAGCATGATCGCGAGCCGGTCACCGGGGCGGAAGCCGCGTCCGGCGAGATGCCCCGCGACACCGTCGGAGAGTTCGTCGGCCTCCCGGTAGCTCAGCCGCCCGTCGAAGTAGACCAGCGCCGGATGGTCGGGGGCGGTGCGCACGGCGTCGCGGAAGGCGTGCAGCACGCTCGGCCGCGGGGTGAACGGTTCACGCTGTTTCGGGGTGAGCTGGGAAAGCCAGGGCTGGTCCTGATACGTGGTCATGGGGAAGCGGCCCCTGTCGTGAAAGAGGGTGGTGGTGCGGAGAGGGGTGGCGACGGAACGGAGCGAAAATTCCGGGGGACGGAACAGGACGGTACGGAAGGGGAGATAACGGCCTGGGCAGAACGGGACGAAGCGGCCGGGAGCGGCTCAGCCGACGGGCTGACCGGCCGCACGCTGCTCCTCGAGCGTGCGCTGCATCCGGTTGACGCCGTTGAGCCACCGGTCGGTGTCGGTGGCCCGAGCAGCGTAATAGCGAGCCACTTCGGGGTGCGGAAGGACCAGGAACCGCTCATCGGCGATGCCCTTCAGCACGGCGTCGGCGACCTCCTCCGGCTCGATCGCTGTGGGCACCAGCACCAGTTCGCCCGCGTCACCGGTGGCGTCCAGCATGTCGGTGCGCACACCCTGCGGGCAGACGGCGTGGACAGAGATCCCGCGATGGCGATAGGTGGCCGAAAGCCATTCGGCGAACGAGAGCGCGGCGTGCTTGGTGACGCTGTACGGCGCCGAGCCCACCATGGTGAGCAGCCCGGCCGCGGACACGGTGGCCACGAACCGCCCGCTGCCCCGCTCCAGCCATTCGGGCAGCAGCGCACGGGCCGCCCGGACATGAGCCATCACATTGACGTCCCAGGACCGCTCCCACAGCAGTTCGTCGGCCTCGGGACCGCCGGAGTGCCCCACCCCGGCATTGGCACAGAAGATGTCGATGGTTCCGCCGAGCGCCTCGCGCGCCTCGGGCACCACACCGGAGGCGTCGCCGGGGACGGAGATCCCGCCGATCTCCCCGGCCACGGACGCGGCCTTGGCGGCGTCGAGATCGTTCACCACCACCCGGGCACCCTCGGCGGCGAACCGGCGGGCCAGCGCGGCGCCGATGCCTCCGCCCGCTCCGGTGACCACAACACGGGCTCCACGCACGGCATCCACGATCGCAACGCTCCTTCGGATCAGTTCAACAGGCTCGACACGCTCGACTGCATCGGCAGACTAACCAGTCGGTATGTTGAACGGAAGGGGCGCCACCGCCATCGAAGAGATGTCATGGAACGATCCCGCCAAGGCCGGTCGGGCCGGGCGGAAACCCCCGACGGGCCCTACAGCCCGGTCTTCTCCGGCCGGTCCTTGCGCATCACCCGGCGCCACCGGGCGTTCTCCCCGGCGAGCGCGCTCCACAGGACGTTCAGCGGATGGACCTCGTCCTGCGCGGCCCGCTCCCCGGCCCGGACGAACACCCCGACCAGCACCTCCAGCTCCGGCCCGACGTCGTCCTCCAGCTCCAGCGTCCGCAGCCCGGCACCGGCCTGGAGCCGTCCGTCGGCGACCGCGTCCCCGATCCCCTGGGTGACCAGCACACAGCCGCGCAGCACCCCCGAGGCCAGCAGCTCAAGACCGTACTGCACGGTGTCGATCTCCGCCGCGATATGCAACTCCTGGCGGTAGCGCCCGCCGAACCAGCCGCGCAGAAAGCCGGGTATCAGCCCGTCGGCCGAGACCGCGAGCGGCAGCTCCGGCAGCCGCCCCACCGGCATCGAGGGCCCCGGCAGCTCCTCCGGGTCAAGATTGGTGACCAGCGAGAGACCGCTGCGCCGCCACTCCATCACCTCGAAGCCGTCGAGCCGCCCGTCGTGGCCCGCGCGGGTCAGCACACTGCCGCAGACCAGATCCAGCTCCTTGGAGTCCAGCCGCTCCAGCAGATCGCGGGTGCGGACGTGCTCGACCTTGAGCTCGACCCCCCGGCGCTCGAAGTCCTCGGTCACCAACTCCACCGCGTTCAGCAGGAATCCGAGGGTGTAGCGGGTCGAGCCGACGACAAGACGGCTGCCGAGCCGGCGACGGCAGTCGTGCACCCCCTCCTGCCAGTCCTTCAGCGTGCCGCGCGCGAGGTCGACCAGACTCTCCCCGGTCGGGGTGAAGAGCACGTTCTGACTCCGCCCCCGCTTCACCACCAGCGGCTCCCCGCACAGCGTCCCGAAGTTCCGGTTCAGGGTGTCGAGTTGTTTCTGCACACTGGACTGCTCCCGCCCCAGCAGCCGGGCGGCGCCCAGCGCGGTGCCCGCCTCGTGAACCGCGAGCAGTGTGCGGAGCTGGTCCATGGTGGTGTCCAGCAGTGCCGCGGGAAACCGCCACCGATCGCTGAGGGGCATTCCGGCCTTCCGGTGAGAGCATTCCGTCGCGCACTGACCGTTCTGTTCTCGCAGCATAGTGCAGGGCGATCCGGCGAACTGATCTCGAGAACAGCGGTGCCATTCCCCGGATTTGTCGCCGCACGGGGAGCCACCCGCTATCTGATAGCGGGCAACGCACCACACCGCGGGAGCCGGTGACGGTACCGCACCCGGTCCGTGTGAAGATCGGTGCCATGTTCAACGGGCGACCTGCTCCCTCCCGTTGTGTCAACCGGGGAGCGGGCCGGCCGACGGGGGAAAGGAAACCATCGCATGACACAGAAAGACGCCACCGAGGGCGGCGCGACCGAGCGGATACCGCAAGGCGCCAAGCCGTCCGAGGTGATTCCGGGCTCGCCGAAGACGGTCGAGGATCTGGCGGTCAAGCTGCGGGCGTATGCGGGCGCGTTCAAGGACGGGGAGGACCAGCTCGGCGTCCTGTCCTTGATGAACTGGACCGGCGCCGCCAACGAAGGCTTCAAAGGCGCCACCGACAAGCTGCCGCTGGAGCTGGAGTCGGCGGAGAAGTACTTCACCTCGGCCGCCGGCGCCCTGGATTCCTACGCCGGAAAGCTGCGATCGGTGCAGAAGCGGGTCAAGCCGATCATCGACGACGCGGATGAGGCGCGGGCGGCGTCCAAGCGGTACTGGGAGCGGGTGAGCAAGTACAACGAGGCGGTGGACCGCAAGGACGAGACGCTGCCGGAGCGCCCACCGGAGGAGGACCCCGGGCTGGCGGCGTTGAACAGCGCTTACGAACGCCTGGACAAGCTGGAGAAGGAACTCCAGGGCGTGGTCACCGCCGCGAAGAAGAAGCTGGACACCGCGGCGAAGGAGGCCCCGGACAAGCCTGCGGCCCCTTCGGGGTGGGACAAGGTCAAAAAGGGTCTGGGGGACTTCTTCGGCGGGGCGGGTGAGACCGTCGAAGGCTGGTACAACGACATCGACGACCTCATGAACGACGGCGTGGGGGGCGCGGGGCTGCGGCTGGCGGGCATGGTCGACGGTGCCGCCTATGCGGTGGATCACCCCAAGGAGTTCGCCAAGGCCGTCGTCAACTGGGATGAGTGGCAGCGCAACCCCGCCCGCGCGGCCGGGCAGCTCACGCCCGAACTCCTCCTCGCCCTGGCCTCCGGCGGCTCCGGCGCCGTGCGGCGCGGCGCCTCCACCGCCAAGAGCGCGGCACAGCGCCTGCTCAGCCGTGAACGCGCGCTGAGCCGCGACGGCAAGGCGCGCGGGCACACCGACGAGAACCCGAACAAAGGCTGCACCCCCGGCAAGAAGAGGTGCACCGCCGGTGAGCCCATCGATGTGACCACCGGTGAGATGGTCATGTTCGCCACGGACGTCAGCCTGCCGGGGGCGCTGCCCCTGGTGCTGGAGCGGCACTATGTCTCCGGGCATCCCTGTGGCGGTTGGTTCGGCCGTACCTGGGCAGGCACGCTGGACCAGCGGCTGGAGATAGACGACGCGGGTGTCGTCTACATCGCCGATGACGGCATGCTGCTCACCTATCCGGTGCCGGAGCCGGAGGTGCCGACGTTTCCCACGTCCGGTCCTCGCTGGCCGCTGTGCTGGGACGGCAAGCCGGACGGCACGTTCACCATCACCGCACCCGAGCACCACCGCACCCTCCACTTCGCCTCCCTCCCGGCAGGTGGCCGGGAACTGGCCCTGACGGCGATCACCGACCGCACCGGCGACGTCGACGGCGACCGCGTCACCATCGGCTACGACGCCCAGGGCACCCCGACGGAGATCAACCACTCCGGCGGCTACCGCATCGCGATCGACACCGATCCGAAGTCGCTGCGCATCACCGCGCTGCGCCTGCTCCACGGTGAGGATCAGCGCAGCACCACACTGATCTCCTACGGCTACAACGCGGCCGGAGATCTCTCGGAGGTCATCAACTCCACCGGCAGGCCGCTGCGTTACGCCTACGACGAAGCACACCGCATGACGTCGTGGACGGACCGAAACGGCACGACGTACGCGTATGTCTACGACCATCGCGGTCGGGTGCTGCGCGGTATCGGCCCGGACGGCATCCTGTCCGGGCGGATGCACTACGACGCCGACGGGCGCACCACCCGCTACACCGACTCGCAGGGCAACACCACCACCTACGTCCGCAACGATGCCTACAAGGTGATCGCGGAGACGGATCCGCTGGGCAACACCACCCGCACCGAGTGGGATGAGCACAACCTCCATCGGACCGCCGTCACGGACCCGCTGGGGTACACCACGCGCTACCGCTACGACGACCAGGATCGCCTGATCGCCGTCGAACGCCCGGACGGCGGTGTGGTGGAGGCGGTGTACGACGACCGTGGTCTGCCGCTGGAGATCCGCGAACCGGGCGGTGCGGTCTGGCGTCACACCTATGACGAACGCGGTGCCCGTACCTCCACCAGCGACCCCACCGGCGCCACCACCCACTACGCCTACAACACCTCCGGCCACCTCACCTCGGTCACCGACGCCCTGGGCCACACCACGGAGGTCACCCCGAACGCCGCGGGCCTGCCCATCGCGGTCACCAACCCCCTCGGGCACACCACGCACGTCCGCCGGGGTCCCCACGGCCGTATCACCGCCCTCACCGATCCGCTCGGCCGGACCACCCGCCACGGGTGGACCATCGAGGGCAAACCCGCCTGGCGCGAGGGGCCGGACGGCGCCCGGGAGGTGTGGCAGTGGGACACCGAGGGTCAGCTCGCACGCCACACCGACCGGGCCGGACACACCACCACCTACACCCCCACCCACTTCGACCAGCCCGCCACGCGCACCGATCCCGACGGCGCGCACTACGCCTTCGGCTATGACACCGAACTGCGTCTGACCACGGTCACCAACCCCCAGGGCCTTCAGTGGCGGTACGCGTACGACCCGGCGGGGCGGTTGATCGCGGAGACCGACTTCAACGGCGCCACGCGCACCTACACCCGCGACGCCGCGGGCCGCCTCACCAGCCAGACCAACGCCCTCGGCGAAACCTGGCGCTACACCCTCGACGCGGTCGGGCGCGTGGTCGCCCAGCACGACGAGTCCACCGGTGAAGAGACGTCCTTCACCTACAACGCGAGCGGAGTCCTGCTTCACGCGGCCAACGCGGAGACCGAACTCACCAGGGAACACGACCCGCTCGGCCGTGTCGTCGCCGAGACCGTCAACGGCCGGACCTCGACCTACGCCTATGACGCGGTGGGAAACCGCACTGACCGCAGCACACCCTCGGGTACGACCTCCGCCTGGACCTACGACCCGATGGGCCTCCCGGCCACCCTCACCACGGCCGGGCACACCCTCACCTTCACCCACGACGCCACCGGTCGCGAAACACAGCGTGCCACCGGAGCCGTCACCCTGGACCAGACCTGGGACCCCTCGGGCCGGCTGGCGGCCCAGAGCCTGACCGCCTCACCTCAGGACGAGCTGCTCCAGCACCGCTCCTACACCTACCGCCCCGACGGCCATCTCACCGAGATCCGCGAACTCACCACCGGTACCCGCCACTTCACCCTCGACACCATGGGGCGGGTGACCGGGGTCCAGGCACACGGCTGGACCGAGAAGTACGCCTACGACAGCGCGGGCAACCAGACGAGCGCCACCGCCCCCGACCACCCCGCCACCGGCGACCGCGCCTACGACGGCACCCTCGTCCGCCATGCGGGCCGCACCACCTACGCACACGACGCCGCGGGCCGCCTCATCCGCAAGACCCGCAAACTCCTCAATGGCCAAACCCGCACCTGGACCTACACCTGGAACACCCACGACCGTCTCACCAAGGCCACCACCCCCGACGGCCACGAGTGGACCTACACCTACGACCCCCTCGGCCGCCGTACCACCAAGACCGGCCCCGACGGCAACGCGCTCACCTTCACCTGGGATCACACCCGCCTCGCCGAACAAACCACCCCCCACGGCCTGGTCACGACCTGGGACTACACCCCTGACACCCACCAACCTGTCACTCAGACCGACCAGGAACCCGGCGCCACCCGCTTCCACACCGTCGTCACCGATCCCACCGGCACCCCCACCGAACTCATCACCCCCGACGGCACCCTCGCCTGGCAGGCCCGCACCGCCCTCTGGGGCACACCGCTGACCGCACCGCCCGACGCCGCGGACTGCCCCCTCCGCTTCCCCGGCCAGTACGCCGACCCCGAAACCGGGCTCCACTACAACCACCACCGCTACTACGACCCCGAAACCGCCCGCTACCTCACCCCCGACCCCCTCGGCCTCGCACCGGCCCCGAGCCCCCACGCCTACGTCCCCAACCCCCACGCCTGGATCGATCCGCTCGGCCTCGAAGGCTGCCCGCGATTCGTCGACGGCGATATCTGGGACGACGCGTTCGAGGTGTCCGGTCAGACCGTCGAGACGATGGCGACGGTGCGCGCCGCGGGCGACACCCTGCATCTGGAAGGCTTCATGGTCTTTCCGAAAGGCACCGAAGGACTCAGCCGGGCCCCGGTCGGCCCTGACGCGCTCAGGGAGATGAAATACGCCCTGGCGAAGCAGGCGCAGGCGGATGGCTACAGTACCGTGGTGCTCAACTATGAGCGCCATATTCCGAAATCGGATGGATCCGTATTCAAACGTCCCGGCTCCATGACCTTGGACGTTGAAAAGATACTGGGAGGAGGCTGACCATGGATCGATCGCGTCTGGACACACTCGCGGCGCGCTTCACCGACGATGGCCTGACCGAACGGGAAGAAGTCTTCCGGGAATTGCGTGACCTCGGAATGTCTCCCATCGAAACCATTTACGTGGCGTCACAGGTGCTCGGTCTGTCATTGCCGGAAGCCAAAACCGCGCTCTACGAGAGCGCGTCCTGGCGGGACCAGCACAACAGCTGGCAGAGCACTCAATCCTCTCTCGATCAAGGACGACATTCCGGGTAAGGCGAACGGCTGGCGGATTGATCGACGCATGCCGTAGGCGTGTCGTATGGTCACCGGACGGGGCGGTTGGGACGATTGCACGCGGATCGGACCAGCCGAGGGGAACAGCCATGACGGGGATGACAGTGCGGCCGTACTGGGAGCTGAGATTCGACGCGGAGGGGGATGTCGACACCCGGCAGCGCGACCGGCTGACCGAACAAGTGGCGCAGCAGCGCATCACCGATCTGGTGGTGTTCGCCCATGGGTGGAACAACGACCGCGCGACGGCCACCGCGCTCTACGAACACTTTTTCGCACCCTTTCCCGGTCTGCTGGGAGAGGCCGAAGGGGTGCGGCTCGGCTATGCCGGGGTGATCTGGCCGTCGATGCGGTTCACCGACGAGGCTGTGCCCGCGTTTCCGCCGACGACGGCGGCCGGGGCGGAGCCCGGTCTCGACGCGGGGACGCGCCGGGCACTGGAGGCGGTCTTCCCCGGGCGGGGGCAGATGGTGGCGCGGCTGGCCCAGTTGCTGGCCGAGCGGCCCGAACAGACCGCGGCGCTGGACGAGTTCACGGTGCTGGTGCACGGGCTGGCCCGGGTGCCCGAGGGGTCCGGCGCGGCGGTGTACGCACCGGATGTGGACGGGGACGAGGTCCCCGCGATGCTCGAGGAGGGCGCCGCGTACTGCGAGCTGTTCGCCACCACGCTGGCCGGGTCCGAGGAGCGCGGCTCCGGGCTGCTCGGAGGCGGGCTCGGCGGGCTGTGGGACGGGGCCCGGGAGCTGCTGCGGCAGACCACGTACTACGCCATGAAGCGGCGGGCGGGCACGGTGGGGCGGCACGGTCTGGGCCCGGTGCTCGGCGATGTGGCGGCCGCGCGGCCCGGCACGCGGATCCATCTGGTGGGCCACAGCTTCGGCGGGCGGCTGGTGTCGTATGCGCTGGGCGGGCTGCCGGGAAGCACCTCGGTGGCATCGCTGACCCTGCTCCAGGGGGCCTTCTCGCACTACGCGTTCGCCGAGCGGCTGCCGCACGCCACCGACCGCGGCGGTGCGCTGCGGGCCGACCGGGGGCGGGTACGCGGCCCGCTGGTGTCCTGCCACTCGCGGCATGACTCCGCGCTGGGGGTGCTGTATCCGCTGGCGTCGCAGGCGGCGCGGGACGACGCCGCGCTGCTGGGGGGCGACGACGCCCGCTGGGGCGCGATGGGCCACAACGGGATCCAGGCCGTGGCCGGATGCGCCCGGCTGGATCTGGCCGAGGCGCTGAAGGGGCCGTTCCCGGAGGACGGCTGTGTGAGCGTGGATGTGTCGTCCGTCGTACGCCACGGCGGGCCGCCCGCGGGAGCGCACAGCGACATCTGCCATGAGGAGCTGGCGCGGGTGGTGCTCGCCGCCGGGCGGATCGCCGGACGCTGAAAACGCCCCCGGGCCATGTGGCCCGGGGGCGGTGGATCAGCGGTTCCGGTACGTCAGCCGTGTGTCCAGCGGCGTTTCCTGTGTGCTTCCAGTGGTGCTTCAGCGGTGTGCGGGGAACTCCACGACCTGCTGGTAGGTGGGGCGGTTCTGCCAGCTGATGGTGTCGTGGCCGATACCGCCGACCGCCCGGTGAATGATCGCGTCGGCGCACCACTGGTCGCCCGCCTTGCAGCCGGCGTCACCGGGGTAGACCTCGGTGGCGGGCTTGTCGGCGGCCTGCTTGAGGGTGGTCAGCAAGGCGTCACGGCAGGCGCTGAGGTCACCGCCGCCGCAGTAGGACGCGGCCATCGGGCCCTTCACATCCTCGCCGAGCAGCTTCCGCAGGTCCTTGTCGACATAGGACCACCAGCCGTACTGGAAGGAGGATCCGGCGTGCGAACCCGTGGGGCCGTGGCCCGCCGACGGCGCTTCGTCGATGGGCAGATTGGCCTTCAGGGCGTCGTAGAGCTCACTGCCCAGACCGGGTTTGAACGCGGACTCCACCAGCAGCGGCCACCACGCGTCCATGATCCGCACGGCGTCCGGGTGGCCGTAGGTGTGCGACCCGGCGCTGGTCTCCTTGCGCTGCGCGCCCGCGCTGCGCCAGGACTCCAGCTGCTGTACGGCCGTGGCCGCCTTCGGGTCGTCGATGGGCTTGGACCGCACCACCTTCAGCAGTTCGGGCAGCACGTCCTCACCGCGCAGATCGGTGACGGCGGCCTCGGCCATCGCGCGGGTGAGCGCGGCGCGGGTGACGCCACCCTTCTTGACCAGCGCGCTGACCCGGTCCTCGAGCAGGTTGCCGCGGTGCACCGAGCCATTGCCGAACCCGGCCACGGCGTAGTCCTTGGCCAGCTTGTTGTTCCAGCTGACGTAGTAGTCCTGGTCGATGGACTGGGGATGTTCGGCGGGCGGGGTGTAGGCGGCGGTGTTGTCGGACGGCTTGAAGTCCTGCCACTCATAGGCGGGTTCGGCCTTCACCGGCAGCGAGGAATCGATGTCCTCGGCACGCGCGGGGTTCAGTCCGCTGTTGTAGTACGCGGTCTGCTTGGAGTCGGCGTAGAACCAGTTGAAGGTGTAGTTGATGTTCTGGGCCGCGGTCTGGAAGGACTTCGGATCCTTCACATGGCCCGGGTCGTTGAGCATCTGGAAGCCGATGATGGAGTCGGCCTCGTGCCGGTAGGTGGCGCGCAGCGAGGTGTAGGCCACGGGTTTGCCGCCGATGGTGGCGCGATGGGTCACCAGGCCGTATTTGGTTCTGTAGACCTGGAGCCGGTAGGAGCCCGCGGCGGTGGAGTCGGCGATGGTGGGCTTCCAGGCGTTGCGCCGCTCCAGCTTCTCCATCGGCAGGCAGTCACCGTGGTAGCGGTAGTACGTGGCGTCCTTGGTGGGGGTGCCGCCGTCCGGGGAGCAGAGTTCGACCGCGTAGGTGTCGGTGATGTCCTGCCCGGAGGTGGTGGCGCTCCACGCGTAGTCCTGGCCGCGGCCGAGCTGGACATACATTCCGACGCCCGCGAACGAGGCGCCGCGCGCGCTGATCCCGGGGCCCTGGAGCTCCTGGAGCATCAGCAGCTGCGGGGCGAAGTAGCCGGTCTGGGGGCCGAAGACGGCCACGGGGTGGCCGCTGGCGGTGTACTTCCCGGAGACCACCAGCGCGTTGGACATGCCCTTTTTGCGGCTGAACAGATCGCGGGGCAGTACGCCGTTGTCGTAGATGCCGCGCAGCTTCTCCAGGGAGCGCGTCGGTGCCTTCACCTTGACGCGGTCCTTGGTGGCCGCGCCGCCCTCGCGGTCGTAGACGAGCTGTTCGGGGGTGACGGAGCCGCGGTCGGGCATGGCCGTGCCCTTGGCGTCGGCCGGTTTCCCGCCGTACGGGAAGCTCTTGCCGTCGTGGAGGGTCTGCACCGCCTCCGGGTCGTTGCGCTGCCGGAAGGACTCCCACACCTTGGTGCCCTCGGCGAGGCCGTACTTCTGCTGGGCGGCGAGCAGCGAGAGCGCGCCCTGCACCTCACCGCCTCCGCCGTTGCCGAAGAGGGCGCCGACGACGGAGGCGAGGGCTATCAGATCGGTGAGCTTGAACGGCTGGATCTCACCGGCGTTGGTGATCGCGTCGATATGGCCGGTGAGCACGTACTCACCGGGGAAGTAGCGGCCGTCCTTGGCCTTCTTGGCATAGGCGTTGATGCCGTCGACATACGACTGGGCGTCGGCCAGCGCCTGCTTTCCGCGCTCTCCGCCATGGGCCAGGATGAAGTCGACCTGAGCCTGGTAGTCCTCCTCCTTGTAGGGCGCCTGGCGGAAGAAGTCCTGTTCCAGACCCTGGTTGGCGGCGGCGCCACCGGCGAACGGGGTGAGTTCGCCGCGGCCGACGTGGCGGAAGAGGTCCATCAGCCACAGCCGGTCCTGGGCGGCGGCGTATCCGGCGCCGAATTCGGTGCCCTCACGGGTGGTGCCCTGGATGTGGGGGACCCCGGTCTTCTTGTCCCGGGTGATGGTCACGTCGTCGCGGGGCTTGGTGACGGACGCCACCTGGTCGGCGGGGACGCCGAAGGAGGAGTCGTTGAAGAAGCTGGTCAGCTTGTCGTCGGTGAGGGTGGGATAGGCGCCGGCCAGATCGTTGTACGGGCCGAGCTGATCGGTGCTGTGTTCGGGGTGGGTGCCGAACACCTTGTTGCCGAGGATCTCGGCCAGGGTCGCGTTGCCGTTGGCTCCGGGCGGGAGGATGTCGGCGCACTGACCCTGGCAGTAGTCGGTGGCCGCCGCGGGGGCGGCGGGGGCCGCCTGCACCGGTTGCGGCAGTGGTGCCGCGAGCGCGGCGCCGAGGCCGAGCACGGCGGCCGCGGCTATCACGGTTCTGGTGAGCTTGCCGGTTCTTGGTCGCATGCTCGCTCCTCCCGGTTGCCGATGCGACGGAGGTTACCGGCGGTACGGCCTGGCTGGAAGATGAGCGACCGTCAACTTGACCGTGCATTCACGGTCATTGAGGGCACGGATCGGCCTATTCGGCAACTTCCGGGGAATCCGATGGATCCGGATCGCGCTCCGTTACGTCCATTCCACAACGAGTCGGGTCCGCGATTGCGGAGGTGGTAAGAAGTGGCCGGTTTCAGAGCACTCGCACGAGAGGTGCGCAATCCACACAGACACATCACCGCCCGGCGCACCTCGCTGCGCAAATGCCTCGAACGGTTCGCGCCGTACGGGCACCGGGCGACCTGGCACCATCTGTGCACCAGGACGGGGATCGTCCCGGAGGACCGGGAGCCCGAACCACTGCGTCTGATCACGGCCCTCGAGGAACTCGAGGACGCCCGCACCCTCTGGCTCGCGTACGAGGCGGACTTCGCCGCCCGGCGCCGCGAGGAGAAGCACATCGGCATCCGCCAGCCCAGCGCCGTCGACGACTGGCATCTGCACACCTGGGGCGGGTGCGACATCATGCCCTGCGAAAGCCCCTCGACCCACCCCGAAGGCCCGCTTCCCGATGTGCTGCGCCGGCTGATATCGGCGATGGAGTCGGGGCCCGGCTCCTCCTGCCCGGTCTGCGGACAGGAGCGCCTGGCCTGGCGTGAGGACCTGGACCGCTACCCCTCGGCCGGGCCGGTCTGCGGGGACTGCGGCATCGTGGTGCCGGCCCCGCTGCTGACCACCGAGGCGCTGTCGGCCGCGCGGCGCGCCCGGTGCGAGAGCCGCCGGTACGCGACCGTGTGACACCCGGCCGCCCCGGACCGCCCTGAGGCACGCTCGCCGGGGCCCGCTCTGGTCACGGGCCCCGGCGGCAGGCACGCCACGCCGTCCGGACCGCCGGTGTGCCACCCGGACCGCCGGTGGACCGCCGGTGGAGGGAAGCGTGCCCGAGTGCGTCGGAGCGCGTTGACACGGCGAAGGCCATCCGAGCATGCTGAGCAAGCGCTTAGTGAGCTGCCCGGGAGGCAACAGCATGGCAGAGCCCAGGATCTTCACCTCAACCGATGAGCTGCGGTCCGCGATCGGCGAGGAACTCGGCCCCAGCGACTGGCTGGAGATCGACCAGAAGCGGATCGACCTGTTCGCCGACGCGACCGACGACCACCAGTGGATCCATGTGGATGCCGAGAAGGCGGCCCAGGGGCCGTTCGGCACAACGATCGCGCATGGCTATCTCACGCTGTCGCTGCTGCCCGCGTTCACTCCGCAGCTGATGCGGGTCGACGGTGTACGGATGGGCATCAACTACGGCGTGAACAAGGTCCGTTTCCCCTCCCCCGTCCCGGTCGGCTCCCGACTGCGGGCCACCGCCCGGATCGCGGAACTCACCGAGGTGACCGACGGCGTCCAGCTGACGCTGGTGGTCACCCTCGAGCGGGAGGGCGGAGCCAAACCGGTGTGCGTGGCGGAGAGCGTCGTCCGGTACTACGCCTGACCGGCCCGCCGGGCTAAGCGGCCTCGCTGAAGTCCGGTGCGGTTCGGGTGCGCCCCGAAGGGGCGCGGGGCTGTGTCGATGTGCGGCTCCGCCGCGGCTGTGTCCATGTGCGGCTCCGCCGCGTGGGCGACCAGCCACGACGCAGCCGCAGACGCATGACGGCACCTCGCGGCACTTCCCGCGGAGCGCTTAGGTCCTGTCCTGTCGATCTTCGTGGATCAGCCCGCGGCGTCTGGTGAGGGGGCACCTCCCAGCGGTAGCTGGGGGAGGATCGCAGGAGGGTCGCCCTCGTACCGGGCGTACTCGGAAGATCCCGACAACGCGGCGAGGCGCGGCGCCAGGCGTCGCGGGCCCGCGAAGATCGGCAGGACAGGGCCTAGCGGCCTTGCGCCCCCACCATCCGCAGGACGAGTGCGGCGTACAGCTCGCCGACCTCGTCCGGGGTGCTGCGGCCCTGGGCGTTGAACCAGCGGGCGACGTCGATGCACAGGGACAGTACCGCCACCGTGGTGCCGCGGACGTCCGGTACGTCGAACTCCCCCGTCCGCACGCCGTCCTCGAGGATCGCGCGCACCGCGCCGTCCGTCGCCTTGCGGATGGCGATGACCTCGGCGTGGTGTTCCTCGCCCAGCGCGCTCAGCTCGTACTGGACCACCCGCGCGGTCGTATGGTGCTCGGCGTGCCAGCGGACGAAGGCGCGTACGGCATGGCCGAGCCGCTCGGCGGGGGCGCCGCCGGAGTCCCGGGCATCCTCCACGATCTCCAGGGCGCGCTGATGGCCGACCCTGCTGATCTGGTAGAGCAGCTCTTCCTTGGTCTTGTAGTGGATATAGAGGGCGGCCGGGCTCATCCCGGCGCGGCCCGCGATGTCCCGGGTGGTGGTGGCGTGGTAGCCGCGCTCCGCGAAGGCGTGCACAGCGGCGGTCATCAGCCGCCGGGCCGCGTCCGGGGTGATGTCCCCCCATTCCTCGGCCCTGCCCTCGTCCTTCTTCGGCTCCGCGTTCATGGCGGACACCCTACACGGAGAGTGAGCAAGCGCTTAGGGGGCGGCGGGCCCGGAAATGCCGGGTACGCAAGGGGCATGGGCGGCCGCTTTGACAGCGGACCCTATGCTCGGCCCCATGTCGCAGTCACTGGTCCAGGTCAACTACACCAAGTACGACGGCACTCTGCACTGGAATCTGCGGATGCGCAGACTGGGCGAGGACGAGCACGGCGTCTGGCTGGGCCTGCCCGGCGGCTCGGTGATGCGCAAGGGCCACGGCCCCGACGTCCCCCTCACCTGCGCCCATGTGATCCTCTTCCCGCGCGGGGACTGGTGGACCGCGGCCTTCAACGCCGCACCGCGCGAGACCGAGGTGTACGTCGACATCACCACCCCTCCCCAGTGGGTCTCCCCGGACGAGGTCACCATGGTGGATCTCGACCTCGACGTGGTGCGCAAGCGGACGGACGGGAACACACTGCTGGTGGACCAGGACGAGTTCGCCGAGCACCAGGTGCGCTTCGGCTATCCGGCCGAGGTCGTCGCGGAGGCCGAGGCGGCCGGGCAGTGGCTGCTGAAGGCCGTCACCGAGGGCACCCGACCGTTCGGGGCCGAGCGCGACCGCTGGCTGGGCATGGTCGACGGCGCCCCGGCCTGAGGGCCACTGAGCTCCCGGCCACGGCACAGCGCCCGGCCACGGCATGGCGCCCAGTCACGGCATGGCGCCCGTCAGAACACCACGAGGGCCCGTCCGCCACGTCCGCCGAGCATCGCGTCGAACGCCGCCGGGATCCCGTCGAGGCCGATCCGCCCGGTCACCATCGCCGACAGATCGAGGCGCCCCTCGCGTACATGCTCGGCGAGCACCGGCAGATCGCGCGCCGGGTCGCTGTTGCCGTAGACACAGCCCGAGAGCGTCCGGCCGAAGTAGAACAGCTCCAGGGCGGAGAAGGACACCTGCTGGTCCTTGCCGCCGATCCCGACGACAGTGGTCCGGCCGCCGCGCCGGGTGGCGGACCAGGCGGTGCGGATGGTCTCCGCGCGGCCGACGCACTCGATGGCCACATCCGTGCCGTGGCCGCCGGTGAGGAAGCGGATCCGCTTGGCGGCGTCCTCACCGGACAGCAAGAACTCGGTGGCGCCCGAGGCGCGGGCCAGTTCCTCCTTCTCCGGGGAGACATCCACCGCGACCACCGTGCCCGCGCCCGCGATCCGCGCCGCCTGGAGCACCGCGAGCCCCACCCCGCCGACGCCGAACACGGCCACCGACTCCCCGGGGCGTACCGCGGCGCTGTGGTGCACCGCGCCGTAGCCGGTGAGCACCGCACAGCCGAGCAGCGCGGCGTCGGCCAGCGGCACCCCGTCGGGCAGCGGGAGGACGGCGTGCGCGGGCACGACCGTCTCCTCGGCGAACGCGGCGGTGCCAAGACCCGGGTACAGCTCGTCGCCGCCGTCGGCCAGCTTGGCGTACGGCACGGTGGCGGCGGCGCCCGCGCCCGCGCACAGCCAGGGCTCGCGGAGCCCGCAGTGGTGGCACTCCCCGCAGGACGGGGCCCAGTTGAGGACGACTCGGTCACCGGGGGCGACCGCGGTGACGCCCTCCCCCACGGCGCTGACGGTGCCCGAGCCCTCATGGCCGAGGACGGCCGGAACGGGCTGGCGCAGGGTGCCGTTGGACAGCGACAGATCGGAGTGGCACACCCCGGCCGCCGCCAGCCGCACCCGTACCTGGCCCGGACCGGGGTCCGGGAGGTCGATCTCGGCAAGCCGGAGCGGGGCGCCGACGGCGGGGAGGACGGCGGCTCGGGTCATGGACGGCTCCTCGGGGTGGTCGTCGGCTCCTACGTTTTCCGGCGGCTTCGTACGTATCACGGACGGCGGCGCGAGCGCTGTGGCGGAGGTCGCGGGGGGTGGGGCCCGGGGCGCGGGGGGCCCGGGGCGCGGGGGGCCCGGGGCAGAACTGGAGCGACTCCTCGAGGCCGGAGGCGCGCCCCGCCAACAGGAGAGCCCCGTCCCGGGGGTCTCAGCGACCGGGAGTGTCCGCGTTCCGGGCGGAGGAGCGACCGGCCGTGCCGGAGGAGTCCCCGGTCCGGCTGGACGGTTCCTGGTCCCGACGGGGGGCTCCCCTTCCCGGGCGGGGGACGCCATCGCACAGCGGCCGTACTGCGATCGCGGACGAGACCAGCAGCAGTCCGCCCAGCATCGCGAACGGGGCGGCCGTGCCCGCGAGTCCGGCCAGCAGACCGGCGGAGGCGGGGGCCGCGACCTGGCCCAGGCGGTTGCCCGTCAGACGCAGCGCCAGGGCGGTGCTGCGGGCTCCGTCGGGGGCGGCCTGGACGACGGTGGTCATCGACAGCGGCTGTCCGACGCCGAGGCAGAAGCCGAGTCCGGCCAGCAGTACACCGAGCGCCCAGGCGGGCAGCGGCAGGGCGATACCCGCGCACAGCAGCGCGGCGCCCAGACAGCTGGTGGCCATCAAGGTGGTGCGTCCCAGCAGCCGGATCATCGGGGTGATGGCCAGTCGGCAGCCGATGGTGGCCGCGGCGCGCAGGCTCAGCAGCAGTCCGACCACCGAGGGCGAGATCCCGCGCTGTTCGCCGACGACCGGCAGATAGGCGGTGAGGATGTCGGTCGCGGAGAGCACGGCGAGGCTGATGAAGATGCCCGAGGCGACTCCGCGGGTGGTGAGGATGGCGCGTACCGGCACCCGTCGCGCCTCCCGCGCGGACGCGGCCTCCAGCCGGGCGTCGTGGTCCCGGTGCTCGATGCGCCACAGCGCGGAGACCGAACAGGCCGCCACGGCCGCGGAGACCGCCAGTGCGGCGGCGCTGGTGCGGGCCATCGCCCCGTCGTGGCCGGAGACCACCAGACCGGCCGCGACGGGCCCGATGAGCTGGCCGAGCGAGGCGCCGATGGTGAAGTGGCCGAAGTTGCGGTCCTGTTCGTCCGGGGCGCTCTGCCGGGCCACGATGGACTGGGCGCCGATCACGAACGCGAGATGGCCGAGGCCCATCACCCCGCTCCACGCGGCCATCCCCGGCAGCGACCCGGCCGTCGCGCTGCATACGCAGCCGGTGGCGATCAGTACGACACCGGCGGGCAGCAGCGGGGCGCACCGCCCGTGGTCGGTGCGGCGTCCCAGCGGTACGGCGGCGAACAGCGGCAGCAGGGCGTAGATCCCGGCGATCACCCCGACCGCGCGGGCGTCCGCGCCCAGCGCCAGGGCCCGGTAGGAGACGGCGGGCCGGGCCATGCTCACCGCCGCCTGCGCGAACGAGAAAGCGATGACCAGGCGCAGCAGCCAGCCCCTGCCGGGCCGTTGAGGCGTCCTGTGCACGGATCAGATGATGCCGAAGGCCAGCCCGGCGGCCAGGACCACCAGGGAGGTGAGCGCCGCCCACTTCACCGTGAAGCGGGTGTGGTCGCCGAACTCCACCTTGGCCATGCCGACGAGGACGTAGACGGCGGGGACCAGCGGGCTGGACATGTGCAGGGCCTGTCCGACGAGCGAGGCGCGGGCGATCTCCAGGGTGGACACCCCGTGGGCGGCTCCGGCCTCGGAGAGGATCGGCAGGATGCCGAAGTAGAAGCCGTCGTTGGACATGAAGTAGGTCAGCGGGATGGACAGCACACCGGTGACGATGGCCATGTGCGGCCCCATGGCGTCGGGCACGCCGTCGACGAGCCAGCGGGCCATGTGGTCGACCATGCCGGTGCCGGTGAGGACGCCGGTGAAGACGGCGGCGGCGAAGACCATCCCGGAGACGTTGACGACGTTCTCGGCGTGGGCGGCGACCCGGGCCTTCTGGTCGTTCATGTGGGGGAAGTTGACGGTGAGGGCGATGGCGGCGCCGAGCAGGAAGAGCACCGGGATCGGCATCGTCTCCATGACCATCATGGTCAGCAGGCCGAGGGTGAGCGCGGCGTTGAACCAGTAGAGCTTGGGGCGCAGGGTGGGGCGGTGCGGGTCGAGTCCCTGGAATTCGCCCTCGTCGCCTTCCCCGGACTCCGCAGCGGCCTCCGCCGCCTCGGCGTCGGTACCGCCGCCGGAGCCACCGGTGGTCGTGGCGGGAGTGTGCGCGGCGGCCTTGGAGCCGCCCTTCTTCCCGGCGCCCGCGCCCACGAGCACCTGCTCGGACTCCTCCGCCGTGGTCTGGTCGAGCGTCAGCAGCCCCAGCCGCCTGCGCTCGCGCAGCCCGAAGGCGTAGGCGAGGGCGAAGACGAAGACCAGTCCGACCGCGAGGGCGGGGATCATCGGCACGAAGATGTCGCTGGCGTCGACCTTGAGCGCGGCGGCGGCGCGGGCGGTGGGGCCGCCCCAGGGCAGGGTGTTCATCACGCCGTTGGCCATCGCGGCAACGCCGGTCATCACCACCAGGCTCATCTTCAGCCGTCGGTAGAGCGGCACCATCGCCGACACGGTGATCATGAAGGTGGTGGAGCCGTCGCCGTCGAGCGAGACGATCGCCGCGAGCAGGGCGGTACCGACGACCACCCGCATCGGATCCGCCTTGCAGAACCGCAGGATGACCCGGACGATCGGATCGAAGAGTCCGACGTCGATCATCACCCCGAAGTAGATGATGGCGAACATCAGCATCGCGGCCGTGGGGGCGAGGTCACCGATGCCGTCGATGACGTAGTCCCCGAGATGCGCCCCCTTCCCGACAAGGACGCAGAACAGCGCCGGGATGAGCACCAGAGCACCCATCGGGGACATCTTCTTCATCATGATCAGGACAAGGAATGTCGCGATCATGACGAATCCGAGGACTGTCAGCATGGTGGCTACCTCACGTTCGCCGGTGAACTCCCGAACTCCCCCAGATGTGGCGGTCGAGGCGACGTTAGGTGGCCGAACTTTGCGTTAACAAGGTCTTGACGCGTGAGCAATAAGCGCAAAACCCCTGGTCAGTCCGGTAGCGCCGGAGTGGGCTCGGTGACCGGGGCCAGCTGCACCGGGCAGCCGTTCAGCACCGCGGTGCCCGACAGCGGATCCAGCCGTGAGCCGTCGATGAGCTGGTTGGCGTTGACTCCGGCGTGGTTCCCGGCCACCGACATCCGGGTGCCGGGACGGCCGTGACCCCAGCCGTGCGGCAGGCTCACCACTCCGGTGCGCACCGCGTCCGTCACCTCCACCGGCACCTCGAGCTCCCCGCCGTCGCCCTTGACCCGGGCCTGGCCGCCGTCGGCCAGGCCCAGCCGGGCTGCGTCCTCGGGGTGCACCTGGAGGGTGCAGCGGTTACTGCCGCCCACCAGCGCGGGGACGTTGTGCATCCAGCTGTTGTTGGAGCGCAGATGGCGGCGGCCGATGAGGACAAGACCGGTGGGCCGGTCGGCCAGCGCGCGGCGCAGCCGGTCCACATCACGCACGATCGGCTCCGGGCACAGCTCCACCGTGCCGCTGCGGGTCCTCAGCAGGGCAGGCAGCCGCGGGCGCAGCGGGCCGAGGTCGATACCGTGCGGCCGGTCGAGCAGTGTCCGAAGGGTCAGCCCGTCGGGGTCGGCGCCGAAGCCGTCGCCGTACGGGCCCAGCCGCAGCATCATGTCCAGCCGCCGTTCGGGGCCGCTGCCGCCGGTGAGCTGTGCGGTCAGCTCGGCGGTCTCGCGTCCGTGCACCGGCGACGCGGGGTCGGCCACGGCCTTGCCGAGCGCGGCCTCGATCGCCATGGCGTCCACCGTCGCCGGGTCGGCGCCGCCGTGTCCGCTCGCGCACAGCACCAGCCGGGCCAGGATGTCGCTCTCGCTCATCCGGTCCGGATCGAGGGGGACCGCGGGGCGGGAGTAGCGGACCTGGTTGCGCACGGCCAGGTAGTTGAAGGTGAAGTCGAAGTGCGGGCTCTGGCTGGGCGGGGGCGGCGGCAGCACCACATGGGCGTGGCGCGCGGTCTCGTTGAGGTACGGATCGACGCTGACCATGAAGTCCAGCCCGGCCAGCGCTCGTTCCAGCCGGTCGCCGTCGGGTGCGGACAGCACGGGGTTGGCGGCGATCGTCAGCAGCGCCCGGATCCGCCCCTCCCCCGGGGTCTCGATCTCCTCGGCGAGGGCGACGGACGGCAGTTCGCCCTTGGCCTCGGGGTGGCCGCTGACCCGGCTGCGCCAGCGGCCCAGCGCAAATCCCTTGCCGGGGCGCGGTGTCCGCTCCCGGCGCGCGGTGGCGGCGAGCGGGAACATCATGCCGCCGGGGCGGTCCAGGTTCCCGGTGAGCGCGTTGAGGACATCGACCAGCCAGCTGGTGAGGGTGCCGAACTCCACGGTGGTGGAGCCCATCCGCCCGTACACCGCGGCCTTGGGCGCCGCGGCCAGCTCCCGGGCGAGGGTGCGGATCTCCTCGGCGGGTACGTCGCAGGCGGCGGCCACCGCCTCCGGCGGGAAGTCCGCGGCCAGCCGCCGGACCTCGGCCACCTCGGTGAGATGGGCGCCCAGCTCGCCCGTCGCCACCAGGTCCTCGTCGAACAGCACCCGCACCATGGCGAAGAGGAGCAGGGCGTCGGTGCCGGGACGTATCGCCACATGCTGATCCGCCATCCTGGCGGTGCGGGTACGCCGCGGGTCGACCACGATCAGCTTGCCGCCGCGCCGCCGCAGCGCCCGCAGCCGGCCGGGGAAGTCGGGGGCGGTGCACAGACTGCCGTTGGAATCCATCGGGTTGGCGCCGATCATCAGCAGATGGTCGGTGCGGTCCAGATCGGGCACCGGCAGCGCGTTGGCGTCCCCGTAGAGCAGTCCGCTGGAGACATGCTTGGGCATCTGGTCGAGGGTGCTGGCGGTGAAGACGTTGGGGGTGCCGAGCGCGCCGAGCAGCAGCGAGGGGTAGAGCCCCCCGGCCACGGTGTGGACGTTGGGGTTGCCGAGCACCGCGCCCGCCGAACGCCCTCCGTACTCACGCAGCACCGGCCACAGCCCGGCCTCGACAGCGGCGAACGCCTCGTCCCAGTCCGCCTCCTGGAGCCGTCCGCCGCGCCGGACCAGTGGCCGTCGCAGCCGGTCGGGATCGGCGTCGAGCTCACCGAAGGCCGCACCCTTGGGGCAGATGAAGCCGCGGCTGAAGACATCCTCGTCATCGCCTCGCGCCCGGGTGACCCTGCCGTTCTCGATGGTCAGGGTCAGCCCGCAGGTGGCTTCGCAGAGCGGGCAGATACGCAGGGCGGTACGGCTCATGGCTCACTCCCGTTTATCGAGGGGCTCGGTTCGCCTCCGAACGGGGCACCGCACACCGGTGCCCCCGGCCAGGACCCCTCACCATACCGACTGGTACGCATGTCCGGGAGGCGCCGGAGTGAACTCCCTCCCTCCATGGGACGGCACGCCTGCCGACAGGGCCGTGGTTCAGTCCAGGATGCGCGCCAGATAGGCGCGCAGCAGCTCCTTGGTCTCCGCCACGATCGCCGGATCCCCCTCGGGGTCCGTCCGGAACGCCAGCCGCAGCAGGGCGTCGGCGGCCTCGACCGCGAGCAGGAAGGCGATCCGCAGCCGCTCCCCGGCCTCGCCCTCGCCGTCGACCCCCTCGGCCCCCTCGCTGCGCAACCGGTCGGCGAGCAGCGCCCGCAGCCGGTCCGCCACGAGGTGGTTGGGCTGGTCCGCGACCCCGGTGGCCGGGACCGGCATCCCGAACTCGATGAGCGCGAAGCCGGGCGCCCCGCGCTTCATCGCCAGGTACTCGTCGACGACCACGTCCATCGCCTCGCGCCAGCCGGAGTCGGGTCCGGACTCCGCCAGGCGCCGGGTGATGCGTTCGGCGTACTCGTCGAGATTGCGGTGGGCCAGGGCGTCGGCCATGTCTCGCTTGTTGGAGAAGAAGCGGTAGACCGAGCCAATGGGGACATTGGCGCGCTCGGCCACCGCGCGGGTGCTCAGCTGCTCATAGCTGATCTCGTCGAGCAGTTCGGCGCAGGCATCGAGGATCCGGCCGAGGCGCTCGGCGCTGCGGCGCTGAACCGGATTGCGGCGGAGGGGCGGTATGGGCACGCCACCATCCTGCCCGATCATTGACGGACCTGCCTTCGATTCCTATCGTCTGACATAGGAATCGCTGGGTGGCGAGGTCGAGCTTCGGGAGCGGACGATGGACGACAGCACGGGGATCGAGCAGGCGCGGAAGACCGCCGAAGGGCTGGCCCACTCCTCCGGATTCGGCAATGAGCACAGCAGTGAGGCCGTGCCCGGGGCCCTGCCCATCGGGCGCAACTCCCCCCAGCGCGCCCCGCTGGGGCTCTACGCGGAGCAGCTGAGCGGCACCGCCTTCACCGAACCGCGCGCCCACAACCGCCGCTCCTGGCTGTACCGCATCCGCCCCTCGGCGGCCCATCCGCCGTTCGTACGGATCGACAACGGCGCGGTGCGCGGCGCGCCGTTCACCGAGAACGTGCCGGACCCCAACCGGCTGCGCTGGGACCCGCTGCCGGAGCCGCCCGCGGGCACCGACTTCCTGTCCGGGCTGTGGACCCTCGGCGGCAATGGGGACGCCACCCAGCGCTCGGGCATCGCCATCCACCTCTACGCGGCCAACGCGTCCATGACCGACCGGGTGTTCAGCGACGCCGACGGCGAGCTGCTGATCGTCCCCGAGCGCGGCGGGCTGCTGCTGCGTACCGAGTTCGGGCTGCTGCGCGCCGAGCCGGGGCATATGGCGCTGATCCCGCGCGGGGTGCGGTTCCGGGTGGAGCTGCTGGACCCCAGCGCGCGCGGCTATGTCTGCGAGAACTACGGCCGTCCGTTCGTCCTCCCCGACCTCGGCCCGATCGGCGCCAACGGGCTGGCCAACCCGCGGGACTTCCTGGCCCCGGTGGCGGCGTACGAGGACGTCGAGCGACCGGTGCAGGTGGTCAACAAGTTCTGCGGCAATCTGTGGGCCGCGACCTACGACCACTCCCCGCTGGACGTCGTCGCCTGGCACGGCAACCACGTGCCGTACGTCTACGATCTGCGCCGCTTCAATGTGCTGGGCACCATCAGCTACGACCACCCGGATCCGTCCATCTTCACCGTGCTGACCTCGCCGTCGGACACCCCGGGCCTCGCGGGCGTGGACTTCGTGGTCTTCGCGCCGCGCTGGCTGGTGGGCGAGGACACCTTCCGGCCGCCGTACTTCCACCGCAATGTGATGAGCGAGTACATGGGGCTGATCGAGGGCGCGTACGACGCCAAGACCGCCGGTCCCGGGGGCTTTGTGCCCGGCGGCGGCTCCCTGCACAACATGATGTCGGCGCACGGCCCGGACCACGAGACCTTCGAGCGCGCCAGCGCGGCCGAGCTGGCGCCGCGCAAGGTGGACGACGGGCTGGCCTTCATGTTCGAGACGCGCTGGCCGGTCACCGCCACCGCGCAGGCGATGGCGGCGGACCACCTCCAGACGGGCTACGACGACGTATGGCAGGGTCTGGAGCGCCACTTCCGCCCCTGACAAGCCCTCGCCCCCCTTCTCCCCGCCCAGGAACGTGACCGTGACCGCGACCGGCGACCGCGCCCCCGTGACCACCTTCGCCCCCGACTCCGTGGCCCTGAACCGCAAGCTGCCGCTCTGGTACCAGGTCTCGCAGTCGCTGCGCGCCTCCATACTCGGCCGCGGGCCGCACGACCCGCTGCGGCTGCCGACCGAGGACCGGCTCGCCGAGCACTACGGCGTCAGCGTGCTCACCATGCGGCAGGCGCTGAAGGAACTGGAGACGGAGGGGCTCATCAGCCGCCACCGGCGCCGCGGCACCTTCATCGAGCCGAGCGCACGGCGCGGTGCCCCGGTACGGCTGCTGGGTTCGGTGGACGCGATCGTGGCCCAGCAGTCCGGTGAGCGGACGACAGTGCTGGACCACGGTTTGGCGGCGGTCCCGGCCGAACTGGCCGAGTACTTCCCCGGCCTGGACGAGGCGGCCGGATACCGGCGGCTGCGCCGCGACGGGCGGAGCGGCGAGCCGACCAACTGGGCCGAGAACCTGGTCCGTCCCGAGCTCGCCGACCGCATCGACCTCGCCGATCTGGAGCGCTGGCCGATGACGAAGGTACTGCGGGACGTGGTCGGGGTGCGCATCAGCCGGATCACCGACACCGTCGAGGCCCGCCTCGCGGACCCGGAGACCTCCCGCCTCCTCCAGGTCCCCCTGCTCAGCCCGATCCTGCACTACACCGGGGTGACCTACGACGAGGGCGGGCGGGTGGTGGACGTGGCACGGATCCACTACCGGGGGGACCGGTTCTCGTTCACGGTCACCCTCGAGACGGAGTGACCGCCGTCGGCCGAGTGGTTCGTCGGGGGTGCGCCTCGATTCCCCGGGGGACTGCGTCCCCCGAACTCCCTTGGGGGCCGTGCCCCGAACTCCCTTGGGGCTGCGACCCACCGAACCCGTCGGAGGTCTACGTCCCGCCGATGATGGGCGGCCCGACGAGGGGCGCGCCCGGCACCACACGCGCCCCGGCCCCCAAGGGCGACCGCCGTCAACCACGTACTGCGCTCTCCAACGCTCGCGGGGCCGCACCAGGCTCGGCCCCGCCGGGCCATGCCCCACCTCGGCAGCAGGCAGGCACCAACAGGCGGGCACCGCGCCACACGCGCCCCGGCACCACGGGTGACCGCCGTCGGCCGAGTAGTTCGTCACGCGCCCGCGCACCGACTCCGGGGGACTGCGTCCCGCCGAACTCCCCTGGGGCCGCGTCCAGCCGAACCGTCGGGGGTATACGTCCCCGCCGACGATGGGCGGCCCGACGGCGGGCAGGCCCGGCACACACGCACCCCGGCGCCACGGGTGACCGCCGTCGGCTGGTGCTGCGGTGCCCAACGCCCGCGGGGCCGCACCAGGCTCGGCCCCGCCGTGCCATGCCCCACCTCGGCAGCGCGCAGCCCGACAACGGGCAGGCGTGGCACCACGCCGCCCAGCACCACGAGCCACCGCCGTCGCCAGCCGCGCTTCGCCTCAGCCGAAAAGGTCACCGCGGCGAACCGCGCGGTTCCACGCCCCACGGCTACAGCGCCGCACCCCCAACGCCCGCGGGGTACGTCCGCCTCCGCGGCACGCGGACCCGACAACAGGCAGGCACGGCACCACACGCCCCAGGGCCGAGGACGTGCGGCAGTGGCCGCACGCGGGCAGCGGTGGTGCGGGCCCGGCATGGATACCATGCCGGGCGTGGGAGAACGGGACGCACCGCTGCTGGGGGACCTGATGCCGTGGTCCGTGGCGCCGCTGCGGCTGGGTCGGGCGTGGGTGATGGCGCCCGACGCCGCCTCGCTCACCGCGCGGTGGGACCGGCTGGTGGCCACCGAGGACGAGGCGGAGCGCGGCGCGCTGTTCCGGCCGTCCCGGGCGCGGAACCTCCACACCTCCGTGGCTCAACTGCCCGGTCAGCGCACCTCCACCGCCCGGCTGGTGCGGGCCGACGGGCCGTGCCCCGAGCCGGTGCGGGTCGCGTACGGGCCGTTCGATCAGCAGTGGCTCATACCTGACCACCGGCTGATCGACGCCGCCCGTCCCGAGCTGTGGCGGGTCGCCGACGACCAGCAGATCCATGTCGTCGAAGCGGCGGCCGGGCCCGATCCCGACCCGGTGGTCACCTTCTCCGCGCCGCTGCCGGACGGCTGCTCCGCGGCGGGCCGCCCAGGCCGGATCCGCCCGCTCTACCGGCGCCCCGGTGGCCGGGAGCCCAATGTCGCGCCCGGACTGCTGGAGCATCTCGGCGCCCGGCTGGACCGGCCCGTCTCCGCCGAGGATCTGCTCGCCTGGACCGCCGCCGCCGCGCACTCCACGCCCTGCGCCGTTCCGCTGACGGCCGATCCAGAGGTGTGGGTGCGGGGCGTGGAGCTGGGACGCCGGGCGCTGTGGCTCCATACGCGCGGGGCGCACAGTGGTGAACGCCCGCGCATGCCGGGCGGGCGGCGCCCGTACGTACGCGCCGCGCTTCCGGCGCGCGGTCTGCCGCACTCCCTGGACTACGACCCGGAGGCGGGCGCGCTGCTTCTGGGTGAGGGCCGGATCTCCCCGGTGCCGCGGGGCGCGTGGGAGTTCCACGCGCATGGGGTGCGGGTGCTGGAGAGCTGGTTCGAGCGGCGTACGGCCCGGGGCGAGCCGGGCACGCTGGAGGCGGTCGTACCGGGGGCCTGGCCGTCCGCCTGGACCTCCGAACTGCTGGAACTGATCACCGTGCTGGCGCTGCTCGCCGAACTCCGGCCACAGCTCCGCGATCTGGCCACCCGGCTGATGGACGGCCCGCTGATCGCCGCGGCGGAGCTGAGTGAGGCGGGCGTGCTGCCGGTGCCCGCCTCGGCCCGCCGCCCGGCCTCGGTGCTGGACCACCACGAGGAGGGGCCGGAGGGCCAGTTCGCCCTGTTGTGACGCCCGGTTCGGCCCTGGCGTCGGCAGGAAGGCCCGATCACACCACCCGGCCCCGGGCAACGCCTGCCTCGGGCCTGCGAGTTCCACCGACCCCCTCCGCAGCATGCGAACGCGAGGCGCAGGACCGCGGCCGGCCCGCACAAGACGGCGCCCCGGCCACACCACCCGAACCCGGCCGCAAACGCCGGAGCGAGCCACGCGAGCCGGATGGGCCGGATGGGCCGGGCGGGCCCCGGGGGGAAGACCCCGGGAAATCAGCGGCACGCGGCGGCGTACCCGGCCAGGACCCGGCCCAGAAGCCGGCCGAACGTTTCGTCCGGGTCACCCGCGGCCGGGGCGGCGGCGAAGGTACGGGAGAGGTGGGGGTAGGCGCCGCCGGCGATGACGCGTGCGAGATAGGCGGTCTGGGCCGCCTGCCGCTGCTCGGCGGTGTGCGCCGAGTCCTTCCGCTGCCGGGCGGTGGCCAGCTCGGAGGAGACGTACGAGATCACCGCCCCGTTGACCATCCCGATCAGCTCGATCTTGAGGCCGTCGTCGAGACACGAACCCTCCAGCGCGGCCAGGCAGAACTCCATGTACCGCAGCCCGTTGGGGCCCAGGGCGGCGGTGGGCAGGACCGCCGCGGGCAGCCAGGGGTGACGGTGCATCAGGGTACGGCCCTGGCGGGCGAGGCCGAGGATGTCGGCCTGCCAGTCCCCCGACGGCTTCTCGGGCAGCTCGTACTCGCCGGAGACCCGGTCCACCATCAGATCGACCAGGTCCTCCTTCCGCGGCACATAGTTGTAGAGGGACATCGTGCCGCAGCCGACGGCCGCCGCCACCCGGCGCATCGACACCGCGTCCATCCCCGCCTCGTCCGCGATCCGCACCGCGGCCTCGGCGATGTCGTCACGGGTGTACGCGGGGCGCGGGCCGCGGCCGGTGCGCTCGGGGAGCGCCCAGATCACATCCGGTCCGGCCGCGCGGCCACTGGCTGCCATTGATCATCACCTCGCCCACTATCCTAGTTACGTACATCGTACGTAGTGAGCTACAGTGAGCGGCATGAAAACTACGTACGCCGTACTTAGTGAGGGCCTGTCCAAACGCTACGGCGAGGTGCACGCCCTGCGCGGGCTCGATCTGGCCGTCCCGCCCGGCACCGTCTGCGGTCTGCTCGGCCCCAATGGCGCGGGCAAGACCACCGCGGTACGCATCCTGACCACCCTGAGCACCCCGGACTCCGGCACCGCGTACGTCGCGGGCCACGACGTCGTACGGGACCCCGGCGCGGTGCGCCGGCGGATCGCCGTCACCGGCCAGTACGCCTCGGTGGACGGGGATCTGACGGGCCGGGAGAATCTGCGGCTGTTCGCCCGGCTCCAGCGGCTGCGCGGGGCCGCCGCCGGGAAGCGCGCGGACGCGCTGCTGGAGCGCTTCGAGCTGACGGAGGCGGCCGACCGCCCCGCCCGCACCTACTCCGGCGGGATGCGCCGTCGGCTGGACCTCGCCGCCTGTCTGCTCACGGAACCGGCCGTCCTCTTCCTCGACGAGCCGACGACCGGTCTGGACCCGCGCAGCCGGGGCGCGATCTGGGACAGCGTCCGGGCGCTGGCGGAAGCGGGCACCACGGTGCTGCTGACCACCCAGTATCTGGAGGAGGCCGACCGGCTGGCCACCGACATCGTGGTGATCGACCAGGGCGGGACCATTGCCACCGGCACACCCGAGGAGCTGAAGACCACCGTCGGCCAGCGGATCGAGGTCGTGGTCGCGGACGCGGAGGCCGTCAGCGGCGCGGGCTTGGTCCTCGGCAACCTCACCGGTGCGACGCCGGAGCTCGACACCGAACACCGCACCGTCGGCGCGGCGTCGGGCGACCCCGCGCTCACCCTGCCCCGGGTGGTCCGGGAGCTGGACGCGGCCGGGGTGCCGCTGGTGGACGCCTCAGTACGGCGCCCCACCCTGGACGAGGTCTTCCTCCGGCTCACCCACCGCACCACCGGCTCCAGGACCGCCAACCCCGCGTCCGCGGCCCCCGAGGAGGCTTCCGTATGAGCGACACCACGCTTCGCTGGGCCGTGCGGGACACCGCGGCCATGCTGGACCGTCAGCTGACCCGGCTGCGGCACGCCCCAGCGCTGTTCACCATCACCCTGGTCGCACCGCTGATGATGCTGGTGCTCTTCGGCTATGTCTTCGGCAGCGCGATCCAGGTGCCGGGGTCGGGCGACTACCGCGAGTATCTGGTGCCGGGGCTGTTCGTCTCGATCGCCGCGGGCGGCATCCTCACCGGGATGATCGGCACCGCGCAGGACATGCAGCGCGGGGTCATGGACCGCTTCCGCACCCTGCCGATGAGCCGCGCCGCCGTACCGCTGGGCCAGGCCGCCTCGGAGGTGCTGATCGCCGCCGTGGGGCTGGTGCCGCTGGCACTGCTGGGGCTCGCGGTGGGGTGGCGGATACGGGGCGGGGTGGCAGCCGCGCTCGGGGCGTTCGCACTCCTGCTGCTGTTCCGTCTGGCCACCGCCTGGATCGGGCAGTACCTGGGGATGGTGGTGGGCAAGGAGGAGGCCGCGGGCCAGCTCTCCAGCCTCACCTTCTCGCTGCCGATGGTGTCCAACACCTATGTGCCGACCGACGGGATGCCCGGCTGGCTGCGCTTCGTCGCCGACTGGAACCCGATCAGCGCGGTGGTGGCCGCCTGCCGTGATCTGTTCGGGAACGCGGCGGCGGACCCGGACGCGGCCTGGCCGCTCGCCCACCCGGTGGCGGCGTCGATCGGCTGGTCGCTGCTGCTGGTGGCGGTGTTCATGCCGCTCACCGTCCGCCGCTACGCACATGGCGGACGGTGAAACGGAGCGTCATCCTTCGTCGGCGTCCCGGAACGGCCCGGGTGTGCGGTGCCTCACAGCACCGCCACACCGGCTGGAGCGGGTCGGGGTGTCCCCGTGCCTGCCCGGGATGCCGACAACAAACTTCGGAACCGGCGGACTGGGTGGGTCAGCCGTGACTGCCGAAGAGCGAGCGGCGCAACCGGCGCAGCGGCGCGAAAAGCGAAACCCGCGCACCCCGGCTGTTCCTCGCGCGCACATGGTCGCGCGCGGTCAGCTCCTGCATCAGCATCGTCGCGCCCTCGGCCTCCCGCTGCGGGACGGCAGGGCCGCCCATCACCGCGAGATGGCGTTCGAGGCGCGCACTGGACGCACCGCTCCCGCAGTTGATCGCAGGCACTCGTGGCCTGCTCCGTACCGTTATCTGCTCCATGACACTCCCCACCCGTACGAGGGCACCCGCCCCGGGCAGAGTAACCCTACCTCCCCGAGCCGTCACCCGCGCATCCCATGTTCCGGATTCACCACCGCGTCAAGGGTGTTGACGGTAACTGTCACACGCGGACAAATTGTCGGACGGACCAAGCCATCCGCCCGTCGGCACCGAACTGCTGCTTGAAGGAATACCCCGACAAGCGTGCGAAGGACCGACAGGATGACCGCATTCACCAGGAGCTTGGCCGCGCTGGTCAGCTGCGCACTGGCCGCGGGCGGGCTCGCGGCCGCCGGTGTGGCCACGCTCCGACCGGAGACGGCCCAGGCGTCCAGCCACCGGGAAGCGCCGCTGATCTCCGGTCAGCCGCAGTACGACACCACGGATGTGTACGGGTTCGTCAGCCCCGACAAGCCCGATACGACCACCATGGTGGTCAACATGCTGCCGTTCGAGGATCCGGCGGGCGGACCGAACTTCTACAAGTTCGCCCATGACGCCCGCTACGACCTGCATGTGGACAACGACGGGGACGGCCAGGGCGATCTGCTCTTCCGGTGGACCTTCAAGGACCACCTGCGCAATGGGGACACCTTCCTCTACAACACCGGCCCGGTGACCTCCCTCGAGGACCAGGACCTCAACTTCTTCCAGACCTATGACATCGAGCTGATCCGCCTGAAGGACCAGCACCCCGTCTCCCGCAAGAAGATCGCCAAGAACCAGCTGGTCGCCCCGTCCAACGTCGGCAAGGCGTCCATGCCCGCGTACCAGGACCTGCGCGACCAGGCGGTCTACCAGCTGCCCGGCGGCGGCTCGACCTTCGCGGGCCAGGCCGACGACCCGTTCTTCCTCGATCTGCGCGTCTTCGACCTGCTGTACGGCGGCGACATGTCCGAGGTGGGGCAGGACAGTCTGAAGGGCTACAACGTCCAGAGCCTCGCCCTCCAGCTGCCCACCAAGATGCTGACCGAGTCCGAGCAGCAGCCGGTGATCGGCATGTGGTCCACCACCCACCGCAAGACGGCGAACGGGGACTGGGCGCAGGTCTCCCGGCTGGGCAGCCCGCTGGTCAACGAGGTGGTCATCCCGCGCAAGGACAAGGACAAGTTCAATGCCTCGTCCCCCTGGGACGACGGGCAGTTCCTGAAGTTCGTCCAGGACCCGGAGCTGGCCCGGCTGGTGGAGCAGATCTACAAGATCAAGGCGCCGCCGACACCCCGCGACGACCTGGTGCAGGTCTTCCTCACCGGAGTGCCCAAGCTGAACCAGCCGCCGAATGTGCGCCCCGCGGAGATGCTCAGGCTCAACACCTCCATCAAGCCGACCGCCAGCCCCAAGCGCCTTGGTGTACTCGACGGTGACAACGCCGGATTCCCCAATGGCCGGCGGCTGACCGACGATGTGCTGGACATCTCGCTCCAGGCCGTGGAGGGCGAACTCGTCGGCAAGAAGAACGACCTGGGCGACGCGGTGGACGAGAACGACCAGAAGTTCGGCGGATCGTTCCCGTATCTGGCACTGCCCAACTCCGGTTCGGATGCCACCGCGACCAAGAAGAGCGCCGGGGAGTCGCTGCTCAACGGCGGTGACGGCGTCGGCTCGTCCTCGGACGACACCATGCTGCTGGCCGGGTCCGCGGCGGGCGGTGGCGGGGCCGTACTACTGCTGGCCCTCGGATACGCCTGGTGGCGACGCTCGCACCGCCGCCCGGCCCGGGTCCGCAGGCACTGACCGGTCAAGCGAGACCGGACCCGTCCCACGGGCGCGGCCCCGCACCTCCCGCGCGGCGGCCGCGCCCACCCTCCCTCCCCCCGTTCCCGGCGTACGCTCCGGCGAAAGGCAACAGTCACCATGGCTCTTCGGCCCCTCCTCCCCCACACGCCCCGCACCGCCGCGGTCGTGTGCGCGCTCGCGGTGGGTCTGACCGCCGCCTCGGTCGTGATCGACGGGCCGGGCGGATCCGATGACGGGCCCTCCGCGGCCCGCGACGCACGGCCCGCCGCGGCCCGGCTCGAGCAGATCACCGCGGACGGCCTCGCCGACCGGATCAGCGCGATGCAACGGCATCTGCGCGCCGAGCCGAAGGACGCGGTGGGCTGGGCCCAGCTCGGCTCCGCGTATGTGGAGCAGGCCCGCGGCACCGGCGACCCCACCCGCTATCCGCAGGCGCAGAAGGCGTTCGCCCGGTCCCTGACCGCCCAGCCGCGCGACAACGACACCGCACTCGCCGGACGCGCCTCGCTCGCCGCCGCCCGCCATGACTTCAAGGGCGCGCTGCGCGACGCCGACCAGGCGCTGAAGGTGAACGCCTACAGCCAGGCCGCGATGGCGGTCCGCGTGGACGCGCTCGTCGAACTCGGCCGCTACCAGGACGCGTACAAGGCCGCGGAGCACGCCGACGCCACCCGCCCCGGCATCCCCGTCTTCACCCGGCTCGCCTATGTCCTGGAGCTGCGCGGTGAACCGGCGAAGGCGCGGAAGGTGCTGCTGCGCGCCAAGGACTCCGCGACCTCGCCCAGCGACCTCGCCTACGTCTCCACCGCGCTCGGTCAACTCGCCTGGGGCCAGGGCCGGTACACCACCGCCCGGGACGCCTACGACACCGCACTGCGGGCCGTCCCCGGCTATCTGCCCGCGTTGGAGGGGCGGGGCCGCACCGCGGCGGCCGACGGGCGACTGGACGCCGGGATCCGCGATCTGAAGAAGGTCGTCCAGCGCTATCCGCTGCCCGCGGAGCTGGCGGCCCTCGGCGAGGCGTACGAGGCGCGCGGCGACCGTACGCAGGGGCGCCGCCAGTACGCCGTGGTGGACACCTGGATCACCCTGGCGAAGGCCAACGGCGTGGCGACCGACCTCGACAGCGCGCTGGTCGCCGCCGATCACGGCGACGCGAAGGAGGCGTTGAAGGCGGCCCGCGCCGAATGGGACCGGCGGCGGACGGTGCACACCGCCGACGCCCTCGCCTGGGCCCTGCACCGCACCGGCGAGGACAAGAAGGCCCTGGGCTACGCCGAGCACGCCGCCGAACCGGGCTATCGCAACGCGGCGTTCCTCTATCACCGGGGCATGATCGAGAAGTCGCTGAACGAGAAGGCCGCCGCCCGCCGCCACCTCGGCGCCGCGCTCGACCTCAACCCCGGCTTCTCCCCCACCGCCTCCCGTACGGCGAAGGCGGCGCTGAAGCAGTTGGGCGGTGCCCGATGAGGTTCCGGTTCCGGTTCCGCGTGCGCCCGCTGATGGCCGCCGCGGGCGTGCTGACGGGCGCCGCGGCGCTGGTGGTGCTACCCGCGGGCAGTGCCTCCGCGCATCCGCTCGGCAACTTCACGGTCAACCGCTACGACGGGCTGGTCGTCGCCCCCGGACAGCTGCGGGTGGACCATGTCGAGGACCTGGCCGAGATCCCCTCCTCACAGGCGAAGCCGGAGATCGACCGCGATGGCGACGGCTCCCTCGCCGCACACGAGGTGAACGCATGGGCTGCGCGCCGGTGCGCAAGCGCCGCGCGCGGGGCGCAACTGACCGTCGACGGGCGCGCGGTGGCGGTACGCGTCGCCCACACCGCCGGTCACACCCGGCGGGGCCAGGCGGGGCTGCCGACCCTGCGTGTCGAGTGCCGGCTGACGGCCGCGCTGGAGCGCGGGGAGCGGACGGCCGTCTCGTACCGTCCGAAGGACATCGGAACCGGCCCCGGCTGGCGGGAGATGACGGCCCAGGGCGACCGGATGACGCTCTCCGGCGCCGACGTGCCGGAGGACTCCGCCTCCCGGCGGCTGACCGGCTACCCCGAGGACCAGCTCTCCTCACCGTCCGACCAGCGCTCGGTCACCCTGCGGGCACGCCCCGGCGGCCCGGCGCTCGCCGCCTCGCCCGACGACGAGGACGAGGCGAAGGGGGTGGCCTCGGGGGTGCTGCCGCGCGGTGTCGACCGCTGGACCGAGGCGCTGACCTCCATGGTGGCGCGCCATGACATCACCTTCGGCTTCGCGCTCACCGCGTTCGGCACCGCCGTGCTGCTCGGCGCGATGCACGCGATGGCCCCCGGACACGGCAAGACGATGATGGCTGCGGCCGCCGCGGCGGGCGGGCGCAGCGCGCTGCGCGATGTGGTGGTGCTGGGCGCGTCGGTGACGGTCACCCACACGATGGGGGTGTTCGCGCTGGGGCTGCTGGTCACGGCGGGGTCGGCGGCGGCGCCTTCGGTGATCTCCTGGCTGGGCATCGCGAGCGGACTGCTGGTCTCGGTGGCCGGGGCGCGGCTGCTGCGCAAGGCGCTGCGGCGCCGACGGCAAGTGAGCCATCAGCACCATCATCACGACCATGAACACAGCCATGAAGACGGCCATACGCATGACCACGAGCACGGCCACCGTCACGACCACGGGCACACCCACGACCACGGGGACGGGCACACCCACACCCATGAGCTGCGGCCCACCCTCCGCGGCACGGTGCTGCTCGGTTTCGCCGGGGGTCTGGTCCCCAGCCCCTCCGCCGTCATCGTGCTGGTGGGCGCGGCGGCGCTGGGACAGGCATGGTTCGGCTTCCTGCTGGTGCTGGCGTACGGGCTCGGTCTTGCGCTGACCCTCACGCTCGCCGGGTTCGCGGTGGTGCGGCTCGGCCACCGGGCCGCGGAGCGGCTGAACGCCCGCCGCGCGGCGGCCACGGGCCGCGCCCACCGGCTGCTGGCGGCGCTCCACCGCGCCTCCCCGGTGGGCACCGCCGCCGTGGTGCTGGCGCTCGGATGCGGATTGGTGCTCAGGGGGGCCGCAACTACGCTCGGTTGAGGTACATTCACCCCGAGTTGCTGGCTTGGGGGGAGGGCTCGGCCATGAGCGACGAGGCGAGTGAGCCGGAGGGGCGCGGCCCGGTCGGGGGGCGTTACCGCCTTCTGGACGTGCTGGGCCGCGGCGGGATGGGTGTCGTGTGGCGGGCGTACGACGAGGCGCTGGGCCGCGAGGTCGCCATCAAGGAGGTCCGCGCCCCGGCCGGGCTCGGCGAGCGGGACATCGGGCGGCTCTACGCCCGGCTGGAGCGTGAGGGCCGGGCCGCCGCGCGGGTCTCGCACCGCAACGTGGTCACGGTGTACGACGTGGTACTTGAGGGCGGCCGCCCCTGGATCGTGATGGAGCTGGTGCGCGGTCTGTCCCTGTCGGACGTCCTGGACGCGGAGGGCCATCTGCCGCCCGCGCGGGCGGCGTTCATCGGCGCCGAGGTGCTGACCGCGTTGCGGACGGCCCATGCCGTCGGGGTGCTGCACCGGGATGTCAAACCCGGCAACGTACTGATCGCCAACGACGGCCGGGTGGTGCTCACCGACTTCGGTATCGCGGTGGTGAAGGGCGATTCGGCGCTGACGCTGACCGGCGAGCTGGTGGGCTCGGCGGAGTTCCTCGCGCCGGAGCGCGCCCTCGGTGAGCCGCCGGGTCCCGCCACCGATCTGTGGTCGCTGGGCGTGCTGCTGTACGCGGCGGTCGAGGGCGTCTCGCCGTTCCGCCAGGACACCCCGCTGAGCACCCTGCGCGCGGTGGTGGACGCGTCGCTCCCGGAACCGCGCCGGGCCGGACCGCTCACCCCCGTTCTGGAGGGGCTGCTGCACAAGGATCCACAACTTCGGCTTCCGGCGGCCGAGGCGGAGCGGATGCTGCGGCTGGTGGCGGCGGGCGGCACGCCACGGGCGTCCTCGGGCCCGGTGCCCGCGCCCGTACCGTCGGCGGATGTCGCCTCGGACGGACCGGGCGCCGCGCCGTTCGACCTCAGCTCCGCCGCTCCCGCTGCTCCCCCGCCCGACGACGGGCCGCCGTCGGGCCCTCGGCCCCGCCGCGCGGTGGCCGCGCTGTTGACAGGGGCGCTGCTGGCCGCACTGGCGCTGGGCGGAGTGACCTGGGCGCTGCTCGACGACAGCGGCCAGGGCGCCAACACCTCACGCGGTGGCGGCGGTTCGCACACCGCCACCCCCACCGCAGGGGGCGCGGACCGCCCCACGTCCGGCACCACCGCGGGCAGCGGCGGTTCGGACTCCCGTCCGGCGGACGGCACCTCGTCCTCGAAGCGGCCGTCCCTCACCATCACCATCGTCGTGAAGGCGGTGCGCGGCGGCTACCACGGAGCGTGCCCGCCACCGCGGGACGAGGCGCCGTCCTTCACCGCGACCGTCACGGTGAACCGCGCGCCCACGACGGTGGAGTACCGCTGGATCACCGGAAGCGGCGAGGTGTCCGATCCGGGCTGGAAGAAGCTGGAGTTCACCGGCGGTGCGGCGGGGTCGCGCTGGTCCCGGACGGTGCGCCATACGGAGGCGGCGCCCGGGGCCCGCAAGGACTGGATCGCCGTGGAGGCCAGGAGCCCGAAGGCGGTCGCCTCCAAGGTCGCCTCCAAGAAGGTGTCGTTCACCGTGATGTGCGAGGAGGCCCCGACGGACGGAGCCTCCTCTTCGGCTTCCACTTCGGCTTCCTCACCGCCCTCGTCCGAGGGCGGTTGAGATCAGGCGGCCGCGGAGAACGCGGGGAGGTACCCGCCGGACTGTCCGGCGGCGTTGGGGTGGTACGAGTCGTCGATGGGCCAGGTGACGCTGTTCAGCCAGGCGCTGCCGGAGCAGATCTCATGGCCGGTGAAGCGGCTGGTGACATCGGCGAAGGCGAAGCCGTGGTCGGCGGCGCGCTTGGCGGTGATGGAGTTGAGCAGGTCGGCCGCCCCGTTGATGGCGGCGCGCTCGTTCTCGGACAGGCCGAGGAGACAGGAGCCGTTCAGCTTGTAGAAGCGCGGGTAGCCGAGGACCACGACATGGGCGGAGGGGGACTTGGCGCTGATCGCGTTGTAGACCTGGTCGAGCCTGCCGGGCAGGGTGTTCTGGGCGAAGGCGCGAGCGGTGGCGATCTTGTTGAGGCATGCGCTCTCGCCGGGGAGCACACAGGTGGTCATGACGTCGGCGAACCCGGCGTCATTGCCCCCGATGCTGATGCTGACCAGTCCTGTCCCGGAGCTGAGCGGTCCGAGCTGGCCGTTGAGGACGTCGGCGGTCTTGGCACCTGAGCATGCGGTGAAGTTGAAGCTGGAGGGGGAGTGGGAGGCGGCCCAGAGCGCGGGGTACGCCTTGGTGCTGCGTTTGCAGCCGCCGCTGGAGCTGTCGTAGCTGCCCGCGCCGACGCCGGATGAGTAGGAGTCACCCAGCGCCACATACGCGGGACCCGCGCTGTTCTCGGTGGCGTGAGCGGCACCGGCCCCGGTGAGGGCGAGGACGGCGCCTACGGCGAGCGCTCCGACGGTCGCCGTGAGTCTGGACAGTTTCATTCGATCTCCCTAGCAGGGTCTCTGCTGTGCCGATGTGAGGCGCGGTCACCCCAGAAGGGGGCAAACGCGTTCGAAACCGTCAGTCACGCCGCCGTCCGCACCGACGACATGACATGGCTATGTCATCCCGTCGAACGGACCCATCCATGCGCACAGTTGGCAAAATATTGCGGTTCACCGGGGTCGTTGACCCCGAGCGCCCCCAGGCGCACACCGGGCGCACACGGCGCCACAGACAGCCGGGGCAGGTGGCGCCGCGCCGCTGGGGGTAGGAGCATCCGTGAACGCCCCCATTCCAGTGGGCTTCTCAGGAACCACTCGCCAAACGGCCACAAACCCCGGTGCGTGGAAGCCCCTCGTGCTGGATCATGGGGCAGGTGCGCTGACCGACGCACCGACCCGCGTATCCAGGAGGCAGACCCTGCCCGCGACACCCGCCGAACAGTCCCTCCCGATCCGGCTGAACGTCGATGACAGCGACTCGCCGTCGGATGTTGTCGACGCGCTCTTCCTCGGGCGCTTCGCCACCGGGGAGCAGCCGTACGCCCGCAGCCACTCCGTGGACCGCGTCAAGTCCGGGGTGACCCTGCTGCCGCCCTCGGCCACCGTGCTGCGCGCGGCCCGTGACGACGACCGAAGCGCGACGCTCGCCGAGGGCGACGGCTGGACGCTGCTGGTGTCCCGGTGGAACCGGGGCGCGGACGTGACCGTGACCGCCGTCGACGACGCGCTCGCCGAGAAGGTGCTGCGGCAGGCGGTCGACGGCGCGGAGGACGAACCGGAACCCCAGCCGGAGAACGTGTCGATGGGCTTCTGGTACGTCTCCCCGCGGCGCGGTCCGCACCGCACCACCCGTCAGATCGCCGCCGGGACCTGGGAGGAGATCCGCGGCAACTACACCGCTCCGGTCGCCGAGGCGATGGACGGGCTGATGAAGATCACCCCCGATGACATCGCCGGACGGCTTCTGCTGCTGCACGGCCCGCCCGGCACCGGCAAGACCTCGGCGCTGCGCACCCTGGCCCGCTCCTGGCGGGACTGGTGCCAGGTGGACTGCGTACTGGACCCGGAGCGGCTGTTCACCGACGTCGGCTATCTGATGGACATCGCGATCGGCGAGGACGACGGCTCGGCCAAGGGCCGCTGGCGGCTGCTGCTGCTGGAGGACTGCGACGAGCTGATCCGCGGCGAGGCCAAGCACACCGCGGGCCAGGCGCTGTCCCGGCTGCTGAACCTGACGGACGGTCTGCTCGGCCAGGGACGCAATGTGCTGGTCGGGGTGACCACCAACGAGGATCTGGAGCGGCTGCACCCGGCCGTGGTCCGCCCCGGCCGCTGTCTGGCCCGGATCGAGGTCGGCAAGCTGACCCGCGCGGAGGCGCTCGGCTGGCTCGGCGACGAGGCCCACGGCCGGGAGGACACCGTCGGGCGGGACGGCGCCACCCTGGCCGAGCTGTTCGCGCTGCGCCGCGGCACCCGGCCCGCGTCGGTGCCCGTCCAGCCGGGCGACGCGGACGCGGGGCTGTATCTGTAGAGCCGTCGGCCCCGGCCTCAGGCCCTGCCCTGTCGATCTTCGTGGATCAGATCGGCGGGACAGGGCCTAGCCGTAGAGCTCTCGCAGCCGTACGGACAGGCAGGTCACACAGCCCTCCATCTTCTCGAACTCGCTGATGTCCACCGGCACCGGCTCATAGCCGAGGTCGGCGAAGAGCTCGGCGCTGCGCGGCGCGCTCTTCGCCATCAGCAGCCGCCCGCCGCCGAGCAGCACCACATGGGCGCCGGACTCCTCGGGGACGGGCAGGAAGCGGGGGAACGCGGCGGGGTCGTCGACCAGCGGCGGATAGCCGATGACGGTCCCGTCGGGAAGGGCGGTGACCGCCGACTTCAGATGGAGCACCCGGCTGACCGGTACGGCCACCACCCGGGCGCCCAGGGGCTCGAAGACGGCGCGCAACTGCCGTACGCCCTCGCCGTTCGTGCGTCCGCCGCGCCCCACGTACAGCGTGTCGCCGATCTTGAGGATGTCGCCGCCGTCCAGCGTTCCGGGCTCCCGGACCCGGTTCAGGGAGCAGCCGAGGGCGGTCACGGTCTCCTCGGCGGCGGCCGTCTCCGGCCTGCGGGACCCGGCGCCGGGGCGGGCGATCAGTGCGACGTTCTTGTGGACGACCATGGTGTCCTCGATGAACACCCCGTCCGGGCAGTCGTCGAGCGGCGGCACCTCCACCGTCTCCCAGCCGTGCGCGCGCAGGCAGGCGACGTAGTCCTCCCACTGCCGCAGGGCGAGCTCCGGGTCGACGGGCTTGCGGTCGATATGGGTGACCAGTCCGTCGGCGAGGCGCGGGCTGGGGCGGCGGACGAGGGCTTTCCGGCTGGCCATGGGGTGGGGCTCCTTGTCGGGGCGGGGAAGTGGCGGGGAAGTGGTGATGTCGAGGTCGGGGATTTCGGGGATTCAGGACGCGTCGTACGCGGCCCGCAGCGCGTCCTCGACGGCGGCGAGCGCGTCCGCGCGGTCCAGGCCGAGGCGTTGCGCCCGCTGGACGTAGGCCGAGGCGGCCTCGGCCGCCTGACGCCGGGCCGCGTCGCCCGCCGCCGCCACGAAGGAGCCATGACGGCCCCGGGTCTCGATCACCCCGTCGGACTCCAGCGCCCGGTACGCCTTGGCGACCGTGTTCGCCGCGAGCCCCAGCTCCTCGGCGAAGCCGCGCACGGTGGGCAGTTTGTAGCCCACGGGCAGCGCGCCGGAGCGGGCCTGTTCGGCGATCTGGGCGCGGATCTGCTCGAAGGGGGCGGTCGCCGCGTCCGGGTCGACGGTGATCTGCAAGGCCACGCGGGGCTCCTCGGCGTGTGGGTGGGGGATGGTCCGGCGGTGGTCCGGCGGGTTTGTTCTCCCCATTGTGTGATGTTGTCGTGTGACGTCGTACCGGTGTCCGGAAATCGTGCGGCACGCCGGGCGGGGACACCGTAGCCTGCGACACCATGACCATGATCGTGCGCGATTTCCGTCCCGCCGACGCGGAGGCCGTGGCCGCGGCGCGCCGTTCCGCCTTCCCCTATCTGGTGACCACGGCGGAGACCGTGACCTGGGAAGTGGCCGGTGCGCCCGCCGAACGGCAGTACCGGCTGCTGGTCGCCGAGGTCGACGGCCAAGTGGTGGGCTCGTCCGAGATCGGTGTCTTCCACGACAGCGAGGAACCGGGGCTGACCTTCGCCAACACCTCGGTGCGGACGGACACGCTGGGCCGGGGCGTGGGTTCGGCGCTGGTGACCGCGGCGGAGGAGCGGCTCGCCGGGCTCGGGGCCGCCAAGATCTTCGCCTGGACGCTGGAGGCCCCGCACGCGGTGACGTTCGCCGAGCGCCGCGGCTACCGGCGCGGGCGTTCCTCACGGGTCCAGCGGCTGGACCTCAGCACGGCCGCCCTGCCGCCGCTGGACCCGCACGGGCTGCCGGACGGGGTGGAGCTGCGGACGGCGGCGGACTTCACCGCCGATCCGCGTCCGCTGTACGAGGCGGACGTCGAGTGCACCCAGGACGAACCGGGGGACGTGCCTGCCGGCCGGCTGCCCTACGACCAGTGGATCGCCCAGAACTGGGAACACCCCGCATTCGACCCCGAACTGACCACGGTGGCCGTGGTGGACGGGACCGTCGCCGCGTTCAGCGTGGCGCATACGGACGGCCACGGCCGCTACTGGTCGGGGATGACCGGTACGCTCCGCGCCTTCCGCGGCCGGGGGCTGGCGAAGCTGGCCAAGAACGACGCACTGCACCGCGCGCGAGCGGCCGGCTGTCGCGAGGCGTTCACCGGGAACGACGGCGACAACCAGCCGATGCTGGCGATCAACAAGTGGTTCGGCTACGAGCCCGCGGTCACGGAGTGGCGCTATATCCGGGAGTTGGCGGCGTAACGGGCGAGGACATCGGCAGCGGCAGGAGCCGGTCGGGACCCGCGGGTTCGAACCCGATGGTGTCCCCCGGCTCGTGCCAGTGCAGAACGAACCGCTCGCCCGCCCGGTACGCGTCCAGGCCCGCGCGGCAGTACGCCACCATGTCGTCCGGCAGCGCGTCCAGCGGGAACCAGCCGAGCTCCGAGCACTTGTCCGGTTCGCGGTTGACCGGCTCATGGCCCGCCCCCGGCCCCGCCTCGGCGTCCGCCTCGAAGAACCAGCCGGTGCGGGGCGCGCCCACGGGCGACTTGTGCTGCATGACCAGCGCGACCCGCACCTCGTCGGGTGCGAGGACGATCCCGGTCTCCTCCTCCGCCTCGCGGATCAGCGCGGCCCGTACGTCCTCGCCGTCCTCGACATGGCCGGACGGGGCGTGCAGCAGTCCGTCGGCATAGCCGGTGCCGGAGCGGCGGGCGAGCAGCACCTCCCCGCCACGGCGCAGGATGAGATGGACGTCGACGATCTCGGTGTGGCGGGTGGGGTGGGCGGGGCGGGCGAGGTCGGCGACGAGGACATAGCGCTCGTCCCGCACCTCCCGTCCCCACAGCGCCGCGTCCGGACCGAGCTGCTCCAGCTGGGTGCGGACCGCCAACGGCGCGATCATCCGGGTCAGTTCGGCCGACTCGAGACCGACCGGCTCGGACTCCCCCCAGCGCCCTTCGACCAGCACCAGCCGTCCGCCGGGCCGCAGCAGCCGCGCCCAGTGGCGGAGCACCGCCTCGGGCCGGGGCAGCAGCCACAGCAGATGGCGCACCACCACGACGTCGAAGGCCCGCTCCCCCACCGGCGGCGCCGCCGCGTCGCCGACGAGCACGGTGGCGCCGGTCCCGGCCAGCTTGGCGCGGGCGCGCTCGGCCATGGGCGCCGACCGGTCGACACCGGTCACCCGATGGCCGTCCTCGGCGAGCAGCAGTGCGAGAGAGCCCGTACCGCAGCCGAGGTCGAGGACGTCGAGCGGCCGGCCGGGCGGTCGTTCGGGAAGCCAGTCGCGCAGCCGCGCCGCCCATGCGGCCCTTACGTCCGGATCGCGCAGTCCGTGGTCCGGCTCGTTGTCGAAGTCCGCCGCGGCGGCGTCCCAGTAGGCGGCGGTGGAGTTCTCGGATCCCATGCGAGCGATGGTGCCAGCCGCCACTGACAGCCCGGACTCACCGGGGTGTTGACGGCCGCAGCAGCAGGGTGAGGAAGCCGAGGGTGCCCCGGTAGCCCTTCAGCCAGGCGTCGCGGTGCTCGACGGCGGCCCGGTGGGCCGGTGCGGCGCCGGGGTCCTCGGGGTGGTCCAGTGCCCACCGCTCCAGTGCGCCGGTCCAGCTCCACTCGTAGTCGTCCCACTCCTGGAGCGTGCTGGTGTGCCCGTGGACCGGTGTCCAGCCGTCGGCGACAACGCGGTCCACGGTGGTCGCCAGGTCGGCGTAGTCCTCCGGCACGGCGTCCAGCGCGTCGAGTGTGGCCTTTCCGGGCTCACGCTCCCAGAAGGCGTCGCCGATCAACACCCGGCCGCCGGGGGCGAGATGGCGCCGGGCCGCGGCGAGGGTGGGCAGCAGACCGCCGAAGGCATGGGCGGCGCCGATGCTGAGGACCACGTCGAAGCGGTGCGGCGCGGTGAACGCGGCGGCGTCGCCCTCGTGCAGCACCAGCCGGTCCCCGACCCCGCGGTCCCGGGCCTCCTCGCGCCCCAGGGCGAGCGCCGCCCCGTCGGTGTCCACGCCTTCAGCCACCGCGTCCGGCCGCAGCGCGAGTACGCGCTGAAGCCAGGTGGCCCGTCCGCAGCCGAGGTCCAGCACCCGCGCCCCTTCGGGTACCGCTCGCTCCAGCAGCCCTTCGACCGTGGGGTCGGCGAGCGGTGCGGCGATGGGGTGGTCGGCGTGCGCGAGTCGGGAGATCCGTTGTCGGTCCATCGGGGCAGCCTCGCAGCGGTTCCCGGCTCGCGCATCCGTATTTCCCGGGCGTGCCGCCGACCACCCCGCGGTGGCTACTCCGCGGCGGCGTACGGCCGGTCACGGCGGGCGTCGTGGAGGACCTCGGCCCACCAGTGCAGCTCGTCGAGCATGGCCTTCGCCGCGCCGTTCGGGCCCTCCGGGTCCAGCAGCGCGCCGTCGGGGCCGAACAGCTCGTAGTAGCGCGGGAACGTCACATGGCGGCCGAGCGTGTGCGCCCGCAGCTCGGCGAAGACATGGCGCAGCTGCTCCGCAGCGAGGAGGCCGCCGCTGCCCCCGCCGCTGTAGCCGACGAAGCCCACCGGTTTGGCCGCCCACTCGGGGTAGTGCCAGTCGATGGCGGCCTTCACGGAAGCGGGGAAGCTGTTGTTGTACTCCGGTATCACCATGACCACCGCGTCGGCCTCCGCGATACGGCGGGTGAGTTCCTCCATCCCGGCCGGGCGCGGCGGTTCGGGGTCGAAGGCGGGCGGTGTGGCGGGGAGGGTCAGGGGGAGGGGGATATCGGCCAGGTCGACGAGGTGGACCGCGAACCGGCCGTACTCCTCGGCCCGTTCGGCGAACCACTTCGCCACCACCGGGCCGAACCGGCCCTCCCGGACGCTGCCGGTGATCACTGCGAGATTGAGGGGTTCGCTGGGCATGGTCGCGCTCCTAGCGTATGAGGTGGCTGGACGCCTGTTGTGGGTGGACGGCTCCAACCTGCCGGGAGCGGCGGACACCAGGAAGGCCGTGCTGAGACTGGCTGTGACAGGGCCACCCTCCGGGCAGGCCCCGGCTGTTAGGGAACCCCCGATCCGTCCGCGGGTTCCGGCCCCTTGGCCAGGAACCCGCGGACGGCGGGCGGTCAGGCCGTGGCGGGCTGGACGGGGGGCGTGTGCAGATGTCCGGCGCGGGCGAGGGCGGTGAGTGCCGTCGCACATCCGGCGCCGGTGGCCACCAGCACGGTCCACACCAGCCAGGGGCTGTCGGTGTGGGCGGCATCCCAGAGAGCGCCCAGGGCGAGATTGCCCAGTGTGATGCCGAGGCCGGAGACGGTGTTGTAGAGGCCGTAGTGGGTAGCGACCAGGTTGTTCCCGGACAGAGCGACCACGGTGTCCATCTCGAACGGGTACACCACTGCCCCGGCGGCGGCGAGGAGCGCGACCGATACGGCTAGGGCCGCCAGCACCCCGGCCGCGGACCCGGCGGGCACCACGGCCAGGGGCACGAACGCCGCACCCATCGCGGCCAGGCCGACCGCCAGTGCCTGGTGCGGGGCGAAGCGTCGCTTGGCCCAGCCGGTCAGCCGCAGCTGTCCGGCCACCGCCACCGCGGCCGAGACCACGAACAAGCCGCTCGTCGCCTTTGTGCCGTCTGCGCCGAGAGCGGTATCGGCAGCCAGCGGCAGCACCAGGTAGACCTGGAAAGTCAGCACGTAGGAGCCGGTCATCGCCGCGGAGAACAGCAGGAACGGCCGGTTGGAGACGACCTGCCGCCACTGCCCCCACACCGAGAGTCCGCCCGCGCCCCCGGTCGCTTTCGGGTGCGAGCCGGTGCCATGACGGGCGGGCAGCGCGCGGGCCTGGAGCACACTCAGAGCGGCGAAGACCGCCGCGGCCACCGTACACACCACACGGAAGTCGGCGGCCAGCAGCGCCAGTCCGACCACCGGGCCGAGCAACATCCCGGCCTGGTAGTAGACGTTGAACGTGGCGAACGCGTCCACCCGTCGCTCACCGGCCTCGGCGGCGAGGTAGGCGCGTACCGCGGGGTTGAACAGCGCCCCGGCGAACCCGGTCGCCGCCGACGCGGCGATCAGTGCCGGGAGGCTGTCGACCCAGCCCAGCAGGGCGAACCCGCCGGTGCGCAGCAGGCAGCCCGCCAGGATCGGGGCCTTGTAGCCGAGGCGGTCGGCGATGGTGCCGCCGATGAGGAACATGCCTTGCTGGGAGAGGTTGCGCACGCCGAGCACCAGGCCGACCGTCCATGCCGCCAGGCCCAGGTCCCCCGAGAGGTGGGCGGCGAGGTAGGGCATGAGCATGTAGAAGGCCAGGTTGATGGCGAACTGGTTCACCATCAGCAGCCGCGCGGCAGGGCTGAAGGAACGCGTCTGGGACAGGAGCTTGTTCATCGGCCCGCCCCCGCCACACTCGGGTTTCCCGCGCCGGTGTCCGTGCCGGTGGCGGGACGGGGGTTGGTGACGGTGCGACAGCGGGTCCAGCGGGTGACCACCGCCTCGCCGGTGTGGGTGATCTCGTCCGGTTCGTCGGCCGGTTCGTGGCCGAGCAGCCGGTGGGTGCGGCAGTAGTCGTCGTCGAAGACGGTGGAGACGTAGCGGTGCGGGCCGTCGGGGAAGACGGCTGCGATGCGCTCCTCGGCCGGGGATGTACGGGTGATGAACCGGGCGACCAGCGCGACCGCGCCCACGCTCCAGCCGCCGGTGGCATACCGGGTGCGGGCCAGAGCACGGGCGGCCCACACGGCCTCGGGAGCGGCCACCCAGTGCACCTCGTCGAACATCTCGTACGCGATGTTCTGCGGGTAGATGGACGAGCCCAGGCCGCGCATCAGCCGGACCCCGGCGGGCTGTCCGAAGATGGTCGAGGCGCAGGTGTCCACGCCCACCACCCGCAGCGCGGGGAAGAACGTGCGCAGGACGCGGCCGATGCCAGCGGAGTGGCCGCCGGTGCCGACCGAGACGACCAAGGTGTCGATCCGGCCGAGCTGGGCGACCAGTTCGTGGGCGAGGGACCGGTAGGCGGCCACGTTGTCGGGATTGTGGTACTGATCCGGACACCACGCGTCCGGGTGCGCGGCCAGCAACTCGGCCACCTTCTCCCGGCGAGCCTGCTGCCAACCCCCTTCCGGGTGCGGGGTGGTGACGGTGTGGACCTCGGCGCCGTAGGCGCGCAGGAGCCCGGTGACCTGTGCTTCCATCCCGGGGTCGGTGACCAGCGAGACGGGATGGCCGAAGGTGATGCCGGCCAGGGCCAGGCCCAGGCCCAGGGTGCCGGAGGTGGACTCCACGATCCGGGCGCCGGGCAGCAGCGCGCCGCGCTCGCGGGCGGCGGCCACCATGTACAGGGCGGTGCGGTCCTTGATACCGCCGGGGTTGTGGCCCTCCAGCTTGGCCCAGAACCCGCGCCCGGCCGTGGTGAACGGCTCGCCCACCCACAGCACGGGCGTATCGCCGACCAGGGCGGCCGGTGTGGCGGCCGACCGCGCGGAGGCGGCCAGCAGCTGGGCGGGAGAGGAAGGAACAGCGTCGAGGACGGATGACAAGTGATGGTGGTTCATCGTGACGGCTCTCCCACCGCCGTTGCACGGCAGCAGCCGGAACAGCGGTGTTCAGGTCGGGGGTGGCAGAACACAGCTCGTCCCGCCGCGCCGCACGCCTGATCGTGGCGCGCGGTGCGACGAGGCCCTGTCAGTTCCTCCAGACCTGTAACGCCGCCCGCGCTCCACCACTGGAATGCCCCGCTTCCGCCACCGGCGGCCCCCGCACGGGCGGCACACGCGGTACGGCACCGACGGCAGGCAACAGGGACTGAGAAAGCGGCCCCTTGGCCCCGTCGGCCTGCCCCAGCGCCGGCTCGTCGACACCGGTGCACTGCTGGGGCTCGTGATGCCGGCTGTCGCATGAATCCGACCACGCCAATACCTGCCCCGTGGCCTTGTGCGACCCGGTGGGCGAGGCCATGCCCGCGGCCGTGAGAGTGTCGGTCCGCCAGGAGGTGTCGGCCAGTGAGCCGTGGGAGCAGCCCACGACATGCATCAATGCGACGAGCACCAGAGCGAGCCATGGCCCCCGCGCCACAGCCCGTCGTGTCCTCGACACCGCATTGATCATCACCAACACAAAGTAAACCAAGGCTATGTAAAGTTCTTGTCAGCCTGCCGCTTCGGGCACCGGACCACCCTTACGCCGGAGGGGTCTCGGCCAGTGTCAGGCGGCGAGTCGGCCGATCCCGGGGAGGAAACGTCCGGTGCGGGCGGCGTAGGTCACGTTCATCACCTCTCCTTCAAGCCGACTGCGCAGCAGGCGCGTTCGGAGCCGCATCCGCACGCGTCCGTCTTTGCGGCGGACACTGTGACGGTGGACGGGGTGCAGCACCCCTTGCCCCGCCAGGCATCACGGCCTTCCTTGACGGCGATGGCGGCGATGACCAGGGCAGCGATGGGGTCGGCCCAGCTCCAGCCGAGGGTGGCGTTGAGGACCAGCCCGGCAAGGAGGACGGCGGACAGGTAGGTGCACAGCAGGGTCTGCTTTGAGTCGGCGACCGCGGAGGCGGAGCCGAGTTCGCGGCCCGCGCGCCGCTGGGCAGCCGACAGGAAGGGCATCACCGCGAGGGAGAGGGCGGCGATGACAGTGCCGGGGATGGAGCGTCCGGCCTCGCCGGTGCCACTCAGGGCGCGGATGGCGTCGACGGCGACGTACATGGCGAGCGTGAAGAACGAGACCGCGATGATCCGCAGGGTGGTCTTCTCCCGGGCTTCGCGCACGGCGTGGTCGTGGGCGGAGAACTGCCAGGCGACCGCGGCGGCGGAGGAGATCTCGATGACGGAGTCCAGGCCGAAGCCGATCAGGGCGGCGGAGGAGGCGAGGGCACCGGCGGTGAGGGCGACGATCGCCTCGATGACGTTGTAGGTGATGGTCGCGGCGACCAGCAGACGTATCCGGCGGGTGAGCGTGTCGCGGCGGGCTGCGGAGGGGCCGAGGGAGAGGGGTATCTCGGCGGCCATGGTCAGCAGCACCCTTGGGTGTCGGCGTCCGGGCAGGTGCGGTCGGTCTCGACGGCGACCACGGCGGTGCGCAGGTCGTCGAGCGCGTGGCCGAGGCGGGGGTCGGCCAGCTCGTAGCGGGTGCGGCGGCCGTCGGGCACCGTGATGACCAAGCCGCAGTCGCGCAGGCACGCCAGGTGGTTCGACAGGCGGGTGCGCGAGACGCCGAGGGCGTCGGCGAGGTCGGCTGGGTAGGCGGGAGCGTCACGCAGGGCGAGCAGGATGCGGCAGCGGATCGGATCGGCGAGGGCGCGGCCGAACCGGGCCAGCACCTCGATGTCGGAGGCAACAGTCAGCACACCACGACAGTACACGGAACCCTGAATTCAGGAAACCATGAACTACCGGATGCGGCACAGGCTTTCGGGCCTGGCCGACCAGTCAGTGACTGGCGGACCAGGCCCAAGGGGGGGTGGATCGTCAGAGAGGTGCAATGTCCGCACCGTCGCGGTGGCGAGGGCACCGGCACGGCGGGAACTGGCTGGACTGCAACGGCGCGAGCTTGTCCTCAGCCATGACAATCACTCGGCCCAGCTCCTGCGTGACGGTCGCGCCGTCCGGGGATACGCGGTAGACGCGCATCGTCATGCGTGGACGGACTGGTTCCGCATCCTTGCCCTGGAACACCTCGAGCCGCCTCCCTGATCAATTACGTTGAGTGCACACAGCGTTGCGTTCCGGCACGTAGGCTGAAAAGAGGCGACCCGTCCCAGCCAAGATCGCGGGACGAGAGGGGATGAACCGATGACGTTTCAGCCACGCGAACTCTTTCCGGACCGTTCGGCCCGTGACCTCTTCGGCGCGGAGATCCGGCGTCACCGTGAGAAGGCGGACATGTCGTTACGACGGCTGTCCGAGGTGCTGAATTACAGCAAGTCGCATCTCGCGCGGATCGAGGCGGCGGAGTCGCTGCCGTACGACGACCTTCCGGCGAAGCTGGACGCGTGCTTCGGGACGGACGGGATGTTCGCCCGGATCTACGCGCTGGCGAAGAACGAGCCGTATCCGTCAAAGCTGCGCCGGGTAGTGGAGGTTGAGCGGCGTGCTGTGGCCGTTGAAGAGTACGCCTGCGCCACGATCCCCGGCCTGCTCCAGACCCCCGAACTCGCGAAGGAGTCGCTGCGCATTGGCAATCGGTTCGCCCCGGACGCCGAAATCGAGGAGTGGACGAACGTCCGCATCGACCGACAGAAGCGGCTGAATGAGTCTCGACCGCCGCACTGCTGGTTCATCGTGGACGAGGCGGCGTTGCGCCGCGCGGCGGGTGGACCTGAGGTGATGTGCCGCCAGATGGCGTCCCTCCTTGAGCACGGGACACAGCCATACGTAACCATTCAGGTTCTGCCTTTCCGCGCGGGACAGCACGTCGAGGCGGGCAGTTCGCTGATGCTCTTCACACTGCCGGACGCGCTGACACTGGCCTACGAAGAAGGCAGCCGTTTCGGGACAATCATCGAGGACCAGGAGCAGGTCGCAGCGCGCCGAAAGAACTACGATCTGCTCAGGGCCATGGCCCTCTCGCCCCTCGACTCCGAGGCGATGATCCGAGCCGTGATGAAGGACTGGACCTCATGGGAACCGCCCCAGATCTGAGAACCGCTTCGTGGCATAAGAGCAGCTACAGCAGCAACGGAGGCGGCGCTTGCGTCGAGGTCGCCGACAACCTCCCCGGCATCGTCCCCGTCCGCGACTCGAAACAGCCCGACGGCCCGGCCCTCGTCTTCTCCAAAGACGCGTGGTCAGCGTTCATATCCGACGTCGTGACACACCACACCCCCGAGTGACGAGGGCCTGACCGGTCAGCCGCCCAGGTAGTGGAAGCCCGGCTTCGGATGCATCAGGAAGTCATGGTGCGAGATGTTCCAGGCGTAGGCACCGGCGAGGGCGAAGGCGATCCGATCACCCACCCGCAGGGCGTCCACCGGCACCTGCCGGGCCAGGACGTCCTTGGGGGTGCACAGTTGGCCCACCAACGTCAGCTTCTCCCCCGTCACAGCGGGGCGCCGCCACGCGCGGTCCCAGCGGTCGGCGGGCAGCACCCGGAAGGGCTGGTCGTGCTGTTTGGTGGCCGGGGTGCGCAGATGGTGGGTGCCGCCGCGCAGTACCGCGAACGCCTCGCCCCCGCTGTGCTTGAGGTCCAGCACCTCGGTGACGTACCAGCCGCAGTAGACCGTCAGTGATCGGCCCGGTTCGATCCGCAGGGTGAGTCCGGGGTGACGGCGGGCCACTTCGGCCAGGCCCGCCCCGTACGTGGCCCAGTCGAAGCGCTCCTCGGGGCGGGTGTAGTCGACGCCCATGCCGCCGCCGACGTTGACCTCGGTGAGCCCCAGGGCGTGCCGGTCGGACAGCTCCTGGGCCCAGGCGGCGATCCGTCCGGCCACACCCACCTGGGCCTGGGCGTCGAGTCCGCTGGCGAGATGGGCGTGGATCCCGCGCAGTCGCAACGGGCCGCCGTCCGCCGTGAAGTGGCCGAGACAGTGCTCGACCTGGTCCGGGTCGAGGCCGAACGGGCTGGGGCGGCCGCCCATGGCGAGCGCCGCGCCACCCAACTCCCCCTCGCCCAGTGGGAGGTTGACGCGCAGCAGCACCTCGGCCGTGAGGCCCCCGGCCCCGGCGATCTCGCCCAGCAGCCGCAGTTCGTGCTCGCTCTCGACGTGGAAGCGCTCCACACCCAGCTTCAGCGCGCGCCGCAGTTCGGTTTCGGTCTTGCCCGGTCCGCCGAAGGCCAGTGGCCGTCCGGGCACGGCGTCGCGGACATGTTCCAGTTCACCGCCGGAGGCGACTTCGTAGCCGGTGACGTACGGGGCCAGGGCGGCCAGAACGCGCGGCGCGGGGTTGGCCTTGGCCGCGTAGTACAGCTCGACGGCGGGCGGCAGGGCCTCGCGTACGGTACGGGCGTGGGCGGCGAGCGCGGTCAGGTCGTAGACGTAGGCGGGCAGGTCGTCGCCGCTGAGAGCGGTGGCGCGGTCGGCGACGGATGGGGTGATCATCGGCTGCTCCCGGGTGAGATGACATGGGCCGCCTCGGACAGCAGGGCGGAGGCGAGCGGACTGGCGATGCGGACGTAGCCCGCCTCGCAGTCGGCCTTCCGGGCCCAGCGGGTGAGGAGGTTGGCCTTGGCGGGCAGTGGGACGCCCGCGACGAGGGCGCGCAGCGGGGGCGGATCGTCATGGGCGGCGGAGCGTTCGCACAGCGTCCGGCGGACGGCCGACCACAGGGCGGGCTCCAGCCGCGGATGCCGGTCGGCGAGGGCGGCGACCATCTCGGCGACATGGTTGACCAGCAGGCAGTACACCACCCGGTCCCAGCCGCGCTCACGCTCGTACGTCATGGGGCGGGCGACGGCGGGCGGCAGGGCGGCGAGCGCCGCGGTGTGGTGGTCGGGCAGCAGCTTGGTGCCTTCCAGGTCGCGGAAGAGCACCTGTCGCGGGGTGCCGGAGGCGTCGACGCCGATGACCACGTTCTGGAGGTGGGGCTCCAGGACCACGCCGTGGTCGAAGTAGGCGGCCAGCACGGGCGGGACGAGCAGTCCGAGATACGCCTCCCACCAGGCCAGCGCGTGATCGGGCCCGGCCCCGGCGAGCAGCCGGGAGACCTGGGCGCCGCCGGTCGGGTACTCATCGGCGACGGCCGCCGCCAGCAGCCCGGTCAGCCCCGGCCGCAGCCGGGCGGTCAGCCCCTCGCGGACGATCACACCGAAGCCCTCGGCGAGTTCGCGGTGGCCCAGGTCGAGGGTGCGGTAGGCGGGTTCGCGGAGCAGCTCGCTGCCGGGGAAGCGGGCGGCGAGGTCGGCGGCGACCGCCTCCAGCAGCCGGGTCAGCGCTACGGCGCCGGACAGTTCGTAGTCGGCGTTCTTGCGCAGGCAGTTGGTGATCCGCACGTTCAGGCTGAACTTGAGGAAGTCCCTGCCGTCGTAGAGGGTCCGCACCGACGCGGTCGGCGCGAAGTCCGGTCCGCCGGGCCCGAGGTCGAGCACATCACCGCGGCCCAGTGCCGCCCGCAGCGCCCGGTGGTCGCGCAGCATGGCGTACTGCCAGGGGTGGGCGGGCAGCAGCCGGTAGCCGTCGGGGACCGGCCGCTGCCGGTCGAGGGCGGCGAGCGCCCCAGGGGACACGGACTCCTCGCGGACGAACTCCTCGCGCACGGCGAGGTGGTGCAGGGGGAAGCGGGCCCCGGCCTCGGGGGCGAACAGCGACCAGGAATCGGCGCTGCCAGTGCGGGCCTTGGGGGTGGGGTGGAAGCGGTGGCCGAAGAACAGCGACTGCTCGGAGGCCAGATAGGCATCGTCCGCCGGGACGGCCGGGGCCGGGGCGGTGGCCTTCTCCCGCTCCTCCAGGGCCGCCGTCATCCCCGCGTGGCTGGAGGCGACCTGGTCCAGGAACTCGTCGTTGCGCACCCCGGTGCGCAGATGCAGTTCCCGGTGGATGAGCTCGGCGAGGTCGCGCCAGGTGACCTCGGTCCAGGTGCCGTCGCGCCGTTCGCTGACCGGTCCGGTGAACCGGTGGGCCCCGATGAGCGAGGTACGGCGCAGTCCGACGCGCAGCAGCACCCCGCAGCGCGGCAGCCGCAGCCGCAGCCGTCCGTCGGCGACGACGGTCTGGTGCTCCGGCCCTGACACCTCGCGGAGCAGGCAGTTGAGGAGCGTATGCGCGGCCACTTCGTCGGCGGAGGCCACGGCGGTGGCCACAGCGGTGGCGACGGTGGGCGGGGAGGAGGGCGAGGGCATCGAGCGGCTCCAGCGGGTGCGGAGGGGGGTGGTGGGTGCGGGGCGGGATACCGGCCTGGTGGGTGGACCGGCCGGCGGCTCGGTGGTCATCTGCCGCTCTCCCGCAGCAGGTAGTTGGGCCCGGTGACGTAGTGCTTGTTGATGTCGGCGGCGCCGGTGCGTTCCTTGGGCAGCAGTGTGCCCGCCGTGACCATCGCCTTGACCGGCAGCCGGGGCGCGTCCAGCAGCCGGGCCCGCAGCAGATCGGCCGTCGCGCCCGGCCGGGTCCCGGCCATCCGGTCGACGGCCTCGGTGAGCCGGTGGCGCAGCTGCCGCAGCAGGGTGTCGAGCGGCGCCCGGCCGAGCGCGGCCAGCTCGAAGACGAGGGCCGCGGCGCACAGATGGACGGTGATGGTGATGAACACATCGGTCACCGGCCCGTCGCCCGCGGTCAGGATCCTGCGGTCGTCGAACCCGCACAGATCGGCGGCGGCGCCCCCGCCGATCATCGCCGCGAGCCGTATCGCGTGGACGCGCGGACCGTCATGGTCCTTGATCAGCAGCCGTAGGCGGGGGCCCTGCGCGCCGTCCTCCAGCACCAGGGAGGTGTTCTGCTGATGGGACTCCAGCGCGATGCCGTGGGCGAACAGGGTGGTGTGGAAGTCGAACAGCAGCCGGTAGTAGGCGTCGAGGAGAGCGTGCAGATCGCCGCCGTAGTAGCGGTCGGCGAGCGCGTCCACGACCAGACCGCCGTCCGGTGTCCGGGCGAGCAGCCCGGCCAGCGGCACGATCCGGGCACCCTCCAGACCGGGCGGATAGCGGCGTACCAGGGCCGCCAACAGCTCGTGCCCGGCGTGCAGATGGGTGGTCTCGTCGGCGAGCAGCACGGTGTCGATGAACCGCGGCTCCCGTTCGATCACCGCCTCCACCAGCCGCTGGGCCACTTCGCCGTCGATCAGCGTGCCCGGTTTGACGGTCCGCCGGTTGCGCAGCCCCAGGGTGGAGGTGGTGAGCGGCAGCTTGAGGTGGACGAGGGGGTCCCGCACGACGGCGACGGTCCGCATCGAGAGGGTGGGGACGACGTCGAGGTGCGTACGCTCGGCCAACCGCGCGGAGCCATCGAGCCCGGTCTCCCGCAGCGCGTCGGCCAGCGGGCGGCCGACGGTGAGCGGGTGGACGGGGACGGCCAGATGCGTACGGTCCGGGCCGCGCCCCAGCCCGAGTTCAGCGGGTGTGGGCCACCACCCGGGCAGCCGGGAGGGATCCCCGGCGACCGCCTCATGGGGCAGCGCGACCCAGCGCAGCGGGAACGTCGGGTGGAACTCGGGCGCATGGGCGCGTAAGGCGACCTCGCCGAAGCCGGAACGGACGCGGCCGGTCGGATAGACGGGGTGATCGCGGAAGGCGGCGAGGGTGTCGTACGCGAGCGATCCGGACATCCCGGTCCACCCGGGGCCGTAGCGCGCGGTCAGCCGCCCGACGACCGTCGGGCGGACGCGGTCGTGCAACCGCGCGGTGGCCAGGGCCTGTTGGCACTCGCCGACGAAGGCGTCGTAGCCCGCCCGGTCCTCGGCCGGGACGACCCGCCGCAGCACCCCGAGGACGGCATCGAACCCGGCGATGACCCTGGCGGCGGGGGCGTCGCCAGGGTGCGGCCGCACAGCGATTGCCATAGTCCCGGACGGCACGGGCCGTCGCGCGGGATCCGGCACCACACCTGACAGGTGCGCCACCGTCCGCAACACGACATCGCCGCCCACCGCCTCCGGCAGGGGCACGCACTCCAGCCGTACCGGGCGGCTTGTCCGGATCTCGCACTGGAAGCCGTCGTCCTCCACCGGCAGCGACAGCACGCACTCGCCGCCCTCCAGCGCGATCCGCAGCCAGTCGCGCCCGTCCGCGCGGCGTACGGTGCGAGAGCGGCTGCGCAGTCCGTACGCGTCCTCGCGGAGCAGGGTGTCGAGCACCCGTCCGAGAAGCTCCTCTTCGGCCCTCCCGCACCCGCCGGTGCGGGACCGGAAGCCGTCGGCCGCCCCGGGCTCGCTCATGGCGTGATCTCCCATCGATGGGCCGCCAGGAACTCCGCCACGGCGGCGTCGATCAGCGTCTGGTCGGTGCCGGTCGCGCGCAGGACGCCGAGGAAGTCGCGGTTGGTGCGGTAGAGCGGGTGTTCCTCGCCGATGTCACGCAGGGGACGGTAGTCCAGCCGTACGCCGTCGCGCTCGCTCAGGTCCGCCGCCGGAGCGGAGACCAGCCGTCCGGCGCGGTCCGCCAGGACGTATTCCATCCGGGCCCTGCCGTCGGTGCGCGCGCCGAGGTCGTCCGGCAGCGGCTCGCCGAGGTGGGTGCGCAGCACATGCTCGAAGAGCGGGATGCCGAGGAGTTCGGCGAGCACCAGGTCGCACTGGTCGCCAATGGCCCGGTAGTTGACCTCGATCAGCCGCGCCCGGTCGCCCTGGACGACGTATTCGGTGTGGCAGATGCCGAAGCCGACACCCAGCGCCCGCAGTTGGTCCAGCACCTGGCCGGTGTGCGGCTCGGGCGGCGGGGCGGGCAGCAGCCGCAGCCGTTCCTCGATGAAGTGCGGGGGCGGGGAGAGTTCGGTGCGGAACCCGCCGAGGACATGCAGGGTGCGGCCGTCGCCGAGGGTTTCGAGGGTGCGGAGTTCACCGTCGAGGTACTCCTCGACCACCAGCGCCGCGCCGGGCCGCCGTTCGCGTATGGCGCGGCACTGTGCGACCAGTTCCGCCGCGTCCGCGACGAGTACGACGTCTTCGCTGGCCACACCCTCGCGCGGTTTGAGAACACAGGGGTAGGGCGCGTCGAGCCCGGTGAGGGCGGACGGGTCCTGTCCGGTGCCGAGTTCGGTGGACCAGACGGTGTCGGCGCCGGCCGCGGCGAGGGCACGGCGCAGTTCGGCCTTGTTCTTGGTGCGCAGTGCGGCGCGCCAGTCCTTGCCGGGGAGGCCGAAGTAGTCGGCGGCGAGGGCGGCCTGGGCCTGGAGGTGGTCGCTGTTGGTGAAGATCGCCCGGGGCCGCTGTCCGGTGGCGGCGATATGGCTGATGACCTCGCGGAAGTCCCGTATGTCGCAGTGCTCGAGGGCGAGTTCGGGCAGGGGTGCGGTACCGGCCGCCCGGAGGCGCGCGTAGACGCGCTCATGCACCTCGGGCTGGTCGGTGAGCAGGGTGACCGCGAGCCCCAGTCTCGCCGCCGCCGGGAGGAATCCCTCGGTGACGGAGTCGGTGGGGTTGACGGCGAGGAGATGGAGCCGGTCGGGCCGCCGGGCAGGGGAGAAGGGCGGCCGTGGTGCCGCCTCGGGATCATGCTCGTTCACGGCCCGAGATTAGGTTAGGCATGCCTAAGACTGCCAATTCGCCGGGCCGGTCTGCCTGTTTGGTCCTGTTTCGCCGTCAACCGGATACCCCGATACGACGGTGCCGAGCCCGGCGCGCGGCCAGTCGCTCGTCCTGGTCCCGCGCCCGGAGGGCGGCGAGTTCGGCACCGAGGATACGGCCGAGCCGGTCGAGGAAGATCTCCGGGCGGCCCTCTTCGGCGTCGGACTCGTCCACGATCCGGTCGACGATGCCCTGGGCGAACAGATCGGCGGAGCGTACGCCCTGGCGTCCGGCGACCTCGTACGCCCGCTCGGTGGTGCGGTGGAGGATCGCGGAGGCGCCCTCGGGCGGCAGCGGTGACAACCATGCATGGCGCGCCGCCACGACCCGGTCGGCGGGCAGCAGCGCGAGCGCGGCGCCTCCGGCGCCCTGACCGAGCAGCAGACACAGGGTGGGCGCGGGCAGGGTCACCATATCGGCGAGGCAGCGGGCGATCTCCCCGGCGAGCCCGCCCTCCTCGGCCGCGCGGTTGAGCGCCGCGCCCGCGGTGTCGATGACGGTGAGCAGCGGAAGCCCCAGTTCGGCGGCGATCCGCATCCCGCGCCGGGCGGTCCGCAGCCCCGCGGGGCCGAGCGGCTGCCCCTCCCCCGGCCCGTCACCGGCCTCGCCCTCGCGCGCGCTGCGGCGGTTGTGCCCGAGCACCACACAGGGTGTGCCGCCGACGCGCGCGAGGGCGAGCAGCAGCCCGGGATCGTGCTCACCGGCGCCGGTGCCGCTGAGCGGAGTCACGTCCTCGGCGGCGATACGCAGCAGATCCCGCACCCCGGGGCGGTCGGGCCGCCGGGAGGCCCGTATCGACTCCTCGGCGGAGGGCACCGCGCCGGACCCGAGGGCAGGGCCCTCGGACGCCCCGGCCGCTGACGCGGATCCCGCCGCCCGCCCGGCGCCCTCGGGGGTGGGGTCTCCGCACAGGACGCGCAGGACCTGCGCCGCCACCCCCGCCAGGCGGCTGGCGGGGAGCACGGCGTCGATCAGGCCGTGGTGCATCAGATGCTCGGCGACCTGGACGCCGGGCGGGAACTCCTCGCCGTAGAGCGCCTCGTGCACGCGCGGACCCATGAAGCCGATGAGGGCGCCCGGCTCGGCGGCGGTGACATGCCCCAGGGAGCCCCAGGACGCGAGGACGCCGCCCGTCGTGGGGTGGCGCAGATGGACGAGGTAGGGCAGGCCCGCGGCCTTGTGGTCGGTTATCGCCGCCGCCACCTTCACCATTTGCAGGAACGCGACCGTGCCCTCCTGCATCCGCGTCCCGCCGGAGGCGGGGGCGGCGAGCAGCGGAAGCCGCTCCGCGGTGGCCCGCTCCACCGCCCGGACCAGGCGTTCCCCGGCGGCGACGCCGATCGACCCGGCGAGGAAGCGGAACTCGCACGCCACGAAGGCCACCCGGCGCCCGTCGAGCCGCCCCTCCCCCGTGATCACCGACTCGTCGAGCCCGGTGCGCTCACGCGCTCGCTCCAGGTCGGCGCGGTAGTCGGGGTCCTCGGTGGTGATCTCGACCGGTTCGTCCCACGACCGCCAGGTGCCCGGGTCGAGGACGGCCTCGACCAGCTCGACGGCGGACCTGCGCGACACCGGCGTGGAGGGGGTCGGGGACGGCGTCCGTCCGGGACCAGCGGCGTCGTTCGTACGAGAGTTCGTTCCGGTCATGTCGTCACCATCCCACGGACCCGGCCCTCCGCAATCACTCCACCATTCTCGGCATGCGCGGGCTCGCGCGCTCGGGATCAGCCGGGCGGGCCGACCATCCCGGGCAGACAGCGGACGGTCACACTCCGGTCCGAAACGGGCGTCATTCTCAGCTCAGTCTGAGCTGCTCCTTAACGCCGCCATAAGCGCGGCAAACGGCCTGATGGGCGTGGTTAGCGTGCTGCGCGTCGCCCCCCGCCACCCCCACACCCCCATCAGCAACAGGAGTTACCCACCATGACCGCTCGTCGCAAGGTCGCACGGATCGCCGCCCTCGGTGTGGTGCCGCTCGCCCTCACCACGCTGAGCGCGGCCCCGGCCACCGCCCACGGTTCGATGCAGGACCCGGTCAGCCGGGTGTCGGCCTGTTACGCCGAGGGGCCGGAGAGCCCGAGATCGGCGGCCTGCAAGGCGGCGGTGGCGGCCATGGGCACCCAGCCGCTGTACGACTGGAACGAGGTCAACATCGCCGACGCCGCCGGGAGGAGCAAGCAGATCATCCCGGACGGAAAGCTGTGCAGTGCGGGCCGCGACAAGTACAAGGGCCTGGATCTGCCGCGCGCCGACTGGCCCGCCACGGCGATGAAGGCCGGGACCCACACCTTCACCTACCGGGCCACCGCCCCGCACAAGGGCAGCTTCGAGCTGTACATCACCAAGGACGGCTACAACCCCACCAAGCGGCTGACCTGGTCCGACCTGGAGGCGAAGCCGTTCGCGAAGGTCACCGACCCGACGCTGAAGAACGGGAGTTACGTCTTCACGGGCACGGTGCCGAAGAAGTCCGGCCGCCATCTGATCTACAGCATCTGGCAGCGCTCGGACAGCCCGGAGGCGTTCTACACCTGCTCGGACGTGACCTTCGGCGGCTCAGCCGGGGCCGCCGGTGCCCCGAAGGAGTCGTCGGCCCCGGCCGCGCCGGCTCCGAAGGCGTCCGCGCCGAGCGACGCACAGATCGCCGAGGGCGCCGAGAAGTCGACCGTCGATCACCATGGACACGGCGGCCACAAGCCGAAGGCGGCGGAGTCCAAGCACACCAAGCACGGCAGGAAGGCCGCCGAGCACACCAAGAAGCCCGAGACCGGCAGCAACCTCGAGGCGAAGAACGCCAAGGCGCCCACCGCCATCGACAGCAGCGGTGACCACCTCGCCCAGACCGGTGGGGACGACAACACCACCACCCTCGCCATCGGCGGTGCCACGGTCCTCGCGGCCGGGGCGGCGCTGCTGTTCACCGTGAACAGCCGCCGCAGGACGGCGCGGCGCGGCCGCGGCTGACGCGGGCCGCAGGCCGGGCCACAGGCCGGGCCACAGGCCGGAGTCGGCTCCGAGGGTTCATCGACCGCCCCCTCGGAGCCGACTCCTCCAGGTCCGTCCCCGCAAGGCGGCACGGCGCCACTGCCGCGGGCCGCAGGCGGGGCGGACCGGAGCCGGCTCCGGGGGGTTGCTGTCCCCCCTCGGAAGCCGGCTCCGCCATGTCCGTACGACGCGTCCGTACCCGAGTCCGTAACCGACGCCCGTACGCGGCCGACCTGCGCTCAGGCGTCCTCGTCCCCCTCCGCCTCCTCGGCGGCCAGCGCCGCGTCAAGCGCGGCCGTCAGCCGCTGGAGGCGCGTGCGCAAGTCCACCATCTCCTCCAGTTCGAGACCGCTGGCCTCACCGATCTTCAGCGGGATGTCCTGCGCCTTCTCGCGCAGCGCCGCACCCTCCGCCGTCAGCCGCACCGTCACCGAGCGCTCGTCCTGGGCGCTGCGCTCGCGCTGGACGAGACCGGCCGTCTGCATGCGCTTGAGCAGCGGCGAGAGGGTGCCGGAGTCCAGCCGCAGATACTCCCCCAGCCTCTTGACCGGCATCTCCCCGTGCTCCCACAGCACCAGCATCGCCAGGTACTGGGGATAAGTCAGCTCCGTCTCGCGAAGTATCCGGCGGTAGACGCCACCGAAGGCGCGCGAGGCGGCGTGCAGGGTGAAGCAGAGCTGGAGATCGAGCCGGAGGAGGTCGGGGCGGGACTGGTGTGACATGCCTCCAGCGTACCCTTTAGTTGTGCACAACTTAATTGTGTGCTGTACTTCGTATCGATCCGGGGCGGGCGCACCGAGCGCCCGCCCCGCACCGGACTTGAAAGGGATGGTCTCCATGGATGCGCTCTACACCGCGGTCGCCACGGCCAACGGACGCGACGGCCGCGCCGTGAGCTCCGACGGCCAGATCGACCTGGCGCTGGCCATGCCGCCCGTGCTCGGCGGCAGCGGCAAGGGCACCAACCCCGAGCAGCTGTTCGCCGCGGGCTACGCCGCCTGCTTCGCCAGCGCGCTCGGTCTCGTCGGCCGCCAGGCCGGGGTCGACACCAAGGACATCTCGGTGACCGCCGAGGTCGGCATCGGCAAGGACGAGGCCGACGGCGGCTTCGGCCTCAAGGTGACGCTGCGCGTGGAGCTGCCCGCGGAGCTGGAGGGCGAGAAGGGCCGCGGCCTGGTCGAGCAGGCCCACCAGGTGTGCCCGTACTCGAAGGCGACCAGGGGCAACATCGCGGTCGAGCTGATCGCCGAATAAGGCGAATCAGCGGGACCCGCCCGCACCACGGCGACCGGCGTCGACGCCGGGCTGGTACGCGGGAGGCGGACCAGGCCGACGGGCGACGCGCCCTGCTCGTCAGAACCGAGGCAGGGCGCGCACCGGGCCGTCAACCGCCTTCTGTCAAGAGTCAGTCGTCCGACTCACAGGTCGTCGGAGTGGCGTGTTCTGGATCGAGGGCGTTGACGGCTTCGTGGAAGGCGAGGCCGTCGGTGAGCCCGATCGCGAGGTGCTCGGATATGTCGGTCCGGCACAGGTCCTGGAGCACCACGTTCTTGACGTCGGGGCCGGACAGGAACTGCCCTTGGTACGGCGTGGCGACCTCGTCGTACCTGGTCGCGATGACCGTGTACCGCACCCCGGGGACGGTGTCGCCGCCCTCGTTGAGGCGCTTGAGGAAGTCCGAGCCGATGACCTGGTCCATCAACCCCGGCGCGGCCTTGGCGATCAGATCACCGGCGCCCGGGAAGTAGTCCAGCAGCTTGGTCAGTCCGGACAGGGTGGTGCCGTGGTTGTTCGGGGCGAGGCCGACCAGGGCGTTCACCTTCGGCGCCCCGCCGAGGAACTTGAGGTAGTAGCGGGGCATCATGCCGCCCTGCGAGTGTCCGACCATGTCGACCTTCTTGGCGCCGGTGGCGGCGAGTACCCGGTCGACGTAGGCGGACAGCTGCTCGGCGGACTTGTCGATCCGGTTGAGGCCGTGGAAGAAGGGCACGAGCGGCAACTGCCCGTAGTCGAGGGAGAAGACGCAGTACCCGCGCTTGACCAGGTACGGGGCGAAGCCCAGCCAGTTGTCGACGGAGTTGCCCAGGGTGCCGTGCACCAGCACCACGGGGCGGGGATGTTGGGCCGACGGCTTGCAGGAGTAGTTGTTCCAGCCGCTGCTGACCGAGGCGCCCGCGCTCGCCGCCTCGGCCGCGGTGGGTACGGCCGTCATCGCGACGGTCAGCGCCAGGGCGGGCAGTAATCCGCGGGACGTGCGGGATGACCTGCGGGCCTTCAGGGACTTCTGGGACTTCTGGGACTTGTGCGGCTTCTGGAACCCGTTGATGCCACGGATATGCCTCCAGGGCAGCATCACATGAACTCCTCGCTGTGGGGGAGAGAGAGTTGCACTGACGGCGCGTCCTGCGATCCGGATCACAAGTGGTGGTGCGCTGAGAAGAAATTACGCGTGAGTAGCAAAGGCATCCAGCCATCGACCGGTGAAGGAATGTCTACGCACTTTTCACACGACGTCCAGGAATCCGGCGGGCCGTACCGCGGACGGACCGAAGCGGGCACGCGCCCGGTCGGCCGCCGCCTCCAGCCGACGGGACTTCTCGTCCGCGGGGTCGAACGTCAGCTGGTGCGCGGCGAGTTCGGCGTCCATCAGCCCCTCCAGCCGCAGCGCTACGGACCGCACCCGGGCCCGTTGCAGCCCGAGCGCGTCGTGCAGCGCGTACGCGGCGGCGGTCAGCAGCGGGGTGTGGGCGGTCGGCTCGGCCAGGGTGCGGGAGCGGGTGGTCGTGGAGCGGTCGGCGTACCGGACGGTGAGCACGAGTACGGCCGCGGTCTGCCCGCTCGTCCGCAGCCGGGCGCCGAGCCCGTCGGCGAGCGTGAGCAGCGCCCGGCGCCGCCGGACGGGGTCCAACTCGTCGTGACGGAAGCGGTGTTCGGCGCCCATGGCGCGGGTGGGGGCGTTCGGGGTGACGGGCGCCGGGTCGATACCGCGGGCCCAGGCGTGCACCGTGCGCGCGGTCGCCGCGCCGAGGATCCGCTGAAGGGTGCCCAGCGGCGCGTCGGCGATCCGCGCGGCGCTGTCGAGCCCGTACGCACACAGGGTGCGCGCGGTGGCCGGACCCACGCCGGGCAGCGCGGTGGGCGGCTTGCGGGCGAGGAACGCCGCGACGGCGCCGGGTTCGTCGGGCACGGTACGGACGGCGCCGGGGGTGTCCGGCGAGGCGTCCTGGGCGGCCATCCGGGCCAGCATGGGGTTGGCGGCGACCCCGACGGTGCAGTCGACGCCGTACCGGGCCAGCGCCCGGACCCGCACGATCCCCGCAAGACCGGCGGCGTCCCGCCCGAAGTACCGCAGCGCGCCGCGGACATCGGCGAACGCGGCATCGGGCGGCAGCGCCTCGACGACGGGCGTCAGCTCCCCGAGCAACGCCAGCAGCCCCTGGTAGACATCCTCCCCCAGCGCCCCACTCCCCCGCTGGAACCGCACATACAGCACATGCGGCTCCCCACCGAGGGATTCGACCGGCCCCGCCACCGGAGCGGACCGCGACTCCCCCACGGCCCCGGCCGGGGCTCCGGTGGCCCCCGCCACCGGCCCGGACACCGGGTCCGGCCCACCGGCGTCGGCACCGGCACGGCCCGCCGACGCGGCAGACGGCAGCCCCGCCGGGGACCCGGACCCCGCCGACGGTTCGGCCGCCCCCGCCACCGGGGCACACGACGCCCCTGCATCGGCCTGGGAACCCGCGGGCGTGGACGGCTCGGACGCCGAGCCCAGTCGCCCAGACGTGGCGGCACCCGCCGGACGCGCGGTACGCCCAGCCGACCCGGTGGACCGCTCCCTCGCCAGGGACCCGGCGGATCCGCCCGCCGAGGGCGGGGCGCCGACCGATGGCCCGCCCCCCGGCGGAGGTTCGGTGGACCCCACCACCGGATCGGCGGGTGCGGGCCGTGGCGCCGGGCGGGGGCCGCGGAGGGCGTCGGTACGGGGCTCGGGGGCCCGGTCGGGGGTCATCCCGCGCTCCCCGGGCTGGCGTGCCACAGTTTGCGGCCGGTGGCGGACTGGTCGCCCGCGGGCTGGAGGTCGGCCCACGGGTGCATGGCGTAGCCGGTGGACATCTGGATGCGGCGGCCGGAGTCGGCCCCGGCCGGTTCGCGCGTACCGTCGTCCGGGCCCGCCGCGAGTTCGGCGGCGACCGCCTCCAGGCCGCCTTCGCGGCGGAGCCGGGCCAGTTCGGCGAGGTTCCAGACGGCCGAGCCGACAACGCTGAGGCTGCGCGGACCGCGCCGCTGGACCACCCCGCGTACCAGCAGCAGCCACGAGTGGAAGACGGTGTGCGCGCACGCGGCGTGGCTGTCGTCGAAGAACGCGCAGTCGACCAGGCCGGTGCCGTCGTCGAGGGTGGTGAAGATGACCCGGCGGCCGGAGCGGATCGGCGGGGTCTGGGTGGCGGCCTTGGCCCCGGCGACGAGCACGGTCTCGCCGTGCCGGGCGTCCCGCAGCCGCTTGGCGGACATCGCGCCCAGCTCCTCCAGGAAGTCCCGGTGGTCGCCCATGAGATGGCGGGAGACGTCCATGCCGAGGATGCCGAGCTCCGCGCCGAGGCGTTCGTCCGCGTCGAGGTCGGGGAGTCCGGCGGGGGCGGCGGGCTCGGCCTCGGTCAGCGGGAGCTGGCCCGCGCCGCTGTGCCGGGCGGCGCCCCGCTGCTGCCGGTGCAGTTCGGCGATCTGCAACAGCAGGTCGCGGCGGCTCGTACCGAACGCGTCCAACGCGCCGACCTGGGCCAGCCGTTCGGCCACCGGCCGTCCGGGGTGGGCGCGCAGCCACAGGTCCTGGAGCGAGGAGTACGGCTGTCCGGCCGCGATCCGCCCGGTCTCCGCCTCGCTGATGCCGTGGACGTCGGAGAGGGCCAGCCGGACCCCGATACCCGGGCCGTCATCCGACGAGCCGCCGCCGGACGGGCCGCCGCCGGACGGGCCATCACCCGACGAGCCGCCGCCGGACATCAGTTCGATTCGATAGGCGGCCCCCGAGCGGTTCACATCCAGCGGAAGGATCGGCACCCCGCGCCGCCGCGCGTCCGCCAGCAGCAGCCGCTTGGGGTACATCCCGGGGTCGTGGGTGAGCAGCCCGGCGTAGAAGGCGGCCGGGTGGTGCGCCTTGAGCCAGGCGGACTGGTAGGTCGGCACCGCGAAGGCGACGGCGTGCGCCTTGCAGAAGCCGTACGAGCCGAACGCCTCGACGATCTCCCAGGTGTGCGCCAGCACCTCCGCCGGGTAGCCCCGCTTCGACGCCTCCGCCCGGAACCAGGCACGTACCCGCCCCTGCCGTTCGGGGTCGGACAGCGCACGCCGCGCTTCGTCGGCGAGGTCCCGTTCACAACCGGTCATGATCGAAAGGATCTTGATGATCTGTTCATGGAAGACCACCACGCCGTAGGTCTCGCGCAGCGCCTCCTCCAGGTCCGGATGCGGATAGCGCGGCGGCTTGCGGCCGTGCCGGGCGTCGATGAAGGGGCGCACCATGTCGGCGGCGACCGGGCCGGGCCGGAAGAGCGAGATGTCGACCACGAGGTCGTGGAAGGAGGTGGGCTGGAGCCGTCCGAGGAGATCACGCTGTCCCGGGGACTCGATCTGGAAGCAGCCGAGCGTCTCGGTGGAGCGGATCAGATCGTAGGTGGCCGGGTCGCCGGGGCGGACCTGCGCCGGGTCGTCGAGGTCCAGCGTGCGCCCGGTGACCCGTTCGGTCTCGGCCACCGCATACGCCATCGCGGACTGCATCCGTACCCCGAGCACATCGAGTTTGAGCAGCCCCAGCTCCTCGACGTCGTCCTTGTCGAACTGGGACATCGGGAAGCCCTCGCCACTGGTCGGCACGATGGGCGTACGGGCCCGCAGTCCGGCGTCCGAGAGCAGCACCCCGCAGGGGTGCATGGCGAGACCACGGGGCAGCGCGTCCAGCGCCTCGACCAGCTCCCAGAACTTGCCGAAACGTTCCTGCTCGGCGGTCGCCTCTCGTAGCGCCCGCAGTTCGGGCAGTTCGGCCAGGGCCGCGCGGGCGTCGCGGGCCCGGATGTGCGGGAAGGACTTGGCGAGCCGGTCCACCTCCTCCGGGTCCATGCCGAGCGCCGCGCCCACGTCCCGTACGGCATGGCGCACCCGGTAGGTCTCGGGCATCGCGACGGTCGCGACCCGCTCCGCCCCGAAGCGGTCGAAGATGGCGCGGTAGACCTCGAGGCGGCGCGCGGACTCCACATCGATGTCGATATCGGGCAGCGCGGCCCGCCGCACCGACAGGAACCGCTCCATCAGCAGCCCGTTGGCCACCGGATCGGCGTGGGCGATACCGAGCAGATGGTTGACGAACGAGCCCGCGCCGGAACCGCGGGCGGCCACCCGGACCCCGAGCGCGCGGGTGTCGTCGACGACCTGGGCGACGGTGAGGAAGTACGAGGCGAAGCCGAGCCGTTCGATGGTGCGCAGCTCGTCCTCCAGCCGCTCCCAGCGCACCCGGTCGCGGTCGTAGCCGCGCAGCACCATGGCGGCGGCGCAGCGCGACCGCAGCACCCGCTCGGCGCTGCGCCGTCCGGCACCGACCAGCCGCGGTTCGGGGAAGTGGACACTGCCGAGGCCGATGTGGTCCTCGGGGTCGACCAGGCACTCGGCGGCGGTGCGCCGGGTCTCCTCCAGCAGCCGGTACGCGGCGTCCCGCCGCATCCCCGCCGCCTCCACGATCCGTTCGGCGATCCCCGCCATGTCCCGCGGGCCCTTGAGCCAGCGCTCACCGCTGTCGAGCGAGCCGGGGTGGCTGGTATCGATCGGGACCAGCCGGCGGGCGGCGTCCAGGACATCGGCGACCGGGCCCTCCCCCTGGTCGGCGTAGCGCACGGCGTTGCTGAGCACGGCCCGTACGCCCTGTTCGGCGGCGAAGCCGACGGTACGGGCGGCCAGCCGCAGCGAGCCGGGGCCGGTGCCGGTGCGGTCGTGCCACACGGCCTCCAGACGCAGGGCGTCACCGAGGAGTTCACGCCAGGGGGCGATCAGCCGGGCGGCCCGGTCGGGCCGTCCGGCGGCCAGGGCCCGGCCGACATCGGAGTCGGGGCCGAGCAGCACGGTCAGCGCGGAGAGCGCGCCGCCACCGCCGCCGATCAGGTCGCGCCAGTGCAGCAGGGGCGGTCCGCCGCCCTGGGTACGGGCGGAGCCGCGGTGGTCGAGGTCGGCGTGGGCGGCGGAGACCAGCCCGCACAGCGCGGCCCATCCGGCCGCGCCGTCCCGGGCGAGGAAGACCACACGTGGCGCGGATTCATCGATGAACGCCCCACCGCGCACCGGGGTGCGGCGCCGGACCGTATGCCCCGGCTCCGGGGGTTCCGCCCGGACGGCCAGATCCACCCCGAAGAGCGGTCGCACTCCCGCGGCCTCACACGCGCGGGCGAACCGCACCGCTCCGGCGAGGCTGTCGCGGTCGGTCAGCGCGATCGCGTCCATGCCGCGCTCGGCGGCGCGCTGCGCCAGCCGCTCCGGATGCGCGGCACCGTACCGCATGGAGAATCCGGACGCGGTGTGCAGATGCGTGAAACCTGGCATCCGCACCTCCCGCTGCTCACACCCCCTGACCGACCCTGTTCGTCCCACGCCCCACCATAACCCCATTCTCGAACAAGCGTGCGAGTCGGTTGGACCGTCCTTCCATATACACCATAAGCACGCAAAACGCCCCGACATTCCGCGTGTCGCACCGCGAAGACCGGTCGTTCGCCGCCTACGCTCGACCCTTATGACCGAGCACCCCGGGGACTCCGCCACGCCCTCCCAGGACGCCCTGCTCGGGCTGTTGCGGGAGCAGCGCACCGGTGCGCTGGTCACCCTCAAGCGCGACGGACGACCCCAGCTGTCGAATGTCGCCTTCACCTACGACCCGGCCACCCGGCTGATCCGCATCTCGGTCACCGACGACCGCGCCAAGACCCGCAATCTGCGCCGCGATCCGCGCGCCAGCTTCTACGTCACCAGCCAGGACCGCTTCTCCTATCTGGTGGCCGAGGGCGACGCCGAACTGACCCCGGTGACCACCGACCCCCATGACGCCACCGCCGACGAGCTGGTCGAGGTCTACCGCGCCATCCAGGGCGAGCATCCGGACTGGGAGGAGTTCCGCGCCGCGATGGTGGCCGACCGGCGGCTGGTGGTGCGGCTGCGGGCCGGCCGGGCCTACGGCTGGGGGCGGCAGAGCGGCCCCCTGAGCCGCGACCTGGACAGCTGACCGCGCGCTGCACACCACCGCTCCGGGCCCCGAGGGCCCTTTGAGCACCCGCCCGCCGGTCGCCTTGCGCTGGCAGGATCTCGTCCACGCGCCCATCGGACCCCATGCCCGGGGCAGATGACGGACGGATCATCACCCGCTGTCCCATATGGCCGTTCCTGATCACATACGAGTGCTCTGAGCATGTCGTTTCCTGAACCGGCGGACACTCCGGACACCTCCACGCCGGGCGCACTCCCACCGGTTCGCCCCACCTGCCGCGCATCCGCTCGCTACGCGGCGTTCCGCGGAGCGACACCCCCCGCGCGCGACAATAAGCCACTGAATGACTACATATAGCGACCGGAAGTGTTCGATCGACATGCGTTCCTGGTGCGCACGGCGTAGAACTCCGTCCGGTATCTGAAACCACGAGCAAGGGAGCGTTCGAAATGCGGAAGACCACAGGGGCGATCGGTCTGGGGGCCGCCGTGGCTCTGAGCGCCGCGCTGGGGATCGGTGCGAGCGGCACGGCGAACGCCGCGCCCGCACAGCCCGACAGCCTGTACCCGGCCTCTGCGTTGGTCCTCACCGTCGGCTACGGCGCGGACGCGGCCACGGCCGACGTACAGCGGGCGGTGACGCTCAGCTGTCAGCCCACCCCCTCCGGTACCCACCCGGCGCCCGCCAAGGCATGCAGCGAACTGCGCGCCGTCGACGGTGCGTTCAACTCGCTGACGCTGTCGGCTGAGCCCGGCCGGGTCTGCACCAAGGAGTGGCGGCCGGTGACCGTCACCGCCGAGGGGATCTGGGACGGCCGCCGGATCTCGTACGAGCACACCTTCGGGAACAACTGCGAGAGGAACGCCGTCACCACCCAGGTCTTCGGGTTCTGACGGCGAACGACCGAGCAGCGCAGCACCGAACGATGCACCACCCCCGCACTACCGCACCACGCACCACGCACCACGCACCACCGAACGCAGGGCAAGGGGAGGCCCCCCGGACACCGTCCACGGGTGTCCGGGGGGCCTCTGCCTTGGGTGCGGACCAGGGGAACTGGCGCGCGGGATCAGCCGATCGAGGCGCCGAACGCGTCCAGCGCCTCCGGAACCGGCTGGAAGAAGGTCTCGCCACCGCCGGAGCAGTTACCACTGCCGCCGGAGGTCAGCCCCAGCGCGGTGTCGCCCGCGAAGAGCGAGCCGCCGCTGTCGCCCGGCTCGGCGCAGACGTTGGTCTGGATGAGCCCCTCGACCGTGCCCTCCTGGTAGTTGACGGTCGCGTTGAGGGCCTTGACCTCACCGTCGTGCACCTGGGTGGTGCTGCCGCTGCGCTGCACCTTCTGGCCGACCGTGGCGTCGCCCGCCTTGGCGATGGCCTGAGTGCTGCCGTTGTAGAGATCCACCGCGCTCGGGTGCTCGACCTCCTTGGTGTACTTGACCAGGCCGTAGTCATTGCCGGGGAAGGAACTTCCCTCGTTGGCCCCGATCTCCTCGCCGCCCTGCGAGTCCGACCAGCTCTTGATCGCCTCGGTGCAGTGCCCGGCGGTCAGGAAGTACGGCTTGCCGTCCTTGACCACGTTGAAGCCGAGCGAGCAGCGCCCGCCGGCGCCCCAGATGGCGTCACCGCCGGCGATGAAGGTCGAGAACGTGCCCTTCGAGCGCTTGACCTCGACCTTGTCACCGAGACCACCGGTGACCTCGGTCAGCTTGGCCAGCGCTTCGCCCTTGACGCTGCGGTCCGCGGTGACGACGACCTTGTTGCTTCTGGGGTCCACCGACCACGCGGTGCCGGGAATGGTGGCCTTGTCCTTGAGGGTCGCCCGCGCCGAGTTCAGCTGGGCCACGGTGTACTTGACCACCTTGGCCTCGGCCCCGGCCGCGCGGACCTTGTCCGCGGCGGCGTCGTTCACCACGTTGACCACGAGCTTCTTGGCCTCGGCGTCGTAGTAGCTGCCCGCGGAGTCAGCACCCAGCGAGGAGACGAGACTGTGTGCGAGCTTGCCCGCGGCCTTCACCGACAGGGAGTCCGGCTGGTCGGCCGGGGCGGCGTGGGCGCTTTGAAAGGTGAGTCCCGCGGCGACCAGAGCCGCTATGCCGGCTCCGGCGATGGCGACACGACGCTTGGGTATGCGGCGGTGCTTCAACTCAGAACCTCCAGTGGGGGGTTGGGCCCGTTCGGCAGTGGGGTGCCGGACCCGGAGGACGTGGCGGCAGGGGGGCGTCTGCCCTATCAGGGCGCGTCCATGCCAACTCGCCGCCGAGTATTCCCAGGGGTTCCGGGGCCACACAAGGGCGTGTTCACGTCATATCTGTGAAATCCACGAAACGGCCCCGTGTACGGGCACGACGAAGCCCGCGCACCGACGAAGGGTGCGCGGGCAGGACCCTATGGGTTCCGATCACCGTCCACGGGCCATGAGCAGGGGACGGACCGGGGACAGGCCGAGCGCGGGCCGAACGCGGGCGGGCGCGAGCGGGCGCGGGCCGGGCGCGAGCGGGCACGGGCCGGGCGCGAGCGGGCACGGGCCGAACGCGGGCGGGCGCGCACGCGCGGGCGGGCGCGGGCGGGCGCGGGCCGAGCGCGGGCCGGGGATCGCGGCCGCGGGGTCAGCCCTCCGTCAGCACTCCGTCAGCGCTCCACGGTCCGCCGCGGCTCCGGCTCGCGTTCGGTGAGGGTGGGCACCGGCCGCGCGGACCGGCCTTCCCTGCCGGAGGTGCCGGAGGTGGCGGAAGCGGCGGCCGGAACGGCCTCCCGTTCGGCGGCGCCCTCCCGCTTCCCTTCCGTCCGGCCCGCCTCCAGGGGCTGCTGCCCCCTCTCCAGGAAGCGCAGCAGCTCCACCGGGATGGGCAGCACCAGTGTGGAGTTCTTCTCCGCGGCCACCGCCATCACCGTCTGGAGCAGCCGCAGCTGGAGCGCGGACGGGGTGTCGGCCATCTGCGCGGCGGCCTCGGCCAGCTTCTTGGAGGCTTGCAGCTCCGCGTCCGCGTTGATGACCCGGGCGCGACGCTCCCGGTCGGCCTCCGCCTGGCGGGCCATCGACCGCTTCATGGTCTCCGGCAGCGAGACGTCCTTGATCTCGACACGGTCGATATGGACGCCCCAGCCCACCGCCGGGCTGTCGATCATGAGCTCAAGGCCCTGGTTGAGCTTCTCCCGGTTGGAGAGCAGATCATCCAGATCGCTCTTGCCGATGATCGAGCGCAGCGAGGTCTGGGCCATCTGGGAGACGGCGAAGCGGTAGTCCTCCACCGCGACGATCGCCTCGGCCGGGTCCACGACCTTGAAGTAGACGACCGCGTCGACGCGGACCGTCACATTGTCGCGAGTGATGCCCTCCTGAGCGGGCACGGGCATCGTCACGATCTGCATATTCACCTTGTGGAGCCGGTCGAAGACCGGGGCGATCATGGTGAACCCCGGCCCCCGGACGTCCGACCGCAGCCTCCCGAGCCGGAAGACCACTCCCCGCTCGAACTGCTTGACCACACGGGCCGCCGCCAGGGCGCAGACCACACCCAGGCAGGCCACTACCACGATCACTGTCACCAGCGCACCGATCATCACGGCCACCTGCCGTCCGTATCACGATCAATGCCCCATCTGGGGTATTGATGTCCACGATAGTCCGGCTCGACGACCGGGGGGAGCCCCCGCCCGGCACTCCGGGCGGGGGCTCCTTCGCCGAATGCCGGCGGCCGGTGGGGGTGGGCCGGTGGCATGCCGATGACGGCGAGGGTGAACGGACCGATGAGGGCGCGGACGGGCCGGTGAGGGCCGTCACGCCGGGGGCGGGCGATCAGTAGACGTTGACCCCGTAGGCGTTCAGCGCTTCGACGACCGGCTGGAAGAACGTGGTCCCGCCGGTGGAGCAGTTGCCGCTGCCGCCGGAGGTGAGGCCGAGTGCGGTGGACCCGGAGTAGAGGGGGCCACCGCTGTCGCCGGGCTCGGCGCAGACGGTGGTCTGGATCATGCCGTAGACGATGTCGCCGCCCCCGTAGTTGACGGTGGCGTTCAGTGCGGTGACCCGGCCGCTGTGGGTGCCGGTGGTGCTGCCGCGGCGGGTGACCGTCTGGCCCACGGTGGGGTTGGCGGCCCGGGTGATGTCCTGGCTGCCGACGGTGCCGGACGGGCTGACCGAGCCGCTGTACCGGACCAGACCGTAGTCATTGACCGGGAAGCTGGAGCCGGCCGTGGGGCCGATGGTGGTGGTGTGGCTGGAGTTGGACCACCAGGTGCCCGCGCCGTCGGTGCAGTGGCCCGCGGTGACGAAGTAGTTGGCTCCGCTGCTGTTGCGGACGTTGAAGCCGAGGGAGCAGCGCCAGCCGCTCGCGTAGATGGCGTCGCCGCCGGAGATCAGCTTGCCGAACTTGCCGGGGGTGTGCTTGACCTTGATCGCGTCGGCGCTCGCACCGGCGCCGTCCTTGATCTTGGCGATCTCGCTCGAGGAGACGGTGCTGTCGACGGTGACCACAAGGGTATTGGTCGCCTTGTCGACATACCAGGCGGTGCCCGCGACATCGGCCTCGAGAACGGCGTCGCTCGCCGCCTTGGCCTCTGACGCGCTGAAGGTGGTGACCCGGTCGCTTCCCGCGTAGGCGGCGGGGGCGGCGAGTGCCGTTCCGGCCAGCAGCGCGGAGGTGGCGGCGATCAGGGCCGTGCGTCTCGCCTGGGTGCCGTGGGGGGCAGTGCGCTTGATCCTCAACTCTTCCTCCGAGGGAATCGGGGGTCCGCTTGGGTGGGCAGGCCCGTGAGGCGCAGTCAACGATCACATCGAACTGGGATTTCCGACGTGTTCCTGACAAGCGCTTCCCGAAGTATTCGGGCCATTACCCTCAGCGCGCAAGAGGACAATCCGGAACAGTCGGCGTGCGCCCGGCACATGGCCCCGGCGGCTTCCGGCCGCCGGGGCGGTGCGCCCATCCCCTGGGTATCCATGAGGACGCTGCTACGGACGCTCAGGTTCCATCGGTTTCCATCGGTCCGCCCGATACCTGTCCGCTCCGGTGCGGAACCCGTCACGGAACCCCTCAGCCCTCCCCTCCCGGATGGCGAAACCCCAGATGGTCGCGGAGGGCGCGGCCGGTGTACGCGGTGCGGAACACCTTGCGCTCCTGGAACGGCGGGACCACCCGGTCCACGGAGTCGTCGAGTCCGCCGGGGCGGATGCGGGAGGAAGGTGATGCCGTCGGCAGCCTCGCCCCGTACAAAAGCGGCCACCTCGGCGGCGACCGCCTCCGGGATGCCGATGAACGACTGCCGCCCGGTCACCTCGATGACGGGCTGCCGGATGGAGAGCCCTTTCTTCTCCGACAGCGCCCACCACTTGGATTCCGCCGCGAGCGGATCGGCATCCAGAAGTCCCACAACTCCCGCGCGGTGGCCACGAACTCGGCGACCCGGGGAACTCAGCGGCCCGGATGGCCGAGCTCCGGCCGGTCAACGCGGCGGCCTCGGCGGTGAGTTCGGACGGAAGGGGCCGCGCTCAGCCGATCGTCAACAACCGCAGTCGCAACCGCAGTCGCAACCGTCACAGCAATCGCAGCCATCACAGCAGTTGCAGCAGTCACAGCAATCGCAGCAGTCCGAGCAGTCATCGCACTTGTGGCACAGACCCTCGCGCGGCTCCCCGGTCCACGGGTCGTGGTACGGGTCCTTGCAGCACACCTGACAGGTACAGAAGAGCCCGGCCCACACCGCGCAGCCGGCTATCAGCCCGCGGCGGCGGCCCCGGTTCGGCGGCTCGGGCGGCGCGCCGCCGGGGCCGCCGGGCGGGTTGATCCACGGCGACTGCGGGGGCGGCGCGCCCTGGGATCCCTCGGGGCCGAGCATCTCGAGCTCCGGCGCGCCGGACCCGCCGTGCGTGGCATCGGTGGTGTGGGCGCAGCCGGTGGTGCCGAAGGCGCGGTCCACCGCGCGCGGCAGTTCGTGCGCCAGCAGCACATGCGCCAGCTTGCCGGAGCCCTTGCTCGCGAACCGGGTGTCCTTGAGGGCGAGCCGCACGCCGTGCACCGCGTCGTCGCAGAGCCTGCGCACCTCGGCGAGATCCGCGCCGGTGGCGGTGATCGGGTTCCAGGCGCCGGTCTCGGCGTCCTCGACCAGGTCCTCCACCGCGTCCAGCAGATGGGCCAGCCGTCCGAAGAGCCGTCCGGCCTCCTCCAGCGGGGCCTGATTCTCCGGCCGCCCGGCCAGGATCGCGGTGTGGCCGAAAGCCGCGGCGGTCGCGGTCTCGGTGGGCTCGGTGATGGTCAGCAGTGAGGTGCCGATCCCGGCCGCGCTCTCGACCCCGGCCTGCCGACCGACCGCGTCGAGCAGTACGGCGGTGTCGAAGCCGATGTCGGCACCACTGCGCGCCCCGGCCCGGTCCCACCGGGCGGCGACCCGACGGGCGGCCGCGGCGACCGGCCGCCGGGCCAACGCCCCGTCGCCGTCCTCCACATGGTCACGCACCTTCGCCGAGGCCAGCACCAGGGAGACGGTGGCGGCGAGCCGGGCGCCCTCGCCCTGCGCGACGGAGGCGGTGCGCATCCCGCGCAGCGGGCACGGCCCGGCGGTACGCCGCCAGTCGTCGGAGCGTCCAGCCTGGGCCTCAACCAGTACGGAGATCACCAGACCGTCGTAATTGGTGGCAATCCGGGCGAACTGCCCATGGTCACCCCTCAACGCGAGGCACAACCCGCACAGATGCGCCATCCACTCCGTCCGCAAGTTTTCCGACAGACGGTGGCGGCAAGGCCGGATAATGCCAAACACAAAGATCCCCGTTCACCCGTACGTCCCCGACGTCACCCGTCCGGCCCGGCGGAGTCTACCCAGCGCTCCGTCAGCCCCCTTAAGCAGGTGGAACTCTGATATGGCGCCAGCCGTTGTGTGCCAGTAACGTCACGAATCCCCTGTGCGGCCGCAATCCACGTGGCACACCATCCGCATCATGGACGACCATAGAGGGGCGGACAGTACACACCGTTAGCGAAAGGAGGCGTCCATGGGATCGGTGCGCAAGGCGAGTGCCTGGCTTGGCCTCGTCGACGACAGCGATGACGAGCGCTACTACGACGACGACTACGCCGAGGGACCCGAGCCCGGCGACTCCTGGGTGACCGACCCGCGGGTGCGGGTGGCCGACCAGGCCGCGCAGGACCAGGGCACACGCATCGCCACGGTCACCCCGGACGGCTTCCGGGACGCCCGGGGGATCGGGGAGCTGTTCCGCGAAGGCGTCCCGGTCATCGTCAATCTGACGACGATGGAGCCCGGCGACGCCAAGCGCGTGGTCGACTTCGCGGCAGGGCTGACGTTCGGGCTGCGCGGCTCCATCGAGCGCGTCGCCAACCGCGTCTTCCTCCTCACCCCGGCCGACTACCAGATCGTCAGCGGTGAGTCCCAGCGCTCGATCGGTGGCTTCTTCAACCAGAGCTGAGGCCCCCCTTTTTCGGGGGGCTCGGTTCGCCTCCGGGGCGCCAAAGCCCCTGACGACAGTCGACCGTGCTCGGCGCCCCTCTTTTGGGGAGCTCGGTTCGCCTCCAGGGCGCCAAAGCCCCTGACGACAGTCGACCGTGCTCGGCCCTTCGTTCCTCAGGGCCTCCGCGCGCTCTCCCTTTCGCCAGGGTCGCGCCCCTTCGGCTCACTCGCTCAGGTCGGCTCAACTCACCCAGGTCGGCTCACTCGCCCGGGGCTGAGGCGTCCCGGCCGCCTCAGCGGAAGGCGTCGAGACCGGTGAGCGCCTTGCCGAGCACCAGTTGGTGCATCTCGACGGTGCCCTCGTACGTGAGCACCGACTCCAGATTCGTGGCGTGCCGCATCACCGGGTACTCCAGTGAGATCCCGTTGGCGCCCAGGATGGTCCGGGCCGTGCGGCAGATGTCGATCGCCTCCCGCACATTGTTCAGCTTGCCGAAGCTGACCTGCTCGGGGCGGAGCCGCCCGGCGTCCATCCGCCGCCCCAGATGGTGGGCCAGCAGCACCCCCTTGTGCAGCTCCACCGCCATATCGGCCAGCTTGGCCTGGGTGAGCTGGAAGCCTCCGATCGGGCGGCCGAACTGCTCACGGGTGCGGGAGTAGTCGAGCGCCGCCTCGAACGACGCGCGGGCCGCTCCCATCGCGCCCCAGACGATGCCGTAGCGGGCGTGGCTGAGACAGCCCAGCGGTCCGCGCAGCCCGGTGACCTCGGGCAGCACCGCGTCGGCGGGCAGCCGTACCTCGTCCATCACCAGTTCGCTGGTGATGGAGGCACGCAGCGACCACTTGTGCTTGATCTCGGGAGCCGAGAAGCCCGGGGTGTCGGTGGGCACGGCGAATCCGCGGATGCCCTCGTCGGTGCGGGCCCAGACCACCGCGACCCCGGCCACCGAACCATTGGTGATCCACATCTTGCGGCCCGTCAGCACCCAGTCGGAACCGTCCCGTTTGGCATGGGTGCGCATGGCGGCCGGGTCGGAGCCGATGTCGGGCTCGGTGAGTCCGAAGCAGCCGATGATCTCCCCGGAGGCCATCCCCGGCAGCCACCGCTGCTTCTGCTCCTCGGAACCGAAGCGGTGAATCGCGTACATCGCCAACGAGCCCTGCACCGATACCAGGGAGCGGATCCCGGAGTCGGCGGCCTCCAGCTCCAGACAGGCCAGTCCGTACTGGACGGCGCTCGCGCCCGCGCAGCCATAGCCCGTCAGCGACATCCCGAGCGCCCCGATCGAGCCCAGCTCCCGGGCGAGTTCGCGGATTCCGGGCAGCTCACCGCGCTCGTACCAGTCGGCGATATGCGGCAGCACGCGGTTGGCGGCCCACTGCCGGACGGTGTCGCGGACCGCCAGGTCCTCGGGCCCGAGAAGGTCGTCGATGCCCAGCGGGTCGCTCGGGTCGAACGGCGGCAGGGTGCCAGCGGACATGGGTAGCGGCCTCCGGTGGGATACGGCGGGTGCGGCGGATGCCCACCGGTGGCCGGGCGCGCCCTCCGCCCCTGGACCGCTGATCATCCGTGTCGGCTCCGACGCTACGGCCGGGTCCCGTCCGCCGTCCAGACCCACTCGGGCCCGTTCGGTGGCTCCGCGCCAGGTCAGCCGGAGGACTCGGCGCCCACGACGGCCGCGCGGTCGCGGCGGGCCGGGAGCTCAGCGGCGTCCGGCAGCTGCGAGGCGTTCGGGACCTCCGCGGCGTCCACACGGTCCGCGGTGCCCAGACCCTCCCCGGCGCCCTGGCCCTCCCCGGCGCTCTGACCCTCCGCGGCGCTCTGACCCTCCGCGGCGCCCGGCGCGGACGCGGCCTCGTCGGCGGGGGCGCACTCCATGGTCTTCGGCAGCCGCAGCGCGGCCAGCGCGCCGATCAGCAGCAGACCGGCGCTGACCACGAGCGTGACGTGCAATCCGTGGACGAACGAGGCGCGGGCGGCGGCGCGCAGCGCCTCCCCGGCCGCCCCGCCGAGCTCCTGGGAGACCTCGTACGCCGCGCCCAGCGACTGTCCGGCGTCGGCGCCGGCCTGCTGCGGCACCCCGGTGACCGAGGAGACACCGGGCTTGTAGGCGGCGTTCATCACGCTGCCCAGCAGCGCTATGCCGATTCCGGCGCCGAGTTGGTAGGAGGTCTCGCCGATGGCGGCCGCGCCCCCGGCCGACTTCGCGGACGCCTCGTTCAGCATGGACTCATAGGCGCCGAAGAGCGTGGTCTCCAGGCCGAAGCCGAGGACGATGAAGGCGCCGCAGAGCACCGCGGGCTGGTCGGACTGGCCCATGACGGTGAGGGAGAGCACCGCGGCGGCGGTGAGCCCGAAGCCGAACGCCACCATGGTGCGCGGGCCGAGCCCCTGGAGCATCCGGGACCCCGCGAGTCCCGCGGCCATGGCGGCGAAGGTGAGCGGCAGCAGCCGCAGCCCGGTCTCGAGCGGGGTGAGTCCCAGTACCAGCTGGAGGTACTGGGCCGCTATGAGCTCCAGGCCGACGAGCGCGAGCAGGGCCAGGACGATACAGCCGACCGAGATCGAAAAGGCCGCCCGGGCGAAGAGGTTGAGATCGACCAGCGGATGCGCCCGGCGCCGCTGACGGCGGACGAACAGCACCAGCAACAGGACGCCGCACAGCGCCGGGAGGGCGGTGACCGGCTCCAGCAGACCGAAGCCGCTGCCCACCCGCTTCACTCCGAAGACCACGCAGAACAGTCCGCTGGCCGCCATGATCGCGCCCAGCACGTCCCACGGCCCGTCGCCTTCGCCGGTGGACTCCGGCAGCAGCCAGCGGCCGACCGGAAGGGCCACCGCCATCAGCGGGAGGTTGATCAGGAAGACCGAGCCCCACCAGAAGTGCTCGACCAGGAATCCGCCGAGCAGCGGGCCGACGGCCGCGCCGACGGCGGCCACCGCGCTCCATATGCCGATGGCGAGGGCGCGCTCCCGGCGGTCGGGGAAGACCTGGCGCAGGATCGACAGCGTGGCGGGCATGATCATCGCGCCGCCGACGCCCAGCAGGGCACGGGCCCCGATGAGGATCTGGGGGTTGGCGGCGAAGGCCGCGAGGGCCGAGGCGGTGCCGAAGAGCCCGTAGCCGAGCAGCAGCACCCGGCGTCTGCCGACGCGGTCACCGAGGGTGCCGAAGAGGATCAGCAGCGACGCGCACACCAGGGGATAGGCGTCCACGATCCACAGCAGCTCGATCGCGCCGGGGCGAAGGTCCTCGGTGACGGCGGGAACGGCCACGTGGAGCACGGTGGCGTCGACGGCTACGAGCAGCAGGCTGACGCAGAGCACCAGCAGGACAACCCAGCGGTTCGCACCGCCGCCCGCTTCGGTGCCGCGCCATTGCCGGGGAACGCCCGCCGTCCGCTGATCGCGGCCCGTGGTCGTCCCGGACATGTACGCACCTCCCTGGTCTTGCGCTCGCGATCCGCCCGGCGGGGCGGAAACGTCACGTCGTGGGGACGCGTCCGGTGACCCGGTGGCGAAGGCGCGAGTGAGAGGTCAGGGTACGCGAGTCGGCGCGCCGACCGTGTGCCGCAGGTCATGTTGCACCTGGCACACGAGGCGGTTACGGAGGCGTACGTTCCGTCGTTCCCCTTTTGTCCCTTGGCTCGCCCGCGTCGCCCTGGCGTCATGGAGGTGGCGCCAGGGTGTCGGACTCACGGTTATCCACAGGCGCCGCGGGCGATCCGGATCGTGCTTGATAATCGTCGCCGTGACTGATCTCGCCCATGCCGCCACCGTGCCGCGCAGCGACGACGGCCGTCCCGGCCGCACCGTGCGCGCCGCGCTGCGCCGAGCCGCCCCCGCGCTGCTCGTGTATGCGGGGACGCGTCTGGTCGGGCTGGTGGTTCTGGCGATCTGGGGGGCGGTGGCGGACAAGAGTCCCCACCAGCTTCTCGCGGCCCGCTGGGACTCCCTCTGGTACTCCCGTATCGCCGAGCAGGGGTACGGCTACACCCTGCGTCTGGCAGACGGCTCGATCCACTCGAACCTGGCATTCTTCCCGCTGCTGCCCACGCTGGAGAGGGTGATCTCGGCCATATCTCCGCTGGACGCGGCCGACGCGGGGCTTGCGGTGAGCTGGGTCACCTCGCTGTTCGCCGCGTGGGGGATCTTCGCGGTCGGCGATCTGCTGTACGGACGGCGGGTGGGCACCGTGCTGGCGGCGCTCTGGGGAGTGCTGCCGGTCGGGATCGTGCAGTCGATGGCGTACTCCGAGTCGCTCTTCACGGCGCTGGCCGCCTGGGGCGTGTACGCGGCGCTGACCCGCCAGTGGCTGTGGGCGGGTGTGCTCGCGGCCCTCGCGGGGCTCACCCGGCCGGTGGGGGCGGCGGTGGTCGCCGCGCTGTGGGTGGCGGCGGCCGTCGAGCTGCTGCCCGGGGACAGATGGCGGCGGGCCTGGCGCACCCATCCCCGGCTGCTCGCCGGAGTGGCGCTGGCACCGCTGGGCTGGCTGGGCTATGTGGGATGGGTCGGCTTCGAGACCGGCAGCGTCACCGGTTATTTCGATGTGCAGAACGGCTGGGGGAACGGCTTCGACGGCGGCCTGGCCTTCGCGGGCTTCATCGGCGGGATGCTGTTGGGCCCGTCCCTCCCCGCCGGGCTCGCGCTGCTGGCCGGTGTCGCGGCGCTGCTGTGGCTGTACGCGCACGGTGTGCGGCAGCGCCAGCCGCTGCCGCTGCTGGCGTACTGCGGGTCGGTGCTGGTGCTCGCGCTGACCGCGAAGGGCTACTTCGGCTCGAAACCACGGCTGTTGATACCCGCCTTCCCGCTGCTGCTGCCGCTCGCGCTGGCGTTGGCCCGGCAGCGTCCGGTGCGCACGGCGCTGGTCCTGGGCTCGGTGGGGCTGGCTTCCGCGCTCTACGGGGCGTTCTGGCTGCATGGTTCGGGACCGCCGTGATCCGGCCATCCGGCCGAGCGGCACCGGCCCGGCGGGCGGCCCCGTACGGACCGGCGTCGGCCCGGCATCGACCCGGCATCGGCGCGGGAAACGGGTGGGAACGGCACGGCTAATCACCGATAAACGCCGCTGTAAGAAATCCATAAAGGACTCGTTGACCGTCGATAGGAAGGCCGTGCGCACAAAAGCTCTGTGCGCTCGTGGATTACGCCGGAAAGGCGCGGCCAAAAGCCGCCGACGAGACGAAGTCCACATCACATCGTCATCACAAAGCGACCTGATCGACCGAACCCGCCTGTCACGCAATGTAACGTCGATTAGGTGCGTACCGAAGACAAGCTCCCCGAGGCGGAGGAGCGCCCGACCGATCTCGCGCGACCGCGCATGACCCGCACCCGCCGCTGGCTGCTCGGGTCCACTCTGGCGGTCTACGCGGCCACCGTCATCGGCGTGCTCACCACCTCGTGGCTGGTGAAGCTGGACTGGCAGGTCATGCTGTTCCGGCCCTACAAGCAGTGGCCGGAGTTCCACACCTTCCTGGACTACTTCGTCGTCATGGGCCAGCGCGGCCCCACCGCCGTGGCGGTCGCCGCCTGGCTGGGATGGTGCTGCCACCGGCAGCGCACCCTGCGTCCGCTGCTGGTGCTCGGCTCCTCGCTGCTGCTGCTGAACATCACCGTGGGCTCCGTGAAGCTGGGCTTCGGACGGCTGGGCCCGCACTACGCGACGACCGTCGGCTCCAATGAGATGTGGGCCGGCGGCGATATATTTCCTTCGGGTCACACCGCGAACGCCGTGGTCACCTGGGGTGTTCTGGCATATCTGGGGACCACTCCGGTGGCCCGCAGAGTCGCCTCGCTGATCGCCACGGGCTTCGCCTTCGGCGTCGGCATGACCACCGTCTACCTCGGCACCCACTGGCTGAGCGATGTGGTGCTCGGCTGGGCCGCGGGCGTTCTGGTGCTGCTGGCCCTGCCCTGGCTTGAGCCGGTGATGTACCGCGCCGAGGTACTGCTGCTCGGCCTGTGGCACCGACTGCGCCAGCACAGCGGCCGGGCGCCGGTACCGGTTCCGGTCCCCTCGATCCGGCCGGTGGCCGGATCCACTCTGGCCACCCCGCGGATCGCCCGCGACGACGAACTGCAGCCGCGTGAGCCGGTGGGCGTGGCCGGGCGCCCCGGCGGCCCCACCGCCCGGATCGCAGAGCCCCGCCAGCACCATCCGGTCCGCCAGCACCAGCACTCGGTGCGTTCCGAGCGGACCCCGGTCAGCCCGGCCGGCAGCCGCCGCCCGCCACACGCCGACCGGGTGCCCCGCACCGCCACCGGCCCCTACGGCTCCGGCGCGGGCCGCGGGCGTACGACGGCCACCGGCGGCTGACGCCCGCCCTGGCCACGGGACGGTACGCACAAGCGCCCCGTAAGGCCGCCGCACAAGGACCGCGCACAACGGCCCCGAACGCTCGGGTGAGAGCGTCCGGGGCCGTTGTGGTCGTACCCGGTGCCGCGTGGGCGTGGCGGGCGGCTCAGCCGCGCCAGCAGCGCCGTACGACGCCGTCGGCGACTTCGAAGTTGATCCGCCCGAAGAGGTATTCCATGGTGATGATCGCGCCCGGCGGCACCGCCCGCACGGTGCTCCAGCCGCGCTCCCGCGCCCGCTCCTCAGCGGTTCTCGCGTCGAGTCCCACATAGCTGTCGAGGTCGTCGTCGGGTTCGTCCGGACGGTTCGGTACAGGTCCCATGACAGCCACGGTAGGCGGCGCCGAACGGGTGGGAAAGCGAGATCTGGATCACGGCGAGCACGGCCTCATCCGCCCCGAGTCCACCATTCGTCACACTTGTGTTACAGAAAACACGCCCGGGTTTGTTAGTGACTTTGTCACTCTTCCGGGGCTCAAGTTGACGACTCCGGGATGGCCGGTCTCTTTTTCATTGATTTCCCGCGTCAAAGGCGCTGGCCTGGTATAGGACAGGCCCGCGGATCGCCTTGTCGAACAAATTGCGCGGCCGACGGAAAAGCATCGCTGGGAAGATCGCCCGGAAGTAGCCGGAGCACACAATTCCACCACAAATCGCCGATCGTGAGAGGTCGGGTTTACCGGCGGGTGGACGCGTACACCGTGCTCACTGGCTACCGCCGTATCCGCCGCTACGAACGCGGGGGGTGTGCGAGCGCTACGGCGTCCAGCCGTCGGATCTCAGTCCGGACCTTGGGCCACTCGGTCCGCTGTTGCCCCCGAGGGAGTGACGCTGGGCAGCCCTCCGCGGATCGGAGTGCCCATCGGGTGATCATGGGCGGAAAACCGTTTCGCATCCGGTCTCCGGACGCGGAGGGAGCCTTCGATGACGACGCACACCACGCGCGCCGCGACCGGCGAGGTGTGGCTGCCGCGACGGGGCCGGGTGGCCGTGGACTGGCTGACCACCACCGACCACAAGAAGATCGGTCATCTCTATCTGATCACCTCCTTCGGCTTCTTCCTCATCGGAGGGGCACTGGCCATGGTGATGCGGGCCGAGCTCGCCCGGCCGGGGATCCAGCTGATCTCCCAGGAGGAGTACAACCAGGCGTTCACCCTGCATGGCACGGTCATGCTGCTGCTGTTCGCCACCCCGACCTTCGCGGGGTTCGCCAACGAGATCATGCCGTTGCAGATCGGTTCGCCGGATGTGGCCTTTCCCCGGCTCAACATGCTCTCGTACTGGCTGTTCCTGTTCGGCGGACTGATCGTGGTGTGCGGTCTGATGGTGCCCGGCGGCGCTGCCGACTTCGGCTGGACCGCCTACGCCCCGCTCAACAGCGCGATGCGCTCCCCCGGGGTGGGCGCCGATATGTGGATCATGGGGCTTGCGCTGGCGGGCTTCGGCACCATCCTGGGCGCGGTCAACTTCCTGACCACCATCATCGTGATGCGCGCCCCAGGGATGACGATGTTCCGGATGCCCATCTTCACCTGGAACACCCTCTTCACCTCGATCATGATCCTGATGGCGTTCCCGGTGCTGGCGGCGGCGCTGCTGGTGCTGGAGGCGGACCGGCGGTGGGGGGCGGTGGTCTTCGATCCCCGGTTCGGCGGGGCGCTGCTGTGGCAGCATCTGTTCTGGTTCTTCGGCCATCCCGAGGTCTACATCATCGCGCTGCCGTTCTTCGGCATCATCACCGAGATCATCCCGGTCTTCTCCCGCAAGCCGATCTTCGGCTACCTCACCCTGATCGGCGCGACGATGGCCATCACCGGGCTGTCGATGGTGGTCTGGGCGCACCACATGTTCGCCACCGACGCGGTGCTGCTGCCGTTCTTCTCGCTGATGTCGTTCCTGATCGCCGTGCCGACCGGGGTGAAGTTCTTCAACTGGATCGGCACGATGCTGAACGGTTCGCTGTCCTTCGAGGCGCCGATGCTGTGGGCCGTCGGCTTCCTGGTGAGCTTTCTGTTCGGCGGGCTGACCGGGGTCATCCTGGCCTCGCCGCCGCTCGACTTCCAGGTCACCGACACCTACTTCGTGGTCGGCCACTTCCACTACGTGGTGTTCGGGACGGTCGTCTTCGCGATGTTCGCGGGCTTCTACTTCTGGTGGCCGAAGTTCACCGGGAAGCTGCTGAACGAGCGGCTGGCCAGGATCCACTTCTGGACGCTGTTCACCGGCTTCCACACCACCTTCCTGGTGCAGCACTGGCTGGGCGTGGAGGGGATGCCGCGGCGCTACGCCGACTATCTGGCGGCGGACGGCTTCACCACCCTCAACACGGTCTCCACCATCGGGGCGTTCCTGCTCGGACTCTCCACGCTGCCGTTCCTCTACAACGTCTGGTGGACGGCCTCGTACGGCGAGAGGGTCGAGGTGGACGACCCCTGGGGGTACGGCCGCTCGCTGGAGTGGGCCACCTCCTGTCCCCCGCCCCGGCACAACTTCACGGCGCTGCCGAAGATCCGCACCGAATCCCCCGCCTTCGATCTGCACCATCCGGAGGTGGCGCGGGCCGCACAGACGGAGGACCAGCAGACCAGGCCGCGCAGCGGGTGACCGGGCGTGCGGTTCAGTTCAGAGCGCGGTCCAGCCGGTCTCTGATCCGCCGGACGTGGTCGGCGAGTTCGGCGGGCTCGCGCACCTCGAAGTCGAAGCCCATCAGCATGATGTGGATCACCATCACGTCGAGGCTGTGGGCGCCGGTGTGCAGCAGGCAGCTGTGCTCGTCGACCGCCTCCAGCACCCCGGCCGAGGGCGAGACGCGCTCGGCCGCCCGCTCGGCGGAGACCCGCAGCAGCACGGTGGCCTTCTCGGCGTACACGGCGGTGGAGACCCCCCGGGAGACATAGGCCGCGAGGTCGTCGGCGGGTGGGCGGCGCGGGGCGACCCGCGGACCGTGCGGCGGGGTCGGGGTGATCCGGTCGACGCGGTAGGTGCGCCAGTCCTCACGGTCCACGTCCCAAGCGACCAGATACCAGCGGCGCTGGGTGCAGACCAGCCGGTGGGGTTCGGCGGTACGGCGGCTGACGGTGCCCCCGTGGTCGCGGTACTCGAACCGCAGCCGGCAGCAGTCCCGGCAGGCGTTGGCCAGTTCGGTCAGCACCTCCGGGTCCACCCCGGGCCCGGGGATCCCGCCGATCATCGGCACGGTGAAGGCACTGAGGGCGCCCACCCGGCGGCGCAGCCGGTCCGGCAGCACCTGCTCCAGTTTGGCCAGGGCCCGCACCGAGGTCTCCTCGATACCCTCGACTCCGCCGCCCGCGGCCTGGCGCAGCCCGACCGCGACCGCCACCGCCTCGTCGTCGTCGAGCAGCAGCGGGGGCAACTGGGCGCCCGCGCCCAGCTGGTAGCCGCCTGCCGCACCCGGTGCGGAGTGCACGGGGTAGCCGAGTTCGCGCAGCCGGTCGATATCCCGGCGTACGGTGCGCGGGGTCACCCCGAGCCGGTCGGCGAGGTCCGCGCCGGACCATTCGCGGTGGGCCTGCAACAGCGAGAGCAGGCGGAGCAGGCGTGCCGAGGTCTCCAACATGAAGGGGAGTCTGCCATCCTTTGAGGACAGAAACTGTCCTCAAAGGACCGTAGCGTTTGAGCCATGGACATCACCAGGGAAGACCAGAAGACCACCGAGGACATCCGGCCCTTCCGGATCGAGATCGCTCAGGAGTGGCTGGACGACCTCCACGAGCGGCTGGACCGCACCCGCTGGACCGACGCGCTGCCGGACGCGGGCTGGGAGTACGGAGCCGCGCTCCCCTATGTGCGGGAGCTGGCCGAATACTGGCGCACCGGCTACGACTGGCGGGCACACGAGGCGGAGCTCAATGAGCATCCGCAGTACACCACCGTGATAGACGGCGCTCAGGTGCACTTCCTCCATGTGCGCTCCCCCGCGCCGGACGCCCTGCCGCTGCTGCTCACCCACGGCTGGCCGGGCTCCGTCGTGGAGTTCCTCGATGTGATCGGCCCGCTGTCCGATCCGCGCACCCACGGCGGCGACCCCCGCGATGCCTTCCATCTGGTGATCCCCTCGATCCCCGGTTTCGGTCTCTCCGGGCCGACCCGGGACCGCGGCTGGAGCACCCGGCGGGTGGCACGCGCCTGGGCGGAGCTGATGCGCCGTCTCGGCTACGAGCGGTACGGGGTGCAGGGCGGCGACTGGGGCGCCGTTATCTCGCCCGAGGTGGGACGGGTGGCCCCGGAGTCGGTGGCCGGAGTGCATGTCAACGCCGCGTCGGTGGGGTTCGCCCCGATCGGTCCGCTGTCGGAGGAGGACCGCGACCGCTTGACCGAGCGGGAGGGCGAGCGGCTGGCCGCGGGCGGCTTCGGCCAGGACCGGATGGGCTATGCCGCGATCCAGTCCACCCGGCCGCAGACCCTTGCCTTCGGGCTCCATGACTCCCCCGTCGGCCAACTCGCCTGGATCATCGAGAAGTTCCAGGAGTGGACCGATCCGTCGGTCGCCCTCCCCGAGGACGCGATCGACCGGGACCGACTGCTGACCAATGTGATGCTCTACTGGCTGACCGGCACCGCGGGCTCCTCGGCGCGGCTGTACTACGAGAGCGTCCGCGACGGCGTCTGGGGGCCGCCCCCCGCCAAGTCCCCCGTGCCCACCGGGGTGGCGAACTTCACTGAGGACCGTGCGGTCCGGCCGGTCGCCGAGCGGTCCAACGCGGTTGTCCACTGGAGCGAGTTCGAGCGCGGCGGGCATTTCGCCGCCCTGGAGGCCCCCGATCTGCTGACCGGGGACCTGCGGGCGTTCTTCCGGGAGCTGCGCTGACGAGACCTAGGCCGAGCGGACCGCCCGGCACGGATCAGACGGGCGCCTCGACCCGGACCGCCAGGTCGTTGTCCCGGGTGTAGTACGGACGCACCCGCGCCTGGCCGTGCGGGGCGGTCAGCTCCATGGACGGATAGGTGAAGATCTCCTTCTTGTCCGGCACATCGTCCAGGATGCGGGCCAGCCGCGCGGGCGGCTCCTCCGCGTCCGCCGGGCGCAGCCACAGGTCCCAGAGGTCCGCGCCGCCGCCCCAGCCCTCGGTCAGCTCGGCGAAGGGCAGGGTGCAGCGGAAGTCCGCGCCGTCCGCGGTGACCGGCACGGTGCGCACCCGGGCGGTGTCCCGGCGACAGCGCGCCTCGAGGACCGCGCCGGCCAGCCACTCCGCGGGGTGCTGGACGCGGTGGAGCCGCCCGCGGACGGCCATCGCGCCGTCCTCCAGCAGGATTTCCCCGGCCTCGGCGTGCGGGGCCCGCCGCCAGCTGCGCAGGGAGAGATTGCCGTGCTTGGTGGCGTACGGGATGCGCACGGACAGCGGTGAGGTGCTCGGCCCGGGTCTGCGGTCCACCAGGGAACGCAGATCGTTCAGCCCCGGTACCAGCCGCCGCGGTTCGGCGTCCCCGTACGCCACATGGACGTCCCAACGGCCCTCGGGCAGCGCCACGGTGCTCGGCAGCGCGGCCTGGAGACGGCCGTCCCCGGTCGGGCCGAACGGCAGCCGCACCTCGCCGCCGTCGCGGTCCTCCGCGCCCCGGAGGGTCAGGACCAGCGCACCACTCCAGTCGTCGTAGCTGCCGGGCTGCGGCCGGACCCAGTCGGTGATGTGGAAGGTGAGCCCACCGGCGGAATCCGCCACGCAGTCGGCGCGGGTGGGGGCGGCCTCTCCGGCCTCGCTCATGCTGTCCTCCTGGGTCCGCTCCGCTGCCCCCGCTGACGTCATGGACACACCTCCGCTCAGCGCACTCATGCCGCCCGCACCTTCCACAGCGAGTCCTTCGTCGCCAGCGCACCGCTGAGCAGGGTGCCGCGGGCGCGGTGGAGGGTGCCGCGCAGTCCGCTGCGCGCGACGAGGTCGGCGAAAAGGGAGTCGTAGCGCCCGGCCACCCGGGAGGGGTCGAAACGGGCCGAGTCCTTCAGCGCCGCCTGCCCCATCCGCTGCCGCAGTTCATCGTTGTTGATCAGCTCCAGCAGGGCTCCGGCCACCGCGTCGGCGTCACCGGTGGGCACCAGACGGCCGTCCACCCCGTTGTCGATGATCTCGGCCGGGCCGTGCGGGCAGTCGGTGGAGACCACCGGGAGCCCGCAGCGCATCGCCTCCACGATGGTCATGCCGAACGACTCCAGGCTGGACGTGACGGCCGCGATGGAGCCCTTGGCCCACTCGGGATCCAGCGGATGGGCCGGACCCATCAGGAAGACGTGGTTGTACAGGCCGAGTTGATCGATCAGCGCACGCAGCTTGTCGTGCTGGGCGCCGCCGCCGTAGATCCGCAGCCGCCAGTCCGGGCGGGCCGCGCTGACCTTGGCGAACGCCCGGATCAGCAGGTCGTACCGTTTGACCGGGGCCAGCCGCCCGGCCGCGACGACCCACTTGCCGGTGCCGTCGGCGGGCTCGAGTCCGGGCTCGGGCACACTGTTGGGCACCGCCTCGATCCGTACGCCCGGCAGCCGCATCTGGCCGCGGTAGGTCCTGGCGTCGGCCTCTGTGACGGTGGTGACGGCGTCCAGCCGCGGATAGACACCGCGCAGCGCCCGCTTCAGCCCCCGGGAGTGGGTGCTGAGCGTCAGATGCTCCTGGCCGACGCGCATCGGGCCGCGCCGCGCCTCACGGGCGATGTGCACATTGAGGCCGGGGCGGGTGCCGACAACGACATCGGCCTCGAGCCCCCTGAGGTGTTCGGCGATCCGGCGGTCGGTGAGCACGCTGTACTGCTGGTAGCGGCCCTCGTCGGTGGGGAAGACCTTCGCGGGGCGGGCGTGGTCAGGGTCCGCTCCGTCGTAGGTGGGGCTTCCCTTGCGGATGTCCACCAGATGGCTGAGCCGCACATGCGGCCCGGGATCGAAGATCGGCCGATCACGGTGCCGGAACACCGAGACGATCTCCACGTCGTGCTGCTCGCCCAGGGTGCGCGCGAGGTTGTACGTGGTCCGGATCGTCCCGCCGATCCCGTACGCGTTGTGAATCAGGAATGAGATGTGCATCCGTCCCCGTCGTCCCCGTATCGGACTGGTTCCCCGCGGACGAGTGACTCGTCCGCCTACCACGTGGAAAGACCTCGCCCCGGTTGGCAGGGTTGGGCCGCATCACCGCTTTGTTCCAGAACAGATGTGAAATCGGTAGCGAACCGAGGGAACTTCGAGGGCTTCTGACGCATCGGCGCCCAGGGGTGGCCGGGCCGCGTGACCCCCGCCGTGGATGGCCCGTTGTTCTCCATATGGGCCGGGAGATGCCCGGCACAGGACCGATACCGAGGAGCCACCCGTGCCGCGCATGCTCGACGTCAGCAATGACGTACGCGCCGAGATCGGCGACGACGAAGCCGACCGGCTGCTCGCCGGTGACAATGCCCCGGGCGCCTACGACTGCACGTCCTGCCGCACCCCGGGCAACACCGACCAGGAGCGGACCAGCACCGTCCTCTTCGTCGGGCAGGAGACGGCCGTGCTCGCCTTCGCGCACGCCACCTGTGTTCCGTCCCAGGTGGTGCCGGTCTCCGAGGAGCAGTTGCGCGGCGCGGTGCGGTCCATCACCGGGGAGGACGCCGCCGATCCGCTCCCGGCGGCGGCGCACTCCGCCGCCGCGCCCTCCGGCTATGGGGCCCCGTCCGGCTATGCCGAGGCACCGCAGCCGCAGGCCCGGCCCCAGGCCGTCCAGGCCCCCGCGCAGTCGCCGGAGCGGGCCGCGTCGTCGTCGCAGGCCGTGCTCGGGGTCACCAGCGGGGTGGTGCTGGTGGGCGGGGAGGCGCGGCCCGCGCTGGTGGTCGAGCCGACGGCGCCGATCACCCGGCCCGGATCAGGCCGGCGCGACGACTTCCTGTCCCTCCTCACCGAGCAGGGCTTTCTGCCGGTCGTCGATCTGAACCGGCCGCCCGGCGCCAACCACGGCTGGTCGGTGCTGATCGCCATGGGGCAGCTGCACGCGGTGCTGATGCCCTCGGCGAGCGGCGGCGCCCCGGTGGCCTGGTGGCAGGCGCACCACCCGATGCCGCTCAGCGAGGGCTGGCGGCATGCCGTCAGCCGCTCCCAGCAGGTGATGCTGTACGCCGCACCGGCGGGCACCATCGGCACCCAGCCGCGCGAGGACCAGCTGCGCGCGGCACTGGACCGGGCCGCGGCGAGCGGTGCGCTGGTCGGCGCCTCGATGCCGCTCGCGGGCACCTGACGCCCATGGCCTCCGCCGTTCCCGGCCCCGCCCATCTGCCGCGGGCAGCCCATTCGCCACCGATGCCGCATCCGACGGGCGGCCGGGTCGTTGGCACATACGTGCACGCATACGACCTCCCCTATCGTTCCCCCTCATACGGCTACATTCCGGCAATGCGCCCCGCGTTGGAGGAATCGGCAGACCCCTGGCGGCAGTCGCCCACGCCGATCTACGACGCGCTGTACGCGGAGTACCGAAGGCTGTTCCGGGCGCTGCCCGGCGACCGTTCGGACGAGGAGGATCTGGGGTTCGTCGCGTTCAGCGCCATCGGCCACACCGGTCAGCCCCGCGGTCTGACCAGCGGGGGTCATGGTCAGGTGGGCGGCCACAGCGGATCGTGGGACACCGGCGGTCCGTACTACCGCGGCTATCTCCCCGCCCTGCCGCCGGGTCAGCGCGACGGGCGGGGACACGAGTACTGAACCGGCGCCCCCCTGGCGAGTGAGCCGAAGGGGCGCGACCCTGTCGAAAGGGAGAGCGCGCGGAGGCCCTGAGGAACGAAGGGCCGAGCACGGTCGACCGTCGTCAGGGGCTTTGGCGCCCCGGAGGCGAACCGAGCCCCAAAGAAAGGGCGCGCGCCGTTACTTCTTGCGGCCGCGCTTCTCCCGCACCCGCACCGAGATCTGGATCGGGGTCCCCTCGAAGCCGAACTCCTCGCGCAACCGCCGCTCGATGAAGCGGCGGTAGCCCGCCTCCAGGAAGCCCGAGGCGAACAGCACGAACCGCGGCGGCCGGGTCCCGGCCTGCGTCCCGAAGAGGATGCGGGGCTGCTTGCCGCCGCGGATCGGGTGCGGGTGCGAGGCCACGATCTCGCCGAGGAACGCGTTCAGCCGCCCGGTGGGAACCCGGGTCTCCCAGCCGGCCAGCGCCGTCTCGATCGCCGGGACGAGCTTCTCCATATGACGGCCGGTGCGCGCGGAGACATTGACCCGCGGCGCCCACTGGATCTGCCCGAGCTCGGTCTCGATCTCGCGCTCGAGGTAGTAGCGACGCTCCTCGTCGAGGGTGTCCCACTTGTTGAAGGCGAGCACCATCGCGCGTCCGGCCTCCACCGCCATCGAGATGATCCGCTGGTCCTGGACGCTGATGGACTCGCTGGTGTCGATCAGGATGACGGCGACCTCGGCCTTCTCCACGGCGGCGGCGGTGCGCAGCGAGGCGTAGTAGTCGGCGCCCTCCTGGAGGTGGACGCGTCGGCGGATACCGGCGGTGTCCACGAACTTCCAGGTCACGCCGCCGAGTTCGATCAGCTCGTCGACCGGGTCGCGGGTGGTGCCCGCCATCTCGTTGACGACCACCCGCTCCTCGCCCGCGACCTTGTTCAGCAGCGAGGACTTGCCGACGTTGGGGCGGCCGATGAGGGCGATCCGGCGCGGTCCGCCGACCGTCGCGCCGAAGGTCTGGGCCGGGGCCTCCGGCAGCGCCTCGAGCACCGCGTCCAGCATGTCGCCGGTGCCGCGGCCGTGCAGCGCCGAGACCGGGTGGGGTTCGCCGAGGCCGAGCGACCACAGCATGGCGGCGTCCGCCTCACCGCTGGGCCCGTCGACCTTGTTGGCGCACAGCACCACGGGCTTGCCCGCCCGGCGCAGCAGCTTGACCACGGCCTCGTCGGTGTCGGTGGCGCCCACCGTGGCGTCCACCACGAAGACCACCGCGTCGGCGGCCTCGATGGCGAACTCGGCCTGCGCGGCCACGGACGCGTCGATACCGAGCACATCCTGCTCCCAGCCGCCGGTGTCGACGACCTTGAAGCGGCGGCCGGACCACTCTGCCTCGTAGGTCACCCGGTCCCGGGTGACGCCGGGGCGGTCCTCGACCACGGCCTCGCGGCGGCCGATGACACGGTTCACCAGGGTCGACTTACCGACATTGGGACGGCCGACGACGGCCAGGACGGGCAGCGGACCGTGTCCGGCCGCGGCGAGGTCGCCCTCGACCTGCTCGAGGTCGAAACCCTCCTGTGCGGCGAGCTCCATGAACTCCGCGTACTCGACGTCGCCGAGCTCTCCGTGCTCGTCGCCGCCACTGTGGATCTGGTCGTCCATGAAGTTACGTTCCTCGTCGTCCCTTAAGGCCGCGGCCCGTTGTGCGGGCTCGCGGATCTCATGTCTCGTCGTGGCGGCCGGTGAGCCGCCTGGCGTTCCCCAGGTGCGTGCCCAGTCGCTTCTGGATGCGTGTGGTCGCCTCGTCCAGGGCCGCCCGGGTCCGTCGGCCGCTGCCGTCGCCCGCCTCGAACGGGTCACCGAAGACCACGTCGATCCGGCTGCGCAGCCGCGGCACCGTCCTGACCTGTCCGTCGCCGTTGCGCTGGTCGCCGGAACCGAGCACGGCCACCGGCACGATCGGCGCCCCGGAGCGGACGGCGAAGTACGCGAGCCCCGCGCGCAGCGAGGCGAAGTCGCCCTCGCCGCGGGTGCCCTCGGGGAAGATCCCCAGCACTCCGCCGCGCTCCAGCACGCCCAGGGCGGCGGTGATCGCCGTCCGGTCGGCGGTCGTACGGTCCACCTTCAGCTGCCCGATCCGGCGCAGGAACGGGTCCAGCGGACCGACGAACGCCTCCTTCTTGACCAGGAAGTGCACCGGCCGGGGCGCGGTGCCCATCAGCATCGGGCCGTCGATGTTGTGGGTGTGGTTCACCGCGAGGATCAGCGGCCCGGTGGGCGGCACCCGCCAGGCGCCGAGCACCCGCGGCCGCCACAGCCCGTACATCAGGCCGATGCCGATCCGGCGTCCCACCGCGGCTCCGGCCGCGCTCGGCAGTGTGTCGGCGGGTCCGGTCACACGCCCGTCCGCTTCTCCTCGACGAGGGTGACCACACACTCGATGACCTGATCGAGGGTGAGCTCGGTGGTGTCCACCTCGATCGCGTCGTCCGCCTTGGCCAGCGGCGAGGCCTTCCGGCCGGAGTCCAGGGCGTCCCGCTTGGCGAGCGCCGCCTGGGTGGCGGCCAGGTCCGTCGCCTCCTTGCCCTTGAGCTCACCGCTGCGGCGGGCGGCGCGGGCCTCGGCGGACGCGGTCAGGAAGATCTTGACGTCGGCGTCGGGCAGCACCGTGGTGCCGATGTCCCGGCCCTCGACGACGATGCCGCGCGGGGCCTCGGCGGCGATGGTCCGCTGGAGCTCGGTGATCAGGGCCCGCACCTCGGGGACCGCGCTGACCGCGCTCACCCGGGAGGTGACCTCCTGGGTGCGGATCGGCCCGGCGACATCGGTGCCGTCGACAGTGATGGCCGGGGCGGCCGGGTCGGTGCCGGAGACGATGACCGGCTTCGCGGCGGCGTCGGCCACGGCGACGGCGTCCTCGACATCGATGCCGTTGTTCACCATCCACCAGGTGATCGCCCGGTACTGGGCGCCGGTGTCCAGGTAGCCGAGGCCCAGCTTGGCGGCGACGGCCTTGGAGGTGCTGGACTTGCCCGTGCCAGCGGGGCCGTCGATCGCGACAATCACTGCTGCCGGTGCGGTCCGGGCGGCGGTTTCCACGGTGACAGACACCTTTCGTGTGCACGGGGCTGGGTCGGAGGGGGCGGATGGAGCCTCGGACAAGGTTACTGGTTCACACGACCGCGCCGGACAACGTGGTCATGCCCGGACCGCCGGACCGTCCGGTCCGTGGTCACTGCCGGATCGACCAGCCCCGCTCGCGGAGCGCCGCGGTCAGCCCGGGGGCAGCCGTGGGCTCGACCATCAGCTGGATCAGACCCGCCTGCTGCCCGGTGGCGTGCTCGATCCGGACGTCCTCGATGTTGACGCCCGCCCGGCCCGCGTCGGCGAAGATCCGGGCCAGCTCGCCCGGCTGGTCGCCGATGAGCACCGTCACCGTCTCGTAGACGGCCGAGGCGGCGCCGTGCTTGCCCGGCACCCGCTCGCGCCCGGCGTTGCCGCGGCGCAGCACGTCCTCGATCCCGGAGGCGCCGTGGCCGCGCTTGGACTCGTCGGCGGACTGGAGGCCGCGCAGCGCCCGTACCGTCTCGTCGAGGTCCGCGGCGACCGCCGCGAGCACATCGGCGACCGGGCCGGGGTTGGCGGACAGGATGTCGATCCACATCGCCGGGTCGGAGGCGGCGATCCGGGTCACATCGCGGATCCCCTGCCCGCACAGCCGTACCGCGGTCTCGTCGGCGTCCTTCAGCCGCGCGGCGACCATGCTGGACAGCAGATGCGGGGTGTGCGAGACCAGGGCCACCGCGCGGTCGTGGGCGTCCGCGTCCATCACCACGGGCACCGCGCGGCACAGCGCCACCAGCTCGAGGGCGAGGTTGAGCACCTCGGTGTCGGTGTCCTGGCCGGGGGTGAGCACCCACGGCCGCCCTTCGAAGAGATCGGCGGTGGCGGCCAGCGGCCCGGAGCGCTCTCGGCCGGACATCGGATGGGTGCCGATGTAGCGGGTCAGATCGCAGCCCAGGGCCTCCAGTTCACGGCGCGGGCCGCCCTTGACGCTGGCCACGTCCAGCGCGGCGCGGGCGGTACCGCGGCGCAGCACATCGGCGACCGTCCGCGCCACATACGCGGGCGGTACGGCGACGATCGCCAGGTCCACCGGCCCGTCGGGCTCCTCCTGCGTACCGGCGCCGAGGGCCGCGGCGGTACGGGCCTGGTCCGCGTCGTGGTCGGCGAGATGGACGTGGACCCCGCGTCCGGCCAGGGCCAGCGCGGCGGAGGTGCCGATCAGACCGGTGCCGATGACGAGTGCGGTTCTCACTGGGCGATGTCCTTGCGGAGGGAGGCCGCGGCGCCGAGGTAGACGTGGGCGACATCGGGCTTGGGCAGGTCCGTCTCGACATGCGCCAGGATGCGGACAACCCGCGGCATGGCGCCCTCGATGTCCAGCTCCTGGGCGCAGATCAGCGGCACATCGGTGATGCCGAGCTTGCGTGCAGCGACCGCGGGGAAGTCGCTGTGCAGATCGGGGGTGGCGGTGAACCACACGCTGATGAGGTCGTCCGGCACCAGCCCGTTGCGCTCCAGGATGGCGGTCAGCAGCTCCGAGACCTGCTGCCGCATATGGCCGGACTCGTCCCGCTCCAGCTGGACGGCTCCCCGGACCGCTCGTACCGCCATGTCTGTGCTCCCCTGCGCGCATCTGGTCACCTAATGCCGCGCCGCCGTGGACGCGGGTCCCGGCGCGCTCACGATCAGCCTAACGAGCGGGCCGGACGGGCTCCCGCCGCGCCCGCCCTGCGAGACGCGGGACGTGGCGGGGGCGGGTTACGTCGGGGTCCGGCTCAGAGGTCGACCTCGCGCATCAGCATGCCGACCTCGGTGTTGGTCAGCCGCCGCAGCCAGCCGGACTTCTGGTCGCCCAGCGCGATCGGCCCGAAGCCGGTGCGCACCAGCCGGTCGACCGGGAATCCGGCCTCGGCGAGCATCCGGCGCACGATGTGCTTGCGGCCCTCGTGCAGGCTCACCTCGACGAGGTAGTTCTTGCCGGTGTTCTGCACGACCTTGAAGTGGTCGGCGCGGGCGTAGCCGTCCTCGAGCTGGATGCCGTTCTTCAGCTGCTTGCCCAGGTCGCGCGGCAGCGGGCCCTGGATCGCGGCGAGGTAGGTCTTGGTGACGCCGTAGCGGGGGTGGGTCAGGCGGTGGGCCAGCTCACCGTGGTTGGTGAGCAGGATGATGCCCTCGGTCTCGGTGTCGAGGCGGCCGACGTGGAAGAGCCGGGTCTCGCGGTTGGTGACGTAGTCGCCGAGGCACTGGCGGCCGTCGGGGTCCTCCATGGTGGAGACGACACCGGCGGGCTTGTTCAGCGCGAAGAACAGGTACGACTGGGTGGCCACGGTGAGCCCGTCGACCTTGATCTCGTCCTTCTCCGGGTCGACCCGGAGCCCCTGCTCGGTGACGATCTTGCCGTTGACCTCGACGCGGGCCTGGTCGATGAGGTCCTCGCAGGCGCGGCGCGAACCCATACCGGCGCGGGCCAGGACCTTCTGGAGGCGCTCGCCCTCCTGCTCGCCGAACGTCTTCGGCAGCTTGACCTGGGGCTTGTTGTGACGGGCGCGGTTGCGCTCCTCTATCTGGGCGTCGTACTCACGCGGGCGCGCCGGGCCACTGGGCTTACGGCCGCGACCGGCGCCGGCGCCGGTCTTGGGTCCGCCCTTGGCCCCCGCCTTGGGTCCGCCCTTGGGGCCGCCTTTCGGACCGGCCTTGGGACCGGCCTTGGGGCCGCCGCCCTGGGAGGCTCCGCCCACGTCGTAGCGGCGCTCCTCGGGGCGGGGGCGGCCCGCGCGCTTCTGCTTGTCGTCGCGCTGGTTGCCCGCGCCGCGGTAGTTCCTGCCTCCGGCGCTACCGCTACCGCTGCCCCTGCTGTTCCTGCCGCTGCTTCGCATCACGTTCCGTCTGAGAGTGTCTGGGAGTGGCCTACTCCGTCGTCCGCGTCATCGGCGTCGACGGCGTCCGGGTCGAACGACGGCACACCCTCCTGGGACTCGCCCTCGACCGCGTCCGCCTCGGGGAGGAACGGCGCGAGCTCCGGAAGCTCGTCCAGACCCCGCAGGCCCATCCGCTCCAGGAAGTAGTTCGTCGTCCTGTACAGGATCGCACCTGTTTCGGGTTCCGTGCCCGCCTCCTCGACCAGCCCCCTCTGGAGGAGGGTCCGCATCACTCCATCACAGTTGACGCCGCGGACGGCCGAGACCCGGGAACGGCTGACCGGCTGACGGTACGCGACCACCGCGAGGGTTTCCAAAGCGGCCTGGGTGAGCCGGGCCTGCTGGCCGTCCAGGACGAAACCCTCGACGGCGGCGGCGTACGCGGGGCGGGTGTAGTAGCGCCAGCCGCCCGCGACCAGCCGCAGCTCGAAGCCGCGGCCCTGGGTCGCGTACTCGTCGGCCAGCTCGCGCAGCGCGTCCGCGACCGCGCGGCGCGGGCGCTCCAGGACCTTGGCGAGGTGTTCCTCGGTGGCGGGCTCGTCGACGACCATGAGGACCGCCTCCAGGGCGGGCTTGAGGTCGAGTACCGCGACGTCCGAGGCCGCGGCGGGGGTCCACTGCTCGCTCAACTCCGTACCTCCTGCTTCTCCTTCTCCTCGGGCCGCTTCTCCGGCGGCTCCTGCCGGGGTCCGGCCTCCTGGTCGAACTCATCGGTGACGAGCGGCCGCTCACCGTCGGCGCCCGTCCAGCGCACCATGAGCGAGCCGAGGGCCTCTGGCTGGTCGAGCACGACCGCGCGCTCACGGTAGAGCTCCAGCAGCGCCAGGAAGCGGGCGACCACGGTGAGGACATCGGGGGCGTCCTCGGTGAGCGTCCGGAAGCTGACCTCCCCCAGCTCACGCAACCGCGCCACCACCACCTCGGCCTGCTCGCGCACGCTGACCAGGGGGGCGTGGATGTGCTCGACGTACACCTGCGGCTTGGGCCTGGGCTGCATCGCCTTCACGGCCAGCTTGGCGAAGCCCTCGGCGCCGATGCTGATGACAACGTCGGGCAGCAGCTCCGCGTGATGCGGCTCCAGGCCGACCGTACGGGGGTGCCGGGCGGCCTCGCTGACCAGCCGGTCGTTGAAGATGTCCGCGATCTGCTTGTACGCGCGGTACTGGAGCAACCGCGCGAACAGCAGGTCCCGCGCCTCGAGCAGCGCGAGGTCGGCCTCGTCCTCCACCTCGGCGGCGGGCAGCAGCCGGGCCGCCTTGAGATCGAGCAGTGTCGCGGCGACCACCAGGAACTCGGTGGTCTGATCGAGGTCCCAGTCCGGCCCCATGGCCCGGATGTGCGCCATGAAGTCATCGGTGACCTTGGACAGGGCGACCTCGGTGACGTCCAGCTTGTGCTTGGAGATCAGCTGAAGGAGGAGGTCGAAGGGGCCCTCGAAGTTGTCGAGCCGCAGGATGAAACGGTTGCCGTCGCCGGAGTCCCCGCCCTCACCGCCCTCACCGTCTGACGTATCGCTGCGGTCGGCGGCGGGGGCGGAACCGCCGCTGACGGAAGCACCGTCGTGAGGTGCGCCGCCGCGGGAGGCGCCCTTGTCGGGAGCGTTACCCGGGGAGGCTCCGTCGCCGGGATGTTCGGCCGAGTCCACTGACGCCCCGCTGACGGCCTCGCCGACCGCGCCCCCACTCCGGGCGCCCCCCGCTCCCGCGGGGGGCCGTACGGGCCCGTCGGCCCCCTCCTCGGCCCGCGCATGCGCCGGATCCGGCTCCGGCCGCCCCACGAACCGGGCACCCACGACGGAATCCGCCGTATGCCGCCCAGCCGCGCCCGGCTCGGCCACGGACGCCGCCGCCCCACCGGCCGGGACGTCCTCCGCCGTGGACCCACCGGCCGGGGACGCCGTGCCCGGCTGGGCCTGGGCCGTAGTGGCTTCGGCGTCGGAGTCACGCGGCTCGGCGGGCGGCGCGGTGTACGGCTCCGCCGGGGCCGCCGCCCCACTGGCCCGGGACGCCGTGCCCGGCCCGCCCGGAGCCACGTCTGCGTCGGTGGTCCCGGCGTCCAGGCCACACGGCTCGGCGGACAGCGCGGTACCCGACTCGACGTCAGGCGCGCCGCCTCCCGCCCCCGCAGGAGCGGCCTCGGCAGCCGCACCGGACTCGGGCCGACCACCGGACGGCGTCGGATGCGGCCCGGTCCGGGACACCGCCGCCCCACCGGCCGGGGTCGCCGTGTCCGGCAGCGCCTGATCCGTGGTGGCTTCGGAGGTCCGCGCGTCGGAAGCATGTGTGCCAACCGGCGGCCCGGTGGGCGGCTCGGGCGGGCGCGCCGCCCTTTCCGCCCTCCGCGCGGGCCCTGCCGCGGGGCCTCCGGCAGACGACGGGGCCGTCTGCGGCTCGGCCGGGGGCTCCACCGGGGGCACGGCGGCCTCGGCGATGCCCGCCTCGGAGTGATTCGCCGCATCGGCCGACCCCGTACGCGGCTCAACGCCACCCGCATGCTCCGCCGCCGGCCGGGCGGCAGGGGCGGGGGGCGGGTCGGGGCGCGCCGCCTGGGCCGCGCCGGGGCCGCGGCCCAGGGTGCGGCGGCGGGGCGGCGGGGTGGGGGCGTCGTTCGTCGGCATCGCGGTCCAGGGTGCTCAGGGCCGGGCGGGGCAGCCCGTACGACCGGGCAGGCTATCGCCCGGCCCGGTCACCGGCCGCGTAGGCGGCGCACCAGGATGCTCGCGTCGCCGCGCGACTCGAGGTCGGCGAGGACGACCGCGACCGCCTCGCGGACGATCCGGCCGCGGTCGACCGCGAGTCCGTGCTCGCCGCGGAGCACCAGACGCGCGTGCTCGAGGTCCATCAGCTCCTCGGCGGAGACATAAACCGTGATCTTCTCGTCGTGCCGCTCACGCCCGCTGGGCCGCCGGTTCGCCGCGCGGGTGCGGCGGCGAGCCGGTTCGGCCGCGCCCGCCGCTCCGGCCGCCTGGCGCGCCTTGGGGTGGCCCGCCGCCGCGGGGCGCCGCTCGGCGGCGTCCTGCGTGGCGGCGGCCGTCTCACGGCCCGTGTGCTCGGCGGCGCCGGACTGCTCGCCCTCCGCACGGCGGCCGCCCTCGGCCGTACCGTCCTCGTGCGGTTCGGCGGCCGTGTCGGGCTCGGCGGCGGGCGCCGGGACGCGGGCGGCCTCGCCGTTCGCCTGGCGGCGGCCGGACGCGGGAGAGGAGGACTGGAGCCCCATCCCTCCCGTGGTGCGGAACAGTTCGTCGGCTCCCGGCAGACTCACTCGGCGTGACACCGGGCGAGCACCTCCCTGGCGAGCTGGCGATAGGCGGCGGCGCCGACGGAGTTGGACGCGTACGTGGTGATGGGCTCACCCGCGACGGTGGTCTCCGGGAAGCGGACCGTACGGCCGATGACCGTGTGGTAGACGTGATCGTCGAACGCCTCGACCACGCGGGCGAGGACCTCGCGGCTGTGCACGGTGCGCGAGTCGTACATGGTGGCGAGGATGCCGTCCAGCTCCAGGTCGGGGTTGAGCCGCTCCTGGACCTTCTCGATCGTCTCGGTGAGCAGGGCCACCCCGCGCAGCGCGAAGAACTCGCACTCCAGCGGCACGATCACCTTGTGCGCCGCGGTGAGCGCGTTGACGGTGAGCAGACCGAGCGAGGGCTGGCAGTCGATGACGATGTAGTCGTAGTCCGCCATCAGCGGCTTGAGCGCGCGCTGGAGGGTGGACTCGCGGGCGACCTCGCTGACCAACTGCACTTCGGCAGCCGACAAGTCGATATTGCTGGGCAGCAGGTCCATATTGGGCACGGCCGTCTTGAGCAGCACCTCGTCGGCCGACATCCCCCGCTCCATGAGCAGGTTGTAGACCGTGAGGTCGAGCTCCATCGGGTTGACCCCGAGGCCGACCGAGAGGGCGCCCTGCGGGTCGAAGTCGACCAGCAGGACCCGGCGGCCGTATTCGGCGAGCGCCGCGCCCAGGTTGATGGTGGAAGTGGTCTTGCCGACGCCGCCCTTCTGGTTGCACATCGCGATGATCTTCGCGGGGCCGTGCTCGGTCAGCGGACCGGGAATCGGGAAGTACGGCAGCGGCCGCCCGGTGGGGCCGATGCGCTCGCGGCGCTGACGGGCCGCGTCGGGCGCGAGCGTGGCCGCGTACTCGGGGTCGGGCTCGTACTCCGCGTCCGGGTCGTAGAAGTGCCCCTCGGGGAGGTCGTCGTAGTCGGCGAAGCGGGCGGGATCCGTGCCCCCCTGGTCGCCGGCCATGGCGTTCACGTGATGGCCGTCCATGCTCTGGCTCTGGTGGGCTGTCGTCATGCTCTGGCGGGTTGCGAAGGTGCGGACAGCGACGGAGCCGACAGCCTCGAGCCCCGAGGGACCCTGGCCCCGCGCAGCCGATCCTGGTTGACCACCCCCGGGAGAAAATGTCGACTCATTCACAAGTCGTCCTACCTCCTTGGTGACCAGGAAATTTCTAGATAGGTCAGCGTGACACCATGCCGACGGTTGGCGACTCTATGGCGTGTCGGCGGTCCACAGCAACACAATCCACCGGACACGGCATGATGTGTCGGCAATCGAACACCCCGATGTCAAGGGCGTATGAACGGCGATGGAGCGATTTCACCACCGCACAAAGCGTCTGAAGAGTTGCATTTAGGGCGAGTTGACCAGGCTCACCCCGCTCGCGCGCAGCGCGCCGTCGGACACACCTGCGGCCGGGTCCCGCCCTTCGGCAAGACCCGGCCGGATGCCCGGTATTGACTTGGTGTTGACGGTCGGAGTTGACCGTCAGCGGGCTTGTCAGCCGATCAGGGTGCTCAGTTCGACGTGGGGCAGCCCGTGCGCCTCGGCGACCGGACCGTAAACGACCTGGCCCTCGTGGGTGTTGAGGCCCTTGGCCAGGGCGGCGTCCCGGCCCAGCGCCTCGCGCCAGCCGCGGTTGGCCAGCTCCACGATGTACGGCAGCGTGGCGTTGGTGAGCGCGTAGGTGGAGGTGTTCGGCACCGCACCCGGCATGTTGGCCACGCAGTAGAAGACCGAGTTGTGGACCTCGAAGGTCGGCTCGGCGTGGGTGGTGGGACGGGAGTCCTCGAAGCAGCCGCCCTGGTCGATCGCGATGTCGACAAGGACACTTCCCGGCTTCATGCGGGAGACCAGCTCGTTGGTGACCAGCTTCGGGGCCTTGGCGCCCGGGATGAGCACCGCGCCGATGACGAGGTCCGCCTCCAGGACGGCCTTCTCCAGCTCGAAGGCGTTGGAGGTGATGGTCTGCACCTTGGTGCCGAAGATCTTGTCGGCCTCGCGGAGCTTGTTGACGTCACGGTCGAGCAGGGTGACGTGGAAGCCCATGCCGATGGCGATCTGCGCGGCGTTCCAGCCGGAGACACCGCCACCGATGACCACCGCGCGGCCCGCGGCCACACCCGGCACACCACCCGGCAGCACACCGCGGCCACCGGCCGAACGCATCAGGTGGTACGCGCCGACCTGCGGCGCGATCCGGCCCGCGACCTCGGACATCGGCGCGAGCAGCGGCAGCGCGCGGTTCGCGGTCTCGACCGTCTCGTAGGCGATGGCGGTGGTACCGGACTCCAGCAGCGCGTCGGTGCAGGCGCGGGAGGCCGCGAGGTGGAGGTAAGTGAAGAGGGTCTGGTCCTTGCGCAGGCGGTGGTACTCCTCCGCGATGGGCTCCTTGACCTTCAGCAGCAGGTCGGCCGTGGCCCAGACCTCGTCGGCGGTGTCGAGGATGCGCGCACCGGCCGCGGTGTATTCCGCGTCCGTGATGGAGGAGCCCAGGCCGGCGCTCTGCTCCACGAAGACCTCGTGGCCGTTGCGGACCAGCTCGTGCACACCGGCAGGGGTGATGGCCACACGGAACTCGTTGTTCTTGACCTCGCGGGGGATACCGACCTTCACGTCGATCACGGTCCTTGAATGGGGGGGAACGGAATATAACGTCACAGCCAGAACAGAACCAGCCATGGACATGTAAACCGGACACGGTGTCCGCATGCCGGTGACGACCGCATCATTCGCGGTACAGCCAGTTTAATGAAGGACGTCGCGCTGTCTAGCCTTGCAATGCATCAATCTTTCGCGAGACCACTACTGATTTCGTAGGTCGATCTCGTCTTCTTCCATGGCCCTGGGTGCCTCAGGGGGTGTCGTGGAGGGCGACTCCTCAGGTGAGAGCCCCTTCTCGGGCGCCTCCGCACGCCCCGCCTCCCGCCGCAGCACACGGGCCACCACGGGGTCACCGCCCAGCCGGTCGACGGCCTCGGCGGCACGCAGTGCCAGCTCACCGTGCAGCCGGGCGTCCCCGCAGCCCCGGGCGACCGTCACCGCCTCGCCCCAGCCGCGCAGCGCCTCCCGCGTCCGGCCGATCTGCTCCTGGGCACGGGCGGTACCGCTCAGCGCCCGTGCGCATCCGGCCAGGTCGTCCGCCCGGCGGCAGGCCGCCGCCGCGGCGCGCCAGTCGCGCAGTGCCTCGGCCCAGCGGCCCGCGTAACCGTGGACGGTGCCCAGCCGTGCGTACACCCGGGCGCCGCCCGCCACATCCCGACGGCTGAGCCTGAGCTCCAGGGCACGTCCGTACCAGTCGGCGGCGCGGTGCCAGTCCCCCAGCTCCTGGTGGATACCGCCGATGGACTCCAGGGCCCGCCCCGTCGTATACGCGTCACCCGCCTCGCGGGCGGCCTCCAGCGCGCCCTTGTAGCGGGTCAGCGCCTGGTCGACGCGGTCCGCACGGGCGTCGAGGTCGCCCAGGTTGAGCAGGGCCGCCGCCCGCTCCACCGGCAGCTCGCGGCGTTCGGCCACATCCAGCACCAGCTGGTGCAGCCCGTACAGCTCCGGCGCGGCGCCCTCCGCGCCCCGGTGGGCGCTGAGCGCATGGGTGAGCCCGGCCACCAGCCGCCGGGCCAGCGTGTCCAGTTCCCCGGCCTCGACGGCCAGCCGGGCCGCCTCCAGCAGCACCGGCAGCCGTGCCTCCAGCCAGTCGGCCGCGGCCGACGACGACGAAAACCGCAGCGGCCGTGGCATCTCCGCCAGCTCTCTGCGGGCCGGAGAGCCCACCGGTTCGGCGGCCAGCCGGCATGCGTGCAGTTGCCGCACGGTGCGCTCCAGCATCCGGGCGCGGGCCAGCTCCACCTCCGCCGGGCGCTCCACGGACTCCAGCAGCTCCCGCAGCAGCGGCTCCAGACAGCCCGGCACCTGGTACCGGCCGTGCTCGACCGGGCGCAGCAGCCCGCACCCGGCGAACCCCTCGAGCGCCGCCTCGCCGTCCTGGACCGAGCACCCGGCCAGCGCGGACGCGACATGGGCATCGGGCGACGCGGCGGGCGCGAGCACCAGCAGCCGCAGCATCCGGGCGACGGCGGGCGGCAGCAAGTCGTAGACCAGCCGGAAGGTGCGGGCCAGCGGCCGTACGCCGGGATCGGCGTCCGCCGAGGAGGGCGGCAGCTCCCGCAGCCGCGCCACCAGATCGGCCACGGACGCCTCGGGCTGTACGGCCAGCCAGCCACCGGCCAGAACGAGCGCGGCGGGCTGCCCCGCGCACTCCCCCACCAGCGTCTGCGCGGCCACCGGGTCGCAGGTGATCCGGGTGGGTCCGGCGTACTGCGCCAGCACTCCGACGGCCGCGCTCACATCGAGCCCGCCGACCGTACAGGGCCGGACGTCCGGCACCCCGGTCAGCGGACCGCGCGAGACGGCGACGACCAGACAGCCGGGCTCGTCCGGCAGCAGCGCGTCCACCTGCTCGGCACCGGCCACATCGTCGAGCAGCAGCAGAAGGCGTTTGCCGGTCAGCTTCTCGCGCAGCGCCTCGCTGAGATCGTCCTCGTCCGCCCCGGGCGGGGCGGTCACCCCGAGCCGGCCGAGCAGATCGCGTGCGGTGCGGAGGGTGGGCACCGGCTGCCCGCCGGAGGTCGTCAGCCGCGCGGTCAGCACACCGTCGGGATAGTCGTCGGCGAGCCGCCGGGCCAGCTCCTCGGCCAGCGCGGTACGGCCCCAACCGGGGCGTCCGGCGATCAGCAGCACCCGGCTGCGGGCGGCCTTGCGGCCCGCGAGGGTGTCGAGACCGGGGCGGTCGATGTCGGCCCGCAACGACAGCAACTCCCGCCGCCGTCCCGCGAACCCCTTGCCCACGGTGGCCGCGGCGGCGAACAACACGGCCCGGGTGGCTCCACCCCACACCCCGCCGTCGCCCGCTCCGCCTCGCGGGCCGGGCGGCCCAACGGGGGCGCGGCGGCCGGAAACCGGGGCCGCGTCCGCCGTGGCCGCGGACCCCGCGCCGGCGTCCGCGCCGGTGTCCGCGCCGCCGGCCGGGGCCGGGGAACGGGCCGGGTCCGCGCGGCCCGTGGCGTGGCCGGTGCCCGGGGCCGGGCGGCGGGCCGGATCCGCGGCGTCGGCGCTCGTACGGGAGCCGGGGCCGGAACGCGCCACCCCCGGGCCGGTGCCGGTGTCCGAAGCCGCGGAGCGGGCCGGACCCGCGCCGGGACCGGACCCCGGGGAGCGGGGCGGAACCTCCGCGTCCATGCCCGCCCCGCGCGGGGACGGCGCTGGTGGCGGCACGGAGGATTGGCGGGAGGCCGGTGGCTCCCCTTCGGTGTCGACCGCCTGCTCCGCCACGGGCCCACTCCCGTCCACCTGCGCAATCACGAGCCCGCCGCGGTCGCGGTCGGGTTGGTGCGGCTCGGTTCGCCCCGGGGCGCCTGCGCCGCTGTCGACGGTCGACCGTGCTCGACCCCTCGTAACCTCCGGGGCGCGCGAGAGCGCGTGGTGTCGCGCGCTTCGCTTGCGCGTACCCCTTCGGCGCTTATGAGGGTAGTTCACTCCGCGTCAGGAACCCGGCACTCCCGACCGGCAGACCAGGCTGAAAATCACTCCACCGGATCCACTGATCGTCGGAGCGGGCGGGACGGGTGGGACAGCCGCCTCGGTCAGGCCGTGGTCAGGCTTCGAAGGGGCGGGCCGGCCAGGGGGCGTCCGCCGGGCGCAGCGCGTCCAGGCCGTCCCCGTCCAGCGCGGCCCGCGCGGCCAGGACGCCGACCGTCAGGCAGGTGTTGTGCAGTTCGCCCGCGAGGACACCACGGACCAGGTCGTCCAGCGGAACGCGGGCCAGCTCCATGTCGGCCTCCTCCTCGGAGACCTCGAAGCGCTCGCCCTCGGCCGTGGAGATCTCCCGGGCGAGGAAGATCCGCACCGCCTCGTCGGTACCGCCGGGCGAGGTGTAGACATCGGTGAGCACACGCCAGTTCTCGGCCTTGACGTGCGCCTCCTCGTACAGCTCGCGCTGAGCGGCGTGCAGCGGGTTCTCACCGGGGATGTCGAGGAGCCCGGCCGGGATCTCCCACAGCCGCTGGCGCACCGGGTGGCGGTACTGCCGCACCAGGATGACCCGCCCGTCCTCGTCGAGGGCGAGGACGGCGACCGAGCCGGGGTGGACCTGGTAGTCGCGCTTGGCCCGGCTGCCGTCGGGCATCACGACCTCGTCGGTGCGCACGCTCGTCTTGTTGCCGGTGAACGGCGTGGCGGTGGCAGTGATCTGCCACTCCTCGGGGGTGTCCTGGATGCCCATGGGTGTGCTCAGCGTCCTCTCGGTGCGATGGCCGGGGTGCGGGCCGCCGACACGGCCCGCACCCGGGGTTCCACCGTATCGGTCAGGCGCCCGCGCCCTGCTCCTGAGCAGCGGTCTGCCGCTCGACGGCGGCCTTCACCAGACCCGCGAAGAGGGGGTGCGGGCGGGTGGGGCGGGAGCGCAGCTCGGGGTGGGCCTGGGTGCCGACGAGGTAGGGGTGCACCTCGCGCGGGTACTCCACGTACTCGACCAGCTTGTTGTCCGGGGAGGTGCCGGAGAACACGATTCCGGCCTTCTTCTCCAGCTCGCCGCGGTACGAGTTGTTGACCTCGTAGCGGTGGCGGTGGCGCTCCTCGACGTACGGCTGGTCGCCGTAGACCTCGCGGACGATCGAGCCCTCGGCCAGCTTGGCCGGGTACATGCCCAGCCGCATGGTGCCGCCCATGTCGCCCTCGCCCGCGACGATGTCGAGCTGCTCGGCCATGGTGGAGATGACCGGGTCGGTGGTGGCGGGCTCGAACTCGGTGGAGTTGGCGCCCTCGATCCCCGCCAGGTTCCGCGCGGCCTCGACGACGATGCACTGAAGTCCCAGGCACAGACCCAGCAGCGGGATCTTGTTCTCCCGGGCGTAGGTGATCGCGCCCAGCTTGCCGATCACACCGCGGTCGCCGAAGCCGCCGGGAACGCAGACCGCGTCGACGTCCTCGAGCTGCTGCCGGGCACCGGCCGCGGTCTTGCAGTCGTCGGAGGTGACCCACTTGATCTTGACGCGGGCGCTGTTGGCGAAACCGCCCGCGCGCAGCGCCTCGGTGACCGACAGATAGGCGTCGGGCAGGTCGATGTACTTGCCGACGAGCGCGACGGTGACCTCGTGGTCGGGCTGGTGGACGCGCTCCAGCAGGTTGTCCCACTGGGTCCAGTCCACGTCCCGGAAGGGCAGATCCAGCTTGCGGACGACATAGGCGTCCAGGCCCTCGGAGTGCAGCACCTTGGGAATGTCGTAGATCGACTTGGCGTCGATGGCGGCGACTACGGCGGCGTCGTCCACGTCGCACATCAGCGAGATCTTGCGCTTGATGGAGGTGGGCACGTCGCGGTCGGCGCGCAGCACGATCGCGTCCGGCTGGATACCGATATTGCGCAGGGCGGCGACCGAGTGCTGGGTGGGCTTGGTCTTCAGCTCACCGGAGGGGCCGATGTAGGGCAGCAGGGAGATGTGCACCACAAAGACGTTGTCCCGGCCGACCTCGTGGCGGACCTGGCGGACGGCCTCCAGGAACGGCAGCGACTCGATGTCGCCGACGGTGCCGCCGACCTCGGTGATGACCACGTCGACGTCGTCGGTGGCCATCCGTCGGATGCGATGCTTGATCTCATTGGTGATGTGCGGAATCACCTGCACGGTGTCACCGAGGTACTCACCGCGCCGCTCCTTGGCGATCACGGTCGAGTACACCTGGCCGGTGGTCACGTTGGCCGAGCCGTCGAGATCGACGTCGAGGAAGCGCTCGTAGTGGCCGATGTCCAGGTCGGTCTCGGCGCCGTCGTTGGTGACGAACACCTCACCGTGCTGGAACGGGTTCATCGTGCCCGGGTCGACGTTCAGATACGGATCGAGCTTCTGCATGGTGACGCGCAGACCGCGCGCCTTCAGCAGGGCACCCAGGCTGGAGGCGGTCAGGCCCTTGCCGAGTGAAGAAGCGACACCCCCGGTGACGAAGAGGTGCTTGGTCGTCATGGGCTTAGCGGCAATGGCCAAGAGGGGGCTCCCGTGGTCGCGTGTGAGGATGCGGTCCGGCAGCTGCCCCGAAAATCGGGGGGTGCCGTCGCTGAGGTTCGGGGGTTTTGCGCCCGCCGCTCCACGGGCTACCAGGGTATCAGTGCCCCGGGGCGGCCGCTTCAGGCCATGTCCGCGCAATCGCGCGGACACCTTGCGTGACCTGGCCGGGGACCGCGCCCGGCGAGCCGGCCACCCGATCGGCCGTGAGATGCGAGCCACGATATGGACGAACACAAACGGATCATCGTTGTCCGTCGTATCCTGCTCGGACGCACGCATGCGAGCCACCCCGGCACGGCACCACCAGCACGCCCCCGGAACAAGAGCTCGTCGAGAATTTCCGAGACCGTAAGAACGCCTCACGGGGCAGTACGGCCGTTCGAATGGGGAAGCACGTGGCCGGGCGTATCGAGGACTACGCACTCATTGGGGATATGCAGACCGCCGCCCTCGTCTGCCGAGACGGGACGGTGGACTGGCTGTGCCTTCCGCGTTTCGACTCCCATGCCGTCTTCGCCGGTCTGCTGGGGACCGAGGAACACGGATTCTGGCGGCTGGGCCCGGCCCACGTCTCGGGCAGTGAGCCGCCGGCCGCCGATCGCCGCCGCTACCGGGGGGACTCGCTGGTCCTGGAGTCGGAGTGGGACACCCCGCGCGGCACCGTCCGCGTGATCGACTTCATGCCGCCGCGGGACGGCGCCCCGCAGCTGATCCGGATCGTGGAGGGCGTCAGCGGCCGGGTGCCGATGCGCTCGGCGCTGCGGATGCGCTTCTCCTACGGCTGGGTCGTGCCCTGGGTGCACAAGGTGGACTCGCGCACAGTCGCGGTCGCCGGTCCGGACTCGGTGTGGCTCGACACCGATGTGGACACCTACGGCAAGGATCTGACCACCTACGCCGACTTCACCGTCGCCCCCGGCGACCGGATCGCCTTCACCATCAGCTGGCAGCCCTCGCACAAGGAGCAGCCCGCGCTGCCCGAGCCGGAGGCCGCGCTGGAGGCCACCGAGGCGTTCTGGCGCGAGTGGGTCGAGCACTGCACGTACCACGGCCCGTACCGGGACGCGGTGGTCCGCTCGCTGATCACCCTCAAGGCGCTGACCTACGCCCCCACCGGCGGCATCGTGGCGGCGCCCACCACCTCCCTCCCCGAGGACATCGGCGGTGTCCGCAACTGGGACTACCGCTTCACCTGGCTGCGGGACGCGGCGATCACCCTGTCCTCGCTGCTGCGCACCGGCTACCGCGAGGAGGCCCGCGCCTGGCGCGAGTGGCTGCTGCGCGCGGTCGCGGGCGACCCGGAGAACCTCCAGATCATGTACGGGATCGCGGGCGAGCGGGAGTTGTCGGAGGCCGAGCTGACCTGGCTGCCCGGCTATGAGGGCTCCCAGCCGGTCCGGGTCGGCAACGGCGCGGCGGGCCAGCTCCAGCTGGATGTCTACGGCGAGGTCACCGAGGCGCTGCACCTGGCCCATATGACCGGCCTGGCGCGCAACGACTACGCGAGCATCCTCCAGCTGAAGCTGATCCGCTACCTCGAGGAGCACTGGGACGAGCCGGACGAGGGCATCTGGGAGGTGCGCGGTCCGCGCCGCCACTTCGTGCACTCCAAGGTGATGGCCTGGGTCGCGGTGGACCGCACCGTCAAGCTGATCGAATCGGGCGATGTGGACGGCCCGTTGGAGCGCTGGCGGGAGCTGCGCGACGAGATCCACCGCGATGTGTGCGAGAAGGGTTACGACGCCGAGCGCAACACCTTCACCCAGTCCTACGGCTCCAAGGAGCTGGACGCTTCCCTGCTGCTCATTCCGCAGATGGGCTTCCTGCCCCCGGACGACAAGCGGGTCATCGGCACCATCGAGGCGATCCAGCGCGAGCTGTCCACCCCCGACGGCTTTGTGCTGCGCTACCCGACGGCCGGTGAGGACGCGGGCGTGGACGGTCTCGAGGGCGATGAAGGGGCCTTCCTGGCCTGCTCGTTCTGGCTCGCCGACGACCTGGCGATGATCGGCCGGGTGGACGAGGCCCGCAAGCTCTTCGAGAAGCTGCTCGCGCTCCGGAACGACCTGGGGCTGCTGGCGGAGGAGTGGGACCCGCGCCTCCAGCGGCAGGTGGGCAACTTCCCGCAGGCGTTCAGCCATGTGCCGCTGATCGACACCGCGCTGCGGCTGACCGCCTCCGGCGCGTACGGCGGCTGACCGACGCCCACCGGCCCGTGCCGCCCGCGCCGGGTAACGTCCTGACCATGGAACCGCAGGGTCCCCAGGGGACGATCACCGTGGCGCGGGCGCTCGACCTTCCGGCGCTGCGCCGCGGGCTCCCGGAGGTGGTGTCCGGGGAGGATTTGCTGGACCGGCCTGTGCGCTGGGTGCACGCGGGCGAGGCGCCCAATATCGCGGCGCTGCTGCGTGGCGGGGAACTGCTGCTGACCACCGGTCTCGGCGTCGGACCGCGCCCGGCCGAGCAGCGCGCGTTCGTCCGCAGACTGGCCGAGCGGGGGATCGCCGCGCTGGTGGTGGAGCTGGGGCCGCGGTTCCGCGCACTGCCGGGGCCGGTGGTGGACACCGCGCGCTCCTGTGGGCTGCCGCTGGTGCAGCTCCATCGCGAAGTGCCGTTCGTGGCGGTCACCGAGGAGATCCACACCGAGATCGTCAATGAGCACTACGCCCTGCTGCGCCAGGCCGATGTGGTGCACCGCCAGGCGACCGAGGTGCTGCTGCGCGGCGGCGGGGTGCCGGAGATCCTGCGCCACTTCGCCCGGTTCGCGGCCAACCCGGTCTTCCTGGAGACCCCCGACGGGCAGCTGCTGTACGCGGCGGGGCCGGGCGAGGAGGCGGCCCGGCCGGGGCTCGCCGATCCGCTCCAGGTGTGGGAGGGGCTGCGGGCGCGCCGGGCGGCCGAGCAGCCGGAGCCCCCGGCGGGCAGTGTGATCGCGGACGTCCCGGGCGGCGGACACGGCCCGGGGTCGGTACGGGCCCGGCTGACCGTGCTGCCGGTGGCCGGACCGCTGGGGCCGGTGCACCGGATCGCGGCCGAGCGGACGGCGGATCTGCTGGCGGTGGTCATGCTGCGGGCCCGCCAGGAGGAGGAGTTGGCGGCCCGGGGCCGGGGCGACTTCCTCACCGATCTCGCGGAGGGCCGGATCGAGCCCTCGGAGGCGCCCGCCCAGGCGCGGGTGCTGGGCTTCCGGCCGGGGGACGGCCCGCTGCTGCCGGTGGTGGCGCGGCTGGCGGAGGAGGTGCGTCCGCTGGCCGGCGGGGAGAGCTGGGCGGCGCTGGCCCACGCTCTCCAGAAGGACTTGGCGGCGGCCGGGGTGCCGGTGCTGCTGGGGGTGCGGCTTCCGGAGGGCCGGGTGCCGCTGCTGGCCGGGCTGCGGGACGCGGTGGAGCGCGGTGCGGTCGCCGAGCGGATCGCGGCGGGGTTGCGGACCGCGGTGGAACGGGCCTGGCCGGACCGGGCGGGTTCGCGGCCGCCGGTGGTGGTCGCCGGTCTCGCGGTCGGCTGGGAGACGGCCGGGACGGAGCTGCGGCACGCCGCCGAGGCGGCCAACGCGGCCCGGGGCCTGCCGGACCGGGACTGGTACGACGTCCGCAGCCTGGATGTCGATCTGTTGCTGTGGCGACTGCGTGAGCACGGGGATCTGGCCGCCTTTGTCGACCGGGTGATCGGCCCGCTGCTCGCCCATGACCGCACCGCCCGCCCGCCGCTGGTGCCGACGCTGGAGGTGTATCTGCGGCATGCGGGCCGCAAGGCGGAGACGGCCCGCGCGCTGCATCTCAACCGGCAGACCCTGTACGACCGGCTGGCCCGGATCTCGCGGCTGCTCGGCAGCGACCTGGAGGACCCCCGGACGGTGCTCGCCCTGGGGGTGGCCCTCCAGGCCCGCCGCCATGTCCGCTGAGCGACGGCACACCCAGCGGGCTCAGAACGCCACACCCAGCGGGCTCAGAACGAGGTCAGGGTGAGGGTCATCGCCGTCGGCGCGGTGTCCTGGATGTAGGACGCGAAGTCGGCGACGTCGTCGAAGGCGAAGCCGTACGCCTTGCCGTCGGTGGTCGCCGCGTGCATGGCCTTGGCGTAATGGTGGGTGATCCGCTCGGTGTAGAAGGCGGCCGGGTCGGTGACCGGCTGATCGGCCGAGCTGTGCAGGGTGGTGCGGTTGAAGCCCGCGCCGAGGATCGCCGCGACCGGGCCCGTCGTCCCGTCGTTGGGCGCGGCCAGTGCGCCGTCGCAGAACAGCACGTCCTTGGTGGAGGGTTTGGCGAACGAGACGGACGCGGGGCCGGTGAAGGAGAGCTGTCCGCCGCTGACCCGGCCGGTGAAGGTGCCCGCGTTGGTGGTGACCTTGAGGTCCTTCGATCCGTAGGTGTCCCAGACCTGGTCGATGTAGGACGCGAAGTAGTCCTCGGGGAACAGTCCGGCGCCCAGACCGTGGCCCGGGGCGATCACCCGCAGCCGGTCGCCGAGCACCAGTCGGCCGAAGTCGTCGGTCGCGGCAAGATCGGAGAACACCTTGTCCCGGGCGCCGTCCTTGAGGGTGCCGGTGGTCTGGTCCTTGGCACCGGTGAGGTGGATCGCCAGCGGCACGCTGAACATGTCCACCATGGTGGTGTTGCAGAACATGCCGTCGGCGGTGAAGGTGAACTCCGCGCAGTCGTGCAGGACTTGGTAGTTGGGGTCCCCGGAGACCCATCCGGCCGGGTACTGCAACGCGGGTTTGCCCGCGCCGTCGGCGACCGCCTTGAACTTCAGCCGGGAGCCCAGCGCGACATAGATCCGGCCCGACATCCGCGGCAGGGTCAGCTTGGTGTCTCCGCTCCCGGCCAGCGGGATGGCGTAGTCGGTCCAGCCGTCGGAGCCGTTGTCGGACAGGGCGATGGGGGCGAGTTGGCCGTCGGGGGTCACCCGCACCTGGCGTCCGCCCTCGTTGCCGACGATGTAGAGCCATATCGACGTATTGGCGAACTGACCGGTGCGGTTGACGACGGTGAGCGGCAGGGTGTCGGCCCGCTGGGCGCCGACGGCCCGGCCGCCGGTGAGGGCGAGTCCGGAACCGGCGGCGGCCGCGGTCGCGGCGAGGGAACCCAGCAGCTTTCGGCGACTGATCACGGTGTAGTGCTCCTCGGCGTAGTGGGGGTTGCCGGGACATGCGTGGGGGGTGACGTACAGCGGTGACCTGCAGCGCGGTTGAGAGCGCTCTCCGACCGTCACTGCGCAGCACCCTGCCCATCGCCGCCGGGGGGCGTCAACCCCCGTGACACCAAAAGGTCTGAACCAACTCGTCGTAGATGCTGAGGACATGGCCGACCGTGTCGTCCTCGGTGGGCCAACCGGCCGTCCGCGCCCGCCCGGCAGCGGCCAGCGCCACCCTCCGCGCCGGGTCGGCGAGCAGCCCGATGACGGCGCCGGCCAGCGCCTCCGGATCGCCGTACGGCACCAGTTCGGCCGCGTCCCCGACCAGTTCGGGCACTCCGCCCACGGCCGTGGCGACCAGCGGCACCCCCGCGTGGAGGGCCTCCTGGGCGAGCAGCGAACGCGCTTCCCAGCGGCTGGAGAGCACCGCGACATCGGCCGCCGCGAGCAGCTCCGGCACATCGTCACGACGGCCGAGCAGCCGCACCGGCAGCCCTTCCGCCTCGATCCTGCGCTGGAGCGGCGCACGGTCCGGCCCCTCCCCCGCGACCACCAGCACCGGCTGCGGGTCCAGCGCACGCCACCGTCGGGCCGCGTCCAGCAGCGGGCCGAAGCCCGTCGTCTCCAGACGGCCCACGGTGATCAGCAACGGCCGCTCCACGGCGCCCAGTTCGGCCCGCGCCTTCTGCGCGTCACCCTCGCCCGCCCCGTCCGGGCCGCCCGCGGCACGCGGCGCCGGGACCGCGACCGGTGCCAGCCGCGCGTCCCGGGCACCCCGGGCGCGGGCCCGGTCCACCAGATCCGAGGAGGCGCCCAGCACGATCGAGGCGGTGCGCGCCACCTTGCGCTCCATCAGCCGGACCACCGGTGCCCGCACCCCGTCGGTGTCCACCGCGGTGTGCCAGGTGACGATCAGCGGAACGCGCCGGCCGCGCAGGGCCATCGCGGCCAGCAGTCCGGAGCGCAGCCCATGGGCGTGCACCAGCCCGGCGCCGAGCGAGGCCGAACGCAATGAGGCGACGCTTCCGGCGTCGGTCAGCGCGTCGAGGGCGGCGAACCGCGCGCCCGCCTCGGTGAAGCCGTACCCGACTTCGGCGCTCCAGGGCCCGCATACGGTCACCCGCAGCCCGCGCGCCACCAGCCCGGCCGACAGCGACCGCACATGCACCCCGCTGCCCGAACCGCCCTTCCCCAGCACCTGGACGGCGTGCAACGACGGCTGCCCGTGCGGCGGGACCGGGGTGGTGCTCACGGTACTGCTCACTCGGGCGGAGCTCCTGAGGCGGTATGAGGCGGTATAGGGTCGAGGACGGGGCGCGGCGATGCGGGGCGGTACGAGTGCGCTGGGCCCAACAATGCCAGCACTCGCGGTGCCCCCGCGGCAATGCCTGCGCGGGGCGCCCGGCCCTGACTCGGCCGTACGTCCGCAGCACCACCCGTACGGGTGACCCCGGGAAGCCCGGTGGGGTCCGGTCGCGCCCCGAAGCCCGCGAAGCGCTCAGCGTCCCGCGCGCGCGGTCTCCAGCAGCTCTTCGGCGTGCGCCCGCGCCAGTTCCGAATCCTCCTGGCCCGCCAGCATCCGCGACAGCTCCCGTACGCGGTCCTCGCCCGCCATGGCCTTGACCCCACTGCGGGTCACCGACCCGTCGTTGGTCTTCTCCACCACCAGGTGCCGGTCGGCGAAGGCCGCGACCTGGGGCAGATGTGTGACCACCACGACCTGTGCGGAACGGGCCAGCCGCGCCAGCCGACGGCCTACCTCGACCGCGGCCTTGCCACCGACGCCCGCGTCCACCTCGTCGAAGAGATACGTCGGCACCGGATCGGAACCGGCGAACACCACCTCGACCGCGAGCATCACCCGGGACAGCTCACCGCCCGAGGCACCCTTGGCGATCGGACGGGGCGGGGCGCCGGGGTGGGGGGCGAGCAGCAGCTCGACCTCGTCGGCGCCGTGCGGACCGTAGAGCACGGCCCGGCCGCCCACCTCGATGCCCGCCGTCTCATCCGCGGCGTCGGTCTGGCGGATCGCGAAGGTCACGCGGGCGTGCGGCATGGCCAGTTCGGCCAGTTCGGCGGTGACCGCCTCGGCGAAGCGGGCGGCGGCCTCGGTCCGGGCGTCGGTGAGCGTCTGCGCCAGCTCGCCGAGTTCGGTGCGCAGCGCGTCGCGCTCGGCGGTCAGCTCGCCGATGCGGTCGTCGTCGCCGTCCAGTTCGGCCAGCCGGGCCGCGCCCTGCTCCGCCCAGGCCAGCACGTCCGCGATGCTCTCGCCGTACTTCCGGGTCAGCTGGCCCAGCGCCGCGCGGCGCTCCTCGACGGCGGCCAGCCGCAGCGGATCGGCGTCGAGGTTGTCGGCGTAGCCCGCCAGCTCCTGGGCGACGTCGGACAGCAGGATGCCGACCTCGCCGATCCGGTCGGCCAGCCCGGCCAGCGCCGGGTCGTGGGAGCGTACGGCTTCCAGGGCGCGGTGGGCGCCCCCGACCAGGGTGGCGGCGTCCACCCCCTCGGGGTCCTCCGGGTTCCCGGCCAGGGCGGCATGGGCGACGGCGGCGGCAGAGGCCAGGGCCTCGGCATGGCCGAGCCGCTCGGCCTCGGCGGCCAGTTCGGAGTCCTCCCCCGGGCGGGGCTCGGCGTCGGCCACCTCCTCGAGACCGAAGCGGAGCAGATCGGCTTCCTGCGCGCGCTCACGGGCGCGGGTGGTCAGCTCGTCCAGCTCGGCGGTGACGGCACGCAGTCTGCGGTAGGCGCCCGCGTACTTCTCCAGCGGTCCGGCGACCGCCTCGCCCGCGTACCGGTCCAGTGCCTCGCGCTGCCGGGCGGGCCGCATCAGGCCCTGCTGATCGGTCTGGCCGTGAACGGCCACCAGGTCGTCGGCCAGCTCGGCCAGCAGCCCCACCGGGACCGACCGGCCGCCCACATGGGCGCGGGAGCGGCCTTCGGCGGAGAGCGTACGGCTGATCAGCAGCGCGCCGTCATCCAGTTCGGCGCCCGCCTCCTCGGCCCGCACCGCCGCCGCCGAGCGCGCGTCGACCGTGATCCGCCCCTCGACGACCGCCGCCTTGGCGCCGATCCGCACCAGGGCGGCGTCCGCGCGGCCGCCCAGCAGCAGCCCCAGACTGGTGACCACCATGGTCTTGCCCGCGCCGGTCTCACCGGTCACCGCGGTGAAGCCGGGTGACAGCTCGACGACCGCGTCGTCGATGACGCCCAGCGCACGTATCCGCATCTCCTCCAGCACGTGCACGACCATACGAGGTTTGGCGGGTCGGACGCGACGACGGGGCTCACCTTCCGGGTTCCGCCCGCACAGATGACCGGGCGGACGGAGCCCGGCGGGTGCGCCCCGAAGGGGCGCGGGGCTGTATCGATATGCGGCTCCGCCGCGTGGGCGCGACCGGCCACGACACAGCCGCAGCCGCAGCCGCATGACGGCACCTCGCGGCACTCACTTCCCGCGGATCGCTTAGGTCCTGTCCTAGTGGGGGGCGCCGCACTTCCCGCGGAGCGCTCAGTGGGGGGCGCCGCGCCAGCCCGCCACCGGGAGGGCGAACTTGGCCACCAGACGGTCGGTGAACGACGCGTGGTGCAGCCGCGCCAGCCGCACCGGTACGGCACCCCGCCGCACCTCCACCCGCGCCCCGGCGGGCAGTTCCACCGTGCGGCGCCCGTCGCACCACAGCACCCCGTGCGGCGTCTGCGGCTGTACCTCCACCGCGAGCACCGAGTCCGGCGTGGTCACCAGCGGCTTGGCGAACAGGGCATGGGCGCTGATCGGCACCATGAGCAGCGCCTCCACCTCCGGCCAGACCACCGGCCCGCCCGCCGAGAAGGCGTACGCCGTCGAACCGGTGGGGGTCGCGCAGACCACACCGTCGCCGCCGAAGCGGGACACCGGACGGCCGTCGACCTCGGTGACGACCTCGAGCAGCCGCTCACGGGCCGCCTTCTCCACCGACGCCTCGTTCAGCGCCCAGTCGGTGTGCACGATGTGGCCGTCGTTGCGGACGAGCACATCGATCGTCATCCGCTCCTCGACCTCGTACTGCCGGGTCACCACCCGGTCCACGACCTTGTCCAGGTCATCGCGCTCGGCCTCGGCGAGGAAGCCGACCCGGCCCAGGTTGACCCCGAGCATCGGCACCCCGGAGATCCGCGAGAACTCCGCCCCGCGCAGCAGCGTCCCGTCCCCACCGAGCACCACCAGCAGTTCACAGCCGTCCAGGACGTCCCGGCCCGCCTCCACCCGTTCGACCGAGGGCGGCAGCGGAAGGTCCTCGGCCTCGGCGGCGAGCACCCGTACCCCGATACCGCTGCGCAGCAGCCCCTGCACCACCAGCTCCGCGCTGCGGATGGCCGCGGGGCGGCCGGTGTGCGCGAGCAGGAAGATGGTGCGCCTGGCCGTCGGCTCTGCCCGATCGGCTTGATCCGCTGATTCCGACGCTGCTTCTGAAGTGGTCAACTGGGCCCCTCCGCCACTGCACGGTCAACATCGGCCGGGTCCAGTGCCGGCGCCCCGGCGCGCATCCACAAAAAGTACTCGACATTGCCCGACGGCCCGGGCAACGGGCTGGCCGTCACACCCAGCACTCCAAGACCCAGACCCGCCGCCTGTTCCGCCACCGTGCGCACCGCCTCGGCGCGCAGCTCGGCGCTGCGGACGACACCGCCGCTGCCGAGCCGTTCCTTGCCGACCTCGAACTGCGGTTTGACCATCAGCACCAGATCGGCGCCGGGCGCGGCACAGCGCACCAGGGCGGGCAGCACCAGCCCCAGTGGAATGAAGGAGAGATCGCCGACGACCAGGTCCACGGGCTCCCCTCCGATCTGTTCGAGCGTCAGCTCGCGTACGTTCGTACGGTCCAGAACGGTCACGCGTTCATCGCTCTGGAGGGACCACGCGAGCTGTCCGTATCCGACGTCCACGGCGACCACACCGGAGGCGCCGGCGCGCAGCAGGACATCGGTGAAGCCCCCAGTGGACGCGCCCGCGTCCAGCGCCCGCCGCCCGGCGACCGCGAGCGCAGCCCCGGGCAGCGGCCGGACGTCGGTGACCTGCCCGGCGCCGGGACCGTTCCGGTACTCCTCGCTGAAGGCGTAGAACGCCCCCGCCAGCTTGTGGCCACCGCGCGAGACATACTCCGGATCGCTGTCGTCCTTGATCACGACGACGGCGGCGCTGGTCTCCACCTGGGTGGCGGCCTTGGTCGCGGTCATCCCGCCGACGGTGACACGGCCCGCGGCGATCAGCTGACTGGCGTGCTCACGGGAACGGGCCAGCTCGCGGCGCACCAACTCCGCGTCGAGTCGTACGCGTCGTGGGCGGGTCACTGCCACGGGTGATTCAGCTCCTGAGGTCGGTTCCGGAGGTGGTCATACGGGGCCTTGCGGGGCGGGGGCCGGAGGTCCGGGCCGCCGGTCGAGTGCCGTCAGCGTGTCGCGCAGGCCCTGGTGCACATCCTCGTACACCTCCAGGTGCTCGCCCGTCCCGAGGTGGTCGGCATCGGCCAGCCGCTCGAGCCGTGCGTCGACCTCGGCGACGCCGGTGGGGGTACGGGGGACGCCGAGCGGAGCCGGTTCCGCGAGCCCGGGAGCCTCGGCGGACGGGGCGGGGGCGGCGTCCGGGGACGGTTCTGCCGCGGGCCGCGGCACCGTGCCCGCTGTGAGGTCCGGCACAGCGGGCACGGCGCCGGACTCTGCTCCGGGCCGTACGCCCGGCATCGGCTCACTCATGCCCCGACGCTACCGCGAACCGTACGTTCTCCGACGTGCGCGACCTGGGGTACGGTCATCGCGATGGCGACCTTGGAACAGTGCCGTGGCGCACTCGACAAACTGGCGGAGAATCTCGCGGGCGCGAACGGGGACCTCCGCGGCGCCGCCGCGCTCGACCGCTCGGTGAGCTGCTGGATCACCGACCTCGACACCACCTTCGTCGGCCGGCTGGTGGACAGCCGGATCGAGGATGTGACGACGGTGTCCGGCCCGCCGCCCGAGCGTGCGCAGATCCGGCTCGCGATGAGCGGTGACGACCTGGTGTCGCTGGTCGACGGTGAGCTGCACTTCGCCCGAGCGTGGGGCAGCGGCCGGATCAAGCTCGAGGCGGGCCTGCTCGATCTGGTCCGGCTGCGGAAGCTGCTGTAGCGGTCGACAGCTCACGGGACCTGCCGTCCGGGCGGCCCGGAGATCCGGCCGCGTCCGAGGCGCCCGGCGTACCGGAGGAGGTACGGGCCCGGCGAGCGGCCGGGATGACCAGCGGGGTGCCGGTCTCGGGGTCGTCGATCACCTGGCAGCGCAGTCCGAAAACCCGCTCCACCAGCTCCGCGGTGACCACCTCACCCGGCGCCCCCTCGGCGACGATCACCCCGTCGCGCATCGCGATCAGATGGGTGGCGTAGCGGGCGGCGTGATTGAGGTCGTGGAGGACCGCGACGAGGGTGCGGCCCTGCTCCTCGTGGAGCTGGGCACACAGGTCCAGCACATCGATCTGGTGCTGGATGTCCAGATAGGTGGTGGGCTCGTCGAGGAGCAGCAGCGGGGTCTGCTGGGCGATGGCCATGGCGATCCACACCCGCTGGCGCTGGCCGCCGGAGAGCTCGTCGACATAGCGGTCGCCCAGCTCACCCACGCCGGTGGCGTCCATCGACTCCTGGACGATCCGCTCGTCCGTCTCCGACCACTGGCGCAGCAGCCCCTGGTGCGGATAGCGGCCGCGGGCGACCAGGTCGGCGACGGTGATCCCGTCCGGGGCGATCGAGGACTGGGGCAGCAGTCCGAGGGTGCGGGCGACCTTCTTGGCGGGCAGCGAGCCGATCGCCGTCCCGTCCAGCAGCACCGATCCGGCGGCGGGCTTGAGCATCCGGGACAGGGCGCGCAGCAGGGTGGACTTACCGCAGGCGTTGGGCCCGACGATCACCGTGAAGGAGTGGTCCGGGACGGTGACGGAGAGGTTCTCGGCGACCGTACGGCGGTCGTAGGCGAGGGTGAGCCCCTCGGCCATGAGCCGCTGCGGCCCGCCGGCGGCGCCATGCGTACGCGTACCGGTGCTGGTGCTGGTGCTGGTTCCGGTGCTGGTGCTGGTGCTGGTGCTGGTGCTGGTGCTGGAAGCCACGGTCTGCCGGGTGTCCTTGTCCTGCCGGGTGTCCTTGCCCATGGTGTGTTCCGTGTCTCCGTCCGCGCCGTTGTGTTTCCTCATATCCGCCCCGCCTTGCGTTCGGTCACCAGCAGCCACACCAGATAGCCGCCGCCCAGCATCCCGGTGAGCACGCCCACCGGCAGCTGATCGGCCCCGAAGAGCCGCTGCGCCGACCAGTCGGCGGTGATCAGCAGCCCGGCGCCCATCCAGGCCGACGGCAGCAGATTCGGCCCCGAGGAGCGGGTGAGCCTGCGGGCCAGCTGCGGGGCGGTGAGCGCCACGAAGGCGACGGGCCCGGCGGCGGCCGTGGCGGACGAGGTGAGCACGATGGCCGCGAGCATCAGCACCAGCCGGATCCGCTCCACCCGCACCCCGAGGGCGTAGGCGCTGTCGTCGCCCATCTCCAGCATCCGCAGATCCCGGGCGTGGCCCAGCACCACGGGCAGCAGCACGGCGCAGACCACGGCCAGCGGCCAGACCTGGGCCCAGTCCCGCCCGTTGAGCGAACCGGTCAGCCACACCACCGCGCGGGTGGCGTCCGGGAGATCGGCCTTGGTCAGCAGATAGCCGTTGACGGCGCTGAGCATCGAGGAGGCGCCGATACCGACGAGCACCAGCCGGTAGCCGTGGACGCCCTGCCGCCACGCCAGCGCGTAGACCCCGCCCCCGGTCACCAGACCGCCGATGACGGCCCCGGCCGCGACCGCGCCGGGGCTGCCCTGGAACAGCACGATGACCGCGAGCGCACCGGCGGCCGAGCCCTGTCCGAAGCCGATCACGTCCGGACTGCCCAGCGGATTGCGGGAGATGCTCTGGAAGAGTGCGCCGGACAGCCCGAGGGCCCCGCCGACCAGCAGCCCCACCAGCACCCGCGGCATCCGCAGCTCATTGATGATGAAGTCCTGGGCGGCGGTGCCATTGCCGGTCAGAGTGCGGATCACATCGGTGGGGGCGATGGGGAAGTCGCCGGTGCCGATGAGGACAACGCTCATCACCAGCGATACGGCGATCAGCAGCAGACCGACGACCGCCCCGCGCAGGTCCAGGCGCATCGAGAACCCGCGGGTGCGCAGCGTCACCCCGCGCGTCCTGGGCGTCAGGCGCTTGCTCGCGTTCACAGTTGGGCCATCCTCCGGCGGCGTACGAGGTAGATGAAGACGGGCCCGCCGATGAAGGTGGTGACCACTCCGACCTGGAGTTCGGCGGGCCGGGCGGCGATCCGGCCGATCACGTCGGCACCCAGCACCAGCACCGGTGAGAGCACCGCGGCGTACGGCAGGATCCAGCGCAGATCGGGGCCGGTGAGCGCGCGCACCAGGTGCGGCACCATCAGCCCGACGAACGCGATCGGCCCGCAGGCGGCGGTCGCGGCCCCGCACAGCAGGGTGATGGCCAACATCGACAGCGCCCGAGTACGGCCCAGATGGGTGCCGAGCGCGCGGGCGGTGTCGTCGCCGAGCGCCATGGCGTTCAACGGGCGGGCCAGCGCCAGCGCGAGGACCGAGCCGACCAGCAGGAAGGGCGAAACCTGCTGGACGGTCGTCATGTTCGCGGAGGCGAGCGAACCGACCATCCAGAAGCGCATCTTGTCCAGTGCCACCCCGTCCAGCAGCTGAACGGCGTTGACGTATCCGTAGAGCGCGGCATACACGGCCGTGCCCGCGAGCGCGAGCCGCACCGGGGTGGCCCCGCGGCTGCCCCCGAGCGCGTACACCAGGGCGGAGGCCGCGGCGGTGCCGAGGAACGCGAACCACACATACCCGGTCAGCGAGGTGACGCCGAGAAAGCTGATCGCCGAGACGACGGCGGCGGCCGCGCCCGTGCTCAGACCCAGCAGCCCGGGATCGGCCAGCGGATTGCGGGTGAGCGCCTGGATGACCGCGCCGGAGAGCCCGAGACCGATGCCGACGAGCAGCCCGAGGATGGTGCGCGGAACCCGTAGGTCCCGGATCACCACATCGCTGTTCTCGCCGCTGTAGTGGAACAGCCCGTGCCAGACCTCATCCAGGGGGATCGGCTTGGCGCCGATGGCGATACTGGCCGCGACGACCACCAGCAGCACGGCGACCGAGGCGACCAGCCCGGCCGCTCGACGCGCGGTGCGGCGTCCCGGTGGCGCGGTCGCTGTCTCGGTCCCGGCTTTCACCGGACTGACCAGGGTCACGCGGAACTCCACCTCACAGCACGGCCGATCAAGATTTAGGTTAGGTTACCCTAAGCCTCAACGGCCGAACCCTGGCGGGATCCGGAAGACCGGGAGGTCGGCGAGGTCCGCGAGATCGACGGGATCCGCGAGATCGAGGGCGTTCGCGAGATCGACGGGATCCGCGAAATCGAGGGGGTCGGCGAGTTCGACAGGCTGTCCGCGAGATCACTCACCGGCCCCGGTCGCCCAGGCGCTCACCACCCCAGTCGCGCCAGCGCCTTCCCCGCGTCCGCGGTGCTCACACCGTCACCCGCCGCTGTCCAGGCCGCCGCGCACAGCGCCCGCAGCCCGTCCATCGGCTCGTCCCCGTCACCCTCCAGCAGCAGCGCGCCGTCGTGCACCTGGGCCGTCCAGCCGCCGCACCGGAACCCGTCCGCCACACGGTCCGCGGCCCCGATGGGCTCCACCTCGGGCTGGGAGTTGAGCAACCCCCTCAAGTCGCGGTCCACATACGTCGGCCGGTGCTCCGGCGGGGCCGCCAGCAGCTGCGCCGCGTCCGTCACCCCGGTCAGCACCAGCAGCGAGTCCACCTCACCCGCGTACGCGCCCTCGATATCGGTGTCCAGCCGGTCCCCGACCACCAACGGCCGCCGGGCACCGGTCCGCAGGATCGTCTCCCGGTGCATCGGCGGCAGCGGCTTCCCCGCCACCTGCGGGGACCTTCCCGTGACGATCCGTACGACCTCGACCGCCGCGCCATTGCCCGGGGCGATACCCCGACCGCTCGGAATCGTCAGATCCGTGTTGGACGCGAACCACGGCACCCCGCGCCCCACCGCGTACCCCGCCTCCATCAGCCGGGACCAGGGCATCTCCGGTCCGCCGTACCCCTGCACCACCGCCGCCGGATCGTCGTCCGCCGACTCCACCGGCGTCAGACCGCGCTCGCGCAGCGCCACCCGCAGCCCCTCCCCACCGGCCACCAGCACCCGCGCGCCCGACGGCAACTGCTCGGCGATCAGCCGGGCCACCGCCTGCGCCGAGGTGATCACGTCCTCGGGCCCGGCGGGCACCCCGAGACGGGTCAGATGCTCGGCCACCGCCTCCGGGGTGCGCAGTGCGTTGTTGGTCACATACGCGAGCCGCATCCCGTCGTCCCGCACGGTGCCCAGCGCCTCCACGGCGTGGTCGATCGCCTCACCGCCCGCGTACACCACCCCGTCGAGGTCCAGCAGGGCGGTGTCGTACACCTCGTTCAGCGGCCGCTGACTGCCCTCGGGCCGGGTCCGGACGGCGGTCTGGTTCATGGCTGGACACACTCCTCGCAGATCTGTGCGTTACGCCCCCGATCATCGCCCATCCCCGTACGGGGCATAGCATTCTCAAATGAGCATTCCAGGGCCTGGCGGGCAAGGTCTCCAGCTCACCCCGTTCCGTGGGCTGCGCTACGCGGCGGAACGGGTCAGCAGTATCGCCGCTGTCACCTCCCCGCCCTATGACGTCGTAGTTCGGCCCGACGGTCTGCGCGCACTCGAGACCGCGGACCCCTACAACATCGTCCGATTGATCCTTCCGCAGGCCGGCACCCCCGCCGACCGCCACCGGCAGGCCGCCGAGACGCTGCGCCGCTGGCAGGCCGACGGCATCCTCGCCGCCGACCCGGAACCGGCGCTCTACATCTATGAACAGCGCGACGGCCAGAGCCTCCAGCGCGGTCTGATCGGTGCCCTTCGGCTGAGCCCTCGCGAGGAGGGCATCGTCCTCCCGCACGAGGAGGTCATGCCGCATGTCGTCGAGGACCGCGCCGATCTGATGCGCGCCACCGCGGCCAATCTGGAACCCCTGCTGCTCGCCTACCGCGGCAACGGCGGGGTGAGCGGTGCCGCCCATGTCATCGAACGCACCGTACAGCGCGAGCCGTTGCTGTCCACGACCACCGAGGACGGGATCGACCACCATCTGTGGCGGGTGACCGACCCGGGCGATCTCGTCGAGATCGCCACCGACCTCCGCCGCCACCAGGCCCTCATCGCCGACGGCCACCACCGCTGGGCCACCTATCTGCGGCTGCGCGAGGAGCGGCCCGAACCCGGCCCGTGGGACTACGGCCTCGTCCTGCTCGTGGACACCACCCGCTACCCGCTCCGGGTCCGGGCCATCCACCGGCTGCTGAGACGGCTGCCGCCCGCCAAGGCACTGGCCGCGGCGGGCCACGCCTTCCGGATCCAGGAGATCGAGGGCCCACTGCCGCGCGCCCTCGACGCGCTGGCCGAGGCCAGGACCGCGGAGCCCGGCGGAAACGCCTTCCTGCTCACCGGGGACGGACGCTTCCACCTCCTGGACCGCCCCGACGCCGAACTGCTGGCCCGTACAGTCCCCGAGGGACGCCCGGAGGCATGGCGCACCCTGGACGCGACGGTCCTCCACTCCGTGCTCCTGGAACACCTCTGGAACGTCCCGGACGCGCCCGAGCACATCGGCTACATCCACGACGCGGAGGCCGCGGTCGAGCAGGCGGAACGGCTGGGCGGCACGGCGGTGCTGATGCATCCGGTGGACGAGGACGTCGTCCACGACCTGGCCCGCCAGGGCGTCGCCATGCCGCACAAGTCGACCTCCTTCGGGCCGAAGCCGGCCACGGGCCTTGTGCTGCGCAGTCTGACGCTGGGCTGAACCTGACGCGGAAGAGGGCGGCACCCGTGTGACACGGGTGCCGCCCTCTTCACGGTCTGTCAGCGGTCGTCGCCGTCCTGCGGTTCGACGGTGTTCTCGACGGCAGGGGTGACCTCGGCGGCCTCAGCGGCTTCGGTGGCTTCCGCTGTGGGCTCAGCAGCCTCGTCGTCCTCGGTCGCGTGGTCCTCGGTCTCGGCGTCCTCGACAGCCTCGGCGGCCTCGGCAGCCTGGACCTCGGGCTCGTCCTGAACCGCCTCGTCGGGGTCGAGGGCGTCCACGAACTCCACACCGTCCAACTCCGCGAGCCGGTCCGACGCGTCCGTGGTCCCACCCTGGTCGGCCTCGAGCGCCTTGGCGAACCACTCACGGGCCTCGTCCTCACGCCCCACGGCCAGCAGCGCGTCGGCGTACGCGTAACGCAGCCGCGCGGTCCAGGGCTGGACGGAGTGCGAGGCCAGCTCCGGGCTCTGCAAGGTCACCACGGCGGCGTCGGCCTGGCCCATGTCGCGCCGGGCACCGGCGGCCACCAGCCGCATCTCGACCTGACCGGCCCGGTCCAGCTTCTGCACCTCGGGCTCACCGGCCATGGCGAGCGCCCGCTCGGGACGGCCCATGCCACGCTCGCAGTCCGCCATCACCGGCCACAACTCCGAGTTTCCGGTCATCCGCCGGGCGGCCCGGAACTCGGCGAGGGCCTCGGCGTACTTCCCCACGGCGTACGAGGCGAAGCCCGCGGCCTCGCGCACGGCGGCCACCCGGGAGGCGAGCCGCAGCGCGACGCGGGAGTACTGGTACGCCTGCTCGGGCTCGGTGTCGAGCAGCTCGGCGACCATGACGAGGTTCTTCGCCACGTCCTCCGCCAGCGTCTTCGGCAGGCTCATCAGCTCCTGCCGCACCGACTTGTCGATCTCGTCGCCAGTCACGTCCTCCGGGATCGGCAGCCGCTTGATGGGCTCGCGGTCCCCGCGCTCCCGGCCCCGGTCGCCCCGGTCGTCACGCCGCCCATAGCCACCGGAACGGTCGTCACGACGCCCGTAGCCACCGCCGGACCGGTCATCGCGCCCACGGCCCTGGCCGTACGGACGACGCGGACCGCGATCGTCCCGGTCCTCGCGCCGGAACCCGCCATCGCGATCATCACGACGCGGACCGCGCGGCCGGTCATCACGCCGATCATCCCGGCGCTCATCGCGGCGGTCATCGCGGCGGAACCCACCACGGTCATCACGGCGCTCATCCCGGCGATCGTCACGCCGGAACCCACCACGGTCGTCACGACGGTCATCACGCCGATCGTCACGACGGAAACCGCCACGGTCATCGCGCCGATCATCACGGCCGAACCCACCACGGTCATCACGGCGCTCATCGCGCCGATCGTCACGGCGGAAGCCACCTCGGTCGTCACGGCGGTCATCACGGCGGAACCCACCGCGGTCGTCATCACGACGGACGCCGGGACGGTCATCACGGTCACGCCGGAAACCGCCCTGGCGGAACCCTCCGTCGCGGTCGTCACGACGCGGACCGCGCGGGCGGTCATCCCGCCGGTCATCGCGCCGGTCGTCACGACGCTCATAGCCACCGCCCGGCCGACCGCCACGGTCATCACGGCGCCCGAAGCCACCGCCACCGGGTCGACCACCACGGTCATCATCACGACGCGGCCCACGGTCGTCGCGCCGGTCATCGCGGCGGAAGCCACCTCGGTCGTCACGACGCTCATCGCGCCGGAACCCACCACGATCGTCATCGCGCCGGTCGTCACGGCGGAAGCCACCTCGGTCGTCACGGCGGTCATCACGGCGGAACCCACCGCGGTCGTCATCACGACGGACGCCGGGACGGTCATCACGGTCACGCCGGAAACCGCCCTGGCGGAACCCTCCGTCGCGGTCGTCACGACGCGGACCGCGCGGGCGGTCATCCCGCCGATCGTCACGCCGGTCGTCACGACGCTCATAGCCACCGCCCGGCCGACCGCCACGGTCATCACGGCGCCCGAAGCCACCGCCACCGGGTCGACCACCACGGTCATCATCACGACGCGGCCCACCCTGCCGATCATCACGGCGGTCGTCGCGCCGGTCATCGCGGCGGAAGCCACCACGGTCGCGGTCACGGCGGGGTCCGGAATCGCGGAAGTCCCGCCGGTCGCCGCCGTCCCGGCGCCGCGGCTCGCGCTCCGACCGGTCGTCGGGAGAGTTGGTGGACATCGGCATGACTCCTGTCTTGAGGTACTTCAGTCATTCTCCCGCACCGGCCCAGCCGATGCGGAAACAGCAAAAACAAAAGGACCCTTGGTCCCAGCGTTGAACGCTGGGACCAAGGGTCCTGAAAGATTGTTCGGCGGCGTCCTACTCTCCCACAGGGTCCCCCCTGCAGTACCATCGGCGCTGAAAGGCTTAGCTTCCGGGTTCGGAATGTAACCGGGCGTTTCCCTAACGCAATGACCACCGAAACCCTATCGGGTTCTAGCGAACAAGCACACTCTTCAATTAATAAAGTGGAATCTGTTCACCGGTGCGACTGTTCGCAACCCGGGAACCACACAGTGGACGCGAGCAACTGAGGACAAGCCCTCGGCCTATTAGTACCAGTCAACTCCACCGGTCACCCGGCTTCCATATCTGGCCTATCAACCCAGTCGTCTACTGGGAGCCTTACCCTCTCAAGGAGGTGGGAGCCCTCATCTCGAAGCAGGCTTCCCGCTTAGATGCTTTCAGCGGTTATCCCTCCCGAACGTAGCCAACCAGCCATGCCCTTGGCAGGACAACTGGCACACCAGAGGTTCGTCCGTCCCGGTCCTCTCGTACTAGGGACAGCCCTTCTCAAGACTCCTACGCGCACAGCGGATAGGGACCGAACTGTCTCACGACGTTCTAAACCCAGCTCGCGTACCGCTTTAATGGGCGAACAGCCCAACCCTTGGGACCGACTCCAGCCCCAGGATGCGACGAGCCGACATCGAGGTGCCAAACCATCCCGTCGATATGGACTCTTGGGGAAGATCAGCCTGTTATCCCCGGGGTACCTTTTATCCGTTGAGCGACGGCGCTTCCACAAGCCACCGCCGGATCACTAGTCCCGACTTTCGTCCCTGCTCGACCCGTCAGTCTCACAGTCAAGCTCCCTTGTGCACTTACACTCAACACCTGATTGCCAACCAGGCTGAGGGAACCTTTGGGCGCCTCCGTTACCCTTTAGGAGGCAACCGCCCCAGTTAAACTACCCACCAGACACTGTCCCTGATCCGGATCACGGACCCAGGTTAGACATCCAGCACGACCAGAGTGGTATTTCAACAACGACTCCACACTGACTGGCGTCAGCGCTTCACAGTCTCCCACCTATCCTACACAAGCCGAACCGAACACCAATATCAAGCTATAGTAAAGGTCCCGGGGTCTTTCCGTCCTGCTGCGCGAAACGAGCATCTTTACTCGTAATGCAATTTCACCGGGCCTATGGTTGAGACAGTCGAGAAGTCGTTACGCCATTCGTGCAGGTCGGAACTTACCCGACAAGGAATTTCGCTACCTTAGGATGGTTATAGTTACCACCGCCGTTTACTGGCGCTTAAGTTCTCAGCTTCGCCAACCCGAAGGTCGACTAACCGGTCCCCTTAACGTTCCAGCACCGGGCAGGCGTCAGTCCGTATACATCGCCTTACGGCTTCGCACGGACCTGTGTTTTTAGTAAACAGTCGCTTCTCGCTGGTCTCTGCGGCCACCACCAGCTCCGGAGGTAAACTCCATCACCAGCAATGGCCCCCCTTCTCCCGAAGTTACGGGGGCATTTTGCCGAGTTCCTTAACCATAGTTCACCCGAACGCCTCGGTATTCTCTACCTGACCACCTGAGTCGGTTTAGGGTACGGGCCGCCATGAAACTCGCTAGAGGCTTTTCTCGACAGCATAGGATCATCCACTTCACCACAATCGGCTCGGCATCAGGTCTCAGCCCTATATGTGCGACGGATTTACCTACCGCACGGCCTACACCCTTACCCCGGGACAACCACCGCCCGGGCTGGACTACCTTCCTGCGTCACCCCATCACTTACCTACTACCACCTAGGGTCAGCGGCTCCACCACTCCCCCTCACTCCGAAGAGATCAGAGGCGGCTTCACGGCCTTAGCATCAGAGGATTCGATATTGGGCGCTTCAAAGCGGGTACCGGAATATCAACCGGTTGTCCATCGACTACGCCTGTCGGCCTCGCCTTAGGTCCCGACTTACCCTGGGCAGATCAGCTTGACCCAGGAACCCTTAGTCAATCGGCGCACACGTTTCCCACGTGTGTATCGCTACTCATGCCTGCATTCTCACTCGTGAACCATCCACAACTCGCTTACACGGCTGCTTCACCCGGCACACGACGCTCCCCTACCCAACCCAGCCCCCGTTAGGGGTACATGCTGGATTGACACGACTTCGGCGGTATACTTGAGCCCCGCTACATTGTCGGCGCGGAATCACTTGACCAGTGAGCTATTACGCACTCTTTCAAGGATGGCTGCTTCTAAGCCAACCTCCTGGTTGTCTCTGCGACTCCACATCCTTTCCCACTTAGCATACGCTTAGGGGCCTTAGTCGATGCTCTGGGCTGTTTCCCTCTCGACCATGGAGCTTATCCCCCACAGTCTCACTGCCGCGCTCTCACTTACCGGCATTCGGAGTTTGGCTAAGGTCAGTAACCCGGTAGGGCCCATCGCCTATCCAGTGCTCTACCTCCGGCAAGAAACACACGACGCTGCACCTAAATGCATTTCGGGGAGAACCAGCTATCACGGAGTTTGATTGGCCTTTCACCCCTAACCACAGGTCATCCCCCAGGTTTTCAACCCTGGTGGGTTCGGTCCTCCACGAAGTCTTACCTCCGCTTCAACCTGCCCATGGCTAGATCACTCCGCTTCGGGTCTTGAGCGTGCTACTCAACCGCCCTATTCGGACTCGCTTTCGCTACGGCTTCCCCACACGGGTTAACCTCGCAACACACCGCAAACTCGCAGGCTCATTCTTCAAAAGGCACGCAGTCACGACGCAGAGACAAGTCTCTGCGCGACGCTCCCACGGCTTGTAGGCACACGGTTTCAGGTACTATTTCACTCCGCTCCCGCGGTACTTTTCACCATTCCCTCACGGTACTATCCGCTATCGGTCACCAGGGAATATTTAGGCTTAGCGGGTGGTCCCGCCAGATTCACACGGGATTTCTCGGGCCCCGTGCTACTTGGGTGGTTCTCAAGCAAGTTGCCGACATTTCAGCTACGGGGGTCTTACCCTCTACGCCGGGCCTTTCGCATGCCCTTCGCCTACATCAACAATTTCTGACTCACCGACCGGCCGGCAGACCGATCAAGAGAACTCCCACAACCCCGCATGCGCAACCCCTGCCGGGTATCACACACATACGGTTTGGCCTCATCCAGTTTCGCTCGCCACTACTCCCGGAATCACGGTTGTTTTCTCTTCCTGCGGGTACTGAGATGTTTCACTTCCCCGCGTTCCCTCCACACTGCCTATGTGTTCAGCAGCGGGTGACAGCCCATGACGACTGCCGGGTTTCCCCATTCGGACACCCCCGGATCAAAGCTCGGTTGACAGCTCCCCGGGGCCTATCGCGGCCTCCCACGTCCTTCATCGGTTCCTGGTGCCAAGGCATCCACCGTGCGCCCTTAAAAACTTGGCCACAGATGCTCGCGTCCACTGTGCAGTTCTCAAGCAACGACCAGTCGTCCACCAACTACTTGAACTCCGGCCCTGAGGAAAGAAAAACTCCATTCCCTCAGATACCCAACAGCGTGCCCGACACCCCTCATCCATCCCACTGCGTTCCACGCCGAAGCAGTACTAACAGGAAACATCCAAGAAGTGCCGAGTAGTCAACGTTCCACCCATGAGCAACCGTGCAAGACACTTGCTTGCAGTCGGCTATGTGCTCCTTAGAAAGGAGGTGATCCAGCCGCACCTTCCGGTACGGCTACCTTGTTACGACTTCGTCCCAATCGCCAGTCCCACCTTCGACGATTCCCTCCCACAAGGGGTTGGGCCACCGGCTTCGGGTGTTACCGACTTTCGTGACGTGACGGGCGGTGTGTACAAGGCCCGGGAACGTATTCACCGCAGCAATGCTGATCTGCGATTACTAGCGACTCCGACTTCATGGGGTCGAGTTGCAGACCCCAATCCGAACTGAGACCGGCTTTTTGAGATTCGCTCCACCTCGCGGCTTCGCAGCTCATTGTACCGGCCATTGTAGCACGTGTGCAGCCCAAGACATAAGGGGCATGATGACTTGACGTCGTCCCCACCTTCCTCCGAGTTGACCCCGGCAGTCTCCTGTGAGTCCCCGGCATAACCCGCTGGCAACACAGGACAAGGGTTGCGCTCGTTGCGGGACTTAACCCAACATCTCACGACACGAGCTGACGACAGCCATGCACCACCTGTACACCGACCACAAGGGGGCACCCATCTCTGGATGTTTCCGGTGTATGTCAAGCCTTGGTAAGGTTCTTCGCGTTGCGTCGAATTAAGCCACATGCTCCGCCGCTTGTGCGGGCCCCCGTCAATTCCTTTGAGTTTTAGCCTTGCGGCCGTACTCCCCAGGCGGGGAACTTAATGCGTTAGCTGCGGCACGGACAACGTGGAATGTCGCCCACACCTAGTTCCCAACGTTTACGGCGTGGACTACCAGGGTATCTAATCCTGTTCGCTCCCCACGCTTTCGCTCCTCAGCGTCAGTATCGGCCCAGAGATCCGCCTTCGCCACCGGTGTTCCTCCTGATATCTGCGCATTTCACCGCTACACCAGGAATTCCGATCTCCCCTACCGAACTCTAGCCTGCCCGTATCGAATGCAGACCCGGGGTTAAGCCCCGGGCTTTCACATCCGACGCGACAAGCCGCCTACGAGCTCTTTACGCCCAATAATTCCGGACAACGCTCGCGCCCTACGTATTACCGCGGCTGCTGGCACGTAGTTAGCCGGCGCTTCTTCTGCAGGTACCGTCACTTGCGCTTCTTCCCTGCTGAAAGAGGTTTACAACCCGAAGGCCGTCATCCCTCACGCGGCGTCGCTGCATCAGGCTTTCGCCCATTGTGCAATATTCCCCACTGCTGCCTCCCGTAGGAGTCTGGGCCGTGTCTCAGTCCCAGTGTGGCCGGTCGCCCTCTCAGGCCGGCTACCCGTCGTCGCCTTGGTAGGCCATCACCCCACCAACAAGCTGATAGGCCGCGGGCTCATCCTGCACCGCCGGAGCTTTCCACCACCAGACCATGCGGTCGGTGGTCATATCCGGTATTAGACCCCGTTTCCAGGGCTTGTCCCAGAGTGCAGGGCAGATTGCCCACGTGTTACTCACCCGTTCGCCACTAATCCCCGGCCGAAACCGGTTCATCGTTCGACTTGCATGTGTTAAGCACGCCGCCAGCGTTCGTCCTGAGCCAGGATCAAACTCTCCGTGAATGCTTCCGGGATATCCCGGCAACACTGCACGAGAGCGGAACCACCGGAGGAATAGTCCGATGGTTCACAGCGTCCTCGCTGTGTGTTTTTCAAAGGAACCTCGTCCACGAGTGGACGGGGTATCAACATATCTGGCGTTGACTTTTGGCACGCTGTTGAGTTCTCAAGGAACGGACGCTTCCTTCGAAACCGTTTCACCGGTTTCTCCGGGCGCTTCCCTTCGGTGTTTCCAACCTTACCAGATCCGTTTTCCGGTCCGTTTCCGAACCGAATTCCGTTTCCGGCCCCCTGTTGGAGCGGGGTTTCGCGCCTTTCGGCGTGTTCACTACTTTAGCTGATTTCCATTCGGGCTCCTAATCGGAGTCCCAGGCCATAATTTCGCGCAGCGAAAAGAGACCCCTGTTATGGGAATCATCGGTAGTGGTTGGCCGCTCCGGGGCTACTCCGATCCGACCTGCTGGTCGTGATGACAGAGCTGCCCGTCTCAAGCGGCTCGGGCTACGTTAGGCGTCCGGCAGTTCGGAGTCAAGTTCCCACCTGACGACTCGTCGGACTCCGGCGACGTGGGGTGTGGGCCCGGTACGGGCTGACCGATGGTTCGCCGTCGATCCAGAAGCGCCAGGGGTGGGTGGCGCCCTCGCCGCCGACGCCCGTGCGGGGTCCGCTCAGCACCTGCTCGGGCCGGGCGGGCCGACCGGTGAGGATCTCCATCGGGGCGTCGGGGCCAGCGCAGACATCGGTGCCGTCCAGCCGGCGGTCGACCCCGAGGGCGGTGGCCAGCCGGGCCGGCCCCTTGGTCAGTTCCTGGTCGTTCCTGGCCTTCGGCCGTCGCTGATGCGCCCGCTCATGGCCGTGCAGTACCTCGCCCGCGCGCAGCAGCACCCCGCTCGGGGTGCCCTCCGGACCGCAGACGAGGTTCAGGCAGTGCCACATGCCGTAGGTGAAGTAGACATACGCATGACCCGGGGGTCCGAACATCACTGCATTGCGCTCGGTGCGGCCCTTGTAGGCGTGCGAGCCGGGGTCGGCGAACCCCGCGTACGCCTCGACCTCGGTCAGCCGCACTTCGATCGGTCCGTCGGGGGTACGCCGTACCAGGACGCGCCCGAGGAGGTCCGGGGCGACCTCGAGGACGGGGCGGTCGAAGAAGCTCCGGCTGAGCGGCATACGGTCAGGTCCTGCTGTCACGCGGCCCGAGCGTAGTGGAACAGATATCTACCGGTGGTTGGAGCCGGACCGGTCCGCTGCAAGGGTAGATCCAGCGGAACCGCCCATGGCTGTTTCGCGTACTTAGGGTTCAACAGGGATCGACTGCGATCGAGTGAGGGCACGGTGACGTGTCCTTGAGAGGGAGAACATGGGCTTCAAGAAGCTGCTCGCGAGTCTGGGTGCCGGTGGCGCGTCGGTGGAGACGGTGCTGACCGAGGAGAACGTCGTTCCGGGCGGCATCGTGCAGGGCGAGGTCCGTATCCAGGGCGGCTCGGTCGCGCAGCAGATCGAGGGACTCTCCGTCGGCCTTCAGGCGCGGGTCGAGGTGGAGGGCAACGACCAGGAGTACAAGCAGGACATCCAGTTCACCCGGCAGCAGCTGGGCGGGGCGTTCGAGGTCCAGGCCGGCGCCGTGCACACGGTGCAGTTCGGCCTGGAGATCCCGTGGGAGACCCCGGTGACCATGTTCCTGGGCCGTCATCTGTCCGGGATGAACGTGGGTGTGACCACCGAGCTCCAGATCGCGCGTGCGGTGGACTCCGGTGACCTGGACCCGGTCAATGTGCATCCGCTCCCGGCCCAGCAGGCGATCCTGGACGCCTTCGGCGCCCTCGGCTTCCGGTTCAAGAGCGCCGACCTGGAGCGCGGTCACATCCGCGGGACCCGTCAGCGGCTGCCGTTCTACCAGGAGATCGAGTTCTACGCGCCGGAGCAGTACCGGGGTCTGAACCAGGTGGAGCTGTCCTTCGTCGCCGACGACCGCGAGATGGACATCGTGCTGGAGATGGACAAGAAGCCGGGGCTGTTCACCGAGGGCAGCGACTCCTACCGGTCGTTCACGATGAACCTGTCGTCCTTCCAGGAGACCGACTGGGCCGCCTACTTGAACCAGTGGCTCGCCGAGGTCGGCGGCAAGCGCAGCTGGTTCTGAGCCGTCGGGTCCTTCCGGACGGTCTGTCCGTCGTGGGGCGTGCGCCGAAGCTGTTTCGGTGCGCGCCCCGCGCGTTTGCCCGGGGGGCCTCGGTGCTCAGAGCGCGTCGGCGCAGTGCACGGTCATCGGGGTACCGCGGGCGGCCCAGTACGCCACGGTGTCGGCCAGGATGTCCGAGGCGATGGCGGCTGCTTCGGGAGCCGCCTCTCGGAAGGCCGCCCAGCCCCGGACGTGCAGCAGATAGCCACCGGCCTCGCCCCACCAGGACAGATCGGTGAGGCAGTCGGCGAGCGCGTCCCAGTTGTGCCCGAACCAGTCGGGGAAGCGCAGGTCCTGGGCGCAGCGGAGGAGAAGGCCGTCCTTGTCGGACACACCGTCGAGGTTCAGCGAGAGGGCGGGGGTCGGGCCGGTCATGGCCGCCATGGTGCCAGCCTCGTGGGTGTCGATCTCGTTAGGCCCTGTCCGGCGGGTCTTATCGGGCCCGCGACGCCTGGCACCACGCCTCGCCGCGTTGTCGAAAGTCGCCCGAGTACGCCCAGTACGAGGGCGATCCTCCCCCAGCTACCGCTGGGAGGTGCCCCCTCACCAGACGCCGCGGGCTGCTCCTCAAAGACCCACCGGACAGGGCCTAGGCTGGCCGGGCAGCTGATCCAGCGCGATTCTCAGGAGGTTTCGACGTGTCCGAGCAGAAGCGGCGCCCGCTCCCCCACGATTTCCATCCGCAGGTGCCGTCGTTCACGGTGGTGAGCGACGATGTGGAGCCGCAGGGCACCCTCAAACCGGCTCAGGTGGCGGCGAAGGGGAATACCTCTCCGCACCTTCGCTGGGAGGGGTTCCCGGAGGGGGCGAAGAGCTTCGCCGTCACCTGCTTCGACCCGGACGCGCCCACGGGCAGCGGGTTCTGGCACTGGGTGCTCTTCGACATCCCGGCGAATGTCACCGAGCTGCCGGCCGGTGCGGGCAACGGTGACTTCCCGGGGCTGCCCGCGGGTGCGGTGCATGTGCGCAACGACTACGGCACCCGGGACTTCGGCGGGGCCGCGCCGCCGCCCGGGGACGGTCCGCACCGCTATGTGTTCACGGTCTACGCGGTGGACTCCGAGAAGCTGGGGCCGGACGCCGAGGTGTCGCCCGCGGTGGTCGGCTTCAATCTGCGCTTCCACACGCTGGGGCGGGCCCAGTTGATCGGTGAGTACGAGGTGCCGGCCGCGGGCTGACGCGGCGAAATTGCGTTGTCCTCGGCCGTGCTCCCGGCCAGAGTTGATCCCGGCCCGCCCATGTCGGCGGCGGGCCGGGACACCGGGATGCGGGGGTGGTCGGGATGCGCGAGACGCTGGTTCTGAACGCGAGCTTCGAGCCGCTGGCGACGGTGACGCTGCGGCGTGCCGTGGTGCTGGTACTCCAGGACAAGGCCGTTGTCGAACGCGCCCATCCCGGGCTGCGGTTCAGGGCCGCTGATGTCGATCTTCCGGTGCCACGGGTGATCCGGCTCTGCCGGTACGTACGGGTGCCGTTCCGAAGACGTGCGCCGTGGTCGCGGCGCGGGGTGCTGGTCCGGGACCAGCACCGGTGCGCGTACTGCGGCCGCCGGGCGACAACCGTGGACCATGTGCTGCCGCGGTCGCGCGGAGGTGGGGACACCTGGCTGAATACGGTGGCCTCGTGTGAGGAGGACAACCACCGCAAGGCGGACCGGACGCCGGAGCAGGCGGGGATGCGGCTGCTCAAGGCCCCGTTCGAGCCGACGCCTTCGGATGCGCTACTGCTGGCGCTGGGGGCGGCGGAGCGGGACGGGCTGCCGGAGTGGCTGGCGCTGCCCGCCTGATCGCGTCGGGGCGTCCGCACCGCGGTCGTACGCCCATCGCGGGCCTGGGGCCAACTCATCGCCTTCGGCGGTGGGTTGGCCCCTCGCCGTTTCACTCGATCGTGGGCTGCTCACGGCGCGGGGCGGGCTCCTTGCCGGTGGCGGCGGCAGCACCGCCGCCGTTGCCCCCACCGGTCATCGGGCCGAAGTTGCCGATGGCACCGCCGAGTCCCTTGAGGGCGTCGCCGATCTCGCTGGGCACGATCCAGAGCTTGTTGGCGTCGCCCTCGGCGATCTTCGGCAGCATCTGGAGGTACTGGTAGGAGAGCAGCTTCTGGTCCGGGTCTCCGGCGTGGATGGACTCGAAGACCGTACGGATCGCCTGGGCCTCACCCTCGGCGCGCAGTGCGGCGGCCTTGGCCTCACCCTCGGCACGGAGGATGGAGGACTGCTTCTCACCTTCGGCGCGCAGGATCTCGGACTGCCGGACACCTTCGGCCTGGAGGATCGCGGCGCGCTTGTCACGGTCGGCGCGCATCTGCTTCTCCATCGAGTCCTGGATGGAGGTCGGCGGCTCGATCGCCTTGAGCTCGACGCGGTTGACGCGGATGCCCCACTTGCCGGTGGCCTCGTCGAGGACGCCGCGCAGCGCCGCGTTGATCTCCTCACGAGAGGTCAGGGTGCGCTCGAGGTCCATGCCACCGATGATGTTCCGCAGGGTGGTGACGGTCAGCTGCTCGATCGCCTGGATGTAGCTGGCGACTTCATAGGTGGCGGCGCGGGCGTCGGTCACCTGGTAGTAGATGACGGTGTCGATGTTCACGACCAGGTTGTCCTGGGTGATCACCGGCTGCGGGGGGAACGGCACGACCTGTTCCCGCAGATCGACCCGGTTGCGGATGGAGTCGATGAACGGGACGACGATGTTGAGGCCCGCGTTGAGGGTGCGGGTGTAGCGTCCGAAGCGCTCGACGATGGCGGCACTGGCCTGTGGGATGACCTGGATCGTCTTGATCAGTGCGATGAAGACGAGCACCACCAGGATGATCAGGACGATGATGATCGGTTCCACAGCGGCTCCCCGTGCCCTTCATGCGTGACTGGTTGGTCGGGATGATCAGGTCTGGTGGTTCTCGAGGGTGGAGTCTGTCAGATCGGCGGTCGAGTCCGCAGCTCAACCGGGGGGCGCTCAGCTCTTGGCAGGATCCGGTGGCTACGGCGGCTACATGACAACGGCCGTGGCACCGTCGATCTCCACCACATCGACCTGCTGGCCGGGTTCATACGTCTGGTCGGGGTCGAGCGAACGGGCCGACCAGACTTCACCGGCCAGTTTGATCCGGCCGGCCCCGCTGCTGTCGACGCGCTCCAGGACCACCGCCTGACGGCCTTTCAGCGCATCGACACCGCTGCGCAGTCCGGGCTGCTGACGGCGGCTGCGGACCGCCATCGGCCGCACCACGGCGACCAGCGCGACCGAGACGGCGCAGAAGACGACGACCTGGAGGACCAGGCCACCGCCGAGCGCGTCGGTGATGGCACCGGCGACCGCGCCGACGGCGACCATCCCGAACTCGGGCATCGCGGTCAGCACGAGCGGAATGCCCAGACCTACGGCGGCGATCAGCCACCACACCCACGGATCCACGCGTTCATGGTAGTTGCCGGGCTCGACCGGGGACAGAGCACAGATCAATTACCGGAGGCACACCCGGCGCAGGGGGCGGACATCAGGTCAGCGGCAGACCCTGCGCGGTCCAGCGGCCGCCGTTGGTCTCCACGACCAGCGGGAGGCCGAAGCAGCGCGAGAGGTTGCGCGAGGTCAGCTCGGTCTCGACGGGGCCCGCGGTGAGCACCTTGCCCTGGCGGATCATCAGCACATGGGTGAAGCCCGGGGGGATCTCCTCGACATGGTGGGTCACCATGATCATGGAGGGGGCGTACGGGTCGCGGGCGAGCCGGCCGAGGCGGCGGACGAGGTCCTCCCGGCCGCCGAGGTCGAGACCGGCCGCGGGCTCGTCGAGGAGCAGCAGTTCGGGGTCGGTCATCATGGCGCGGGCGATCAGAGTGCGCTTGCGCTCGCCCTCGGAGAGGGTGCCGAACTTCCGGTCGAGGTACTCGGTCATACCGAGGCGGTCGAGGAAGGCGCGGGCGCGGCTCTCGTCGATGGCGTCGTAGTCCTCGTGCCAGTGGGCGGTCATGCCGTAGGCGGCGGTGAGGACGGTCTCCAGGACGGTCTGCTTGCGCGGCAGCTTCTCGGCCATGGCGATGCCCGCCATGCCGATGCGCGGGCGCAGATCGAAGACGTCGACGCCGCCGAGCCGCTCGCCGAGGATCGTGGCGGTGCCGGAGCTCGGGAAGAGGTAGCTGGAGGCGACGTTGAGGAGGGTGGTCTTACCGGCCCCGTTGGGGCCGAGGATCACCCAGCGCTGCCCCTCTTTGATCGACCAGGAGACCTCGTCCACCAGAGCCCGACCATCGCGGACCACGGATACGTCCACCAGCTCCAGAACATCGCTCATGAGCGCGTTGTCTCCCATTGCAGTCTCGAGTGTCGCGTACGCCTGTGGGCGCAGCCCCCAGGGAAAACCTACGCCACGCATTGTCGGTACCAGTCCTTAGGCTGGTGCCATGCTCGATGAACCACGTTCAGGGCGCCTTGCGGCCTGGGGAAATGCCCTTCTTGCCGGACTTGTCTCCCCGGATGAGGCCGCGCACCGGATCGCGGGCGAGGACGCGTCGCACAGAGTCACCGGGCTTCCCGGGGAGTCCGGTGCGGTCGGTCTCACACTGGCGCTGGGGCGGCTGCGGGCGCTGGGGGCCAAGGGGCTGCGGTTGGCGCTGCCGATAGCCGGGCATCCGCTGGGGCTGAGCGGTCCGCCGGAGTTCAACGCCCAGGCGCTCGACGCGAGCGAGGCGGTGATCGCCACCGGGGTGGCGCTCGGGCTGGTGCCCGAGGTGACGGCGGTGGGCCCCGAGGACGACCAGCATGTCGAGGTGGTCTGGCGCTGTCTGCCGGTGCGGGAGGCGCCGCCTGCGGATGTGCCGTCGCTGGGCGAGGCCGAGCGGGAGCTCGCGGAGGCGCTGCGGGAGGCCACCGAGGTGCTGTCGCGGCTGAATGTGGCCGGGGCGGGCCCGATTGCCCAGGCGGCGCTGGAGGCGTACCGGGCGCGGGCCCAAGCGGGGCGGGAGGTGCTGGCGCCGGGCTATCCGCCGAGGGCGATCCGGGTGCTGGAGCTGGCACAGCGGGTGGGGGCGCTGATCGGCATCGCGTATGCGGCGGGCGGGGACGGCCAGGAGCACGGCGGGGCGGTGAGCGCGTCGGAGATGGCGGCGCGGGCCGAGGCGCTGCGACCGGTGGAGCGCACCTCGCGGCGGGCGCAGGTGGCCGCGTACAACGCGTATGTGGAGGAGCGGGAGCGGGGCGGTTCCTGACCGCCGCGGTCGGCCCGGCACGTAAGCAAGGGCGGAAAGCACCAGCGGAAAGCACAAGGGGCCGACCCCGGAGGCGATGCTTCCGGGGTCGGCCGGTGGTACGTCACGCGCGGGCGCGGCGGACCGTGCTCACATGCAGGGGCTCGGCATGGTGGCGTTCATTGCACCGACGGCGGTGATGGTGTTGCCGCAGACGTTCACCGGGATGTGGATCGGCGCCTGGACGTTGTTGCCGGAGACGACTCCGGGGGACATCACAGCTCCGCCGTCGGCCTGGGGGGTGTCGGCGGAGGCGACACCGGCGCCGGCCATGGCGAGACCGCCGGCAGCGATGGTGATGGCCGCGAGCTTCTTGATGTTCTTCACTGTTGTAAAACCCTCCATAAGCGCGTCACTGCGGTGGAACTCCGCAGTACGCCGTGGAGAACGTCGCGCGGCCGATCAAGTTGCGCTGTTCGGGTGACATACACACGACGGTATGAATCCCGCACCAAACGACGGCATTTCTGTATCAGCGTCAGATCAGCCCAGGAGCGGTCTGATTGCGTAAGCCAATGCTTTGAGTTCAATCATAAATGATCTATTCATGCTCCGATCCCATGCCGAACCGCCCATAGCGCGGCCTGGGTACGGTCGGCGACGTCCAGTTTCATCAGGATGTTGGAGACATGCGTCTTGACGGTTTTCTCGGACAGGACGAGCGCACGAGCGATCTCCCGGTTGGACCGGCCGTCCGCGATCAGCGCGAGCACTTCGCGCTCCCGTTCGGTGAGCGACCCACCGCGCCCCTGGCCGCCGCCGCTCTCCTCCTGGGAGAGCAGGGCGACCGCCACCTCGGGCTGGAGCAGCACATGCCCGGCGTGGACGGAGCGGATGGCGCCCGCGAGCGCCTCGGGGTCCACGTCCTTGTAGACATAGCCCGCGGCACCCGCGCGCAGGGCGGGTACGACGGTGCGCTTCTCGGTGAAGCTGGTGACGACCAGCACCCGGGCCGGGTTGTCGAGGTCGCGCAGGGTGCGCAGGGCCTGGATGCCGTCGACGCCGGGCATCTTCACGTCCATGAGGACGACGTCGGGGCGCAGCTCCTCGGCTCGGGCGATGCCCTCCTCCCCATCGGACGCCTCGCCCACCACATCGATGTCGTCCTGCACCTCGAGGAAGGTGCGCAGCCCGCGCCGCACCACCTGGTGGTCGTCGACGAGCAGCACTCGGATCGTGTGTGCCGGCTCAGCCACCGGGCACCTCCATCTCGATCACGGCGCCCCTGCCGGGCGCCGAGTCCACGGTCATGGTGCCGCCGACCCCCGCGGCGCGGTCACGCATCGACACCAGGCCGAGGTGACGTCCGGCGCGGCGGACGGCCGAGGGGTCGAATCCGCTGCCGTCGTCGCTCACCCGCAGCCGGGCGCCCTGGCCGTGCCGGGTGAGCGAGACCCCGACGTGTCTGGCGTCGCCGTGGCGCAGCGCGTTGTGCAGTGCCTCCTGGGCCACCCGCAGCAGCGCCTCCTCCTGGGCGGCGGGGAGCGCCCGCACTCCCTGTGAGGAGAAGGTGACACGGGCGGAGTGGGCGCGGTCCAGTACCTGCACCTGGGTACGGAGGGTGGCCACCAGGCCGTCCTCGTCGAGGGCGGCGGGGCGCAGCTCCACGACGGCGGAGCGCAGCTCGTCGGCGGCCTCGGCGGCGAGCAGAGTGATCTGGTGGAGCTCTTCCTTGGCGCGGAGCGGGTCCCGGTCGACCAGAGCCGTGGCGGCCTGAGCGGTCAGCCGGAGTGAGAAGAGCTTCTGGGAGACGGCGTCGTGCAGGTCGTGGGCGAGCCGGGCGCGCTCCCCGGCGATGGTCAGCTCGCGGCTGCGCTCGTAGAGGCGTGCGTTGGTGAGGGCGATGGCGGCGTGCTGGGCCAGGATGCCGAGCAGCTCCTCATCACGCTCGGTGAAACCGCAACTGCCTTCCGGCTTGGGACACCGCTTGTTCGCGAGGAAGAGGGCGCCGAGAACTTCGTCCCCATCCGCAATGGGAAGTCCAATAAAGTCCGACATGTCCGGATGCGCACTGGGCCAGCCCTCAAAACGCGGATCCTGACGGACATCGGCCAATCGCTGCGGGGTGGCGTCCTTGAGCATCGCGGCGAGGATCCCGTGCTGGCGCGGCAGCGGCCCGATGGCCTTCCACTGCTCCTCACTGACCCCATCTACTACGAACTGGGCAAAACCCCCATGGTCGTCCGGAACCCCCAGTGCGGAGTACTCCGCATTCAGTACGTCACGCGCAGACACAACGATCGTCTTTAGGACATCTCGGACTTCCAGATGCCTGCTCATGGCGAGCAGCGCACTGCTGACACAGGCCAACCCCGCCCCGGCTCCACCGCCCGCTCCATCGGTCATGGGGCTCACCGTACCGGCGGCTCAGCGGGGGGCGTATCGGCCGGTCGTCGGCCATCGATTAAGACCTCGGCCCTAGGGCGAACGGCGCACAGGAAGCCGCCGAAGGGGCTGAAATGCGGTCCGAAAAAAGCAAACACCCTGCGCATTTGCGCGGGCACACCGCGCCATATGGGAGGGTCCCCAATGTGAGCCCTGACACAGGACTTACATCACTTACGAACCAGGTTAGTGGACGTTATAAAGCGGCATGAGCGGGGAGTACGGCCGCTCACCCCGGCAGGGAAGGTCTACGTATCCACTAAGGAGCATCGTATGTCACACCTTTGCCACAAGTTTTTGCGACCGCTAAGAATTTCCCAGTCGCGCGGCGCCGTAGATCGAGAAACGGCGCACCAGGCGCCGATCCGGCCTGCGACACAGAGCGATTGGAAGAGGTCTACTCCGCCATGCCCCTCCCCAGCATTCCCGGTTACAACCGACTGACCAAGACGCATAAGTACTCCGCCGCCGGTATTGCCGCCGCGGGTGCCGCAGCGCTCGCCTTCGCCGTTGTCCCCGGCGGCGACGCCGACGCTACGACGACCGCTCAGGACCTGCCGGCCAAGTCGGTTTCCTGGGACTCGCACAAGGCTCAGCAGCACACCCTCCAGAAGCAGTCCGCGCTGGCCTCCAAGGAGGCCAAGGACGCGGCCGCCGCGAAGAAGGCTGAGGAAGAGGCCGCCGCGAAGAAGGCTGAGGAAGAGGCCGCCGCGAAGAAGGCTGAGGCGGCTGCCGCCGCGAAGAAGGCCGAGGAGAAGAAGGCCGCCGACGCCAAGGCCGCCAAGGAGCGCGAGGCCAAGCAGGCCGCGAGCCGCTCCGCCGGGCGCGCCCAGCCGGTCGCCGAGGCTGCCAAGGAGAAGAAGAAGGAGTACCCGAACAACCTCGACGGGTGGATCCGGGAGTCCCTCGACATCATGAAGGAGAAGGGCATCCCCGGCAGCTACAACGGCATCTACCGCAACATCATGCGTGAGTCCAGTGGTAACCCGCGCGCCATCAACAACTGGGACATCAACGCCATCAACGGCGTGCCCTCCAAGGGTCTGCTCCAGGTGATAGCCCCGACCTTCCAGGCGTACCACGTCGAAGGCACCTCCTGGGACGTCTACGACCCGATCGCGAACATCACCGCCGCCTGCAACTACGCGGCCGACCGGTACGGCTCCATGGACAACGTCAACGGCCCGTACTGAGCCGACGGCGCGTATCGAGCCCGGCGATGAACGCCTGGAGTAGGAACGCCCGCATAAACGCCGAAGGGCGGCGGCACCCTCTGTGTGCGAGGGGTGCCGCCGCCCTTCGGACATGTCCGGGCGCGGTACCGGGGCCGCGGTCGTACGGGCCGCGGCTCCCTGTTACTTGCGCATGACCTCCGGCTCATGGCGGCGCAGCAGCCGCGCGACCGCGATGCCGCAGAGGACACCGAGGATGATCAGCACGGCCATGTCGATCCCCCACTGCGTGGTGGTGTGCTCCCACAGCGGGTCCAGGTCGTTGGGCTTCTTGCTGTCCCACGGCGCCATCATGTGACCGGCGCCGGGGCCCAGGTCCAGGGTGGCTCCGGCCGCGCCGACCGCCCAGCGGGACGGCATCAGCCAGGCGAACTGCTCGACGCCCGGCGAATCGAAGATCTTGAACAGCACACCGGTGAAGACCACCTGGACGATGGCGAACATGACCAGCAGCGGCATGGTCTTCTCGGCGGTCTTCACCAGCGAGGAGATGACCAGGCCGAACATCATCGAGGTGAAGCCGATGGCGATGACGGCCAGGCACAGCTCGGCGGCCGGCGGCATCAGCAGCCCCTCTTCGGGCAGCTTCCGCGTGGAGAGGCCGATCGCGCAGATGATGACGCCCTGGAGGGCCGTGATCACGCCGAGCACGATCACCTTGGACATCAGATACGCGGAGCGGGAGAGGCCCACGGCCCGTTCCCGTTCGTAGATCACCCGTTCCTTGATCAGTTCTCGTACGGAGTTGGCCGCTCCGGTGAAGCACATACCGACCACGAGGATCAGCAGGATCGTCCCGGCCGCCTGGTTGAACGAACCCTTGGGCGCGAACTGGAGGCCGAACTTCGCGGGGATGACCACGCTCACCGAACCCAGCACGGCGGGCAGGATCACCATCAGCCCCATGAAGCCCTTGTCGGAGGCGATCACCGAGATATAGCGGCGCATCAGCGTCCACAGCTGGGATCCCCAGCTCTGTGGCTTCTGCATCCTGGCCGGCGGCGGCTGGACATGGACCGACTGCGGGGCCGCCGAGTCCAGGTCCGCGGCGTACATCTGGTAGTGCTGCGAACCGCGCCAGCGGCCCGCCCAGTCGTAGTCGCGGTAGTTCTCGAACGCGGAGAAGACATCCGCCCAGGTGTCGTAGCCGAAGAAGTTGAGCGCCTCGTCCGGCGGACCGAAGTAGGCGACCGAACCGCCCGGCGCCATCACCAGGAGCTTGTCGCACAGCGCCAGCTCGGCGACCGAGTGGGTGACCACCAGCACGGTGCGGCCGTCGTCGGCCAGACCTCGCAGCAGCTGCATGACATCGCGGTCCATGCCCGGGTCGAGGCCCGAGGTGGGCTCGTCCAGGAAGATCAGCGACGGCTTGGTGAGCAGCTCCAGCGCGACCGAGACCCGCTTGCGCTGACCACCGGAGAGCGAGGTGACCTTCTTCTCCCGGTGGATGTCCAGCTTCAGCTCGCGCAGCACCTCGTCGATCCGGGCCTCGCGCTCGGCCTCCGCGGTGTCACCGGGGAACCGCAGCTTGGCCGCGTACCGCAGGGCCTTCTGGACGGTCAGTTCCTTGTGCAGGATGTCGTCCTGCGGCACCAGACCGATGCGCTGCCGCAGCTCGGCGAACTGCTTGTAGAGGTTCCGGTTGTCGTAGAGGACATCGCCCTGGTTGGCCGGGCGGTAACCGGTGAGCGCCTTGAGCAGCGTGGACTTACCGGAGCCGGACGGGCCGATGACCGCGACGAGGGACTTCTCGGGGACGCCGAAGGAGACGTCTTTGAGGATCTGCTTGCCACCGTCGACGGTGACCGTCAGATGGCGGGCCGAGAAGGAGACCGCGCCGGTGTCGACGAACTCCTCGAGGCGGTCGCCGACCAGCCGGAAGGTGGAGTGACCGACGCCGACGGTGTCGGCCGGGCCGATGATCTGCTGCCGGACCGGCTGGCCGTTGACATAGGTGCCGTTGTGGCTGCCGAGGTCGCGGATCTCGAAGCGGCCGTCGGGCAGCGCCCGGAACTCCGCGTGGTGGCGGGAGACCTGGAGGTCGGAGACGACCAGTTCGTTCTCCAGCGAACGACCGATGCGCATGACCCGGCCTACGGCCAGCTGGTGGAAAGTGGTCGGGCTGCGGTCGCCCTGAGCGGGCGCGGCGCCGTTCGGTCCGGCGGGGCCGGTACCGGGGACCTGCTGCGGTACCTGCTGCGGCGGCACCTGCTGGTGAGGCGCCTGCTGCGGGGCCTGTTGCTGCTGTGGGATGAACGGCTGCTGCTGCGGCGGCGCCTGAGGATGCTGCTGCGGCTGCTGCCAGCCCTGGGGCGGCTGCTGACCGCCCTGCTGCGGCCAGCCGGGGCCATGCTGCGGCTGATGCGCCTGCTGCGGCTGATGCTGCGCCTGCGGCGACTGCTGCGCCGAAGGCTGCTGGCCCTGCTGAGGCATACCCATCGCGGCCTGCTGCTGGCCGTAGGCGCCCGAGCCGCCCGCCGGGGCGGCGCCCGCCCCGCCACCGGAGAGGCTCATCCGGGGACCGTCGGTCGCGTTACCCAGATGGACGGCCGCCCCGGGGCCGATTTCCATCTGCTGAATGCGCTGGCCCTGCACATAGGTGCCGTTGGTACTGCCGTGGTCCTCAATGACCCAACTACGCCCGCCCCACCGCACGGTGGCATGCCGCCAGGAGACTCTCGCGTCGTCCAGCACCATGTCGCCCTGTGGGTCCCGCCCCACGCTGTACGACCTGGACGGATCAAGTGTCCAGGTCTGTCCGTTCAATTCCAGTACGAGTTCCGGCACTCCATGCCCCACTACTTGTCCCCCGAGCTACCCCAGGCGCAGGAAGTCTGCACAAGGAGTCTAGGGATGGCGAACATCGTGAGGAACTATTTCAGGCTCAGTCCCTTGACCGGAAGTCGGGTTTTGACAAGAGCACATCTCGGGCAGCGTCGACTCATCCGAAAGGCCCTCGGAAAGTGGTAAGCGATGACGGATAGTGCAGATGATGGACTATCCGGGCAACTCGCATGGTTCAGGAGCCGAGGGCATGAGCGGGAGCGACGGCAGCCGCCTGCCCTGGGGGCATGCGACACTCGCCGCCATCTCGGCGGTGAGCTGGGCCTTTCTGGCGATGGCGGGAATCGCGGCGCTCGGTCTGCATCTGATCGGCGCCGATGGAGCCGGGGCACTCGGCCCCATGACCGCCGCCGCGATGGTGCTGGCGCTCGGCGGCACCGTGACCCCGTCCGGGGATATCGAGACGTTCGGGCTGAAAGGCGCCGAAGCTCATAGCGCCATCGATATCGCGCCACTTGGGGTAAGCCTGGTCGGAGCGCTGCTGTTGGGATGGCTTTTTCTGCGTTCACTTCGCTCGGCGGGGGCGACTGCGCCAGGGGCCGAACTCGCCCTGCGTGCGGGCCTGGTGATCCTGGTCTTCCTGTTGTTGCTCACCGGGCTCACCTGGGTGGGCAACGATACGATCACGATCGACAGCGAGACGCTCGGTCTGGACGAACTCGGCAGGCGCGCGGAGCAGGAGCTGCAAAAGCGGCTCCCCGAAGAACTGGGCGATCTCGGGCAGATCGGCGCCGGACTGCTGCCGGACCGGCTCGCCGGACTCGTCGACGCCAAGGCATCGGTCGGCTTCACCGTCGAGGCCGGGCGCTCGCTGCTGGGCGGCGCCATATGGATCGTGGCTGTCCTGCTGCTCGCGCTGCTGGCCTCACGCCGTACGCCGCTGCCGCGGGGCGCGGAGGCGCTGCACCGTACGGTCCGGCCCGCCGTGTCCGCGCTGTGCGGGGTGATGGTGCTCGCGGTCGTCGCCGGTCTCGTGGCGGCGGTGTACGCGGCGGCCGGTGACGACCATCCCCGGCTGGTGCTGGGTACGGCGCTGCTCACCGCCCCGAACGGGGTGTGGCTGGGCACCGCGCTGGGGCTCTTCGTGCCCTGGCACGGCAGCGTGACCGGGGCGCTGGCGCGGGTGCTGCCCGCCCCCTTCGACGAGTTGCTGGCCGGGCGGGGCGATGAGCCGATCACGGTGGGGCGGCTGGCCGAACTGGACGGACGGGTGTGGCTTCTGGTGGTCGCGAGTGTGCTGATGATGCTCGCGGCCGGGGTGCTGACGGCGGTACGTACGCCCACCGAGGGCGCCCACCCCCGGCCGCTCGGCGCGACGGCCGGGGTGTGCGCCCTGCGCCTCGGGCTGGTGACCGCGCCGGTGCTGGCGCTGCTGGTGTGGCTGACCAGGGTGTCGGCAGGAGCGAGTCTGTCGGTGTTCGGCTTCGACGCGTTCGGCGCCGGGCTGGAACTGCACGGCAGCGTGCCACTGGCCCTACTGCTGGGCGCGGCGTGGGGCGCGGCGGCGGGCGCCGTCGGCGCGGCAATCACCCGCGCCGCCGGCGCGGAGGGACGATGGGCCACCCCGCTGGCCCGGCGCATGGCACGGGGTGACAGGGGCGGTGGCGGTGACGGTGGCGGGGGCGGTGGCGACGCCGCGAAGCGTGGGCACCGGTGACAGCGGCGGACGGGCTGTGGGCTACAGCGGGCCCGGCACGGGAGACCAGGTCACCCGGGCACCAGCAACGACCATGGCACGGGACGGACAGGGGCACGGCGCGGGCGGCGCGAACGCCACCCGGTGACGGCCCCGGCAGCGCCCCCGTCCGGGCCCGGCGGCGGAGGCATTACGACGACCGCGGCGCGGGTCGGCTCGGGCCACGGCTTGAGCGGCTCGAGCGGCGACCGGGAGTCGGCAGCCGAAGCCGCGCCGGAGGCCCGGGATGGCGGCACCGGCCCCGGCGATGACGGAGGCGGCCCGGTCGGCCTGGGCACCGGCAACACCGACCGCGGCACCGGCCGCAGCCACGGTTGCCGCACCGGCGACGGCGGACCCGAACGCGCCCGTGGTGACATCGCGGCGGCCGGGGCATGAACGTTGGGCGCCGGGTGGCTGTCCAGCACGCGGGCTGCCGCGCGCGCCCGGCGGGCGGCCGGATACGGTGGGAGGACCATGAGCACATCGCAGATCCCACCTGCCACCGCCGTTCCTGGCGACGATGTCCCCACGCTCCTCGTCAAGATCTTCGGCAAGGACCGCCCCGGCATCACCGCCGGACTCTGCGACACCCTGGCCGCCTACGACGTGGACATAGTCGATATAGAGCAGGTCGTCACCCGGGGCCGCATCGTACTGTGCGTGCTGGTGACCGCCCCCACCGCCGGTGACGGCACCGAGGGGGATCTGCGGGCCACCGTGCACAGCTGGGCCGAGTCCATGCGGCTCCAGGCCGAGATCATCTCCGGTCGGGGCGACAACCGGCCGCGTGGCACCGGCCGGTCGCATGTCACCGTGCTGGGCCATCCGCTGACCGCCGAGGCCGCCGCCGCCATCGCCTCCCGTATCACCGGCACCGGGGGCAATATCGACCGGATCTTCCGGCTGGCGAAGTACCCCGTGACGGCGGTGGAGTTCGAGGTGTCCGGCGCCGAGACGGAGCCGCTGCGCACCGCGCTGGCCACCGAGGCCGCGGACATCGGCGTCGATGTGGCCGTCGTGGCCTCGGGGCTCCAGCGCCGGGCGCAGCGGCTGGTGGTCATGGACGTGGACTCCACCCTCATCCAGGACGAGGTGATCGAGCTCTTCGCGGCGCATGCGGGGTGCGAGCCCGAGGTCGCCGAGGTCACGGCCCGGGCGATGCGCGGTGAGCTGGACTTCGAGCAGTCGCTGCACGCACGTGTGGCGCTACTGAAGGGCATCGACGAGTCCGTGGTGGACAAGGTGCGCGCGGAGGTCCGGCTCACCCCTGGCGCCCGTACGCTGATCCGCACCCTGAAGCGGCTCGGCTACCAGGTGGGTGTGGTCTCCGGTGGCTTCACCCAGGTCACCGACGATCTCAAGGAGCGTCTGGGGCTGGACTTCGCCTCCGCCAACACCCTGGAGGTCGTCGACGGCAAGCTGACCGGCCGGGTGGTCGGCGAGGTGGTGGACCGGGCAGGCAAGGCGCGGCTGCTGCGGCGCTTCGCGGCCGAGGCCGGGGTGCCGCTGGTGCAGACCGTCGCGATCGGCGACGGTGCCAACGATCTTGACATGCTGAACGCGGCCGGACTGGGGGTCGCCTTCAACGCCAAGCCGGTGGTGCGAAAGGCCGCGCACACGGCGGTGAATGTGCCGTTCCTGGACGCGGTGCTGTATCTGCTGGGCGTGACCCGCGAAGAGGTCGAGACGGCCGGCTCCCACGTGGACTGACCCGTGGCCTGACCCGCCCCGCGGCGGCCTCGGACGCGTACCGGCCCTCGCCCCGTCCTCCGACGGCGGGGCGAGGGCCGGTGGTGGCTCACTCGTGGTGGCTCACTCGTGGTGGCTCACTCGTGGTGGCTCACTCGTGGGGCGCCCAGAAAGTGGTGAGGCGGCCGACTCCATGCTCGACGGACTTCCATGAACCGCTGAAGGTCACCACCGCGAACCCGGAGGTGGGAAAGCCGGAGCGGGACATCCGCTCCCGGGTGCCCTCCTCGGCCTCGCCTGCGAGGGCGTCGGCGAGGGCGTGCATCCCGGGGTTGTGCCCGACGACCAGCAGATCGCTGATGTCGTCGGAGGTCTCGTTGAGCACCGCCAGCAGCTCGCCGAGCGAGGCGTCGTACAGCCGCTCCTCGTAGACGGTCTTGGGGCGCTGGGGCAGCTCGTGGACGACCAGCTTCCAGGTTTCACGGGTGCGTACAGAGGTGGAGCAGAGGGTGAGTTCGGGGGTGAGACCCGCTTCCGCGAGCCGGCGCCCGGCGATCGGGGCGTCCTTGCGGCCGCGCTCTGCGAGCGGCCGCTCATGGTCTGCCACCTGGGGCCAATCGGCCTTGGCGTGTCGGAGAAGGACAATCCTGCGGGGCACATCGACGCTCATGCGTCCCAGCTTCGCATGAATCGGTGGTCCAGGCGCAGGGTGCGGGAACGACCTGATCAAAGGTGAGTAACCACGGTCCGGTGGCGGCCGCGGATGATCGCCGCGGTTGTGGCGATCATGCCCCCTGATGCAGGACGACCTGCTGCACCAGCCCCAGGACGTGCGAGACCGCGCCCGGACCGGTGGCGGCATGGGCATCGGTGGGCCCCGCGAGCAGAAGCAGCAGCGCCGCGAAGGCGATGGCGGGAAGCGCGATCGCCCACCACGGCAGCCGTATCTCCACGCCGCTGTGCACCGGGGGTACGGGCCGGGGGTGGCTGCGGGCGGGCATGGGGATCGCCTCCGGGTCGCGGATCGGGTGGCGGTTCATCGGATGCTTCGACCTTACGGAGCGGGTACGGCCGCGCCCATCCGGTGATCCACCCACTTACCCCTGACCCTGGCCCCCTAGGGGATGGTGGTGCCAGCCCCACCCCCGTGCCCCAAAGGCCCGTCCGTCAGGGCGAGACGACGGTGGCGAGCACAGCGATGACCACGGTGATACCGAGCATCACGCCCAGGATGACGAGCAGCTTCTTCTGGCCGTTCTGGGGGTTCTCATCGAGCACAGGCATGCTCCGAGTGTCCCACCCCAGGTTCCGGAACCCCGGACCGGGGGCATCGCGCGGACGCTCCGGGCGGCGCCGGTCAGATCTCGTCCTCAAGGGTGCGGTTGCGCCCGGCGAACACACCCGCCACGATCTGCGGCACCATCAGCGCGGCCATGAACGCGATCGGCTGTCCCCAGCCGCCGCTGTGCTGGTAGAGCGCGCCGACCAGCAGCGGACCCGGGATGGACAACAGATAGCCGGTGCCCTGGGTGAAGGCGGACAGCCGGGCCACCCCCGCACTGGTCCGCGCCCGCATGCCGAGCATGGTGAGGGCGAGCGGGAAGGTGCAGTTGGCGACGCCAAGCAGCAGGGCCCAGAGCCAGGCGCCCTCCGCCGGGGCCAGATAGAGCCCGGCGTAGCCGCTCAGCCCGAAGACACCGAGGATCACCACCAGCACGCCCTGGTGGCGCAGCCGGGCCGCGATCGGCGGCAGTACGAACGACAGCGGCACCCCCATGGCCATGATCACGGCCAGCAGCACCCCGGCGGTGGAGGCGGAGACACCCGCGTCCCGGAAGATCTGCGGCATCCAGCCCATGGTGATGTAGGCGGCGGTGGCCTGGAGGCCGAAGAAGATGGCCATCGACCAGGCGATGGGGCTGCGGGTGATGGGCCGCGCCCGCCCGGCCGCCCCGGGCTCGTCCGTACCGGAGTCCGCACCGGAGCCCGTACCGGAGTCCGCACCGGACCGCGGCTCCTCCACGGCCCTCCCCGCGTCCTTCGTCACGGCCTTCCCCGCGTCCTTCGTACGGTCGCGGGCGAGGAACAGCCAGGGCACCAGGGCGATGGCGGCGAGCAGCGCCCACACCCCGAGCCCGGCCCGCCAACTGACGTCCAGCGCGCGGGTCATAGGCACGGTGGCCGCCGCGGCGGTCGCGGTGCCGAGCGAAAGACCCATGGAGTACAGACCGGTCATCGCGCCCACCCGGTGGGGGAACCAGCGCTTGACGATCACGGGCATCAGCACGTTGCTGACCGCTATACCTGCCAGCGCTAGCGCGCTGGCACCCACGAAGGCCGGGGTGCCGCCCGCGAAGGGCCGTAGCGCCAGGCCCGCGGTGACGGCGGCGAGACCGGCGCAGACCACGGCGCCGGGCCCCCAGCGGCGGGCCAGCCGGGGCGCGGTGAGCCCGAAGAGCGCGAAGCAGACCGCGGGGACCGAGGTGAGGAGTCCGGCCACGGTGCCGCTCATCCCGAGGTCGGCACGGATCTCCTCGAGCAGCGGGCCGAGGCTGGTGACGGCGGGCCGGAGGTTGAGGGCGGCGAGCAGGATCCCGACGGCCAGGAGACGCCCGCGCCAGGGAGAGCCGGTGGGGCGGGATCCGGGCTCCCGGGTGGCGTTGGGGGAGGCGGGCGGGTCGAGTGTCGCGAGGTCGTCCTGTGCTGGCATGCCGACCATCATAGAATGATGGGATGAATGCTTGTCCAGTTGATAGTGGCCGCCCGGTGACGCCCGGACGGCATCATGGAGGTACTCGCTTCCCCGCTCCAGGCACAGGAGAGTCATGCCGCTGACCTCACCCCAGCGCTCCGTCCTCGCCGACCAGGTGATCGCCCAGCTGCGCGCCCAGATCACCTCGGGCGAATGGCCGGTGGGCTCGCGGATTCCCACCGAACCCGAGCTGGTCGAACAGCTGGGTGTGGCCCGCAACACCGTGCGCGAGGCGGTCCGGGCGCTCGCCCACAACGGTCTGCTGGACATCCGGCAGGGCTCGGGCACCTATGTGCTGGCCACCAGCGAACTGGCCGGGGTGATGCACCGCCGCTTCGCCGCCGCCGATCCGCGGCATGTGGCCGAGCTGCGCAGCGCCCTGGAGACGAAGGCCGCGCAACTGGCCGCGGAGCGCCGTACCGAGCAGGAGCTCAAGGGGCTGGACGCCCAGCTGGACCGGCGGGAGCGAGCCTGGGACTCCGGCGATCTGGAGGCGTTCGTCGAGGCGGACGTGACCCTGCACATGGCGGTGGTGGCGGCCTCCCACAACGACGTCCTGGCCGAGCTGTACGCGGACCTGGGCGCGGTGGTGCGGGACTTCCTCCGCGCGGACCTGGGCGACGCGATGCGGCCCGAGCTGCATGTGGACCACGCGCGGATGGTGGAGGCGATCCGGGAGCAGGACGGCGAGCGGGCGGCGGCGGAGGCGAGCTTGCACCCGTTCGGCTGCCGCGGGGTCGCGGGCCGGCTGACCCCACCGGCCGGAGCCCCCTGAGCGCCTTGAGACCCACCGGCCAGGTCCTGTCCTGTCGATCTTCGTGGACCAGCCCGCGGCGTCTGGTGAGGGGGCACCTCCCAGCGGTAGCTGGGGGAGGATCGCAAGGCGGAGGGTCGTCCTTGTACTGGGCGTACTCGGATGATCCCGACAACGCGGCGAGGCGCGGTGCCAGGCGACGCGGGCCCGCGAAGGTCGGCAGGACAGGGCCTAGGTCGGCCTAGGTCCCTGTCCGGTGGACAGGGCCTAGCGGTGACTCACCCACGCCTTGCGGATCTCCTTCCAGCACCGCTCGGCGAGCCGTACGTGCTGGGCCGGGCCGACCTCGATGGGGTGGGCGTCCATATCCGGATCCCACCAGCGGGCGCATTCGACGTGCAGTTGCACCCGGTCCACGTTCGGATTGGGGTTGAAGCAGCTCGCGGTGGCGTGCGAACCGCGCACCCAGGTGTTACAGGCGGCGGTGCGGGGCCGGGGGCGCTCCTGGGCGGCGGAGTGGGACGCGGGGACGGCGGAGCCTGCCATTGCGACGATCAAGACTGCGGCGGCGACGCGCCGGGTCGTACGCATGGCGGGACCTCCTCGGCCGTGCTGTCGCTCCGCGAGTCGGTTCGTCGTACGTCGTCTTACGTACTCCACACTGCGCGGAACACCACCCGTACGCCCCTCCTGCTGGCCCGATCGGGCTAACGCGTCCGTACGGGCCCAACGGCCGCCGCCCCGCCCCCGCGCGGTGCGGGAGGCGGGGCGGCGGGCCGTTGGGCTCGTGGCGGCTACGGAAGGGCTCAGGTGCCCATCATGTGCACGCCGCCGTCGACATGCACGATCTCGCCCGTGGTGCGCGGGAACCAGTCCGACAGCAGGGCGACGACGCCGCGCCCGGCGGGCTCGGGGTCGGTGAGGTCCCAGCCGATCGGGGCCCGGTGGTTCCACACGTCCGCCAGCTCCTCGAAGCCCGGGATGGACTTCGCGGCCATGGACTTGATGGGCCCGGCCGAGACCAGGTTGCAGCGCACGTTCTGCTCGCCCAGGTCGCGGGCGAGGTAGCGGTTGGTCGACTCCAGGGCGGCCTTGGCGACGCCCATCCAGTCGTACTTCGGCCAGGCGAACTGCGCGTCGAAGGTCAGGCCGACGATCGAGCCGCCGCGCGGCATGACCGGCAGACAGGCCATGGTGAGCGCCTTGAGGCTGTACGCCGAGACGTGCACCGCGGTGGAGACGTCCTCCCAGCTGCCCTCGAGGAAGTTGAAGGCGCCCTGGGGGCCGAAGGCGATGGAGTGCACCACACCGTCGAGGTCGACGCCCTCGCCGAGGTGCTCGCGCACCTTGTCGGCCAGCCCGTCCAGCTGCTCCTGGTTCTGCACATCCAGCTCGATCACCGGGGCGGGCTTGGGCAGCCGCTTGGCGATCCGCTCGACGAGGGAGACCCGGCCGAAGCCGGTGAGGATGACCTCCGCGCCCTCCTCCTGAGCCAGCTTGGCGGCGTGGAAGGCGATGGACGACTCGGTGATGACGCCCGTGACCAGGATGCGCTTACCGGCGAGAATTCCACTCATGACGTTCAGTGACCCATGCCCAATCCGCCGTCGACAGGGATGACGGCTCCAGTGATGTACGCGGCCTCGTCGGAGGCCAGGAAGCGGACCGCCGCGGCGATCTCCTCGGGCTGCCCGTAGCGCGCGAGCGGCACCTGCTCCAGGATGCCTTCGCGCTGCTCGTCGCTGAGCGCGCGCGTCATGTCCGTGTCGATGAAACCGGGCGCGACCACGTTGAAGGTGATGTTGCGCGAACCCAGCTCACGGGCGAGGGAGCGGGCGAAGCCCACCAGGCCCGCCTTGGAGGCCGCGTAATTGGCCTGCCCCGCGCCGCCCAGCAGGCCCACGACGGAGGAGATCAGCACCACACGTCCCTTGCGGGCGCGCAGCATGCCGCGGTTGGCCCGCTTGACCACGCGGAAGGTGCCGGTGAGGTTGGTGTCCAGGACGGTGGAGAAGTCCTCCTCCGACATCCGCATCAGCAGCTGGTCGCGGGTGATACCGGCGTTGGCGACCAGGACCTCGACCGGACCGTGCTTCTCCTCGATCTCCTTGTAGGCCTGCTCGACCTGCTCGGGCTCGGTGATGTCGCACTTCACCGCGAGGAACCCGGCCGGCGGCTCACCGGACCGGTAGGTGATGGCGACCTTGTCGCCTGCGTCGGCGAAGGCACGGGCGATGGCGAGGCCGATGCCGCGGTTGCCTCCGGTGACGAGAACCGAGCGGCTCAAGGGACCACCTTCTCTTGTTGATGTCGTGCCGGGCGTCACAGTGTGTGCCGACCCCTACCCCCGCAAACTATCGGTCTCATGCCTCCGAGGAGGAATCGAGCACCCACAGGGGCGTGTGGGACACACTGTCGACTTCCTACAGAAGGTCCTACAGAAGGCCCGCGGTCAGCCGGTCCGGGCAGACCTGCTCGGCGAGCGCGCCACGGCCTCGCCCTCTTCACTCATCGTGTCACTCGAATGACTGACCGCACCTGCGTTCGCCCTCGGTACGCTGACCGCACGGATCAGAATCCCGCCCATGGGAGACATCATGACCGCCAGCGCCCCCGAACAGCCGCGCATCCCACAGCCTCCGGCGACAGTCACCGCCCTTCGACAGGCGGTCGCACAGATCGCGCCCGCGGCCCTGTCCGCCTTCACCCGGGAGCTGGACCAGGCCGCCGACCAGGCCCGGCAGAGCGCCGACCTGGCTCCGTTGCAACGGTTCACGGCCCAATGGGCGCTCTATGTCCAGATCCAGCGCCAGCCGACCGTCGCCGAGCGATTCCGGGAGCTGGAAGACCTCGCCACGACCGGTGACGCGGACCAGGCCCGCCGGGCAGCCTCCGAGCTGGGGCGGATCCTCGACGCCGCGAGGGTCGCGCTTGCCCAGGAGCAGCGTTGAGCGATACCTGGACATGGGAGTACGACCCGGATCATGAGCACGTCGCCGGTGGGATACCGGCACTCATCGTGACCGAAGTCGAGCGCCTCGTCGGCCAGCTCGTCGAGCTGGCCGACACAGGTGTGGACATCACCGATCTCGGCAACGGCCCCCGGCCCGGCGGCCTGCGCCGCATGGACGCGGCAGGTGGCTGGTTCTTCTTCCTTCCCAACCCTCGTGACCGCCTAATCATCGTCGTGCGCATCGTGCCTCCCTTTGAGGAGCTCTGAAGGCTCCTTCGCAAGCTCACGCCTCGGGGCGCGTATGCGGGCCACCGAGCCGAGTGGGCTCCACGGCGTACTCGCACCACACCGTCTTGCCGACGGTGCGGTCCGTCACGCCCCATTTGGAGGCGAGCGCGTCCACGAGCACCAGCCCGCGTCCGTGCTCCTCCTGGTGGGCCGCTGCCTCGGCGGTGTGATCGCGGAGCTCGGGGCGCCGCTCGCCTCGCGCGTCGGACACCTCGATACGGGCGGTGACCGGGGATCGCTGCCCTCCGGGCGCGGGTGGAGGCTGACAGGTCAGACGGAGGTGGAAGTGCCGACCGGGAACATGCCCGTGGCTCACGGCATTCGCCGCGAGCTCGCCCGCGAGCAGGGCGATGCCGTACGCGGCGTCGCTCTCCCGCGGAATGCCCCACTCCGCCAGCCTGCGGACGACGAGACGCCGGGCGAGCCGGGCGCCATGCCGGGAGGAGGTGAAGAACATCTCGAACGTGCCGGGCGGGGCCGGGAGTTGTGCGCCAGCGCCGAGCGTATTGCCAGGGGGATTTTCGCCATTCACGTCACCGAGCGTGGCGAAGCGTGCATAGCCTGGCCAGACAACTCGCGGGTACCCAGGGTCGCTGTACGGGCACTGAACGTGTACGTACGGGAGTGATGGCCGTGACGCGGGTGGGGAGGCACGACGTTCTTGTGCACGGGAGGTGGCGGGACATGACAGATCCGGAGCAGCCGGGGCAACGGGGGCAGGGCGAGTACGGGGCGGACATCCTCAAGTGCCTGGGCAAGCAGGTGAAGCTCTTCCGCGAGCGGGCGGGGCTCACGCAGGCGCAGTTGGGCGAGGCCATCGGGTACAGCGAGGAGCAGGTGTCCTCGGTGGAGCAGGGGCGGCGGGTCCCACAGCCGGAGTTCCTGGACGCGGCGGACGAGGTGCTGGACGCGTTCGGGGTGCTGCGGGCGGCGCGGGAGGAGGTGTCCAAGGCGCGGCTTCCGGCGTTCTTTCGTGGGGCGGCGAGGCTGGAGGCGCAGGCGACGGAGTTCCACGCGTACGAGAACCAAGTGATCAACGGTCTGCTTCAGACCGAGGATTACGCCCGTGCCGTGTTCACGATGCAGCGCCCGGTGCTGGATGAGGAGACCATTGAGCAACGGGTACATGCCCGGCTGGCCCGACAGGAGCTTCTCTCCAGCAAACCAGCACCGATCATGAGCTTCGTTACCGAAGAGGCGGTATTGCGCCGCCCATGCGGCGGTGCATCGGTGCTCCGTGGCCAGTTGGAGCACCTGCTGCATGTGGGCGCCATGCGGAACATCGAACTCCAGGTGACGCCAACGGCGGTGGAGGATCACGCCGGAGCCGCCGGGCCCTTCGCCTTGCTGGAGCCCAGAGGGCGTCAGATGATGGCCTACGTCGAGGTGCAGGACATCGGCAGGTTGGTGACCGACCGAAAAGCGGTCCGCACACTCGAGCAGCGATACGGCATCATCAGGGCGCAGGCTCTCACGCCGCGAGAGTCACTGGACTTCATCGAGAAGCTGCGGGGAGAGACATGAGCAACAAGCAAGTCAGAAACGACACATCAGAGCTGTCATGGTTCAAGAGCAGCTATAGCAGCGGTGAAGGCGGCATGTGCGTCGAGGTGGCCGCTGGCCCCGTCGCCATCCACGTGCGGGACTCGAAGCACGCGCAGGGACCGCATCTCGCTTTCCACATAGCCGAGTGGGGCGCCTTCATCGGCAGCCTCCGCGATGGAGAGTTCGGCGCGTAGCACCGTCCTGTCTCCGACACACCGAACAGGCCGTCCTGGGCAACCGGGGCGGCCGCTGTTGTTTTGAGCAGTGGCTGCGAAGAGCGGCGTGGTGGTCACCGACGGTGTCGGTCACCTGTGTGAAGATAGCCCTCATGTTTGGGGGAGGGAACAACCGGCCGCCGGGAAAGGGCGGCAGAGAGAGCCTGGCGGATCTCGTACGTCAGGAGACCGCGGCGGGGATGTCGGAGCGGGAGAAGTGGGCGGCGCTGCGCGAGGTGCGCCTGTACTTCCAGCGCCCGGAGAGTCCGGGCTTCCTGGTCTCGGAGACGGCGGAGGCCGGCCCGGTCGTGCCGGTGTTCACGTCGATCCCGGGCCTTGCCCGTTTCGCGGGTGCGTGCTCTTGGGCGTCGACGACGGTCGAGGATCTGGTGGGGCTGTTGCCGGAGGGTGTGCGGGCGTTCGTGGACCCGTTGGGTGAGCAACCTTTCCTGTTGGACGCGGAGATGCTGCGCGAAGCTGCGGAGGTTCACGAGGAGGGGGACGACCGTGGGCGATCCTGACGCGAGGAATGTGAACCGTGCGCCGAGTGAGGGGGGTGAGCACGGCAAGTACGGCGGTAATGAGGGCGCCGACGGCTACAAGATCGAGATCGCATCGGTGCAGAGTGTCATCGTCCCGCTGGAGGAGTCGGTGGTCGGGGCGCGGGCGGTCAAGAACGGCCAAGAGACCCTGACGGCCTATCTCAAGCACTGCGGCTCGCCCGAACTCCTCACGGCCGGCGAGGGGTTCATCAAGGCGTGGGGCTTTGGCATGGGCGAGCTCGCGGACCACGCGGATGTGGTGGTGGAGCGGCTGTATGAGGCGATCGCCGGGTACATGCTGGCGGATCTGCTGCGGGTGAAGGACTTCTGGCCGTCGGACGAGAACATGGCCAAGCTCCCGTCGGGCGCTGCGGGCAAGTGGTCCTGGGAGAACGTGGGCAGGCCGGAGATGGAAAAGCGTGAGACGACGTCGGGCGTGCAGAAGCTGGTGAACCAGGCGCTGCGTGAGTATGAGGACGAGTCCTGATGGGCGATCCGGACGCGGGGCGGACCCCGCAGATACGCATACCGGCGGGCGCCACGGCCAAGGACTTGATCCCGGGAAACCCGGACGACATCGATGACCTGGTGCTGGACTTGCGGGCGTATGCGGGTGCCTTCCAGGACGGCAAGGACAAGCTGCGGCCGCTGGGACTGACGGATTGGCAGGGCAGGGGCGCGGGGGAATTCCGGAAGGCGGTCGACCGCCTTCCGAAGGAACTGAGGTCGGGCCACGATGAGTTCACGTACGCGGCCAGCGCGCTGGCCGCGTACGCCAGGAAGCTGCGCTCGGTACAGAAGCGGTGTGGGCCGATCATCGAGGCCGCGGAGCGGGCGCGGGCGTCCTCCAAGGCGCACAACAAGAAGGTCGAGACGTACAACGACGCGGTCAAGCGCGGCGACGAGCAGTTACCGGAGCGGCCTTCGGAGACCGATCCCGGTGTCTCGGGGATGGAGGACTGCGTCGGTCGGCTGGACAAGCTGATCGAAGAGCTTCAGCTGGTCGTCGATACATCGAAGAAGAAGATCGACGAGGCGACGAAGAAGGCTCCGGACAAGCCGAGTAAGTGGGAAAAGCGCGGGGAGAGCCTCAAGGACGGGCTGTGGAAGGCCCATTACAGCATCCTCGGTATTGCCGAGCTCCCCGCTTCGCTGGTCAAGGGCGACCTGAACGCTTTCTCGATGCAGCTGGCCGGTATGGCGGACGGCGCGACGTACATAGCCCAGCATCCCGAGGAGTTCGCAAAAGCCATCCGCAACTGGAAGGGGTGGTCCCAGGATCCGCTGCGTACGGCGGGCGAGATCACCCCGACACTGCTGCTGGCCCTGGCCACCGGCGGCGCGAGCGCGCTGCGCAGGGGTCTGCACACAGGTAAGAACGCCGCGCAGCGCCTGGCCGCCCGCAGGAAGGCGCTCGGCCGGGACGGCGAGGCACGTGAAAAGGCGGGTAACAAGGGCAGCCACGACGAGCACACACATAACAGGAACTGTGAGCACGACCCGGTCGACGTCGCCACCGGCGAAATGGTCCTGCCGACCACGGACGTCTCGCTGCCCGGGGCACTGCCGCTGGTCCTGGAGCGCACCTTCGTCTCCGGCCATACCTGCGGCGGCTGGTTCGGCCGCACCTGGGCCGCCACCCTCGACCAGCGCCTGGAACTCGACGCGGACGGAGCCGTGTTCGTCGCGGCCGACGGCATGGTGCTGCGCTACGCGATCCCCCATCCCGGGGAGGACACCTACCCGGTCCGGGGCCCGCGCTGGCCGCTGCGCTGGGACGGCGCGGTGGGCGGCACCATGCGGATCGAGATCCCCGAGCAGGCCCACACCCTCCACTTCGCGCCCTTGGAGGGCGTGGAGGGCAACGAGCTCCCCCTCCAGATGATCGAGGACCGCAACGGCCGGTCCATCACCTTCACCTACGATGAGGAGGGTGCTCCACGGGAGGTGGCGCACTCCGGCGGCTACCGCATCGCGATCGACACCGACCCGGAACTGCTGCGCGTCACCGCGCTGCGGCTGCTGGGCGTCGGCGACACCGAGACCGGCACCACACTGGTGTCCTTTGGCTACAACGGCGCGGGCGACTTGACCGAGGTCTTCAACTCGGCCGAGGAACCGATGCGGTTCACCTACGACGACACCCACCGCATCACCTCCTGGACCGACCGCAACGGCACCAGCTTCGGCTACTTCTACGACCACCGCGGCCGCGTGCTGCGCACCATCGCCTCGGACGACATGATGGCCAGCCGCTTCCGCTACGACGCGGCCTCCCGCACCACCATCTACACCGACTCACTCGGCCACCACACCACTTACGTCTTCGACGACGCCTACCGGGCGGTATCCCGCACCGACGCCCTGGGCCACACCACCCACACTGAATGGGACCCCGAGGGCCGCCGACTGCCGCTGTCGGTGACCGACCCACTGGGCCACACCACCCGCTACGAGTACGACGACTCCAGCAACCTCATACGCATCGACCGCCCGGACGGAACGGCGGCCACCGCCACCTATGACGCGCACAGCCAGCCGCTGGAGGTGTGCGAACCGGACGGCGCCGTGTGGCGCTACGCGTACGACGAGCGGGGCAACCGCACCAGGACAACGGACCCATCGGGCGCGGAGACCCACTACACGTATGACGAGTCCGGCAACCTGACCTCGGTCACCGACCCGCTGGGCCACACCACTCGCGTCGCGTGCAACGAGGCGGGCCTGCCGGTCGAGGCCACCGACGCCCTGGGCAACACGACCACCGTCCGCAGGGGCACCCACGGCCGTATCACCCGCATCACCGACCCGCTGGGCCATGTCACCCGCCAAGGCTGGACGATCGAGGGCAAGCCCGCGTGGCGCACCCGGCCCGACGGCAGCCGCGACACCTGGAACTGGGACGCCGAAGGCAACCTCCTCGAGCACACCGACCCGGCAGGCAACACCACCCGCCACACCCACACCCACTTCGACCTCCCGGCGACGCGGACGGAGCCGGACGGGGCGGAGTACGCCTTCACCTACGACACCCAGCTACAGCTGACCCAGGTCACCAACCCCCAGGGCCTGAACTGGACCTACACCTACGACGGCGCCGGGCGGCTCACCTCCGAAACCGACTTCAACGGCCGCACGCTGTCGTACGAACACGACGCCGCGGGCCGCGTCACCGCCCGCACCAACGGGGCGGGCGAGCGGTTGCGCTACCAGCGGGACGCGCTGGGCCGTACGGTCTCCACACGCGCGGACGACAGCACCGAGACGACTTTCGCCTACGACGCCGCGGGCCGCCTCATACGCGCCACCAACCCGGACACAGAGCTCGCCCGCACCTATGACGCCGTCGGCCGGATCCTGACCGAGACGGTCAACGACCGCACCACGACGTACGCGCACGACCTTGCGGACAACCGCACCGAGCGCACAACCCCGGCCGGTGTGCGTTCCCAGTGGACCCACGACGCGGTATCGCGTCCGGTGTCGCTCACCACCGCGGACAACAGCCTGCGCTTCGGCTATGACGCGTCGGGCCGCGAGACGTCCCGCACCTTCGGTGCCGATGTGACGCTCACCCAGACCTGGGACGAACTGGACCGCATGACGGGTCAGACCGTCACCGGCCCGGCCGACACACTCATCCAGCACCGCGCGTACGGCTACCGCTTGGACGACCACCTCACCGAGATCCGCGAACTCACCTCGGGCACTAGGACCTTCGACCTCGACCCGGTCGGCAGGGTCACCGCCGTGCACGCCAACGGCTGGACTGAGACCTACGCCTACGACACCGCGGGCAACCTCACCACGGCCGAGGCTCCCAAGCACCCCTCCCCTGGCCCGCGTGAGTTCAGCGGCACCCTCATCCGCACCGCGGGCGGCGAGAGCAGCCGCACGATGTACGAGCACGACGCCCAGGGCCGCCTGATCCGCCGCACCCGCCGCCTCCTCAACGGCCAGCGCCACACCTGGACCTACGTCTGGAACGCGGAAGACCGACTCACCGAAGCCATCACCCCGGACGGCGCGCGCTGGCGCTACACCTACGACCCCCTGAGCCGCCGCACCGCCAAGCAACGCCTCGCAGCGGACGACACGGTGGCGGAGCGGATCGAATTCACCTGGGACGGCACGCGCCTCGCCGAACAGACCACGTCCGATGGCCACACCACCACCTGGGACTACGCTCCGGGCACGCACCGCCCGATATCCCAGACCTCGATATCGAAGCTCGCCGGAACCGAGTACGACACGCGCTTCCATGCGATCGTCACGGACCTGGTCGGCACCCCCACCGAACTCATCGCCCCCGACGGCACCCTGGCCTGGCACCCCCGCACCACCCTCTGGGGCACCCCTCTCCCCGCCCCACCGGGGACCCCGGAGGTGGACTGCCCTCTCCGCTTCCCCGGCCAGTACGCCGACGCCGAAACGGGCCTGCACTACAACTACTTCCGTTACTACGACCCAGAAGCCGCCCGCTACAATTCGCCTGACCCATTGGGCCTCCGCCCGGCTCCAAACAATTATGCCTATGTCCTGAATGCCCTAACACTGATTGACCCGATGGGCCTGAAATCAGGCGACAGCGAAGACGAGTACCTCTATCGCGGCATTCCGAACGGGCACTATAAGTACGATGAGGCCAAGCAAGGTCGCGCAGTGCCGTTGGGCGGCCACGACGACCCCGCAAGCCATAATGGAGGTGATACACACAGTGAGTTCACCTCGTGGACCACGGACTTCGACGGCGTAGCGGTTGACGCCGCCGACGAGCTGGGATCGGGAGGAATAGTCCTGAGAATCCCAAAATCCGCAATTCCCAAATCCAGAATAGCCGAGTCACCGGACATCTACGGAGAAAGCGAAGTACTAATCAGGGGTGAAGTGTCAGGAGCCCAAGTATCCACCAACAACGGAAAGAGCTGGAAATGTCCAGGTTGATTGAATCCCTTGATAGGGCGATCGATCGAGGGATTGTCGATAAATCATTCAAGACCATCGTTGGCAACATAAATAGAGTTGACGACTCACACGCCGGAGTGGGTATCGAATCACTACAACGAACATACAGGAGAAGGATCGCTAGATTTCCCCCGGACACTACGGAACACGCAGAGATCGACCGCCTGTTGCGGACCCTCGAATCCGTTACTGCAGATTCCGTCAGGTTGATCACAGTGTATGGAACCGAAGGCCGGAAGACCCTTGTCCTGGCTGACGAAACCGGCACTGAAATCCTCTACTGGTCCCCAATGTGGGTAAGCTAGTCAGTGACTGAAGACATGACATAGCGCCGCCATGGGTGAAAGCGCTATTGGATACCCTTTCGTCCCTAAGACTCTGGTGGTTCAGCCAGCGTTGGGTCCAATGCCTCTAGTGCAGCCGAATTCACCCCGGCGCAAGATGAGCCCGGTCGGGTGTGGCATGGTTCACTGCCGTCGAGCACATCAAGAGCACATCGCTCGGACACACCGACGAAGGGGAGTCGCCCGTGGCGCACGAGATCGATCCGTCATTCCTCGCGCTGCCGCTCAGGGCGCTCGCCGACGCGGCCCTCGCCCGCGCCCGCGCGCTCGGGGCCGAGCATGCCGACTTCCGGTTCGAGCGGGTGCGTAGCGCCTCGTGGCGGCTGCGGGATGCCAGGCCCTCGGGGTCCTCGGACACCACCGACGTGGGCTACGCGGTGCGGGTGGTGCACGGTGGGGCCTGGGGGTTCGCGTCCGGGGTGGATCTGAGTATGGACGCGGCGGCGCGGGTGGCCTCGCGGGCGGTGGCGATGGCGAAGCTGTCGGCCAAGGTGATCGAGGCGGCCGGGTCCGATGAGCGGGTGGAGCTGGCCGATGAGCCGGTGCACGCGGACAAGACGTGGATCTCCTCGTACGAGATCAATCCGTTCGACGTCCCGGACGCGGAGAAGACCGGACTGCTGGCCGAGTGGAGCGAGCGGCTGCTGGCGGCCGAGGGGGTCGCGCACGCCGACGCGTCGCTGCTGACCATCCAGGACAACAAGTTCTACGCGGACACCGCGGGCACCACGACCACCCAGCAGCGGGTACGGCTGCATCCGCAGCTGACCGCGTTCGCGGTGGATCCCACGACGGGTGAGTTCGACTCGATGCGCACCACGGCCCCGCCGGTGGGGCGCGGCTGGGAGTATCTGACCGGGGCCGGGGCCGGAGCCGGTGTCTGGGACTGGGACGCGGAGCTGGCCGAGATGCCCGTTCTGCTGGCCGAGAAGATGCGGGCGCCGTCGGTGGAGCCCGGGGCGTACGACCTGGTGATCGACCCGTCCAATCTGTGGCTGACCATCCATGAGTCGATCGGCCACGCCACCGAGCTGGACCGGGCGCTGGGCTACGAGGCGGCGTACGCGGGGACCTCGTTCGCCACCTTCGACCAGTTGGGCAAGCTGGTCTACGGCTCGGAGATCATGAACGTCACCGGTGACCGGACGGCCGAGCATGGGCTGGCCACGACCGGCTACGACGACGAGGGGGTGGCCGCGCAGTCCTGGGACCTGGTGCGGAACGGCACACTCGTGGGCTATCAGATGGACCGCCGGATCGCCCGGCTGACCGGTTTCGAGCGGTCCAATGGCTGTGCGTACGCCGACTCGCCGAGCCATGTGCCGGTGCAGCGGATGGCCAATGTGTCGCTGCGACCGTCGGCCGAGGGCGGGCCGTCGACCGAGGATCTGATCGGCGATGTCGAGAACGGCCTCTATCTCGTCGGCGATCGCTCATGGTCGATCGATATGCAGCGCTACAACTTCCAGTTCACGGCGCAACGGGCGTATCGCATCCGGAACGGCGCTGTGGCCGGGCAGGTGCGGGACTTCGCCTACCAGGCCACCACCACCGACTTCTGGGGCTCGATGTCGGCCGTCGGCGGTCCGCAGACCTACGAGCTGCACGGCGCGTTCAACTGCGGCAAGGCGCAGCCGGGGCAGGTGGCGGCGGTGTCGCACGGCTGCCCGTCCGCGCTGTTCCGCGGCGTGAACATCCTCAACACCACCCAGGAGGCCGGGCGATGACCAAGCCGCACGAGATCGTCGAACGCGCCCTGGAGCTGTCCCGCGCGGACGGCTGTGTAGTGATCGCGGACGAGACGTCCACGGCCCATCTGCGCTGGGCCGGCAACGCTCTGACCACCAACGGCGTCACCCGCGGCCGCTCGCTGACCGTGGTGGCCACCGTGGACGGCGCCAAGGGCACCGCCTCGGGTGTGGTGTCCCGGTCCGCCGTGACCGCCGAGGAGCTGGAACCGCTGGTCCGGGCCGCCGAGGCGGCGGCCCAGGAGGCGGGTCCGGCCGAGGACGCCCAGCCGCTGGTCGGACCGGACGCCTCGCTTCCGGACTCCCCCGGTTTCGCCGAGTCCCCCGCCGAGACCTCCTCGGAGGTGTTCGCGGCCTTCGCGCCCGCCCTTGGCGACTCCTTCGCACGGGCGCGGGCGGGCGGCCGGGAGCTGTACGGCTTCGCCCACCACGAGGTCGTGTCGACCTATCTGGGCACCTCCACCGGGCTGCGGCTGCGCCACGACCAGCCGACCGGCACGCTGGAGATCAACGCCAAGTCCCCGGCCTCCGACGGCGGCGGGCCGCGCTCGGCGTGGGCCGGGCGCGCCACCCGTGACTTCACCGATGTGGACCCGGCCGCGATCGACGCCGAGCTGGCCGCGCGGCTGGCCTGGGCCGAGCGGCGGGTGGAGCTTCCGGCGGGCCGCTACGAGACGCTGCTGCCCCCGTCCGCCGTGGCCGATCTGCTGGTCTATCAGATGTGGTCGTCGGCGGCGCGGGACGCGGCGGAGGGCCGTACCGTCTTCAGCCGCCCCGGCGGCGGGACCCGGATCGGGGAGAAGCTGTCGCCGCTGCCCATGACGCTGCGCAGCGATCCGCACGCACCGGGCCTCGAGGCGGCGCCGTTCGTGATCGCGCACTCCTCGGGGGACGACGCGTCGGTCTTCGACAACGGGCTGCGGCTGCCGGCCACCGACTGGCTGCGCGACGGGGTGCTGCACCAGTTGCTCACCACCCGGCACTCGGCCGGCCTCACCGGGCTGCCGGTGGCCCCGGCGATCGACAACCTGATCCTCGAGGCGGAAGGCACCCGCTCCCTGGAGGAGATGGTCGCGGCCACCGGCGGCCAGGGCCCGGCCCTGCTGCTGACCTGTCTGTGGTACATCCGCGAGGTCGATCCGGCCACCCTGCTGCTGACCGGGCTGACCCGGGACGGGGTCTATCTGATCGAGGACGGCGAGGTGATCGGCGAGGTGAACAACTTCCGGTTCAACGAGTCGCCAGTGGATCTGCTCTCCCGCGCCACCGAGGCGGGCCGTACCGAGCCCACCCTGCCGCGCGAGTGGGGCGACTGGTTCACCCGGGCCGCGATGCCCGCGCTGCGGATCCCGGACTTCAACATGAGCTCCGTCAGCAAGGGGGTGTGACCGGCCGAATACACTGGTCCCCGCCCATCCGTCCATCCATGACTCACCTCAGGAACCTCATGACACGCCTCGGCGAATCCGTCGCCCGCGCCAGCGAGCTCCTCAGCCAGGACCTCTCCTCCGACAGCATCGTCGAGCGGCTGCTGAACGAGACGGGCTCGCGGCGCTATCTGGATCTGACGGACCTGCCGCCCAAGGACCAGGCGGAGCTGATCGCGTCCCGCACGGTCGAGGTGCTGCCGGGCGTGGCCGAGCTGACCGAGCGCATCGAGCGGCGTCGGGCCGAGGGCAAGGGGCTGGGAATCAAGCTGGGCATCGACCCGACCGCAGCCGATGTGCACCTCGGCCACGTCGTACCGATGATCATCCTCAGCCGCTTCCAGCGGATGGGCCATGACGTCACCCTGCTGATCGGTGACTTCACGGCCAAGATCGGGGACCCGTCGGGCCGTACGGCGGAGCGTCCGCCGCTGACCGACGAGGACATCGCGCGGAACCTCGCGGGCTACCAGGAGCAGGTGCGGCCGTTCTTCGACTTCGAGAAGGTCAGCTTCCGGCAGAACAGCGAGTGGCTGGCGCCGTACACCTTCCCGGAGCTGCTGACGCTGCTCGCCCAGGTGCCGGTCTCCCAGCTGCTCCAGCGCGAGGACTTCCGTAACCGGCTGGCGGCGGGCTCCGGGCTGACCATGTCCGAGCTGCTGTACCCCATCGCCCAGGCGCTGGACTCGGTGGCGCTGGAGTGCGATGTCGAGCTCGGCGGCGCGGACCAGCTGCTCAACCTCCAGATGGGCCGCAAGCTGATGGAGCTGCGCGGGCAGACCCCGCAGCTGGTCGTCACCATGCCGCTGATCGAGGGCACCGACGGCACCGGTGCCAAGATGTCCAAGTCCAAGGGCAACTATGTGGCGCTCACCGCGACCGCCGACGATGTCTTCGGCAAGATCATGTCGATTCCGGACCGGCTGATGAAGCCGTACCTGGAGGCGTGGACGGAGTGGACGGACCTGGAGATCGCCGCCGCGACCGCCCGGGTGGAGGACCGTTCGCTGCATCCGATGGATCTGAAGAAGGTCCTGGCGGGCGAGGTCGTCGCGGCGCTGTACGGCATCGAGGCGGCCATGAAGGCGCGGGCGGGCTTTGTCGCCCAGTTCTCCAAGAAGAGCTTCGCCGATGTGGGCACCCTGCCGGTGGTGGACGCCGCCGAGCACGGTCCGGAGACCGTCGCGACCGTGCTGAGCAAGGTCCTGGAGTTCCAGCCCAGCGCGTCGGCCGCCCGCCGGGTCGCCAAGCAGAACGGGCTGCGGCTGGTCATCGAGACCGACGGCGGCCAGGAGTCGGTGGTGCTGCCCGAGGCGCAGGCGGTACGGCCGCTGGCCGAGGTGGTCGCGGAGACCCTGGCGGAGGCCGGACTCACCGCGGCCTCCGGCACCGTCTACCTCAAGGCCGGGCGCAAGATCGCCCACATCCAGGGGCTGTGAGCCCACATCCAGGGGCTGTGAGCCCACATCCAGGGGCGGTGACCGCCCCGGGGCGGTGCCATGCCGTCCACAACGGCCCGAAGCGGCGGCCGGTGCGCATCCACCACGCGCGCCGGCCGCCGCCGCTCAGGCGGCCGCCTAGGCCCGCTCCCGTCTTCCGCCGTGGCGAATGGTCTGCCACAGGGGGGTGCCGAGGGCGACGATCAGGACCGCCCCGGCCAGTTGGAGCAGATGCCGGATCCAGTCGAAGCCTTCGGTGTACCTGACTCCGACCCATCCGGCCACCGCGTTGCCCAAGATCGCTCCGAGGATGCCGAAGAGGCAGGTCAGCCACAGGGGGATGTGCTGCTTACCGGGGAGGATCGCCCTGGCAAGCACACCGAGGATGATTCCTACGACGATCGCCCACAGCCAGTTCATGTCGCCTCCTGACGCGGTGGGGATGCGCATTTCTTTCCAGTGTTCGACCAATTCGACTACGGCGCACGTCGGAGCGTCGGGTCCATGTCATGGCGTAATCGAGTGGCCACCCATCGGGGTGCCCCGGTCTCGAAGCCCGAGCCCGCGCGGCGTAACGTTGAGTACGTCCCAGAGCGGGGGAGCCTGCTCCTCGATCAGGTGGTGGAACGTGATGCGGAAGCAGGGCGGCCCGGAAGTCTTCCGGATCACCGGTGCCCGCCAGGGGCTGGCCGACGATGTGCGCGGTCGGCAGCGGCGCTATGTGATCTCGATGACCGTGCGCACCATCTCCGTCGTGCTGGCCGCGGTGCTGTGGAACGTGGAGCGCCATGTGGCCATCGTGGCGCTGGTGCTGGGCGCGGTGCTGCCGTATATCGCGGTGGTCATAGCCAACGCGGGCCGGGAGAACGCCCCTTCGCTTCCCGCCAGTTTCATCCCGCCTCCGCAGCGGCCCATGTTGATCTCCGCGCCGCACTCCGACGGTCCGCGTCAGGAGCCATCGGACGGCTCGCAGGCGGAATCCGGCCCGGAAGACGTTGGGCATACCAGTGAGGATGGACGCGGAGGACACGGCTGACCTGCCATGTTTCCGTAGGCTCAGGAAATCCTCAGATCAATCATGCTGTTCCGGTGCACTGCGCCCCATCCCTCGTGACATACTGCGTACGCGCTCCGCATCCCCCGTCGGAGCGACGGACCGACGCCGGGCGGCTCCCCCCGTGGCTGCCCGGCGTCGTCATGTCCGTGGCGGCTTCCGTAGAGTCTGCGGTGTGAACACCCGCGAGACCCCCGCCGAAGACGATGCCGTGATCTGCTCCGCCAAGGGCTGCCGCGCCCCGGCGGTCTGGGTGCTGGCCTGGAACAATCCGAAGATCCATACTCCGGAGCGGCGCAAGACCTGGCTGGCCTGCGAGGAGCACCGTGAGCATCTGTCCCAGTTCCTGGGCGTGCGGGGCTTTCTGAAGGACGTGGTCACGCTCGAGGAGTGGTCGGCCGCCGATCACTGATCCGGGCGGGCGGCCGACCACGACCGTGGGCCGCCCCGCTCAGCCGCCGATCGCCGACATCGGGCGGTCCGGCTGGAGGAACGACGGATCGTCCAGTCCGGACCCCGCCTTCTTGCCCCACATCGCCACCCGCCACAGCCGGGCGATCTCCTCGTCCGGGGCGCCGGAGCGCAGCGCCCCGCGCAGATCGGACTCCTCGCGGGCGAACAGACAGGTGCGCACCTGTCCGTCGGCGGTCAGCCGGGTGCGGTCGCAGGCGCGGCAGAACGGGCGGGTGACGGAGGCGATGACGCCGACGCGGGCCGGGCCGCCGTCGACGAGCCAGCGCTCGGCGGGCGCGGAGCCGCGCTCGCCGTCGTCCTCCGGGGCGAGGGCGAAGCGGGTGCGCAGACTGGCCAGGATGTCCCCCGCGGTGATCATGCCGTCGCGCTTCCAGCCGTGCTGGGGGTCCAGCGGCATCTGCTCGATGAACCGCAGTTCGTAGTCGTGCTCCAGGGCCCAGGCGAGCAGATCGGGGGCCTCGTCCTCGTTGAGGCCGGGCATCAGCACCGCGTTGACCTTGACCGGGGTGAGCCCGGCGGCGCGGGCCGCCTCCAGCCCGCGCAGTACGTCGCCGTGGCGCTTGCGCCGGGTCAGCGCCTGGAAGACCTCCGGGCGCAGGGTGTCGAGGGAGACATTGACCCGGTCCAGGCCCGCGTCGCGCAGCGCCCCCGCGGTGCGCTCCAGACCGACGCCGTTGGTGGTCAGCGACATCTGGGGGCGCGGGGCGAGGGCGGCGCAGCGCTCGACGATGGAGACCAGGCCGGGGCGCAGCAGCGGCTCGCCGCCGGTGAACCGGACCTCGGTGACGCCGAGCTCGGTCACCGCGATCCCGATCAGCCGGACGATCTCGTCATCGGTGAGCAGATCGGGTTTGGCCAGCCACTGGAGCCCTTCTTCGGGCATGCAGTAGGTGCAGCGCAGATTGCACCGGTCGGTCAGGGAGACACGCAGGTCGGTGGCGACGCGACCGTAAGTGTCGATCAGCATGGTGGCAGCCCCTCCACGGTTCGCAGGCATGCGTGCGTGCGCTACATCAATTGTTCCGCAGCGTACGCGACGGCTGTGACGATCGGATTTCCGCAGGACCGTCAGGGACCGCCCAGGACCGTGAGGGGGGCCACCCCGGGCCCGTACGAACCGGTCGGTTCACACAAGCCGGTACCGGCCCGTCGCTCGGACGAGCCGGTCGCTCGGACGAGCCGGTCAGTGCGCGCCGTATCCGGTGAGCGAGCGGACCTCCAGCTCCGCGTACTTCTTCGGGTCCGGCTCCTCCTTGGACAGCAGGGATCCCACCCAGCCGAGCAGGAAGCCGAGGGGGATGGAGATCAGTCCCGGGTTCTCCAGCGGGAACCAGTGGAAGTCGACGCCCTTGAACATCGAGCTCTTCGGATTGCCGGAGACAACCGGCGAGAAGAGCACCAGGAAGACGGAGGAGGCCAGCCCGCCGTAGATGGACCACAGCGCGCCCTGGGTGGTGAACCGCTTCCAGAACAGGCTGTACAGGATCGTCGGGAGATTGGCGGACGCGGCGACCGCGAAGGCCAGCGCGACGAGCCCGGCGACGTTCAGATCCCGGGCGAAGACCCCGAGCACGATCGCGACGATGCCGATGCCGACGGTCGCCCAGCGCGCGGCCTTGACCTCCTCCTCCTGCGTCGCCTGGCCCTTGCGGATGACGTTGGCGTACAGGTCGTGGGCGAAGGAGGACGAGGAGGCGAGGGTGAGCCCGGCGACGACGGCGAGGATGGTCGCGAACGCCACCGCGGAGATCACGGCGAGCAGCACCGGGCCGCCGAGCTTCTCGGCGAGCAGGGGTGCGGCGGTGTTCCCGGCCGGGTTCGACTTCTTGATGTCCGCCCCGTTCAGCAGCGCGGCGGCGCCGAAGCCCAGCGCGATGGTCATCAGGTAGAACACGCCGATGATGCCGATCGCCCAGTTCACCGACTTACGGGCGGCCTTGGCCGTGGGGACGGTGTAGAAGCGGATGAGGATGTGCGGCAGGCCCGCGGTGCCGAGCACCAGGGCGAGGCCGAGCGAGATGAAGTCGAGCTTGGTGGTGCCGGTGGCTCCGTACTTCAGGCCCGGCTCCAGGAAGGCGTGGCCCATACCGCTGTTCTCCGCCGCCTTGCCCAGCAGGTCGGACACGTTGAAGTCGAACTTCAGCAGCACCAGGAAGGTCATCAGCAGGGCGCCCGCGATCAGCATCACGGCCTTGACCATCTGCACCCAGGTGGTGCCCTTCATGCCGCCGATGGACACGTAGAGGATCATCACCACGCCGACGAGGACGACGATGAGGATCTTTCCGGCCTCGTTGGTGATGCCCAGCAGGAGGGAGACCAGCACGCCCGCGCCCGCCATCTGGGCCAGCAGGTAGAAGATCGACACGACGATGGTGGAGACGCCCGCGGCGGTGCGGACCGGGCGCTGGCGCATCCGGTAGGCGAGCACATCGCCCATCGTGTACCGGCCGGTGTTGCGCAGTGGCTCGGCCACCAGCAGCAGGGCGACCAGCCAGGCGACGAGGAAGCCGATCGAGTACAGGAACCCGTCGTAGCCGGTGAGCGCGATGGCGCCGGCGATGCCGAGGAAGGACGCGGCGGACATGTAGTCGCCGGAGATGGCCAGGCCGTTCTGGAAGCCGCTGAAGGAGCGGCCGCCGGCGTAGAAGTCGTTGGCGTCCTTGGTCTGGCGGCCGGCCCATACGGTGATGCCGAGGGTCGCGGCGACGAAGACCGAGAAGAGGGTGATGATCAGCGGCCGATGGTCCGACGCGCTCTCCACCGCGAGCTGATGAACGCTCATGCGCCGCCTCGCATACGGGACTTGATCGCCGCGGTCCGCGGGTCGAGCTTGGCGGCGGCGTGCCGGGAGTACCACCAGGCGATGAGAAAGGTGGTCAGGAACTGGGCGAGCCCGAACACCAGGGCCACGTTGATGTTGCCGACCACCTTGGTGGCCATGAAGCCGTGCGCGTAGTTCGACAGCAGGACGTACAGCAGGTACCAGCTGACGAACGCGATGGTGAGCGGGAAGGCGAACGAGCGGTGCGCGCGGCGCAGTTCGCCGAACTCCGCGCTCTCCTGCACCTGGGTGTAGGAGGGATGATCGTGTAGCAGCTGATCGCCTGGGCGATCGCCGGTTGGTGCGGTATTCACGGTTTCTCCTGGTGGGGACGGGTATGGCTTGATCCAGATCACGCATCGTAGGGCGCCCTCGGCCCTTCCGACAGGGGCCAGTTGATGGAAAGACGAGGGATCCACCTGGAACCTTCGACTCCGGGTGCTGTGGCGGGTTTTCTCACGGAATGCATTGATGCCCACGCCTGCTCAGCGATAGCTTCCTTCGTCATGTACCCGTCCAGTGCGCAACCGCGCCCGGACGGCCCGTACGGATGATGTGGAGACCCCATGGCTCATCTGAGATCGGCTCCTCCGAGATCGGCTCCTCCCAGACCCGGACGGCGGGCCGCACAGCGCCCGTCGCCGTCGTACCACCGCATCCGCACCACTCCCCTCCACGGCCTCGCCCCCGGCCTCGCGACGCACCGGGGCACCGAGGCGGCGGGCCCGGCCCGCCGGACCGCGGCCCACGCCGGGCGTATCCGCGTCCCCCGGGTGGCGCGCTGAACGCGCGCCCGCGCCCCCGGTCCGGAAATGCTGACGGCCCGGCCCGGTCCGCCCGCCCCACCGTCCACGTCCACTCACAGAGAACCGGAGTACCCATGACGTCGCGCCGCTCCTCCCTGCCGTTGCGCACCGCCGCCATACCCGCCGCCATGGCGCTCACCACCGCGCTGGCCTTCCTCCCGGTCACCGCGAACGCCCTCGGGCGGGACGGCCACGCCCCGGCCGCGGCCCCGGCCACCGCCGACGGTCCGTCGATGAGCTACGTCGTCAACACCCGCCCCGGGCACCACGATTCGTCCCGCGTCCGCAAGGCCATCGCGGAGGCCGGGGGCACCGTGGTGGTCGCGTACGACCGGATCGGCGTCATCGTCGTCCACTCCGCCAACCCCGACTTCGCCAAGACCATCCGCACGGTCCGCGGTGTCGCCTCGGCCGGTGCCACCCGCACCGCGCCGCTGAGCGCGCAGTCCACCACCGATGTGGGGACCCCGCAGGTGTCGACCGAGCGGGAGCAGAAGGCCGCGGCGGCCAAGGCCACGGCGGGTCAGGACCCGCTGGAGCCGCTCCAGTGGGACCTTCCGGCCATCAAGGCGGACAAGGCGCACGAGAAGAGCCTGGGCAGCCCGAACGTGACCGTCGGCGTCATCGACACCGGAGTGGACGACACCCACCCCGACCTCGCGCCCAACTTCGACCGCAAGGCATCGGTCAACTGTGTGGGCGGCAAACCGGACACCTCCGACGGCGCCTGGCGGCCGAGCGCGGAGGAGAGCCCGCACGGCACCCATGTCGCCGGTGAGATCGCCGCCGCGAAGAACGGCGTCGGGGTCACCGGTGTCGCCCCGGGCGTCAAGGTCTCCGGTATCAAGGTGTCCACGACCGCCGGGTTCTTCTACACCGAGGCCGTGGTCTGCGGTTTCGTCTGGGCCGCCGAGCACGGGGTGGACGTCACCAACAACAGCTATTACACCGACCCGTGGTACTTCAACTGCACCACCGACCCGGATCAGAAGGCGCTGGTCGACTCCATCACCCGGGCCACCCGCTACGCGGAGCGCAAGGGTGTGGTCAACGTGGCCGCGGCGGGCAACGAGAACTACGACCTCACCGCGGACTCCATCACCGACTCCTCCAGCCCGAACGACACCACCCCGGGTGACCGCACGGTGGACCCGAGCGTGTGCCTGGACATCCCGACCCAGCTGCCGGGTGTGGTCACCGTCTCGGCCACCGGCGCCAAGGGGCTCAAGTCCTCGTTCTCCAACTACGGTCTGGGGATCGTGGACATCGCGGCCCCGGGCGGCGACAGCACCGCTTACCAGAAGCCGGCGCCCCCCGCCACCAGCGGTCTGATCTACAACACGCTGCCCGGCGGCAAGTACGGCTACATGGCGGGCACCTCGATGGCCTCCCCGCATGTCGCGGGTGTCGCGGCCCTCATCAAGAGCACCCACCCGAAAGCCTCGGCCCGGCAGGTGAAGTCGCTCCTGGCCCGCCAGGCCGATGACACCGCCTGCCCGGACCCGTACGACATCGACGGCGACGGCACGGTCGACGCGGTCTGCGAGGGCGACGAGCGGTACAACGGCTTCTACGGCGCGGGGATCGCCGACGCCCTGGACGCCGTCCGGAAGTGATGGGCTGACGCGGCAGCCCGTACGGGCCGCCGGGTGGATGTCAGCGCCCGGCGGCCCGCAACACAGGACCGCCGCACCCCGGGCACCGGAGGACAGTTGCCGACCACTACACTGGCCGGGCTGTGAGCGGTCCCGCGGGTCGGCGTCCGACGGGCCGTCAACCCGGGCATGTGGCTTGCCCGTACCGGGGCATTGGTCCGGGCTGTCGGTATCGGCCCGTATCCTCATGGACCATGCTCGAGGACCCCACGGAAGCCGCACCGCAGCTCGCACCGCCGTCGTCGTGGCCGCCCGGCTATCCACAGGGGTACGCGGTCGTCGACGTCGAGACCACCGGGCTCGCCCGCGACGACCGCATCGTGTCGGCCGCGGTCTACCGGCTCGACGCCCGAGGCACCGTGCAGGACCACTGGTACACCCTGGTCAACCCGCAGCGCGATCCCGGCCCGGTGTGGATCCACGGGCTGACGCGGGAGACGCTGGCGGACGCCCCGCTCTTCCCGGAGATCGCCGGGGAACTCGCCGAGCGGCTGGACGGCCGGGTCCTGGTCGCGCACAACGCCGTCTTCGACTGGTCGATGCTGGCCCGTGAGTACGCCCGCGCCAAGAGCGCGGCACCGGTGCGGCAGCGGCTGTGCACCATCGCCCTCTCCAAGGAGCTGGGGCTGCCGCTGCCCAACCACAAGCTGGAGTCGCTGGCCGCGCACTACGGCGTGGTGCAGGAGCGCGCCCACCACGCGCTGGACGACGCGCGGGTGCTCGCCGAGGCGTTCCGGCCGAGCCTCCATCTGGCCGCCACGGCCGGGCTGCGGCTGCCCCTGCTGGCCTGCAAGCCGCTGACCGAATGGTCCGACGGACCGTCGGGCGGTATCGGCCACCAGCGCTCGTACCGGCCGACGAGCTGGCGCCCCAGCCGTAAGCGGCCCGCCTGCCCGTACCCCAACCCGGGGCGCTACGAGCCGGGCGGCGCGCTGGTGCAGGGGATGCGGGTGGCGTTCTCCGGGGACACCTCGGTCGACCGCGAGCTGCTGGAGGACCGGGCCGTGGACGCCGGGCTGCACGTGGCCACCAGCGTGTCCCGGCTCACCAGCCTGCTGGTCACCAATGACCCGGAGTCGGCCACCTCCAAGACCACCAAGGCCCGTTCCTTCGGCACCCCGGTCATCGACGAGGCGGCCTTTATGCAACTCCTCCAGGACGTCACTCCCGCACCGCCGACAAACAGGTGAAGTCGGCGCGACGCGCCCGCCCACCGCTCGCCCGCCACCGCGCCGCGCCGCACGCTGAAGCGCATGGCACGTTGTGAGGTCTGCGGAAACGACTACGGCATGACGTTCGAGGTGCATGCGCAGGGCGCCGTCCACGTCTTCGACTGTTTCTCCTGCGCCATCCACCGCATGGCACCCGTCTGCGAGCACTGTCGCTGCCAGATCATCGGGCAGGGCGTCGAGGCGGACGGCACCTTCTACTGCGGTGCGCACTGCGCCCGCGCGGAGGGGAAGGTGGGCATCGTCGACCACGTATGAACACCTGCTGAACACCTGCGTGGATTGTCGTCCGGCGCCCCCACCGGCCGGGGGACAATCCACGCCGAGTAGTGTCAAGGGCGTGTACCGCTTTCTGTTGACCCGGCAGTGGGTGATCCTCACGCTGGTAGGGCTCGTCCTGATCCCGACCATGGTCCGGCTGGGGTTCTGGCAGCTCCACCGCCATGAGCACCGGGTCGCGCAGAACCAGCTGATCGGGGACAGTCTGAAGGCCCCGGCGGTGCCCGTCACCGACCTCACCGCCCCCGGCCGCACCGTCCCCCGCGAGGACACCTGGCGGACCGTGCGGGCCACCGGCACCTACGACACCGCCCATGAGGTCGTGGTCCGCCAGCGCACCGGCTCCGACGAGCAGTCCATCGGCTACTTCGTCCTCACGCCGCTGAACCTCCCCGGCGACAAGGCCGTCCTGGTCAACCGCGGCTGGATCCCGGCGGGCACCGACCTCACCCGCTACCCCAAGGTCCCCGCCGCCCCCTCGGGCAAGGTCACCGTCACCGGCCGCCTCAAGGCCGACGAGACCACCGCCGACAGCGGGATCAAGGACAAGCGGGGGCTGCCCGCACGGCAGGTCAGCCTGATCAACAGCGAGCGGCAGGCCAAGGAGCTGTCCCGGCCGGTGCTCGGCGGCTACATCGAGCTGACGTCCTCCTCCCCCAAGGGCGGCAAGCAGCCCGAACCGGTGGCCGCGCCGGACCACAGCAGCATCGGCCCCCATATGGCGTACGCCATCCAGTGGTGGTTGTTCGCGGCCGGGGTGCCCGTCGGCTGGTTCGTCCTGGTCCGCCGGGAGCGCCGGGACCGCGCCGCCGAGAGCGCCGCCACGACCCAGGAGAAGGTCCCGGCCGCGGCCGGCGCCGAGTAGCTTTCCGTTTCCCGGGAAGATGCCCGATGTGTCTCAGCGCATCGACGACTACGCCCTCATCGGGGACCACCAGACCGCTGCCCTGGTCGGCCGGGACGGCTCGATCGACTGGCTGTGTCTGCCCCGCTTCGACTCGGCCGCCTGCTTCGCCGCGCTCCTCGGCGACCACGACAACGGCCACTGGCGGCTGGCTCCCCGGGGCGCGGGCGACTGCACCCGCCGGAGCTATCTCGAGGAGTCCCTGGCCCTGGAGTCCGTCTGGGAGACGGAGTCCGGCACCGTCAAGGTGATCGACTTCATGCCGCAGCGCGACCTGGCGCCCGATGTGGTCCGTATCGTCGAGGGCGTCTCCGGCAGCGTCGAGATGCACGGCGTCCTCCGGCTGCGATTCGACTACGGACATGTGATCCCGTGGGTGCGCCGCGACAACCACCACCGGATCGCGGTCGCCGGACCGGACTCGGTCTGGCTGCGCTCGGAGCCGGAGGTGCGCACCTACGGCAAGGACTTCAGCACCCGCTCGGAGTTCACCGTCTCCGCCGGGGAGAAGGTGGCCTTCGTGCTCACCTGGCACCCCTCCCACCAGCCCAGGCCCCGGCTCATCGACCCGTATGACGCACTGCGCTCCAGCCTCGAGGACTGGCGCTCCTGGGCCGCCCGGTGCAGCTATCGGGGCCCGTACCGGGAGGCCGTGGTGCGCTCCCTGATCACGCTCAAGGCGCTCACCTACGCGCCCACCGGCGGAATCGTCGCCGCCCCCACCACTTCCCTGCCCGAGCACCCGGGTGGGGTGCGCAACTGGGACTACCGCTACTGCTGGCTGCGGGACTCCACCCTCACCCTGAACGCGCTGCTGTCCGCCGGATACCGCGACGAGGCCGTGGCCTGGCGCGACTGGCTGCTGCGGGCGGTCGCGGGCGACCCCGCCGAGCTCCAGATCATGTACGGCCTCGCGGGCGAGCGGCGGATTCACGAGCACGAGCTCGACTGGCTGGAGGGGTTCGCGCACTCCTCCCCCGTACGGGTGGGCAATGGCGCGGTGGCCCAGCGCCAGCTCGACGTCTACGGCGAGGTCCTGGACACCCTGCACCTGGCGCGGATCTCCGGACTGCCCGCCGAATCACATGCCTGGCGGATGCAGAACGCGCTCATGGACTTCCTGGAGTCCGCCTGGCGCGACCCCGACGAGGGGCTGTGGGAGGTCCGCGGACCGCGCCGCCACTTCGTCCACTCCAAGGTGATGGCCTGGGTCGCGGCCGACCGCGCGGTGCGCGCCATCGAGGCCCACCCGGAGCTTGGCGGGGACGCGGACCGCTGGCGGGCGATGCGCCGGGCGGTCCACCGCGAGGTCTGCGAGAAGGGCTACGACGCCGCGCGCTCCACCTTCACCCAGTCCTACGGCTCGGCCGAACTGGACGCGGCGACGCTGCTGATCCCCCGGGTGGGGTTCCTGCCCGCCACCGATCCACGGGTCATCGGCACCATCGACGCGGTCCGCCGCGAGCTGAGCGAGGACGGGCTGATCCGGCGCTACACCGCCGACGGGGACGCGAACGTGGACGGGCTCCCCGGCCGCGACGGCGCGTTCCTCGCCTGTTCCTTCTGGCTCGCCGACGCGCTCCAGCTCGCCGGCCGCCGCAAGGACGCCCGCGCCCTCTTCGAGCGGCTGCTCGACCTGCGCAACGACGTCGGGCTGCTGGCCGAGGAGTACGACCCGGGCACCGACCGGCTGCTGGGCAACTTCCCCCAGGCGTTCAGCCATATCGGCCTGGTCGGCACCGCCCTTACCCTCGCCGGGGAGACCACGGCACACTGACTCCCATGGATCTTGGACTCAAAGACCGGGTGTACCTCGTCACCGGAGCCACCCGCGGGCTGGGCCTGGCCACCGCCCGTGAGCTGATCGCCGACGGTGCCAGGGTGGTCCTCACCGGGCGTGACGCGGACACCGCGTCCGCCATCGCCGCCGAGCTGGGGCCGGGTGCCCTCGGGGTCGGCGCCGACAACGCCGACCCCGCCACCGCCGCGCGTCTGATCGCCACCGCCCGCGAGCACTTCGGGCGCTTCGACGGGGTGCTGATCAGCGTCGGCGGACCCCCGGCCGGGCCCACCGCCGACATCACCGACGCCCAGTGGCAGACCGCGTTCGACTCGGTCTTCCTCGGCGCGGTCCGGCTGGCGCGCACCGCTGCCACGGAGCTCACCCCGGGCGGGGTGATCGGCTTTGTGCTGTCCGGATCCGTACGCGAGCCGATCCCCGGCCTGACCGTCTCCAACGGGCTGCGCCCGGGGCTGGCCGGATTCGCCAAGTCGCTCTCGCTGGAGGTCGGCCCGCTGGGCATCCGGGTCATCGGACTCCTCCCGGGCCGGATCGACACCGACCGGGTGCGCGAGCTGGACGGCCTGTCGGGCGACGCGGACGCGGCGCGCGAGCGGAACTCCGCGGCGATTCCGCTGCGGCGGTACGGCACGCCTGAGGAGTTCGGCAGGTCGGCGGCGTTCCTGCTCTCCCCCGCGGCGTCCTACATCAACGGCGTGATGCTCCCGGTGGACGGCGGCGCCCTGCACGCCATCTGAGCAGCGGCCGTCGGGCCTGGCCGGGGCCGGGCCCGACGGCCGGAGCCGGGCCTTCCGGTCGGTGCCGCGCTTGCCCGGCGGGTGCCGGGGCCTACCGGTCGGACCGGGGCCCAGCGGACCGCCCGGCCCGGTCGGGGGCCGGGAGCCTCCCGGTCGGTACCGGGGCTTTCCCGGCGTCGACTGACCCCACGGCCGCTACCCGGGCGGACGTCCACACGGCTTGCCCGAGCATGTCCGGCCGACACCCGGGCGGGTGTTCCACCACGCCCGCTCACCCGGTGGCTGGAGCCCTTCCCGGCCAACCAGCGGGACACCGGGGCCCTCCCGACCGGGCATTGGGCCCTCCGGCCGACACCGAGGCGGGACCTCTCACAGCGGGCCTCCTCGGCGGGACACCGACCCGCCAGGCCGATACCCACGGCCCTGCCCAGCCGACAACCGAGTCCTTCCCACCCGGCATCCGGGCCAGGGCCGGGCCCTCCTCCGATCCCGGGGCCGGGCCTGTACCGGGCTTTCCGGCCGACACCCGGGCGGACGACTGCGCACCGCCCGCTCCGCAGCCCGGACCACCGCCGCGGGACACCGGGGCCCCGCCCGGCCGGCGCCCAGGCCCGTAGCGGGGCGTAACAGGCTGCCCCGGCACGTCCTGGCCGGGCACCGGGCGGCACCGGGCGGGCGTTCCTACAGCGCCCGTTCCGCCCGGTGGCGGGTTCCGCGCAGACGGACCTCGGCGGGCAGGCGGTCCAGGCCGGCCGATCCGCGGGCGTGTTCCAGTGCCTCGTCGCGCAGCCGTTCCAGCGTCTCCACCGGCTCCGCCCGTGGCTCCAGCACCAGACCGATCCGGGCCTCCGGGGCGGTCCGCCGTCTGCCCCGCAAGCGCACATCGGCTCGCTCGACGCCCTCCAGCGCCTCCGCGTCGGCCGCCAGCACCGCTTCCAGGGCACGGCCCCGCAGCAGCGCCCCCTCGCCGTCGCCGGTCTCCACCAGCACCTCGGCCAGTCTGCGCTGCCGCAGCTGGGCCAGTGCCCACCACAGCGCGAGCAGCACCATCAGGGCGAGCACTCCGATGACGACGGGCCACCACCATGAGGCGTCCCGCCAGCGGGTGCGGTCCTCGCGGCTCAGCACCACATCGCTCCGCCCGTCGAACGGCGGCCAGCCGGCCAGCGTCAGCGCGCCCACGGCCAGCAGCACCACCCCGACGACCGCCAGCAGCACGCGGTTGACGATCCGCAGCATCAGCGGTCACCCCTTCGCCGGTCGGCGGACGCGGACGGTCAGTCCGGGCTGCCGGGCCAGGCCCAGCTGCCGGATGCCCTCGCCGAGCACCGTGACCAGATCCGCCCGTACCTCGTCCAGATCGCGGAAGTGCGCCTGGGCCCTGGCCCGGACCCGGTGGCGGCTGACCGAGACCCGCACCGAGCGGACTCCGGACACCTCCATCGCGCGGTCACGCAGCACCAGTCCGGCGGCGCCGCGGTCGATTCCGGCCCGGATGCCGTCCGTCTCCCGCATCGGGAGCAGCTTGCGCAGCCCCGGCGTCACCGCCAGCACCACCATCCACACGCCCACCACGACCAGGGCGACGGCCACACCCACGACCCAGCCGTCGTCGAGCGTCCGGGTGGCAAGCTGATCGGCGAGCCAGCCCCGCCACTCCATCGCGGTCCGGCCCGCGCGCACCGCCGCCACGTCGTACAGCAGCAGCCCGGCCGCGGCGGCGACGGCCAGCGCGAGCAGGGCGGCCGGGACCCGGCGCGCGGACCAGAAGCGTCCGGTGCGCCGGTGGTCACCACCGGTCCCGGCGCCGGATTCCGGTTCGTACGCCGCCATCGACGCGGACTGCCGCGCCCCGCGCTCCGCGTTCATCGCATCCGGTCCTCGTTCATCGCACCCTCCCCCGCTCCGCGCGGTCCAGCAGCGGCGAATGCAGCCGCTCCACCATCACCGCCACCTCGGGCACCTCCATACCCGCCAATGCGCCGATCCGCTCCCTCACTTGACGGCGCACCGCTCGGCACTGCGCGCCGATGTCCGAGGGATAGCCGAGTTCGACGGCGACCCGCACCCGGGCGACCCGCTCGTGCACCGCGACGACCGCGTGCGGGGGCAGCGCGTCCGCGCTGTCCAGCGCCTCCCGCGCCGCCTGCGCGGCGATCTTCGCGACGACGCGGTCCGCGATCCGCGTCGCGCCCCGCTCCCCGGGTTCGACCACGACGCCACCTCACCGGTGCCGTTCGCCGCGGCCGCGGGAACGGAAGAATTCGCCCGGTTCCAGGTCCCCGTCCAGGAAACGGCCCGCGATGAACCCCACGAAGCCCAGTGCGGCCACCAGCAGAAAGGCCCCGAAGCCGCCGAAGTATCCGGCGAAGGCCAGCGCCATCCCCGCGATCATCCCGACCACGGCCATGCTCATCGTGTGCTCCCCTACTGGAGCCGACCGGAGCCGTCACCGGCCTACTGGAGCCTGGGCTCCGTCGATTCCTCTTCTTCGTCCGGCAACTTCACATCGCTGACCGCGATGTTGACCTCGACCACCTCGAGTTCCGTCATCCGCTCGACCGCGGAGATCACGTTCTCCCGTACGGCGCGGGCGACATCGGCGATCGAGACGCCGTAAACCACCACGATCTCCAGGTCAAGGGCGGTCTGCACCTCACCCACCTCGGCCTTCACGCCACGGGCGACCGACTTGCCGCCGCCGGGCACCCGGTCCCGTACGGCCCCGAAGGTCCGCGCGAAACCGCCGCCCATGTCATGGACCCCGACCACATCGCGGGCCGCCATTCCGGCGATCTTCTCCACGACGCCGTCGGCGATGGTGGTACGCCCCCGGGAGCCCGGATCGCCCCCGCCGCGCCGAGTGGGGACGGCACCGCCGCCCAGCGTCCTGGGGGTGGCGGCGGACGGCTCGGTGGCGGGGTTCTCGGGCCGGTTCCGTGGTGCGGTCTCGGACATCACCGGTCGTCCTTTCCGAGGAGAAAGGTTCCGAGGCGAAGAGCGCGAAGAGGGTTCTTCCGCGCCTCTCCACCCTTACTGCCACAGTAAAGGCGCTTTCCCCGAACCGCCCCGGAGATGCGGCACTCGCGCGATCAGGCGCCGGTAAGTATCCGCTCACGCCCGATGTGCGGCAGGCTGGACCCAGTGGCACACAGGGCGTCACACAAGCCATGAGAGGTGATGGCGGTGGTCACGGGCCAGCTCGCACACGCGGTGCGGCAGCAGCTGCGTCTCGGCCGACTGCTGCCCCTGGGCGGACCGGAGGACGGTACGTGGCTGACCGAGCAGGCGGCGGAGGGGGTGCTGCGGCGGGCCGCCGCCGGGGTGCCCGGGATCCGTCTGGACGGGCTGCGGATCGGACCGGCCGACCCCGACGCCGTGGGCGTCTCCGTCGTACCGCCCCCGCCGAGCGCACTGCCGCCGGTGCCGCTGCGGATCGGCGCGGAGTGCGGGGCCACCGTGGACGAGCCGCTGCCGGTGGCGGCGGACCGGCTGCGGAACGCCCTGCTCGAAGCGGTGACGGACCGGCTCGGCCTGGCGGTCGACGCGGTGGATCTGCGGGTGGCGGAGGTACTGGACGGGCCCCCGCCGCCGCTGTCGCCACCGCGGGAGCGGGAGGTGGACCAGCCGGTGGCGCCGGAGGCGGTCGGCAGCCGTGAGGCGGCGGCCGCCGCGGCGGCGCGGGCGGTGCCCGGGGTGACGCGGCTGGCGCCGGTGCTGGGCTCCGCGCGCGGAGTGCACGCCGACGGAGCGCATCTGCGGCTCGAGGTGGCGGTGGCGGCCGATCACCGCGCGCTGGATGTGGCCCGGCAGGTGCGGACGGCCGTGGCGGAGGCGGTCGCGCAGCCGGTGACGGTGGCCGTGCTGATCACCGCGGTGGATGTGATCGCCTAGGTCCTGTCCTGTCGATCTTCGTGGATCAGCCCGCGACGCAGAGATCCACCGGACAAGCCTGACCGCGGCGCCGCTCAGCGGTGGGCCTCCGTACGCAGCTCCTCCACGGCGCGCTCCAGCTCCGACACCCGGTCGGCCAGTTCGGCAGCCTCGGCGCCCTCGGTGCGGCGCAGCAGCATCTCCGTACTGGACAGCTGTTCGGCGATGGTCGCGAACCGGTCCTCGGAAGGGGTGACCCGGTCGCCGATCAGCCGCCGTCGCAGCTGCTGGGTCTGGACCTCGAGCTGGCGGGTCTTGCGGTACAGCTCCAGGAAGACATTGACCTTCGTGCGCAGCAGCCACGGGTCGAAGGGCTTGGTGAGGAAGTCGGCGGCGCCGATCGCATACCCGCGGTAGGCGTAGTCCGTGTCGGCGTCGGTCCCGGTCAACAGGATGATCGGGACGTCCTTGGTCTGGTCGAGCCGTTTGATGTTGGCCGCGGTCTCGAAGCCGTCCATCCCCGGCATCAGGACGTCGAGGAGCACCACGGCGAACTCCTGCCGCAGCATCGCCTTCAGCGCCTCCTCACCGGAGTGGGCGCGGACCAGTTGCTGATCGAGCGGGCCGAGTACGGCCTCCAGCGCGATCAGGTTCTCCTCCATGTCGTCGACGATCAGAATCCCGGCCTTGTCGGAGGCGCTTGTGGTCATGACTCCCCCTGTCTGGGCCGCGGCGGACCGGCCTCCCCGAATCCGCTCTCATCCGGTGTGTTCGCGTCCTCGGCCTCGTTCCCGGCTTCGTTCCCGGCCTCGTCCGGGGCGGTGTTCTCGTTCTCCGGCCACGCGTCCTCCGGCAGCGGCACCTCGGCCGTCTCCGCGTCCGCGCCGCCCTCGGGGTCGAGCAGATCGATGATGGCCGACATCAGCCGGTCGACATCCACGGGCTTGGGCACATAGCCGTTGGCACCGCTGTCGATCGCCTTCTCGCGGTCGCCGGGCATGGCCTTGGCGGTGAGGGCGAGGATCGGCATCTCGGCCAGCCGTGGGGTGCTGCGGATGGCGTGGATGGTTTCGTACCCGTCCATCTCCGGCATCATCACGTCCATCAGGACCAGGGAGACATCCGGGTTTCGGTGCAGCACCTCGAGGCCCTCGCGGCCGTTCTCCGCGTACTTCACCGACATGCCGACCCGGCCCAGCACATGGGTGAGGGCGAAGACGTTCCGGATGTCGTCGTCGACGATGAGGATGCGACGCCCGGCCAGCACCCGACCGGGGCGGCCGACCTGCCACTCCTTGAGCCGGGTGGTCTCCGGCCAGGCCTCGTCCCGGCCGTCGGGCGTGTGGGTGCCCAGCCCGGCATCGCCGAAGACGCCGCTGGGGGCGTGGTCGGCGGTGTCCGGCAGCGGTTCGTCGGGGGCGGGCAGCACCGCCGGGACGGTGGAGCCGGTGGCCCGGGGGTCCGAGACGTCGGGGGCGGGGACGACCCCGGAGTAGTGGGACGGGATGTAGAGGGTGAAGCAGGAGCCGACGCCGAGTTCGCTCTCGGCCATGATCCGGCCGCCGAGCATTCCGGCGATCTCCCGGCTGATGGACAGACCGAGGCCGGTGCCGCCGTACTTGCGGCTGGTGGTGCCGTCGGACTGCTGGAACGCCTCAAAGATCACGGGCAGTTTCTCCGGTGGGATGCCGATCCCGGTGTCGGCGACGGAGAAGGCGATGACGGCGTCGGCGTCCCGCAGCGTCTCCTCCTCGAAGTTCGCCCCGGGCGACCGCTCGACGCGCAGGGTGACCCCGCCGGAGGAGGTGAACTTCAGGGCGTTGGAGAGCAGATTGCGCAGGATCTGCTGGAGCCGCTGCTCATCGGAGAACATCTCGCGCGGTACGTCCTCGCCGACGGCGATCTCGAAGGACAGCCCGCGGTCGACGGCCAGCGGCCGGAAGGTGGCGTTGACGTAGTCCAGCAGCTTGACCAGCGGCAGCTTCTTGGGACGGACATCCATCCGGCCCGCCTCGATCTTCGACAGATCCAGGATGTCGTTGATCAGCTGGAGCAGGTCGGAGCCGGAGCGGTGGATGGTGGTGGCGAACTGCACCTCCTGGGGGGAGAGCCGCTCGTCGGCGTTGTCGGCGAGCAGCCGGGCCAGGATGAGCAGGGAGTTCAGCGGGGTGCGCAGCTCGTGCGACATATTCGCCAGGAACTCCGATTTGTACTGCGAGGCGGTGGCCAGCAGCGCGGCCTTCTCCTCCAGCTCCGCGTTGGAGCGCTGGAGCTCGTTGGACCGCTGGCGCAGCTCGGTGGTGAGCCGCTGCGATTCGGACAGCAGCGACTCGGTACGGGCGTTGGCGATGATGGTGTTGATCGAGACACCGATGGTGTTGACGAACTGGTCGATGAAGGCGAGGTGGACCTCGCTGAACCGGCTGAAGGAGGCCAGCTCGATCACTCCGAGCACCTGGTCCTCGTAGAGGATCGGCAGGATGACCACGCTGGCCGGGAGGGCGGATCCCAGGCCGGAGTTGATGGTGATGTAGTCCGGCGGGACGTTGTTGATGAGGATGCGCTTCTTCTCCAGGGCCGCCTGGGCGACCAGGCCCCGGCCGGGGGTGCCGGTCTGCGGAAGCGGGTTGTCCTGGTTGGTGCCGTATCCGGCGATCAGCTCCAGACCCTCACCGGGCCCGGCTCCGGCGGCGCTGAGGAAGAACGCCCCGAACTGCGCGTTGACCAGCGGGGTCAGCTCACGCAGGATCAGATCGGCGACCTCGACCAGATCGCGGTGACCCTGCATCAGGGAGGCGATACGGGCGAGGTTGGACTCCAGCCAGTCCTTCGCGCGCGTGGTCTCGCGGAGGTTGGCGACCATCAGGTTGACGTTGTTCTTCAGCTCGGCGACCTCGCCCTGGGCCTCGACCGAGATGGAGCCGGACAGATCGCCCTGGGCGACGGAGGAGGCGACCTCGGCGATCGCGCGCACCTGGGTGGTGAGGTTGAGTGCGAGTTCATTGACGCTGGTGGTCAGCCGCTTCCAGGTGCCGTAGACGGCTTCGACCCGGGCCTGGCCGCCCAGCTGGCCTTCGCTGCCCACCTCGCGGGCCACGCGGGTGACCTCGGAGGAGAACGCGGAGAGCGTGTCGACCATCGTGTTGATGGTGGTCTTCAGCTCCAGGATCTCGCCGCGGGCGTCAACGTCGATCTTCTTGGACAGATCGCCCTGGGCGACGGCGGTGGCGACCTGGGCGATGTTGCGGACCTGGGAAGTCAGGTTCCCGGCCATGAAGTTCACGTTGTCGGTGAGGTCCTTCCAGACCCCGGAGACGCCGGGGACCTGGGCCCGGCCGCCGAGTTCACCCTCGGTACCGACGTCACGGGCCACCCGGGTCACCTCGTCGGCGAACGCGCGCAGCTGCTCGACCATCGTGTTGACGGTGTCCTTCAGCTCCAGGATCTCGCCCCGGGCATCCACGGTGATCTTCTTCGACAGATCGCCGTTGGCCACCGCCGTGGTCACCTGGGCGATGTTGCGCACCTGGGAGGTCAGGTTCAGGGCCATGAAGTTGACGTTGTCGGTCAGTTCCTTCCAGACCCCGGACACACCGCGCACCTGGGCCTGACCGCCCAGGTTGCCCTCGGTGCCGACCTCGCGGGCCACTCGGGTCACCTCGTCGGCGAAGGACGACAGCCGGTCCACCATGGTGTTGATCGTCGACTTCAGCTCCAGGATCTCGCCCTTGGCCTCCACGGTGATCGTCTTGGACAGATCGCCCTCGGCGACGGCGGTGGCGACCTGGGCGATGTTGCGGACCTGGGAGGTGAGGTTGTCCGCCATGAAGTTCACGTTCTGGGTGAGGTCCTTCCACACCCCGGAAACGCCGCGGACCTGGGCCCGGCCACCGAGCTGGCCCTCGGTACCGACCTCACGGGCCACCCGGGTCACCTCGTCGGCGAACGCGGAGAGCTGGTCGACCATGGTGTTGATCGTGGACTTCAGCTGGAGGATCTCGCCGCGGGCGTCCACGGTGATCTTCTGGGAGAGGTCACCGGTGGCGACGGCGGTGGTCACCTGGGCGATGTTGCGGACCTGGGACGTCAGGTTGGACGCCATGAAGTTCACGTTGTCGGTGAGGTCCTTCCACACCCCGGAGACCCCACGGACCTGGGCCCGGCCACCGAGCTCACCCTCGGTACCGACCTCACGGGCCACCCGCGTCACCTCGTCGGCGAACGCGCGCAGCTGGTCGACCATGGTGTTCACGGTCAGCTTCAGCTCGAGGAGCTCACCGGTGGCCTCGACGGTCACCTGCTGGGTGAGGTCGCCGCGTGCGACCGCCGTGGTGACCACGGCGATGTCGCGGACCTGGGCAGTCAGCCGCGAGGCCATGGTGTTGACGGCCTCGGTCACCGTCCGCCAGTCGCCGGAGAGCCCCTGGACCTTCGCCCGGCCGCCGAGCCGGCCCTCGGTGCCGACCTCCCGGGCGATCCGGGTCAGCTCGCCGGTGAACAGCGAGAGCTGGTCCACGGTGCGGTTCACACCGCGGCCGAGACGGCGCAGATCGCCACGGAGCTGGCGGTTGCCGTCGTGCAGATCCACCCGCTGGGTCAGATCGCCGGCCGCGACCGCGTCCAGCACCCGGGTGGCGTTGGATACCGGCCCGACCAGCGCGTCCACCAGCTGATTCGCCGCGTCCACACTGGAGGTCCAGGTGCCTTGGCCGGGGCTTGCGCTGATCCGTTCGTCCAGCCGGCCCTGGCGCAGCACCTCACGGCGTACGCGCTGGAGTTCATCGGCCAGATGCGCGTTGCGCAGCACCAGTTGGTTGAAGATTCCGGCCATCTCGCCGAGGACACCCTCGGCCGAACCGTCCATACGTACGGTGAAATCTCCGTCACACAAGGCGTGCATGGCTGCCAGGAGGGATCGCAACTCGGCCGAGCACACGGCCTCCTGGCCCCACTCCGCGCCGGATGACTGGGCGGGCGGCGGACGTTCCGGCGAGGAGCGCCGGACGGAAGATGTTTCCGTGGGGTTCGGGTCGAGTGCCATGGCGTCGTCCCTAAATGATCATTTCATATCCCTACGCCTGTCATAATATGGCACCTAGATGGCCTAATCCGCCCCAAATGTCCAGGAGCCGCACGTGGGAGCCTTGTTTCCTCTCTCGCGTGAGTCCGTCCAACGGACGACGCTGCCTGGAAGCGTGCGCGCACCCGGTGCCGCCAGGGCCTTTGTCCGTACCACGCTGACCGGGGCAAACGCCATGGAAACCCTGGGGCCGCGGACCCTGGCCGTACGGCTGGTGGACGACGCGGTCCTGCTGGTGAGCGAGCTGGTCACCAATGCCGTCCTGCACGCGGGAACCCGGGTCGAAATTGTCTGCCGCCTCCAAGCCGGGCACGGACCGGCCGAGCCCGCCCGGCCCACCGCCCCGGGGGAGCCGACCGCGCCCGAGGACGAGCCACGGCACCCCGGGATCGTCGTGGAGGTGTCGGACCTCCACCCCGCCAGCGCGGTGTACGGCGGACCGGAAGCCCAGCGCCGGGGCCGCGGCCGGGGTCTGCAACTGATCGGCGCCCTCGCCGAGTCCTGGGGGGTGACCTATCAGCGCACCCGGAAGACGGTGTGGTTCCGGCTGGACGCCGAGGAGGAGGAGCCCGAGCTCGAGGCCGTCCCCACCAGCGCGCTCGGCCGTGAGCTTCGATTCGCCGAGACCCTGGCCCCCTCCCCGCTGCGCGGGCGCCGTGACACCACCGCCGAGTGGGTCGACCGCGGCGGTCCGTCCTTCCTGGCCGAGGCCAGTGAGCTGCTGACCGGGCAGCTCGACGAGAACATGGTCGCCGCCCTCGCCGGACAGCTGCTGGTGCCCCGGCTCGCCGACTGGTGCGCGGTCTGGCTGAGCACCGAGTCCGGAGGGCTGGAGCTGGCCCGGGTCTGGCACACCGACGAGCGGCGTATCGACGCGCTGCGGGTGGTCCTGGAAGCACATCCGCCGCCCAGCGGGCTCGGCACCGCGGGCACCCCCTGGCCCTGGCCGCAGATCGCCGACACCCATGGCACGGGCGGCTCCGCGCTGGCCTTCCCGCTGATCGCCCACGGCCGCAGCCACGGGGTACTGCTGCTCGGGCGGGCGGGAGTGGCCCAGATGACCGAGGGTGTGGTGCGGCTGTCGGAGGATGTCTCGCGGCGGGTGGCGCAGGCCGTGGCCACCGCCCGGCAGTACACCCGGCAGGCGACGATCAGCAGGGCGCTGCAACGCCGCCAGCTGCCCACCTCACTGGCCCATATCCCGGGGATCGACACGGCGATCGTCTACGAACCGCACGGCGAGGGCCAGACCGTCGGCGGCGACTTCTACGACCTGTTCCCGATGGGCGAGCGCTGCTGGTGTTTCCTGCTGGGCGATGTGCAGGGCAGCGATCCGGAAGCCATGTCGGTCACCGGGCTGGCCCGCCATCTGGTCCGACTGCTGGCCCGTGAGGGCCATGGCGTGGAATCGGTGCTCAGTCGGCTGAACCAGGCGCTGGTGGAGGAGGCCACGGAGGCCGTCGCGGTCGGCGGCGAGCAGGCCCGCCCACGCTTCCTGAGCGTGCTCTACGGGGAGCTGGAGCTCGACGCGGGCGGCGGCGGGGGCGCCCGCTGCACCCTGGCCAGCGCCGGACATCCGCTGCCGCTGCTGCTGACCGCGGACGGTGCGGTCAGCCCCGCGGCCACCCCCCAGATGCTGCTGGGCATCGACGAGAACCCCGGCTTCCACGCCGACACCTTCGATCTGGCACCGGGCGAGACCCTGCTGTGCGTCACCGACGGGGTGACCGAGCGGCGCAACGGCAACCGTCAGCTGGACGACGACGACGGCCTCGCCGACATCCTGCGGGGCTGTGTGGGGCTCGGCGCCAAGGCGGTCGCGGAGCGGGTGCGGCGGGCCACCCATGAGTTCAGCGCCGAGCCGATCGACGACGATCTCGCGGTGCTGGTGCTGGAGGCGGTACCCACGGTGACGGTGGAGCTGCTGCGGGAGGCGTGAGGCGGTGCGGAGGCCGGTCCCCATGGCCCCCGCACCCACCGGAAGTCGCCGCTCCGCCGGGCCCGCCCGGTCAGTCGGGTCAGTCGGGTCAGTCGGGTCAGTCTGTCAGGCCCGCCAGTTCGCGCAGCCGACGTGCCTGGGCGGCGCGCTCGGCGGTGCGCTGCTCCTCGTAGGTACGGCCGACGGCGCCGCGCAGCAGCGCCTTGGTCTCGATCACGGCGCCCCGGTCGGCCGCGAGCAGCGCCGCCACGAGGTCCTGGACCGCGCCGTCCAGCTCGGCGGCGGGCACCACGAGGTTGGCCAGCCCGCTGCGCTCGGCCTCCTCGGCATGGACGAACCGCCCGGTGGCGCAGATCTCCAGCGCCCGGGCATAGCCCACCAGACCCACCAGCGGATGGGTGCCGGTGAGGTCGGGGACCAGCCCGAGGCTGGTCTCGCGCATCGCGAACTGCACATCGTCCGCGCACACCCGCAGATCGCAGGCGAGCGCGAGCTGGAACCCGGCGCCGACGGCATGCCCCTGGACGGCGGCGATGGAGACGATGTCGTTCCTCCGCCACCAGGTGAACGCGTCCTGGTACTCGGCGATGGTGGCGTCCAGCTCGGCGTCCGAACCGCGCGCCATATCGATGAACGACGGCTCGCCCTCGAAACCCTCGGGCGTGAACGCCTGACGGTCCAGGCCCGCCGAGAAGCTCTTGCCCTCGGCGCGCAGCACCACCACCCGTACGCTGCCCGGCAGCAGCCGTCCCGCCTCGGCCAGGACCCGCCACATCGCGGGCGACTGGGCGTTGCGCTTGGCCGGACGGGCCAGGGTCACCGTGGCGACCGTGTCATCGACGGTGAGCTGAACGCCGTCCTTGTCGAGCAGGGTCACAGGAAGCCTCCGGTCGGCCGCAGTCAGTACAAGTGACTGCACAGTAACCACCCGGCCGGACCGCCGGTCAACCGGGTGGCACTGCCATACCTTCCGGCGACGACGTGATACGGGATCAGGCCGATTGGGCCTTCTTGCCCCGTGTCGCGCCCCCGCGACCACGTAGGGAAACGCCTGATTCGCTGAGCATCCGGTGAACGAATCCGTAGGAACGGCCAGTCTCCTCGGCCAGCGCCCGGATGCTCGCACCGGAGTCGTACTTCTTCTTCAGGTCTGCCGCGAGCTTTTCGCGCGCGGCGCCGGTCACCCGGCTGCCCTTCTTCAGAGTCTCGGCCACCCGTGCCTCCTCATGGGAAGTGCGCTCTGGACTCTCATGATCACCCCTACTCGGCTTCCTGGCCACCCATTCGGCAAGGTCTGTGGAGGAAGGATTCCGTGAAATGGCGCTGTTACGGCCTTCGGAAGACAGGATTCCGACGCCGTTCGCCCTGACACTCCTTCGTGTTCATGGACGAACGGGCAGGTCAGGGCATATGTGCATGAGGTCGGACCCGTCTGCACCGGCGCACGGCATGCCGCGCGCGCCGTACCGTGGCGACGCGCCGCGATACCAGCCGTTCTCACTCAGATGATGGATCACACCTAGGCCGAATGATCTACAGGTGATCGACGGGAAGTGGATCAGAACGGATCAATCGGACCTCGCGCCGACCGGGCGGAGCGGGCCCGGGAGGGCGGCCCCCGGGCCGCCCCGGCGGTCAGGCGAGCGCGACCAGGTCCGCGTAGTCCTCGCCCCACAGGTCCTCGACACCGTCCGGAAGCAGAATGATCCGCTCCGGCTGGAGTGCGTCGACCGCGCCCTCGTCGTGGGTCACCAGCACCACCGCGCCGGTGAAGGTGCGCAGCGCGCCGAGGATCTCCTCACGGCTGGCCGGGTCGAGGTTGTTGGTCGGCTCGTCGAGCAGCAGCACATTGGCCGAGGAGACCACCAGGGTGGCCAGCGCGAGCCGGGTCTTCTCACCGCCGGAGAGCACTCCTGCGGGCTTGTCCACGTCGTCGCCCGAGAACAGGAACGATCCCAGGGTCTTGCGGATGTCCACCAGGTCGAGGTCGGGGGCGGCCGAGCGCATGTTCTCCAGGACGGTGCGGTCCGGGTCGAGCGTCTCGTGCTCCTGCGCGTAGTAGCCCAGCTTCAGTCCGTGGCCCGGGGTCACCTGGCCGGTGTCGGGCTTCTCCACCCCGCCCAGCAGCCGCAGCAGGGTGGTCTTCCCCGCGCCGTTCAGCCCGAGGATCACCACACGGGAGCCCTTGTCGACGGCCAGGTTCACATCGGTGAAGATCTCCAGGGAGCCGTACGACTTCGACAGGCCCTCGGCCGCCAGCGGCGTCTTGCCGCACGGGGCCGGGTCCGGGAAGCGCAGCTTGGCCACCTTGTCGGACTGCCGCACCGCGTCCAGACCGGAGAGCAGCCGCTCCGCGCGGCGGGCCATGTTCTGCGCGGCCACGGTCTTGGTGGCCTTGGCGCGCATCTTGTCCGCCTGGGCGTTGAGCGCGGCGGCCTTCTTCTCGGCGTTGGCCCGCTCGCGCTTGCGGCGCTTCTCGTCGGCCTCGCGCTGGGCCTGGTAGAGCTTCCAGCCCATGTTGTAGATGTCGATCACCGAGCGGTTGGCGTCCAGGTAGAACACCTTGTTGACGACCGTCTCGACCAGGTCGACATCGTGGGAGATCACGATGAAGCCGCCGCTGTAGGTCTTCAGGTAGTCCCGCAGCCAGATGATGGAGTCGGCGTCGAGGTGGTTGGTCGGCTCGTCCAGGAGCAGGACGTCGGAGTCCGAGAAGAGGATCCGGGCCAGCTCGACGCGGCGCCGCTGACCGCCGGAGAGGGTGTGCAGCGGCTGGCCGAGCACCCGGTCGGGCAGACCGAGGCTGGCGGCGATGGTCGCGGCCTCCGCCTCGGCGGCGTAACCGCCCTTGGTGAGGAACTCGGTCTCCAGGCGCTCGTACTTCTTCATCGCGCGCTCCTGGGTGGCCCCCTTGCCGTTGGCCATCCGGTCCTCGTTCTCGCGCATCTTGCGCAGCACGGTGTCCAGCTCGCGGGCGGAGAGGATGCGGTCGCGGGCGAGCACGTCGAGATCGCCGGTGCGCGGGTCCTGCGGGAGGTAGCCGACCTGGCCGGAGCGGGTGATGGTGCCGCCCGCCGGGATGCCCTCACCGGCCAGGCACTTGGTGAGGGTGGTCTTGCCCGCGCCGTTGCGGCCGACCAGACCGACGCGGTCGCCCTTGGCGATACGGAAAGAGGCGGACTCGATGAGAACGCGGGCGCCGGCACGCAATTCGACGCCGGAGGCGGTGATCACGGGAATTACTCCTGGGCAGGATGGGGCGGCTGACGGGAGGAGCCGAGGGGCCGCGCGCAGCGCGTCGTCCAAGGGTGGCGGTGGGCGACGGGCGGGCTGGCCGGCGCCGTCTAATGCACGAGGAGAATTGCCATGCGGCTAGCTTAGCGGGGCGGGCAAGTCGTTTTTCCCGGGCCCATTCCCCGCCGACGCCCCCGCTTTCCCCTCGGTGAGGCCCCTGTTGAGGCGGCGGCCACCGGCTTTGCGGGCGTCCGTACCACGAGGCTCTGTCGTACCCCGGTGCCAGATTGTGGAGCAGATCACATCCGAGGCGTGCGAACCGGATGGTCCACCGGCGGCGGCCGTCAGACGCCGCCGGTATGCACCTGGAAGGCCGCCCGGCGCACCGCCTTGGCGAGCGCGGGGTCAGGATGGGCGGCGGCCAGCGCCACCAGCACCTGCACGGTGCGGGGATGGCCCACCGCCCGTACCTCGCGCAGCAGGGCGGGCACCGTGCCCTGGACCGCGGACTCCAGATGGCGGACCAGCAGCGGGCTCTCGCCGTGGTCGGAGATGGCCGCGGCGGTGTCCACCCACAGCCAGGTGGCCTCCTCGCGGGTGAGCGCGTCGAGCGCGTCCTCGGGGTCGGCGCCCTCGTGCTCGGCCAGCCACAGCAGCGCGTAGGGGCGCAGACAGGACTCCTCGACAGCGGCCCGCACCGACGGCTCGGCGGGCGCCCCGACCACCCGCAGCGCCTCGAAGGCGAGCCCGCGCAGCAGGGCGTCGTCCCCGCGGGCCGCGTCGAGCAGTTCCACGACGGCGCTGCCCACGGGCCGCGCGGCCAGCCAGGCCCGGTACTCGGCGCGGGCCGGTCCGGGGGTGAGTCCGGCGCAGCCGCGCAGCATGTCGGGGGCGGGCTGCTCGATGTTCCCCGCGGGGCTCTGGGCGGCCACGCAGATCTGTTCCAGCTTGACCCAGACCGCCCAGTTGCCCAGCGCGGTCAGCACGGCCTCACGGTCGCCGTGCGCGGCCCCGTCCTCGGGCCCCACGGTGAGCGCCCCCACGGAGGTGAGCGCGTCCAGGGCCCAGTCGAGGAGCCGCTCGAGCGCGTCCTCGTGCGCGGCGGCCGACTCGGCCCGGCCGGCGGACTCCGCGGTCCGTCCGCCGTCATGGTCCTGGGGCACCTCGCAGCGCTCGGTGCGCAGTTCGGCCACCCGCTGCCGGAGCATGTCCAGCAGCGCGGAGATCTGCACCGGCCCCGCCGACAGCTGGAGCAGGGAGAGCAGTTGCGGTACGGCCTCGACGACCTCGGCCACGGCCGTGGGCTCCGCCGTGGCCGGAGCCGGGCTCACCAGGGACCACGCGTCCAGCAGCGCGACCCAGCCGCGCAGTACCGCGCTGTCGTCGCGGTGCCACGCCTTGAGCCGCCAGCCGAGGCGGGCGGTCCCGCCGTGGATCTCGACCAGGCCGACGAGCCGGGCCCGGTCCCAGTCGGCCCGTACCTCCTCGGGGGTCAGCCCCAGCGCCTCGGCGGCGCGGGCGGCGGTCTCGTCGGAGAGCGCGCCGGGCGCGCCGTGCCGGGCCGCGGCCCAGTGGGCCATCTCAACGGCACCGGCAAGTCCCGATCTGGCCTGCCGGGCCAGCTCCGCGGGCGGCGGGGTGCCCTCGGGCGGACGGGGCGCCGGGCGGGAGCCGCGGTGCGACGCGGGCCGGCGGTCGGTGGCCGTCGGCCGCTGGCGGACGAGTCGGAGCCGGGAGTCGCGCGGAGTACGGGACGTCACGGGAGCAGTTTCGCCGTTGACGGCCCGAAAGCCCAATCGGCACCCGTCCGGCGGTCGCCTCCGGCGCGGGGAGCGCGCTCCCCGCGCGCCGCGCGAGCGGCGCCGAGCGCTACAGGAGAGGGGTCAGAAAGCGCCGCAGCGCCTCTTCGTAGCCTTGCGGATCGGCGTTCCACATGGCGCCGTGCGGGGCGTCCGCCACCGGGTGAAGGGTGACCAGTTCGGATCGGCTTTCGGCCAGTTCACGGGAGACCGACCAGGGGGCCAGGGTGTCGTCGGGGCCGTGCACGATGAGCACGGGGACGGTCAGCCGCTCGGGGTCGGCCGCTTCCGCGAGTCCGCTGCCGTGGAGTCCGGTGCGCCCCTCGGCCGCGCGTATGACGAGCGGCATCAGCGCCGCGGGCGTGCCGCGGGCCGCGGCGAGGGCCCGCAGGGTGGCCTGCCAGTCCAGCACCGGGGAGTCGAGGACAACGCCGTTGACGCGGTGGCGCAGGGCGGAGTTGGCGGCGGCGTGCAGGGCCATCGCACCGCCGGTGGACCAGCCGTGCAGCACGACGCGGTGCGCCCCGTACCGCACCGCGTAGCGGATCGCCGCGTCCAGGTCACGCCATTCGGTGTCGCCGAGGTGACCTATCCCGTCCTCCGGGGGCGGGGCCCCGGGGTCGCCGCGGTAGGCGAGGTCGAGCACCGGGACCCGGAGCTTCCGCAGAAACGGCATGACGACCATGGGGTGTTCACGGGTGGTGCCCAGCCCATGGACGGTGATGACCCAGGTGGCGCGTTCACCGGGGACGAACCAGGCGGGCAGCGGGCCGAGTTCACCGGGTACGTCGACTTCGGCGTGGTCGATGCCGAGGGTGTCCCGCGGATTCCCGATGTGCACCTGCGGGGTGAGCCGCACCTTGTCGCCGAGGCCGAGGGTGCCGTGGGTGATCCGCTCCAGGCGGCGCACCACGCAGTCGGCGGGGCTCGGCGCGTCCTGAAGGACCGGGCCGATGACGGCATGGCAGGCCGGGCCCGCCAGTCCGTAGACGCCGGGGCGCAGCGAGGCGAGGGACCGGGTCAGGGTGATCCGGCCGGGCTCGGTGGCGTGCACGGTGAGCGGGGGCTCGTCGGGCAGCGGACGGTCGGGGGCTGGGCGGAGGGCAGCGTCGGTGGCGTACCGCCCGGCCGCCACCGCGGCCACGCCGGCGCTGAGCAGGGTGCTGGCGGCCGCGGCCGCCGCTGTCCGCAGACGCACCCTCCCAGTGTGGGCGGCCGGGCGCTCGGTGGCCAGCGGGCGTACCCGGCGGGGTGATGTCCGGCGGCGGGACGGTGACAGAGCGGTGAGCGGACCGTGAGCGGGGTCAGTGGGGCTGGCCGTAGCCGCGCAGCTTGGCGGCGGCGCGCTCCAGCTCGTCCGGCGGGATCAGCGCGGGGGTGCGGCCGGGGACGGCCGAGGCGGCCAGCCAGACCTGGCACATCCACTCCAGCTGCGCGGTGCGGTCGTACGCCTGGTCCAGGGTGGCGCCGTACACGACGGTGCCGTGGTTGCGCAGCAGACAGCCGGAGCGGTCGCGCAGCGCCTGGAGCATACGCTCGGCCAACTCGTCGGTGCCGTAGAGGGCGTAGTCGGCGACCCGCACGGGCCCGCCGAGCGCGCCGGCCATGTAGTGGATCGCCGGGAGCTCGTCGACGAGTGTGGAGACCGCCGTGGCGTGGACGGCGTGGGTGTGCACGATGGCCTGCGCGTCCGTGGCGCGGTAGACGGCCAGGTGCATGGGCAGCTCGCTGGTGGGCTCCAGGGTGCCGAGGACCTGCTCGCCGTCGAGGTCCACGGCGACGGCGTCCCGCGGGCCGAGCCGGTCGTACGGGACACCGCTGGGGGTCACCAGGACGGTGTCCCCGACCCGGGCCGAGACATTGCCCGACGTCCCGACGACCAACCCCTCGGCGGTGGTCCTGCGGGCGGTCCTCACCACCTGCCCCCACGCCTGCCGCAGGGGCTGGTTCGGCCGCCGCGCGGATCGCTCCTGTGCCATACGCCTCACCTCCGGCCCGATCCTTCCAGCAGCCCGGTGTCCGACGAACCCCCGGGGCCGCCGGGTCCGCGGGTGAGGTACGACCGGGGGCCGCAGACGACCATCAGCCGGGTGGGAGCGGCGGAACGGGCAGTGGGGTGGGGCGCGAGGGACGGGAGGGGCTTGGGTGTACGGTGCCCAAACTCCTTGCGACAGGCGGAAATACGCCAGGTGGCCGACAGATGCTGGACCCCCTCAGCCACGTCACCCTCACGCCCGCCACCGTTAACCTTTCGTTCACCAAGTTTCCTTACGTTCACCGTGCCACTATCGACCTTCGAACTGATTGACCGGGTGTATGGAACACATCACGCTTCTGATCGGGATCGTGATCATCACGGCCTTGGTGTTCGACTTCACGAACGGCTTCCACGACACAGCCAACGCCATGGCCACCACCATCTCCACGGGCGCACTCGGTCCCCGGGTGGCGGTGGCGATGTCGGCCGTCCTCAATCTCGCCGGTGCCTTCCTGTCCGTGGAGGTCGCCAAGACCATCTCCGGCGGAATGCTCGACGAGGATTCCGGTATCCGGCCCGAAGTGATCTTCGCGGGTCTGGTCGGAGCGATCCTCTGGAACCTGGTGACCTGGCTCGCCGGGCTGCCGTCCAGTTCCTCGCACGCCCTCTTCGGCGGTCTGATCGGCGCCACCGTGGCCTCGGTCGGCATCGACGGGGTCAACGGGGACGCGATCGTCATGAAGGTCCTCATCCCGGCCGTCGCCGCTCCGCTGGTGGCGGGTATCGCCACGGTGGCCGCGACCCGGCTCACCTACCGGCTCGGCCGCGGCCGCGCCCCTGAGGACACCGCGAAGGGCTACCGGGCCGGACAGATCGCCTCGGCCGCCCTGGTCTCCCTCGCCCACGGCACCAACGACGCGCAGAAGACGATGGGTGTGATCACCCTGGCGCTGGTGACCGGCGGTGTGATCGCGCCGGACTCCGACCCGCCGATGTGGGTCATCGTCTCGGCGGGTCTGGCCATCGCGCTCGGCACCTACCTGGGCGGCTGGCGGATCATCCGCACCATGGGCAAGGGCATCACCGACATCCAGCCGCCGCAGGGCTTCGCCGCCCAGACCGGCGCGGCGACCGTCATCCTCGCCTCCTCGCACATCGGCTTCGCGCTCTCCACCACCCAGGTCTGCTCCGGCGCCGTCATGGGCGCGGGGCTCGGCCGCAAGGGCGGTGTGGTGCGCTGGTCGACCGCGGGCCGCATGGTCATCGCCTGGGTGCTGACCCTGCCCGCCGCGGGTCTGATCGCGGCCGGGGCCGCGCTCCTGGCCGACCAGGGCAACTGGGGTGTCACGGCGGTGGCCGTGCTCGCCATCGCGGCCTGCGGAGTGATCTGGGTGCTGTCCCGCCGCAAGCCGGTGGACCACAGCAACGTCAACGAGGTCGGCACCGCCGAGCCGGTGGGTGTGGTCACCGCCGCCCTCCAGTCGGTGGCCCCGCCGCCGGTGGGTGCCACCGCCGGACCGGGCAGCGGCACCGACACCACCGCCGACAGCGCCACCACCGACAGCACGACCGACCAGCCGAAGGCCGTCGCCACGGCCGGCTCTGCCGCCCCCGTGGCGTCGAGCAGCACCAGCAGCTAAAGGGAGCAACTCAATGAGCATCGACTGGGCGGCACTCGGCCAGGTCTTCGGCGTCAGCCTCGCGGTGACGGTCGGCGTGGTGGGCGTCTTCACCCTGGGCATCGTCGGTACGTCCCGCAAGGAGCTCGAGTCCGCGGGCGCGGGCGCGGCCACCGGTGGCGTCACGGCGCAGGGCGGCGCGTCGGCCCTCGCCCGCTCCGGCGCGTACGCCTGTTTCGCGCTGTGCGCCGCGGTGGTGGCGTACGGCATCTATCTGATCGTCGCCTGAGGGCCCCTCGGCAACTTCAGGGACGCCTGACGGCACCACGGCCGCCGGGCGGGAGACGCTGACCGGCGTTTCCCGCCCGGCGGCCGTGTGCCATGCGCTCCGCGCGGGCCCCATGTGGGCCTCGGCACACTCGTGCGTCGCAGGTCACGGGTGAGTTGACGGCCCTTCGCGGCCCATGGTGGACTTCCGGAGCCAAACGGCGGCAGCAGAGGAAGCCGGTGCGAATCCGGCGCGGTCCCGCCACTGTCACCGGGGAGCGCTCTCCCATCGCCTGCACGGGGTCACGGCTCGTCAGTACGGCTGGTTCGTACACAGAGCTGGAAGACCGGGAGAACCGCGGATCCGGGAGCCAGGAGACTCTCACCGCCGGTCACGTCGAGCCAGGGCGCGGACCCTGAGTGAGGACACCGCCATGCCCGGCACCGCCACGCCGCCAGCCCCACCGCTGCACAGCCCCCTCGGTGAACGCACCACGGGGGAACCCCTCGGCCGAGGCACGACGGCGGGCTGACGGATGCGTGCCGATCACGCCTCGTTCGCGTGCGGCGCCGCTCTCGGCTTCCTCTGCGACCTCGCCACGGGTGACCCCCGCCGCGGCCATCCGGTGGCCGCGTTCGGGCGGGCCGCCCTGGCCGCCGAGCGGGTGCTGTGGCGCGACCACCGCGGTTACGGGGCTCTGCACACCGCGCTGTGCGCGGGCGGCGCCGCCGCCGGTGCCGCCCTGCTGACGCGCGCCGTACGGGCCGTGGCGGGGCGCCGCCGCGCCGATATCGCCCTGACCGCGGCCGCCACCTGGGCGGTGCTGGGCGGTACGACGCTGGGGCGCGAGGCGCGGGCCATCGGCGGCGCGCTGACCGCCGGGGATGTGGCGACCGCGCGGGAGCGCCTGCCGCATCTGTGCGGACGCGATCCCCAGGCGCTGGACGCGCAGGCCATCGCCCGCGCGGTGGTGGAGTCGGTCGCGGAGAACACCTCCGACGCCGTCGTGGGTGCCCTGGTGTGGGGGGCCGTGGGCGGCGTGCCGGGGCTTGTCGCCTTCCGGGCCGTCAACACCCTGGACGCCATGGTGGGCCACAAGTCGCCGCGCTACCGGCGGTTCGGCTGGGCCGCGGCCCGGCTGGACGATGTGGCGGGCTGGCCCGGGGCGCGGCTGACGGCCGCTCTGGCGACCGTGGTGGGTCCCGATCCGCGCGGTGCCCGGCGCGCCTGGCGGCGGGACGGACGGCGCCATCCGAGCCCCAACGCGGGGCCGGTGGAGGCGTCGTTCGCGGGCGCCCTCGGGGTGCGTCTTGGCGGCACCCTCGCGTACGCCGGGCGGGTCGAGCACCGGCCGGTGCTGGGCGGCGGCGGACGGCCGGTGCGCGCCGCCGACATCAACCGCGCGGTGCGGCTGTCACGGCGGGTGGGCGCACTGGCCCTGGTGACGTCGGTGACGGCACGGCTGGTGGTGGGCAGGGTTCTGTCCGACAGGGGCGGGGCCACGGGCGGGCCGGAGAAGCGGAGAGGGAGCGGATGAGCGGGACAGGGGGCGGGCTGCTCGTCGCCGGGACGACCTCGGACGCGGGCAAGAGCGTGGTCACGGCGGGCATCTGCCGGTGGCTGACCCGCAAGGGCGTGAGCGTGGCGCCGTTCAAGGCGCAGAACATGTCGCTCAACTCCTTCGTCACCCGGGACGGGGCGGAGATCGGGCGGGCCCAGGCCATGCAGGCGGCCGCCGCGCGAGTGGAGCCCAGCGCGCTGATGAACCCGGTGCTGCTGAAGCCGGGCAGCGACCGCAGCAGCCAGGTGGTGCTGCTGGGCAAGCCGGTGGGCGAGATGAGCGCCCGCGGGTACCACGCGGAGCGGCGCGAAGGGCTGCTGGAGACGGTCACCGCGTGCCTGGAGGAGCTGCGGCGCACCCATGACGCGGTGATATGCGAGGGCGCGGGCAGCCCCGCCGAGATCAATCTGCGCCGCACCGACATCGTCAATCTGGGGCTGGCACGGGCGGCCGGGATCCCGGCGGTGGTGGTCGGGGACATCGACCGCGGCGGGGTGTTCGCGTCGTTCTTCGGTACCACCGCGCTGCTGTCCAAGGAGGACCAGCGCCATATCGCCGCCTATATGGTCAACAAGTTCCGCGGTGATGTGACCCTGCTGGAGCCCGGATTGGAGATGCTGCGCGGGCTCACCGGGCGGCCGACGGTCGGGGTGCTGCCGTTCGCCCACGGCCTCGGCATCGACGAGGAGGACGGGCTGCGGGTGTCGCTGCGCGGCGCGGTGCGCGAGAGCGTCGTCGCGCCGCCCCACGGCGACGATGTGCTGCGGGTCGCGGTGGCCGCCGTCCCCCTGATGTCCAACTTCACGGATGTGGACGCGCTGGCCGCCGAACCGGGCGTGGTGGTGCGCTTCGTGGACCGCCCCGAGGAACTGGCCGACGCCGACCTGGTGGTGGTGCCGGGCACCCGCGGCACGGTCCGGGCGCTTCAGTGGCTGCGGGCGCGCGGGCTCGCCCGCGCCATCGTGCGGCGGGCCGCCGAGGGGCGGCCGGTTCTGGGCATCTGCGGCGGCTTCCAGGTGCTGGGCGAACGCATCGAGGACGAGGTCGAGTCCAAGGCCGGGACGGTCGAGGGGCTGGGGCTGCTGCCGGTGCGGGTGCGGTTCGCGGCGGAGAAGACCCTCGCCCGGCCGGTGGGCGAGGCCCTGGGCGAGCGGGTGGAGGGCTACGAGATCCACCACGGGGTCGCCGAACTCCTCGACGGCGGCGACGAACCCTTCCTCGACGGCTGCCGCGCGGGCTCGGTGTGGGGCACCCACTGGCACGGCTCGCTGGAGAGCGACGGCTTCCGGCGGGCCTTTCTGCGACGGGTGGCCGACGCGGCGGGCCGGGCGTTCGTCCCCGCGCCCGGCACCCGCTTCGGTGAGCTGCGCGAGGAGCAGCTCGACCGCCTGGGCGATCTGATCGAGGAGCACGCCGACACCGACGCGCTGCTGCGGCTGATCGAGGACGGCCTGCCGGACGGGCTGCCCTTCATACCGCCGGGGGCGCCAGGAGGACCGAAGTGAGCATCCCGGACCGCGACCGCGTACGCACCGCTGGAGGTACCGCCGAATGACCACCGCCACCTACCCGTTCACCGCGGTCGTCGGGATGGCCGACATGCGGCTGGCCCTGCTGCTCAACGCGGTCTCCCCCGCCGTCGGCGGCGTCCTGGTGCGCGGTGAGAAGGGCACGGCGAAGTCCACGGCCGTCCGTGCCCTGGCCACGCTGCTGCCGCCGGTCGAGGTGGTCCCGGACTGCCGGTTCTCCTGCGATCCGGCCGCGCCCGACCCTCAGTGCCCGGACGGGCCGCACGAGCCGGGCACGGGCGCCGCGCGGTCCGCGCGGATGGTCGAACTGCCCGTCGGCGCCTCCGAGGACCGGCTGGTGGGCGCGCTGGACATCGAACGGGCGCTGTCGGACGGGGTCAAGGCGTTCGAGCCGGGGCTGCTGGCCGACGCGCACCGGGGTGTGCTCTACGTCGACGAGGTCAACCTGCTGCACGACCATCTGATCGACCTGCTGCTCGACGCGGCCGCCATGGGCGCCTCCTACGTGGAGCGCGAGGGCGTGTCCGTCCGGCATGCGGCGCGCTTCCTCCTGGTGGGCACCATGAACCCCGAAGAGGGCGAACTGCGGCCGCAGTTGCTGGACAGGTTCGGGCTGACGGTCGAGGTCACCGCGTCGCGCGACACCGAGGAGCGGGTCGAGGTGGTGCGGCGGCGGCTGGCGTACGACGAGGACCCGGCGGGGTTCGCGGCGCGCTGGGCGGAGGACGAGGGGAGCCTGCGGGAGCGCATCGCGACGGCGCGCGCCCTGCTGCCCGACGTGGTCCTGGGCGACCGCGCGCTGCGGCAGATCGCCGCGGTGTGCGCCGCGTTCGAGGTGGACGGGATGCGCGCGGACATCGTGACGGCGCGTACGGCGACGGCGCTGGCCGCGTGGGCGGGCCGGACGGATGTGCGCACCGAGGACGTGCGCCGGGCGGCGCTGCTGTCGCTCCCCCACCGGCGGCGCCGGGCCCCGTTCGACGCGCCGGGGCTGGACGAGGACAAACTCGACGAGGTGCTGCGGCAGTTCGAGGACGAGGAGCCGGAGCCGCCGGAGCCGGACGAGCCGGACCAGGGTCCCGGGTCCGAGGACGGCGACGGTGACGGGCCGGACGGGCCGGAGGGCGGCCCCGACGGTCCCGAGGGCGGCCCCGGCGGCGGACTGCCGCACGACAGCGACGGCGCGCAGGAGCCGCCGGCGGCGCCCGAGCCGTCCGTCCCCGGCCCGCGCGAGAGCGAACCCGAGGCGGCCGACGGCCCCGAGACACCCCAGGAAGCCGGGGCGGGCGACGGAGCGGGCGCGGGCGGCGGCGGGGAGAAGGCGGCCGTGGGTGCCGCCGAGCCGTTCCGGACCCGGCGGCTGGATGTACCGGGTCTGGGCGAGGGGGCGGCCGGACGGCGGTCGCGCGCCCGCACCGCGCACGGTCGCACCACCGGCGCCCGGCGCCCCCGTGCCACGCTCTCCTCGCTCCATCTGACGGCGACCGTACGGGCCGCGGCCCCGCATCAGCACGCGCGCGGACGCAGCGGTCCGGGTCTGCTGGTGCGCCGTGACGATCTGCGCGAGGCGGTGCGCGAGGGCCGGGAGGGCAATCTTGTGCTGTTCGTGGTGGACGCCTCGGGGTCGATGGCCGCGCGCAAGCGCATGGGCGCGATCAAGGGCGCGGTGCTGTCCCTGCTGCTGGACGCCTATCAGCGCCGCGACAAGGTCGGCCTGATCACCTTCCGGGGCACGGACGCGGAGCTGGCGCTGCCGCCCACCTCCTCGGTGGACGCGGCCGCCGCCCGGCTGGAGCGGCTGCCCACCGGCGGCCGGACACCGCTGGCGGCCGGGCTGTTGAAGGCCCGCGAGGTGCTGCGGGTGGAGCGGCTGCGGGACCCCTCACGCCGACCGCTGCTGGTCGTGGTGACCGACGGCCGGGCCACCGAGGCCCGCCGGGACGGCGTGGCGGGGCGGGACGGCTCGGCCACGCCGGTGGCACGGGCCGGGCGGGCGGCGCGGCTGCTCGCGGGCGACGGGATCGCCTCGGTGGTCGTGGACTGCGAGTCGGGGCCGGTACGGCTCGGGCTGGCGGGGGCACTCGCCCAGGAGCTGCGGGGGACCCCGGTGACACTCGACGAACTGCGCGCGGACAGCGTGACCGCGCTGGTCCGCGAGGTACGGAACGTTTCGACCACTTCGACCACTTCGACCGCACGGAGGGCCGCCTGATGCCGCAAGGACAACCGACCGTCGTCCCCGACGACGGGCTGACCACCCGCCAGCGCCGCAACCGTCCGCTGGTGCTCGTGCACACGGGCGCGGGCAAGGGCAAGTCGACCGCCGCGTTCGGGCTGGCGCTGCGGGCATGGAACCAGAACTGGCCGGTCGGTGTATTTCAGTTTGTAAAGTCCGCGAAATGGCGGGTCGGCGAGGAGCGTGCGCTGCGCGTCCTGGGCGATTCGGGCGAAGGGGGGACCGTCGCATGGCACAAGATGGGCGAGGGCTGGTCGTGGGTCCAGCGCGACATGGCTTCCAGCGAGGAGGCCGCACGCGAGGGCTGGGAGCAGGTCAAGCGCGATCTCGCGGCGGAGACATACCGGCTGTATGTGCTGGACGAGTTCGCGTATCCGATGCACTGGGGCTGGGTGGATCCTGACGAGGTGGTGTCGGTGCTGCGCGACCGGCCGGGGACCCAGCACGTTGTCATCACCGGGCGCAACGCACCCGCGCAGCTGCTGGACTTCGCCGACCTGGTCACTGACATGTCCAAGATCAAGCACCCGATGGACACCGGTCAGAAGGGCCAGCGAGGCATCGAGTGGTGAATGTTCCCCGTCTGGTCGTCGCCGCTCCCTCCTCCGGGAGCGGCAAGACGACCGTCGCCGCGGGGCTGATGGCCGCCTTCGCGGAGCGGGGGCTGGATGTGTCCCCGCACAAGGTCGGGCCGGACTACATCGACCCCGGCTATCACGCGCTGGCCGTCTCGCGGTCGGCCCGGTCGGCCGGGTCCGCACGGTCCACTGTGTCCGGTGGCGGGGGCTCCCGTCCCGGCCGGAATCTGGACGCCTATCTCTGTGGTCCGGACCGGATCGCCCCGCTGTTCCTGCATGGCGCGGCGGGCTGCGATCTGGCCCTGGTCGAGGGCGTGATGGGGCTGTTCGACGGTGCGGCCGGACAGGGCGAGCTGGCCTCCACGGCCCATGTGGCGAAGCTGCTGCGTGCCCCGGTGGTGCTGGTGGTCGACGCGTCCTCGCAGTCGCGGTCGGTGGCCGCGCTGGTCCATGGCTTCGCCTCCTGGGATCCGGAGGTGCGGGTCGCGGGGGTGATCCTCAACAAGGTCGGTTCGGACCGGCACGAGACCATGCTGCGCGAGGCGCTGGAGGGTTCCGGGGTCCCGGTGTTCGGCATGCTGCGCCGTACGGACGCGGTGCGGGCCCCCAGCCGCCATCTGGGGCTGGTGCCGGTGGCCGAGCGGCATGCGGAAGCGCTGGACTCGGTGGCCGCCCTCGCCGCCCAGGTGCGCGAGGGGTGCGATCTGGACGGCCTGTTGGCGCTGGCGCGCAGCGCGCCACCGCTGTCCGGCCCGGTGTGGGACCCGGTGGCGGAGGTGGGTGCGGAAGCGCTCGGGGACGCGAACGCGCTCGGGAACGTGCCCGGGACGGGCCCCGTCCCGGCCGGCCGGCCGGTGGTGGCGGTCGCGGGCGGGCCCGCGTTCACCTTCTCCTACGCGGAGCACAGCGAGTTGCTCACCGCCGCCGGGGCACAGGTTGTGCCGTTCGACCCGCTGCGGGACGAGCGCCTCCCGGACGGCACGGGTGGTGTGGTGATCGGCGGTGGCTTCCCGGAGGTGTACGCGCCCGAGCTGTCGGCCAACGAGCGGCTGCGTGCGGAGGTGGCCCGGCTGGCGGCGTCCGGGGCGCCGATCGCGGCCGAGTGCGCCGGGCTGCTGTATCTGGCGCGCTCGCTCGACGGACAGCCGATGTGCGGGGTGCTTGCGGCGGAAGCACGTATGTCGGATCGGCTGACCCTGGGCTACCGTGAGGCCGTGGCCGTCTCCGACACCGCTCTCGCCGTCGCCGGGACACGGGTGCGCGGCCATGAATTCCACCGCACCACCATCACCCCGGACGCCGGACCGGAGCCCGCCTGGGGCATCGTCCACCCGGAGCGCCGCACCGAGGGGTTCGCCCAGGGGCGGGTGCATGCCTCGTACCTCCATGCGCACTGGGCCGCGGTCCCGGGCGCGGCGGCCCGGTTCGTCGGCGGATGCGTCCCGTATGTGTCCCGCGCCGGGTGAACGGGTGGAGCTGGTGGTGGGGGTCGGTGCGAGCCGGGGGGTGTCCGCCGGGGAGGTCGCCGGGCTGATCGAGTCGGTCCTCACCGCCGAGGGCCTCGCCCCGGCCCGGATCACCGAGTTGGCCACCGTCGAGGCCAGGGCGGCCGACCCCGGCCTGCTCGGCGCGGCCGCGCGTCTCGGGGTACCCCTGCGCGGCTACCCGGCATCGGCGCTGGCGGCGGTGGATGTACCCAGCCCGTCCGCGACCACCCTCGCCACGGTGGGCACACCGGGCGTCGCCGAATCCGCGGCGCTGCTGGCGGCGGGCCCGGACGCCCAACTGCTCGTGCCCAAACGCAAGTCCACCCCGCCCAGTGGCCCCGCACGGGCCACCTGTGCGGTGGCCCGCCGCGTACCCCGTGCGCCGGGGGCCATCGAAGCCACTTCCCGGTCGTACCTCGCGCCCCTACCGGGCGCCGCCGCCGCCCAGGACGCCGAGCCCAGCCGGCCCGCACGCCCCGAGCCTGGCACCACACCCCGGCCAAAGGCCGCGACCCGACCGGGCAGCCCCGGGCCGAGCGCCGTGCCCGCGCGGCGCGGCAAGCCCGCACAGGACGGCGAAGGTTCGTCGGCTACCGGCACCGGGGCCGGGCCGGACGGCGCCCCCGCAGCCACACTGTCCGCGCAGCGCGGCAATCGCAGCCACGCCGCGCCCGCAGGGCGATGCGAACCCGTACCTCGCAAGAATCCCATGCCCCGTGCCACACCCCGGCCGCGCGGCCTCCCCACGCGGGACGCTGAGCCCGCCCACCGCGCCGGCCCCGCGCCGAACGCCGCGACCGCGCGGCGGTTCAACCCCGTGCCGCGCGGGAATCCCAACCCCCGTGCCACACCCCGGCCGCGCGGTCACCCCGCGCGGGGCAGTGGGCCCGCCCACCGCGCCACCCCCGCGCAGGACGCCGTGCCCGGGCGGGGCGCCCCGCCCCAACGGGGCAGGGCGCCAAGTCTCCGTGGCGAACCCGCCCCGGACGGCAAATCCGCCCAGGACGGACAGCGGAGACCTGCTGTCGCGCGCAGCGGCATCCGTCAGTAACGTCTCGGGGGCGAACCGGCCCCCGCCGCACCCCCGTTCGCCGAGAGCCCCCGCATCACCTGCACCATCAAGGAGAGCTTGTGACGACCCCGCCAGCGCTGCTGATCGCCGGCATCGGCACCCGGGACGACAGGCACGCCACCGTCTTCCACAACTTCGTCCAGGAGGTGGCCGCCCGCCACCCGGAGCTGCCCGTGGCGGGCGGCCTCACCGGACCGGGCGGCGCTCATCCCCTGTCCGACGCGATAGGCCGTCTCGTCGAGGACGGGGTGACCCGATTCGCCGTGGTGCCGCTGACCCTCATACCCGTGGAACACCCCAGGGACGGCATCGCCGCCGCGCTCGCCCAGGAGGCGGAGCGGCACGCCGACGCCTCGTTCTCCTGCGCCCCCGCGCTGGGCCCGCACCCCGCTCTGCTGGATGTGCTGGAGCGCCGCCTCGACGAGGCGCTGGGCGACGGCCGCCGACGGCCCTCGGACCGGGCCGAGACCACCGTGCTGCTGGTGGGCGGCGGTTCGCCGCTCCCCGAGGCCAACGCCGAGGTGCACCGGGCGGCGCGGCTGATGTGGGAGGGCCGCGGTTTCGCGGGGGTGGAGGTGGCTTTCGCCTCCATCGCCGCACCCGACGTGCCGTTCGGCCTTGACCGCTGTGCGCGGCTCGGGGCACGACGCGTCGTTGTGCTGCCGTACGCCCTCTTCCCCGGCGACGCGCTGGAGCGAGTGCGGCAGCAGGCGGAGGGCTGGTGGCTGGCCCATCCGGAGGTCGAGGTGATGACCGCCGACGCCATCGGCCCGGCAGAGGCGTTGATGGAGGTTGTCCTCACTCGTTACCAGGAGGCGGCGGGAGCCTCCGAGCGGGCGGGCTTCACCTCCGAGGACCACGCCTTCGCCCACCCCGACGCACACGCCGATGTCCGCTGAGTTCGATCTGCGGCACCACGGGGACGCGGAGGTACGGGGTGCCGACGCCGAGTTGACGGACCTGGCCGTCAACGTCCGGGCTGATACGCCCCCGGACTGGCTCAAGGCCCGGATCGCCGCGTCCCTCGACGGGCTGGCCGCCTACCCCGACGGGCGGGCGGCCCGCGCGGCGGTCGCGGCGCGCCATGGGGTGCCGGTCGGCCGGGTGTTGCTGACGGCGGGAGCGGCGGAGGCGTTCGTCCTGCTGGCGCGGGCCCTTCAGGCGCGGCGGCCGGTTGTGGCGCATCCGCAGTTCACCGAGCCGGAGGCCGCGTTGCGGGACGCCGGGCACCGGGTGGAGCGAGTCGTCCTGGACGAGCGGCACGGCTTCCGGCTGGACCCGGCGGCGGTGCCGGACGACGCGGATCTGGTGGTGATCGGCAACCCCACCAACCCCACGTCGGTGCTGCACCCGGCCGATGTGCTGGCCGGACTGGCCCGGCCGGGACGGACGCTGGTGGTGGACGAGGCGTTCATGGACGCCGTGCCGGGTGAGTCCGAGTCCCTGGCGGCCCGAACCGATGTGCCGGGGCTGGTGGTGCTGCGCAGCCTCACCAAGACCTGGGGCCTGGCGGGGCTGCGTATCGGCTATGTGCTGGCGGATGAGGAGACGATCGGCGCGCTGGAGCGGGTGCAGCCGCTGTGGCCGGTGTCCACGCCCGCCCTGGTGGCGGCCGAGGCGTGCTGTGCGGGCCCGGCGTTGGCCGAGGCCGCGCGGGCGGCGGAGCGGACGGCCGCCGACCGGGCCCATCTGGCCGCCCGGCTGGCGGAGTTCCCGGAGGTGCGGGTGTGCGGCCCGGCCGCCGGGCCGTTTCTGCTGATCCAGGTACCGGGCGCCGCCGCGCTGCGCACCAGGCTGCGGGAGCTGGGCTTCGCCGTACGGCGCGGCGACACCTTCCCGGGTCTGGGCCCGGACTGGCTGCGGCTGGCGGTCCGCGACCGCCCCACCACGGACCGGTTTGTCATAGCCCTGGGCAAGGCCCTGGCGGAACACCGCCCTTGACCTCCTGAGAGCCGGGAAGACCCCCGCCCCCTGTGGGGTCGGGTAGAGGCGGCGTCGGAGCACGGGGTCCTGGCACCCGATCCAGGACCCCGGCCCCGCCACCGCCCATGCCCACGCCCCCGCGCCTCAGGGGCGTGGGGAAGGCCGACCCCGCGCCCCGGACGGACGCCGACCCCGGGCCGGGCCACACCGGGCCGATGCCCGCTCCCGCGCCGTCGTCACGGCACGGGAGCGGGGACCACCGGCACCTGCCACCTGCCACCCGTCGGTGCCAGTGAGTGCCAGTGAGTGCCGGTCAGTGCGCTGAGTGCCGGTTACGCGTCGGCGTCCGCTCCGGCGCGACGCCGGCGGGCCAGGGCCACGGCCCCACCTCCCAGCACCAGCAGCAGCGCGCCGCCGCCGATCAGGTACGGCGTGGCCGAACTGCCACCGGTCTCGGCCAGGTTCTCCGGCTTGGGATCGGGCTTGGTCTGGTTGCCTACCTCCGGGGTCTTCGGCTCGTCCGCGGCCGCGGGGGACTCGCAGGTCGCGCGGGCGAGTGTGATCTGGCCGTTGACCTCGGAGACGTTCAGCTTGAGCGGGTTGACCGAGACCTTGAGGTTCAGGGCCGTGGCCGCCGCCGTGCTGGATGTGACCGAGGTCTTCGACAGGTCGAGCTGGACCTTGCCGACCGACGGCACGTCGACCGTGGCGGTGCCGCCCGCGGTCAGGTTGACCTTCTTCCCGAGCACGGTGGCGCTGCCGAGCACGTTGGAGTCGGCGGTCGGCCGCTTCCCGGCCGCGCAGACCGCCTTCGAGGTCACCTGCTCGACCTGGATGAGCGGCATGGTGGCCAGACCGGGCACATGGACCTGGGCGTTGACGAGGTTGGAGTAGCCCTCGGCCCGCTGCTTGTCCACGGCCGCCCGCGCGGTGGCCACATCGGCGCGCAGCACATTGAACGGCTTTCCGCCGTCGACCCCGTCCAGGGTCGCGGAGAGCGCGGTCTTGCTGGCGGTCTGGGGCGCGTGCACCTCGTTGAGGGCGACGGCGAGCGGTGCGGAAACCGTCTTGTTGAGCAGCGCGACGTTCAGGTCGGTGCGGAGCACGACCGCGTCGGCCTTACCGGTGGTCTTGCCGGTGTCGGCATGCGCGGACCCCGCGGGCAGGGCGCCCAGGACGGAGACAGCGGCAGCAGCAGTGGCGGCCGCCAGACGGCGAGCAGGCATGCCGAAGAAGGTGTTACTGGAACAGGACACGTGAGTTGACCCCCACAGGAGACATGGAGCCGCCGGCGCCTGCCGCGGGGGACTCCACGGGCGCCGACGGCCTCGACCACGCCATATTTGCGCACCGACGGTAAACAGGCAGACACATGATGTCCGTTCATCCCAAAGGGTGGGGTTCGGCGCTGAGTTCGAACCCGGTCGAACTCCTCCACCGACCTCGGACCCCGCCTTCGGACCCCGCCCTCGGACCCCGGCCGCCAACCCGGCCTCAGGCCACGACCCGCCCCCGCAGCACCACACGCCGCGGCGACGTCAGCACCCGCACGTCCTCCCGCGGATCCGTCTCGTACACCACGAAGTCCGCGGAGGCCCCTTCCGTGAGGCCCGGCCGTCCGAGCCACGCCCGTGCGCCCCAGGTGGCCGCCGAGAGCGCGTCCCGGGCCGGAATGCCGGCCTTCACCAGCTCGGCCACCTCCTGGCCGACCAGCCCGTGGGCGAGCGAGCCGCCCGCGTCGGTGCCGGTGAAGATCGGGATGCCCGCGTCGTAGGCCGCGCGCACCGTCTCGTAGCGGCGTGCGTGCAGCTGCCGCATATGGTCCGCCCAGCGCGGGAACTTCGCCTCGCCGCCCAGGGCGAGCCGGGGGAAGGTGGCGATGTTGACCAGGGTCGGGACGATCGCGACCCCGCGCTCCGCGAACAGCGGGATGGTCTCCTCGGTCAGCCCGGTGGCGTGCTCGATGCAGTCGATCCCGGCCTCGACCAGCGGTGCGAGCGTCTCCTCGGCGAAGCAGTGGGCCGTGACCCGGGCGCCGAGCCGGTGGGCCTCGGCGATGGCCGCCTCGACCGCGCCGCGCGGCCAGCAGGCGCCCAGGTCCCCGGTCTCGCGGTCGATCCAGTCGCCGACCAGCTTGACCCAGCCGTCGCCGCGGCGCGCCTCCGCCGCGACATACGCGACCAGGTCCTCCGGCTCGATCTCATGGGCGTAGTTGCGGATGTAGCGCTTGGTACGGGCGATATGGCGGCCCGCGCGGATGATGCGGGGCAGATCCTCGCGGTCGTCGATCCAGCGGGTGTCGGAAGGCGACCCGGCGTCCCGCAGCAGCAGCGCCCCGGCGTCGCGGTCGGTCAGGGCCTGCTTCTCACTGGTGGACTCGTCCACGGGGCCATGGGCGTCGAGGCCGACATGGCAGTGGGCGTCGACGAGGCCGGGCAGCACCCAGCCCTCGATGAGGCGGACGTCACGCGCCCCGGCCGGGCGCCGGAAGGTGATCTTGCCGTCGAGCACCCACAGTTCGTCCCGGACACTCTCGGCGACCTCGGCGACCCCGGCGACCTCGGCGTCGTCCCCCGGCCCCACCAGGACCCTGCCCTTGATGTGCAACACCGCGCAATCCCTCATGTCACGCACTGTACGAGACCGAGCACAACATCAGGTACGGCCATCACTTCCGTCAGTCAGTTCCCCGGGGCTTCCGCCCGTTCCTCGGGGCCTCGCCGGGACTTCCCGGTATGTTCCTCTGGACTTCTCCGCGGAGGATTGAATTCAGGGTCGCCAAAAGATAAATTCTTGACGCCTTTCCAGTGCAGCTTCCCACAATCGTCTGCCCGCTCCCCGGGAACTTAAACCCAGATTTTTCCCACGCTCCGGATCCCAGAATTCACGCCCGCCGCCTGCCCGATTGCAGAGATGTGACGGACTCCACACGCGAGGCGATTCATCCCGCTAACTCCCGTACAAACCAACGCTTTTCAGCGATCCGCCGCGCGTACGCACGTGCCCGCGTGATAACACACCCACCCCCCTCCGCGTAACCCCTCCCCACGATGCAATTTTGGATTTCGCTCGGTAAATTTAATTTGCATGACCGCCGCACAAGCAGACCTAGCCCGTAGCGAATTGGATTTGCCGGAGGGACTGACCCTCGACACACCGCGCGTCGAGGACGGAGCCGCGATCTGGCGAATCGCTCGCGACTCCAAGACCCTGGACCTCAACTCCTCCTACAGCTACCTCCTGTGGTGCCGTGACTTCGCAGCCACCTCCGTGGTGGCCCGCGACGCCGCGGGCGGACCGGTCGCCTTCATCACCGGCTACATCCGCCCCGAGCGTCCCGAGACGCTCGTCGTCTGGCAGGTCGCCGTCGACCACGCCTGGCGCGGCCGCGGACTGGCCGCCACCCTGCTGGACGGGCTGACCCAGCGCGTCGCCGGGATGGGGGTCCGTGGCATCGAGACCACGATCACCCCGGACAACACCGCCTCGAACCGGCTGTTCACCTCGTTCGCCGAACGGCACGGTGCGCCGGTGGAGCGCGAGGTGCTCTTCCACGGCGGGCTGTTCCCCGACGGAGGACATGAGCCCGAGGTGCTGTACCGCATCGGCCCCCTCGCGGAGCGGCCCTGATCCGGTCCGGGATCCGGTCCGGGTCCGACCGCGGCCCCTGACCGCGGCCCCGCTCCCCCTCCCACCCAACGCCCCCTCCTCACCCCCCCTCGTAACACTCATCTCCCAGGAGAATGCTGTGACCATCACCCCGCCCGCCCTGAGCGTCTTCGAGGCCCTGGAGTCGGAGGTGCGCAGCTACTGCCGTGGCTGGCCTGCTGTCTTCGACCGCGCCCAGGGCAGCCACATGTACGACGAGGACGGCCACACCTACCTCGACTTCTTCGCCGGTGCCGGGTCGCTCAACTACGGCCACAACAACCCGGTACTGAAACGCGCACTGATCGACTACATCGAGCGCGACGGTGTGACGCACGGTCTCGACATGTCCACCACCGCCAAGCGCGCGTTCCTGGAGTCGTTCCAGAACAACATCCTTCGCCCGCGCGACCTGCCCTACAAGGTCATGTTCCCGGGCCCGACGGGCACCAACGCCGTCGAGTCCGCGCTGAAACTGGCCCGTAAGGTCAAGGGCCGCGAGGCGATCGTCTCCTTCACCAACGCCTTCCACGGCATGTCGCTGGGCTCGCTGGCCGTCACCGGCAACGCCTTCAAGCGCGCCGGTGCCGGTATCCCGCTGGTCCACGGCACGCCGATGCCGTTCGACAACTACTTCGACGGCACGGTGCCGGACTTCCTGTGGTTCGAGCGGCTGCTGGAGGACCAGGGCTCCGGCCTCAACAAGCCCGCCGCCGTGATCGTCGAGACGGTCCAGGGCGAGGGCGGCATCAACGTCGCGCGTCCGGAGTGGCTGCGCGCCCTGGCCGAGCTGTGCGAGCGCCAGGACATGCTGCTGATCGTGGACGACATCCAGATGGGCTGCGGCCGCACCGGTGCCTTCTTCTCCTTCGAGGAGGCGGGCATCACCCCTGACATCGTGACCGTCTCCAAGTCCATCAGCGGCTACGGCCTGCCGATGTCGCTGTGCCTGTTCAAGCCCGAGCTGGACATCTGGGAGCCGGGCGAGCACAACGGCACCTTCCGCGGCAACAATCCGGCATTCGTCACCGCCGCCGCGACCCTGGACACCTACTGGTCCGACGGCCAGATGGAGAAGCAGACGCTGGCCCGCGGTGAGCAGGTCGAGCAGGCCCTGCGCGCCATCTGCGACGAGGAGCAGTCCGGTGCCCACTTCCGCGGCCGCGGTCTGGTCTGGGGCCTGGAGTTCGAGGACAAGGACCGCGCCACCGCCGTGTGCCGCCGCGCCTTCGAACTCGGACTGCTCGTGGAGTCCTCGGGCCCCGAGAGCGAGGTCGTCAAACTGCTGCCCGCACTGACCATCTCGCCCGAGGAGCTGGACGAGGGCCTGCGGACCCTCGCCCGCGCGGTCCGCGAGACCGCTTGACCGTTCCATAACAGCACCACAGAGAAAGGCAGCAACTCACCGTGATCGTCCGATCCTTCAAGGACATCGAGGGCACCGAACGCCATGTGAAGGCGAAGTCCGGCACCTGGGAGAGCAAGCGCATTGTGCTGGCCAGGGAGCGCGTCGGCTTCTCCCTGCACGAGACCGTGCTGTACGCGGGCACCGAGACGTCGATGTGGTACGCCAACCACATCGAGGCCGTGCTCTGCGTCGAGGGCGAAGCGGAGCTCACCAACGACGAGACCGGCGAGAAGCACTGGATTACGCCCGGCACCATGTACCTGCTGGACGGCCATGAGAAGCACACGATGCGGCCGAAGACCGACTTCCGCTGCGTCTGTGTCTTCAACCCCCCGATCACCGGACGGGAGGACCATGATGAGAACGGCGTATACCCGCTGATCACAGAGGACGAGGAGGTCTGATCCGATGACCACGGTCACTGACCTGTATCCGACCCGAGGAACAACCGAGGTGGCCACACCGCGGGTGGACCCGGTGGTGTGGTCCGAGCCCGGCGCCCCGGGCCCGATCACGGAGTCCGAGCTCAGCGACTTCGATCGCGACGGTTTCCTCGCGATCGAGCAGCTGATCGCCCCGGACGAGGTCGCGGTCTACCGGGACGAACTGGACCGGCTGATCCACGACCCGGAGGTACGTGCCGACGAGCGCTCGATCATCGAGCCGAAGTCGAAGGACGTACGGTCGGTGTTCGAGGTGCACCGGATCAGTGAGGTCTTCGCGAACCTGGTGCGCGACGAGCGTGTGGTGGGCGGCGCCCGCCAGATCCTGGGCTCGGACGTGTATGTCCACCAGAGCCGGATCAACGTCAAGCCGGGTTTCGGCGCCTCGGGCTTCTACTGGCACTCGGACTTCGAGACCTGGCACGCCGAGGACGGTCTGCCGAACATGCGGACCGTGTCGATCTCGATCGCGCTGACCGAGAACTTCGACACCAACGGCGGGCTGATGATCATGCCCGGCTCGCACCGCACGTTCCTCGGCTGCGCAGGTGAGACGCCGAAGGACAACTACAAGAAGTCGCTCCAGATGCAGGACGCGGGCATCCCGTCGGACGAGGTGCTCACCGCGTTCGCGGACAAGCACGGCATCAGGCTGTTCACCGGCAAGGCCGGGTCGGCCACCTGGTTCGACTGCAACGCCATGCACGGCTCGGGCGACAACATCACGCCCTACTCGCGCAGCAATGTCTTCATCGTGTTCAACAGCGTGGAGAACACCGCGGTGGAGCCGTTCGCGGCGCCCATCCGCAGGCCGGAGTACATCGGAGCGCGGGACTTCACCCCCGTGCGGTGAGCCGAGTCGGCCGTACGCCGAGTCGGCCGTACGGTAAGCCGACGCACGCCTGAGCCTGAGGGGAGCCGGGATGTCCCGGCTCCCCTCAGGCTTTCCTGGCCACGTCTCAGGCTTTTCTGGCCACGGAGCGCCAGCACGCTCAGCCCGCCAGCACCTCCAGCAGTCGGTCCACCTCGGCCGCCGTGTTGTACAGGTGGAACGATGCGCGCAGGTTCCCGGCCCGCGCCGAGACATAGACGTCCCGCTCGGCCAGCCGGGGCGCGGCGTCCCCGAGCCCCGGCACCGAGACGATGGCCGAGCCCGGGGCGGCCACCGGAGTGTGGCCCAGTGCGGTGACCCCGTCCCGGAAGCGGTCGGCGAGCGCGCGGTCGTGGGCGGCGATGGCCCCGGTGCCCAACTCCTCGATCAGCGCCAGGGAGTGCCGAGCGGCCACATAGGAGAACAGGCTGGGGCTCTCGTCGAAGCGGCGGGCGGAGTGGGCCAGTTCGGCCACCGGGCCGTAGCAGCTGTCCCAGGGCTTCTCACCGGCGACCCAGCCCGCGAAGACCGGGGTGAGTCCGCCCAGGTCCTCGGGCACGGTCAGGAAGGTGACCCCGCGCGGGCACAGCAGCCACTTGAAGCCGACGGACACGGTGTAGTCGGCGTCGGCGGCGTTCACCGCCAGCCATCCGGTGGCCTGGCTGGCGTCCACCAGGGTGCGGGCGCCGTGGGCGCGGGCCGCCGTACGGATGGCGTCGAGGTCGGCGATCCGGCCGTCCGCCGACTGTACGGCGCTGACGGCGACCAGCGCGGTGCCGGGCCGTACCGCGTCCGCGATCTCCTCCAGCGGGACGGTGCGCAGCTTGAGGTCGCGGCGGACGGCGAAGGGGTTGACCAGGGAGCTGAAGTCGCCTTCGGCGGTGAGGACTTCGGCGCCGGAGGGCAGCGCGGCGGCGATCATTCCGGCGAAGACGGCGACCGAGCCGCCGGTGGCGACCCGGCCGGCCGGTACGCCGACGATCCGGGCATAGGCGGCGCGGGTCTCCTCGACGGCCTCGAAGGCCACATCGGCGGCGGGGCCCCCGGCCGCCGCGTCGTCGAGGGCCGCCTTCATGGCGGTCACGGAGCGTGCGGGGATCAGACCGCTGGACGCGGTGTTGAGGTATGTCGTCTGTGGCGCGAACTCCGCGCCGGACAGGCTCTCCATGCCCATCAACTATGGTTCGGCCGCACCCCCGCGTCCATTGCGGGTTTTTGACGCATGCCTTCAAGGGACCCTTATGAATCCCTTCTGACCTGCGATGTTCCTCCGAGGATCGGCGACGCGGGGACAAAAACCGGGGTCAGCCGGTCGGGTCCGCGCCGCCCCGCTCCTGGACACCGTCGACCCGGCGGGGCAGCCCGAGCGGGTTGTCCTCGCGCAGCTCCGGCGGCAGCAGGGCTGCCGGGGTGTCCTGGTAGGTGACCGGCCGCAGCCAGCGCTCGACGGCGGTGCCGCCGACGGACGTGGAGGTCGAGGTGGTCGCCGGGTACGGGCCGCCGTGGTGCTGGGCGGGTGCGACGGCGACACCGGTCGGCCAGCCGTCGACCAGGACCCGGCCCGCGAGCGGGGTCAGCTCGGCGAGGAGGGCGGCGGCACGGCCGTCCTCCTCCTCGGCCTCGGCGGCGGAGATCTGGACGGTGGCGGTGAGACTGCCCGGGAGCCGGCCGAGGACGGCGGTGATGTCGGCGTCGCCGTCGTAGCGGGCCACCACGGTCACCGGGCCGAAGCACTCCTCCAGCAGGACGTCGTGCGGCCCCTCCTCGGCGAGCAGCCGTGCCGGGACGGTCAGGAAGCCCGCACTGACCGTGTGCTCACTGCCCGCGCCCGGGGTGACCGGGGCCTTCACCTCCGGCAGCTCGGCGCGCTCGAGGATCCCGGCGAGGAAGGCGTCGCGCATCCGGTGGTCGAGCAGCACCCCGGGGTCGGTATTGCTGACCGCGTCGGTGAGGGCGGTGACCAGCCGGTCGCCGGTCTCCCCCGCGGGCGCGAGCACCAAGCCGGGCTTGGTGCAGAACTGGCCGACGCCCAGGGTCAAGGAGCCCGCGAGGCCCGCGCCGATCTGCTCGGCCCGCTCTGCGGCGGCGGCCTCGGTCACCACCACCGGGTTGAGGCTGCCCAGTTCGCCGTGGAAGGGAATCGGCACCATCCGGGCCGCCGCGGCGTCGAACAGCGCCCGGCCGCCCCGGATCGAGCCGGTGAAGCCCGCGGCGGCGACCAGCGGATGGCGGACCAGGTCCAGCCCCGCGTCGAAGCCGTGCACCACACCGATCACCTCGGTGGGCAGCCCGACCCGCTCGGCGGCACGGCGCAGGGTGGCGGCGGCCAGTTCGGAGGTGGCGGGGTGGTCGGGGTGGGCCTTGACGACGACCGGGCAGCCCGCGGCCAGGGCGCTGGCAGTGTCGCCGCCGGGTACGGAGAAGGCGAGCGGGAAGTTGCTCGCGGCGTAGACGGCGACAACGCCCAGCGGGACCTTGTGGCGGCGCAGATCGGGCCAGGGCGGGGTCTGCGCGGGGTCGGCGTGGTCAATGCGGATGTCGAGGAAGCCGCCCTCGTCCACCACCTCCGCGAACGACCGCAGTTGGTAGGTGGTGCGGGCGAGTTCACCGGTGAGACGGGCGGGGCCGAGCGCGGTCTCCGCGTCGGCGGCCTCGACCAGCACATCGCGCGCGGAGTCCAGCAGGGCGGCGGCGGTGCGCAGCAGGGCGGCGCGTACCGCGCGGTCCGCGAGGGCGCCGCGGGCCGCGTGGGCGGCCGACACCACGCGGTCCACCTCGTCCGCGGTGGCTTCGACAGCCACCTGTTCCCGTTGGTTTCCGGTTCGGGGGTCGACGCTCCACACTGGTGCTGACACCGCGGATTCCTCCTGCTGTGTATCCACTGCTTGCGTCTCGCATCTCGAGCGCTGTTCGATACGCTGAACGCTGTCCCGGGTGATGAATTCCCCTCGGGACTCGGACTCTATGGCTGGCCGAACAGAGGGGTCAAGGCGATGTCTGCTGCCGCACCGGGCAGAGCTGCCGAGTCGGACACGGTCCAGGGCGGCGGCCAGGTGAAGTCGGCGGTCCGCACCGTGGAACTGCTGGAGTACTTCGCCGGACGCCCCGGAATGCACAGCCTGGCAGCCGTCCAGGAGGCCGTGGGCTATCCCAAGTCGAGCCTGTACATGCTGCTGCGCACGCTGGTCGAGCTGGGCTGGGTGGAGACGGACGCCACCGGCACCCGCTACGGCATCGGGGTGCGCGCACTGCTCGTGGGCACCTCCTACATCGACGGCGACGAGGTGGTGGCCGCGGCCCGCCCCACCCTGGACCGGCTCTCCGACGACACCACCGAGACCATCCACCTCGCCCGGCTGGACGGCACCAACGTCGTCTATCTGGCCACCCGCCAGTCACAGCACTATCTGCGCCCTTTCACCCGCGTCGGCCGCAGGCTGCCCGCCCACTCCACCGCGCTGGGCAAGGCTCTGCTGGCCACCTACTCCGACGAACAGGTGCGCTCGATGCTGCCGGAGAGCCTGGACCGGCTCACCGAGAACACCGTCACCGACCGCGAGCAGCTCATCGAGGAGCTGTACACCGTCCGCGCACAGGGCTATGCGGTGGACCGCGAGGAAACCACCCTGGGCCTGCGCTGCTTCGGCCTCGCCATCCCCTACCGCACCCCGGCGCGGGACGCGATCAGCTGCTCGGTGCCGGTGGCCCGGCTGACCCCCGCCCATGAGCAGATGCTCAAGGACGCGCTGTTCGACGCCCGCGACCGGCTCACCCTCGCCACCCGCCGTCTGTAAGGCCGCGGGGAGGACGGCCCCCTCCGCCGCGCGGCGGATACGGTTCATCGGACGGGCCGAGGCGCGAAGGGGCGGCGGACCGGAATCCTGACGGCATGACCGATTCCCGACCCGTCCTGCGGGCCGTCGCCATCACCGCCTGTCTGCCCTACATCGCCCTCAAGGTTGCCTGGATGGCGGGCAGTTATGTCGGCATCCCCGAAGGAAGCGAACTGCGCGAGCCCGGTGAACGCGCGATGATGCTCGCCTTCAACGGGCTGTCGATACTCATGGACGGCGCCGTGATCGTCCTCGCGCTGCTTCTCACCCGCCCCTGGGGCAGACGGGTCCCCTCCTGGCTGCTGGTCCTGCCGGTGTGGGCGGCCTGCGGTCTGCTCGCCCCGATCATGACCGGTTTCCCGGCCCAACTGGCCGCCAGGGCACTCGGCTTCGGCGGAGGCGGCAGCGGCGGTTCCGACGAGAAGGGCGGGCAGTTCCTGGCCGAGTGGGTCTTCGGTGTCGTCTACGGCGGCTTCATCGTCCAAGGGCTCGCCCTGGGAGCCCTGTTCGTGGCGTACGCCCATGAGCGCTGGGGCCATCTGTGGCGCGGCCGGGTGGCCGACCTGCCCGCCCGGGGCCCGGCCCGCGCGGCGCACCGCCTCACCGCCGTGATCATCAGCGTGCTCGCGGCGCTGCCCGCCACCATCCATGCGCTGTGGGCCGGGGGTTCGGCGGCGGGGCTCAACGAGGCCATGGCCGCGGACCGCAACGCCGACTTCTACCTGCCAGAGGCGCTGTACGTGCTGTATGCCCTGGTCACCGCCGTCGGCGTGAACATGGTCGCCTTCCGTGCCGGAGGCCGGGCCCGGCTGGTCCTGCCGCTCTCGCTGGCCTGGGTCGGCTCGGGGGCGCTGGCCTGCTGGGGCGCCTGGATGACACTGAACGGGCTGACCGCGGAGGGCGCCAAGGCCCCGACGGCGCTGCTGAATCTGACATACGCTGTGCAGATGATCGTCGGCTTGCTGGTCCTCACGGCCGGCACGTACTTCTTCAGCGAGCGGCGCGACGCCCTCACGTCCGGCGACACCCCCGTCGAGGCCGACAGGGACGGGGCCGACGGACGCCCGGCCCTCTCCCCCCTGGTCCGGCAGATCCCGTGACCGACGCGTGGTGGCGGCGGGCGGCGCGTACGGCGCTGGGGCGGCGGACCCGGCTGCGATGGGTGCATCTGGTACTCGGCGGCGCCCTGTTGATGCCGTACTTCCTGCTGACCACCGTGATCCTCGCGGCGTTCGCCCCGGACTCCAATCCCTTCAGCTCGCTGGGCTGGCAGCTCACCACCTTCGTGACCGCGCTGCCGCTCACCGCGATCACCGCGCTCTTTCCGCTGGTGCGCCCCCTGGAGGCGACCGCGGCGCGCTCGCTGTGCGGGCTGCCCGCCTCCGTCGAGCTCGCGACGGGGCCCGCCACCTCGTGGGACGCGCGCAGCCGCACCTCGCTCTGGTACACCCTGCATCTGGCGGTCGGCGGGCTGGTCAGCGGGGTGACGCTGTCCCTGCCGCCCGCCGCGCTCATGCTGCTGATGGTGCCGTTCGCCGATCCCTCCGACGCCCGGGAACTGGGCTGGCCGACCGGGTTCACCGGATCCCGTACGGTGCTCGCCCCGCTCGCCGCGCTCGGGGTGCTGGCCGTGGTGGTGGCGGTCGCCGTGGGCGCCGGGGCGCTGCTGGCCCGCTGCGCTCCCGCGCTGCTCGGCCCGGCCCCGGCCGAACGGCTCGCCGCCGCCGAGGAACGGGCCGCCCGGCTGGCCTCCCGCAACCGCCTCGCCCGTGAACTCCATGACTCGGTCGGCCATGCGCTCAGCGCGGTGACCCTCCAGGCGAGCGCCGCCCGCAAAGTGCTGGACGCCGACCCGGAGTTCGCCCGGCAGGCGCTGGCCGCCATCGAGGAGACCAGCCGGGGCGCGGTCGGCGAACTCGACACCGTGCTCGGACTGTTGCGGGAAGGCGAAGAGGGCGCGGCCGGTGCGGCCACCGCCCCCTCCCCCACCCTGGCCGATCTGGACGGACTGCTGGACCGCACCCGCGCCGCGGGCGTCACGGTCGAGCTGACGGCCCCCGGCCCGCTGGGCGCGGTACCGCCGGTGGTCTCCCGCGAGGCGTACCGGATCGTGCAGGAGGGCCTGAGCAACGCGCTGCGCCACGCGGGCCCGGTGCCGGTGCGGCTGCGCGTCGGCGAGGACGGACCACGGAAGGAGCTGGAGATCAGCATGGAGAACCCGGTGGGCGGCACCGCCCGGGGGCACCGCACCGGCGGCGGCCGGGGCTTGCGCGGTATCGCCGAGCGCACGGCACTGCTGCGCGGCGTCTGCGACTGGGGACCGGAGGGTGAGGTCTGGCGGCTGACGGTCCGGCTCCCCCTGGAGGTCTCCCGGTGACCACCGCACCGTCCACCCTGCGGGTGCTGCTCGCCGACGACGAGCGGATGGTGCGCACCGCACTGCGCGCGATCCTGTCCAGCGAACCGGATCTGGAAGTGGTGGGCGAGGCGGGCAGCGGCGCCGAGGCCGTCCCGCTGGTCCGCCAACTACGGCCGGACGTGGTACTGATGGACGTCCGGATGCCCGACGGGGACGGGATCCGCGCCACCGAGGAGATTCTGCGCACCGTTCCGGAGCCACCGCGCATCATCGTGGTGACGACCTTCGAGAACGACAGCTATGTGTACGACGCGCTGCGCGCCGGAGCCAGCGCCTTCCTGCTGAAGCGGTCCCGGGCGGAGGAACTGGTGCAGGCGGTGCGGCTGGTGGCGAGGAGCGACTCGCTGCTGTTCCCGGCCGCGGTCCGGGCGCTGGCCGCCGAGCACGCGGCCACCCGCGCGGAAGGCTCCCAGAAGGCCGGGCGCCGGCTGCACGATCTGCTCTCCGAGCGGGAGGCGGCGGTGCTGCGGCTGATGACCTGCGGGATGACCAACGTCGAGATCGCCGAGCGGCTGGCGGTGGGCCCGGCCACGGTCAAGACGCATGTGGCATCGGTCCTCGCCAAACTGGGCGTCCGCGACCGCACCCAGGCGGTGATCGCGGCATACGAGTGCGGGTTCGTCACCCCCGGCTGACATCCGGCCCCCGCAGTGGTCTGCTGTGGGGTGAGGGGGGTGGGAACCGCGAGAAGGGAAGCGACATGGAGTACGCGCGGCTCGGCACCTCCGGCGTCAAGGTGTCCCGGATCTGCCTGGGCATGATGAGCTACGGCAGCCCCGAACACCGCCCCTGGCAGCTGGACATCGACGCGGCGCGGCCGATCGTACGCCGGGCGGTGGAGGGTGGGGTGACCTTCTTCGACACCGCCGATATGTACGCCATGGGCCGCAGCGAGGAGATCACCGGCGAGCTGCTGCGCGAGCTGTTCCCGCGCCGCGAGGACTATGTGCTGGCCACCAAGGTGTACTCCCCGATGGGTTCCGGCCCCAACGACCGGGGACTGTCGCGCAAGCACATCATGGCGGGCATCGACGCCTCGCTGCGGCGGCTGGGCACCGACCATGTGGACCTCTACCAGATCCACCGCTTCGACCCCGAGACCCCGGTCGAGGAGACCATGGAGGCGCTGCACGATGTGGTGCGGGCGGGGAAGGCCCGGTACATCGGGGCGTCGTCGATGTGGGCATGGCAGTTCGCCATGTGCCAGTACACGGCCGCCTCGCACGGCTGGACCCGGTTCGTGTCGATGCAGAACCACTACAACCTGCTGTACCGGGAGGAGGAGCGGGAGATGAACCCGCTCTGTCTCGACCAGGGGGTGGGGGTCATCCCCTGGAGCCCGCTGGCGCGCGGTCTGCTCGCAGGCAACCGCGACCGGGACCGCTCCGGCCCCACCACCCGCGCGCGGAACGACGCGATGGTCGAGAAGTGGTACGCGGACGCCGAGTTCGACATCGTGGACGCCACCCGCGCGGTGGCCGCCGAGCGCGGGGTGGCCCCGGCGCGGATCGCCCTGGCCTGGCTGCTGGGCAGACCCTCGGTGACGGCGCCGATCGTGGGCGCGACGAAGGCCGCACATCTGGACGACGCGGTGGCGGCGGTCGATCTGGAGCTCGACGAGTCCGAGGTGGCCCGGCTGGAGGCGCCCTACCGGCCGCGCCCGATCATGGGCCACCGCTGACCCACGACGGTCAGCGGGCGGTCAGTTCATCGTCGAGCGCTGACGTCGAGCGCTGACCCGGACGGTCAGTTCATCGGCGAGCCGAGCGGCGTGCTGTCCATGACCACCAGGAAGCTGGTGACGGGCAGCGCGCCGTTCTGCCGCCGGGAGCCGTAGGCCGTCGTGGGATCGGTGGTGACGAAGGGCGGCGAAGGGCGGGCCCCCGGAGTCCAGTTGTCGTCCTGGGAGAGCGCGAAGCGCCCCATGGCGGCCTTGTCCCGGCCGTTGGAGACGGACAGGTTGTACCGCAGCCGGGCATGGGAGCCGTCGAGGTCGTAGCCATCGTCCCGGTTGCCGAAGGCGGTGGTGCGCTGGATGCGGAGCGCGCCCTTGTTGCCGCCCGCGTCAAAGCCGTTCTTGCTGTTGCTCCAGGCGCTCGAGGCCCGTACGACATGGGCGGGCGAGGGTGCGGGGACACGGTCGGCGCCGAGCTGGAAACCGCTGCCGTTGCCCTTGAAGCCGGGGATCTGCCAGCGGTTCTCGCCGTTTCCGTACGCCCAGGAGTGCTCGATGGTGACGGGGCTGGCCCACATCCACAGATCCACGCCATCGTCGCTGTTGTGGTAGAGCCGGGAGCCGCTGATCACATTGCCCTTGCCGGAGCCATGGGTGATGGCCAGGCCGTCGGCTCTCTGCCCGCCGGTGGCGTCGTCGTGATTGCCGAAGGAGTCCAGGTTCCGGATGAGGTTGTCGGTGGTGCCGCCGCCGCGCAGAGTCAGTCCGGTGTCGCCGTTGCCCCAGGTGGTGAGGTTCTCGAAGACGCCCTCGGAGCAGGAGGTGCACACCAGCCCGCCGCCGGGGGCGTTGCGCAGTTCGAGACCGGAGACGGTCCAGTAGTCGCCGCTGAGCGCGACCAGGGTGGAGCCGCTGCGCAGCCGGGAGCCGTCGATCCGTACCTTCTCGCCTTCGTACGGCCGCAGTTCGACCCGCTCGCGCCGGGTGCCGTCGACCGAGGAGCGCAGGGTACGACCCGGGTAGTAGGTGCCGCCGCGGACCTCGATGGTGGTGCCCGCCTCGGCGACCGAGAACGCCTTCTCCAGCGTCCGGAAGGGCGACGTGAGTGTGCCCGCCTTGCTGTCGCTGCCGCCCGGGGAGACATAGACGGTGCTGGGCACGGCCTGCGCACCGTCCGGGGAGGCCGTGAGATACACCCCGGCCACAGCCGATGCCACGATGATCGCGCTGCCCAACGGCAGCGTGCGGTCCTTGCGGCGGCGGTGGCGGCCCCGCTTTCGCCTCACCCTCATGGCAACTCCTGTTCTGCGTCGAGAGAGCGGACCGGGGGATCAGGACCGGCCGCTCCGTGCGTAGTTGCCGCCAGTCCAGAGTAGGTTGCCGCCGTCTCGAGGATTCTTAGATTACGAAAATGGACCTCCCTGGGGATAGGGCTCGGCAAGTCTTGATCGTTTTGTGGCCGATCCTGTTCGGCACCACCCCGGTCCGCACGGCACCTACCCGGTCCGCACGGTGCCTACTCGGCCTGCACGGGGACGCGTAGCCCTCAGGGCTTTCAGCCCTGAGGGCGCGTGGATCTCAAGGACCTCAGGGCTAGGTGTTCTGTCCACAGAGGTTGGTGATGGACGGCACGGCTTGGTGGTCTTGAACGAGTGAGGGCCTTCCGGCTTCGGTGTGGATTGCGACATCTCCACCGAGCACCGAGAAGGCCCTCTTGCCCCACCGTAATGCACCCCTGACTGAGACCGGCCGTCTTCGCCTCGCCCGCTGTGTGGTCGAGGACGGCTGGACCCTGCGCCGTGCCGCCGAACGTTTCCAGGTCTCACCGACCACAGCCCAGCGATGGGCGGACCGCTACTGTCTGCTCGGCGAGACAGGTATGACCGACCGGTCCTCCCGGCCACACACGAGCCCACGACGTACCCCGACCCGCACCGAACGCCGGATCATCAAGGTCCGCCTCCAGCGCCGGTGGGGCCCGGCCCGCATCGCCCACCTGCTGGGCCTGGTGCCTTCGACCGTGCACCGCGTGCTGACCCGCTACCGGCTGGCCCGGCTCACACACCTGGACCGGGCCACCGGACACGTCATACGCCGCTACGAACGCGACCGGCCGGGCGAACTGATCCACGTGGACATCAAGAAGCTCGGCAACATCCCCGACGGTGGCGGCCACAAGATGCTGGGCCGCCAAGCGGGGCGCAAGACCCGCAAGAACGCCGGCTACAGCTACATCCACACCGCCGTCGACGACCACTCCCGCCTGGCCTACAGCGAGATCCTCGGCAACGAGAAGAAGGAGACCGCGACGGCCTTCTGGACCCGGGCCCAGGCATTCTTCACCTCGTGCGGGATCACCGTCGAGCGGGTTCTGACCGACAACGGCGCCTGCTACCGCTCACGCGACTGGCGCGAAGCCCTCGCGGCGGCTGGGATCACCCACAAGCGAACCCGGCCTTACCGCCCCCAGACCAATGGCAAGGTCGAACGCCTCAACCGCACCCTGCTCGACGAATGGGCCTACGCCCGCCCCTACCGATCAGAGACCGAGCGACGCGAAGCCTTCCCCGGCTGGCTGCACACCTACAATCACCACCGCGGACACACCGCGCTGAAGGGCCAACCACCCGCCAGCCGCGTCCCCAACCTCACAGGGCAAGACAGCTAGGGCTTGTAGACCTTGCCCGGCTCCGGCACGGCCGGAGACAACAGCTGGCCGACGGTCACCACCGTGTAGCCCTGCTTCTTCAGCGCCTTGAGGATGCCCGGCACCGCCGGGACCGTGCCCTTGTAGATGTCGTGCAGCAGGATGATGCCGTCGCGGTCGGTCTGCTCGAGGACCCGCTTCTTGATCAGGGCGGAGTCGGTGGTCTGGTAGTCCTTCGCGGTGACGCTCCACAGCACCTGCGCCACCCCCAGCTCCTTGCTGAGCTTGGAGACCCGCTCATCGGTGCGGCCCTGCGGCGGACGCATCAGCAGGGGCGTCCGGCCGGTCAGCTTCTTCACGGCCTTCTGCACCCGGTTGATCTCGGAACGGACCACATCGTCGTCGGACTTGGTCAGGATCTTGTGCGACCAGGTGTGGTTGGCCAGTTCATGCCCCTCGTCGGCGATCCGCCGCACCAGGTCGGGGTGCTTTTCGATGTGGTTCTTGCCGAGCATGAAGAAGGTCGCGTGGACGTCGTTCTTCTTGAGGATCTTCAGCAGCCGCGGGGTGTTCTCACTGGGACCCGCGTCGAAGGTCAGGGCGACGCACTTGGCCTTCGAGCAGTCGACGGCCTTTTTGCCGTCCGCCGTGTCGACCGTGGTGTTCTTCGCGTCCGCCTTCGACTCCTGATCCTTCACCGCGTCTTCTCTGGCGCTGCGCGGTGCGGTGGTGTCGTAGGAAGCGCCGCAGCCACTGAGACTCAACGCCAGGGCCACGGCCGTCACCAGCCCGGATATGCGGCCTATCCGCCTCATGAAGATCTCCGCTTGATCAAGTTGTGCGACGTATGCCGGTTTCCGCCATGCTCAGGTCGTTCGGCGGTCACATAACGGCACATGCGCGCTGTAGTGGACGGTATGCCGTCAACAGACACTGAAAGACGCCTTGTTGGCAACATGGTCGATCACACTACACGCAAGGTATACACCGTGTTCATAGGGGGCTGGGGCGAAGCCGGTGCCATCAAATCGCTGGACGTCACGCGCGTGCTGGCGACACTGAGTCCGAACGGGATCGCAGCACACGCCCACAGGAGGTACCGCCCATGCCCGCCCCCCGCACCGTCCTTCTCACCGGCGCCGCCGGCGGTATGGGCACCCAGATGCGCGCACTGCTGCCGCAGTACGGCTATGAGCTGCGGCTGCTGGACCTCGTCCCGATCGAGGGCACACCGGACGCCATCACCGCGGACCTGGCGGACAAGGACGCACTGCGCGAGGCCGTACGGGGCGTGGACGCGATCGTGCACTTGGCGGGCATATCCGTAGAGTCCACATTTGAGAAGATTCTGCGCGCCAACATCGAGGGCACGCACAACGTTTACGAGGCGGCGCGGGAGGCGGGCGTCCGCCGCGTGGTCTTCGCCTCCAGCAACCACGCCGTCGGCTTCACCCCGCGCCCGGTCGCCGAAGGCGATCCACGAACCCCTGTCGGCACCCGGCACCGGCCCGACACGTTCTACGGGCTGTCGAAGGCGTTCGGTGAGGACCTGGGGTCGTACTACTGGGACAAGTACGGCATCGAGTCCGTCGCCATCCGCATCGGCTCCTGCGATCCGGAGCCGCTCACGGTGCGGATGCTGTCGACCTGGCTGAGCCCGGCCGACGCCGCCCGGCTGCTGCACGCCGCGCTGAGCGCGGAGGACGTCGGCTTCCGGGTGGTCTACGGCAGCTCAGCCAACACCCGGCTGTGGTGGGACCTTTCGTCCGCGCGCGAGCTGGGGTACGAGCCCCAGGACAACGCGGAGGCGTACGCGGCGAAGCTGATAGCGGAGCAGGGCGAGCTGGTGCCGGGAGATCCCGACACCGATCGCATCGGTGGGGACTTCTGCACCAACCCGCCCTTGTGGGACCGCTTCTAGTCGTTGGCCGCGAACCCTACGAACGCGGCCCACGCGTCGGCCGTGAACGTGAGGACCGGGCCGGTGGTGTCCTTGGAGTCGCGGACGTGGATGTTGCAGGGGCAGGTGGCGACCTCGACGCAATCGCCGCCTTCAGCTCCGCTGTAGCTGCTCTTGTGCCAGTCGGTGGCGACCTCGACGCAGTCGCCACCTTGGGCACCGCTGTAGCTGCTCTTACGCCAGTCCATGGCGACCTCGACACATTGGCCGCCTTCGGCACCGCTGTAGCTGCTCTTGAACCACACCAGTCGGTCTATGTCGTTGCTCATAGCTCTCCCAGCAGCTTCTCAATGAAGACCAATGACTCTCGTGGAGTGAGAGCCTGCGCCCGGATAATTCCATACCGCGCAGCGATGGCGTGGACTTCTTCTCGGTCAGTGAGCAGGGTGCTGCGTCCCTGACCCTCGAGATACGCGAGCTGCTCACCCCCCTTGGGGGTCATCAAAGTGAACGGGCCGTCAACTCCGGCGTTGTCCTCCCGAGCTGTCGGCATGACCTGGATCTCCACATTGCGCTTCTCGCCGATGAGGAGCAGTTGCTCCAGTTGCCCGCGCAGCACCTGCTTCCCGCCGAACGGCTTGCCCAGGACAGCTTCTTCGATGACGAACCCGAGCAGCGGCGCAGGCCGCGCGTTGAAGATCTCCTGTCGAATCAATCGCGCGGCTACACGCTGCGCGATGACCTCTTCGTCAAGTAGAGGGCGGCGCATGCCGAAGAGGGCTCGTGCATACTCTTCCGTCTGCAACAGCCCGTTGATCACGACGGTGTCGTAGACCTGAAGCTCAACCGCTTCGGCTTCCAATCGCGCCGCATCGCGGAAGAACGCCGGGTACCGCGCCTGCGCGACCTCGTCCTTCATGGCCTTGAGAAGGCCACCGGCCTCCAGCACCTCATCCGCCTTGTCGATCAACTCCGGCTTCGGAATGCGCCGTCCGCACTCGACCGACGCCACCTGTTCCGTGCTGTACCCGACGCGCGACGCCAGCTCCGCCTGGGTGAGTCCGGCACGCTCGCGTAAGAGCTTCAGTTGCTTACCGAGGCCCTTCAGGAACGCCGACCTCTCCGTCCCCGCCATCGTCAAATCCCTCCCATCCGCACTTCACGTGTCCGTACAGGGACTGTCCGTACACGCGCGCTTCCTGGTCAGGCTAGGCACGGCACCGCAAGGCTCGTACCCATGACGACCGAAAAAGCGCCCGCACGAGGGACGGGAGGGGGACATTCCCCTTCCGTCCCCGGCGAGTTCGCCATGCGCTTCACCTCGACCGCAAGGGGTGCGCGGCTCGCCCGGCGGCTCGTTTCGCACCGGCTGGCCGAGTGGGGGTACCCGTACGATTCCGGCCCCAACGAGACCGCGACCCTCATCGCCAGCGAGCTGGCGGCCAACGCCGTACGCCATGGGCGCGTCCCCGGGCGGGACTTCCATCTGCGGCTGACCGCGCCGCCGTTCTCCCCCGGCCCGACCATCCGTATCGAGGTGTCGGACACCCGCGCCGAGAGGCGCCCGGCACTCCGCCTGGCGGGCCCCGAGGCTGAGACCGGGCGCGGTCTGTTCCTCGTCTCGCAGCTCGCGGAGCGCTGGGCGGTAACACCCCGCTTCGGCGACGCACCAGGGAAGACCGTCTGGGCGGAGATCGCGACGGACTGAGGTTGCCCGGGACCGGCGGAAGGGGATGGGCCTCCACACGCCCATCCCCCTCGCGCGCGCCGTTACTGGCGCGCGGTCAGTACCGAGCCGGGACCCACGTCCTGGGAGCCCGTGGCCGGGCGCGATCCGGTGACGTCGATGGTCCGGCCCGAGACCGAGACGTCGCTCGCCGTATACGGCTTGGCGCCGTCGGCGGGCAGTTTCATCGACACCCACTCTCCGCCGGAGTAGCGGAGCGCGGTGCTGGTGTCCGCCGTCTTCCGCTCCAGGACGACAGGACCACCCTGACTGATCGCGACCGAGACCAGCTCCTTGATCCCCCGCGGCAGCGGGACGTTGACCCACTTCTTGCCGTCGTAGCGCACCGCCAGCGCCTGTAGGGAGCCGTCAGACGCCTGGGTTGTACCCACGGCCCACACCTGCCCGCCCGGTCCGGCGACGACATCATTCAGCCTTGCGTGCGCGGCACCGACGCCAGGAACGGCGACCTTGCTCCAGCGTGCGCCGTCGTAGTGCAGCAGCAACGGCTTCTCGGGCTTGAAGAAGCCTGTGCCGCCCACGGCCCACACGTCGTCGGCGGCGAGCGCGGTGACGTTCTGCAGATACCAGTCCTTGCCCCCCGCACCGACGTCCGGCAGCTTCTGCGCCTTCCAGCGGGTGCCGTCCCAGTGCTGGAGCGTTCCGGCAGACGTGGAGCTGCCTTCCGTCCAGCCCGCTGCCCAGGCATCGTCGGGAGCGCGGGTGTCGACGGAGGTGAACCCGGCCCCTACGGTCCCCCGGGGCACCGGAGCGACAGCGGCCTTCCACGTCTTGCCGTTCCAGCGCTGTGTCACCACACCGCCGGCGTGCTCTGAGTAGTCACCGACCAGCATGCCGTTGCGCGTCGAAGTGGCATCGACATCGTTGAACCGGACGTCGTCCTGGGTCGCCACCGGCGCCGTCTTCACCCGCTTCCAGCCGGGGCCCTCGCGTTCGTCGCGCTCCCACAGGGTGGGCGCGAAGTTGGAGCTCCCCTGGACGAACCGCGCCCCCGCCACCCACGTGGTCTGCGCGTCGGGCCGCGTGGAGGCCAGGAGCGTGGCGTCGCCCGTCGTCACCTTCGACTCGCTCCACCCGGCGGCATGCGGCGAGGCCGCGGACGTCGTGGGCTCGGTCTCGGAGGCGGCGGCTATCGCCGGCATCGTGCCCGCGGCCAGCGTCAGCGCCGCCCACGCCACCATCGCACCGCGGACACCGCGGGTGCTGATGAACTTGTTCACGTTGCTGCCTTTCACATAGACGTCAGCGGACGGCCCGTGCGCTCTCCCCCCTGGGGGCACCGCGGCGCGACCGCTCCGCCATTCCAGCGGCCGTACGGTTGTTCAGCAGCCCTCTTCCGAAGCACTGAACAATGAAGAAAGCGCTGGTGGTTGGGGGGTACGGCGGGGAGCGCAAGAGCTGCGCAAGCTACGTCACTCGGCAGGTGCACGCGGGTCGCTAGTCGGTGACCCCTCGGCCGATCTTGTGTCCGTCCCAACGATTAGTATTCGGCAACCCGTGCGACTCAGAAGGGGCAGTCATGGCCAAGGAACCGATCGACCTGATCTGCCTGGAGGGGGATGGCAACAGCGTCATCCTCCGGATCGCGGGAAAGGAGCAGCGGAAGCCTCCCGCCGAGGCCGATGCCCTGGTCGGCGAATTCCTGGTCGATACGCCCTTCGTCCGTGGCACCCTCAAGACCTGGATCTTCCCCGAGGACCTGCGGGAGTGGCAGCAGGCTCTGGACTCGCTCGACGCGGGACAGGACATCGCCTGGTGCGAGGGGAAACGCAATCCGTGGTTGTTCATCGAACTCGACGAGGACGATGACCGGTGCGAGGTCACGATCAAGGACCACTCCATGTCCCTGACGACGGTGACGGTCACCGTCCCACTGGTCGATGCCTGGTTCGACGACGCCTACCGACGCCTTGACCTGGTCTTGGATACCTGGCCCATGACCGAAGACTGAACCACGGCCGACGGTTCTGTCCGGGGAGGACGGGAGGCTCAGGAGAGGGAGCAGGTCAAGGAACCGTAAAGCGAGGATGTTCGTTACCCCGGTCATGACCGCAATGACTCCCGGCTCGAACCTCCCCCTCCCCGTCGCACGCGTGGCGGTCGATGTCACCGCCCCGGTGCGGCTCGATGTGTCGGGCCTGCTGCTCACCGCCCATGGCAAGGTGCGCTCCGATGACGACTTCGTCTTCTACAACCAGCCGTCCGGCCCTGGGGTGACCCACCGCGCGGGCGCCGGGGGCGCGGGCGACACCATCACCGTGGACACCGCAGCGGTCCCCGCCGACATCGAGAAGATCGTGGTGACCGCGAGCCTGGACCAGCCCGGTGCGACCTTCGCGGGCACCGAGCCCACCGCCACCGTGCGCGGCGCCGAGGACGGCGCCGTGATCGCCACCTTCACCCCGCCCCGGCTCGGCACCGAGACGGCGCTCGTGGTGGTCGAGGTCTACCGGCGCAATGGCGCGTGGAAGGTCCGCGCGGTGGGCCAGGGCTATGCGAACGGGCTGGCGGGGATCGCCACCGACTTCGGCGTCTCGGTCGAGGAGCCCGCCACCCCTGCGGCTCCGGCCGCGGCCCCCACCGCCCCTGCCGCACCCGTCGCGCCGCCGGTGCAGGCACCGCCGCCGTCCGGGCCGCCCGCCGGTTTCGGGGCCCCGCCGCCGCCCATGCCGAGCGCCGCGCCGGCCGCTCCCCCGGCCGCCGGGGTGGCGTCCGGCGGCAAGATCAACCTCGACAAGGGGCGGGTCAGCCTCCAGAAGAACCAGACCGTCTCGCTGGTCAAGGGCGGCCGTCCGCTGCTCAGCTCGGTGAAGATGGGCCTCGGCTGGGAGCCCGCCTTCCGCAGCAAGGACATCGACCTCGACGCGTCCGTCATCGCCTTCGGCGTCGACCGCAAGAAGATCGACGCCTGCTTCTTCGGCAAGCTGGCCATCCTCAACGGCGCGATCCAGCACTCCGGTGACAACCTCACCGGTGAGGGCGGGGGCGACGACGAGACCATCACCGTGCATCTGGGCGGGCTGCCGCCGGAGGTCACCGGGCTGGTCTTCACGGTCAACTCCTTCTCCGGTCAGAAGTTCACCGACGTGGCGAAGGCGTACTGCCGTCTGATCGACGCGCAGTCCGGGGAGGAGCTGGTCCGCTTCGACATCACGCACTCCGAGCCGCGCACGGGCGTGATGATGGCCAAGTTCATCAAGCAGTTCTCGGGTGAGTGGGAGATGACCGCCATGGGTGAGTATGTGGACTCACGCACGGTGCGCGGCATGGTCAAGCCCGCCGCAAAGGCCCTCTGAGGTCTGAAGTCTGAGGTCTGAGGTCTGAAGTCCGAACGCTTCGGAACTCACTCTCACGCCAACGCGAACGCGAACGGGGCCGGGGGATTCCCCCGGCCCCGCCCGTGCCATCGGGTGTTCAGCGCTGGCGGCGCCAGGGCCCGGTGATCGCGAGCATGATGCCCGGCTCCTGGATGTTGGCGTAGAGAGTCTGGCCGTCGGGCGAGAAGACCACGCCGGTGAACTCGCTGTACGACGGCGCCTCGGCGCTGCCGATGTTCAGCTCGTTACGGGCGATCGGGTACGTCCGGCCGTCATCGGTGGCGCCGAACAGGTGCTGGATGCCCTCGCCGTCCTCAGCGAGGATCAGCCCGCCGTAGGGCGAGACGGTGATGTTGTCCGGGCCGTCGAAGGCGCCGTCCTTGGCGGGGTCGGGGTTGACACCCAGCAGCACCTTGAGGGTGAGGGTGCGGCGCTTGGGGTCGTAGAACCACACCTGGCCGTCGTGCTGGACCGGGCTCTCCGCACGGGCGAATGAGGAGACGATGTACGCGCCACCGTCGCCCCACCACATGCCCTCCAGCTTGCGGGCGCGGGTGATCCGGCCGTCGGCGAACTGCTTGCGCACCGGGACGGACTTCGCGTCGCGGTCCGGGACGTCCACCCAGTCCACGCCGTAGACCGTGCCGATCTTGGTGGCGCGGGAGAGGTCGTCGACGAACTGGCCGCCGGAGTCGTAGCACACGGGCGCCTGGAGCACACCCGCGTCATCGGCCAGCGTGCGGAGCTTGCCGCGGCCGTGCTCGAAGCCGTGCGGCGGGACCCAGCGGTAGAGGAGCCCGTTCGGGCCGGAGGCGTCCTCGGTGAGGTAGAGGTCACCGCGCTTGGGGTCCACAACCACGGCCTCGTGGGCGTAGCGGCCCAGGGCCTTGATCGGCTTGGGGTCGCGGTTGGCGCGACGGTCGTGCGGATCGACCTCGAAGACATAGCCGTGGTCCTTGGTCATCCCGTGCTGACCGGCCTTGTCCTCGGTCTCCTCACAGGTCAGCCAGGTGCCCCAGGGGGTGCGTCCACCGGCGCAGTTGGTGGAGGTGCCCGCGATACCGACCCACTCGGTGACGTGGTCGCCGTGCTTGGACACCTCGACGACGGTGCAGCCGCCGGACGCCGCCGGGTCGTAGACCAGCCCCTCGGTGAGCGGCACCGGGTGCGGCCAGTCCGAACGGAGGCCCTTCAGCTCGTGGTTGTTGACCAGCAGGGTCGCACCGCGGGTGCCCTCGAAAGTGGCGGTGCCGTCGTGGTTGGACGGGGTGGACTCGCCGGTCTCGAGAGTGGTCTCGCCGGTGCGGGTGATGATGCGGTACCGGAACCCCTCGGGGAGGGCGAGGATCCCCTTGGGGTCGGAGACGAGCGGCCCGTACCCGAGCCCGGTCGCGGCCGCGTCTGCGGCGTCCGCGCCATGGTCCTCCGCCGCGAGGGCACCGGGCGCGGTGCCGAGCACCCCGGCACTGCCGACGAGGGCGACCCCGGCCCCGGTGTACGCGGAACGCTTGGCGAAATCTCTTCGGGTGAGCGGCATCTTCATCTCCTGAGCGGCAGACATCTCCTCCGAACTGCGCGCTCACGGTCCCGCTCGCGCCCAAACGCCAGTTGAACGCAATGCGACTTCACCACGCCGATTGGCCTCCCGGCCGGGGGTGGGTGGCCTCCTGGCCCGGGGTGGGTGGCCTCCTGGCCGGGGGTGAGTGGCCTCCTGGCTCGGGGTGGGTGGTTGGCCTTCCGGCCGGGGTGGTGAGGCGGCTCCCCGACCGACGGGCAGTGGTGGGCTCCCGGCCGGGGGGTCGGTAGGGCGGCGCCCCCGCCGGGCGTGGTGGCTTCCCCGCCGGGGGGTGGGTGGCCTTCCGGCCGGAGGTCGGTGGGGCGGCGCCCCCGCCGGGGGTGGGTGGCCTCCCGGCCGGGGGCGGGTGGTTGGCCTCCCGGCCGGGGATGGGTGGGCGGCGCCCCCGCCGAGAGTGGTGGCTTCCCCGCCGGGGGCGGTCTCCTGGCCGAGGGGCGATGGGCGGCTCCCCCGGCCGGGGGTCGGTGGACCGACTTCCTGGCCGGATCGGTACGGCGGAGCCGGGCGTCGGTGGTTGGCCTTCCGGCCGGGGTCCGTGGGGTGGCTCCCCGACCAGGGGAGGAGAGACGGCTTCCCCCGGAGGGCCGGTGCCGAGGGTCGGGGGGTGGCCTCCCGCCTGGGGCGCGGCGGGTGCGGCGGGCGCCGGGCGCTCGCGGCGGGGCCGGGTCGCGGTCGCGCGGTGCCCGGCCGGGCATGTCGCGGGTGCGGGCTGTGAGGCCAGGGAGTGCAGCCTCACCAGCGGCGCGAGGCGCGCTCCCGCCAAGCCCTCGAACCGTAAGCCGCCCGGCCCGGCCCCAGGTGGCACAGGAGCCGAGGCGGGGCAGGGCCCGGCGGGTGTGTGGGGTTCGTGCGCGGCCGCCGGGGGCCCGCAATCGTCCGGCTCGCCGCCAGGCGCTCGCGTTATGTCCGGGAGCGGGCCTTGAAGGCGGCCTTGCGGGCTTCCTTCGCGGCCTTCTTGTCCGGGTGGAGGCGGCCCATCGCCTCCAGTACATCCGCCGTGGCCGGGTGATCCACCCGCCAGGCCGAGTCGAAGAAGCTCCCCGACTGGTCCACCAGTCCGCGCACCAGCTCCCGCATCTCCTCCGAGTCGTCCTCGGTCGCGAGCTGCGCGGCCAGCGTGTCCACCGTCAGCCAGAAGACCATCTGCTCCGAGGGCTCCGGCACCCCCGCCACACCGTGCTCGGCCAGCCAGACCCGGACCAGACCGCCCAGGTGGCGGTCGTCGAGCACCTCGCGCAACGCGGGCTCGGCTTCCGCCCCGACCAGCGACAGCGTCTGCTGGCAGGTGAGGCGGCGCAGCGGCGCGGCCTCGTCGTCGCCGCGGGCGGCGGCCAGCAGTTCGCGGGCGGCCTCCGCAGGCGTACGGCGGGCGAGCCACTGCTCGGCCTCGGCCTGGGCCGCGGGCTCGGGGTGGCCGGGCAGGGCGTCCAGCAGTACATCCGCGCCCTTGTCGGCCAGGTCGCCGACGGCCGGGGCGTCGATGCCCGCCTCGATCATCCGGGACCGCATGCCGTAGATCCCGAGCGGGGTGAGCCGGACCATGCCGTAACGGGAGATGTCCTCCTCCTCGTCATCAGCGAGGGCGGCGTCCGAGCTGTGGATACGGCCCTCGCCGTCGACCTCCTCAATGAGCGCCTCGTCCACCGGCTGGTAGTCGATCAGACCGGTCGGCGCGAGCAGCCGGAACTGGTCGTCCAGCCGCATCATCGCCTCGGAGACCTCTTCGAGGACGTCGTCGGTGGGCTCGTCCATGTCCTCGGGGACGATCACGGAGGCGACGAGGGCGGGGAGCGGGACGGAGCCGACGGTGGCGTCCTCGTCGAGGGCGGTGAGCATGTACAGATTGCCCAGGATCCCGTCGAGGAAATCGGCCTCTTCCTCCGGGTTCCAGTCGATCGCGTCGAGGTCGAGCTCGCCGCCCTCGCTGATCTGGTCGACGATGTCGGCCAGGTCGGGGGCCGCGGCGTCGGCGAGGACGGTCTCGAAGCCGTCGAGCCAGATGTCCAGGACGTCCTGGGGGCTGCCCTGGGTGATCAGGCGCAGCTCCTCACCGCTGACGGCGGTGGCGCTGACGTTGACGGCCTCGGCGTTGTTGTCCTCGGCTTCCTCGCCGTCCTCGGCTTCCTCGCCGTCCTCGCTCTCCTGGATCTCCACGAGTCCGGTGTCGACGGCGAGCTGCCACGCCTGGGCTGTGTACTCGGGGCCGTTCTCGTCGGCGGTGAGGTCGAGCAGCTCGACGGCGGCGCGCAGATCGTCCCCCGGCAGGACGCCGCCCGCACCGACCGGCTTCCCCGGCTCGACCCAGCGGGCGAGCCGCACCGCGCGGGCGAGGAGCGGCGCGGCGAGCGCGTCCCGCGCGAGTTCCGCGTCGGTGCGCAGCCGCACGGGCGGCATGGTGGGGCGGTCTCCGGACATGGGCGGAGTCATCTCCTCGGGGTGCGGATGTCGCGGGCACGGTATGGACACGCGGCCCGACCCCAGCGTAGACGGAACGTGCGGGCAGTTTCGTCCCCCTGTGACCCCGCGCCCCGGCAACCGGATGATTCGGCCACGACGGCACTGGGCGGGGCCCCGCCCGAGTCTCCCCCACTCCCCCGAACCGCAGGCCGCATGCGCCGCACGCCCGCCGGATCGCCGTACGCATCCGCTCCGCCGGGGCGCGGCCGCGCCTCCAGGGAATCTCTACCGCGCCACTCACCGGCACGCGATCACCTCACCAGCGACCAGCGATCACCACGCGCCGGCCCCCGATCGGGACGCAGCCGCTCCGCTTCCCTCTCCGCCCCCAGATTCCGTGAATTCATTCACGTGTCCCACCCCGAACACCCGCCATCTCTTGACAACTGCCCTACCCAGGGCCGAAATTGACGCGCGTAGAGGCCCATTTTCCCTCTGTTCACTCCTTTCCGGAGGCCACCACCATGTCCCCACGCGCACTGCGCGCACCTCTCACCGTCACCGCCGTCGTCGCCTCCGCGCTCGCGGCCGGGTTGCTCGTCGTACCGTCGTCGGCGTCCGCCGCCGAGGTCCGGATCCATGACATCCAGGGCAACACCCGGATATCCCCTCTGGCCGGGCAGAAGGTGGCCGACGTTCCCGGCACGGTCACGGCGATACGTTCCTTCGGTTCCGCGCGCGGGTTCTGGATGCAGGACGCCAGCCCGGACAAGGACCAGGCGACCAGTGAGGCGATCTTCGTGTTCACCGGATCGACCACGCCGTCGGTCGCCGTCGGCGACGCGGTCACGGTGTCCGGCACGGTGAGCGAGTACTACCCGGGCGGGGCCGACGCCGGGCTTCAGTCGATGACCGAGATCACCAAGGCGACCTGGACGGTCGGATCGTCCGGCAACGCGCTGCCCGCCGCGTTCCGCCTCAACGCCTCCACCGTCCCGGACCGGTACGCCCCCGAGCCGTCGGACGCCGGGAATGGCTCCAACGGTTCCAACGGCTCCATTGAGGGGTTGACGCTGCGGCCGCGTTCGTACGCGCTGGACCGGTACGAGTCGCTGGAGGGGATGCGGGTCTCGGTCACGAACGCGCCCGTCGTCGGGGCGACCAACACCTACAAGGAGCTGTGGGTCACCGCCGAGCCGCGGCACCACCGCACCGCGCGCGGCGGGGCGCTCTACGACTCCTACCGCGATCCGAACTCCGGTCGGCTGAAGGTGGCTTCCCTCCTGCCGTACGCCCAGCACCCCTTCCCCGTGGCGGACGTCGGCGACGAGCTGACCGGCACCACCGAGGGTCCGCTCGAGTACGACAACTTCGGCGGCTACACCATCGCGGCCACCGCACTCGGTGAACTCGCCGACCACGGGCCGGAGCGCGAGCGGACCCGGCCGCAGACGTCGGACGAACTCTCCATCGCCACCTACAACGTGGAGAACCTCTCCCCCAAGACCGCGCAGGCGAAGTTCGACCGCCTCGCATCCGCGCTCGTCGGCAACCTCGCCTCGCCGGACATCGTGGCGCTGGAGGAGGTCCAGGACAACAACGGGCCGACCAACGACTCCGTCGTCGCCGCGGACGCCACCCTGAAGAAGCTCACCGACGCGATCGCGGCGGCCGGTGGCCCCTCGTACGAGTGGCGGCAGATCGACCCGGTTGACGATCAGGACGGCGGGCAGCCGGGCGGCAACATCCGCGTCGCGTTCCTCTACAACCCCGAGCGGGTCTCGTTCACCGACATCCCGGGCGGGGACGCCACCACTCCGGTGCGGGTGGTGAAGAAGGACGGCAAGGCGTCGCTGTCGGCCTCACCCGGCCGTATCGCCCCGGGCGACGAGGTGTGGAAGGCCAGCCGCAAGCCGCTGGCCGGGCAGTTCTCCTTCCGTGGCCGCCCGGTGTTCGTGGTCGCCAACCACTTCAACTCCAAGGGCGGCGACCAGGGTCTGGACAGCCGCTTCCAGCCCCCGGCCCGCTCCTCGGAGACCCAGCGCACCGGGCAGGCCAAGGCGGTGAACACCTTCGTCAAGGAGCTGCTGGCCGCCGATCCGAAGGCCGCCGTCGTGGTCGCGGGCGACCTCAACGACTACCAGTTCTCGCCCGCGTTGGGCGCGCTCACCAAGGGCGGGGTGCTCACCGACCTGGTGACGCGGCTGCCGCGCGCCGAGCGCTACGGCTATGTCTACAACGGCAATTCGCAGGTGCTGGACCACATCCTCACCAGCCGCGCGCTGCGGAGCCCGGACTACGACATCGTGCACATCAACTCCGAGTTCGCGGACCAGTCCAGCGACCACGACCCGCAGGTCGTCCGCGTACGCCCCTAGGTTGCTCGTGCGAGCGCCGCCCGGGGAGTCCTGGGCGGCGCTCGTGGTCACCGGCAATGGAGTTTTTGCTGCGCGAAGGGTACGAACTTTTTCATCAGCGAAGTGAGCACCTTACGGTGGTTACTGGGGTCGCCGGGAGAGTCCCAGGTATGAAGCTCCAGAACGATGTGTTTTTCCGAGTTCGGATGCCAGCGATCCTTGGGCAGGTTGGCCGGACGATCGCAGGTGAAATATGAAGCCGCGCCATTGTCGGACAACATTCCTTCCTGACCGACCTGCATCTTGGCATCGTAATCATCTTTTCTGAACTTCCAGCTCGAGTAACTGTCGAACCTGTTGGCTGCCGCGAGGAACTTGGTGTTGCCATCGATATACACGAGGCAGCTGGTGTCGACTTTCCCGTTGTATAAGTCGAAAGGGCGCTTCGCGTCTATGCTCACGCGAGACCCCGGCTTCAACAGCTTTCTCACTTCGTCCCCCGGGAGCGCGCCCCAGCAGATGCGACGAGGGAGTTCGGGCACGGTCTCCTCGGAGCTGCTTTGAGAGCACGACGTGAGGATCGCCGAAGCCAGAAAGGCGCCTGCGCATCGTGTGAGTGTGAATCGTCTGCGGTTGCTCATCTTGCCTCAATCAGGACGCAGGAATGGGGAGTTCCATGCTGGTTGACATAACCCAATCAACCTTGATCTCCGGGCGCCACCCCTGTGTGCCCGGCGGAATGCGCTGCCGCCGACTTGGTTCTAGCCGATCCTACAAGCATGTTGATGAATTCCTGAGACAACCCGCTATCTCTGCAGGCGGCTCTTACTGCCCGCTCCGCTGCACTCTTCGTGGCTGTCTCAGCTTTCGTGTAGGATGCGACCGATTCCTTGTAGGCTTCGTCGGTCGTGTCCTTTTGGGCGCGCTCGGCAACCGCGTCAATTGTGTCTTCCTTGTACCACTGGATAGGGTCACCGACCACTGGGAGCATCTCGACGTATTTAGCTCCCACAGCATCCCAGATCCTATTACCCCACTTGACGTTATCGGCGACCCCTTTATTGAAATCCTCGTTCGCGGCGGCATGCTTGTCAAAAATAGCCTCAGCGCGCGCCTCAGTCATGATCCCGGCGACTTCGGACCCCGGCCACACCGCGTTCTCGATCGTCTCAGGTCGGACATTCTCACCCCTCTCCTGCACGATGTCGTGGACAAGCGACGTCGTGTACGCCTGTTGTGCATGGCTGATGGCACCGTAAGCCTGGGGGTCCTGGGACACAGCTCGGAGAAAGAGCTTGAGGTCTGCTTTATCAAATTCCGCCGGATGCCCGAACGGCTTGATCAGCTTCTCACCGTTCTCCACAGCCATCTGCACATCGGCCGTGTAATCAGCCGTGATGTTCCCAAAGTTCTTGGAGAGAATCCCAAGGGGTCCGGACTCACCCGGCTCCTTTCCCGATACGGACTCGGGGTTGTGGCCGATCTTCTCCACGATCCTCTCCGCGACGTTGGACATCCCCTCGGTGTGGCGCACGAGGGGTGCGTCGTCATCTCCGGGAACTCTGCCCGTGCTGGCCGCCTCCAGGGCGTTGCCCGCCGCCCTGGCCGCGGGCCTTGACTCGCCTCCTGAGGTCTGGTCGGTGGGGTCCATATTCTCGGAGCGGTCGAGGATGTAATCCACCATGCTCATGGGACGCTTGTCACCGCTGTTGGTCTTGCCGTCGTAGTTGGAGTCGTAATCCATGACGGCCTTGTCGTCTTTGGTGACAATTCCGTCACCATTGGTGTCTGAACGCACCGGCTCATTGAAGAACTGAGTGGAAGCCTCCGGGCTGTGGCTGAATGCCTCCATGAGGCCGGTTATCGGGTCGAATCCCTTGCCGCCCTTCTTGTCGAGGTTCAGCGCCATGTTCATGTTGGACGGCGCGTTGCGAGTCCAAACATCCGGATCCTTTCGATCCATGGCGACCATGTCACGCCCCACGGCCGTGAGGAGGTTGGAATCACTGAAGTCGCCGTGCCTGATGATCGAGCTCAGCGCCTGATAGCCGTATACCTCCTTGCCGTAACCGGCAACATCCGATACGTCGATTCCCTTGCGCCCGGCACGCAGCATGCCGTTGATCCATGTGGAGTCGAGATGTCCTTTGGTATCCCTGTCCGTCGCAACGCCGAGCATCGTTCCCATGTCGGTCTGGACGGCGTGGACCAGATTGATGCGTGCCTTCTCGTGCAGCGCCGTGGAGTCCAACGAGACATGGGTATAGAACTCCAGGGCCTTCTCCTGGCCCAGCGTCTTATAGAAAGTCACATCGAAATCGGGGTCTTTCGCATGCTCATGCAGGAGAGCCTTCAACTTCTTGAGGTCATCAAGATTCCGCGCCACTCGCTCCTTGGTTAGTTCTTCGGCGAGTTTCGCGGCTTTCTTGGCGTCCGCGACCGCCTCCTGCTTCTTGATCTTCTTCGCGGACTCGAGGGAGTCATACTTCGTGGTGCTGAAGTTGTACGGGTCGCTGCTGAGCGTCTTCAGTGCCCATGCGGCTTCGGAGTCGACTTTCGCGGCCTTGTTGAGTACTGCCTCGATCTTCGCGACCATGGCATCGATTTTCGCCTGGGACCCCTTGGGGGGTTCACCGCTGTCGCCGGAGTCGGCGTCCTTGAGGTCGACCACACCCTTGGCGCTGACAGTGAGGCCCTGCGTCTTGGCCTCATGTACCAGTTCCTTCAGGTCACCTTTCGCAATCTTGAGCGCATCATGGGCGTCCCGCAGGATATTGCGGAAGCTCGTGGCCTCGGTGATGGCGTCGTGAAACTCCTTGGCGGTCTTCTCGATGAAAGGCTTTGTCACGCCGGCGTTCTTGCCTGCCCAGTCGGCGCTCTTCGCCTTGGCTAACATGCCTTCGTCGGCGCTTTCTGCCAGCGTTTTGAGCTTTTTGATGGTCTGTGTCCAGTCGGAAACCGCTTCACTGAGAGACTTCAGTCTGAGGTGGTAGAGGTCCTCGAACGACGGCACTGAAACTCCTCAGTGGAAGTACTTGTTGATTTTCGACACGGTCAGCCGCTTGTTCTGGGCGTCGCACATCGTGTAGGCGATGTCCGCGTCGTCCTTGGCGTGTGACTTGGCGGAGAAATCGAGATGATTGGAGATGTGCGCACAGGCGTCCTGCAAGGTGCCGAGTTTCTTCTGCCATGCTTCCTCGGCTTTGCCGAGTGCCGCCCCCGTCTCGAGATGTCCTTCCGTGAGGGCGGTGGATGCCTGGAGAGTGGTGATCTGGGCCCATCCGCCGTCCGAGGCGATCCTGTCGTACAGCAGGAACGCGTCGTGTCCGATCTTGCCGAGCTCGTCACTCTTCACGCTCAGGTCCGGCTGCGGCGAGCCGCCGCTCGGGGTGCCCCGACCACCGCTTCCGTCATCAAGCTGATTGAGCCGCATCTGAGCCCGCTGCCCCTGCGCTGCTTCCGCACGAAGCGCACTCCATTGCTCGTCGAACGACACGCTTCCCTCCCCTGTAGTGCGTGTTCGAGACTCAAGTGTTCACAAGTCACCCTCAGTTTAGGGAAGTTGACCGTACGTAGGATGAAGTGAAGGGGTGTGTCGCCACGCAAAGACCTCTGCTCCAGCAGCCACCCCGACCGCGCTGGGGTGCCCAGGTCATACAAGGGTTCGCCTAGAGTGCTCCGGAGTCCGGCGGCCCGTCGGGCTTTGGAGCACTCGTGTGTCAGGGGGCCAGATGTCACCGTCGTCAGCCACGCGCCACCGGGCGGCCTGGGCCGTTCCGCTGGGTGGTGCGGGTCTGGTGCTAGCCCTGCTCCTGGCCGCCGCCGCGTGGTTCCTCCTCGGCCCCGACAGCAGAGCCCGCCCCTCGGCGGTGGACCGGGCCGAGCAACTGGCCCGTTTCGCGCCCGAGCAGAACCCGAACGCGGCCCGCTTCTACGTACCGGTCGAGGGCCGTAGCGCCGGGCACACCGCCTGCCTGCGCTACCGGATCAACGGCGGCCAGGACAGCAACCTCAAGGACTTCCGCTCCACTTACCGGATCGGCGGCCCGGCCCGCGTCGACGCCGCCATCCCGCGCGCGGTCGGGGACGGCCTCAGCAGCCATGTCCCCTCCCATGCGGACCTGGCCTTCACCGATATCGACAGCGGTGTACGGCGGGATGTGTACGTCGTCTACGGCGGCCAGGGCGAGGGCAGCCCCATCGAGTCGGCCGCCCGGGTCTACGTTCTGGCCGAGAGCCCGTAGCCACGCAGCCGCGTAGCCACATAGCCAGGCAGTCACGTAGCCCGTCCACCCGACAGCGATACTGCACGGTGGCGTGAAGAAGTCTGAAGTAGACCTACAGCACAGGGGGCATGAGACTTCCCTCATGTCCACCATGTCCACACACCCTCACCGCACCGGCGGCCCCTCCGGCCGTTCCGCCTGCGCCATGATCACGCCGTTCACCGCCGACGGTTCACTCGACCTCGACGGCACCCAACTGCTCGCCACCCGCCTCGTCGACGACGGCGGCTGCGACGGACTGGTGGTGAACGGCACCAGCGGCGAGTCGCCCACCACCAGCGACGCCGAGCGGGAGGCGGTCGTCCGGGCAGTGGCCGAGGCGGTCGGCGACCGGGCGCGGATCACCGCGGGGGTCGGCAGCAATGACACCCGGCACACGGTCGAGCTGGCGCGGGCGGCCGAACGGGCGGGCGCCCACGCGCTGTTGGTGGTCACCCCGTACTACAGCCGCCCACCGCAGGAAGCGGTCCGGGCCCACTTCCGCACCGTCGCGGACGCGGTCGGACTGCCCGTTGTGCTGTACGACATCCCCGGCCGGACCGGCACCGCGCTCACCTGCGACACCCTGCTGCGGCTCGCCGAACATCCGCGGGTGACGGGGGTGAAGGACTGCGCGTACGACCTGATGAAGTCGGCGAAGGTAATGGCGGCGACCGATCTCGCCTACTACTCCGGCTGCGACGAGCAGAATCTGCCGCTGCGGGCGATCGGCGCCGCCGGGTACATCAGCACGGTCGCCAATGTGGCCGGGCGCCAGGTGCGCGCCGTGGTGGACGCCTACGACGCGGGGGACCCGCGGACGGCGGCCCGCCGCCATCTCGCGCTGACCCCGCTGATCGACGCGATGATGTCGCGGCTGCCCGGCTCGGTCACCGCCAAGGCACTGCTCGACGCGCTGGGGCTGCCCGCGGGGCCGGTCCGGGCGCCGCTGCTCCCGGCCGACGCCGACACCACGGCCGGCCTGGTCGACACCTACAAGCGGGCGACGACCGGGCCGGCCTGGGACATCAGCGACGACTAGCGGTGGCTAGTTGTGGCTGTGGAGCGCCTCGTTGAGACCGCCCCACGAGCCGGAGCGCGGCAGCGCCTCGACCGCACCGGTGGTGGAGTTGCGGCGGAAGAGGAGGTTCTGGGCGCCGGACAGCTCCAGCGCCTTGACGATCGTGCCATCGGGCAGGGTGACACGGGTGCCCGCGGTCACGTAGAGGCCCGCCTCCACGATGCAGTCGTCGCCGAGCGAGATGCCGATGCCCGCCTGGGCGCCCAGCAGGCAGCGCTCGCCGATGGCGATGGTCTGCTTGCCGCCGCCGGAGAGGGTTCCCATGATCGACGCGCCGCCGCCGATGTCCGAGCCGTCGCCCACCACGACGCCCGCACTGATCCGGCCCTCGACCATCGAGGTGCCGAGGGTGCCCGCGTTGAAGTTGACGAAGCCCTCGTGCATGACAGTGGTCCCGGCGGCCAGGTGCGCACCGAGCCGTACGCGGTCGGCGTCGCCGATGCGGACCCCGGAGGGGACCACGTAGTCGGTCATCCGCGGGAACTTGTCGACGCTGGTCACGGTGAGCTGAAGGCCCTCGGCGCGGGCCGCGAGCCGGGCGCGCTCCACCTGGTCGACGGCGACCGGGCCCAGCGACGTCCAGGCCACATTGGCCAGCAGACCGAACATCCCGTCCAGGTTCTGGCCGTGCGGCGCGACGAGCCGGTGGCTGAGCAGATGGAGCCGGAGGTAGACGTCGTGGGCGTCCAGCGGCTTGTCGTCCAGCGAGGCGATGACCGTACGGACGGCCACGACCTCGACGCCGCGACGCGGGTCCGGGCCGAGCGCCTTGACGGCGGTCTCGCCCAGCAGACTCGCGGCCTGCTCGGCGTTGAGCCGCTCGGTCCCGGCCGGACCGGGCGTGTCGGCCAGCTCGGGGGACGGGAACCAGGTGTCCAGAACGGTGCCGTCCTCGGTGAGGGTGGCGAGTCCGGCGGCGACGGCGCCGGGGCGGGTGGTACGGGTGGTGGCTGCGTCGGTCATGGTCAGAACGCTAACCGGAGCCGCCCCCGGCAGGCGAACCGGTCTCATGTCCCGGTCCGGAGACCGGTCCGGAGACCGGTCCGGACGCCGGGCCGGGGCGGAGTCGGCCGTCGTTGCCGGCCTGCCCCGGTGGTCCGCTTTCTCCCGTCTCTCCCGCCCGCGAGCGGGCGGCCCCGTCGTCGTCGGCGGCGGATCAGCCGTGAGCCGTTCCAGCGCTGCCCGTACCTCGGTCCGCTCCAGCGGTCTGCCGGTCAGCAGTACCTGGAGTATCACCCCGTCCAGCAGCGCCGCGACCGCCCGTGCGGTGGCGGGGTCCCCGATCCGGCGGGCCAGCAGGGTGGCCATCTCGTCCGGACAGGCGGCGGCGATGGGCCGGACCGTATCCCGGCGCAGCGCGGCGAAATACAGCTCGTACTCCAGCTCCAGCCGGGTGCGGTCGCCGCCCAGCAGCATCTCGATCAGCCGCAGCAGCTCGTCGGCGAGCGGGTGGTCGGGGTCGGCGGTGCGCTCCCAGCGCTCCAGTTCGGCCTGCCACTCGGCGTTGACCTGGCGGAGGGCGGCGACCAGCAGATCGTCGAGGGTGGCGAAGTGGTACGTGGTCGAGCCGAGTGGGACGTCCGCCTCGGCGGCCACCGCGCGATGGCTCAGCCCGCCGATACCGCGCTCGCCGACCACCGCGATCGCGGCGTCGATGATGCGCTGCCGCCGTCCTGGGTCGTAGCGGCGCGGCATCAGTGCGCCCCGCCGAGGTTGAGCACCACGACCCCGGCGATGACCAGCAGCACGCCGATCACCTTGGCGGCGGTCGCGGCCTCGCCGAGGAAGACCATGCCGATGACGGCGATCACGGCGGTCCCGGCCCCGGCCCATATCGCGTAGGCGGTGCCGACGGAGACCGTCCTGAGGGTCTGGGCGAGGAGGCCGAAGGCGATCAGATATCCGGCGATGGTCGCCGTGGAGGGCCACAGCCGGGTGAGGCCGTCGCTGTACTTCATCGCGGTGGTGGCCAGAACCTCGGCCATGATCGCGCCGGAGAGCATCATGTACCCCATACGTACGAGCGTACACAACGATGCGTACGACCGTACACAGCAAGGCAGCATTCTGAGCACCGCCAGCCGATCACAGTGCGGCCGAAGCACGCATACTTGAACATATGCCGCATAGCACTGTCCTTTTTGAGCGAAGCGGCGAGCTCGAGGTCTTGCACAAGGCGATGAGGGCGGCCGGGGAAGGCCATGGCGGAGCCGTCCTGATCGAGGGTGCCCCCGGAATCGGCAAGACCAGCCTGCTTGCCGAGGGCAAGCGGATGGCCGAATCCGCGGGCCTTCAGGTGGCGACTGCGCGCGGGTCGGAGCTGGAGAGCGACTTTCCCTTCGGTGTGGTGCGGCAGCTTTTCGAACCGCTCCTGGCGCATATGGATCCCCGGGAACGCCGACGCATCATGTCCGGGGCGGCGGGCCAGGCGGCCGTTGTGCTGGAGCGGGTGGTCCCGGAGGACTCGCGGGGCGGCGACTTCTCGATTCCGCACGGTCTGTACTGGCTGACCGCCGATATCTGCGAACGGCAGCCGCTCGCCCTGCTGATCGACGATCTGCACTGGGCGGACGGCGACTCGCTGCGGTTCCTGAACCATCTGCTGCCTCGCCTGGAGGACCTCGGCTGCTGCGTGGTGGGCACCTTGCGGCCGTTCGGACTCGGCAACCAGCCGCACCTGCTCGACCAGATCGTGACCACGCCGCCCTCCGTACTGCTGGCCCCCTCCAAGCTGAGCCCGGCCGCCGCGACCTCGCTGATCACGGCGCAGTTCGCGAAGTCCGGCTCCCCCTCACCACAGGACGAGCACTTCCTGTCCGCCTGCTGTGCGGCGACCGGAGGCAATCCCCTGCTGCTGAAGGAACTCGCCGAGGCGCTCGCCGCCGAAGGCGTCGAGGCCACCGCCGCGAACATCCCCCAGGTCTACTCGGTGGGCCCCCGCGCGGTGGCCCGGCGGGTGGCGGTGTGGATGCGGCGCCTCCCCGAGGACTGCGTGGCGCTGACCCGGGCGGTCGCGGTGCTGGGGGACGGAGCGGAGGTGGCGCATGCGGCCGCGCTTGCGGATCTTCCCCTGGAGGACGCGCTGCAAGCGGCCAAGGGCCTCGAACAGGCACAGATCCTCTTCGCGGACTCGTCGAACGCCTTGAAGACCCGGCTGGGTTTTGTCCATCCACTGGTCCGTGCGGTGATCTACGAGGGGATGTCCCCCGCCGACCGCCACCGCGCGCACCGCAAGGCCGCCGTTCTGCTGAAGAGCTCCAAGGCGGAGGTCGAGACGGTGGTTCCGCAGCTGCTGCGGACACTGCCCTGCGGCGACGACGAGACGGTCGGCATGCTGTGGTCGGCCGCGAACAGCGCGCTGGCCCGCGGCTCCCCGGGCACCGCCGCGACCTGTCTGCGCCGCTGTCTGGCCGAGCCCCCGCCGCCCCGGATACGGCTGGACCTCCTCTCCGCGCTCGGCAACGCGATGCGGTACGTGGACACCGCGGGAGCCGTCCCCTATCTCGAGCAGGCGCTCGCCCTCGCCGGACACTCACGGCGGCGGGTGGAGATCGCGCTCGCGCTGGGCAATGCCCTGCTGCTGCTCCAGCGCGCCGAGGAAGCGCTAGCGGTGTGGCGCAGCGCGCTGGCCGACACCGCACCGGACGACACCGAACTGCGGTATCAGCTCCACGCCTGCATCCTGTCGATCCCGCTCTACGAGCCCGGACGGCAGGACATGCGCGAGGACATCCTGAGCCAGGTGTCCGAGCTGCGCTCCGCCGTACCGCACCCGGGTCCCGGCGGCAGGTCCCTGGACTGCGTCATCGCCGGACATGACGCGATCATCGGTGATCCGCGGGCGGTCCTGCGGGCCCGGAGCGCGCTCCGCGACGCCCCCGCGGCCCAGCAGCCCAACGGACAGATCTCGGTGTCCTTCGGCTGGCTGGCCCTGATCAGCGCGGACCGGGACGAGGTGATGGGCAGCCTGGACGCCGCGGTCGAGCAGGCACACCGGGAGGGTTCGCTGAACGGGCTGACCGGGGCCCTGACCTACCGGTCGCTGGCCTGGCTGTGCCGCGGCAACCTCGACGAGGCCACCGCCGACGCCGTGACCGCGATGCGCGCCGTGGAGACCTCGTCCGTACGCCTGCGCCGGCTGGTCCTCGGTCCCGTCCACGCCGAGGCACTGCTGGAGCGGGGAGCCCTGGACGAGGCCGGGAAGGCCCTGGAGTGGACCGGCGTTCCCGATCCCGCACCGGGCACCGGGCTGATGTACTACGTGCTGCACAGCAGGGCGCGGCTGCTGCGCATGCGGGGCCGTACCGCCGAGGCCCTCGACGCCGCCCTCGCCGCGGGTCGGTCCTTCAGCGCGGCGGGCGGGCAGAACCCCGCCGTCGTCCCCTGGCAGTCCGAAGCCGCGGTCTCCCTGCATCTGCTGGGACGCGACGAGGAGGCCAGGGTCATGGCCGCCGCGGAACTGCGGTCGGCCCGCTACTGGAGCGCGCCCAGGGCCCTCGGCCGTGCGCTGCGCGTCGCGGGAGCCCTGGCCGAGGGCGAAGCCGATCTCCCGCTGCTGCGGGAGGCGGTGGACCGACTGCGGGACTCGCCCGCCCGTCTGGAATACGCCAAGGCGCTGGCGGACTACGGTGCGGCGGTGCGCCGGCACGGCAAGCGGCGCGAGGCCCGGAGCGCGCTCAGCGACGCGCTGGACATCGCCGAGGCCCGCAAGGCGGCCCCCCTCGTCCAGCAGATCCGCGATGAGCTGCATCTGGCAGGGATCCGACCGCACCGCCACGCGGCCACCGGTCTCCAGTCGCTGACGCCGGGAGAGCAGCGGGTCCACGAACTCGTCGTCCAGGGAAAGACCAACCGGGAGATCGCCCAGCATCTGTTCGTGACCACCAAGACGGTGGAGGTGCATCTCTCCAGCGTCTACCGGAAGCTCGGCGTGTCCGGCCGGCACGAGCTCGCCGAGAAGTCGCCAAGCGACTTCTCCACACGGGCCCCGGGGTGATCCATGCGTACCCCCTTCGGTCCGAAGTCTCCGCGCCGGCCCCCGGACGCGACGCGGCGCGGATCGCGGAACGGATCGCGGAACGGACAGGACTTCCACTTCACCGCCCGCATCTGGCACAAGCTGCTGGCGCTGTGCGTAGCCCTGACCGTTCCCCTCGGACTCGCCACGTTCTACCTGGTCGAGCAGCACAACGCCAAGATCGCCTTCACCCGCACCGAACGGGACGGGCTGGCCTATCTGCACCCGGTGTCCACGCTGGTGCGGGACGTTTCCGAGCGCCGCGCCCTGGAGCACCGGCAACTGGCCGGAAAACCGGTGTCCCAGAGCCGGATCGCCGCGCTGGACCGTGCCATCGACCGGGGTTTCGCCTCGCTCACGGACACCGACAAGCGGCTGGGGAAGCAGCTGCGGACCACACCCGCCGATCTCAACTCCCAGGACAAGAGCGCGCTGCGGCCGGCGCTCCTCGCCGACAGCTGGCGGCGGATCTCGGCCGATCACCGGCCCAGCAGAGCCGACGAGGCGCGGCAGACCCAGCTCATCGGACGGCTGCTCCAGCTCGGTTCGTATGTCGGGGACACCTCGAACCTGATTCTCGACCCCGACCTCGACACCTACTACGTCATGACCGGGATCGTGCTCCGGGAACCGCAACTGGCACATCAGCTCTACCGGTTGAGGGACGCCGCGGACACGGCCCTCACCCGCGGGAGCGCGTCCCCCCGGGAGCGGCTGAACATCGCCTACGACGCCACCGTCGCGGACCAGAACATCCGCCAGCTCAGGGAGGAAGTCAACCGGGCGATCAAGGCCACTCCCTCGTTCAACCACCACAGCGGTCTCGGACCCGCCCTGCGCCCGCCGCTGAACGCGGCCACGTCATCGACCACCAAGCTCGTCGCCACCACGGAGAAGCAGTTCGTGGGCAATGGCCCGGCCCGGGTGTCAGCCGCCGCCTACACGGCCCAGGCGTCCCGGGCGATCGAGGCGAACTCGCGGCTGTGGAACGCGCTGTTCGTCCAAGAGGACCAGATGCTGCGGACCCGGCTGGACACCTTCCACGAGCGCAATCTGCGCGCCATGGCCAGTATCGCCCTCGTCCTCGTCGTGATCACGGGTGTGGCCGCGCTGCTGTCCCGGCACATCGCACGCAATGTGGCGGCCGTCGCGGACGCCTCGCAGGCCCTCGCCGCCGGAGACCTCAGCCGCCGGGCCAGGGTGCGAAGCCGCGACGAGGTCGGGGCGATGGCCGCCGCCTTCAATGTCATGGCCGACCGCCTCCAGGCGAGCTACGCCGCCGTCGAGCAGGAGGTCCGCGACCGCACCCTGGAACTGCGCCGGAAGACAGAGTCCCTCAGCCTGCTCCAGCATGTCTCCGCCGCCGCCAATGAGGCGCTCACCTGGGACGAGGCACTGCGGACGATCCTGCGCCTGGTGTGCCGCCACATGGGATGGCCGGTGGGCCACGCCTATCTCGTCGAACCCGTCGCCGACGCCCCCGAGGGGAGGCCGGACACCAGGCTCACTCTGTCACCGGTCTGGTACGCCGATGAGCAGAAGCTGCGGAAGCCGCTGCACGACACCGCGGCGGCGGCCGGTCTGTACTCGCCGGAGGGGCTGCCGGACACCGTCCGGACCACGGGGCGGCCCGTCTGGATCGGCGATCTCGGCGCTCGCGCCGCGGGGCCGGGGCTCCCGGACGGACAGCCGGGCGGCCGGTCGCTGAGCGGCACGGGCGTGACCGGCAGGATCGCCACCCCGGTCGTCATCGGGAAGGACGTCGCGGCGGTCCTCGACTTCCTCACCCCGGAGGCCATCGACCCCGACGAGGAGCTGCTGCGCGTCCTGCTCAACGTCGGCGCACAGCTCGGGCGGGTGCTGGAGCGGTCCCGGGCCGCGGCGGAACTCCGGGCGTCCAAGGAGCGGGCCGAGGTCGCCGACCAGGCGAAGAGCGCGTTCCTGGCGACCATGAGCCATGAGATCCGCACCCCGATGAACGCGGTGATCGGGATGACGGAGATCCTGCTCGACACCCCGCTCAACGCCGAGCAGAGCGAGTTCACCCAGATCATCCGCAACAGTGGGAACAGCCTGCTCACCCTGATCAACGACATCCTGGACTTCTCCAAGTCCGAGGCCGGACGGCTCGAACTGCGCGACGACCCCATGCAGCTCCGCCAGTGCGTGGAGTCGGCCTTCGACGTCATCGCGCCGATGGCGGCCGAGAAGCGGGACATCGATCTCGCGTACATCATCGATCCCGAGGTCCCGGAAGAGATCATCGGCGATATCGACCGGCTGCGGCAGATCATGGTCAATCTGCTGAACAACGCCGTCAAGTTCACCGAGTCCGGCGAGGTCGTCCTGAAGGTCGACAAGGACCTGGACGGAGAGGCCGCGGACCGGCGGGCCGGGGACGAGGATTCCGCGCGCGCCCCGGCGGAGGCCGCGGAGTCCGCCTTCATGCTCCACTTCTCGGTCTGCGACACCGGCGTGGGAATCGCCCGGGATCGCCAGGCCGACCTCTTCAAACCCTTTGAGCAGCTCGACGTCTCGACCACGAGGCGGTTCGGCGGCACCGGCCTCGGGCTGGCCATCAGCAAGCGCCTGGCCGAGCTGATGGGCGGGACCATGTGGGTCGAGAGCGAACCCGGTACCGGCTCGACCTTCCATTTCACCCTGGAGACGAGGGAGGTGCCCGAGGCCATGCGCACCAGCCGGGTGCTGTCCCAGATCGAGCTCAGGGGCAAGCGTCTGCTGGTCGTGGACGACAAGGCGACGAACCGGACCATCCTCACCCACCAGGCGGGCTCCTGGGGCATGCTGGTGCGGGCCACCGGGTCGCCGCGCGAGGCGCTCTCCTGGGTGCGGCGCGGCGATCCGTTCGACCTGGCCATCGTGGATATGCAGATGCCGGACATCGACGGAGTGATGCTCGCCAGGGAGATCCGCCGCTATCGGAGCAAGGACGAACTGCCCCTGTTCCTGCTGACCTCCATCGGCCATCCGACGGGGGCCGGAACGGACATGCGGGAGTTCTCCGGGTACCACACCAAGCCGATCAAGGCGGCGGAACTCTACGCCGATCTGTGCCGCACCCTGCTCGGCGCGTGGGCACCGGCCGGGACGCTCCCCGAGCCGACGCCGCAGCCGGTGCGCGCCGGCCATGCCCCGCCGCTGCGCATCCTGGTGGCCGAGGACAACGTGGTGAACCAGCAGCTGATCGTGCGGATGCTGGAGAAGATCGGTTACCGTGCGGACACCGTCGAGAACGGGGCGGAGGCGCTGGAAGCGCTGCGCCGCCGACCGTACGACGTGGTCCTCATGGATGTGCAGATGCCGGTGATGGACGGCCTGGACGCCTCGCGCCGGATCCACCAGACGCTGCCGCGCGCACGGCGGCCGTACATCATCGCCCTCACCGCCAGCGCGATGAGCGAGGACCGTGACGCCTGCCTGGCCGCGGGCATGGACGACTATCTCAGCAAGCCGCTGCGCGGTGCGGAACTCTCCGCCGCCCTCAGCCATTGCGCCCCGCTCGGCTCCTCCCCGCGGACAGCCGAACCGGCGGCGTCCCCGGCCACGCGGGTGCCACCGGCGGAGGAGAGGGCACCGGCCGATGAGGAGGCACCGGAGGGTGAGACACCGGGGTCCGATCTGCCCGTCATCGCAGGCGCCACCCTCCAGCGTCTGATCGGCTCCCTCGACGAGGCCTTCGTCCTCCGGCTCCTCGACACCTTCCTGGACGACTCCCCGGAACTGGTGAGCGACCTTCGCCAGAGCCTCGACGGCCGTGATGCGACGCGGCTACAGCGGACGGCGCACACGCTGAAGTCCCATGCGGACACCTTCGGCTTCCAGCGGCTCTTCCCGTTGTGCCGGCAAGCGGAGCAGCTGGGCGCTTCCGGCGACCTGGACGCCGCTTCACCCTTGGTCGCGCGGATCGAGGGGGAGTACCGGGCCGCCCGGGAAGCTTTGATCACCAAGCGAGCGGAGCTCAGCCATGACCGATAGAAAAGGACGCGTCCTGGTCGTGGACGACGACCGGACCAATCGCATGATGCTCACCTACCGCCTGGAGGTGGCGGGGCTGGAGACGGCGACCTCCGAGAACGGGCTCACGGCCCTGCGGATGCTGCGCGAGAGCGACTTCGATCTGGTGCTGCTCGACATCCTCATGCCGGAGATGGACGGCTACGCGACCCTTGAGCTGATGAAGCACGATCAGCGGCTGAGCCGGACACCGGTCATCATGATGTCGGCCGTCGGCGACCTCGACAGCGTCATCCGCTGTCTGGAACTGGGCGCGGAGGACTATCTGCCGAAACCGCTGGACTCGCTGCTGCTGACCTCCAGGGTCAACAGCATCCTGCTGAGAGGCAGGCTGGAGCGGACCGAGGAACGGCTCGGCCGGCTGGCCGACGCCGTCTCGGCCATCGCCGACGGCACCCTGCCCTCCGAGGTCTTGGACGAGACCGCCCAGCGCACCGACGCCCTGGGGCGCCTGGCACGGGAGCTGCGGCAACTGGCGTCGGTGACCCTGAACCGCTAAGTGGCCTCGCTGAAGTCCGGTGCGGTTCGGGTGCGCCCCGCAGGGGCGCGGGGCTGTGTCGATGTGCGGCTCCGCCGCGCGGACGACCAGCCACGACGCAGCCGCAGACGCATGACGGCACCTTTTCGCACTTCCCGCGGAGCGCTTAGCACCGCCGCACCCTCTCCGTACGAGGTCGGGGGCGTCTCCTCGGGGGTTGGGGGTCATCCTGGGGGGTCCCCCTAATGCCGACCGTCCCGCGCGCGATGCAGCGTGGAGGCATCAGCCGGATTCCCGCCGTGGACGACGCAAAGGGACGGTGAGGGACATGACCAGGATGCAGGGGATGCATCTGGACAACGTGGGGAGGGGGCCATGAGCAGCACTCTGTGCACAGGACACGACCGCACGGCGACGCCCTCGGGGCCGCCCCTGCGACACCGTATGACGGCCGCGTCACGACGGGTTATGCGACGGTTCATGCGGCTGGTCCGGTACCTCGTCCTGCGCGTGGGCCGCGTTCTGGCCTGGCTCATGAACGAACAGCGTCGGCACCGCGATGTGCTCCACCCGCTGGACCGCAGTGCGCGGGCTGTCTCCCAGGCCAGGGGGATGACCCGGGACCAGCTGGCCCAATGGAATCTGCATGAGCACGCCGAGACCGCCGAACTGCTGGTCAGCGAGCTGGTCACCAATGCGCTCCGGCACGCCTGGGGCCCGATCCAGCTGCGGCTGGTCCACTCACCGCGGCGGCGGCGACTGCGCTGCGACATCGCCGACGGCTCGTCGGCCCAGCCCCGGCTGCTCCACGCCCGACTGGACGCGGAGAACGGGCGCGGTCTGCGTCTGCTCGACCAGCTCTCCACCCGCTGGGGCGCACGGCCCACGGCGCACGGCAAGACGGTCTGGTTCGAGCTGCGCACCCGCGGCCCGGCGATCGCGCGTCTGCGGACCTGGCTGGGACTGTGACCCCGCCCGGCCACGGTCGGTGGACGCGCGTGGGACCCGTGACCGCACAAGGTCACGGGTCCCACGTAAGGGTGCGGTGAGGCTGGTCAGACGTTGAAGCCGAGGGCGCGAAGCTGCTCACGGCCATCGTCGGTGATCTTGTCGGGACCCCACGGCGGCATCCAGACCCAGTTGATCCGCAGCTCGTTGACGATGCCGTCGGTCGCGGACTTCGCCTGGTCCTCGATGACATCGGTCAGCGGACAGGCCGCGGACGTCAGCGTCATGTCGATGGTGGCGATGTTGGCGTCGTCAATGTGGATGCCGTAGATCAGCCCGAGGTTGACCACGTCGATCCCCAGCTCGGGGTCGACGACGTCGTACAGGGCCTCGCGGACCTCTTCCTCGCTGGCGGGCTTGGTGGTCGTCACGTCGTCACTCATGCGGTCTTCCCTCCAGCGGTCTCGCCCAGCGCCTGCGCGGTGGCGTCCTTCCACGCCATCCAGCTGAGCAGGGCGCACTTCACTCGGGCCGGGTACTTGGAGACACCGGCGAACGCGACCGCGTCCTCCAGCACCTCCTCCATGGCGTCGTCCGGAACGGTCTGCCCCTTGGACTGCATCAGCTCCAGAAACGTCTCCTGGATCCTGCGAGCCTCACTCAGCTCCTTGCCCACCAGCAATTCATTGAGCACGGACGCGCTGGCCTGGCTGATCGAACAGCCCTGGCCCTCATAGCTGACGTCCTCGATCGTCTCGCCGTCGAGCCGCACCCGCAGGGTGATCTCGTCACCGCAGGTGGGATTAACGTGGTGTACCTCTGCGTCGCCGTCCCTGAGGCCCCGTCCATGGGGGTTCTTGTAGTGGTCCAGGATGACGTCCTGGTACATCGAATCCAGTTTCACGCGGTCGCCCCTACCCGAAGAAGTTCCGTACGTGCTCCAGGCCCTCCACCAAGGCGTCGACCTCGGCGGGGGTGGAGTACAGATAGAACGACGCCCGCGTGGTCGCGGGAATTCCGTAGCGCAGGCAGACGGGGCGGGCGCAGTGGTGGCCGACCCGGACCGCGATGCCCTGCTCGTCGAGGACCTGTCCCACGTCGTGGGGGTGGATGTCGCCGAGCGTGAAGGAGATCGCGGCACCGCGCTCCTCGGCCGTGTTGGGGCCGATGATGCGCAGATCGGGGACCTCCAGGAGCCTGCCGACCGCGTAGTGGGTGAGGGCGTGCTCATGGCGGGCGATGTTGTCCATGCCGACCGAGGTCAGATAGTCCACCGCCGCGCCGAGGCCGACGGCCTGGGCGATCGGGGGCGTACCGGCCTCGAACTTGTGCGGCGCGGGGGCGTAGGTCGAGGAGTGCATCGAGACGGTCTCGATCATCTCGCCGCCGCCGAGGAACGGGGGCAGGTCCTCCAGGAGCTCCTGGCGGCCCCACAGCACACCGATCCCGTCCGGGCCGCACATCTTGTGGCCGGTGAAGGCCACGAAGTCGGCCTGGAGCGCCTGGACGTCCAGGGTCATATGCGGAGCGGCCTGGGAGGCGTCGATGACGACCAGGGCGCCCACGTCCTGGGCGCGGCGCACGATGGCCTCGACCGGGTTGACCGTGCCCAGGATGTTGGACACCAGGACGAACGAGACGACCTTGGTCTTCTCGGTGATGACCTGCTCGATGTCCGACAGGTCCAGACGGCCGTCGTCGGTGAGACCGAACCACTTCAGCTTCGCGCCGGTGCGCTGCGCGAGCAGCTGCCACGGAACGATGTTGGAGTGGTGCTCCATCTCGGTGATGACGATCTCGGTGTCCTGGTCCACCCGGTAGGGCTCTTCGGCCCAGCCGAGCATGTTGGCCACGAGGTTCAGCGACTCCGACGCGTTCTTGGTGAAGATCACCTCGTCGCGGCTGGGAGCGTTGATGAAGCCGGCGACCTTGTCGCGGGCGCCCTCGTACAGCGCCGTGGCCTCCTCGGCGAGCACATGGACACCACGGTGGACATTGGCGTTGGAGCGCTCGTAGTACGTGTTCAGCGCGTCCAGGACCTGGCGCGGTTTCTGGGACGTGGCCGCGTTGTCCAGGTAGACGAGCTTCTTCCCGTCGTGGACCACGCGGTCCAGGATGGGGAAGTCCTTGCGGATCGCCTCGGTGTCGAGGAGGCCCGGCAGCTGTGTCACTCGGACGCGCCTCCCTTCACGTACGCCTCGTAGCCCTCTTCCTCCAGCTTGTCGGCCAGCTCCGGGCCGCCGGACTCGGCGATCCGGCCCGCGGCGAACACATGGACGTGGTCGGGCTTGATGTACCGCAGGATACGGGTGTAGTGAGTGATCAGCAGGGTGCCGACCTGGCCGGACTCGCGGACCCGGTTGACGCCCTCGGAGACCACCCGCAGCGCGTCCACGTCGAGGCCGGAGTCGGTCTCGTCGAGGATCGCGATGGCGGGCTTCAGCAGCTCCAGCTGGAGGATCTCGTGGCGCTTCTTCTCACCGCCGGAGAAGCCCTCGTTGACGTTGCGCTCGGCGAAGGACGGGTCGATCTGGAGGCGCGCCATGGCCTCCTTGACCTCCTTGACCCAGGTGCGCAGCTTGGGGGCCTCACCGCGGATGGCGGTGGCCGAGGTCCGCAGGAAGTTGGAGACCGAGACACCGGGGACCTCGACCGGGTACTGCATGGCGAGGAAGACACCGGCGCGGGCGCGCTCGTCGACGGACATCTCCAGCACGTTCTCACCGTCGAGGGTGACGGTGCCGCCGGTGATCGTGTACTTCGGGTGACCGGCCAGCGAGTAGGCCAGGGTGGACTTGCCGGAGCCGTTGGGGCCCATGATGGCGTGCGTCTCGCCCTGCTTCACGGTCAGGTCGACGCCGCGCAGGATCTCCCGGGGGCCGCCCTCGGCCTCGACGGAGACGTGCAGGTCGTGAATCTCAAGCGTTGCCATGGGTGCCTCAGGACTCCTGGGTGACGGAGACGAGCACGTCGTCCCCTTCGATCTTTACGGGGTATACGGGGACGGGGCGGGTGGCGGGGAGACCGGACGGCTTGCCGGTGCGCAGATCGAAACTGGAGCCGTGCAGCCAGCACTCGATCTGACAGTCCTCGACCTCGCCCTCGGACAGCGAGACGTTCGCGTGCGAGCAGATGTCGTTGACCGCGAACACCTCGCCCTCGGTGCGGACCAGGGCGATCGGTACCCCCTGGAGCTCGACCCGCTTGGGGGTGTCCTCCTCGAGCTCGGCCAGGGCGCAGGCGCGTACGAAGTCGGTCATCCTACGGACGCCTCCAGCTCTGCCTCGATCTTGGCGATCAGACGCTCCTCCAGCTCGGGGATGCCGATCTGCTGGACGAGCTCGGCGAAGAAGCCGCGGACCACCAGACGGCGGGCCTCGTCGGCCGGGATGCCGCGCGCCATCAGGTAGAACAGCTGCTCGTCCTCGAAGCGGCCGGTGGCGCTGGCGTGGCCGGCGCCGACGATCTCGCCGGTCTCGATCTCCAGGTTGGGCACCGAGTCGACGCGGGCGCCGTCGGTGAGGACCAGGTTGCGGTTGAGCTCGTAGGTGTCGGTGCCCTCGGCGGCGGCACGGATCAGCACGTCGCCGATCCAGACCGCGTGGGCGTCCTTGCCCTGGAGCGCGCCCTTGTAGGCCACGTTGCTCCGGCAGTGCGGGGTGTCGTGGTCGATGAAGAGGCGGTGCTCCTGGTGCTGGCCGTTGTCGGTGAAGTACAGACCGTAGAGCTCGGCCTCACCGCCGGGGGCGCCGAAGACCACCCGCGGGTGGAGCCGCACCAGATCGCCGCCGAAGGTGACGACCACGGACTTGAAGCCGGCGTCCCGGCCGACCAGCGCGGTGTGCTGACCGGCGTGGACGGCGGTGTCGTCCCAGTCCTGCACGGAGACCACGGTGAGCTTGGCGCCGTCGCCGATCACGTACTCGACGTTGGCGGCGAGGGTGGCGTCACCGGTGTGGTCGATGACCACCACGGCCTCGGCGAAGGCGCCGAGCTCGATCAGCTGGTGGCCGAAGGCGGTACCGCCCTCGCCGTGCACGGAGATCCGCACCGGCTCGGTGAGCACCGTCTCCTTGGGCACCGAGACGACCGACGCCTTCTCGAAGGAGCTGTACGCCTGGGCCGCCACCCGGTCCACCGGCTTGCCGGCCTTGCCCAGGCGTGCGTCGTCACGGCCCACGGTCTCGACGGTGACGCCCTCGGGGGCGCTCACCTCGACCCGGACACCGCCGTCGGCGACGGCGGTGCCGTCGTGGAGGCCGCGCAGCCGCTCCAGCGGAGTGAACCGCCAGTCCTCCTCCCGGCCGTGGGGCACGGGGAAGTCGGCCACGTCGTACGACGCGGGGGCGCTGACCCGCGCATCGGTGGGCTGGCCCACCTGGATGACACCGTCCGTAGTGGATCCGGCGGGAATGGTTTCAGCCATGGCTGTCGTACTGCTCGCTTTCTCTGCCTGAGTTGTGTCGCGGCTTGGCGGGGTCGCCCCCCGGTGGGGCGGGAGGGGCGGTGGCGTCAGCCGACCGCGCCCTCCATTTGCAGCTCGATCAGCCGGTTGAGCTCCAGCGCGTACTCCATGGGCAGCTCGCGCGCGATCGGCTCGACGAAGCCGCGGACGATCATCGCCATGGCCTCGTCCTCCGACAGACCGCGGCTCATCAGGTAGAAGAGCTGGTCGTCGCTGACCTTGGAGACGGTCGCCTCGTGGCCCATGGACACGTCGTCCTCGCGGACGTCCACATACGGGTAGGTGTCCGACCGGGAGATGGTGTCCACCAGCAGGGCGTCACAGAGCACATTGGACTTGGAGCCCTCGGCGCCCTCGCCGATCTCGATCAGACCGCGGTAGGAGGTGCGGCCACCGCCACGCGCCACCGACTTGGAGACGATGTTGGACGAGGTGTGGGGCGCCATGTGGACCATCTTGGCTCCGGCGTCCTGGTGCTGGCCCTCGCCCGCGAAGGCGATGGACAAGGTCTCGCCCTTGGCGTGCTCACCCATCAGGTAGACGGCGGGGTACTTCATGGTCACCTTGGAGCCGATGTTGCCGTCGACCCACTCCATGGTGGCGCCCTCGTAGGCGACGGCGCGCTTGGTGACCAGGTTGTAGACGTTGTTCGACCAGTTCTGGATGGTCGTGTAGCGGCAGCGGGCGCCCTTCTTGACGATGATCTCGACGACCGCGGAGTGCAGCGAGTCCGACTTGTAGATCGGCGCGGTGCAGCCCTCGACGTAGTGGACGTAGGCGTCCTCGTCGACGATGATCAGCGTCCGCTCGAACTGGCCCATGTTCTCGGTGTTGATCCGGAAGTAGGCCTGGAGCGGGATCTCCACATGGACGCCCTTGGGCACGTAGATGAACGAGCCGCCGGACCACACCGCCGTGTTCAGCGAGGCGAACTTGTTGTCGCCCACCGGGATCACCGAGCCGAAGTACTCCTTGAACAGCTCCGGGTGCTCCCGCAGACCGGTGTCGGTGTCGAGGAAGATGACGCCCTGCTCCTCGAGGTCCTCACGGATCTTGTGGTAGACGACCTCGGACTCGTACTGGGCGGCGACACCGGCGACCAGGCGCTGCTTCTCGGCCTCCGGGATGCCCAGCTTGTCGTAGGTGTTCTTGATGTCCTCGGGCAGCTCCTCCCAGGAGGCGGCCTGCTGCTCCGTGGAACGCACGAAGTACTTGATGTTGTCGAAGTCGATGCCCGACAGGTCCGAGCCCCAGGTGGGCATGGGCTTCTTGTCGAAGAGCCGCAGGCCCTTCAGACGCAGCTTGAGCATCCACTCCGGCTCGGACTTCTTCCCCGAGATGTCGCGGACGACCTCCTCGGAGAGCCCGCGCTTGGCCGAAGCGCCGGCCACGTCGGAGTCGGCCCAGCCGTACTCGTAGTTGCCCAGACCCTCGAGCTCGGGGTGAGCGGTCTCCGTGGGGAGAGTCATTCGGGGTTCCTCCCGGCCGTGCTGGCAGATGCGGTGGTGGTCTTGGTGGTACTGGGGTCGGCCGTCACGGCCGCTTCGGCCCTGTCGGTCTTCGGAATGAACGTCGTGCACACTCCGTCGCCATGGGCGATGGTGGCCAGACGCTGCACATGAGTCCCGAGCAGCTGGGAGAAGACCTCGGTCTCCGCCTCGCACAGCTGCGGATATCGCTCGGCTGCGTGGGCGACCGGGCAGTGGTGCTGGCAGAGCTGTTCGCCGACCGGCGCGCTGCGCGCCGTAGCAGCGTACCCGTCTACGGACAGTGCGCCCGCAAGGGCCTGGGTACGGCTGCCGGGGTCGGCGGCCTCGACGGCACCGCGGTATCTCTCGGCCTGGGCGGCCAGCCGGGCGCGGGCGAACGCCGCGACGGCGGCCCGTCCGGCCTCACCGCCCCCGGCGCTCTGCTCGATCCAGCGCAGGGCGTCGACGGCGAGCTTGTCGTAGGCCTGGTCGAAGGCGTCACGGCCACAGTCGGTGAGTGCGAAGACCTTGGCCGGGCGGCCGCGCCCCCGCGCCCCGTACACCCTCTTCTCGCGGGGCTCGACGACGCCGTCGGCAGCGAGGGTGTCGAGGTGGCGGCGGACGGCCGCCTGGGTCAGCTCCAGTCGCAGCGCGAGCTCGGCCGCGGTGGAGGGGCCATGGTCGAGGATCGAGCGGGCCACCCTGTTACGGGTGCCGTGCTGCTCCTCGGACGCGGACACGGGCATGCCAGACCGCGCGGCCTCCTCGACCGCGCGTCCCTTCGGAGCCTCGCTCGCGTATTTCACAACACCATTGTTGCGTAATTCCCGGGAGACATACAAGCGAGGGCGGGGGCGCCCTTCGGTGGGGTGTATCACTTAGGCACGCCTAACTTCACCTGCGACGATGCGGTTCCGGGCACTCCGCTTCCGCCCTGCCGCCCACGGCGCCCCCGGCGATTCGTAGACTGCCCGGCATGCGAGAAGAGCCCGCGGTCGATGTCGTCGGCCTGGTCAAGCGGTACGGCTCGAAGACCGCCGTCGACGGGCTCGACCTGTCCGTCGCGCGCGGCACCGTGAGCGCCGTTCTCGGGCCCAACGGGGCCGGCAAGACGACCACTGTCGAGACCTGCGAGGGGTACCGCCGCCCCGACGCCGGAACGGTGCGCATATTCGGCCTGGACCCGGTCGGGGACGCGGCGGCGCTGCGGCCGCGGATCGGTGTGATGCTCCAGTCCGGAGGCGTTTATTCCGGCGCGCGCGCAGAAGAGATGCTGCGGCACACCGCCTCCCTGCACGCCCACCCGGTGGACGTCGACCTGCTGATCGACCGGCTGGGCCTCGGCTCCTGCGGCCGCACCACCTACCGCAGGCTCTCCGGCGGCCAGCAGCAGCGGCTCGCCCTCGCCATGGCCGTCGTGGGCCGTCCCGAGCTGGTCTTCCTCGACGAGCCGACCGCCGGTCTCGACCCACAGGCCCGCCGCGCCACCTGGGATCTCATCCGCGAGCTGCGCCAGGACGGTGTCACCGTCGTGCTGACCACGCACTACATGGACGAGGCCGAACAGCTCGCCGACCATGTCGCGATCATCGACGGCGGCAAGGTGATCGCCGACGGCAGCCCCGAGGAGCTCTGCCGCGGCGGCGCCGAGAACACGCTGCGCTTCACCGGCCGCCCCGCGCTCGACCTGGCCTCGCTGCTCAAGGCGCTGCCCGCCGACAGCACGGCCGACGAGGTGACCCCCGGCGGCTACCGCGTCACCGGCAAGGTCGATCCGCAGCTGCTGGCCACCGTCACCTCGTGGTGTGCGCAGAACGGGGTGATGCCGGACCGGATCTCGGTCGAGCGGCACACCCTTGAGGACGTCTTCCTGGAGCTCACCGGTAAGGAGCTGCGAGCGTGACCGCCACGGGCACTTTTCTCCCCCGGCCGGGGGCCGCGCCGCTGCCGCGGATGATCCGGGCGCAGGCCGCGCTGGAGACCCGGATGCTGCTGCGCAACGGTGAGCAGCTGCTGCTGACCGTGGTCATCCCGTCCCTGGTGCTGGTGCTGTTCAGCAGCGTCGACATCGTGGACACCGGCGCCGGCGGCAAGGCGGTGGACTTCCTCACTCCCGGTGTGCTGGCGCTGGCCGTGCTGTCCACGGCGTTCACCGGACAGGCCATCGCCACCGGTTTCGAGCGGCGCTACGGCGTACTCAAGCGGCTCGCCGTCTCCCCGCTGCCCCGGTGGGGGCTGATGACCGCCAAGACCTGCTCGGTGCTGGTCACCGAGATCCTCCAGATCGCGCTGCTGACCGCGATCGCCCTGGCGCTGGGCTGGTCGCCGCACGGCAACCCGCTGGCGGTGGCACTGCTGCTGATCCTCGGCACCGCGGCGTTCTCCGGACTCGGACTGCTGATGGCGGGCACCCTCAAGGCCGAGGCGACGCTTGCCGCCGCCAACCTGGTCTTCCTGCTGCTGCTCGTCGCGGGCGGGGTGATCGTCTCGCTGGACAAGTTTCCGGACGCGGTCAGCGGCGTACTGGAGCTGCTGCCGATCTCCGCGCTGTCCGGCGGACTGCGGGACGTCCTCCGGGACGGCGGGCCGATGCCCTGGCGGGAGCTGGGGATCCTGGCGGTGTGGTCGGTGCTGGGCCTCGGCGCGGCAGCGCGCTTCTTCCGCTGGGAGTGAGCCCCCGGGCGGGCCCGAACGGCTGGGCCCTCCTGAGGACGACCCCTCGTGAAAAGCTGCACAAGCAGCCGCCTACGATAGGTCCGTGCCGAATTCGCTGAATCCGTTGGAGCTCATCGCCCGGCGCTGGCAGCCCTCCGTGCGCTTTGTGCAGCGGGCCGCGCTGGCCACCGTGGTGATGGCCGTCGTCATCGTCGTCACCGGTGGCGCGGTGCGGCTCACCGAGTCCGGGCTCGGTTGCGACACCTGGCCCAAGTGCACCTCCGGGAGCCTGACGCCCACCTCCGACATGGGCATTCACGGCGCCATCGAATTCGGCAACCGCATGCTGACGTATGTGCTGTGCGTGTTCATCGGCCTGCTGATCATCGCCGCGCGGGCCCGTACGCCGGTGCGCCGCTCCCTCACCCGGCTGGGCTGGGCCCAGTTCTGGCTGGTGATGAGCAACGCCGTCATCGGCGGCATCATCGTGCTCACCGGGCTCAACCCGTACATCGTCAGCTCGCACTTCCTGCTGTCCACCGCGCTCCTCACGGTCGCGATGGCGGTCTGGCAGCGGTCGCGCGAGGGTGACGGCGAGCCTCGCGGCCTGGTGGCCCGACCGGTGCGCCAGCTGACCGGGCTGCTGGTCGGCTCGACCCTGGCACTGATCCTGATCGGCACGGTGGTCACCGGATCCGGTCCGCACGCCGGTGACGCCCGCGAGGTGCACCGGATCCCGCTGGACTGGCAGGAGATCACCCAGCTGCATGTGGACTTCGTCTACATCGTGCTCGGCCTCACGGTCGCCCTGTGGTTCACCCTGCGCGCCGTGAAGGCCCCGGCGGCCCAGCGCCGTACGGTGCTCGACCTGCTGGCCGTACTGCTCCTCCAGGGCGTGATCGGGTACGTCCAGTACTTCACGCATCTGCCCGAAGTGATCGTCGGCATCCACATGTTCGGGTCCTGCCTGGTGTGGATCGCGGTCCTGCGGGTGCTCTTCGCGCAGCGCGAGCGCCCCGCACTCGCCGCGCCGGCCCCCGGCCCCACGGGCGACGACGCGGCGGTTCAGCCGGAGACCTCACCGGCCCCGGAGCCCGAGCCCGCCGCCTCCAGCCGGTAGACCCGGCGCGCGGTCCCGGCCGCGACCAGACCGGTGATCCGCCGCGCCTCGGAGCGGGTGCAGACGCCGTCGGCCACCCACTCGGCGGTCAGCCGCGCCATGGAGTGGGCGAACAGCCGCGCGGCGGTCACATACAGCTCGGGAAGCGCCCGCGCGCCGGTGGAGAACAGCAGCTTGCCGAACGGCGCCTCGCCCAGGGTCTCCTCCGGCCGCGGCCCGGCGTCCGCGTAGACATGCGGGAAGGCCGCGGCCAGCTGAGCCGCCCGCCGGTGGTACGGCCGCTCGGGCAGCAGCACAAGATCGGTGCCGAACCCCGCCGTGGCGCGCAGGAAGCCGAGAAGCGGCTGCGGATCGGCGCAGTGCAGCTGCACCGGCAGCCCGGTGGCCACCGCGCTCCACAGCAGATGCTGGGCGAGCGCGGGGTCGAAGGGGCGGTCCCGGGCCGGGCCTCCGGCGAGCCGCCGGGCGGCGGCGCGGCGCACCTCGCGCGGGTCCGGGGGGACCTCGTCGCAGTAGGCGATGCCCATGGCGAAGGCGGTGGCGTGCTGGGCGGCGGCGTAGAGCGCCTCGGCGGTGTTGCCGGTGAACGCGTCGACCGTGCCGGAGGTGTCGGCCACCTGCTCGGCCAGCGGCTCCAGCCGGACCACCTCGTGGACCCGGCCGTCAGCGGCGGCCGCCAGTTCGGCGGGTGAGGTCAGGTCGCTGGGAGCGCCGGACTCCATCAGGAAGGTGCCGATGCCCGCGCCGCGCAGCAGCAGCCGGGCGGCCTGGTAGGCGCCCAGTTCACGGCGGCGAGCGAGATAGCTGACCGGTGCGCAGTGGGGGTCCATGCCCAGCAGCGGAGGGCACCAGCGGCGCACCGCGAGCCCGGCCCAGCTGTCGAAGAAGGTGGTGCCCGCGGGGGCGGCGCCCGATCCGGCGGCGGCGGCCAGATGGGTTTCGAAGGAGCCGAGCCCCAGCTCGCCGTGGACCGTGCCGTGGCTGTGCTGGTCGACCAGCGGCGGCAGCGCGGGCAGGCCCGCCACCGAACCCGGCCCGTCCCGCGGGACCGGGCCGGTCGGCGGGCCCAAAGTGCTCGGGGAGTCCGTCGCCTCGTCCATCGCCGCCGCCTCCTCGCCCTTAAGGCATCGATGGGCTTAACGGGCGAAAGGGGTGCGAGGTGTCGGGACCCCGGCTCAAGGGCTGACGAGGCCCGGCTCAGGAGTTGGCGGGGCCGCCGATCTGGATACCCGCCATGCGCGTCCACTCGTACGGACCGGTGCGGACCTTGGCGGCCATCTCACCGTCGAACGCGTCCTGGAGGGTGAGCCCGGCGAGCTCGGCGGCGCGGCGGGCGCTCTCGTGCGAGGGGGCGACCAGCACGCCCCACTCCCCGTCGGCCCCCACCAGGGCGATCCGGGTGGTGCCACGGCCGATGTGGGCGAGCTGGCCCTCCGCGCTGCCGCCGTGGCCCGCGGCGAAGGCCGTGATCTGGTGGGCGAGCCGCTGGGCCCGCTTCTCGTCCTTGGAAGGCTTGGAAGGCTTGGCGGGCTGGGCGCTCCCGACCGTCTCCGCCTCGGTGCTGTCTGCCATAAGGCCAATCTACCCGTCGGTAATCAACGCAGGAAGGGGTCCACGGCAACGGCGACGAAGAGCAGCGAGACATAGGTGATGGACCAGTGGAAGAGCCGCATCTCCTTGAGCTTGGCTCCGGTGATCCCGGCCCGGGCGCGCGCCTGGAGCGCATGCGCCTCCTTGAGCCAGAACCCGCCCAGCACGACCGCGACGACCGGGTAGAACCAGCCGGTGTAGCCCAGCGGCCACAGCAGCAGGGAGACGCCGACCATGGCCCAGCTGTAGAGGACGATCTGCCGGGCGACCACCTTGTTGCCCGCGATCACCGGCAGCATCGGCACGCTGGCCCGCTCGTAGTCCTCCTTGACCTTCATCGACAGCGGCCAGTAGTGCGGCGGCGTCCAGAAGAAGATGACGAGGAAGAGGATGACCGCGGCCCAGGAGACCTCGTTGGTCACCGAGGACCAGCCGATGAGCACGGGCATACAGCCCGCGATCCCGCCCCAGACGATGTTCTGCGAGGTGCGCCGCTTGAGCAGCATCGTGTAGATGACGACGTAGAAGACCAGCGCCCCGAGTGACAGCATCGCGGACAGCGGGTTGACCAGGGCCCAGAACCAGGCCGTGGAGCCCACCGCGAGGGCCGAGGCGAAGACCAGGCACTCGGTCGGCGAGACCATCCCGGTGACCAGCGGACGCTGCGCGGTGCGGTCCATGAGGGCGTCGATGTCGCGGTCGAGGTACATGTTGAACGCGGCCGCGCCGCCCGCCGACAGATAGCCGCCGACGCAGGTCTTCACCACCAGCCACAGATCCGGTACGCCCTGGGCGGCCAGGAACATGACCGGCACCGTGGTCATCAGGAGCAGCTCGATGACGCGCGGCTTGGTCAGCGCGACGAACGCCTTGACACGGGCCCCGAGCGGCCGGTGGCCGGAGCCCGTTTCGCTCGTCTCCAGCACCCCCGCAGGACGGGATTCGACGGCCGTCACGCACACCCCTGGTGGAAGCAAGAACCAGCAAGCACCGGACATGAGGAGCCGGTAAAGACTTGCGCGTACCACGCCACTCTAGACGCAGCGGATATGCCGCCCATCGCCGGGGTCCGCTCGTGTTGGCGGCGCACGCCGGGCGGGGCGCGCAGGGCGCGTACGCCTCGGAACAGCTCCTTCCGATCACTCCGCGCAACCGCCACCGGGAATGCGGCGAGCCCCCTGATTCGTTCCCTGTCCGTCGGGTGGAACTCGAAAAGATGACCGTCCCTCCAGGGGTAGGCTCGACAGCGCCGGTGTGCACTCGGTCACCGGATAGCGACAGTGTGGAGAGGAGCCCTGACTCAGGGTGAGCACCAAGCCGACTACCACAGCCCTCGAATGGACCGATCTGGACCAGCGGGCTGTGGACACCGCCCGCGTCCTGGCCATGGATTCCGTGCAGAAGGTCGGTAACGGCCACCCCGGCACGGCCATGAGTCTCGCGCCCGCCGCGTACCTGCTCTTCCAGAAGCTGATGCGGCACGACCCCTCCGACGCCGAGTGGGCGGGCCGTGACCGGTTCGTGCTGTCCCCGGGTCACACCAGCCTCACTCTCTACGTCCAGCTGTACCTGGCGGGCTTCGGTCTGGAGCTCGAGGATCTGAAGGCGTTCCGCACCTGGGGCAGCCTCACCCCGGGTCACCCGGAGTTCGGCCACACCACCGGTGTGGAGACCACCACCGGTCCGCTCGGCCAGGGCATCGCCAACGCGGTGGGCATGGCGATGGCCGCTCGCTACGAGCGCGGTCTGTTCGACCCGGAGGCGCCCGAGGGCGCCTCCCCCTTCGACCACACCATCTGGGCGATCGTCTCCGACGGCGACCTGGAGGAGGGCATCTCCGCCGAGGCGTCCTCGCTCGCCGGCCACCAGAAGCTGGGCAGCATCGTCGCCCTGTACGACGACAACCACATCTCGATCGAGGGCGACACCGCCACCGCGCTCTCCGAGGACGTCCTCAAGCGCTACGAGGCGTACGGCTGGCATGTCCAGCGCATCGAGCAGGCGCCCAACGGCGACTTCGACATCCACCAGCTGTACGCCGCGCTGAAGGCGGCGCAGGCCGAGACCGAGCGTCCCTCGATCATCGCGGCCCGCACCATCATCGCCTGGCCCGCGCCCAACGCGCAGAACACCGAGGCGTCGCACGGCTCGGCGCTCGGCGCGGAGGAGGTCGCCGCCACCAAGCGCGTCCTCGGCTTCGACCCCGAGCAGCACTTCCAGGTGGACACCGAGGTCATCAACCACACCCGTGAGCTGGTCGACCGCGGCCGCCAGGCGCACGCCGCCTGGGACAAGCAGCTCCAGGAGTGGCGGAACAACCACCCCGCGCGGGCCGCCGAGTTCGACCGGATCACCGCGGGCGAGCTGCCCGAGGGCTGGGAGAGCGTGCTGCCGGTCTTCGAGGCGGGCAAGGACGTGGCCACCCGCAAGGCGTCCGGCCAGGTGCTCAAGGCGCTCGGCGGGGTGCTCCCGGAGCTGTGGGGCGGCTCGGCCGACCTCGCGGGCTCCAACAACACCACGATCGACGCCTCTTCGTCCTTCCTCCCGAAGGACAACCCGCTGCCGGAGGCCGACCCCTACGGCCGCACCATCCACTTCGGCATCCGCGAGCACGCCATGGGCTCGACCATGAACGGCATCGCGCTGCACGGCAACACCCGGGTCTACGGCGGCACCTTCCTGGTGTTCTCCGACTACATGCGCCCGGCCGTCCGGCTCGCCGCGCTGATGAAGCTGCCGGTCACCTACGTGTGGACGCACGACTCCATCGGCCTGGGCGAGGACGGCCCGACCCACCAGCCGGTCGAGCACCTGTCCGCGCTGCGCGCCATCCCGGGTCTGAACATCGTCCGCCCGGCCGACGCCAATGAGACGGCGATCGCCTGGCGCGAGATCACCCGCCGCCACACCGAGTCGCCCGCTCCGCACGGCATCGCGCTCACCCGGCAGAACGTGCCGACCTACGAGGCCAACGAGGGCGCCGCCAAGGGTGGTTACGTCCTGTTCGAGGCCGAAGGGCCCGAAGGGCAGAGCGCGGCGCCGAAGGTCGTTCTGATCGCCACCGGTTCCGAGGTCCAGCTCGCCGTCGAGGCGCGTGAGCAGCTCCAGTCCGCCGGGGTGCCCACCCGCGTGGTCTCGATGCCGTCGGTCGAGTGGTTCGAGGAGCAGGACCAGGGGTACCGCGACAGCGTGCTGCCGCCGTCCGTGAAGGCACGCGTGGCCGTTGAGGCCGGTATCGGCCTGACCTGGTACCGCTACGTCGGCGAGGCGGGCCGCATCGTCTCGCTGGAGCACTTCGGCGCTTCCGCCGACTACAAGGTGCTCTACCGGGAGTTCGGTCTGACCGCCGAGGCCGTGGTCACCGCCGCCCGCGAGTCTCTCGACGCCGCCGGGCGCTGACGCCCGCCATACGACTAGTAGCGACGAGTAGGAGACAATCCTCATGACTGACGCACTCAAGCGGCTGGCCGACGAAGGCGTCGCGATCTGGCTCGACGACCTCTCGCGCAAGCGGATCACCTCCGGCAATCTGGCCGAACTGATCGACCAGCAGCATGTCGTCGGTGTCACCACCAACCCGTCGATCTTCCAGAAGGCGATCTCCGGCGGCGACGGCTACGAGCAGCAGCTCGCCGACCTCGCGGCCCGCAAGCTCACCGTCGAGGAAGCGGTCCGCATGATCACCACGGCGGATGTACGGGACGCCGCGGACATCCTGCGCCCCGTGCACGACGCCACCGGCGGTCAGGACGGCCGGGTCTCCATCGAGGTCGACCCGCGGCTGGCGCACAACACGGCGGCCACCATCGCCGAGGCCAAGCAGCTGGCCTGGCTGGTGGACCGGCCCAACACCTTCATCAAGATCCCGGCCACCAAGGCGGGGCTCCCGGCGATCACCGAGGTGATCGGTCTGGGCATCAGCGTCAATGTCACGCTGATCTTCTCCCTGGAGCGCTACCGCGCGGTCATGGACGCGTTCCTGGCCGGTCTGGAGAAGGCCAAGGCCGCGGGTCTGGATCTGTCCAAGATCCACTCGGTCGCGTCCTTCTTCGTCTCCCGGGTGGACACCGAGATCGACAAGCGGATCGACAAGCTCGGCACCGATGAGGCCAAGGCGCTGCGCGGCAAGGCGGCCCTGGCCAACGCCCGTCTCGCCTACCAGGCGTACGAGGAGGTCTTCAGCTCCGACCGCTGGGCCGCCCTGGACCGGGCCAATGCCAACAAGCAGCGTCCGCTGTGGGCCTCGACCGGTGTGAAGGACCCGGCGTACAAGGACACCCTGTACGTCGACGACCTGGTCGCCCCGGGCACGGTGAACACCATGCCGGAGGCCACCCTGGAGGCCGTGGAGGGCCACGGCGAGATCATCGGCGACACCGTGCGCGGCACCTACGAGCAGGCCAAGGCCGACCTGGACGCGCTGGCCGGTATCGGGATCTCGTACGACGAGGTCGTACAGCTCCTGGAGGACGAGGGCGTCGAGAAGTTCGAGGCGTCCTGGAACGACCTGCTGAAGTCCACGGAGGCGGAGCTCAACCGCCTCACACCTTCGGAGGCGTGAAAACCTTGACCACCAGCAGCAATCCGCTGCGTGACCCGAGGGACCGGCGGCTCCCGCGTATCGCGGGGCCGTCCGGCCTGGTCATCTTCGGCGTCACGGGCGATTTGTCCCGGAAAAAGCTGATGCCGGCCGTCTACGACCTGGCCAATCGCGGTCTGTTGCCGCCGGGCTTCTCGCTCGTCGGCTTCGCCCGCCGCGACTGGGCGGACGAGGACTTCGCCCAGGTCGTCCATGACGCCGTCAAGGAGCATGCGCGGACCCCGTTCCGCGAGGAGGTCTGGCAGCAGCTCGCCGAGGGCTTCCGCTTCGTCCCCGGTGACTTCTCCGACGACGAGGCGTTCAAGACGCTGCGCTCGACCATAGAGGAGCTGGACAAGGCGCGCGGCACCGGCGGCAACTTCGCCTTCTATCTGTCCGTGCCGCCGAAGTTCTTCCCCACCGTGGTGCAGCAGCTCAAGAAGCACGGGCTGTCCAACGGACAGGGCGACTCCTGGCGCCGCGCGGTCATCGAGAAGCCCTTCGGCCACAACCTGGAGAGCGCACAGGAGCTCAACAAGGTCGTCCACGAGGTCTTCCGCCCCAGCGACGTCTTCCGGATCGACCACTACCTGGGCAAGGAGACGGTCCAGAACATCCTGGCGCTGCGCTTCGCCAACACGATGTTCGAGCCGATCTGGAACCGCAGCTATGTGGACCACGTACAGATCACCATGGCCGAGGACATCGGCATCGGCGGTCGCGCGGGCTACTACGACGGCATCGGCTCCGCCCGTGACGTCATCCAGAACCACCTGCTCCAGCTGCTCGCCCTGACCGCCATGGAGGAGCCCGCCTCCTTCGAGGCGGACGCGCTGGTCACCGAGAAGCTCAAGGCGCTCCGGGCCGTCAAGCTGCCCCGGGAGCTGGGCAAGCACACCGTGCGCGGCCAGTACGCCCACGGCTGGCAGGGCGGCGAGGAGGTGCTCGGCTATCTCGAGGAGGAGGGCATCGACCCGCACTCCAAGACCGACACCTTTGCCGCGATCAAGGTGGAGATCGACAACCGCCGCTGGGCGGGCGTCCCCTTCTATCTGCGCACCGGCAAGCGGCTGGGACGGCGGGTCACCGAGATCGCCGTGGTCTTCCAGCGCGCCCCGCACTCCCCGTTCGACACCACCGACACCCAGGAGCTGGGGGAGAACGCCCTGGTCATCCGGGTGCAGCCGGACGAGGGCGTCACCATCCGGTTCGGCTCCAAGGTGCCCGGCACCTCCATGGAGATCCGGGACGTGACGATGGACTTCGCCTACGGCGAGTCCTTCACCGAGTCCAGCCCCGAGGCGTACGAGCGGCTGCTGCTCGATGTGCTGCTCGGCGACGCCAACCTCTTCCCCCGTCATCAGGAGGTGGAGCAGTCCTGGCGGATCCTCGACCCGATCGAGGAGTACTGGGACAAGCACGGCAAGCCCGAGCAGTACACGGCCGGGACCTGGGGTCCGAAGGCCGCGGACCAGATGCTCGCACGAGATGGACGGAGCTGGCGGCGGCCATGAACATCGATCTCACGGACACCACGTCCGCCCGGATCAACTCCGCTCTGGTCCAGGCGCGCCGGTCCACCGGCACCCCCGCCACGGGCATGGTGCTGACCCTGGTCATCGTCACCGACGAGGGCAATCACTACGACGCGCTGAAGGCGGCCAGCGAGGCGTCCAAGGAGCATCCGTCGCGCAATCTGGTGGTCATCAAGCGGCCGGGGCGCTCGCCACGGGACCGCAAGATGGCGCGGCTGGACGCCGAGGTGCGCCTCGGCGGCGAGACCGGCACCGGTGAGACGGTGCTGCTGCGGCTCCACGGCGAACTGGCCAACCACGCCCACTCGGTGGTCCTGCCGCTGCTGCTGCCGGACGCCCCGGTGGTGGTGTGGTGGCCCGAGGACGCCCCGGAGAACCCCAGCGAGGACCTGCTCGGCCAGCTCGCCCAGCGCCGGATCACCGACGCCCAGGCCACCGAGGACCCGGTCGCCACGCTTGGGCTGCGGGCCGACACCTACACCCCGGGCGACACCGATCTGGCCTGGACGCGGATCACCCCGTGGCGCAGTGTGCTCGCGGCAGCGCTGGACCAGAAGCACTCCCCGATCAAGTCCGCGACCGTGGAGGGCGAGGCGTACAACCCGAGCAGTGAGCTGCTGGCGCTGTGGCTCGCCGAGCGGCTGCGGGTGCCGGTGGACCGCCAGGTCTCGGACGGCCCCGGGCTGACCGCGGTCCGGCTGGAGACCGCCGACGGTGTGATCTGCCTGGACCGGGCCGATGGTTCGCTGGCCGAGCTGGCGATGCCGGGTCAGCCGGACCGCCATGTGGCGCTCCAGCGGCGGGAGATGTCGGAGCTGATCGCCGAGGAGCTGCGCCGTCTCGACCCGGACGAGATGTACGCCTCGTCGGTGAAGTTCGGGGTGAGCAAGCTGGGCAAGGCCGCCACCGCCGCCCATGCCCCGGCGCCCAAGCCCGGCGACGGCCACGGCGACGGCCAGGCCCGGCCGGTCCCGGCTCCGCCGAAGCACAAGCCCGAGGGCAAGGCCGAGCACAAGCCCGAGAACAAGGCGGCGGACGCATGACGGCTCCGCAGGTCGTCGTCCACCGCGACAAGGAGCTGATGGCCCAGGCGGCGGCGGCCCGGCTGCTCACGAAGATCGTGGACGCCCAGGCCGCCCGCGGCTCCGCGTCGGTGGTCCTCACCGGCGGCCGCAACGGCAATGGGCTGCTGACCGCGCTCGCCTCCTCCCCCGCGCGTGACGCGGTGGACTGGTCGCGGCTGGACCTGTGGTGGGGCGATGAGCGCTTCCTGCCGGAGGGCCATCCGGAGCGCAATGTCACCCAGGCCCGGGAAGCGCTGCTGGACGCGGTGCCGGTGGACCCCGCGCGGGTGCACGCCATGCCCGCGTCCGACGGTGCGTACGGCGGCGATGTGGACACGGCGGCCGAGGCGTACGCCGTCGAGCTGGCGCGGGCCGCGCGGCCGGAGAACCACAGCGCGGTGCCGTCCTTCGACGTGCTGCTGCTGGGCGTCGGGCCGGACACCCATGTGGCCTCGCTCTTCCCCGAGCTGCCCGCCGTGCGGGAGACGGAGCGGACGGTGGTCGGGGTGCGCGGCGCGCCCAAGCCGCCGCCCACCCGGGTCACGCTGACCCTGCCCGCGATCCGCGCGGCACGGGAGGTGTGGCTGCTGGCGGCCGGTGCGGACAAGGCGAAGGCGGTCACCATCGCGCTGTCGGGCGCCGGGGAGCTCCAGGCCCCGGCGGCGGGGGCGTACGGCCGCAGCCGGACGCTGTGGCTGCTGGACCGGGCCGCGGCGGCGGGGCTGCCGCGCGAGCTGTATCCCCCGGCCTCACCGTGAGCCCGTCACCGGCGTGTTGACGACCGATCCCCCGTGCGCCCTCTGCGCACGGGGGATCGCTGTCTCTCAGGAGAGAGCCGAAAGGCTCAACGGCCGCGCAGCGCACGGTAGGTGGCGACGAGCTGCTCGGTGGACGGGTCGAGTCCCTCGACCGTCGCGCCCTCGGTGAGGGCGGGCTCCACCCGCTTGGCGAGCACCTTGCCGAGCTCCACGCCCCACTGGTCGAAGGAGTCGATGTTCCACACCGCGCCCTGGACGAACACCTTGTGCTCGTAGAGGGCGACGAGCTGGCCGAGCACCGACGGGGTCAACTCGGAGGCGAGGATCGTGGTGGTGGGGCGGTTGCCGCGGAAGGTCTTGTGCGCCACCAGCTCCGGCGGTACTCCCTCGGCGGCGACCTCCTCCGGGGTCTTGCCGAAGGCCAGCGCCTGGCCCTGGGCGAAGAGGTTGGCCATCAGCAGATCGTGCTGGGGGACCAGTCCGGGCGCCAGGTCCTCCACCGGCCGGGCGAAGCCGATGAGATCGGCGGGGATCAGCTTGGTGCCCTGGTGGAGCAACTGGTAGTACGCGTGCTGTCCGTTGGTGCCGGGGGTGCCCCAGACCACCGGGCCGGTCTGCCAACTGACCGGCTCGCCCTGGCGGTCCACCGACTTGCCGTTGGACTCCATGTCCAGCTGCTGGAGGTAGGCGGTGAACCGGGACAGATAGTGGCTGTAGGGCAGCACGGCATGGGACTGGGCGTCGTGGAAGTTGCCGTACCAGATGCCCAGCAGGCCCATCAGCAGCGGGGCGTTCTCCTCCGGCGGGGCGGAGGTGAAGTGTTCGTCGATCAGATGGAAACCGGCCAGCATCTCGCGGAAGTGGTCCGGGCCGATGGCGATCATCAGGGAGAGGCCGATCGCCGAGGCGTAGGAGTAACGCCCGCCGACCCAGTCCCAGAACTCGAACATGTTGGCCGTGTCGATACCGAACGCGGAGACCTTCTCGGCGTTGGTCGACAGCGCCACGAAGTGCTTGGCGACGGCCTCCGGTCCGGCCCGCAGACCGGTCAGCAGCCAGTCGCGGGCCGAGGTGGCGTTGGTGATGGTCTCGATGGTGGTGAAGGTCTTGGACGCGACGATGAACAGCGTCTCGGCCGGGTCCAGATCGCGCACCGCCTCATGGAGGTCGGCGCCGTCCACATTGGAGACGAACCGGAAGGTCAGCGAGCGGTCGGTGTAGGAGCGCAGCACCTCGAACGCCATCGCCGGGCCCAGATCCGAGCCGCCGATGCCGATGTTGACGATGTTCTTGATGCGCTTTCCGGTGTGACCGGTCCAGTCGCCGGAGCGGACCCGGTCGGTGAAGACGGTCATCTTGGCGAGCACCGCGTGCACATCCTGGACGACGTCCTTGCCGTCCACTGTGATGACGGCGGAACGGGGCGCCCGCAGCGCGGTGTGCAGCACCGCCCGGTTCTCGGTGGTGTTGATCTTCTTGCCGCGGAACATCGCGTCCCGCAGCTCGGCCACCTTGGTGGCGCGGGCCAGCTCGCGCAGCAGCCGCAGCGTCTCATCGGTGACCAGATGCTTGGAGTAGTCCAGATGGAGGTCGCCGACCTGGAGGGTGAGCCGACGCCCACGCCCGGGGTCGCTTGCGAACAGCTCGCGCAGATGCGCGTCACCCAGCTCTTTGCGGTGTGCGGCCAGCGCCTGCCACTCGGGCAGCTGGTCGAGCCTGCTGCGGCCTTCTGCGTTCATCTCGGACATCAGCCCACTTCTCGTCGGTGCTTGTACCCCGCCGGCCACCAACCTAATTGATGCCGGAGCGCAATCCGGGAACGAGGGCCAGCAGACCACAGGCGAACAGCGCCGCGGCAGCCAGCGCCGGGCTGTTCAGCCCCCAGGCCGCGGCGATCACCCCGCCGAGCAGGGCACCGAGCGGTGTACCGGCGACGGTCAGGGTGCGGAACGCCGCGCTCACCCGGCCCAGCATCTCGGCGGGGCTGCGCTGCTGCATCATCGTCACCTCGGTGACGTTCCAGACCATTCCGGAGAAGCCGAACAGGCCCATGGCGGCGACGGCCACCGGCAGTTCGCGGATGGTGCCGAGCGCGACCAGGGCGGCGAGCTGCGCCGCGCCGCACACCACCAGGGAGCGGATCCGGCCCAGCCGGTCGGTGATCCAGGCGGCCACCAGTCCTCCGGCCACGCTGCCGATCCCGTAGACGGTCACCACCACGGCATAGCCGGTGTTCCCCGCGTCCAGCCAGCCGGTGACGATCAGCACCAGGGTGGCGATGAGCGCGCCGATGCCGATGTTGACCAGCATGGTGCAGCCGCACAGCGACCTCAGGACCCGGTCCCGCCACAGCAGCCGGATGCCCTCGGCGATCTCCTGGCGCAGCGTGCGGCCCGCCGGGCGCGGGGCACGCTCCGGCGCCGCCACCCCGAGCGAGGCGACCAGGAGGGCGGCCAGGAGATAGGTGGCCGCGTCCGCCCAGAACGGCACCGCAGCGCCCAGCCCCAGCAGCACCGGCAACAGCGGGGCGCCCACGAACCGGCCCATCACCTCCTGCCCGGTCATCAGCCGGGCGTTGGCCCGGCCCAGCGCCTCCTGGCCCACCACCGACGGCAGCAGGGCGGTGGCGGCGTTGTCGAAGAGGGTCTGGAGGGTGGTCAGGGCGAAACCGAGCGCCAGCAGCAGCCCGATCGTGGCGTGGTCCAGCCAGACGGCGACGGCGAACCCCGCCATCAGGGCGGCCCGCGCCGCGTCCACCGCCCACATCGCCCGCCGCTGGTCGACCCGGTCGGCGATCGCCCCGCCGATCAGCCCGAAGAGCAGCCAGGGCAGAAAGCCGCAGGCGGTCACCAGGGACACCAGCACCGGTGAATCGGTCAGTGAGACCGCCAGCAGCGGCAGCGCCGCCCCGCGCAGCGCGTCCCCGAAGCGGGAGACCACGGCGGCCGTCCACAGCCGCCCGAACCCCCCGCGCCAGGCGGGCGCCGCCGGTTTCCCGCCGCCCCGCTCCCTCTCGCGCTCCCCCGCTTCCACCGCGCTCATCGGCGCCCCTCCCTCATGGGCGGCGCCCCGGCCGCCGCACCCCCGTGAATCAGCACCCCCGACCGTAGCCCCCGCCACTGACAACGGCCCCGGACATGGACGACGGCCCGGCCGCGCACCCCCTGCGAGGGTGCCCGGCCGGGCCGTCGTACGCGCTGTTCGGTCGGCGTGCTGCCTGGATCTCGCCCTAGATCTCGCCCCGGAGCTTGGCCAGCGCCTCGGCGAGGATCGCCTCGCCGTCGGCATCGCTGCGCCGCTCACGCACATACGCCAGATGCGTCTTGTACGGCTCGGTGCGCGGCGGGTCCGGCGGGTTGTCCCGGTCCTTGCCGGCGGGGAAGCCGCACCGGGGGCAGTCCCATGTGTCCGGGACCTGCGCGTCGCTGGCGAAACTCGGCTGAGTCTCGTGTCCGTTCGAGCACCAGAAGGAGATGCGCAGGCGCGGAGCCGATTCGCCTCGCTCGGCTTCTCCCATCGGCCCCGCTCCGACCCGACTTCCACGGATCGCGTTGCCACTTGCCACGGTCGTAACTCCCTGCGTGATGGTGCCGCGAAGCTTCGATTGTCGGCCTCGCTGCCCGGCGCCCCAGTCTACGTAAGGCCCAACGCGCGTCCAGTGAGAGGAGTTACACCCACCACCGAGGACGCCACCCCCATGATAAGCCGCCCTTGGCCCACTGACGGACGGAACGTCAGTTATCGGATGCCGGTCGGCGGACGAACGACCCCTGGCCGAAGGCCCGGCTGACCCCACTGCGAGCTCCGGTCGAGCTCCAGTCGGGCTCCAGTCGAGCTTCAGTCGAGCTTCATCAGGAGGCCGAGGACAACGATGCAGACGAACCACAGCAGCCCGACCACGATGGTGATCCGGTCGAGGTTGCGCTCGGCGACCGAGGAGCCGCCCACCGAGGACTGCATACCGCCACCGAACATGTCGGACAGGCCGCCGCCCTTCCCCTTGTGCATGAGCACCAGCATCATCATCAAAAGGCTGAAGATGATGAGGGCGATCGAGAACCCCATGATCACAGCTGGACCAACTCTCTCGGGCAGTTACGGACGTCGGGGGCCGGGTGGCGCGATCGCACCACCACGACCCCCGACAGGGTACGACGACCCGTGCGCTAGGGCATACTCACTGGTCGCGGAAACGGACGATCTTGACGAATTCCTCCGCGTCCAGCGCGGCCCCGCCGACCAGGGCGCCGTCCACATCCGGCTGGGCCATGATCGCGGCCACGTTCCCGGACTTCACCGAGCCCCCGTACTGGATCCGGACCTTGTCGGCCAGCTCCTGGCTGTAGAGCTCGGCCAGCCGGGCGCGGATCGCCCCGCAGACCTCCTGGGCGTCCTCGGGGGTCGCCACCTCGCCGGTGCCGATCGCCCAGACCGGCTCGTAGGCGATCACAATGGTCTCGGCCTGCTCGGCCGGAATGTCGGCCAGACCGCCGTCGACCTGCGCGAGGGTGTGCGCGACCTGGTTGCCCGCCTTGCGGACCTCCAGGCCCTCGCCCACGCACAGGATCGGGGTGAGCCCGTACCGATAGGCCGCCTTGACCTTGCGGTTGCAGATCTCGTCGGTCTCATCGTGGTACTGACGCCGCTCGGAGTGGCCCACGACGGCGAAGGCGCAGTTCAGCTTGGCCAGCATGGCGCCGGAGATCTCTCCGGTGTAGGCGCCGGAATCGTGTTCGGACACGTCCTGGGCACCGTACTTGATCTTCAGCCGGTCGCCGTCGACCAGCGTCTGCACCGACCGGAGATCGGTGAAGGGCGGCAGGACCGCGACCTCGACGGCCTCGTAGTCCTTGTCGGCGAGGGCGAAGGCGAGCTTCTGGACATGGGCGATGGCCTCAAGGTGGTTGAGGTTCATCTTCCAGTTGCCCGCCATCAGCGGAATACGGTCACTCACGGTGTTCAGTCCTCCAGTGCGGCGAGGCCGGGGAGAGTCTTGCCCTCGAGATATTCGAGGCTTGCGCCGCCGCCGGTCGAGATATGGCCGAAAGCGGATTCGTCGAATCCCAGGATGCGGACGGCCGCTGCCGAGTCGCCGCCGCCGACCACGGTGAAGGCGGGGCTGTCGATCAGGGCCTGGGCGACGGCCCTGGTGCCGTCGGCGTAGTCGGGGTGCTCGAAGACACCCATCGGACCGTTCCAGAAGACCGTGGCGGTGTCGGCCAGCTTGGCGGCGTAGACCTTACGGGTCTCCGGGCCGATGTCCAGGCCCTGCCGGTCGGCCGGGATGGCGTCGGCGGACAGCACCTCGGGGTTGGCCGGGGCCTTCGTCTTCAGGTCCGGGAACCCGGCGGCGGCCAGGACGTCGACCGGGAGCACGAACTCCACACCGCGCTCCTCGGCGCGGCGCAGATACTCGCGTACCACCGGGACCTGGTCCTCCTGGAGCAGCGAGCCGCCGACCTCGTGGCCCTGGGCCTTGAGGAAGGTGTAGGCCATACCGCCGCCGATCAGGATGCGGTCGGCCTTCTCCAGCAGGTGGTCGATCACGCCCAGCTTGTCGGAGACCTTGGCGCCGCCGAGGACCACCGCGTAGGGCCGCTTGACGTCCTCGGTGAGCTGCTTCAGGACGGTCAGCTCCGCGGCGATCAGATCGCCCGCGGCGTGCGGCAGCCGCGCCGGGAGGTCGTAGACGGAGGCGTGCTTGCGGTGCACCGCGCCGAAGCCGTCGCCCACGTAGAGGTCGGCGAGGGCGGCGAGCCGGTCGGCGAAGGCGCCGCGCTCGGCGTCGTCCTTGCTGGTCTCACCGGCGTTGAAGCGCAGGTTCTCCAGCAGCGCGACCTGGCCGTCGGCCAGCCCCTCGACGGTGGCGCGAGCGCTGTCGTCCACGGTGTCGGTGGCGAAGGCGACCGGCTTGCCGAGGAGTTCACCGAGCCGCCGGGCCACCGGGGCCAGCGAGTACTGCGGGTCGGGGGCGCCCTTGGGACGGCCGAGGTGCGAGGCGACGATGACCTTGGCGCCCCGGTCCAGGAGCTTGGTGATCGTCGGGACGGCGGCGCGGATCCGGCCGTCGTCGGTGATCGTCTCGCCGTCGAGCGGGACGTTCAGGTCGGCGCGGACGAACACCCGCTGCCCGTTGACCTGGAGATCGTCAATCGTCTTCACAGAATGGCTCCTTGATCATGGAAAAGGGACCCGCTGCGACAGCGTCGTAGCGGGCCCCTTTCCTCGCTCATCGCGACAGCGTCAGAGCTTGCCGCCGACAAAAACGGTCAGGTCGACCAGGCGGTTGGAGTAGCCCCACTCGTTGTCGTACCAGCCGACGACCTTCACCTGCTTGCCCTGAACCATAGTCAGGGAGGAGTCGAAAGTGCAGGAGGCCGGCCAGTTGACGATGTCCGAGGAGACGATCGGGTCCTCGGTGTACTCGAGGATCCCCTTGAGCTGGCCCTCGGCGGCCTTCTGGAAGGCGGTGTTGATCTCGTCCTTGGTGACCTCGCGGTCGAGTTCGAGAACGAGGTCGGTGACCGAGCCGGTCGGGACCGGGACGCGCATCGCGATGCCGTCCAGCTTGCCCTTGAGCTGCGGCAGGACCAGGGCGGTGGCCTTGGCGGCGCCGGTGGAGGTCGGAATGATGTTCTCCGCGGCGGCGCGGGCGCGGCGCAGGTCCTTGTGCGGGAAGTCCAGGATGCGCTGGTCGTTGGTGTAGGCGTGGACCGTCGTCATCATGCCCTTGACGATGCCGAAGTTCTCGTCGAGGACCTTGGCCATCGGCGCCACACAGTTGGTGGTGCAGGAGGCGTTGGAGATGACGTCGTGTTGGGCGGGGTCGTACTTGTCCTGGTTGACGCCCATCACGATCGTGATGTCCTCGTCCTTGGCGGGCGCGGAGATCAGGACCTTCTTGGCGCCGGCGGCGAGGTGCTTGGCGGCGTCCTCGCGCTTGGTGAAGATGCCGGTGGACTCGACGACGATGTCGGCACCGAGCTCTCCCCACGGGAGGGCGGCCGGGTCACGCTCGGCCATGGTCTTGAACGTCTGGTTGCCCACCGTGATGGTGTCCTCGGTGTGGCTGACCTCGTGCTTCAGCCGTCCGAGAATGCTGTCGTACTTCAGCAGGTGAACCAGGGTCGCGTTGTCGGTCAGGTCGTTGACACCGACGATTTCGATGTCCGCGCCCTGCTCGAGAAGTGCGCGGAAGTAGTTGCGGCCGATGCGACCGAAGCCGTTGATGCCTACGCGGATCGTCACGAACCGATCTCCTCGTTAGGTATGCCGGGCTGCCCGGCGAGCTTATGTGGATGTCCCCGACCGCCTCCGACCCTACCGCTATCACGAGACGTACGTGACATTGGCATCGGCGGCCTATGACCACCGGAACGTGGTATAGGCCGCCGATTCAGTCACGACTCGTCACGGTCTGTCAACGGTGCAGCGCCCGGAGCGCGCCACCGATCAACTTCGCCCGCTCCGCCGCGCCGGGTACGTGCTCCAGGCCGAAGCCCAGCAGCACGGTGTCCCGGGTGGTGACCGCCGCGGAGGTGTGGAAGAGCTCCTTGGACCGTGTCCAGTCGGCGGGATTGGCCGGACTGCCCTGCGGCGGTCCGGCCGCGGACCACGGCCCGAGCGCCGTCTCGAATCCCTCGCTGTCCTGGGTGGCGCCGCCGACGACCAGCGCGGTGCTGTCGACGAAGGCGCCGCGGCCGCCGGTGCCCGGGTCGGTGACATAGGAGACCGCCAGTTCGACCTTCTTGCCCGCGTAAGCGCTCAGGTCGAGCGAGACCGGCCGCCAGCCGTCGGAGGAACCGGTGAAGCTGTTCCAGGCGCCGCTGGTGCCGGTGGCCTTGCAGCCGTCGTCCCCAGGGGTGAGGTAGTGCTTGAGGAACGGGTGAAGGTTGAGCAGGAAGCCCGCCTCGCACTCGGCGGGCACCTTGGTGGAGCTGCCGCCGCCCGCGTCGGGCAGCGTGGTCCAGTCGTCCTGGCCCACGGTGTGCGCCTCGACGATCACATGGTCGTAGCCGGGCTCGGTGTCATGGCTGAGCCGGAAGGTCAGGCCCGGCTTGTCGGCCGCGCTCACCCCGGTCAGATCGACGGTCCGGGCCAGCCGCTGCCAGGAGTTGTCGTGATGGCCCGCGGCGGCCATCCAGTCACCCTCGTACGGCTGGTACGGGGAGCGCGCGCCGGGGTACTCGCCCGCGGACGCGCTGCGGAACTGCGGGAAGTCCTCCGGCGGCAGCACATCGGAGGTGACGGTGTAACCGCCCGCGCTGTCCAGCGGGTTGCCGGGGGCGTCGGCCAGGGGGGCCGCGGTGCCCTTGAGCGCGCCGCCGCCCTGGTACCTACGGGGCGACTTGAGGGTGATACGGCTGTCGGCGCCCAGGTAGTACTGACTGAAGTCGTCGGTGTCGGCCGGGCCCACCTCGGAGCTGCCACCGGCCCGTTCACCGGTGGTGATCAGCTTGCCGCCCTCGTTGAGGAAGTCGCGTACGGCCAGCAGGGTCTGCCCGCCGGGGCGCTCGGCGCCGGTGTACCAGAGCACGGTGCGGAAGTGGCTGAGCACTCCGAGCGCGGAGGGCGCGCCCCTGGCGGCGACGTCCCAGACGGCGGCCTTGCGGCCGTTGTCCGCGAGCGCCTTGGTGTAGGTGGCGGTGTGCCGGGCCGGGGCGCTGCCGCCCTCCTCGGCGATCACCAGGGTGTCGGCGCGGGGCCGGGAGGCGACGGTATAGGTGAACGGCTTGCTCGCGGTCCGCTTGCCGCTCTTGGTGCGGCCGGTGAACCAGACCTCGACCTTCTCGCCGGTGTCCGCGCCCTCGACGGTGGCGCGGTACTGGTCGAAGCGGATGTTGTCCTCGCCGCCGTAGGTCTCTCCGCCCTTCCAGGGCTTGAGCGCCGCGCGGTGGGTACGGCCGCCGTCCACGCGGTAGTTGAGCCGCTTGTCGCGGACGCTCTTGCGGACGGTCACGGAGACGTCCTGGTCGCCGCCGCGGGCGTAGGAGGTGGTGAAGGCGTCCGGGGTGAAGTCGGGCGCGTCGATACCGACCGAGGAGGAGGGTTGGTCGGGGTGGTCCGCGGTCTCGGCGACGGAGAGCGCGAACGGGATGTTCTTGGCGAACTCCTGCTGGATCAGCTTCTCGTCGTCCGGGAAGGTGAAGACGGACGCGCAGTCACTGGGCTTCCAGGCGTCATCGGGGTCCACAGCCGACGCCGTCTGACAGGTCGACATCTCCGGGGTGAACATCATCATCCCGTTGACGTTGGCCGCGTGCCCGTCGGCCTCGCCGTTGGTGGTGTACAGCTCGGAGGAAACCTGCGGGTGGTAGCCGGGGATCGCCGACTTCTCCGGGGTTCCGGCGAGCGCCTTGTAGAGGACGTCGTCGGGGGTCGGGGTGGCGACCTGCCAGCCGACGCCGTAGAGCAGCAGTTCGGCGGCCGAGTGGTAGTTGATGCCGTAGTCGAAGCCGATGCGCTTCTCGAAGGAGTCCAGCGCCTTGGTCTCGGGTTCGGAGCCGGGGGCGGGGCCGCGGTAGGTCTCGTCGGCGGGGTCGGCCGATGAACCCTCGTTGTCGTAGCCCCATCTGTACGGGAAGTTGCGGTTGGGGTCGACACCGTCGCCGGGAGTGATCTTTCCGTCGCCGTTGTTGTCGCGCAGGTTCTTGCGCCACTGGCGGTTGGCGGGGCTCTGGTGGGTGAAGTCGTAGCCGTCCGGGTTGGCGGAGAGGACGAACCACAGTTCGGTGCGGTCCACGATCCGGGTGACGCGGTCGTCCTTGCCGTAGTTGTCGAGGTAGTAGTGCATCAGCCGCCGGGTCATCTCCGGCGTGATCCACTCCCGGGCGTGCTGGTTGGACATGTACAGCACCGACGGCTTGCTGCCGTCGCGGGACTTCGCGGCGCCCTTGGTGAGCTTGAGGGCGAGGATGTCCTTGCCCTGGGTGGTCTTGCCGATGCTGACGACCTTGGTGAGGCCGGGATGGGCCTGACCGGTCTTCACCATCTCTTCCTTCAGCCCGCCCGCACCGCTGTAGGGGCGGAACACCCCGTCGCCCGCGGCCTTGAGACGGTTGCGGGCCTGTGCGGAGACCTTCTTCTCGGTGAGCCGCACCCCCTTGCCGCGCAGCTTCGCGGCCTGCTTTCCGGTGAGGTAGAGCTCGACCGCTCCACGGCCCTTCTCGGGGATCTGCCGCCCGAGTTCATGGCCGTCCGCGCCGGAGCGCAGCAGCAGCGGGATCTGGTCCTTGCTCACCTCGGCGGTCCAGACGGACAGTCCGTCGGCCGAGGTGTCCGCGGTGGGCTGTGCCTGCGCGGCGGGTGCCGCGGCCAGTCCCCCCAGGAGCAGTGAAGCCACCGCGACGAGCGATCTGATCGGTCTCGCCTTGCGTCTGTGCATGAGCCCCCCTGGCTGTCGTCCGACGCATTGGGTTGCGCAGGCGCCTAAGACTGATGTCGGCCCATGGCCATGTCAACAGTGAGGTGAAGGGTTCAACAGTGGGCGGAAAAATGCTCCCCCGGGCCCAGTTGGGGTCCGGGGGCAATCGACGCGGAGTGCGGGACGGTGCGGGCGGGGCCAGGTCAGCCGACCATGCCCTCGGCCATCTCGTCGGTCAGGCTCGACTCGGTGCCGGGGATGCCCAGGTCCTGGGCGCGCTTGTCGGCCATGGCCAGCAGCCGTCGGATCCGGCCCGCGACCGCGTCCTTGGTCAGCGGCGGGTCGGCGAGAGCGCCCAGCTCCTCCAGCGACGCCTGCTTGTGCTCCATACGCAGCCGCCCGGCGGCGGCGAGGTGCTCGGGCACCTCATCGCCGAGGATCTCCAGGGCGCGCTGCACCCGGGCCCCGGCGGCGACGGCGGCGCGGGCCGAACGGCGCAGATTGGCGTCGTCGAAGTTGGCCAGCCGGTTGGCGGTGGCCCGGACCTCGCGGCGCATCCGCCGTTCCTCCCAGGCGAGCACCGACTCATGCGCCCCCAGCCGCGTCAACAGCGCGCCGATGGCATCACCGTCCCGGACGACCACCCGGTCCACTCCGCGGACCTCGCGGGCCTTGGCGGCGATCTGGAGCCGGCGGGCGGCGCCGACCAGCGCCAGCGCGGCCTCCGGCCCGGGGCAGGTCACCTCGAGCGAGGAGGAGCGGCCCGGCTCGGTGAGCGAGCCATGGGCGAGGAAGGCGCCGCGCCAGGCGGCCTCGGCGTCACAGGTGGCGCCGGAGACGACCTGCGGCGGCAGCCCGCGGATCGGCCGGCCGCGGCCGTCGACCAGGCCGGTCTGCCGGGCCAGCTGGTCACCGCCCGCCACCACCCGCACCACGTACCGGCTGCCGCGGCGCAAACCGCCGGGGGCCATCACCACCAGATCGGAGGAGTGACCGAAGATCTCCAGGATGTCCTTGCGGACCCGGCGGGCGGCGATGCCCGTATCCAGCTCCGCCTCGATCACGATGCGCCCGCTGACCAGGTGCAGACCGCCCGCGAACCGCAGGATCGCCGAGACCTCCGCTTTCCGGCAGCAGGTGCGGGTGACGGGGAGCCGGGAGATTTCATCCTTCACCGCTGCCGTCATCGCCATGGGCCGATCCTTCCATGCATCCGAAAAATACGGTCGTACGCGGCCGCCAGAAGCTCCGGGTCATGCTTCGGGGCACCGTCGGTCGCGGCCACCGGCGCCAGCTCGACCGTGCCGCCCAGCCGCTTCGCGGCGTCGCACAGACTGCTCTGGTCGGGAACGGCGGCCTCGTCGGCCAGCACCACGTCGAAGGCGAGTTTAGGGGCGTGTCGGGCCAAAACCTCCAAATGACGCTGCGGGGAGAAGCCATCGGTTTCGCCCGGCTGGGGGGCGAGGTTCAGCGAGAGCACGCGGCGGGCCTTGGTGTCGGTGAGCGCCTGGAGCAGGTCCGGGACCAGCAGATGCGGGATGACGGAGGAGAACCAGGAGCCGGGCCCGAGGACCACCCAGTCGGCGTCCATGACCGCCTCGACGGCCTCGGGCACGGCGGGCGGGTCGTGCGGCACCAGATGCACCGACTGGACCTCACCCGGGGTGAGCGCCACGGTCGCCTGCCCCGCGACCGTGGAGACCTCCTCGGGACGGGCCGGGTCATGGCCGCGCACATACGCCTGGAGCTCCAGCGGCACGGCCGACATCGGCAGCACCCGGCCGTGCGCGCCCAGCAGCTTGCCCACCAGGTCCAGCGCCTTCACATGGTCGCCCAGCTGCTCCCAGAGGGCGACGATCAGCAGATTGCCGACCGCGTGGCCGTGCAGCTCGCCCTCGCTGATGAAACGGTGCTGGATCACCCGGGCCCAGGTCTGGCCCCAGTCGTCGTCCCCGCAGAGCGCGGCCAGCGCCTTGCGGAGATCGCCGGGCGGCAGCACGTCCAGCTCGTCGCGGAGCCGTCCGCTGGAGCCCCCGTCGTCGGCCACGGTGACAACAGCGGTGAGATCGCCGGTGATCCGGCGCAACGCGGCGAGCGACGCGGACAGGCCCATCCCGCCGCCGAGCGCCACGACCTTGGGCTGGGCGCCCCGGGTCGTCCGGGCGCCGACCAGCCGCCGCAGCCGCCTGGACCGGATCGTCACTCGCGCCCCATGTCACGGTGGACGAGCACGGTCTCGACGCCCTCGGCGGCCAGCCGGGGGGCGAGCCGCTCGGACATCGCGACGCTGCGGTGCTTACCGCCGGTGCAGCCGATGGCGATGGTCACATAGCGCTTGCCCTCGCGGCGGTAGCCCGCGGCGATGAGCTGGAGCAGCTCGGCGTAGCGGTCGAGGAACTCCTTGGCGCCCGGCTGGTTGAACACATAGCTGGACACCTCCTCGTTGAGCCCGGTGAAGGGGCGCAGCTCCGGAACCCAGTGCGGATTGGGCAGGAAGCGGCAGTCCACCACCAGATCGGCGTCGACGGGCAGGCCGTACTTGTAGCCGAAGGACATCACGGTGGCCCGCAGCTCGGGCTCCTCCTCACCCGCGAACTGGGCGTCCATCTTGGCGCGCAGCTCGTGCACGTTCAGGCTGGAGGTGTCGATCACCAGGTCGGCATCGCCGCGCAGCTCACGCAGCAGATCGCGCTCGGCGGCGATACCGTCCACGATCCGGCCGTCGCCCTGGAGGGGGTGCGGACGGCGCACGGACTCGAAACGGCGCACCAGCGCCTCGTCGGACGCCTCCAGGAACAGCACGCGCCGCTTGACCTTCTTGGCGGCCAGGTCCGCGAGGGACTCACGGAGGTTGTCGAAGAAACGGCGGCCGCGGACGTCCACCACCACGGCGATCCGGGCCACATTGCCCTGGGAGCGGGCGCCGAGGTCGACCATGGTGGGGATCAGTGCGGGCGGAAGATTGTCCACGACGAACCAGCCGAGGTCCTCCAGACACTTGGCGGCGGTGCTGCGGCCCGCGCCGGACATTCCAGAGATGATCACCAGCTCGGGAATGGCCGCCGCCTCGGCGCCGCCCTCTCCCGTCGTGCCCGTCTTCACCTGCGCTCCGTCTCCGTGGTTATCGTGCTCTGTGATGCTCTCGTGCTCTGTCATGATCTCGTCCCCCGATTCACCGATGGCGCCGCGTTCGCGGCCTCATCCTCAATGATCTCTCCTGTGGCGGTATTCACCGCCGGGGCGGCCGGGGCCGCCTGGGTGAGGGCGGCGGCCACCGTCTCCGCCGTCTTGCGGCCCACGCCGGGTACCTCGCAGATCTGCTCGATGGTGGCGGCGCGCAGCCGTTTGAGGGACCCGAAGTGCTTCAGCAGTGCCTGCTTGCGGCTCTCGCCCAGCCCCGGGACGGCGTCCAGCGGTCCGGCCTTCATGGACTTGGCGCGCTTGCTGCGCTGGTAGGAGATGGCGAAGCGATGGGCCTCGTCACGGATCCGCTGCAACAGATAGAGCCCCTCGCTGCTGCGGGGCAGCACCACCGGGTCGTTCTCGCCGGGCAGCCAGACCTCCTCCAGCCGCTTGGCGAGGCCGCAGACGGCCACGTCATCGATGCCCAGCTCGTCCAGGGCCCGCTGGGCGGCGGCGACCTGCGGCTGTCCTCCGTCGACCACCACGAGCTGCGGGGGGTAGGCGAACCGCTTGGGACGGCCGTTGTCGTCGAGCGAGCCGGAGGACTCCCCTGAACCGTCGGGGGCCGTGTCCTGGGGAGCGGCGATCCCGTCGGGGGCCGGTCCCTGGGGGGTGACGGGCTCGGGGGCCGTGGCCTGAGCGGTGACGGGCTCGGGAGTCGTGGCCTGAGCGGTGGCAGGCTCGGGGGCCGTGTCCGGGGCGGTGACGGGCTCCTCGCGGGGCTCCTCCTCCCACTCCCCCGTCCGCTGCTTCTCCTGGAGATAGCGGCGGAAGCGGCGGCCGACCACCTCGTGCATGGAACGTACGTCGTCCTGCCCGGCGAAGCTCTTGATCTGGAAGCGGCGGTACTCGCTCTTCCTGGCGAGCCCGTCTTCGAAGACCACCATGGAGGCCACCACGTCATCGCCCTGGAGATGGGAGATGTCGAAGCACTCGACGCGCAGCGGCGCGGAGTCCAGGTCCAGGGCGACCGCGATCTCCTCCAGCGCCCGGGAACGCGTGGTCAGATCGGAGGCGCGCTTGGTCTTGTGCAGTGCCAGCGCCTGCTGGGCGTTTCGCTGCACGGTGGCCATCAGGTCCTTCTTGTCGCCGCGCTGCGGGATGCGCAGATCGACCCGGGAGCCCCTGCGGTCGGTGAGCCACTGGGCGACCGGCTCGGCCGGGTCGGGCATGGCGGGCACCAGCACCTCCTTGGGCACCGCGTCGCCCCGCTCCTCGCCGTAGAGCTGTTGCAGGGCGTGCTCGACGAGATCGGCGGTGTCCACGGCCTCGACCTTGTCGGTGACCCAGCCGCGCTGACCGCGCACCCGGCCGCCGCGCACATGGAAGATCTGGACGGCTGCCTCCAGCTCGTCCTCGGCGACCGCTATCAGATCGGCGTCCGTCGCGTCGGCGAGCACCACCGCGTTCTTCTCCATGGCGCGCTTGAGCGCCCCTATGTCGTCACGCAGCCGGGCGGCCTTCTCATACTCCAGCTCCTCGGCCGCCTCCTGCATCCGCTGCTCCAGGCGGCGCAGATAGGTGCCGGTGCGCCCGGCCATGAAGTCGCAGAACTCCTCGGCCAGTTCACGGTGTTCCTCGGCGGTGACCCGGCCGACGCAGGGGGCCGAGCACTTGCCGATGTAACCCAGCAGACAGGGCCGGCCGATCTGGGCGGAGCGCTTGAACACCCCTGCGGAGCAGGTGCGGACGGGGAACACCCGCAGCATCAGATCGACGGTCTCGCGGATGGCCCAGGCATGGGCGTACGGGCCGAAATAGCGCACGCCCTTCTTCTTGGGACCGCGCATGACCTGGACCCGGGGGAATTCCTCGTTGAGCGTGACCGCGAGGGACGGATAGCTCTTGTCGTCACGGTATTTGACGTTGAACCGGGGATCGAACTCCTTGATCCACGAATACTCGAGCTGTAGCGCCTCGACCTCGGTGGAGACCACGGTCCACTCGACCGCGGCGGCCGTGGTGACCATGGTGCGGGTGCGCGGGTGAAGATTGGCGAGGTCCTGGAAGTACGACGAAAGCCGCTGGCGCAGGCTCTTCGCCTTTCCGACGTAGATCACCCGGCCGTGCTCATCACGGAACTTGTACACCCCCGGCGAATCGGGGATCTGTCCCGGCTTGGGGCGGTAGCTGCTCGGGTCGGCCATGGTCACCACCCTACTTGCGGGGAGTGACAGTTCCGGCGCCCTTCGGCCGCGGGTCCGGGGGCATCCGGCCGCGGGTCCGGGGGTGTACGGGGCGTACGAACCAGTGGGGTTCAGGCGTCCGGGCCCGCGACGAGCTTCCCGCCCTTGGCCCTGACCGGGACGGAGGGCAGCGGCTCGGTGGCGGGGCCCTCGAGAACCTTGCCGGTCCGGGCATCGAACCGGCTGCCGTGGCAGGAGCAGCTGATCTTCCCGTCCTCGACCGCGTCCACCACACATCCGGCGTGCGTGCACACCGCGCTGAACGCCGTGTACGCACCGTCCGCGTCCCGGGCGACCACCACCCGGTCCTCGCGGTAGATCTTCGCGCCACCGGGCTGGACGGCGTCCGCCGCACCGAGGTCGACCGGTGCGGTGGGGGTGACCGGGGCCTTCGCACCCGCGCCGCCCGTGGAGCAGGCGGTGGCTCCGAGGCCCGCGGCACCGGCCAGTGCCGCGCCGCACAGCACGGTTCGTCGGGAGGCGGGCTTGCTGCTCATAGCGGGCTCCTGGTGGGGGGTCGTGGCGTAACGACGATACCGGCACAGATCCCTCAGCTTGCCACCGCGGTCCCGTGGCGGTGTCGCACGGTCCCGTGGTGGCGCCGACCGCGGCGTAAACGCTTGCGCAAGCGTTTACGTCATGCCCTCGACTGGTGTACGTTCCCCCGGCGGGCAGCACAAGTGGGCCCGGCACAACGGCCCTGCACAACGGCCCTGCACAACCGCACAGCACGGCAGCACAGCGGCGCGGCGACAACCGCGCGGGACAGCGAAAGGGACGGCGGATGACGACCATGGCGGATGTGGCCCGGCGTGCCGGCGTGTCCGTGGCCACCGTCTCGCATGTGCTCAACGAGACCCGGCCGGTGCGCCCGGACACCCGCCGGGCGGTCCTGGACGCCATCGACGCCCTCGGCTACACCCCGAACACGCTGGCGCGCTCCCTGGTCACCGCGCGTACCCGGTCGATCGGACTGGCCGTCTCGGCGATCAGCAATCCGTACTTCACCGAGATTCTGCAAGGGGTCGAGTCCCATGCCCTCGAACACGGCTACAGCCTGCTGATCGCCGATCCGCACGACGATCCCGCGCATGAGCGCAAGGTGGTCCAGCTGCTCCATGAGCGGCGGGTGGACGGTGTGATCGTGGCCCCGTCCGCCGAGCCCTCGGCGCTGGTGGAGTATCTGACCCGGCGTGAGGTGCCCGCGGTCTTCCTCGACCGGCTGGTGAGCGAGAGCCACGACCAGGTGTGCGCCGAGAACACCGCCCCGGTCGAGCAGTTGGTCCTCCATCTCGCCGACCTCGGCCACACCCGGATCGGCCTGGTCGCCGGGGAACCGGGGCTGAGCACCACCACCGAGCGGATCGCCGGTTACCGGACCGGGCTGCGCTCGCGCGGGCTGCCGTTCGCACCGGAGCTGCTGGCCGGTGGCCACTCCGCGGCCCAGGGCGCCGAGGAGGCCACGCACCGGCTGCTCGCCCTCCCCGAACCGCCCACCGCGATCATCACCGCGAACAACACCATGACCATCGGCGCGCTGCGCGCCCTGCGGGCGGCGGGTCTCGGCGTACCGGACGACATCGCGCTCGTCTGCTTCGACGACTTCTCCTGGGCCGATGTGTTCTCCCCCGGGCTCACCGCGATCGCCCAGCCCAGCCGGGAGATCGGCAGTGCCGCGCTGGGGCTGCTGCTCGACCGGCTGGCGGACCCGGCGCGGCCGCCCCGGACCGTCCGACTGCCCTGTTCCTTTGTCCATCGCACCTCCTGCGGCTGTGCCGCCTGAGCCCCCGGTCCGCACCAGGAAAGGATCCGTCCCGTGATCGTCGTCGCCGGAGAAGCCCTGATCGACCTTGTGCCCGGTGCTGCGCCCGGTGGTACGCCCGGTAGTACGCCGCCGGGTTCCCCGGCCGGTGGTGAGCTGCCCGCGCTGCTGCCCCGGCGCGGCGGCGGGCCGTACAACACCGCGATGGCGCTGGCGCGGCTGGGTTCGCCCACCGCGTTCTGCTCACGGGTGTCCACCGACAGCTTCGGTGAGGCGCTGCTGTCCGGGCTGCGGGCGGACGGGGTGGACACCGCGCTGGTGCAGCGCGGCCCGGAGCCCACCACTCTCGCGGTCGCCTCCATCAGCGCCGATGGCTCGGCGGGATACGGCTTCTATGTCGAGGGCACCGCGGACCGGCTGTTCGAGCTGCCCGGGGCGCTGCCCGACGGGGTCACCGCTCTGTCGCTGGGCACCTGTTCGCTGGTGCTGGAGCCGGGCGCCAGCGCGTACGAGGCGCTGCTGCGGCGTGAGGCGGAGCGCGGGGTCTTCACGGCGCTGGATCCCAATATCCGCACCGGTCTGATCGCGGACGCGGACGCCTACCGGGCGCGCTTCCGCGGCTGGCTGCCGTATGTCGGGCTGCTGAAGCTGTCGGTCGAGGACGCGGCCTGGCTGGCGGGCACCGATGATGTGGACGCGGCCGTACGGGAGTGGCTGGCGGCGGGTCCGGCCGCGGTGGTGCTGACTCATGGCGGGGACGGGATCAGTGTGCGGCGCCAGGACGGCAGTGGCTGCGCGGTACCGGGTGAGCGGGTGGAGATCGTGGACACCATCGGCGCGGGCGACACCGTGAACGCCGCGCTGCTCCACCGGCTCGCGGCGCATCACGCGCTGTCGGCGCCCGCGCTCGCCAAGCTGGACGAGGCGGCCTGGCGGGATGTGCTGGGCTTCGCGGCGCGGGCCGCCGCGATCACCTGCTCACGCCCGGGTGCCGAACCGCCCTACGCCGCCGAGCTGACCTGACGCCGCCCCCGGGGCCCCGGTGAGCCCCAACACCCGTGGCCCGGCCCGCCGTTCAGCACGGCCGGCCGGGCCACGGCTCATCTCGCTATCTGCCGGCCGCCTTCTTCGCCGCCACCGTCTTCTTGGCGGTGGTCTTCTTGGCAGCGGTCTTCTTGGCGGCCGTCTTCGCCGCCGTCTTGGCGGGCGCCTTCTTGGCCACGGTCTTCTTCGCGGTACCGCCGCTCTTGCCGCCGTTGCGCGCCGCGGGCACCATCGCGTCGCTCACCCGCTCGCCCAGCATGTCCCGCAGGAACTTCCCGGTGTGGCTGGCCGGGACGGAGGCCACGTTCTCCGGGGTGCCCTCGGCGATCACCAGACCACCGCCGCTGCCACCCTCGGGGCCCATGTCCACCACCCAGTCGGCCGTCTTGATCACATCGAGGTTGTGCTCGATGACGATCACCGTATTGCCCTTGTCGACCAGTCCGGAGAGCACGGTGATCAGTTTGCTGATGTCCTCGAAGTGCAGACCGGTGGTCGGCTCGTCGAGCACATAGACGGTGCGCCCGGTGGACCGCTTCTGGAGCTCGCTGGCCAGCTTGACGCGCTGGGCCTCACCACCGGAGAGGGTCGGCGCGGGCTGCCCCAGCCGGACGTAGCCGAGCCCCACCTCATTGAGCGTGCGCAGATGGCGGCTGATCGTAGGCACCGCCTCGAAGAAGTCGAGCGCCTCCTCGATGGGCATGTCCAGCACCTCGGCGATGGACTTGCCCTTGTAGTGCACCTCGAGGGTCTCCCGGTTGTAGCGCGCGCCGTGGCAGACCTCGCACGGCACATACACATCCGGCAGGAAGTTCATCTCGATCTTGATGGTGCCGTCACCGGAGCAGTTCTCGCAGCGGCCGCCCTTGACGTTGAAGGAGAAGCGGCCCGGCAGATAGCCGCGCACCTTCGCCTCCATCGTCTCGGCGAACAGCTTGCGCACATGGTCGAAGACACCGGTGTACGTGGCCGGGTTGGAGCGCGGGGTGCGGCCGATCGGTGACTGGTCGACATGCACCACCTTGTCGACCAGATCGTCACCGGCGACCCGGGTGTGCCGCCCGGGAACCGCCCGCGCGCCGTTCAGCTCACGGGCCAGATGGGTGTAGAGGATGTCGTTGACCAGGGTGGACTTACCCGAGCCCGAGACGCCGGTGACCGCGGTGAGCACCCCGAGCGGGAAGGACACATCGATGTCCTGGAGGTTGTTCTCCCGGGCGCCATGGACCGTCAGCTGCCGCTTGGGGTCCACCGGCCGCCGCATCGCGGGCAGCGCGATGGCCTTCTTGCCGGACAGATAGTGGCCGGTCATCGACTCCTTGTTGACCAGCAACTCGCTCAGCGGCCCGCTGTGGACCACCTTGCCGCCGTGCTCACCGGCGCCCGGACCGATGTCCACCACCCAGTCCGAGGTCTTGATGGTGTCCTCGTCGTGCTCCACCACGATCAGGGTGTTACCGAGGTCGCGCAGCCGCACCAGCGTCTCGATCAGCCGGTGGTTGTCACGCTGGTGCAGCCCGATCGAGGGCTCGTCCAGCACATAGAGCACACCGACCAGACCCGAGCCGATCTGGGTGGCCAGCCGGATACGCTGGGCCTCGCCACCGGAGAGGGTGCCCGCCGCGCGGTTCAGCGAGAGGTAGTCCAGGCCGACGTCGACCAGGAACCGCAGCCGCTCGTTGACCTCCTTGAGCACCCGCTCGGCGATGGTCTTCTCACGGGCGGTGAGCTTCATGTTCCGCAGGAACTCGGCGCAGTCGCTGATCGACATCGCGGAGACCTCCGCGATGGACCGGCCCTGCACGGTGACCGCGAGGACGATCGGCTTGAGCCGGGTGCCCTCACAGGTGGGGCAGGGCACCTCGCGCATATAGCCCTCGAACCGCTCCCGGCTGGAGTCGCTCTCCGCCTCAGAGTGGCGCCGCTTGACGAAGGGCACCGCCCCTTCGAAGGCGGTGGTGTAGGCGCGCTGACGGCCGTAGCGATTGCGGTAGCGGACCTCGATCTGGGTCTTGTGCCCGTTGAGCAGCGCCTTCTTGGCGCGCTGCGGCAGCCCGGCCCAGGGGATGTCGGTACGGAAGCCGAGCGCGTCGGCGAGCGCGCCGACCAGCCGCCCGAAGTAGTCCTTGGTGTGACCGTGGGACCAGGGGTGGATGGCGCCCTCGTCGAGCGACTTCTCCTCGTCCGGGATGATCAGCTCGGGGTCGACCTCCATCCGGGTGCCGATACCGGTGCACTCCGGGCAGGCGCCGAACGGTGAGTTGAAGGAGAAGGAGCGCGGCTCCAGCTCCTCGAAGGACAGGTCGTCGTACGGGCAGTAGAGGTGCTCGGAGAACATCCGCTCACGCTGCGGGTCGTCCTCATCGAGATCCACGAAGTCGAGGATCACCATGCCGCCGGAGAGCCCGAGCGCGGTCTCCACCGAGTCCGTCAGCCGCCGCTTGGCGCTGTCCTTGACGGTGAGGCGGTCGATGACCACCTCGATGGTGTGCTTCTCCTGCTTCTTCAGCTTCGGCGGGTCGGACAGATGGACGGTGGTGCCGTCCACCCGGGCCCGGCTGTATCCCTTGGCCTGAAGGTCGGAGAAGAGGTCGACGAACTCCCCCTTGCGCTCGCGCACCAGCGGGGAGAGCACCTGGAAGCGGCTGCCCTCGGGCAGCTCCAGCACCCGGTCCACGATCGCCTGCGGTGACTGGCGGGCGATCGGACGGCCGCACTCGGGGCAGTGCGGCTTGCCGATCCGGGCGAACAGCAGCCGGAGGTAGTCGTAGACCTCGGTGATGGTGCCGACCGTGGAGCGCGGATTGCGCGAGGTGGACTTCTGGTCGATGGACACCGCCGGGGACAGGCCCTCGATGAAGTCCACATCGGGCTTGTCCATCTGGCCCAGGAACTGACGGGCGTAGGAGGAGAGCGACTCGACGTAGCGGCGCTGCCCCTCGGCGAAGATCGTGTCGAACGCGAGGGACGACTTGCCCGACCCGGACAGACCGGTGAAGACGATGAGCGAGTCACGCGGGAGGTCGAGCGAGACGTTCTTGAGGTTGTGCTCACGAGCGCCACGGACGATGAGACGGTCGGCCACGCCGGTCGGCACCTTTCTTGAGAGAGGTGGGTGCGCCGGGCCCGCTCCCGGGGCTCCCTGCCGACAAGCAGGAACGGAGCGGAGCGAAGCCCCCAGACCAAGAGTATGGGGGCGCCACGGCGGTGTCTTAAGGATGGTGTCTTAAGGATGCAGCACACCGAGCCTATAGCACGCACATTCGATTTGCGGGACTGGTGAGCCGGGTTCACCCGATCGTGTAGCCCGCACTACGGTCGGGACATGATCGACTACGCACGGGGCGCCGCCGTCGGCCGCACCGTGGCGGACACCGCGGCGGATCCGCCGACCGATTCGTCGAGCGCCGGCCCGACGTCCTCACTTCTTCAAGGTTCGCGGGGCACCCCGGTATTCCCCCGCCGCGGCTGACCGTTCCCGGCCCGGATCCGGTCCGCCGGGGCGGCCCCCTGCCCGTACTCCCGCCGCCGGACAGGGCCTAGGCTTGAGGCCATGACCTACAGCGGAGCGGTGACGGTCGGCGGACCGGCGGATGTGCACGAACTGACCGATCTCATGATCTCGAAGGTCGCGGTCGGACCCATGCACAACAACGCCTATCTGCTGCGCTGCCGGGCCACCGACGAGCAGCTGCTGATCGACGCCGCGGCCGAGCCGCGCACCCTGCTCTCCCTCATCGGCGACAGCGGCATCGCGTCCGTGGTCACCACCCACCGCCACCAGGACCACTGGGGCGCGCTGCGCGAGGTGCGGGAGGCCACCGGCGCCCGTACCTACGCGGGCCGCTACGACGCGGAGGGCATCCCGGTGCCCACCGATGTCCTGGTGGAGGACGGCGATACGCTGCGCGTCGGCCGGGTCGAGCTGACCGCCCGCCATCTGGTCGGCCACACCCCGGGCAGCATCGCGCTGGTCTACGACGACCCGCACGGCCACCCCCATGTGTTCACCGGTGACTGCCTCTTCCCCGGCGGGGTCGGCAACACCCACAAGGACCCGAAGGCGTTCGAGAGCCTGATCAACGACGTCGAGACCAAGCTCTTCGACCGGCTGCCGGACGAGACCTGGGTCTACCCCGGCCACGGTGACGACACCACGCTCGGCGCCGAGCGCCCGCAGCTGGGCGAATGGCGCACGCGCGGCTGGTAGCGACCCCCACGCGCCACCGGAGCCCCCTACCCCTCCGCACGCCTGCCGTGCGCCCCGTAACCGCTGGAGGGCGGCCGGGGTTGGCGCGGCATGCACCCTGACCGCTCCCCGTCCCTGGCCCGACTCGCGGCCGCGGCCCTGGCCGGTACCGCGATCGAGTTCTACGACTTCTTCGCCTACGGCACGGCCGCGGCCCTCGTCCTCGGCCCGCTGTTCTTCCCCACCTTCTCGCCGCTGGCCGGGACTCTCGCCGCCTTCTCCACCTTCGCCGTCGGCTTCATCGCGCGGCCGCTCGGCTCCCTGCTCTTCGGGCCGATCGGGGACCGCCACGGGCGGCGGCCGGTCCTGGTCGCCTCGCTGCTGCTGACCGGTCTGGCCACGGTCGCGGTGGGCTTTGTGCCCACGTACGACTCCATCGGGATCGCCGCCCCGGCGCTGCTGCTGGTCCTGCGCTTCCTCCAGGGGCTCGGCGTCGGCGGCGAATGGGGCGGTGCGGTGCTGCTGACCGCCGAGCACGCGCCCGCGCGGCGGCGCGGGCTGTGGTCGGGCTTTCCGCAGATCGGCCCGTCCATCGGGTTTCTGCTGGCCAACGGGACCATGCTGGCCCTGTCGGCGGGGCTGAGCGATGCCTCGTTCCGCTCCTGGGGATGGCGGGTGCCGTTCTGGGCCGCGGGGGTGCTGGCGGGCGCCGGGCTGCTGCTGCGTACGCGGCTGACCGAGACCCCGCGCTTCCGGGAGCTGGCCGAGCAGGGCGAGCGGGCCACCGCGCCGCTGGCCGAGGTGGTGCGCGGCCACTGGCGGCTGGTGCTGCTCACCGCGGGCGGGCTGGCGGTCGGCTACGCCGTCTTCTACGCGGTCACCACCTGGTCGCTGGTGTACGGCACGGAAGAGCTCGGCGTGGACCGTACGGTGATGCTGGGCTGCATCATGGGGGCGGTGGCGGTGTTGGGCGCCTTGACCCCGCTGGCGGCTCATCTCGGCGACCGCTTCGGACGCCGGCCGATGTGTCTGACGGGCTGCGCGGCCACGATGGTGTGGATGTTCCCGATGATCGCGCTGCTGCGCACCGGGGAGCCGCCGCTGATGTTCCTGGCGTTCGCGGTGGCGCTGCTCTGCTTCATCAGCATGTTCGCGGTGATCTCGGCGTATCTGCCAGAGCTGTACGCGGCGCGGGTGCGCTGCACGGGTGCCGCGGTCGGCTACAACCTCGGGGGTGTGCTGGGCGGGGCGCTCACCCCGGTGGTGGCGACGGCGCTGTCGCGCGGCGACGGCCCGCCGTGGGGCGTGGCCGGGTATCTGACCGCGGTCGCACTGCTCAGCCTGGGCTGTTTCGCGCTGCTGCCCGAGACCCGGCCGACGGCCGACCGTCCCCCGGAGGGGCGGCCGGCCGTACGGCCCCTGGAGACAGGAGAGGCGCCCGCCTGATGGAGGGGGCGCCTGTCCCGGGCGCGCGCACCGGGTGCGTCGGAGTGGGCGCCGGGCGGGGCGCCCGCACCGGTGCGTCGGAGTTGCGCGCCTGGCGGGGGAGTCGGACGGGGGCGTGCGGGATGGTTCACGCCCCCGCGTGGGTCAGATGTCCACGCTGTCCTTCTCCCGCTTCGGGTCCTCGGCCGCGACCGCGGGCTTCGGGTCCTCGGCCGTGGCTCCGGCCTCCGCCGCGGCCTGCTTCTTCGAGGCGTAGAGGCTGGTGACCGTGGTGACCGCGAGCACCGCGCAGATGACGCCCAGCGAGACCGGGATGCTGATCTCGGGGACGTGCACCCCGGACTCGTGCAGCGCGTGCAGCACCAGCTTCACACCGATGAAGCCGAGGATGACCGACAGCCCGTACGAGAGGTGGACCAGCTTCTTGAGCAGTCCGCCGATGAGGAAGTACAGCTGGCGCAGACCCATCAGGGCGAAGGCGTTGGCGGTGAAGACGATGTACGGGTCCTGGGTGAGGCCGAAGATCGCGGGTATCGAGTCCAGGGCGAACAGGACGTCCGTGGTGCCGATCGCCAGCATGACGACCAGCATCGGGGTCATCAGCCGCTTGCCGTTCTCCACGATGAACAGCTTGGTGCCGTGGTACTTGTCGGTGGACGGGAAGCGCCGCTCGACCGCCTTCAGCAGGCGGTTCTCCTCGAACTCCTCTTCCTCCTCACCGGATCGCGCCTCCTGGATGAGCTTCCAGGCCGTCCAGATGAGGAAGGCGCCGAAGAGGTAGAAGACCCAGGAGAAGTTGGAGATGATCGCCGCGCCTCCGGCGATGAAGACCGCGCGCAGCACCAGCGCGATCAGCACACCGACCATCAGCACCCGCTGCTGATAGATCGTCGGCACCGCGAACTTCGCCATGATCAGGACGAAGACGAAGAGGTTGTCGACGCTCAGCGACTTCTCGGTGATGAAGCCCGCGAAGAACTCCCCGGCGGGCTGACCGCCTCCGAAGAACAGCAGGCCGAGGCCGAAGAGCCCGGCGAGGACGACCCAGACGGCGGTCCAGATCCCGGCCTCCTTGAGGGAGACCTCATGCGGCTTGCGGCCGCCGATGAAGAAGTCGACGGCGATGAGGGCACTGAGACCGGCGATGGTCAGTGCCCACACGGTCAGGGAGATATCCACTGTTCCTCCGGCATGTATGCGGCAGTTTCAGCGTGTCGCTGCCGGAGGTCTCTTCCGCCCGCGCATCCGCTCGGGCCGATGCCCCGGGATCTTGTCCGGCCTCACAGGAAGCCGACCGTGATCCGTATTGACGGGAACACCGCGTGGGAGTACTCCCCTCCGCACGGAAGAGAGTACAGGAATACCCATGGAAGAGTAAAGAAAAAGATAAACGCCCAGGTCAGAGAGGTTTACCAATGCATTACGCAGTCCAAAGAGCACCCGCGGTGACCGGATCACCGGCCACCGCGGGTGCTCTGGCGGAGCGCCGCGCGCCCTACCTGCCGTATGCCTCCCGGGCGCGGGCCACCTGCCCCATCACCTGCCACAGCACCTGGCTGCCCGCCGGGGCCAGCGACGGCTCGTAGGTCCAGGCGTGCCCCACCCAGGGGTCGGCGAGATGGTCGTCGGCGACCGGGGTGATCCGCAGCAGCGAGCGCCACAGCGGGTCCAGCACCGGCCCGTACCCCCGTGCGTCGTCACGGTCGGCGACCATCATCAGATGCACGCCCACCGAGGGCCCCTCGTCCGCCAGATACCGCAGCTGGGTCACGGCGCGGTCGTCGAAGCCGTGCGGGAAGTCATGGACGATCAGCAGCTGTTCGGCGGTGTCCACATCCGGCGGCAGCGCGTCCGTGGCACCGCTGCGCACCGCCATCTGCACCAGGTCCACCCGGCGCGTCAGCGCGGCGAGCGTCGAGGTCACGCCCGGGGCTCCGGCCGCGGGCGCCCGCAGCGCGCCCGACTCCAGCAGCGGGGCGTACGAGGCCGAGGCCGAACCGGCCGGGTCGATCACATGCAGCTGGAACTCCCCCACCGGATAGACGGCCATCAGCCGGGCGGCGATGGCCACCGCGGTGTCCGAGGCCAGCTTGCGCAGGCCCCCGGAGTCCAGCAGCGCCCCCTCGGGCGAGCCGGTCCGCCCGGCGTCGATCCACAGCCCGCGCTCCAGCGGCAGCCGCACCAGCATGGGGATCCGCAGCTCGGTGCGCTCGGGAAGGTGCAGATCGCCCAGGCGCAGCGCCATCGGGATCTCCATCGGCACCTGGTAGCCCTGCCAGACCGGGCTGCCCCAGCGGGCGTACGCGGGTGGCAGCGCGGGCTCGACCACCTCGGCCTCGGCGGCGAGCTGCGCCAGGTCGCGGTCGAGGGCGGTGCGGGCCTGGTCCACCAGAGCGGTGTGCTTGGCGCGGGCCTCCGCGCGGGCGGTGTCGGCGGCGGCGCCGATCCGGGAGCGCGGATCGGAGAGCACCCGGTCCAGCTCCTGTTCCATCCTGGAGTCCGCGAAGTCCACGGCGCTGCGGTAGGCGGCAGTGGTGCGGGCCAGGTCCTCGAACATCCCCCAGACCTGGTTGTAGAGCCGCTCGTCCATGGTCCAGCCGGAGGCGTCGCCCGCGACCGGCTGGGGCGGCCGGCCGGGCGCGGCGGGCGGTACGGCCGGGGGCGGGGTGGGCGGGCTGGCCGTACGGCGACCGGGGTGCTGGTAGTTGACCGGCCCGCCGGAGCCGGACGCGGCCGGGGTCTGCGGCTGCGCCGGGCTCTGCGGCTGGGCGGGAACCGGCGCGGGCTCGGAACTGCCGCCCGCGGTGGCGGTCCGCACCCGTCCGTCGTCCCCGGGGCGGGGCGGGGGCTGGGCGACCGAGCGGGCCATGCCCCGGGCCACCGCCTCGTTGATCTCCGCGGCGAGTTCGGCGGCCTGCGGCAGCCCCTGGTCCTGGAGCATCGCGGCGAGCCCGCCCGCGTACCCCTGGCCGACGGCGCGTACCTTCCAGGCGCCCTGCCTGCGGTACAGCTCCAGCGCGACCACCGCGGACTCCGCCTCCAGGCCGGTGATGGTGTAGCTGGCCACCTCGGCGCCGTCGAGCCCGGTGACGGCCGCGAATGGGGCGGCCAGGGAGCCGAACCGGGCCGGGCCGCCGACGCCGGTCGGCAGCGCGAGCAGCACGGTGACCCGGTGGACGCTCTCGGGCAGCGCGCCGAGGTCGACGGCGAGCCGGTGGTCCGCCGCGGCCTGCTTGGACACCTCGATACCGGGCAGCTGCGGCGAGGCGGGGTGGGCGACCCACTCCGCCCCGTGCACCGTGCCCTGTTCATCGCCGAGTGTCGCCCCGGCCACGATCGGATTGCCCGCCGAGATCCGGATCTCCAAACGGGTCTGGGGCAGAGGGTGGTTCTGCCCCCGCACCAGCTCGGCCGTCATCGCTGCGTCCCCTCGTTGTGTTCCGTTGTGTGCGTCATGCGTACGGATGTGTCTGCTGCGGTGCGGGTGTTGCGGGCGCCGAACACATCGGCCCGGCGGGCGGATGCGCCACCGGGCCGACGGACAGCGGCGTCTTACAGATGCGGCAGGATGTGCGGCATCAGGTCCTGGAAGGTACGGCCGTTGGCGGGCTCACCCACCGCCTTCATCTCCCAGCCATTGCCCACGCGCTGCACCTTGGCCATGATCTGCGCGGTGTACTGACCGCCGCCGGTGAGGGTGTAGCGCGCCAGCTCCTGGCCGTTGGTCTCGTCCACCAGACGGCAGAACGCGTTCTGCACCTCGGCGAAGGTCTGGCCGGTGAAGGAGTTCACCGTGAAGATGATCTGGTTGATGTGCACCGGAACGCGCTGGAGGTCGACCAGGATCGCCTCGTCGTCGCCGCCCTGGCCCGCGCCACCGACCAGGTTGTCACCGGTGTGGCGCACCGAGCCGTCGTCGCTCACCAGGTGACGGAAGAACACGACGTCGGTGGGCTGCTGGTCGGCGAAGAGCACCGCCGAAGCGTCGAGGTCGATCTCCCGCGTACGTGATCCGAACAGCCCGCGGCGGGGCGCCGCCTGCCAGCCCAGCCCCATCCGCACCGCGGTCAGGGTGCCCCCGTCGGCCTTTTGCAGGCTGATGGCCTGACCCTTGGACATGTTGACCGTCACGTGCCGTCCCTACTCTCGTCTCTCGAAATTCCCCGTGGCCTGCGCAGGGCGCGGCCCCGGACCGCCCGGCTGTGCGGCCCTGCGAAAACCCTATGCACTGGTGCCGGGAGTCCAGCCGGACGGGCGGCTTTTGTGTCGCTCTTGCAACACAGCGGGGTGGCATGGCGGGGACGGGCAATGGGGACACGGTGCGGGCACGGCAGGGCGCGGTGCGGGGCACGGACGGGGCACACCGGAGGAAGCCGGTGTGCCCCGGGGGGGGCCGGGGCGGGTCAGGAGAGCCCGGCCTCCTTCATCTGCCGCAGCTCCTTCTTCAACTCCCCCACCTCGTCCCGCAACCGGGCCGCGACCTCGAACTGGAGCTCCGCCGCCGCGGCCCGCATCCGGTCGGTCATCTCCTCGATCAGCTCGGCCAGTTCGGCGGCGGGACGGTCGGTCAGTGCCCCCTCCTTGCCCGCGGCCGCCTTGCCGCCCTTCCTGCCTGCCTTCTGCGCGCCCAGGGCGGGCACCGGCGCCTTGCCCTTGCCCTGGTCCTGCTTGCGGTAGCCGGTGCCCAGCAGCTCCTTGGTGTCGATCTCCTCGCGGGCCAGGGTGGCCACGATGTCGCCGATCCTCTTGCGCAGCGGCTGCGGATCGATTCCGCGCTCGGTGTTGTACGCGATCTGCTTGGCGCGGCGGCGGTTGGTCTCCTCGATGGCCTTCTCCATCGCGGGGGTGACCTTGTCGGCGTACATATGGACCTGGCCCGAGACATTGCGCGCGGCCCGGCCGATGGTCTGGATCAGCGAGGTGCCGGAGCGCAGGAAGCCCTCCTTGTCGGCGTCGAGGATGGCGACCAGCGACACTTCCGGCAGGTCCAGGCCCTCCCGCAGCAGGTTGATGCCCACCAGCACGTCGTACTCGCCGGCGCGCAGCTCGCGCAGCAGCTCCACCCGGCGCAGGGTGTCCACGTCGCTGTGCAGATACCGCACCTGGATGCCCAGTTCGAGCATGTAGTCGGTGAGGTCCTCGGCCATCTTCTTGGTGAGGGTGGTGACGAGGACGCGCTCGTCCTTCTCGGTGCGGGTGCGGATCTCATGGATCAGATCGTCGATCTGTCCCTCGGTGGGCTTGACGACGACCTCGGGGTCGACGAGGCCGGTCGGCCGGATGATCTGCTCCACGAAGCCGTCGGAGCGGGAGAGCTCGTACGGGCCGGGAGTGGCGGAGAGATAGACCGTCTGTCCCACCCGCTCGAGGAACTCCTCCCATTTCAGCGGGCGGTTGTCGAGCGCGGAGGGCAGCCGGAAGCCGTGCTCGATCAGGGTGCGCTTACGGGAGGCGTCGCCCTCGTACATCGCGCCGATCTGCGGCACGGTGACATGGGACTCGTCGATGACCAGGAGGAAGTCCTCCGGAAAGTAGTCGAGCAGGGTGTGCGGCGGGGTCCCGGACTCACGGCCGTCGATATGCAGCGAGTAGTTCTCGATACCGGAGCAGGTGCCGATCTGGCGCATCATCTCGATGTCGTAGGTGGTGCGCATCCGCAGCCGCTGGGCCTCCAGCAGCTTGCCCTGCTTCTCCATCCGGGCGAGGGTCTCCTCCAGCTCGGTCTCGATCCCGGAGATCGCCTTCTCCATGCGCTCGGGACCGGCCACGTAGTGGCTGGCGGGGAAGACATACAGCTCCTGGTCGTCGCTGATGACCTCGCCGGTGAGCGGGTGGAGGGTGGAGAGCGCCTCGATCTCGTCGCCGAACATCTCGATGCGGACCGCGAGCTCCTCGTAGACCGGGAAGATCTCGATGGTGTCGCCGCGGACCCGGAAGGTGCCCCGGGTGAACGCCATGTCGTTACGCGTGTACTGGATGTCGACGAAGCGGCGCAGCAGCTGGTCGCGGTCGGTCTCCTGGCCGACCTTGAGCGGCACCATGCGGTCCACGTACTCCTGCGGGGTGCCCAGGCCGTAGATGCAGGAGACGGAGGCCACGACCACCACATCGCGCCGGGTCAGCAGCGAATTGGTGGCGGAGTGGCGCAGCCGCTCCACCTCCTCGTTGATCGAGGAGTCCTTCTCGATGTAGGTGTCCGACTGCGGAACGTACGCCTCGGGCTGGTAGTAGTCGTAGTACGAGACGAAGTACTCCACCGCGTTGTTCGGCAGGAGCTCGCGGAACTCATTGGCCAGCTGGGCGGCCAGCGTCTTGTTGGGCGCCATGACGAGCGTCGGCCGCTGGAGCTTCTCGATCATCCACGCGGTGGTGGCGGACTTTCCGGTGCCGGTCGCGCCGAGGAGCACGACGTCCCTCTCACCGGCCCGGATGCGCCGGTCGAGGTCGGTGATGGCGGTGGGCTGGTCACCGCTGGGCTGAAACGGGCTGACGACCTCGAAGGGCGCCACCTTGCGTTCGATCTGGGTTACGGGCCGCATGTCACCCACGGTACGACTCGCCACCGACAACTAGGGTCCGTCTTCACAGGGGGCGTCCGGCCGTGAGCGGCGTCTTGGCCCGGTCGCCCCGGCAGCCGCCCCGTAGCCTGGCCCGGACGGGCTCCCGGCCGGTTCCCCTGGCCTGCGGACGGCCCCTGACGACACCGGAGCGAAGGGAATCGATCATGTACGAGTACAAGGTGATCCAGATCCGTGAGGGTCTGATCGGCGGCAAGATGTCGGCCGACAAGGTCGAGGATCTGCTGAACAAGTACGCGGCCGACGGCTGGCGGGTGAAGGCGATAACGAGCGCGGATGTGAAGGGCCGGGTCGGACCGGGCGCGGTGGAGGGGCTGCTTGTCACATTCGAGCGCCCACGAGGCTGAGCGGGGGGCGCGGACTGTTCCCCCGGCGGACTTTTCCCCCATTCGATACCTATCCCCGGGGCCGCGCGTCTGGGACCCTCTGGCCGTTCGCGAGCCATGCGCGAGTCACACGACGCGAGGAGTCCGTATGCAGATCCGTCCTGCCGCCGCGTTAACCGGCGCGCTCCTGGGTATGTCCGCGCTCTTCCTCCTCCCCATGACCACGGCCGAGGCCACCGGTCATCCGCACCACCACACGACCACCGTGGCGCATCGGGGCGCCTCCGCCTACGCCCCCGAGAACACCCTCGCCGCCGTCGACGCGGCCGACGAGCTCGGCATCGACTGGGTGGAGAACGACGTCCAGCGCACCAAGGACGGCGAGCTGGTCATCATGCACGACACCACCCTCGACCGGACCACCAACGCCGAGCAGGTCTTCCCGGACCGCGCGCCCTGGAAGATCTCCGACTTCACCCTCGACGAGATCGAGAAGCTGGACGCCGGAAGCTGGTTCAGCTCCCAGTTCGCGGGCGAGACCGTACCCACCCTCGAGGAGTACATGGACCGGGTTTCGGACAACCACCAGAAGCTCCTGCTGGAGCTCAAGGCCCCCGAGCTCTACCCCGGCATCGAGCGCCAGACCCTGCGGGAGCTGCGGCACGAAGGCTGGCTCGACGGCAAGCACCGGAAGCGGCTGATCGTCCAGAGCTTCAACGCGACCTCCCTGCGGACGGTCCACGGGCTGCGGCCGGACGTCACCACCGGCTATCTGGGCACCCCCGCCGTCGAAGACCTGCCGCAGTACGCGGAGTTCGCCGACCAGATCAATCCGAGCTACCGGACCATCGACACCGGGTACGTGGCCGCGGTCCATGCGGTGTGCGGCCCGCACGGGCGTCCGCTGGAGGTCTTCACCTGGACCGTGAACGACGGTCCGTCGGCGGTCTCGGTCGCGGGGATGGGGGTGGACGGCATCATCACCAACAAGCCCGATGTGATCCGGGACGCCCTGGACGACCTCGACTGACCCGTCTGTTCGCGGGCCCGTGACCGGGCCTTTAGGGCCCGTCGTCAAAGGGACCGCCCTGCTCCCGACGCCTGGCACGGCACCTCGCCGCGTTGTCGGAGTCGCCCGAGTACGCCCAGTACGAGGACGATCCTCCGCCTTGCGATCTACCGCACCAGACGCCGCTCGCGGCCGGACGCCCCCTTCGACGACGGACCCTAGTGTGGGGGAGCGCCCCGGCGGCCGACCGGCTGCCGGGGCGCTGTCGGTGCCCCCGCCTACGCTGGAACCGTGACGAGCGCAGAGCGGGACACCCCGGAGCAGCAGGCCCCCGAGCGGGAGGCCCAGGCGCGGCCGGACATGCGTGCGCCGGAGATACGTGCCTGGTCCTGGGAGGTGCTGGACACCCCCATCGGTCCGCTGCTGCTCGCGGCCACCGACCAGGGGCTGGCCCTGGTGGCCTTCCACGCCGACGCGAAGACGGCCGCCGAGGCCGTCTCGCGGCTCACCCGCCGGCTGGGCACCGGACCCGCGCCCGCGCCGCACCGCGCCGCGGCTCTCGCGGAGGCGGTCCGGCAGCTGGAGGGCTATTTCGCGGGTGATCTCAAGGAGTTCACCGTCCCCCTGGACTGGTCGCTGACCACGGGCTTCAACCGCCGGGTGCTGCGTGAGCTGGCCGACGGCGTGCCGTACGGCACGGTGGTGGGCTATCAGGACCTCGCGGACCGGGTGGGTGAACCGGGCGCCGCCCGCGCCGTCGGTATGGCCATGGGCGGCAACCCGCTGCCGGTCGTGGTCGCCTGTCATCGGGTTGTCGAGAGCGACGGCGGAATCGGCGGCTTCGGCGGTGGGCTGGAGACCAAACGCACAAACGCGCACTTCTGGCACTGGAAGGCGTTCTGCCGCAGCCGCTGTTCTGATTCCTTCTCCGGTCCGCCTCTTCACCGGTGCGACGGGCGAAAAATATCTTGCCCGGGAAATACTCGTTCCCACTTGTCGTGGATGCCGCCCACCCTTATCTTAGGAGCGCTCGCGGACCCGCATCGGGCAAGAATGCGTCGGGCGCATATTTCTGACGTTCATTCCCCTGGCATTCTGCCAGCCGTCGGGTCCCTCTCTGGTAGCTGTTCCGCTCAACAGCTCTTCCGCACCGCGCTCTTCGTACGGCGTTCTTGTCCCGCGTTGTTCGTACCGCGTTCTGCCGCTCTTCCTGAAACACTCGCACATTCCTTCATGGTTCAATCACGTCCCCGTCGTTGATCGAATTGGAGTGCCATGTCCGGTGTACTGCTCGCCGGTGGCGCGGCCGCTGCGTTATTCGCTTCGGCCCTTTCCACCCAAGGCGTTTCCTCGGCCCCCGATGTACCCCCGGAAAAGATCCAGGTGAGCGTCAGGACCGTGAACGGATCGGGCTGCCCGAAAGGCACCGCGGCCGTCGCGGTGGCGAGCGACAACACGGCGTTCACCGTCACCTACAGCGACTACCTCGCCCAGGTCGGCGGCAGTGCGGACCCGACCGACATGCGGAAGAACTGCCAGCTCAACCTGGATGTGCACATCCCGCAGGGCTTCACCTACGCGATCGCCGAGGTCGACTACCGCGGCTATGCCTCGCTGCAAAGGGGTGCCCGCGGCACCGAGAAGGCGAGTTACTACTTCCAGGGCTCGGCCGACACCGCCTCGCGCACCCATGACTTCAGCGGCCCGTACCAGGACAACTGGCAGACCACCGACAGCACCGACTGGGGCTCGCTGGTCTGGGCACCTTGCGGCCAGGACCGGAACCTCAACATCAACTCCGAACTCCGGGTGAACGCCGGGTCCTCACCGGCGGGCAGCAACAGCTTCATGGCCATGGACTCCACCGACGGCGGCGTCAACACCATTTACCGCCTCGCCTGGAAGGAATGTCCTTCCACCTCCCGGTAGTACGGAAATCCATCAGCCACGACGGCATCGGAGCCCGCCCGGATCCCCGCCGCCGTCAGCCCGATGATTGAATGGAGAATCATGCCCGGTGTGCTGTACACAAGTGGTGTGATCACGGCGTTATTCGCCGCGACGATGACCTCTCAGGGGTCCGCACAACCACCGTTCGACACGGTGCCACCCGACAAGATCGTGATCACCGTGGCCACCGTGAACGGCTCGGGCTGTCCGGCGGGTACGGCGGCAGTGGCCGTCTCCGAGGACAATACGGCGTTCACCGTCACCTACAGCGACTATCTCGCCCAGGTGGGCAAGGGCGCCAATCCGACCGACTTCCGGAAGAACTGTCAGCTGAGCCTGGTCACCCATGTTCCGCAGGGCTTCAGCTACGCGATCGCCAGCGTCGACTACCGCGGCTTCGCCCACCTGGAAAAGGGCGCCTCCAGCGTGGAGAAAGCCTCGTACTACTTCCAGGGGCAGTCGCAGACCACGTCCAACGCCCATGATTTCAACGGGCCGTACGACGACAACTGGCAGACGACCGACACCGCCGATATCGCCACCGTGGTGTGGTCGCCCTGCGGTGAACTGCGGAACTTCAACATCAACACGGAGCTGCGGGTCAACGCGGGCACCTCCAACACCCGTGACACCACCAGCTTCATGACGATGGACTCCACCGACGGCGATGTGAGCACCACCTATCACTTCGCCTGGAAGGAGTGCCCGGAGAAGAAGTAGGGCCCGAGCAAACGCACCTGTGCCGCCCGGAGGCGAGGTCATGCCTCCGGGCGGCGCCATGCCGGATGCCGGGGGTCGTCCACCCGTACCACCACATCCGCCGTCTCGTCGGGCCGCACCTCGTCCTCGTAGCGCGCGAACGCGGGCAGGGTCCACCGCTCGTCCTCGTCGGTGCGGCGGGCCAGGGCGGCCGGGGACAGCCGCAGATGCACCGACAGGTCGAACGGGAACCAGTGCCCCAGCAGCAGCGCGCCATGGAGCAGCAGCACTCCGCCCGGCGGCAGTTGGGCGTACGGGGAGCGGGTGGCCCGGTCGGTCACCGGGTCCCACAGATCGGGGAGCACCCGGCCGGTCGCCTCCAGCCCCGCCTCCAGCGGGGCGAAGACCTCACGCCACAGCGCCCCGGTGTCGAGCCAGCCGTCGTAGTACGCGTCCGGATCCCGCCGGCCGTACTCCAGACGCAGTGAGGCGGGCCGCCAGAACCCCGCCGCCGCGACCACCAGCACCGGACGCCCCCGCAGCCGCAGACCCTCCGCCAGCTCACCGGCCAGCCGCGCGGTGTCCGCCGCCGGAGCGCCGTCGACCGCCACCCGGAGCCAGGAGCCGCCGTCGGCCGCCGTCAGCCCGGCGATCCGGTCGGCGGTCGCGTCGGTCAGCCGCTCCCAGGTGATCGCTTCCAGCCGCACTCCCCCATCATGCCGGGGGCCACTGTCGGACCCGGGTCGTACGATCGGAGCGTCCGGTCCACGCGCAGAGGGCGCAGCGGCCGGTGCACGAGGAGAGTACGGCCATGGCATCCCAGATAGCGCTGCTCCGCGGCATCAATGTGGGCGGCAACAAGAAGTTCCCGATGGCCCGGCAGCGCGAGCTGATGGCCGGCCTCGGGTTCACGGACGTCACCGTCCACCTCCAGACCGGCAATATCGTCTTCGCCGACCCCGGGACGCCGCCCGAGGAGACGGCCCGCGTCCTTCAGGAGCGCTTCTCCACCGATCTCGGCTTCTCCGTACCGGTGATGGTCCGCACCCGGGACGAGTTGGCCGCCGCCGTGGCGGCCAATCCGTACCCCGGGGCCACGGCCGAGCCCAAAAGCCTGCATGTGGTCTTCCTGTCGGACGTACCGCAGGACACCGCGCCGCTGGACGCCCTGGACCAGGCCGGGTACGCGCCCGACAGCTTCCGCCTCGTCGGACGCGAGATCTTTCTGCACTGCCCGGACGGGCTCGGGCGCTCCAAGCTGGCCGCGAAGATCACCGGGATCCGGCTCGGAGTGCTGGTGACCGCCCGCAACTGGAACACGGTCACCAAGCTGCTGGCCCTGGCCGACGCCGTCTGAGCCCGGACCCGGGCCCGGACCCGGACCCGATTCGCTCAGCTCCAGCCGTAGCGCTGCCGCAGCCGCGCCACGACCCGGTCGAAGCGCGGCCGGTCGAGCGCGCACGCCTCCCGCCGCATCCCCTCCGGATGCACCCGCAGCACCCGGTCCAGATCCACCCAGGACTCGCGCCCCGCCCGGTCCCACGGCCCGGAGCCGATCGCCACCCACTCGCGGTCGTCGTCATGCCGCTTGCTGGACAGCTGCACGGCCAGCAAGGTCCCGCCCCGCTCCCGCGCCACCACCAGCACCGGACGGTCCTTGCCCCGCCCGTCGTTCTCCTCGTAGGGCACCCAGGTCCAGACGATCTCCCCGGGGTCCGGATCCCCGTCCGGGTCCGGTGCGTACTCCGTCCGCACCCGGCCGACCTGGCGCGGATGGGCCTCGACCGTGGCGGCAGGTCCGGTGCTCCCCGGGAGGGCCTCGCCGTCGCTCTCCTCGGTCGCGCGGGTTCCGCCCATGGCGTGATTCCGATGGAATGGCCTGATCATGCCCACACGTTAGCCCGTCCGCGAGACCGGATGTCATGCCAGGTCCCCCCGAGTGGAAGGGGCAGTAACGTGCCAGAAGTTCTCGACCCCTTGGCCGACCTCGTCAAACGGCGCAGTGACCCGGTCGTCGTACAGACGGTGCGTTCCGCGGCGGCCGCGACCATCGCGTACGTCGTCGCGCTGCAACTGAGCAATGAGACGGCCCCGCTGACCGCACCGCTCACCGCCCTCCTCGTCGTCCAGGTCACCCTGTACGCCACCCTCACCACCGGTATCCGCAGGGTCAACGCGGTGGTGGTGGGGGTGCTGATCGCCATCGCCTTCAGCGCGCTGATGGGACTGTCCTGGTGGAGTCTGGGGCTGATCATCCTGGCGTCGCTGACCGCGGGCCACTTCGCGCGGGTGAGCGAGTTCGTACCCGAGGTGGCGATCAGCGCGATGCTGGTCCTCGGTGTGACCCAGGTGACCAACACCGCCTGGGACCGGGTACTGGAGACGCTGATCGGCGCCGTGGTCGGACTGCTCTTCAACTTCCTGCTCGCGCCCCCGGTCTGGGTGGAGACGGCAGGCAAGTCCATCGAGGACCTGGCCCGGCGGATGCGTCAGCTGCTGCTGCACATGGCCGAGGAGCTCGGCAGCCACACCCCGGTGGAACGTGCCGCCGCCCGGCTCCACGAGGCCCGCCGCCTCGACCACGACATCGCCCAGGTGGACGCCGCCCTCCGGCAGGCGGAGGACAGCGTACGGCTCAACCCCCGCGTCAAGGAGGGGCTGCTGCACCGGGTGGTGCTGCGCACCGGGCTGGACACCCTGGAGATCTGCACGGTTGTCCTGCGGGTCCTCACCCGCACCCTGACCGACCTGGCCAAGGAGCGGACCGACGAGCCCTTGTTCCCGCCGACCGTGGCGGAGGAGCTGCACGACCTCTTCGTCCATATGGCCTCGGCCGTCGAGAGCTTCGCGGTGCTGGTCACCAGCTCGGTCAGCGCCAGCGCCGAGGAGGCCGAATCCCGGCTGGCGAACGAGCTCGCCACCGCACACGCCAGTCGTGACCACGTCGCCCGGACCCTGCTGCGCCGCGTCCGGCAGCACCCCAGGCATTGGCAGCTGCACGGCGCGCTGCTCGCGGAGGTCGACCGCATCCTCGCCGAGCTGGACATGGAGCAGCGTTCCAAGCGGCTGATGGAGGAGCTGGACCGCAGCGCCCGGGAGAAGCACGAACGCTTTCCCTTCCTGGCCAAGGCGCAGCGCTGGTTCCGCAGGGGTCGCTCGAAGCGCACTCCGGCGAAGTGAGCAACTCGCTTGATGTGCCGCCTCATTGACACCCTGACACTATGAACGCATTCTGTCAGAATGCCACGTGACACCAGCGTCAAACGCGACCAGATCCTCGACGCGGCCCTCGGCGTCTTCGGCCGCTACGGCTACCGGCTCACCTCCATGGACCTCCTGGCCCAGGCGTCGGCCATGTCCCGCCCCGCCCTTTACCAGCACTTCGGCGGGAAGGAGGACATCTTCCGCACCGTGGGGAACCGGCTGGTCGACCAGATGATCCGCACCGCGGAGCGGGCGGCCGAGACCGAAGGCAGCACGGCGGACCGGCTGTTCGGCGTCCTCACGGTGAAGCTGGAGCTCTCCGCCGGAACGCTCGATGCGAACGCGCGCAGGGAGCTGTTCGCCGAGTCCGCCGTGCTCGGCGACGCCACCGGGACGTCCGGAAACCTCTCGGCCGCCCTGAGGGCCCGTCTGATCACCGTCGTCGCGGCCGTACTGGACTCCGCCGCGGCCGACCTCGACCTCCTGGGCGACGCCCTCACCGCCCAGGACACCGCCACCCTGCTGGTGGACGCCCTCACCGGCCTCGCCCAGGAGCCCGAACCCCTGGACGTCCTCAGCACACGGCTGCGCCAACTCATCGACCTCAGCCTGCGCGGTCTGAGCGCCGGGGCGAGCGCATGACCGAACGCCGCCCACCGACGGACCCCGCTCAGCCGACGGGGTAGCGGTCCCGAGGGAAGACCAGGTCCTCGTAGGGCTCGTAGAGCTCGACCGAGCGGTGGAACGCGAAGGCCATGTCGTCGGCGAGTTCGGCGATCACACCGCGGCCCTCGATCCGGGCCAGCCAGGACGGCGGGAGGCGGTGGTCGCCGTGCTGGGCGCCGAGGAGATTGCCGCAGATGGAGCCGGTCGAGTCGCTGTCACCGGAGTGGTTCACCGACAGCAGCAGCGCGGCCTGGAGCGGGGTGCGCGGCGGCATCGGGTCATAGCTGATCAGGCCGCCGGGACCATAGGAGATCTGCTGGTCCGGGGTCCGGGCCAGGGCGCAGTACACCCCGATGGCGAGCGCCTCCTCGGCGATCCAGCCACCGCCCAGCGATTCGGTCTTCTCCGGGGACGGATCGCCCTCGGCCGCCAGGTCGATCGCGGCGCGCAGCGCGGCGGTGGTCTCCTCGTGGCCCGGATAGCGGGCCAGGACTTCCAGGGTGCGCAGGGCGGCGCCCTCCAGGGATTCGCCGTCGAGCAGGCACGCGACCATCGCGGCCAGGGCGCCCGCGGCGTAGTAGCCCGTGGGGTGGCCGTGGGTGATCTGGGCGCAGCGGGCGGCGAGTTCGAAGGAGCCGCGGGGGTCCAGGCCGACCATGCCGAAGGGGGCCGAACGCATGACGGTGCCACAGCCCTTGGAACCGGAGTTCACCGGGCCTGGGCGGCCGTCGAGCGGGTCGTGCGGGGATGGAATGTGCTCCTCCGCCAGCCCGGAGAGACAGGCGTTGCCGGGGGCACGGCGGGCGTACAGCCAGGGCTGGTGGCGCAGCCAGCCGGAGCGCACCGGGTCGTACGCGTCCGGGGCGGGCGGCGGCGCGGGGTGGTTCTGGGTGTCGAGCCAGCGCAGATAGGCGTTGCGGACAAGGGCGGTCTCGGCGCCGCCGATGCCTTTGGACAGGGCCCTGGCGTGCGCCCGTATCAGGCCCTCGACGGTGAACAGGGTCATCTGGGTGTCGTCGGTGACCCGGCCCACGGCGCCACTTCCGTCCGGGAGGAGGGTGGTGACCCCCGCGTCCCCATGGGTGTCGCGAATCGCCCGCAGGGAGCGGAACTCGACCGGATTGCCCAGGGCATCGCCGATCGCGCCGCCCAGCAGACAGCCGCGGATCCGGGCCCGCAGGGCGGCCGATTCGTCCCATGACTGGCGGATCACTGGCGGCTCCTCTTCCGATGCGTTCTGCTCGGGACATGATCGCAGGTCCCCGCGGCCGACCGAACGGCGTTAGATTCGAAGAGGGAGAACGTGGGAGGTGCAGGGCCATGTCGATGCGCTTCATCCGGACGGGCGATGAGCCCCTGCACGCGCGCAGCCCGCTGCGGCTGCGGTTCTGGCTCGCCGCATGGGGCCTGCTCTGGACGCTCGGCGGCACGGTGGCCTTCGTGGTCGCGGGGCGGCCCGGCTGGGCGGCGGCCTGCGCGGTGCTCACCGCCATCACCCTCACCGATCTCGCCCTGGTCATCCGGCACATCCGGCAGGGGCCGCACTACCAGCCCGGACGGGACGTACCGCCGTACGCACCGGTCAGGGGGCGCGGCCGGTGGATGGCCGGGAACCACGGACGGGATGTACGGGGTCACCGAGGGTGAGACCCGCGGCCTCCCCCGCTCCTGTCCTCGTCCGTGTCCTCGTTCTCGTTCTCGTCCCCGTCCCGGTACCCGTCCCTGGAGAGCTACTCCCCCGCGCTCCGCTCGCCCCGCTCGCCGAACCGCGCCGCCTCGACGAAGTCCGGGCGCGGGTCGAGCGCCGCCGCCAGCCGGAAGTGGCGGGTGGCCTCCTCGGGCCGGTTGGCCCGCTCCAGGGTGCGGCCCAGCGCGAAGTGCGCGAAGGCGTTGTCCGGCTCACGCTCCAGCACCAACTGGAACTCCAGCTCCGCCGAGCGCAGCTGGGCCGCGCCGAAGAAGGCGCGTGCCCGCAGCAGCCGGGCCGCGGTGTTCTCCGGATGGGCGTTGATCACAGAGTCGAGCAGCTTGACGGCGCCGCGCGGGTCGCGGGCGGCGAGCAGTTGCTCCGCGGCGCGGAAGTCGATGACATGGGTCTCGGGCGTGGGCTGGGGCACGGCTGTTTCCTTCCCCTGGCACGGACAACGGATCGGCGACGGCGGAACGGCGACGGCAGTCGGTACGGGCAGCACAACAACCGCCCCGTCCACCTCATTCCCCGTCCGGCGCCTCGCCAGACCCGGTCAGCTCCCGGCCGCCCGCTCCATCAGCTCCGTCCAGACCGTGCGGACCTGCGGCTCCAGGGCCTCCAGCGGACCGTCGTTGTCGATGACCACATCGGCGACGGCCAGCCGCTCGGCCCGGGTCGCCTGTGCCGCCATCCGGGCCCGCGCCTCGTCCTCGGCCATACCGCGCAGCCGGACCAGCCGGTCGAGCTGGGTCTCGGGCGAGGCGTCCACGACCACCACGACGTCGTAGAGGGGTGCCAGGCCGTTCTCGGCGAGGAGCGGGACGTCATGGACCACCACGGCATCGGATCCGGCGGCCGCCTCGAGCTCGGCGGAGCGGTCGCGGACCAGCGGGTGCACGATCGCGTTCAGGGCGCGCAGCCGCTCGGGGTCGCTGAAGACGATCCCGCCCAGTTTGGGCCGGTCCAGGGTGCCGTCGGCGGTGAGCACCTCGGGCCCGAACTCCTCGACGACCGCGGCGAGTCCGGGCGTACCCGGCTCCACCACTTCACGAGCGATCCGGTCCGAGTCGATCAGCACCGCTCCGTACGAGGAGAGTATGCGTGACACTTCGCTCTTGCCCGCGCCGATTCCGCCCGTGAGCCCCAGCTTCAGCATGGGGCCACGCTATACGGGCCCCGGTCAGCCACCGCCCTCGCCCTCCCGCTCGGCGAGGAAGCGCTCGAACTCGGCGCCCAGTTCGTCCGCCGAGGGCAGCTCGGCCGGTTCGGCGACCAGATTGCCGCGGGTCTCGGCCCCGGCCACCGCGTCGTACTGGTGCTCAAGCCCCCGGACCAGCGCGACCAGTTCCTCATCGCCCTCCGAGATCTGCCGCTCGATCTCCTCCTGCGCCTTCAGCGCCTCGGTGCGCAGCGTGTGGGCGGCGCCCGGCAGCACCAGACCGGTGGCGGCGGTGACCGTCTCCAGCGCGGTGAGCGCCGCGTCCGGATAGGCGGAGCGGGCGAGGTAGTGCGGGACGTGCGCGGCGACGCCGAGCACATCATGGCCCGCCTGGACGAGCCGGTACTCGATGAGCGCAGCGGCGCTCCCGGGCACCTGGGCCTCGTCGAACACCCCGCGGTGGCCGGGCGTCAGATCGGTGCGGTTGCCGTGCGGGGTGATCCCGACCGGCCGGGTGTGCGGAACGCCCATGGGGATGCCGTGGAAGTTCACCGCGAGGCGCACCCCGAGCCGCTCCACCAGCTGCCGCACGGCCGCCGCGAACCGCTCCCACTCCACATCCGGCTCCGGGCCGGTGAGCAGCAGGAAGGGCGCCGCGGTCGCGTCGCGCACCAGATGGAGCTCGATGACCGGGGTCTCGTAGTCGGTCCAGCGGTCGCGCTGGAAGGTCAACAGGGGGCGCCGGGCCCGGTAGTCGACCAGCCGGTCGTGGTCGAAGCGGGCGACGACCTGGTGCGGCAGTCCGTCCAGCAGCCGCTCGACGATCTGGTCACCGGTCTCCCCGGCGTCGATGTAGCCGTCGAAGTGGTAGAGCAGCACCAGCCCGGCCGAGTCCCGGGAGGCAATCGCGTCGACTTCCGCGAGCCCGCTCGACTCCCATGCGTACAAATCCTGCGGATCTAGCACCGTGACCGCTCCTCCTCGTGTTCCACCCCCAAGAACACCGAACAGGGGCGGGGACATTCCCGACCGGTCCCGAACTTCTTGCGCGGCCACCGCCGTTGTCCCCCGCCCGACCGATTCAGGTCGCGTACATGCCAGGCGGGGTTGACGCCCCGGTACGCGGACCCTATCTTCGCGAGCCGTCAGCGGTTCACTATGTCGTCCAATGTTCACTTATCAGAACCTGAAATGCACCTCTCGGGTACATCGGGTCCTCGAGCATTCCGGATCCCCCGGACCACGTCAGTGCGCGTCCCCTGGCCACGACAGGAAGGCAGCCCCCGTATGCAGCCACACGGCCCCTCCCGGTTACGCACCCTGGCCGGCGCCTGCGCCGCCGCCGTGATCGCCACCGGTGGACTGGTCGCGGCGGGCTCGATCCCACAGGAGGCCGCCGCGGTCACGGTGGCTCCGATTCCGGTCTCCGACGCACACGGGCTGAGGAACGCCCTGGCCGGCGCCCGGCCCGGCGATACGATCCGGCTCGCCGACGGGACCTATCGCGGCAGCTTCGAGATCACCGCGTCCGGCACCTCCGACTCACGGATCACCCTCACCGGCTCCTCCAGAGCCGTTCTCGCCGCGCGCCGCGGCTATGGGCTGCATCTGAACGGGGCCTCGTACTGGACGGTCAAGGGGATCACGGTCAGCGGCGGCCGGGAGGGCATCAGGATCGACAGCGCGGAGAGCATCACCGTCGACTCGGTGTCGGGTTCGGTCTCGGTCTCGGTGGGCGTCCGGCCGCACTCGCGAGCGGATGGCCCGGGGGGTGTGTGAGCACGCGGGCGAACGTGACGGCCGCGCGGCGTGTGGCCGCGTAGGCACGCGCAAGGCCCCCAGTCATGCGCAGAGCCCCTGGGCGCGCGAAGGCCCCCGGTCATGCGTAAGGCCCGCTCCCCGGCGGGGGGAACGGGCCTTACGCGACAATCAGGCGATCGAGCCGTCAGCCGGTGCGGTCGGTGGCGGGTCCGCCGCCGACCGCCTCAGCCGATGGTCAGCTCTGGCCGCCGGCCAGCTTCTCGCGGAGCGCGGCCAGGGCCTCGTCCGAGGCGAGGGCGCCGGAGTTGTCGGTCGACTCCGAGGAGTACGAACCGCCACCGGAGGTCTGCCCGCCCTGCGCCGGAGCGGCGGCGCCGGCTTCGGCGGCAGCCTGCTCGTCGGCCTCGCGGGACTTGATGACCTGCGCCTGGTGCTGCTCGAAGCGGGTCTGCGCCTCGGCGTACTGGCGCTCCCACTCCTCGCGCTGCTTCTCGTAGCCCTCGAGCCAGTCGTTGGCCTCGGGGTCGAAGCCCTCGGGGTAGATGTAGTTGCCCTGGTCGTCGTAGGACGCGGCCATGCCGTACAGGGTCGGGTCGAACTCGACCGCGGACGGGTCGGCACCGAAGGACTCGTTGGCCTGCTTCAGCGAGAGGCTGATGCGACGGCGCTCGAGGTCGATGTCGATGACCTTGACGAAGATCTCGTCGTTGACCTGGACGACCTGCTCCGGGATCTCCACGTGGCGCTCGGCCAGCTCGGAGATGTGGACCAGACCCTCGATGCCCTCGTCCACGCGGACGAACGCACCGAACGGAACGAGCTTGGTGACCTTACCCGGGACGACCTGACCGATCTGGTGGGTCCGGGCGAACTGCTGCCACGGGTCTTCCTGGGTCGCCTTGAGCGACAGGGAGACGCGCTCGCGGTCCATGTCGACATCCAGGACCTCGACCGTGACCTCCTGGCCGACCTCGACAACCTCGGACGGGTGGTCGATGTGCTTCCAGGACAGCTCGGAGACGTGGACCAGACCGTCGACGCCACCCAGGTCCACGAAGGCACCGAAGTTGACGATGGAGGAGACGACGCCGGAGCGCACCTGACCCTTCTGGAGGGTGGTGAGGAAGGTCTGGCGGACCTCGCTCTGGGTCTGCTCCAGCCAGGCACGGCGGGACAGGACCACGTTGTTGCGGTTCTTGTCCAGCTCGATGATCTTGGCCTCGAGCTCCTTGCCCACGTAGGGCTGGAGGTCGCGAACGCGGCGCATCTCCACCAGGGAGGCGGGGAGGAAGCCACGGAGGCCGATGTCGAGGATGAGACCACCCTTGACGACCTCGATGACGGTACCGGTGACGATCCCGTCCTCTTCCTTGATCTTCTCGATGGTGCCCCAGGCACGCTCGTACTGGGCGCGCTTCTTCGAGAGGATCAGGCGGCCTTCCTTGTCCTCCTTCTGGAGAACAAGGGCCTCGATCTCGTCGCCGACGGCCACGACCTCATTGGGGTCGACGTCGTGCTTGATCGACAGCTCGCGGGAAGGGATGACGCCTTCGGTCTTGTAACCGATGTCGAGCAGGACCTCGTCCCGGTCGACCTTCACGATGACGCCGTCGACGATGTCGCCGTCGTTGAAGTACTTGATCGTCTCGTCGATCGCGGCGAGGAAGGCTTCCTCGGAACCGATGTCGTTGACCGCCACCTGCGGAGTGGTGCGGGTTGCCTCGGTGCTGCTCGTCATGTGGGAATGGGCTCCGGTACGGACATTGAGTCGTAGGTACTGCTACGCCGGGGCCCTTATCGCACTGCCGAAGCCGGACAGCCTTGGAGGCGACCTTTCCGAGGATTTCGAAAAGCGCCTCGACAACCGAGGGGACATACAACAGATGCGAGCGCGGCCTGCTCCGTCCGAGGCGCGCAAGCCCGCAGCGCAACTTGTAGCATACGGGGGCAGCCGGGCATGGTCAATGCACGAAGAGCACACGTGGGGCTTATCGCCCCCAACCCGGCAATTTGCATGGTCCGTACTGCGACGCGGTCACCACCGTGCCCCGCAGCCACAGGTCGATACAGAGAGTACGACGACGCGCGCGATGGTCCAAGAACACGAGCCCAGCGGCCACCTCGGGACAGCGGCGGACGGGTCCGCGGACCGGGCCCACCAGACGGACGCGGCGGAGCCGACGGCCACCCGGCGGACCGCCGGCGACACGGAGAGCAGCCGGGCGAGCCGCGGGTGGTGGGACCGCAACGCGGACGAGTACCAGGAGGAGCACGGCGGCTTCCTCGGCGACGATCGCTTCATATGGGGCCCGGAAGGGCTCGACGAGGCCGAGGCCGGACTGCTCGGCCCGGCGGACCGGCTGACGGGACTGGACATCCTGGAGGTGGGAGCGGGCGCCGCGCAGTGCGCGCGCTGGCTGGCGGCGCAGGGCGCCCGGCCGGTCGCCCTCGACCTCTCGTACCAGCAGCTCCGGCACGCCCGGCGGATCGACGCGGAGGACCGGGCGCGGGGCGGCACGGCAGGGCGGGAGCCGGTGGTCCTGGTCCAGGCCGACGCCACGGCGCTCCCCTTCCGGGACGGCTCCTTCGACCTGGCCTGCTCGGCCTACGGGGCGGTGCCGTTCGTCGCCGATCCGGTGCGGCTGATGCGGGAGGTCCACCGGGTGCTGCGGCCGGGCGCGCGCTGGATCTTCTCGGTGACGCATCCGATCCGCTGGGCGTTCCCCGACGAGCCGGGGCCCGAGGGACTGTCCGTCGCCGCCTCCTACTTCGACCGCACGCCCTATGTGGAACAGGACGAGCAGGGCCGCGCCGTCTATGTGGAACACCACCGCACTCTTGGTGACCGGGTACGGGACGTGGTGGCCGCCGGTTTCCGGCTGATCGATCTCGTTGAACCGGAATGGCCCGACTGGAATCACCAGGAGTGGGGCGGCTGGTCCCCGCTGCGCGGCGGGCTCATCCCGGGCACCGCCGTCTTCGTCTGCGAGCGGGACCGGGCCGCCCGGTGACCCATCGCTCCGGCACCGCGGACTCCGAGACCGCCGACACCGCCGACGCCGCCTTGGAGCGCCTTCCCGTACGTGAAGCCCTGCCGACTCTGCTGCGCGCCCTCGACGAGCGGGGTGCGGCGGTGCTGTGCGCGCCGCCGGGCACCGGCAAGACCACCTTGGTGCCGCTGGTGCTCGCCGGTCTGGTGGGTGACGGGCAGCCGGTGCGGCGGGTGCTGGTCGCCGAGCCGCGGCGGATCGCGGCCCGTGCCGCGGCACGGCGGATGGCGTGGCTGCTGGGCGAGCGGGTCGGCGGACGGGTGGGCTTCACGGTGCGCGGGGAGCGGCAGGCGGGCCGCGAAACCGTGGTCGAGGTGGTCACCACCGGTGTGCTGCTGCAACGGCTGCAACGTGATCAGGAGCTGGCCGGGGTCGACGTGGTCGTCCTCGACGAATGCCATGAACGCCATCTGGACGCCGATACGGCCGCCGCCTTCCTGCTGGACGTCCGCGCGGCGCTCCGCCCGGAACTGCGGCTGGTCGCGGCGTCGGCCACCACGGACGCGGAGGGCTGGGCGCGGCTGCTCGGGGACGGCGGCGAGGGCGGGGCTGACGGGGCCACCGCGCCCGTCGTATCGGCCCCCGGTGTGTCACACCCTGTGGAGGTCGTATGGGCGCCACCGGCCCGCCCGGTACGCCCGCCGCACGGGATGCGGGTGGACCCCGCCCTGCTGGAGCATGTCGCGTCGGTGGTGCGACGGGCACTGCGCGAGCGCGAGGGCGATGTGCTGTGCTTCCTGCCGGGCGTCGGGGAGATCGCGCGGGTGGCCGGGATGCTGGGCGGCCTCGACGGGGCCGAGGTGCTCCAGGTGCACGGGCGGGCCCCGGCCGCCGTCCAGGAGGCGGTGCTCGCCGGGGCGGACGGCGGCCCGCGGCGGGTGGTGCTCGCGACCTCCGTCGCCGAGTCCAGCCTGACCGTGCCGGGCGTACGGGTGGTGGTGGACTGCGGGCTGGCCCGCGAACCGCGGATGGACCACGCGCGGGGCCTGAGCGCGCTGACGACCGTACGCGCCTCCCGTGCCGCCGCCCGCCAGCGCGCGGGCCGTGCGGGACGCGAGGCGCCGGGCACGGTCTACCGCTGCTGGCCGGAGGCGGAGGACGCCCGGCTGCCGCGCTTCCCGTCCCCGGAGATCGCCGGGGCGGATCTGACGGCCTTCGCACTGCAAGCGGCGTGCTGGGGCGACCCGGACGCGTCCGGCCTCGGCCTGCTCGACCCGCCGCCCGCCGGGGCGATGACGGCCGCGCGGGAGGTGCTGACCGCGATCGGCGCCGTGGACGCGGCCGGACGGGCCACCGAACGCGGCACCCGGATGGCCCGGCTGGGCCTCCACCCCCGGCTGGCGCGGGCGCTGCTGGACGGCGCGCGGGAGGTGGGCGCGCGCCGGGCGGCCGAGGTGGTGGCGCTGCTCAGCGAGGAACCGCCGCGGGAGTACGGCGACGATCTGGCGGGCGCCTGGCGTACGGCCCGCCGTGGCGGCGACCCCTACGCCTCCCGCTGGCGGCAGGAGGTCCGTCGGCTGGAACGCGCCGTGACGGCGGGCGGCACCGGGCCCGGCCCCTCGGCGGCCGCCCCGCTCGGCGCGGACGGCGACGCGAAGGACGGCGACGCGAAGGGGGCAGAGGCGAAGGGGGGCGACGCGAAAGGGGGCCCGGCAGCCGACCGCGGGCGGCGGACCGGTGCGGGCGCCCGGAGCGATGACGCGGTGGCGGGGCTGGTGGCCGCGCTGGCGTTTCCCGAGCGGGTGGCCCGGCGGCGCGGGGAGCGGGCGTATCTGATGGCGGCGGGGACAGGCGCCGAGCTGGGCGAGGGATCACGGCTCGGCGGATCGGCCTGGCTCGCCGTGGCCGTCGCCGACCGGCCGGTGACCTCCGCCTCCGCGCGGGTGCGGCTCGCGGCCGTGACCGACGAGGACACCGCGCGGGCCGCTGCCGCGGCGCTGGGCTCGGACGGCGAGGAGGTGCGCTGGGCCGAGGGCGACGTTCTCGCGCGACGGGTGTCGCGGCTCGGCGCGATCGAGCTGGTGGCCCGCCCGCTGACCGCCCCCGATCCGGAGCTGGTGCGGGACGCCCTGCTGGAGGGGTTGCGCCGGGAAGGCCCGGGGCTGCTGCGCTGGTCATCCGGCGCGATATCGCTACGGCAGCGGTTGGCCTTTCTGCACCGGGAGTTGGGCGCCCCCTGGCCGGACGTCTCCGACGCGGCGCTGCTGGAGCGGGCGGACGACTGGCTCGGCGTGGAACTTGGCCGGGCGCGCAGACGGGCCGATCTGGAGCGGGTGGACGCCGGGCAGGCACTGTCCCGGCTGCTGCCGTGGGCCACGGGGGACGCGGGGCGCCTCGATGAGCTGGCGCCGGAGCGGATCGAGGTGCCGAGCGGGTCACGGGTGCGGGTCGACTACGGCGAGGGCCAGCCGGTGCTGGCGGTGAAGCTCCAGGAGTTGTTCGGCCGGCAGGAGACCCCGCGGATCGCGGGCGGACGGGTGCCGCTGCTGGTGCATCTGCTGTCCCCGGCGGGACGTCCGGCGGCGGTCACCGCCGATCTGGCGTCCTTCTGGAAGGACGGCTACCGCTCCGTGCGGGCGGAGTTGCGCGGTCGGTACCCCAAGCATCCATGGCCCGAGGACCCGGCCACGGCCGAGCCCACCCGCCGCACCAACCCCCGCCGCTGAGCGGCGGGTACACGGCAGTCCGGCGGGCATCCGCGCCCGTGCGCCGGACCGCCGACACCGGGCGGGCGCCCCCGCTGCGGACGGTGGGCCGCCGCGCCGCGCACGCGCGGCGTCAGTCGGCCCAGCCGCGGAGGCGGCGTGCGGTTTCGCTCAGGCGGAACCGGGCGGACTTCCTTATGTCGCGGACCAGTTTGACCATGGCGCCCGGTGGTGGGGTGATCCGTTCTCCGGACTCCTCCATGTACATCTGCGCACAGGCCGCGCCGATCGTGGCGTTGTAGTCGGAGAACGGTTCCAGGATCAGCGAGGTGTGCAGAAACGTGGCGGCGCGGGCGGCGGCCTCCTCGTAATACGGCTCGCCCGCGAAGCGTTCGTAGCGGTGCCGTTCGGTCATGCAGTGCAGCGCGCCCCAGTCCCGCACCGGTGTGTTCACCGGGGAGACCGCGACTTGGACGTTCAGCACCCAGCCGGCATCGACGTAGAGGATCACCGCATGCCTTGCGGGAACTCCCGCTCGAATTCGGGCTTGTACTCCAGGGCGAACCGCACGGCGCCCTCGACAAAACGCTGCTTCTGCCGCCGCCGGACCACGTCCTCGGTCAGTATGTCGTGCGCCAGCCGCTTGATCGCGACGCCCTTCTCCTTGGCCTCCGCACGCAGCTCGGCCAGCTCCTGCTCGGTGAATTCAATCGTGATGCCCGGCATGGGCGGAATGCTAGCCATGCTCCTACCCTGATCACTACCGGCTTCGCTACCTCGAGCGAATACCCGGACGGGAGTTGACGACCCGGCGCCGCCACGGCCACCCGCCCGCCGCTACGAGGAGCCGCTGACCACCGGCTCGGCAGCCGACGTCCCGGCCGCGGCGGGCGGTCGCGGGCGGCGGCTGCGGGCCTCCAGCCACAGGGCGAGGGCGAACAGCCCGGCTCCGAGGGTGAGCAGACCCCACGGCAGATAGCTGGTCATCAGGAGGACCAGCCGCCGTTGGGAGGAGACCAGGTCCACGGTGTGTTTGATGTAGTCCTCGCGCATCTTCACATGGCCGGAGAAGACGGTCACCTTGTCCCGGCCGCCCAGCAGGGTGCCACCGCGCAGCTCCTCGCGGTGGATCTCCTCACCGTTGACGGGCGCGCCGGTGGTGGGTTCGACCCAGAACATGCGCTTGGTGGTGTACCAGCGGGAGGTTCCGGCCTTGTGGACCGCCTCGGGGGTGACGCCGTCGACAGGCATGGTCTTGGGCAGCGGCACCTTGGTCCAGGGGATGGTCTGCTCGAAGTAGTAGACCTCCAGCCCGCGGAAGGTGCGGGTGCCCTTGTAGTGGATGGGGGCGGAGGTGCGGGTCTGGGCGTCGAAGTAGCGGTAGTCGCGCTTCTCGGTGAGGAACGGCCATTTGAACTCGATGCCGTCGCGGCGCACCGCGTCCCCGTCGACGTGTTCACCACCGGAGTGCACCGGGTCCTGGGAGTGGGCGTCGAAGACATAGCGCTCGGGGATCCGGGAGACCATCTTCCCGTCGGGCCCCTGGAGGTAGGTCAGGGCGTCCCAGACCACCACATCGCGTCCGGTGGTCCGGCCGACCTTCTCGGCCGCCGTCACGTTTCCGCGCAAGGTCTGCACGATGGTGACCTTGGGGACCTTGCGGGGTTTCATGGTGCCGTAGTCGATGAGGGTGGCGGGGGCGGCTTCGAGGACGGCCGTCTGGTACTCGTCGGGCGGGATCTTGGCCAGCCGGGGGAACGCGTACCAGCGCAGCAGTGGTGAGAGGGCGGCGCAGAACACGGCGAAGGCGAGCAGCACCAGGCTGGCTGTGCGGCGCATGGTGGTCCGCCTCCCTCAGGGGTGTTCGGGGACGGTGGTGAGCAGGGGCTTGGGGGAGGTTTCGCCGCTGGGGCCGCCGATGGCGCTCACGGTGAGAACGAGCGCGAGGGCGGCGGTGAGCCCGATCGCGGCGGCTGCGATGGCACGCATGCTGGGCCTCCCGTTGTTCGGGGGGTGACGAGCTTGGATCTGACGTGGTGTCAGTTTCAAGGTTCGGTGCACCGTAGCAACGGGCGGCGCAGATGAGAACAGAACGGCGGGAACGAGGAGCGGCGAAAACACCGCACCGCCCCCGGGCCCGTGGGGCCCGGGGGCGGTGCGGATGCGCTACGCGGCCTTCCGGCCGCCGACCGTCAGGACGCGGCGGCCTGGGTGACCGTCAGCTCCACGGTGAGCACCGCGCCGTCGGCCGTGGTCAGCCGGAGCAGATAGCTGCCCGCGTGCTCGCCGGCGAGGATCTTGGGCAAGGTGAGCTGCCCCAGGGCGTTGGTCTTCAGCCCGGTCAGGGTGCGGACCGGCTTGCCCTTCTCGTCCAGGAAGTAGGGGCCCTTGTCGTTCTCCACGGGCTTCGCGGGATCCGCGGTGACCATGGTGGCGGTGACCGGCACACCCGCCGCGACCTTGCCCTTGTAGGTGGCTTTGACGGTGAGCGGATCGGCGAACGTGCCACCGGTCTCGGCCGTGAGCGCCTTGTCGTCGATCCGGGCCAGGACGTCGGCCTTCGGAGTGGGGCGGGCCTTGACGGTGGCCTTGAACTCGACCGGGGTCAGCCTCTTCCCCTCGACGGTGGCGCGCACGGTGAAGGAACCGGTCTGCTCGCCCGCGGTGAGCTTGGGCGCGGTGGCGGTGCCGTCGGAACCGGTGGGCACCACGGCGGACTTGACCAGACCGGCGAAGCGAGCGCCTGTCTCCCCGCGGATCTCGTACCGGATCTTCGCCTTGGCCACCGGCTTGCCCTTGGCGTCCACTGCGCGGACGCGGGGCAGCGTGGCGAACTCGGCGCCCGCGGTGGCGGACAGCTCCTTCGCACCGACGGAGGCGAGGGCGGCGGGCACGCTGGGCGTGGGGGTCTGGGGCGGCTTCGGCGAGGGAGTGCCGGGCGTCCCACCGCCGTGCGACGGAGGCTTGGGGCTGTCGGTGGGGTCGGGCTTGGGGAGGGTCCGCGGACGGCCGTGCTCGTTGCCCGTGCCGTTCCCGCCGCCGTGGCCGTTGTGCGAGCCGTTGCCGCCGGTGCCCGGCCCGGAGCCGCCCGAGCGGTTGTCCGAGGGCAGCACTCCGGTGCCGTCGGGCACCTCATGGGTGCCGCGCTTGTAGTACTCCAACCACGACAGGACCGTGTTCAGATACTCCTGCGAGTGGTTGTAGCCGAGGATCGCCTGGTGCAGATGGTGCTCGGTGGACAGGTCCCGGCCGCCCGCGCACAGGTAGTTTCCGGCGGCGAGGGCGGCGTCGTAGATGTTGTTGGGGTCGCGCTCGCCGTCCTTGTTGCCGTCCCGGCCCCAGCCGGCCCAGGTCGACGGGATGAACTGCATGGGGCCGACGGCCCGGTCATGCGTGGCGTCCCCGTCGAAGGCCCCGCCGTCGGTGTCCTTGATCATGGCGAAGCCATTGCCGTTGAGCACCGGGCCGAGGATGGGCTTGAGGGTGGTGCCCTCAGCGTCCACATTGCCGCCTCGGGCCTGACCGGACTCGACCTTGCCGATCGCGGCCAGCAGTTGCCAGGGCAGATTGCAGCCGGGGCGGGAGTCCTTGAGAGCGGCCTCCGCCTTCTTGTACGCGTCGAGGACGGTCGCGGGGATACCCGCCTCGGCCTTGGCGCCACCGCCGGGGATACCGGGCAGATCGGCCGAGTGGCCCGGTTTGCCGGGCGTCTTCAGCGGTGGCAGATCGGTGTGGTACGACGAACCGCCGTCAATGGGGGTGTCGTCCACCGCCGGTGAATCGCTGGCCGTCTGCTCCTGATTGCGGTCCCGGTCGCCGTGGTCCGAACTGCTGGCGAATCCCGGTGCCTGCGATGCGGTGAGGGCGGCCATCGCGGCCGCCGCCACCGCTGTCGTGGCCGCCCCCTTGCGCAATCTCCGGCCGATAAGCGGTGCCATCCGTGTGTCCCTCCCGTCGGACATCATGCGCTCCCCCGCGCGTCAACCCTGGTGACACTACGGCAACTTATAGCCCGCAGCCAGCGATGCACACCGCACTTCAGGGCTTCGCCGAGCTCTTCTGGTAAGGGTTGCCTTAGTGGGCGGCCGATTCCCAATCCGCGCCGGAACCGACGGATACGTCCAGCGGGGCGCGGAGTTGGAAGGCGTGCGCCATCTCCCGGCGCACCAGCTCCTCGACCCGCTCCCGCTCACCGGGGGCGACTTCGAGCACGATTTCGTCGTGGACCTGCAACAACATCCGCGACGAGAGTTTCTCCCGCGTCAACGCCGCGTCCACCTTGAGCATCGCGATCTTCACGATGTCGGCGGCGGTGCCCTGGATCGGGGCGTTGAGCGCCATCCGCTCGGCCATCTCGCGGCGCTGGCGGTTGTCGCTGGTGAGGTCGGGCAGATAGCGGCGGCGGCCGAGCATGGTCTCGGTGTAGCCGGTGGCCCTCGCCTCCTCCACGACGCGCTGGAGGTAGTCGCGCACTCCGCCGAACCGCTCGAAGAAGTTCTCCATCAGCTTGCGGGCCTCGTCCGGGGTGATGCCCAGCTGCTGGGAGAGGCCGAACGCCGACAGGCCGTACGCCAGACCGTAGGACATCGCCTTGATCTTGCGGCGCATCTCCGGGTCCACCTCGGACTTGGCGACGCCGAAGACCTGGGAGGCGACGGTGGTGTGCAGATCCTCGCCGGAGGTGAACGCCTCGATCAGGCCCTCGTCCTCGGAGAGATGGGCCATGACCCGCAGCTCGATCTGGCTGTAGTCGGCGGTCATCAGGGACTCGAAGCCCTCGCCCACCACAAAGCCGCGCCGGATGGCCCGGCCCTCGTCGGTGCGCACCGGGATGTTCTGGAGGTTGGGGTCGGTGGAGGACAGCCGTCCGGTGGCGGCCACCGTCTGGTTGAAGCTGGTGTGGATCCGGCCGCCGGGCGCGATGGTCTTGATCAGCCCCTCGACGGTGGAGCGCAGCCGGGCCTGCTCACGGTGGCGCAGCATGATCACCGGGAGTTCGTGGTCGGTCTGCGCGGCCAGCCAGGCGAGCGCGTCGGCGTCGGTGGTGTAACCGGTCTTGGTCTTCTTGGTCTTGGGCAGGCCCAGCTCACCGAAGAACACTTCCTGGAGCTGCTTGGGCGAGCCGAGGTTGAACTCATGGCCCACCGCGGCGTGGGCCTCCTTCACGGCCTGCTGCACGGCGGCCGCGAACTGCTGCTCCATGCGGTCCAGCCAGGCCCGGTCGGCGGCGATGCCCGCGCGCTCCATCCGGGCCAGCAGCTCGGAGATGGGCAGCTCCACATCGTGCAGCAGCCCGGCGGCGCCGACGGCCTCGAGCCGCTCGCCGAACGCCTCGCCGAGGTCGAGGATGGTCCGCGCCTTGATCATCAGGGCGTCCTGCTCGGCCTCGTCGTCGGTGCCGAAGGCGAGCTGTCCACTGTCCGCGGCGGCGGCCGGGGACAGCTCACGGCCCAGGTACTCCACCGACAGCGCGTCCAGCTCGAAGGAGCGACGGCCGGGCTTGACCAGATAGGCGGCGAGGGCGGTGTCCATGCGCACGCCCGCGACGGACCAGCCGTGCTCGGCGAAGACCCGCATGAGCCCCTTGGCGTTGTGCATCACCTTGGGGCGGCCGGTGTCGGCGAGCCAGTCGGCGAAGGCGCGCTCATCGGCCTCGTCAAGACGCGCGGGGTCGAAGCAGACGGCCGGTCCCTCCGCGGTGGCCAGCGCGATCTCGCTGACGCTGCCGCTGCCCAGGGCCCAGCTGTCGACGGTGGCCAGACCCAGCGCCGCGCCGCCGTGGGTCTCCAGCCAGGGGGCGAGCTCGCCCGCGGCCAGCGTGACGCCGTCGACCTCGACACCGGGGCCCGCGGCTGGCGGCTCCTCCTCGGCGGCGCCGGGATCGACGGCCATGAGGCGGTCGCGGAAGTTCTGGTGGCGGAACTCCAGGGCGTCCAGCATCACCGAGAGCGCTTCCCTGTTGTAGGGGCTGCGCTTGAGACCGTCCGGGCCGGTGCCCAGCTCCACATCCCGCACCAGCTCGGTGAGCTGCCGGTTGAGCTTGACGGCCTCGAGGTGGTCACGGAGCTTGTCGCCGACCTTCCCCTTGACCTCGTCGACCCGGTCCACCAGCTCCTGGAAGGAGCCGAACTGGTTGATCCACTTCGCCGCGGTCTTCTCGCCGACACCCGGGATACCGGGGAGGTTGTCCGACGGGTCGCCGCGCAGCGCCGCGAAGTCCGGGTACTGGGCGGGGGTGAGGCCGTACTTCTCCTGGACCTTCTCCGGCGTGAAGCGGGTCAGCTCGGAGACGCCCTTGGTCGGGTAGAGGACGGTGACATGGTCGCTGACCAGCTGGAAGGAGTCACGGTCGCCGGTGACGATCAGCACCTCGAAACCCTCGGCCTCGGCCTGGGTGGCAAGGGTGGCGATGACATCGTCGGCCTCGAAGCCGTCGACCGCGAAGCGGGTGACGCTCATGGCGTCGAGCAGCTCGCCGATCAGCTCGACCTGGCCCTTGAACTCGTCCGGCGACTTGGAGCGGTTCGCCTTGTAGTCGGTGAACTGCTCGGAGCGCCAGGTCTTGCGCGAGACATCGAAGGCCACCGCCAGGTGCGTGGGCCGCTCATCACGCAGCGTGTTCGCCAGCATCGAGGTGAAGCCGTAGATCGCGTTGGTGGTCTGGCCGGTTGTTGTGTTGAAGTTCTCCGCCGGCAGCGCGAAGAACGCCCGGTAAGCCAGGGAATGCCCGTCCAGCAGGAGCAGGCGGGGACGGTCCTCCCCCGTGCGGTCGGGCGCGGGCGCTGCGGTCTTCTTCGATGCTTTCTCTGCCACGTCCCCGATCCTGCCACGCCTCACTGACAATGCTTCCCGCCCCGGCACCGGACCGGCGGACGGAACCGGTGGACGAGAACAGCGTGCGGGACAGCGGAGAAGAAGAAAGGGAAGGAGCGGAAGAAGAGGAAGAAGAGGAAGAAGGGGGGAAGGGGAGAAGGGGAGAAGGGGACGGGGAGAGAAAGGATCAAGGGAGACCGCCCGGTCCCGGATGTCGGTACCCCATGACAGGATCGGTGCCAGCAGATCCCTGCGCAGGACGCGCACCGCCGAACTCAAAGGGGAGCGACATGGCAGCCAAGCCGCCCACAGGCGATCCCGTCCAGGACGCGCCGGAGGTCACGCCGCCAAAGCACTCGGCCGTCGGTCTGCCCGCCGTCGGCCACTCCCTGCGTATCGCTCACCAGCAGATGGGGGTGCGCCGCACCGCGCTCACCCTCCTCCGGGTCAACCAGAAGGACGGTTTCGACTGTCCGGGTTGCGCCTGGCCGGAGCCGGAGAAGCGGCACAAGGCCGAGTTCTGTGAGAACGGCGCGAAGGCCGTCGCCGAAGAGGCCACGCTGCGCCGGGTCACCCCCGAGTTCTTCGCCGCCCACCCGGTGGCCGACCTCGCCACCCGCAGTGGTTACTGGCTCGGTCAGCAGGGGCGGCTCACCCACCCCATGTATCTGCCCGAGGGCGCCACCTCCTACGAGCCGGTCTCCTGGGACCGCGCCTTCGGCATCATCGCCGAGGAACTGGGCGCCCTGTCCTCCCCCGACGAGGCCGTCTTCTACACCTCGGGCCGCACCAGCAACGAGGCGGCCTTCCTCTACCAGCTCTTCGCCCGCGAGTTCGGCACCAACAACCTGCCGGACTGCTCCAATATGTGCCATGAGTCCTCGGGCTCGGCGCTCACCGAGACCCTCGGCGTCGGCAAGGGCAGTGTGCTGCTGGAGGACCTCTACAAGTCCGACCTGATCGTCGTGGCCGGGCAGAACCCGGGCACCAACCATCCGCGGATGCTCGCCGCGCTGGAGAAGGCCAAGGCCAACGGCGCGAAGATCATCTCGATCAACCCGCTGCCCGAAGCGGGTCTGGAGCGGTTCAAGAACCCGCAGACCCCGCGCGGTCTCACCACCGGTGTCGCGCTCACCGATCTCTTCCTCCAGATCAGGCTCGGCGGTGACCAGGCCCTCTTCCGCCTGCTCAACCGGCTGATACTGGAGACCGAGGGCGCGGTCGACGAGGAGTTCGTCCGCGAGCACACCCATGGCTTCGAGGAGTTCGCCACCGCGGCCCGCGCCGCCGACTGGGACGAGACGCTGCGCGCCACCGGTCTGGACCGCGCCGAGATCGACCGCGCGCTGCGTATGGTCCTGGACTCCAAGCGCACCATCGTCTGCTGGGCGATGGGGCTCACCCAGCACAAGCACTCGGTGCCCACCATCCGGGAAGTGGTCAACTTCCTGCTGCTGCGCGGCAACGTGGGCCGTCCCGGCGCCGGAGTGTGCCCGGTGCGCGGCCACAGCAATGTGCAGGGCGACCGCACCATGGGCATTTTCGAGCGGCCCGCCCCGGCCTTCCTGGACGCCCTGGAGCGCGAGTTCGGCTTCGCGCCGCCGCGTGAGCACGGCTTCGACGTGGTCCGCGCCATCCGCGCGCTGCGCGACGGCCAGGCCAAGGTCTTCTTCGCCATGGGCGGCAACTTCGTGGCGGCATCGCCCGACACCGAGGTCACCGAGGACGCCATGCGCACCGCGCGGCTGACCGTCCATGTCTCCACCAAGCTCAACCGCTCGCATGTGGTCACCGGAGCCCGGGCGCTGATCCTGCCCGCCCTCGGCCGTACCGAGCGGGACGTCCAGGCCGGCGGTCCGCAGTTCGTCACCGTCGAGGACTCCATGGGCATGGTGCACGCCTCGCGCGGGCGCCTGGAGCCCGCGGGGCCCCAGCTGCTCTCCGAGCCCGCGATCGTCGCCCGGCTGGCCCGCCGGGTGCTGGGGCCCGGCAGCCGCACCCCCTGGGAGGAGTTCGAGAAGGACTACGCCTCGATCCGGGACCGCATCGCCGCCGTGATCCCGGGTTTCGAGGACTTCAACGCCAGGGTGAGCGACCCCTCCGGCTTCGCCCTGCCGCACGCCCCGCGCGACACCCGCACCTTCCCCACCACCACCGGCAAGGCCAACTTCACCGCCGCCCCGGTGGAGTACCCGGAGCTGCCCGAGGGCCGTCTGCTGCTCCAGACCCTCCGCTCCCACGATCAGTACAACACCACGATCTACGGCCTGGACGACCGCTACCGCGGGATCAAGAACGGCCGCCGGGTGGTGCTGATCCACCCCGAGGACGCCCGGGAGCTGGGGTTCGCCGACGGCTCCTACGCCGATCTGATCAGCGAGTGGACCGACGGCAGCGAGCGGCGCGCGACCGGCTTCCGCGTGGTCCACTACCCGACCGCGCGCGGCTGCGCCGCCTCCTACTACCCGGAGACCAATGTCCTGGTGCCGCTGGACGCCACCGCCGACACCAGCAACACCCCGGCCAGCAAGTCGGTGGTGATCCGTATGACCCGGAGCGACCCGATGGAACAGGGCGACCCGGCCTAAGCGTTTGCTCAGTCACCTGATAGGAAGAGGGCGACAACCAGCACACGAACGGAGCCGGTCCATGGGCGAGCAGTCCAGCGTGAAGTTCCCGCAAGAGGTCATCGACGAGTACGCGGCGCTCGGCGTCGACCTTCCCGCGCTGTTCTCCGCCGGCCACCTCGGCACCCGCATGGGTGTGCAGATCCGGGAGGCCTCCGTCGAGCGCGTGGTGGGCACCATGCCCGTGGAGGGCAACACCCAGCCGTACGGACTGCTGCACGGCGGCGCCTCCGCGGTGCTGGCCGAGACCCTCGGCTCGATCGGCTCGATGCTCCACGGCGGCAGCGGTCGGATCGCGGTCGGGGTGGACCTCAACTGCACCCATCACCGGGGGGCCCGCTCCGGTCTGGTCACCGGGGTCGCCACCCCCGTCCACCGCGGCCGCTCCACCGCCACCTACGAGATCGTGATCAGCGATGAGCAGGACCGCCGGGTGTGCACCGCCCGGCTGACCTGTCTGCTGCGCGAGGTCGGCGAGGCCGGACGGGCCAAGACGATCGCCGACGTCCAGGACGCTAAGGAGCGCGCCGCCCAGTGACGCCCTGACCGGTGGTGCGGCCCGGTGATGCGACCCGGTGGTGCGGCCCTCTTGGGCCCGAGGGCGCCTCTTCGCCCGAGGGCGCCCGGGACCGCACCACCGGCTGTTCGTGCGTGCACGGCCGTTGCCTCCCCCTCGGGCGCGGTCTAACGTTTTTCCATGAGGGCGTCGACCCACGTGCGCACGGTCCGTGCCGCACCGGAGTTGAGCACGCGTCAGCCGAAGCGGCGCCGTGCGCCCGCGAAGAGCCACGCCCGCCGCCGGAACAGCCATGCCCGCCGCCATGAGAACCGGCAGCCACCGCGATGAGCGGCATCGGCCCGGTCGAACCGGCCGCCCCCGGCAGCGATCCGCAACCCCTGACCCCCGTCACCGAGGCGTTCACCGACGGCCCTGCCCCCGAAACCCTCACCGGCCGCGCCGGTGACCGCGACGCCCCCGGCGTGTACGGGCGTTGGGCGGCGCTGCCCCGGCGCACACGCCGTATCGTCCTCGTCCTCACCGGTGTCGTCGCCGCCATCACTATGGGCTGCTATTTCCTGCTGAACCAACCCGCACCGCCCGCACCCCCGCCACCCCCGTGGCCCGCCCAGGCCGTCGAGGTGAGCTATGCGGGCACAACTGGCCTGAGGAGTGCGGCAGACGAGGGTGTCTTCGCATTCCGGATCCGCGTCTCCGCGATCCGGAACACCGCTGTGACCGTGGACAACATCGCCCAGCCGTATCCCGCGTTGACCCTCACCACCAGCCCTCGCACCCCCATCACGGTCCGGAGCGGGGCCAGTCGACAGCTCACGGTGCGCATCTCGGTGCGGCGCTGTTCGGGGATTCCGCTCGGGGTCGAACTGCCTCCGCTCGACATCACACTCCGTAACATTCGCGCAATGCAGAACCAGACTTTTCTGTTCGGCGACGCCTACGCAAATGATCTTTCCACCGCGCTGCGTGCACACTGCTCCGCACATCGCGCGCGAGTTCCCCACACTCCTTAGCGGAACTGCAACTTCTCAGCATCCGGACCAAATATTTAGTCCGGTTTTGCCCGATTCGTTCTTTCTGTTCCGCTACACAGACGGAATCGGTGACACGCGTCATAACAAGACAGTCACATCATGGCCTGCACCTCTGCCCCCCGCGACATCCCACGCTTAGAGTCACAGCCAGTCACGACCCCGTCGGGTGTACGCCGCACCCGCACGGCTAGAACAGGTCCATTCGGCGAGGACACGGCACCCCCTGAGAAGAGTGCCGGGCCAGGAAAGGATTCCTCGTGCGACACCGTTCCTTGCTCATCATGACGACCGCGATCACTGCGGGAGCCCTCACCCTCAGCGCCTGCGGGTCGCGCGACGGCAAAGACAGCGGAGACAAGGGCGGCAAGACGACCGTGGTCATCGGTGTCGATGCCCCGCTGACCGGTTCGCTCTCCGCCCTCGGCCAGGGCATCAAGAACTCCGCCGACCTCGCGACGAAGATCGCCAACAAGAACAACGAGGTGGAGGGCGTGACCTTCAAGGTCAAGTCCTTCGACGACCAGGCCGTGCCGTCCTCCGGCAAGCAGAACGCCACCTCGATGGTCGACGACGAGGAGATCCTCGGCACCGTCGGCCCGCTGAACTCGGGCGTCGCCCAGTCCATGCAGGGCGTCTTCGACAAGGCCAACCTCGCGGAGGTCTCCCCCGCCAACACCAACCCGGCGCTGAGCCAGGGTGACAACTGGGCCTCGGGCAAGAAGGAGCGCCCGTTCAAGACCTACTTCCGCACCGCGACCACCGACATCATCCAGGGCCGGTTCGCCGCGCAGTACTTCTACAACGACGCCAAGAAGCGGAAGGTCTTCGTCGTCGACGACAAGCAGGCGTACGGCGCGGGTCTTGCCAAGATCTTCGCCGCCGAGTTCAAGCGGCTGGGCGGCAAGGTCGTCGGCACCGACCACCTGACCGTCAAGGAGACCGACTTCACCGGTATCGCCAACAAGGTCAAGTCCGCCAAGGCCGACTCGGTCTACTACGGTGGCCAGTTCCCCGAGGGCGGTCTGCTCTCCGACCAGGTCAAGCAGGCCGGTGCGAACGTCCCGATCATGGGCGGCGACGGTCTCTACGACCCCGCCTTCATCAAGGCGTCGGGCACCAGCAACGACGGTGACCTCGCGACCTCCGTGGGCTACCCGGTCGAGCAGCTGGACTCCGCCAAGACCTTCGTGAAGAACTACCAGGCCCAGGGCTACAAGGACCCGTACGGGGCCTACGGCGGCTACTCCTACGACGCCACCTGGTCGATCATCCAGGCCGTCAAGCAGGTCATGGCGGACAACGACGGCAAGCTCCCCGACGACGCCCGCGCCAAGATCACCGAGGCGCTCGGCAAGGTCTCGTTCGACGGCGTCACCGGCAAGGTCTCCTTCGACCAGTACGGCGACACCACCAACAAGCAGCTCACCGTCTACGAGGTCAAGAAGGGCGCCTGGAAGTCCGTGAAGAGCGCCACCTTCAAGGACTGACCCGCCAACTGCCCGCTCCTTCCCCCCAACGAACCGCGCGAGGGCGCACACCAGCGCCCTCGCGCGGCGTCTAATCCGACACGCTCATCGGAGGCCCTGCGGTGCACGAACTGCCGCAAACGCTGGTCAACGGCCTGACCCTCGGTGCTCTCTACGGCTTGATCGCCATCGGGTACACCATGGTCTACGGCATCGTCCAGCTCATCAACTTCGCCCATGGCGAGATCTTCATGATCGGGGGCTTCGGCGCCCTCACCATCTACATCTGGCTGCCCAGCGGCACCGCACTCTCCCTCGCCCTGCCGCTGATGCTCATCGGCGGAGTAGTCGCCTCGGTCGGCATCGCCACGGCGGCCGAACGCTTCGCCTACCGACCCCTGCGTGGCGGACCACGACTCGCACCACTCATCACCGCGATCGGCCTGTCCATCGCGTTGCAGCAGGCCGTCTGGGCGTTCTACCCGGACGCCAAGAAGCCCCGCAGCTTCCCGCAGTTCGAGGGCTCGTCCTTCGAGATCTTCAACAATCTGCACATCCAGCGCGGCGACGCGTTCCTGCTGATAGCCGCCCCGACGTGCATGCTCGCCCTGGGCCTGTTCGTCTCCAAGAGCCGGGCCGGCCGCGCCATGCAGGCCACCGCGCAGGACCCCGACACCGCCAAGCTCATGGGCATCAACACCGACCGCATCATCGTGATGGCCTTCGCCATCGGCGGTGCGTTCGCCGCCGTCGCCGCCCTCTCCCACGGGCTCAAGTACGGCCAGATCAACTTTGAGATGGGCTTCATCGCCGGTCTCAAGGCGTTCACCGCCGCCGTCCTCGGCGGCATCGGCAACATCTACGGCGCCATGCTCGGCGGTGTGGTCCTCGGTATCGCCGAGGCCCTCGCCATCAAGTACATCCAGGACATCCCCGGGATGGACCAGCTCGGCGGCGGTGCCTGGAAGGACGTCTGGGCGTTCGTCCTGCTCATCCTCGTGCTGCTGGTCAGACCACAGGGTCTGCTCGGCGAACGCGTAGCGGACCGGGCGTGAGGGAGTGACACCATGAGCACCGACACCACCAAGAACACCGCCCGGAACACCGGCGCCTCCTCCCGGACCACCCTGCTGCGCGCGCTCACCGCCGCCGGCGGGCTCGCCGGGGTCATCTCCACGTTCCTCGCCTGGACCTGGACGGCCGAGTTCCCCGGGGACCTCACCGTCTACGGCTACCCCGGCGGGCTCCAGCTCCTCACCCTGGTCCTGGCCCTGATCACCACCGCGTTCGCGGGCGCCGCCCTGGGCATCCGGGGGCTGCGCTGGCTCACCCCGGCCGGTTCCACCATGGCCCTGCGCGGAGCGGCCCTCGGCACCTTCGCCACCACCTGGTTCACGGTCATCGCCATCGCCGTCGACCTCGACGGCCTGGTCAACCTGGAGCCCGGCGGCTTCGTCGCCGCCCTGGCCACGGCGATCCCGGTCGCCACCACCTTCCTGCTGCCGGACGACACCCGGCCGATCTGCCGCCCCAAGGCGCTCCCCTCCTGGGCCGAGATCCTGATCATCGCGGGCGCCTTCGCGGTCGGTCTGTACGTCCTCAACTACGGCATCCAGACCGACTCCGACCACCCCGAGCCGTTCATCGGTTACCTCATCGCGGTGATCTTCGGTGCCCTCGCCCTGGTCAAGTCGGGACTCATCACCCGGATCAGCGCGATCACCACCACCCACCGCTCCACCACCCTGGTCGCGGCGCTGGTCACGGCGGTCGTCTTCCCCTTCCTCCAGGAGAAGGCCAGCTTCACCGAACTCGGCGTCAGCATCGCCGTCTTCGCGACCGTCGCCCTCGGCCTGAACATCGTCGTCGGCCTGGCCGGACTCCTCGACCTCGGTTATGTCGCCTTCCTCGGCGTCGGCGCCTACACCGCGGCCCTGGTCTCCGGAGCCGCCTCCTCCACCATCGGCGTCCACTTCCCGTTCTGGGCCGCCATGATCACCGGAGCGGTGGTCTCGCTGATCTTCGGCGTCGTCATCGGCGCCCCGACCCTGCGGCTGCGCGGCGACTACCTCGCCATCGTCACCCTGGGCTTCGGAGAGATCTTCCGCATCACCGTGCTCAACCTCGACGGCACCTCCGGGCCCTCGGTCACCAACGGCCCCAACGGCATCCCCAACATCCCGCCGCTGGAGATCTTCGGCTTCAACTTCGACGACGACCACACCTTCGGTGGGCTCACCCTCGACTCCAACGGCAACTACTACCTGCTGATGCTGCTCGTCACCATCCTCGTGGTGCTCGTCTTCAGCCGGGCCGGCAACTCCCGTATCGGACGCGCCTGGGTAGCCATCCGCGAGGACGAGACGGCCGCCACCGCGATGGGCATCAACGGCTTCCGCGTCAAGCTCATCGCCTTCGCCCTCGGCGCCACCCTCGCCGGTGTCGCGGGCACCGTCTGGGCCCACTTCCAGACCACCGTCGTCCCCGAGCAGTACGTCTTCGCCGGTCCCGTGCCGCCGAACTCCACCTTCCTGCTCGCCGCCGTCATCCTCGGCGGTATGGGCACCATCGGCGGTCCGCTGCTGGGCGCCACCCTGCTCTTCCTGATCCCCAAGAAGCTGGAATTCCTCCAGGACTACCAGCTCCTCGCCTTCGGTATCGCGCTGATCCTGCTGATGCGCTTCCGCCCCGAAGGAATCATCCCCAACCGGCGGCAGCAGCTCGAATACCACGAGACCGGCCAGCTCGACGTGCCCGACGACACCGGGCTCCAGAGCAGCACCGTCGGCGTCACCAAGGCGGAGGCGTGACCGAGATGACGACCATCACCACGACCAACCCCGTGCTCACCGCCACCGGCGTCACCATGCGCTTCGGCGGACTCACGGCCGTACGCTCGGTCGACCTCGCCGTCCACCCCGGCGAGATCGTCGGCCTCATCGGCCCCAACGGCGCGGGCAAGACCACCTTCTTCAACTGCCTCACCGGCCTGTACGTGCCCACCGAAGGCACCGTGTCCTACAAGGGATCCGTGCTGCCGCCCAAGCCCCATCTGGTCACCCAGGCCGGTGTCGCCCGCACCTTCCAGAACATCCGGCTCTTCGCCAATATGACGGTGCTGGAGAACGTCCTCGTCGGCCGCCACACCCGCACCCGGGAGGGCCTGTGGTCCGCCCTGCTGCGCGGCCCCGGCTTCAAGCGCGCCGAGGCCGCGTCCAAGGAACGGGCCATGGAACTCCTGGAGTTCACCGGCCTCGCCGACAAGGCCGACCACCTCTCCCGCAATCTCCCCTACGGTGAACAGCGCAAGCTGGAGATCGCCCGGGCCCTCGCCAGCGACCCCGGACTGCTCCTCCTCGACGAGCCCACCGCGGGGATGAACCCGCAGGAGACCCGGGCCACCGAGGAACTGGTCTTCGCCATCCGGGACAAGGGCACCGCCGTGCTCGTCATCGAGCACGACATGCGCTTCATCTTCAACCTCTGCGACCGGGTCGCCGTGCTCGTCCAGGGCCAGAAGCTCGTCGAGGGCACCTCGGACGTCGTCCAGAGCGACGAACGCGTGGTCGCCGCCTACCTCGGTACGCCCTTCGAGGGCGACCCGGGCGAGGCGGAGGCCGCCGAGATCGAGGCCGCGGAGGCCGAAGCCGCCGGGGCCACCGGTGGGGCGGGCCTGACGAACACCACGGGCGCCACCGGAGACGCGGGGGGCACCACAGCACGTACGGAGGACGAACAGTGACCGCACTGCTCGAGGTCGAAGACCTGCGGGTCGCCTACGGCAAGATCGAAGCCGTCAAGGGCATCTCGTTCAGCGTCGAGGCCGGCCAGGTCGTCACCCTCATCGGCACCAACGGCGCCGGTAAGACGACCACCCTGCGCACCCTGTCCGGCCTCCTGGAACCCCTCGGCGGCTCCATCCGCTTCGACGGCAAGCCGCTCAAGGGCATCCCCGCCCACAAGATCGTCGCGCTGGGCCTGGCCCACTCACCCGAGGGACGGCATATCTTCCCCCGGCTGACGATCGCGGAGAACCTCCAGCTCGGAGCGTTTCTCCGAAAGGACACGGACGGGATCGCCGCCGATATCCAGAAGGCGTACGACCTCTTCCCCATCCTCGGCGAACGCCGCTCCCAGGCGGCGGGCACCCTCTCCGGCGGTGAGCAGCAGATGCTCGCCATGGGCCGCGCGCTGATGTCCCGCCCCAAGCTGCTGATGCTCGATGAGCCCTCGATGGGGCTCTCGCCGATCATGATGCAGAAGATCATGCAGACGATCGCCGAGCTGAAGGCGCAGGGCACCACCATCCTGCTGGTGGAGCAGAACGCCCAGGCGGCGCTGTCTCTGGCCGATCAGGGCCATGTGATGGAGATCGGCAAGATCGTGCTGTCGGGGAGCGGGGAGTCGCTGCTGCACGACGAGTCGGTGCGGAAGGCGTACCTCGGCGAGGACTGATCGCCGCGACAGAGATAAGGAGAGGCCCGCACCGCAGCAGCCGGTGCGGGCCTCTCCCGTGCACATCCCTCTACTCCTTGGCCTTCTTCTCCTCCGCGTCCTCGATGACGGCCTCGGCCACCTGCTGCATCGACAGCCGACGGTCCATCGAGGTCTTCTGGATCCAGCGGAACGCGGCGGGCTCGGTCAGCCCGTACTGGGTCTGGAGAATGCTCTTGGCCCGGTCCACCAGCTTGCGGGTCTCCAGCCGCTGGGAGAGATCGGCGACTTCCTGCTCCAGCGTCTTCAGCTCGGTGAAGCGGGAGACGGCCATCTCGATGGCGGGCACCACATCGCTCTTGCTGAACGGCTTCACCAGATACGCCATCGCCCCGGCGTCCCTCGCCCGCTCCACCAGCTCACGCTGGGAGAAGGCGGTGAGCATCAGCACCGGCGCGATCCGCTCACCCGCGATCCGCTCGGCGGCGGAGATCCCGTCCAGCCGGGGCATCTTCACATCGAGGATGACCAGGTCGGGCTGGTGCTCCAGGGCGAGCGCGACGGCCGTCTCACCATCGCCCGCCTCGCCGACGACGGAGTACCCCTCCTCCTCGAGCATCTCCTTGAGGTCGAGGCGGATCAGCGCCTCGTCCTCGGCGATGACGACGCGGGTGGTCTGCGGGGGGATGTGCGACTGCGCGTCGGGGGCGTCAGCGGTGGTCACCGTGCTCCTCGTTTCCTGGCAGGTGGGGCACCACGAGCCTACCGATGTCCTGTATCTTTGACGCACGGAGGGGTTAGACTAACCTTCGGAACGCAGGGGCTCCGGTAGTCCAATCGGCAGAGACGATACCCTCAAAAGGTATTCAGTGTGGGTTCGAATCCCACCCGGGGCACTTTTCCTTCGATTCCATGGTCGTCGAAGAATTGACCCCGTTCACTCGATGAAGTGAACAATTCTTCGAACGGGCATACGGCGGCCGTGTCACCGCCAAGCTCGCAATCGTGTACGACCTCGAAACGCGCAAGCGTGCCCTTACTCTCGTTGCCCAAGGCCGCAGTCTCAACGCTGTGAGCAAGCAGACGGGCATATCCCGATGGGCAATTCGCGCATGGCAGACCCGGATTGAGCCTGCTACCCGTACGACCGAGTGCCCCAGATGCGCGCACGAACCACAACCACCGAAAGACACCGCTTCCTACGCGTACTTGCTCGGCCTCTACCTCGGTGACGGGTGTATCAGCCGCCTCAAGAACGGTGCGTACTTCTTGCGCATCGCATGTTCGGATGCCTGGCCGGGCCTCATCGATTCCTGCGCGGACGCCGTACGAAGTGTGCGTCCCGACAACAGGGTGTGCCGCGTGCAGCGCCAGGGGTGCGTCATGGTAACCAGCTACAGCAAGCACTGGCCGTGCCTGTTCCCCCAGCACGGTCCCGGCAAGAAGCACGACCGCATCATCGCCCTCGAACCCTGGCAGCAGCACATCGTGGACGCCCACCCCTGGGAGTTCATCCGCGGGCTCTTCCACTCCGACGGATGCCGGATCACCAACTGGACCACGCGCATCGTCGCGGGCGAGCGCAAGCGCTATGAGTATCCGCGCTACTTCTTCACCAACAAGTCCGACGACATCCGCAGATTATGCTCCGACACCCTCACCAAGGTCGGCGTCGAGTGGACGACGTTGGCGCGTGGCAGCGACCCGTTCAATATCTCCGTCGCCCGCCGGGCCTCGGTCGCCCTCATGGACGCCCATGTCGGGCCGAAGCACTGAGCCCAGCGCTCCGGCCCCGGATTCGGCGGCTAGCGCAGATCGTCCGCCCCGATGTAGTGGGCGCGGACCAGGTTGGTGGAGCCGGAGACGCCGGGCGGGGAGCCGGCGGTGATGATGACGAGGTCGCCCTTCTTGCAGCGGCCGAGGCGCAGCAGTTCCTCGTCGACCTGGGCCACCATCGAGTCCGTGGAGTCGACCCTCGGGCCGAGGAACGTCTCGACGCCCCAGGTGAGGTTGAGCTGGGAGCGGGTGTTCGGCTCCGGGGTGAAGGCGAGGAGGGGGATCGGGGAGCGGTAGCGGGAGAGGCGGCGGACGGTGTCGCCGGACTGGGTGAAGGCGACCAGGAACTTGGCGTCGAGGAAGTCGCCCATCTCGGCCGCCGCGCGGGCCACCGCGCCGCCCTGTGTGCGCGGCTTGTTGCGCTCGGTGAGCGGGGGGAGGCCCTTGGCGAGGATGTCCTCCTCGGCGGCGGCGACGATCCGGCCCATCGTCTTGACCGTGGCGATCGGGTATTTCCCGACGCTGGTCTCGCCGGAGAGCATCACCGCGTCGGTGCCGTCGATCACCGCGTTGGCCACATCGGACGCCTCGGCGCGGGTGGGGCGGGAGTTGTCGATCATCGAGTCCAGCATCTGGGTCGCGACGATCACGGGCTTGGCGTTCCGCTTCGCCAGCTTGATCGCGCGCTTCTGGACGATCGGCACCTGCTCCAGCGGCATTTCGACGCCGAGGTCGCCGCGGGCGACCATGATGCCGTCGAAGGCGTCGACGATCCCGTCCAGGTTCTCGACCGCCTGCGGCTTCTCGATCTTGGCGATGACCGGGAGGCGGCAGTCCTCCTCGTCCATCACCCGGTGCACATCGATGACGTCCTTCTCATTGCGGACGAAGGACAGGGCGATGATGTCGGCGCCGGTGCGCAGCGCCCAGCGGAGGTCTTCGATGTCCTTCCGGGAGAGGGCGGGGACGGAGACGGCGACACCGGGCAGATTGAGGCCCTTGTGGTCGGAGACCATGCCGCCTTCGATGACGATCGTGTGCACGCGCGGGCCGTCGACGTCGACGACCTCCAGGGTGACGCGGCCGTCGTCGACGAGGATCCGCTCGCCCCTGCTGACGTCGGCGGCCAGTCCCTCGTAGGTGGTACCGCAGCGGTGCTGGTCGCCCTCGATGGGTTCGACGGTGATGGTGAACTCATCGCCGCGTTCAAGCAGTACGGGACCTTCGCGGAATCGGCCGAGGCGAATCTTCGGGCCTTGAAGGTCGGCGAGGATGCCGACACTGCGGCCGGTTTCCAGCGAGGCTTTCCGCACTCGCCGGTACCGCTCCTCGTGCTCGGCGTAGGTGCCGTGGCTGAGGTTGAAGCGGGCCACGTCCATTCCGGCCTCGACGAGTGCCTTGATCTGCTCGTACGAGTCGGTGGCGGGTCCCAAGGTACAGACGATTTTTGCTCGGCGCATGTCTTCGAGCCTATGACTTACCCGTGAGTAAAGGACCGCGAAGTCCATACTCCTCCATGGCAATTGCATGGCAGGTTATTGACAACTAATGAAACGTGCATGGCCATGCTCCGATGAGCGTTTTCCGGGAGTGTTCCGGGGTGTTTCAGAGTTCGGGGCGGGTCATGGTGAAGCGCGCGTTGACATGCGCGTATACGGTCTGGCGCTCCGGTTCCAGGTCCAGGGCGGGTGCGCGCTCGGCGCCGCCGAAGCCGGAGCGGGAGCGGGAGCGCACCGCGACCGGTGTCATCGGCGCGGCCTCCACCTCGACATCGGCCAGCTCGACCAGGGCGACGAGCGAGGCACCCAGTGCCTCGGCGTACTCGCGGGCGCGCCGTACCGCCTGCCGGACGGCTTCCTGGCGGGCGTCGCGGTGGGTGGGGGAGTCGGGGCGCAGCGCCCAGCGGGGGCCGTTGACGGTGGTGAGTTCGGCGTCGCCCAGCCGGGTGGTGAGTTCGCCGAGCACGGTGAAGTCGGTGATCGTCACGGTGAGGTGGACCCGGCCGTGGTAGGCGCGGACGCGCTCGTGGCGGCCCTTGGCGGTGAGCTCGGGGGTGATGGTGAAGGCGCCGGTCTCCAGTGTGTCGATGGCGTCGCCGTAGGACTTCACCAGCTCGAGGACGTCTTTGTTGCGGCGGGTGAGGTCCTCCAGTGCGGCTCGCCGGTCGGGGCCGCGGGCGGCGACGGCGATACCGAGGTGGGCGATCTCGGGGTCGGCCTCGAGCCGCGCCTCGCCGCGGACGGCCAGGCGCGGGGTGTCGGGGGTGCCGTACGGGACGGGGGCTGCGGTCTGGTCCATGGGAGCTCCCTGAGGAGGAGAAGGAAGGGCGGAAGGGAGGGGCTCAGGCGGGCGGTGCGGGGAGCCGTCCCTGCGGCGGGCGTTCGGCGTTCAGGGACAGCGCGATGTCCACCAGCGGCACCCGGTCCAGGCCGGGCACCTGGTCCAGTGCGATCCACGCCGCCCGGTCGGTCGAACCGCCGGTCTCGTGGCGCAGTTCCCCGCCGGTGACCCGGGCCGTGTAGAGGATGCGCACCCCGTGGAAGTCGGCGTCGCGGCCGAGCCGTCGGGGGGTGCGGTCGCGGACGGTGTCGATACCGAGCAGCCGCTCTATCTCTACCGTATAGCCGGTTTCCTCCTCGACCTCGCGGTGGACGGCGTCGTAGGGGTCCTCGCCGTGGTGGAGTCCTCCGCCGGGCATCGTCCAGCGCTTGCCGTCGGGGCCGAGCCATCGGGCGAGGAGGACCTTTCCGTCGTCGATACAGACGGCGTACGCCGCGACTCGCAGATGTCGGTTGGCCATTCCCCCAGCATGCCGGAAGCAATGCGATCGCAACCTGTCAAGGCTGTTGCGCAATGGGCGGGTTGGGCCAGAATCTACGCGCGTTGTGCCCCGTTCCGGAGGGTGCCGCGCATCGCATCAGGGGAGACTCCACATGCCGCTCAACCGTAGGACGTTCCTGGGCCGCTCGGCGGCGACAAGCGCCGGGGTGGCCCTGGCCGGAGGTGTGGCCGCCGCTCCGGCCGTGGCGGACGACCGGGAGAGCGGGACGGGTGACGGGCGTGCCACGCGGTACGCCTTCACCGTCATGGGCACCACCGATCTGCACGGCAACGTCTTCAACTGGGACTACTTCACCGACGCCGAGTTCGACGACACCGCCCACAACGATGTCGGCCTGGCCAAGATTTCCACGCTGGTGGAGCGGGTCCGCGAGGAGAAGGGGCGCCGCCACACCCTGCTGATCGACGCGGGTGACACCATCCAGGGCACCCAGCTGTCGTACTACTACGCGAAGGTGGATCCGATCACCGGCGCGGGCGGCCCGGTGCATCCCATGGCGCAGGCCATGAACGCCATCGGCTATGACGCGGCGGCGCTGGGCAACCACGAGTTCAACTACGGCATCCCGGTGCTGCGGAAGTTCGAGGAGCAGTGCGACTTCCCCCTGCTGGGCGCCAACGCGCTGGACGCGAAGACGCTCAAGCCGGCGTTCCCGCCGTACTGGATGACCCGGCTGCGCACCCCCTGCGGGCGTCAGGTGAAGGTGGCGGTGCTGGGGCTGACCAACCCGGGCATCGCGATCTGGGACAAGGCCAATGTCCAGGGGAAGATGACCTTCCCCGGGCTGGAGGAGCAGGCGGCGAAGTGGGTGCCGCGGCTGCGTTCGATGGGCGCCGATGTGGTGATCGTCTCGGCGCATTCGGGCACCAGCGGAACCTCCAGCTACGGCGATCAGGTGCCGTATGTGGAGAACGCGGCGGCGCTGGTGGCGGAGCAGGTGCCGGGGATCGACGCGATCCTGGTCGGCCATGCCCATGTGGAGGTTCCCGAGTCCCGGGTGGTGAACAAGAAGACCGGCCGGGAGGTGGTGCTCTCCGAGCCGCTCAAGTGGGGCCAGCGGCTGACGGTGTTCGACTTCGAGCTGGAGTGGGACCGGGGCCGCTGGCGGGTGGAGTCGGTGTCGGCGAAGGTGCTGAACTCGGCCACGGCCGAGGAGGATCCGCGGATCGTGAAGCTGCTCGGCGATGAGCACCAGAAGGTCGTCGGCTATGTGAACCAGGTCATCGGCAGCTGTACGGCGGCGATGTCGGCCACCGAGGCGCCGTACAAGGACGCCCCGATCATCGACTTCATCAACCATGTACAGACGGAGACGGTGAGGAAGGCGCTGGAGGGCACCGAGCACGCCTCGCTCCCGGTGCTCTCGCAGGCGTCGTGTTTCTCGCGCACGGCGAGGGTTCCGGCGGGCAAGGTCACCATCCGGCAGGTGGCGGGGCTCTATCCGTTCGAGAACACCCTTGAGGCACGGGTGCTGACGGGCGCCCAGCTGAAGGAGTATCTGGAGTTCTCGGCGCGCTACTACGTGCAGACCCCGGCCGGTGGTGAGGTGGATCCGGCGAAGCTGACGAACGCGGGGAACACCCCGGACTACAACTACGACGTGGTCAGCGGGGTCGCTTACGAGATCGACATCGCCAAGGCAGCGGGCACGCGAATCGCACAGCTGACCTTCGACGGCAAGCCGGTGGACGATGCGGCCCGGTTTGTGCTGGCGGTGAACAACTACCGTGCCAGTGGTGGCGGGAACTTCCCGCATGTGGCCAAGGCCAAGCAGGTGTGGGCGCATTCGGACGAGATCCGGAACACGATCATCTCGTGGGTGAAGGCCCAGGGGACGATCGATGTGGCGCGGTTCGCCTCGGTGGACTGGAAACTCACGCGCGAGGGCACCCCGGTGTTCTGAACAATGGGCGCATGACCGATGACCTCGCCGCCGCTCTGGAACCCGTGCTCCGCGATCTGCGGGCCACCTGTGCCGTTCAGCCCGTCGTCCGGGAGGGACGGGGTGCGGGGGACGACGGCGAGGACATCATCTGGCTCCACGAAGCCGACGGCAGCGGCGTCGGCATCGTGCTGTGGCCGGGGCTCAACGCGGCCGAGCGGCTGGCGCAGGTCGCCGAGCAGGCGAGCGACTGGGCGGTGGAGGCGCTGTGCGCCGCGCTCAAGCCCGCCGTATGGCCGGAGTGCCCCGCCCACCCCGACTCCCATCCGCTGGAGGCCGGGGTGCGGGGCGGGGTGGTGCGGTGGTCATGTCCGCGTACGGGCCAGCCGGTCGCGCTGGTCGGGGAGTTGGGGCCGTCCGACCACCGTGGCGCAGGGGCCTGAGGGCTGGAGCCCGAAGGTGCTGAAGGCGGTGCGGGAGGGCAGGGGGTAGGCGGGTTCCGGCGTCATCGAGTTGAGGATGACGGCGGAGCGCCAGGCCGCGAGCCCCAGATCGGGGGTGCCCACGCCGTGGCTGTGGCGCTCGGCGTTCTGGACGTACACCGAGCCCTTGATCATCGGGTCGAGGATCAGCCGGTGCTGGGCGTCGATGCGGGGGCGTTCGGAGGAGTCCCGGCGGATGTAGGGGTCGAGGGCGGCCAGCAGAGTGTCGACGCGGCGCTCGCGGTAGCCGGTGGCGAGGACGACGGCCTCGGTGGTGTGCCGGGCCCGGGTGCCCTGCTGGGCGTGCTCGAGGTGGAGTTCGAGGCGGGCGGCGGCGATCCGGCCCGCGGTGCGGACGGTGACACCGGGGCTGAGTACGGCGCCGGGCCAGCCGCCGCTGAGCTGAGCGCGGCGGTAGAGCTCCTGGTGGATGGCGTCGATGGTCTCGTGGGCGATGCCCTTGTACAACTGCCATTGGCGGGGCAGGAGTTGGTCCCGTACGGGTTCGGGGAGTCCGTGGAAGTAGCGGGTGTAGTCGGGGCTGAACTGCTCCAGTCCGAGCTTGCTGTATTCCATGGGGGTGAACGCGGGGGTGCGGGCCAGCCAGTGGAGGCCCTCGGCGCCCAGGGGGCGGTGGCGCAGCAGGTCGAGGAAGACCTCGGCGCCGGACTGGCCGGAGCCGATGACGGTCACCTGGCCGGTGGTCAGCAGCCGTTCGCGGTGTTCGAGGTAGTCGGCGGCGTGCAGCACGGGCACATTGGGGGCTTCGGCGAGCGGGCGCAGCGGTTCGGGGACGTGGGGCTCGGTGCCGACGCCGAGGACGACATGGCGGGCGTAGGTGCGGCCGAGGGCTTCGGCCTCGCCGTCGGCGCCGATGCGGGTGAAGTCGATTTCGAAGAGGTTGTGGGTGTGGTCCCAGCGGACGGCGTCGATCTGGTGGCCGAAGTGGAGGCCGGGGAGTTGTTCGCTGACCCAGCGGCAGTAGGCGTCGTACTCGGACCGTTCGATGTGGAAGCGCTCGGCGATGTAGAAGGGGAACAGCCGCTCCGTGGCCTTGAGATAGCTGAGGAAGCTCCAGGGGCTGGCGGGGTCGGCGAGGGTGACCAGGTCGGCGAGGAAGGGCACCTGGATGGTGGCGCCGTCGATGAGCAGGCCGGGGTGCCACTGGAAAGCGGGCCGCTGGTCGTAGAAGGCGGTGCGCAGTCCGGGGACGCGGTGGGCGAGGGCGGCGAGGGAGAGGTTGAACGGGCCGATGCCGACACCGGCGAGGTCCAGGGGGGCTTCGAGGGGGGAGGCGGCGCCGGGCCGCGGACCGGGTACGGAGGCGGGGGTCCCGGTGGGGGGTTGTGCGGTGCTCATGGGGTGCTGTCGCCTTCCACGAGTTCGAGCAGCCCGCGCAGATCGGCGGGCTGGGTGTGCGGGTTGAGGACGGTGGCCTTGAGCCACAGCCCGTCGGCGGTGGTGGCGCGGCCGAGGACGGCGCGGCCGTCGGTGAGCAGGCGGCGGCGCAGTGCGGCCACGGTGGCGGGTCCCGCTCCGGTGGGGCGGAAGAGGACGGTGCTGATGGTGGGGCGCGCGTGGAGTTCGAGGCGGGGGTGGGCCTCGATGAGGTCCGCGAGCTGATGGGCGGCGGCGCAGACGTGGTCGACGAGGTCGCCGAGGCCACGGCGGCCTAGGGCGCGCAGGGTGACCGCGATCTTGAAGACGTCGGGGCGTCGGGTGGTGCGCAGGGAGCGGCCGAGGAGGTCCGGAATCCCGGATTCGGTGTCGTCGTCGGCGTTGAGGTAGTCGGCGCGGTGGTCCAGGGGGGCCAGCGCGGGGGCGTCGGGAACGGCGAGGAGTCCGGCGGCGACCGGCTGCCAGCCGAGTTTGTGGAGGTCGAGGGTGACGGTGCGGGCGCGGTCGAGCCCGTCGAGGCGGTGCCGGTGGGTGTCGCTGAACAGCAGCGGTCCGCCGTAGGAGGCGTCGATGTGGAGCGCGGCGGTGTGGCGGTCGCAGAGGTCGGCGATGGCCGGGAGGGGGTCGATGGCGCCGGTGTCGGTGGTGCCCGCGGTGGCGACCACCAGGACCGGGCCGCGGCCGGTGAGCCGGGTGAGGGCGTCGTGCAGACGGGCCGGGTCGAGGACTCCGGCGGGGGTGGGGAGGGTGACCGGGGTGGCCAGCCCGAGCAGCCAGGCGCCGCGGTGGACGCTGTGGTGGGCGTTGGCCCCGCAGACGATCCGGAGGGCGGCGGACGGGCCGGGCGGGACGGCGGTACGGGCGGCCTCGCGGGCCAGCAGCAGGGCGAGTTGGTTGGCCTCGGTGCCGCCGGTGGTGACGAGGGCGTCGGGTGCGGGGCCGCGGGGGTGGACCAGCGTGGCCAGGGCACGGCAGGTGAGCGCCTCCAGTTCGGAGGCGGCGGGCGCCTGGTCCCAGGAGTCGAGGGAGGGGTTGAGCGCGGAGACCGCGAGGTCCGCGGCGGCCGCGACGGCCAGCGGCGGGCAGTGCAGATGGGCGGCGCAGCGGGGGTCGGCCGGGTCGGCGGCACCCGCGGCGAGGGCGCGTACGAGGGTGCGCAGGGCGCGCGGCGCGCCCTCGCCGACGTCGGGGATGAGCGGTTCGGCGACGGCCCGGACGCGCCGCGCCACGGCGTCGGGGCCGCCGGCGGGCAGCGGGCCGGAGCGGTCGGCGGCGCCGCGGGCCAGCGCGTCCAGGACGGTGCCGACCATGGGCCTCAGCGCGTCCGGGCCACGGCCGCCGCCCGCGAGCAGGCGGGCGGTCCCGGTGGCGGGCACAGGCATGGATGTGCCCCTCGTCTCGAAGTAGGGGAGGCGAAAGCTGCCTCAACGTACTTCGTGCGCAAGCGGATCGGCCGGTGGCGTCATGAAGTCCACTCGTACGTGGTACGCGGCCGTGCGGCGCCTTGCCACCGCGCGACGGAACCGCCCCGGCGCGTGTCCGCGAGAGCGGGTCGGGATCTGCCCGCGGCGTGCCGCGGGAAGTGCCGCGAGGTGCCGTCATGCGGCTGCGGCTGCGGCGTGGCTGGTGCGCCCGACTTCAGCGAGGCCGTCTACGCCCCGCTCCCCCGCTCCTCCTGCCTGCGCTGGACGCGCAGGGCGCGGCGCAGATCGTCGAGTTGGTCGGCGAAGCGCCGGCGCAGTGCGGGGAGCAGATCGTCGCGGCGCAGACACTCCTCCCCCAGCTCCAGGGTCCGGGTGTCCACGGTGGTGGGGAAGCCGGAGCGGGCGACGGCGTCGGCGATGGCGGAGCCCCGCCGGGTGGCCACCTCGGCGGCGGCCGGGAAGTAGCGGGGGAGGTAGTCGGTGAGCAGCTCGTGATGCTCGGGCTGCCAGAAGCCGGTCGCGGTGGCGGTGACGAGGTAGTTGGACAGTCCGGACGGTTCGTCGGCGGTGCCGAACAGGGCGTCCCAGGCGGCCTGTTTGGCGTCCGGGTCGGGGAGGGCGGCGCGGCAGCGGGCGGCGCCCTCCTGGCCGGTGGCACTGGAGTCGCGGGTGAGTTCGGCGTCGATCTCGGCGGGGCCGATGGCGCCGAGGACGGCGAGCCGCCCGAGGATCTGCCAACGCAGTTCGGGGTCGAGGGCGGGGCCGCCGGGGACGGTGTCGCCGTCGAGCCAGTCGCTGAGCCCGGCCGGGGCGGTGGCGCTCTCGATGAAGCCGCGGACGGCGGCGAGCCGCAGTCCGGGGCCGGAGTTGTCCTCGGTGCGGCGCAGCAGGTCGCGGCAGGTGGCGCCGAGGGTGGCCAGGGCGGCGGGGCGCTGCTCGGCGGGGAGGTAGCGGTCGGCGATCTGGGTGCGGGCGAAGGCCAGGACGCCCTGGACGATGGCTATGTCGGTCTCGCGCGGGAGGTGGGCGCGGACGGTGTCGAGGTAGTCGGTGGGTGGGAGTTCGCCGTCGCGGACCATGTCGCGGGCGGCGTTCCACACCACGGCGCGGCTGACGGCGTCGGGGAGTCCGGACAGTGAGCGGACGACGGCCTGCCAGGAGCCGGGGTCGAGCCGGACCTTGGCGTAGCTGAGGTCGCCGTCGTTGAGCAGCAGCAGAGCGGGGCGGGGGCCGGTGAAGGAGAGGGTGAGGGTGGGTTCGGTGGCTGTGAGCTCGGCTTCGACGCGCTTGCGCAGTACCAGCTGATGCGCGGCGGCGGGTTCGTGGTCGTACAGCCCGATGGCGATGCGGTGCGGACGGGGTACGGGGGCGGCGCCATTGCCTCCGCCGTCGTGGCGGATCTCCGCGCTCCAGCGGTCGCCGTGGGTGGTGATGGAGGGGGTGAGGGTGTCGACGCCGGTGGTGCGCAGCCAGGCGTCGGCCCAGGCGTGCACATCGCGGTCGGAGCCGTGGGCGAGGGAGTCGATGAAGTCGGCGAGGGTGGCGTTGCCGAAGCGGTGGCGGGCGAAGTGCCGGTTGATGCCCTGGAGGAAGTCCTTCTCGCCGAGCCAGGTGACGAGCTGGCGCAGGGCGGAGGCGCCCTTGGCGTAGGAGATGCCGTCGAAGTTGAGGCGGGCGGCGGCGGTGTCGGGGACCTGCTCGGGCGCGGGGGCGACGGGGTGGGTGGAGGGGCGCTGGTCGGCGTCGTAGCCCCAGTTCTTGCGGCGGACGCCGAAGTCGGCCCAGATGTCGGTGTAGCGGGTGGTCTCGGTGAGCACCTGGTAGCCCATGTACTCGGCGAAGGACTCATTGAGCCAGATGTCGTCCCACCAGGTCATGGTGACGAGGTCGCCGAACCACATATGGGCCATCTCATGGGCCATGACCATGGCGCGGGTCTGCCGCTCGGCGTCGGTGACGGCGGAGCGGTAGATGAACTCGTCGCGCAGGGTGACCAGACCGGGGTTCTCCATGGCGCCGACGTTGAACTCGGGGACGAACGCCTGGTCGTAGGAGTCGAACGGATAGGGCTCCTCGAAGATCTCGTGATAGCGGTCGAAGCAGCGCCGGGTGATGTCGAACAGCTCCTCGGCGTCGTCCTCGAGGTAGGGGGCGAGGGAGCGGCGGACATGCAGCCCGAGGGGCAGTCCGGCGTGCTCGGTGCGCACCGAAAGGTACGGCCCGGCGGCCAGCGCCACGAGGTAGGTGCTGATGGGCGGGGTGGCGGCCAGCTCCCAGCGGCCTTCGGCGGGGTCGCCGACGCGGGTGGCGATGCCGTTGCCGAGGACGGTCCATTCGGGCGGTGCGGTGACGCGGACGTCGAAGACGGCCTTGAGGTCGGGCTGGTCGAAGGCGGCGAAGACGTCGCCTTCGTCCGTGGTGTAGAGGTAGGTCTCACCGTCGGCGGGGTCGGTGAAGCGGTGCATGCCCTCGCCGGTGCGGGAGTAGCGCATGTCCGCCTCCACGCGCAGCTCGTGCTCGCCTTCGGCGAGGGCGGTGAGCGGAAGCCGTCCGTCGGCGAGGGGCGCGGCGGCGAGGTCGAGCTCGTGGCCGTCGAGGACGGCGCGGTGCAGTGCGGCCGGGTTGAGTTCGACGAAGGTGTCCGCGCCCGCCTCGCGCGCGTGGAAGCGGATGGTGGTGGTCGAGCCGAAGAGTTCGTCACCACGGGTGAGGTCGAGTTCGACCGTGTAGCGGTGGACCTCGATGAGGCGGGCTCGGTTCTGCGCTTCCTCGCGCGTCAGTACGGACATGGGGACATGCTGCCCTACCTCCCGTGGACAGCACACGGGTAGGAAGCGGTTGCGGGGTGCGGGAGGGTGCGGGGCGCGCCACCGGAGTGCGCCCTCCGGGGCGGCGGGGGCGATCCGGTGGCCGGGGCCGGGGCTCAGGAGCGGGCGATGGTCTCGTGGTGCCGGATGACCTCGGCGATGATGAAGTTGAGCAGCTTCTCAGCGAAGGCCGGGTCGAGTTTGGCGCCTTCCGCCAGCTGGCGCAGCCGGGCGATCTGGCGGGCCTCGCGACCGGGGTCGGCCGGGGGGAGGGTGTGGGCGGCCTTGAGGTGGCCGACCTGCTGGGTGCATTTGAAGCGCTCGGCGAGTACATGGACCACGGCCGCGTCAAGGTTGTCGATGCTGTCGCGCAACCGGGTCAGCTCGGCGAGGACGGAGTCGTCGATGTCCGGGGCGGCGGCGTCGGCGGCCGGGGCGGCGGGGGTGCCGGTTCCGCCGGGGGCGTCGCGGTCCGTGCCGGGGGCGCTGCCGCGGTCGGGCTCGTCGGCGCGGTGGGTCTCGCTGTGCGTCATGACCCCCGACCCTATGCCAGGGCATTGCGGGACCGCCTCGACCCCGGTGGGGGGTTGAAAAGGGGGCGAGGCGGTCCGGCCCGGAGGGGCCGCCCCCGGCGCGGCTCCTCCACCGTGAAGGACCGATCCTCGGCCGGGGAGGTTCCACTTCTTGCCGCACTTTCATGTCCCGCCCCGGACTTTTCCCTCTGTAGCCGGGACTTTTCCGTCCGTGAAACGGATTTCTCGGCTTTGATCGGCTCTTGTCCGTCTCGTACGCGTGCTCATGGGGCGACGGGACTCCGGGTCACAGCCCAGGCCAGGGCCTAGGGTCGGCATATGATCGCGACGCTTCAGTGCACCGTCATCGATTGTCCGGACCCAGCCGCGCTGGCCGCCTTCTACGGCCGGATCCTGGGCTGGCGGCTGGATGACAGCGACCCCGAATGGGCCACGCTCACCTCATCGGACGGTCAGCGCCTGGCCTTCCAGTTGGCCCCGGACCACCGGCCGCCGCGCTGGCCGGACCCGGCGCATCCGCAGCAGTTCCATCTGGACTTCGATGTGACCACTCTCGAGGACATGGAGCGGGCGCAGCGTGAGGTGATCGCGCTGGGGGCGACCTTTCTGCACGACAGCGGGGGTGAGCGGTCGGGGTTCCGGGTCTTCAACGATCCGGCCGGGCACCCCTTCTGCATCTGCTACGGCCAGAGCTGACGCCACGGCCAGAGCTGATACGTCACGGGCAGCGCGGAACCGGGGCCGGCCGCGGTGGCCGGCCCCGGTCCGGGGTGGGTTGAGGATCAGCCGCCGAACTGGTCCGCGCCCGCCTTGATGTCCTTGGCGAAGGTGCTCACCTCGGTGTAGACGCCGGGCTTGCCGGGCCGCGCGCAGCCCTCGCCCCAGCTGACGATGCCGACCTGGATCCACTGGTCGTTGTCGTCCTTGCGGAACATCGGACCGCCGGAGTCGCCCTGGCAGGTGTCGACGCCGCCGGTGTCCATCTTCCCGGCGCAGATCTCCTCACCGGTGACGAGGTTGCTGTAGGCGCCCTTGCAGGTGGCGTCGTCGACGAACGGAACGCTGGCCTTGAGCAGATAGCGCTGCTGGTCGCCGCCTTCCTTGTCGGCGCCCCAGCCCGCGACCGTGAAGTCGCCCTTGTTGTAGGCGTCCGTCTCGGCGATCTTCAAGGTGGGCTGGTCGATCGGCTTGGCCAGCTTGATGAGGGCCCAGTCCTTGCCCGTGCCGTTGTAGCCGGGGGCCTGGAGGACCTCGGTGGAGTTCACCTTGGTGGCAGCGGAGTCCTCGAGGTCGACGACGCCCCCGGTGGCGGTGATGGAGGTGTTGGGGCCGCTGCCGTCGACGCAGTGGGCGGCGGTCAGCACGATGTCCTTGGTGTAGAGCGCACCGCCACAGCCCATGGACAGCCGGACCATGAAGGGGAATTCACCCTGCGCGGCGGGGGTGCCGCCGACGACGGTGGGGCCGGGCTCGGGTCCGCGGGGCAGGGCCGTAGCCGTACCGGGGGCGAGGCTGAAAGCGGCGAGGGCGACCGCGCTGAGGGCCGTAGCTCTGGTGAGGTGCTTCAGGTGGTTGCGCAACGGATTTCCTCTCGTGGGGGGTTGGTGCGCCGTGTCAGGCTCATGCCAAACCAGAAATCGGAAACGCCCGCCGAAGCCCAGTGGGGTGAGCCCGCGAAACACCCTGAAATTATGTGGAGCGGGTGAACCGTGTGACAAGGGGTGCGTTCCGGCCAGCGCGGCCTACCGGCCAGTGTGAAATACGTCCGTAACGTGGAATTCTGACACGGTATCGGCGAAACACGGACTCGGGGTGACGGCGTGGCGGCACCGGGCAGTGACATCAAGCACGGGTTTCCCCATCTGGACACCGTCCGGGCCGCCATCACCGCGCTCTACCGGCGGCTGTCCCGGGACTCGGTGGAGCGGTTCGACGTCAGTGTGGTCCCCGGCGATGTGGCCTTCGCCGACCAGGACGACCTCTACCTCGGAGTGCAGCGGATCGCCCGGGTGATGGTGCGGCACCTGATGCTTCCCGACGCCCGGATGATCGTGAGCTTCCGCGAGATGGAGCATGCGGGCAATGTCGACCTGGCCGCAGGTCCGGAGTACTTCATCGAGCTCAACTCCCGTTTCAAGGAGCACCGGCGGGACATCGGCGCGGCCCTCGCCCACGAGGTGACGCATGTGTATCTGCACCGTCTGGATCTCACCTTTCCCGGCAGCCGCGACAACGAAATCCTCACCGACACCACCGCCGCCTATCTCGGCACCGGCTGGCTGCTGCTCGACGCCTACCGCCAGGACCGGCTCTCCAGCCAGAAGCTCGGCTATCTCACACCGGAGGAATTCGGCTATGTGCTGGCCAAACGGGCGATGTTCTTCAACGAGGATCCCCGGATCTGGTTCACCAGCCCGCAGGCGTACGAGGCGTACACCACGGGGCTGGAGCTGGCGGAGCGGGACCAGCGGCAGCCACCGCTGGCCGCGGCCGGATGGGCGGGCCGCCGCCGCTACGCCCGGGACCGACGCTCGGCCCGGTCACAGGCCGAGGCCGGAGACCGCACCGGGGCCCCGCTCGACACCCTGCCCACCGGCGGTGACTACACCTTCGAGGGCGGCCGTCCGCTGAACGTCTCCTTCCCCTGTCCGACCTGCCGTCAGCGGATCCGGGTGCCGGTGCGCGGACGGCTGCGGGCCCGCTGCGGCCTGTGCCGTACGGTCCTGGAGTGCGACACCTGAGCGCGTGTCCTCCGGGCGGCGTCGCTCCGCTCCGGCCCGTAGGCTCGGCTGTATGAGCCCCTCCATCGCCACCAACACCGCTGTCGGCATCGATGAGCTGCTGGAGTTCGTACGCCCGCGCCACCGCGCCCTCCTGATGACCCGCCGGTCCGACGGGTCGCCCCAGGCATCCCCGCTGACCTGCGGAGTCGACGACTCCGGACGGATCGTCATGTCCACCTATCCCGAACGCGCCAAGGTCCGCAACGCACGCCGCGACCCGGCGGTGAGCCTGGTGGTGCTCTCCGACGAGTGGAACGGCCCGTGGGTCCAGATCGACGGCACCGCCGAGGTGATCGACATGCCCGACTCCGTCGAACCGCTCGTCGAGTACTACCGCAATATCGCCGGTGAGCACCCGGACTGGGACGAGTACCGCTCGGCCATGCGCAAGCAGGGCAAGTCGCTGATCCGCGTCACCCCCACCCGCTGGGGCCCGGTGGCCACCGGCGGCTTTCCCGCCCGTCTGGTGGAGGGCGAACAGCAGGGGTGAGGGACGCTCAGCCCGCACCCGGGGCAGCCTGATCCGCGTCCCCGGGCAGCGTCGCCACGGGAAAACGGCATGCGAACGCCACGCGGCGCCCGCCCCGGTCGGGTAGGGGAGGGCGCCGCGCGGCCGGTTCCGTACGCCGTTGTACGGGCGGAAACCTGGAGTGCTCGAGAGGGGTGGGACCTCAGACCATGAGGGACCGGTCGGTGGGACGGATCGGGGCGGGCAGGGCGCTGGTCCCGGCCAGGTAGCGGTCCACTCCGCGGGCGGCGGAGCGGCCCTCGGCGATGGCCCAGACGATCAGCGACTGGCCACGGCCGGCGTCGCCCGCCACGAAGACCCCGTCCACATTGGTGGCGAAGGAGGCATCGCGCGCCACATTGCCGCGCTCGTCCAGCGCCAGGCCGAACTGCTCGACCAGTCCGTTCTCCCGGTCGGTGCCGGTGAAGCCCATGGCCAGGGTGACCAGCTGGGCGGGGATCTTCCGCTCGGTGCCGGGCTTCTGCTCCAGCTTGCCGTCCTTGAACTCCACCTCGATCAGGTGCAGCCACTGGACATTGCCCTCCTCGTCACCCTCGAAGTGGGTGGTGGAGACGGAGTAGACCCGCTCACCGCCCTCCTCATGGGCCGAGGTGACCTTGTACAGCATCGGGAAGGTGGGCCACGGCTGGTTGGCGCCGCGCTCCTCGCCGGGCCTGGGCATGATCTCCAGCTGGGTGACGGAGGCGGCGCCCTGGCGGTGGGCGGTACCCACGCAGTCCGCGCCGGTGTCACCGCCGCCGATGACCACCACATGCTTGCCCTCGGCGCTGATCGGCGGGGTGACGAAGTCGCCCTCCTGCACCTTGTTGGACAGCGGCAGATACTCCATCGCCTGGTGGATGCCGGTCAGCTCCCGGCCGGGCACGCGCAGATCGCGCGCCGTGGTGGCACCGGCCGCGATGACCACCGCGTCGTAGCGGCGGCGCAGCTTGGCCGCGTCGATGTCACGGCCGATCTCCACCTCGGTACGGAACTTGGTGCCCTCCGCGCGCATCTGCTCGATACGGCGGTTGATGTGGCGCTTCTCCATCTTGAACTCGGGGATGCCGTAGCGCAGCAGCCCGCCGATGCGGTCGGCGCGCTCGTACACCGCGACCGTGTGGCCCGCCCGGGTCAGCTGCTGGGCGGCGGCCAGGCCCGCCGGGCCCGAGCCGATGACGGCGACGGTCTTGCCGCTCAGCCGCTCCGGCGGCTGCGGGGTGACATCGCCGGTCTCCCACGCCTTGTCGATGATGGTGACCTCGACGTTCTTGATGGTCACCGGCGGCTGGTTGATGCCGAGGACACACGCCGACTCGCACGGGGCCGGGCACAGCCGCCCGGTGAACTCCGGGAAGTTGTTGGTGGCGTGCAGCCGCTCGCTGGCCTCCCGCCAGTCCTCGCGGTAGGCGTACTCGTTCCACTCGGGGATGAGGTTCCCCAGCGGACAGCCGTTGTGACAGAACGGGATACCGCAGTCCATGCAGCGTCCGGCCTGCTTGCTGATGATCGGCAGCAGGGAGCCGGGGACGTAGACCTCGTTCCAGTCCTTGACGCGCTCTTCCACCGGGCGGGTCTCGGCGACCTCGCGGTCAGTGGTCAGGAAGCCCTTGGGGTCAGCCATTGGTCGCCGCCTCCATCATCTTCTCGGTGGTCTCGGACTCGGAGAGCCCGGCTCGCTCGGCGGCGTCCTTGGCGGCGAGCACGGCCTGGTAGGTAGCGGGGATGATCTTGCTGAACCGGACGAGGGCGGCGTCCCAGTCCTCGAGCAGCGCGCCCGCGACGGTGGAGCCGGTCTCCTCGTGGTGGCGTCGCACCGCGTCGTGCAGCCACTGCTTGTCGGTGTCGTCCAGCTCGCCGATGGCATCGGTCAGCTCACCGTTGACATTGTCCCGGTCGAGGTCGATGACGTACGCGATACCGCCGGACATACCGGCCGCGAAGTTGCGCCCGGTCGGGCCGAGGACAACCGCCCGGCCGCCGGTCATGTACTCACAGCCGTGGTCGCCCACGCCCTCGGAGACCACGGTGGCACCGGAGTTGCGGACGCAGAACCGCTCGCCGACCCGGCCGCGCAGGTACATCTCACCGCTGGTCGCGCCGTAGGCGAGGGTGTTGCCCGCGATGGTGGAGTACTCGGCGAGGTGGTCGGCGCCGCGGTCCGGGCGGACCACCACCCGGCCGCCGGACAGGCCCTTGCCGACGTAGTCGTTGGCGTCGCCCTCCAGCCGCAGGGTGAGCCCGTGCGGCACAAAGGCACCGAAGGACTGACCGGCGGAACCGGTGAAGGTGATGTCGATGGTGTCGTCGGGCAGTCCGGCGCCGCCGAACCTCCGGGTCACCTCATGGCCCAGCATGGTGCCGACGGTCCGGTTGATGTTGCGGATCGCGACCTGGGCGCGGACCGGCTGGGCCGCCTCGGCGCTCTCGGCGTTCAGCGCGTCGGACGCCAGCTTGATCAGCTCGTTGTCCAGCGCCTTGGCCAGCCCGTGGTCCTGCTCGACCGTCTGGTGGCGGACGGCGCCCTCGGGCAGCTCGGGCACGTACAGCAGCGGCGCCAGGTCCAGGCCCTGCGCCTTCCAGTGCTGGACGGCGCGGGCGGTGTCCAGCAGGTCGGCGTGGCCGATGGCCTCGTCGAGGGTGCGGAAGCCCAGCTCGGCCAGGAGCTCGCGGACCTCCTCGGCGATGAACTCGAAGAAGTTGACCACGAACTCGGCCTTGCCGTTGTACCGCTCGCGCAGCACCGGGTTCTGGGTGGCGATGCCGACCGGGCAGGTGTCCAGGTGGCAGACGCGCATCATCACACAGCCGGAGACCACCAGCGGGGCGGTGGCGAAGCCGAACTCCTCGGCGCCCAGCAGTGCGGCGATGACCACGTCACGGCCGGTCTTCAGCTGGCCGTCGGTCTGCACCACGATCCGGTCGCGCAGTCCGTTGAGCAGCAGGGTCTGCTGGGTCTCGGCGAGGCCCAGCTCCCAGGGACCGCCGGCGTGCTTCAGCGAGGTCAGCGGGGAGGCGCCGGTGCCGCCGTCGTGGCCGGAGATCAGCACCACATCGGCATGGGCCTTGGAGACGCCCGCGGCCACGGTGCCCACGCCCACCTCGGAGACCAGCTTGACGTGAATACGCGCCTGGGGGTTGGCGTTCTTCAGGTCGTGGATCAGCTGGGCCAGATCCTCGATGGAGTAGATGTCGTGGTGCGGCGGCGGGGAGATCAGACCGACGCCCGGGGTGGAGTGCCGGGTCTTGGCCACCCACGGGTAGACCTTGTGACCGGGCAGCTGGCCGCCCTCGCCTGGCTTGGCGCCCTGGGCCATCTTGATCTGGATGTCATCGGAGTTGACCAGGTATTCGCTGGTCACACCGAAGCGGCCGGAGGCGACCTGCTTGATGGCGGAGCGGCGTGCCGGGTCGTGCAGTCGCTCGGAGTCCTCGCCGCCCTCACCGGTGTTGGACTTTCCGCCCAGCTGGTTCATGGCGATGGCGAGGGTCTCGTGCGCCTCCTGGGAGATGGAGCCGTACGACATGGCGCCGGTGGAGAACCGCTTGACGATCTCGCTGACCGGCTCGACCTCCTCGATCGGGATCGAGGGCCGGTCACCCTTGAAGGAGAACAGACCGCGCAGCGTCATCAGCCGCTCGGACTGCTCGTTCACCCGCTCGGTGTACTTCTTGAAGATGTCGTAGCGGCGGGCGCGGGTGGAGTGCTGGAGCCGGAAGACCGTCTCGGGGTCGAACAGGTGCGGCTCGCCCTCACGGCGCCACTGGTACTCACCACCGATCTCCAGCGCCCGGTGGGCGGAGGGGATGCCGGAGGCCGGGTACGCCTTGGCGTGGCGGGCGGCGACCTCCTTGGCCACCACGTCCAGACCCGCACCGCCGATCTTGGTGGCGGTGCCGTGGAAGTAGGTGTCCACGAAGGACTCGTCCAGACCGACGGCCTCGAAGACCTGGGCGCCGCGGTAGGAGGCGACGGTGGAGATGCCCATCTTGGACATCACCTTCAGCACACCCTTGCCGAGCGCCTTGATCAGGTTGCGGATGGCGGTCTCGGCCTCGACACCGGGCAGGAAGGTGCCCGCCCGGACCAGGTCCTCGACCGACTCCATCGCCAGGTACGGGTTGACCGCCGCGGCGCCGTAGCCGATCAGCAGCGCCACATGGTGCACTTCGCGGACGTCGCCAGCCTCGACCAGCAGCCCCACCCGGGTGCGCTGCTTGGTGCGGATGAGGTGGTGGTGGACGGCGGAGGTGAGCAGCAGCGAGGGGATCGGCGCATGCTCGGCGTCGGAGTGGCGGTCGGAGAGGACGATCAGCCGGGCGCCGTCCTCGATGGCGGCGTCGGCCTCGGCGCAGACCTCGTCCAGCCGGGTGGCGAGCGCCTGACCGCCGCCGCCGACCCGGTACAGACCGGAGAGAGTGGCCGCCTTCAGCCCGGGCATGTCGCCGTCGGCGTTGATGTGGATGAGCTTGGCCAGCTCATCGTTGTCGATCACCGGGAAGGGCAGGGTGACGCTGCGGCAGGAGGCCGAGGTGGGCTCCAGCAGATTGCCCTGCGGGCCCAGCGAGGAGATCAGCGAGGTGACCAGCTCCTCGCGGATCGCGTCCAGCGGCGGGTTGGTGACCTGCGCGAACAGCTGGGTGAAGTAGTCGAAGAGCAGCCGCGGCCGCTCGGAGAGGGCGGCGATCGGCGAGTCGGTGCCCATCGAGCCGATCGGCTCGGCGCCGGCCTTGGCCATCGGCGCGAGCAGGACGCGCAGCTCCTCCTCGGTGTAGCCGAAGGTCTGCTGGCGGCGGGTGACCGAGGCGTGGGTGTGCACGATGTGCTCGCGCTCGGGCAGCTCGGCCAGGTCGATCAGACCGGCCTCCAGCCACTCGGCGTACGGGTGCTCGGCGGCGAGCTGGGCCTTGATCTCGTCGTCCTCGATGATCCGGTGCTCGACGGTGTCGACCAGGAACATCCGGCCGGGCTGGAGCCGCCCCTTGCGGACCACCTTGGAGGGGTGGATGTCCAGCACGCCGACCTCGGAGGAGAGCACGACCAGGCCGTCGTCGGTGACCCAGTAGCGGCCCGGCCGCAGACCGTTGCGGTCCAGCACGGCGCCGACCTGGGTGCCGTCGGTGAAGGTGACACAGGCCGGGCCGTCCCAGGGCTCCATCATCGTGGAGTGGTACTGGTAGAAGGCGCGCCGGGCCGGGTCCATGGAGGTGTGGTTCTCCCACGCCTCGGGGACCATCATCAGCACGCTGTGCGGCAGCGAGCGGCCGCCGAGGTGCAGCAGCTCCAGGACCTCGTCGAAGCTCGCGGAGTCGGAGGCGTCCGGGGTGCAGACCGGGAACATTCGGTCCAGCTCCTGGTCCCCGAACAGCTCGCTCATCAGCTGGGACTCCCGGGCCCGCATCCAGTTGCGGTTGCCCTGGACGGTGTTGATCTCACCGTTGTGGGCGACGAACCGGTAGGGGTGGGCCAGCGGCCAGCTCGGGAAGGTGTTGGTGGAGAACCGGGAGTGGACCAGCGCGATGGCCGTGGCGAAGCGGCGGTCGGACAGGTCCGGGAAGAACGGCTCCAGCTGGCCGGTGGTCAGCATGCCCTTGTAGACGAGGGTGCGGGAGGACAGCGAGGGGAAGTAGACGCCCGCCTCGCGCTCGGCGCGCTTGCGCAGCATGAACGCCTTGCGGTCCAGGGCCACCCCGGTGCTGGTGCCATCGGTGACGAAGAGCTGGGAGAAGGCGGGCATGGTGCTGCGCGCGCCGTTGCCCAGCAGGTCGGGGGCGACCGGCACCGCACGCCAGCCGAGGACGGTCAGCCCCTCCTCGGCGGCGATCCGCTCGATCTGTGCCACGGCCGCGGCGCCCTCGGCCTCCGCCTCCGGGAGGAAGGCGATACCCACCGCGTACGCACCGGCCTCGGGAAGCTCGAAGCCGGTGACGGCCTCCCGCAGAAAAGCGTCGGGGACCTGGACGAGAATGCCCGCGCCGTCGCCCGAGTCGGGCTCCGAGCCGGTGGCTCCGCGGTGCTCGAGGTTGCGGAGCACGGTGAGAGCCTGCTCCACGAGCTCATGGCTGGCCTCGCCGGTGAGGGTCGCCACGAAGCCGACGCCGCAGGCGTCGTGCTCATTGCTCGGGTCGTACATTCCCTGGCGGGCGGGGTGGGATGCGGAACGCATCGGCTCTCCCGTCGTCGTCATGGCATCTGGGTGTGCCGAGGGACGACGTTGGCCCTCCGCGAAATTTCGTGCAGGTTACATGATGCGGCGGTTCTCGGGAACCGGTCATTCCGTTTCATCATGCGGACATCCCCGCACGGGGTGATCAAGGCAATTGAGTACCGGGCGACGATCATCGCCACGGTGGGGGGCGGGCGACACTGCCCGCGCGTTACGGCTTTATGCCCGCGCGAAAAACGCTCGAAACCACCGAGTAATGGAATAGTGATGCGGATCGCTGTATGACCACAGCGGGGCGCTAGGTCCTGTCCTGTCGATCTTCGTGGATCAGCCCGCGGCGTCTGGTGAGGGGGCACCTCCAGCAGGTAGCTGGGGGAGGATCGCAGGAGGGTCATCCTCGTACTGGGCGTACTCGGATGATCCCGACAACGCGGCGGGGCGCGGTGCCAGGCCCCGCGGGCCCGCGAAGATCGGCAGGAGGAGGGCCTAGCCTACGGCCGTGCCGAAGAAGGTGCCCAGGGCGTAGGTCACACCGGCCGCCGCCCCGCCCAGCGCCAGCTGTCGCAGCCCGCTGAACCACCAGCTCCGGGCGGTCACCCGGGCCACCACCGCACCGCAGGCGAACAGCCCGATCAGCGCCACGACCACCGCGGGCCACAGCGCCACCGCGCCCAGCAGATACGGCAGCACCGGCAGCAGCGCGCCCAACGCGAACGATCCGAACGACGACACCGCGGCGACCATCGGCGACGGCAGATCGTCCGGGTCCACCCCCAGCTCCTCGCGGGCGTGTATCTCCAGCGCCTGCTCGGGATCCTTGGACAGCTGCTTGGCCACCTCACGAGCGAGCCGCGGCTCCACACCCCGCGACTCGTACAGCGCGGCCAGCTCCTCCAGCTCGTCCGCCGGGTGCTTGCGCAGCTCGCGCCGCTCCACCTCCAGCTCGGCCTGGACCAGCTCACTCTGGGAGGCAACGGAGGTGTACTCCCCCGCGGCCATCGAGAACGCACCGGCCGCGAGCCCGGCGAGTCCGGTGATCACGATGGTCTGGCGGTCCACCGCACCGCCCGCGACACCGGTCATCAGCGCGAGGTTGGAGACCAGACCGTCCATCGCACCGAAGACGGCAGGGCGCAGCCAGCCGCCGTTCACATCCCGGTGGGTGTGGTTGTCACGGTGGGCGATATGCGGTGACGTGGCGCTGTCGATGACGGACATCTGAGAAGTGCTCCCTTCGCGGAGGGCGTGTCGCCCTCACCCCAACGCTTCGAAGGTACGCGCGAATTCCTCTGTTCCGCCAGCAAGGAAGGCCGAACTTACCTCGCTGACCTGCGTAAACGCGAAAGCCGCCGAACCCGGTGGGTTCGGCGGCCTTCTACGGTGCGCTACTTGGAGGGTTCCGCCTCCGCGGACGCCGTGGAGTCGGCGTCCCCGGCGGCCTCGGTGCCCTTGACCGTCTTGGTGCCCTCAGCCGTCTCGCTGGCCTCCGCCGTCTTGGCACTCGTGGCGGGCTTGGGGTCCCCGGCGGCGTCCGCGCCGTCCTCCACCGCCGCGGGCTCGACCACGGTCTCCCGGCCCGGCGCCTTCTTCGCGGAGAGCACCATGTAGACGACCGCGCCGATGAAGACGACGATCGAGGTCCAGTCGTTGAGCCGCAGGCCGAGCACATGGTGGGCGTCGTCCACCCGCAGGTACTCGATCCAGAAGCGGCCCACCGTGTAGGAGGCGACGTAGAGGGCAAACGCCCTGCCATGCCCCAGCGTGAAACGCCGGTCCGCCCAGATCACCAGCAGCGCGACACCGACGCACCACAGCGACTCGTAGAGGAAGGTCGGGTGGTACGTACCGGCCACCCGGCCCGCGTCGGGGTCGGCATCGATCTTCAGGCCCCAGGGCAGCGAGGTGGCCTTGCCGTAGAGCTCCTGGTTGAACCAGTTGCCCCAGCGGCCGATCGCCTGGGCGAAGGCGATCCCGGGCGCGATGGCGTCCGCGTAGGCCGGGAGCGGGATCCCCCGGCGGCGGCAGCCGATCCAGGCGCCCAGCGCACCGAGCGCGACGGCCCCCCAGATCCCGAGGCCGCCCTCCCAGATCTTGAACGCGTCGACCCAGTTCCGGCCCTCCGTGAAGTACAGCTCGTAGTCGGTGATGACGTGGTAGAGACGTCCGCCGACCAGGCCGAAGGGCACCGCCCAGACGGCGATGTCGGCAACGGTGCCGACCCTGCCGCCGCGGGCGACCCAGCGCCGGCCACCGAGCCAGACCGCCACGAAGACGCCGATGATGATGCAGAACGCATAGCCGCGCAGCGGGATCGGACCGAGATAGATCACGCCGGACGACGGGCTGGGAATGTAAGCGAGGTCCATGACAGAGTCGACGCTACCGTGCCGGGCGGCGAATACCACAACCCACCCGGCACAACGGCTGCATAACGGGCTCAGCCCCGGGCCGCCGCGGCGACCATCCGCTTGAGCTTGTTGGGGCTCAGCGGCTTGTCGGGCTTGCCGTAGATGGACTTCCCGTTCAGCACGACGGTCGGGGTCGAGGCGAAGCCGGAGTGGTTGAAGGTGTCGCTGGACTTCTTCACCCAGCCGTTGTGGCGGCCGTCCTTCACACAGGAGCGGAAGGCGGCGGTGTCGAGCCCCGGGACCGTGCCCGCCAGCTTGATCAGCCGGTTCTTGTCGGCGTAGATGTCGCGGGTCTCGTCGGGCTGATGCTTGTAGAGCACATCGTGGTAGGCCCGGAACTTCCCCGCGTCCTGGGCGCAGGCCGCCGCGTTCGCCGCGTGCAGCGAGCCGATGCCGCCCATGTTGCCGTCGATGATCGTCACCAGGTGGTACCGGACCTTCAGCCGGCCGGTGTCCTGCAAGTCATGCAGGGTGGTGCGGAAGACGTCCTCGAACTGTTTGCAGCCGGGGCAGCGGAAGTCCTCGTAGACGTTCAGCGTCGAGGGGGCGGGCCGTCCCGGCTTGGCGGACTTCCCGGTCTCGATCACCAGACGGCCCTTGCCGGCCGCGCCCCGCGGCGGCTCCACCGAACTGCCGGATTTTCCCGAGTCCTTGGTGGCGTTGGACGCGAACATGCCCACCCCGGCGGCCACCGCGAGCACGGCCACGACCGCCCCGACGGCGCCCATCGTCCGCTTCCGCTTGTTGCGCGCCCTGTCCTTCTCACGCTGTTCCCGCAGCCGCTCCCGGGCGCTGCGCTTTCCCACACGGTTTTTCTGGCTCACCCCACGCCTAACGAGGCGGAGGAGCCCGCTTGAGCTCCTCCGCCCCGCGATTCCCTCTAACGAGGGACGCGAACGCCCTCGGCGAGCTCACCGGCCAGCTCGCGCACCGCCTGGAGCCCGGCCTCGTGGTCCGCGGCCTCCAGCATCCGCTTCACGAACGCCGAACCCACGATGACCCCGTCCGCGAAGACCGCGACCTCCGCCGCCTGTGTCGCGTTGGAGACCCCGAGGCCCACGCACACCGGCAGCTCGGTGGTGGCGCGGGTACGCTCCACCAGCTCACGGGCCTCCAGACCCACCGATTCCCGGGTACCGGTGACGCCCATCAGGGAGGCCGCGTAGACAAAGCCGCTGCCCGCCGCCGTGATCTTCGCCAGCCGCTCGTCCCGGCTGCTGGGCGCCACCACGAACACGGTCGCCAGACCGTGCTGCTCGGCGGCCTTCCGCCACACCTCGGACTCCTCGACCGGCAGATCGGGCAGGATGCAGCCCGCTCCCCCGGCCTCGGCCAGATCGGCGGCGAATCGCTCGGGGCCGTAGCGGTCCACCGGGTTCCAGTACGTCATGCACAGGATCGGCGCACCGGTGGCCGCGTACACCTCGCCGACGGTCCGGATGACGTCGCGGATCTTCACCCCGCCGCGCAGGGCGATGTCATCGGCGGTCTGGATCACCGGTCCGTCAAGCACCGGGTCGCTGTGCGGCAGACCGACCTCGACCACATCGCAGCCACCCTCGATCATGGCGGTCATCGCGGCCACCCCGCCGTCCACGGTGGGGAATCCGGCGGGCAGATAGCCGACGAGCGCGGCGCGGCCCTCGCTCTTGGCGTTGGCCAGGACGGACGACAGCAGCTCCAGATTTCCGGCCATCACTTCGCTCCCTCGTCGTACAGCCCGAAATACCGCGCCGCGGTGTCCATGTCCTTGTCCCCGCGCCCGGAGAGATTGACGACGATCAGGCCGCCCTCGCCCAGCTCACGGCCCAGGTCCAGCGCCCCGGCCAGCGCGTGGGCGCTTTCGATCGCCGGGATGATGCCCTCGGTCCGCGACAGCAGCCGCAGCGCCTGCATGGCGCCGTCGTCGGTGATCGCCCGGTACTCGGCACGGCCGATGTCCTTCAGATACGCGTGCTCGGGGCCGACACCGGGGTAGTCCAGACCGGCCGAGATCGAGTACGGCTCGGTGATCTGGCCGTCCTCGTCCTGGAGGACATAGGACCGGGAGCCGTGCAGGATGCCGGGCTCGCCCTGGCTGAGGGTCGCGGCGTGCTCACCGCTGTCCACCCCGTGTCCCGCGGGCTCGAAGCCGACGATCCGCACGCTCTCGTCCGGCAGGAAGGCGTGGAACAGCCCGATCGCGTTGGAGCCGCCGCCCACACAGGCCGCCACGGCGTCGGGCAGCCGCCCGGCGCGCTCCAGGATCTGCCGCCGCGCCTCCACTCCGATCACCCGGTGGAAGTCGCGCACCAGGGCGGGGAAGGGGTGCGGTCCGGCCACGGTGCCGAAGAGGTAGTGGGTGCGGTCCACATTGGCGACCCAGTCGCGGAACGCCTCGTTGATAGCGTCCTTCAGGGTCCGGCTGCCGGACTTCACGGCGATGACCTCGGCGCCCAGCATCCGCATCCGGGCCACGTTGAGGGCCTGCCGCTGGGTGTCCACCTCGCCCATGTAGATCGTGCACTCGAGTCCGAACAGGGCGCAGGCGGTGGCCGTGGCCACCCCGTGCTGTCCGGCCCCGGTCTCGGCGATGACCCGGGTCTTGCCCATCCGCTTGGTGAGCAGGGCCTGACCCAGCACGTTGTTGATCTTGTGTGAGCCGGTGTGGTTGAGGTCCTCCCGCTTGAGGAAGATCCGCGCGCCGCCCGCGTGCTCGGCGAACCGCGGCACCTCGGTCAGGGCGCTGGGCCGCCCCGTGTAGTTGACGAGGAGGTCCTCGAGCTCGGCGGCGAACGCCGGATCGGACTTCGCCTTCTCGTACTCGGCGGCGACCTCGTCCACCGCGGCGACGAGCGCCTCGGGGATGAACTTGCCGCCGAACGCGCCGAAATACCCCTGGGCGCTGGGGACCTGACCCTCCGGGTCCGGGATGAAGAAATCAGAGGACATTCGCTGTACTCCGCAGGTTTCGATGGATGACGATCACAACGCGGGACGGGCACACCGCCGCCCGCGCGGGGCGGGGCGACAAGGGGCCGGTGCCACGGAGCCGGGGCGTCGCCGGACCACGGCGAACGCTGGGATCCCCGGTGTCCGGACGGCCCGGCGGCCGCGGCACGGTACGGCCTACGGCACCTCTGCCGGTGTCAGCGGTGCGCCGTACGCCGCCATCGGCGCCCGTTGATCTGTCCCGGTTCGCATCCGATGTGATACCGCACGCGCCGTCCGCGCACCCGTCGTGCGGGCGCGCGGCAGCCCCGGGGACGGCACCCCCGGGCCAAGCGTGCGTATGTCTCCATGCTCCGTCAGTCCCGCCCGTGCCGCAGCGCCGGATGGGCTCCGGCCGCCACCAGATCGGCGACGGCGCCCTTGGGGTCGCGCCCGGTCACCAGGGACTCGCCGACCAGCACGGCGTCCGCGCCGTCGTTGGCGTAGGCGATCAGGTCGTGCGGGCCGCGCACCCCGGACTCGGCGATCTTCACGATGTTGTCCGGGATCTCCGGCGCGACCCGGGCGAAGTTGCCGCGGTCCACCTCGAGGGTCTTCAGATTGCGCGCGTTGACGCCGATGAGCCGCGCTCCGGCGTCCACCGCCCGCGCGACCTCCTCCTCGTCGTGCACCTCGATGAGCGGAGTCAGCCCGATCGACTCGGCCCGCTCGATGAGGGAGACCAGGGCCTGCTGGTCCAGTGCGGCGACGATCAGCAGCACCACGTCCGCGCCGTACGCCCGCGCCTCCCACAGCTGGTAGGAGGTGACGATGAAGTCCTTGCGCAGCACCGGGATGTCGACCCTGGCGCGCACCGCCTCCAGGTCGGCCAGCGACCCGCCGAAGCGGCGCTGCTCGGTCAGCACGCTGATGACGGCGGCGCCGCCCGCCTCGTAGTCGGCGGCGAGCCCGGCCGGGTCGGCGATGGCGGCCAGCGCGCCCTTGGACGGGCTGGACCGCTTGACCTCGCAGATCACCTTGACGCTGTCGCCCTTGAGGGCCGCGACACCGTCCTTGGCCGGCTGCGCCTTGGCCGCCCGCTTCTTGAGCTCGTCGAGGGTGACGCGTGCCTGCCGCTCCGCAAGGTCGGCACGGACTCCGTCGATGATCTCGTCGAGCACACTCACGCGAGCGGCCCCCTTCCCGGATGGGGATGAAGCAGATGGTCGGTGCCGGTGGGGCGGTCAACCGCTGCACCAGGCACTGCGATGGTAGCTGTCAGAGGACCCAGGTCTCGCATCCGGTTGACGCCGAGTCCCACCACGTGGACATACACAACAACGGTCACGGCGTCAGTAGTCCCCCGAACGGGGAATTCCGGACAATCGTGAAGATCACTACAACCCCGAGGAACGCCCGGACCTGCCAGCCGCGCGGGGTGAACGACCGCCCCCGCGCCAGGCCCTGTCCGGTGGGTCTTCGCGGAGCAGCCCCTCCGGCCACCGACCGCGCACACCACACCAGCCAGCACACCGCGAGCAGGGCGTAGCAGAGGACCGCGAGGGCGTTGTCGCGCAGCGCAGCGGGCAGATCGCCGTGGGCGAGGGCGTGGGCGCCGCGCAGGCCGCCGCAGGCCGGGCAGTACAGCCCGGTGAGCCGCAGCACCGGGCAGACCGGGTAGTGGCCCGGCCGATGCGGGTCGACGGCGCCGACGTAGCCGAAGGCGGCGACGACGCCCGCGAGCACCCCCAGGGGCGCGAGGAGCCGCCGTACCGCACCGCCGCCGGGCGGCGGGGCGGGCGGACGAGCCGGGTCCGGGGCGGTCGGCAGGGGTGCGCTCACACCGCCGAGTCTGCCCGCGGATCGACGAAGGCGCAGCTCAGGATCTGCCGTATCCGCGCCGTACGGGGCCGATGCCAAGGATCGGCCGCCGCGGGCGCCGGAACGGGGCCTGTGCCGCGCCCGACGTCACACCTACTGCTGGGTCTGCGCCTCGGGGCGGGGCAGCGGGTGGGGCTGCGCCTTCGGCATCCCGAGCCCGGCCGCGCGCATCGCGGCACCGACCACACCACCGAGCGCGACGATGACCATGCCCGCCCAGAAACCGAGCGGATTGGCCAGCACGGTGAAGGCACCGGAGACGCAGAAGCCGATGAAGGCGATGGTGACACCGGTCCAGGCGGCCGGGGTGTGTCCGTGGTTGTGACCCGCCATGAATACTCCTCGTAGCTGTACTGCGCCTGGTCCGGGCGCCGGGGGCGAACGCCCCACGCTATTGTCCCCGACGCGCGAAGTTGCCTTGAGCGGGGGTGCCGCTGGGCACTCCGGTTCCCTTGAGCGGGGGTGCCGGCGGCCGCTTCCGGCTCGCGCCCGTGCCGGTGCGCCCCGGGCGCCTATGCCCCCTGCTGGGCTGTGGGGTCCTCGCCCCGGTCCAGCGCCTTCCACAGTTCCTCGGGGCGGTCGGGGTCGGCGGCGGGGCGGGCGCTGCGGCGGCCCCGGGCGCGTCCCTCGGCGCCGGAGCGCTCGTACCGCCCGGACATCGCGGGCCAGTGGCGGCCGTAGCCGAGCGCGAGCAGCCCGGCGAGCATCAGCAGCACCCCGCCCGCGAGGGCGACCCAGGGCCAGGGGGTGTACGCCACGTCGTGGATGGCGCTGTCGGTCAGACCGGTCGCCTTCGACGCCTTCTCCTCCAGCGCCGCCTTGTCGGACGCGCCCAGCGCGGAGGCGACGACGATGCCCGCGCCGGTGAGCGTGAGCAGTCCGGAGACGACGACCCGGCCGACCCGGCGTACGGCGAACACGGCGACCAGCGCGGCGAGTCCGACGACCGCGAGCGCGCCCGGCAGCCCGGTGATGTCGTCGCCGTTCGCCCGCTGGGGCAGGGTGCCCTGGGCGACCGAGGCGGTGCCCTCGGCCCAGGTACGACTGGTGGCCAGCAGGACGAGTGCGGCGCCGAGCGCACCGGCGAGCAGGGCGACGGCAAGGCTGATCCGGCGGCCGCGCGCGACGGGGGCGGAGGGCTCGTTCTCGGCCCGGGGCTGGGGTACGGCTGCTGCACTCACGCGTACCACTATCCCCCACGGGGTGCGGAGCCCGGGTCCCGGGTATATCGGATGACCCGTTCCGCACGGATACGGCCGGTGGCGACCAGGGATGTGCCGCGAAGTGCCGTCGTTCGTCTGCGCTGCCTCGTGGCTGGTCGCGCCCACGCGGCGGAGCCGCACATCGACACAGCCCCGCGCCCCTTCGGGGCGCACCCGAACCGCACCGGACTTCGGCGAGTCCGCTGAGGCGCTCCGTCTCCGCGCGGTGCGCGCCAGGACCCGCCTCGGTCAGCGGCGGAGCCGGTTGGCCGAGTGCACCGCCCGCAGCACCGCCGCCGCCTTGTTGCGGCACTCCGTGTCCTCGGCCGCCGGATCGGAGTCGGCCACCACGCCCGCGCCCGCCTGGACATAGGCCGTACCGTTGCGCAGCAGTGCGGTCCGGATGGCGATCGCGGTGTCGGAGTCGCCCGCGAAGTCGAGATAGCCGACACAGCCGCCGTACAGCCCTCGGCGGCTGGGCTCCAGCTCCTCGATGATCTGCATGGCGCGCGGCTTGGGTGCCCCGGAGAGGGTCCCCGCGGGGAAGCACGCGGTGAGCACATCGAAGGCGGTACGGCCGTCGGCGAGGGCGCCGGTGACCGTGGAGACGATGTGCATGACGTGGCTGTAGCGCTCGACCGACATGAAGTCGACGACCTCGACGCTGCCGGGTTCGCACACCCGGCCCAGGTCGTTGCGGCCGAGATCGACCAGCATCAGATGCTCGGCCCGCTCCTTGGGATCGGCGAGCAACTCCTCGGCGAGCGCCGCGTCCTCCTGCGGAGTGGCGCCGCGCGGGCGGGTCCCGGCGATGGGGTGCACCATCGCCCGGCCGTCCTCCACCTTGACCAGTGCCTCCGGGCTGGAGCCCACCACGTCGAAGCCCTCGAAGCGGAAGAGGTACATATAGGGGCTCGGGTTGGTGGCCCGCAGCACCCGGTAGACGTCGAGGGCGGAGGCCGTGCACGGCGTCTCGAACCGCTGGGAGGGGACGACCTGGAACGCCTCACCCGCGCGGATGCGCTCCTTGATGTCGTCGACGGCCACCCGGTAGTCCTCGCCGCCCCACAACGCGGTGTACGCGGGGACCTCGGAGGCGGGCAGCGCGGTGGGGTCGGTGGGCACCGGGCGGACCAGGTCGGCGGCCATCGCGTCGAGCCGCGCCACGGCGTCCGCGTACGCCTCGTCGACACCGGTGTCGAGGTCGTTGTGGTTGATCGCGTTGGCGATCAGCAGCACGGTGCCGTCCCAGTGGTCGAGCACCGCGAGGTCCGAGGTGAGCAGCATGGTCAGCTCGGGCAGCCGCAGATCGTCGCGGCCGTGCTCGCCGATCTTCTCCAGGCGGCGGACGATGTCGTAGCCGAGGTAGCCGACCATGCCGCCGGTGAACGGCGGGAGATGGACCAGACCGCCGAGATCACGAGGGGTGTGCAGGGCCTCGACCGTGGCGCGCAGCGCCTGGAGCGGATCTCCCTCGGTGGGGACGCCGACGGGCGGGGTGCCCAGCCAGTGGGTGCGGCCGTCGCGCTCGGTGAGGGTGGCGGCGCTGCGGACGCCGATGAAGGAGTAGCGGGACCAGGAGCGGCCGTTCTCGGCGGACTCGAGGAGGAAGGTGCCGGGGCGCTCGGCGGCCAGTTTGCGGTAGAGGCCCACGGGGGTGTCCCCGTCCGCCAGCAGCCGTCTGCTGACGGGGATCACGCGGCGGTCGGCCGCCAGCTTGCGGAAGGTCTCGAGATCCATCGTGGCAGCGTCCTGGGTCATGGATGAGGAGCCTAGTGGGGGCGGGGGCGGGCGCCGGGCCCGGTCACCGGCCGAGCGGGAGGACGTCGGCGTCGAAGCAGGTGCGGTCGCCGGTGTGGCAGGCGGCCCCGACCTGGTCGACCTTGACGAGGATGGTGTCCGCGTCGCAGTCGAGGGCGACGGACTTGACCAGCTGGACATGGCCCGAGGTGTCCCCCTTGACCCAGTACTCCTGGCGGCTGCGGCTCCAGTAGGTGCAGTGGCCGGTGGTGAGGGTGCGGTGCAGCGCCTCGTCGTCCATCCAGCCGAGCATCAGCACCTCGCCGGTGTCGTACTGCTGGGCGATGGCGGGGACGAGCCCGTCGGCGCCGCGCTTGAGGCGGGCGGCGACGGCCGGGTCGAGAGCGGAGGGGCGGTCGGAGCCGGTCATGCGACCATTCTGCATGGCCGGGCGGGTGGTCCCGCGAACGATCTCACAGGTTGATCACCCGGGGCGGAGGGCGTGAGACGTTCCGGGGGCGCGCCGCCCTACGGTGCGGGAGCCGGTACCGCGTCGCGGGTGGCCGGTATCGCCGGGCCCGATGGCCGGGGTGTCAGTGGGATGGGGCATGCTTCGGGCATGACGTTTCCGCCGCCGAACGACGCCAACCGGCCAGGAAGCAGCGGGGGGTTCGGTCCGCCGCCGCCACAGGACCCACAGCAGGCACAGCCACCTCAGCAGGCACAGCCTCCTCAGCAGCCGCAGGCCCAGCAGCCGTCGCAGGGCTTCGGCCCGCCGCCGTCCCAGCCGGGACAGCCCGGCCCGGCGGGTCAGCCCGCGCTGCCGCCCGGCGGCGGGTTCGGCACGTTCGGCCCGCCGTCGGCGCCGTCCGGCGGCCCGCTGCCCGGAGGCTTCCCGCCGGGCAGTCTCCCGCCGGGTTCCCTGCCGCCCGCTCCGCCCCGCGGCGGAGGCCCCAAGGTCGTGGCGATCGTCATCGCGGCGGCGGTGGCCGTGGCGGTGATCGTCGGTGCCATTGCCCTCGGCTCCCAGGGCGACCATGACAGCGACGAGGCGTCGGCCGACGAGACCTCGCGCGCCTCGGCCTCCACAAGCGCCACGGCCTCCCCGTCCGCCCCTTCCTCCGACCCCTCGAGCACCGAGGACCCGGGCAAGGGCGCACCGTTCGGCGACGACCCCAAGGGCGACCCGGACTCCGGGACCTCCCCGACCCCCTCCGAGTCCGCCGGCTCCCGCGACCGGGTGCCGTATGTGGTGCTCGCTCCCGGCACCTGCTTCGACCACCCCGCGATGGACAGCAGCGTCACCAAGATCGAGAAGCGCTCCTGTTCGGCTGCGCACGACGGGGAGGTGATCGCCAACGAGAAGCTGACCGGTGACTTCTCCTCCGAGAAGGCGATCCAGAAGAAGGCTCTCTCGCTCTGCGCGGTGGACGCCAAGACCCGACTCCAGAAAATCCCCAACGACGGGCGGAATTATTACTACTACGCGCTCTACCCGGCGCTGGGCACCTACTCCGTCCAGGGCGAGGACAAGGTCTCCTGCGCACTGACGCTGAGCTCCGGCCCGGACGGAACCAAGCTGCGCAAGCCGCTGCCCAAGTAGGCCCGGCCACGGCTCCGGCGCGCCGGTCGCGTCCGGCGTGGCGAGGCGCGGGCAGCGGTCGTAGGGTGGGCGTTATGTCCACTCACGCGAAGCGGGAACGTCTGCTCCTCGCCGACCTCTTGGAGAGCGCGGGCCCCGGCGCCCCGACGCTGTGCGAGGGCTGGGCCACCCAGGATCTGGCGGCCCATCTCGTGGTCCGCGAGCGCCGCGCGGACGCCGCCGGCGGCCTGGTGATCAAGCCGCTGGCCGCGCGGCTGGCCCGGGTGCAGGCCGAGTTCGCGGCCAAGCCGTACGAGGAGCTGCTCCAGCTCTTCCGCACCGGTCCCCCGCGGATGTCGCCGTTCGCGCTCAAGCAGGTGGACGAGGCGGCCAACAGCCTCGAGTTCTACGTGCACGGCGAGGACGTCCGCCGGGCCCAGCCGGACTGGACGCCGCGCGAGGTGGACCCGGTCTTCGCCAATGTGCTCTGGTCCCGGATCGAGCGCGCGGCCCGGGTGTTCGGCCGCCGGTCCCCGGTGGGCCTGGTGCTGCGCCGCCCCGACGGCCGTACGGCGGTGGCGCACCGGGGCACCCCGGTGGTCACCGTCACCGGTGAACCGGCCGAGCTGGCGCTGTTCCTGTACGGCCGTCAGGGCGCCGCGCGGGTCGAGCTCGACGGCGACAAGGAGGCCGTGGAAGCGGCCCGATCCGCCCCGCTCGGTGTCTGAGCCACAGCATCGGCATCACCGCCCGGGACCGCTCGGCGCCACTTAGGGTGGCGTGATGTCCCGGACCTACTGGAACCACAACGTCCATTACCACCCGCTGGTGCTCGACGCCGTACCGGACGGCTGTGGCACGGCTCTGGACATCGGCTGCGGTGATGGGCTGCTCGCCCGCAAGCTGGCCGGACGGGTGACCTCGGTGACCGGCGTGGACCGCTCCGCGGAGATGGTCCGGCTGGCCCGCGCTCCCGAGCCGCACGGCGCTCCCCCGCCCCATGTGACGTATGTGGAGGCGGACTTCCTCGACCCCTCCCCGCACCGGCTCCCCGAGGGCGGCTACGACTTCATCAGCGCCGTCGCCGTGGTCCACCACATGGAGTTCGCGGAGGCGGTGCGCGCGATGGTGCGGCTGCTCGCGCCGGGCGGGCGGTTGGCGATCGTCGGCCTGGCCCGTAACCGGACCCCGCTGGACTGGATCATCAGCGGGGCGGGCGTGCCCGTGGCCCGGTCGCGCGCCCGGCGCAACGGCGGCAAGACGTATCCCGACGGTATGCCCATCCGGACGCCCGGGATGAGCTGGGGCCAGGTCCGCCGGGAGGCCCGCCGGCTGCTGCCCGGCTGCCGCTTCCGACGCCATCTGCTGTGGCGCTACTCGCTCGTGTGGGACAAGCTCTGATCATGTCCTCCGCCCCCTGGCCCGTCTCCCTGACCACCGCGCGGCTGCACCTGCGCCCCATCGAGGCCGCCGATGTCCCCGCCGTGTCCCGGCTGTGGACCGACCCCGCGGTGCGCCGCTACCTCGGCGGCCCGGTGCCCGAGGAGACGGTCCGCGCCCGGGAGCGGGGATGCGTGGGCGCCTTCGGGGCGTTCGGCGTGGTGCTGCGCGCCGACGGAACGGTGGTCGGCGGAGTGCTGCTGGAGCCGGACTCGCGCCACGACGGCCGTACGGAGGTGTCGTACCAGCTGCTGCCCGAGCACTGGGGACACGGCTACGCCCGCGAGGCGGTCTCGGCCGCGGTCTCCTGGGCGTTCGACGCGCTGACGCCCGGCCGCCCGGAGGTCGTCGCGGTCACCCAGGAGGCCAACGCCCCTTCGCGGCGCCTCCTCGAAGCCCTCGGGATGCGGCAGGTCGACGCGTTCACCGAATTCGGCGCACCACAGGTGATGTACGCCCTCACCCGGGACCCGGACGGTCAGCCCCGGCAGGTCCCACGGACGTAGCCGTCGTCGCCCCGGGGCGTGACATCGACGTCCCGGCGCACGATGCTCAGCCGGTCGCCCCACTCCGCACAGCCCTTGGCGAGCCCCTTGGCGGTGTACTCGATCACCACCACATGGCGACCGAAGGCGTCCACATAGCCCTCGCACTCCTCGTATGCGCCGCACTCCTCGACCACGGCGAAATCCAGCCCGGTCTCCCTGCGGCTGTCGGCGAGTTCCACGGTGTTCTTCTGGCCGATGGCCAGGCCCCGGGAGTGGGCGTGCGCGGACAGCAGGGTGATGAACGCCTTCGCGTCGGCCGCCGACAGCCTGCCGCCGGAGCGGGCGTAGCTGTCGTAGTTGTCCGGCTCCACGGCGTCGTAGCCCTTGTCGGCGCAGCCGTCGATCCACCGGTTGACCCGGGCGGCGATCCGCTCGCGCTTGGCGGGGGTGCCGATGTCCAGCAGCGGTTCGTTCCAGTCCTTGTCCAGGACCTCGTCGCCGTCCGCGTCGCGCAGCAGCAGATCGGCGGGCCACTGCTTCCGCTCCTCCGGCTGGGCCTGGAAGGCGTTGACGTAGCAGATGTTGTACAGCCCGTCCGCCGGAGTGGACGTGCGGTCACGGCTGACGATCCGGACGCCCTTGGGCGGGGTGTAGGCGCCGCCCAACTGGTAGTCGAATCCGGCGTGGACGGGCGGCAGCGTCACCCGCGAACGGCCCTCGGGCCCGGAGGATCCCGGGGACCCGGAGGACGCGGCGGGCCCGGCGGAATCCGACGACGACGTACAGCCGGTGAGGGCGAGGAGCACCGCCGCGGCGGCGACGGCGGTGGACCGGACGGTCGGACGGCGGGCGGGCATGGCGCACTGCTCCAGCGTTCGCGGGTAACGGCCCCGCCTCGGACGCGTCGTGTGCGGTCCTGGCGACTCGGGCCGGGCTGGGGATACGGATCCCGTACCGGCTGGGCGCACCTCTGGGGCTCCGGGCGGTCTCCCCGGGCCGGCCAGGCCCTGTCCTGCCGATCTTCGCGGGCCCGCGGGGCCTGGCACCGCGCCTCGCCGCGTTGTCGGGATCATCCGAGTACGCCCAGTACGCGGACGACCCTCCTGCGATCCTCCCCCAGCTACCGCTGGGAGGTGCCCCCTCACCAGACGCCGCGGCCTGATCCACGAAGATCGACAGGACAGGACCCAGCCGCGATCCAAGCGCCCCGGGTGACACCAGGTCAAGTCCGCCCCCGCCGCGCCCGGGGCGACCTCGTCGGCGGCCCCCTCAGCGCACCGGGTGCCCCGCCGCCCGCAGTTCGTCCTTCACCTGGCTGATCCGCAGATCGCCGAAGTGGAAGACCGACGCGGCCAGGACCGCGTCCGCGCCCGCGGCGACGGCCGGGGGGAAGTGGGCGAGGGTGCCCGCGCCACCGCTGGCGATGAGCGGGATGGAGACGTGCTTGCGGACGGCTTCGATCATGGGGGTGTCGTAGCCGTCCTTGGTGCCGTCCGCGTCCATGGAGTTGAGCAGGATCTCGCCGGCGCCCAGCTCGGCCGCGCGGTGGGCCCACTCGACGGCGTCGATACCGGTGCCCCGGCGGCCGCCGTGGGTGGTGACCTCGTAACCGGACGCGGTGACCGCGGCCGGTCCCCCGTCGGCGGCGGGCGTGCAGCGGCGGGCGTCGACCGAGAGGACCAGCACCTGGCTGCCGAAGCGTTCGGCGATCTCGCGGATCAGCTCGGGGCGGGCGATGGCGGCCGTGTTGACGCCGACCTTGTCCGCACCGGCGCGCAGCAGCTTGTCGACGTCCTCCGTGGTGCGGACGCCGCCGCCGACCGTGAGGGGGATGAAGACCTGCTCGGCAGTGCGGCGGACGACGTCGTAGGTGGTCTCGCGGTTGCCGGAGGAGGCGGTGATGTCGAGGAAGGTCAGCTCGTCCGCGCCCTCCTCGCCGTAGATCTTGGCCATCTCGACCGGATCGCCCGCGTCGCGCAGGTTCTGGAAGTTGACACCCTTGACGACCCGGCCGTTGTCCACGTCCAGGCAGGGGATGACTCGGACCGCGAGGGTCATGGCTGTCGGGCTCCTCGGAATGCTTCCAGTTCGACTTCCACCAGGACGCGCGAGTCGACGAAGCCGGAGACCACGACGAGGGTCGCGGCCGGGCGCACGGCGTCGAAGAGCTCCTTGTGGGCGCGGCCCACCTCGTCCACGTCCCGGGCGTGGGTGAGGTACATCCGGGTGCGGATCACGGATTCGACGCCCAGGTCGAACTTGGCCAGCGCGTCCAGGGCATGGCGGAACGCGGCGAGCGTCTGCTGGTACGGATCGCCCTCGCCCTCCAGCACGCCGCGCTCGGCCAGCGGCATCGTCCCGGCGACGACCACCAGGTCACCGGCCTCGACGGCCCGTGCGAAGCCGATGGTCTCCTCCCAGGGACTGTGGGTCTGGATCCGTCGCGCGATCTCGGGTGAGGTCATACGGACACCGCCTCCAACGCCTCTTCCAGGGTGAACGCCTTGGCGTAGAGCGCCTTCCCGACGATGGCACCCTCGACGCCTTCCGGTACCAGAGTCGCAAGGGCGCGCAGGTCATCAAGGGAGGAAACGCCGCCGGAGGCGACGACCGGCTTGGGCGTGGCGGCGCAGACGTTGCGCAGCAGCTCCAGGTTGGGGCCCTGGAGGGTGCCGTCCTTGGCGATGTCGGTCACCACGTACCGGGCGCAGCCCTCGGAGTCCAGCCGGGCCAGCGTCTCGTACAGATCGCCGCCGTCGCGGGTCCAGCCGCGGCCGCGCAGGGTGGTGCCGCGGACATCGAGGCCGACGGCGATGCGGTCGCCGTGCTCGGCGATGACCTTGGCGACCCACTCGGGGGTCTCCAGCGCGGCGGTACCGAGGTTGACCCGGGTGCAGCCGGTGGCGAGGGCGGCGGCCAGCGAGGCGTCGTCGCGGATACCGCCGGACAGCTCGACCTTCAGCTCCATGGCGCGGGCGACCTCGGCGATCTGCTCGCGGTTGTCCCCGGTGCCGAAGGCGGCGTCCAGGTCCACCAGATGCAGCCATTCGGCGCCCGCCGCCTGCCAGGCGAGGGCGGCCTCCAGCGGGTCGCCGTACGACGTCTCGGAGCCGGACTCACCATGCACGAGGCGGACGGCCTGACCGTCGCGGACGTCGACGGCGGGGAGGAGTTCGAGGCGGTGCGTTGGCATGCGGGGAACCTTACGGTGAGTGCGTGAGCTGGGCGGGCCGGTCAGAGCGTGTCGAGCCAGTTGCGGAGCAGCCGCGCGCCCGCGTCGCCGGACTTCTCGGGGTGGAACTGGGTGGCCCAGAGCGGGCCGTTCTCCACGGCGGCCACGAACGGCTCGCCGTGCGTGGTCCAGGAGACCTTGGGGGCGGGCATGGCGGGGTTGGCCACCTCCAGCTCCCAGGTGCGGACCGCGTAGGAGTGGACGAAGTAGAAGCGCTCGCCCTTGTCCACGCCGTCGAACAGCCGGGAGCCGTCGGGGGCTTCGACCGTGTTCCAGCCCATGTGGGGGACAACGGGGGCGCGCAGCGGCTCGACGGTGCCGGGCCATTCGTCCAGGCCCTCGGCCTCGACACCGTGCTCGATACCGCGCCCGAAGAGGATCTGCATACCGACGCAGATGCCCATCACGGGGCGGCCGCCGGAGAGGCGGCGGCCCACGATCCAGTCGCCCCGGGCCTCGAGCAGCCCCTTCATACAGGCGGCGAAGGCGCCGACGCCGGGGACCAGCAGACCGTCGGCGGCCATGGCCGTGTCGTAGTCACGGGTGATCTCGACATCGGCGCCGACATGGGCGAGGGCGCGCTCGGCGGAGCGGACGTTGCCGAAGCCGTAGTCGAAAACGACGACCTTCGGGGCCGTACTCAATTCCAGACCTCCAGCCGCATGATGCCCGCCACCAGGGCCATCGAGGCGCCCAGGCCGAGCAGCACGATCACACTCTTGGGCAGCCCCTGCTTGACGAAGGAGAAGACCCCGCCCAGCAGGAAGAGCCCCAGCACGATGAACGCCGTGGACGTCCCGTTCACACCATCTCTCCGTTCGCTTCTCCGTCCGCGCGGCCGTCGCTCACAGCGCGCCCTTCGTCGAAGGAATGATCCCCGCCGCCCGCGGGTCCCGCTCGCTGGCGTAGCGCAGCGCCCGCGCCAGGGCCTTGAACTGGCACTCCACGATGTGGTGGGCATTGCGCCCGTACGGCACGTGGACATGCAGGGCGATCTGCGCCTGCGCCACGAACGACTCCAGTATGTGCCGCGTCATCGTGGTGTCGTAGGTGCCGATCATCGGCGCGATGTTCTCCGGCTCGGTGTGCACCAGGTAGGGGCGGCCGGAGAGGTCGACGGTCACCTGGGCGAGGGACTCGTCCAGCGGCACCGTGCAGTTGCCGAAGCGGTAGATGCCCACCTTGTCGCCGAGCGCCTGCTTGAACGCGGCGCCGAGCGCGAGGGCGGTGTCCTCGATGGTGTGGTGGGTGTCGATGTGCAGGTCGCCCTCGGTCTTGACCGTGAGGTCGAAGAGGCCGTGGCGGCCGAGCTGGTCGAGCATGTGGTCGTAGAAGCCGACACCGGTCGATACGTCGACCTGTCCGGTGCCGTCGAGATCGATCTCGACGACGACCGAGGTCTCCTTGGTGGTGCGCTCCACGCGTCCCACGCGGGTCATGCGCTCTTCTCCTTCATCAGCTCGCGTACCGCCTCGAGGAACGCGTCGTTCTCGGTGGGGGTGCCCGCGGTGACCCGCAGCCACCCGGGTACGCCGTTGTCACGGACCAGAACTCCCCGGTCCAGCAGGCTCTGCCATGCCGCGTGCGCGTCCTCGAAGCGGCCGAACTGCACGAAGTTGGCGTCCGAGTCGGTCACTTCGCAGCCGATGCTGCGCAGCTCGCTCACCAGCCGGTCGCGCTCGGCCTTGAGCGCCTCGACGTACCCCAACAGCGTATCGGTGTGCTCCAGGGCGGCCAGCGCGGTGGCCTGGGTAACGGCGGACAGGTGGTAGGGCAGCCGGACCAGCTGGACGGCGTCCACCACGGCCGGGTGGGCGGCGAGATAGCCCAGCCGCAGCCCGGCGGCGCCGAACGCCTTGGACATGGTCCGGGAGAGGATCAACTGCGGGCGGTTCTCGATCAGCGGCAGCAGCGAGGGGCGGTGGCTGAACTCCCCGTACGCCTCGTCGACCACGACGATCGAGGGCCCGGCAGCCTGCGCCGCCTCGTACAGCTTCAGCACCGTGTCCGCCTCGACGGCGGTCCCCGTGGGGTTGTTGGGGGAGGTGATGAACACGACGTGGGGCCGGTGTTGGGCGATGGCCGCGCGGGCGGCGTCCACATCAATGGTGAAATCCGCGTTCCGCGGGCCGGAAATCCAGCCGGTACCGGTGCCACGGGAGATCAGCGCGTGCATCGAGTACGAGGGCTCGAAGCCGATCGCGGTGCGCCCCGGACCGCCGAAGGTCTGGAGCAGCTGCTGCAACACCTCGTTGGACCCGTTGGCCGCCCAGACGTTGGCCACGCCGACCTCGTGCCCGGCGGTGCGGGTGAGATAGCGGGCCAGCTCGGTGCGGAGCTCGACCGCGTCCCGGTCCGGGTAGCGGTTGAGGTGGCGGGCCGCCTCGGTGACCCGCTCGGCGATCCGGGCCACCAGGGGCTCGGGCAGCGGATACGGATTCTCGTTGGTGTTCAGCCGTACGGGGACGTCCAGCTGCGGAGCGCCGTACGGGGACTTGCCACGGAGCTCTTCCCGGATCGGGAGATCGTCAATGCCGGTCACTTGCTCGGTGGCACCTTCCAGTCGAACCTTGCCTTCACCGCGGCGCCGTGGGCGGGCAGATCCTCCGCCTCGGCGAGCGTCACCACATGGCCCGCGACCTCGGCCAGCGCCTCCCGGCTGTAGTCCACCACGTGGATACCGCGCAGGAAGGACTGCACGGACAGACCGGAGGAGTGGCAGGCACAGCCGCCGGTGGGCAGCACATGGTTGGAGCCCGCGGCGTAGTCGCCGAGGGAGACGGGGGCGTACGCGCCGACGAAGACCGCCCCGGCGTTCCGCACCCGGGCGGCGACCGCCGACGCGTCCTCGGTCTGGATCTCCAGGTGCTCGGCCGCGTAGGCGTCCACCACGGCCAGGCCCTGCTCGACCCCGTCGACCAGCACGATGCCGGACTGACGGCCGGAGAGCGCCGGGCGGATGCGGTCCTCGACATGCCGGGTGGCCGCGATCTGGACCTCGAGCTCCTTCTCGACCGCGGTGGCCAGTTCCTCGGAGTCGGTGACCAGCACCGAGGCGGCCAGCGGATCGTGCTCGGCCTGGCTGATCAGGTCAGCGGCGACATGCACCGGGTCGGCGGTGGCGTCGGCGAGGATGGCGATCTCGGTGGGCCCGGCCTCGGCGTCGATCCCGATCCGACCCTTGAGCAGGCGCTTGGCGGCGGCGACCCAGATGTTGCCCGGTCCGGTCACCATCGCGACCGGACGGCACTCCTCGGTGCCGTACGCGAACATGGCCACGGCCTGGGCGCCCCCGGCCGCGTAAACCTCGTCGACGCCCAGCAGGGCGCAGGCCGCCAGGATGGTGGGGTGCGGCAGCCCGCCGAACTCGCGCTGCGGCGGGGAGGTGACGGCCATCGAGCCGACTCCGGCCTCCTGCGCGGGCACCACGTTCATCACCACGGAGGAGGGGTAGACCGAGCGGCCGCCGGGAACGTACAGCCCGACCCGCTCGACCGGCACCCAGCGCTCGGTGACGGTGCCGCCGGGCACCACCTGTGTGGTGTGGTCGCTGCGCCGCTGGGCGCTGTGGACCAGCCGGGCCCGCCGGATGGACTCCTCCAGGGCGGCCCGCACGGCCGGGTCCAGCTCGGCGAGGGCGCGCTGAAGGGCCTCGGCGGGCACCCGCACCCGCTCCAGGGTGACGCCGTCGAACCGCCGCGCGTAGTCGATCAGCGCCGCGGTGCCGCGATGCCGTACGTCCTCGCAGATCGGGCGCACCTTCTCCAGGGCGGCCTCGACATCGAGCTCGGCACGGGGCAGCAGGTCACGGTCGATGCCGCCCTCGGGGAGGGCGGCGCCGCGCAGATCGATACGGGAGATCACGCGATCAATTGTCTCAGACCCGATACGGCCGCCCGCCCCCCGTATCAGTGAGTGATACGGACCCCCTAAGTTGACCCTGACCGTTGGCGTTCAACCGGTTACTCAGCGGGAATGTGGTCCGTACGGGGACACGGAGTACAGGAGGGGGACACGGCTGTGACCGAGCCGCACGATGGCGATCCGCCCCCGGGCCTCGATCTGACCACCGCCGAATGGGGCATGTGGCAGGCGTTCCGCAATGGCAGCACCCACGATCTGCGTACCTCCCACCCCCAGCGGAACGACCCCTCCGGTCCGTACGCCTGGGGCCCCGAGCGCAGTGTGCGGGCGCGGGTCGTGGCGCTGCTGCTGCTGAACGGGCCGCCCGCCCAGCCGGGCCGGGTCGCGGCGCTCAAGCTCAACGGGGTGCACATCACCGGCACCCTGGATCTGGCCGGCGGGGTCATCAGTCCGTACGTGGAGCTGAAGAACTGCCGCTTCGAGCGCGAGGTGCTGCTCCCCGAGGCGCACTTCACCACCCTGCGTCTGGTGGGCTGCGCACTCCCCCGGCTGGAGGCGGCCCGGCTGCGCACCGAGGGCGATCTGCATCTGCCCCGGTGTGTCGTGGAGCACGGCATCCGGCTCACCGACGCCCACATCGGCACGGATTTACTGCTCAACCAGCTCATCGTGCGCCGGGACCGCCGGGGCATGTCGATCAGCGCCGACGGGCTGACCGTCGCCCAGGACTTCCAGGCCGACATGATCGAGTCGTACGGCGAGCTGAGTCTGCGCGGGGCGCAGGTGGGCGTGTCGCTCAGTCTGCGCGGCTCGCGGCTGCGCAATCCGTACGGGCGGCGGGCGCTGAACGCACCGCAGCTGACCGTCGAGCGCAGCATGTATCTGACCGGCGGCGGGATATCCACCTACTCCCCCGGCTCCACCCCGCCGTACGGCACCACCGACACCCCGACGCGCGGGACCCGGATCCAGCGCTTCGAGTGCGAGGGCGGGATACGCCTGGACGACGGGCGGATCGGTGACGCGATCGACTTCGACCAGGCCCGCTTCATCCTGGAGAACGACCAGGAGCTGTCGCTGCGCCGGGTCCAGACGCCCGAACTGCGCTTCGTCGGGGAGCGCCCGCAGCGCGGCCGGGTGATCCTCTCCGGCGCCCGGGTGGTCAACCTGGTCGACAAGTCGGTGAGCTGGCCGGGGCCGGGCGGGCTCACCATGGCGGGCTTCTGCTACGAGAATCTGATCCCGCGCGGCCACTTCCCGCTGACCCGGCGGCTGGAGTGGGTGGCCGCGGCGACTCCGGAGTACGCGCCCGAGCCGTACGAGATGCTGGCCAACTCGATGCGGGCCAGCGGTGAGGACGCGGACGCGCGCGAGGTGCTGCTCGCCAAGCAGCGCCGCCGCCGGGAAACGCTGCCGCTGGCCGGGAAGATGTGGGGATACCTCCAGGACTGGACGGTGGCCTACGGCTACCGCCCCGGCCGGGCGGCGGTGTGGATGGCGGTGCTGTGGGCAGTGGGCTCGGTGTTCTTCGCCCACAACCGCCCCGAGGCGCTGAAGCCGGATGAATCCCCGCACTGGAACGCCTCGCTGTACACGCTCGACCTGCTGATCCCGGTGGTCAATCTGGGCCAGGACGGCTATTGGAACCCCCGCGGGGCGGTCCAGTGGGCGGCCATCGTGATGATCCTGCTGGGCTGGGTGCTGGCGACCACGGTCGCCGCGGGCGCCTCCCGGCTGCTGCGCCGCCAGTGAAGAGGGACGCGCGGGGCCATTAGGCTTACGCCCCGTGACCTCCGCGCGCCTTCCGCTCTTCCCGCTGAACACGGTGCTGTTCCCGGGGCTCGTCATGCCCTTGAACGTTTTCGAGCAGCGGTACCGCTCCCTGATGCGCGATCTGTCGGCGCTCCCGGAGGAGACTCCGCGCCGGTTCGGGGTGATCGCGATCCGGGACGGCCATGAGGTCGCGCCCAGCGCGATCGGGCTCCCGGAGGCCGTGACGCTGCCCGACCGCGGCCCCGCCGCGGGCTTCGGCCCGGATCCGGTGAAGTCGTTCTATCCGGTCGGCTGTGTCGCGGACGCGGCCACCATCCGGGAGCAGGAGGACGGCACCTTCGAGGTGCTGGCCACCGGCACCACCCGGTTCGAACTGCTCTCGGTGGACTCCTCGGGCCCGTATCTGACCGCCGAGGTCAAGGAGCTCCAGGAGGAGCAGGGCGACGGTGCCGGGGCGCTGGCCTCCGGGGTGGTGCGGGCGTTCCGCACCTATCAGAAGCGGCTGGCGGGGGCGCGGGAACGCACCCTGGCCGCCGAACAGGACCTGCCGGGCGAGCCGTCCGTCCTCTCCTATCTGGTCGCGGCCGCCGCCGTGCTCGACACCCCGGCCAAACAGCGGCTGTTGCAGGCGCCGGACACCGCCAGCCGGCTGGCCGAGGAACTGAAACTCCTTCGCGCGGAGAGCGCGGTGATCGGTAAGCTCCCGTCGCTTCCCGCCGTCGATCTGACCCGCCGCCCGACCAGCCCCAACTGACGCCCGAGAGACATGGCCAAGAAATCCAAGAAGAACTCCGCCGGGACCCCTGCCACCACCGCCCTCACCACGGCGGGCACCCCGTTCACGCTGCACTCCTACACCCATGACCCGGCGGCCCCGTCCTACGGCGAGGAGGCCGCGCAGGCTCTGGGGGTGGAGCCGGGCCGGGTGTTCAAGACCCTCGTCGCCAGCGTGGACGACCGGCTGACCGTGGCGATCGTCCCGGTCTCCGCCTCGCTGGACCTCAAGGCCCTGGCGGCGGCGGTCGGCGGCAAGCGCGCGACGATGGCGGACCCGGCGGCGGCGGAGCGCACCACGGGCTATGTCCGCGGCGGCATCTCCCCGCTCGGCCAGCGCAAGCGGCTGCCCACGGCCCTGGACGCCTCGGCGGACGGATACGAGACGGTGTGTGTCTCGGCGGGCCGCCGCGGTCTTGAGGTCGAGCTGTCCCCCACGGATCTGGCGGCGCTCACCGAGGCCGTGGTGGCCCCGATCGCGCGCCACGCGGGGTAGGCCCGCCTCGGGGCATCCCGGTCAGGCGGGGGTGAGGCCCGAGTTCGGCAGCGGGGGCTCCGGGTCACGCGGGCCGAACAGCCCGGTCAGCATCAGATGCACCACCATCGCCGCCATCGACCAGGACAGCAGGGCGCCCTTGGCGCGCAACTCCAGCGGCCCGTCGAAGGTGACGCCCTTGCCGACCTCCCTGGCGTGGGCCGCGATGTCCGCGCTGGGTCCCAGCCAGACGCCCAGCCGCCAGGCGATCACCGAGGCGAGCACCCCGCCGATGGCCAGTCCGATGACCAGCGCGATCCCGCCCTGCCGGAAGAGCAGGAACACCACGATCGCCGTCACGGCCCCGAAGGCCAGAGCGAGCAGCGCGAACACCCCGTCCGCGCCGATGGCGTCCTCCCCCTCGGAGTTCTTCAGATAGACGGCGTTGTCACCGGCCAGGACCATCGGCACCTTCGGCGACAGCCAGAGCCACAGCAGCCCCAGCAGTACGCCCGCCACCGCCACCGCGATGGCCACCAGCGACGCCTGCACCAGCTCCGCCCGCAGCTCGGGCCCCGGCTCGGAGTACTCGCCGGGCTCGGGGTATTCAGGGTGTCCAGGGTGTTCGGAAGGTCCGGAGGTGTGCGCTTCGCCGGAGGGATACGGCGCGGAGCCTCCGTGCGGCTGCCCCTGCGGCTCCGGCCCCCGCGATCCGGCCCGCCCCTCGGCGGGCTCGTCCTGCGGCGACGGCTGATCTTGTGGCGTCAACGGTGCGGTCACCCCGTCATCGTGCCAGGTGGACGGCGTACTTCGGTCAGCGGGAGGTCCGCTGCGGCGCGTCACCGCACGGCCGCCCGCCGGTAGGCCCAGGTCGCGGCGGCGAGCGACACCACGGCCACCACGGCGCACACCCCGAGGTCGGCACAGACCGCCAGCCAGTCGGGCTGCCCGTCGAAGGACCGCGCCAGGGCCTCCACACCGTACGTCGACGGCAGCAGATCACGCGTGTACGACACTACCTCCGGCATCCGCTCGGCGGGCAGCACCCCCAGCAGCAGCGCCGCCGACATCCCCAACTGGCCGCAGAGCGTGGCCAGTTCCTGGCGTGGGGCGAGCAGTCCGAGGGCCGCGCCGAGCCCGGCGAGGGCGGCTCCGGAGAGCGGGATCACCGCGGCGAGGATCCACAGATGCCCCATCGGGAGCTGGAAGAGCGCACTGCCCACCACGGCGGTGACGGCCGTTCCGGGCACGGTGAACGAGGCGTACGCGGCGGCCGCGCCGAGCACCACCGCGGACGGCGGCACCGGCAGGGTGGCGTAGTGGTCGAGTCCGCCGCTCGCCCGCAGCTGTCCGAAGTACTGGGCCAGCAGGTTGAGCGCCACGAACGCCACGACCAGCACACTGGACCCGGCGACCACCGAGCGGGCCTCCGCCCCGCCGTCCACCACCCCGCGCATCAGGACCATGATCCCGACGGACTGGAAGGTGGCCACGAACAGCAGCGGGATCCGGGCCACCCGGGCCCGGCTGAGCTGGGCCCGGTAGACCGCGACGAGGGCGGGGAACAGCCGTGCGCGGGCCGCCAGCGGGGCGGGCACGCCGACTGCGTCTCCGGCCTCACCGGCCGGCGCGGCGGCCTTCGCCGGGGCGCTTCCCCCGGTGATACCGGACGGCATGGCCTGCGCGGGCACGACACTCACGTTGTGCTGCTCCTCTTCGCCTACAACGGCTTCGGTCGCTTCACGGACTTCACTACGGACACGGTCACGTCTGCGTTCACGCCTTCACCAGCCCCTGCGTCCCTTCCGCACGGCCGCCGAGTGCGAGGTACACATCCTCCAGGCTGGGCGTGGCCAGAGTGAAATCGTCCAGTGCGGCGAAGGCGGGGCCGCCGGTCACGGTGGCGATGGCGGCGCGTGCCTCGTCCGGGGCGAGCCGCAGCGTCCAGCGGCGCCCGGCGACGGAGTGGGCGGTCTCCCGCAGCGCGGCGACCCCGGCGACGTCCAGCGGCGGCTCGGTGCGCCACACCAGCTCCACCCGCACCTCGTCGGCGACCATCGCCTTGAGCCCGGCGGGGGTGTCGCAGGCGATCACCCGGCCTCGGTCCATCACCGCGACCCGGTCGAGCACCGTCTCGGCCTCGATGACGTTGTGGGTGACGAGCAGCACCGTCACCCCGCGCTCGGCCCGCCGCCGGTCGACCGCGGCCCACACCGCCCGGCGGGCCACCGGGTCCATCCCGGTGGTGGGCTCGTCCAGCACCAGCAGCGGCCGCTCGCCGACCAGCGCGGCGGCGACGCAGGCCAGCCGCCGCTGACCGCCGGAGAGCTTCTTCAGCGGCCGTCCGGCCAGCTCACCGAGGTCCAGCTCCTCGATCACCGCGTCGCGCTCGGCACGGGCCGCGCGGGCGTCGAGGCCGCGCAGCCGCGCCGTGGTCTCGGCGGCGAGGGCGACGGTCAGCTCGTCCAGCGCGGTCGAGTCCTGGCCCAGATAGCTCAGCAGCCGGGCGGCGCGCTCTGGGTGGCGGACGAGATCGTGGCCGAGCACCCGGACGGTGCCCTCGTCGGGCCGCAGCAGTCCGGTGAGCTGGCGGACCAGGGTGGACTTTCCAGCGCCATTGGGGCCGAGCAGCCCGAAGACCTCACCGCGCGCCACATCGAGGTCGATACCGTCGCTGGCCCGTACGGCGGGGGTGGCGGGCGCGCCGCGGCGTCCCCGCGCGGCGGGATAGGTCTTGACCAGGCCGCGCACGGTGCACACCACATCGCCGCCCGTCGCCTGTTTCGCGCCCATCCTCACGAGCTATGAGGGTACGCGCCCGGACAGCCGCTCCTGCCCTCGGGTCCCTCGCCGGACGGTGCGGGCCGTCGGCGGACCCCGCCGCCAGGTCCTGTCCTGTCGATCTTCGTGGATCAGCCCAGGGGCGTCTGGTGAGGGGGCACCTCCCAGCGGTAGCTGGGGGAGGATCGCAGGAAGGTCGTCCTCGTACTGGGCGTACTGGGCGTACTGGGCGTACTGGGAAGATCCCGACAACGCGGCGAGGCGCGGTGCCAGGCGTCGCGGGCCCGCGAAATCGGCAGGACAGCGCCTAATCGGGCGCCGGAGCGTGTTCCGCGGCCGTCCGGACGTCGATCTCGCGCCAGAACCCGGCCCGGATCGCATAGCGGTCGTGCTCGTCGATCTGATCGTCCTTGTGGGCGAGCAGACCGAAGCGCGCGGCATAGCGCAGCAGTTCACCGTCGATGCGGTGCGGGATACGGGGGTACTCGGTGGAGAGCTGCGGGAGGTTACCGGGGTCGGATAGCCGCTCGATCCAGCGGCGGGCGAAGACCTGGCCCACCTCGAAGGGGTCACCGCTGACGGTGGTGATGTCCTCCTCACGGTCGGCCCAGCGCTGCTCGGCGCTGGTGAGCTGGGCCAGCATGGGGAGGTTGGCGGTCTCCGGCGGCTCGCCCACTCCGGTGCCGGGGCCACGGTCGATCCAGCCCTTGTCGGAGGACCAGCGCAGGGTGGCGCTGGGGACGGGATGCGGGGCGGCGGGCCCGCCCGGTGCCCGGCCCAGCCCCGCGAGGTCCTTGGGGGTGGGCACACCGCCCTTGCTGACGGCGCCGCCCGCCCCGTCGGCGGCCCGCTCGGCGGGGTCCGCGGCACCGTTGCCGTCCGCCGCGCCGGGCCGGACGACGCCCGCGCCGGGCCGGGCGGAGCCGTTGGGGGCGTCGGTGGCGCCGGATCCGACGGCAGCTGCCGCCGCGGCGGCAGCTGCCGTCTCGGGCAGCGGGGCGGACAGGATGGCGGCGATCTCCGGGCGCGGCGCGGCGGTGCGGGCACAGGGGCCGGGGGCCTCCTTGGCGCGGACCGCCCCGGTGATCCAGGCGCGGTCCAGCACCCGCCGCTCATCGGCCTCGGCGACCAGGTCCTCGGACTGGTTGTAGTCCCCGTCCGCGGCCTGGACCGCCCACAGATGGACGGCGACGCCGTGCTCCTTGGCCGACATCAGCCCGGGGAGCAGATCGCCGTCCCCGGTGACCAGCACGATGTCGGAGCAGGCGCGGTTGCGGGCGAGTTCGGTGAGTTCGGCGTGCATGGCGGCGTCCACGCCCTTCTGCGCCCAGCGGCCGTCGCTGCGGGTCAGGGCGCCGAGCCGGACGGTCACCCGGGGCATCACCCGCAGCCGCCGGTGCTCGGGCTGCGGTACGCGGTCGGGGGCGCCGTCGAACCAGTAGATGCGCAGCAGGGGGCGCTCGGTCTCGGTCTCGGCGCGCTCCCGCAGGCCCTGGATAAGGGTCGCGTGGTCAACGGAGATACGGGACCGGGCGGGTTCGCCGGCCAGCAGGCTCGCGGCGGCGCCCAGCAGGTACCCGGCGTCCACCAGGACGACGCAGCGGTCCACGTTCCACCCTCTTTCAGACAGTCCAGTCCTCGGTCGCCCCCGTACACAGCCGTACCCCGGAATTTCTGATGGCTTTCTCTCGAGTCTGCCCGACCGCGCGGGGGTTATCAGTCCGAACTGGATCACCGGCGTGGCGGATACGGCCTACCCGCGAAGACCCCCCTTCTCACTCACGGTAATTGCCCGAAATGCACGGGTCACCAAGGCATGTCACTGTTCTTCCCGGAGGGCTTCCTCTCCGGAGGGCCCTGCACCGGGGGCTGATCCCAACTGGAGGCACACCACCATGGGCAAGAACAAGAACCGCGATCGCAAGCAGGCGCAGGCCCAGGCGCGGCAGAACCGCGGCCCGGCCGACCGCCCCGCCGAGCAGACGGGGGCCTCCTCGCAGGAGGCGCAGTCGCAAGCGATGCGGCCGGAGGGCGCCCCCGTGGCGGGTCGCAAGGACCGACAGAAGAGTTTCGGCCACAACTGACCGCCGCTTGCGAACGGTTGAGGGGCGCGCCCGGACCGGGCGCGCCCCTCGCGCGGAGTACGGAGCCGGGCGTCACCCGGCCAGACAGGACGCTCCCAGCAGCACCTTGAGGTCGCCGAACAGGGCCGGGTCCGCGGTGACCCGGTGCCGGTCGAGCCTCAGCACGGTGGTCTTACGGGCCCCTTGGAGCTTGATCCGCACCTCGGTGGAGCCGCGGTGGTGGCTGAGCACCTCGCCCAGCTTCTCGACCAGCGGCGGGGTGACCTTGACCGTCGGAATGGTGATCGTCACCGGCGCGTTGGCCGATGCCTCGGACAGATCGGGGACCATCAGCTCCATGGCGACCAGCCGGGGTACGTCCTCGCGCTTGTCCAGACGGCCCTTGACGAAGACCACCGCGTCCTCGACCAACTGGGTGGAGACCAGCTGGTAGGTGGCGGGGAAGAACATGCACTCGATGGAACCGGCGAGGTCCTCGACGGTGGCGATGGCCCAGGCGTTGCCCTGTTTGGTCATCTTGCGCTGGAGACCGGAGATGATGCCGCCGATGGTGACGATCGCGCCGTCGGCGTGCTCACCGCCGGTGAGCTGGGCGATGGCGGCGTCCGCCTTCTCGTTGAGGACATGCTCGATACCGAAGAGCGGATGGTCGGAGACATAGAGGCCGAGCATCTCCCGCTCCTGGGCGAGCAGATAGGTCTTCTCCCACTCGATGTCGGAGAACTCGATGTCCAGCCCGAAGCCCGGACCATCGCCCCCGCTGTCGTCGCCCATGCCGCCGAAGAGGTCGAACTGCCCCTCGGCCTCCTTGCGCTTCACCGCCACCACGTTGTCGATCATCGTTTCGTAGTGGGCGGTGAGGCCCTTGCGGGTGTGGCCCATCTCGTCGAAGGCGCCCGCCTTGATCAGCGATTCGGTGGTGCGTTTGTTGCAGACGACCGCCTCGACCTTGTCCAGGTAGTCGGGGAAGGAGCTGTACTTCCCCTTGGACTTGCGGCTGCGGATGATCGCTTCCACCACGTTCTGACCGACGTTCCGCACGGCGGTGAGACCGAAGAGGATCACATCGTCGCCCTGCGCGGTGAAGTTGGCCTCGGACTCGTTGACGTTCGGCGTGAGGACCTTGATGCCCATACGGCGGCACTCGTTGAGGTAGATCGCCGACTTGTCCTTGTCGTCGCGCACCGAGGTGAGCAGCGCCGCCATGTACTCGGCGGGGTAGTTGGCCTTGAGATAGGCGGTCCAGTAGGTGACCAGGCCGTACGCGGAGGAGTGCGCCTTGTTGAACGCGTAACCGGCGAACGGGACCAGCACGTCCCACACCGCCTGGATGGCCTCGTCCGAATAGCCCTTCTCGCGGGCGCCCTTCTGGAAGTTGACGAACTCCTTCTCCAGCACCTCGGGCTTCTTCTTGCCCATCGCGCGGCGCAGCAGGTCGGCCTGGCCCAGCGAATAGCCCGCGAGCACCTGGGCGGCCTTCTGCACCTGCTCCTGGTAGACGATGAGGCCGTAGGTGATCCCGAGGACCTCCTTGAGCGGCTCCTCCAGCTCGGGGTGGATCGGGGTGATCTCCTGCTGGCCGTTCTTCCGCAGCGCGTAGTTGATATGCGAGTTCATGCCCATCGGGCCCGGCCGGTAGAGGGCCGAGACGGCGGAAATGTCCTCGAAGTTGTCGGGCTTCATCATGCGCAGCAGGGAGCGCATGGGGCCGCCGTCGAACTGGAAGACGCCGAGGGTGTCACCGCGGCAGAGCAGTTCGAAGGTCTTGGGGTCGTCCAGGGTCAGATCGAGCATCGTCAGATCGACGCCCTTGTTGGCCCGCACCATCTTCACGGCGTCGTCCATGATGGTGAGGTTCCGCAGGCCGAGGAAGTCCATCTTCAGCAGGCCGAGCGACTCACAGGTGGGGTAGTCCCACTGGGTCACGACCTGGCCGTCGTTCTTGGGCGAGAAGACCGGGACATGGTCGGTGACCGTCTCGCTCGACATGATCACGCCCGCGGCGTGCACGCCCATCTGCCGCACCAGGCCCTCGATACCGCGCGCGGTGTCGATGACCTTCTTCACATCCGGCTCGTTCTCGTACATCCCGCGCACCTCGCCCGCCTCGCTGTAGCGGGGGTGCTTCTCGTCGGTGATACCGGACAGCGGGATGCCCTTGCCGAGCACATCGGCGGGCATGGCCTTGGTGATGCGGTCGCCCATCGCGTACGGATAGCCGAGCACCCGGGCCGAGTCCTTGATGGCGTTCTTGGCCTTGATGGTGCCGTAGGTGCCGATCTGCGCGACCTTGTCATGGCCGTACTTCTCGGTGACGTACCGGATGACCTCACCGCGCCTGCGCTCGTCGAAGTCGATGTCGACATCGGGCATGGAGACGCGCTCGGGGTTGAGGAACCGCTCGAAGATCAGCCCGTGCTCGACCGGGTCGAGGTCGGTGATGCCCATCGCGTACGAGACGATCGAGCCGGCCGCGGAGCCACGGCCGGGGCCGACCGCGATGCCGTTGTTCTTCGCCCACATGATGAAGTCGGCGACCACGAGGAAGTATCCGGGGAACCCCATCTGGATGATGACGTCCATCTCGTACTCGACGAGCTTCTGGCGGTCCTCGGGGACGCCGCCGGGGAAGCGGCGGGCCATCCCCTTGCGGACCTCCTCCTGGAACCAGGTGACCTCGGTGTACCCGTCCGGCACGTCGAACCGCGGCATCAGGTCGCGCTTGTCGAACCAGCCGTCGGTGTTGATCTGCTCGGCCACCAGCAGCGTGTTGCGGCAGCCCTCCTGCCAGGCGTCCGAGGAGTCGATGGCGTACATCTCGTCGGTGGACTTGAGGTAGTAGCCGGTGCCGTCGAAGCGGAAGCGGTCGGGGTCGGAGAGGTTCTTGCCGGTCTGCACGCACAGCAGCGCGTCATGGGCCTCGGACTCGCGGGAGTAGGTGTAGTGCGAGTCATTGGTGACCAGCGGGGGGATGCCCAGCTTCTTGCCGACCTCCAGCAGCCCGTCCCGGACCCGGCGCTCGATCTCGATGCCGTGGTCCATCAGCTCCAGGAAATAACGGTCCTTGCCGAAGATGTCCTGGTACTCGGAGGCGGCCTTGACGGCCTCGTCGAACTGGCCGAGCCGCAGCCGGGTCTGGAGCTCGCCCGAGGGGCAGCCGGTGGACGCGATCAGCCCCTCCGACCACTGGGCGATGGTCTCCTTGTCCATCCGGGGCCATTTGACGAAATAGCCCTCCATATAGGCGTCCGAGGAGAGCCGGAAGAGATTGTGCAGACCGGTCTTGTCGGCCGCCCAGATCGTCTTGTGGGTGTAACCACCGGAACCGGAGACGTCATCGCGCTTCTGGTGCGGCTGACCCCACTGCACCCTCCGCTTGTAGCGGCGCGACTCCGGCGCCACATACGCCTCGATCCCGATGATCGGCGTGACCCCGGCGCCCGTCGCCTGCTGATAGAAGTCGTACGCCCCGTGGAGGTTGCCATGGTCGGTCATGGCGATGTGGGTCATGCCCATCTCATTGCACGCGTTGAACATGTCCTTGAGCCGCGCGGCACCGTCCAGCAGCGAGTACTGGGTGTGGACGTGCAGGTGCGTGAAGGGCGGCTTGGTCACGGTGGCAGACCTCCGGAGAACGGTCGATGACGGCAGGGCGAGCCAGCTCCGAAGGTTACCCCTCCGCACTGACAGCGGGCGGGCACCGGCGAGTAGCCTCAGGCGTTGATCCGGACAGGCCGTCCCCTCCGTCGGGCGCTTGCGCGCGCGCCGGGCGGGACGGAAATTACCCTGTCGGTTCCGATCCGGATCCACATGAGTCCGGCCAGATCTCTGATGCCCCAGGAGGCGTTCCGCATGTCGACCCAGCTGACCCAGGCGGAACAGCGCGGTGAGCACATCCTCGCCGTCTTCGACACCGCCTTCGGCGAGCTGCTCGCCGCCGACCCGGCCGCCTTCCGCGTCAAGTTCCGGAAGATGGCCGCCTCGGCGTTCGCGTTCTACCGCGGCACGGCGTGTCTGTTCTACTCGGACGTGGAGCGGGAGCGCTCGGGCGGTCCGTATCTGGACGAGCGCACCAGCCGGGTGTGGATCCACGGCGATCTCCACGCGGAGAACTTCGGCACCTATATGGACGCCAACGGACGGCTGATCTTCAATGTGAACGACTTCGACGAGGCATACGTCGGCCCCTTCACCTGGGACCTCAAGCGCTTCGCCGCCTCGGTCGCGCTGATCGGCTACACCAAGGCGCTCAGCGACGAGATGATCTCCGATCTGGTGCGCACGTACGCCACCGCCTACCGCGAGCGCATCCACGCCCTGGCCACCGGCGCCAAGGACGACGAGGTGCCGCCGTTCACGCTGGAGACCGCCGAGGGCCCGCTGCTGGACGCGCTGCGCGACGCCCGTTCGCTGACCCGCTTCGGGCTGCTGGAGTCGATGACCGGGATCCGCGACTTCGAGCGCCGCTTCTCGGCGGGCGGCGGCTCCATCGAGCTGGACGCGGCCACCCGTTACAAGGTCCTGGCCGCCTTCGACGGCTATCTGGAGACGCTGCCGGAGTCCAGCCTCACCCGCCCCGACTCCTACCGCGTGAAGGACGTCGTGGGCCGTCGTGGCATCGGCATCGGCAGCGCCGGACTCCCCTCGTACAACATCCTTCTGGAGGGCAACAGCGACGCCCTGGAGAACGATGTGGTGATCTACATGAAGCAGGGGCAGACCCCGGCCGTCTCCCGGCACATCACCGATGAGGCGGTGCGCTCGTACTTCCATCACGAGGGCCACCGCACGGTCATCTCCCAGCGCGCCCTCCAGGACCACGCCGATCCGTGGCTGGGCTGGACCGAGCTGGACGGCGCCGGGCAGCTGGTCGCCGAGATCTCGCCGTACGCGGTGGACCTGGACTGGTCCGACATCGACGACCCGGCCGAAATCGCCGCGGTCGTCGCCGATCTGGGGCGGGCCACGGCCACCATGCACGCGGCCGCCGACGACCAGAGCGGCCACTCGCTGGTGCCGTTCTCCACCGAGCGCGCCATCGACGCGGTGATCGCCGCCGACGAGGACGGCTTCGCGGAGCTGCTGGTGGAGTTCGCGCACTCCTACGGGGCGCGGGCACGGGCTGACCACCAGATCTTCGTGGACCTCTTCCGCAACGGCCGCATCCCCGGGCTCTGACGGCAGCGTCCCCGGGCCGGAGGGCCACAGCCGCCAGGCGGGACCCGCGGCCGTGGCCCTCCGGCCCGCCCCATAGGGTTGTTGACCATGTGGCCCGGAGAGCAGCCGCCAGGGGGCGAGCAGAACCCGCAGCACAACGGTCAGCACCAGCCGTACCCGCAGCCGGGGTCGCCCCCGCCGCCTCCGGGACCACCACCCGCCCAGCCTCCGGGCGGCGGGGGAGGCTGGGGCACCCCGCCACCGGACCGGCAGCGCCGGGCCGGGCTGACCGCGATCATCGGGGTCTCCGCGGCCGCCGCGGTGCTCGCCGCCGTGCTGGTGATCACCGACGACGCCCCGGAGGACGGCTCCACCGGCTCCTCGGACCAGGTGCAGCCCTCCCTGCCGGGCCCGCGGGGCTCCGCACCGGCGGGCGGCACGGGTGGCACGGACGGCAGCGGCGGCTCCGGCGATGACGCCCCCGGAAGCGGTGGCGGAAGCGGCTCGGGCGACTCCGGATCCGGCGGATCCGGCGGCTCGGGCCCCGTGGTCAAGCCCGCGCACACCTCCGGTGCCAACGGCACCACGGTGCTGATCGGCAAGAAGGGCTCCGGGCACACCCTGGATGTCTACGAGGACATGCGCTGCCCGGTCTGCTCCCAGTTCGAGCAGGGGGTCGGGGCCACCGTCCGCGAGGACATCAAGGACGGCACGTACCAGGCGTCGTTCCACTTCGGCACGTTCCTCGACAAGACCCTGAACGGCAGCGGCTCCCGGAACGCACTCAGCGCACTCGGTGCGGCACTGAACGTGAGCACCGACGCCTTCCTCGACTACAAAGCCGCTCTGTTTTCCGCCGAGCACCACCCCGCGGAGTCCAAGGACTCCTTCGCCAGTGACGCCTTCCTGCTGGACGTCGCCGACGATGTGCCCGCCCTCAAGGACAGCGCCGCCTTCCGCAAGGCCGTCCGCAAGGGCACCTACGACCGCTGGGCCCAGGAGGTCTCCTCGGACTTCGACCGGTCCGGGGTGAGCGGGGTCCCCACCGTGAAGCTGGACGGCTCCGAGATCACCGGGAGCGGCGGGTCGGCGCCCTTCACTCCGAGGGAATTCACCGAGGCGGTGAACGACCAGCTGGGGGACTGACCGGCAGGGGCCGGGCCGGCTCTTGATGTCGCCCCTACAACCGGCCATGGCAGACTTTGAGGTCATGGACAGCACCGGACCGCAGCTGAGGACCGTGCGCGCGGCGCTCTTCACAGCGCTGTGCGTCACGCTGTCGTCCGCCTCCCATGTGCTGCTGTCGCACACCCCGCTGCCGCTGGCCACCGTCGCCGTGCTGTCGGTCGCCGTCTTCGCCCTCGCCTACGCCCTCGCGGGCCGGGAGCGCGGCTTCTGGAGCATCGCCGCCCTGCTGGTCCCGCTGGAGCTGGCCGCCGACACCGTCTTCACCACCGGCCAGGACGCCTGCTACGGGCAGTCCGGCGGACCGGTGGCGGGCTCCCTGCGCTCCATGGGCGTCACGGTGCTCTGCGATGGCGGCGATGTCGGCACCCCGCTGGCCCAGGTGACCCATCCGGGCGGTGGGACCCCGCTGGCGGCCGCGGTCAGCTCCGCCACGCCCTGGCTGCTGCTGGCCGCGCATATCGCGGTGGGGCTGATCGCCTCGGCCTGGCTGCACCGCGGCGAGGCCGCCGTCGGGCGGCTGCTGGGCTCGCTGGCCTGGTTCGCCTTCCGGCCCCTGCTGCTGGCCGCCGCGGCGGCCGGCGCGGCGCTGGAGCCGCACCGCCCGGGTCCGCGCGTGGTGCGCCCGGCCCGTCCGGCACCCGCGTTCCCCCTCCTCGTGCACTCCGTCGTGCGTCGTGGACCGCCCTGCTCGGCTCTGGTCTGAGCACGCTCCGAGCACAGCTCTGAGCACAGCGATCCACCCACCCGTACGCAGTACTGACGCATTCACGACGGAGATCGATCACATATGAGCAACCGCAATAGCCACCAGAACAAGCAGGCCGCACGCGAGCGGCTGCGCGCCGAGCGCGAGCGCCAGGCGAAGAAGGACCGGATGCGCCGCCAGCTGATCGTGGGCGGCGCGGTCGTCACGGTGCTCGCGATAGCCGGCGGCATAGGTTACGCCGTCTCCAACATGGACGGCGACACCACCGTCAGCCAGAAGTGGTCGGCGGCCGCCGAGAAGACCAAGCTGGTCACGCCCGCGAACACCTCCGGCCCCAACGGCACCACGCTGATCATCGGCAAGAAGAGCGCCAAGAACACCCTCCATGTCTACGAGGACATGCGCTGCCCGGTCTGCTCCCAGTTCGAGCAGCTCAGCGGCAAGACCGTCGAGGCGGACATGAAGAAGGGCACCTACAAGGTGCAGTACACGATGGCCGCCTTCCTGGACGACGCCGACCCGATCCTCGGCACCGGCTCCAAGAACGCCCTGAGCGCGCTGGGCGCGGCGCTGAACGTCAGCCCGGACGCCTTCCTCGAGTACAAGTCCGCGCTCTACTCGGCGAAGAACCACCCCAAGGAGACCGACGACGCCTTCAAGGACGACAAGAAGCTGCTCGCCGTCGCGCAGCAGGTCAAGGTCCTCAAGGGGAACAAGGAGTTCGAGCGGGCCGTGAAGAAGGGCACCTACGACCACTGGGCGGTCGAGATGTCCAAGACCTTCAACAAGGCCAAGAAGGACGGCATCACCGGTACCCCGGCCTTCCAGATGAACGGCCACAACCTGGAGGTCAACGAGAACCCGCCGATGACCCCGCAGCAGTTCACCCCGCTCGTCCAGAAGTACCTGAAGAAGTAGCCGCAACCCCACGGCTCTTGACGGGGCCGGTGCGCGCCGGGAACGGCCCGCGCACCGGCCCCTCGGTGTCTGCGAGCGGTCTCCGGGGAGACATGTAGGCGAACTTCCCGCCGAGGCCTGTCCTCTGGGATTACTAACCAGTAATCTCCTCCGCCGTGACCCCCCATGACCATCACCACATATCGCGCCGCAGCGCCGTCACGGCCGTAGCCGCGACCGCCGCCCTGCTGCCCCTCGCCGGCCTCCCCGCCCACGCCGCGGAAGGACCTGCCTTCGTGCACGGCGTCGCCTCCGGTGACCCGTTGCCCGACGGAGTCCTGCTGTGGACCCGGATCACCCCCACGCCGGACGCGGTGCCCGGCTCCGGGCGCGGCTCCGCCATCGACGTCCGCTGGGAGGTGGCCTCGGACAAGGACTTCCGCTCGGTCGTCGCCCACGGCACGGTCCGCGCCTCCGCCGCCGCCGACCACACCGTCAAGGCCGATGTCCGCGGACTCAAGCCCGCCACCGACTACTTCTACCGCTTCAGCGCCGACGGCGGCGCCACCTCACCGGTGGGCCGCACCCGCACCACCCCCGCCGAGAACGCCGCCGCCGACAAAGTGCGCTTCGGCGTGGTCTCCTGCGCCAACTGGGAGTCGGGCTACTTCTCGCCGTACCGTCATCTGGCCGGCCGTACCGACCTGGACGCCATCCTCCACCTCGGCGACTACATCTACGAGTACAAGAGCGGCGAGTACCCGGAGGCGAAGTACGTCGTCCGGCCGCACCAGCCCACCCACGAGATCATCACCCTCGCCGACTACCGCATCCGGCACGCCACGTACAAGACCGACGCCGACGCGCAGGCGCTGCACGCCGCACTGCCGGTGATCGCCATCTGGGACGACCACGAGTTCGCCGACAACGCCTGGTCGGGCGGGGCGGAGAACCACACCCCGGACAGCGAGGGCACCTGGGCGGCCCGGATGTCCGCCGCCAAGCAGGCGTACTTCGAGTGGATGCCGGTGCGCACCTCCACCCAGGGCACCACCTACCGGCGGCTGCGCTACGGCAGTCTGGCCGACCTCCACCTGCTGGACCTGCGCTCGTTCCGCGATCAGCAGGTGTCCACCGGCAGCGGCGAGGTGGACGACCCGGACCGTACGCTCACCGGACGCGCCCAGCTGGACTGGCTCAAGTCCGGTCTGTCCGGCTCGAACACCACCTGGCGGCTGGTGGGCAACTCGGTGATGATCTCGCCGGTGGCCTTCGGCTCCATCCCGGCCGATCTGCTGGGCCCGCTCGCCGAGTTGCTCGGACTGCCCAAGGGCGGGCTGACCATCAACACCGACCAGTGGGACGGCTATACGGACGACCGGCGCGAGCTGCTGGCCCATCTGACCGACAACTCCATCAACAACACCGTCTTCCTGACCGGTGACATCCATATGGCGTGGGCCAACGACGTACCGGTGAAGGCCGCCACCTATCCGCTGTCCCGGTCCGCCGCCACCGAGTTCGTGGTCACCTCGGTGACCTCCGACAACATCGACGACATGCTCCATGTGGCACCGCACACGCTGTCCCTGGTGGCGGCCGCGGCCATCAAGGCCGCCAACCGCCATGTGAAGTGGCTGGACATGGATTCGCACGGCTACGGTGTGCTCGACATCACCGCCGAGCGGGCCCAGATGGACTACTACACGGTCTCCGACCGGACCGATCCGCACGCCACCTCGTCCTGGGCCCGGTCGTACCGCACGCTCTCGGGCACCCAGAAGATCGAGCGCGTCGACAACCCGGTGGCCTGAACCGTACGAACCCGCCTGGACGGGCTCAGAGTTCGTCGAGGAAGCCGAGGGCCACCCGCCAGGTGGCCTCGGCCGCTTCCTTGTCGTAGTCCGGCAGCTCGGGGTCGGTGTACAGATGCCCGGCCCCGGCGTAGCGGAAGACCTCCACCTCGGCGCCCGCCCGCCGCATCCGCAGATACCACGCGCTCAGCCAGTCGTGCGGCTCGAACGGGTCGGGGTCGGCGACATGCAGCTGCACCGGCAGTTCGTCGGTGGCCGCGTCGTCGGCGATGTCCGAGGTGCCGTGCAGCAGAAGCAGCCCACGGGCCTTCTCGTCGCCCAGGGCCAGGTTCTGCGCGATGGACGCGCCGAGCGAGAAGCCCGCGTAGACCAGGCCGCGCCCGGAGTGTGGCGCCGCGGCGGTGATGGCCCGCTTCAGCAGCTCCTCCCGGCCGATCTCGTCCTTGACGGCAATGCCCTCCTCGACGCTGTCCGCCGTCCGCCCCTCGTACAGGTCGGGCACGATCACCTCGTGCCCGGCCGCCCGCAGCAGGTCGGCCGCCGTGTGCACCGCGGGGCGCAGCCCGTACACGGAGTGGAACAGAACGACCGTCGACGCTTCCGCCACCGCTTCACTTCTCCTCATTCAGGGTTCCGCTCGTCCCATCGTGCCAGTTACGTTCCGAAGGACGCGGATCCGGGAAGACGGGACACCCGGGACTCCCGAAGGAAGGATGAGGTAGGTGTCCATGGAGGACGTACTGCGTCCGCTCGTCGTCATCGGCGGCTCACTGGCCATCACGCTGTGCATCGGCTGGGCCGTCGACTGGTCGCTGCGGAGGGCCGACGCCCGGCACCCGGAGACCCCGCTGTGGGGTCTGCTGCGGCGCTGTCGAATCCCCTTGCAGGTGACCGTGTGCACGGCGCTGCTCAGCGGTTCGTACGACAAGACACGGGCGAAGGTCGTCGAGGCACACAGCTCGGCCATCGGTCAGCTCCTGGCGCTGGTGCTGATCGCGGCCACCGCATGGCTGGTGGTGCGGGTCGCGTCGGTCGTGGTGGAGTCCACCTACGCGCGCTACGCCGCCAGTGCCCACGACCCGGCGCGGGTGCGCCGGGTGCGGACCCAGGTGACGCTGATCCAGCGGGTGGTGACCGCGGTCGTCGGGGTGGTGGCGATCTCCGCGATGCTGCTGACCTTCCCGGCCATGCGCGCGGTCGGCACCTCGATGCTGGCCTCCGCCGGGCTCGTCGGCATCGTCGCCGGTATCGCCGCCCAGTCGACGCTGGGCAATCTCTTCGCGGGACTCCAGATCGCCTTCGGCGACATGGTGCGCATCGGCGACACCGTGGTGGTCGACGGCGAATGGGGCACGGTCGAGGAGATCACGCTGACCTTCCTGTCCGTACGCACCTGGGACGAGCGCCGGATCACCATGCCGGTGTCGTACTTCACCTCCAAGCCGTTCGAGAACTGGTCGCGCGGCGGCACCCAGAAGACGGCCACGGTCCTGTTCCACCTGGACCACGGGGCGCCCATCGAGGAGATGCGCAACCGGCTGCGGGAGATCGTGCGGAGCTCCACCGCCTGGGACGGCCGGGACTGGAACCTGCTGGTGACCGACACCACCCCGAGCACCATCGTGGTGCGGGCGCTGGTCACCGCCCGGGACCCGGACGACGCCTGGACGATCCGCTGCGAGGTGCGCGAGCAGATGATCGCGTTCCTGCGGGACTTCCATCCCTACGCCCTGCCGCGGATCGCCACCGCCCCCGCGCCGGCCACCGCCCCGCAGCCCCGGCGCCGCCCGGAGCGCGAGGACCACTTCGCCCGCTTCGACGACAAGCTGAGCAAGGACGGCACGGGGCGCGGCCGGAGCTGAGACGTCCCTACAGGACCCGCCGCACCGCGCGGTGCGGAATGCCGCTGCCCTCGTCGAACTCCGGGCCGAACGCCTCGTGGCCCAGCCGCTCGTAGAAATCGCCGTCGGTGATGACGCCGATCGCGGGAACGGTCAGGCACTCTCCGCGCGCACGATGTCCAGGGCGCGCTGGAGGTCGTCGGGGTAGGCGCTCTCGAACTCGGTCCAGCCGCCGTCGGCCGGGTGCTCGAAGCCCAGCCGCACCGCGTGCAGCCACTGCCGGGTCAACTTCAGCCGCTTGGCGAGCGTCGGGTCCGCGCCGTAGGTGAGGTCGCCGACGCAGGGGTGGCGGTGGGCGGCCATATGCACCCGGATCTGATGGGTGCGGCCGGTCTCCAGCTTGATGTCCAGGAGGCTGGCGGCGCGGAACGCCTCGATCAGGTCGTAGTGGGTGACGCTCGGCTTGCCGTCGCTGGTCACCGCCCACTTGTAGTCGTGCTGCGGATGGCGCCCGATCGGTGCGTCGATGGTGCCGCTCAGCGGGTCCGGGTGGCCCTGCACCAGCGCGTGGTAGCGCTTGTCGACGGTACGCTCCCGGAACTGCTGCTTGAGCAGGGTGTAGGCGCGCTCGGACTTGGCGACGACCATCAGCCCGGAGGTGCCCACGTCCAGCCGGTGGACGATGCCCTGCCGCTCGGCGGCGCCGGAGGTGGAGATCCGGAACCCGGCGGCGGCAAGCCCTCCGATCACGGTGGGACCGGACCAGCCGGGGCTGGGGTGAGCGGCGACCCCGACCGGCTTGACGATCACCACGATGTCGTCGTCGTCATGGACGATCTCCATGCCCTCGACGGGCTCGGCGACGATCCGCACCGGCGGCGCGGCCTGCGGCATCTCGACCTCGAGCCAGGAACCGCCGGAGACCCGGTCGGACTTGCCCGCGACGCTGCCGTCGACCTGCACCTTCCCGGCAGCGGCCAGTTCGGCCGCCTTGGTCCGCGAAAAGCCGAACATCCGGGCGATCGCGGCATCGACGCGCTCGCCCTCCAGGCCATCGGGTACGGGCAGGGTGCGGATCTCGGGAATCGTACTCACCCGTCGAGTATGCCGGACCGGACGGACCGGTTCGTACGGCCGTCGTACACCGGCCGTCGTACACCGGCCGCCGCACACCGGCCACGACCGGCCGGTCCCGCTCCGTCCTTGTGGACCGTGGCTCAGTCCTTGTGGACCGTGCCGTCCGGGTCCAGGCCGCGGAAGGACAGGATCACGATCAGGAAACCGCCGCACACGATGGCCGAGTCGGCGAGGTTGAAGACCGCGAAGTGGGCCGGGGCGATGAAGTCCACTACCGCGCCCTGGAGGTGTCCCGGTGCCCGGAAGACCCGGTCGGTGAGGTTGCCGAAGGCCCCGCCGAGCAACATCCCGAGCGCGATCGCCCACGGCAGGCTGTAGAGCTTGCGGGCCAGCCGGGCGATCACCAGGATCACCCCGGCCGCGATCACCGTGAAGACGATGGTCATCGCCTCGCCGAAGCCGAAGGCCGCGCCGCGGTTCCGGATCACCTCGAACCGGAGCAGCGTGCCGACCAGATCCACCGGAGCGTGGTGCTCCAGCTTGGCGACCACGACCAGCTTGCTGACCAGATCGAGCAGGTACGCGAAGGCGGCCACGGCGAGCAGCACCCCGATCCGCCGCTTCCCCCTGGCTCCGGTACCCGCCGTATCGGCGCTGGTCCCGGCGCCCTCCTCGGCCTTCCCGGCATCTGGTGTACCGATGGCCTGCTCCGCCTCTGTCACGTGAGTCCCTCAACCTCGTCCGGGCCAGTCTCCCCCTGGCTCAGGACGAGGGTACGGCACACGCGCTCGGGTGGTCAGCGGCGCTCCTGGCGCTGCTTGCACTCGACGCACAGCGTGGCCCGCGGGAACGCCTGCATCCGGGCCTTTCCGATGGGGTCGCCGCAGTTCTCGCAGAGACCGTAGGTCCCAGCATCCAGCCGCTCGAGGGCTCGCTCGGTCTGGAGCAGCATCTCGCGGGCGTTCCCGGCGAGGGCCATCTCGTGCTCACGGGTGATGTTCTTGGTGCCGGTGTCGGCCTGGTCGTCGCCCGCGCCGTCCCCGGAGTCACGCATCAGCCCGGTGATCGCCTCTTCCGAGGCGAGGATCTCGGTGCGCAGCCGGCCGGCCTCGGTCAGCAGCTCAGCGCGCGCCTCGGCCACCTCCTCCGCCGACCAGGGGTCCTCACCGGGGCGTACCGCGAGCTCGCTGGGGTCGACCGGGGCGCCGGCGGCACGGGCCTTGGGCACGGGGGGCGCGGTCGTCGTGGCCTTCTTCGCCGTCGGCGCACCACCCGGGGTCTTCTTCGCAACCACTTTCCTGGCTCCCGTCTTCTTCGCGGGCACCGCCTTCTTGGCCGGTGCGGCCTTCTTGGCTGTGGCCTTCTTCGTCGGTGCGCTCTTCTTGGCAGCCTTCGCGGTCGCCTTGGCCGTGGACTTCGCCGTGGACTTCGCCGTGGACTTCGCCGCCGCGGCGGTCTTCTTCGCGGCCTTCTTGCCCGATGCGTTCTTCTCGGCGGGCGCGGCCTGCGTCGCCTTCGCCCTGCTCTTCTGCACGGCGGTCTTCCTAGCCACCATGGCCGCGGCCCCTTCACATATTGTGATCTTGCTCGCGAATCGTTCCGGAACGATAAATCGACTCCGGGCATGCGGCAACGGGGCACGCCGCCCGATTCGCCCAGCTTGCCCGTACGACAAACCGGTCTCCACCGTTGTGCCCCACTCCGCACCCGATGAATCCGGCCGCGGACCGGTACCGGAGGGTGACCCGCACTGCCCCGGGACTCCAGCACCCGGCGTATCGGCATTCGGGTCATCCCCGGGCGGCCCGGTACCTCACTCGGCGCAGTGGGGCGGCGACGGGGCGGTAAGGGAGCCCGTGAGCGGGCGGTGCGGAAATCGGTCGGCCGCGGTGCGTCCGGCCCCGTACACTGGGCGCAGCGAAAGGCATGGATGGGGACGAGTAGCGTCGTACGCGGCCATGAGCGACCCGGGGACGGTGAGAGCCCGGGGGCGAGCGCGATGTGAAGGATCACCCCGGAGCCGCCGGAAGAACCCCCGCTCAGGGCCAGTAGAACCGGCATCGCGACCCCAATGAGGGGGCCGGGAGCGCAGCGTTCTCGGCCAAGGAGGGTGGTACCGCGGGAGCACGAAAGCTCTCGTCCCTCCGACGGAACGACGAGCGTGTGTCCGCCGGAGGAAGATTCCCGATGACGCTGTACCGCCAGGTGCCCGCCCAGGTCGACCTGCCCGCCCTCGAGCACGCCGTGCTCGACTTCTGGCGGGAGCACAAGATCTTCGCCCGTACCCTCGAGCAGTCCGAGGGGCGACCGGAGTGGGTCTTCTACGAGGGCCCGCCCACCGCCAACGGCATGCCGGGCGCCCACCACATCGAGGCCCGCGTCTTCAAGGACGTCTTCCCGCGCTTCCGCACCATGCGCGGCTACCACGTCGGCCGCAAGGCGGGCTGGGACTGCCACGGTCTGCCGGTGGAGCTCGCGGTCGAGAAGGAGATGGGCTTCAACGGCAAGAAGGACATCGAGGCGTTCGGCATCGCCGAGTTCAACGCCAAGTGCCGGGAGTCGGTGACCCGGCACACCGATGCCTTCGCCGAGCTGACCCAGCGCATGGGCTACTGGGTGGACCTGGACGACGCGTACCGCACGATGGACCCCGAGTACGTCGAGTCGGTGTGGTGGTCGCTCAAGGAGATCTTCTCCAAGGGGCTGCTGGTCCAGGACCACCGCGTCGCCCCCTGGTGCCCGCGCTGTGGCACCGGTCTGTCCGACCACGAGCTGGCGCAGGGCTACGAGACCATCGTGGACCCCTCGGTCTACGTCCGCTTCCCGCTGACCTCCGGCCCCCTGGCGGGCGAGGCGGCACTCCTCGCCTGGACGACCACACCCTTCTCCCTGGTGGCCAACTTCGCGGTGGCCGCCCACCCCGAGGTGACCTATGTGGTCGCCACGGACGGCACGGAGAAGCTGGTCGTCGCCGAGGCGCTGGTCGAAAAGGCGCTCGGCGAGGGGTGGCGGACCACGGGCCAGACGTTCACCGGCGCGGAGATGGAGCGCTGGACGTACCAGCGCCCCTTCGAGCTGGTGGAGATCCCCGGAGCGCACTTCGTCGTCAACGCCGACTACGTCACCACGGAGGACGGCACCGGCCTGGTCCACCAGGCTCCCTACGGTGAGGACGACTTCAAGACCTGCCGCGCCTACGGGTTGCCCGTGGTGAACCCGGTCCGCGCGGACGGCACCTTCGAGGAGGAGCTGGACCTGATCGGCGGCCAGTTCTTCAAGAAGGCCGACGAGAGGCTGGTGGCCGATCTGGAGGCGCGCGGGCTGCTGTTCAAGCACCTGGCGTACGAGCACAGCTACCCGCATTGCTGGCGCTGCCACACCCCGCTGATCTACTACCCCCAGCCGTCCTGGTACATCCGCACCACCGCGGTCAAGGACGCGCTGCTGCGCGAGAACGAGCGGACCAACTGGTATCCCGAATCGGTCAAGCACGGTCGTTTCGGTGACTGGCTGAATAACAACATCGACTGGGCGCTGTCGCGCAACCGCTACTGGGGCACCCCGCTGCCCATCTGGCGCTGCGCGGAGGACCACCTCACCTGTGTGGGCTCGCTCGCCGAGCTCTCCGAGCTGACCGGCAGCGACCAGTCCGGACTGGACCCGCATCGTCCGTTCATCGACGAGATCACCTTCACCTGCACCGCGGAGGGCTGCTCGCTCACCGCCCAGCGCGTGCCCGAGGTGATCGACGCCTGGTACGACTCGGGGTCGATGCCGTTCGCGCAGTGGGGCTACCCGTACCGCAACAAGGAGCTGTTCGAGAAGCGCTACCCGGCGCAGTTCATCTCCGAGGCCATCGACCAGACCCGCGGCTGGTTCTACACGCTGATGGCGGTCGGCACCCTGGTCTTCGATAAGTCCTCGTATGAAAACGTGGTCTGCCTCGGTCACATCCTGGCCGAGGACGGTCGGAAGATGTCCAAGCACCTGGGCAACATCCTCCAGCCGATCCCGCTCATGGACCAGCACGGCGCCGACGCGGTCCGCTGGTTCATGGCCGCGGGCGGCTCGCCCTGGGCCGCTCGCCGGGTGGGCCACGGCACCATCCAGGAGGTCGTCCGCAAGACGCTGCTGACCTACTGGAACACGGTCGCCTTCCAGGCCCTGTACGCCCGCACCTCCAACTGGGCGCCCGGCGCGGACGACCCGGCCCCGGCCGACCGCCCGCTGCTCGACCGCTGGCTGCTGGGCGAGCTGGGCACCCTGACCGAGCAGGTCACCCAGGCCATGGAGGCGTACGACACCCAGCGCGCCGGAAAGCTGCTGTCGTCGTTCGTGGACGACCTGTCCAACTGGTACGTACGCCGCTCGCGCCGCCGCTTCTGGCAGGGCGACGCCGCCGCGCTGCGCACCCTCCACGAGGTCATCGAGACGGTCACCCGGCTGATGGCCCCGCTGGTGCCCTTCATCACCGAGCGGGTCTGGCAGGACCTGGTGGTGCCGGTGGCGCCGGAGGCCCCGGAGTCCGTCCACCTGGCGAGCTGGCCGGAGGCGGACCAGGCCATGATCGACCCCGCGCTGTCGACGCAGATGACCCTGGTCCGGCGGCTGGTCGAGCTGGGCCGGGCGACCCGTGCCGAGTCCGGGGTGAAGACCCGTCAGCCGCTGTCCCGCGCGTTGGTCGCGGCGTCCGGCGTCGAGCAGCTCTCCACCGAACTGCGGGCCCAGATCGAGGAGGAGCTGAACGTCTCCTCCCTCGCCTCGCTGAGCGAGGTCGGCGGCTCACTGGTGGACACCACGGCGAAGGCGAACTTCCGTGCGCTGGGCAAGCGCTTCGGCAAGGGCACCCAGCCGGTCGCCAAGGCCATCGCCGACGCGGACGCTGCGGCGCTGTCGGTGGCCCTGCGCGAGGGCACGGCCTCGGTGGTGGTGGACGGTGAGACGGTCACCCTCTCCCCGGACGAGGTGATCATCACCGAAACCCCGCGCGAGGGCTGGTCGGTGGCCTCCGACGCGGGCGCCACGGTCGCCCTCGATCTGGAGATCACTCCGGAGCTGCGCCGCGCCGGGCTGGCCCGCGACGCCATCCGGCTGATCCAGGAAGCCCGCAAGAACAGCGGTCTCGATGTGGCGGACCGGATCGCGCTGCGCTGGGAGTCGGCGGACGAGGAGCTCCGCCGGGCGCTCACCGACCACGCGGGTCTGATCGCCGACGAGGTCCTCGCCACGGACTTCGCCTCGGGCGAGGGCGACTCCGGTTACGGCGAGCCCTTCACCGACGAGCCGCTCGGGCTGACGTTCCGCCTCCGCAAGGCGTAACGCTCCCGCCCTCGCGTCCACCGCCCGTCCACCCCGGATCCGCCGGGGTGGACGGGCGGTGGTGCGGGGGCGGCCCTGTTGACGACGGGCCCTGGCTCAGCGGATTCGCTGTCGGGTGCGCCCCCAGGGGGCGCGCAGAACTTCCCGCGAAGCGCTTAGTCGAGGCCGAGCCGCTCGGCCAGCGGCTGGTCCGGCCCCGCGCTCACGTACAGCAGGTGCTGCGCAAGGTCGTTGGGGCTGGGGACCACGGTGAAACCCCCGGTGGTGAGGATCCGGTCGAGGGCGTCCCGCATGGCCTCGCCCACCCCGGACAGATGCAGTGCCAGGGTCTCCTGCGGACGCTGCTGCCGTGCTCCGTCCACGAACGCGGACCACAGCCAGGGGTGGGCCCGCCATCCCACGTAGACCCCGCCGGCGCTGTCGCCCCCCGGGTCGATGTCCACATGCGCCCCGGCGCTGACCCGGAAGTCCATCTCCGGTATCACCGGCAGCCCCGCCGCGGCGAGATGGGTGCGCACCTGGTCGGCGAGGCGCCGCCACCGCTCCAGGGTGGAGGAGTCGGCCTGCTGGTAACCGCGCGGCATGACCGCAGGCTAGCAACGGCTCTCGCACGGCAAGGGCCGGGCCCCGGGAGGATCCTCCCGGGGCCCGGCCCCTGTGATTGCCGAGACGGTGACGCGCTGGACGCGCGCAGCGTCAGTTGTCGTCCTCGTCGATGAGGAAGCCACGCATCGGGCTGGGCGCCTGCTGCATCGGCTGCGGACTCTGCGGCCGCACCGGTGCCATCGGCTGGGTCATCGCGGGCGACATCTGCTGCTGGCCACCGTAGGACGGACCGCCGCCGTTCTGCCCGTGACCGCCGCCCATGGGCTGGTTGCCGCCCATGGTGTGGCCGCCCATCGTGCCGGCACCGGCCGAGGCCATGGAGCCGCTCATCGAGGGGGACGGCGGCAGCGAGGCGGTCGCCGGGGTGCGCGGCGGGGCCAGCGAGTCATCGGCCTGGTTCTCCAGCTGGCGCAGCTGGCTCTCCAGGTACGACTTCAGCCGCGTGCGGTACTCGCGCTCGAAACCGCGCAGGTCCTCAACCTTGCGCTCCAGCGTGGCGCGAGCGGACTCCAGGGAGCCCATCGCCACACGGTGCTTCTCCTGCGCGTCCCGCTCCAGGGCGTCGGCCTTGGCGCGGGCGTCCCGCTCCAGGCCCTCGGCGCGGCTACGGGCCTCGCCGACGATCTTGTTGGCCTCGGAACGGGCCTCCGCAATCGCCTGGTCGGCGGTCTGCTGCGCGAGCGAGAGCACCCGCGCGGCGCTGTCGCCGCCCGGGCCCTGGCCCGGCTGCGGCAGCTGGGGGCCGCCGGGACCGCCGGGACCGCCCATCGGGCCACCCATGGGGCCGCCGGGGCCCATGGGACCGTTCTGACCCATGGGGCCGTTCTGGCCCATCGGACCGTTCTGGCCCATCGGACCGGGTCCGCCCTGCTGCATCGGCCCGGGGCCGTTCTGGCCCATCGGGCCGGCCGGCAGCTGCGGGGCACCACCCGGAAGTTGGGGCGGGCCACCCATCTGCTGCTGGCCGGGCGGCACCGGCTGTGGTCCGGATATGGCGGCGGGGACAGGTGCCCCCGGCCTCTCCTGCTGTTCGGGAGGCTTGCGCATACCTTGTTGCTGCTGGCTCTGAGCGGCGGCCCTGGTGGCGGCCGCCAGCTTGGCGCGCAGGTCCTCGTTCTCCCGCAACAGCCGGGTCAGTTCGGCTTCGACCTCATCGAGGAAGGCATCGACCTCGTCCTCGTCATAGCCTTCTCGGAGGCGGACGGTCGTGAACTGCTTGTTCCGCACGTCCTCGGGGGTCAACGGCATCTCTACTTCACCTCAACGTAGTCGTCGGCAATCGGCAAGACCGTATCGTTCACACGCTGCTCGCAAAATTGCTCACGACGGTGATCAGGATCCAGACGATGATCATCAGCACGAAGAAGGACAGGTCGAGCGCCACACCCCCGAGACGCAACGGTGGAATAAACCGCCGCAAGAGCTTGAGTGGCGGATCGGTCACAGTGTAGGTGGCCTCGAGGATGACCACCATCGCCCGACCGGGTTGCCACGAGCGTGCGAACTGGAAGACGTAGTCCATCACCAGCCGGAAGATCAGCACGATCAGGAAGCAGTACAGCGCGATGTAGACCACCTGTAGTGCGATGCCCATCCCGCGCGTCCCTCTCCCCTGTGTCGTACTGGGCCTCGCGGCCCGAAGATGACTCGGTGTTGCCGTGTTGCGTCTCAGCTCTGGTTGAAGAATCCGCCCTCTGCGATACGGGCCTTGTCCTCCGCCGTGACATCGACGTTAGCAGGAGACAACAGGAACACCTTCTGCGTCACCCGCTCAATGCTCCCATGGAGACCGAACACGAGTCCGGCGGCAAAGTCGACAAGTCGCTTCGCATCCGTGTCGTCCATCTCCGTCAGATTCATGATCACCGGAGTGCCCTCACGGAAGTGTTCCCCGATAGTACGGGCCTCGTTGTAGGTCCGCGGGTGCAGCGTGGTGATGCGGTAGGGCTCCCGCTCGGACACGACCTTGGGCATGATCACCGGTGCGTTCTTCTCCAAGTTCTGACGTTCAGGTGTGATGGACGCCACGGGGGCGATTCGCGCGGGTCGTCCGGTTTCCACCGCGAGCGGAGCGGGTTCACGCTGTGCGGGGGGATGGACGACTCGCACAGATTCGCCCCTTTCCGGGCGAGGTTCGGTCTCCACCACCTGGTGCCGCCGACGGTCCCGTTCGGGCTCCGGCTCGGGCTCGAAATCGTCATCGGGGTCGAACCCCCGGCCGTCGTACCCATCGTCCTCCACGAGGCCGAGGTAGACCGCCATCTTGCGCATCGCGCCGGCCATTCTCTGCGTCCTCCGCTCTGTGGTGGATCGGCTCCGCCACCGGATGCCATGGATCCACGTGGCCTGCCCGCCTTTTGACGGGAATGACCATATTTTCTGCTGTGGTCCGACTTCTTCGCGACGTTACCGGAGCGGGGGTCGGACTCCGAGTACCGCAGTGCCGACGCGCACATGTGTCGCTCCCGCCGCCACCGCTTCCTCCAGGTCCGAGCTCATTCCCGCGGAGACCATGTTTGCAGCCGGATGGGCGGCGCGCAGGCGGGACGAGATTTCCATCAGCCGGTCGAACGCCGCCCGCGGCTGCCCCGCGTAGGGGCCGGCCAGCGGCGCCACGGTCATCAGACCGTCCAGCCGCAGCCCTTCGGCCGCGATCACGGACTCGGCCAGCGACTCCACTCCGTCCGGTCCGACCCCTCCCCGCGATCCCCGCTCACCGGAGTCCACGTCGAGGGCGACCTGAAGCAGGACGCCCATCTCCCGGGCGGCGCGCACCGCCGCTCCGGAGAGAGCGTCGACCAATCGCTTGCGATCGACAGATTGCACCACATCGGCATAACTGGAGACGGAACGCACCTTATTGGTCTGCAATTGCCCAACAAAGTGCCAGATCAATGGCAGATCCGCACATTCGGCCGCTTTGGGCCCCGCCTCCTGGTCGCGGTTCTCGGCGACATGCCGTACGCCCAGTTCCGCCAGCAAACGGACGTCGCTCGCCGGGTACGTCTTGGTGACCACGATCAGGGTCACCTCTTCGCGCTTGCGACCGGCGGCGGCGCAGGCCGCGGAGATACGTTCCTCCACCTGGGCCAGGTTCGCGGCCAGTTCCGTCTTGCGATCCGTCACAGCTCAGCCGTCCAACCACACATAGCTCGCGAGCCTCCCGGTGGTGCGCTCGCGCCGGTAGGAGAAGTGGTCTGCCGATTCCAGCGTGCAGATGTGAGATTGTCCATCCATCTCGACGCCGGCTCTGGCGAGTTGGGCCCGCACACCCGCGGCCACATCGACCGCCGGGGTGCCCCAGCCGGTCTCGGCCCATGCCTCGGGAACCGTCTCCGCGACCTCGGCGCGCATCGCCGCGGGCACCTCGTAGCAGCGTCCGCACACCGAGGGGCCGGTGCGGGCGATGATCCGGGCGGGGTCGGCGCCCCGCGCCGTCATCGCCTCGACCACCGCCGGGACCACCCCGGCGACCAGGCCCGGCCGCCCGGCGTGGGCGGCCCCGGCCACGCCTGCCACCGGGTCGGCGAGCAGCACCGGGGTGCAGTCGGCGGTGAGAACGGCCAGGGCCAACCCCCGATGCGTCGTCACCACGGCGTCCACCGCGGGGATCTCGTCATCGCCGGTCCACGGGCCGTCGACCACCGCGACATCCCGGCCGTGCACCTGGTTCATCCAGACCACCGCAGCCGGGTCCAGGTCCAGCGACTTGGCGGCCAGCTCGCGGTTGGCGCGTACGGCCTGGGGGGCGTCGCCGACCGCGCCGCCGAGATTGAGCTCGTCATACGGAGCGGCGCTCACCCCGCCCCACCGGTCGGTGAAGGCGAAGTGCGCGCCGCTCGCGTCGTGCTGTTGCGCTATCACTGCTGGATCTCAGGGTCGCCGTGGCGCCATCTCACCGGGCTCACTTCAGGAAGTCCGGTACGTCCAGCTCCTCGGCCTGGCTCTCCGGGTAGGGCCGGGCCGGGGGGACCTGGGGAGTGATCGGGGGTGCCGGGACCTCGGCCACCGGCATGGGGTCCGCCGGGGCGGGCTCCTCCTCGCGCGGGGTGACGCTGCCGAGTCCGCCGAAGGACGGCCGGCTGGGCTCCGGGGTGGAGGGGCGGCTCGCGGAACTGCTCGAGCCCTCCTCGCGGCCGCCGCCGCTGTACGAACCGAGCACCTTGTCGCGGTTCTTCGCGGGCGGCTGGCCGCCGTCGAAACCGGCGGCGATCACGGTGACCCGGACCTCGTCGCCCAGGGCGTCGTCGATCACGGCGCCGAAGATGATGTTCGCCTCGGGGTGGGCGGCCTCGCTCACCAACTGGGCGGCCTCGTTGATCTCGAACAGACCGAGGTCGGAGCCGCCGGAGATGGAGAGCAGCACGCCCCGGGCGCCGTCGATGGACGCCTCCAGCAGCGGCGAGGAGATGGCCATCTCGGCCGCGGCGACCGCGCGGTCGTCACCGCGGGCCGAGCCGATACCCATGAGCGCCGAGCCCGCCTCGGACATCACGGACTTGACATCGGCGAAGTCGAGGTTGATCAGGCCCGGGGTGGTGATCAGGTCGGTGATGCCCTGGACACCCGACAGGAGCACCTGGTCCGCGGACTTGAACGCATCGAGCACGCTCACCTGGCGGTCCGAAATGGACAGCAGGCGATCGTTCGGGATCACGATCAGGGTGTCGACCTCGTCGCGCAGTCCCGCGATGCCGTCCTCGGCCTGGTTGGCGCGGCGGCGGCCCTCGAAGGTGAACGGCCGGGTGACCACACCGATCGTCAGTGCGCCCAGCGACCGGGCGATGTTGGCGACCACCGGAGCACCGCCGGTGCCGGTGCCGCCGCCCTCGCCCGCCGTCACGAAGACCATGTCGGCCCCCTTGAGGACCTCCTCGATCTCCTCGCGGTGGTCCTCGGCGGCCTTCCGGCCGACCTCGGGGTTGGCACCCGCACCGAGGCCGCGCGTGAGCTCGCGGCCGACGTCGAGCTTGACGTCGGCGTCACTCATGAGCAGGGCCTGCGCATCGGTGTTGATCGCGATGAACTCGACGCCCTTGAGCCCGACCTCGATCATCCGGTTGATGGCATTCACGCCACCGCCGCCGATGCCGACGACCTTGATGACTGCGAGGTAGTTCTGCGGTGCTGCCACGTCGAAGGCCTCTCGCCTCGAGTTACGTGTCGCCACCCCGCTGTTGTCGCGGTGCGCCGACTGATGCCGAATGGGACGGTTCCGATTGCCGACCCCAACCCTAACGCTGAAGTTTAGGGTTACCAGTACCTCTGTTTCCCGGACTCTTCGGAACAGGACACTAAGTCGACAAGTGGCGCGCGTTCAATGAACACGCCGAACCTCCCGCTTTTCTTTTCACCCTATGTGATCACCCAGTGCGCAAGCCAACCAGGGTGCTGGCCAGGGTCTATCAGGTCAACTGCGAGACACCGCGGGGGCGCTCGGAGCACTGACGTCGAAGTGGTCCGCGTCCGGCCGCGCTTTCATGAGCGCGGTGAGGGTCCGCGCCTTCGCCGTCCCGCGCTCCCCGCTGCCCCAGGCGACCGTACGCCCACGGGTGAGGACCAGTGTGATCGAGTCGTACGAACGGACCCGGAGGGACCGGGCGTCCCGGCGGACCGCGGTGGGGAGTTGGGTGACCACGCGGACCGCCTCCCGGCGCAGTCTGGCGGCGCCGAAATGGCGTGAACTCGGCGACCGGTCCGGCTCCATTTCCAGCAGCGGAACACCCTTCGGACGCGTGACCGAGGTCGCGAACCGTACGCCGTGAGCGTCCACTTCGCGGAACTTCCCGCCCTCCTGGACAATCGCTTCGGCCTTGCGTTCCGTCACATCCAGACTGACGGTGTGCGGCCATGACCGGGAAACCGTCACTTTCGCAATCCGCGGCAGCCGGTCCCGCAAGCGGCGTTCGATCCCGGCGGTGTCAACGCTCACCAGCGGGGTGTCCGGGGATACATCCGCGGCCTCGCGGACCTCATCGGCGGTGAGTTCCCGGGTGCCGGTGACACGCACCCGCTCGGCACGCAGCCAGCTCGAGCCGTAGACCACCCAGACGCCCGCGGCGCCCAGCAGGGTCAGGGTCACCACGATCACCACCAGGGTGCGGCGGCGGGGCAGCCGCACCCTGCGGCGCGCATGAAAAACGCTCGGGAGCGGGCCGGACGACGACGTCCGTCGGGTACCGCTCTTGGCGGTCGTCGATCCGGCCACGCTCCCTGCCTTCTCACGCCTGGCGGCGTGCCGCGATTGCCTCGTACACCATGCCGACCAGCAGCTCGTCGGCGTCCCGGCGGCCGAATTCGGCGGCGCGCCGGGACATGTCGTACAGCCGGTGCGCATCGCCGAGCACCGGGAGCACATGGTTCTGCACCCATTCGGGGGTCAGCTCGGCGTCGTCGACCAGCAGCCCGCCGCCCGCCTTGACCAACGGCTGGGCGTTCAGCCGCTGCTCGCCGTTGCCGATGGGCAGAGGCACATAGGCGGCCGGAAGCCCGACGGCGGACAGCTCGGCGACGGTCATCGCGCCCGCGCGGCAGAGCATCATGTCGGCCGCGGCGTACGCGAGGTCCATCCGGTCCACGTACGGTACCGGGATATAGGGCGGCATTCCGGGCATGTTGTCCACATGCGGCAGTTCGTTTTTCGGGCCGACCGCGTGCAGCACCTGGATCCCGGCGCGCTGGAGGAACGGGGCGACCGCCTGGACCACCTCGTTGAGCCTGCGGGCGCCCTGCGAACCGCCGGAGACCAGCAGCGTGGGCAGGTTGGGGTCGAGGCCGAAGGCCGCGCGCGCCTCGGGCCGGACCGCGGCCCGGTCCAGGGTGGCGATCGAGCGGCGCAGCGGGATGCCGACGTAGTGGGCGTTGCGAAGCTTGCTGTCCGGGGTGGAGACCGCGACGTACTTGGCGTAGCGGGAGCCGATCTTGTTGGCCAGGCCGGGCCGGGCGTTGGCCTCGTGGACCACGATCGGCACCCCGAGGCGCTTGGCGGCCAGATAGCCGGGCAGCGCCACATAGCCGCCGAAGCCGACCACACAGTCGGCCTTGGTGCGCTCCAGGATCTGCTCGGCCGCCTTGATGGTGCCGCGCAGCCGCCCGGGGACGGTGATCAGCTCGGGGGTGGGCTTGCGCGGCAGCGGTACGGCCGGGATCAGCCCGAGTTCATAGCCGCGCTCGGGCACGAGCCGGGTCTCGAGCCCCCGCTCCGTGCCGAGCGCCGTGATCCCCACGGTCGGGTCCTGCCTGCGCAGGGCGTCCGCGAGGGCGAGCGCGGGCTCGATGTGGCCGGCGGTCCCCCCACCGGCGAGTACAACATGCACCGAAATTCACCGCTCTCCGGACGGCCGCTTCTTGCTGAGCCGTCTCATCGTCTTCCGTCTCACCCGAGCCAGCTTCTTCCGCAAAGCAGGCTGCCGCGTGGCCAGTGCCGCCCGCGCGGCGGGCTCTGCCCGTGCGAAGGCGATCAGCAGACCGACGGCGAACATGGTCGGCAGCAGGGCGGACCCTCCGTAGGAGAACAGCGGGAGCGGAACCCCGGCGATCGGCAGCAGACCGAGCACCGCACCGATGTTGATCACGGCCTGGGCCGTGATCCAGGTGGTCACGCCTCCCGCGGCGTACCTCACGAAGGGGTCCTCCGTGCGTCCGGCCACGCGGATACCCGCATAGCCTAGAGCCGCGAAGAGAACGAGGACCGACAGCGTCCCCGCCAGGCCGAGTTCCTCCCCGGTAATGGCGAAGATGAAGTCGGTATGCGGTTCAGGTAGTTCGCCCCATTTCTCCATGGATGCCCCGAGTCCGGAGCCGAACCAGCCGCCGTTGGCGAGGGCGTAGATCCCGTGCACCGCCTGCCAGCACTGATCATGGTCTCCGGGCTCGGTTGCGCCGATGCAGGCGAGCCGGGACATCCGGTTGGCGCTGGTCTTGATCAGCACCACCCCGACCGCCCCGGCGAACGCCAGCACGCCCACGAACATCCGGGTGGGGGCACCGGCCAGCCAGAGCAGACCGAACAGGATCGCGGTGAGAATGATCGCAGTGCCCATGTCACCGCCCAGCATGATCAGGCCGAGCAGCATCCCCGTGGCGGGCACCAGCGGCACCAGCAGATGCTTCCACTGGGCCAGCAGCCTCTTGTCCTGTTTGCGGGCCAGCAGATCGGCTCCCCACAGCACCAGCGCCAGCTTGCTGAACTCGCTGGGCTGGAGGAGGAACGGACCGCCGAAGGAGATCCAGTTGCGGTTGCCGTTGACCGAGATGCCCATCCCGGGCACCTGGACCAGACACATCAGAAAGACCGAGACCGCGAGCAGCGGATAGGCGAAGGCACGGTGCAGCTTGATGGGCATACGCACCGCCAGCAGCATCAGCGAGCCGCCCAGCGCCGCCGCGAAGAGCTGCTTGCGGAAGAAGTACGACGGGGCCAGACCGGACTGCATCGCCTTGATCTGCGAGGCCGAGTAGACCATCACCAGACCCAGCACCGTGATCAGCAGCGCACCGCCGAGGACCAGGTAGTACGCGGTGAGCGGCCGGTCCCAGGCCCGCCGGGCGCGCGCTTGCGTGCGACGCAGCGACTCCAGCACCGAGGTGCGGGGGGGACGGCGCGGCCGCCCGGGGCCGCGGCCGCCGCCGCGCGGGCGCGCGAGAACCGCCGCACGCCCTCCGGCGCGCACGGCCGCCCGCACGCGCGGCGGCGCGCCCGCGCGGGGCGCGCTGCGGCCCGCGCGGGCTGCGCTCGGCCGGGACCGCGGGGCGGCGGGCTGGTCAGGCGTCATCTCGTATCCCCTCCGGATTCCCCGCGCGAGCGGCGCACGCGCGGGGACGGACCGGCGGGCTACCGGTCGTCCGGGACCCGGCCGGAGGCCAGATCGTGGACCGCCGCGGCGAAGGCGTCGCCCCGCTTGTTGTAGTTGACGAACATGTCCATCGAGGCGCAGGCCGGTGCCATCAGGACGGTATCGCCCGGCCGGGCGAGCCGGGCCGCTTCGCGCACGGCCGCCGCCATCGCCCCAGTGTCGGTCCGCTCGAGGTCCACGACCGGGACATCCGCTGCGTGTCGCGCGAGCGCTTCGCGGATCAGCGCGCGGTCGGCGCCGATCAGCACCACCCCGCGCAGCCGCTTGGCGGCCGACACCACCAGCTCGTCGAAGGTGGCGCCCTTGGCCAGCCCGCCCGCGATCCACACGATGTGCTCGTAGGCGCCCAACGACGCCTCGGCGGCATGGGTGTTCGTGGCCTTGGAGTCGTCGACGTAGGCGACCCCGCCGACGTCCGCGACATGCTCCACCCGGTGCGGATCCGGGCGGAAGGCGCGCAGGCCCTCGCGGACGGCCGCGGGCGGCACCCCGTAGGCGCGGGCCAGGGCCGCCGCGGCGAGCGCGTTGGCGATGTTGTGGGGCGCCGGGGGGTTCACATCGGAGACCTCGGCCAGCTCCTGCGCCTGCTTCTGCCGGTTCGCCACGAAGGCCCGGTCGACGAGGATGTTCTCGACCACGCCGAGCTGGGAGGGTCCGGGGGTGCCGAGGGTGAAGCCGATCGCCCGGCAGCCCTCCTCGACATCGGCCGCGCGCACCAGGTCCTCGGTGGCCGGGTCGGCGACGTTGTAGACGCAGGCCACCTGGTTGCCCTCGTAGATCCGGCCCTTGTCGGCCGCGTAGGCCGCCATGGAGCCGTGCCAGTCGAGGTGGTCGGGGGCGAGGTTGAGCACCGCCCCGGAGTGGGCGCGCAGCGAGGGCGCCCAGTGCAGCTGGTAGCTGGACAGCTCGACCGCCAGCACGTCGTACGGCTCGTCGCCGAGCACGATGTCCAGCAGCGAGACGCCGATGTTGCCGACGGCCGCGGTGCGCAGCCCGGCGGCCTCCAGGATGGAGGCCAGCATCCGCACCGTGGTGGTCTTGCCGTTGGTGCCGGTGACCGCCAGCCACGGCGGCGCGTCCGCGCCCCGCAGCCGCCACGCCAGCTCCACATCGCCCCAGACCGGCACCCCGGCCTCCGCGGCGGCCAGGAACAGCGGGCTGGTGGGCTTCCAGCCGGGCGTGGTGACGACCAGTTCGGTCCCCTTGGGGAGGGTGTCGCCGTCACCGAGCCGGACGGTGATGCCCAGCGGCTCCAGTTCGGCGGCCTGGGCGCGCTGCGGCTCGCCGTCGCTGCCGTTGACGACGGTGACCTCGGCCCCGAGGCCCCGCAGCGCACGCGCCGCGGGGACCCCGGAGACGCCGAGCCCGGCGACAGTGACCTGCCGACCGGCGAGGTCGGTCACATCGGGGCCGGTGGCGGGGGATGTCACTGGGCCCGCCAGCCCGCGTAGAAGAGGCCGAGTCCGACGATCACGCACATGCCCTGGATGATCCAGAACCGGACCACCACAAGGACCTCGCTCCACCCCTTGAGTTCGAAGTGGTGCTGGAGCGGTGCCATCCGGAAGACCCGCCGTCCGGTGAGCCGGAAGGAGCCGACCTGGATGATCACGGACATGGTGATCAGGACGAACAGACCGCCGAGGAGGGCCAGCAGCAGCTCCGTACGGGAGCAGATGGCCAGACCCGCCAGCGCGCCGCCCAGGGCGAGCGAACCGGTGTCCCCCATGAAGATCTTGGCGGGTGAGGTGTTCCACCACAGGAAGCCGAAGCAGGCGCCCATCAGCGCGGAGGCCACGACCGCGAGGTCGAGCGGGTCACGGACCTCGAAACACGACGAGGGGTTGATGAGCGTCTCGGAGTTGGCGCAGGACTCCTGGTACTGCCAGACGCCGATGAAGGTGTACGCGCCGAAGACCATCACCGAGGCGCCGGTGGCCAGACCGTCCAGACCGTCGGTGAGGTTCACGCCGTTCGACATCGCCAGGATCATGAACAGCGCCCAGATCGCGAAGATCACCGGGCCGAAGGTCCAGCCGAAGTCCTGGACGAAGGAGAGCCGGTCGGAGGCCGGGGTCTGCCCGCGCGAGTCCGCGAAGTTCAGCGAGAGGATCGCGAAGGCGATACCGACGATCAGCTGTCCGGCCATCTTCGCCTTGGCCCGCAGGCCCAGGCTCCGCTGCTTGACGATCTTGATGTAGTCGTCCAGGAAGCCGACCAGGCCCATGCCCGCGAACAGGAAGAGCACCAGCACACCGGAGAAGGTCGGCTGACTGCCGGTGATCACCTTGGTCACGGCGTACGCGATCAGCGTGGCCAGGATGAAGGCGATACCACCCATGGTCGGGGTGCCGCGCTTGGAGCCGTGCGTCCGCGGGCCGTCGTCCCGGATGTACTGGCCGTAGCCCTTACGGGCCAGCAGCTTGATCAGCAGCGGTGTGCCGATCAGGGTCAGGAAGAGCCCGATGGCTCCCGCGAAGAGGATCTGCCTCATGCCCATCGGCCGGCGACCTCACCCTCACCCTCGAGCAATGCCTGCGCCAGCCGTTCGAGGCCGACCGACCTGGAGGCCTTCACCAACACGACGTCCCCCGGTCGCAGCTCGCTGCGCAGCAGATCGACCGCTGCCCGCACGTCGGACACGTGCACCGACTCCTCACCCCACGAACCCTCGTTCTTGGCGCCCATGTCCAGCCAGGCGGCCTCCTGGCCACCGACCGCCACGAGCTTGCTGACGTTGAGCCGGACGGCCAGCCGCCCGACCGCGTCGTGCTCGGCGAGTGACTCCTCACCCAGCTCGGCCATCCGGCCCAGCACCGCCCACGTACGACGCCCCGGTGTAGCGGCGCCCATGGCGACCAGCGCCCGCAGCGCGGCTCTCATGGACTCGGGGTTCGCGTTGTAGGCGTCGTTGACGACCGTCACGCCGTCCGAGCGCTCGGTGACCTCCATCCGCCAGCGGGAGAGCTGTTCCGCTTCGGAGAGCGCCACGGCGATCTCGTCGACGGACATGCCCGACTCATGGGCGACGGCGGCCGCGGCGAGCGCGTTCGACACGTGGTGCTCACCGTACAGGCGCATGGTCACTTCGCTGCACCCGGTAGGGGTGTGAAGCGTGAAGGCAGGCCGACCACCGTCGGCGAGCCGGACATTTACCGCGCGTACGTCGGCGTCCTCGCTCTCGCCGAACAGCACCGTACGGGCCGCGGTACGGGACGCCATGGCGCGCACCAGGGGGTCGTCGGCGTTGAGCACCGCCACTCCGCCGTCCTCGGCGGCGGGCAGCGCCTCGACCAGTTCGCCCTTGGCCTCGGCGATGGCTTCCCGGCCGCCGAACTCCCCGATGTGGGCGGTGCCGACGTTGAGGACGAGGCCGATCCGGGGCGGGGTGAGGTCCGTCAGGTACCGGATGTGGCCCTTGCCGCGGGCGCCCATCTCCAGCACCAGGTGCTCGGTGGTCTCGTCGGCGGTCAGCGCGGTCAGCGGCAGCCCGATCTCGTTGTTGAGCGAACCCGGCGTCCACACGGTGGGGCCGTGGCGCTGGAGCGCCTGCGCGATCAGGTCCTTGGTGCTCGTCTTGCCCGCGGAGCCGGTGAGCGCCACCACGGAGGTGCCCAGGCGCTTCACGACGGCGCGTGCCAACGCCCCCATGGCGGCGATGACATCGGGCACCACGATCGTGGGGACCTGGTCGACCGGGCGGGTGGCCAGAACCGCCACCGCACCCGCCTCGACCGCGCCGTGCGCGAAGTCATGGCCGTCCACGCGCTCTCCGGCGAGCGCGGCGAAGAGGCTGCCGGGGCGCACCTCACGGGAGTCGATCACGACCGGACCCGTGACCTTCAGATCGAGGTCCGGTATGTCGTGCGGCTGCCCACCGACGAGGCCGGCGATCTCGGTGAGGGACAGTGCGATCACTGATCACCTCCGGCCGTGCGGGAGAGCTGCCTGGAGGGGGCTGGTGCACGCATGGCGGTCTGTCATCCCTGGTTGTCTTGATGTTTGTCCCAGTGCTGTCCGTTCACCCCAGGGCGATCGGACTGGCGCTGTCTGGTCCGCTCGCTCAGCTCGATGGCTTCACGGAGGACTTGGCGGTCGTCGAAGGCGCGGACCACTCCGGCGATGTCCTGGCCCAGTTCATGGCCCTTGCCCGCGATGAGGACGGTGTCCCCGGGTTCGGCGCGGGCCACGGCGGCCGCGATGGCGTTCGCCCGGTCCTCCTCGACCAGTACGTCGCCGCGCTCGTGCGCGGGCACCTCGGCGGCGCCCGCGAGCATGGCGGCGAGGATCGCGAGGGGGTCCTCGGAGCGGGGGTTGTCGGAGGTCAGTACGGCGGTGTCGGCGTACCGCGCGACCGCGGCGCCCATGGGTCCGCGCTTGAGCCGGTCGCGGTCGCCGCCGCAGCCGAGGACGGCGTGCAGTTTGCCCTCGGTGACCTTGCGCAGGGCGCGCAGCACCGACTCCACGGCGTCGGTCTTGTGCGCGTAGTCGACCACGGCGAGGTACGGCTGGCCCGCGTCCACGCGCTCCAGCCGCCCCGGCACCCCGGGGACGGCGGCCACGCCGTCGGCGGCCGTCTGCGGGTCGACCCCGGCGACGACGAGGGCCACGATGGCGGCGAGCGCGTTGGCCACGTTGAAGGGGCCCGGGAGGGGGGCGGCGGCGCGTACGGACTCGCCGTTCGGGCCGAGCGCGGTGAAAGTCGAGCCGAGCGGGCCGACCTCGACGTCGTCAGCGCGCCAGTGGGCGTCGGGGTGGCCCTCGGCGGAGAAGGTGGTGACCGGGACCTCGGCCTGCTCCACCAGCCGCTTGCCGTACTCGTCGTCGTAGTTGATCACCGCGGCCCGGCTGCGGGCCTTGGTGAACAGCTGCGCCTTGGCCTGGAAGTAGTCCTCCATCCCGGAGTGGAACTCCATGTGCTCCGGGCTGAGGTTGTTGAAGACGGCGACGTCGAAGACACAGCCGTCGACCCGGCCGAGGACCAGGGCGTGGCTGGAGACCTCCATGACGACCGAGCGAACGTCGCGCTCGCGCATCACCGCGAACAGCGCCTGGAGGTCGGTGGCCTCCGGGGTGGTGCGCTCGGACTTGATCCGCTCGTCGCCGATCCGCGTCTCGACGGTGCCGATCAGACCGGTGAGGCCGCCGTTGTCCTTCGCGGCGGCCCGGAGGCCGCCCTCGATGAGGTACGCGGTGGTGGTCTTGCCGGAGGTGCCGGTGATGCCCAGCTGCAACAGGGCGCGGCCCGGCTCGTCGTAGATCGTGGCGGCCAGCGCGCCCATCCGGCCGCGCGGGTTGTCCACGACCAGCACCGGCAGACCGGTGGCGGCGGCGCGCTCGGCGCCCGCAGGGTCGGTCAGCACCGCCGCCGCGCCGAGGTCGGCGGCCTGAGCGGCGAAGTCCGCGCCGTGCAGACGGGCGCCGGACAGGGCGGCGTACACATCGCCGGGGCGTACGGCGCGCGAGTCATGGGTGATCCCGGTGACCGCGGCACCGGCCGGCGCTTCGGGGGCATCGACGCCCAGCTGATCCGCCAGCTCCGCCAGGGGGACCGGGCGGACCTGGAAGGGGCGGGGCGCTCCTGGATATTCCACAGAAACGTCCTTCTGAGGGGTTTGCGACTGATCAGCGTGGGGCACGGCGGTGAGCGTACCCGGGACACCCGGTCCCCCGCGAAATTCGGCGGCGAACCGGGCCGGAACCGGACCACGGTTCCCTGGGTCCGGCGTGATCGTCGTCACTGCTGGGCCCGCTCACTGACCCGGGCTGTAGCTCACGGGGAGCTGCTGGGCCTTGGTGCCGGACGGGGCCACCTGGAGGCTCTTGAGCCCGAACTCCATGACTTTCTTGTAGACCGGCCCGCAGACCTGGCCGCCGTAGTAGCTGCCCTTGGTCGGGTTCTGTACCGCGCAGTAGACGGTCAGCCGCGGCTTGTCGGCGGGGGCGAACCCGGCGAACGAGGCGGTGTAGCCGCGGTAGCGCCCGGTCCTGGGGTCCACGCGGTTGGAGGTGCCGGTCTTGCCCGCCACCCGGTAGCCGGGGATCTTGGCCTTGGTGCCGGTGCCCTCCTGGTCGTCGACGACCGACTCGAGCATCCCGGACAGCGTTTTCGCGACATCCTTGCCCACCACCCGGGTCTTCTTCGGCCCGGGTGCGGCGGCGTAGTCGCCGCTGGGGCCCGTGGAGCCGCGGACCAGGGTGGGCGCGATCCGCTCACCGCCGTTGGCGATGGTGGAGTACACCGAGGCCGCCTGGACCGCGTTGAGCGACAGCCCCTGGCCGAACGGGATCGTGTACTGCTGCGAGGCGCTCCACTGGTCCGGCTTGGCCAGAATGCCCCTTGTCTCACCGGGAAGGCCGAGTCCGGTGGGCTGCCCGATCCCGAACTTCCGCAGATAGGAATAGAGAATCCGGTTCGTCTGCCGCTGGGTCTTGCCGAGCTGCTCGGTGGCCAGAATGGTGCCGATGTTGCTGGACTTGGCGAACACGCCGTTGAGCGTCAGGTACCAGGTGGGGTGGTCGATGTCGTCGGCGAAGGCCCGGTCCGCGCGGGGCAGCCGGTTCGGGACCACCACATGGGTGTCCCAGCGCGCCGCGCCCTCCTCTATGACGGCGGCCATGGACATCAGCTTGCTGACGCTGCCCGGCTCGTAGGCGTCCGAGACCGCGGCGTTCCCCAGGACGTCCGCGTTCTGCCGGGAGATGTCGTTGGGGTCGAATCCGGGGGCGTTGGCCAGTGCCAGGATCTCGCCGGTGCGGGTGTCCTGGACGACGACATAGCCGCGGTCGGCCCGGGACTTCTCCACCTGGGAGGCGATGGCGCTCTGGGCCGCCCACTGGAGGTCGCGGTCGATGGTCAGCTCCACATCGCGGCCGGGCACCGCGGGCTGTTCCTCGACGTCGCCGGTGGGCACCTGGTGGCCGCCGGACTGTGCGTAGACGCGCTTGCCGTCCTGGCCGGCCAGCTCCTTGTTCAGGTGCTGCTCCAGGCCCGCGGCGCCCCGGCCGTCGGCTCCCACGAAGCCCAGCAGCCCGGCGGCGAGGTCCCCGTTGGGATAGATCCGCTTGCTGTGGGCCTCACGGTTGACCCCGGCGAGCACATTGGTGCCCTTGCCCTTCTCGGCCGCCTCGTCCAGGGCGTTCTTCAGGTCCTTGATCTGCTTCCAGACCTGCGGGCTCTGCTGCCGGGCCAGGACCACGTACTTCGACTTGGGGTTGTCGGTGAGCTTCTTCTCCAGATCCGCCTGATCCTTGCCGAGGATCGGCGCGAGCAGGGAGGCGGCCTGCCGGGGCGCGCCGTCCATCCGGGCCGTCTGCGGCGTGAGCAGATCGGGGGCCGCGGTGATGTCGTACGCGTCCACGGTGGTGGCCAGATCCACGCCGTCGCGGTCGGTGATGGAGCCGCGCGGGGCGGCCAGCGTCACCGGGATGTAGCGGTTGACGTTGGCCTTGGCGGCGTACGCGTCGGCGTCGACGGCCTGCACCTGGAGCAGCCGTACGACGAAGACCAGCATCACGAGGCTGAGGCCGAGGCTGATCAGCCGCAGCCGGGGGCGCGGACTGCCGAGCCGCAGCTGCTGCGACGCCCCGGGGCGGGGGCGCCCGCCCGGCCGGCGGCCGGACGGCCCCGGACGGTCGCCGGGCCGCCGGGGCGCCCCCTGGCGCGGGCGATCGGCGCGCGGACCCGCCGGGCCGGGCACCCGACGGCGGCGCGGGTCCTGGGGCGCGGTCACGCGGCGGCCGCCCTCGTCGGCTCCGCGGGGCGGGGGTCCGCCGCCGCGGGGCGGGAGCGGTGCGCGGACGGGCGGGGCCGGGCGCAGGCAAGGGATCGCGTCACCGTGTCACCTACTGGGGAGCCGGGGCGGAGTTCGCGGAGGCGGAGGGGGTCGCGGAGCCGGTGGTGGAGGCGGCCGCCGAGGGGGACGGGGTGGCCGGGGTGGGGATCACCGGGGCCGGGGCCGGGGTCCGAGCCAGTTGGGGCGGCACCCAGACGCCGGTGGTGCCGAGTGGTGCGGGCTGCGCCGTGGCGGGGGCGGGCACCCCCCTGACGGTGCCGTCCGGCCTGAGGAACGCCGGGCTGCCGCCTGGCACCATGCCCAGCTCGCGGGCGCGCCGCTCCAGGGCGCCGGGGGCGGAGAGGCGGTCGACGTCCTGCTCGAGCGCCTGGCGGTCGTCGGTGAGCTCGTCGGTCTGCTTCTCCAGTCTGCTCAGCTCGAACGAGCCCTGGTTGAGGGAGGAGTTCAGCACCAGCAGACCGATCAGGCCGGAGCCGAGCAGGACGACGACGAGCAGGACGAAGGGCGCACGCCGTGCCGTCGTGGCCCCCGGCACCGGCCGCCCTTTAGGCGCCGACCCTTTGGACGCCGGTCCTTTAGGGCCCGTTCCTTTGGACGCCGATCCTTTGGACGCCGATCCGGCCCCGGCTCCGCTCACGTCCCCTCCCCGTTCGCTTCTCCGCCCGCGCGGCGCAGCAGCGCGCCACACCTCACCAGCCACAGCCCGGCGGCCACACGCGCGTCGCTCACACTGCCTCCCCGTTCGCTTCTCCGCCCGCGCGGCGCAGCAGCGCGCCACACCTCACCAGCCACAGCCCGGCGGCCACACGCGCGTCGCTCACACTGCCTCCCCGTTCGCTTCTCCGCCCGCGCGGCGCAGCAGCGCGCCACACCTCACCAGCCACAGCCCGGCGGCCACACGCGCGTCGCTCACACTGCCTCCTCGCGGATGCGTTCCGCGCCGCGCAGCCGCGCGGGGGCCGCGCGGCGATTCTCCGCGATCTCCTCCTCGGTGGGCAGCTCCGCGCCGCGGGTGAGCAGCTTCAGCCGGGGCTGGTACCGCTCGGGGACGACCGGAAGGCCCGGCGGGGCGGTGTTGCGCGCACCCGCCGCGAACACCTGCTTGACCAAGCGGTCCTCGAGCGAGTGGTACGACAGCACGGCGATCCGGCCGCTGACCGCGAGCGCCGCGACGGCCGCCGGAATGGCCCGCTCCAGGATCGCCAGCTCGCCGTTGACCTCGATGCGCAGTGCCTGGAAGGTGCGCTTGGCGGGGTTGCCGCCGGTGCGCTTGGCGGCCTGCGGCAGCGCCTCGCGGATCAGCTCCACGAGCCGGGCACTGTTGGTGAACGGCTCCTTCGCGCGCTCCCGCACCACCGCGTCCACGATCTTCTTGGCGAACTTCTCCTCGCCGTAGCTGCGCAGGATGCGCACCAGGTCACCCGGCGGGTAGGTGTTGAGCACCTCGGCGGCACTCACGCCGGTCGTCTGGTCCATCCGCATGTCCAGCGGGGCGTCCTGCGCGTAGGCGAAGCCGCGTTCGGCCTCGTCCAGCTGCATGGACGACACACCGAGGTCGAAGAGAACGCCCTGGACGCGCGGTACGCCGAGCCGGTCGAGCACTTCGGGCAGTTCGTCGTAGACGGCGTGCACGAGCGTCGCCCGATCGCCGTAAGGGGCCAGCCGTTCACCGGCGAGCCGGAGGGCTTCCGGGTCGCGGTCGAGGGCGATGAGCCGGGCCGCCGGGAAGCTGCTCAGCAGCGCCTCGCTGTGGCCGCCAAGGCCGAGGGTGCAGTCGACCACGACCGCGCCGGGCTGGGCGAGAGCGGGGGCCAGCATGTCCAGACAGCGCTGGAGCATGACGGGAACATGGAGAGCGTTGCTGCTCATTGCGCTGCTCGTGCGCCCTTCTGAGGGTCGGGCGAGGAGGGTACGCACCTCCGGGTCCCCGCCCGCTCTGAAGGGGAAGCGGCCTACTGGCGCCGGGGAAGTGACGTCAGGCGACCGGAGCGGGAGGAGGCCGAGGGGTACGTACACACCACGCTCACGCGAAAATCCGGAATCCAAGGGGAGCGTCACGCCTCCCACTTCGCGCCACTTTAGTCCACTCGTCCCTTCGGTCAATCAACCGGTCAGCGCGTCCCGTCACCGGTGCGCGCGCCGTCCGCGGCAGGGCGCCAGGAGGCGGCGCGGGCGTGTGGATCGCATCACAATCACTCCTTCAGCGCACCCGATGCCCTCGTTTGAGCAAGCTAAAGAAAAGACAAAATCCCCTGGTGGGCTTAACGTCGTCATCATGTCGATAGCCGCGCCGCAGCCGCACCCTCAGAACTCCACCGACCGCGACGCTCACCAGGGAGGTACGGTCACCGACCGCCTTGTCGAAGCCAATCGCCAGTACGCCGACACGTTCACCGACCCCGGTATGGACGCCCGCCCCGTACAGCGGGTCGCCGTGGTCGCCTGTATGGACGCACGCCTCGATCTGCACCAGGCGCTCGGCCTGGAGCTGGGCGACTGCCACACCATCAGGAACGCGGGCGGTGTGGTGACCGACGACGTCATCCGTTCCCTGACCATCAGCCAGCGCGCGCTGGGCACCCGCAGTGTGGTGCTCATCCACCACACCGGCTGCGGTCTGCTGAGCCTGACCGAGGACTTCCGGCACGACCTGGAGGACGAGGTGGGCCAGCGGCCGTCGTGGGCGGTCGAGGCGTTCAAGGACCTCGACGGCGATGTACGCCAGTCGATGCAGCGGGTGCGCACTTCTCCGTTCCTGCTCCACACCGACGACGTCCGCGGCTTCGTGTTCGACGTCAAGACGGGTCTGCTGCGGGAGATCGAGCCGCGCGACTGAGGGGGATTTACCTCCCGAACTCGTGCAGAGGTGACAAATAACCCCGGGTTATCCACAGCCGAGTGACGCGAGGCCGCGAAGACCGCAAGAATGCGTATGTGACATCGTCCCCCGCAGTCCGGCGGGGGATCGATGCCAGCGTATGCGGTGGGCCGGTCCGTTTCCGAGGGCAGCGGCCCTGAGAACGGGCCGAGGAGGGCCGGGTGACGACCTATGACGAGCGAGCGAGCCTCAGCGATCTGACCACCACAGCGGACCGGATCCGCCAGTCGGTGGAAGGTGTGATCGAGGGCAAGCCCGAGGTCGTGCGGCTTTCGCTGACCGTGCTGCTCGCCGAGGGGCATCTGCTGATCGAGGATGTCCCGGGCGTGGGCAAGACCATGCTCGCCAAGACACTGGCGCGGTCCATCGACTGCTCGGTGCGCAGGATCCAGTTCACACCGGATCTGCTGCCTTCGGACGTCACCGGGGTGAGCATCTTCGATCAGCAGCGCAAGGAGTTCGAGTTCAAGCCGGGCGCGATCTTCGCGCAGATCGTGATCGGTGACGAGATCAACCGCGCCTCGCCCAAGACCCAGTCGGCGCTGCTGGAGTCCATGGAGGAGCGCCAGGTCACCATCGACGGGAAGAGCTACGAGCTGCCCAGCCCCTTCATGGTGGTGGCCACGCAGAACCCGGTCGAGATGGAGGGCACCTATCCGCTGCCCGAGGCACAGCGCGACCGCTTCATGGCGCGGGTGTCCATCGGCTATCCCAGCCCGCAGGCCGAGCTGGAGATGCTGGACATCCACGGCGGTGTCTCCCCGCTCGACGACCTGCAACCGGTCGCCCACGCCCATGACATCGTCAAGCTGGTCGAGGCGGTGCGCTCGGTGCATGTGGCCGAGCCGGTGCGGCGGTATGCGGTGGAGTTGGTCTCCGCCACACGTAACCACCCCGATCTGCGGCTGGGTGCCTCACCCCGCGCCACCCTGCATCTGCTGCGGGCCGCCAAGGCGTCGGCCGCGCTGGCCGGGCGGGATTACGCGCTGCCGGACGATGTGCAGGCGCTGGCGGTCGCGGTGCTGGCGCACCGGCTGCTGCCCACCGCGCAGGCCCAGCTGAACCGCCGTACCTCCGAGCAGGTGGTCACGGAGATCGTGCAGCGCACCCCGGTGCCCACGGCTGCCCCGCGCGGTCCGGGCGCGATGCCGCAGCCGGGTGCCGTGCCGCCCTCCGGCCCCATGCCGCCGGTGCCGCCCATGCCGCCGGCCGGTTATAGCCAGCAGCAGCCGGGCGCGCGGAGGCTGTGATGACGGCAGGGGGGATGGACGCGGATCCCGACGGCTCCGGTGAGGAGGACAAGGGAGCGCTGCGCACCGCGCTCGCCGGGCTGACGACCCGCGGCCGCTCCTTCCTGGCCGCCGGGGTCGCCGCCGCGGTGTGCAGCTATGTCCTGGGGCAGGCGGATCTGCTGCGGGTGGGACTGCTGCTCGCCTCGCTGCCCCTGGTGTGCGTGGCCGTGGTCTACCGCACCCGGTACCGGGTGGCGGGCAGCAGACGGCTGTCGCCCGCCCGGGTCCCGGCGGGCTCCGAAGCCCGGGTGCATCTGCGGATCGACAATGTCTCGCGGCTGCCCACCGGGCTGCTGATGCTCCAGGACCGCGTTCCGTATGTGCTGGGGCCGCGCCCCCGTTTTGTGCTGGACCGGGTGGAGCCGGGCGGGCGCCGTGAGGTGTCCTACCGGGTCCGTTCGGATCTGCGGGGCCGCTATCCGCTGGGCCCGCTCCAGCTCCGGCTGAACGACCCGTTCGGGATGTGCGAGCTGACCCGCGCCTTCAGCGCCCATGACACGCTCACCGTGGTGCCGCGGGTCGAACCGCTGCCCGCGGTGCGGCTCACGGGCGAGGCCGCGGGATTCGGGGACGGGCGCCATCGCTCGCTGGCGCTGGCCGGTGAGGACGATGTGATCCCGCGCGGCTATCGGCACGGCGACGATCTGCGCCGGGTCCACTGGCGCTCCACCGCGCGCTACGGCGAGCTGATGGTCCGCCGGGAGGAGCAGCCGCGGCGTGCCCACTGCACCGTGCTGCTGGACACCCGGTATCTGGCCCACCAGGGCTCGGGGCCGGATTCCGGATTCGAGTGGGCGGTCTCCGGCGCGGCCTCGGCCGCGGTGCATCTGCTGGAGCGCGGCTATGCGGTGCGGCTGCTGACCGACACCGGAAGCTCGGTGCCCGGCCCGGACGGCGGAGGCGGTTTCACCGGTTCCACGCATGACTCGGCGGAGACGGCCGGGCTGATGCTGGACACCCTCGCGGTGGTGGACCACTCCGACGGCGTCGGGCTCTCCGCCGCCTATGACGTGCTGCGCGGCGGCAGTGAAGGGCTGCTGGTGGCCTTCTTCGGCGACCTGGACGAGGAGCAGGCGGCGCTGGCCGCTCGGATGCGGCAGCGCGCCACCGCGGCGGTGGCCTTTGTGCTGGACGGCGCGGCGTGGGCGCGCGGGGTGCCGGGCGCGGGGCAGCATCTGCTGGAGGAGCGGCTGCGGCGGCTGCGGGAGGCGGGCTGGACGGCCCTGCCGGTGGGCCCCGGCGCCTCGCTGGCGCACCTGTGGCGGCAGGCCGACACTCTGGGCACGTCCGGCGCCGATGCCGGACCGCCGGTGGTGGGCGGTATGACAGGGAGCTGGGCATGAGTGACACAGGCGCGGCCGCGCGCACGGGCAGCCGCCCCACGGGCAGCCGCCCAGGCGCGGCACAGGCGACGGAGGGGGGCGCGGGATGAGTGGAAGTGTTCGGCTCGCGATATGCGCGACCGTCGCCACGGTGGCGGCCGGCTGTGCGCTGCTGCCCCTGGTGGACGCGTCCGGATGGCTGGTGCAGGCGGTGCTGCTGCTGACGGTCCAGAGCGCGGTGGGCGTGGCCGCCCGCCGGGTGCCGCTGGCCCGTCCGCTGACCCTGGTCGCCCAGGCCCTGACCACGCTGGTGCTGCTCACACTGGTCTTCGCGCGGGGTCAGGCGCTCGGCGGGCTGCTGCCGAGCCCGCAGGCCCTCCATGAGTTCTCGCTGCTGCTGCGCTCGGGTGCGGACGACGTCGGGCGGTACGCCATCCCGGCCCCGCTCACCGACGGCATCCGGCTGCTGCTGGTCGGCGGGGTGCTGGCGATCGGCCTGGTGGTCGACGCGCTGGCGGTGACGTACCGCAGCGCGGCCCCGGCCGGGCTGCCGCTGCTGGCGCTGTACTCGGTCGCCGCCGGGCTGTCGGACGACAGCGGCGACTGGCTGTGGTTCCTGGTGGCCGCGGCCGGATATCTGTTGCTGCTGCTGGCCGAGGGCCGGGACCGGCTGTCCCAGTGGGGCCGGGTGTTCAGCGGTGGGGCCCGCCATCCCGGGGGCGCTCCGCCGTCCGGTCTGGCCGGGGCCGGTGGCGGTCAGGCGCTCGCCCCGGTGCGCAACGGCCGCCGGATCGGTGCGCTGGCGCTGGGCATCGCGCTGGCGGTGCCCGCGGCGCTGCCCTCGCTGGACGGCGGGTTGCTGGACCAGAAGAACGGCGGCAGCGGCGCGGGCAGCGGCGGCGGCACCATCTCCGCGGTCAATCCGCTGGTGTCGCTCCAGGACAGCCTGAACCAGCCGGAGAACAAGGAGGTGCTGCGGTACCGCACCTCCTCGCAGACCACCCAGGACCTCTATCTGCGGATCGTCGCGCTGGACAAGTTCGACGGCACCTCGTGGAAGTCCTCTGAGCGGCATGTCACGGATGTGCCCGACCAGATGCCGGCACCGGCCGGGCTCGGCCCCTCGGTGCGGGTCTCCTCCATCGACACCTCCATCAAGGCCGCCGGGTGGTACGCGCAGAACTGGCTGCCCCTCCCCTACCCCGCGTCCCGGGTCGAGATCGACGGGCGCTGGCGCTACGAGCCGGAGGGCCGCACGCTGGTCGGCGACCGCGGCCAGACCACCCGGGGCGCGCGCTACCGGGTCACCAGCCTGCTGGTGGAGCCCACGGCCGAGCAGTTGGCCGCGGCCCCGGCACCGTCCAAGCGGCTGCTGCGCGAGTACACCCAGGTGCCCCGCTCACTGCCGTCCGTGGTCTCGCAGACGGCGCGGCGGGTGACGTCGGGTGCGGACAGCGCGTACCGGAAGGCGGTCAAGCTCCAGGACTGGTTCGCGGTGAACGGCGGCTTCCGCTACGACACCCAGGTGCAGTCCGGCAGTGGCTCGGCCGCCATCGCCCGGTTCCTGAAGCAGAAGGAGGGCTTCTGCGTCCACTTCTCGTTCTCGATGGCGGCGATGGCCCGGACGCTGGGCATCCCGGCCCGGGTCGCCGTCGGCTTCACCCCCGGCACCACCCAGGCGGACGGCTCGGTGTCGGTCGGGCTCAAGGACGCCCACGCCTGGCCCGAGCTGTACTTCGAGGGCGTCGGCTGGACCCGCTTCGAGCCCACCCCGAGCCGGGGCACCCAGCCCGACTACACGATGGAGCAGACGCCCTCGAACGAGCCGAGCGACGAGCCCTCGGACGAGCCCAGCGCCTCTTCCGAGCCGTCCTCCGCGCCGACCGCCTCGGACACCTGCCCCCCGCAGATGAAGAAGGAGGGCGCCTGCGGAGGCGCCGCGGCCCAGCAGCCGGACAGCGGCTCCTCAGGTGGCGGCTGGTCCGCGTCCAAGGTCACCAGCTGGAGTTCACTGGCGGTACTGCTGGTCGTGGTTCCCCTGCTGCCGATGGTGTGGCGGCGCCGGGTCCGGTCCCGCAGGCTGGGCGGCTCAGGTGGCCGCACCGAGCAGGACGCGGCCGACCGCACCCTTGCCGCCTGGCGCGAACTGATCGACTCTGCCTGGGACTTCGGCGTGATGCCGGACGACTCACTGACCTCGCGGAACGCGGTGGCCCGCATCGTACGGATCACCGGGCTCGAGGGTGAGGCGGCGGAGGCGGCCCGCCGGGCGGCCACGGCGGTGGAGCAGGTGCTCTACGCACCGCATCCGCGCCCGAGCGCGAGCGTCGCGGACGATGTCCGCCAGGTGCTGGCCGGTCTCCGGTCCCGCGCCACCCGCTGGGAGCGCCTGCGCGCGCTCCTGTTCCCGCGCTCCGGTGCCCGTCTGCTCTGGGCGGCCGCCGACCGCCGGTCCAGGCTGGTCAACCGCTGGAGCACCGCCCGCTGGTCCCGCTGGGCCTCCCAGCTCCGCACCCGAGGCTGATCCTCGGGGTCTCTCACGGATCCCGGGCCTGCGGGCCCTGGGACTCCCGGCAGGGCCTCAGGGCAAGGAGACAGGCGGCTCCCCCGCGCGGTGGGGCTTCCCGAGCGGGCGCTCCCCCTCGCGGTGGGGGCGGGCCACGTCGGGGTTCGCGAGCGAGCGCTCACGCGGTGGGCCGCGCCCCGCACCGGGACCGGCCACGACCGGCGTTTCAGCCGGTCAGTGAGCGATGTGGTCGCCCCCCGTGCGCCGGGGCCCGCGTCCCGGGACAGCGCGCGGCTCCGGGGCCGTGGCCCCGGGACTGCGGCCCGGAGCCGGGGCCCGGCATCGGAGGCGGACGGCGGGGTAGCGCATGCGTAAGGGGCGGCCACCGGATGGTGGCCGCCCCTTGGGGTCTCAGGGGTGCTGCTCAGTGGCCCTGTTCATCGCGGCGGCGCTGCCACCGCTCCTCGATACGGTCCATCATCGAACGGCGTTGACGGCTCTGACGGCTCTGACGTCGGGGAGCTGCCGCGCCGGGGCGCTGTGCCTCACCGGGCTTGGGCGCCTTGCGCCAGCCCGTTACCGCAAGCACCGCGCAGCCCAGCATGATCAGGAATCCCACCACGCTGATCCACGTCTTCGGGAGGATCACTCCGACCATCAGAAGCGCGATGCCCAGCAGAAAACCCGCGACCGCCAGGTAGACCCGTCGCCGGGTGTACGTGCGCAGGCCGCTTCCCTCAAGCGCTGTCGCGAACTTGGGATCTTCGGCGTACAGCGCTCGCTCCATTTGCTCGAGCATGCGCTGCTCGTGCTCCGAGAGCGGCACGGAGTCCTCCTACTCGTCGGTCGCGGGGGGCGACCGGGTGCGACCCTTTCAGGATAGGCAGGGAATCGTCCCCGTGAAACCCGCCCCTCAGCGCCAATTCGCCCACCGTTCCGTGAGTAGCGAAAGTTGACGCTGAGACGTCCATTCCCCTCCCGCCGATCCGCCATGCCGGACGGTGTACCCCGATCATACGGGGCCGCGGGGCCTCTCGGGGGGCCTGTGGCCTACTCCACCTGCGCCGTCTCTCCTGCGGCGGTGCAGGTGGAAGGGTCAGTCACGCTCGGCGAGCACATGCAGCTGGGTCGCGACCGAGTGGAAGGCGGGCAGCTCGGCGGCGGCGGCCTCCAGCTGCAACAGCGCGTCCATGGCCCCGGGCTCGGTGTCCACCAGCACCCCGGGCACCAGGTCGGCGAAGACCCGCACACCGTGCACCGCACCGACCTCCAGCCCCGCCTCCGCCACCAGCTCGGTCAGCTGGTCGGCGGTGAAGCGGCGCGGCATCGGGTCCCCGGCGCCCCAGCGGCCCTCCGGGTCCGTCAGCGCCTGCCGGGCCTCGGTGAAGTGTCCGGCCAGCGCGCGGGCCAGCACGGCGCCGCCCAGGCCCGCGGCGAGGACGCTCAGCGTCCCGGCCGGGCGCAGTGCGGCAACCGCGTTCCGCAGGCCCTCGGCGGGGTCGTCCACGTACTCCAGGACGCCATGGCACAGGACAGCGTCGTAGCCGCCCCGCTCGACGACGTCGAACAGACCGTGGGCATCGCCCTGCACACCGCGCACCCGCTCGGCGACCCCGGCCTCGGCGGCCCGCCGCTCCAGCGCGAACAGCGCGTTGGGGCTCGGGTCGACCACCGTGACGCGGTGGCCGAGGCGGGCGGCCGGGACGGCGAAGTTACCGCTGCCGCCGCCGGTGTCCAGCACATCCAGCGCCCCGTCCCGACCGGTGGCCTTGGCCCGCCGGTCCAGGGCGTCTTCCAGGACCTCCCACACCACGGCGGTACGGAGGGACGCTCGCGGGCGCTGCGGGTCTGACACGGCGGGTGGCTCCTCGGCGCGGTGCCGCCACCGCCCGGGGGCGATGACGACGACTTACTGACGTCGGCACCAGCCTATTGCCTCCGGAGCCCCGGGCGGCTCCCAGGCACTGGCGCATCCCTCTCCCGGGCATCGGACGCACCCCCGCACGCACAGCCCCTCACCCCTGCCGACCCCGTGCACAGCGCGCTCACCGCCTCGGTGGCGGCTGCTGGGGCAGTGCGGGCTGGAGCTGGAGCATCCGCTCCACCAGCCGCAGAAACATGGCCGCGTCGCGCAGCAGATCATCGGCGTCCCGGCACGTGGCCGCGTCGCGTATGCCCGCCTCCGCGCGGGCCCGGCGCTCGGCGCCGGAGGCAAACAGCGCGGACCACTCGGTGAGTTCGGGAGCGACTTCCGGCAGCACCTCCCAGGCGCTGCGGATACGGGCCCGGCGGCGGGCGGAGGACTCGGGCCGGCCGCGCACCGCGAGCACGGCCGCGGCCGTGCGCAGGGCGGCCAGATGGGCGGTGGCGAAGCGCTCGTTGGCGGTCTCGAGCCCGGCGGCCTCCTCCAGCCCCTGATGGGCCTGGCCGAGCAGGTCGAGAGCGGCGGGCGGGGCCGCCGCGCGGCGCAGCACGGGGTGGACATCGCCGGCGGGGCCGGTTGACGAAGGGGCAGGGGCAGCGGCTCGGTGCCGGCGCGCTGCGGCGGTACTGGCCATGACGAACCTCCTGTCGTCGCGTGGCGGCCGGTCATGTGGTAGAGCGACCGCCGTATGGGGCCATCGTGGGGCACACCACTGACAATCGGCCCTGACCTGCACGCATGCCCCCGGCGCGACAGCCGGCTCGAGCCTCCCCTATTCTTGGAATTGAACTGACCGGTCAGTTTAATTTCGTACAGACTCCAGGATGCGCAGTGAGGAGTGGTTCTCGTGGAGGGCACCCCGGACCGGGAGACCGGGGCGGCGGTGACGGCCGTAGGACTCGGCGTCAAGGGATCGCGGGGCTGGGCGTTCCGCGATGTCGGCCTCACCGCCGACCCCGGCTCACTGATCGCGGTCGAGGGCCCCTCCGGCTCCGGCCGCACCTGTCTGCTCCTCACCCTCACCGGGCGGATGCGCCCCGCCGCGGGGCAGGGCAGCGTCGGTGGCTTCCGGGTTCCCCAACAGATGGCGCGCATACGCCGGATCAGCGCACTCGCCCAGGTGCCCGGCGTCAGCGAGCTGGATCCGGTGCTCACCGTCGCCGAGCATCTGCGTGAACGCGCCCTGTTGCAGCGCCGGTTCGGTGACACCCCGCGCGGACTGCTGCGACCCCGCCGCGAACGGGCCGCCGCCTCCCGGGCCGCGATCGACACCGCCGTACGGACCGCGGGGCTCGACCTGGACACGCTGCCCAAGGGGCCGCGCACGGCCGTACGGGACCTGGAGCGGCTGGAGGCGCTGCGCCTGTCGATCGCGCTCGCGCTGATCTCCCGGCCGCGGCTGCTGGCCGTCGACGACACCGACATGAAGCTCTCGGACGCCGAACGCGCCCTGGCCTGGGCGCTGCTGCGGGAGATCGCGGAGGGTGGCACCACCGTCCTCGCGGTGTGCAGCCAGGCCCCCGAGGACGCCGTTGTGGTCCCGACCCGCCCGGCCGAGGCGAGCGATTCCGACTCCGACACCCGCACCGGCACCGGCACCGGCACCGGCACCGAGCAGGAGACCGGCACAGCGGCCGACAGCAACACCGGAACCAAGAACGACGACCAGGCCGAGGACGAGGCCGACGACCAGGCCGAGGACAAGAGCAAGAAGGGGGCGGAGGATGCGCTCGCCGAAACTGGCCGCGCTTGAGCTGAAGCGCTTCGGCAGGGGAAAGATGCCCCGGGCGGCGCTCGCCGCCCTGCTTCTGCTCCCCCTGCTCTACGGCGCGCTCTATCTGTGGTCGTTCTGGGACCCCTACGGCAAGCTCGACAAGATCCCGGTCGCGCTGGTCAACGCCGACGACGGCGCCACCGTAAAGGGCAAGAGCCTGCACGCCGGTGACGACATCACCAAGAAGCTGCTCGACAGCGAGACCTTCGACTGGCACACCACCAGCGCCGCCGACGCCCACGACGGCGTGGCGAACGGCCGGTACTACCTCTCGCTGACCGTGCCCTCGGACTTCAGCGAGCGGATCGCCTCCAGCTCCGGGAAGTCCCCGGAGACCGGCGCCCTCCAGGTGCACACCAACGACGCCAACAACTACATCGTCGGCCAGATCTCCCGCTCCGTCTTCACCGAGGTGCGGGCCGCGGCGTCCACCAAGGCGTCCCGCGGCTTCTACGACAACATCTTCGTCTCCTTCTCCGACATCCACGGCAAGACGAAGAAGGCCGCCCAGGGCGCCGACAACCTGGGCAAGGGCATCTCCAAGGCCAAGAAGGGCACGGGCGACCTCGCCAAGGGCCTCACCAAGGCGAAGAAGGGCAGCAAGGACCTCAAATCCGGGCTCGGCAAGCTCAACAAGGGCGCCGGCACACTGGAGACGGGCTCGAGCAAGGTCGCCGAAGGCACCCAGACCCTCTCCGACAAGGTCAACGACGTCTCGGTCAAGGTCGGTCCGTTCCTCAAGAAGAACGGTGCGGAGATCGGCCGAGTCTCCCGGCTGGTCGCGAGCGCCGCCCAGAAGGCGTCCGACCACCTCGACACCCTCCCGGAGACCACCTCCAGCGCGGCCACCAAAGCCCGTAAGGCGTCCGACGACCTGGCCACCGACTACCGGACGCGCTGCAAGGGCGTGGTGACCCTCGATCCGGACTGCCCGGCCCTGAAGAAGTCGGCGGCCGCCGCCGATACCGCCGCCGATGTGGCCGAGCAGGTCAACAAGCTGGTCCAGGACAACACCGATCAGCTCGACACCCTCGGCACCCGGCTGGACGATCTGCACACGAAGGCGACCTGGCTCGCCGACAACGCCCCGCACCTCGGCACGGACCTCGACTCCGCCGTACGGAAGATCAACGCGCTCAACTCCGGGGCGCACAAGGTCGCCACGGGCGCCGACAAGCTCCACACCGGCCTGACCACCGCCAAGACCGGCGCGTCCCACCTCGACACCGGTGTCGGCAAGCTGCACACCGGCGCGAACACGCTCAACGGCGGAATGTTCAAACTGGTCGACGGCTCCGGCAAGCTCTCCGACGGACTGCACGACGGCGCCGCGAAGATCCCCGACTACGACAAGCACGACCGTGACGCGCGTACCGAGGTGATGTCGGACCCGGTCCAGCTCGTCAACCAGGCGATGCACAAGGCACCCAACTACGGCACGGGTTTCGCCCCGTACTTCATCCCGCTCTCCCTCTGGGTGGGCGCGATGGTGGCCTACATGCTGATCCAGCCGCTCAACAGGCGCGCGCTCGCCGCGGGCGCCGGCTCCTGGCGAGTGGCGCTCGCGGGCTGGCTGCCGGTCGCCGCGATCGGGATGCTCCAGACGGTGGCCCTGATGGCCGTACTGCACTGGGCGATCGGCCTCCAGATGGCCCGCGCGGCGGGCACCATCGGCTTCCTGCTGCTGGTGACGGCGTGCTTCGCGGCGATCGTGCAATGGCTCAACGCCCGCTTCGGACCGGCCGGGAGGATCCTCGTCCTGGCCCTGCTGATGCTCCAGTTGACTTCGGCGGGCGGCACCTATCCGGTGCAGACCAGTCCGCACTTCTTCAACGCCATCCACCCGTTCCTGCCGATGAGCTACGTCGTGGACGGGCTGCGCAGGCTGATCACCGGCGGCGGGCTCGGCCCGGTGTGGACGGCCGGTGCGGTGCTGGTCGGCTACACCGCGGCCGCCCTCGCCCTCACCGCGTGGTCGGCCCGGCGCAAGCAGGTGTGGTCGGTCGACCGGCTGCATCCGGAGCTGAGCCTGTGAGCGGGACCACGTCGGCAACGGGCACAATCGGCGCCATGGACAGCAGCAACACACGCCGCCAGGCCACCCGTCAGAAACTCTTCGAGGCAGCGGTCACCCTCATCGCGGAACAGGGCTTCTCCTCCACCACCGTGGACGAGATCGCCGAGCGGGCCGGGGTGGCCAAGGGCACGGTCTACTACAACTTCGCGAGCAAGACCGTCCTCTTCGAAGAGTTGCTGCGGCACGGTGTCGAGCTGCTCACCGCCTCGCTCCAGCACGCCTCCGACGAGAACGCCGAACGCGGCGGCAGCCATGTGGACGGGCTGGACGCGATGGTCCGGGCCGGGCTCGGTTTCATCTCCCGCTATCCGGCGCTCACCCAGCTGTACGTGGCCGAGCTGTGGCGCACCAACCGCGCCTGGCAGTCCACCCTGATGATGGTCCGGCAGCGCGCCATAGCGGTGATCGAGGCCGAGTTGCGGGACGGTGTGGCCGCGGGCGAGCTGAGCGAGGACATCGATATCCCGCTGACCGCCTCGGCGCTGTTCGGGATGGTCCTGGTGGCCGCGCTCGACTGGCAGTCGTACCAGCCCGAGCGGTCGTTGGACGATGTGCACGCGGCGCTCTCACTGCTGCTCCAGGGGCGGGTGGGCGGCGCCATGGCCAACGGCAGCCCCGCCTCCGGCTGACCTCCCGGTCCCCGGCGGGCGGCGGTACGGACCGGACAGCTCCGAGGGATACGCGGACACAGCAGAAGCGGACACAGCAGAAGCGGACACAGCACGAGGACGCGGCAGAGGACACAGCAGAAGGCGCTGTCCCGGCGCGGTTCGACCCCCATCGAGCCCGCGCCGGAACAGCGCCTCCCCCCGTAACTCCCCCGTAGAAGCCACCGTGGCAGCGGCGGCTCCCCCGTACGCCCCCGGTATGTCCGGGCCATCCCGCCGTTCCGCCGCCCCGTGTCGGCGGTCCGGCGAGCGGCCCTTCCGTGTGCTCCACTCTCCCGTCCGGACGGGATCCGCCCCATCCGCGCGGCTACTCATCTCCCCGTCTGAGTACGCGTACTCAGACGCCCCGCGCTCCTCCCCACGCCCCCGCCCCGGCCGCACTCCGTGACTGTCGGTGGCGGCGGATAGAGTCGCGGTCATGGCACGGATTGCGGTGATCGGCGCGGGGATGGGCGCCATGGCGACGGCGGCCCGACTGGCCGTCGCGGGCCACCGGGTGGTGGTGTACGAGCGCGGCGGGACCCACGGCGGCGGCGTCGGGCGCTTCGAGCGGGACGGCTTCTCCTTCGACACCGGCCCGGGGCTGCTCCAGCTGCCCGCGGTCTACCGGGATCTGTTCGTGAAGACCGGCAAGGAGACGCTGGAGCGGAGCGTCGAGCTCATCCAGGTCGATCCCGCCGCCCGCCATCTCTTCCCCGGCGGCACCGAGGTGCTGCTGCCCAACGCCTCCCACGGCGGGGTGAGCCAGGCCCTGGACGGGGCCTTCGGCGCGGGCGCGGGCGAGCGCTGGAGCGCTCTGGTCAACCGGGCCCGTGAGGTGTGGGACGCCACCCGCAGACCGCTGCTCGAGGAGCCGCTGCGCTCCGACTGGCAGGTGCTGGGCCGCGATCCCTATCCGGCCGCCGCGGTGCGGCGCTGGTTCGGCGGCCGTCGCCCGGCCACGCTCGCCGAGGTGGCGCGGCGCGAGCTCAAGGATCCGCGGGCGGTGACCCTGCTGGAGAGCCACGCCCTGGCCCATGGCCTCGACCCGCGCTCCGCCCCGGCCGCGGCCACCGTGCTGCCCTATATGGAGCAGACCTTCGGCACCTGGTACGTGCGCGGCGGGATGCGCGCGCTGGCCGACGCGCTGTACGAGCGCTGCCGTCAGCGGCGCGTGGAGTTCCGGTTCGACGCCGCGGTCACCGGCATCACCGAGAAGGACGGCCGCGCGGCGGGCCTGGAGCTGGCCGACGGCACCACCGTCGAGGCGGACGCGGTGGTCGCGGCCGTCGACCCCGCGCTGCTGCCCCCGCTGCTCGGCGGGCGGCGCCCCTGGGACGACGGCGATGTCACGCCCGACCATGGCCCCGGGAGCGACGTCCCGGGGCGTCTCACCGTCCATCTGGGGCTGCGCGGAGCCCGCCCCGAGGGCACCGCACACCGGACCGTGGTCCACGCCCCGGACCGGGACGCGGAGTTGGCCGGTGTCTTCGGCGACGGCCGCGGCACGCGTCGGCCCTGTCGGCGCCCCACCGTGACCGTGCTCCGGCCGGACGACCCCACGGTGTGCCCGGACGCGAACCACGAGGCCGTCACACTCACGGCGGTGGTCGCCCCGCACGGCCCGGTGGACTGGGCCCACCCCGAGGGCGTCGAGGACGACGCGGACGGGCTGATGGAGGCGGCCAAGCTGGTGATCCCGGATCTGGGGGACCGGCTGCTGTGGCGCGAGATCCGTACGCCCGTCGACACCGCCGCGGCCACCGGTGCCCGCGGCGGCGCGGTCCCCGCCCCGGCCCTCGCGGGCGCCGGGGGCCGCCTGCTCCATCCGGCCAACCTCACCCGGCTGCCCGGTCTGTACCTGGCGGGCGGCTGGGCCCACCCGGGCGGCGGTCTGGCCCACGCCGGGATGTCGGGCGCGCTGGTCGCCGGCCTGATCGTCGAGGGCGAGGACTTCCGCGGCTCGCAGTAGTACGGCGTACGGCGTGCGCCCCGCGCGGCGGACGGCGTGGCCCCGGCCCGACGGCGTCAGCCGATCAGCCAGGCGCACATCGGACGGCCCGCCGCGCGGACACGCGCCTCAACGAGGCGTCCGGCGGCACCAACGACAGGTCTCAGACCTCAGTAGCGGTACTGCTCGTCGTAGCCCTGCTGAAAGCCCTGCTGCTGGTACGGGTACGGCTGCTCGGCCGGGGGCTGGGCCTCGCCATCGCGCTGCTGGGGCACCCAGGTGCCGCCCGGCTGCATCGCGTCGCCCCCCGGGGGGTACTGCGCCTGACCGGGGTACGAGGCGCCCGCCGCATAGTGGTCGCCGCCCTGTCCGCCGCCGAACGGATCGGCGGCGTACGGGTCCTGCCCGTAGGCGGCGTACGGATCGGCGTACTGCTGCTGGCCGTAGGGCTGCTGCGGCTGTGCGTACGGATCGGCCTGGGGCTGCGGCTGGGCACCGCCGTACGGATCGCCGTACGCCGCGTACGCCTCGTTGCCGTAGCCGTAGCCGGCCTGCTGGCCCGCCTGACCCGCGTCGGCGTAGGCGTCCTGGCCGTAGGCGTGGCCGTGGCCCTGGCTGCTGTCCTGCGAGCCGTAGCCGCCATAGGTCTCGTACGCGCTGTAGCCGTCATCCGCGCCCCCGCCGTACGCCGCCGCCCCGGCGGGCTGGGAGGGCGTGAAGGGCGAGCTGTCGTCGTAGACGCCGTACTCACCGGTGTCGTCGGGCATCGGCTCGGGCTGGTAGGTGGGCGGTTCGGCCGGGGCGGTCGGGACGTCCTCCAGATCCGAGACCTGAAGGATCGGCTCCGGCTGGGGCGGCGCGGTGCGCTTCTCGTCCCGGCCTCGTCCGAGCCCCGGCAGTCCCTCGCGCAGCGCCCATCCGGCGGCGAAGCCGCGCCGGAAGGAGAGCGTCACATACGTCTGGCCGACCGCGAAGGCGACCGCGCCGATCACGATCACCAGCACGGACGGCACGACTACCCCGGCCACCACGCCGAGGAAGCCGACGAACGCCAACAGCCGCCAGCGCAGGCGCGCCTTGTATTGCAGCAGGACCTCACCCAGCAGCCACAGCGCGACGACGCCGAAAGCGATGTAGAGGACCGTCCAGCCCATGCCCGCCCCTCTCAGTGCGGCCGCCCGTCGGCTGCCGTTTACGAGGACCGCTGATGCAGTCCCAGATTCTCGTAGATTTCCAGCGTGGCCGTGGAGTGGTTCAGCGTAATGAAGTGCAGCCCGGGGATCTCCTCGGCCATCAACCGCGCACACAGCTCAGTGGCGTAGTCGATCCCGATCGAGCGTACAGCGGCCGCGTCATCCTTCACCGCCAGGATCCTCTCCGCGAGCTCGGGCGGGAACGCGGCATTGCTGAGCTTGGCAAACCGCTCGATCTGCCGCACGTTCGTCACGGGCATGATTTCAGGGATGATCGGCGTCGTACAGCCCGCTGCCGCCACCCGGTCGCGCAGCCGCAGATAGTCCTCCGGGTAGAAGAACATCTGCGTGATGGCGAAATCGGCGCCCGCGCGGCACTTGTCCACGAAGTGGCGGATGTCGCTGTCCCAGTCCGCCGAGCGGGGATGCATCTCGGGGAAGGCGGCGACGCCGACGCAGAAGTCGCCCGACTCCTTGATCAGCTGGACCAGTTCGATGGCGTAGTCGAGTCCTGCGGGGTGCCGGATCCACTCCCCCATCGGGTCGCCCGGCGGATCACCGCGCAGTGCGAGCATGTTCCGGATCCCGGCTCCGGCGTACTGGCCGATGATGTTGCGCAGCTCGGCCCGGGAGTGGTTGACCGCGGTCAGATGGGCGACGGGGGTCAGGGTGGTGTCCGTCGCGATGCGCTCGGTGGCCCGCACCGTGCCCTCACGGGACGAGCCGCCGGCGCCGTACGTCACGGAGACGAAGGTCGGCGAGACGGCCTCCAGCCGGCGGATGGCGTTCCACAGCGTGTGCTCGCCCTTCTCCGTTTTGGGGGCGAAGAACTCGAAGGAGTACGACTGCTCGCCCGATGCGAGCAGATCACGCACGGTACGCGCGCGATCGGTCCTGGTGGAAGCGGTGCCTAGGGCCATATTGGGAAGGTTAGCCAGCGGGGTGGTCCGCGCCCACCCAGGCGGCCGAAATTTACCTTTTGCCGGTGTCGCGTCCCGCAGTGCGGACACCTCCGGCCGATTGCCGGTGGCTCGACGGGCCCCAACCGGGCCTAGGCCGACCGGACCCGCTTGGCCAGGCTCGCCGTCGCCTCCGCCGGGTCGTCGGCGTCCGTGATCGCCCGGACCACCACGATCCGGCGCGCTCCCGCCTCCAGCACCTCGTCCAGGTTGGACGCGTCGATACCGCCGATGGCGAACCAGGGGCGGGCGGGTCGCAGCGCGGCCGTGTACCGCACCAGGGACAGCCCGGGGGCGTGGCGGCCGGGCTTGGTGGGGGTGGGCCAGCAGGGGCCGGTGCAGAAGTAGTCGACGCCGGGCTCGGCGAGCGCCGCGTCCACCTCCGCCTCCGCGTGGGTGGAACGCCCGATCAACACGTCCTGGCCAAGGATCGCGCGGGCCGCCGGGACGGGAAGGTCGCCCTGGCCCAGATGGAGCACGTCGGAGCCGATGGCATGGGCGACGTCCGCGCGGTCGTTGACCGCCAGCAGCTTGCCGTGGCGGCGGCACGCATCGGCGAAGACGGCCAGGTGGTCCAGCTCCTCGGCCGCCTCCATGCCCTTGTCGCGGAGCTGGACGATGTCCACCCCGGAGGCCAGCACGGCGTCCAGGAACTCCGGCAGATCGCCCTGTCGCTTACGGGCGTCGGTGCACAGATACAGCCGGGCGTCGGCCAGCTTCTCGCGAGCGGACCGAGCGGACCGAGCGGACAAACCGGCGGACGGGCTGGTGGTGGCGGCCATGGTGCGGCGGTCCCCCCGGGTCGGCGGCGTACGGGCACGGGACGATACCCCTTGCCCGTACGCCGAGGTGATGGTGCTGAGTGCGCGATGCGGGCTGCGCGAGCGGTGTCAGACGGCGAGTGCCTGCGCCCTGCGCTTCACTTCCGTGCCGCGATTCTCGCGCAGGGCCCGCGCCGGGGTGCCGGGCAGGCTTGGGTCGGGGGTGAAAAGCCACTCCAGCATCTCTTCATCGCTGAAGCCGTCGTCCTTCAGAAGCGTCAAGGTCCCCACGAGGCCCTTGACGACCTTGCCGTCACCGATGAACTCCTCGGGCACCTGGAGGACCCGGTTCTCGCCACGGCGCACCGCGATCAGCTGGCCCTCCTTGACCAGCTGCCGGACGCGGGTCACCTCGACGCCGAGCCTCTCGGCGGCGTCGGGGAGCGTGAGCCAGGCGGGGACGAGAGCATCGATCTTTGCGTCAATCTCGGTCACGGCACAAGCCTGCCATCTGGGACTGACAGTGGGTAGCCGGGCGTCCGCCACGCGGGCCACCCGCCCCGCCCGCGGGCCCCCGCCCCCGCGTCCCGCCGCGTCGGCCCAGCGGTCGGGAAGGGGTCAGGAAACGGCGGACTTCAGCGGAACCGAGGGGTCCGTGGCCCGTGCCCGGTCCAGCCGGGCACCGCGTTCGATCAGCTTGCGGCCCTGGGCCAGATCGCGCGGACGGCCGACGGCCAGCAGGGCGACCAGGGCCCCTTCGCGCAGCCAGCAGACCGCCCAGGACGCCCCGGCCGGATCGCCCCGCCACACCAGTTCGTCCTCCGCCGAGTGGTGCCCGGCGTACTGGATGAACCGCCCGAACTGCTCGGACCAGAAGTACGGCACCGGGTCGTAGACCGAGAAGCCGGTGTGCGCGGCCGTCCGGCTGCCCACGACGTTGGCGGCCACCGTGCGCGGCCCCTGGAGTGCGTTGTCCCAGTGGTGCACCAGCAGCCGGGTGCCGTACCGCGCGGAGGGGAAGGACGCGCAGTCGCCGACCGCGTAGACGTCCGGCACCGAGGTGCGCAGCCGCTCGTCGGCGACGATGGACCGGTCGTCGGCCAGGTCCACGCCGGAGCCCGCCAGCCAGTCCGTGGCGGGCCGCGCCCCGATGCCGACGACCACCGCGCCCGCCCGCAGCCGGGTGCCGTCGCCGAGCAGCAGCCCGTTCTCGTCCACCGCGTCCACCCGGGCGCCGGTGACCAGGGTGGCGCCGTAGTCCGCGTACCAGTCGGCCATGGGGGCGGCGACCTCGGCCGGGAGGGCACCCGCCAGCGGCCGGTCGGCGGCCTCCACGACGGTCACCGCACAGCCCGCCTCCCGCGCGGCCGTGGCGAACTCCGCGCCGATCCAGCCCGCCCCCACCACCACGATCTCGTGCTGCCGGGCGAGCACCGGGCGCAGCCGCTCGGCGTCGTCCAGGGTGCGCAGCAGATGGACGCCGGGGACACCCTCACTGCCGGGCAGGGGGATGGGCTCGGCGCCGGTGGCGATCACCAGGACGTCGTAGGGCACCGGCCCGGATTCGGTCTCCAGCCGCCGTTCGCCGCTGTCCAGCGCGGAAACCGTGACACCGAGCCGCAGCTCGATGCCGAGCGCGCCGAAGTCCACGTCGAACGCCGACCCTTCGGCCTTGCCGAGCAGTACGGCCTTGGACAGCGGCGGGCGGTCGTACGGCTGGTGGGGTTCCGCGCCCAGCAGCAGAATCTCCCCGGCCCAGCCCTCCTCGCGCAGCACGACGGCGGTCTGCACCCCCGCCATGCCCGCGCCGACGATCACCACGCGCTGTCCGCTGCCCACCGTGGAGGCCGTCTTCGTCGTCTCATCGCTCACACGATCACTGTATTGCGGTGCGCGGGACGGACCGCAGAGCGCGGGACGAGATCTACTGCACAAGATCGATTCAAGGCATACGGCAGGTTGTTGCCGTGATTCCCGGATCGCCCCGTTCTCCCTTCCGGGCTGTTCGAGGCTCGTACTAGGGTGGCGCCTCAGAGCACTCGCGGGAGTTCGGACGCACCGGGCTGAGAGGGAGGCTGGGGCGGCCTCCGACCGTATGAACCTGATCCGGGTCATGCCGGCGAAGGGAGGGGCGCATACTCATGCGCACATCGGGGATCCATGCGAGCACCGAGAGGACTGAACCGTACGACGCCCTCGTGATCGGGGGCGGCATCATCGGCCTGGTCACGGCCTGGCGGGCAGCCCAGCGGGGGCTGCGGACCGCGCTGACCGACCCGGCGCCGGGCGGCGGGGCGGCCATGGTGGCGGCCGGGATGCTGGGCTCCGTCGGGGAGTTCCAGTACGGCGAGCACGCACTGCTCGATCTCAATCTCGCGTCCGCGGCCCGCTATCCGGAATTCGTGGCGGAGGTGGAGGAGGCGGGCGGCCAGGAGGTCGGCTACCGCGACTGCGGCACCCTCATGGTGGCGCTCGACGCCGACGACCGCGCCCATCTGCGCGACCTCCATGAGCGGCACCAGCGCCACGGGCTGGAGGTGGAGTGGCTGACCGGGCGCGAATGCCGCCGTCTGGAGCCGATGCTGGCACCGGGCGTCCGCGGCGGGATGCGCATCGACGGTGATCACCAGGTCGATCCGCGGCGGCTGACGGCGGCCCTGCTGCGCGCCTGCGAGCGGGCGGGGGTGGTCATCCACCGCGCCCTCGCCGAGCGGCTGACGGTCACCGGGGACCGGGCCACGGGTGCGGAGCTGGCCGACGGCACCCGGGTGTCCGCCGGGCAGACCGTCCTGGCCGCCGGAAGTCTCAGCGCGCGGCTGGCGGGGGTGCCCCCGGACGTGCTGCCGCCGGTGCGCCCGGTCAAGGGCCAGGTGCTGCGGCTGACCGTGCCCGCCTCCTACCGGCCGTTCCTGTCCCGGGTGATACGGGCCGTGGTACGCGGCACGGATGTCTATCTCGTCCCGCGCGTCGACGGCGAGCTGGTGATCGGCGCCACCTCCGAGGAGCGCGGCTGGGACACCACGGTCACCGCGAGCGGGGTGTACGAGCTGCTGCGCGACGCCCATGAGCTGATCCCCGGCATCACCGAACTGCCGCTCGTCGAGACCTGCGCGGGCCTGCGCCCCGGCTCCCCCGACAACGGCCCCTTCCTCGGGCCGACGGCGCTGCCGGGGCTCCAGATGGCCACCGGCCACTTCCGCAACGGCGTCCTTCTCACCCCGATCACGGGCGATGTCATGGCCGAGGCGCTGACCGGCGGAGAACTCCCGTCGGTGGCCCGCGCGTTCACCCCGCACCGGCTCGACGGCGCCGCCCGCACTTCGTTCAACGCACCACAGGAGCAGCCCGCATGACCGTCTCCGTAAACGGGGAGCCCCGCGAGATCGTCGAGGGCACCACCCTCGACCGGCTGGTGGCCACCCTCACCCAGGCGTCCTCGGGCGTCGCCGCGGCCGTCAACGAGACGGTCGTACCGCGCGGCCAGTGGCCGGTGACGGCGCTGGGCGAGGGCGACCGCGTCGAGGTCCTCACCGCGGTCCAGGGAGGCTGACCGATGGCTCCCACGACGACGGACACCACAAGGGCCGGGGCCGGAACCGCCGGGGCCGGAACCGCCGCCGATCCGCTGACCATCGCCGGGACCGACTTCGGCTCCCGTCTGATCATGGGCACCGGCGGGGCGCCCAGCCTGGAGATCCTGGAGCACGCCCTGCTCGCCTCCGGCACCGAGCTGACGACCGTCGCCATGCGGCGGCTGGACCCCACGGTGCAGGGCTCGGTGCTCTCCGTGCTCGACCGGCACGGCATCCGCGCCCTGCCCAACACCGCGGGCTGTTTCACCGCCGGTGAGGCCGTGCTGACCGCGCGGCTGGCCCGTGAGGCGCTGGGCACGGAATGGGTGAAGCTGGAGGTGGTGGCCGATGAGCGCACCCTGCTCCCCGACCCCGTGGAGCTGCTGGACGCCGCCGAGATCCTGGTGGACGACGGTTTCACGGTGCTGCCGTACACCAATGACGACCCGGTCCTCGCCCGCAAGCTGGAGGACGTGGGCTGTGCCGCGATCATGCCGCTGGGCTCACCCATCGGCTCCGGCCTCGGTATCCGCAATCCGCACAACTTCGAGCTGATCGTCGAGCGGGCCACCGTGCCGGTGATCCTCGACGCGGGCGCGGGCACCGCCTCGGACGCCTCGCTCGCGATGGAGCTGGGCTGTGCCGCGGTGATGCTCGCCTCGGCCGTCACCCGGGCGCGGGAGCCGGTGCTGATGGCGGCGGCCATGCGGCATGCGGTGGAGGCGGGGCGGCTGGCCCGCCGGGCCGGCCGGATCCCGCGCCGCCACTTCGCGGAGGCGTCGTCCCCCGTGGAGGGCCGCGCGGCGCTGGACCCGGAGCGGCCCGCCTTCGGCTGAGCGGACTCGCCGGAGTCCGGTGCGGTTCGGGTGCGCCCCCAAGGGGCGCGGGGCTGTGTCGATGTGCGGCTCCGCCGCGTGGGCGCGACCAGCCACGACGCAACCGCAGACGGATGACGGCACCTCGCGGCACTTCCCGCGGCGCGCTTGGCCCGGCACGCCCGGCCAGCCCGGCATCCTCGGGCAGCCCGGCGCCCCCGGGCAGCAGCCCCGCCCAAGCCGCGAGCCCCCCGCGCCCGCCTCCACGGCCGTACCGGCCGTAGGCGGGGCATCCCGGAGACGCCCCGCCTACCGTGGAAGCCGGAGGTGGTCGCCGTGACCGTGACCGTGGCCGACCGGATCGAGCGCGAGGTGTATGTCCCCGCCCCCATCGACCGGGTGTGGCGGGTGCTGACGACGCCCGAGCACATCCGCGTCTGGTACGCCTTCGGGGGCTGTGAGCTGGAGCTGCGCCCCGGCGGCACGCTCCGCTTCCGCTGGGACGAACACGGGGAGTTCCACGGCCGGGTGGAGAAGGCGGTCCCGGACGCCCTCTTCCGCTTCCGGCTGGCCCATGAGCCGGACCGCCCCGGCACCGAGGCGGGCACGGCCACCCTGGTGGAGTTCCGGATCTCTCCGGAGGGCGCGGGCACCCGCCTCCGCCTGACGGAATCCGGTATCCGCGCCCTGGAAGTCTCCGACGAGGCCAAGGCCCAGCACGCCGAGTACGCCGCCCTGGCCTGGACCTCCGCCCTCGAGGAGCTGGCCGCCCTGGCCGCCGCGTCGCACAACTGACCCGCAGCTGTCACCGTTCGGCTTCAACTCCACTCCCACCTGGGGCTGGCGGTCGGAGCGGCCCGTACCGGTCCGTAAAATGCCCTCTCGTGGATACGACGCTCCAGGACCCCCTTGTCGGGCAGGTGCTCGACGGCCGCTACAGCGTGGAGGCACGCATCGCCGTGGGCGGGATGGCGACGGTCTACCGCGCCGTCGACACCCGGCTCGACCGCGTCATCGCCCTGAAGGTGATGCACCAGAGCCTCGCCTCCGACGCCGCCTTCGTCGAGCGCTTCATCCGCGAGGCGAAGTCCATCGCCAGACTCGCCCACTCCAATGTGGTCGGCGTCTACGACCAGGGCACCGACGGTGTACATGTCTATCTGGCGATGGAGTACGTCGCCGGCTGCACCCTGCGTGATGTGCTGCGCGAGCGCGGCGCCCTCCAGCCGCGTGCCGCGCTCGACATCCTGGAACCGGTGCTCGCCGCGCTCGGCGCGGCCCACCGGGCCGGTTTTGTGCACCGCGACATGAAGCCGGAGAACGTGCTGATCGGGGACGACGGCCGGGTCAAGGTCGCCGACTTCGGCCTGGTGCGGGCGGTGGACACCAACACCAGCGCCTCCACCGGCAGCGTCCTCGGCACCGTCTCCTATCTCGCGCCCGAGCAGATAGAGAACGGCACGGCCGACCCGCGGGCCGATGTGTACGCCTGCGGAGTGGTGCTCTACGAGATGCTGACCGGCTCCAAGCCGCACGTCGGCAGCACCCCGGCCCAGATCCTCTACCAGCACCTCAACGAGGACGTTCCGCCGCCGTCCGTCCTGGCCCCCGATGTGGCGGGCCCACTGGACGCCCTGGTCGCCTCCGCCACCGCCCGCGAGATCTCGCTGCGCCCCGCCGACGCCGTCGCACTGTTCGGCCAGGCCCGTTCGGCCCGCGCCGCGCTGACCGACGCCCAGCTGGACGCGGTGCCGCCGGAGGCCAGGGACGCGGGCGAGGACAGCGGCTCGGAGGACCGTACGACGGTGATCCCGCGGCCCGCCGCCGCGGCGGACGATCAGGACCGGCTCAACCGCACCAGCCGTCTGGAGCTGCCGCAGGACCCGCCCGCGCGGCGGGGGCGCGGCCGTGGTCGCGAACGCGGCGGCCGGATGCCGCGACGCGGGATCGTGACGATCGTCGCCGCCGTGCTGCTGGCCCTCGGGATCGGCGTCGGCGTCTGGTACATCAACTCCGGGCAGTTCACCAAGGTCCCGGCGGTGCTGAAGATGAGCCAGGCGAAGGCCGAGAAGAAGCTGCACGACACCGGGCTGGACGTGAAGGTCGTCCGCGAGTACAGCGATGTGGTCGACAAGGGCCATGTCATCAGCACCAAGCCCGGCGTCGGTGCGCGCATCCGCGACACCGGCACCGTGACGATCAGCGTCTCCCAGGGGCCGGAACGGGCCGAGATGCCCAATGTGGTCGGCACCCGGCTCTCCGAGGCGAAGAAGAAGATCGCCGACCAGGGGCTCACGGTGGGCCGGATCACCAAGAGGTTCAGCGATGAGACGCCCCAGGGGTCGGTGCTCTCCACCAGCCCCCGTGAGGGCGCCGTGCGCCGCCCCGACACCCCCGTGTCGCTCGTGGTCAGCAAGGGCCCCGAGATCGACATCCCGGACGTGGTCGGCGACACCCTCGACGACGCCCGCTCGGAGCTGCTCGACGAGGGCTTCAAGGTGAAGATCGACAAGCAGCGGGTCTTCTCCGACGAGGACAAGGGCGCGGTCGCCAAGCAGTCGCCTGCGGACACGGGCGCCAAGGGCGACACCGTGACCCTGACGCTCTCCAAGGGCCAGGAGATGATCGAGGTGCCGGATGTCGAGGGCATGAGTGTCGACGACGCCACCGCCGCGCTGGAGGACAAGGGCTTCCAGGTCGACGTCGACAAGCCGCTGTTCGGCGGGGACACGATCAAGGACCAGTCGGTGGACGCCGGGGACAAGGCCCCCAAGGGCAGCACCATCACGATCGAGGTGAAGGGCGTCTTCTAGACAGTCTTCTCGACAGTCTTCTGGACGACGCCCCCGGCCAACCGCCGGACGACGCCCGGGACCCCTGTGGTCCCGGGCGTCCGCCGCGCCTGGGACCCTTGGACCCGTGAGTACGCACCGCACCCGCAACCCCGTCGGCGGCCATATCCGCGTCGCGGGCGGCCTTGCCACCGTCGGGCTCGCCCACGCCCGGGACATCGGCGCCGAGACCGTCCAGGTCTTCGTCGCCAATCCGCGCGGCTGGGCCACCCCGACCGGCACCCCCGCCCAGGACGAGGCGTTCCGCACCGGCTGCGCCGAGCAGTCGATGCCGGTCTACGTCCACGCCCCGTACCTGATCAACTTCGGCTCGCACACCGAGGCCACGGCCGAGCGCTCGGTGGACTCCCTGCGCCATTCGCTGCGCCGCGGCCGGGAGATCGGGGCACGCGGCGTTGTCGTCCACACCGGCTCGGCCACCGGCGGCCGGGAGCGCGTCCAGGCGCTCGCCCAGGTGCGGGAGCGGGTGCTGCCGCTGCTGGACGAGCTGACGCACGACGACGACCCCTGGCTGCTGCTGGAACCGACCGCCGGACAGGGCGCCTCGCTGTGCGCGCTGGTGGAGGACCTCGGGCCGTACTTCGACGCCCTGGACCGCCATCCGCGGCTGGGCGTCTGCCTGGACACCTGCCATGTCTTCGCCGCGGGCCACGATCTGGCCGCCTCCGGCGGGATGAAGCAGACCCTCGACGAGCTGGTGACGGTCACCGGGCCGGGGCGGCTGAAGCTGATCCACGCCAATGACTCCAAGGACGTGGTCGGCGCCCACAAGGACCGGCACGCCAACATCGGGGCCGGGCACATCGGCGCGGAGCCGTTCCGCGAGCTGTTCGGCCATCCGGCGACGGAGGGGGTGCCGCTGGTGATCGAGACCCCCGGCGGCACGGAGGGCCATGCGGGCGATGTGGCGCGGCTGAAGGAGCTACGGGACGGCTGAGCCTCATGTGAGCCCACTCGGGAGTACCCCGGGCCCCGGCTACAGCTCGGGCCCGTCCCCCGGCTCCTCCTGATAGGAGTAGCGCTGCTCCTTCCAGGGGTCGCCGAGATTGTGGTATCCCCGCTCCTCCCAGAAGCCCCGGCGATCGGCCCTCATGTACTCCACGCCCCGGACCCATTTGGGCCCTTTCCACGCGTAGAGATGCGGAACGACCAGACGGACCGGAAATCCATGCTCCGCCGTCAGCAGTTCGCCGTCCTTGTGCGTGGCGAAAATCGACGTCGAGGAAGCGAAGTCCGACAACCGCATATTTGAGCTGAAGCCGTATTCCGCCCACACCATCACATGGGTGACATCCGGCGCGGGTGGCGCCAGATCCATGACCACCCCCGTCGAGACCCCGCCCCATTCGGCGCCGAGCATGCTGAATTTGGTGACGCAGTGGAGGTCGGCCTCGACCGTGGAGTACGGCAGCGCCGAGAACTCCTCATGCGTCCAGCAGTGCTTTTCGCCGTCCGCCGTCGCACCGAAGACGCGGAACTCCCAGCGCTCCGGCCTGAACTTCGGCACCGGCCCGTAGTGCGTAACCGGCCAACCGCGTTGCAGTCGCTGACCCGGAGGCAGCTGCGCGAGCTCCCCCTCGCGGCTTTCCGACTGCCCCATGGACTCCATGGTCTCAGACCGCCGGGGGTGGTCGTGACCAGGGGATCATCCATGGGGGCAACTCGTACTAAGCGTGCACTTACTGGACGCCCCACCAGGGGCGATGCGACGATGCGCGCAACCTGGCATTCCCCGTTCTGATGGGAAGGAGCCCCTTCGATGCAGGGTGACCCCGAGGTCCTCGAGTTCCTGAACGAGCAGCTGACCGGTGAGCTGACCGCGATCAATCAGTACTTTCTGCACTCGAAGATGCAGGACAACTTTGGCTGGACACGGCTTGCCAAATACACCCGGGCCGAGTCCTTCGACGAGATGAAGCACGCCGAGCTGCTCACCGACCGGATCCTTCTCCTCGACGGTCTCCCCAATTACCAGCGGCTCTTCCACGTTCGTGTGGGGCAGACCCTCACCGAGATGTTCCAGGCCGACCGGCAGGTGGAGGTCGAGGCCATCGACCGCCTCAAGCGGGGCATCAAACTGATGCGCGCCAAGGACGACATCACGTCGGCCAATATCTTCGAGGACATCCTCGCCGACGAGGAGCAGCACATCGACTATCTCGACACCCAGCTCGCGCTGATCGAGAAGCTCGGTGAGGCCCTCTACATCGCCCAGCAGATCGAGCAGCCCAGCGACTGACCGCCCACCCGGGCTCCGCCCGCGCTCAGGCGGCCTCGGCCGCGGGCACTACCCCCGCGGCCTCGACGGCGGAGGCCAGCACCACCGGATCGAGGTTCTCGCGCCGCGGGCACGAACCGCGCCCCAGCAGCGCCTGGATCTTGCGGACGCAGGAGCCGCAGTCGGTGCCCGCCTTGCAGGCGCCGGCGATCTGGCGCGGTGTGCAAGCACCCGTTTCCGCGTGCTCGCGCACCTGCTTCTCGGTGATGCCGAAGCATGAGCAGACGTACACGCGAACTCTCCAGCGTTGACCAGCATGATCAGTGAGGTAACCCTTACCTTACCCGCCTTGAGGGAGACCCACAATGCCGAGGGGCACGGATCGATGTGATCCGTGCCCCATTCATCTTTCAGCGATCTTGCGGTGGCCTCACCGGCCCCGCCGACCCGCCGGTCTCACTGGTCCCGGTACATCTCCGCCACCAGGAACGCCAGGTCAAGCGACTGGCTGCGGTTCAGCCGCGGGTCACAGGCCGTCTCGTAGCGCTGGTGCAGATCGTCGACGAAGATCTCGTCGCCGCCGCCCACGCACTCCGTGACGTCGTCCCCGGTCAGCTCCACATGGATACCGCCCGGGTGGGTGCCCAGCTCCTTGTGGACCTCGAAGAAGCCCTTGACCTCGTCCAGCACATCGTCGAAGCGCCGGGTCTTGTGCCCGGACGCCGCCTCGAAGGTGTTGCCGTGCATCGGGTCGCAGACCCACGCGACCTGCGCCCCGGACGCCGTCACCTTCTCCACCAGGTTGGGCAGCTTGTCGCGGACCTTGTCCGCGCCCATCCGCGTGATGAAGGTCAGCCGGCCCGGCTCGCGGTCCGGGTCGATCCGGTCGATCAGCGTCAGGGCCTCTTCCGGCGTGGTCGTCGGACCGAGCTTCACACCCACCGGGTTACGGATCTTGGAGGCGAACTCGATATGCGCCCCGTCCAGCTGCCGGGTGCGCTCACCGATCCAGACCATGTGCCCGGACACGTCGTACAGATCGCCGGTCCGCGAGTCCGTACGCGTCAGCGCCGACTCGTAGTCCAGGATCAGCGCCTCGTGCGAGGAGAAGAACTCCACCGTCTTGAACTCCTCCGGGTCCACCCCGCAGGCGTTCATGAAGTTCAGCGCCCGGTCGATCTCGCGCGCCAGCGCCTCGTAGCGCTGACCCGACGGCGAGGACTTCACGAAGTCCTGGTTCCACGCGTGCACCTGGCGCAGGTCCGCGTAGCCACCGGTAGTGAAGGCGCGCACCAGGTTCAGCGTCGACGCCGACGCGTGGTACATGCGCTTGAGGCGCTGCGGATCGGGGATCCGCGCCTCCTCGGTGAACTCGAAGCCGTTGACCGAGTCACCCCGGTACGTCGGCAGGGTCACCCCGTCCCGGGTCTCGGTCGGCTTCGAGCGCGGCTTGCTGTACTGCCCGGCGATCCGGCCGACCTTCACCACCGGGACGGACCCGGCGTAGGTCAGCACGGCGCCCATCTGGAGGAGCGTCTTCAGCTTGTTACGGATCTGGTCGGCACCCACGGCGTCGAACGCCTCGGCGCAGTCCCCGCCCTGGAGCAGAAACGCCTCACCCCGCGCCACGGCCCCCAGGCGGTGCCGCAGCGCATCGCACTCGCCCGCGAAGACGAGCGGCGGATAGGACTCGAGCTCAGCGATCGCATCGCGCAGAGCCGCTTGGTCCGGCCAGTCAGGCTGCTGCGCCGCGGGAAGAGACTGCCAGGTGTGGCCACCGGCGTGGGTTTCAGCGTTCACGGTCACCTCGCCAAGGTTACGGGGTCTTGTCAGCAGTCCATCCCGATGCCCACAGGGTGAGACATCTCCGGTCATGCCTTGAGCTCGAACCACACCCGCTTCCCGGACCGGGCCGGGGTCTGGTCGATGCCCCACGCGTCCGTGATCAGATCCACCAGGCCCAGCCCCCGCCCGCTCTCGTCCCACGGCCCGGCCGTCCGCCTGACCGGTAACACCGGCGAGTTGTCCCCCACCTCGACCCGCAACCGTCCCTCCTCCGCGATCAGCAGCACGGCGCAGGAGCAGTCGGGTACGTGCTTGATCACGTTCGCCAGCAGCTCGGTTACGGCCAGCCCGGCGGCGTCGGCAACGTGACCCATCTCCCACATCTCGGCATAGATGCGCACGATGCGGCGGATATGACGGACGGCGTGCGGGGACATGGCGGCCAGGATGAGGTGGTACTGCGGCGGGGGGTACGCGATGTCTTTGTTCACGCCACAAGGGTGGATCCAGTCGATTACTCTCGGCTATGTGACGAACACAACGCGTCCGGGCGTTGCTGGAGTTGAGGAGGGGCACACCTGTGGCGAACATCAGCGAACTGGACCCGAGTGCATCCCCGCTGAACTACTACGGTTACGAGCTGCGACGGCTGCGTGAGTCCGCATGCCTCACGCTGAACCAGCTCGGCAAGATCATCTTCTGTACGGGCTCACTGATCGGCCAGATCGAGACGGCCCGCAAGGCCCCGACCCGCGAGCTGACGGAACGGGCGGACGCGGCGCTGGGGGCGGATGGGGCGCTGCTGCGGTTATGGCCGCTGGTGGCGCGGAGCCAGTTGCCGGGGTGGTTCCAGCCCTATGCGGAGATGGAGGCCATCTCGACCTACATCTCGACGTACCAGACGCAGCTCGTACACGGTCTGCTTCAGACCGAGGAGTACGCACGTGCTGTTCTGAGCGCACCCCTACAGGAACGCGTCGAAGAACAGGTCGACGCGCGAATGGAACGACAGCGCATCCTGAGCCGTTCGAACCCGCCGGTGCTGTGGGTCGTCCTGGACGAGGCGGTGCTGCACTGGAACATCGGCGAACCGGACGTGATGCGCAGGCAACTCGCCCACCTGTTGAGTTTCCGAGATCGGGAGGATGTGAACGTGCAGGTGCTGCCGTTCACGGCAGGGGCTCACGCAGGACTCATGGGCCCGTTCACCTTGCTCCGCTTCAAGGATGAACCAGACATCGCTTACTCCCCGGGCTACAACTCAGGCCACATGACCTTCAATCCGCAAGACGTCAGGGACCGTTCGCTCCGTTACGATCACCTGCAAGCCGCCGCCTTGTCCGTCGAGGACTCGGCGCAGCGGATCGCCCAGGTGATGGAGGAGCGCAATGGGGAGCACCCCAGAACTGACCGTCGCGCAGTGGCGTAAGTCCAGCTACAGCGGATCGGACGGCGGCGAATGCGTGGAGTGCGCCGCACTCGGCGGCGCAACGTGGCGTAAGTCCAGCTACAGCGGATCCGACGGAGGAGACTGCGTAGAGGTGGCGGAGATAGCCACCCAGCAGCAGGTGGCCGTGCGCGACTCGAAGAATTCCCACGGCCCCACCTTGCTGCTCTCCCTCACCGCCTTCGCCGACTTCGTCGTCGCCGCCGCGACCGGCAAGCTCTGAAGTGGTCGAGGGCTTCCACAGTTTTCACTGGCAGGACTGCGAGTTGGGCGACGCGGAGCTGAACCGCGCGCTCGACGAGCTGACGGCCCCGACCGAACCCACCGCGCATCTGCGCGCCTTCCGCACCCTGCTGCACAGCGAGAACACCGCCGCCGCGGGCATCGCGCTCGACCACTTCCAGTACTCCGGCGCGATGACCCGGTGGGGTGGGGAGAGCGCGCTCGATCTGCACGAGGCCGACGTACTCACCGTGGCCCGCAAGTTGCTTCGGCAGCCGCCCATGGCCAACGGCGCCAACCACGCGAGTGCTCTGAACGCGATGATGAACATCGCCCAGCCGGAGGACGCCGACCTGATAGCCGACGCCCTGGCACTCGCGACCGACGTGAACGTGCGCTCGGCGGCTTGTACGGCGGCGGGCGCGGCCCTCTACGGGAGTGAGGAACCGAGCCTGCGGTTGCTCACGGCTCTCGGGGATCTGGTCTTCGACGAGCACCTCGATATCCGGGAGCGGACCCAGGCCCTCTCCAACGTGGGCGACGCCGACTGTCCCGAGGCGACCGACCTGCTGGTGCGTGCCACCGAGTCCACCGAACTCGACCTCCAGACCCAGGGGGCGATCGAACTCACCACCCGTGGCCGCCTTCCCGCACACCGCGAGCGCCTCGAACGTCTCGTAGCGACCTGGCCCGAGGACGCGGGATCCCAGGCAAACGACGTACGAAAGGCACTGAGCGGGTTCCACAGCCTCTACTGGACCGACGCCGCATGGGACGATCCGGAGCTCGGGCGTGCCCATCAGGAGCTGATGTTCCCGTCGGGGAGGCCGGACGACTACCACCGCGCGTTCCGGACGCTGCTGCGCAGCGAGCATCCGATGGCGGTGGGCATCGCACTCGACCACTTCACCAGCTATGACGGCCTGCGCGAAGTCCTCGATCCGGACGAGGTCGACGCCTACGAGCCCGAGGTGATCGCTCAGGCCCGGGACGTAATACAGCGGCACGGCGCTGCCGCCCTCCATCTGAGCGCGTTGAACACGCTCGGAAGCGGCAACGCCGAAGCCTCGGACGCCGAGCCGATCATGGACCTGCTGGAGCGCACGACCTCGGGCGAGGTCCGCGACAAGGCGCTGTGGGTTGCCCTCGGGGTGCTCAAGGGGATCGAGACCCCGGACCCGCGCTTCATCGACCTGGTCGGCCGCTGCGTAGTCGACCCGGCTCTCTCCGGCCACGAGGCGACCGCGCTGCGCGTCCTCGGCGAAGCGTTCGGGCCCGAGGCGAATCCCTTCCTCGTCCGCGCCCTGGACAGCGACGACGTCGACCTCCAGATCAGCGCGGCGTGGCAGTTGTCCCACCCTCAGCGCGTCGAAGAGCACCGCGAATTGCTCACGGGAGTCGTCGGGAACTGGCCCGCTCTGACCGGCCGTTCGGGATTCCTCGCGAGACAGATACGCACGAGGGTGCTGGGGCCCGCCGCGAGCGGCGGGCGCTGACTCAGCCGTTCAGCTTCTCCATGCACAGGGTGTACTGCGGGCGGCCGTTCCGGGTGACCTGGTACGTGCTCAGGCCCGGCTCGCACTCGTGGTTCAGCGGCCAGTCCTCCTTGACCTTGTAGTCGGCCGTCGCTCCGCCGCAGTCGACCTTCTTCAGGTCCGGGTCGCCCTCGGTGCCCTTGTTCTGCACGCAGTCGCCCGCGTTGATGGTCTGGCTGGCCACCTTCTTCTGCTGCTCGGGACCGGTGGTGTTGCCACGGCTGTTGTAGTACCAGACGCCCGCGATGATGAGCGCGAGCGGGACCGCGATCATCCGGATCTTGGTCTGACGGCTGAGTGTGGACATGCTGCATTCCCCCGTGGTGGTGGTGAGCTGGGCACATCAATTCGATGTGCGGCCCTGAAAGTTAGCCCGCGTCTCTGACATCGCAAAACGCGCTTCGCGGCCGCCGCGCCGCACAAGAACGACGATCTTGGGCAACCTGGGACCGCTGGCGACTGTCCTGTGAAGAACCCCTCACCCAACCGTGACACCGCGACCGCCGGCCGACCAGGTCGGCGGCGAGCTGGGCCGGCCCGTGCTTGGTCTGCCGCCGCAGCGCGGCGGCCGCGTTCACCGGGAGCCCTGGGGTCTCAGGGCTCCCGGGTGAGCGGCTGTGCGTGGCGTCAGCGTGCGAACTTTTCGATGGCCGCTGGGGTGACGGGGGTGAAGAAGTTGACGAGGTTGCCGTCGGGGTCACGGAACAGCAGCGACCGGTTGCCCCAGGGCATCGTGGTGGGCTCGTTGACGAAGTCGGTGACGAAGCCGGTCAGGTTCTGGTGAACGCGGTCCACGTCGTCGACGAGGAACTCGGTGATCACGCTGTGGTTGTCCGCCGGGCGGGCAGAGCCCGGGGCGAACAGCGGGACGGTGCGGGTGTGGGCGATCGCGAGGGTGGCGCCCGCGGTCTTGAGTTCGGCGAAGTCCTCGGTGGCCCACGTCGCCCGCGCCCCTGTGGCTCGCTCGTAGAACTCGACGAGGAGCGCTACGTCGCCGGTGATGATGCGGATCGAGACGAAGTCCATGGGGATCTCCTTGGTTGTGCCGGAGGCGTGCACGTCGCAGGCTAGGAGAAATAGTGGACAGAATCGGTCCTCTATTCGCGTTAGGCTGCGAACATGCCTCGACCCACCGGCCGCGTGCTGACACTCCTGGAGCTGCTGCAGTCGGGTGGCACCCGGACGGTGGCCGAACTCGCCGACCGGCTCGGCGTCGAAGGGCGCACCGTGCGGCGGTATGTGGACCAGCTGATCGACCTGGACGTGCCCGTGGAATCGGTGCGCGGCCGCTACGGCGGGTACCGGCTCGCCCCCGGGTACCGCTTGCCTCCGCTCATGCTCAGCGACGACGAGGCGCTGGCCGTACTGCTCGGCCTGGTCGCCGGCCGCCGAGCAGGGTTGACGACGACGGAGCGCACGGCGAGCGAGACGGCATCGGCGAAGATCCGGCGGGTGCTGCCCAAGCGCATCGCCCGTCGGCTCGACACACTCCTGGAAGCTCTCGCCTTCACGGATCAGCCGGATGATTTCGACACCCCCGACGCCGAGGTCCTGCTCACCATCGCCGATGCGGTGCGCCACCGCCGACCGGTCTCGATCCGCTACACCGACCGCGACGGACGGCGCAGCGAACGCACGCTGCACGCGTACGGGATCGTCGCCCATGCGGGCCGGTGGTACGTCACGGGCAAGGACGCCCAGATCGGCGCGGACCGAACCTTCCGGCTCGATCGCATCGCAGACGCGCGCACCCTGCCCGGCTCATTCGAAGCGCCTGTGGGTCCCGATCCGGCACATCGCCTGTTGTCAGCCTTCGCCACGGCCGAGTACCGGCACGAGGTGACCGTGCGGATCCACGGGACGGTTGAGCAGATCCGCGCCCGCCTTCCCGCCAGCGTCGCGAACCTGGAGGAGTACGCGCCCGTGGCAGGCGAGGACCGGGCGACCGAGCGCTGGCTGCGCGTCGAGCTGCGGGCGGAGCGGCTCGATTGGTTGCCTCCGGTACTCGCCTCACTTGACCGGCCGTTCGTCATCGAGCGTCCGGATGAACTGCGCGACCTCGTCATCGCGCTCGCCGATCGCCTCGCGTCCTACGCCCGCCAAGCCTGACCGCGAGTAACCAATGTCATGGGATGGCACAGCTAGGTCCTGTCCTGTCGATCTTCGTGGATCAGCCCGCGGCGTCTGGTGCCGTGGATCGCAAGGCGGAGGGTCGTCCTCGTACTGGGCGTACTCGGATGATCCCGACAACGCGGCGAGGCGCGGTGCCAGGCGTCGCGGGCCCGCGAAGATCGGCAGGACAGGGCCTAGGGGCTGGCCCCGCCCCACCGGGCGACGAACGGCCCGTACCGCCCCACGGTGCCCCTTCAGCACCTATGCTGACCCCATAGCTGCGGCTACCCGGCCTTCCTCCCCACACCGAACTCATCGACGGATGCTTCGTCTTCGGGAGCCCGCAAGAGAAATGGCACAGCCGGGTGATCAATCTGCTGGTCGCGGAACTGGATCGGCAGGCACCGGCCGGGCTGCGGGCCGATCGGGAGATGACCGTCCGGCTCGCCAAGCGACAGGCTCCCGAGCCGGATGTCGTGGTGGTGACCGCCGAGGCGTACGACCGCGACGCCATGGTGGCCACCGCTGTTGGGACCGTCGGTGTGACTGCCGCTGGGCGGTTAGCGCTCCGGATGACGAGCAGCACAGGGCGGTCGGGCGGCCCCGGGCTCGTGTAGGGTTTTCGCCATGCACGCGCGACTGAACATGAACTGGTGGTGGACCGCTCATCCGGCGGCCCACTGATCGCGCGTACATCCAGACACCACGCGAAGGCCGCCCGAGGGGCGGCCTTCGGCGTTTGCGCGGGTCGTTCCTCCTCCTCGGAAGGAACACACCGCCATGCGGAACGACACACAGGCCACGGCACGCGACGTCATCGCGCGGCTGCTCTCGGCCGACTCCCCCTTCGCCCTGATCCACCGCCGTACCCCCGGGCACGCCCAGGACACCGTGGAGGTGCTGGCCGGGCCGGTGAGCGAGGTGGAGCGGCTGACCGACATCCCGTTGCCGACCGGGATCCCGGAGGGCGGGGCGGCGGTCGCGGACGCGCTGGCGCTGGTGCCTTTCCGGCAGATCAGGGAGCGGGGGTTCGACGTACGGGACGACGGGACGCCGCTGGCCGTACTGCGGCCGGAGGAGACGTACGAACTGCCGCTCGGCGAGGTGCTGGACGCGCTGCCCGCGCACCGGGTGAACGTCGAGGACGGGGCCTTCGACGTCGAGGACGATGCGTACGCCGAGATCGTACGGCGGGTCATCACGGACGAGATCGGCACCGGCGAGGGCGCCAACTTCGTGATCCGAAGGACCTTCCGGGGGGAGATCCCGGGCTTCGGGAGTACCGACGCGCTCGCGCTCTTCCGGCGGCTGCTGGCCGGGGAGCGGGGCGCGTACTGGACGTATGTGGTGCGTCTCGCGGACGGGCGGACGCTGGTGGGGGCCAGCCCCGAGGTGCATGTGCGGATGTCCGGGGGCACGGTCGTGATGAACCCGATCAGCGGGACCTACCGCTACCCGGCCGACGGAGCCGACGCCGACGGGCTGCTGGCCTTCCTCCACGACCGCAAGGAGGTGGAGGAGCTGTCCATGGTCGTGGACGAGGAGCTGAAGATGATGTGCACCGTCGGCGACCGGGGCGGTGTGGTGATCGGCCCCCGGCTGCGGGAGATGGCGCACCTCGCGCACACCGAGTACGAGCTGCGCGGGCGGTCCTCGCTGGACGTACGGGACGTCCTGCGGGAGACGATGTTCGCGGCGACGGTCACCGGGTCGCCGGTGCAGAACGCCTGCCGGGTGATCGAGCGCTACGAGCCCGAGGGGCGGGGTTACTACGCCGGGGCGCTGGCCCTCATCGGCCGGGACGGCGGCGGAGCGCAGACGCTGGACTCACCGATCCTGATCCGGACCGCCGACATCGACGCGGCGGGCGCGCTGAAGGTCGAGGTCGGCGCGACGCTGGTGCGGCACTCCGACCCGCGGGGTGAGGTGGCGGAGACGCATGCGAAGGCGGCGGGCGTGCTGGCGGCACTGGGCGTGCGGCCGGGGCCGGGGGCGGTGGAGGGGAACGAGGGCGTTGCACGGCCGCGGTTCTCGGAGGATCCGCGGGTGCGGGCGGCGCTCGACGCGCGGCGGGCGGATCTCGCGCCGTTCTGGCTGCGGATGCAGAACCTTGAGGAGCCGGTGGAGGTGGGCGGGGGGCTGGGGCTGTCGGGCCATGCGCTGGTCATCGACGGCGAGGACACCTTCACCGCGATGCTCGCCCATCTGCTCCGGACGTCCGGACTGACCGTCACCGTGCGGCGGTACGACGAACCGGGCGTACGGGAGGCGGCGCTCGCGCACCAGGGCCCGGTGGTGCTGGGCCCCGGCCCCGGCGATCCGGGCGACACCGCCGACCCGAAGATGCGGTTCCTGCGGCGGCTGGCCGCGGACCTGGTGGCCGGGCACCGGCATGGCCTGCTGGGGGTGTGTCTGGGGCACGAGCTGATCGCGGCGGAACTGGGGCTGGAGATCGTGCGGAAAAAGGTGCCGTTCCAGGGGGCGCAGGAGCGGATCGACTTCTTCGGGCGGGAGGAGACGGTGGGCTTCTACAACACGTTCACCGCGCGGTGTGAGGAGGCGGCGGAGACGGAGTTGGCGATGCACCGGGTGGAGCTGAGCCGGGACGCGGTGAGCGGGGATGTGCATGCGGTGCGGGGGCCGGGGTTCGCGGGGGTGCAGTTCCATCCGGAGTCGGTGCTGACGATGAATGGGGCGGTGCTGGTGGCGGAGCTGTTGGCGGCTGTGCGGGTGTGAGGGTCCCCCACCCCGCCCCTTCCCGAAACCGGGGCTCGACCCCGGACCCCGACCCCCGGGGGCTCCGCCCCCCAGGCCCCCGGTTTTCGGGGGCTCCGCCCCCAGACCCCCGCTCCTCAAACGCCGGAGGGGCTGGGTTTTGGGGCTCCGCCCCCGGCCGGTGCGGGGCCGGGGGCGGGGGCCCGGGGGCCTCGGGGTCAGCCGAAGAAGACCTGGGCTTCGGCGTAGAGCGACGGGTCGACCGTCTTGAGGCGGGCCGTCGCGTCGGCCAGAGGGACGCGGACGATGTCCGTGCCGCGCAGGGCGACCATCGTGCCGAAGTCCTGGTCCCGCACGGCGTCGATCGCGTGCAGCCCGAAGCGGGTGGCGAGCCAGCGGTCGAAGGCGCTGGGGGTGCCGCCGCGCTGGACGTGGCCGAGGACGGTCGTACGCGCCTCCTTGCCCGTACGGCGCTCGATCTCCTTGGCCAGCCATTCGCCGATCCCGGAGAGCCGGACGTGTCCGAAGGAGTCGAGCGAGTCGTCCTTCAGCACGGCATCGCCTCCCTTCGGCATGGCGCCCTCCGCGACGACCACGATCGGCGCGTAGCGGATCTTGAAGCGGGATTCGACCCAGGCGCAGATCTGGTCGACGTCGAAGCGCTGCTCGGGGATGAGGATGACGTTGGCGCCGCCCGCCAGGCCCGAGTGGAGGGCGATCCAGCCCGCGTGGCGGCCCATCACCTCGACGACGAGGACGCGCATATGGGACTCAGCGGTGGTGTGCAGCCGGTCGATCGCCTCGGTGGCGATGTTGACGGCGGTGTCGAAGCCGAAGGTGTAGTCCGTGGCGGAGAGGTCGTTGTCGATGGTCTTGGGGACGCCGACGCAGCGGATGCCGTACTCGCCGGAGAGGCTCGCGGCGACGCCGAGGGTGTCCTCGCCGCCGATCGCGATCAGCGCGTCGACCTCCTGCTTGGCGAGGGTGTCCTTGACCCGGCGGATGCCGTCCTCGCTCTTGAGGGGGTTGGTGCGGGACGAGCCGAGGATGGTGCCGCCGCGCGGCAGGATGCCGCGCACCGCGCGGATGTCGAGGGGGATGGTGTCGTTCTCGAGAGGGCCTCGCCAGCCGTCCCGGAAGCCGACGAAGTCATAGCCGTATTCCTGTACGCCCTTGCGGACGACGGCGCGGATGACCGCGTTGAGCCCGGGGCAGTCGCCGCCGCCGGTCAGCACTCCGACCCGCATCGTTTCTTCCCTTCTCCCGTGGAATCCCGTGCTTGGGCCCGGTACGGAGGGCCACGCTAACGGTGATCCAGGTCACAGGGGATGGGGTCTTGGTCGATTTCCGCACACGCCTGGGGAGTTGCTTGTGAACTTCACCCTTACGAGGGGATCGGAGCTGCCCAAACCTCAGGCGCCGTCCAGGCCCCGTTCGATCGCGTACCGCACCAGCTCCACGCGGTTGTGCAGTTGCAGCTTGCCGAGGGTGTTCTGCACATGGTTCTGCACGGTGCGGTGGGAGATCACCAGCCGCTCGGCGATCTGCTTGTACGAGAGCCCCTTGGCCACCAGCCGCAGCACCTCCGTCTCGCGCTCGGTCAGCTGCGGGGCGACCGGCTGGTCGGCGGCGGTGGGGGCGGGTTCGCCGGCGAGCCGGCGGTACTCGCCGAGCACCAGGCCCGCGAGGCCGGGGGTGAAGACGGGGTCCCCGGCGGCGGTGCGGCGCACCGCGTCGAGCAGGTCCTCCGTACTGGCCGACTTCAGCAGATAGCCGGTGGCGCCGGACTTCACGGCCTCCAGGACATCGGCGTGCTCACCGCTCGCGGAGAGCACCAGCACCCGCAGCTGAGGGTCGGCGGCCACGACCTCCTTGCAGACCTCGACCCCGGGCAGCCCGGGGAGGTTGAGGTCGAGCACCAGGACATCGGGTTCGGCGGCCTTGGCCCGGCGGACGGCCTGCGGGCCGTCCCCGGCCGTGGCCACCACGTCGAACCCGGCCTCGGACAGATCGCGGGCCACCGCGTCGCGCCACATCGGATGGTCGTCCACCACCATCACCGTCACCGGCCGCTCCTCGTGGTGATCGGTCATCGTGCTGCCTTCCCCTTGCCGTCCGTCGATGTCTTGCCGTCCGTGGACGCTTTGTCGTCCGTGGACGCTTTGTCGTCCGTCGACGCCTTGTCGTCCGTCGAAGTCCCCGACGGCACGGGCGCCTTCGGGACCGTGAGTTCCACTTCGGTGCCCTGGCCCAGGGCCGAGATCCACTCGGCCGTACCGCCGAGGTCGCGCAGCCGTCCCCGGATCGACAGGGCCACCCCGAGACGTCCCTCGCGCTCGGCGTCGGCGAGCCGTCCGTCCGGGATACCGGGGCCGTCGTCCCGTACGGTCACCATCACGGCGTCCGGTTCGTCCTCCACCAGGATCCAGGCGCGGGCCTCCTCACCCGCGTGGACCCGCACATTGTCCAGCGCGGCGCCGACAGCGGCCGCCAACTCCCCCGCCGCGTGGGCCGGGAGGACCACAGGGGCGCCGGGTTCGGAGAGGGTGACCCGGGATCCGGTGTGCGGCGCCAGCAGGGCGCGCAGATCGCACGGCTCGGTGCCGGACGCCCCGTCGGGGTCGTCGTCCGGGACGGGAGCCGGGGCGTGGCCCACGGTGCGCTGTCCGGGGACGCCGCGCGGTGGGGTCACCAGACCCGTGGAGACCAGGGTGCGCAGCGCGATCTCCTGTTCACCGGCCATCCGGCCCAGTTCGGCCGCCTCGCCGCCGATCGCGGCGCCGCGCCGCTGCACCATGGCGAGCACCTGGAGCACGCTGTCGTGGATGTCGCGGGCCAGCCGCTCCCGTTCGCGGGTCGCGGCCTCGATGCGCAGGGCGCGTGCGAGGGTGCGCTCACTGGCGCGGGCGACCTCGACGATGTAGCCGATAGCCACGCTCGCCACCCAGACGAGCATCAGCATGTGGATGGTGTCCTGGGCGAAGCCGCCGCGCTCGATGATGTTGGCGGCGCAGACGACGGTCGAGGCCCAAGCCGCCCAGCGCCAGCCGCCCTTGATGGCGAACCCGAGGACGGCGCCCGCGGTCCATATGGACGGCAGGGTGGGCGTGCCGTCGGCGATCCGGTCGTGGGTGTCGACGAGCGGGGTGAGCAGGATGCCCACCACTGCCACACTGAGGTCGCCGACCAGGAAGCGCCGGGTGCAGCTCTCGGCCGAGGAGACCATGCGGTAGGTCAGCGCCGTCCACACGGTCAGTACGGCCATGTAGGCGCCCGCGCCCAGCGGGCGGTCGTAGTCGTGGAACGACACGACGTAGAGGGTGAGGGCGTAGAGGAGGGTGAGGACGCGGTAGGCGGTCAACGCCTGCCACAGCGGCTGCTCGACGGACATCCGCACCACGCGCTCGCGCTTCGGACGGCGAGCCCGCCGCTCACGCTCCGGCTGCTCCGACCGCTCCGGCCGCTCGGCCGCGTCCTCCTGCGTGTGCTCCTGCCTGTGCTCCTGCTCGGGCTGCTGCGCCACGATCCCCCCGCCCCCGGGCCCGGACGGCGGCTTACGCCCCGGCCGTGTTCTTGTGCTTCTCCTTCTCGGCCTTCTCCGCCTGCTTCCTGGCCGCCTCCGCCTCCGCGATCTGCCGCTTGGCGGCCGTCGCGTAGATGTCGACGTACTCCTGGCCGGAGAGCTTCATGATCTCGTACATGACCTCGTCGGTCACCGAGCGCAGGATGAAGCGGTCGCCGTCCATGCCGTGGTAGCGGCTGAAGTCCAGTGGCTTGCCGATCTTGATGCCGGGCCGCATCAGCTTGGGCATGACCTTGCCCGGCGGCTGGATCTTCTCGGTGTCGATCATGGCGACGGGGATCACCGGTGCGCCGGTGGCCAGCGCCACCCGGGCCAGACCGCCCGGCTTGCCCCGGTAGAGACGGCCGTCGGGCGAGCGGGTGCCCTCGGGGTAGATACCGAACAGCTCACCGCGCTTGATCACCTCGATGCCCGCCTTGATCGCGGCCTCACCGGCACCGCGCGAGCCCGAGCGGTCCACCGGGAGCTGACCGACGCCCTTGAAGAAGGCCGCCGTCAGCCGCCCCTTGACGCCCGGGGTGGTGAAGTACTCCTGCTTGGCGATGAAGGTGACCTTGCGGTCCAGCATCGCGGGGAGGAAGAAGGAGTCGGAGAAAGAGAGGTGGTTGCTGGCCAGAATGGCCGGTCCCTCGGCGGGAATGTGCTCAAGTCCCTCCACCCAGGGCCGGAAGGCAAGCTTCAGTGACCCACCCACCGACAGCTTCATCGCACCGTAGAACAACCGAGACTCCTCCTGTATCCGACGAGTAGACCTTAACTTGCCTACCCCGGCCGCGGCGCGCCGCGTAGGCTGAGATGCCGGGCCGCCCGGCCCCGAACACCGGTTCCGTCACCCCTGCCCGACTTCACCACCTCACCACTTCACCACCGAACGGAGATCCGTGGTGCCGCTCTTTCCCGGAGCCGAGCCGTTCCGCCATGACGGCGGGCAGATCGGCGTCCTTGTCTCACACGGCTTCACCGGTTCCCCGCAGTCGGTGCGACCGTGGGCCGATCATCTCGCGGCGCAGGGCTTCACCGTCTCGCTGCCACTGCTTCCCGGCCATGGCACCCGATGGCAGGATCTCGCGGTCACCGGCTGGCAGGACTGGTACGCCGAGGTGGACCGTGAACTGCGGGCGCTCACCGAGCGCTGTGAGCGGGTCTTCGTCTGCGGTCTTTCGATGGGCGGGGCGCTCGCGTTGCGGCTGGCCGCCCAGCACGGTCCGGCGATCAGCGGGCTGGCCCTGGTCAACCCGGCGAACAAGATCGATGACCCGCTGGCGGTGGCGCTGCCAGTGATCCGCCATCTGGTGCCGTCCGTGAAGGGCATCGCCAGCGACATCGCCAAGCCGGGCTCGTACGAGCTGGGCTACGACCGGACCCCGCTGCACGCGGTGCACTCGCTGCGGCGCTTCCTGCGGCTGGTGGACGCCGAGCTGCCGCAGGTCACCCAGCCGCTGCTGGTGATGCACAGCGCTCAGGACCATGTGGTGTCGCCCGCCGACTCCGAGCGCATCCTGAGTCAGGTGTCCTCCCGGGACACCACCGAGCGGCTGCTCGAGCGCAGTTATCACGTGGCGACCCTGGACTACGACGCCGAGCTCATCTTCGACGAGACGGTCGCGTTCATCACCCGCCTGACGGCGGGTGCGGGGGACGGCATCGGGACGGACACCGGAAGGGAGGGCGCGGCGGCCAGTGGCTGAGCGCGACTCGAACGAGAACGAGGCGGATGCGCGGCGCGACGACGACGCCGCCTTCGCCGAGATCGTCGCAGCGTACGGGGAGGAGCCGCCAGACCCGCCGGAGGCGGAGCGCTGGCCCGTCGCGGAGAACCTCATCGAGCGGTGGGGCCGGGACGGCGCACCGGGGTCCGCGGACCCGGCCCGCGAGGACGGCACACCAGGCAGGGCTGCCGACGGCGGCCCGGACGGTGCGGGCCGCGACGGTGGGGACGGTGACAACGCAGACGATGTCACCAAGCCGGCCACCGGCGGTGCGGGCGACAGCGACAAACCGGTCGGCAGCTTCATCGTCTACGCGCCGGGCGTCGGCCCGCGCGACTGGGAGCCCGAGGAGCCGTCCGAGGACGACTTCGACGAGAGCGACGAGGGCCATTTCGTCCCGCCCGAGCCGCCTCCGCTGCCCGAGTCCGACACCACCTCCCGGTTCGCCTGGCTGGGCGTGCTGGGCGGGCCGCTGCTGCTGATCGGTGTGGTGGTGTTCCGGGTCGAGATGACCTGGTGGATCACCACGCTGGGCGTCGGTGGCTTCCTGGGCGGCTTCGCCACCCTGGTGATGCGGATGAAGGACAGCGGCGACGAGGAGGACGAGGACCCGGGGCGCGGGGCGGTCGTCTGACCCCGGCATCCGCCTCGGCGGCGGCCCGTTTGAAGACGGGCCCTAGGAGGGAGAGCGCCGGGGAAGCCTGAGGGCGGCGAGGACCGGGAGATGGTCCGTGGCGGCCCTCAGGTCCGCGTCGGTGACGCCGGGCAGTCCGACGGGGACCCCACAGCCGAGGATCTCCACCCCCTCGGAGGCGAAGACCGCGTCGATACGGCGTCGGGGCTCACCCGGCGAGAAGGTGGCCTCGCTCCCCCAGGGCCGGGTGGCCCAGCCGTCCCGCAGCCCTCCGGCGATCCTGCGGAAGGCCCGGCCGTCGGGGCGGTCGTTGATGTCACCGGCCGCGACCGCGTACGGGACATCGAGCGCGGCGACCCGGTCCAGCAGCATCCCGGCCTGGTCGTAGCGTTCGGCGGCGGCCAGGCTCAGATGGCAGCTGACCACGCCGAGCCGGATGCCGTCGGTGTCGCGGTGGCCGGTCCCGAAGCGCAGTACGGCGGTCGCGAAGCCGCGCCGGTGCAGCCCGGGGACACGGGGCAGCAGGATGTCCTCGGTCCGCTCCACCTGGGCGCGCAGCGAGGTGAGGATCATCGGTCCGGTCGCGGTGGCCCCGCCCGTGGTGTACACGAGGCCGGTCTCCCGGGCGAGCCAGGCCGCGGCCTTGCGCCAGCGGAAGAAGCGCGGCGCCTCCTGCACGCACAGCACATCGGGGGCGCAGGCCCGGATGACCCGGGCCAGCGCCTCGCGGTCGTCGCGCATCGAGCGGATGTTGTAGCTGAGCACACGCACCACCGCCGCGTCCGGGCCGGTGGTGGATCCGGGCAGGTCCGCGACGGCCACGGCGGCGGCCGGGGTCAGCCCTGGCGGGCCAGGTCGGCGGCTCCGACGAGCCCGGCCTTGCCGCCGAGCTGGGCGGCGAGCACCTGGGCGTGCGGGCGCCAACGGTTGCCGACGAGCCAGCGGCGGAAGGACTTGCGGATCGGCTCCAGGACGAGGTCGCCCTCGTCGGAGACGCCGCCGCCGACGATGAACGCCGAGGGGTCGAAGAGCGAGGCGAGGTCGGCGAGACCGGCCCCGGCCCAGCGGGCCAGCTCGCGGAAGGAGTCGATGGCCACCGGGTCGCCCTGGCGGGCGGCGTCACTGATGTGCTTGCCCTGGATGCCCTCGGCGGTGCCGTCGCCGAGGCCGAGCAGCACCGTGGCGTTCTCGGGGGTGGCGGCGGCGCGCTGCTTGGCGTAGCGGACCAAAGCGCGGCCGGAGGCGTACTGCTCCCAGCAGCCCTGGCTGCCGCAGCCGCACAGCAGACCGTCCGGGACGACCCTGAGGTGGCCGAACTCGGCGGCGACGCCGAACCGGCCGCGGTGCAGCTTGCCGCCGATGATGATGCCGCCGCCCAGACCGGTGCCGAGGGTGATGCACACGACGTCGTCATGACCGGCGCCGGCGCCGAAGCGGTACTCGCCCCAGGCCGCCGCGTTCGCGTCGTTCTCCACCACCACGGGCAGGCCGACGCGCTGCTCGACCTTGTCCTTGAGCGCCTCATGGCGCCAGTTGATGTTGGGCGCGAAGAGCACCGTGGCGCGCTTGTCGTCCACGTAACCGGCGGCGCCGATGCCGACGGCCTCGACGTCATGCCCGGTGCTCACCTTGCGCACCGCCTCCGCGATGGCGTCGACGACCCCCTCCGGGGTCGGTGGGGTCGATACCGTGCTCGTTTCGAGAATCGAGCCCTCTTCGTCGACCACGCCAGCCGCGATTTTCGTGCCGCCGATGTCGACGCCGATGGTGAGTCCCATGAGTCCCTCAGTTATTTGGTCGAACCCCGCCGTGGCCAACGGTACCGGAGAAGGGCTCAATCGAGGTCGATGTGTTCACTACTCGAACTCTCGCCTCCATCATCACGGCCCTTGCCGCCACTCTCCGTACCCTTGGTCCAGCGCCCCTCCTGGCCCGCAACAGCGGCGCGATAGGCGGCCAGCAGCTCTGTCCCCGCGCTGGCGAGATGGTCAAATACGTCCGGATTGCGCTCGATGACCGGTTCTACGGCCGCCTTGGCCTGTGCGATCAATTGTTGTACGGCCCCGTGGACAGGGGTTCCGGCGAGCGGAGACTCGGTCCCGGTGAACCGGTCGGCCAGCGCCTCGGCCAGCTTGCGCAGCTCCTCGGCGGCGCTGCCGGGCTCCTCCTCCGCCGACTCCCGGGCCCGGCGGGCCCGCTCGGCGGCGAGATCCTCGGCGCAGGCCCGCTCCCAGGCGTCGGGGTCGATCTCGGAGACCGGGATCTCGGTGTCCGGGGTGTCTGCGGGGCGCTCGGTGGCATCGCTCATGGCGAACTCCTGCGGCGGGGAGGCTGGCTGTCCGGTGTGTTCATCAGGGCTTGCCACCGACGTTACCGGAACGGCGGGGCCCGGTCAGAGCCGCAGGACCAGGGTCCGTCTTCACAGGGGGCGTCCGGCCGCGAGCGGCGTCCGGTGCGGTAGATCGCAAGGCGGAGGATCGCCCTCGTACTGGGCGTACTCGGGCGCCTTTCGACAACGCGGCGAGGTGCCGTGCCAGGCGTCGGGAGCAGGGCGGCCCCTGTGAAGACGGGCCCCAGGGCCCGGTCAGAGCCGCTTGGGCCACAGATCGGGGTCGGGGGTGAAGCGGACCTGGAGCCAGCCGTCGCGCAGTCCAGCGCCGGAGACGGTGCAGCGGCGCAGCGCCGACGGCAGGGGCAGCATCCGGTGGAAGGGGCCGACGGTGACGATCAGTTCATCGCCGCGGCGGACCAGGGTGAGGGCGTCCCGGTCGGCGCCGGGCAGCGGCAGCCGCCACAGCAGGATGCCGTCGTCGGCGAGCCGGTCCTCCACGGTCCAGGGGTCGGCGGCGGGCCGGTCGGGGCGGAGCCGCGGTGCCCCGATGACCTCGGCGAGGGCGGCGAGCCCGGCGGGGCGGGGGCCTGCCGCGGTGTCGGGGCCGGGCCCGTCGCCGGTGGCGGGCTGGTCGCCGACGCCCTGCGGATCGCGGCCCAGATGCGGCAGCTCACACACCGGCACCGCGGGCGCCCACTGCTCGTACAGCTCCTTGAGCGCGGCCTGCTGCTGGCCGGAGAGGGCGGCGAGCCAGGGGTCGGCGGCGCCGGTCGGCAGCAGCCGGTTGGCGATGACCGCCTCCACCCGGCAACCGTGCAGCGCGAGTCCGGCGCGGGCGGTGCGCAGCGCGCGGTCGGCGAGCGGACCGGGGTCCACCACCAGCCGTACCGTCGTGGCCTCGGACTCGATGACGCCCTGGACCGCCGCGAGTTCGCGCTCCCAGCGCTCGGCCGTCTCGTAGAGCTTCTGCGCGGGCATCGGCACCCCGGCGAGCTGGGCGAGCATCGGGCGCAGCGCGCGGGCCGCCTGGCGCTCGGCGGGCAGCAGCCGCCGCAGATAGCGCCGCAGTTGCTCGGGCAGCGCCAGCACCCCGATGGTCTCGGGGGCGGGCGGCATGTCGACCACGAGGACGTCCCACCCGGCGCCGGGCGGGGCGGACTGGGCCATCCGCAGGGCGCGCAGCAGCGCGAAGGATTCCATCCCGGGGAGGGCGGTCAGCTCCTCACCGTCCAGCGGGGCGGCGCCCAGCATGTCGAGGGCGCCGCGGCCGCGCTCCTGGAGCGCGGTCAGCTCATCGCGGAACCAGTGGTCGGTGACGATCCGGGCGGCCCACAGCCCCGGGGTGACCTCGACGGGGACGGACCAGGGCAGCCGGTCGGCGGCCCGGCCGGGGACCGAGCGCAGCGCGCCGATGCCGAGCAGGGTCTCGGGGGTGCCGTCCGGGTCGGCGGTCAGCAGCAGCGCCCGCTGTCCCGCACGCGCGGCGGCCAGGGCGGTCGCGGCGGCCACGGTGGTGCGGCCCGCGCCGCCGGTACCGGTGACGAGGACCGTACGCATGAAAGAAGCCTCCGGGCGGGGTGGTACGGGGTGCGTGGGCGAGGGTGCGGGGTGCGCGGGTCGCACCCGGGGTGCGCGGGTCGCACCACCGTGGCCGCCTGGGACGGCCCCGGCCGGAGCGTACCCCGGCGGCCGGGGCGGCCCCGGTCATCCGGTGCCGCGTCCCGCCCCCGCCGCTCCTGGCTCAGGACCCTGGCTCAGGACATGCGACATGCCCTGGCCGGTGTCAGACGTTCTCGACGCGCTTCTTCAGGCCCGCCAGGGCGCGGTCGATGATGACCTTCTCGGCCTTGCGCTTGATCATGCCGAGCATGGGGATCTTGACGTCCACGGTCAGCTGGTACGTCACCTCGGTGCGCTTGCCGCCGTCGACCGGGGCGAGCCGGTAGGAACCGTCGAGGGTGCGCAGCATCTGGGACTTGACCAGGGACCAGCTCACCTCGTCGGCACCGGTCCAGGTGTAGGCGAGGGTGTAGTCGTCCTTGATCGCCCCGGCGTCGAGCACCATCCGCACCTGCTCGGCGCGGCCGCGGTCGTCCTTGGTGAGGATGTCGGCCTCCTTCACCTCTCCGGACCACTCGGGGTAACGGTCGAAGTCGGCGATCACCTCCATCACGTCGGCCGGTGCCGCATCGATCGTGATGCTCGAGCTGGTGTGTTCCGCCATCGCCGTGGCTCCTCCGTACCGGTCCGCCGCATGGGGTGTCTGCCGGTGAAGGCTACCGCGCGCGGCTCACCACTCCAGGGCCCAGGGGGTGCCCGAGGAGGCGAAGTGTCCGACGTTGACGCACTCGGTGGCGCCGATCCGCATCCGGCGGGCGAGCGGCTGATGGACATGGCCGAAGAGGGCGTACCTGGGGCGGACCTCGTGAATCGCCTCGAGCAGGGCGGAACTTCCCCGCTCGAAGCGGCGGGCCACGGTGTCGTAGCAAAGCTCGGGAACGTCCGGCGGGATATGGGTGCACAACACGTCCACCCCGTCGCCGAGGGCCGCGATCTTGGCGGCGTAGGTCTCGTCGTCGATCTCGTACGGCGTGCGCATCGGACTGCGCAGACCACCGCCGACGAAGCCGAAGACCAGTCCGCCGATCCGCACGCGCTCACCGTCGAGGACGGTGAGCCCGGGACGGGCGTACTCCGGCCACAGAGACGGTATGTCGACATTGCCGTAGGTGGCGTACGTCGGGCTGGGAAACGCGGCGAACAGCTCGGCGTACTGGCGGCGGACGGCGGACTCGATCGCGGCGCGGCGGTCGATGCCCTCCCACAGCCGGTTGCCGAACTCCCGCGCCTCCTCGAAGCGGCGGGCGGTGCGCAGCGCGACGATGCGGTCGGCGTTCTCGACGCCGAACAGATCGGGGAAGATCCCGCGGGAGTGATCCGCGTAGTCGAGGAAGAGGACGAGGTCACCGAGGCAGATCAGGGCGTCCGCTCCGTCACCGGCCTTCCCCAGGTCCTCGCTGTTGCCGTGCACGTCGCTCACCACGTGGACTCGCATGCGTGTCACCCTAAGACCTGCGACCACCGGGCCGTAAGGTGTCCTGGCGCCGCAGCCCCGCGTCTACCTGCGGTTACTTACCAGTCGTCGGTCCGGTCGACTAGTCTGCGGGCAGGATGAAGGCGGTGTGTGACGCATAGAACATCTGGGCAGAAACCCCTATCCCGGAGGCAGTACCGATGGGTAACGTCCGGGCCGTCCAACCACACCCCCCATGCCCTGTAGCGGGTCCGGCGCCCCACGAGGAGCAGCAGTCTTGCGCGAGTTCAGCCTTCCGGCCCTGTACGAGGTTCCGGCCGACGGAAATCTGACGGACCTCATCCGACGCAATGCCGCCCAGCACCCGGATGTCGCTGTGGTCGGCCGCAAGGTCAACGGCCGGTGGGAGGACGTCACCGCGACCGAATTCCTGGCCGAGGTGCGCGCCGCCGCCAAGGGTCTGATCGCGGCCGGTGTGCAGCCGGGCGACCGGGTGGGGCTGATGTCGCGCACCCGCTACGAGTGGACGCTGCTGGACTTCGCCATCTGGAGCGCGGGCGGCGTCACCGTGCCGGTGTACGAGACGAGTTCACCGGAGCAGATCCAGTGGATCCTGAGCGACTCGGGCGCGGTCGCCGCGCTGGTCGAGAGCGGGGCGCACGAGGCGGCCGTGGAGTCCGTCCGGGACTCGCTGCCCGCGCTGGAGAACGTCTGGCGGATCGAGGGCGACGCCATCGAGGCGCTGCGCAAGCTGGGCGCGGACGTATCCGACGAGGTGGTCGACGAGCGCTCCTCGGACGCCAACGCGGACTCCCCCGCCACCATCGTCTACACCTCGGGCACCACGGGCCGCCCCAAGGGCTGTGTGCTCTCCCACCGCAGCTTCTTCGCCGAGTGCGGCAACGCAGTGGCCCGGATGAAGCCGATCTTCAACACCGGTGAGTCCTCGGTACTGCTGTTCCTCCCCGAGGCCCATGTCCTCGGACGGCTGGTGGAGATCGCGGCGGTGCTGGCGCCGATCAAGCTGGGCCATGTCCCGGACATCAAGACGCTCACCGATGAACTCGCCGGATTCCGGCCCACCTTGGTGCTGGGGGTGCCGCGGGTCTTCGAGAAGGTCTTCAACTCGGCGCGGGCCAAGGCACAGGCCGAGGGCAAGGGCAAGATCTTCGACAAGGCGGCCGAGACCGCCATCGCCTACAGCAAGGCGCTGGACACCCCCTCCGGGCCGTCCCTCCGGCTGAAGTTCACGCACAAGGTCTTCGACCGGCTCGTCTACGGCAAGCTGCGGAACGTCCTCGGCGGCCGGGCCACTCACGCGATCTCCGGCGGCGCCCCGCTGGGCGCGCGGCTGGGCCACTTCTACCGGGGCATCGGCTTCACCGTGCTGGAGGGCTACGGCCTCACCGAGACCTGCGCCGCGACCACCTTCAACCCCTGGGACCGGCAGAAGATCGGCTCGGTGGGCCAGCCGATGCCGGGCTCGGTGGTGCGGATCGCGGACGACGGCGAGGTGCTGCTCCACGGCGACCACCTGTTCACCGAGTACTGGAACAACGAGGCGGCGACCGTCGAGGCGCTGTCCGACGGCTGGTTCCACACCGGCGACCTCGGCACCCTCGACGAGGACGGCTATCTCACCATCACCGGCCGCAAGAAGGAGATCATCATCACCGCGGGCGGAAAGAACGTCGCCCCGGCGGTGATCGAGGACCGGATCCGCGCCCATGCCCTGGTCGCCGAGTGCATGGTGGTCGGCGACGGCCGTCCGTTCGTCGGCGCGCTGGTCACCGTGGACGAGGAGTTCCTGCCCCGGTGGGCCGCCGAACACGGCAAGCCGGAGGGTGTCACGGTGGCCGAGCTGCGGGACGACGCGGATCTGCTGGCCGAGATCCAGGCCGCGGTGGACGACGGGAACGCGGCGGTGTCCAAGGCGGAGTCGGTGCGCAAGTTCCGTGTCCTGCCGACCCAGTTCACCGAGGACTCCGGACATGTCACCCCGTCGCTGAAGCTGAAGCGAAACGTGGTGGCGAAGGACTTCGCGTCCGAGATCGAGGCGATCTACCAGGGCTGAGGCCCCGTGTGCGCTGTGTTCTCACGGCTGTCCGCGGGGCGGCCGTGAGAACTGTTCGGAGCGGACCGAGCGGGCTCGGCGCCTCACAGCAGTGACGTCAGCCGCTCGGCCAGCAGATCCCAGCGCCAGCGCTCCTCGACCCACTCCCGGCCCCGCTCCCCCATACGGCGCCGCAGCTCCGGATCCTCCAGCAGGGCCACGATCCGCTCCGCGCACGCCTCGGCGGAGCCGCCGGGGACCACCCAGCCGGTCTCCCCGTCCAGCACCGCGTCCGGCGCACCGCCGGAGTCCCCGGCGACCACCGGGAGTCCGGTCGCGGACGCCTCCAGATAGACGATGCCGAGCCCTTCCACGTCAAGACCGCCGCGGCGGGTGCGGCAGGGCATGGCGAACACATCGCCCGCACCGTAGTGGGCGGGCAGTTCCTCCCAGGGCACGGCGCCGGTGAAGCGCACCGAGTCCGCCACCCCGGTGGTCTCCGCCAGCCGATGCAGGTCCTTCTCGTACGGGCCGCCGCCCACGATGAGCAGCACCGCGTCCGGCACCCGCCGCAGGATCGACGGCATCGCCTCGATCAGCGTGTCCTGCCCCTTGCGCGGGACCAGCCGGGAGACACACACCACCACGGGCCGGTCGGCCAGCCCCAGCCGGGCCCGGATCTCGTCCCCGCCCGACCCCGGGTGGAACGTCTTCTCGTCCACCCCGGGCGGCAGCTGGACCATCCGGGACGCGGGCTCGGGGCCGACCGCCGCGGCGATCCGGGAGCGGGTGTACTCGCCGAGGTAGGTCAGGGTGTCGGTGCCCTCGCCGATCCGCCGCAGCAGGGTGCGGGAGGCGGGCAGTTGCGCCCAGGCGGCCTCGTGTCCGTGCGTGGTCCCCACCAGCCGCCGCGCCCCGGCCTTGCGCAGCGCCGGGGCCATCAGGCCCAGCGGCGCGGCGGCGCCGAACCACACCGAGGTGCAGCCGTGTTCCCGCAGCAGCGCGGTGGCGCGGCGGGTGACCCGCGGAGTGGGCAGCAGCATCGTCGTACGGTCGCGGACCACGCGGTACGGCTGCTCGGCGTCGAAGCGGGCGGTGGCCTCGGTGCCCTCCTGGCCGCGCTTCCAGGTGGAGGCGTAGACGACGATCCGCTCCGGGTCCAGGCGCAGCGCGATGTTGTGCAGGAACGCCTGGATGCCGCCGGGGCGGGGCGGAAAGTCGTTGGTCACAAGCAGGGTCTTGTCCATCGCCGCCGACAGTACCGGGTTGCGGCGGCGCTCCGCGGGCCCGGGGCGAGGCGGCGGAAGCAGGTCGTACTACCCCAGCTCCGTCGCCATGTACTTACGCCATGCGTCCGTGAACTCCTCCGGACTCATGTCCAGCACCCGGTGCAGCGCCGACTCCACCGCCCCGGAGCGCCGGGGCGCCTCGCCGACCGCGCGGTAGAACTCCACCAGCTTCCGCGCCCCCCACCGGTCTGCGATGAGCCGACAGGCCAGCCAGCCCTGCTCGTACGCCTGGGAGAGCCGGTCCGGATCGCTGCCGAAGCGGAAGTCGTCGTCGCGCGGAAGGGCGCGCGGCAGATGGCCGGAGGCCACGGAGTCGGCCAGCTCCGGGGCGACTTCGCCGGGGGTACGGCCGGGGGTGCGATAGCCGACCCAGTCGGCGAACCCCTCCGAGAGCCACAGCGGGGTGGTGGCGGTGGTGGCGGAGCGGGTGGCCACATGGGTCGCCTCATGGGTGATCACGACCTGGTGGCCGAAGTCGCCGAGGACCTCGTACGCCTCGGGGTTGACGATCACGCGGTCGGCGGCCGAGGGGCGGCCGGCGTTCCCGCCGGTCTCCCCCGTGGTGACGGCCGCGATTCCGCGGTAGCCGTTCGGGGAGGCGCCCAGCAGCGCGGCCATCCGGTCCAGATCGGCCGGGACCTCGACCACGATCCGCCCGGCCCAGACACCGGGCCACACCCTGCTGAGCGCGGGCACCGCGCGGTCCGCGGCGTCGGCCACGTCGCGCAGCAGCCGCCGCTTGTGGCCGACGCCGAGCACAAGGGTGTGCGCACCGCGCACCACCTCCACCCGGCCCTGGTCCCACAGCTGCTCGCCGGAGTGCTTGCCGTCGACCACACCGTCGTCGGAGGCGACGTACCAACTGCCGCCGCGCTGCGCCAGCGTCAGGTGCTGAGCGGAGACCGCAGGCGCGGTGTCGTAACCCGCCAGCCGGTAGTGGAGTTCGACCTGTGCGGCCAGGCGGCGGCCGCCGCCCAGCGCGGGCTGGAAGCCGCCGGTGCGCACCAGCCGGTAGCTCCAGGAGCGCAGCGGTACGGCGGCCAGCTGCCGGAACACCCGGCGCTGCTCGTCCCGGTAGTGCCGGGAGCCGCGGTCCACGGTGGCCAGGAAGGCGGCGGCGTTCCGTTCACGGACCGCTTCGGCCCGCCGGTCGAGCATGTGCTGCACGGACCGGGTGTCCCGCCCCAGGGGGTCGTCGGAGCCGGTCACCTGACCGCATCCGGTCAGCGCCGCCACCGGCAGCACCCACACCAGCGGCAGGCACAGCAGCGCCCGCCATCCACCCGACCTCCACCGACCCACCACGCCATAGATCGTACGAGCCCGCGCGGCCGGGTTCAGACGCGTGTGACGGAAGAGATCGGCATCATGCCGACGGGGTCGTAGCGGACCCGCGCCCCGGGGTGGGGGGCGTGGATCACCTGGCCGTTGCCCGCGTACATCGCCACATGGCTGGCGTCGGCGCGATAGACGACCAGATCGCCGGGGCGGGCCTGGGACAGCGGCACCTGCTGTCCGGCCCCGGACTGGGCCTGGGAGGTGCGCGGAATGGCCACTCCGGCGCGGGCGTAGGCCCACTGGGTCAGCCCCGAGCAGTCGAAGGCGGTGGGCCCGGCCTGGCCCCAGGCGTACGGCTGTCCGAGGGCCGCGCGGGCCGCGCCGAACGCCGCCGCGGCCCGTGGGGAGGACGGCGGTAGCGACCCGGTGAAGGCACCGGGGACGCCGTAGGCGCCGCGCCCGTCACGCGAGACGCGTGCGTATGCCGCGCGCTCGTCCGGGGACAGTTCATTGACCATCCGCCGCGCGATGGCCAACTTGCGCTGTACATCCCGCTTGTGGCGGGCCACGGCCTTTCGGCTGTGTTCCAGCCGCACCAGGTTCGCGGCGGCCGCGGCGCGCTGCTGGCGCAGGGTGCGCTGGGCCTCCTGGAGGACCCGCAGCTGGGCGCTCTGGCGGTGGCCGATGCGCTCGAGGGTGGTGGCCTTGTCGAGGTAGGCGGCGGGCTCCTCGGAGAGGATCAGCGCAAGGCCCGGGTCGACGCCGCCGCTGCGGTACTGCCCGCCCGCGAACGCCCCGAGGGCCACCCGCATCCGGTTGACCCGCTCCTGGCCGCGGGCGACGCGATCCTGGATCCGGTCCACCTGGCGGCGCAGCGTATCGGTGCGGGCCTCGGCCGCGTTGAAGCGCTCGGTGGCCCGCTCCGCCTCCGCGTAGAGGCGCTCGATCCGGTTGCTCAGCAGCCGGGCGGCGGGATGGCCGTCGGCGGGGTCGTGCGGTTCGGCTCCGGCGGAACCGGCTCCCAGGGCGGCGGCGGTGGCCGCGGCGGCCGCCGTGGCGGCGGTCCAGACGGTCGCCCGGCCGAGGCCGGGCTTCGGGACGCGGCGACATGACGCCATGAAAGCCGCACTCCTTCCGCGGTGCGGGGCCCCGCTGTACCGGGTTCCGCAGGGTGGGTTCCGTCGTACCGGAACGAACTGCGGGCAGACAGTAGCCGGGTGACTACGCGGTGTCCAAACGCGGAAAGGGGTGCGCAGACGCGGACGCCCCGCCGGAGACGCAGGTCACCGACGGGGCGGGAGCCAGGGGAAGGTGTGGGGATTCGCCCGATCGGACGGCTTTCCCGATGTTTCGACGCCTGGTTCTCGAGGGTGTGTCCGAGCGGAGAGCCGCTCAGTGGCTCAGATCCGCACGCCGAACTGGAACGGCATGTTGTCCATCGCCTCGAAGCGGACGTTGGCGCCGGGCTTGGGGGCGTGCAGCACCTGCCCGTTGCCCGCGTACAGACCTATGTGGTGCAGATCGCCGTAGAAGAGCACCAGGTCGCCGGGCTTGAGCTCACCGCGGCCGATCCGGGTACCGGCGTTGGCCTGATCCTGGGAGATACGCGGCAGCTGCACCCCGGCCTGCTGGTACGCCCAGCCGGTGAGCCCGGAGCAGTCGAAGGAGGAGGGACCGGTCGCGCCCCACACATACGGGGAGCCGATCTTGGTCTTGGCGGCGGCCAGCGCGGCGGCCGCGCGCTGCGAGTCGGGCACGTCATGGCCCAGGTTCACACGCTCGCTGGAGCGGTTGGCGCGCTCCTGCTCCTTGGCGGCGAGGGCGGCGCGCTCCTTGGCGGAGATGCTGTTGAGGAGCTTCTGGGCCTTGGAGAGCTTGCCCTGGATCTCCGACTTCTTCTCGCCCAGCGCCTTACGGGTGTCCGCCAGGTCCGTCAGCTTGGTGGACGCCTGCTCGCGCTGCTGCTTGAGGGAGCGCTGCTTGTCGCCGATCTTGCGCAGCTGCTCGGCCTGCTTGCCACTCAACTGGCTGAGCGTGGACGCCTTGTCGAGGTAGGTGTCCGGGTCGGAGGAGAGCAGCAGCTGCACCGAGGGGTCGATACCGCCGGAGCGGTACTGGGCGGTGGCCATCGAACCGAGGCCGTCGCGCAGCTTGTTCAGCTCCTCCTGGCCGCGCGCCACCTTGTCCTGGAGGTCCCCGACCTGCTTCTCGAGCTTGGTCTGCTTCTCCTTGGCCCCGTTGTACTTCTCGGTGGCCTGCTCCGCCTCTTCGTAGAGCTTGTCGACCTGCTCCTTGACGTCCTTCTTGTCCTGCTTGGGAGCAGCCTGGGCGGCCTGGGAAGTGAGGGCGACGGCCGCAGCGGCGGTCGCGGTGAGGACGGTCACCCGAGTGCGGCTCGGCTGCTTGGGTCGACGGTGGGACGCCACGAAGGCGAGCTCCTTCTTCCTCCAGCCGCCTACCGGGTGGGTGGGGGGTCGAAACCCCGGCTCCGCAAAAAAGCGCTCGCGGACTCGGCGGTACCCCCGCTGTCATCCCCGATGGATGATCAACCGCGCGGAGGTTCGAGGCGACGATAGTGACCCTGCCGTGATCCGTTCAAATCCCAACGGCAAAAAAATGCCCCTCCGAGCACATCTTTTACAAACATCACACGGGCAGTAGCGGCCAATTGACGCTGCGCTGATAATCAGACTTCATTCAGGTCCGGGCAAGTCGCTTCAGCAACAGGGCCGATGCCACCGGACGCGCACCGGCGCGCGCCACCCCGTCCGCCACTTCGCGGTCGGTCGACACCACGACCACCGGCCGGCCCGGCGGCTCGGCCCGCACCAGCTGCCGGATCAACTCGTCCGCCGTCACCCCTGGCTTGCTGAACAGCACCCGCACCCCGCGCGGTGGCGCCAGCAGCACCGGAGCGGCCAGCTCCGCACCGTCGAAGACACAGGTCATCTCCGCGCCGGTCCGGGCCGCCAGCACCGCGAGACCGCCCAGCAGCCGCAGCCGCTGCTTCTCCAACGGCATGGTCGGATAGCCGGTTTTGGTGACGTTGTAGCCATCCACCACCAAATGCGCCTGCGGCAGCGCGAGCAGCTGGTCCAGCAGGGCCGGATCGGTTTCGGACAGCGCTCTGGTCGCTATGTCCTTGGGGGTCATCCGGCCCGGTTCCACCGCGTCCACCGTGTCGGCGGGGCGCATCGAAGCGGGCGGCAGCGCCAGTTCGCGCCGCAGGCCCTGCGCCGCGTCCAGCACCGTGTCCAGCAACAGCCGCACCCGCATGTCCTCCACGCTGCGGCCCTCGCGCACCGCCCGGCGGCTCGCCTCCAGCGCCGACTCGGTCTCCGCGAGCCGGGCCCGCAGCCGCCGCGCCTCACCGTCCGCGGTCGCCTGCCGCACGGCCGCCTCGGACCGTACGGCCTCCAGCTCGGCCTCGGCCTTGCGCAGCGCCGCGGCACCGCGCTTCACATCGCTCTGCGCGCTGCGCAGCTTGCGCTGGAGCGCGTCGCCCTCCTTGCGCGCCGCCTCCAGCTCCCCGCGCACCCGCTCCGTCTCGTTGCGCGCCGCGGCCCTGGCCTCCGCCAGCTCCTCGCGCAGCCGCTGGAGCTCCCGCTCGGCCTCCTCCCCGGCCCGCTCGGCCGAGGCCCGCTGCGCCTCCTCACCGGCCGCGTCGACCAGCTTCACCCAGCCGGTCGGACGCAGGACGTACGCCACCGCGGCGACATCCACCGGATCGGCCGCGGCGGGCGGCGAACCGCCCTCGATGGCCTCCGACAGCTCCGGCTGGGTCTCGCGCAGCCGTGCCGCGATCCGCTGCCGGAAGACCGGGTCGCTCTCCACCGCGGCGGCCATCGCGTTCCCCGCGAACTTCGCGCGGCGGGTCGGCGTGAAACGGGCGTACTGCCGGAGCTGGGCAGGCAATTCGGTGACCGTCAGGCCGCCGAAGGCGTCCGCGACGAGCCCCACGACACGCCGCCGCACCCCTTCCGGCAGGGGGCGGTCGAGCGCCTCGGTGACGCCCTCGGCGTCACCGGCCGCCCCGGGGCCGCCCGTCCGCTCCACCACCTGTCATCGCTCCGTTCTCAGGCGCTCGCACCCGTACTCGGCCGGTCCACCAGCTCGATCTGGTCGACCGCGTTGCACCAGCGACAGCGCACTGACTCAATGGTCTCACTGACCACCTCGCGCTCCTCGACCTTCGGCTCCCCGGCCAGGTCGAGATGGACATACTCCACGGCCTTCGTCGAGCGGGTCACATCGAATCGGGTGAGGTTGCCGCACAGCGTGCAACGCCAGCGGGTCTCGGCTGTCGGCGTGGGAACGGCCATCGGTCTCGGGGCCTCGCTTCTCTGCTCGTCTCTCGGGGGTCGGATCTCAGGGGCTCAGATCCGGGGCTCAGGGGCGTCCTGTAACCCTACGGCCTGAGCCCTGGCCCGTGCCGTGCCCATACCGCCCCTCGACACCGCGCGGCGAGGCGCTCTGGGCAGGTTGTGCCCGGTACGCGATGATCTGGCCATGATCGATACGTCTGAGGGTTCCGGTGAGACGTCCGGCCGCCCCCTGATGACGTACACCTTCATCGTCATCTGCTGCCTGATCTTCGTCCTCGGCCCGGCCTCCGGCCTCAACCCCGAGTACGGCACGGGCGGGGAGCTGCTCCAGGCCCAGTCCGCCTACTTCGAGCGCTGGGGGGTGGTCCCCAGCGCCCTGTGGAGCGGCGGGCCCGGTCAGCCGCTGACCCCGCTCACCGCGCTCTTCGTCCACGGCAACTGGCTGCACCTGCTGGGAAACATGCTGTTTCTCTACGTCTTCGGTGCGATGACCGAGCAGCGCATGGGACGAGTGCAATTCGCCCTCTTCTACCTCGCTACCGGCTATCTGGCGCTCCTGGGCTACGCCGCGGCCCACGCCGACTCCGGGCAGACCCTGGTCGGCGCCTCCGGAGCGATCTCCGGGGTCCTCGGCGCGTTTCTCTGGCTCTTCCCCCGCGCCCGGGTCACCAGCCTCTTCCCGTTCCTGTTCTTCATGCCGCTGCGCTTCCCCGCCTGGGTGGTCCTGGCCTTCTGGGTCGCCCTCCAGTGGCTCGCCGCCCGCGAGGCCAACGACCACCCGGGGGTGGCGTATCTGGCCCATCTGGTGGGCTTCACCCTCGGCTTCCTCTACGCGTGGGCGCGCTTCGGGCGGACGGCTAGAGTGGGCGGCGCAGTCAGGTCCAGCGAGGGAGAAAGCCAGCCATGATCACTTCGATCGTGCTCATCAAGACCAGCGTGGACCGGATTCCGGAGATCGCAGAGAAGATCGCCGCGCTGGAGGGTGTGAGCGAGGTCTACTCGGTCACCGGTGCGCACGACCTGATCGCGATGGTGCGGGTGGCCGAGCACGACGACCTCGCGGACATCATCCCGGGCAAGATCAGCAAGGTCCCCGGGGTGGCCGCCACGGAGACGCACATCGCCTTCCGTACGTACTCCCAGCACGACCTGGAAGCGGCCTTCGCCATCGGCCTCGACGGCTGACCCACCCACCTCCGGGGCTCCCCCGACCCCCTCACGGGGCTCCGCCCTGGCCCCGGCTGGGCGCCGGGGCGGGGCACCGGACCGATGGGGGTCAGTCGCGGGCGGGGACGCAGCGGCCGTCTTCGGTGCGGTAGGTCCACTGGGCGCCGTCGCGGACCAGTTCCTTCACCGCGCGGACGAAGCGGTCCACATGCTCGTCCGGGGTGCCCGCGCCGAAGCTGACGCGGATCGCGTTCAGGGAGCGCTCGCCCGGCGCGGCCTCGGGGGCGCCGCATTCGCCCGGCTCCTCCGGCTCGCTGCCCAGCAGTGTGCGGACCAGCGGGTGGGCGCAGAAGAGGCCGTCGCGGACACCGATGCCGTACTCCGCGGAGAGCGCGGCCGCGAAGTGCGAGCTGTTCCAGCCGTCCACCACGAACGACAGCACCCCCACCCGCGGGGCGTCCTCGCCGAACAGCGAGAGCACCCGCACCTCCGGCACCTCCGCCAGGCCCTCCCGGACCGCGGCGATCAACTGCCGCTCACGGGCGACCAGTCCGTCGAATCCGGCCTCGGTCAGCGCCTTGCAGGCGGAGGCGATGGCGTAGACGCCGATGACGTTCGGCGAACCCGCCTCGTGCCGGGCGGCGGTGGTGTGCCACTCGACGTCCACCCCGCCGTCGTCCCGCCGGGCGACCTTGCGGCTGGCGCCGCCGCCCGCCAGGTACGGGCGCGCCTCGCGGAGCCAGTCGGCGCGTCCGGCCAGCACTCCGGCCCCGAAGGGGGCGTACAGCTTGTGCCCGGAGAAGGCGACCCAGTCGACGTCCTCCGCCGCGATGTCGACCGGGTGGTGGGGGGCGAGCTGGGCGGCGTCGAGGACGATACGGGCGCCGTGGGCGTGGGCCGCGGCGGCCAGCTCCCGTACCGGCCACAGCTCACCGGTCACATTGGACGCACCGGTCACGCACACCAGGGCGGGACCCCCGGTCCGCTCCGCGAGCGCCCGCTCCAGCGTCTCGACGGCCTGCCGCGGGGAGCGCGGCGCGCTGAGGTAGCGCACGCGGACGTCCTCGCGCTGCTCCCACGGCAGCAGCGAGGCGTGGTGCTCGGTCTCGAAGACGAAGACCTCGGTACCGGACGGCAGCACCGCGGCCAGCAGGTTGAGCGCATCGGTGGTGGAGCGGGTGAAGACGACCTGGTCATCCGCGCGGCAGCCGAGGAACGCGGCGACGTCCGCGCGGCTGTTCTCGAACAGATCGGTGGACAGCTGCGAGAGGTACCCGGCACCGCGGTGGACGCTGCCGTAGTACGGGGCGTAGGCGGCGATGTCGTCCCAGACCCGCTGGAGGGCGGGGGCGCTGGCGGCGTAGTCGAGCGCGGCGTAGGTCACCTCACCACCGGTGACCAGCGGCACGAGGACATCGGCGCCGAGCACGGGCAACGGCTCACAGACATCGGCGGCGGAGACATCAGCGGCAGCGGGGGCAACGGAGGCGGCAGGGCGCACGGACATGGCGAATTCTCCCGGAAGGCGAAGGCGTGAAGGCGTGAATGCGTCACACGCGGACCCGGCGGTTCACCGCCGGTGCGGGCGTGGAAAATCGCTCAACGCACGGAACAGGGCACCGCGCGGAGGCTGTGGGATACGGGCCGTCCGGCCCTAAAGCATTCGCTGCGTCACGGAAGAACTCCCTCGACCACCAGGACCCCTAGTGCGAGGGGTCCGCGCTTGCCGCAGACCTCGCTGCCTGCGGCCTGGTCATCACCCGGGGCACCCCGCCACGGACGGAGGGTTGCCGGACAGCGGGCCGGGGCCGTAGTCGCTGTCACTCGTGACCTGGCCAGGAGTATGCCATACGAAGAAACGACGCACCGCCCCTGTCCGGCATCCGGGCAAGGGCGGTGGGACGGCAGGCCTTACGCGTTGCTGGCGCGTACCCATCGCTCCAGGGCGTTGCGTGCCGCCCCCGAGTCAATGGACTCCGCGGCGCGCGTCAGCCCCTCCGCGATCTGCTCGGTGAGCGTCTTGGCGCCCGGCTCGGGGTCCAGCGCGGCCAGCGCGGCGGCCGAGTTGAGCAGCACCGCGTCCCGGACCGGCCCGGTCTCCCCCGCCAGCAGCCGGCGTGTCACATCCGCGTTGTACGAGGCGTCGGCGCCGCGCAGGGCCTCCACCGGGACGAAGTCGATACCGACGTCGCGCGGGTCGAAGGTCTCCTGGCGTACGGTGCCGTTCCGCACCACCCACACCTGGGAGGTCGCGGTCACGGTCAGCTCGTCGAGGCCGTCGTCGCCCCGGACGACCAGCGCGGACGAGCCGCGGTCGGCCAGCACACCGGCGACCAGGGGGGCCATCCGGGCGTCCGCCACACCGGTCGCCTGGGTGCGCACCCGGGCCGGGTTGGTGAGCGGGCCGAGGATGTTGAACGTGGTGCCGATGCCCAACTCCCGGCGGGCGGCGGCGACATGGCGCAGCGACGGGTGGAACTTCACCGCGAAGCAGAAGGTGATCCCCGCCTCCTCGGCCACCTCGACGACCCGCCGCGGGGTCAGATCGAGATTGACGCCCAGCTTCTCCAGGACGTCGGAGGCTCCGCTGGCGGAGGACGCGGCGCGGTTGCCGTGCTTGACCACCCGCGCTCCGGTACCGGCCACCACCAGCGCCGACATCGTCGAGATATTGACGGTTTTGGCGCGGTCGCCGCCGGTGCCGACGATGTCGACGGTGTCCCCGGGGACCTCGATCACTGTGGCGTGCTCGTACATGGTCCGGACGAGCCCGGACACCTCGGCCACGGTCTCGCCCTTGGCCCGCAGCGCCACGATGAATCCGGCGATCTGTGCGTCGGTGGCCTCACCGCACATGATCCGGTCCATGGCCCAGGCGGTGTCATCGGCGCTGAGGTCCTGGCCGTCGAGCAGTGAGGTGAGCACATCCGGCCAGGTGCGGCCCGCCGAGGTGCTGTCGCCTCCGGCTGGGGTCACAACGTCCATGGTCCGCTCCTGGATCCGTGGGGTGGGCAGGGGAAGGGGGATCCGCACAGGTGTCCGCGGTCGGCCCCGCCGTTAGCCTAGCGGCGACGTGGTCCAGGATGCCGAGCCCCCGGTGGCCGGAAACCGGCGGACACAGCCGGCCACCACGCTCATCCGAACGGCCAGGGCCCCGGCCGGACCGTGGTGGTCCGGGCCGGGGCCCTGGTCTGTGGGTGGCGTCAGCGGGGTACGAAGGGATCAGTGGTGGCCGTGGCCACTAGTGATTTCCTGGTACTCCTCACGGGTCGGCTTCGGGATCACTGCCTGCTCGCCGTAGTAGCCCTTGGAGAGCTTCGAGCGGAGCTTCTGCGAACGCTTTATCTTCCGCGCGACCCCGTTCTCGTCGACCGCCGGGCCGACCTCGAACGGCTTCGGCTGCTCGTGCTGGGTCAGCGTGTGCAGCTGCTCCTGCGAGAGCGGCTCATGGACCTCGACGAACTCACCGTGCGGCAGCCGCTTGATGATGCCGGTCTCCCGGCCGTGCAGCACCTTGTCGCGGTCACGGCGCTGGAGGCCCATGCAGATCCGCCGGGTGGCGATGAAGGCCAGCACCGGGCCGGCGAAGAAGCCGATCCGGACGAACCATGTGATCGCGTTGATCGACAGATGGAAGTGGGTCGCCCAGAGGTCGTTTCCACCACCGATCAGCATCACGAAGTACGCGGTCAGCCACGCCACACCGAAGGCGGTACGGGTCGGGGCGTTGCGCGGGCGGTCCAGGATGTGGTGCTCACGCTTGTCACCGGTGATCCACGACTCGATGAACGGGTAGACGCCCATCGCCAGCAGCACCACGGGGAACAGCACGATCGGGATGAACACACCCAGGACGAGCGTGTGGCCCCAGAGATTGATCTCCCAGCCCGGCATCACACGGACCAGACCCTCGGCGAAGCCCATGTACCAGTCGGGCTGGGCACCGGTGGACACCTGGTCCGGCCGGTAGGGACCGATGGTCCAGATCGGGTTGATCGTGGCGATCGCGGAGAGGACCGCGATCACGGCGAAGACCAGGAAGAAGAAGCCGCCCGCCTTGGCCATGTAGACCGGCAGCAGAGGCATGCCGACCACGTTCTTGTTGGTCTTTCCGGCCCCGGGGTACTGCGTGTGCTTGTGGTAGAAGACCAGGATCAGGTGCGCCACCAGCAGACCGAGCATGATGCCCGGCAGCAGCAGGACGTGGACCGGGTAGAGCCGGGCGATCAGATCCGTGCCGGGGAACTCGCCGCCGTACACGAACATCGTGATGTAGGTGCCGATGACCGGGACCGACAGGAACACACCCTCGATGAACCGCAGACCGGTACCGGAGAGCAGGTCGTCGGGGAGCGAGTAGCCGGTGAAGCCGGTCAGCATGCCGAGGAAGAACAGCAGGAAGCCGAACAGCCAGTTGATCTCACGCGGCTTGCGGAACGCACCGGTGAAGAACACCCGCATCATGTGCACGAACATCGCGGCGAGGAAGATCAGCGCGGCCCAGTGGTGGATCTGCCGGATCAGCAGACCGCCGCGCACCTCGAAGCTGATGTCGAGCGTGGAGGCGAACGCCTCCGACATCCGCACGCCCTGCATGGGCTCGTACGGGCCGTGGTAGACGACCTCGCCCATGCTCGGGTGGAAGAACAGCGTCAGATACACACCCGTGAGGATGATGATGATGAAGCTGTAGAGCGCGACCTCACCCAGCATGAAGGACCAGTGGTCCGGGAAGATCTTGCGCATATTGGCCTTGGCCATGCTGTAGATGCCCAGCCGGCCGTCGGCCCAGTCAGCAACGCGCTCGCCCGCGGACGCTTTGCCGCGCCGCCCGTCGTCGTTGGCCTGTGCAGTACTCATCCGCGCTCCCAGAAAGCAGGACCGACGGGCTCCGGGAAGTCGCCCATGGCTTCGAGGTACCCCTCGTCATTCACCGTGATGTGCAGCTGGGGCAGCGCATGCCCGGCGGGACCGAAGATCACTCGGCCACCGTCGGAGAGGTCGAAGGTCGACTGGTGACAGGGGCACAGGACGTGGTGGGTCTGCTGCTCGTACAGGTTGATCGGGCAGCCGACGTGTGTGCAGATCTTCGAGAACGCGACGATGCCGTCGTGCGACCAGTCCAGCTCGCGCTTGTCCTTGATGTCCTCCGGCTGGAGCCGGATCAGCATCAGGGCGGCCTTGGCGATCTCCGTCTGGAAGTCGTGCTGGTCCTCCTTCATGCCCTCGGGCATGGCGAAGGTCAGCGAGCCGACGGCGATGTCCTCGGGGCGCAGCGGCTGCATCGTGTTCTGGTTCATCAGCAGCTTGCCCTTGGCCCACTTGGTGTGCCGCAGCTTGGTGCCGGGCATCGGGCCGAGGCCACCCAGCAGCACCACGCCGGAGAGCGGCACCAGCGCCAGGGCACCGAAGAGGGTGTTGCGCGCCAGCTTGCGGCGGCCGAACCCGGACTCGGCGGCACCGGCCCGGAAGTCCGCCATGACCTTGGCCTTGACCTCGGGGCTGGCCTCGATCGGGTGGCGCTCGTCGGCGATCTCCACATCGGACATCAGGGTGCGGGCCCAGTGGACCGCGCCCGCGCCGATGCCGAAGAGGGCGACGCCGAGCGTCAGGCCGAGCGTGAAGTTGAGCGCGCTGATGTGGCCGATCGGGAAGACATAGATGTACTTGTCCACCGGGATCGCCACATACGCGGCGATGAAGGCGATCGTGGCCAGCATCGAGGACGTGAAGAGCAGGGCGACGGTGCGCTCGGAGCGCTTGGCGGCCCGCTCGTCGATGTCCTGCTTGCGGTGCTCGTGCGGCGGCATGCCCGGATCGGCGAAGGGGTCCTCGGAGACCTCCACCGCGCCCTCGGCGGACTCCCGCTTCTCGGGCAGCTGCTCGTCTGCTTCTGGAATCTCGTGGCTACTCATGACTTCTTGGCCTTTGCGGTCCGGGCGGCGACCCAGATGGTGAGGACGATCAGGGCGCCCATGCCGAAGATCCAGGCGAACAGTCCCTCGCTGACCGGGCCGAGCCCGCCGAGCTCAAGGCCACCGGGGGTCTTGGTCTTGTCGCTGTTGACCGTGTCGAGGTACGCGATGATGTCCTGCTTCGACTTCTCCGGCATCGTGGTGTCGGGGAAGTTCGGCATGGCCTGCGGGCCGGTCTGCATGGCCTCGTACAGGTGCTTGGGACTCACGCCATCGAGGGCGGGCGCGTACTTGCCGTTGGTCAGGGCACCGCCCTTGCCGGCGAAGTTGTGGCACTGCGCGCAGTTGGTACGGAAGAGCTCTCCGCCCTTCGCGACGTCCGCGCCATCGATGTTGTACTGACTCTTGGTGGGCGTCACCGGGCCGGCGCCGAGCGAGGCGATGTACGCGGCGAGCTGCTCGGTCTCGGCGTCCGTGTACACCTTCTTCTTCTTCGGCATCTGGGCGCCCGGCTGCTGGGCGGGCATCCGGCCGGTGCCGACCTGGAAGTCGACGGCGGCGGACCCGACGCCGACCAGGCTCGGGCCGTCGGAGGACCCCTGACCGCCCGTGCCGTGGCAGCTGGCGCAGCCAACGGCATAGAGCTTCTTGCCCTCCTCGATGGCGAGGGACTGGGCGGAGCTGTCATCAGCCTTCGCCTCGCTCGGCGAGAACGCGGCGTACAGCCCCCCAGTGACCGCCAGCGCGAAGAGTAGGACGACGAGCGCAGCCAGCGGATGGCGCCGTCGTGCGGAGAGCTTTTTCACGGATTACCCCGGTGTCAGGATCTTCTGCGTCGGTGCTTTAAGGACGTGGTTCCGGTGCGGTGACCGGCTTACTTGATCATGTAGATCGTGGCGAAGAGGCCGATCCAGACGACATCGACGAAGTGCCAGTAGTAGGACACGACGATGGCCGCCGTCGCCTGCTGGTGGGTGAACCTCTTGGCCGCGTACGTCCTGCCCAGGACCAGCAGGAAGGCGATGAGGCCGCCCGTCACATGCATTCCGTGGAAGCCGGTGGTCAGATAGAACACCGAGCCGTACGGGTCGGACGAGAGCGAGAGCCCCTCGTGCTTGACCAGCTCGGTGTATTCGAAGATCTGACCGCCGATGAAGATAGCGCCCATGATGAAGGTGATCACGAACCAGGTGCGCAGCTTCTTCACGTCGCCGCGCTCGGCGGCGAAGACGCCGAGCTGGCAGGTGAGGGAGGAGAGCACCAGGATCGTGGTGTTCGTCGCCGAGAACGGGAAGTTCAGCGCGGACGCCATTTCCTTCCAGTGCTCGGCTCCGGTCACCGATCGCAGGGTGAAGTACATCGCGAAGAGGGCCGCGAAGAACATCAGCTCGGAACTCAGCCAGATGATGGTTCCGACGCTGGTGAGGTTCGGCCGGTTGACCGACGGGTGCGCGTGCCCGGTATCTACTGCTGTTGCTGTCGCCACGACCGACATTATGTCGGTCGCTTATCCGGCCCTCACTCCCGGGGGTGCCGTTCGGAGTGTCAACGCCATCGGCCCTGCTCGTCGGCGCCCTTCCGGGCAGTCCCTCGAAGGGGGTAGAGATCCGTACGCCCCCTCCTCCGGGCGGCTGTACCGGAGTAGCATCCGCCACAGGAGCCCAGCGGATCACTTAGTTCATCCGGAGGACACGATGCGGCCTACCGCCACGGTGCTGGTCTACAGCGATGACGCGAGCACCCGCGAGCAGGTGCGGCTCGCCGTCGGACGGCGGCCCGCAGCCGATGTGCCCCCGGTGGAGTTCCTGGAGTGCGCGACCCTCCCCGCCGTCCTGACGGCGCTGGAGGAGGGCGGTATCGACGCCTGTGTGCTGGACGGCGAGGCGGTGCCCGCGGGCGGGATGGGCGTCTGCCGGCAGATCAAGGACGAGGTCTTCCGCTGTCCGCCGGTGCTGCTGCTCATCGGCCGCCCGCAGGACGCCTGGCTGGCCACCTGGAGCCGCGCGGAGGCCGCGGTCACCCATCCGGTGGACCCGGTGGCCCTGGCGGACGCGCTGGCCGGGCTGCTCCGCACGCGGCCGGCCGTGAGCGCCTGACCGCAGGGGTCTCCTGACGGCCGGGGCGGTCACGGCTGTCGCCACCGTCACACCTGGGGCCGGAGCCGGGCCGAGTCGGCCGGGGTCGAGCCGTCCCGCTGACCGGCGGCGAGGGCACTGCCCTGACGCCAGTCGTTCCAGGCCATGTTCCAGTCGCCGTAGCCGTTGTCGAACGTCGTCATATCGGCGCCGTTGCTGTTCACGACCTTGACGACGTCGCCGAGCTTCACGGTGTTGAAGAACCACTGGGCGTTCTCCGTGCTCATACCGGTGCAGCCGTGGCTGACGTTGGCCACGCCCTGGGATCCGGTGGACCACGGCGCGGCGTGCACGTACTCACCGCTCCAGGTGACCCGGGCCGCCCAGTAGACCATCAGGTCGTAGGAGTTGCCGAGGCCGATACTGGCGCCGGTCATCCGCACCGCGGACTCCTTGGCGAGGATCACCTTGACGCCATTGCGGGTATCGAATCCGGGCATACCGGTGGTGATCGGAATGGTCCGGATCGGCACTCCATTGCGCTTCACCGTCATCTGGTGGGTGCCGGAGTCGGTGAGGGCCTCGATGCGGTCACCGGTGGTCAGCTTCAGCGACTTGGCGTCACCGCCGTAGAGCCCGCCGCCGATCCTGATGCCCTTGAGGTTGGAGTGCACATTGATGGTGGCGTGGGCGGGCCAGTAGTCCTGCGGACGGTAGTGCAGGGTCTTGTTGTCCACCCAGTGCCAGACACCGTCCACCGCGGGCTGTGAGTCCACCTTCAGGGCACGCTCCACCACGGACCGGGCCGAGGGGTCCTTCACCGGCCGGCTCAGCTTGGCGGTGACGGGCTGCCCGACCCCGTACTCCCCCGCCTTCGGCCCGAAGGTGACCTTCAGCAGCCTGTGGGCGGAGCTGGTGGTGAAGTCGATGGTCCGGCGGCCGGGCGCCCCGTTGGAGTCCTCCGTGCTCACCCGGAGCGTGTAGTGCGCTCCGGCGGCCAGCGGCACGGTGCTGCGCCAGCGGCTGCCGTCCTCGGTCAGCTCGCCCCGGACGTAGCGCCCCGCGGCGTCGGTGGCGGTGACGTCCGTGATCCGGCCGTCGTCGCCCTTGGACGTCACTTCCAGTGGCTTGTCCGGATCGGCCTTGTGGTCCCCCCCGTCGCCGCTGAACGAGATCTGGTCGGCGGCGTCGTACGGCTTGGCGGAGAGCGGGTTGGAGGAAGGGCCCCCGCAGCCGCTGAGTCCCGCCATCAACGACGCCACCAGCAGGGTGCAGGTGAGCACCGCCCGGGTTCGAGGTGATCGCGATGTGTGGCTCATGGACACACGCTATGAACGGCCGCCCGGGACGGCGCGCGGAGTGAAGCACCGGAGTGACGCCCGCCGGAATGGGAGGAGATACGCGCGGGGCCCGGACACCTTCGGAAGGTGTCCGGGCCCCGTGCTCAGCCGGTACGAGAACCGGTTACTGGTTCTGGTTCTCGCCGCGGTAGTACTCGAAGACCCAGCCGAACAGACCGACCATGATGATCGGGGCCGAGAAGTAGAGCAGCCACCAGTCGAAGACCACACCGAGGAAGGCCAGCGCGCCACCGAAGCCCAGGGACAGCGGCTGCCAGCTGTGCGGGGAGAAGAATCCCAGCTCACCGGCGTCGTCGGCGACGTCCGCGTCCTTGTTGTCCTGCGCCCCGACATCCACCCGGCGCGCGGTGAACGCCAGGTAGTAGCCGATCATGACGCTCAGACCGAAGGCGAGGAAGAGCGCGGTGGTGCCCGCCGGTTCCTTGGACCACACGCCATACACGATGGCCATGATCAGGATGAAGACGGCGAGCCAGATGAACATCCGGCCTTGGACCTTCACTTGCCGGCCTCCTTGCCACCCGCGAGGGCCTTGTCATCGTCGGAGGCACCGTGGTTCTCGAGCTGGTCGAGCGCCGCGATCTCCGGGTGGTGCAGATCGAAGGCCGGAGATTCGGAGCGGATCCGCGGCAGCGTGAGGAAGTTGTGCCGCGGCGGCGGGCAGGAGGTCGCCCACTCCAGCGAACGGCCGTAGCCCCACGGGTCGTCGACCTCGACCTTCTTGCCGTACTTGGCGGTCTTCCAGACGTTGTAGAAGAACGGCAGGATCGACAGACCGAGCAGGAACGAGGCGATCGTGGAGATCGTGTTCAGCGTGGTGATGCCGTCGGCCGCCAGGTAGTCGGCGTAGCGGCGGGGCATGCCCTCCGCACCGAGCCAGTGCTGCACCAGGAACGTGCCGTGGAAGCCGATGAACAGCGTCCAGAAGGTGATCTTGCCGAGCCGCTCGTCCAGCATCTTGCCGGTGAACTTCGGCCACCAGAAGTGGAAGCCGGCGAACATCGCGAACACCACGGTGCCGAACACCACGTAGTGGAAGTGGGCCACCACGAAGTACGAGTCCGAGACGTGGAAGTCCATCGGCGGCGAGGCCAGGATGACACCGGTCAGACCACCGAAGGTGAAGGTGATCAGGAAGCCGATCGCCCAGAGCATCGGGGTCTCGAAGCTCAGCGACCCCTTCCACATGGTGCCGATCCAGTTGAAGAACTTGATACCGGTCGGAACCGCGATCAGGAACGTCATGAAGGAGAAGAACGGCAACAGTACGCCGCCCGTCACATACATGTGGTGCGCCCAGACCGTGACCGACAGACCGGCGATCGAGATCGTCGCGGCGATCAGCGAGATGTAACCGAACATCGGCTTGCGGGAGAAGACCGGAATGATCTCGGAAATGATCCCGAAGAACGGCAGCGCGATGATGTACACCTCTGGATGGCCGAAGAACCAGAAGAGGTGTTGCCAGAGCAATGCTCCGCCATTGGCCGCGTCGAAGACATGGGCCCCGAATTTACGGTCCGCCTCCAGGGCGAACAGCGCGGCGGCCAGCACCGGGAAGGCCAGCAGCACCAGCACCGCGGTGAGCAGAACGTTCCAGACGAAGATCGGCATCCGGAACATCGTCATGCCCGGAGCGCGCATGCAGATGATGGTGGTGATGAAGTTGACCGCACCGAGGATCGTGCCGAAGCCGGAGAAGGCCAGACCCATGATCCACATGTCCGCGCCCACACCCGGTGAACGGACCGCGTCCGACAGCGGGGAGTAGGCGAACCAGCCGAAGTCGGCCGCGCCCTGCGGAGTGAGGAAACCACCCACCGCGATCAGCGAGCCGAAGAGGTACAGCCAGTACGCGAACATGTTCAGCCGCGGGAACGCCACATCGGGCGCACCGATCTGGAGCGGCATGATCCAGTTCGTGAAGCCCGCGAACAGCGGGGTGGCGAACATCAGCAGCATGATCGTGCCATGCATGGTGAACGCCTGGTTGAACTGCTCGTTCGACATGATCTGCGTACCCGGGCGGGCCAGCTCGGCGCGCATGAAGAGCGCCATCAGGCCGCCGATGCAGAAGAACGCGAACGACGTGACGAGGTAGAGCGTGCCGATCGTCTTGTGGTCGGTGGTGGTCAGCCACTTGACGACGACATTGCCGGGCTGCTTGCGGCGCACCGGCAACTCGTTCTCATACGAGTCGGTGACGTCGGCACCCTGAGGTTCGTTGAGGATGCTCATGTGTTATTGGTCTCCGCGTTCTTGGCAGCGTCCGTCTGCTCAATGCCCGCCGGGATGTAGCCGGTCTGGCCCTTCTTCGCCAGGTCCTTCAGGTGCTGCTGGTAGCGCTCCGGCGAGACTACCTTGACGTTGAAGAGCATCCGGGAGTGGTCGACGCCGCACAGCTCGGCGCACTTGCCCATGAAGGTGCCCTCGCGGTTCGGGGTGACCTCGAAGCGGTTGGTGTGCCCCGGGATGACGTCCATCTTCATCAGGAAGGGGACCACCCAGAAGGAGTGGATGACATCGCGGGAGGTCAGGATGAACTGGACCGACTCACCCTTGGGCAGCCACAGGGTGGGCCCCGGGTTTCCGGTCTGGGGGTTCCGCTGGCCGGGGACACCCGCGTCGTAGACGCCCTCGGCGCCCTTGGGCACCGCGGAGAGCATCCGGTCGGGGATGGCCTTGATCTCCTTGGCGGTCTGCTTCGGAGTGGCGGTCTTCCCGTCCACGTTCTCCATGTAGTTGAAGCCCCAGCTCCACTGGTAGCCCACGACGTTGACGACGTGGTCCGGCTTCTTGGAGGTCTTCAGAAGAGCGTTCTCATCGCGCGCGGTGAAGTAGAACAGCACCGAGACGATGATGATCGGGACCACGGTGTACAGCGCCTCGATGGGCATGTTGTACCGGGTCTGAGCGGGAACCTCGATCTTGGTCCTGCTGCGGCGGTGGAAGATGACCGCCCACAGGATCAGGCCCCAGACCAGAACGCCCGTGGCGAGCGCAGCCGCCCACGAACCCTGCCAGAGGGAGAGGATCCGCGGCGCCTCCTCCGTGACCGGGGTGGGCATTCCGAGGCGGGGGAAGTCCTTCGATGTGCAACCGGTGGCGGTCGCCAGGACCAAGCCCGCGGCCAGCGCCTGCAGCAGCTTCCGCCGCACCGGGCGCCGCGACGAGCGGTCGGAGCCGTTGGGACTCACGTAGCGCCTTCCCGAGAGTCTCGCCCGCGCGGTCGGCCGCGGCCGTTTGTGGGTCGGTCGCCGGCCCGGTGCGGGCAGGGGTTTGGATGTTTATGCGGACCAAACCCTACTGGACGCTATTTGGGGCCGCGCGGCCAGGGTGCCCAACGCGCCGGGCCGCACCCCGATGGGGTGGAATGACCCCCTCCGCCAGCGGTTTTCGCCCTGGTACGGCAGGTTGGGCGGCACCGGATCCGGGGCGCGGGGGGGTGCGGCGGGACCGGTTCCGATCGTCGCCGCGGAGACCGCGCGGTCCACACCGACTAGCGTTCCTCACGTGCCCTATTTCGACGCGGCCTCGTCCGCTCCGCTGCACCCGGTCGCCCGGCAGGCGCTGCTCGCCGCCCTGGACGAGGGGTGGGCCGACCCCGCGCGGCTGTACCGCGAGGGGCGCCGCGCCCGGCTGCTGCTGGACGCCGCGCGGGAGGCGGCGGCCGAGGCCGTCGGCTGCCGCCCGGACGAGCTGGTCTTCACTCCATCGGGGACACGCGCGCTCCACGACGGTATTGCCGGAGCGCTCGCGGGGCGCCGCCGGGTCGGCCGTCATCTGATCGTCTCCGCCGTCGAGCACTCCGCGGTGCTGCATGCCGCCGCCACCCATGAGGCGGGCGGCGGCACGGTCACCGAGGTGGGGGTGGACCGCGCCGGACGGGTCGCGCCGGACGCCTACGCGACGGCTCTGCGGGAGGCCCCGGGACCCACCGCGCTGGCCTGCCTCCAGTCCGCCAACCACGAGGTCGGCACGGTGCAGCCGGTGGCCGAGACCGCGGAGGTGTGCGCGGCGGCGGGCGTACCGCTGCTGGTGGACGCGGCACAGTCGCTCGGTTGGGGCCCGGTGGACGGCAATTGGTCACTTATGACCGCAAGTGCCCATAAATGGGGAGGCCCCTCGGGGGTCGGGCTGCTCGTTGTCCGCAAGGGGGTGCGCTTCTCGCCCCAGGGCCCCGCGGACGAACGGGAGTCGGGCCGCTCCCCCGGTTTCGAGAACCTCCCGGCCGTGGTCGCCGCGGCCGCCTCGCTGCGCGCCGTACGGGCGGAGGCGGACGCCGAGGCGGCGCGGCTGCGGGGTCTGGTGGAGCGGATCCGGGCGCGGGTGCCGGAGCTGGTGCCGGATGTGGAGGTGGTGGGCGATCCGGAGCGGAGGCTGCCGCATCTGGTCACCTTCTCGTGTCTCTATGTCGATGGGGAGACACTTCTCCATGAGCTGGACCGCGCGGAGTTCTCGGTCTCGTCCGGCTCCTCCTGCACCTCCTCCACCCTGACCCCGAGCCATGTGCTGCGGGCGATGGGGGTGCTGTCCGAAGGCAATATCCGGGTCTCGCTGCCGCTGGGGACGGCCGCGGCGGAGGTGGACCGGTTCCTGGAGCTGCTGCCGGGGGTGGTCCGGGAGGTCCGCGGACGGCTCGGCGCCCCGGAGCCGGCGCGGCCCGCGGCGGCGGAAACGGCCGTGGAAACGGCCGTGGAGACAACGGTGGAGACGGCCGGATCCGAGCTGGTGGTGGACTCACTCGGCAAGCGGTGCCCGATCCCGGTGATCGAGCTGGCCAAGGTGATCGGCGAGGTCCCGGTGGGCGGGGTGGTCACGGTGCTGTCCGACGACGAGGCGGCCCGGCTGGACATCCCGGCCTGGTGCGCCATGCGGGACCAGGAGTACGAGGGCGAGCGCCCGGCCGAGCGCGGTGTCGCCTACCGGGTCCGCCGCCGCACCTGACGTCTCCGGCCCCCGGGGAGCCCGGGGGCCGGCGGCGGGTGTCAGACCAGGTGGTCGTTGACCTCGGCGGCGGCGTCATGGCCGTACGCCTTGGCGAACCGCTCCATGAAGTGGCCGCGGCGCAGCTCGTACTCCTGGGTGCCCACGGTCTCGATGACCAGAGTGGCGAGCATGCAGCCCACCTGGGCGGAGCGCTCCAGCGACAGCCCCCAGTGCAGACCAGCGAGGAAGCCCGCGCGGAAGGCGTCGCCGACGCCCGTCGGATCGGCCTTCTCGTCCTCCTCCGGGCAGCCGACGACGATCGGCTCCTCGCCCTCGCGCTCGATCCGGACGCCCTGCGCGCCCAGCGTGGTGACGCGGGTGCCGACCTTGGCGAGGATCTGCTCGGAGGTCCAGCCGGTCTTGGTCTCGATCAGCGCGGCCTCGTACTCATTGGTGAACAGGTACTCCGCCCCGCCCACCAGGAGCCGGATGTCCTCGCCGTCCATCCTGGCGAGCTGCTGGGAGGGGTCGGCGGCGAAGGGGATACCGCGCGAGCGGCACTCCTCGGTGTGCCGGACCATCGCCTCCGGGTCGTCCGCGCCGATGACCACCAGGTCCAGCCCGCCGACCCGGTCGGCGACCGGCTGGAGCTCGATCTGCCGGGCCTCGCTCATGGCGCCGGTGTAGAAGGACGCGATCTGGTTGTGGTCGGTGTCCGTGGTGCAGACGAAGCGCGCGGTGTGCAGCACCTCGGAGATCCGGACGGACGCGGTGTCCACGCCGTGGCGGTCCAGCCAGGCGCGGTACTCGGCGAAGTCCTCACCGGCCGCGCCGACCAGGATCGGACGCAGACCGAGCACCCCCATACCGAAACAGATGTTGGGGCCCACACCGCCGCGGCGGACGTCGAGGGTGTCGACCAGGAAGGAGAGGGAGACCGTATGCAGCTGATCGGCGACCAGCTGGTCGGCGAAGCGGCCGGGGAAGGTCATCAGATGGTCGGTGGCGATGGAGCCGGTGACGGCGATACGCACGGAAGTCGCTCCTGCGGGGCGGCGGCGGGGTCGGAGCCCCTACGCTAGCGCCTTGCCAGTCCCGCAGGAACGCAAGAAACTACCAGATAGTAGGGCTATTTTCGCCAGAGATCCGGTGCATACGGTGCGTACGCATCCGATATTCATCCGCGACCCCTTCGGACCGGGAGGCTCCCCATGCCGGAGCACGTGATCAACGCCCTTCCCACCGGTGCCATCGAGCCCGAGTTCCTGGCAGAGCTGCGCGGCCAGGGGGCACGGATGGTGCCGCACTGGCCGGTCACCGCATCGCCTCCCGCCGCTCCGGTGTCCCTGTCACGGATCCGCGGGGTCACCGTGCCGCCCGCATCCGCGCAGCTGCTGGACAAGATGTCCGATTACGGCGACTGACGGAACCGTACTCCCGTCCGCCCCGTCTCACCGGCGTCCCCTCGCGAGGAAATGGGACCGTACAACGTGAGCGGAGCCAAAGGAGCGAAACGGTGAGCACCGAGGAGACCGACACCCCGCAAACCCCCGACGACGACCATCCGCGTCCGCGGCGCCGTTCGCCACTGGCCGTGGTCTCGGTGGCGGCAGCGGTACTGGTCGCCGGTGGCGGCGGGGCCTACTGGGCCTCGACCGCGGCGGACGGCAGTGGCACGGCGCACAAGGACGGATCACCGAAACCCCTCGCACTGGACGTCTACACGACCGCCGGACGCGATGGCATCGCACCCGGGGAGCCCGATCCGGGTGGCGTGCGCTACGTGGCGGAGAAGAAGCTGCCCGACGGGCCGGACTCGGCCCCGGTGTATCTGTCCGGCCCGAAGGTCACCAAGGATGAGGTGGCACGGCTGGCCAAGGCGCTGGACGTGCCCGGCAGCCCGCGCGGCGACCACGGCTTCTGGAAGGTCGGGGGCACCAAGGACGCGGCCGGTCCGGTGCTGCGGGTGAGCCAGGACGGTCCGGGCAGCTGGAGCTACTCCCGCTACGGCACCCCCGCCGACGGCTCCTGTGTGCGCCTGCCGGGCGCGGACAGCGACGCCGGTGCGGGCGAGCGCAAGGGCGACGGCGGCGCCACCCAGGACTGCCCCGTCTACCGGGACGGGAAGTCCGGCAAGAAGGGCGATGACGACCACCCCGAACGGAGCGACGCCGACCACGACAAGGTGGTGTCCGAGGCGAAGGCCAAGCGCACCGCCGAGCCGGTGCTGAAGGCGCTCGGACTCTCGGACGCCACGCTGGACGCGACCGGCCGCTACGCCGCCATCCGCATGGTGAACGCGGAGCCGCGGGTGGGCGATCTGCCGACGCACGGCTGGTCGACCACCCTCCAGGTGGCTGCCGACGGCCAGTTGGTCGGTGGCAGCGGCACCCTGGAGCTCCCCAAGGAGGCCGACACCTATCCGCTGATCAGCGCGGACGAGGCGCTGAAGAAGCTCAACGCGGCGACCAGGGGCCGGGGTCCGGCCACGGGCGCGAGCTGTCCGTCGGCCACCCCGGGCTCGGACGCGCCGGAGCAGGGCGGCTCGATCGCGCCGTGCGAGCCCAACCCCTCGGGCAGCTCCGGCAAGGTGATGGTGCGCAAGGCGACCTTCGGGCTGGCCTCGCACATGGTGGACGGACGGCGGGCGCTGGTGCCGTCGTGGATCTTCGAGACCCGGCCGACCGGGACCAACGGTGTCTCGATGACCCTTCCGTACCCGGCCGTGCGGCCCGAGTACATCAAGAAGGCCGCCGGTACCGAGAGCCCGGGACAGGGCGAGAGCGGTAAGCCCGACAAGTCCGGCAAGGAGAAGATCAACCACGTCATCTCCTACACCGCGGACGACAAGACCCTGACGCTGCGCTTCTGGGGCGGGGTGTGCAACACCTACTCGGTCTCCGCGAAGGAGACGTCGAAGCAGGTGACGGTGGAGATCAAGAGCAAGCCCAAGCACCCCGGACGGGCCTGCATTCTGATCGCCAAGGAGATGACCGAGAAGGTCAAGCTGGACAAACCGCTGGACGACCGCAAGGTGGTCGATCAGTCGACCGGCAAGACGGTGCCGCTGCGGAAGAAATAAAGAAGCCAGGAGACACCGCACAGAAGGCGGCGGTCCCGGCCGGGACCGCCGCCTTCTCGGCGTCGTCGAGCGCGCACCCCGCGGGAGGGCTCAGCTGAAGGAGTCGCCGCAGGCGCAGGAGCCCGTCGCGTTCGGGTTGTCGATCGTGAAGCCCTGCTTCTCGATGGTGTCGACGAAGTCGATCGAGGCACCGCCCAGGTACGGGGCGCTCATCCGGTCGGTGACGACCTTGACACCGTCGAAGTCCTTGACGACGTCGCCGTCGAGCGAGCGCTCGTCGAAGAAGAGCTGATAGCGCAGGCCGGAGCAGCCGCCGGGCTGGACGGCGACGCGCAGCGCGAGATCGTCACGGCCCTCCTGCTCCAGCAGGCTCTTGACCTTCGACGCGGCGGCGTCGGACAGGATGATGCCCTCGCTCGCGGTGGTCTCGTCCTGAACGGTCATCTGCTTCTCTCCCGGGTTGTACGGACTGCTTGCCGTCGGCTCAAACCAACGGCCCCCCGGATTCATTCCGGGCCCATCGCTTTGTTCCTGCGTTCTTCATGCTCGCACACGGCCCGGCAGACCGGGAATGCGTCACATCGACACGATGCCCATCGTCAACGTGACGTGAAGCAGTTATGATAGATAGCGTCATTTTGACGATTAACCAGGGTTCCCAGCGAAGAAAGAAGGGTGCGTGACGTGACCACCGCCCAACCCCTCGACGTGCAGCCGACCCCGCTCGCTCTGCTGCTTCTCGGCCGTGAGGCCGACCCGCGGAGCGAGCGCGGTGTGGAGTGCCCCGGAGATCTTCCGGCGCCCTCCGACCCGGATCTGGTGGCACGCGCCCGCGCGGCCAAGGAGAAGCTCGGGGACAAGGTCTTCGTGCTCGGCCACCACTACCAGCGCGACGAGGTCATCGAGTTCGCGGACGTCACCGGGGACTCCTTCAAGCTCGCCCGGGACGCGGCGGCCCGGCCGGACGCGGAGTACATCGTCTTCTGCGGTGTGCACTTCATGGCGGAGTCCGCCGACATCCTGACCGGCGACGACCAGCAGGTCGTCCTCCCCGATCTGGCAGCGGGCTGCTCGATGGCCGACATGGCCACCGCCGAGCAGGTCGCCGAGTGCTGGGACGTGCTGACCGAGGCGGGGGTCGCCGAGGCCACAGTGCCGGTTTCGTACATGAACTCCTCGGCGGACATCAAGGCGTTCACCGGCAAGCACGGCGGCACCATCTGCACCTCCTCCAACGCCAAGCGGGCCCTGGACTGGGCCTTCGGCCAGGGGGAGAAGGTGCTGTTCCTGCCCGACCAGCACCTGGGGCGCAATACGGCCGTCCGCGACATGGGCATGTCCCTGGAGGACTGCGTCGTCTACAACCCGCACAAGCCGGGCGGCGGGCTGACCGCCGAGGAGCTGCGGGCGGCGAAGATGATCCTGTGGCGCGGCCACTGCTCGGTGCACGGCCGCTTCTCGCTGGACTCGGTCAACGACGTCCGTGAGCGCATACCGGGCGTCAATGTCCTGGTCCACCCCGAGTGCAAGCACGAGGTGGTCGCGGCCGCGGACTACGTGGGCTCGACCGAGTACATCATCAAGGCCCTGGAGGCCGCGCCCGCCGGGTCCAAGTGGGCGATCGGCACCGAGCTGAACCTCGTCCGCCGGCTGGCGAACCGCTTCGCCGACGAGGGCAAGGAGATCGTCTTCCTCGACAAGACGGTCTGCTTCTGCTCGACCATGAACCGGATCGATCTCCCACATCTGGTGTGGGCGCTGGAGTCGCTCGCCGCGGGCAAGGTCGTCAATCGCATCCAGGTCGACCCGGAGACCGAGAGCTTCGCCAAGCTGGCGCTGGAGCGGATGCTGGCGCTGCCGTAGCGACAGCGCGGTACGCATACGGGGCGCGGGGCCGAGGGCTCCGCGCCCCGTGGCGTGTGCGGGCGTCCGGCGTCAGGCCCCCGGGCGCACCAGGCCCGTCTCGTAGGAGATAACGACCAGCTGGGCCCGGTCCCGCGCCCCCAGCTTGGCCATCGTGCGGTTCACATGGGTCTTGACCGTCAGCGGGCTGACCTCCAGCCGGGCGGCGATCTCGTCGTTGGACAGCCCCCCGGCCACCTGCACCAGCACCTCGCGCTCACGCACCGTGAGCGCGTCCAGCCGGCCGGCGTCGTAGGCGGGGTCCTCGCCGTCCCGGGCGCCGTCGCCCTGGGCCAGGAACCGGGCGATCAGGCCCTTGGTCGCGGCCGGGGAGAGCAGCGCCTCGCCCGCCGCCGCGATCCGGATCGCGGACAGCAGTTCCTCGGGCTCGGCGCCCTTGCCGAGGAAACCGCTGGCACCCGCCCGCAGGGAGTCCACCACGTACTCGTCGACCTCGAAGGTGGTCAGCATGACCACCCGGACCCCGGTCAGCTCCGGGTCCTCGCTGATCATGCGGGTCGCGGTCAGCCCGTCGGTACCGGGCATCCGGATGTCCATCAGGACCACGTCAGCGCCCTTGGCACGGACGATCTCGACCGCCTCCGCGCCGTCGGACGCCTCCCCCACCACCTCCATGTCCGGATCGGAATCCACCAGCACGCGGAACGCACTGCGCAGCAACGCCTGGTCATCGGCGAGCAGCACCTTGATCGTCATGAATCCCCTCCCGTACGGCCCTGCAAGGGAAGTCTGGCCCGCACCCGGAAGCCGCCCTCGGGCAGGGGGCCCGCCTCGCAGCTGCCGCGCAGCGCGGTGACCCGCTCCCGCATCCCGAGCAGTCCGTGTCCGCCGCCGTGCTCGTCGTCCAGCAGCGGCGACGTGGACATGCCCTCCCCGGCGGCCCCGGCGGCGCCGTCGGCCCGGGGCTCCGCCCCCGCCCCGTCGTCCACGACGGTGATCTCCAGCGCGCGGGCGTCCCGGACGATCCGGATCCGCACACCGGCCTCGGGCCCGGCGTGCTTGTGCACATTGGTCAGCGCCTCCTGGACGACCCGGTACGCGGTGAGGTCGACCGAACCCGCCAGCGGTCCGACGCCGCCGCTCGGCTCCGCCTCCACCTCGACCCGCATCCCCACCCGGGCGAAGCCCTCCACCAGCTGGTCCAGCACACCGAGACCCGGTGCCGGTTCGGTGGGGGCGGCGGGGTCGCCGTACTGCCGCAGCAGACCGACCGTGGCGCGCAGCTCGTCCAGCGCCGAGCGGCTGGCCTCCCGGACGTGGGCCAGCGCCTCCTTGGCCTGGTCGGGGCGTTTGTCCATGACATGGGAGGCCACTCCGGCCTGCACATTGACCAGGGCGATGTGGTGGGCGACCACATCGTGCAGCTCCCGGGCGATCCGCAGCCGCTCCTCGGCCACCCGGCGGCGCGCCTCCTCCTCGCGGGTGCGCTCGGCCCGTACCGCCCGTTCCTCGACGGCGGCGACATAGGCGCGGCGGCTGCGCACCGCGTCGCCCGCGGCGGCGGCCAGCCCGGCCCAGGCGAAGATGCCCAGGTTCTCCTGGGCGTACCAGGGGCTGAGCCCGAAGAGCATCGCGGTCCCGGTCAGCAGCACCGCGGTGATGAGGCCGACCCGCCAGGTGGTGGGGCGGTCGGTGCTGGCGGCGAGGGTGTAGAGCGCCACCACCACGGCCAGCACGATCGAGGCGCGCGGCGGTCCGCTCCGGGTGGTGGTGATCTCCACCACGGTGAGCGCCGAGGTCACCGCGAGCACACTGCCCGGCAGATCGCGGCGGAGCACCAGGGAGGCGGCGGCGAGCAGCGCCAACAGGACGAAGACCGGGGTGATGCGCTGGCCACGCAGATGCGGGTTGGCCAGCGCGCCGATGATGATCAGCGCGAAGATTCCGATGGCCACCAGGATGTCCAGGGCCCTCGGGTGCGCGGCCAGCCAGCGGCAGGGACGGGCCAGGCCCGGCCCCACGGAGAGGGGAGTCACGGGATCCAACGGTAAGCGCCGAACCTGACCGCTCCGCTTCGGGGGCGGCCGGTCACCGGCGGGCAAAGGGGGCACGACCTGTGCTGGAGTGCGGTCGGGCTAGCCCGGGATCAGGCCGTCGTCCGTGAGCAGAGCCTTGACTTCCTCGAGGGTGGCGTCGGGGGCGGGCAGGATCAGCTCGGACGGTTCGAGGGAGTCGTCCGGCAGCGCTTCGCCCACCGAACGCACGGCGTCGAGGAGCGCGCCGAGCGTCCGCCGGAAGCCGTCCTGGTCGCCGCTCTCGATCTCGGCGAGCAGTTCGTCGTCCAGCTTGTTCAGCCCGGACAGATGACTTTCGGCCACCTGTACCTGGCCCTCCCCCATGATCCGTACGATCACGACGACCTCCTCCGTAGGAGACCTCGCCCGGGTGGGGGCGCGGGCTACTGCTTGTCGAACTTGTGCTGGCCCTGAGACTGCTGGGACTCGTTCTGCTGACCGCTCTCGATGGCCTGCTGGGAGCCGCCGCCGGCCAGCTCGGCCTTCATCCGCTGGAGCTCCAGCTCCACGTCCGTACCGCCGGAGATCCGGTCCAGCTCGGCCGCGATGTCGTCCTTGGCCATCCCGGACTGGTCGTCGAGGGCACCGGAGGCCAGCAGCTCGTCGATGGCGCCCGCGCGGGCCTGGAGCTGCGCGGTCTTGTCCTCGGCGCGCTGGATCGCCATGCCGACGTCGCCCATCTCCTCGGAGATGCCGGAGAACGCCTCGCCGATCCGGGTCTGCGCCTGGGCCGCGGTGTAGGTGGCCTTGATGGTCTCCTTGCGGGTGCGGAAGGCGTCGACCTTGGCCTGGAGCCGCTGGGAGGCCAGGGTGAGCTTCTCCTCCTCGCCCTGGAGGGTCTGGTGCTGCGTCTCCAGATCGGTGACCTGCTGCTGGAGCGCGGCACGGCGGGAGAGCGCCTCCCGCGCCAGGTCCTCGCGGCCGAGCGCGAGCGCCTTGCGGCCCTGGTCCTCCAGCTTGGCGGACTGCCCCTGGAGCTGGTTCATCTGGAGCTCAAGACGCTTGCGGGAGGTGGCCACGTCGGCGACGCCGCGGCGGACCTTCTGGAGCAGCTCGAGCTGCTTCTGGTACGAGTAGTCAAGGGTCTCGCGCGGGTCCTCGGCCCGGTCCAGGGCCTTGTTGGCCTTCGCGCGGAAGATCATCCCCATACGCTTCATGACACCGCTCATGGGCCTCGCGCGCCCCCTTCTGACGGACTTGAGACTCCAGCACTCCAACAGACCCAGCCTACGGGCCCTGCTTCCATTACCGCACTGTTCGGGCCCGCTCGCGCTCCTCCTCCAGGACGATCGGGAGGCGGGCGCCTCCGGCGCAGGGAGTAGGTGACCGCTGTGTCCCGATACGGCGGCAGTGCCGTTGCCGGATCGTTCCCCATGAGGCTGGGGCGCACACCCATGAACCCGTACCCTTGGGCCTTGTGTTCCGAAGCCGTTCCAAGGATGAGCAGGCCGCCACCGCCAAGGTGACCGCGGACCAGCCGCAGCAGCCCCGTGACCCACAGGCGCCCAAGGGCCGCCCCACGCCCAAGCGCAGTGAGGCCCAGACGCAGCGCCGCAGCCTGGCGAAGGCACCGGCCAACCGCAAGGAAGCCGCCAAGCGCCAGCGGGAGGCCCGCCGTACCGATCTGGCCCGTCAGCGCGAGGCGCTCGCCAGCGGTGACGAGCGCTACCTCCCGGCTCGTGACAAGGGGCCGGTGCGCCGCTTCGCCCGCGACTTCGTGGACTCCCGGTTCGTCGTCGCCGAGTTCTTCCTGCCGCTCGCGGTGGTCATCCTGGTGCTGAGCATGATCCGTGCCGGTGCCATGCAGAGCTATGTGCTGCTGCTGTGGATGGTCGTCATCGTGATGATCGTCATCAACTCGTTCATCCTCGGCTTCCAGCTGAAGCGCGCGCTGCGCAAGAAGTTCCCCGACGAGAATCTGCGCGGCGCCGTGGCGTACGCGCTGATGCGCACTCTCCAGATGCGCCGGCTGAGGCTGCCCAAGCCGCAGGTCAAGCGCGGAGAGCGGCCCTGAGCGGGAGATCAGCGGACCGCGGCGGACACGCGTCCGGCTCATCCGGCTTCACCGGCGGGGCGGAGGGCTGGCTGAGCCGCCTCGGGGGCCTGCGGAACACTGTCCGGCAGGCGCTGGTCGCCCAGCAGCTCGACGAGCAGATCACCGCCCGCTATCCGGTGGGTCGGCGGCTGCGGGTGCTCGATGTCGGCCTCGGCCAGGGCACCCAGGCCCTGCGACTGGCCCGCGCGGGCCACGAGGTGACCGGTCTTGAGTCCGACCCGACCATGCTGGCCGCGGTGCGCGGCGCGCTCGCGGACGAGCCGGAGGGCATCCGGGCCAGGGTGCGGCTGATCGAGGGCGACGGCCGGGACACCGGCGCGCACTTCCTGCCGGGCGCCTTCGATGTGGTGCTCTGCCACGGTGTGCTGATGTATGTGTCCGAGCCGGATCCGCTGCTGGCGGGCCTCGCCCGGGTGCTGGCGCCGGGCGGTCTGCTCTCGCTGCTGGTGCGCAACGCCGACGCGCTGGCGATGCGGCCGGGGCTGGCCGGGGACTGGGACACCGCGCTGGCCGCGTTCGACTCCCCCGCGTACACCAACCGGATCGGGCTGCGGGTGCGGGCCGACCGGCGGGAGGAGCTGACCACGACGCTCACCGCGATCGGCGCTCCGCTGCACGCCTGGTACGGGGTACGGGTCTTCACCGACCAGGCCGGGAGCGACACCCCGCCCCCGCCGTCCCCGGAGTGGGAGCGGCTGCTGGCGGCCGAGGAGCGGGCCGGGCGCACCGATCCGTACCGCTCGGTGGCGGCCCTGCTGCATCTGTGCGGGGTACGCGGCTGAAGCGGTTCACCGGGGCTCACCGGGCCTCACCGGGCCTCACCGGGCCGAAGGAGTATGGCGGCGCCACGGGGCGCCGCCACCTCCGGTGCCGGGGAGCTCAGCCGCCGGCACTCATCGCCGTGCTCATTCGCCCCGCAGACTCATCGGGCCGTAGATCTTGGTGCCGTCCTCGAAAAGGGTGACCTGCTCGGCCCCTCCCTCGAGGAGCTCCTTCCACTCCTCACCGATCCATGACTCCGCATCCCCCTGGGTCGGGAAATCCTCCGGCTGTACCGCGGGCTTCGTCTCCGTCCCATCGGACTTCTCGAACCGCCACGTCCACGCCATGTACGCCTCCTCCATCCCGCCGGTCGACGGGTGATACCCGCCGGTCCACAGGTGATAACTGCCCGCAGCCTAGGCGACTGATCACTCCGTACGGGGTGGCCCCGCGCGACCCGCGCTTGCGGACGCGAGACGATCGAGGCGTGGAACTCACACTTCTGGGCACCGGAGCCCCCGACGGGCTGCCACGGCACGACTGCCCCTGCGCGTCCTGCGCCACCGCCGTCGGGGAGGAGGCACGGGCCGCGACGGCCCTGCTCATCGATGGCGCGCTGCTCCTGGACCTCACCCCGGGCGCCGCCTTCGCCGCCGCCCGCGCCGGGTATTCGCTGGTCGGTGTGCGGCAGGTGCTGCTCTCGCATCCGCACGCGGGCCCGGCCGTCGAGTTCCCCGCCGGACTGCCCGCACCGGGGCGGGTGCCGGACGGCCGTGAGCTGTCCCTGATCAGCGGCCACCGGGTGCGGGCCATCGCCCTGGACTCCCCCGGCACCGGCTACGCGATCACCGGACCCGACGGCACCCGGCTGCTGTATCTGCCGCCCGGCGGGGCCCCGGCCGGGCTCACCGAGCAGACCCAGCCGTACGACATGGTGCTGCTGGACGTCATCGGCCGCCCGGACGCGCTGGCCCGGCTGCGGGCGAGCGGGGCCGTGGGCGCGACCACCGACGTCCTGGGGGTCCATATCGACCACACCGTGCCGCCCGGCCGGGAACTCCACCGCCGGCTGGCCACGGCGGGCGCCCGGACGGTCCCGGACGGCCGGACGGTGATCGTCGGCGAGTACCACGCGGTGCCGGACCTCCCGCGGCGCACCCTGGTGCTGGGCGGGGCCCGGTCCGGCAAGTCCCTGGAGGCGGAGCGGCGGCTGTCCGCCTTCCCCGATGTGCTGTACGTGGCCACCAGCGGCACCCGCGAGGGCGACCCCGAGTGGGCCGCCCGGATCGCCGCCCACCGCGACCGGCGGCCTGGCTCCTGGCGCACCACCGAGACCTGCGAACTGGCCCCGCTGCTGGCGGAGGACGGACCGCCGGTGCTGATCGACTGCCTGGCGCTGTGGCTCACCGACGCGATGGACTCCGTCGGGGCCTGGGACGACGAGAAGTGGGCCCAGGGCGGTGCGGACGCCCTGCGAGAGCGGGTGGACGCCCTGGTGGCCGCGGTCCGGGCGACCGGCCGCACCATGGTGGCCGTCAGCAACGAGGTGGGCGCGGGCGTAATCCCCGCGACGGCCTCGGGCCGCCGCTTCCGCGATGAACTGGGGCGGCTGAACGCGGCGTTCGCGGCCGAGTGCGAACAGGTGCTGCTGGTGGTGGCCGGTCAGGCGCTGCCGTTGCGCGACTGACCGGGCCCGCGCCGAAGGGGGCTTCGACGCCCCGGAGGCGTATCGAGCGTGAGGTCCCCGTCGCCCACCGGGGGCGCAACGCGGCACCCCCGACGGTAGGGTTCGCGGCGTGAGTGCCCTGAATCTCGATGACTTCGTCGATCTGATCGAGCGCCCCGACGGGGGTATCCGCCGCGATGCCGAGGAGCGCCGGGCACGGCTCGCGCCACCGGCCGACGCGCTGGGGCGGCTGGACGAACTGGGCGAGTGGCTGGCCGCCGCCCAGCAGCGGGTGCCGGTACGGCCCGTCGAGCGCCCCCGCGTCGTGCTGTTCGCGGGTGACCACGGCATTGCCGACCTCGGTGTCTCCGCGCGTCCCGCCGGAAGCGCCCATCGGCTGGTGCGCGCGGTGCTGGACGGCGAGAGCCCCGTCGCGATCCTCGCCCGCCGCTTCGGCGTACCGGTGCGCGTGATCGACATGGCGCTGGACTGCGACCCGGCCGAGCTGCCCGAGGAAGTCACCCGCCATCGGGTGCGCCGGGGTTCGGGACGGCTGGACATCGAGGACGCCCTCACCCACGAGGAGGCCGAACGGGCCTTCCGCACCGGGATGGCCATCGCCGACGAGGAGGCCGACGCGGGCACCGACCTGCTGGTCCTGGGCGATCTGAGCGTGGGCGGCACCACGGCCGCGGCGACCCTGATCGCCGCGCTGTGCGGCACCGACGCCTCCGTGGTCACCGGGCGCGGCGGCGCCGGGATCGACGACCTGGCCTGGATGCGCAAGTGCGCGGCGATCCGGGACGGGCTGCGCCGGGCGCGCCCGGTCCTCGGCGACCAGCTCCAGCTGCTGGCCACCGTCGGGGGCGCCGACCTCACCGCGATCACCGGCTTTCTGCTCCAGAGCGCGGTGCGCCGTACCCCGGTGATCCTGGACGGGGTGGTCTCGGCGGCGGGCGCGCTGGTCGCCCAGCGGGTGGCGTTCCGCGCCCCGGACTGGTGGCTGGCCGGTCAGAACAGCGGGGAACCGGCGCAGGAGAAGGCGCTGGACCGGATCGCGCTCACCCCTTTGCTCGACCACGGCGTCACTGTGGGAGAGGGGACAGGGGCGCTGCTCGCCCTGCCACTGGTGCAGGCGGCCGCGGCCCTGGCGGCGGAACTGCCCGAGCGCGAGGAGGCCGGGGACAGGGAATCCGGGGAGACGGAACCTGGGGAGACCGGGGACACGGAACCCGGGCAGGACTGAGCACCGGCTGAGCACTGCGGTTGAGCGGTCCGGACATATCGGACACGATGGTCCGGACCGCCACCCCGCCTCACCCCTCCTCCGCTCGGCCGTGATGGGAGAGGAAGAGGTCCGCTTGGAACGCCACGCTTTTGCCGTCCGGCCGCCGCGCGCCGCCGCGTTCACCGTCTGGTACCTGCGGACCGTCGCCTTCGTCAATCTGCTCGGCGCGGTGTGGGTGTCGTTCGGCAACGACATCAAACGGCACAACGTCGATGAGTACTTCACCCCGTATCTGCTGACCGCGGGCTTCTTCTCTGCCGCCTTCTCGATGTTCCTGGCCATCACCATGCGCCGGCACAAGCGCGCGGCCTGGATCCTCAACCTGGCCCTGAGCGGGCTGACCCTGGTGTTGATCGCGCTCGCCATGACCTGGGCCCCGGCCCGGCACCATCCGCAGAACTGGGTCTCGCTGCTGCTCACCGCGGTGTTCGTGACCGCGCTGCTCATCGGGCGCCGGGAGTTCTACGCCAAGGGCGACCGGTCCAACCCCAAGCTGGCCGCGGCGGTCGCGGTGGTCGGGCTGCTGATCGGCTCGCTACTGGCCGCCGCGCTGGTCACCGTCACCAACACCGCGCCCGACGAGTACCGCTCCACCTTTCTGGACCGCTGGCACTACGGCACGCTGCGGCTGATCTCGCTGGTGGCCGTGGAGGGGCGCTTCGAGGGCATCGAGACGCCCGGCTGGGTCAATGTGGTCATCAACGTGATGAGCACGGCCCTGCTGCTGCTCGTGCTCTGGGCGGCGTTCCGCTCCCGCCGCGCCGTCGACCCGATCTCCACCGACGACGAGCGGCGGCTGCGGGCGCTGCTGGACCGGCATGGCGACCGTGACTCGCTCGGCTACTTCGCGCTGCGCTACGACAAGAGCGCGGTGTGGTCCCCGTCGGGCAAGTCGGCGGTGACCTACCGGGTGGTGGGCGGGGTGTCCCTGGCCTCCGGCGATCCCATCGGCGATCCGGAGGCCTGGCCGGGCGCGATCGACCGCTGGCTGGCCGAGGCACGGGAGCATGGCTGGATCCCGGCGGTGATGGGCGCGAGCGAGGAGGGCGGCACGATCTACGCCCGGCACGGTCTGGACGCGCTGGAACTGGGCGACGAGGCGATCGTGGACACCGGGGAGTTCACCCTCGAGGGGCGGGCGATGCGCACCGTCCGCCAGGCGTACAACCGGGTCGAAAGGGCCGGTTACACGGTCAGCATCCGCCGTCACGAGGACATCCCGGCGGCGGAGATGGCCGGTCTGCTGCGGCTGGCCGACGACTGGCGGGACGGTGAGACCGAGCGCGGCTTCTCGATGGCGCTCGGGCGGCTCGGCGACCCGTGCGACGGCCGCTGTGTGATGCTCGTCAGCACCGATGCCGAGGGCGAGCCGCGGGCGCTGCTGAGCTTTGTGCCCTGGGGTGCGCACGGGCTGTCGCTGGATCTGATGCGACGGGACCGGGACGCCGAGAACGGCTTGGTGGAGTTCATGGTGCTGGAGTTGATCCAGCGCGCGGGAGAGGTCGGGGTCGATCAGATCTCGCTCAACTTCGCCATGTTCCGGTCGGTCTTCGAGCGTGGCGCACGGCTGGGCGCGGGGCCGGTGCTGCGGCTGTGGCGCTCACTGCTCAGCTTCTTCTCCCGCTGGTGGCAGATCGAGTCGCTGTACCGGGCCAACGCCAAGTACCGGCCGATCTGGGAACCGCGCTATCTGCTCTTCGAGAAGTCCACGGAGCTGCCCCGGATCGGGATCGCCTCAGCCCGCGCGGAGGGGTTCCTGGAGGCGCCGGGGCTGCCGAAGTGGCTGAACCGCACCAGGCTGGCCAAGGGGGCGCGGGTCGAGCGGGCCGAGCAGGGCTCATGAGGGCGGCGTGGGTTCGGAAAAGCCGCCGATCCAATCCTGGAGCCGCCGCCCCACCCGTTTCCAGCGGGCGTCATGCCGCTCGGCCCGCTTCTCCGCCTTCGCCCTCGCCCGCGGCCGGCGGCGGTAGCAGCGCCGGGCCCACCACGAGTCGGGACGGGCCAGCCGCACCGCGCCGACGATCGCCACGACGGGCACCAGCACCCCGATCACCGCGATCCGCAGCTTCCCCTTGACCAGCGCGAACAGCGCGAACGCGAAGTTGATCGCCACCTCGGCGACCACCACCCCACGACTGCTCCGCTCCGCCTCCGACACCTCGTTCACCCCGAACGGGAGGAAGCCGCTGAGCACCAGGGCGACCAGCGAGGCGGTGATCACTACCACCTCGACGCTCTTGCGGCCCTGCTCGGACCAGTAGACGTCATGGAGGTGGAGGATCAGCGCGAACTCGTCCAGCACCAGCCCCGCCCCCACCCCGAACAGCACCGCCGAGATGGCGGCCCCGATCCCGTGCCGTCCGCTGCCGACCGCGCCGAACCCGCCGATGACGGTGAGCACCACACCGGGCACCACATGGTGGATATGCAGCCCGCCCGGGCTGATGTCGCGGAACGGGCCCCGCCCCGCCTTGATCATCCGCGTGATGGTGCGGACGATGACGAACGACAGGATGAACGAGGCCAGGGCGAGAAGCAGCGGCAGCTTGCCGGGCTCGACGATGTTCCGCTCCCACCAGTGGCCCATGGCCCCTCAGCGTGCGCGATAGCCTGCCGCGCGATGGACACCACGCCGGAGCAGTCCCCCGCACGACCGCCGGAGCCGGAGCGCCCGGCGGACTCCGGGCTTCCGCCCGTGCCCGACCACCCCCCGCGCCCCTCCTGGGACGACGGGCTCCGCTTCGCCTTCGGCACCCTCACCGTGCTGCCCGTACGCGTGGCGCGCTGGGATCGTTCGGCGGCGCGCGCCGGAATGCTGTGCGCCCCGCTGGCCGGACTGGTGGTCGGGCTGTGCGCCGCCGCGCTGGGCGGGGCGCTGCTGCTGCTCGGCGGCGGTGCCCTGTTGGCCGCCGTCGCCACCGTGGCCGTACCCGCCGTACTGACCCGCGGTCTGCACCTCGACGGACTCGCCGACACCGCGGACGGGCTCGGCAGCGGCAAGCCCGCCGAGGACGCGCTGCGCATCATGAAACGTTCCGACATCGGGCCGTTCGGCGTCATCACCCTGCTGCTGGTGCTGCTCGGTCAGGTGGCCGCGCTGACGGAGCTGTACGCGGCGGGCTGGGCGCAGGGCGCGGTGGCCGCCGCCGCGGCCGGGACCGCCGCCCGCTGCGCGCTGACGCTCGCGGCCCGCGCGGGCGTGCCTCCGGCCCGGCCGGAGGGTCTTGGCGCGGCGGTCGCGGAGGCGGTGCCGTTGCGTTCGGCGCTGGTGGTGGCGGTGGCCACGGTGGCCGTCGGCACCGCGGGCGGACTGGTGTCCGGACCGCTGTCCGCGCTGCGCCACGGGCTCGCGGTGGTGGCCGCCCTGGCCGCCGCCGAACTCCTGCTGCGCCACTGCCGCCGCCGCTTCGGCGGGGTGACGGGGGATGTCTTCGGCGCCCTGGCGGAGACCGCTGCCACCGCGGCACTGGTCGTCCTGACCCTCGGCTGACCCCTCCCGTCACCGGCTGCGTACCGCGCCCGGACGCGGTGAGAGCTACCCTCGCGGTGAGCCGCGACGAGCCCGCCGCTGGGGCGTCCGGCGACCGGCGCATACGATGCCGACGGGCGCGGCCGACCGCCCCCGCCTCGCGGGGACATCCGATGTCGGCCGTCGAAATCACCGGAAGAGGGACCCGACCACTGTGACTGCACTGACTCTCAGCACCTCCTCCGCCGCGGCACTGCGCGCGGACGCCGTTGTCATCGGCGTGGCAAAGGGGGCGAAGGGCCCCGTCGTCGCCGTCGGCGCGGAGGCCGTGGACAAGGCGTTCGACGGCAAGCTCGGCACCGTTCTGGAGACGCTCGGCGCGACCGGTGCCGAGGGCGAAGTGACCAAGCTGCCCGCCGCGTCCGGTCTCAAGGCACCGGTCGTGCTGGCGGTCGGCCTGGGCGAGGCTCCGGCCAAGGGCGACGGCTACGACGCCGAGGCGCTGCGCCGGGCCGCGGGGGCGGCCGCCCGTGCGCTGTCCGGTTCCAAGAAGGGCGCGTTCGCGCTGCCGGTGGAGGACGTCGCGGCCGCCGCGGCGGTCGCGGAGGGCGCGCTGCTGGGCGCCTACGCGTACGACAAGGCCAACAGCGGCAACGGCGGCGCGGCGAAGGGCAAGAAGAAGAACGGCAACGGCCCGCTGGCCGAGGTCGCCCTGATCGGCGGCAAGCCGCGGGACAAGGCGTACAAGGCCGCGGCCGAGCGCGCGGTGGCCCTGGCCGCCGAGGTCAACCGGGCCCGCGATCTGATCAACGCGCCGTCCAACGTGCTCACCCCGGCGTCCTTCGCGGCGACCGCGGTGGCGGCGGCCAAGGAGTTCGGCCTCAAGACCGAGGTGCTGGACGAGAAGGCGCTCAAGAAGGGCGGGTACGGCGGCATCCTCGGCGTCGGCCAGGGCTCGGACGCCCCGCCGCGGCTGGTGCGGATCGCCTACACCCACCCCAAGGCGGAGAAGACGCTGGCGCTGGTGGGCAAGGGCATCACCTATGACTCGGGCGGTATCTCCCTCAAGCCGGCCGGTCACAACGAGACGATGAAGTGCGACATGAGCGGTGCCGCCACGGTGTTCTCCACCGTCATCACCGCCGCGAAGCTGGGGCTTCGGGTCAATCTGACCGGCTGGCTGGCGCTGGCGGAGAACATGCCGTCCGGTTCGGCCACCCGCCCCGGCGATGTGCTGACGATGTACAGCGGTAAGACCGTCGAGGTGCTGAACACCGACGCCGAGGGGCGGCTGGTGCTCGCCGACGCGATCACCCGCGCCTGCGAGGAGAAGCCGGACGCGATCGTGGACGTGGCCACGCTCACCGGCGCGATGGTCCTCGCCCTGGGCACCCGCACCTTCGGGATCATGGCGAACGACGAGGCGTTCCGCACCACGGTCCACGAGATCGCGGAGGAGGTCGGCGAGCAGTCCTGGCCGATGCCGCTTCCGGCCGACCTCCGCAAGAGTATGGACTCGCCGGTCGCCGATCTGGCGAACATGGGGGAGCGGATGGGTGGCGGTCTGGTGGCCGGTCTGTTCCTCCAGGAATTCATCCAGGACGACATCACCTGGGCCCACCTGGACATCGCGGGTCCGGCTTTCAATGACTCCGGTCCGTCCGGCTACACCCCCAAGGGCGGCACCGGTGCCGCCGTACGCACGCTGGTGCGGCTCGCCGAGCGCACCGCGGCGGGCGATCTGGGCTGAGGCCGAAAGTCCCGCCGATTTCGCCATCAACGAAATCGGTGGGGCTACGGATTCCGTATACGCACAAGTAACCCCTGAACTGGGGTCTGGAGATTTCTCACAGCACGGCCCCGCGTCCCGCCTCACGTCAACAAGTGCGAAGATGTTGTCTCGGCAGGACAGGGCCCCCGACACCAGGGCCGAAGCAATTGCGGCCGAACAACAGCCGCCGCCCGGCCGACCGACGGCCGGCTCCGGCGCACCATGCATGGAGGACGTGACGTGGCGAATGACGCCAGCACCGTTTTCGACCTAGTGATCCTCGGAGGCGGTAGCGGCGGTTACGCCGCTGCCCTGCGCGCGGCGCAGCTGGGTCTGGACGTCGCCCTGATCGAGAAGGACAAGCTGGGCGGCACCTGCCTGCACCGCGGCTGCATCCCCACCAAGGCTCTGCTGCACGCCGGTGAGATCGCCGACCAGGCCCGCGAGGGCTCGGAATTCGGTGTGAAGACCACCTTCGAGGGCATCGACATCGAGGGTGTGCACAAGTACAAGGACGGCGTGGTCTCGGGCCTGTACAAGGGCCTCCAGGGTCTGATCGCGTCCCGCAAGGTCACCTATGTGACGGGCGAGGGCCGGCTGTCCTCCCCGACCTCGGTCGATGTGAACGGTCAGCGCTACACCGGCCGCCACATCCTGCTCGCCACCGGCTCGGTGCCGAAGTCGCTCCCCGGTCTGGAGATCGACGGCAACCGCGTCATCTCCTCGGACCACGCCCTGGTGCTCGACCGGGTGCCGAAGTCCGCGATCGTGCTGGGCGGCGGTGTCATCGGCGTCGAGTTCGCCTCCGCGTGGAAGTCCTTCGGGGCCGACATCACCATCGTCGAGGCGCTTCCCCACCTCGTCCCGGTCGAGGACGAGAACAGCTCCAAGCTGCTGGAGCGCGCCTTCCGCAAGCGCGGTATCAACTTCTCCCTCGGCTCCCGCTTCTCCGGCGTCGAGTACACCGCCGACGGCGTCAAGGTCTCGCTGGAGAACGGCAAGACCTTCGAGGCCGAGCTGCTGCTCGTGGCCGTCGGCCGCGGCCCGGTCTCGCAGGGCCTGGGCTACGAGGAGGCCGGGGTCGCCATGGACCGCGGCTATGTCCTGGTCGACGAGTACATGCAGACCAACGTCCCGACCATCTCCGCCGTCGGTGACCTGGTCCCCACCCTCCAGCTGGCCCACGTCGGCTTCGCCGAGGGCATGCTGGTGGCCGAGCGGCTGGCCGGTCAGAAGACCGTTCCGATCGACTACGACGGTGTGCCGCGGGTGACGTACTGCCACCCCGAGGTCGCCTCTGTCGGCATCACCGAGGCCAAGGCCAAGGAGCTGTACGGCGCGGACAAGGTCGTCGCGCTGAAGTACAACCTCGCGGGCAACGGCAAGAGCAAGATCCTGAAGACCGCGGGCGAGATCAAGCTCGTCCAGGTCCGGGACGGCGCCGTCGTCGGTGTCCACATGGTGGGTGACCGGATGGGCGAGCAGGTCGGCGAGGCCCAGCTGGTCTACAACTGGGAGGCGCTGCCAGCCGAGGTCGCGCAGCTCGTCCACGCCCACCCGACCCAGAACGAGGCGCTCGGCGAGGCCCACCTGGCCCTGGCCGGCAAGCCTCTGCACTCCCACGACTAATCGCACGAGCGCGAACCATCCGTACAGATCGTTAAGGAGCAACCGAAACCATGGCGGTTTCCGTAACCCTGCCGGCGCTCGGCGAGAGCGTGACCGAGGGCACCGTCACCCGCTGGCTCAAGGCCGAGGGTGAGCGTGTCGAGGCCGACGAGCCACTGCTCGAGGTCTCCACCGACAAGGTCGACACCGAGATCCCGGCCCCGGCGGCCGGTGTACTGACGTCCATCAAGGTCGCCGAGGACGAGACGGTCGAGGTCGGCGCCGAGCTCGCCGTCATCGACGACGGCGGCGCTGCCCCCGCCGCGGCCCCCGCCCCGGCGGCCGAGCCGGCTCCGGCCGCGCAGCCCGAGCCCGCCCCGGCGGCCGAGGCCCCCGCCCCGGCTCCGGCTCCCGCGGCCGCCCCGGCCGGTGGCGCCGAGGGCACCGATGTGGTGCTTCCGGCGCTCGGTGAGTCGGTGACCGAGGGCACTGTCACCCGCTGGCTCAAGGAGGTCGGTGACGCGGTCGAGGCCGACGAGCCGCTGCTCGAGGTCTCCACCGACAAGGTCGACACCGAGATCCCGGCCCCGGCCGCGGGCACCCTGCTGGAGATCCTGGTCGCCGAGGACGAGACCGCTGAGGTCGGCGCCAAGCTGGCCGTCATCGGTGCCGCGGGTGCCGCTCCGGCCGCCGCGCCGGCTCCGGCCGCCCCGGCTCCGCAGGCGGCCCCCGCCCCGGCCCCGGCCCCCGAGCCGGTCAAGGAGGCCCCGGCCCCGGCTCCGGCTCCGGCTCCGCAGGCGCCCGCCGCTCCGGCTCCGGCGCCCGCTCCGGCCCCGGTCGCCCCGGCCGCGCCGTCGATCCCTGCCCCCTCGGCCCCCGAGGCCGAGGGCGCCTATGTGACCCCGCTGGTGCGCAAGCTCGCCGCCGAGAACGGCGTGGACCTGGCCACCGTCAAGGGCACCGGCGTCGGCGGGCGGATCCGCAAGCAGGACGTCATCGCCGCCGCCGAGGCCGCCAAGGCCGCCGCCCAGGCGCAGGCCCCTGCCGCCGTCGCGCCGGCCGCCAAGAAGGCCCCGGTGCTCGAGGTGTCCCCGCTGCGCGGCCAGACCGTCAAGATGACCCGCATGCGCAAGGTCATCGGCGACAACATGATGAAGGCGCTGCACAGCCAGGCCCAGCTGTCCTCGGTCGTCGAGGTCGACGTCACCCGGCTGATGAAGCTGCGCGCCCAGGCCAAGGACGGGTTCGCGGCGCGTGAGGGCGTCAAGCTCTCCCCGATGCCGTTCTTCGTCAAGGCCGCGGCCCAGGCACTGAAGGCCCACCCGGTCATCAACGCCCGGATCAACGAGGACGAGGGCACCATCACCTACTTCGACTCGGAGAACGTCGGCATCGCCGTGGACTCCGAGAAGGGCCTGATGACCCCGGTCATCAAGGGTGCGGGCAACCTCAACCTGGCCGGTATCGCCAAGGCCACCGCCGACCTGGCCGGCAAGGTCCGCGCCAACAAGATCACGCCGGACGAGCTGGCCGGTGCGACCTTCACGATCAGCAACACCGGTTCGCGCGGTGCGCTGTTCGACACCATCATCGTGCCGCCGAACCAGGTCGCGATCCTGGGCATCGGCGCCACGGTGAAGCGTCCGGCCGTCATCGAGACGTCCGAGGGCACCGTCATCGGCGTCCGGGACATGACGTACCTCACGCTCTCCTACGACCACCGCCTGGTGGACGGTGCCGACGCGGCCCGCTACCTGACGGCCGTCAAGGAGATCCTGGAGGCCGGTGAGTTCGAGGTCGAGCTCGGCCTCTGACCGGCTCACGGCGGACGCCTGCGCTGTCGGCCGCGCCCCGTACGGACTTCCGTGCGGGGCGCGGCCCTTTTCCGTTCCCGGACCACGGAGCTTCCGCTGCCTGGATAATGATTTTCGTTCACCGCTGGTTCCGAAGGAGTGCCCCCATGACCCCGCCCGTCGTCCACTCGCTGCGCGAGCAGATCCGCGAGCACATCGTGGAGGGGATCGTCAGCGGGCGCTGGAAGCCGGGCGAGCGGATCGTGGAGCGGCGGATCGCGACGGAGCTGGACGTCAGCCAGACCCCCGTCCGGGAGGCCCTGCGGGAGCTGGAGTCGCTACGGCTGATCGAATCGGCCCCCAACAAGGGCGTCCGGGTGCGGAATCTGGCCGCCTCCGACCTCGAGGAGATCTATCCGGTACGGGCCGGGCTGGAGCAGATGGCGGCGGAGCTGGCGGCGCCCCGGCTGGCCGAGGACACCTCCGCCCTGGAGCCCGAAGTGCGGGCGCTGTACGAGGCGGACCGCAGGGCCGACGGCGAGGCCCAGGTCCGGCACACCGTCGCGTTCCACCGGGAGCTGGTGCGGGCCTCGGGCAACAGCGTGCTGTTGCACACCTGGGAGTCGCTGGGCATCGAGATCTGGACAACGCTGTCCATCCGCTGGCTGGGCACCGTCCAGCAGTCCTACGCCGAGGAGCACCAGGCGGTGGTGGACGCGTTCCGCCGCCGGGATCCGCGGGTGGGCGAACTCGTCAAGGAGCATGTGCTGGGGTGTGCACCGCGTGCCTGATTTCGCGGCACGGAATGCCAATTTCGCGGTGCGGAGCATTTTTTTCGCTCACGGGCTTTTGATCGATCATCGATCAGACTTACAGTCGGCAGCATGACCGATCTCGCCAGCACGCAGCCGAGTGCGCTCGACCAGATCCCCGACCGGGACCCCGAGGAGACCGCGGAGTGGGGCGCCTCACTCACGGCCGTCACCCAGGCCGCCGGTCCGCACCGCGCCGCGTACCTGATGCGCCGCACCCTGGAGCGCGCCGAGGGCGCCGGGCTCGCGCTGCCGCCGCTGCTGGAGTCGGACTACGTCAACACCATTCCGACCGCCGCGGAGCCCGCCCTCCCCGGTGACGAGGAGATGGAGCGGCGGATCACCGCCTGGAACCGGTGGAACGCGGCGGCGATGGTCACCCGCGGCAGCCGGGACGGCCTCGGCGGCCACATCGCCACCTTCGCCTCCGCCGCCTGGCTCTACGAGACCGGCTTCCAGCACTTCTTCCGCGGCAAGGAGGCCGCGGGCGGCTCGGGCGACCAGCTCTACATCCAGGGCCACGCCTCCCCCGGCATCTACGCCCGCGCCTTCCTCGACGGCCGGCTGACCGAGCACCACCTCGACCACTTCCGGCGCGAGGCGGGCGGAGACGGTCTGCCCTCCTACCCGCATCCGCGCCGGCTGCCCTGGCTGTGGGAGTTCCCCACCGTCTCCATGGGGCTCGGCCCGCTCTCCGCGATCTACCAGGCGCGGTTCAACCGCTATCTGGCGAGCCGCGGCATCAAGGACACCGCGGGCTCCCACGTATGGGCCTTCCTCGGCGACGGCGAGATGGACGAGCCCGAGTCCACCGCCGCACTCGCCCTGGCCGGGCGCGAGGGCCTGGACAACCTGACCTTCGTCATCAACTGCAACCTCCAGCGGCTCGACGGCCCGGTGCGTGCCAACTTCAAGATCGTCCAGGAGCTGGAGGCGCAGTTCCGCGCGGCCGGCTGGAATGTGGTCAAGTCGCTCTGGGGCTCGGCCTGGGACGAGCTGTTCGCGCTGGACGCCTCGGGCGCGCTGGTGCGCCGGCTGCGCGAGGTGCCCGACGGGCAGTTCCAGACCTACGCCACCCGCGACGCCGCCTACATCCGCGAGCACTTCTTCGGCGCCGACCCGGAGCTGGCCCGGCTGGCCCAGCGCGTCACCGACGCCAAGCTCACCGAGTGCTTCCACACCTCCCGCGCGGGCCATGAGCCGCGCAAGGTGCACGCCGCCTACCGCGCCGCCGTGGACCACAAGGGCGCCCCGACCGTGGTTCTCGCGCAGACCGTCAAGGGCTGGACGCTCGGCCCCGGTTTCGAGTCGCGCAACGCCAACCACCAGATGAAGAAGCTCACGGGCAAGGAGTTCCGCACCATGCGGGACCTCCTGGAGCTGCCCATCCCGGACAGCAAGCTGGACGACGAGCTCGTCCCGTACGCCCACCCCGGCGCCGACTCCCCCGAGGTGCGCTACCTCCAGGAGCGCCGCGCGGCCCTCGGCGGTCCGGCGCCCGCCCGCAAGGTCCACCCGGTGGCGCTGCCCGAGCCGTCCGCCAAGCCCTTCGAGACCCTGGCCAAGGGGTCCGGCAGCCAGGAGATCGCCACCACGATGGCCTTCGTCCGGCTGGTCAAGGATCTGATGCGGGACAAGGAGACCGGGAAGCGCTGGGTGCCGATCGTGCCCGACGAGGCGCGGACGTTCGGCATGGAGTCGCTCTTCCCGACCGCCGGGATCTACTCCCCGCTCGGCCAGACCTACGACCCGGTCGACCGCGATCAGCTCCTGTACTACAAGGAAGCCACGAACGGTCAGATCCTCAACGAGGGGATCACCGAGGCCGGTTCGATGGCCGACTTCACCGCCGCCGCCACGTCGTACGCGACCCACGGCGAGCCGATGATCCCGTTCTACATCTTCTACTCGATGTTCGGCTGGCAGCGTACCGCCGACCAGATGTGGGCGCTCGCCGACCAGCTCGGCCGCGGCTTCCTGATCGGCGCCACCGCGGGCCGCACCACCATGACCGGTGAGGGCCTCCAGCACGCCGACGGCCACTCGCATCTGATCGCCTCCACCAACCCGGCGGCGCTCGCCTACGACCCGGCGTTCGCCTACGAGGTCGGGGTGATCGTGCGGGACGGCCTGCGGCGGATGTACGGCCCGGACGCCGAGGACGTCTTCTACTACCTGACCGTCTACAACGAGACCAAGGTCCAGCCGCCCATGCCCCAGGGCGAGGGCGTCGAGGAGGGCATCCTCAAGGGCCTGTACCGCTACCGGGAGGCCGAGGCGCCCGCCGCCGACGCCCCCCGGATCCAGCTCCTCGCCTCCGGCACCGCCATCCACTGGGTGCTGGAGGCCCAGAAACTCCTCGCCGACGACTGGGGTGTGGCCGCCGACGTGTGGTCCGCCACCTCCTGGAGCGAGCTGCGCCGTGACGCCCTGTCCTGTGACACGGCGCGGCTCACTGGCGAAGACCGGGTCCCGTACGTCACCCGTGCCCTGGCAGGCGCACCGGGCCCGGTCCTCGCGGTCAGCGACTGGATGCGCGCGGTACCCGACCAGATCAGCCAGTGGGTGGAGCAGGACTGGTACTCCCTGGGCACCGACGGCTTCGGCCTCTCCGACACCCGTGAGGCCGCCCGCCGCCACTTCGGCGTGGACGTCCCGGCGATCGTGGTGACGGCCCTGGACCGGCTGGCCCGCCGTGGCGCGGTGAGCGCCACCGCCGCCAAGGAGGCCGCACGCCACTACGGGCTGTAGCAGCTCGATCCCTCCGGCTCCGCCGTTGTGCGGCCGCGTCTGGCGGTCGCACAACGGCGGTTCTCATGCCGAGGCATGATGGGCGGGTGCGTGCTGCCCGGCTGATCAAAATGGTGCTTCTGCTCCAGGCCCGGCCCTCGATGACGGGGGCCGAGCTCGCCCGTGAGCTGGAGGTCTCCGAGCGGACCGTCACCCGCGACGCCGCCGCGCTCTCCGAAGCGGGGGTCCCGGTCTACGCGGACCGGGGACGCGCCGGGGGCTACCGGCTCGTCGGCGGCTACCGCACCCGGCTCACCGGGCTGGGGCGTACCGAGGCCGAGGCGCTGTTCTTGTCCGGCGTACCGTCCGCGCTGCGCGAGATGGGGCTCGCGGACGCCGCCTCCGCGGCCCGGCTGAAGGTGTCCGCGGCCCTCCTCCCGGAGCTGCGCGACGCCTCCCACAACGTGGCCCAGCGCTTCCATCTGGACGCCCCCGGCTGGTGGCAGCCGCCGCAGACGCCCGAGCTGCTGCCACCGCTGGCCGACGCGGTCTGGGACGACCAGTGGATCACGGTCCGCTACCGGCGCCGGGAGACGGAGGTGGCACGGGAGCTGGAGCCGTACGGCCTCGTGCTCAAGGCGGGCGTCTGGTATCTGGCGGCCCGCGCGGAGGGCGACTTCCGGGTGTACCGGGTGGACCGCTTCGCCTCCGTCGCGCCCCGTGGTGACCGCTTCGACCGGGTCGAGGAGTTCGATCTGCCCGCCTTCTGGGAGGAGCGGGCGGCCCAGTTCGCCCGCTCGATCCTGCGAGAGAAGACCGTGCTGCGGCTCACCCCGGACGGGGTCCGGCGGCTGCCGTACGTCACGGACCGTGCGGCGGGCGAGGAGGCGGTGCGCGGGGCCGGGGAGCCCGACGGACAGGGGCGGATCACCGTCACCCTGCCCGTCGAGTCGTACGACGTGGCGTACGCGCAGCTGCTCGCGCTCGGCCCGGAGGCCGAGGTGCTCGAGCCGCCGGAGCTGCGGGAGCGGTTCGCCGAAGCCGCGCGCCGCACCGCGCGGCTCTACCAGTAGCGCTCCGCGGGATGTGCCGGGGGTGCCCGGGGTGCCGTCACACGACTGCGGCAGCGTCGTGGCTGGTCGCGCAGTTCCCCGCGCCCCTTCGGGGCGCGACCGAACCGCACCGGACATCAGCGACGCTGCTCAGCCGTCCCGGGGCGCCGCTCGCTACCGGTAGTCCTCCGCGGTGCCCGCCTTGCCGCCGAAGACGATGTCGCGGAAATAGCCGACGCCGTCCGGCCGGGAGCCGTCGAGGTCGGTGAAGCCGTAGACCTTGGCCAGTTCACCGCTGAAGACCGACTTCCCGTTCCAGCGGGCCCGGTCCGGGTCGGCGGCGAGCGCGGCGACCGCCCGCCCGACGAAGTGCGGCGTCTCGGCGATGGCGAAGTGCGGCTCCTTCTCCACCGCGTCCCGCCAGTTCTCCTCGGTCACCCCGAAGTGGTCAAGCATCTGCTCGGAGCGCAGGAAGCCCGGGGAGACGCACACCGCCGTGGCGTCGAACTCCTTCAGCTCCTGAGCGAGCCCGTACGCCGTGCGGATGGGCGCGTTCTTGGTGATGTCGAAGAAGAGGTTCACCCGGTAGGTCTCGTTGAACTCCGCGTCCCCGTCGGTGATCTCGACCACCAGTCCGCCCGGGTTCCGGACCAGCAGCGGCAGTGCGAAGTAGTGGGTGATCAGGTGGGTGTCGATACCGAGCCGGAGCATCCGCAGCCCGCTCGTCAGGTTCGTCTCCCAGGTCTTCTTGTTGAATTCGATCAGCGCCTCACCACCCCAGACGTCGTTGACCAGGACGTCCAGTCGCCCCTGCTCCCGGTCGATACGCTCGATGAGCGCCCGTACCTGCTCCGGTTCCAGGTGGTCCGTCGGCACCGCGATGCCTGTGCCACCCGCCGCCGTGATCAGTTCCGCGGTCTCCTCGATGGTCTCCGTCGCCCGCCCGACCTCGCTGACCCGGTCCCGGGTGGTGCGCCCCGTCGCGTAGACGGTGGCGCCCGCCGCGCCCAGCTCGACGGCCATGGCCCGGCCCGCGCCGCGCGTCGCCCCCGCGACGAGTGCGATCCTGCCCGCCAGCGCGCCCTGTGTGCTCACGAATCCGTGTCCCTTCGATGGGTGTCCGGTATGGCTGTGCGTTCGACGGTCGCAGGGAAACCCGACATCTTCTGTCGCTTTTTGTTCGTACTTCCCCCGGGTCTCCGGCGGCCGGGTCCCTCTCGATAACGAGAGGGCCGCATCCGGGTCGCTCCGCGTGCGGGGGCGCCGGGGAGGGCCGATCCTGGTCCCGTGATGATGGACGAGACGGAGTTCTGGGGGCTGGTCGACAGCGCTCGGGAGGCCGCCGAGGGCGACCCCGAGGACCAGTCCGACCTGCTCGTCGAGCAACTGTCCCAGCTCGACCCGGACGCCGTGCTGGACTTCGCGCGGCACTTCGAGGCCCGCTCCAACCGGGCGTACCGCTGGGATGTGTGGGGTGCGGCCTGGGTGCTGCTGGGCGGGGTCGGCAATGACGCGTTCGAGGCGTTCCGCTTCTGGCTGATCGGTCAGGGCCGGGAGGTCTTCGAGGGGGCGCTGCACGAGCCGGACGCGCTCGCCGAACTTCTGGACGACTTCGATGAACAGGTGGACGGGGACTGCGAGGACCTGGGGTTCGCCGCGGACGAGGCGTACGAGCGGCTGACCGGCGCGGCCCTGCCGGAGCTGGGGCTCCCGGCACCGCCCAACGAACCGCAGGGCGCGGCCATCGATTTCGAGGACGAACGGGAGCTGGTGGAGCGGTACCCCCGGCTGTGGGAGCGCTTCCGGGCCTGACGGGCCGGTGTCCGGGGCGGCTAGTGCCGCGTCAGTCAGGCGGGGCGAACCTTGGCTGATGCGGCACGTGCGCTCAGCCGGTGAGGGCGCGGGCCATCAGGACGTCGTCCACATACGTCCCCTCGATCAGGAACTCCTCCCGCAGGACGCCCTCCACGATGAACCCCTCGGACTCGTACAGCCGTCGCGCGGGGGCGTTGGGCGCCAGCACCCGCAGGGTGATGCGGGTGGCGCCCGCCCGCCGTGCCTTCTCGTACGCCGCGCCCAGCAGCGCCCGCGCCGCTCCCCTGCCGCGCGCCCGCTCGTCGACCGCGAGCCCCTGGATCTGCTGGACATGGGCGTTGGTGGCGAGCGGGGTCGCCGGGACGAGCCGGAGGTAGCCGACCGGGCGCCCGCCGAGCTCGGCCACAAGGATGTGATCGGGGCGGTTGCGGTCGTGGAAGAAGGGGTCGTCGGGGGGCTGGGGGCGCGGCTGCACCGAGTGCAGCGGTGACCAGGCGCGACGGTCCAGTCCGGCCAGCGCGGTCTCGTCCTCGGCCACGGCGGCGCGGACGATCAGCTCGTCCGGGTCGGCCACCCGGACCGGTGCGTCGGGCCGGGACGGCACTGTCTGCTCGGACATGTGCGCCAGTGTGCCACTCGGCCCCGTCGTCCGACATCCCTTCAAGATCGGGGGCAGGATGATGCCATGCGAATCGCGGTCACCGGCTCCACCGGACTCATCGGCACGGCCCTCGTCCACGCGCTGCGCGAAGACGACCACCAGGTCGTACGGCTGGTGCGGCACACCCCGCGCGGAGAGGGCGAGGTCGAGTGGGATCCGCAGCGGCAGTGGGTGGACACCGCCGGGCTGACGGGGTGTGACGCGGTGGTCCATCTCGCGGGGGCGGGTGTCGGTGACCGCCGCTGGACCGACGCGTACAAGAAGGAGCTGCGGGACAGCCGGGTGCTGGGCACCGCCGCCATCGCCGAGGCGGTGGCCTCACTGGACACTCCGCCGCGGGTGCTGATCAGCGGAAGCGCCGTCGGGTTCTACGGGGACACGGGGGCGCGCGCGGTGGACGAGAACGCGCCCCCTGGCGACGGCTTCCTCGCGCATCTGTGCCAGGAGTGGGAGGAGGCGACCGCGGCGGCCCAGGAGGCGGGCATCCGCACGGTGTTCGCGCGCACCGGACTGGTCATCGCCCCCGAAGGCGGGGCGTGGGGACGGCTGTTTCCCCTGTTCAAGGCGGGGCTGGGCGGACGGATGGGCAGTGGCCGCCAGTACTGGAGCTTTATCGCCCTGTACGACCACATCGCCGCGCTGCGCCATGTCATCGCCACCGACGAACTCGCGGGTCCGGTCAATCTCACGGCGCCCACGCCGGTCACCAACCGCGAGGTCACGGCGGCCATGGGCCGGGTGCTGCACCGCCCCACACTGTTGAGCGTGCCGTCCCCGGCACTGCGGTTCGCGCTGGGCGAGATGTCCGGCGATGTGCTCGGCAGTGTGCGGGCGCTGCCCCGCCGGCTGATGGACTCCGGCTTCGCCTTCACCTATCCGCATATCGACGAGGCCCTGCGCGCGGCGCTGAAGAACCGGCGCTGAGCGCGCCACGCCGACGGTCCGCCGGAGGGGGTGCACGGGGCGGCGCCCGGCTGCACTGACGGTGCGTCAACTGTCCTCGGCGCAGACCGATTTGGGATCGAAACGGACCGGCGTGCGACCGTTGTGCGACCGTGCTCGGTCAATGCGCGACTGCCCTCGAACGTCTTTCTGACTACCGTCACGTACGTCTGGCGTTACCCACCTCACGGAGCGGTGTCGCGGAACTCACGCTTCTGGTCCGCTGGTTGGGGCATCAGGCCCCCGTAGCGTACGCACCGACCTCGAGGAGGGCACGTGCTCAGCAGCGCGCACCGCACGGACGTCGTCATCGTGGGAGCCGGTCTCGCGGGGCTGGCCGCGGCTCAACTGCTGGCCGGCGCCGGGGTGGCGGTCACGGTCCTGGAGGCCGCGCCACGGGTGGGCGGCCGGATGGCGACGGACAGCGTGGACGGCTTCCGGCTGGACCGCACCGGACAGTTGATGAACACCTCCTTCCCGGAGCTGCGGCGCACTCCGGGGCTCGGCTCGCTCGCCCTGCGCCCGTTCACCCAGGGCGTGCTGATCCACAGCGAGGGCCGCACCCAGCGGTTCGGCACTCCCCGGAGCATGAGGGGCGCATTCACATCGGCGCGCGCCTTGGCGAACGCCGCCCGTGCTCCCCTGGGCAACGGGCTCGACCAAGCCCGACTCGGTGCCGCGCTCGGCAGGCTCGCCACCCTGCCCGCGGACCGCCTGCTCGCCCGCCCCGACCGGCCGGTCCACGAGACCCTGGGGGGGCGGGGCCTACCTGCCCGCACGGTTCAGGGGGTGCTGCGTCCACTGCTGGTGTCGCTGCTCAGCGACCCGGAGCTGACCACCTCGAGCCGCTGTGCCGATCTGGCCCTGCGCGGCTACGCACGCGGCCGCCTCTGCCTCCCGGCGGGCGGCGCGTCCACCGTCCCCGAGCTGCTGGCCGCCACACTACCGCCGGGGACGGTGCACACCGGCGTCCGCGCGGTATCGGCCTCCACCACCGCCGTGGCCACCGCGGAACACGGCGAGATCGGCTGCCGCGCGGTCCTGGTGGCCACGGGGGCACATGACGCCGCGGCCCTCCTGCCCGGTCTGCGACTGCCGGCCTTCCACCCGGTGACGGTGCTTCACCACACCGCCGACCGGCCGCCGCTGCGCGAACCCGCGCTGGTCCTCGCGGCGAGCGGCTCGGGCCCGGTGGCCCACACCATGGTGGCCAGCGAGGTGGACCCCTCGCGCACCCCGCCCGGCCGGGTGCTGATCACCTCCACGGTGCTCGGCCCGGCCGCCGGACAGCCCACCGCCGACCTCGACCGGGCCGCCCGGGGCCAACTGGCCGCGGTCTACGCCACCTCCACCGCAGACTGGGAGCTGCTGGCCGCGCACCACGACCCGTACGCCGTCCCGGCCATGCCCGCGCCCCACGATCTGCGCCGCCCGGTGCGGCTGCTGTCCGGGCTGTACGTCTGCGGCGACCACCGCGACTCCAGCTCGGTGCAGGGCGCCCTCGTCTCCGGCCGCCGCGCGGCCCGCGCGGTCCTCACCGACTTCGGCGCCCCACCAGGATCCGGCACCACCCCCAGCCTCCCGGCCGCGGCCTGACCCCACGGCTGGGCGGCGCCATCCGGTTCCGGCCAGATGGCCCGGCGACGACGGAACGCCCGGCACGGGCTGAGCGACCCGTGCTCCGGCGACCCGGACCGCGCGCGAGAACACCCGGATCCAGCCACCGGCCGGGCGGGACACCCGGTTCGGGCCGGACATCACCGACCACCGGCCCGTGTCCGGGGCATACGGGCCGGCCCGCCGCGTGTGCGCGAGGAAACCCGCCCGGGACCGGCCACCGGCCGGTCCCGCAGAGGTGCGGGCCGACCCGCCGCGCGCGGCGGGGAGGGCGGCCGCGACCCCGCCCGGCGACGGGACGGCCGCCGCCGTCCGCCGTGGACCCGCACCGCTGCGTGGCGCCCGACGACGGGGCTACTGGAGTGCCGCCACCCGCTCGCGGTAGCCCCGCACCGGCGCCGCGTCCCGGTACGGCTCGAGGCGGCGCTCAAAGTCCCGTACGTACTCCAGCGCCCGCATCGACCGCATCTCCGACGCCTGCTGCGCCGCCTCCGCGCCCAGTGCGCACGCCTGCTCCAGCTCGCCCAGGCCCAGCCGCGCCGTGGCCAGCACCACCCGGCAGAACAGCCTGCTGCGCGCGTATCCGCTGCCGCGCAGCTGGAGCGAGCGCTCGGCGTGCTGGGCGGCGGCCCGGTACTGCTGGAGGTCGCGGTGACAGTGGCCGAACTCGTCGGCGAGCTGCGCCTCGTCGAAGAACCGCGCCCAGTACGGCACATCGTCTCCGGGGCGCGCCGTCTCCAGCGCCCGTTCCGCCCGCGCCAGCGACGCGGTGCAGGCCCGCACCTCGCCCAGCACTCCGTGGCCACGCGCCTCGACCGCGTGCAGCAGCGACTGGAGCACCGGCGGGGCGCCGCCGCCGACGCCCTGCTGGGCCACCCGGGCCAGCTGCACGGCCTCCCGGCCATGGCCCAGATAGACGGCCTGGCGGCTCATCGTCACCAGCACATAGCTGCCGTACGCCCGGTCCCCGGCCGCCTGCGCCAGCCGCAGCGCCTGGACGAAATAGCGCTGCGCCAGACCGTGGGCGGCGATGTCGTACGAGGTCCACCCGGCCAGCCGGGTCAGATCCGCGACCGCCCCGAACAGCCGCCGCCCCACCACCTCGCTGTAGGTGCCGCGCAGCATCGGCTCGCCCTCGTGCTCGAGATAGCGCACCAGGGCCTGGCGGGCATGGCCGCCGCCGTAGGTCTGGTCCAGGGTCCGGAACAGTTCGCCGACCGAGCGCAGCGCCGCGATGTCTCCGGTGGTCACCCGGTGGCCCGGCCCGCGCTGACATCGGTCCGCCTGCCGCTGCCGGGGGACCGGGGCCCGGCCCGCCGTGGGCGCGCGTCCGGCCCCGGCGGGCTGGCCGCCCGTACGGCCGCCCTGGGCGGGCAGCCGCACGGCCGCCGCCGCGCCCGCGCCACCGGCTCCCGGGGTACCCGCGCCGGGCGCCCCGGACGGGCCCGCGCCCGCCGGGGGTTCACCGCGCGCCACCCGGTCGTCGGGCCGTCCGATCAGCCAGTCACGGCTGGGGACCACCAGACCCGCCGGGGTGAACGCGATCTTCCGTAACTCCGCATGGCTGCCGGAGTCCTTCCGCCACAGCCCGCTGACGATGTCCACCGCCTCCTGCGGGGTGGCGGCGAACTCCAGTCCCGCGTAGACCGGCGCACAGGCGTCCAGGCCCAGGTCCTGCGCCGTCAGCCGGCGCCCCAGACGCCGGGTGAACACCTCGGCGATCAGCGCCGGGGTGGTGCCGCGCGGCTGCTGTCCGCGCAGCCAGCGGGTCACTGACGTCTTGTCGTAGCGCAGGTCCAGGCCGTGCTCCAGACCGAGCTGGTCCACCCGCCGGGCCAGCCCTGCGTTGGAGAAGCCCGCCTCGGCAATGAGCGCCGCGAGCTGACGATTGGGAATGCGCTGCGGGGGTCGTTCCGTCATCAGCCTGCCGGTCTCCCTGATCGCCCTGTGGAACGGCGCGAATTTAACTGCCGCTCGAGGGGCTGATCGCGGCCGTCGGGGGGCATTCATCCGATCGTGTGAGAACGAGCCCGATGGGGACGTACGGGTCCGCGGTCGTAGAGTGGCTGGGGCGCCGCCGCCAGGCTTCGCCACCCACGTGTACGAGGTGACTTGGTACGAGGTGACTCGTACGAGGTCCTTGAACGAGGTCCGAACAGGAGCGTGCCGTGACCGCATCGTCCCCGGGGGAGATCCCCGGCTCCTCGTCGCTGCGCTATGTCCACCTGGGATTCGGCGCGGACGCGGTGGACTACGAGGAGGCGTGGCAGGAGCAGCGCCGGGTGCACGCCGCGCGCTTCGCGGACGAGATCCCCGACACCTGTCTGCTGCTGGAGCACCCGGCGGTCTACACCGCGGGGCGGCGCACGGCCGACAACGAGCGGCCGCTCGACGGCACCCCGGTGGTGGACGTGGACCGCGGCGGCAAGATCACCTGGCATGGCCCCGGCCAGCTGGTGGGCTATCCCATCCTGAAGTTGCCGCGTCCGGTGGATGTGATCGCGCATGTCCGGCGCCTGGAGGAGGCGCTCCTGCTGACCTGCGCGGAGTTCGGTGTGGAGACCAGCCGGGTGGAGGGCCGCAGCGGGGTGTGGGTGCTGGGCGACCCGCTCGAGGAGCGCCGGGCGCTCGGCGGGCTGAGCCTGGACTTCGACCCCCGGATCGACGACGAGGAGTTCGATCCGCGGATGAACGGCCCGGAGTACGCCCCGTCCAACGCCGGGCAGCGCCGTGAGGACCGCAAGATGGCCGCGATCGGGGTGCGGATCGCCAAGGGCGTCACCATGCATGGCTTCGCGCTGAACTGCAATCCGGACAACACCTGGTTCGACCGGATCGTGCCGTGCGGTATCCGGGACGCGGGCGTGACCTCGCTCTCGGAGGAGCTGGGCCGGGACGTCCCGGTCTCGGAGGTGCTCCCGGTGGTCGAGAAGCATCTGCGGGCCGTCCTGGAGGCGTCGGTCCCGATGCCGCGGGCCGTCTAGGCCCAATGCCGGTGAGCGCTCACAGGGCCCAGGGAATGCGCCCTGAGGCCCATGGGTTGCCCTGGACGTAAATCCGTACGAATGACGGGCGTACCCTGGTGACCGCCGACGATTCGAAAGCCGCGCCAGCAAACTCGCCAGCCGAGCCGCCAAGCAAAGAGGAGTGCCGGACGTGTCCGCAGTCGCACCCGACGGACGGAAGATGCTGCGTCTGGAGGTCCGGAACAGCCAGACCCCCATCGAGCGCAAGCCGGAGTGGATCAAGACCCGGGCGAAGATGGGCCCCGAGTACACCGAGCTGCACGGCCTGGTGAAGCGCGAGGGCCTGCACACGGTGTGCCAGGAGGCAGGCTGTCCGAACATCTTCGAGTGCTGGGAGGACCGCGAGGCGACATTCCTCGTCGGTGGGGAACAGTGCACCCGGCGCTGTGACTTCTGCCTGATCGACACCGGCAAGCCGGAGCCCCTGGACCGCGACGAACCGCGTCGGGTGGCCGAATCCGTACGCACCATGGAGCTGAAGTACGCCACGATCACCGGCGTCGCCCGTGACGACCTGGAGGACGGCGGCGCCTGGCTGTACGCGGAGACCGTCCGCCAGATCCACTCCCTGATGCCGGACACCGGTGTCGAGCTGCTGATCCCCGACTTCAACGCGGTTCCCGAGGCGCTCGCCGAGGTCTTCTCGTCCCGTCCCGAGGTGCTCGCGCACAACGTGGAGACGGTCCCGCGGATCTTCAAGCGGATCCGTCCCGGCTTCCGCTACGAGCGCTCGCTCGAGGTCATCACCAAGGCGCGCGAGGCGGGTCTGGTCACCAAGTCCAACCTGATCCTGGGCATGGGCGAGGAGCGCGAGGAGATCAGCCAGGCGCTCCAGGACCTCTACGACGCGGGCTGCGAACTCATCACGATCACGCAGTATCTGCGGCCGTCCGCCCGCCACCACCCGGTGGACCGCTGGGTCAAGCCGCAGGAGTTCGTCGAGCTCAAGGAGGAAGCGGAGGAGATCGGCTACGCCGGTGTCATGTCCGGCCCCCTCGTCCGCTCGTCGTACCGCGCGGGGCGCCTCTACCAGCAGGCGATCGAGAAGCGTAACGTCGCAGTGGCCTCACAGGCCGTTTGAACCACACAGCACGCATACGGCTCACCCAACACCCCTTGTGTGAGCAGCAACACGCTGTGTGAGTACCGGCACACCCACGCACACCGGCCCGCGCCCTTCCGCAGGTCAGAGGACGGGTACGGGCCATATCCAGGCTTCATCGGTGTTTGACCGCCTGGTCACGCACTGGTAACACCATTGGGTAACGATTGAGCCACGCACTGCTTATCAGTAGTGCATGCGTCGTGATCATCCGCTGCTTCGAGGGGATCCCATGCCGGCTGCGCCCGTACGCCCGTCCGTCACCGACGCACTGCTCGCTCTGGAGGGTCTGCTGCTGCGCGGCGGGCAACGCACCGCCCGCCGCAACGCCTGGACCGCGGTACTGGAAGACCGGCGCCGTGCCAAGGACCGGCACGAGGCCGAGCATGTACTGGAGGCCGTGTCCGCCGGGGCTTCTCAGGCCACGTAAACTTCGCTGTATGGCGAGGAAGGAAACATCCGAGAACCCCGGGCGGCTGAAGCAGATCGCCCTGACCTACAAGATGACCAAGCGGGTCGACTCGAAGGTCGGCCTTGTCGTCGCTGGCGTGGGGATCGTCACCTTCGGTGTCCTCCTCGCGATCGGCTTCTGGATCGGCCACCCGATCTTCCTGGGCATCCTTGGCTTCGTCCTGGCCTTCCTCGCGATGGCGATCGTTTTCGGCCGCCGGGCCGAGCGGGCGGCCTTCGGACAGATGGAGGGCCAGCCCGGCGCCGCGGCCGCCGTCCTGGAGAACGTGGGACGCGGCTGGTCGGTGACGCCCGCCGTGGCCATGAACCGCAGCCAGGACGTCATCCACCGCGCCGTGGGCAAGGCGGGCATCGTGCTGGTCGGCGAGGGCAACCCGAACCGGCTCAAGGGCATGTTGGCGGCCGAGAAGAAGAAGATGGCGCGCGTCGTGGCGGATGTCCCGGTGCACGATGTGATCGTGGGCTCCGGCGAGGGCCAGGTGGAGATCAAGAAGCTCCGCACCAAGCTGATGAAGCTGCCGCGGGTGCTGCCGGGCGGGCAGGTGACCGTGGTCAACGACCGGCTCCGGGCGCTGGGCGACCTGATGAGCAACATGCCGATCCCGAAGGGTCCGATGCCCAAGGGCATGCGCATGCCGAAGGGGCGCTGAGCACATTCCGCGTCACAGAGCGCGATGAACGTCGGTATACGAATGGCGGCCGGGACCCTGTCCCGGCCGCCATTCGTATGCGATCCCCTCGTATGCGATCCGCTCGTATGCGATCCGGACTCGTACGCGATCCGCCATTCACAGGCGGCGCATTCCGCTGCATTGCCCTTCCGCCCGGTTCCGCCGGGGGGCTCCGCTAGACCCGGATCTGCACGGAGCGGGAGAGCCGGTCGTGCAGTCCCCGGGTGTCCCGGTCCCAGACGACGGCGGGGATCACCAGCCCGAGCAGCACACTGCGCAGTACGGCCCGCGGCAGTGTGAGCCGCACCCCGCCCTCACCGATGACCCGCAGCTTCAGCAGCAGCTTGCCGGGGGTGGCACCGACCGTGCCCACGGTCAGCACGCTCAGCACGAGGAAGACCGCAAGCGCCCAGTTCCCGGCCGCCCGTGCGTCACCGCCGGACAGCAGCCCCCAGCCGACCAGCAGGCACAGCCCCCAGTCGATGAAGAGCGCCCCGAAGCGGCGCCCGAGCGGCGCGATGGCGCCCGGTCCGCTCTCGGGCAGCCCCAGCCCCTGGCCCCGGTGACCCATGTCGACGCCCATGTCCTCGGCGGCCGCGCGGGGCCCGGAAAGCCACGATCCGATTGCTTGCCTCTTGTCCACCCGACCACGTTACTGCGACCGCATACGTTTCCCGGGAGCCGGGTGCCGCCCGCGTCCCGCAGGAGGCCCATGATCGCCTGTTGGGCCACGTCATTCCGGCTCTCGGCCGGTTAACCTGGGTGAAACAAATGGGTCATGCCCGGGAAATCCCGTCTGCCTATGGTCGGGCTCAGCACACCACGCTCATGGACCGTGCGACCGAACAAATCCCGTCCCCCCGGGCCGGGCTAGGAGGAGTTGGATGTTCCAGAACGCCGACGACGCTCGGAAGTTCATCTCGGACGAGGACGTGAAGTTCGTCGACGTCCGTTTCTGTGACCTTCCCGGCGTCATGCAGCACTTCACCGTACCGGCGGAGGCGTTCGACCCGCACGAGGAGCTCGCCTTCGACGGCTCGTCGATCCGCGGTTTCCAGGCGATCCACGAGTCGGACATGGCGCTCCGTGCGGATCTGTCCACGGCGCGTGTCGACCCGTTCCGCCGGGACAAGACGCTCAACATCAACTTCTTCATCCACGACCCGATCACCGGCGAGCAGTACAGCCGTGACCCGCGGAACATCGCCAAGAAGGCCGAGGCCTACCTCGCCTCCACCGGTATCGCGGACACCGCGTTCTTCGGTCCCGAGGCCGAGTTCTACGTCTTCGACAGCGTGCGTTTCAACACCACCGCGAACGAGTCCTTCTACCACATCGACTCCGAGGCGGGCGCCTGGAACACCGGCGCGCTGGAGGACAACCGCGGTTACAAGGTCCGCTACAAGGGCGGCTACTTCCCGGTCCCGCCGGTCGACCACTTCGCCGACCTGCGCGCCGAGATCAGCCTCGAGCTGGAGCGCGTGGGCCTGAAGGTCGAGCGCCAGCACCACGAGGTGGGCACCGCCGGTCAGGCCGAGATCAACTACAAGTTCAACACGCTGCTGGCCGCGGCCGACGACCTCCAGCTGTTCAAGTACATCGTCAAGAACGTGGCGTGGAAGAACGGCAAGACCGCGACGTTCATGCCGAAGCCGATCTTCGGTGACAACGGCTCCGGTATGCACGTCCACCAGTCGCTGTGGACCAACGGCGAGCCCCTCTTCTACGACGAGCAGGGCTACGCGGGCCTCTCGGACACCGCCCGCTACTACATCGGCGGCATCCTCAAGCACGCCCCGTCGCTGCTGGCCTTCACCAACCCGACGGTGAACTCCTACCACCGCCTGGTCCCCGGCTTCGAGGCCCCGGTCAACCTGGTGTACTCGCAGCGGAACCGTTCCGCCGCGATGCGTATCCCGATCACCGGCTCGAACCCGAAGGCCAAGCGCGTCGAGTTCCGCGCCCCGGACGCCTCCGGCAACCCGTACCTGGCCTTCTCGGCTCTGCTGCTGGCCGGTCTGGACGGCATCAAGAACAAGATCGAGCCGGCCGAGCCGATCGACAAGGACCTCTACGAGCTGGCCCCCGAGGAGCACGCGGGCGTCCCGCAGGTGCCCACCTCCCTCCCGGCGGTGCTCGACTCCCTCGAGGCCGACCACGAGTTCCTGCTCCAGGGCGGGGTGTTCACCTCGGACCTGATCGAGACCTGGATCGACTTCAAGCGGACGAACGAGATCGCCCCGCTCCAGCTGCGGCCGCACCCGCACGAGTTCGAGCTGTACTTCGACGTCTAAAGAGCATGGTCGGGTGACCTGGGCGGGAACTCTGGAAACCACACCGCGTGTGCACCGGGCCACCCAATGACTGACCTGCCGTCAGCACAGCAGTGGGGCCGCCACTCCGTCCGGAGTGGCGGCCCCACTGGTTTGTCACCGACGGACGTGCAGGGCCGCGACGGTGCCAGTTGGCCGGGGTTCGGTGGGAGGTCAGGCCGCCTGGTACTGAGCGTCGTTCGCTGGGAGGTGTTCCTCTGCCCAGACGATCTTGCCGTCGGTCGTGTATCGGGTGCCCCAGCGGCTGGCCAACTGCGCTACGAGGAAAAGGCCGCGGCCGCCCTCGTCGGTGGTCCGCGCGTGGCGCATGCGTGGTGAGCTGCTACTGACGTCGGAGACTTCACAGATGAGCGCATCCTGCCGGATCAGGCGCAGCCGGATGCGTCCGTTGCCGTAGCGGATGGCGTTGGTGACGAGTTCGCTGACGATCAGCTCGAAGGTGAAGATCAGACTGTCCAGTCCCCAGGCGGTGAGGCGGTCCGCGGTCAGCGAGCGGGCGTCTGCGACGACCGACGGGTCGGAAGTCAGCTCCCAGGTGGCCACTTGGTCCTCGCAGAGGGCGTGGGTGCGGACGAGGAGCAGTGCGACGTCGTCGTCGGGGCCGTCGGCGAGCACGTTGTCCAGGACGGTTCCGCAGAGTTCGTCGAGCCGCGCCTGAGGGGAGGCCAGTGCGGTGCGCAGCCGGGTAAGGCCCAGGTCTATGTCCTGGTCGCGGGTCTCTATGAGGCCGTCGGTGTACAGGGCGAGGACGCTGCCGTCGGCGATGTCGAATTCGGCGGATTCGAAGGGCAGGGCGCCCAGGCCGAGCGGAGGCCCGGCGGGCAGGTCGGGGAAGGTCACCGAGCCGTCCGGGGTGACGACTGCGGCAGGGGGGTGGCCAGCACGGGACATGGTGCACTTGCGTGTGGCCGGGTCGTAGACGACGTACAGGCAGGTGGCGCCGAGCGCGGCGGGGGCCAGTGACGGGTCGGCGGTCTGTTCCTCGTCGATCAGGCGCAGTACCAGGTCGTCGAGGTGGGCCAGCAACTCGTCCGGGGGGAGGTCCATGTCCGCCAGGGTGCGAACGGTGGTGCGAAGCCGTCCCATCGTGGCCGCGGCGTCCATCCCGTGACCCACGACGTCACCGACGACCATGGCCACCCGGGCCCCGGACAGGGGTATCACGTCGCACCAGTCGCCGCCCGCACCATCGGAGGCATGGGCGGGCAGGTAGCGCCAGGCGACATCGAGCGTGCTGCCGCCGGTGAGACTGCGCGGGAGCAGGCTGCGCTGCAGAGCCAGCGCGGTGCTGTGCTGGCGGGTGTAGCGGCGGGCGTTGTCGATGCTCACCGCCGCGCGGGCCACTACTTCTTCCGCAAGGAGCAGGTCGTCCTGCTCGAAGGGGTCGCGCAGCTGCCAGCGGATGAATCTGATGACGCCCAGAACATCGCCGAGGGCGAGGATCGGGACGAGTATCAGGGAGCAGGGACCGAATTCCTGGATTTTCGCGGCTCGGGCCGGGTCAGTTGCGAACCAGCTGTTGGTTGAGGCACCCGGCATGGCTTCCAGACGGGAGCGCCCGTCAAGCATGCACTGCATTTCGGGTGAGCGGGGATGGAACTCGACGGCCTGCCCGGTCGCCGCGACCGACTCGGGAACACCTTCGTGGATCGACTGCTGGCCCGCACGGCGCATCTGCGGCGGATGGAGGTGAGCCCCTGGACGCGGTGTGTCGCCGCGTATCACCGATTCCAGGAGGTCGACGGCGACGAAGTCGGCCAGTCGCGGCACGCTGATATCGGCCAAGGTCTGCGCGGTGTGCATGACGTCCAATGTGCTGCTGGTCTGCGCTCCGACCTCGTTCAGCAAAGCGAGCCGCTCCCGAGCCCGCCAGCGGTCTGTGACGTCGAGGACGATGAAGGACACGCCCAGCACCCGGTTTGTGGCGCTGTGGAGCCGGAAGACGGACAGCGAGTATGCGTGCGGCCGATGTGGGTGTGCCTTCGTCCCGCCTCGCAGCAGGTGATCGACCAGGGGCCGACCGGTATCGAGCACCTCCCGCGTGAGCGACTCGATCCCCTCGACATCCAGCCTCAAGTCCAGGAGGGGCAGCACGTCCCGCAGGCGCTTGCCCAACCGCTGGTCACGGGGGACGCCCCCGAGGCGCTCCAAAGCCTCGTTGACCCAGACAAAGCGCAGATCCCGGTCCAGCACGGCCATACCTGCCGGCGAAAGGGCGAGGATCCGCTCCAGCATCGGTGGGTCCGCATGCCACCACTCGTCGGAGGGCCCCGGGCTGCGGCCGACTGCGCCTGCGCTGTCAGAGGTATCCATGTGGACTGCACCATCGTCCGTGAGAGGCAATACCCGACGGTCCGGCGCGCTGGGCGGCCAGACGCGCCAGAGGCTCGTGATTCAAGGATCGCACCGGCCTCCGAAGTCGTGTGAGTCCGCCCGGTGACCCGGTGCGACGATGACGGACAGCGGGTGGCAGCGGCCGTCGGCGCTCAGGTGGAGCCCCGTGGCCGTCGCCTTGCCGTGCGAGGGCGCATGACAGGCGATCCGCAACGCGCAGGGCATGCAGCGGAGCGGGCCATGGCTGTCAGCTTCCGGAGCATCCGGAGGACACGACCGCGTCGAGGGTCGCAGCGAGTTCGGCGGGTGCGGACAGCATGGGCCAATGCCCGGTGGGCAGATGGAAGCGCCGCCACGGTGACTGGTTGAGGAAGGCCAGCGTCGGCACCCCGGCATCCAGCAGTGCCTTGGCGTCGTGGCAGGCGACCACCACGCGGTCGACCTCAGGACCGAGCTCACCAGGGCGGGCCAGCCGCTGTGCGAAGGTGCAAAAGGGCTGGGGCGTGGCCCGGCTGCGCATGAGCTCGAGCCGGCCCTCGTCCAGCCCTGCGAGGGTGCTGATCATGCCGAGAAGCTCGAAGGGCGGCAAGGGCAGCCGCCATCCGTCTCCGTGCTCGGCAACCTGCTTGTGCAGTTGGTCCACCACGTCGTCCGGCATGACGTCGAGCAGGCAGGTGCCCTCCGCGAAGGGAGCGCTGTCGAGATAGACCAGGCGTTCCAGCCGCGGTCCGAGGCGGCTCGCGGCGCCGGTGACGGGAACCGCCGCGTAGCTGTGTGCGACGAGGGTGACATCGCGCAGGTCCTGCTCCACGACGAACGCGGTGATGTCGTCGATGTGCGTGTCCAGGCCCACCTCCGGGGTGGCGAGGGCGGATCGTTCGCCCAGGCCGGTCAGCGTCACCGGCAGCGCCGCGTGCCCGCGCTCCCGCAGCGCATGGGCGGTGGCCTCCCATGCCCAGGCTCCGAGCCAGGCGCCGGGGACGAGTACGAAGGTAGCCATGCGGTTTCTCCTTGGGTTTAAGGGGCTGCGGCGAGAGTAGAGTCCATACAGGACAGTTTCCGCCCTGAATTGCCGAGTGACCCATGTCATATCCCTTGACCCGCGTACTGGCCCTGCTGGAACTCCTCCAGACACACCCAGGACTGACCGGTGCACAGTTGGCGGACCGCCTCGGGACCGACGTGCGCACGGTGCGGCGCTACGCGTCACGCCTGCGCGAGCTGGGCATCCCGGTGCAATCGGACCGAGGCCGCTTCGGTGGTTACCGGCTAGCCCGCGGCTACCGGATGCCACCGCTGATGCTCACCAACGAAGAAGCCCTCGTGGTCATGCTGGGCCTGCTCGCCGGGGAGCGTCTCGGGATGAGCACCACCGCTCCCGCCGGCGCCGGTGCCCTTGCCAAGATCGAACGAGTGCTCCCGGATCCGCTGCGCGCACCGCTGGCCGCCATGCGGGACACCTTGTCCTTCACCGCCGGTACCGTGCTCGCGCAGGCTCCCGAAGCAGGCGTCCTGTTGACCCTGGCGCAGGCATGCCGCTCCGGTCACACCGTCAGCCTGCGCTACCGCTCCTGGCACCAGGAACACACCGAGCGCGACGTCGACCCGTACGGTGTGGTCTTCCATTCCGGGTGCTGGTACCTCGTCGGTCACGACCACCTCCGTGACAGCCTGCGCACCTTTCGCATCGACCGGATCACGTCCGCCACGCCCAGCGCCGCGACGTTCACCGCCCCCGACGGCTTCGACCCGGTCACCCACCTCACCGCATCCCTGGCCCGGACACCCGCGCCGTGGCAGGTCGAGGTACTGATCGAAGGCCCCATCGATGACATCGCGCGCCGGCTGCCACGCACGATCGCCACCCTCACCGCCACACCCACCGGCGTACTGATGCGCGCGCAGGCCGCACAACTGGACAGCGTGGCTCGCCTGCTCGCCTCCCTGGAATGGCCCTTCACCATCCACAGCCCCGGCCAACTGCGCCAATCGCTCAAAGACCTGGCCCAGCAGCTCACGGCTGCCGCCGAACGACCCGTCGGGGGCACTCCGAAGTAGACATCGGATCCATCGCGACACCCACGGACACGCCCGTGAGCAGGAGCGAACAGGCCGCGGCAAGGCGTGAGATCGTGCGCTGAGCAGGTGTGAGAGGGGGACTCACGCCCAAGTCACGGGGGCGCGGGGGTACGGGGGTACACGACCACGGCAGGGAATTGGGGAGAGTCACGTGCTGGACGAGATGGTGTTCCGGACCGAAGAGGTGACGGCGGCGGACCGGTTCGACGCCTGGGTGGAACGGATGGGCCGCACCCATGCCCCCATGGAGCTGCGCAGTGACCACACCGAGGGCTACCGGGCCTCCCAGCGCGTCCTGGAGCTCGGACCGGTTGTCGTATGGCCGGCCGAGTTCCAGCCGGTGGTCTTCCGCCGTACACGGAAGCTGATCCGGCAGTCCGACCCCGAGATGTACCACCTCTCGCTCCTCCAGCACGGCACCGGGGCGGGGGTGTGGGGACACCAGGAGGCCGCTTACCGGCCACTCGACCTGCATGTGAACTCCTCCTCGTTGGAGTACGAGCTCCACAGCACGGGGAACCCGATCAGGACCGTGGGCGTGGAGATCCCCCAGGCGCTGGTGCCGCTGTCGCAAGACAAGGTGCGCCGGATCATCGCGCGGCCCATATCGGCGCGTGAGGGAGTCGGCGCGCTGCTGTCGGGGTTCCTCACCCAGCTGGCCGCCGACACGTCCGCGTACCGGCCCTCCGACGCGCCCCGGCTGGGCAGGATCGCGAGCGACCTGGTCGCCTCGCTCTTCGCCCATGTACTCGAGGACGGGACGGCGCTGCCTCCGGAGACCCATCAGCGGTCCCTCACCCTGCGCATCCAGGCGTTCATCCGCGCGCATCTGCACGACCCCGGACTCACGCCCGGGTCCATCGCCGCCGCCCACCACATCTCCGTCAGCTATCTGCACCGCCTCTTCCAGGACGAGGAGGACACCGTCGCCGACTGGATCCGCCGTCTGCGCCTGGAGGCGGCCCACCGTGACCTCACCGACCCGGCGCTCGGCGCCACCCCCATCCACGCCATCGCCAGCCGCTGGGGCTTCCCCCGCGCGTCCACCTTCAGCCGGGCCTACCGCGCCGCCTACGGCACCACCCCCAGGGACCACCGCTGCCGGGCATTCACGGGCGGCGGCTTCGGCGGCCGGGACCGGGAGTGAACGGATTGCCAACACGACTGTGGACTCTGTGCTCACGACATCTCCCGGCGTGCGGGGCATCCTGATGGTCGATGCGTCGCGAGAAACGGCCTTCGTCAACGGGCCCCCTTCACCGCCGCGCATGCCGCCGCGGCGGCTCAGCCATCCCTGCGGTCCGCAGGCATCCCCGCCATCCCCTTCAGCGGACCTCCGGTTGGCCGCCGCGGCCTTCCGCGCCGGTTCCGGTCCGGCGGCGAAGTCAGACGTGCTGCGAGGGCCGCTACCCCATGGTCGGGGTAGCGGCCCTCGCCGGCTCGTCCAGGCTCTTTTGTGCGGCGGCAGCCTTCTTGGTCTCCACGTAATGGGCCGGGTCGGTGACCTTCAGGAATCGTCCCTGCGGGGTGCGGCACGCCGGGTACCGGCGAGCCACCCCCTCTTCGACAGCTACCCGGTCAGAGCTTCAGGCGGTGCACACCTCCCTGTACCGTGCCCACGTACAGCCAGCCGTCGGCGGCCGCCAGGCTGGTGGCGTTGAGGTTCTGCAGGCCGGTGGAGATGTTCTGCCAGCTGCGGCCGCCGTCCGTGGAGCGCAGGACGCCTCGGCCCCCGCGCGGCAGAGCCGTCCCCCGGTAGCTGGTGGTGGCCGCGTAGAGGGTGCCGTCCACCCGCAGTATGTCGCTGACCCGCAGCGGCAGCTTGCCGGTGTCAGCGGTGCGGAAGGTCTTCCCGCCGTCCGTCGAGACCTTGATCGCGTCGCCGCCGGTCAGCATCGTCGACCCGGTGAACTCGATGGTGTCCACGCGGCCGTCGGCGATCTTGGTGATGTCGTCGCCGCCGTTGTCGGAGCGGTAGAGGCCGTCGGGGGAGCCGAGCCACAGCCGGTCCGGGTTCTTCGGGTCGCCTGCGACGGCGGTGAAGTGCGTCTGGTCGTTGAGGAGGTTCTTCCAGGTGGTGCCGCCGTCCTCGGTGGAGAACAGGCCCTTGCCCAGGAGATTTGCGTAGGAGACATACACACGGTCGGGGTCGGCGGGGTGCACCGCCATGGCGAACACCGTGCCGCTGCTCTTGCCCTTCTCCTGCCAGGTGGCACCCGCATCGCTGCTGCGTTCCAGGTGGAAGTCGTCCCAGGGGCCGCTGCGCACCCGCCACACGATCCGCGAGTCCTTGGCGGAGGTCTGCAACAGCCGGGTCCCGGCGCCGATCATGCCTTCGCCGCCGGTGGTGCCCCACTCGGCGCCGGAGACCGGAAGCTGCGATCGGTGCGTGCCCTGCCGGCCGGCCGCGAGCAGCTGGTTTCCGCTGCGGGCGAGGGAGTTGACGGTGCCGCCCTGGACGCCGAGGCGCCGGTAGTCCTTGCCGTCCGCCGTGCCCCGGTAGACACCGGCCGCGTCCGCGGAGACGGTCAGCGAACCGTCGGCCCAGCGCTCGAAGTCGGAGGTGGTGGAGGCGCCGTTGGCGGCTGGGATGGTGCTCCATTGGCGGCCGTGGTCGCGGCCGACGCGGATGTCCTTGCCGTAGCCGGCGTACATGTCGCCGCCGGTGAGGGTCAGGCCGGTACCGCCGTATCCGTGGTTGTCCAGCGTGGCCCAGGTCTTGCCACCGTCGAAGGAGCCGACGATGCCGGACCCAGCCTCGTACACGGCTACGACCTGGCTGTCCGCAACGACGGTGACGGAGACCCGGCCGTCGGTGGGCTCGTACACCTTGGCGGCTTTGCCGAGGGTGCCGGAGGACAGGCCGTCGCGCTTCCACAGCGACTTACCCGCCGAGAGGTAGAGGCTGTCGCCGCCGATCGCCACGTCGTAGACGTGGTCGACGGGGATGCCGAGGGGCTCGGCGGTCCAGGTGTCACCGCCGTCCTTGCTGATCAGCACGTCGGTGGTGGTGACGGCGACGAGGATCTTGCCCGCCTCGTCGCTGAGGAAGTCGGTGATGGGTGTGTCGGGCGTGTTGAGTGTCTGCCAGGTGCGGCCGCCGTCCTGGGTGCGCAGGATCGAGCCCTTGCGGGGAATGCCGGATGCGCTGTTGGCGGCGTACCACCAGCGCTGGGCGTTGCTCGGGTCGATGACGGTGAAGGCCTGGCCGGCGACGTCGCCGAGCGGCAGCCTGGTGTGCTGCTTCCAGGTCGCGCCGTTGTCCTTGGTGGACCAGGGGCCGGTCTTGTCGTACTGGGTGAGGACGGCGGCGCGGGGGGCGCTCGGCGCGGTGGTGACGTCGCCGCTCTCGGAGTTGGGACCGACGGGCTGCCAGCGAGAGGTGCGGCTGTTCTTGGGGGTGACCTCGAAGCCGTCGCGGTTGCTGGTCAGTGTCTTGCCGTCGGTGCTCCGGCCAGCGGCGGACACCAGGTGGGCTCCCTCGCCGCGGCCGGTGATCTCTGCCTGGTAGACCTTTGCGGCGCGGAGCCTGGTGGTGACGGTGTAGGTCCTGCCGTGCGGCGGGGTGACGGTCAGGACCGGCGGCTTCGCCAGTGGGGCCGGGGTGATGACGACGGCAGTGGACGTGCCGTCGCTCGGGTCGGGGCCGGCCTGGAGGAACAGCTTCCGTGCGACAAGGAGGTACGGGACGCGCAGTGCGGTGCCGTGCTCGGGGGTGACGGTGACCGTGCCAGTGATCTCGGCCTCGCCGTCCGGGCGGTCCGCCAGGAGAGTCACCGTCGCCGTCGCCCTGGCGCCCGCCGGGATACGCAGGGTGTCCGGGCTGACCCTCGCCTGGCCGCTCGCTTTCAGGCGGACGGTACGGATCCGGGCGCCGGAGTTGGTCACGGTGAGCTTCTTGCTGCCGCCAACCGTGGGCTTGGCGAGGTCGGCGAGGCCGTAGGAGAGGGTGGCCGGGGTGGTGGTGATGCCGGTGTCCGCCGTGTCGGCGGCCGCGGCGACGTCGAGGCGGCCGGAGCCGACCGTGCTCGTCCCGTAGTCCTTGATCCGCTTTGTGGAGCCCACCAGTTCGGAGGTGACCTTCGCCGGGGTGTCGCCGGGGTGCAGCTGGCGCAGCAGGGCGGCGGCGCCCGCGACGTGCGGTGCTGCCATCGACGTACCCGACATGCGGTAATAGCCGGGCGCGTAGAGGGACTTGGGGACGGTGGAGCGGATGTCGTAGCCCGGTGCGACCAGGTCCGGCTTCAGGTCCCACCGCAGGTCGGGGCCGCGCGAGGAGAACGAGGCGATCTTGTCGGTGACGTCCGTGCCGCTGATCGTCACCTCGACCTTGCCCTTCGCCAGGCGGCGTCCGAGCTCGGCGTACTGGGTGGAGTCCATGCCCAGCATGATCATGGTGTCCATGCGCAGCGAGTCGCCGGAGTCCTTGAGGGAGGTCCGCGCGGCAAGCGGGATCGAGCCGTCATGGGAGGGGGCCTGGGGCTGGTCCTGCGACAGCGGGGCCGGTGTGGCGAGCACCGGGCCACCGCCGCCGGACGGCCCCCCGATGAGGGCGACTGCTCCGTGGCGCTCGGCTTCCCGTGCCATCTCGATCTCGGTCATGTACAGGTCCTGCGAGGACTGGGCAACCAGCATGTCGATGCGGACGGCCTTGCCCTTGACGTCGCCGGCCCGCTTCCAGTCCTCCGCGGTGCCCCGCCCGACATCGACGAGATCGGTGGTGAAGGGCTTGCCGGGCGGATTCGCGGAGACCAGTCCACGATACGTCTGGATCTTCTCGCCACCCTCGTAGGCGGCGCTCGGTATGCGCAGCCCGCTGATGGAGGCACCGACCGCGATGACGCCGTCGGCGGCGGCCGGGGTGCCCACGGTGCCCCTGCCTGGCCCCTCGTTGCCGGCGGAGGCGACGACGACAACACCCGCCTTGGTGGCGGCGGTTGCGGCCGCGCCGAGCGGGTCGGTGCCGTCTCCGTGGCCGCCGATGCTCATGTTGATGACATCGGCGCGGTGCGGATTGGCCGGGTCGATCGCGGCCTCGATGCCGGCCACGATGTCGGAGGTGTAGCCCTCGCCCGCGTCGTCCATGACCTTGTACGCCAGGATGCTCGCGCCCGGCGCCACACCGGTGACGCCGCCCTGCTCGGCGGCCTTGCCCGCGATGATGCCGGCGACGTGGGTGCCGTGGCCGTTGTCGTCCATCGGATCGGCATCGCCGTTGGCGAAGTCGTAGCCGCCGACGACCTTGTGGCCCTTGCCGAAGCCGCCGCCGAGGTCGGGATGGCTGTAGTCGACCCCGCTGTCCAGGACGGCGACGGTGGTGCCCTTGCCGTCGGCGCTGTTGCCTGCCTGGTCCTTGCGGCGCCACACCTGCGGAGCGTTGATCAGTGGCACGCTCGCATCGGTGAGGAGACGCATCTTTGCGTCGGGGACCACGGAGGCCACCCCGGGCAGCTGCTTCAGCGCGCCGACCTCGGAGCCCTTCACCGTCACCGCGACCGCGTTGAGCAGCAGATTCAGCCTGCGTGGCGAACCGGCATGCAATCCGGCGCCCTTGGCTCGGTCGAGGAACGACTTCTGTCGGCCGGCAATGGCGGCCCGGTCCTTGCTGATCGCCCGGGCGTCGCCAGAGCGCAGAACGCCCTTCCCGGCTGCGGCGGCTTCCCCGGACAGCGTGACGATGACGCGCTGCTCCGGATCCTGGTGGGGGTCCGCGGTGGCGGACTGGGGTACTGCGGACAGCAGGCCGCCAAGTACGGCGACCACGAGTGCGGCAGTGAGAGATCTCCGACGGGTCATGTCAGACCAAGTAATCGGCATCCCGTGGTCCAGACAACGGTTTGGCCTGGCCCATTGCTGCCCTTGGCACATACGGGCCAGGATCGTGGCCATGCCCCAACTGACCGCCGCCGGGATCGACCCGTTCGACGAGAGCGTCTACCGAGCGATCCTGGTCCGCCACACCGCCGCTCCCGCGGAGCTGGCCGGCGACCTGTTCTGCTCCACCGAGCGGGTTGCCCGCGCCCTGGACCGGCTGCGCGAGAACGGCCTGGTAGGGCGGCTCTCCGGAACTCGCCGCCGCTACGCGGCCATTGAGCCGGGCGCGGCCCTGGAGTCCCTGGTCCGCTCCCGTACCGCCGACCTCGACGGCGTACGGGCCGCCGCCGGCGAGCTCTCCCGCCTGTTCACCACGGCCCAGCAGGGCGGCTCCGAACAGGTTGAAGTCATCACCGGAGGCGAGGCGTTGGGCCGCTGGTTCGTACAGCTGCAACAGGAGGCACGTGAGGAAGTCATCACGCTGGACCGCCCACCGTACGCACTCACCACCTCCAACCCGGTCGAGGCGACGGCCCTCAACCGGGGCGTCCGCTATCGCGCCGTGTACGCTCCCGAGGCCCTGGAATGTCCCGGCGTGCTGGATGACATCCGCGAGCTGGTGGCCCAAGGCGAGCAGGCCCGCGTCCTGCCCGGTCTGCGTATCAAACTGGCCATCGCGGACCGGCACCTCGCCCTCATGCCGCTCTCCCTCGACTTCACGGCCGAGGTACGCGCGGCCGTCATCCGCCCCTCCGCCCTCCTGGACGGGCTGATCGACTACTGGGAACTCTGCTGGCGCACAGCCACCCCGCTGGACGCTCCCGCAGTCGACCCTCTCGACGAGGAGGACCGCCAGATGCTCATACTGCTGGTCAGCGGCCTCAAGGACGAGGCGATAGCCCGCCAGCTGGGCTGGTCGGTGCGGACGATGCGGCGCCGGATCAGCCGCCTCCACGAGGAACTGGGCGCGGCCAACCGCTTCCAGGCGGGGGTGATCGCAGCCCGCCGGGGGTGGATATGAAGCCCCGTCGGAAAGCGCCCCCTCGAAGTGGACTGGAAAGTCGGATCAAGAGCTCATCTCGTGCTGCGCGCGTTACTGCCCTCGATCACCTCGCGACCTTTGTCCGGCATTACCGCCGTGCCAGCCGGATTCTGTGGCCTATCCTGATTCCGATGCCCAAGCTGACCTTGCGCTCTCTGCTCTCGCGCGCCGCCCGCGCCCATGCCCGCGGGGGGTCCCTTCCGGAGCGGCCGTTTGTGATCTGGTGTCAGCGGCACCTGGTGAACCCCGTCAACCGTCGGCTGGCTCCCTACATCCCGGGCGCGGCCATCATTGAAACCATCGGCCGGCACTCCGGTCTGCCGCGCCACACTCCGGTGGGTGGCCGGGTCGAGGTCTCGGCATTCTGGTGGGTCAGCGAGTTCGGCCGGAATTCCCACTACGTACGGAATATCGAGGCCAATCCAAGGGTCCGGGTACAGATCAAGGGGAAATGGCACACCGGGACGGCCGAGATCATCGATGATGACAACGCGCGTGAGCGGCTGAAGAAACTTCCGAAGCTCAACAGCCTTATGGTGCGCTCGGTCGGCACCCAGCTGACGACCATACGGATCAACTTCGACGCATCACAGGGGAACCACACCTGATGGCGTGATTCGAGCGCGCCGTCCTCCCCCGCCGGGCCCCTGGAGACGAGCGCCGGGGCGCGACCATCAGAAGGCATGCAGGAAATAAACACCCCGATCGTGTGACTTACCCCGGACGCCCCTCGTCCGGTGACGGCATCCGGCAGTCTGACCCCTGTCGCACCGGAAACACACCATCAGGGGGGATTTGTGGCGTCACGTACCACTGAGCAGCCCGGTGAGGAACAGAGCGGACAACCGGGGAACGAACAGCCTGGTGAGGAGCTGAGGTTCCGGCCCCCGTCGCTGGTGGCGATGGAGAACAACCCGATCACCACCCGGTCGATGGTCCGCAGACTGCCGCAACTGGTGCGGAGATCACTGGCGTTGGCCTGGAAGGTGGACCGCAGGGCGGTGGTGGCGCTGCTGGTGTGCCAGGCGCTGTCGGGGTTCTTTGAAGCCTTCGGACTGCTGGCCACCACCGGCACCATCACCGCGCTGATCTCCTCCGGGCAGATCGCCGAACGGCTGCGGGAGGCACTGCCATCGATCGCGGTACTGGCCGGGGCGGCCGGGCTGCGGGCGCTGCTGGGGATCGCGGTCAACAACATCTCCAGCAGGCTGTCCCCGCGGATCTCGCGGGAGGCCGAGACACAGATGCTGGACGCGGCGATCAACGCCGAGCTGGCGGCGTACGACAACCCCGGGTTCAACGACAAGTGGGACGCGGCGGACCGGGGCGCCGAGGTCGCACAGGATCTGATCACCGAGTCGCAGCAGCTCATGGCCTGTGTGGCATCGCTGATCGCCGCGGCGGGTGTGGTCACGGTGCTCCATCCGGCGCTGCTGCCACTGCTGTTGCTGGCGGCGCTGCCGCAGGGGATCGCCGGGATGAAGGCGGCCAGGGTCCAGTACGAGACCAGCCGGGCGATGAGCGCGGACCGCCGCACGCTGAGTCTGCTGCGCTGGTTCATGATCGACAAGGACATCGCCGATCAGCTCCGGTCCGGCACCATGGCCGACTTTCTGCTGGCGCGGTACCGGGCCATCGGGGCGCGGGTGGACACCGCGACCGACAAGGCCGTGCACCGGGGCGCGCGGTACGCACTGCTGGGGGCGGTGGCCGGAGGGCTCGCCTCCGGGCTGGTGTGGGTGTCGCTTGCGCTGCTGCTGGGCGCGGGGCAGATGTCGGTGGCCTCGGCGGGGACCGCCGTCTTCGCGCTGCGTACGGTGGCCACGTCGTTGCAGGGCATGGTCGGGTACGGGACCCGGCTGTTCCGTACCGGGCTGTATCTGGACGACTGGGCGGAGTTCATCGAGGAGGCGGGCGGCCACCGGATACGGCGCGGCAGCGGCGTCCCGGCGACACCGCGGGTGATCCGGGCCGAGGGGCTGACCTACGCGTATCCGGAGTCCGACGCCCCGGCGCTGGACGATGTCACCCTCGAGGTACGGCGCGGTGAGGTCCTGGCGCTGGTCGGGGAGAACGGTTCGGGCAAGACCACGCTCAGCAAGCTGCTCACCGGGCTCTATCTGCCCACCAAGGGCGCGGTGACCTGGGACGGCGCCAATGTGGGGGAGCTGGATCCGCAGGCGATGTGGCGGCATACGGCCGTGGTTCCGCAGGACTACGCCCACTGGCCGCTGAGCGCCCGGGACAACATCACGCTGGGTCAACCGCACGGCGGGGACGAGGCGGTGCGGACGGCGGCGGCGCACTCCGGTGCCCATGAGGTGCTGGACGGGCTGCGCAGCGGGCTGGACACCCTGTTGGCCCGGCAGTGGTGGGGCGGGGTGGAGCTGTCCGGTGGGCAGTGGCAGCGCATCGCGCTGGCGCGGGCGTTCCACCGGCCCGCCGGGCTGCTGGTGATGGACGAGCCGACCAGCGCCCTCGACGCCCGTGCCGAACACCGGATCTTCGCGGGGCTGCGGCGGATGGCGGAGGACCGGGCGGTGGTCCTGGTGACCCACCGGCTGGCGAACGTGGCCGTGGCCGACCGGATCGTGGTGCTCGACCACGGGCGGGTGATCCAGGAGGGAACGTTCGAGGAGCTGACCCGATCGCCGGGGCTCTTCCGGGAGTTGTGGGAGCTTCAGAACGATCGCGGGGTTCCGGCGCAGCGTGGCGAGCTGTCCTGACGGGGGGCTCCGAAGTGCCCTGAGGCCCGCCGCGCCGGGCCGGGCTGGGCGCGGCGGTGAATCAGGTGGTGGCTCAGGTGGTGACTGAGGCGGTGGCTCAGGTGGTCACTGAGGCCGTGGCTCAGGTGGTGGCTCAGTGGGGGCGGACGGCCCCGGCGGCGCGGGCGCGGGAGGCGGCTATCTCCGCGTACGCGTCGTCGCGGCCCTCCCAGTGGGAACCCTCCACCGACTTGCCGGGCTCGAGGTCCTTGTAGACCTCGAAGAAGTGGGTGATCTCCATCCGGTCGAATTCGGGCACGTCGTCGATGTCCTGGACATCGGTGTAGCGCGGATCGTGGGCGGGGACGCAGAGGACCTTCTCGTCCGGCCCCTTCTCGTCGCTCATCACGTACATACCGATGGCCCGGCAGAGGATGACACAGCCGGGGAAGGTGGGCTCGCCGACCGTGACCAGGGCATCGAGCGGATCGCCGTCCCGGCCGAGGGTGTGATCGATATAGCCGTAGTCCGCCGGGTACTTCGTGGCGGTGAACAGCATCCGGTCCAGCCGGATCCGGCCTGCCTCGTGGTCCATCTCGTACTTGTTGCGGGACCCTTCCGGGATCTCCACGACCACATCGAACTCGGCGGACTCCATCGCGACCTCCGGTCACCCGTGCGCTCCGGTGTGCTTCCAGTGTGCGCCGTGAGCGCCGGGCGGGCAGCTCGGGGATTCCTCAGACGCCGCGCGCGAGGGCCTCGACCTCGGCCTCGAAGAGCATCCCCGGGTCGAAGCCCATCCCGCTGAACTGGCCCTGCACATCGAGGCTGATCACACCGTGCAGCCGGGTCCAGGCGCGCAGGGCACGGCCCTTCAGCTCGCCGTCGGATTCCGCCCCGTCGGCCCAGGGGCCGACGGCCTCGAGCCGGCGCGCGAGCTCCGCCTCGAGGGGGGACGCGGGCGCACCGGCGACCGTGTCGCCCAGGCCCGCGCAGGCGTCGAGGATCGTGCGCATCAGCCCACGGGCGATCTCGGTGGTCTCCGGCGGCGCCTGGTAACCGGGCACCGGGGTGCCGTAGATGAGCAGATAGCGGTCGGGATGGGCCTTGGCCCAGTCACGGATGGCGTGGGCCAGCGCGCGGAACCGGTCGTCAGGGGCGGCATCGGCGACGGCGGCCGCCGCGGCCTCGGCCAGATCGCGGTAGGCGTCGCTGATCAGCTCGGTGAGCAGCTCGTCCCGGCCCGCGAAATAGCGGTAGAGCGCGGGGCCGGTCATGCCCATCGACTTCGCGATCGCGTTCACCGAGATGCCCGCCGTGCCCGCCTCGGCGAGCTGGGTCAGGGCCACGGCCTTGGCTTCCTCGCGGGTCTGCTTGCGGTAGCGCTCTCGCCGTGCTGTCGCCATGGACGCGCCTTTCACCGTTGGTTGGTACGGGCGGCTCGGAACCGGCCGCCGGGGCCGGTCCGGAACCGGCTCGGAAACCGGCTTCGAACCGGGGTTGACACATCGAGGGTAACAGGTTCATTGTTTTGTTAGAAGTTCTCACGGACGAGAGAAGTCCTCACGGTGGTCGTGAGGCCGTGAGGCCCAGGAAAGACGAGGTTCGCCATGCTCACCGAAGTCGTGCTCCCCGGTCTGGTGGAGCCGGAAGGGCTCCAGCTCCGCACCCGCCCGCTGCCCGAGCCCGGCCCCGGCCAGGCCCTGGTCGAGGTCGAGGCGTCCGGTGTCTCGTTCGCCGAGCAGCAGATGCGCCGGGGCAAGTACTACGACCAGCCGCCCTTCCCCTTCGTGCCCGGCTATGACCTGGTGGGAAGGGTCACCGCCACGGGCGCCGGGGTGGATCCCGCACTGCGCGGCGGCCGGTTCGCGGTGCTGACGAAGACGGGCGGCTGGGCCACGCACACGCTGGTCGACGCCGGGGATCTGGTCGCGGTGCCGGAGGAAGTCGGCGCGGCCGAGGCGGAGACGGTAGTGGTCAACGGGATCACGGCATGGCAGATGCTCCACCGCACGGCCAAGGTCCGCTCCGGGGCGACGATCCTGGTCCTCGGTGCCAACGGCGGCGTGGGGTCCACCCTCGTCCAGCTCGCCCGCCACGCCGGCATCCGGGTCATCGGCACCGCCTCACCGCGCCACCACGGGGCGGTGCGGGCGCTGGGCGCCATCCCGCTGGACTACCGCGACCCCGATCTGCCCGCGCGGGTGCGCGAGTTGGCCCCCGGCGGGGTGGACGCGGTCTTCGACCATGTGGGCGGCGAGGGCATCGTGGACTCCTTCCGCCTGCTGGCCCGCGGCGGCACGCTCGTCTCCTACGGCACGGCCGCCACCCGGGATGTCCCGGGTTCGTCACGGGCGCCGGTGCTCAAGCTGTTCGCCCGGCTGCTGCTGTGGAATCTGCTGCCGAACGGACGGCGGGCGCACTTCTACAACCTGTGGGCGGGGCGGCGGCGGTTGGCCGGCTATCAGGCGCGGGTCCGTGCCGATCTGGGCCAGGTGCTGGAGCTGCTGGCGAGCGGGGACTTCTCCGCCCAGGTGGCGGCGCGGATTCCGCTGACCGAGGCGCCGAAGGCGATGCGGCTGGCCGAGTCCGGCACGGTCACCGGCAAGGTCGTCCTGGTCACGGGAGCCACTGGAGTCACAGAGGAAGCCGCCGGTCACCACGCCGCCGAGGACGGTCCGCGGCTGGTGGCCGCGAGCGCGGGGCGGACCGGCGGCGAGAGCCCGCGATGAGCGTCGCCGGGACGCTGTGCCACCGGCCATCGCGCCCTCGTGGCATGGGAGTCGAGCCGCCCCCGCTCCACGGTCCATGGCTCCCGGGTTCCCTCCCGGACCCAGGTTCCCAGCGCACAGGGCAGTGGCGTGGGACCCGCTGACGTTCGCGGCCAGGATCCGTTCACCGACCCCCGCGACCGCATCCTCCCGGCGGCTGCCGGCCACCGCTCAGGGCCGTACGCCCAGCTTGCGGTTGTCCAGAACGGACACCGTACGGCGCACCGTGGTGACCTCCTCGGGGTCGATGTCCGCGACGAGCAGACCCGGGGCGGCCTCCAACCGCTCCCGCACCGTGCCGTCGGGGCCGATCAGGGCACTGTGGCCGATACCGGTGGGGGCACTCCCGGCCGGGGCGGTACCGGCCTCGGACGCGGCTGGATCGGCCTGTCCCACGGCGGCGACCCATACGGTGGCGTCGAGCGCCCGTGCGCGGGTCAGCAGCTCCCACTGCTCGCGCTTGCCCGGTCCCGCGCCCCACGAGACGGAGAGCAGCGAGACCATCGCACCGGCGTCGGCATGGGCCCGGAAGAGTTCCGGGAAGCGTACGTCGTAGCAGGTGGCGAGGCCGATCCTGACGCCGTCGAGATCGAAGGTGACCACGTGGCTGCCCGGAGCCACGGTGTCGGACTCCCTGAAACCGAAGGCGTCATACAGATGGATCTTGTCGTAGGCGGCCTCCACTCCGGGGCCGGTGGCCAGCAGGGTGTTGGTGACGCGCCCGTCGGGTGCGGGGGTGAACATGCCCGCGACCACCACAAGTCCGCTGTCCCGCGCGATCTGCCGGACCTCCGTCGCCCAGGGACCGTCCAGCGGTTCGGCGAGTGGACCGAGCCGGGTGCCGAAGCAGGCCATGGTCGCCTCCGGGAACGCGACCAGCCGGGCCCCGGCCTCCGCAGCCCGCTGTGTCTCCCGGCGCAGCAGGTCAAGGTTCAGCGCCGGGTCCGGACCGGTGGTGATCTGGCTCAGTGCGATGCGGAGGGGCATGGCGGATGCTGCCTCATTTCCTGGTCGGGAGATCGCAGTCTAGGCGGGGTGCGCCGTCGGGGCCGGGGCCATGGCCATGGTTCCCCATGGGCGCTTGCCATGGCAGACGACGGTGAGCTACCGCTGACCACCGCCTGCGACCGCACCGACCGGGAAACCGCGCGAAAGCCGCCTGCCGCACGACCCCATCGGAGCGTGCGGTGGGCGGCCTTCTCCATTCGGTCTCGGTTGTCCGGCCTCAAGGCCGGTGTCCCGATGACACTTTCGTTGAAACGGTCAGGTCTCCCCCCGGCCCTTCCGCATGACCATTCCTGCGGCCACCAGCCCGAACAGGCAGGTGATGGCGCCGACCACGACGTTGTTCCAGATCATCCCGGCGTCGGGGCCCCTCGCGACCACCCAGGGAGAGATGATCATCCATACACCGATCGCGGCCATGGTCCAGCACAGGCTGTACATCCTCCTCGGGGCCGTGGTGAGGCCGATCCCCAGCAACGCGATGGCGAGACCGAGGATGAGGTTGTGGACCATGAGGTTGGGGCTGGTGCTCGAGAAGTGCACCACCCAGGGAGAGATGGCGAAGTACAGACCGGCGAGAAGCACCGGTCCGTCGAGGAAGACAACATCACGGGCGTCCATCATGCGGGCGTAGCGCTCCCGCATTTCGGTCACGTCAGGGTGGCCCGTGATATCCCCTCTGGTGTGTGAGACGTCGGCCATACGACTCGCCTCCTTCGATCCATGCAAGTCTGACCGCGCAGTGCGGTAAAACACCGCACCACCATTGTGCGCCTCGCCTTGGTTTATAGGTAGATGTCTGGTTGGCTCCGATGCTCCTTGGTTCCGCCACCAGCCGTCTCCGCAGGGCGCCGCGCGGCAGGCAGGGGAGGGCGATGCGCGTCCCCAGCCCCTGACCCGGCGCCTGACCTGGGCCTGGCGCGTGCCCCAGGCGTGGCGCCTGCCCCGGCACCCCCGGCACCGGCTCCGCCCAGCGCCCGGAGCGCCACTCCGCCCCCGCAGACCGGACCGCAGAACCCGCCAGCACCCCCACACCCACGAAGACGACCACCCCGGCGCCCGTACCCCTGAGCACTCGGGGGCCGGAGGGGGCTCCATACCCATGAGGGGTATCTGCGCGCGCTGTCGCCGCGAAGACGCATGGGGCTGCCCGGACCCGTGCTGCGGGACATCCACCGCATCAGTGCGGGCAACCCCTTCTACGCGTCAACTCCTGACCTCGGGCCAGGGAACGCCCTTCCCGTCCGGGCCACATGGCCCCACGGGCCGAGCGAGCCGGACGGGTTGTCTGCTTCAATAGAGGCATGGTCAGCCTCCAGCACGCCGCGACGGGTCATCCCGACCTCGAGCCGTTCTGGCCATCCCGGCAGGCGCACCATTTCGACCGCGAGTGTTGCCGCGCATCCCGTGCGCGGGCCCGCTCGCTCGGCCGCTGAGCCTTCCGCCGCCGCTGCCCCTTTCAGCGACACCTCGGCCAGGCCGCCCAGCCCGCGCGCACGACGTCCATCGGCGTCCATCGACGCCTCTCGACGGCCTCTCGAGCGCGAAAGAGCTGACTCCCATGACAAACATCCGTAGTCTGTCGTCCTCCCCAGCCCCCGCCGCCCCGCCCGGCGCCCCGGCGGCCTCCGCCCACCGTCAACGGTTGCGAGCCGTTGCGCCGGACGAGGCGCCGCCGGTCGCGGAGTTGTTGCACCCGGGTGCGACCTGGTTGCCCGCGCCTCCGCACACTCTGCCCGCACTGCCCGGCCATCCGCCGATGGTGGGCTATCTGGTGCTGGTCCCCGCCGACCGGCAGGATCCCGCGGCCTCCGCGGCCGCCCCGTCACCGTCCACCGAGGCCGTGGCGGCGGGCGGCGGCGACGGGCTGGTGCGGATCGACCCCGACCGGCGGACCGCGCAGCTCGCGGGCCGGTCGCTGGAGCTGACCTATCTCGAGTTCGAGCTGCTGGCCCATCTGGTCGCCCATCCGCACCGGGTGCACACCCGCGATCAGCTGGTGACCACGGTGTGGGGGTACGGACATATCGGCGACGGCCGGACCGTCGATGTCCATGTGGCCCGGCTGCGCCGCAAGTTGGGCGCCGAGCACCGGGGGACGATCGTGACGGTGCGGCGGGTGGGCTACAAGTACGTACCCCCCGCGCCCCCAGCACCCACCGACTGACGCACCTCGGAATCCGCGGCGCGCATCGCCGCCCCGGACAGGTCCACGGACCTGTCCGGGGCGGCGATGCCACAAGCGATTGCCGTGAGCGGATGTCAGCGGCCCGCCGACACCGGCGGCTGCGGGGCCGCGGCCGACCCGGCCGGGTTCGGCACCGGCTCCTCACCGTGTCCGAGCCGCGGCAACCACCGCAAAGCACGCGGCAGATACCAGGCGCGCTCGCCGAGCAGCGCCAGCACCGAGGGCAGCAGCACCATCCGCACCAGCGTGGCGTCCACCAGCACCGCCACCGCGAGACCGACGCCCATCTGCTGCATGTCCTGCATCTGGAGCAGGGCGAAGACCGCGAACACCGCGACCATGATGGCTGCCGCCCCGGTGACCGAGCCCGCCGTGGTCCGGATGCCCTCGCGGATCGCGTCGCGGGTGGTCAGACCCCGGACATGAGCCTCACGGATCCGCGAGACCACGAAGACGTGGTAGTCCATTGACAGCCCGAAGAGGATCACCAGGACGAACAGCGGCATCCACGACTCGATCGCGCCCGCCGGTTCCATCCCCAGCAGTTCGGCGCCCCAGCCGTGCTGGAAGACGGCGGTCATCGTGCCGTACGCGGCGCCCACCGACAGCAGGTTGAGCAGGATCGAGGCGAGAGCGATCGGCACCGACCGGAAGCACACCAGCATCAGCAGGAAGGTCACGGCCGCGATGAAGAGGAAGACGGGGGCGATATCGCTCTTCAACTGGTCGTTGTAGTCCAGGTCCGCGGCCAGTTGACCGCCCACGTACGCCTGCTCGGAGACCGGGCCGAGGATGCGCGGCACCAGATCGTCGCGCAGGGTGTCCAGGGCGCGCTCGGAGGCGGCGTTCTTGCCGTCGCCGGACAGCGGCACCTCGATCCGGGCCACACCCTCCTTCCGGTGCAGTTCCACATCGACGGGCTTCCGGAACCGGTCCGACGCTGCGATCTCCTTCTTTAGATCGGCGACGGCCGCGCCGAAGCGGGACGAGCCGACGTCATCAGCGCGCACGACCACCTCGGCCGGGTCCGGGCCGCCGGGGAACGCTCCGGTGATCTCCTCGAAGGCCACGGTCAGCTCGGCGTCGGAACCGAACTGCTTCTCCATGCCGAGCTGTTCGGTCTTCATCCCCAGCGCGGGGGCGCACAGGACCAGCAGCAGCGCACCGGAGACGACGGCGAACACCTTCGGCCTGGCCAGCACCGGGCGCATCAACCGGACGGAGAGACCGCCGCTGGTGTGCACCCCCTTCTTCCGGCGGCGGTTCAGCAGCGGCACCCGTCCGGCCTCGATACGGTCGCCCAGCCAGGACATCATCGCGGGCAGCACCGTCACCGAACCCAGCATCGCCATCAGCACGACCAGGATGGTGGCGACGGCGAAACCCTTGAAGAGCAGCAGCCCGGACAGGAACATGCCCGACATCGCCAGCATGACCGTGATCCCGGAGACCAGCACCGCCCGGCCGCTGGTGGCCGCCGCGATCCGCAGCGCCGTGGCCGCGTCCCGGCCCGCAGCCCGCTCATCGCGCTCCCGCCGCAGATAGAACAGGCAGTAGTCGACGCCGACGGCCAGCCCCACCAGGAACATCACCGAGTTGGTGGACTCGAACAGCGGCAGCCGATGGCTGATCAACGCCAGCAGTCCGAAGGTGCCGACACAGGCCGTCACCCCGAGCAGCACCGGCAGCAGCGCCGCCACCAGCGCGCCGAAGACCACCAGCAGAATGCCGAGAGCCAGCGGCACCGCCGTGAGCTCCGCCTTCTTGAGGTCGTGGTTAAGCATCCCGTTCAGCATGTGGTCGAAGCTGGCGTCGCCGAACTCATGGATGGTGATGCCTTGGTGGGCGGCCTCGGTGGCCCGGACCGCGTCGAGCACCGGCTCCACCCGTTCCCCGGCGGTGTCCGGATCGCCCTTGATCTCAAAGCTGATCAGCGCCTCACGTCCGTTCTCCGAACGCACCGGTGGCTGGATCCGCACCGTCTCCCCGGTCTTCTCCAGATGTGCGGTGAGATCATGGACTGCGGCGCGCCAGCCGTCCGGCCGCTCGCCGCGCACCATCACCATCTCCCCGGCGGGGGTCTGGAGTCCCGCATCCTCAAGGATCTTCTCGGCGCGTGCGGAATCGCCCGTACCACCCTCGGACTCCGTCATCTCCCTGGCCCCGGACATCCCGCCGACCACGGCGACGACCACGACGAACAGCAGCCATCCAATGATCGCGGTTTTGCGGTGGCGGGTGCTCCACCCGCCCAGCCGCACGGCCAGGCCCTGCCTCGATGCGCTCATGGCGTCTCTCCCGTAGAGGTACGGACTGATTCGGTCACGTCCTCGACGCTAGAAATCCGCGCGCTCGCGCCCCAGCCGGGCAGCCACCCGCTCGCGGAGCCGAAAGGCGAGGCCGGGGGGTGGGGCCGGCTACACCCCCCGGACGGGGCCGTACCCCCGTGACCACGAGGTGAGCGCACCGGCAGACTGAACATGCCCCACCATGAGGGGCGTTCGCATCGACCACCACAGGCCATCGACCACCACCGGCCATCCACCACCAGCCACCGGCCATCGGCCAGCACCCGGGGGGACAAAGAATGAAGGTACGCAGCGGGTTCACGGCCTGCGCACGGGGGCTGGCGCTGTTGTTCATCACAGCGCTCGGATCGATCCCGCTGTTCACGCTGATGGTGCTGTCCGTCTGCTTCATCCCGCTGGGACTGGGTGTGCTCACCACCCCCGCGATGGTGAAGCTGGTGCGTATGCACGCCGATCAGCGGCGGCTGCTGGCCGCCCGGTGGTCGGACATCGCGATCCCGGTGCCCTACCGTCCACTGCCCGAGGACCGGCGCGCCGGTATCGCCGGCCACGTGGAGCTGTGCACCTTCCTGCTGAAGGACCCGGCGACCTGGCGCGATCTGCTGTGGCTGTTCTACGACATGATCGGCGGTCTGCTCCTGGCCGCGCTGGCCTTCGCGTTCATCCCCTACGGGGTGGAGGGGTGGGTCATGGCCGCGGGCGTGTGGGAGCCGGTGGTGAACGCGGGCGGCACCTACTGGTACGCGTTCATCCCCGTCGACTCCCAGTCGACCGCCCTCCTCGCGGGACTGCTCGGCGCGGTCTTCTTCGCCACCGGCCTGATGATCTCGCCCCTCATCCTGCGCACCGGATTCCTGGCCTCCCGGGGGCTCCTGGCCCCCACCCCGCAGATGGCGATGGCCGCGCGGGTGCGGCGGCTGACCGAGACCCGGCATGACGCGGTCGACACCTCCGCCGCCGAACTGCGCCGTATCGAACGCGATCTGCACGACGGCGCCCAGGCCCGGCTGGTGGCCATGGGCATGAGTCTGGGCACCATCGAGGCGCTGATCGAGAAGGACCCGGCCAAGGCCAAGGAGTTGCTCGCCGCGGCCCGGACCGACTCGGCGGAGGCCCTGACCGAACTGCGCTACCTGGTCCGCGGTATCCATCCGCCCGTGCTGGCCGAACGCGGTCTGGGCGACGCGGTACGGGCGCTGGGCTTGCGCATGACGATCCCCGTCGAGGTGGACGTGGAGCTGCCGGGCCGAGCCGACGAACCGGTGGAGTCGGCGGCGTACTTCGCGGTCAGCGAGGTGCTCACCAACGCGGCCAAGCACTCCGGCGCCACCCGGATGTGGGTCGATATGCAGCACGACGGCGGCGCCCTGCGGATCGTGGTGACCGACGATGGCCGCGGCGGCGCCCGGATCGCGCCGGGCGGTGGTCTGAGCGGGGTCGAACGGCGGCTGGGCACCTTCGACGGGATTTTCGCGGTCAGCAGCCCGCCCGGCGGACCGACCATGGTGACGATGGAGATCCCCTGCGTCCTCGGCGCGCCCCGGTCCACGGTCTGATCACCTCCGCCCCGGCAGAAGCCCCCGGCCAGACCTCTCGGACAAACCTCCCGGGCAAAACCCCCGGGGCAAAACCCCCGGGCAAAAAGGTGATGCCGTATCAGCCCGCCTTTGCTTGGCTGGGTGCGTGGACGAGAGAGAACTCCTGGAGCGCTCCGGCGGACCGGTGACCCGAACCCGGCTGGCCGCGGAGCTGCGGACGCTCGGTCTGGCCGAGGGCGACACGGTCATGTTTCACACCCGGATGTCCGCCCTCGGCTATGTGGCGGGCGGGCCGCCCACCGTCATCGGCGCGCTGCTGGACGTCGTGGGCGAGGGCGGCACCCTGATGGCGTCCTGTGGCTGGAACGACGCTCCGCCGTACGACCTTGCAGAGTGGCCGGAGGAGTGGCAGCGGGCCGTCCGCGCCGAACACCCCGCCTACGACCCGGAGCTGAGCGAGGCGGACCACAACAACGGCAGGCTGCCGGAGGCGCTGCGGCACTGGCCGGGGGCGGTCCGCAGCCGCCATCCCGACGCGAGCTTCGTGGCGGTCGGGGCGGCTGCCGGGGAGCTGATGGCCGACCACCCGTGGGACGAACCGCACGGCCCCGGCAGCCCGCTGGCGCGCCTGGCCGAGCGGGGCGGACGAGTGCTGCTGCTCGGCGCCCCGCTGGACACGATCACGCTGCTGCACCACGCCGAGGCGCTGGCGGAGGCGCCCGGCAAACGGTACGTCAGCTATGAGCAGCCGATCCTGGTCGACGGGCGGCGGGAGTGGCGGCGCTTCCACGACATCGACACCGAGGAGGAGGCGTTCGACTACTCCTCGGTGGTGCCCGAGGGCGCATGGCCGTTCACGGTGATCGCGCGGGACATGCTGGCCGCGGGGTTCGGTGTCCGGGGCACGGTCGGCGCGGCCGAGAGCCATCTGTTCGAGGCGCCTGAGGTGGTGCGCTTCGGCGTCGGCTGGATCGAGGAGAAGCTCGGCGGGCGGCCCCGCCCGTAGGGCCCGCCTTCAAAGGGGACCGCCACCTGACGACGAGATCCGGCCACTCGCTAACATCTTCCCGACGTCACGTCCTCCGGCATCATCCGCGCTGCCGCGCCTTCGCGCGCCCGCGCACGGCCGGAGGGGCCCGCGTCTCGACTCGGCGCTGATGCCGTGGAACGGCCGGCCGGGATCGCACTGTGCAACGGGGAGAGTGAGGACATCATGCGAACGTGGACTCGTGCTGTGCCGGCGACGCTGGGCGCGGTGGCGCTTGCCGTGGCCCTGACGGGTTGCAACGGCTCGGACTCCAAGGGGAAGTCCGACGGAAAGAAGAAGGGCAAGTTGTCCAGCTCCGCGCCGGCGAAGAAGGAGCAGCAGACCTTCCGCCTCGGTGAGGCCAGCCCGCCGCAGAAGAGCGATATGAAGGAATACGCCGGCGCCACCTTCACGGTCACCCCCACCAAGGTGGTGACCGGCACCAAGGCCGAAATGGACGCCTCCGGCCTGAAGAAGGACAAGGAGGACGGTCCGCAGATTCCGGTCCATGTCTGGTCCACGCTCACCCACAAGAGCGGCAAGCCCATGCAGATCGACGACATGGACGACGACCTGGTCGTGCGGACCAACGTCGAGAAGCGCACCCGCGCCCTCATCGTGCTCCTGGGCGAGGCGAAGTGGAAGGACTGCCCGGCCCCCGACGACACCAAGAAGCTCACGCCGGGGCAGTCGGAGAAGATCTGCACCACCTTCCTCATCCCGGAGGGCCAGAAGGCCGCCGCGGTGGAGCTGACGCAGGGCTTCTACAACGAGCCCCTGGAGTGGCCCGTCAAGGGCTGATCCATCGCCCACCGGGCGGGCCGGACCCTTAAAGGTGTCCGGCCCGCCCGGTGCGTTGTGCCCGGCCGCCGCGCGGACCCGGGGTCGGCCCCCGGGAGCGGTACATTCAACGCGTTCGCCCGGTCCGCCCTTTCCCTGATCCGGGGCCCTGATCCGGGGCCCAATGACTTCATGGAGCCGTCACGTGCGCGTTGTGATCGCCGAGGACCTGTTTCTGCTCAGGGACGGGTTGGTGCGGATGCTGGAGGCGTACGACTTCGAGATCGCGGCCGCCGTCGACAGCGGCCCCGGGCTCACCCGGGCCTTCGAGGAGCTGAAGCCCGATGTGGCGGTGGTGGACGTACGGCTGCCGCCGTCCTTCACCGACGAGGGGTTGCAGTGTGCCCTGGCCGCGCGCCGGGCGCGGCCTGGCCTTCCGGTGCTGGTGCTCTCCCAGCATGTGGAGCAGCTGTACGCACGCGAGTTGCTGGCCGACGGCAGCGGTGGCATCGGCTATCTGCTCAAGGACCGGGTGTTCGACGCGGACCAGTTCGTCGACGCGGTGCGGCGGGTGGCCGACGGCGGCACCGCGATGGACCCTCAGGTGATCTCGCAGCTGCTGGACCGGCGTTCCCAGGACCGGCCGATCGCCCGGCTCACCCCGCGCGAGCGCGAGGTGATGGAGCTGATGGCGCAGGGGCGGTCCAACGCGGCGATCGCGGCACAGCTGATGGTCACCGAACGGGCGGTGGCCAAGCACACCTCGAACATCTTCGGCAAGCTGGGGCTGCCGCCCTCCGACGACGACAACCGCCGGGTGCTGGCCGTCCTGGCCTATCTCGACCACGGCTGAGCACGCGACGGGCCCGGTGGCACGGCGGGACTTCCGCGCCTCGCGCGCCCCATTGCTCCCACCCCGCAACGCTGGTTAAGTGCCGTGCGGAGATGGACCGTTGGCCGTTGTCCGTTGGGGGGCGCATGAGCGACCTGAGCAGACGCACGCTGATCGGAACCGCCGGAGCACTCGGAGCCGGAACCGCGCTGGGGAGCTCCCTCCCCGCCGCCGCGGAGAGTCGGACCGGGGCGCGGCACAGCCCACAGGATCCCGCCGTGACCGCTTTTGACACCGGACCCGCGTACGCCGCGCTGCGGCGGCTGCTCCCGGACCACGCGGAGCAGTTCCGGCTGAAGGCACTGGCGCCTGACGACGGTGAGGACCGGTTCGAGGTCACCGGCTCCGCGGGTCGGCTGACCGTGGCCGGGACCGGTCCCGCGGTGCTGCTCACCGGCGTCCACTGGTATCTGAAGTACACCTGCCACGCCCAGCTCACCTGGTCCGGCGACCAGCTGAACCTGCCGCGGACGCTGCCCGCGCCGCACGGCCCGGTCCGGCGGTCCACCGCGCTCCCGCACCGCTTCGCGTTCAACGACACCCACGACGGCTACACCGCGCCGTTCGCCGACTGGGACCGCTGGGAGCACCTGATCGATATCGCGGCCCTGCACGGCTGCAACGAACTTCTGGTCACCGCGGGCCAGGAGGTCGTCTACCACCGGCTGCTGAAGGACTTCGGCTACTCCGACGCCGAGGCCCGCGCCTGGCTCCCCGCCCCCTCCCACCAGCCCTGGTGGCTGCTCCAGAACATGAGCGGCTACGGCGGGCCCGTCTCCCCCGAACTGCTGGCCAAGCGGGCCGAGCTGGGGCGCCGGATCGCCGACCGCCTGCGCGAACTGGGGATGCGGCCGGTGCTCCCGGGCTACTTCGGCACCGTCCCCGACGGCTTCGCCGACCGCAACGCGGGGGCGCGTACGGTGCCGCAGGGCGACTGGGCGGGGCTCAAGCGCCCCGACTGGCTCGATCCGCGCACCGAGTCCTTCCGGAAGGTGGCCGCCGCCTTCTACCGGCATCAGTACGATCTCTTCGGACCGGTCGACCTGTTCAAGATGGATCTGCTGCACGAGGGCGGCGACCCCGGCGACGTCCCGGTGCCCGATGCCGCCCGCGCGGTGGAGAAGGCGCTCCAGGCCGCCCGGCCCGGCGCCACCTGGGTCATCCTCGGCTGGCAGGAGAATCCCCGGCGTGATCTGCTGGACGCGGTCGACCACGACCGGATGCTCGTGGTGGACGGTCTGTCGGACCTGGACACGGTGACCGACCGGGAGAAGGACTGGGGCTCGGTGCCCTACGCGTTCGGCACCATCCCGAACTTCGGCGGCCGCACCACCATCGGCGCCAAGACCCATATGTGGGCGAAGCGGTTCACCGAGTGGCGCGACAAGGCGGGCAGCACCCTGGTCGGCACGGCCTATATGGCCGAGGCGGCCGAGCGTGACCCGGCGGCCTTCGAGCTGTTCAGCGAGCTGGCGTGGCGGGCCGAACCGGTGGACCGCACCGCCTGGTTCCGGGATTACGCGGACATCCGGCTCGGCGGTCGTGACGACCGGGGCCGCGAGGCGTACGCCGCGCTGCGCGACACCGCGTACGAGATCAGCAGCAAGGACGGCCGGCCGCATGACTCCGTCTTCGCCGCCCGGCCCAGCCTCACCGCACGCTCCGGCACCAACTACGCCACCCACACCCCCGCCTTCGACCCGGCGGCCTTCGACCCGGCCCTGGCGGCGCTGCTGGCGGTGCGGCCCGCGCTGCGCGACAGTGACGCCTACCGCCACGATCTGACCGATATCGCCCGGCAGGCGCTGGCCAACCGGTCCTGGCAGCTGATCCCCCAGCTCCAGGAGGCGTATCAGCGCAAGGACCTCACCACCTTCCGCGCGCTGTCCCGGCTGTGGCTGAAACTGATGCGGCTGAGCGATGACATGACCGGCGCGCACCGCCGCTTCCTCCTCGGCCCCTGGCTGGCGGACGCCACCCGCATGGCCACCGGCGAGACGGAGTCCGCCCAGCTCGAGCGCGCCGCCCGGACCCTGATCACCACCTGGGCGGACAAGGTCACCGCCGACGGCGGCAAACTGGCCAACTACGCCAACCGCGACTGGAACGGGCTCATCGCCGATTTCCACCTCCCTCAGTGGCGCGGCTATCTCGACGAGCTGGAGGACGCGCTCGCCGAAGGGCGGCCCCCGCGCACCTTCGACTGGTACGCCATCGAGGAGCCCTGGACCCGGGAGCGCACCGGCTATCCGGTGCGGCCGACCACCGACGCCCACCGCACCGCACAGCGGGTCCACGAAACCCTGGCCAAGGCCCCGTACCAGGGCACGCTGACCGTCACCGCGGAACCGGCCGCCATGCCGCCCGGAGGCACCGCCGCGATCACCGCGGCGCTGCGCAACGTCAACGGGCTGCGCGCCACCGGCCGCGTGGACTTCGAGCTGACCGTGACCGGTACGGAGCCCGAGCCCCAGGGGCCCACCTCGCTGGAGTCGGTCCGGGCGGGCGGCACCGGTGAGGTCCACTGGCGCGCCACCGCCCCCGCCGAACCGCTGGAGCACCCGCTCAAGGCCCTGCCGTACGAACTGGGCGTGACCTACGGGCCGCGCGGTGAGGACCGGGTACGGGCGTTGCGCACCGGCACCCTGTGGATCGCCGGTCCGCTCGCCGACGGCTGGCGGACGGTCACCAACAACGGTGCGGTCTTCGGGCAGTTGGCGCGGGCGTTCGCCATCGACGGCGCGGGGCAGGACCTGTGGAAGGCCACCGCCGAGTTCGGCGCGCTCTATCGCGAAGCGGCCCTGACCGTGGGCAAGTCGGCCACCGTCACGGTGGACGCCCAAGCGGTCACCGGCCCGTGGGCACGCGCCGGGATCGCCGTCCGCAACGCGCTGGCCACCGCGGGCTCACCCGGCTTCGTCAACCTGTCCGTCACCCCGGCCAACGGTGTGGTGCTGTCGTACGACGCCAACGGCGACGGCACGCTGGACACCTACCAGCGGATCACCGGCGTCAAGGCGCCCGTTGTGCTGCGGCTGACCCGCGCCTCCGCCACCGCTTTCACCGGCGAGATGTCCACCGACGACGGCGCGAGCTGGCGAAAGGTGGCGACGGTGACCGTGCCGGGCGCGGCGGCGGCGCAGGACGCCGGGATGTTCATGAGCGCGGCGGGCGGCGGCAGCGGGGCCCGCGGCACTGTGGAGTTCAGCGGCTGGAAGGTTTCCTGAAGGCCCCGGCGGCCCCGCAGCAGGTGACCGTCGCGGGGCCCCCGAGGTGACCAACCCGCCCCGCCACTCGTTCTACGGAACGTGGAACAGCAGCAGGCGACAGCCACCCTCGACGACGACACCACCGGCCCGATCGACGTCGAGCAGGCCGAGGCCGCCATCGTCGAGCACTACCCGCGGCTGGTGCGGCTGGGATATCTCATCCTGCCGCCCGGTATGGGCCGCACCCGCCGGGTGCTGGCCGCGCACGCCCTCGCGCAGCGCGCGCTGCCGCGCAACCGGACCGGTGGCGGGCCCGAGCCGCACCCCGATCTCGAACTGCCCTGGCAGCGCGGGACGAAGGGCGCGGCGGCCGACGCGGGCTACGCCTACGTCCGGCTGCGGGTGCTGCGCACCGCGCTGCGGGCCGCCGAGCCGCGCCGCTGGTGGCAGCTTCCGCCGCTGCTGCCGCAGGTGTTCGGGCTGCGGCTGTTCCCGCGCTCGGGCGGAGCGGATGAACTCGCCCTGGACCAGGCGCTGTCCGAGCTGTCCGGCCCCGGCCGCGCCGCGTATGTGCTGCGGGAGCTGGAGCGTCTTGAGGACCGCGAGGTGCGCAAGCTGCTCCAGTCCGCCGGGGTCGACGACGCGCGCGGCGCGCTCGCCGAGGCGGACGGTGTGCCGGAGCCCGCGGGCAGCCGGGACGGATCGCCGCTGGAGTCGGCCGAGTTCGACCCGTGTTCGCTCCAGGCGCGGCCGACCGACCTGATGCGCCGCCGTCAGCATCTGCGGGCGCTGCTGGTGGCCGTGGTGGCGCTGCTGGTGTGCGGCACCCTGCTGGGGATGCCGGGCGAGGGCTGGGGGCCCAGTGGTGCCGCGGCGCCCTCGTACGCCCGTAACCCCGCCTCCGAACGCGCCCTGGATCCCCACCGGTTGACCCGTACGGCACCGGAGGCGTGGCGCACCGCGAGCCGGGTGGACTTCTCGGCGTGGCCCGCGCGCGGCGAGCGGACGCATGACACCGCGCTGCTGCGCCGCGCGCTGGCCGTCTGGGCGCGGCCCGGCCGCGCGGTGCGGATCTCGACCACGGCGGGTACGCAGTCCGGGCCGCCGTCCGGGCCGCCGCAGCTGCTGTACGCGGGCGAGGTGGACCAGGCCGCGGTGGTGCTGCTCTACGACGGGCTGCGGATCGCGCGGTACGCGGAGGCGGACGGCGCCGAGGGCGGTGCGGTGGCGCTGGACCTGGCCCGGCTCGACGCCGCGGACGCGGCCACCGCCACGGCGCTGGTGCTGACCCGCGCGGACGGCAATGTGCGCTATCTGACGGCGCCGTGGGTGCGCCGCGCCTCGGTCCGGGACCTGCTGCACCCGGCCCAGCGGCCGCGTCCGCTGCACCGCGCCCCGGACGGGGTGACCGATCCGGTGCGGACGATGCCGCAGCTGCGGCCGTGCCGTGGCTGGCCCGCGCTCCAGCTGGGCGGGCGGCTGGTGGTCGACCTCGGTGAGCTGTCCCCGGCCCGGCTGACGTACGGCGCGCCGGGGCGGCGGGCGCCGCACGATGTGGCGGGCCGCGCGGCGCGGGCGAGCTGGGCGCACACGGCCTGCCGGCTGCCGCTGATGCAGGCGCGCGGGGTGCGCAGTGTGAACACCTGGCGGTTCGCGGCCCAGTCGCTGCCGGAGGCGGGCGGCCGAGCGGCGTGGCTGTGCACCCGGGCGGAGACCTGGCGGGGCCGGGGCAGCCGGGTGCTGGCCCAGTTCCAGCCGTGGGGTGTGCGGCGGGGCGCGGCGGGCGCCGTGGCCGCGAGCGCCGACAACTCCCCGGCGTGCGGCCCGCGCGAGCCGCGGGTGCTCGCCGGGGTGCTGTGGAAGTCGCAGGCCGGACGGTGGTATCTGCTGGCGGCGGGCAGCCGTCAGGTGACGGGGATCGCGGCGAACGGCGGGGTCCGGGGCCGGGGGTGGGGCCGGACGCTGACGCTGCCCGCCAAGGCCGGGGCGCACGCGGACCTCAAGGCCCGACTGGTGGGCGGCGACCGGCTCGGCGCCCTGCGCTGAGCCTCCCGGCGGTGAAGACCACGACCGTCCGGCCGGGGGGTGAAGGTGCCCGATGACCCCTCGGACGAGGCCGTCCTGACCGTGGGGTCGGCGCCGTGCGCCCGCACCGGACGCCGGGCGTACGGAGTGCCCGCGAGGACCGCCACCCGCTGTGGCCCGCCACTGGGCCTCCGCGGTGGGGGCCTTGGCGGAAAGCGGCGGCGTGGCCGCTGCCGCGGGGGCGGCCGCCGTGCACAACGCCAGGGCGGCGAGGGCGGCGGTGCGGCGAAGGGTGCGGTTCACGGGGTGGGGGGACATCTTCGTGGTCCGGGACGCGGACGATTCCTTGCTGCAAGACCTTTCGCAAGCGATTGCAGCGGTGTTACGTTCAAGCACGTCTCCGGTCCGGCCGGCCGGGGGCCCGCTGCGCGGGCCCCACGCGCCCGGCCGGTCGGGCCGGTCATCTCACGCCCTCGGCAGGCCCCTCGGCATGCCCCGGTGGTCATCCGCCGCGACGGACCTGCGCGGTGGAGCCGCGCACCACCAGATCGGGCTGGAAGACGAACTCGGTGCACTGCACCGGGTTTCCGGCGATCTCCTCCAGCAGCGCGCCCACCGCCGCGGTGGCCATCGCCTGCACCGGCTGGCGGACCGTGGTCAGCGGCGGGTCGGTGAAGGGGATCAGCGGGGAGTCGTCGAAGCCGACCACCGAGACGTCCCCCGGCACCGTCAACCCCCGCCGGGACGCCTCCCGGATCACCCCCAGCGCCATCAGGTCACTGCCGCACACAAACCCGGTGCAGCCCTGGTCCAGCAGCGCGGCCGCGGCCACCTGCCCGCCCTCGACGCTGAACAGGGTGTGCCGCACCAACTCCCCCGCCTCCGCGGGCGTGACGCCGAAGATCTCGCCCATGGCCGTCGTGAACCCCTCGACCTTGCGCCGCGCCGGAACGTACCGCGCGGGCCCGACCGCGAGCCCGATCCGCTCATGGCCGAGCGCGGCGAGATGGGTCACGGCCATCCGCGCCGCCGACCGGTCGTCGGGGGACACGAACGGCGCCCGGATGCCCTCGTGGTAGCCGTTGATGAGCACGAACGGCACCCGGCGCTCGGCCAGCCGCAGATAGGTGGCCGGATCGGCGGTGGTGTCGGAGTGCTGTCCGGACAGGAAGACGACGCCGACCACATCGCGCTCCTCCAGCTGCTCCACCAGCTCGTCCTCGGTGGCACCGCCGGGCAGCTGGGTGCACAGCACCGGGGTGTAGCCGTGTCCGGCCAGCACCTGTTCGATGACCTGGGCGAAGGCGGGGAAGACCGGGTTGATGAGCTCCGGGATCACCAGGCCCACCAGTCCGGCGCTGCGCCGCCGCAGCCGTACCGGCCGCTCGTAGCCGAGGACGTCGAGGGCGGCGAGCACTCGCTGCCGGGTGGTGTCCGCGACCCCCGTCCTGCCGTTGAGTACCCGGCTGACGGTGGCCTCGCTGACCCGTGCCTGGACGGCGATGTCGGCGAGCCGCGGCGGCAGGGGTGCGCTCACACCGCCCACCAGACGGCCGTGTCGGCGGGCAGCGTGAACTCCCCGTCGGAATCCCCCTCGCCGCTGGGCGGCTGTGCACCGCTGGACAGCAGCGCCCGGCCCGGGGCGGGCAGGGTGACCGGCTCCCCGGTGGTGTTGACCGTGCAGGCGAAGTCCGGTCCGTCGCCGTGCGCCCGGCGGCGGAAGGCCAGCACCCCGTCGGGCGCCGTCAGCCACTCCACCGACTCCCCCGCGCCGAGCGCCGGATGGGTACGGCGGACGGCCAGCGCCTCGCGGTACAGCTCCAGCGTCGTACCCGGCCGGCCGGTCTGGGCCTCGACGCTGAGCGCGGCCCAGCTGTCGGGCTGGGGCAGCCAGCTGGGGCCGCCCGCGCGGGGGCCGAAGCCGTACGGGGCCTCGCTGCCCGACCACGGGATCGGCACCCGGCAGCCGTCCCGCAGCCCGTCCTGGCCACCGCCCGCGGCGCGCCGGAAGAACGCGGGGTCCTGCCGGACCTCGTCGGGCAGTTCGGTGACCTCCGGAAGCCCCAGCTCCTCGCCCTGGTAGAGATAGGCGGAGCCGGGCAGGGCCAGCATCAGCAGGGTCGCGGCGCGGGCCCGGCGCAGCCCGCGCCCGGGGTCGCCGTCGGCGTAGCGGGTGGTGTGCCGGACCACGTCGTGGTTGGAGAGCACCCAGGTGGTGGGGGCGCCGACCGGGCGCATCGCGTCCAGGGATGCGTCGATGACCTCGCGCAGCCGTGCCGCGTCCCAGTCGGCGGCCAGGAAGTGGAAGTTGAACGCCTGGTGCAGTTCGTCGGGGCGGACGTACAGCGCGGTGCGCTCGGTGGTGGGCGTCCACGCCTCGGCGACCCCGATGCGCTCACCGGGGTATTCGTCCAGGACGGTGCGCCAGCTGCGGTAGATGTGGTGCACCCCGTCCTGGTCGAAGAACGGCAGGACGTCGTTGCCCAGCAGCTTCAGCTGTTCGGCCCGGCCGAGGTCGGGCAGTCCCGCCGCCTTGACCAGACCGTGGGCGACATCGATGCGGAAGCCGTCGACGCCGAGGTCGAGCCAGAAGCGCAGCACCGAGCGGAACTCGTCCTGGACGGCGGGGTGTTCCCAGTTGAAGTCGGGCTGCTCGGGGGCGAAGAGGTGCAGATACCACTCCCCCGGGGTGCCGTCCGCATCGGTGGTACGGGTCCAGGCGGGCCCGCCGAAGATCGACTCCCAGTCGTTGGGCGGCAGTTCCCCGTCCGCGCCCCGGCCGGGGCGGAAGTGGAACCGTTCGCGCTGCGGTGAGGCGGGACCCTCCTCAAGCGCCCGGCGGAACCAGAGGTGCTGGTCGGAGCAGTGGTTGGGGACCAGGTCGACGATGATGCGCAGGCCCAGGGCGTGGGCGTCGCGGATCAGCCCGTCGGCGTCGTGCAGGGTGCCGAACATGGGGTCGATGGCCCGGTAGTCGGCGACGTCGTATCCGCCGTCGGCCTGTGGGGAGGCGTAGAAGGGGCTGAGCCAGACGGCGTCCACGCCCAGCTCCTTCAGATAGGGCAGCCGGGCGCGGATGCCGTCGAGGTCGCCCATGCCGTCGCCGTTGCCGTCGGCGAAGGACCGCGGATAGACCTGGTAGATCACCGCGTCCCGCCACCAGGCCGGGACATTCCCGCCTCCGGGTGAAAGCGCCCGGAGGCGAACCGAGCCCGAAGAGTCGGCCGAGGGGTCGGCGAGGTACTGCGTCATGGTGTCCTTGGATTCATCGGAAAGCGTCGGTTCGATCACGGGTGGCGCGGGGTCAGGACTTGGTGGCACCGGCGGTCAGACCGGCCACCAGATGGCGCTGGGCCCACGAGAACACCAGGGCGGCCGGGATGGCGATCATGACGGCGGCCGCGGTCATCGAGCCCCAGTCCGAGGTGTACTGGTTGACGAAGGTCTGGAGGCCCGCGGCGAGGGTGAGGTTCTTCTCGCCCGTCATGAAGGCGGAGGCGTAGGCGACTTCGGCCCAGGCGGTGATGAAGGTGTAGAAGGCGGTCACCGCGAGGCCGGGCTTGGCCAGCGGGACGACCAGCCGCCAGAAGGTGCCGAAGGGGTTGAGACCGTCGACCCGGCCCGATTCGTCGATCTCCACCGGGATGGTGTCGAAGAAGCCCTTCATCATCCAGGCGCAGAACGGCACGGCCACGGTGAGGTAGGTGACGATCAGCGAGATCGGCTGGTTGAGCCAGCCCAGCGTCGACATGATGTTGTACAGCGGCACGATGAGGATGGCCACCGGGAACATCTGGGTGATCAGCAGCAGCCACATCAGCGAGCGCATACCGGGGAACCGGAAGCGGCTGACGGCGTAGCCGGTGGTGGCCGCGATGAAGACGCCCAGGATCGTGGTGAAGACCACGATGAACAGCGAGTTGCCGAACCAGGTGAGGAACTCGGTGTCGTTCAGGACGTGTGCGTAGTTGGCGAGCGTCGGGTTCTTCACCACATCGGTGCTGAACGCCTCGCTCTTCGGCTTGAACGAGGTCACCAGCAGCCACAGCGGCGGGAAGACCGCCACGGCGGAGGCGAGACCCAAGGTGGTGTGCAGCCCGACGGAGGCGAGCGGGCTGCGGCGGCGGTCGCGCATGGCTACCAGACCTCTCCCTGCTTGCGGAGCGAACGGCGGTAGACCACCGCGAAGAGCATGAGGATGATCAGGATCAGCACGCCCCAGGCGGAGGCGCCCGCGAAGTCGCGGGGGCTGTTGACGAACGAGAGCCGGTAGGCGTAGGTCACCAGGATCTCGGTGCTGTCCCCCGGTCCGCCGCGGGTGAGCAGGTAGATCACCGCGAACATGTTGAACGTCCAGATGGTGGAGAGCAGGATCACGGTGGAACTGACCGAGCGCAGTCCGGGCAGGGTGATGTGGCGGAACCGCTGCCAGGGGCTCGCGCCGTCCATCTCGGCGGCCTCGTAGAGCTCACCGGGGATGGACTGGAGTCCGCCGAGCAGGGCGACCAGCATGAACGGCACCCCGAGCCAGATGTTCACGGCGATCACCGAGACCTTGGCCAGGGTGGGGTCGTTCAGCCAGGGCACCGCGTCGATACCGCCGCCCTCCAGCACCTTGTTGAGGATGCCGTTCTTCTCGTTGTAGAGCAGCCGCCAAGCGAAGACGGAGACGAAGGCGGGCACCGCCCAGGGCAGGATCAGCAGCGACCGGTAGACGGTGCGGCCCGCGAACCGGCGGTTGAGCAGGACGGCGAGGCCGAGGCCGAGCGCGAAGGTGACGGCGACGCAGGAGAGGGTCCAGGTGGCCGTCCAGCTCAGCCGGTCCCAGAAGACCGGGTCCTCCAGGATGGCTTGGAAGTTGTCGAGGCCGACCGTCCGGTAGGTGGCGGGGATGTGGTTGACCCCGATGGTGCGCTCGACATTGGCCTCATTGGCGTCGGTCAGCGACAGATAGACGCCGCGGACCAGCGGGTAGCCGATGATCAGCCCGATGACGATCACGACGGGCGCGACCATGGCCCAGGCGTACCAGTGCCTGGTCAGCGCGGCGCGGATCCGGCCGGGCGGTTTGTCCCCGGTCCGGCGGACCCGGCCGCGGGTGCTCTTGGCGCCCGCGGCCGGATGCGCCGACCGGCTGGTGTCGACAGCCATCGTTCGCTGGTCCTTACTTCCAGTCGCCCTTGAGGAGCTTGCGGTAGGCGTCGCCGACGGAGTCCGCGGCCTTCTCGGGCGAGGTCTTGCCGGTCAGGACGCCCGGGAACTGCACCAGGATCGCCTGGAAGAGGCTGTTGCCCTCGGGGATCCAGGGGCGCTCGACGGCCTTGTCCACGGCGGCCTTGAAGAACTTCACATTGGCGTTCGCCGCGACCTTCTTGTTCCGGTAGACGGAGGTGCGGGTGGGCAGCAGGCTGAGTTCCTCGGTGGTCTTGGCCTGCACCTCGGCCGAGCTCATGTACTTGGCGAAGGCGTAGGAGGCGTTCAGGTTCTTGGAGCCCGCGTAGACGGTGAGGTTCTGGCCGCCCTGCGGGGCGCCCTGGCCACCGCTTCCGGCCGGGACCGGGACCACACCGAGGTTGGACTTGTCCTTGAACGCCTTGCCCGCGAGGGTGTCCTCGATCGCCCACGGCCCGTTGATCGTCATCGCGACGTCGCCGTTCTTGATGGCGTTCTGCATGTTGTCCCAGCCGTCGGTGGCGTCGGTCTCCGCCGCTCCCGAGCTGACCAGGTCCCGGGCGGCGGCGAACGCCTTGACCCCCGGCTTGTCGTCGACGGTGACCTTCTTGGCCTTGGTGTCGAGCAGATCGCCGCCCTCGCCGTAGATGAAGGGCAGGTACCAGTAGGCGTCGTCGCCGCGCAGATACAGACCGGTCTTGCCGGTCTTCTTCTTGATCTTCTTGGCGGCGGCCTTGAGCTCGGTCCAGCTCTTGGGCGGCTCGACACCGGCGTCCGCCAGCATCTTCTTGTTGTAGAAGAGGCCGAGGGTGTCGATGACCTGCGGCACCGCGTAGGTCTTGCCCTTGAACTTCGTACCGGCGGCGGCCTTGGGCAGATAGTCGGACTCGTGGTCGAGGGCGGCGGTGCCGTCCAGCGGGGCGAGATAGCCGATGTTCGCCAGGTCATGGGTCCAGGCGACCTCGGTGCGCAGGACGTCGGGGGCGCCGGAGCCGCCGGAGCCCGCGGCATTCTTGAACTTGGCCAGGGCCTCGCCGAACGGGACGTTGACGTAGTTGACCTTGACGCCGGGGTGCTCCTTCTGGAAGCCGAGGGCGAGCTTCTTGTAGGTGCCCTTCTCGGCGTCGTTCGAGGTGTCCCAGTAGGTCACGGTGCCGGAGAGCTTGCCGCCCGGCTTTCCGCCGCCGTTGTCACCGTCGTCGCCACCGCATGCGGTCGCCGCGAGCGCCATGGCCGCGACGAGCGCAGTGGCCGCTATGCCACGTCGCATCTGCATTCCTCCAAGACCGGCCGCGTCGTCGCGGCCCCGGGTTGCCGAGGAACGTAACAGGGCTGCAAGAATCCCGAAAGACCTTGCGGGAATTTTCTGCAAGGCATCCGGATTCGTTACGTCCGCGTGTCCCGCCCGTGCGCCGCCCTCACCCGGTGAGCGCGGTGAACACGCGCCGGAGCGCACTCTTGGGCCCCCGCCACCCTCTGCAATCTCTTCCGCAAGCCATTGCAGAACTGTTAGTTTCGCCGGTATGACCCAGGAGCTCACGACCTCCCTCCAGGCCGACAGCGCGCGACCGTCCGGGGGGCCCGGCTGGTGGCGCGACGCCGTCATCTACCAGGTGTATGTGCGGTCCTTCGCCGACAGCGACGGCGACGGCATCGGCGATCTGCGCGGAGCCCGCGAGCGGCTGCCGCATCTCGCCCGACTGGGCGCGGACGCCGTCTGGCTGACCCCCTTCTACGCCTCCCCGCAGGCCGACGGCGGCTACGACGTGGCGGACTACCGCGCCGTCGACCCCCTCTTCGGCACCCTCGCCGACGCCGACGACCTGGTGCGCACCGCCCATGAGCTGGGGCTGCGAGTGATCGTGGACGTGGTGCCCAACCACACCTCCGACCAGCACCCCTGGTTCCGGGACGCGCTCGCCGACCGGCCCGGCGGGGCGGCCCGCGCGCGCTACCACTTCCGCCCCGGCCGGGGCGCGGACGGCCAACTGCCGCCCAACGACTGGGAGTCGGTCTTCGGCGGCCCCGCCTGGACCCGTACCACCGATGCGGACGGCACCCCGGGCGAGTGGTACCTCCACCTCTTCGCCCCCGAGCAGCCCGACCTCAACTGGGACTGTGCCGAGGTGCGCATGGAGTTCGACTCGGTGCTGCGCTTCTGGCTGGATCTGGGGGTGGACGGCTTCCGTATCGATGTCGCCCACGGCATGGTCAAGGCGGCCGGGATGCCCGACATCGGTCGTACCGAACAAGCCAAGCTGATCGGCTCCCAGGTGCTGCCGTTCTTCGACCAGGACGGGGTGCACGAGATCCACCGCTCCTGGCGGCGACTGCTGGACTCCTACCCCGGTGAGCGGGTCGGGGTCGCGGAGGCATGGGCGCCCAGTCCCGAGCGGCTGGCGCTGTACGTCCGCCCCGACGAGCTGCACCAGGCGTTCAACTTCCAGTTCCTGAAGTGCCCCTGGGACGCGGAGGCGATGCGCACGGTGATCGACGAGTCGCTGGCCGCGACCGCGTCCGTGGGCGCCCCCACCACCTGGGTGCTCTCCAACCACGACGTGGTCCGGCACACCACCCGCTACGCCGACGGCAGCCCGGCCCGGGGCGTGCGCCGGGCCCGCGCGGCGGCCCTGCTCACCCTGGCGCTGCCCGGTTCGGTCTATCTCTACCAGGGCGAGGAGCTGGGCCTTCCCGAGGTCGTCGAGCTGCCGGACGAGTGCCGGCAGGACCCGGCGTTCTTCCGGACCTCCGCCGACGGACAGGACGGCCAGGACGGTCAGGACGGCTTCCGCGACGGCTGCCGGGTGCCGCTGCCCTGGTCCCGCTCGGGCAGCAGCTACGGCTTCGGCCCCGGCGGCAGCTGGCTGCCGCAGCCCGCCGAGTGGGCCGGGCTCTCGGTCGAGGCGCAGACCGGTGACCCGGGTTCTACGCTGGAGCTGTACCGCTCGGCACTCGCGCTCCGCCGAGAGCTGCCGGGCCTCGGCGACGGACGGATGACCTGGCTCCCCGCCCCGGCAGGGGTGCTCGCGCTGTCGCGCCCGGGGTTGGTGTGCACCCTGAACACCCTCGGGGAGGAGGTCGACATTCCACTTCCGGGGCGCGCGCTGCTGTCCTCCGCGCCGCTTGCGTACCGTGCCGCTACGGTGCGCATTCCTCCTGACTGCTGCGCGTGGTGGGCAATCTGACATGCGACCGGTACAGTCCAATCCCATGACCGCACGGCTCGCTGACATCGCAGCCCAGGCGGGGGTCAGCGAAGCCACCGTCAGCCGCGTCCTCAATGGCAGGCCGGGGGTGGCCACGGCCACCCGCGAGTCCGTCCTCGCCGCCCTGGACGTCCTCGGCTACGAGCGCCCGGTGCGACTGCGCCGGCGCAGCGCCGGTCTGGTGGGACTGATCACGCCCGAGCTGGAGAACCCGATATTCCCCGCGCTCGCCCAGGTGATCGGGCAGGCGCTGACCCGTCAGGGCTACACCCCGGTGCTGGCCACCCAGACCCCCGGCGGCTCGACGGAGGACGAGCTCACCGAGATGCTGGTGGACCGCGGGGTGGCCGGGATCATCTTCGTCTCCGGGCTGCACGCGGACACCTCGGCCGATATGCATCGCTATGACCAGCTGCGCGGCCAGGGTGTTCCGTTCGTGCTGGTGGACGGCTACGCACCGGCGGTGCGGGCGCCGTTCATCTCCCCCGACGACCGGGCGGCGATGCTGCTGGCCGTCACCCATCTGGTCTCGCTCGGCCACACCCGGATCGGGCTGGCGCTGGGGCCCAAGCGGTTCGTCCCCGTGCTGCGCAAGATCGAGGGTTTCCAGCAGGCCATGCGGGACCGGCTGGGGGTCGGGGCGGAGGAGTCCGCGCAGCTGATCCAGCATTCGCTGTTCACCCTGGAGGGCGGTCAGGCGGCGGCGTCCGCGCTGATCGACCGGGGCTGTACGGCGGTGGTGTGCGCGAGCGACATGATGGCGCTGGGGGCCATACGGGCCGCCCGGCAGCGGGGTCTGGGGGTCCCTCAGGACATCTCGGTGGTCGGCTTCGACGACTCCCCGCTGATCGCCTTCACCGATCCGCCGCTGACCACCATCCGCAAACCGGTGCAGTCGATGGGGCAGGCGGCGGTGCGGGCGCTGCTGGAGGAGATCGGCGGCACCCCGGCCCCGCCCAGCGAGTTCGTCTTCCTGCCCGAGCTGGTCGTCCGCGGCTCGACCGCCTCGGCCCACGGCCACCCGGCGCGGACCGGCGCCGCAGAGCGGACGACATAGCCGGACGTATCGCGTCGTACGCCGTATGAGGTACCCCCCGGACCGGTACATATGCGACCAGGAACCGTTTCGGGGATGAACTGCCGATGGGCCGCGTCTGGCAGACTGTTGCCCTATGGGTGAAGCGACTGTGAGGACCGCGGAGGGCCGGACGGCCACCCCGTCACCCATCGCGGCGACCGGGGCGTGCCCGGCGGGGCACACCACGCTGATGTCCCGGTTGCGCACCCCCGGCAGACCGCGTCTCTGGTTCGAGATCGTCCTGATCGCCGTCAGCTACTGGACGTACTCCCTCATCCGCAACGCGGTCCCGGAGCAGAAGTCCGAGGCGCTGCGCAACGCGGGCTGGGTCTGGCAGTGGGAGCACCGGCTCGGCATGGCCTTCGAGCACGGCGTCAACCACGCGATCGACTCGGTCAGCTGGCTGATCGTGGGCATGAACTACTACTACGCCACGCTGCACTTCATCGTGACGATCTGTGTGCTGGTGTGGCTCTACCACTGGCACCCGGGCCGCTATGCCGCCATCCGGCTGGTGCTGTTCGCCACCACGGGCGTGGCGCTGCTCGGCTACTACTTCTTCCCGCTGGCCCCGCCCCGGCTGATGAGCGGCGGCCACTTCATCGACACCGTGGTGGTGCACCACACCTGGGGGTCGATGGCCTCGGGGAACCTGGCCACGATGTCGAACCAGTACGCGGCGATGCCCTCGATGCACATCGGCTGGTCGCTGTGGTGCGGGATCGCCATCGCCACGCTGGCCCGGCCGGTGTGGGTGAAGGCGCTGGGGCTGCTCTATCCGACGGCCACCCTGCTGGTGATCGTGGCGACGGCCAACCACTTCTGGATGGACGCGGTCGGCGGTGTCATCTGTCTGTCCGTCGGCTTCTGGCTGTCCTACGTCTGGTACGGCACCACACCCGCCCGGCTGCCCAAGCAGGTGAGCGGACGGCGGGTGGCGGCCGCCGAGCGCGAGGGCGAGCTGCGAACGGCCTGACGGCCCCGGGCCCGCTGCCGCACCGTGTGATCGCCACTGCCTGCACGGTTTGATCGTCTCTTTCCGGCCCGCCATTCTGGTGCCGTTTTCCACCGAGTTCAGGGGCTCGATGTGGCGTGCGCGGCCGACGTGCCCTCCGCCGCGGACCGAGCACGATGAGCGTGACGAAAGGGACCACCGGCACCGTGCACACCGCCGACGCCGCCGCTTCAGCCGCCATGCCCGGCACCGCTCCCGAAACCGCCTCCGCGACCGCCCCCGCGACCGCCTCCGGGGCGGCTCGCCCCCTCCCCCGGCCGCGCACCGCGCCACCGCGCTTCCCGCTGGTGGCCACCGATCTCGACGGAACGCTGCTGCGCAGCGATCTGACGGTCTCGGCGCGCACCCGTGACGCGCTCGCCCTGACGCGGCGCCGCGGGTCGACGCATCTGGTGGTCACCGGGCGCCCGGCCACGTCCTGCCGGGAGTTCCTGGTCGCGATCGGCTACCGGGGGCTCGCGGTGTGCGGACAGGGCGCGCAGTTGTACGACGCCTCCGCCGACCGGCTGCTGGTCTCCGCGGCGCTGGACCGGGAGCGGGCCCGCTCGGTGGTGGAGCGTACGGAGGAGGCACTGGGCGCGGGGCCGCTGGAGCTGGCGGTGGTCACCGCGGCCCCCGAGAACCGCTTTGTGGTGACCCCGAGGTTCGCCGACCGCATACGCCCCGGGTGGGGAGTGGTCGAGGGCCGGGAGGAGCTGTGGTCCGGGCCGATCGAGAAGGTGCTGATGCGCCATCGGGAGCTGCCGGACGGGCTGGTCGCGGCGACGGCGGAGCGGATGGGCGGGGGCGAGGTGGCGGTCACCCACTCCGAGAAGGGGATGATCGAGGTGCTGCCCGCGGGCACCGACAAGGCCGTGGGGCTGCAACTGGCCGCGGACCGGATGGGGTTCACCCCCGCGGACACCATCGCCTTCGGCGATATGCCCAATGACATCCCGATGCTGAGGTGGGCCGGTTACGGGGTCGCGATGGGCAATGCCCATCCGGATCTGGTCGCGGTGGCCGATGAGCGGGCACCCGGCCATGACGAGGACGGGGTCGCGGTGGTGCTGGAACGGCTGTTCCCCCGTTCTTGAGCGGCTCCTATTGACGAGAGGTCTAGTTCTAAACAGAATATCTAAGGTGCAGCCCGCATCCGATTCCGCAGAACCCCACTACGTCGACGAGCGCTCCGGGGCCACGTACCCCCTGGACGATCCGCGCTGGCGCGGTGACGACGGCGCTCCGCTCACCGTCTCCCCGCTGCCCGGTATCACCCGCGAGCAGGTGGACACCGGGGACCGTTCGCTGTGGCGCTACCGGGCGGCCCTCCCGGTGCGCTTCGACGCCCCGGTGTCCCTCGGAGAAGGGTGCACCCCGCTGGTGGAGAAGGACTGGGGCGGGGATCGGGTCCACTTCAAGCTGGAGTGGTTCAGCCCCACCGGCAGTTTCAAGGACCGCGGCACCAGCGTGATGATGTCGCTGCTGCACCAGCGCGGGGTCCGGGAAGTCATCGAGGACAGCTCCGGCAACGGCGGTTCCTCGGTGTCGGCGTACTGCGCCGCGGCCGGGATCCGGGCCAGGATCCTCGTCCCCGAGGGCACCTCCCCGGCGAAGGTCCTCCAGAGCCGGGCCTACGGCGCCGAGGTCCAGGTGGTGCCGGGCGACCGGGACGCCACCGCGGCCGAGGCGCTGCGCCAGTCGGAGCACACCTCCTACGCCGGCCACAACTGGCATCCGTTCTTCCTCCAGGGCGTCAAAACACTCGCCTACGAGCTGTGGGAGGACCTGGGCTGCACCGCTCCCGACACCGTGGTGACGGTGGCCGGGGCAGGCAGCACCGTCCTCGGCTGCGACCTCGGCTTCTCCGAACTGCTGGCGGCGGGCCAGATCAGCCGCCGCCCGAGGCTGCTGGTCGCCCAGCCCGCCCACTGCGCCCCGCTCCAGGCGAGCTTCGCGGCGGGCACCGAGACACCCGTTCCGTTCGAGTACGCCCCGACCATCGCCGAGGGCACGTCCATCCAGGAGCCGGTCCGCCATACGGAGGTGCTGCGCGCGATCCGCCGCTCGGAGGGCGATATGGCCGCCATCCCCGAGGAGGACATCGCCGCGGCCGTGCGCCGGCTGGCCGCGATGGGCCTGTACGCCGAGCCCACCAGCGCGACCGCGGCCGCGGCCATCGATGTCTTCCGGGCGCGGGGCGCGATCCGCCCCGGGGAGACCACCGCCGTGGTGCTCACCGGCTCGGGGCTGAAGGCGGCCACCACGATGGCGGCGCTCTTCGCCCCGGAGGACGCGGGCGGTGCACCGCGATGACCGCACACCAACCGCCCCCGGAGCGACGGCCGGAGGGGACCGCCGAGGACGAACTGCTGCTGCGCGAGGCCGAGAAGATCGTGACCGCCATAGGCCGGATGTTCCCCGGGCTGTGCGAGGTGGTCCTGCACGATCTGCGCCGGCCGGACCAGGCCATCCGCGCGATCGAGAGCAATCTCTCCGGCCGCTCGGTCGGCGATCCCGCCACCGAACTGGGCCTCGCCCGGATCGAGGACCCCGACTTCCCCGGCATCGTCCAGAACTACGCCAACACCTTCCCCGACGGCCGCCCGGCCAAGAGCACCTCGATCGGCATCAAGAACAGCGCGGGCAGCTATGTGGCCGCGATCTGTCTCAACCTCGATGTCTCCCTGTTCGCCAGCGTGGCCCGCAGCCTCACCCATCTGGTGCGCACCGAGGAACAGGAACAGCCCCTCACCGAGACCCTCCGCGCCCGTACCGCCGCCGAGCTGCGCACCGTCGTCGAGGAGTTCGCCGCCGCCCGCGGCCAGACCCCGCGCAGCCTGGGCACCCCCGCCAAGAAGGAGCTGGTCCGCTCCCTGCGGGCACGCGGCTTCCTGGAGATGAAGCACTCCGTCCAGGTGGTCACCGAACTGCTCGGGGTCTCCCGGGCCACCGTCTACAACTACTTGCGGGGCTGATGGAGCGCCCGTGCGCGGTCGGTGTCGACGGGGCCCGCCGCGGGGATGTCCAGGAAGTGCTCCAGCTGCCACGCCTGGGTGGCACGGGCCTGACGGCTGGTGGTCTCGGCCCACGGCGGATAGACCCGGAAAGCCCGCTTCCCGCCGGTGCCGTCCGTCGAGACGATCCCCCGCTTACGGAGCACCTCACACGAGAACACGAACTGCCCGAAGCGGTCGCCCTCACGTGAGCTGATCACAAAGAGGTCCACCGCGTCCCCCGCGGCGAACGGCCGGATCGGCCCCTGCTCGGAGCGCTGCCACACCGTGACGAACTGACCCGTTTTTGTGGGGGTCGTCTTGGCCACCCGGAAGCGGACGGCCAGACCGTCCACCTCGAAGGCGCAGGCCGCGTACTCGGCGCTCTCCGGCTCCGGCACCGGCTCCGTGCAGGCGAAGCCACAGACGTCGTACACCAGGGCCTTCGCCGAGAGAAGGTCGCCGTGCACCGGCCCGCACCATGCCGCTTCTGTTCCCATGCACGCCAGAATGTCATCCGCCACCGACAGCCCTGTCCCCCGGGCTTCGCCGCGGTCTGTGATTGGATCGGCCGCCACACGGGGAACGGGGAAACGGGGAGGGATCATGAAGGGGTTTCCGCGCACGCGCCGCGGTCTCGCGGTCGCGGGCGCCTTGGCGGTATTGCTGGCCGCCGCCGGGGTCGGCACCTGGGCCACGGACACCTGGCCGTTCGAGGCCAAGGACCGGTACTGCTGGGGCGCTTGGGAGGAGGACAGCGGTCCGGAGTTCCTGGGCGAGGAGGCGTTCGCCGACGGCGAGGGCAGCCGTACCGCCACCGAGACCGCGCTCGGCCCGCGGCGGACCACCGGCCGGTGCACCGTGGCGATCCACGCCACTGACGACGACGACTACGACGGCTCCCACGACTCCGAGGACACCAGGATCGTCGTCACGTACGGACCCGCGCCCCGGGGCGCCGCACGGCGCATGGAGTGGATCAACGACTACCTCGGCGGCCGCGCGGTGCCGCTGCCCGACGGGCTGCCGGGTGCCACGGACGGCGGCCACGGACTGCTGGTCCTGCCCAAGCGCTGCGACACCCGCGACGGACGGCCGACCGCGGTGACGCTCGACGCCACCGCCAGCAGCTCCTCGGACGGCCACGCCTACCCGGGCACAGCGGGACTCGGCGGCTCCCGCTCCGTGGCCGAGCTGATGGTCTCCATCGCCAACCGGGCGATGGAGAAGACGGGTTGTGCCCCCGCGAAGCCCCTGCGCATCACCTCGCCGGTGCTCACCCTGGCCGAGGAACGGAGCACCCTCTTCACCCGCGCCTGCCGGATCAGGGGCCTGGAGTTCGACCGCGAGACCGCGGAGGACCTCGCGTACCAGGTCGGTACGGTCGGCCGCGACCTCCAGTCCTGTTCGGTGCAGACCGAGCGCGGCGAGGGCCGGATCTTCGACGCCCTGATGGTCTCCGACCCACGGCTCTCCGCCCTGTTCGACGGGACGACGGGCAGCAAGGCGGCCGCGCGCGGCTGGCGCGGCACCGGGGTCTTCGCCGACGGCTACAAGGTGGTGCGGGCCGACTGCGCGGGACGGCCCATGACCCTGCTGATGCTCAGCCCGTCCCAGCGCGAGAACACGCCGTACTTCACCGCTTTCACCGACGCCGTGACCAAGCGCGTCGGTTGTGCGCCCGTCGCACCGGGAGGTTCCGACCGATGACCGACACCGAGCACCCGGACGACGACGGGCAGACCGGCAACAAGCGGAACAACGAGGAGCCGGAGAACGGGGCCGCGGCCGAGCGGAAGGACACCGAGGCCGAGCCCGCTGCCGATCGCCCCTCGTGGCTGCCCGAGCGGCGGCAGCCCTGGTGGCACTGGCGGCGGCTGACCCGCGGCCGGTGGCGGCCCGCGCTGGCCGCCGCCGTGGCCGGGGCGCTGCTCGGCGGCACGGGGGTGGCCTGGCAGACGGGGGCGGGCCCGTTCACGGATGAGTCCCGCGCCTGCTGGGGCGCCCTCGGCAACGACGACGTGGCGGAGCTGTTCCACGGCCACACGGACATCGACGCGTCCGAGACCGCCATCACCACGGACCACATCGGAAGGGACGGTCCGTCCGGCAGTTGCGTCCTCAAGTCCCCCCGCGGCGCCCGGACGACGATCCGGCTGCGTCAGCTCGACGACCGCTTCGGCGGCGCGTCGGACCAGTGGGCCGACGCGTTCCTGTCCGCGCGGATGACCCCGATGGGCGGTGGGCTGCTGGGCATGGCCTCCGACACCCGCGCCTGGCTCGCGGTCCCGGAGGGCTGCGTCGGCAGCCCGCGGAACGGCGACCTGTCCCTGTTCGACGACGGCCCGACCGTCATCGACATCGACACCGGCTGGACGGTCTACCAGGACCGGGTGAACGCTGGGGAGCGCAACCGGCTCGTCCGTACCGTGGTCCGGCTGGTCAACCACTACATGGCCGACGAAGGGTGCGAGGGCACCCTCGCCGACCCGGTGGACCGCATGCCGGACCCGCCCCGCTTCCTGAGCGAGAAGTCCGGCGCGATCTGCGGCATCAAGGGGCTGAGCCTCCCCAAGGGCCGCCATGAGGACACCTCCTACGAACGCCCCCTGGTGACCCGGGGCGAGGGCCCGGTGCGCACCTGCGACCGGCATGTGCTCTTCGACCACCCCTCGCTGCGGCTGATGACGGTCCAGGACCCACGGCTGTCGGTGTTGTACGAGCGGCTCGCCTTCGAGGGCGGCAAGCCGATCAGGACCCCCGGTGACCGGGACGGATCCGGCTTCCTCCGCGATGACTTCGGGCTGTTCCAGGCCAAATGCCAGACCGGAAAGGTCACCTTCCTGGTACGCGCGAACGACGGAGAGCACCCCGGCGACATCCGCAAGCTGCTCCCCCGCTACGCGGGGGCCGAAGCGGACCGCATCGGCTGCGGTCCGCTTCGGATCAAGCTGCCCGCGTGAATCCGGGCCGCCGCCCGCTGGTCACCACGGCGGGCGGCGCGCTCGGTCAGCAGCCCGGCCGGTGCCCGGTTCAGCCCTCGTAGTCGTAGAAGAGACGTTCCACGACGGACCGCGCACGGCGGGTGGTACGGCGGTAGTCCTCGAGCATCTCTCCGACATGCCCTGGGCCGTAGCCCAAGTACCGTGCCACGGCGGCCAGTTCGCGGGATTCGCTGGGGAAGGTGTCGCCCGAGCGCCCGCGGACCAGCATCACGCCGTTGCGGACCCGGGTCGCCAGGACCCATGCCTCGTCGAGGGTCTGGGCGTCCTCGGTGCCGATCAGACCGGCGGCGTGGGCGGCGGCCAGGGCCTCGCGGGTACGGGTGGTGCGCAGCCCCGGCTCGGCCCAGCCGTGGCGCATCTGGAGCAGCTGGACGGTCCATTCGACATCGCTGAGACCGCCGCGGCCCAGTTTGGTGTGGGTGGTGGGATCGGCGCCGCGGGGCAGCCGCTCGGACTCCATCCGGGCCTTGAGCCGCCGGATCTCACGCACCGCGTCCTCGCCCAGGCCCTCGGCCGGATACCGCAGCGGGTCGATCAGCTCGATGAAGCGCTCCCCCAACTCCCGGTCGCCCGCGACCGGTTCGGCGCGCAGCAGCGCCTGGCTCTCCCAGACCAGCGACCAGCGGCGGTAGTAGGCGGCGTACGAGGCCAGGGTGCGTACCAGCGGGCCGGACTTGCCCTCGGGGCGCAGATCGGCGTCGATGAGCAGCGGCGGGTCGACGGTGGGGAGCTGGAGCAGCCGCCGCATCTCGTTGGCCACGGCGAACGCCGCGCGGGAGGCTTCCTGTTCATCGGTGCCCTCCCTCGGCTCGTGCACGAACAGCACATCCGCGTCCGACCCGTAGCTGAGCTCATGGCCGCCGAAGCGGCCCATGCCGATGACGGCGAAGCGGGTGGGGAGTTCATCGCCCCAGGTGTCGCGGACGGCGGCGCGCAGGGCGGCCGCGATGGTGGCCGCGTTGAGGTCGGACAGGGCGTCGCCGACCATGTCGGCCAGCGCCCCCGTGTCGGTGAGCGGCTCGTCCACGACGGCCGCCCCGGTGGGCCGGGCGGGCACATGCGGCTCGGAGTCCCGCAGCGCGCTGGGGACGTCGGGGCCGCGGCGCGGAGCGGCGGGCGCCGCGGGGGCGGCCGCGGCACGGGGCACGGTGCCGACGGAGCCCTCGTCGCCCGGCGGTGGCCAGCTCACCGTCGGCCGCACCGCGCCGTTCGCCAGCCGCGCGCTGTCGATGATGTCGGCAGCGGCGGTACGGAACAGCTCCCTCCGGCGCACCCCGCGCGCCGCCGCGACCGCCTGCTCGGCCCCGTCGGCGCGGCCCACCGCGGCCAGCACCTCCTGCTCCAGATGGCGCCGCCCGCGCGGCCGCAGCCCCTCCGGATCGCCGAGCAGGGCGACCGCCTCGGGCGCGCGCAGCAGCAGATCGGGGGCCAGCCGCCCGGCGGAGAGCACCCGGGCCAGGTTCTCCGCGGCGGCGCCCTCGTCCCGCAGTAGCCGCAGATACCAGGGGGTCTTGCCCAGCGCGTCGGAGACCTTGCGGAAGCCCAGCAGTCCCGCGTCCGGGTCCGCGGAGTCGGCGAACCAGCCCAGCAGCACCGGCAGCAGGGTGCGCTGGATCGCCGCCTTCCGGGTCACCCCGGAGGCCAGCGCCTCCAGATGCCGCAGCGCCGAGACCGGGTCGGCGTAGCCCAGGGCCTCCAGCCGCTGCCCGGCCGCCTGCGAGCTGAGCCGGGTCTCACCGGGCTCCAGCTGGGCGACGGCGTCCAGCAGCGGCCGGTAGAACAGCTTCTCGTGCAGCCGCCGCACCTCGCGCGCGTACCGCCGCCACGCGGTGCCCAGTTCGCTGACCGGCTCGGTGCGGAACCCCAGTGAACGGCCCAGCCGCCGCAGATCGGCCTCGTTCTCGGGCACCAGATGGGTGCGGCGCAGCCGGTACAGCTGGATGCGGTGCTCCATGGAGCGCAGAAAGCGGTACGCGGCGTCCAGCGCGGCGGCGTCGGAGCGGCCCACATAGCCGCCCGCGGCCAGCGCCGCGAGCGCGTCCAGGGTGGTGCCGCTGCGCAGCGACTCATCGGACCGGCCGTGCACCAGCTGGAGCAGCTGGACGGCGAACTCCACATCGCGCAGTCCGCCGGGGCCGAGCTTCAGCTCGCGGTCGATCTCGGCGACGGGGATGTTCTCCACCACGCGGCGGCGCATCTGCTGCACATCGGAGACGAAGTTCTCCCGCTCGACGGCCTGCCAGACCATCGGCGCGAGCGCGTCCACATACGCCTGGCCGAGCACGGCGTCGCCCGCGACCGGCCGGGCCTTCAGCAGCGCCTGGAACTCCCAGGTCTTGGCCCACCGCTGGTAGTACGCGACATGGCTGGACAGGGTGCGCACCAGCGGACCGTTGCGGCCCTCGGGGCGCAGATTGGCGTCCACCGGCCAGATGGTGCCCTCGACGGTCACGTCCGAGCAGATCCGCATCAGCCGGGAAGCCAGCCGGGTGGCGGCCTGCACGGCTTTCCCTTCCGCCCCATCCCGACCGCCGGCCTCATCGACGGCCTCCGCCACGAAGATCACATCCACGTCCGAGACGTAGTTGAGCTCCCGGCCCCCGCACTTGCCCATGCCGATCACGGCCAGCCGGCAGGCGGCGGCGTCCTCGGGCTGCTCCTCGGCCGCGATCTCCAGCGCGGCCCGCAGGGTGGCGGTGGCCAGATCGGCCAGTTCGGCGGCGGCCTGGGTGACATCGGTGGTGCCGCACACATCACGCGCCGCGATGGCCAGCAGCGCCCGGCGGTAGGCGATCCGCAGCGCGTCCGGCCGCGGCAGCTCCGCGCCCGGTCCGCTCCAGATGCCCTCGGCCAGGGCCTGCTCGAACTCGGGGGTGGTCGGATGCAGATCGGCGGGCTCGTACATGACCAGCGCGTTCCAGTCCCGCGGATGGCGGGCGAGGTGGTCGCCCAGCGCCTCGGAGGCGCCCAGCACCCCGAGCAGCCGGTCGCGCAGCGGCTTGGCGGTGACCAGGGTGTCCAGCAGCGCCCGCCGCGACGCGGCCCGCTGTGCGCCACTCTCCCCCTCCCCCGCCTCCTCGGGCAGCGCCTCGGCCAGCCGCACCAGCCCGCGTAGCGCCAGATCGGGATCGGCGGTCGCGCCGAGCGCCTCCAGCAGCACCGGGTCGCTGCGGACCGCGGACAGCTCGGGCACGTCCAGCAGCCGCTGGGCGGAGGAGGCGTCGGTGAAGCCGTGTCGGAGCAGCCGGGTGAAGTTGCTGCTCCTGCGTCCCTGCGGTACGGACATTCCGCACGCCTCCCGTCCGCCGTCGTGATCAACGCTCGGTGCCGAGCCTAAGCGACCGCGAGGGCGAAGCGGCAGGTCCCGGCCGGGACGGAAAACCCGTTGCCGCGGTGATCGACGGACCGCAGCCGCCCGTGGGATCCCCGGCCGGGCGGTTTTCTCATGCCATCGCCCAGGAGAGCCGACCGTCGCTGTTCACACCGCGACGAAGCGGTCGCGCGGCTCGCCGCGCAGCCGCCCCGGGGGCAGCTTGCGGCCGTAGGCGACCAGCAGCAGATCCTGGGCGGCGCCGGTCAGCGGGGTGCCGGTGCCGTAGGTCCAGCCGAGGTCGTCGGCGCGCAGCTGGACGCCGTCGAGGTCGGTTCGGAAGAACTTCAGCGTCCTGGGCTCGACCGTCCCCAGCAGTATGCGGACACGGTCCTCGGGCACCCGCCGGTCGAGGTCCAGCGCGACCGAGATGTCCAGGCCGTGGATGACGTCATGGCCGAGCGCGGCGGCGAACCCGCCGACCGGGGGCGTCCAGGGGTGGTGGGCGTTGTCCCGCAGCCAGGTGGCGAGTTCGGCGGTCGTCGCGGCCGCCGCGTCCTTGCGGGCGGTCCGGTCGGTCATCCGGTGCAGACGGCCCCCGGCCTTGAGCAGTTCCAGCGCCACCTTGGGCAGCGAGTAGCGAAACCCCAGCGAGATATGGGCCGCGATCTCCCGCACCCGCCAGCCCCCGCACAGACTCGGCGCGTCCCACTGCCCGGTGGACAGCCCGTCCAACAGCGCGGCCAGCTCGGTGCGTTCGGCCGCGATGGCGGCCCGTATCTGCGTGCTGTCCATGGATCAAGGATCCTGGCCACCACAGGTGTCTGTCCAAGAGCCGGTGGTTCTCACGGCCAGAAGGATCCGTTATGCGCCCCGAACCCACCGAGGGCCCACGATCAACGATCGTGGGCCCTCGGTCGTACGGCGTGACGCTGTGACGCTCCCCGGCAACGGGGTCACAGCACCGGCAGGTTCTTCCGCAGCTCGAACGGCGTGACCTCCGACCGGTACTCCTCCCACTCCTGCTTCTTGTTGCGCAGGAAGAAGTCGAAGACATGCTCGCCCAGGGTCTCGGCGACCAGCTCGCTGCGCTCCATCAGGGTGATGGCCTCGCCGAGGTTCTGCGGGAGGGGTTCGATGCCGAGGGAGCGGCGCTCGGCGTCGGAGAGGGCCCAGACGTCGTCGTCGGCACCGGCCGGGAGTTCGTAACCGCCCTCGATGCCCTTCAGCCCCGCGGCGAGCAGGACGGCGTAGGCGAGGTAGGGGTTGGCGCCGGAGTCCAGGGAGCGGACCTCGACGCGGGTGGAGCCGGTCTTGCCGGGCTTGTAGAGGGGGACCCGGACCAGCGCGGAGCGGTTGTTGTGGCCCCAGCAGATGTACGAGGGGGCCTCGCCGCCGGCGCCCGCGGTGCGCTGGGAGCCGCCCCAGATGCGCTTGTAGGAGTTGACCCACTGGTTGGTCACCGCGGAGATCTCCCCCGCGTGGCGGAGCAGACCGGCGATGAAGGACCGGCCGACCTTGGAGAGCTGGAACTCGGAGCCCGACTCGTAGAAGGCGTTCCGGTCGCCCTCGAAGAGGGAGAGATGGGTGTGCATACCGGAGCCGGGGAACTCCGAGAACGGCTTCGGCATGAAGGTGGCCTGGACTCCCTGCTCCAGCGCCACCTGCTTCATGACCAGACGGAACGTCATGATGTTGTCGGCGGTGGAGAGCGCGTCGGCGTAGCGCAGGTCGATCTCCTGCTGGCCGGGGGCGCCCTCGTGGTGGGAGAACTCGACCGAGATGCCCATCGATTCGAGCATGGTGATGGCCTGACGGCGGAAGTCCATGCCGATGTTCTGCGGGGTGTGGTCGAAGTAGCCGGAGGAGTCGGCGGGCACCGGGCGGCTGCCGTCCACCGGCTTCTGGTTGAGCAGGAAGAACTCGATCTCGGGGTGGGTGTAGAAGGTGAAGCCGAGGTCGGAGGTCTTGGCGAGGATGCGCTTGAGGACATAGCGCGGGTCGGCGAACGACGGGGAGCCGTCCGGCATCAGGATGTCGCAGAACATCCGGGCCGTCCCGGGGGCCTCGGCGCGCCAGGGCAGGATCTGGAAGGTGCCGGGATCCGGCTTGGCGATCATGTCGGACTCGTAGACGCGGGCGAACCCCTCGATCGCGGAGCCATCGAAGCCGATGCCCTCGTCGAAGGCGCCCTCGAGCTCGGCGGGTGCGACGGCGACGGACTTGAGGAAGCCGAGCACGTCGGTGAACCACAGCCGCACGAACCGGATGTCGCGCTCTTCGAGCGTCCGGAGCACGAACTCCTGCTGCTTATCCATGGTCCCCATTCCTTGCAGGTCAAGCGGCTCTTTCGGCGGGCGCGGGGCACCTGTCGCGGCCCCAGTATCACGCGGCGGGATTTCGGTGAGGTTTCCTCCACTCGCCCGGCCCCGCACCACGTGTGTGCATCGTACTTTCCAGCGTGCCGCGACGGACCCGACCGTTCCGCGCCCCGGTGGCGCCTTCAGGGATGCGATACCCCTTGGGGGTAAGGTGTCGATTGTCACGATCATCGGATATCGGAAAATCGGGACAACGGGGATGATCAGGTGGAGGCACCGGTGCACGGACAGCGGAGGGTGACCGTCGGCCACGGCCGACCGCCGCGCCGCGCCGTTCCGCGGCCGCCCGTTCCGCCCGTGCCCTCCGTTCCCGCTGTTCCTGCCGTTCCCTCCGCCGGTTCGTCCGGCCCCCTGCTGGTGCCACTGCGCATAGAGCGGCGCGTCCGCCCCGTCCCCCACGCGGGGCACGGCGGGCGCGCGGCCCTCCCCTGCGCACATCACCACACCAGCATTGGGGTCCTCTCTCATGCACGCACACTCTCGCCGCGCCGTCCTCGGCGCGGGAATCGCCGCCGCGGGCAGCGGTCTGCTCGGCGCCTGTAGCCCCTCCGTCCCGCCCGACACCATGGGCACGGACATGGACGACAACGGCATGGACACCTCCGCCAAGGACCGCGATGCCATCGCCGCGCCCCAGCCGACGTACGTCTCCCCCGACGGCCCCGAGGTCAGGGCCGCCGAGCGGGTACGGGGCCAGGGACCGGTCCGGCGGTTCCAGTTGCTCGCCACGGCCACCACACTCGACCTCGGTGCCCGTACGGTGAAGTCCTGGGCGTACGGCGACATGCTGCCGGGCCAGGAGATCCGGGTCACCGCGGGCGACACACTCGCGCTCACCCTCGCCAACAACCTGCCGCAGCCCACCTCGTTGCACTGGCACGGCATCCGGCTGCGCAACGACATGGACGGCGTCCCGGGCCTCACCCAGGGGCCGGTCGGAACCGGCGCGACGTACGACTACCGCTTCACCCTGCCGCACCCGGGCACCTACTGGATCCATCCGCACTCCGGCGTCCAGATGGACCGCGGGCTGTACGCGCCGCTGATCGTCGAGGACCCGAAGGAGCCGCTGTCGTACGACAAGGAATGGGTCATCGTGCTCGACGACTGGCTCGACGGGGTGGGCGGCAGTACGCCGGACATGGTGCTCGAGGAGCTGAACGGCGGTCCGGGCGCGGGAATGAACCACGGGATGGGCCACGGCGGGACGCGGCGCGTCCCCTCGCCCGCGCACGCGGCCCTGGCCACGGCCACGGCGAAGGGCACGGCGGGGAAGGGGAAGGCGAAGGGAGGGAAGGGCAAGGTAAAGGCCCATCCCCCGTCCCGGAAGCTGACAGGGGTCAGGAGCGCCCTGCTGGGCGGGTTGGCGGGCGATGTCGCCTACCCCTACTACCTGACCAACGGCCGTACCCCGCAGTCCCCGCAGGTCTTCCGCGCCAAGACCGGTGACCGCGTCCGCATCCGCATCATCAACGCGGGCGGTGACACGGCCTTCCGGGTCGCCCTGGGCGGCCACCGGATGACCGTCACCCACACCGACGGTTATCCGGTCGTGCCCGTGAAGACCGACGCCCTGCTGGTGGGCATGGGCGAGCGCTATGACGTACTGGTCGAGGCCAAGCACGGGATGTTCCCGTTCGCCGCCCTGGCCGAGGGCAAGGGGCGGTCCACGATGGCCGTGCTGCGCACCGGGGGCGAGGGGGCACGGAAGTTCCCCCGCCCCAAGGAACTCGACGGACAGCTGGTCACGGCCGCCGGGCTGAAGGCGGCGGAGCAGGTGCGGCTGAGCCCGCGCGAGCCGGACCGTACGATCCGGATGCGGTTCACGGGATCGTCGCGCCACTACGACTGGTCGATCAACGGCAAGCCCTACGACCCGGCGCAGCGCTATCCGGTGCGGGAGGGCGAGCGGGTCCGGATGACCTTCATCAACAACACCCCGATGTGGCATCCGTTCCATCTGCACGGCCACACCTTCGCGCTGTCGGCCGACGGGGCGCGCAAGGACACCGCGATCCTGCTGCCGCATACGAGGGTGAGCGTGGATTTCGACGCGGACAACCCGGGACTGTGGATGATCCACTGCCATAACGTCTACCACTCGGAGTCGGGGATGATGACCGTCCTCGGCTATCAGCGCTAGGTCAGGCCCGGGGCCCGCACCCGCCCGGTGCGGGCCCGGCTGTGCGCGACGTGAGAAGGAAGACAGTCCGGGCCATCGCGTCAGACAGACGATTACACTGGGCGCGTGCCTCAACTTCGCCTCGCTCTGAACCAGATCGACTCGACCGTCGGAGACCTCTCCGGCAACACCGAGTCGATAGTCCACTGGACCCGGCACTCCGCCGAGCAGGGCGCCCACCTGGTGGCGTTCCCCGAGATGGCGCTGACCGGTTACCCGGTCGAGGACCTCGCGCTGCGCTCCTCCTTCGTCGAGGCCAGCCGTGCCGCGCTGCACGCGCTCGCCGCGCGGCTGGACGACGAGGGCTTCGGCGAGCTGCCGGTGGTCGTCGGCTATCTCGACCGCGGCGATCGGGCCGAGCGGTTCGGCCAGCCCGCCGGTGCCCCGCAGAACGCGGGGGCCGTACTGCACCGCGGCCGGGTCGCCCTCACCTTCGCCAAGCACCATCTGCCGAACTATGGCGTCTTCGACGAGTTCCGCTATTTCGTCCCCGGTGAGACGCTGCCCGTCGTCCGGGTCCACGGCATCGATGTCGCGCTCGCCATCTGCGAGGACCTGTGGCAGGACGGCGGCCGGGTGCCCGCCGCCCGTACGGCCGGGGCCGGGCTGCTGCTGTCGATCAATGCCTCGCCGTATGAGCGCGAGAAGGACGACACCCGCCTCGACCTGGTGCGCAAGCGGGCCCAGGAGGCGGGCTGCACCACCGCCTACCTCGCGATGATCGGCGGTCAGGACGAGCTGGTCTTCGACGGTGACTCGATCATCGTGGGCCGCGACGGCGAGGTGATCGCCCGCGCTCCGCAGTTCGCCGAGGGCTGTGTGCTGGTCGACCTCGATCTGCCCGCCGCCGACCCGGACTCGGTCCCGGAGGGGGTCGTGGACGACGGGCTGCGCATCGACCACCTCACCCTCTCCGCCGATCCGCTCCCGGCGTACGAGAGCGAGCCGGAGCTCGCGGGCGGCGAGGCCGAGCGGCTCGGCGACGACGAGGAGATCTACACCGCGCTGGTGGTGGGGCTGCGCGCGTATGTCGCGAAGAACGGTTTCCGCAGTGTGCTGATCGGGCTCTCCGGCGGTATCGACTCGGCGCTGGTCGCGGCCATCGCCTGTGACGCGGTCGGGGCGCAGAACGTGTACGGCGTGGCGATGCCGTCCCGCTACTCCTCCGAGCACTCGATCGCCGACGCCGCCGAGCTGGCGCGGCGCACGGGGCTGAACTTCCGCACGGTCCCCATCGCCCCGATGTTCGACGCCTATATGGGGTCGCTCCAGCTCAGCGGGCTGGCCGAGGAGAACCTCCAGTCGCGGCTGCGCGGCACGATGCTGATGGCCATCTCCAACCAGGAGGGTCATATCGTGCTCGCGCCGGGCAACAAGTCCGAGCTCGCGTGCGGCTATTCGACGCTCTACGGGGACTCGGTCGGGGCGTACGGGCCGATCAAGGACGTCTACAAGACGTCCATCTTCCGCCTGGCGAAATGGCGGAATCGCGCGGCGGAAGAGAGGGGCCAGACCCCTCCCATCCCCCAAAACTCGATCACCAAGCCGCCGAGCGCCGAGCTGCGGCCCGGCCAGGTCGACACGGATTCACTGCCGGACTACGACGTCCTGGACCGGATCCTGGAGCTGTATGTCGACCGGGACCGGGGCCGGGCGGAGATCGTCGCGGCGGGCTTCGACAACGAGCTGGTCACCCGGGTGCTGCGACTGGTGGACACCGCGGAGTACAAGCGGCGTCAGTACCCGCCGGGCACGAAGATCTCCGCGAAGGGGTTCGGCAAGGACCGCCGTCTGCCGATCACCAACCGCTGGCGCGAACACTCCTGACCACTCCGCCCGAGCCCCCGCGTACGCCGCCGCACGGCCCATGACGCAGCCCGGTTCAGCCGGGGGACGGTGGGGCCGTTCGGACGGCCCGCGCCGCGCGCGACTGCGCGCGGCGCGCGCTCGGCCGATGGATCAGCCGACTTCCGACATCCGCGGCATCGACTCACTCGACGCCACCACCCGCGAGGGCTCCTCCTGGGTGCGGTCGAGCAGACCGGCGGTGATGGCGATGGCCAGGCCGACCAGCGCGAGGGCCGCGCCGACCAGGGTGGGGGAGGTCCAGCCCCAGCCTGCCGCGATGGCCACACCGCCCAGCCAGGCGCCGCCCGCGTTGGCGAGGTTGAAGGCGGAGTGGTTGGAGGCGGAGGCCAGCGTGGGGGCCGAGCGCGCCTTGTTCATGACCAGCATCTGGAGCGGGGTGGTGGTCATGAAGCCCACCGCGCCCAGCACCACCACCGTGGCCAGGGCCGCCCACTTGATGTGCACGGTGACGTCGAACAGGACCAGCACCGCGGCCAGCGCCGCCAGCGAGCCGTACAGGGTGGGCCGCAGCGCGCGGTCGGTGAGGGGACCGGCGGCCAGGGCGCCCAGGGTCATACCGATGCCGAAGAGGGCGAGGACGACCGTGACGGAGGACTCGGCGAAGCCGGTGACCTCGGTCATCATCGAGGCGAGATAGCTGTAGACCGCGAAGACCCCGGCGAAGCCGAAGACGGCGGTGAGCAGGCCGAGCAGCACCTGACGGTCGCGGAGCGCGCCCAGCTCCTGGCGGAGCCCGCCGTGCTGGTCCAGGGGGACCTGGGGGACGAGCCGGGCGATGGCGGCCATGGCCACGACCCCGATCCCGGCGACGACCAGGAAGGTCGCGCGCCAGCCCAGGTGCTGGCCGAGCAGGGTGGCCACCGGGACGCCGACGATGTTGGCGATGGTCAGGCCCAGGAACATGGTGGCGACCGCGCGGGCCCGCCGTTCCTCGGCGACCAGGCGGGCGGCGACCACCGCGCCGACGCCGAAGAACGCGCCGTGCGGCAGCCCCGCGAGCACCCGTCCCGCGATGAGCAGCCCGAAGGAGGGCGCGAGCGCGGAGGCGAGGTTCCCGACGGTGAAAAGCGCCATGAGCAGTACGAGCATCCGCTTGCGCGGTACGCGGGAGCCGAGGGCGGTGAGCAGCGGGGCGCCCACCACAACGCCGATGGCGTACGCGGAGACGAGATAGCCGGCGGTGGGCACGGAAGTGCCCAGATCGTCAGCGACGTTGGGCAGCAGGCCCATCATCACGAACTCGGTGGTGCCGATGCCAAAAGCGCTCACAGCCAGCGCGAGCAGAGGCAGGGGCATGAGAGACCTTTCACAACGAGGGAGAAACGGCGGAGGGACGCCGTACGGGCATGGGTATGTTCTCCCGCTGAACAAAGTCTCTCACGCCGTTCGTTCCCCCGATGCGACACCGAGATGAACAGGTGCGGTCAACAGATGAGGTCAGTGCGACGACCCGGGTGTCGGAGGACGACCCCGGTCTCAGAAGTCGAGCGAGGCCGACACCGGCAGATGGTCGCTCCCGGTCTTCTTCATCGTCGACGCCCCGACCGGGTCAAGACCGCGCACCATGATCTGGTCGATCCGCGCCATCGGGAACGAGGCGGGCCAGCTGAAGCCGAAACCGTCACCGGCGGCCCCCTGCGCGGAGCGCATCTGGGAGGTGACGGGGGCCAGCGCCCGGTCGTTCATCGTGCCGTTCAGATCGCCGAGCAGCACCACCCGGTCCAGCCGCTCGTTCCTGATGGCCTTGCCCAGCGCCGCGGCGCTGGCGTCGCGCTGCCCCGCGGTGAAGCCCGCGTTGAACCGCACCCGCACCGAGGGCAGATGGGCCACATACACACCGACGTCGCCCTTGGGCGCGGCGACGGTGGTGCGCAGCGCCCGGGTCCAGCCCAGCTTGATGTCCACCGGCTCGGTGCCGGACAGCCGGTACTTGCTCCAGACGCCGACCGTGCCGCGCACCGCGTGGTACGGGTAGGTGTTCTTCAGCGCCCGTTCGTAGACCGGCACCGCGTCACCGGTGAGCTCCTCCAGCGCCACCACGTCCGCGCCCGAGGTGCGCAGGGTGTCGGCGGTGCCCTGCGGATCGCGGTTGTCCGCGTTGACGTTGTGGGTGACGACGGACAGATCGCCGCCGTGGCCCGCCTTGTCGAAGAACATCAGCCCGCCGAAGAGATCCAGCCAGACGGCGACCGGCAGCACCAGCGCGAGGACGGCGCTGGCCGACCGCCGGACCAGTCCCAGCACCAGCAGTACCGGGATGAGCAGACCGAGCCAGGGCAGGAAGGTCTCCAGCAGGCTGCCGAGGTTGCCTATGTCGTTGGGGATCTCCGCGTGGAAGATCATCACCATGCCGAGCAGAACGGCGAGCCCCGCGAGCACCAGCCCACGCCGCCAGATCCCGCGGTCGTTGCGGAGCCGGTCGAGCAGAAGGGCGACCCTGGAGCCGGAGTGCTGGGGGTCGCCCCCGGGCTGGCCCGTCTCCTGCGTGTACGCCTGCGCCATTCGCTGTCCTCACTGCCTCAACTGCGCGCCTAGGGCAAGACCATAGGCGATGACCAGGGCATTCCCCGACGTGACCATCGGGAGTTCCCGTGTCGAGGACGCGTGGAGGACGAGCGGGGGTTCCGAGTCCGGTTGTGAGAGGGCCTGTTGTGACACAACCGGCACACATATGCCGCAAAGGACCCCGCGCGTGCCGTCACCCTCCCGGCCACCCGCGCGGGGACACTCCTCACCCGCGGTCACCCGCGCGGGGACACTCCTTCCAGGACCGTGTCCACGATCCGCTCGGCCAGGCCCTCGGGCAGCTCCCGCCACTCGTGCAGGATGGCGCGCGTCAGCATCGGGCCGGTGAACAACTCACCCAGCAGCTCAAGGTCCACGTCGCCGCGGATCTCACCGCGCTCGACACCGCGCCGCAGCACCTCGTGCAGCGAAGCGCGCCGGGCCGCGATGACGTTCTCCTCGTAGGCCCGCCACAGCTCGCGGTTGGCGTGCATCTGGGTGACAACGCTGCGCAGCAGGGCGGAGTTGCGCTTGGCCAGTCCGCGCCGCCGCATGAACTCGAGGATGGTGACGATGTCGTCGCGGACCGATATCCCGGCCGGTTCCGGACCGGACTCCTCCAGGGAGCGCAGCACCTCGAGCATCAGGGCGTCCTTGCCGGGCCAGCGGCGGTAGACGGTGGCCTTGCCGACGCCCGCCTCGCGCGCGATCCGCTCGATGGACAGCCCGTCGACCGTGGTGCCCTCCTCCAGCAGCCGCAGCGCGGCCTCGATGATCGCGGCGTCGGCGGCGGCGCTGCGCGGCCGTCCGCGGACCTTGGCGGCGGCGCAGCCGGGATCGGTCCGATCACTGGAACCGGCCGCTTCGGCCACTTCGGCCGTATCGGCCACATCGGTCATCAGGTTGCCCCCGCCTCCGCCCGTTCCCGCGGCCGGCCGCCCCCGGGCGCCTGGTCACCACTGTCCTTGCCGGGCAGAAAGGCTAGTACGACCAGCGCGCCGAACAGGGCCACGCCGGCCGAGCCGAGCGCGGTGACATGCATGGCGTGCACGAAGGAGTCCTGGGCCGGGCCGATCAGCGCCTGCCCCTTGGGGCCCAGCCGCTCGGCGAGGCCGAGGGTGGCCTCGACGGATTCGCCCGCAGAGTGCCGTACCGAGTCGGGCAGCCCGGGTACGGCATCCAGGGTGCCCTGAACGCCCTCGCGGTAGGTGGTGGAGAGCACCGAGCCGAGGACGGCGACCCCGAGCGCACCGCCCACCTGCCGGAAGGTGTTGTTGAGCGCCGAGCCGGAACCGGCCTTCTCGCGGGGCAGCGTCTGCATGATCGAGGTGGTGACCGGGGGCATGATGTGCGCCATTCCGGCGCCCTGGGCGAAGAACAGCACCTCGAGGATCCACATCGGGCTGTCCACGTCCAGCAGCAGGAACCCGGTCATGGCGGCGGCCACCAGCAGCATGCCGCCGGTGCACACCGCGCGGGCGCCGAACCGCTCGACGACCAGCCGGGCGCGGGGCGCGAACAGCAGCTGGGCGATGGCCAGCGGCAGGATCAGCAGCCCGGACTCCAGGGCGCTGTGGCCGCGCACGCTCTGGATGTAGAAGACCATGAAGAAGGTGACGCCCATGAGGGCGAAGAAGACCAGGGCGATGGCGGCGATGGCGGCCGAGAAAGCGGGCTTGCGGAAGTAGCCGACGTCGATAGACGGATGGTCGATGCGCCTCTCGTGCAGCACAAACACGGTGAGCACGGCGAGGCCACCGCCGATCGTGCCCAGCACCTGCGCATCGGTGAAGTCGGCGAGCTGGCCGCCCTTGATGATGCCGTAGACCAGCAGGACCAGGCCGATGACGGAGAGCACCACGCCCAGCGGGTCCAGCCGGCCGGGGCTGGGGTCCTTGGAGTCGGGCACCAGGAGCACCATCGCGATGAGTCCGACGACGACGATGGGGACATTGACGAAGAAGACCGAGCCCCACCAGAAGTGCTCGAGCAGCAGCCCACCGGTGATCGGCCCGATGGCGATGGCGAGGCCGACCGCGGCGACCCAGATGCCGATCGCCTTGGCCTGCTCCTCGCGCTCGAAGACGTTCACCAGGATGGCGAGGGTGGCGGGCATCACGAAGGCGGCGCCCAGGCCCATCAGCGCGCGGAAGCCGATGAGCTCACCGGGCGAGCCGGAGTAGGCGGCGAGCACCGAGCCGATGCCGAACACCGCCATGCCGCTGAGCAGCACCTTCTTGCGGCCCAGCCGGTCGCCGAGGAGACCGGCGGTGAACAGCAGCCCGGCGAAGACCAGGGTGTAGGAGTTGATCGCCCACTCCAGCTCGGACTGGGTGGCGCCGAGGCCGGTGGGTTCGGGCGTGGCGATGGTCTTCATCGCCACGTTGAGTATGGAGTTGTCGAGGACGACGACCAGGACGCTGAACATCAGGACGACGAGGATCGCCCAGCGTCTGCGGTGGATCGCCTCGGAGACGCCGGGCCCGTCGGGGGCGCCCTGGGGGCGGGGAGAGCTTGCCATGCGGCTCAGACTAAGAGCATTGCGATACGGAACCGTCTCGTATTGAAAACTCTTTGCGATGCTTTGGCCAACGAAGGGGGTTGCAGAGGGGTGCCGGAAGGATTGCGGCAGGCCGACGGGAACGGCCGGGACAAGGGTGGCCAAGGCCACCGCCCGCACCTCCCGGACCCACTTTCCCCCCGCTCGGAGCCGTGCCAGCATGGGGGTGGTCCGGGGACGCCGTCAGGGCGCCTCGAGATGACGAACAGGAGCCGTCGCAATGACGCACGTCAGTCCTGCGCAGAAGCAGTCCGGCAGCGGTGGAAACGGTCCGGCAGCCGCCTCCAAGGCGCTGTACGGAGGGACCGGATCCCGCCGCATCACCGTCCGTGACATCTCCGCCGCCAAGGAGCGCGGCGAGAAGTGGCCCATGCTCACCGCCTACGACGCGATGACCGCCTCCGTCTTCGACCAGGCGGGCATCCCGGTCATGCTGGTCGGCGACTCGATGGGCAACTGCCACCTCGGTTACGAGTCCACCGTGCCCGTCACGATGGACGAGATGACCCTGCTGTCCGCCGCCGTCGTACGGGGCACCCGACGCGCACTGATCGTCGGCGACCTGCCCTTCGGGTCGTACCAGGAGGGCCCCGTCCAGGCGCTGCGCAACGCCACCCGGCTGATCAAGGACGCCGGGGTCGGCGCGGTGAAGCTGGAGGGCGGTGAGCGCTCCGCCCACCAGATCGAGCTGCTGGTCCAGGCGGGAATCCCGGTGATGGCGCATGTCGGCCTCACCCCGCAGTCCGTCAACGCCTTCGGCGGCTACCCCGTCCAGGGGCGCGGTGAGGAGGCCGCCCAGCAGCTGCTGCGGGACGCCAAGGCGGTGCAGGACGCGGGCGCCTTCGCGGTCGTCCTGGAGCTGGTCCCGGCCGAGCTGGCCGCCGAGGTGACCCGCTCGCTGCACATCCCCACCGTCGGCATCGGCGCGGGCCCCGACTGTGACGCCCAGGTCCTGGTGTGGACCGATATGGCGGGGATGACCGACGGACGGGTGCCGCGCTTCGTCAAGCAGTACGCCCAGCTGCGCCAGAGCCTCGGCGACGCCGCACGGGCCTTCGCGGAGGACGTGATCGGCGGGGCGTACCCGACCGCGGAGCACTCCTTCCACTAGGCGCTCCGCTAAGTGCCGCGAGGTGCCGTCGTGCGTCTGCGGCTGCGTCGTGGCCGGTCGCGCCCACGCGGCGGAGCCGCCCATCGACACAGCCCCGCGCCCCTTCAGGGCGTACCCGGCCGCGAAGCACTCCTTGTACACCGACAGCCCGCCGATCTTCCCCCGTCGGCGGGCTGTCTGCCGTCTGTCGGTGTTCTGTCGGTGGACACTGCGATGGTGGGGGCATGAAGCGACAGGAACACACGATCAGGGGCGGCAATGCCGTCGAAGTACGGGGGCTGGTCAAGCACTTCGGAGACACCAAAGCGGTCGACGGCGTCGACCTGGAGGTCCCGGAGGGCACTGTCCTCGGAGTACTCGGCCCGAACGGAGCCGGGAAGACCACCCTCGTCCGCTGTCTGTCCACTCTGCTGGTGCCGGACGCCGGGACCGCCGTGGTGGCCGGGTACGACGTGGTGAAACAGCCCCGTCAGCTGCGCCGCACCATCGGGCTGACCGGGCAGTACGCGTCGGTGGACGAGAAGCTGTCCGGCTGGGAGAACCTCTACATGATCGGGCGGCTGCTCGATCTGTCCCGCAAGGACGCCCGCCGCCGCGCGGACGAGATGCTGGAGCGGTTCTCCCTGACCGAGGCCGCCAAGCGGGCCGCGCGCACCTACTCCGGCGGTATGCGCCGGAGACTCGACCTGGCCGCGTCCATGATCGGCCACCCCGCGGTGCTCTATCTGGACGAGCCGACCACCGGACTGGACCCCCGCACCCGCAACGAGGTGTGGGACGAGGTCAAGCGGATGGTCGCCGACGGCTCCACGGTGCTGCTCACCACCCAGTACATGGAGGAGGCCGAGCAGCTCGCGCACGACCTGACGGTCATCGACCGCGGCAAGGTCATCGCCGAGGGCCGGGTCAACGACCTCAAGGCCAAGGTCGGCGGGCGCACCCTCAAGATCCGCCCGTCCGATCCCCAGGAGCTGCACCGCTTGGTCGGCGCCATCGCGCAGGCCGGGCTCGACGGCGTCGGCAGCGCCACCGCGGACACCGCGGAGGGCCTGGTCAACGTCCCCATCATCAGCGATGAGCAGCTCACCGCGGTGGTCGGTCTGCTCGGTGAGCGCGGCTTCGCCATCGCCGGGATCGACACCCATCTGCCCAGCCTCGACGAGGTGTTCCTCGCCATCACCGGCCAGAAGACCTCCGTCCTCGAGGACGAGGCCACGACGATCGACGCTGTTGAGGAGGTCGCCGCATGAGCGCGGCAACGATGACCGCGCCCGCCAAGGCGCTCCCCGGCGAGGGCCGGATCGGCCTGCGGGCCAATCTGCGGCACATCGGCGCGCTGGTGCGCCGTAACGCCCTCCAGATCAAGCAGGACCCGGAGTCGATGTTCGACGCCGTGCTGATGCCCATCATCTTCTCGCTGCTGTTCGTGTACGTCTTCGGCGGCGCGGTGGCGGCGGGCGACCGGGGCCGCTACATCAACTACTTCATCCCCGGGATGATGGCGATGGGCGGTCTGAACATCGCGATGTCGGTCGGCACCGGTGTCAACGACGACTTCCAGAAGGGAGTCATGGACCGCTTCCGGACGATGCCGATAGCCCGTTCCTCGGTGCTGATCGCCAAGCTGATCGTGGAGACCGGCCGGATGCTGGTGTCCACCCTGATCCTGCTGGCCATGGGCTTCCTCATGGGCTTCGATCTCAAGACCGGGCCGCTGGAGCTGATCGCCGCGGTGGCCCTGGGGCTGCTCTTCGGCTCCTCGCTGACCTGGATCTTCATGCTGCTCGGCCTGTCCATGAAGACCCCCCAGGCCGTTCAGGGCATCGGGATGCTGGTGATCATGCCGCTCCAGTTCGGCTCGTCCATCTTCGCGCCGACCAACACCATGCCCGGCTGGCTCCAGTCCTTCACCGACTACAACCCGCTCTCCCAGCTCGCGGATGCCTCGCGGGCGCTGACCAGCGGTCATGGCGCGATCGCGCATCCGGTGACGGTCTGTCTGGTGTGGGCGGTGGGCATCACCGTGCTCACGGCTCCGCTCGCGGTGGCCAAGTTCCGCAACAAGACCAGCTGAGGGCGGTACGTCCCAGGGCCTCGACCGCCGACCATGTGTGCCGCACGGGGGGCAGCGCACCTGGCCGGCGGTCGAGGCCATGGGCGCGGTCGTTGCCCACGCGGTCCGGGCCGGGGTTCAGACCAGGGCGATGGCCTCCTCCAGCGTGAGGCCGGTGCCCTCGCCGTACGCCCGCTTGTACACCGCGTCCCCGAGCGCGGTCCGCACCACGGTCTCGGTGCGCACCCGACTCGCACGCTCGATGGTGGTGCGCCGGTGCGTCTGCGGGCTGCGCAGCTCGTCGTACGCCCCCACCAGCCGCGCCGCGGTCTCGGCCCGCCGCGCGCCGCCGAGCTCGCCCAGCGCCTCGGCCCCGGTCAGCAGCTGGGTCACCGGGATGAACGGCGCGATCAGCTCGGTCATCCGGTCCGTCGTCTTCGTCAGCGCGGTGCGCACCCGCTCCAGGGCGTCGCCCGGCCGCCGCTCCCTCAGATCCAGCCAGGCCAGCATCCCCTCCGCGATGCCCTGGAACAGTTGCAGCGCCCGCACCTCGAACTCCGTGTGCAGCGCGCCCAGCTGGGCGCGCGCCTCCGCGATCCGGCCCGTGCTGCCGTAGCGCACGGCCAGATGCATCCGGGCGTACGACAGGGCCTCGGCGCCCGCCTGCGGTCCCCGGTCGACCACCTCACGGAGCATCCGCTCCCCCTCGGCGGCCTCCTCCTCGTCCCCGAACTCCACGAACAGCCCGGCCAGCCGGGACCGGAGCAGCACCACCTGCTCATGGGCTCCCAGGTCCTGGGCCCAGCGGATCGCCGCGCGGTAGTCCTCGGCGGCGGCCGCGCCCTCGCCCCTCTGCTCCCGCGCCTCGCCGCGGCCGGACAGCGCCTCGGCCGCGCCCCAGGCGTCACCGAGCCCAAGGAAGATCTCCAGGCTCTCGTCGGCGTCGCGGGTCGCGCCCTGGCACCAGCCGCTGCGCTCGTTGAGCAGTTTGGAGCGCAGCTGGAGGATGAAGGCCAGCTCCCAGGTGTAGCCCAACTCCCGGCAGGTGCGCACGGTTTCGTCGGCCATCCCCCGCAACAGGTCGAAATCCCCCTTGATGATCACCGCGAAGAACCAGAGGACACCCGGGAGCCGACAGGCCTGCGGCGGCCCCGCCCGGTAGGCGGCGGCGATGCCCTCCAGCTCGCGCCGGCCGGTCTCGTTCGCGACGACCTGGAGGTCACCCTCGATGTTGGCCAGCGCGAACAGCCGTACGCCGCGGCGTGCTTCGTCCAGCAGCTCCGGCGACATCGGCGGCGGGGCGTCGATACAGCTGATGTGCAGCGGCGGGGCGGGGGTCACCGGCGGGGCGAACGGGTTCGGGCCGAGCTCCGCGGCGGCCGTGGCCCAGTGGCGGGCGTCCGCGCGGTGGCCGCGCAGATTCCAGAACCAGCCGAGGGAGAGCACCAGGCACAGCGCCTCCTGCTCATCGCGGACGGCGACCGCGCGGCGCAGCGCGGTGCGCAGATTCTCGTGCTCGCTCTCCAGCCGGTCCAGCCACTCGCGTTGGGCGGGCCCGCGCAGCAACGGGTCGGCGGTACGGGCCAGTTCCCGGTACGCCACGAGGTGGCGCCGCTCGACCGCGGCCCGCTCCGCCGCCTCGTCGAGCCGCTCCCCCGCGTACTCGGCGACGGTCTCCAGCAGCCGGTAGCGCATCTCCCCGGTCGCCCCGGGTGCGGCCACCACAAGAGATTTGTCGACAAGTGACCCGAGCAGGGCGGCCACGTCCCGTGAATCGACGGCGTCGGCGGGAGCCCTGGATTCCGTATCCGCGCAGACCGCTTCGGCGGTCGGGAGGTCGCAGCCGCCCGCGAAGACCGACAGACGGCGCAGGACGGTGCGTTCACGGGTGGTGAGCAGATCCCAGGACCAGTCGACGACGGCACGCAGCGTCTGCTGGCGGGGCAGCACGGTTCTGCTGCCGCTCGTCAGCAGCCGGAACCGGTCGTCGAGGCGGTCGGCGAGCTGCCGGGGGTTGAGCAACCGCAGCCGGGCGGCGGCCAGTTCGATGGCCAGGGGCAGTCCGTCGAGACGCCGGCAGATCTCGGCGCAGGCGCCCGGGTCGTCCTCCGTACGGAAGCCCTGCCGCGCCGCCGCGCCCCGGTCCTGGAGCAGCCGCAGCGCGACCGGGTCCGGCAGCGGTTCGACGGGCCGGACCAGCTCTCCGGGCACGGCGAGCGGTTCGCGGCTGGTGGCCAGGACGGTCACGCCGGGGCAGCGGGCCAGCAGCGTATCGGCGAGCCGGGCCGCCGCCTCGACGAGGTGTTCGCAGTTGTCGAGCACGATCAGCATGCGACGGGGTTCACAGTGCTCCACGAGCCGGGTGAGCGGATCGTGGGTGGCGGGGTCGGCGGCGGCACGCAGCCCCTCCGCCGCGGTGCCGCGAATGACGGTCTCGCGCCCGCCGAGCGCGGTGAGCACCGTCTCCGGCACCGTCTCCGGGTCGTCGACGGGCGCCAGTTCGGCCAGCCACACCCCATCCGGCCAGACGGGGCCGACCGCCTCGGCGGCCTCCTGCGACAGCCGTGTCTTCCCGGCCCCGCCGGGCCCGAGCAGGGTCACCAGCCGATGCCGGGCGAGGTCCCCGCGCAGTCCCTCCAGATCGGCCTCCCGCCCGACGAAGCTGGTGAGCCGAGCCCGGAGGTTCCCGCCCCCGGGTGGGCCCACCGGGTGAGGCGGGGGCGCGGACGCGGCGGGGGCGGCCGGAGCCCCGGGGGCGGCCGGAGCCGTGGAGCCCGAGCCCGGCACGGCCAACAGCGGCGACGCCGACGGACCGGCGGCGGGCCCGGACGCGGTCGGGGCCGGGGCCGGTTCCGGGGCCAGCAAGGCCGCGTGGAGGGCGCGGAGTTCGGGGCCGGGGTCGGCGCCCAGGCGGGTGGCGATCTCGGCGCGGATCGTCTCGTACGCGGCGAGCGCCTCCGCCGGACGGCCGGTGTCGCGCAGGGCGCGGATACGCAGGGCGTGCAGGGGCTCGTCCAGCCGGTGCGCAGCGCAGAGTTCGGTGAGCGCCGGAAGGGCCTGGGCGGCCCGGCCGAGGGCGAGGTCGGCAGCGAACCGGACGCGGCGCGCGTCCAGGCGGCGAGCCTCGGCACGGGTGGCCGCCGCCGCGCCACCCGGCAGATCCACGAGGGCGGGCCCGCGCCACAGCGCCAGGGCGGTGCCGAGGAGGTCGGCAGCCCGCTCCGGGGCGCCGTCGGCGAGGGCGCGGGCGCCCTGCTCCGCGAGCCGCTCGAAGCGGTGCAGATCGATGTCGTCGGGGTCCGCACCCAGCCGGTAGCCGCCCGGCGCGGAGTCCACGGCCTCCTTGCCCAGCGCGCGGCGCAGCCGTCCGACGAGGGCCTGGAGCGCGCCGTGCTCGTCGGCGGGCGGGTCGGCGCCCCAGATGTCCGCGATGAGGGCCCTGGTGGTGCACAGCCGCCCGGGCCTCAGCGCAAGCGCAGTCAGCAGCGCGCGCAGCCGAGCGCCTCCGAGCTCGACGGGACTGCCGTCGTCGCGGTGGGCCTGGGTGGTGCCGAGGATGGCATAGCGCACGGGCCCATTCTGGTCGATGCCCCGCGCGGCCGGACGTCAGCCTCAGACCCTCATGAACTGCGATGAGTCGAGAACGAGCGTCTGGTCCTCCACCGGAATCTCGATCTTCTCGCCGAAGGTGCCGGACACGGAGTGCTGATAGCTCCCGTTCTCGGGGCGGGTGAGCAGCGTCCAGCGGGCGGTGAGCACATTGACCACCAAGTACGCCTCGATACGGCGCAGTGCGTAATGGTCGGACTTCGTGCTGTAGTCCCGCTCGGCGCTCTCCGGAGAGACGACCTCGATGACGAAGCGGAGCAGGTCTTCCGGAAGCTTGCTGTCGCGCGGAAGCACCTTGTCGCTCGGCACGGCCGACACATCCGGCTCCGGACTGTAGCCCTCCCGGGGCGGTACCACTTTGAACTCTCCGACCGCTGTCCAGCCCGGCAGGCTCTGCTCGATCTGGCCGGCAATGCGCCGCTGCGTCGTCCAGTGCGCTTGGGTGATGGGTACCAACGTCAGTCCGTTCCTGGTCAGCCGCAGCCGCATGCTCCGGGGCAGCCGAATCTGCTCCTCCAGATCCACCGCCCTGTCCTCCGCGATCGTCATGTTTCCTCCCTGGCCAGGTTGGTCCCAGACTAGCCGCTGGCCACCCCACCCATGTGGCGCCGATCACCCCTGTTCCCCCTTGCCCGGAACTATGCGCACACTGGTCATCGTTCTATCGCCAGTGATCATCACCCCGTACGGAGAGCCCACCCGATGACCACCGCAGTCAGCCGCCGCGAACGGCGGATCAGCCCTGTCTTTCTCGGGCTGGTCGCGATCATGTGCGTATCCGCGTGGGCGGTGTGGACGGACTACTCCGCGAGCCCCGGTTTTGCCGTCTTCCTGTTCGTCGTCTCCGGCTGGATCGTCTCGCTGTGTCTGCACGAGTACGCGCATGCCCGCACCGCGCTGCACGGTGGTGATCTGTCCGTCGGGGCGAAGGGCTATCTGACCCTGAACCCGCTGAAGTACACCCATGTCGCGCTGAGCATCGTGCTGCCCGTCATCTTCGTGATCATGGGCGGGATCGGGCTGCCGGGCGGGGCGGTGTTCATCGAGCAGCACCGGATCCGGGGGCGCTGGAAGCACAGTCTGATATCGGCGGCCGGGCCGCTCACCAATGTGCTGTTCGCCGCCGTACTGACCGCGCCGTTCTGGCTGGGCGCGGTGGACCGGGTGCCGGAGGTCTTCCGTTACGCGCTGGCGTTCCTGGCGCTGCTCCAGGTCACCGCGGCGATCCTGAACTCACTGCCGGTGCCGGGTCTGGACGGCTACGGAGTGATCGAGCCCTGGCTGTCGTACCGGGTGCGGCGGCAGGTGGAGCCGTACGCGCCGTTCGGGCTGCTCGCGGTCTTCGGGGTGCTGTGGATCCCGGAGGTCAACGAGGGCTTCTTCCACGCGGTGGACGCGATCATGGGGGCGCTGGGGGTGACCGAATGGGACACCTACTGGGGTCAGGAGTTCTTCCGGTTCTGGCAGGGCGAGCCCCAGTTCCCCGGAGTCGGCGTCTAGCGGGGATCAGCCCACAGCACCTGGCGCGTCAGCCGGTGACCTCACGCGCCGCGGCCCGGTCCATCCGCGCCTTGCGCACGTAGTACCAGGTCATGTTGGACGAGACGCCCGCGAGCAGGATCCACACCACCCCCAGGAAGCTGCCCCGGGCGAAGGACACCACGGCCGCGGCGATGGCGAGGACGCAGACGACGAAGGCGTAGATCGCGAGGCGGGGCATGGGGTGAGGCTCCTGTCGGGGGGTGTTCTCGGCTTCCCGGACATTGTCCCCCATGCCCCCTCGCTTCAGGTGCGGCAGCCCGCCGCGCACGGCGGAGGGCCGCCCGCGACCGCTCAGATGTCCGTGACGCGCAGCCCCGCATGGGCCTTGTAGCGGCGGTTGACCGAGATCAGGTTTGCCACCAGCGACTCGACCTGGTGGGCGTTGCGCAGCCGTCCGGCGAAGACCCCCCGCATCCCGGGGATCCGCGCGGCCAGGGCCTGGACCACATCGGTGTCCGCGCGGGACTCGCCCAGCACCATCACATCGGTGTCGATCCGCTCGATCGCCGGGTCCTGGAGCAGGACGGCCGACAGATGGTGGAACGCGGCGGTGACCCGGGAGTCCGGCAGCAGCGCGGCGGCCTGCTCGGCAGCGCTGCCCTCCTCCGGCTTCAGGGCGAACGCGCCCTTCTTGTCGAAGCCCAGCGGGTTGACGCAGTCGACGACCAGCTTGCCGCTGAGCTCCTCGCGCAGCGACTCCAGTGTCTTGGCATGGCCCTCCCACGGCACGGCGACGATCACGATGTCGCTGCGCCGGGCGCATTCGGCGTTGTCGGCGCCCTCGACGCCCAGTCCGGCGCCACCCAACTCCTCGGCGGCGGTCTGCGCGCGCTCGGCGGCGCGCGAGCCGATGATCACCTTCTGGCCCGCTCGGGCCAGCCGGTAGGCGAGGCCGCGGCCCTGGTCACCGGTGCCGCCGAGGACGCCGACGACCAGGCCGGACACATCGGGGAGGTCCCAGGGGTCCTTGGCGGGGGCCTTCTTCGCGGGGGCGGTGGTCTCGGGCGGCGCACCATCAGAAGTAGTCATGACAGTGATACTGTCACGCCCTTCTCACGCCTTCACGCTCCCCTCGGTCAGCCCGGTGCGCCAGTACCGCTGGAGCACACCCATCAGCACCATCAGCGGCAGAACGGACAGCAGCGCACCGCCCACCGTGTACTGGTACAGCTCCGGCTGCCGGTCGGCGTAGCCCTGCCAGGAGGTCAGGCCCAGCTGGATCGGATAGAGATCGGAGTCCGAGAGCATCACCAGCGGCAGGAAGAAGTTGTTCCAGATGTGCACGAACTGGAAGAGGAAGACGGTGACCAGGGCCGGGGTCATCAGCCGCAGCCCCAGGGTGGAGAAGATCCGGGCCTCCCCCGCGCCGTCGATCCGGGCCGCCTCCAGCAGCGAGTCGGGGACGGCGGCGGCCGCGTAGATCCGGCACAGATAGACGCCGAAGGGGCTGACGACGCTCGGGATGAGCACCGCCGCATAGGTGTTGGCCAAGCCCATCTCGCTGAACAGCAGATACAGCGGCAGGGCCAGCGCGGTGCCGGGGATGAGCACTCCGGCGAGCACCACGTTGAAGATCCCCTCTCGGCCGGGGAAGCGGTACTTGGCCAGGGCGTAGCCCGCGGCGGCCGACAGCAGGGTGGCGACGAGCGCGCCGACGCCCGCGTACATCAGGCTGTTGAGGAACCAGCGGACGTAGATGCCGTCGTCGTAGCCGACCACCTGGTGGAGATTGTCCAGCGGGTGGGGGTCATGGAACCAGAAGCCGAAGGTGCCGAAGAGGTCACTGCTGGACTTGGTGGCCGAGACCGCCAGCCAGTAGACGGGGGTGAGGAAGTACAGGGCGGCGATGGTGAGCAGCGAGACGGTGATGATCCGGTGCCGCAGCGGAGGCCGCCGGCCTCCGCTCCGCCGCCCTCCGTTCCGGCGGCCCCGGCGACGGCCCTTTGCGCGCGGGCCACGGTCCGCCCCGGGGGTGCCATCGGCCGGGAGGTCCTCGGTGAGCTGGGTGGTCACCTGCTCTCGCCGTCCTTTCCGCGCTGTCCCACCAGTCGGAGGAAGCCGAAGGACAGCACACACGCCACCAGGGCGAGGAGCACCGCCTCCGCCGCCGCGATGTGCTGGTTGTTGCTGGTGAACGCCTCGTTGTAGGCGGCCAGATTGGGGGTGTAGCCGGAGTCGATGGAGTTGCTGAGCGGTTTGAGCACCTTGGGTTCGGCGAAGAGCTGAAGGGTGCCGATCAGGCTGAAGACGGTGGTGAGCACCAGCGCGGGCCGGATCAGCGGCAGTTTGATGTGCCGGGCCACCTGCCAGGCACCGGCCCCGTCGATCCGCGCGGCCTCGTACAGCTCGCCCGGGACGGCCTTCAGCTGGGCGATCAGCACCAGCATGTTGTAGCCGGTGAACTGCCAGGTGACGATATTGGCGATGGACCACAGCACAGTGGAGCGGCCCAGGAAGTCGACGTCCCAGCCGACCGAGTGGGCCATCTCCACCAGCGGGCTGATCCCCGGTACGTAGAGGAAGCCCCACAGGATCGACGCGATCACCCCGGGGACGCCGTACGGCAGGAAGAAGGCGGTCCGGAAGAAGCCGACCCAGCGCGCGGACGCCGCCTCCAGCAGCAGGGCGAGCGCGGTGGCGAAGGCGATCATCAGCGGGATCTGGACCGCGCCGAAGAGCAGCACCCTGCCGAATCCGGCGGTGAAGCGGTCGTCCTCCAGTGCGTGCGCGTAGTTGGAGAAGCCCGCCCACACTTCTGTGCTCTCGCCGCCGAGGCCGAGCGCGCCGGTGCGCTCGACCTTCAGCATGCTCTCGTAGAGGGCGTAGCCGATGGGCGCGATGAAGCAGAGGAGGAACAGCGCGAGGAAAGGCAGCAGGAATCCGGCCGCCGCCCGCGCGCCGCGGAGCTCGGTCCGGCTGGGCCGTTTCACCCGGCCGCCACCTTCAGGCCCTTTTCCTTCAAGTCCCTGACCGTCTCGCCCTGCACCTTCCGCAGCACCGAACGGAAGCTGCCGCCGCTGCCGATGGCCGCGGTGAAGGCGTCGCCGAGCCGCTGATAGAGGGTGTCGGTGGCCGGGCCCCAACGCCAGCTGGTGTCCACACCCTTGCTCGCCTCGGCGAACACCTCGCTGTACTCCTGGCCGTCGAAGAAGTCCTTGTGGACGTCGAGGTCGGAGGTGGCGTAGCCCTTCTTGGCGGCGGGGGTGCCATAGCCGTTCTCGATCAGGAGCTTGATCGACTCAGGATCGGTGTTGAGCCAGATCGCGAACTCCAGCGCGTCCTTGGGGTACGCGCTCTTGGCGAAGACGGCGGTGGTGGAGCCGCCCCAGTTGGCGTAGGCGTGGTCGCCCTTCTTCCACTGCGGCATGGGCACCACCCGCCACTTGCCTGCCGTTCTGGGCGCGTTGCCGACGAGTAACGCGTCCCCCCAGCTGGCGCCGAGCCAGGAGGCCATCGCCCCGGTCTGGACATCCTTGTACCAGGCGTTCTGCCGGTCCGGAATGGTCTTGATCAGCTTCCGCCGGACCAGGTCGTGCCAGTAGTCGGCGACCTTCCGGGTGGGCTCGTCGTCGATGGAGACGATCCAGGTGTCGCCCTCGGTGCCGAACCAGCGCGCCCCGGCCTGCCAGGCCAGCCCCGCGAAGCGATTGCCGTTGGTGGCCGAGAAGGTCTCGATCCAGGCGCCCTTCTTACGGATCGCCTCGGCGGCGTCGGCGTACTCCTCCCAGGTGGCGGGCGGTTCCACGGCCCACTTCTCGAAGAGGTCCTGGCGGATGAACAGGCCCATCGGCCCCGACGCCTGCGGAACGGCGTACACGGCCTTACCGAAGACGGACTGCTGCCACTGCCAGCCGATGAACTCGCCCTTGCTCCGCGCGATCCCGTATTTCGTCAGGTCCAGCAGTCCGTTGTCGATGAGGAAGCTGGGCACGACCGGGTACTCGATCTGGCCGAGGTCCGGCGGATTGCCCGCCTTGATGGCGGCGTGCATCTTGGCGTACTGGGCGCCGTCGACGGCCGAGACCTTCTCGACCTTGACCTGTACCTCGGGGTTCTCGCGGTTCCACAGGGCGACGGGCTTGTCGATGCCCGGCACCCAGGACCAGAAGGTGAGCGTGATCTTCTCTCCCTTCTTACGGCCCTCGGGCTTGTCGCCGTCGTCGTCCGAACCACAGCCCGCGAGGGCGAACCCGGCGGCCGTGGCGGCCGCGCCACCGAGGACGGCGCGGCGCGGGGTTCCGTACCCCTGTGTGTCTGATGTGCTCATACCAGCTCCTCCATCGGAATGCGCCGGAATGTGATGGTCGAGTAGGCGCTGAAGTCGCCGGTCTCGTAGAGCAGTCCGACCGTGCGATCGTCGAGCCGGACCAGATCCGAATAGGCGGCGGGCAGCCCGTCCACGGTGTGCGCCGGGCGCCAGGTGACACCGCCGTCCCGACTGGCGCGCACCGTCATCAGCGCCCGGTACCCGGGGTCGGCCGGGCCGGAGTACAGCAGGACGTCCGGGGTGCCCAGATGCAGCACACAGCCCTCGACGACGGGGGTGACCAGACCGGCCTGCGGCCGGAACGGGGTGGTCAGGGTGGCGCCGCCGTCGAGCGAGCAGGCGTCGGCGCGGGTGCCGGGGGCGGTGGCGTCGGTACGGGTATTGAAGTAGATCCGGCCGTCGGGGAGTTCGGCGGCGGTCGTCTCGTTGACGTTGACGTAGCCGTCGGGGTTGTCGTCCACGTACCCGATCCGCCAGGTCTCGCCCTCGTCATCGCTGAGCAGCGCGTGTCCGCCGTTGTAGCGGCCCTCGGTGCCGTCGTCGCCGGGGACGGTCGGTGGCAGCGAGTGGTTGGCCGGGACCACGATCCGGCCCGCGTACGGGCCCTGGCACAGCTGGAGGGCGTGGCCGGGGGCGGTGGCGTACCACCGCCACTCCGGCCGTTTGGTCTGCTGGGTGATCTCGCGGGGCGGGCTCCAGCCGGCGCCGTCGTCGTCGCTGTGGGCGATCCACACCCGTCGTCCGTCGGCCGCGGACACCTCACCGCGCCGGATCCGGTCCTCGGCGGCGGAGGCGGCGCTGTGCACCCGCACCAGCAGGACGCGGCCGTCGTGGGCGCCGCCGGTGAGCACGACGGGGGCCGGATTGCCCGCCGTACCGCCGCCGTTGCGCGCGACGACCTGTAACGCGCTCCAGGTGCGCCCGCCATCGGCCGATCGCTTGACCACCAGGTCGATGTCCCCGTGGTCGGCGGAGGAGCCCACTCGCCCCTCGGCGAAGGCGAGCAGGGTCCCCGCGCGGGTCAGCACCACCGCCGGAATCCGGTAGCTCGCGTATCCCCCGGTCCCCGCCCGGTAGGGCACGGACACCTCGTACGGGCAGCCTGCCGCACCGCTTGCCATCAGCCCTCCCGATGCCCCGTCGCAATCGAGTGCCGAGCCAGAAAAATGGGACGTAGGACGTCCCTTGTGTGCGGCGACCATAGGGTTTGTCCAACAGAGCGTCAAGAGACGGCACATGAACAGTTGGAGATGGCGCGGCCGAGAAGGAAAGGCCAGGGGGATCGCCCGTCCTCCGAACGATGGACGGCGGGCCGTGATGATCTCCTTCGCGAGGCCGAGGAGCGGGTCGCGGCGCGGCCATAGCGTGAATCCGTTCCGATCCCCACTGCTCGAAGGACCGTCACCATGGCCCCGGCCCCCAAGAACTTCGTCGAAGGCGCCCTCACGCTCGCCGGTGGAGCGATCCTGTGGCTGCTGGACGGGGAACTCGACATCCCGTTCGTCAACGAGGTCAAGACCGCGATGGTGGTGGGCTGCGTCGGCGTGGTCCAACTGCTCTACGCCGGCTATCTGGGCCTGAACGGAAGCCGCCGCTCGAAGGGGTGACGCCCGCGCGAACCGGCTCCGCCGCACCGCGCGCCCCGGCAAGATGCGGATGCCATGGACGCCGTACGGGTCGCGCTGCTGCGCGAAGTGCTCGCCGGGACCGAGTGGTTGCAGAGCACCCGCCGCTTCGCCGGGTCGCTACGGGCCTCGGTGGGGCCCCGGGAGGGCGGGCTGCTGCTGGTCGGCAGCGAGGAGTACGAACCCTGGCACCTGGCCGCGCACCTCGACGACGAGGCCGGCTGGTCCGGCCTGCCCGAGCTGTCTCCCACCCTGGTGCGCCACCGGGTGCCGGACGGCCCGGTCCCCGCGCATCTGGCGGTGGGTCTTGGACGGCTGGAGGCCGCCGGGCGCGGTGAGACCCTGCTGGTCGTCGCGCCGGGCGAGCCCGGGGCCGGGCTGCTGGAGCGGGTGCACGACGCGCGCCGGGGCGGCGCGACCGTACTCGCCCTCGACGGCGGTGACACCGAACTGCACACCCTGGCCCATGACGCACTGGGCGTACCGGAGGGCGCCGGGCTCGACCTGGACACCGTCCAGCACCTGGTGAGCGCGGCGGCCGGGGAGAACAGCCTCCCCGCAAGGCCCGGCCGCCGCCGGTTCCGCGACCGGCTGGCACGGCTCGCCGAACAGCTGACGGCCCCGCCACCGCCCCGCTGGTGACGCCGCGGATTTATTGGGTTGCCCGGCCGGCGGGACCGAGCGGACGATGAACTCTCATGACCCCCACGGACGATCGAGCGCGCAAGCGCGCCCTCCTCCCCGACCTCGCGCCCTGGCGTTCCTCCCGCGACTTCCGGCTGATGTGGACCGCCGGGATGGTGACCGCCTTCGGCAGCTTTCTGACGATGGTGGCGCTGCCCCTCCAGATCAAGGAGCTGACCGGTTCGGCCTTCGCGGTCGGCGCCATCGGGGCGGTCGAACTGGTGCCGCTGGTCGTCTTCGGGCTCTACGGCGGGGCGCTCGCGGACGCCCTGGACCGCCGGAAGCTGATCCTGCTCACCGAGGCCGGACTCGGTGTACTCGCCGCCGTCCTGCTGGTCAACAGCCTGCTGCCGGGACCGATGCTCTGGCCGCTGTACGCCGTCGCGGGGCTCACCAGCGCGCTCGTCGGCCTCCAACGCCCGGCCATCGACGCGGTCACGGCCCGGATCGTGCCGCACGACCAGCTCACGGCCGCAGCCGCGCTCAACTCGATCCGCTGGCAGCTGTCGGCCATCGCGGGCCCCTCGCTCGCCGGTGTGGTCGTGGCGTACGCCGGGCTGCCGTTCGCCTACGGCCTCGATCTGCTCACCTTCGCCGTCTCGCTGCTGCTCGCCTTCGGGCTGTCCCCGGCGCCGCCCGCCCATGACGCCGAGAAGCCGTCGCTGCGCGCCATCGGCGAGGGCGCGCGCTACGCCTGGCGGCGCAAGGAACTGCTGGGCACCTACGCGGTGGACATGACCGCGATGTTCTTCGCCTTCCCGAACGCGATCTTCCCGTTCCTCGCCGACGATCTGGACGCGCCCTGGGCACTGGGCCTGATGTACGCGGCGGGGTCGGTCGGTTCGGTGGTGGTCAGCCTCACCAGCGGCTGGGCGACCCGGATCCACCGGCACGGCCGGATGGTGGTGCTGGGCGCCGCGGTATGGGGGCTGGCGATGGCCGCGGCGGGCTGGCTGGGCAACGTCTGGCTGGTGCTGCTGTGCCTGGCGGTGGCGGGCGGTGGCGACATGGTCAGCGGGCTGTTCCGCGCCACCCTGTGGAACCAGACCATCCCCGACCGGCTCCGGGGCCGGCTGGCCGGTATCGAGCTGCTGTCCTACGCGACCGGGCCGCAGCTGGGCCAGGTCCGGGCGGGTACGGTCGCCGGGCTCACGGGGGTGCGGGCGGCGGTGTGGTCGGGCGGCGCGGCGTGTGTGGTGTCCGTGGGCCTGCTGGCGCTGACCCTGCCGCGGCTGATGACGTACGACGCCCGCACCGACGAACACGCCCGCCAGGTGCGCGAGGCCGCCCCCGCACCGGCCTGAGCCCGACCGGGATGCGAGGGCGGGGAGTCAGGGAGTCAGTCTTCGCGTGGCTCGTCCTGCCAGCGGGGGTCGTTTTGCCACTCCTCGTTCCGCTCGCGCGCGGTCTCCATCGCGTGACCGGCCTCCTCACGGGTGGCGTACGGCCCCATGCGGTCGGCGGCGCGGCACTCCGGGCCCTCCTCGACCGTGCCGTGCTTGAGGCAGTAGTACCACTCGCCCGGCTTGCCCGCGGCTCTCTTCCTGAACAGTGCCATCCCGCTCTCCGTTCTCCGCGCGCTCCGTCGCGCACCGTGGCGCCGACCTTGCCGCCATGCTGCCCGATGCGCCGCCGATACACTCGCTGATATGTCTGGCCAGTCGCTTCTTGTCCCGGGGACGCTCTCCCCCACCCGCCCCGTTCCCGCCTCGATCCCGCGGCCCGAGTACGTCGGGAAGGAGGGCCCGACTCCGTACGAGGGGCCCGAGGTCCAGGACGCCGAGACGATCGAGAAGATGCGGATCGCGGGGCGGATCGCCGCGCGTGCCATGGCGGAGGCCGCGAAGCTGATCGAGCCCGGTGTCACCACGGACGAACTGGACCGGGTGGCGCACGAGTACATGTGCGACCACGGCGCCTATCCGTCGACGCTGGGCTACCGCGGCTTCCCCAAGTCGCTGTGCTCCTCGCTCAACGAGGTCATCTGCCACGGCATCCCGGACAGCACCGTGCTGCGCGACGGCGACATCGTGAACCTCGACGTCACCGCCTACATCGGCGGGGTGCACGGGGACAACAACGCCACCTATCTGTGCGGTGAGGTGGACGAGGAGTCGCGGCTGCTGGTGGAGCGGACGCGGGAGTCCCTCAACCGCGCGATCAAGGCGGTCAAGCCGGGCCGCCGGATCAACATCATCGGCCGGGTCATCGAGTCGTACGCCAAGCGCTTCGGCTACGGCGTGGTCCGCGACTTCACCGGCCACGGCATCAACACCTCGTTCCACTCGGGCCTGATCGTGCCGCACTACGACAGCCCGCACCACACGACCGAGATCAAGCCGGGGATGACCTTCACCATCGAGCCGATGCTGACGCTGGGCACCCATGAGTACGACCTGTGGGAGGACGGCTGGACGGTGGTCACCAAGGACCGCAGGCGGACAGCGCAGTTCGAGCACACGCTGGTAGTGACAGAGACGGGCGCGGAGATCCTGACCCTGCCGTGACCCCGGCCCCGCCGGAAGCGGGTGGCGGGCGGCGGAAGCTACGCGTCGAGGTTTCCCGACAGCCTGTCGGGAAAGTATTGACGTGAGCGAGCTCCACGACTTAGGTAAGCCTAACCTATCCGCATTGGTACCCGGAGGTCCACCGTGGACGCCGTACCCGCCGCCCCCGCCCCGTTCTCGACCCTCCTCACCACCGCCTCGCACGCGGCGCACAACGAGGTCAAGAACTCGACGTTCATGAGCGACCTGCTCGGGGGCCGCCTCGGGGTGGCGGCCTACCGCCGCTACACCGAGCAGCTGTGGTTCGTCTACCACGCACTGGAGTCCGCGCCCGAGGCTCTGGCGGCGGATCCGGTGACGGGACCGTTCATCCGGCCCGAACTGGCCCGCATGGCCGCGCTGGAGCGCGATCTGTCCCATCTCGGCGGCCCGGACTGGCGCGCGGGACTGTCCCCGTTGACCGCCACGCGGGCGTACGCGGACCGGGTTCGGTGGTGCGTTCGTGAGTGGCCCGGGGGCTATGTCGCCCACCACTACACCCGCTATCTCGGCGATCTGTCCGGCGGCCAGATCATCCGGGGCACGGCGGAGAAGTACTGGGGGTTCGCGCGCAAGGGCGACGGGGTGCGGTTCTACGTCTTCGAGGCGATCGGCAACCCGGCCGCCTTCAAGCGGGAGTACCGCGCACTGCTGGACGCGCTGCCGGTGGACGATCTGGAGAAGCAGCGGGTGATCGAGGAGTGCCGGCGCGCGTTCGCGCTGAACATGGCGGTCTTCCGGGAGCTGAGCCGGGAGTTCCCGCTCAGCGCGTAGGAGCTCTCCCCGCGTGCCCGCGCCGCGGACCACGAAACTGTTGGTTCCGCCACGTCGTGACGCGCCACATGGCAAAATCTTTACCTTGTGATAACCAAATCATGAGACTCCATAGGAACTGTGCAGGCAAGCCTCAGTTAAGTTAGGGCAGCCTTATCGGCGCGCCGTGCCGTTTTGTCCGTCCCGTTCCACCCCTGAGCCTGCCTGGAGCCCGTATGCGAGCCGCTCGCACCTCTGTTGTCGCCGCGATATCGGCGCTGACGACGATCACCGCCGTCGCCGGCTGCGCCGAGAAGTCCGACGCCAAGGACTCCGACGCCGTCCAGGTGACCGCCTCCGACAAGAAGTGCGAGGTCTCCAAGACCTCCTTCCCCGCCGGGCACGTCAAGCTGGCCGTGGAGAACAAGGGCTCCAAGGTCACCGAGGTCTATGTGTACGCCCCGGGCGACCGGATCGTCACCGAGCGGGAGAACATCGGCCCCGGCACCAAGACCACGATCAACGCCGAGGTCAAGTCCGGTACCTACGAGATCGCCTGCAAGCCCGGGATGAAGGGCGACGGCATCCGCCAGAAGGTGTCCGCCACCGGCAAGGGCAAGGCCGCCAAGAGCGACCCCAAGCTGGACAAGGCGGTCGCCGCGTACCGCACCTATGTCCAGACCCAGGCCGACGAAACGCTGCCCGCGGTCGAGAAGTTCACCGACGCGGTCAAGAAGGGCGACCTCGAGGCCGCCAAGAAGGCGTACGCGCCCTCCCGTATCGGCTGGGAGCGCACCGAGCCGGTCGCCGAGTCCTTCGGTGACATCGACCCCAAGGTCGATGTGCGCGAGGACGGTCTGGAGAAGGGCCAGAAGTGGACCGGCTGGCACCGGCTCGAGAAGTCCCTGTGGAAGACCAAGAAGATCACCCAGGCCGACAAGGACCTCGCCGACCTGCTGGTGAAGGACCTCAAGGACTGGCAGAAGCGGGTCGGCACCGCCGAGATCACCCCCACCGCCATGGCCAACGGCGCCAAGGAGCTGCTGGACGAGGTGCAGACCGGCAAGGTCACCGGTGAGGAGGAGCGCTACAGCCACACCGACCTGGTGGACTTCCAGGCCAACGTCGAGGGCGCCGAGACCTCGTACACCCTGCTGCGGCCGGTGGCCTCCCAGAAGAAGCCCACCCTGACCAAGGAGCTGGACCAGCAGTTCAAGGCGGTCAAGAAGCTGCTGGACGGCTACCGCAAGGGCGACGGCTTCGTCTCCTACGACACCGTCTCCAAGGCGGAGCGAAAGGAGCTCTCGGACGCGGTCAACGCGCTGGCCGAGCCGCTGTCGCAGCTCGCCGCCGCCGTGGTCGTCAAGTGACCACCGCTGCCGAACACCCATGGAACGCCAACGCGACAGGGAGAAGCCGGACATGACCGACGAGGACGTGACGAGCCCCTCACGCCGCGCCCTGATCGGCTGGGGAGGCGCCGGGCTCGCGCTCGGCGCCGCGGCCGCCGGAGGCACGGCGGCCGCCTTGACCGGCGGCGAGGACAAGACCCGGCCGGTGGCCGACAGCGGTGCCGCGGTGCCGTTCTACGGCACGCACCAGGCGGGTATCGCCACCGCGGTGCAGGACCGGCTGCACTTCGCGGCCTTCGACGTCACCACCGACGACCGCGACGCGCTGATCGCGATGCTGAAGGAGTGGACGAAGGCCGCCGCCCGGATGACCCAGGGCCACGCCGTCGGCGGTGGCGCGGTCAGCGACCTGGCGGAGGCTCCGCCGGACGACACCGGTGAGGCGCTCGGCCTCAAGGCGTCCCGGCTCACCCTCACCATCGGCTTCGGACCGAGCCTGTTCGAGGACAAGAAGGGCAAGGACCGGTTCGGCCTCGCGGGACGCCGTCCCAAGGCCCTGATCGATCTGCCCGCCTTCCCCGGTGACAACCTCGACGCGGCCCGCAGCGACGGCGATCTGTGCGTCCAGGCGTGCGCCGATGATCCACAGGTGGCCGTGCACGCCATCCGCAACCTCGCCCGGATCGGCATGGGTACGGTCGCCATCCGCTGGTCGCAGCTGGGCTTCGGCAAGACGTCCTCGACCACTCCCGAGGCCCAGACCCCGCGCAACATGATGGGCTTCAAGGACGGCACCCGGAACATCTCCGGCACCGACGAGGCGGCCCTGAAGAAGCATGTGTGGGTGGGCGATAAGGCGGGCCCGGACTGGCTGGTGGGCGGCTCCTACCTGGTGGCCCGGCGCATCCGGATGCACATCGAGACCTGGGACCGCACCTCGCTCAAGGAGCAGGAGGACATCTTCGGCCGGGACAAGGGCGAGGGTGCGCCGTACGGCAAGCAGCGTGAGCGGGACGAGCCCAACCTCAAGGCGATGCTGCCCGACGCCCATGTCCGCCTCGCCCACCCGGACTCCAACGGCGGGGTGCGGCTGCTGCGCCGCGGCTACTCCTTCACCGACGGCACCGACGGCCTGGGACGGCTGGACGCCGGTCTGTTCTTCCTGGCCTACCAGCACGACGTACGCAACGGGTTCGTACCGGTGCAGCGCAATCTCGCGCGGCAGGACGCGCTCAACGAGTACATCCAGCACGTGGGTTCGGCGCTGTTCGCCGTTCCGCCGGGCGTCCGGGACAAGGACGACTGGTGGGGCCGGGCGCTGTTCTCCTGAAGGACCCCTGAGAGGAAGGCGAACCTCGTGTTCGGCAACTACCTGATCGGTCTGCGCGAAGGGCTCGAAGCCAGCCTGGTCGTGTGCATCCTGGTCGCCTATCTGGTCAAGACCGAGCGGCGGGACGCCCTGCGGCCGGTGTGGCTGGGGATCGCCACCGCGGTGGCGATCAGCCTGTCCTTCGGCGCGGCGCTGGAGTTCGGTTCGCAGGAGCTGACCTTCGAGGCGCAGGAGGCGCTGGGCGGTTCGCTGTCGCTCATCGCGGTCGCCCTGGTGACCTGGATGGTCTTCTGGATGCGGCGCACCGCCCGCCATCTGAAGGCCGAGCTGCACGGCAAGCTGGACGCCGCGCTGGCGATGGGCACCGGCGCACTGGTGGTCACCGCCTTCCTGGCGGTGGGCCGGGAGGGCCTGGAGACCGCGCTGTTCGTGTGGACGGCGGTCCGGGCGAGCAACAACGGCACCGCGGACCCGCTGATCGGTGTGGTGCTGGGGCTGTTGACCGCGGTGGTGCTGGGCTGGCTGTTCTACCGGGGCGCGCTCCGGATCAACCTGGCGAAGTTCTTCACCTGGACCGGCGGCATGCTGATCGTGGTGGCGGCCGGGGTGCTGGCGTACGGCTTCCACGACCTCCAGGAGGCCGACTTCCTGCCGGGGCTGACCGACCGGGCCTTCGACGTCAGCGCGACGATTCCGCCGGACTCCTGGTACGGCACGCTGCTCAAGGGCGTGTTCAACTTCCAGCCGGACCCGACGTGGCTCCAGGTCACGGTGTGGCTGCTGTATCTGATCCCCACGCTGTTCTTCTTCTTCGCCCCCGGTAGGGTGTCGCCGTCCGCAAGCGCCCCGAAGGAGCCGGAGCCCCATGACACCCAGGCCGCCCCGTCGGCAGACCGCAGTTCGGACGGCCGCGGCGGCACTGGCGCTGGGGACGGCGCTGACCGGGTGCATGACGGTGCACGGCGAACGGGAGAACATTCCGTCGGTGGAAAGGGCTGAGGCGCCCAAGGCGCTCAAGCGGTTCACCGACACCTACAACAAGGCGTACCGCGAGCTGGACCCGTCTCTGGCCAGTCAGGTCCAGACGGGTCCGCTCGAGGCCATCACCACCGCGGATCTCAAGGCCCAGCACGCCAACAAGCCCGGGGGCAATCCGAAGTTCCCGGCGCTGGAGCTGACCGGGGCCCGCTACCGGATCCCGAAGCAGGTGGGCTGGCCCAAGTTCTTCGTCGCGGACACCAACAGCAACCGGGACAACAACCGCTGGCTGTTCGTGTTCACCCGGGCCGGTGCCGACCAGCCGTGGAAGGCCGCGTATCTGTCCATCCTCAGCCAGGACGAGGTGCCGGACCTGGCGACCGACCAGGACGGCTGGGCGCGGCCGGTGGCGGTCCAGGGCCCGGCTCGTCGGCTCGCGACCCGCCCGGACCGGCTGAGCGCCGAGTACACCGACTACTTGATGACGGGCAAGGGCGACATCTTCGCCGACGGTCAGGCGACGTCGGGGATACGGGCGACCCGGAAGAAGTTCCTGCGGACGCCGAAGTTCTGGACCGAGTACATCGACACCGCGGCGCAGGGCGACCGTTACGCCCCGGTGGGGCTGCGCACCCAGGACGGCGGGGCGCTGGTGTTCTTCACCTCCCAGCACCGCCAGAAGCAGACGATGGCCAAGGGTTTCCGGCCCAACCCCGATGCGCAGATCAAGGCGCTGATGACGGGTGAGGCGAAGAAGGCGGTCACGCTGACCCGGGTCGCGGAGTCGGCGGTGCGGGTCCCGGCGAAGGACGCCGCGGACCCCAAGGTGGTGTTCCTCAACCGGCTGGAGGGTGTGACGGCGGCCAAGGGCGAGTGACCCCTCCGGCGCGTCAGCGCTTCGCGCGAAGTGCCGCAGAGTGCCGTCGTTCGTCAGCGGCCGCGTCGTGGCCGGCCGCCCACGCGGCGGAGCCGCACATCGACACAGCCCCGCGCCCCTTCGGGGCGCGACCGGACCGCACCGAGTTTCGGCGAGGCCGCTCAGCGTCCCATCGGCCAGGCCACGTGGTCGTGGTCGTGGCCCTCGTCGGCGTACCGGGCACAGGCGTCGGTCAGCGTCTCGAGCAGCGACAGCGGATCGGGCAGCGGCCGCTCCGGGCCGAGCAGCCAGCCCACATGGCCGTCCGCGGGAAGCCGCGCGGGTGGCATCAGCACATAGCTGCCCCGACAGTGCCAGCGCAGCCCCGGGTGCTCGTCCATGGTCTCGGGGTGGCAGTCCAGCTCACAGGGCCACCACTCGTCCTCATCGTCCGGGGTGCCGCGGGTGGCGGTGAAGAACAGCAGCCGACCCTGCTGGAGATCGGCGCTGCTGGTGGCGACGGGCCCGATCTCGACCCCGGCCTCGCCGAGGGCCTCCAGGGCCTGCCGTCCGGCGTCCGCGGGGACGTCCAGCACATCGTGGACGATGCCGGTGGCGGTGATGAAGTTGGCCTGCGGATCGGCGCGCAGCCATCCGGCGACCTTGTCCGGGTCGGTGGTGGCCTGGGTCTGCCAGGCGAAGGAGACGGGGTGGCGGGCCGGGGTGGGGCAGCCGATGCGGTCACAGGAACAGCCGTAGCCGGACGGGTGGGCGGCCGGCGCGAGCGGGAATCCCGCGGCCGCGGCGGCCATGAGCAGGTCCTCGCGGACGCCCCCGGCGCCCGCTCCCGTGCCGGTATCGCCGCCCGATCCGCTCCTCGGCCGACGCAGCCACTGGGAGAACCTGCCCTTGCGTTCCATCTACCGCCTCGCTTCACCGCCGGTACCGGCGGTACGACCGGTACCCGATCAATGCTGCCACCATCCTGCTCCCGAGGTGGCCGGTGTCCGCATCCGGGGTACGGGAGAGACCCACGTCCGGGTGCCGATATCAGGGCATAACGGATATCTCGCCCTTACCGTTCCGTTTATGATCACCAGGCGCTTTGTGACCGGGATGGCGGTGCTCACCCTGTCGATACCGGTGGCCCTCGCGGCCCACCCCTCCGCGCGGCCGTCCGTGCGCCGCGCCGGCCCGCTGACCACCGCCCCGCTTCCGGAGGCGATACGCCCGCCCCGCGCCCGCCCCGCGATCGTCTACACCGCGCACCGCGGCGGCGCCCTCGAAGAGCCCGAGAACAGCATGTCCGGGCTGACCGCCGCCTTCGTCCGGCAGCACGCCCAGGTCCTGGACTTCGACACCCGCGCGCTGGGGGACGGCACGCTGGTGGTGATCCACGACGCGACGCTGGACCGTACGACGGACCGGACCGGTCCCGTGAAGAACCTCACCGCCGCCGACTGGCAGACCGTACGGCTGCGCCCCGACCCCGCGCTCCCCGGCAGCTGGCGCTCCGAGCGCCCGCCCACCGTCGCCGAGGTGCTGGACCGCTTCGGCGGCCGGACCACGCTGATGGCCGAGGCCAAGGACCCGGAGAGCCTGCCGCGGCTGGCCCGGATGATCCGCGACCGGGGGCTGGTCGGCTCGGTCCTCGTCAACACCAACCACCCCGAGGTGGCCCGGCAGGCCCACGGCATGGGCCTGCGGACCCAGCTGTGGCGGTCCGCCCGCCAGATGGTCACCGATCGGCCGCGCGACTGGCGCGGCTTCGTCGAGCTGCTGGACGTGGACTACCAGGCGCGGGACGCCGATGTGCGGCGGGCCGTCGCCTCGGGCATACCCCAGGTCTGGGCCCACACCGTGAACTCCCCCGGCCAGCGGGACCGGATGCTGCGGCTGGGCTGCGGCGGCATCATCACGGACGCGCCGCAGCGGCTGGGCACCCCGCCCCCGCCGGTACGCGCCTCCGCCGGATGGACCCCCGGACGGGCGGCGCCGGGCGGACCCCCACCCAGCGCACGGTGATCCGCAGCGCACGGTGACTCCCTAGCGCACGGTGATCCCCCGCAGCACCATCTCGACCACGGCGTCGCCGTACTCATGGGTCAGCGGCAGCGTCCGCAGCAGCCAGCGGTGGGCCAGCGGCCCGACGATCAGCTCCAGGGCGATCCGCGGATCGATCGCGGGATCCACCTGCCCCGCGTCCTGTGCGGTGCGCAGCCGCTTCACATAGAGCTGGAGCTGCGGCTCCAGCACCCGGCGGACGAACTCGGCGCCCAGCTCCGCGTTGATCACGGTCTCGGCGGCCAGCGCACGCGACGGGGCGTCGTACTCGGGTGAGTTCAGCTCGTCGACCGTCGCCCGCACCACCGTCTTCAGATCCGCCTCCAGGTCCCCGGTGTCGGGGATCTCGTACACCTCCGCACCGCCCGCCTCCCGGGCGGCGCGCTCCCCGAGCGCCACGAAGGCGTCGAGCAGCACCGCGGCCTTGGAGGGCCACCAGCGGTAGATGGTCTGTTTGCCCACCCCGGCGCGGGCGGCGATGGCCTCGATGGTGAGCTTGGCATAGCCCACCTCGCCGACGAGTCCGATGGCGGCGTCGAGGATCGCGCGGTGCGAGCGCTGGCTGCGGCGGGTGGCGTCGGGGGCTGCTTTGTCGGCCATGACGCCAATCTATCGAAGCGCCGATCCTTTCCGAACCGATACGTATCGTCTCGCACCCGGAAGGACTCGGAAGCGCTCGGAGGCACCGCCCCGGCCGGTAGAATCCGCCCAATGCACGCCCCTCACGCCGCCCCCGCCGACGAGACACTGCGCACCGCGCTCGCCGCACTCCTCGACGGACTGCCGCCCCGCCAGGCGGCACAGGCGGTCGACCGGCTGATCGCCAACTACCGGGGCCGCACCCCCACCGACGCACCCGTCCTGCGCGACCGCTCCGACGTCGCCGCGTACGCCGCCTACCGGATGCCCGCGACCTTCGAGGCGGTCCGCGCCGCCCTCACCGCCTTCCGCGCCCAGGCCCCCGACTGGTCCCCCGCCACCCACATCGACATCGGCGGCGGCACCGGCGCGGCGAGCTGGGCGGTCGCCGCCGCCTGGCCGGACGGCGGCCACACCACCGCCGTCCTGGACTGGGCCGAGCCCGCCCTCGCCCTCGGCCGCGAACTCGCCCGCCACGCCGCCCCGGAGGCGCTGCGTAGCGCCCAGTGGCAGCGCCGGGCCATCGGCGACGGCCTCGGTCTCCCGGACGCGACGGACCTCGTCACGGTCTCGTACGTCCTCGGCGAGCTGACCGAGGCCGACCGGCACGCGGTCGTCGACGAGGCCGCGCGCGCCGCCCAGACCGTGGTGCTGATCGAACCGGGCACCCCCGACGGCTTCGCCCGTATCCGCGAGGCCCGCGACCGGCTCACCGCGGCGGGCCTGCGGCTGGTCGCCCCCTGCCCGCACAGCGCGGCCTGCCCCATCGAACCCGGCGCCGACTGGTGCCACTTCGCCGCGCGCGTCAGCCGCTCCTCCCTCCACCGCCAGGTCAAGGGCGGCTCACTGCCGTACGAGGACGAGAAGTTCGCCTATGTCGCGGCGGCCCGCTTCGCCGCCCCGCCGGCCCCGTCCCGCGTGATCCGCCACCCCCAGACCCGCAAGGGCCAGGTCCTGCTGGACCTGTGCACCGAGGACGAGGGCATGACCCGCCGCACGGTCACCAAACGCCACGGCCCCCTCTACCGCGCGGCCCGCGACGCCTCATGGGGCGACACCTGGCCCCCACAGGACGGCTGAGCCGCACGGCGAACGTCAGCCCACGGCACGGGCCAGGGCCGTCGCCGCGGCCGCCCTCGGGCGGTTGTCGGCGGGGCGGCGGCGGGGATGGACGGTGGTGGCCAGCAGCACCAGGTAGCAGTCGGTGGCGCGGTCCAGGACCAGGCTCGTACCCGTGAACCCGGTATGGCCCGCCGCGCCCCGTCCCGCCAACTCGCCCATGAACCAGGGCTGGTCGATCTCGAAGCCCAGGCCCGGTGCGGTCAGCATCAGGTCCACGGAGGAGGGGGCGAGCAGCGGGCCGCCGCCGCGCAGCAGGGTGCGGCACAGCACGGCGAGGTCCTCGGCCGTGGCGAAGAGTCCCGCGTGGCCCGCGATCCCGCCCAGGGCGTAGGCGTTCTCGTCGTGGACGGTGCCGCGCACCATGCCGCGGTCCAGTTTGCCCCAGGGGCGCCGCTGGTCCTCCGTCGCGGCGATGCGCGGCAGCCAGGAGGTGGGCGGGCAAAAGCGGGTGGAGGTCATGCCCAGGGGGCCGGTGATGGCGTGGTGGACGAGCCGGTCCAGGGGTTCGCCCTCGGCGCCTTCGAGCACGGCCTGCAACAGCAGGAAGTTGAGATCGGAGTAGCGGCGCTCGGTGCCGGGGGCGGTGGCCGGGGGCTCGGAGGTCAGCCGGGTCAGCCGCTCCTCGGCGGAGGCGCAGTCGTACAGGGGGAGTTCGGGGACCAGGCCCGAGGTGTGGGTGAGCAGCTGCCGCACCGTGACGCCGTGCTCGGCGGCGGCCGTGAACGCCGGTGCGTACGAGGCGACGGGCGCGTCGAGAGCGATCCGCCCGCGTTCCAGGGCCCGCATCGCCACGATCGTGGTGAACAGCTTGGTGAGCGAGGCGAGGTCGAAGACGGTGTCGGCCCGGACCGGCTCCCACCGCTCGCGCGGCAGCTCCCGGTCGTGGGCCGCGTAGCGCACCGCCCAGCCGGAGGCTTCCCGGACCAGGGGGCCCGATCCGGTCCCCGCGGCCAGGGCCACCCCGGCGCACCACGGCCGCTCCCCCTCGGGGAGCGCCTCGGGGAGCGCCGCCACGTCCTCGGCCAGCCGGGACAGCGCGCGGTCGCGGTTGGCCTCGTTCGTCGTCGCCACGCACGGCAGGGTACGCGCCCGGCCCGGGGTGGGGCCGGACGCGTACCGCGGCCGGGCGCGCGGGGCGTCAGGCGGAGTGCAGACCGGGGTTTCCGGCCTCGCTGACGAACGACGCCGCGGTGGTGAGCGGCGCCCCCGGGGTGGTGACCGCGGGGACCGTCTTATAGTCGGCCCGCGCGTGCTGCTCGTCCAGCGTGACCGTCACATAGCCGCGACGGCCGTTGTAGAACTTCATATGCGGGTTGGCCGCCATGTAGGTGGACCAGTTGGCGGGCTTGTCCGCGCCGTCCTTCCCGCTGCTGATGGACGTGCCGACGAACTCGACGCCCAGGGTGCGGGAGTCGGGCTTGTTGAAGTCCTTCTTGATGTCGAAGGCGTAGTGGACATGGACGTCACCGGTGAGGACGACGAAGTTCTCCACACCGGCCTGCTCGACACCCGCCAGGATCCGGTCGCGGGAGGCCGGGTAGCCGTCCCAGGAGTCCATGGAGAGCTTGGAGCGGTCGGCGGTGGTGTTCTTCCGCTGGGAGAAGGTGACCTGCTGCGGAAGGACGTTCCAGGTGGCCTTGGAGCGGTGGAAACCGTCGAGCAGCCAGCGCTCCTGGGCCGCGCCGGTGAGGGTGCGCGCCGGGTCCTCGGAGTCGGGCCCGGGGTACTGCCAGCCGTCTCCGTACGCCTGGTTGGAGCGGTACTGGCGGGTGTCGAGGATGTCGAACTGGGCGAGCCGGCCGTAGTGGTAGCGGCGGTAGAGCCGCATATCGGGGCCTTCGGGCTGCTGCGGCATGCGCAGCGGCATGTTCTCCCAGTACGCGCGGTACGCGGCGGCCCGGCGGACCAGGAACTCCTCCGGCGGGCTGTTGTTCTCGTCGACGTCGCCTGCGTAGTTGTTCTCGGTCTCGTGGTCGTCCCAGGTGACGTACCAGGGGAACGCCGCGTGAGCGGCCTGGAGGTCCTCGTCGGACTTGTAGAGCGCGTAGCGCAGCCGGTAGTCCTGGAGGGTGACGGTTTCGGTGTTGAAGACGTCGGGGAGGCGGCGGTCGGAGTAATTGCGGGCGCCACCGGTGGCGTTGACGGCGTACTCGTACTGGTAGTCGCCGACGTGGAAGACGGCGTCCAGGTCCTCGTTCGCGAGGTGGGCGAAGGCGGTGTAGTAGCCGTCGTGGTACGCCTGGCAGGACACCAGACCGAACCGCAGGTCATGGATCCGGGCCCCGGTGGAGGGGGCGGTGCGAGTGCGGCCCACCGGGCTGATCCACTTGCCGGCCCGGAAGCGGTACCAGTAGACGCGGTCGGCCTCGAGCCCCTTGGCGTCCACGTGCAGGGCGTAGTTGAACTCGGCGTGCGCTCCGGCCCTGCCGCGCCGGGCGATCCGCTTGAAGTGCTCGTCGCGGGCGACCTCCCAGTCGACCGTGACGGTGCCCTCCTCGGGCAGCCCGTTGCCCGGCTCGTAGGGACGGGGCGCCAGTCTGGTCCACAGCACGACGGAGTCCGGCAGCGGATCGCCGGAGGCCACGCCGAGGGTGAAGGGGTTGTCGGTGAGCGTGTGCGAAGACACCTGCGCGGCCTGGGCGCTGGGCAGGTTGGTGGTGAACGCGAGTGCGGCGGCGGCACCGGTTACGGTGAGGAAGCGGCGGCGGCCCAGACGTGCTGCCGCGGCTCGTATGGCCTGCTGGTGCGAGTCGTGTGCCATGTGCTCTCCCCTGGCTCGTGGCGTCAGAGGAATTGGAGTGTCGGGGAGCGGCGGTGTGTTTGCCCGCACACGACACGTACATGGCCACTGGATGAGGACCGTTGCCGGAAGGGGCGTTTGACGCAATCCGCCGCCTCTTGGAGAAACTGATGTGACATCAGAAAGTCCTGATGAAGGCGGAGATGACGGTCGGCACGGTACGAGAGGTGAGAGAGGTGCGGAAAGCGACGGATGGGGCGCGCACGGCCCGACAGGGCGCACCGCTGCCGCGGGAGACTCCGGAGGCCCTGGAGGCGAAGGTGCGGTCCGCGACGGGTGAGGCGGGAAGAAGGCCGTAAACCGGTCGCGGTCGATGGTCGATGGATCGTCACCCGTCGTAGATATCCAAGGTTTTGGGTGGGTAATGTGAAGAAGATGTAAATTCACCCCATTAGGCCAGCAGCGATCTTGTCCGGGCCCGGGGTGTTCCACGATCGCTCCGTATGGCAGGGTCTCTCCCACTGCTCCCACCAGCCCATCACCCCGCCCGCGCCTCCCTTTTCACGACCGCCATCCGACCGAAAAGAGACCGCCATGCGTTCTCTGCCGCTCACGCTGGCCGCCCGTCTGGTGCCCGTGGCCGTGCTCGCCGCCGCGGGTGTGGCCATGACCACCACGAGCGACTCGGACGCGCGGCCCCGGCAGGCCGACGCCTCGCCGAAGCCTTCGGCCCCCGCTCCCGCCCCCGGCGACTCCACCGCGCCGCCCCGCTACCCCAAGGCGCCCGCGCGGGCCTGCGCCACCCTCCCCGCGGACACGGTCAAGAAGCTGGTGCCCGGGGGCTCGACGGCCGGGAACGAGCTGAAGACCGGCGATGTCTCCCGCCGCACCGGCTGCTCATGGCACGCCCTGGACGACTACGACTACCGCTGGCTGGACGTCGCCTACGACGTCGCGGGCACCTCGCCGGGCGGGAAGAAGGGCCCGGACTCCGCCGAACCACTGTCCGGCCTCGGCGACCGGGCGTGGATCGCCGAGACGCTCACCACCGAAGACGGCCAGAAGATGCGCGAGGCCAAGATCACCGTGCGCAGGGCCAACGCGACGATCACGGTGACGTACAACGGCGGCGACTTCAGCAGCCATCAGGCCGCGCCGGAAGCGGCGATACGCGACGGCGCGATCGGCGCCGCCAAGAAAGCGGTGGCCTCTCTCGACGGCTGAGACCCGCTTCCGCTGTCCGGCTGTTCCTTGGTGAACATTGGCTGTACGGAAGTGGCCACTTCGGTGAACGGCTACGATCGCGGGAATCGTCGTCGAGCTCTGGAGTCCTGTCGTGTCCGAACCGCGCCTGGGTGTGGCCATCCTGACCATGGGCAACCGGCCCCGCGAGGTGGCCGCGCTCCTGGAGTCGGTGGACAAGCAGGACGTCTCCGCGACCCGGATCGTGGTCGTCGGCAACGGCTCCCCGCTCCCGGAGCTCCCCGCGCATGTGACCGCCGTCGAACTGGACGAGAACCTGGGCGTCGCGGGCGGCCGCAATGTGGCGCTGCGGCGGCTGCGCGAGTTCGGCGATGTCGATGTAGTGATCGACCTCGACGACGACGGACTGCTCATCGACCCCGATGTGTTCGGTACGGTGCGGGATCTGTACGCGGCCGATCCGCGGCTGGGCATCGTGAGCTTCCGCATCGCCGACGAGCACGGTGAGACCCAGCGCCGCCACGTCCCCCGGCTGCGCTCCTCGGACCCGATGCGCGGCGGTGAGGTGACCACCTTCCTCGGTGGCGGCCATGCCCTGTCGATGCCGATGCTGGAGCGGATCGGCGGCTGGCCGGACGCGTTCTTCTTCACCCATGAGGAGACCGATCTCGCCTGGCGGGCACTGGACGACGGCTGGACCGTGCGGTACTCCCCCGAGCTGCTGCTCCAGCACCCCAAGACCTCCCCCGCCCGGCACGCGGTCTACTACCGGATGACCGCCCGCAACCGGGTCTGGCTGGCCCGCCGCCATCTGCCGCTGCCCCTGATCCCCCTCTACCTGGGCAGTTGGACGCTGCTCACCTTGGCGCGCACCCGCGCCGTGGACGGTCTGCGGGCCTGGGCGGGCGGATTCATGGAGGGGGTCCGCACCCCGTGCGGCACCCGGCGTCCGATGCGCTGGCGCACGGTGTGGCGGATGACCCGGCTGGGCCGTCCGCCGGTGATCTGACGGGCCCCCTGCGGGAGGGGACACCTGACGGGACGGACCCCATGACGGAACCGGCCCCGCCGACGCGAGGCATCAGACCCGCACGCCGATCCCCAGGGCGGGGAAGACCGAGGACTCCAGGAAACGGGTGAGGTAGGCGGCGTCGGCCTGCCGCCCCTCCAGCAGCGGGCGCACCCGCATCGCGCCGATCAACTGGGTGGGTACGAACTCGCCCGCCGCGTTGTCCTCGGCGACCTCACCGCGCTCCACACCCCTGCGGACCATGGCCCGGATCGCCGCCACCTCGTGCTCGATCAGCGCCGAACGCAGCGCCTCCAGCAGCTCGGGGTTGTCCAGCGCGGCATGCCCGACCGCGTACATCAGCTTGGTGTCTCCACCGCATACCGACCCGGCGGCCTCGGCGACCGCCCGCAGATCGCCCTCCAGGGAACCGGTGTCGATGCCCTCCAGGGCCATCCGACGGTTGCCGGACCGCAGCGCCGCGACCACCAGCTGCGGCTTGGAGTTCCACTGGCGGTAGAGCGTGGAACGGCTGGAGCGGGTGCGGGCGGCGACGCCCTCGATGGTGAGCGCCTCGTATCCGCCCTCCTGGAGCAGATCCAGCACCGCCGTGTAGAACTCCTGCTCCCGCTCGGGAGTGATCTTCGAACGGCGCTGCTGCGTGGCCGTGGCCTCCGACGGCATGTGTTCCTCCTCGGACTCCCCCGATACCCGGCTTCCCCTCACAGTGTACCGAGACATCGACGTACCGATACACGTGTGTACCGATACACCTCTGTACCGATACACCAATGAACCGGTACACTCTCGTATCGGTACAGTCGTGTACCGATAGGAGCTGGCCATCAGCGGCCGAGCGGACGGGAGGAGCGGCGGATGGACCCGACTCTCATAGCCGTCGGACTCGCCCTCGCCTCCGCCGTGGCCTACGCGACCGCGGCCGTGGCCCAGGAGCGGCTGGCGGCCTCCGGCCGCCGGGGCGGCATCGCCGGGCTGCTGCGGTGCGGCCCCTGGTGGGGAGCGGTCGGGCTGAACGCGGCCGGTGCCTTGCTGCATGTAGCGGCGCTTGGATACGGCCCCCTCACTCTCGTCCAGCCACTGGGCGCGCTCACCCTGGTCGCCGCCGTCCCGCTGGGCGCGTACCTCGCGGGCCGACGGGTCCTGCGGACCGAGTGGCGCGGTACCGCGCTTGCCCTGCTCGGCCTCGGCGCTCTGCTGCCCGTCACCGGTGGCGCCGCGCCGCACAACACCCTGGCCCTGCCCGAGGCGCTGTCGGTGGCGGCCGTCGTCCTGGTGCTGATCGCCCTGCTCACCCTGCCCGGCCGGCGGCCACGCGGCCGCGGGCTGCGGTTCGCCGCGGCGTCCGGTATCGCCTCCGGCGTCGCCTCGGCGCTCACCCAGACCCTCACGGTCGCGCTCACCACCCGCACCGGGACCGCCGTGCTGTCCTGGCCCGTACTGGCGGTGGCCGTCCTGGTCGCGGCGTTCGCGGTGAGCGGTCTGCTGCTCTCCCAGAGCGCCTACGCGGGCGGCCTGGGCGCCCCGTTGGCCACCCTGACCCTCGCCAACCCGGTCGCCGCGGCGGCCATCGGCATCATCTTGCTGGGCGAGCGTCTGCACGGCGGCCCGGCGGGCACCGCCCTCGCCCTCGCGGGCGCCGCGGCGGCGGCCCGCGGCGTTGTCCTGCTCTCCCGCGCGCCCCGCCCGGCCGGTTCCGTACCGGCGTCCCGGCAGCCGGTCCCGGCCGCGCTTCCGGCTCCACGTCCGGCTCCACGTCCGGACCCGCTGCCGGCGCGGACGTCCCACCGGGGCGCCGTCCACCCGGTGTTGCTCACCGGCTTCCCGGCCATCGGTGTCCTGGCTCCCGTCCTCCCGGCCCGCGTCCACCCGGCGTTCGACGTACCGGCCCTCGACGTACCGGAGGCCACGGCCCCGCTCCCCGGTGAGCCGGGCACCGAGGGCCTCGCGCTCACCCGCGGCTGAACTCCCCGCGGCCCGGCCGCCGCGGAGGTGACCTCAGCGGTCGCCGAACGCCTGGGTCCAGGTGGGGCCTCCGCTGCCGCGGTTGACGCCGACGCCCATCTCCGTGAAGTCGCAGTTAAGGATGTTCTGCCGGTGGCCGGGGCTGTTCATCCAGGAGTCCATGACCGCGGCCGGGGTCTGCTGCCCCTTGGCGATGTTCTCGCCGTAGGTGCGCCACGGGTATCCGGCGGCGGTGATCCGGTCGCCGGGGTCCGAGCCGTCGGGGGAGGTGTGGTCGAAGTAGCCGCGGGCGGCCATGTCGTCGGAGTGGCGCTGGGCGGCGGAGTTCAGCTTGTCGTTGAGGCGGACCGGGGAGCAGCCCACCTTGCCGCGCTCGATGTTGACCAGCTCCATGACCTGCTGCGCGAACGCGGTGCTGTTGCCCGAGCCGGGGTCGGCCTTCGGGGGCGCGGTGGTCGGGGCGGAGCGGGTGGGCGGTGCGGTCGGGGCGCTCTTGCTGGGGCGCGGAGTGGGCTTGGCGGAACGGGGCGCCTTGGTGACCGGACGCCGGGTCGGGCTCTCCTTGCGGCTGGCGGGCCGGGTGGTGGTGTGGTCGGGGGTGGGCTCATCGGCGGACGGGGTCTCCTCCGCCAGCGGTGCGGTCCGGCTGCTCCCGGCGTCGTTGTGCCCGTTGTCCCCGGGGACGAGCAGCAGCGCGGCACCGCCGACGGCCAGCGCGAGCGCCGCGACCCCAGCCCCGCGGGCGGCACGGGACCGCTTGCGGGCCCGGTGCCGGGCGCTGCGCGCCCCGCCCGCGGCGTGCGCGCCGCCCGAGCCGTCCGTCGCGCCGTCCGAGCCGTGCGCACCGGCCGGTCCCAGGTCCACCGTCGGGAGCACATTGGTGTCCGCCGAGTACATCCACGCATCGCCGGACACGGCCGATCCGGCCGGGTCCATGGGGAGTTGCGCGGCGGCCGCCGTGCTCGCCCGCCAGCCCAGCAGCGCGCCCGCCACCGGCACCAGACCGAGCCCGACGAGCAGTCCCTCGGCCGGGACCAGTCCGGACCAGTGGCCGGAGCACTCGGCGCAGCCGCGGGCGTGGCGGGATATTCGCTTCCGCCACAGCGCGGACGGCCGTCCGTCCCAGATGGCGGTGAGCTGCCGCAGCTCGCCACAGAGCGGGGCGGTGGACAGGGCGCGGACCACCACCCGCGCGGTCTCCAGCTGGTCCTTGGTGCGCTGCACGCGTACGGCCGTGTGCTGCGGCGAGAGCTCGAGGGCGGCGGCCACCTCGGCCCGGGTCAGTTCGCCCCCGGCCTCCAGCCACCACAGCGAGAGTACTTCCTGCTCGCTGTCGTCGAGCCAGCGCGTCGCCTCGGCGACCTCCTTGCGCTGGCCTTCCAGCCCCAGCCGCACGATCGTCAGATCGGCGAAGTCGGGCTCGGGTCCGGGCATTTCGTGCACCTCCCCCAGGCCGCCGACGGGCGCGTCCTGCCGCTCCCGCCAGTGCCGGCGCACCTGGTTCATCGCGATCGCCACGAGCCAGGAGCGGCAGGCGGAGGGGTCCCGTAGGCCGCCGAGCCCGCCGAGGGCGCGGATCATGGTGTCCTGGACCACGTCGTCGACGTCCGCATGCCCCTTGAGGGCGCGGCCGACGACGTTGTAGACCAGTGGCAGATACGTACTGACCAGCTGATCTCGCGCCACCGGGTCACCGGACCGCGCGGCCTCGATGACCTCTGCTCCGACCTCGCTGCTCACTCTCAGCGCCCCATTTCCTGAGCTCGACTCGTCGTCCTGGCACTGAGGGAGACCCGGGCCGGGACACCGGATAACAAGAATTCATTCAGGAGATGGGTGGCGGCGCTGTGAACCACCCCACACTCGCCGCGTCCTTGGGCGGGAACCGGCCGCGTTCGGCAGAGACCGGCCGCGTTCAGCGGGGATGGACCAGGTTCAGCAGGCCGCGTTCAGCAGGGACCGGCCGGACGGCGGCCGATGGCCGAGCGCGGCGGCCATGCCTGCGGATCGAGGATGCCCAGCACATACGCCCGGCTGACCAGCGCCAGCCGGGTGGGCGCCTCCAGCAACTCCCGCAGCCGGCCGAGGTGGTAGTCCAGCGTCTGCCGCGAGAGCCGGAGCGAGGCGGCGATCTCGTTGTTGCCGTGTCCGGCGGACAGCAGGGTGAGGATGCGCAACTGCGCCGCGGTGAGCGGCGGCAGCGGCCGGTGCGGCAGGGTGTGGTGGGGCAGCACCACCCACACGCCGCGGGCCCGTCGTGAGCCGCTGCCGACGGCGGTGAGCAGCAGCCGGGCCCGCCACTCCGCGCCCCGCGCGTCGAGGAAGGCCGCGGAGGTCTGGATCCGGCGTCTGCGCCGGTTCACCAGATCCCGCCAGGCGTGGCGCAGTCCGGCCAGATCCTCGGTGGGGGCCAGATAGCGGTGGGCGGGGCGGCCGAGCAGATCGGGGACATGGACCCGCAGCAGTTCCGCGGCCGAGGCGCTGACTCGGCGTATCCGGCCGCCCGTCGAGAGCAGGGCGCAGGGCAGACCGCTGTGTTCGCTGAGCGCCTGGAGGTCCTCCTCGGCGGCACGCCGCTGACTGAGGGCGAGGGTGTAGTCGGTGATGTCGATGTAGATCCCGGCCACACAGGTCTGGTCGCCCTCGGCCACCGGGAAGCGGTGGCCGACCGCGCGTCCGGGGGAGCCGTCCGGGCGGTGGTAGTCGATGGTGTGCCGCACCGGCCTGCCGGAGCTGAGCACCTGACGGTCCAGCGTCTGGAAGGTGGCCACGTCCTCGGGGGCGTCGAAGTCGGTGACACTGCTGCCGATCACGGCCTCGGCGGAGGTGCCGTACAGATGCGCGTAGGCGTGGTTGGCCCACAGATAGCGGCCGCCCGGGTCGCGGATGAAGGCGGCGGCGGGCGCGTAGTCCGCGAAGTCGGTGAACGCGGTGTAATCGCGCCGGCCGAGGTCCAGGGCGCTGATGTCCACCGCGAGCCCGCTGGTGCCGCCCCGGCGGCCACCGGCGAGCCGCCCGGGGTAGGAGGTGACGTCGAACAGCCGCCCGCCGAACCGGACCTGGCGGCGGTCGATCCTCGCCCCCCGGTCCTCGGCGGCCGCCCCCTCCCGCCGTCCGCGGTCCGCACCGCCGAGGCTGTCGACGAATCGCTGTGCGGTGCCCGGGTCGTGGAACGCGCCCCCACCGCAGTTGACGATGCGCAGCCCCTCATCGGCTTCCCACCATGACACGGGCATGCGCTCAAGCAGCGTACTCAGGCCCATATCGGACACCTGCCGCCTTTCCGGTCCGGCCTCCGGGCATCGTGACCGAAGGCATGGCCAAGGCTTGCCCAGACACCGTGCGTACATGCGCCGTAACCGGCCGGAACGCACAAGGGGCCGAGAAGGGCCGAAACCCGCGCCCGAGGTCCTCGCTCACCGTGAACTCCTGGTGACACTCAGGCATTTGCCTGAGCGCCCGCCCCGGGTTCGGCGGGTAAGCGTGATGCCCGACTGGTTCGCTTGACGGGCCCGGATCGCGGCGGAAGTGCCAGCCCGCCGGTTTCGCTGAGCCATCGAGAAACTCTGAACCGAGGAGTCGTTATCTGTGAGTAAGGTGCTGTTTGTCTACGCCAAGGGCGGGCCGCCGTTGGAATACGCGCTGTCCCGGGTCGCCGCGAAGGCCGAAGTGCATCTGCTCGTGCTCAGTCCCCTTCCGCCCTCCGCACGCGATGCGGTCACCCGGCTCTGTGCCTCGGTGGTCGCCCCCGCGGACACCACGTCCCAGGACCTCGTGGCGCTGATCACGGCTCAGGCACAGGCCCTCGGCGCCGACGCGGTGTTCACCCCGTCCGAGTACGCCGTGGTGGCGGTGGCCGACGCCGCCGAGCGGCTCGGCCTCGCCGGGGCCGGTGCGCACTGTGTGCTGGCCCGCGACAAGCGGATGATGCGCCGCACCTGGGACGGGCACGGGGTGTCCCAGCCGCGGTTCCGCTCCGTGGCGACCGAGCGCGATCTGCACGAGGCCGCGGCCGAGATCCCGTACCCGATGCTGATGAAGGCCGCCTGGAGCGCCGGGTCCACCGCCCATCAGATCCTGCGCGGCCCACAGGACATCGCCCCCGCCTGGGCGCGGGCCCGTGAGGTGATGGAGGAGTCCGCCCGCCAGGGCTACGCCGAGCTCCATGTGGCCGGGGCGGACGCGGACTTCCTGGTCGAGGAGATCGTGACGGGCACGGCCGGGGACTGGTTCGAGGAGCCCGGCTGGGGCGACTACGTCAGCGTCGAGGGCGTGGTGGCCGAGGGCGTCTACCACCCGGTGTGCCTGAGCGGACGGATGCCCACCATCGAGCCGTTCACCGAACGCGCCGGGATCACTCCCGCCCTGCTGCCCGAGGACGCCCAGCGCAAGGTGGTGGAGCTCGCGACGGCCGCCGTGGACGCGCTCGGGCTGCGCACCTGCGGCACCCACACCGAGATCAAGCTGGGCGCCGACGGGCGGATGTGGGTCATCGAGACCGCCGCCCGGTTCGGTGGCGCGATGACCGTGCCGCAGATCGAGGACGTCTTCGGGGTGGACGTCATCGGCATGCTCATCGACCGGCTGCTCGGCCGCGAGGTCGACTGGCCCGCCCCCGGGCCGGGTTCGGTGCTCGGCGCCGCCGACGCAAAGGGCGCGGCCGGATCGCTGGTGGTGCTGGCCGTGGACGGCTCCGGCGCGCCGTGGCCGGACCGGCGGCTGTGGGACTTCGCCGCCGTCCAGCGCTCCGGACTGCTCTCCACCGGGGCGCGGCTGACGGAGGTGACCGAGCACTCGCTGCCGGACGGCACACCGGTGCCGGTCTACGACCCGGCCGCGGGCGCGAACTCCATGGCGGCGCTGTGTCTGCTGGTCGCCGACGATCCGGTCACGGTGATACGTGACTTCGAACGACTCAACGACACCCTGCCCACCGTCCTTCCGCCCGCCCCGCCCACCGGGAGGCCGTGATGGCCGGCCTCAGCGCGTTTCCCAGCCCGGCCGCCGCGCCCGGCACCGATGCCACCGTGGTCGGCGAGAACCTGTCGCTGCCGCTGTTCCGGACCCTGTCCGGAGTGCTGGCCGGACATCCGTATCTGAAGGTGGTGGTCGACCGCGCCGAGCACACCTGGCATCTGCTGGACACCGCCGTCCACCCGTTCCACGTCAACTACGTGGCCACCCGCATCCTGGGGATGGGTCTGGACGAACTCGACGCCCGGCTGGACGCGTTCAACGCCTCGGTGTACTCCGACCCCGGCCGCCGTTTCCTGCTCGGTGTGCTGTCGCTGCACGCCGACGAGGACACCGAGGGCCGGGAGCGGCCGTTCCTGGTGCTGGAGACCACCGAGGCCGACACCATGGACGGCCCGCTGCTCCAGGAGTTCTACGACTTCGTCCGGGAGCGGGTGGACGGGCGGCTGCCGCTGCTGCTGAAACCCGCCAACCACGCCCAGGAGGCCGCGCTGGCCATGGTCGGCGACGTACGGCTGCCGCGCATCCTCAGCCATGAGCTGTTCGTCAGCCGCCCCCGCACCCCGCTGAACACCGGTGAGGCCATCGGGCGGCTGCACTGGTTCGGCTCGGTGGAGGAGTACCGCACCCGCGCGGCGGACCTCGGCTGGTCGGACATCGTGGCCATGGACCGGCTGCCGGACGACATACCGAGGGTGGCCGGATTCATCAACGCCGCCCCCATCACCCCGCTGTCCCACACCAATGTGCTGGCCTCCGGCTGGGGCATTCCCAACTCCATCGTGCGGGACATGCCCCGGCTGGTGGAGGCGGAGGGGCTGGACGGGGCCTGGGTGTGCTACCGGGTCCGGGACGACGAGGTGAGCCTGGTCCGGCTGCACGAGGTGCCCGAACTGGAGGAGCCCATATGGCATCAGCAGCGGATCCGCCTTGAGCCGCCGCTGCTGGAGGACATGCCCGTCCTGGAACTGCGCAGACTGCGCCGCGATGACCACGACCGCTACGGCACCAAGGCGGCCAACCTCGGTGAATTCCACCATGTGCTGGACAGCCGCACCGCAGATCTCACCGCCTTCTACGGCCGGTCCCGGCCGCCGAGAAAGGATCTGTACGGCCATCTCGCCTCCCGGCTGAGCACGTCCGCCGACCCCGAGGCACTGCGCCAGGCGGCCTCGGAGTTCGTGGCCGCCACCGTCACGGCGCCCGAGGGCGTGGCGCTGCCGTTCGCCCTCCAGCACCGCTTCCTGATCTCCTCGCCCGCCCTCCAACAAGGCATCGGCAAGCTGAAGATGGCGCTGGAGCAGGGCGCCGACGAGGTGCTGGACCCGCTGTGTCTGAGCCTTCAGCAGCTGGTGCGCAGCACCCCGGTGCCGGACGAGGTGGCGGCGCGGATCACCGCGCCGTTCCCCGGCAGTGTGTGCCGCAGGCGGCTGGTGGTCCGCTCCTCCTCCAACGCCGAGGATCTGCCGGGGTTCTCCGCCGCCGGGGTCTACGAATCCATCACCACGGTGCACGGCACCGCCGAACTCCTGGACGCGGTACGGCAGGTGTGGGCCTCGCTGCTGTCGCCGCGCAGTGTCCGGCTCCGCCACGAGGCGGGCATCTCCCTGGACGACACCTACATGGGCGTCATCGTCCAGGAGTACACCCCGGCCGAACTCGGCGGGGTGCTGGTCACCTGCAACCCCACCCGGCGCGAGGACTTCCGCAACGTCTACATCAACTGCACGCCCGGTTCGCCCGAGAGCGTCGTCGACGGAACGGCGCTGCCGCTGCAATACCTGTACAACACCGTGGAGGGCGGGGGCCGCACCGTGGACCTCGGCTCGTCCGGCGCGGACCTGCCCGCCCCGGACCGGGCGCGGCTGGCGGATCTCGCGCTCACCGGGCGGCTGCTCCAGTCGCACTTCTCGTACGACCCGGACGATCCGCTGGACATCGAGTGGCTGATGACCGACGAGGGCGGCTTCCGGCTGGTCCAGCTCCGCCCGTACGCGCTGTGAGGGGCCGTATACCGTTCCTCCGCCGCACCCCGGCGGAGGGACGGGCCCCGGCGGAGGGGCGGACCCCGGCGGAGCGGCGGACCCCGGCGGAGCGGCGATCCCCGGCGGAGGGGCGATCCCCGCTCACCGCCGGGGGCCGCCGGGTCATCGCCCTCAACAACGGTTTCCAGCTGCTGTTCAACCTGCTGTGGTGGATGCCGGTCTTCTACGCCTACCAGCGGGAGGCCGGGCTCTCGGACGCGCAGATCTTCGGCATCCAGTCCATCTACTACATCGCGTTCTGCCTGTTCGAGATCCCGACCGGTCTGGTGGCCGACCGGATCGGCGCCCGCAACTGTCTGCGCGCGGGCGCGGTGGTGATGACCGCGGCCAACCTCGCCCCGGTCCTCTCCCCCGACTACACCGGCTTCCTGGTCCACTTCCTCGCCATCGCCGCTGGCCGCTCCCTCACCTCGGGCGCGGCCAGCGCGTACCTCTACGACGCGCTGCACGCGGAGGGCGCGGACGACCACTATCTGCGCGCCGAGGGGACCGCGCGGGCACTCGGGCTGGCCGCCAAGGTGGTGTGCTGGCCACTGGTGGGGCCGCTGATGGCGCTGTCCCGGCCCACGCCGTACGTCCTCAGCGCGGCCAGCGCCGCGGCGTCACTGATGTGCGTCATGGCGCTGCCCCGGCTGGCCGGGAACGCGGAGAGCGAGAAGGGCGAACGCCGGTCGGGGGTGTGGAAAGAGGCCGGGGGCGCGCTGCGCCATCTGCGCCACTCCCCGTGGCTCGCGCTGGTGATGGTGCAGGGCGTGGCCGTCTTCACGCTCTCCCGGATCTGTCAGGTGAACCTGTTCCAGCCGATCCTTATCGACCAGGGCATCCCGGAGACCTCGCACGGCAGTGTGCTGGCGGCGGTGACGGTGGCCGAGGCCGTGGGCGCGGCCCGGCCGCAGTGGCTGGGGCGCAAGCTGAAACCGCTGACGATGGTGTCCGGCCTGAGCCTGGCGATGGCGGTGTCCCTGGCCGGGATCACCCTCGGCGGGCCGCTGGCGGCGGTCGGCCTGCTCTGTCTGTTCTCGGCGGTCACCGGCTTCGCGTATCCGATCCAGCGCAAGCTGGTGAACGACGCCGTGCCGAAGGGCGCTCCGCGCGCCACCCTGCTGTCGGTGGAGAGCATCATCGACCGGGCGGTGTGCGCGGTGGTGGCGGTGGCCGCGGGCGCGTATCTCTCGGCGGGCCGGATGGACGCGCTGCTGTGGCACAGCGCCGCCGTGACCGCCGCGGTGATGGTCACGGTGCATCTGGCGGTGCTGATCGGGCGACCGCGGCACCCGCAGGCGGCGCGGACCGACCGCGAGGAGCGTCAGGAGGCCGTCGGCCACGCGCCACGACGGTGATATCGCGCGTCGCACACTGGCACAGCGCCACATTCGGCGAACGGCGGCCGTCCGGGATCTCCCGGGCGGCCGCGCGTCGTTCGGTGTGCCCGGCGGTCAAAATGCCGCGGTCACTGCTGGGTTGTGACCGCGATGACTCAACCTGTGACCGGTTCGGACCGTCTTCATACCGGGAAGCACTGAATATTCTGTCAAGATCAGGTAAAGATCGCTCAGATTTGATCAGTTATCTCGCTGTTAACGACAAGATCTCACCATCTGTCCGTCAACTCCCCCGAGGAGATACAGCGTGATATCGGCTTCCCCACAGCGCCGACGCGTCGTCGCCGCGTCCGCGCTAGCCGCAGCATCCGCTCTCGTTGCCACCGGCCTCCAGATCGCCCAACCGGGATCCGCCGTGGCCGCCGCGTCACCGCGGGCCAAGGCCATCGCCGACGCGAAGGCCAACGTCCGTGCCCACGCCGAGGCGTTCGGCTTCGGCGCCGGACAGGACCTCGCCGTCAAGGACGTCGTCATCGACCCCGACGGCACCCAGCACATACGTTTCGACCGCACCTTCCGCGGACTCCCCGTCGTCGGTGGCGACTTGGTCGTCCACCAGTCGAAGAACGGCGACTTCAGAGACCTCAGCCAGTCCAGAGCGCGTACGGTGGCCGTCAAGAAGACCACCCCGGGCGTCTCCCCCCAGCACACCGCCGACCAGGCGCTGAAGAAGACCAACAAGGTCAAGGACGCCACCTCCCGCCCCAAGCTGATCGTCTGGGCCGTCGACGCCACCCCGCGGCTGGCCTGGCAGACCACCGTGATGGGCACCGGCACCCACGGGGAGCCGGTCGGCAAGATCATCGTCACCGACGCCGCCAACGGCAAGCAGATCGCGTCCTACGACGCGCAGCACCAGGCCAAGGGCAAGGGCCACTCCGAGTACACCGGTGACATCAGCATCGACACCACCAAGCGGTCGGACGGCAAGTACGCGCTCAAGGACACCAAGCGCGGCACCGTCACCAAGGACGCCAAGAACGTCGACGCCGACTCGCTGAAGCACCCGAGCGCCGGCAAGCTCCTCGTCGACCGCGACAACGAGTGGGGCGACGGCAAGAAGTTCTCCACCAATCGCGCCACCGCCGGTGTGGACGCCCACGCCAACACCGCCTGGACCTGGGACTACTACCAGAAGACCTTCGGCCGCAAGGGCATCCGCAACGACGGCAAGGCCGCCACCGTCTTCGTCCACGTCGGCGACAAGTGGGACAACGCCCAGTGGTCCGACGAGTGCTTCTGCATGCTCACCGGTGACGGCGACGGCAACCGCGACGCCGAGCAGGTGGACCTGGACACCATGGGCCACGAGATGACCCACGGCGTCACCAGCGCCACCGCCGGCCTCGTCTACGACGGTGAGTCCGGCGGACTCAACGAGGCCACCAGCGACATCTTCGGCACCATGGTCGAGTGGTACGCCAACAACCGCTACGACAAGCCCGACTACCTCTTCAGCGACCAGTCCACCCCGCCGTGGCTGCGCCGCATGGACAAGCCCTCCCTGGACGGCTCGTCCGCCGACTACTGGAAGTCCGGCCTCGGCGACCTGGACGTGCACAACTCCTCCGGAGTCGGCAACCACTTCTTCTACCTCGCCAGCGAGGGCAGCGGCCGGAAGACCATCAAGGGCGTGAAGTACGACAGCCCCACCAAGGACGGCTCCACCGTCAAGGGCATCGGCAACCAGAAGGTCGCCAAGATCTGGTACCGCGCGCTGACGGTCTACATGACCTCGACGACCAACTACAAGGGCGCCCGCAAGGCCACCTTGAAGGCCGCGGGTGACCTGTACGGCAAGACCAGCCGCGAGTACAAGACGGTGAACGCGGCATGGAAGGCGGTCAACGTCCGCTGACGCGTGTCGAGTTGACCACAGCCTGACGCAGATCCCCGGCCCCCCGCCCCGCGCGGGGCGCCGGGGATCTGTCTTGTCCGGATCGCCGGGCAGCGACGGTACGGCGGGCGAATGTCCCAGGGGCACGCGTTCACCGGCTGGCTCCCGGGTGCAGGCCGAGCCACGTGGGGCTCGGTTCCCCCCGCACCTCGCCGACGTACAGGGTGAGGGTCTGGCGCCAGCGTTCGACCTCCGCGCGGTCGGCCATGAACGCGGCGAAGCCGTCGAGGTTGGCGTTGGGGTACTCCCAGATCGGCTTCAGGTCCGGTGCCGGTGGGACATCGGTGCGCACAGGCCAGCCGAAGGCGTTGTTCGCCCGCTGCATCTCCGTGGAGAGCAGCCAGTTGAGGTAAAGCTTCGCCGCCGCGGTGTGGTTGGCCCCGGCGAGGATCGCGGCACGCTGTCCCCAGGCCATGAACGGGTCGTCGGTGGGGAGCACCCACTCGACTTCGGTACGGGGGGACTCCAGCGCGGAGACCGATGCCGTTCCGATGGCGATGGTCTTCTGCTGGGTGCGGACCGCGTCGCCGGGGTTGTTGGTGCCGCGCTGGAACTCGATGCCCTGGGACATCAACCGCGACAGCCATTCCCAGCCGTACTTCTCGACATACAACTTGTACAGGTAGAGCGTCGCGTCATCGTCATTGGGGTAGGAAGAAGCGATCTTCCCTTTCCATTTCGGATCGGCGAGATCCCGCACACTCCGCGGCGGCGCACCACCTACTGTGGCGGTGTCATAGAGATAACTGAAGGCGTATACGGCGATCGCCGTCCACGCACCGTCAGGATCCTTGAGCTTGTCATGGATCTTGCCGAACCCAGCCGGTTTATAGGCGAGGAGCTTTCCCTCCCGCTTCCAGCGGGGGAAGTCGTGCAGGGTCTGGAAGTGGACCACATCCGGAACGAGGGTGTCGGTCGCTAGCTGGTTGTCGACCCGTACGTCGTGGAATTTGCTGTAGTCCACGATCATGGTCATCCTGACATCGGGAAAGCGCTGGGCCCACGCCTGCTCGACCGGTGCCAGCATCTCCTTGAAGTCCCCGCCGCCGTAAATGGTCAGAGCACCGTCCTCAGACCGGGCAGCGGCGTACAACTCATCCAGTGACCTGGCTTCCTCGCCCGCTGATCCCCTTGAGCGCCCTGAAACCCCTGAGCCCCCTGACCGGCTCGGCTGTGCCGCGGAACTCGGAGCCGAGGCGACACTCGCCAGACCCAATCCCGCCAGCGTGCCCACGGCGGCTTGCAAAGCCCTCCTCCGCCGAAGCGGACGCGACGTCTGTACGGCCATCGGATCACTCGCGGTGAGTGGAGTTTCCTTGTCCATGGGCAGGTTTACCTTTTCCCTCATCGAATACGGTTTTCCCGCCGCGTGTTGTCGCGGGCAAGCTTCAAGTTACTATCGCGAAGGCCGTAGTTACCAAGTGGATAGCAATTCGATTGTGAGGGGAACCACATGACTGGTATCGCCGGGGATTCATGTCCCATCAGCCCGGTGATCGATCTGCTGTTCCGCAGGTGGACCACGGATGTGCTGTGGGTCCTGGACCGGGACGGCGGCTGGGTGCGGTTCGGGGAGTTGCAGCGGCGCCTGCCCGCCATCACGCCGAAAGTCCTCTCGCAGACGCTGCGCCAGCTCGAGCGGGACGGATTGGTCGACCGCACCTGTCACCCCGGGGTCCCGCCCCGGGTCGAGTACGCCACCACACCCCTGGCACACTCGCTCGTCCCCGTCTTCGACGCCCTCTCGGACTGGACCCGGGCCCATGGGGGCGAGATCCTCGCCGCCCGGGCCCGCTACGACGCCGACGGGTCGTCAGCGCACATCTCTTCCCCTTGATCTTCCGTCGGCTGCTGCTCGGGCTCGTCCATGAGGTCAGTGGGAGGCGACGTCCTTGTAGCTCGCCTGACCCTGGACAGTGCACACGCCGTCGACGCAGGCGACGATCGGCCTGGTCGTGGCGGTGTCCTGGCGGAACTTGTCAGGGTGGAACGACTTCCACTGGGCATGGTGGATACCCGTCTTGAAATAGGGGCCCTTCTGATTGCGCCAACAGTCAAAGACTCTGCGTGCGCCGTCAATGACCTCCATAGGGGGCCGGCCTCAGACTCGACAGGCCCCTCGCGACCGGAGCCACTTTGGAGGGACGGTGCCGTGCGGATCATCTACGCCGATGGCGAATCCGAGCGGGAGATGGAGCTGCGAGTCGGTCGGCCGGACGCCACGCTGGCCGACTTGGCCGCTGCCTTGGACGTACCCGCGACCGGGCTGAGCATCGACGGGCGGACGGCACCGCCGGAGACGGCGCTGAGCGAGTGCGGTCTCGCGCATGGATCACGGGTGGCTCGGGCCGGCTGGGGCTCCGTTGGCGGGCCGCGGATCGCGGCCGCCGTGCTGCGGGTGGTCGGCGGGCTCGAGGGCGGGCGCAGCTTTCCTCTGAAGGTGGGCAGAACGGTCATCGGGCGCGGCGCCGAGGCAGATGTGTGTGTCGTGGCCACGGGGGTGTCCCGACTGCATGCGGCGTTCGAGGTCGCGCCCGACGGGGGTGTGCGCGTCACCGATCTCGACTCGGCCAACGGCACGGACGTCGGTGGCGAGCGTATCGCCGAGCCGGGTGTTCGGGTGCGTCCGCAGGACCTGGTCTCGCTCGGCGGTGAGGTGCTGCTGCGTGTCCTGCCGCCCGACCACCTCGGGCCCGTCCAGCGCGTCAACACCCTCCGCGAGGTCGGCCCCGGCGGCACCCTGCCGTTCAACCGTGCGCCGCGCGGTGGCCGCCCGGCCGATCCGCCTCGGATCGTCGTCCCCGCCGCGCCCCGACGTGCCGACAAAGCTCCGTTCAGCGTCTCCAGCATGCTCGGTCCGCTGGTGATGGCCGCAGGGATCGTCGCCCTCACCCACGATTTCCGGTACGCCGCCATCGCGGCCCTCACACCCTTGATGTTCCTCGGGAACTTCTTCGAGGAGCGGCTGCGCGGCCGGTTCACGCTCCGCCGCGGCATGCGTGCCCACGCCGCGCGGGTCGCCGACTTCGAGCGGGAGGTGGCGGTGCGGAACGCGGCCGAGGTCCGTACCCGCCGGGCCGCGCACCCCGACCCGGCCGAGGTGGTCCACCGCGCCACGGCACCGGGGGTCGCGTTGTGGGAACGGCGGCCGGGCGCACCGGACTTCCTGCGGACCGTCGTCGGCCACGCGGATCTGTCCTGGACCCCGCCGCTGGACAACGACTCCGCCGAGCCCGCGCCGGAGGCAGCCGCCATCCTCGGGGCGCGGTGCGTCCTGCCGCAGGTGCCCGTGGTCGTCGGGATCGCTGCGGGCGAGGCGGTCGGACTCGAGGGGGACCGGCGCGCGTGTCTGGCCATGGCGCGGTCACTGCTGTGCCAGGCCGTGGTCGGCAGCGGCCCGGCCGATGTGACCCTCGCGGTATTCGCCGACGCCGACCGGCTCGCCGACTGGGAGTGGACCAAGTGGCTGCCGCACGGCGCGGATATGCGCACGGGGACGACCCGGCTGGTGGCCGTCGGCGCGGAGCAGGCCGACGCCTTGGCCAGGAGCCTGCTCGACACCACGTCCGGGCGCAAGCCCAGCCAGGACAACCCCGGGCCAGTGCTCCTGGTGGTCGTGGACGGCGCCACGCTGCTCGAAGGACGTCCCTGTCCGCTGCGCGACCTGTTGGCCGGCCGCTCCGGCGGCCCCGTGGGGTGCGGAGGCATCGTCCTCGCCGACCGTCTGCCCGCCCTGTGCACCACCGTGGTCACCGCCTCGGCCGAGGGCATCGGGAGCGTACGTGATGTGGCGTCCGGTGAGGTCGTGCGGGACGTGCTGCTCGGCGGCATGCCGGTACCCGAGGCGCGTGCCACCGCGCGGGCGCTGGCCCGCTTCGAGGACCCGGAGCTGAGCATGGAGGGTGCGGGGCTGCCCGATCGGGTCTCGCTGCTGTCGCTGCTGGACCTCGAGAGCGTTACCGGGGCCGCTGTCGGTGACCGGTGGAAGGAGCGTGTCCCGGCACTGCGGGTCGGTGCCCTGCTCGGGGTCAGCGAACACGACCTGTTCACCGTGGACTTGGACGACGACGGGCCGCATGCCCTGATCGCCGGGACGACCGGCTCGGGCAAGAGCGAACTGTTGCGCACCCTCGTCGCGAGCATGGCCATCGACGCCGACCCCGAGCACCTGACCTTCGCTCTGGTCGACTACAAGGGCGGCGGAGCGCTGGACGAGTGCGCCGAACTGCCGCACAGCGTGGGCCTGGTCACCGACCTGGATGAGCAGTTGAGTGAGCGCGCGCTGCGCTGCCTGGAGGCCGAGATCCACCACCGGGAGCGGCTGCTGCGCGAGGTGAGCCTGAGCCACATCCGGGACTACCAGCGGATGCGCGACACGGAGCGAGGCGAGCTGGAGCCGATGCCCCGGCTGGCGGTGGTGATCGACGAGTTCGCCACCCTGGTCAAGGCGTTGCCGGACTTCGTGGATGCGTTGGTGAGCATCGCACAGCGCGGCCGTAGCCTCGGCGTTCACCTGATCATGGCCACGCAGCGGCCCGCCGGATCGGTCAACGACGCCATCAAGAACAACGTCAAGCTGCGCATCGCGCTGCGCCTGGAGTCCACCTCCGACTCCCAGGACGTCATCGACAACCCGGCCGCCGCCGGGATCGGCACCCGGCAGTGGGGGCGTGCCTACTACCGGCTCTCCGCCCGCGAGGTGCTGCCGGTGCAGACGGCGCTGTCCACCGGCGTCACCCCGCAGGCCGCGATGACCGCACCGGTGACGACCGCACCATTCATCCTGGGCATGCCGACCCTGGCGGCGGCCACCGACAGCACGGAGGCCGAGACCGATCTGCGACGGCTGGTCACCGCGGCACGGCAGGCCGCCGATCTCTCCGGATTCGCCCCGCCGCGACGGCCCTGGCCCGACCCGCTACCCGACGTCGTCCACCGCACGGACCTCCCCCCGGTTGCTGAACAGGGCCTGCACACCGGGACCACCGGGCTGCCCGCCTGGGCTCTCGCCGACGACCCGGACCGGCAGCGGCAATACGCGGTCGGCTGGGACCCGGCCGCGGGAAACGTGCTGATCTACGGGGGCGGCGGCGCCGGGACCTCCACCGCCCTGGCCACGCTCGCCCTGGCCGTCGCCGGCTCCTGCCCGCCCGACCGGCACCACATCTTCGCCCTCGACCTCGGCGCGGGCGACCTGGCCCCGCTGGCCGCGCTCCCGCACACCGGCGCCCACATCGGGTCCGCCGAGCGCGAGCGGCAGATCCGGCTGATCAAGCTGCTGCGCCGGGAACTCGACGAGCGCAAGGCCCGCGGCCCGGCCGGCTCCCCGGACTGGCTGGTGCTGCTGGACAACCTGGGCGCCCTCATCTCGGACTTCGGCAAGGACGTGGCGGGGATGAATCTGATCGACGAACTCGCCCGCGTCTACGCCGACGGCCCCGCGGTCGGCATCAGATTCGCGGTCAGCGCCGACCGCTCCGGCGCCGTGCCATCGGCCTGGTCCGCCCTGACCCAGACCAAGCTGCTGCTGCGACTGGCCGACCCCGGCGAGTACGGATACTTCGACGTGCCGCGCAACGCGGTCCCCACCTTTGTGCCGGGCCGGGCGCTTGTGGCCGCCAACCGGCAGGTGATCCAGATCGGCTGGCCGGGAGAGGACCTGACGGCGGTCGTCGCGGAGACCGCCGCCCGGTGGAGGGGCGCGCAGCGCACCGCCCCGGAGGTCGGGCTGCTGCCCACCGACGTCGCCGCCACCGGCCTCGCGGTGCCGGCCCAGACCGCCACGGACCCCTGGTGGCTCCCCGCCGGCCTGGACTCCGACACCCTCGGCAGCGCCGGACTACGGCTGTACGAACGCGAGCACGCCCTGGTCGCCGGGCCGCAGCGGTCCGGCCGCAGCACGGCCCTGTGCACCATCGCCCGTCTCGTGATGTCCTCCGCCGACACCCCGACCACGGTCGTCGGCTTCGCCCCGCGCCGCTCCCCACTGCGGGACCTGCCCGGCCTGACCGCCCTGGTCACCCGGTACGGCGACCTCGAACAGACACTCACAGCACTGCCCCTCGACCGGCCCGTCCTCCTCCTGGCCGACGACGCCGACACGGTGGAGGACGAGCGCGGCTTCCTGGAACAGTGGCTGTCCTTCCCCGCCACCGGCCACCACATGATCGCCGCCGGCCGCGCCGACACCCTGCGCCGCGCCTACGGCCACTGGACCCAACGCGCCCGCGACAGCCGCTGCGGCATCCTGCTGTGCCCCGACCACGACCTCGACGGCGATCTACTGGGCACCGAACTGCCCCGCCACGACCGCATGGAGCCGCTGCCGGGGCGGGGCTATGTGGTCGTGGACGGCGTGGCGGCGGGTGTGCAGGTGGCGAACTGACGAATGGTCACTGCTGTACGGCGCATTGCGTGAAGTGCACAGGGACTGTGCGCCCCAGGTCAATGACACGGGTAAGCCCGGGGCCAGAGAATTATCGCGTGAGCCAAACAGGGGGAACTGACTGATGCCACCGAAATACGATTTCGCCGCCGCCGAGCGGCTCAGTCAGCAGCTGTCGCAGCTCATCGACAAGCTCGAAGGATTCATCCAGCTGCGCAAGGGCCAGCGCGCGGCTCTCCTCGGTCATTGCCCCGGTGCCAAGTGGCAGGGCGCGAAGCGCGACGGATTCGACACAGACTTCACGCACCAGCAGACGGCGCTCACCGCACTCAAAGCCGCGGCCCGTGGAGTCCAGTCGCAGGTGGCCCAGGCGACTGAGGCGGCGCACGCCGCTGAGAAGACCAAGCAGTAGGTGCTACAGCGACATGGCCAACGTCTCCGCGATTCCGGAAAATCTCTACAGGTATTCCGATGCATGCACCAACGGTGCCGAGCAGTTGCAGACCTGGGTCCGTAGTGTGTTGGCGCCCACGCTCACCGCGTACCAAAATGGCGGCGGGTGCGTCTCGGCCATCGACTTGGACGTTGCCAGGCAGGTGGCGGTCGCGTACTACACCGACCGGGACGTGAGGACCGTCGGCTTGGCGTTCCTGCAAGCCGGTGGTGTTCTCGTACGGGGGCGGAACCAGCCGATTTTCTCCAACAACAAGGCCATAGACAAGGCCTTCAAACAGTTGCAGAACGAGGCCGCACGCCAGCAGGCAGAAGCCGCGCATCGCGTGCAGATCAATGCGGGGGCGGCGCTCGCCAAGCGCTTCATGAATGCCAAGCCCACCGAGGTCTCCGGCATCATCAAGCAACTCGCCAAGCACGGCAAGGACCCCTACTTCAGCGCGGGTTTCTACAACAACCTGGACGAACGCCACATCGAGACCGCCATGGCCGTCGGTGGCATTCCGGCCCTGGTGAGTGCCTACGCGATCGGCATACTGGACTCGAAGGTCTACAAAGCGGTCAACACACGGCTCACGAGGCCCATCCCCGAGGTCCGCTTCGCGGTGAGCCTGGACGACCACTACATGACCGCAGCCCAGAAGCTGCAGTTCCTGAACGGTATCGGCGCCAACCCGGTGGCAGCTCGGAACTTCGCCGACTCACTGAGCCCAGGTCAGCTTCGAAAGCTCTTCTATGGTCCCCCGTCGGAAATCCCTGGGCTGCGCGGCAGCCTGATCAACTCGCTCACGGTCGCGATGGGGCAGCAGCCGGGGCAGACCCAAGCACAAGCACTCCTGCACAAGATCTCGGTGGGCTTCTTCGGAGATGGAGCACCGAAGATGACGAGAAGTGAGTGGGAACCGCTGACAGGTCCCCTGAAACAACTCTATGTGATAGGTGTGCAGTACAGCACGGAAAGCCCGTCCCCTCCAGGGTCCTACCCTGATGCGATGGACGGGTGGGGAGAAAGCGCAGGACAGCAAGTCGGCGAGGCCATTGCTCCATTCCTGCATGCCGCAGACGACGCCGCCCCGAATCATGAACTGCTGAAGTCCATGATCCAAGGAGGGTACGCCAATGTGTGGTTCATGTTCACAGCCGCTCTCGAGCCGCCGGCCGGAGTGGCCGAGGTCGCCTACACCGCAGCGATCGGAGCACTACAGAGCCTCTACTCAGCTCATGATCCGGTTCAAGGGCTGCTTGACTGGGGGATTCCGGACGGCGAAGCCCCGAACGCGACACAACTCAACCAGCAGATCTCCCTCGCGGGATTCACCGTCGCACTCGGCAAGATGATCGACGGTAAGCAGATATACGACAACAAGACAGGGAAACTCGTAGAGTTCGGTAATGATCACGTCGCCAATCAGGAACTCATCAGACAGATCTTGAAGGACCAGCACTCTTACACGGCGGGAAAAGATCACGGAAAGGACCACGCGCCGACCATCTACGACCTGGCGAATAATTTTGGCAGCCGCGAGAAGGATCCGGCCCTGGACGCGCTCAGGTCGGGATACGAGCCCCCGAAGGAATAGATCACGAATTTGATCTTCCTTCCGATCAACCAGCAATAGGAAATGGAACAGGGGAAACACCATGTCCGATGACAAGATCTCAGTCGACGGCGCCGCACACGCCGCGAGCCGCAAGTTTCTCGGCATCATCGACGGCGGATTCCAGCACTCCATCACCCAGCTCTCCGCCGCCGGGAACGTCCTGAGTGACCCGAGCCACTGGAGCGGCCCGTACGCCGCCCAGTTCAGGTCCTCCTGGAGCAGCGCCCAGGCGGACCTGAACAAGATCAGGCAGTCCCTGGATGATTTCCAGCGGAAGTTCGACACGGTCCTGAAGAACATCTCCGAGGCCGGCGGCCAGCACCACTGACCATGGCCCGAGGGCGTCACAGCAGGAACTCCATAAGGAAACCCCCATGCCTGACATCGACCCCGCCCACCCCTGGACCGGAGAGCTGACCGCCGCCGACCTCGAACGGCTCGGCGCCGAGCCGCTGCGCCGGACGGACCCGGTGACCATCGGGCCCTACCGGGTGCTGGCCCGGCTGGGGGGCGGGGGGATGGGGCGGCTCTTCCTCGGTCGGGCCGTGGCCGCGGACGAGTCGCAGTCGGCCACGTACACGGCCCGGGACCTGGTGGCCGTCAAGGTGATCCGGCCGGAGTACGCCGAGGACACCCGGTTCCGCCGCCGGTTCGACCGCGAGGTCGAAGCCGTGCGGCGGGTCCACGGCCGGTACACCGCCGAGCTGCTCGGGTCGGGGTTCGACGAGGACGAGCACCTGTGGATGGCGACGGCCTTCGTCCCCGGCCTCAGCCTGGACGAGGCGGTGCGCCGGCACGGCCCGCTGCCCGCGCCCGTCGTGTGGCGGCTGGCGGCCGAGATCGGGCAGGCCCTCGCCACCATCGCCGCCGCCGGGATCGTCCACCGCGACCTCAAGCCGTCCAACGTCCTGCTGGCCGCTGACGGTGCGCGGGTCATCGACTTCGGGGTGGTCCACACCGCCAACGCCAGTGCGCTCACGGTGACCGGTCAACACGTCGGCACTCCGGCGTACATGTCACCCGAGCAGGCGGACGGCCGGCCCGTCGGCTCCGCGTCGGATGTCTTCTCGCTGGGCTCGGTCCTGGCACTCGCGGCGACTGGCCAGGCGCCGTTCGGCGAAGGATCGACCGGGGACGTCATCCACCGGGTGATCTACGATCCGCCGAGCGCGGATGTCGTCGACCGGGTGGCGGAGACCGCTCCGGAGCTCGCCGAGCTCGTACGGCGCTGCCTCGACAAGGACCCTGCCGCCCGGCCTTCCCCGGAGCGGGTGACCGAGATCGCCCGCGAACGTGATCCGGCCGGAGAATGGCCGTATCCGGTTGCGGAGTTGATCGCGTCGCGCGCGGGGTGGAGTGGCCGGTCGGCCGCTGTGTCGCCCATGGAGCAGTTGACGGTCCTGCGGCGGGGCGCTCCTCAGCGTACGGTCAAACAGCCCGGTCGCCGGAAGAGCCGGCGGGCGATGGTCTTGGGAGCGGCCGCGACCGTGGTGGCGGTGGTCGCGGTCGTGGTCGCCTTCATCATCCCGGGGAACGGGGCGGGGAACGGGTCGGTGAACGGGGCGTCGCAGGCGGCGCACCCGAAGGTCTCGCGTGCCGGTGTCCGTGAGGCGTCACCTGCCGTCTCGCACACGCCCAGCCCGACGCACCGGGCCAAGAAACACCGGGCGCCGAGCACATCGGCTCCGCTTCCGCGGACGCCTCCCGATGCGGACCCGCCGGGCGGCGGCGGAGGGGACACGGCGCCCACCCGCGCGGCCAGTAACCCGAAACCGCAGACGCAGCCCACCAAGGTCATCACCGTCACGCCGAAGCCGTCGCACAAACCCCCGAAGTCACGGCCGTGGACATCGTGTCGCTACTACTCGGGGACCGCCCTCACCAAGTACGGCGACCGCGGGGACCGCGTTCGTGAGGTGCAATGCATTCTGAAGGCTCGCGGAGACAACATCGGCCCGTACGGCGTCGATGGGGATTTCGGGGACGATACACGGCTGGCGGTCAGGGATTTTCAGCGGCGTCACCATCTGCACGTCGACGGCATGGTGGGGGAGGACACCTGGCCGGCTCTTCGAGGAGCCTGAGGTGATGTGCCGGTATCTGCTGGCCCCTTGCGTACTTCTAGTCCCACTGCGTACAGAGACCCTTCGCACAGGCACGCACCCATACGCCATGACCGGCGGGAAGGTGGACGGTTCGGTGGTAGCGCGTGACCTTACCCGGTGTCGCAGCAGCGAGATCGATGGTCTGCGAGCAGACATTGGGATGATTGGAGACGCAGAGCTGGACCGTGGCATTTCCCGTGCTGTCCGGGTTCTTCACGTACCCGGTCACCCTCGCCCTGGCTGATTTCCAGCAGACTTTCCCTGTGGTGTACGCATGGATATTCGCGTAGTAGTCGCGGCACCCGGTCGTCGGAGGCTTGGCAGTGGTCGACCTGCCGAACCATGCATAGGCCAGGACCGCGGACAACGAAATGACCATTCCCAGGCCGGTGAACAGGATCACGCGCCGCCAGATGCGGAACGGTCCGGGTCCGTGCGGCCGATGAGTTGACGCGTCGCCGACCGGCATCGGTGGTTCCGGATCCGCCGCACGCCGCGGCGCGGTCCCGGGAGGTGGGTCGGCTTTCCGCTCCTCCATGGCCGCTTTCAGGGCATCGTCCCAGAATTCCAGCAGTGGCCCGGGGTCGGCGCCGCACGCTTGCGCGATGTCCTTGACCGCGTCGCGACCGGGAAACAGCTTGCCATTGACGTAACGCTCGAGCGACGCCTTGCTGTAGTGGGTCCGGGTTTCCAGCCGGGCGAAGCTCAGTCCCGACGTCTTCTTGATGCGCCGCAGTTCGGCCACCAGTTGCCGTCCGGCCGGGGAGGCCAGAGCAAGAGTGCCTTCGTGAGGCAACCCTTTCGGCGCGTCAGCGTTCGCCACCCCCATGCCATTTCCCCCCGTATGTCCTATCTTGTGGCGAGATCCCGAGTGTGTGGCGTCTCAGGACGTCCCATGGGACGCCGGATCCCTTCCTGGGCCGGGCCAAGCCGTCAAGAGTGTAGAGGCAAGCGCTTCGCACGGGCGGCGAACGTGAACCCACGCGGTGAGCGGGCTCGCTGTCCCCGGGGAAGTCCGAAGTCTCGGTTGCACGAAAGGCACTTACGGTTTTGAAAACGTACGACACCTGTGTGGATTCCCACGGAATGAGGGTGCTGGACCTTGGCCAGGTGCGTATTTCGGTGGTGAAGCCCCTCGCGGTGGCACGGGAACGAGAGCAGGAACGGGAACGGGAACGGGAACGGGAATACAGTGCGTTCCTCCAGCCCAACCCGGGTACATGGCTCATCGTGCTCTCGTTCCATCAGGAGCGGTCGTCGTTCCGGGGGCGTGCGGGAAAGCATCAGGAAGCGACCGCCTTTGTCCTGCGGGAGGAGACACAGCCACTCGACCTGTCGCTGCTCGGCCGGGAAGAGCCGGAACAGGCGGTGGTTGTGCAATTGCCGTGCAGTGCCGTCCCTGTTCCGGTGTGTGCGTCGCGAAAGCTGACGCGGGGGCCGGTGCCGCTGAGGAACGGGCCCGGGGTGGTTCTGGCCCGGTTCCTGGAGGGAGTCGCCGACCAGTGCGCGATACTGGAATCTGCACCTGCCGGACGCCTCGGTTCGGCCGTCATCGACCTCTCGGCCCTGTTTCTCATCAGCATGGTGGACCGGCGGGAGGTGATTTCCTCTTCGCCGAAGGCGGAACTCATCAAAGAGATCAAGAGGTTTGTCATTCAGCACCTGAACGAGCCGCGACTGTCTCCCGCGCTGATCGCTGCCGAGCATCACATCTCCGTGCGGTATCTTCAATATCTCTTCCAGCAGGATCAGCGAACGGTCAGTGGGTTCATCCGCCAACAGCGGTTGGAACGCTGTCGCGCCGATCTGGCGGACGCGTCCCATGCCCGCCGGACGGTCGGGGAGATCCGCGCCCGATGGGGATTTCAGGATGATGCGGTGTTCGGCAGGGTCTTCAAGAAGACCTATGGGATCTCTCCCGGCGAGTACCGCAAGGGGCGGACTCACGTTCCCGGGCCCCGAGCCACAGTTGCGGGCAATGCCGTCGCGCCCCCTCACGTCGGGGCATCGGCGCCTTTGAAGCATTCCCTGCCGGGTTGATGAGCGGACGGGTAATAGCAGGCACGAAGGCGTGCGGGATGAGCCGCGGAGATCATGGCAGTGGTGACCGGGCCTTGGTCCGACGGCAAGGTGGTCACCACGGCGCTCTGGCGGTGTCCTCCCTGCCCGGTGATCTCGATGCGGAAGCCTTCGTGCGTGGGCCGGGTACGGATCCACCCCGCCCGACAGCTCGGGCTGAGGCGGATTTCGAGACGGGTGCCGTCATCGGCCGTGTGCGATGCCACGGTGATGGGGTCCTCGCAGGCCGTGGTACGAGGGTTACGGCCTTCGCAGGACCCCAGTTGGCAGACAGGCGGGCGCGCGCGTGACACCCGGGTGGCACCGTGTGACATGTGGTACGCGGCGGCCGGCGTGATCATTGCCGCACATGCGAGCAGGACGCCGGCCGTAGCGGTTCGAGGCCGTCTGGTGATGAAGACAGAGGCCGCCAGGAGCGCTCGGTACAACGGCCCGGGGCGCCGCCGCTCAGCGGTGGGGGACGAGCGGACGCGGTCGGCCGCGATGCTGTGCTCGCGGCCATCGCGGCCATCGCGGCCACTCCAGGCCGCATCCGCCAGGGCCCACCGCGCCAGGATTCCGGAGTCGGTGTCCCCCACCACCCGGCTCAAGGCTTCGACGGCGTGGCGCGGTGGGAACTGCTTCCCGTTGAGATACCGCTCCCAGGACGATTTGCTGATGGCCGTCGCTTCCGCCAACTCGGCCAAGTTCAGGCCGCTACGGACCTTCAGCTCCCGCAGCTCGGTGACCAAGTTCGCGTATGCGGCGGGCAAGGTCGGTGGCAGTTCGCGCCAGTGGGATGTCCTCCGCGAGTTCTTCACGGTCCGGGCTCCTCCTTGTCCCCCTTGTCCGGCCGGGCGTTCACTCCACATGGCGCAGGAGTCCCCACGTCTCCTCCCCGACGACGCCGTCGGCGGGCACGTGGTCCTGCCGCTGTAGCCGCTTGACCTGCGCTTCCGTATGTGATCCGAAGTATCCGTCGACGTCTCCCGGGGACAGCTTGTGGCGCCGGAGCAGACACTGCACCTCGGCCGTGTCGGGGCCGGTGTTGTTGAGCTTGACCACACGGGATGTGGTGGTGCTGTTCCCGGCGAACAGCAGGTCGTCGCGTCGGCTGTACGTACAGGTGTACTTCCCGACATCGGCGGTGGCCACCGGTTCGCTCGCGGCTTCCCGGTGTCGGGCGTCCATGACCAGCAGTACGGAAACGACCGCGGAAAGCAGGAGCGCACCCGCGGCCACGGACAACGCCGCGACCCGTATCCGTGGCGCCTCGGATTCCGGCGTACCGTGCGCCGTATCGCTTCCGACCGTGGCATCGGCGTCCGAGGCTGTGTTCCAGGTCCTTTCGGCCGCGTCCCGCAACCCCAGTAAGGCTGCGGCATCCTCGCCCGCGATCCTTGCCATGGCTTCGACAGCCGCCTCGGGAGGCAGGACTTTGCCATTGAGGTATCGCTCCCATGACGAACCGCTGAAGGGCGTCTTCGCCTGGAGCGATAGCAAGCTGAGCCCGCTGCGGTCCTTCAACAGTCGTAGCTGTCCCACGAACCGCCGCCCGTTCGAGTCAAGTGACGGGGGCAACGCTCTCCATCTCACTACGTTCCCTCTCCGCAGCACCAGTCCTCGAGCCCGGAGCCCGGAGCCCGGAGCCCGCCCAAAGTCTCCTCCTGTCCGGCTGATCGTGGAGAGGTTTCGCCGCCGTTGTCCCACTTCCAGGCGCCAGATCCGGACATCACGTGAGCGGACGTGGATTTTCCCAGGATCACGTCGGGACCACGACGAGTTCGCAGGTGGCCGCCCGGGAGGTCCCGGGACATCTCCGGTTGCTCATCTCGGCTGGTGAAGCGCCACGTCGCCCAAGCACAGTGATTCCAACCGTGGGTCATCAACGCCCCGGAGTCGCCTGCGCACCTGTCCCGACGAAAGGTACTGACTGATGTACATCCGCAAGGCTGTCGTCGCATCGGCCGCGGCGCTCGCCCTGACCGGCATGTCGATCGTCCTCGCTGATTCGGCCATGGCTGCCGGCGTTGCCTCGCCGACGTCCAACGCCGCGCAGTCCTACAGCTGCGCCAGGACGTACTACAGCGGTACGGCCATCACCGAATCCGGTGACACCGGAAACCGGGTTATCGAGGTGCAGTGCCAGCTCTACCACCGCGGATTCCTCAGCGCCGGACAGGTGGACGGCATCTTCGGAAGCATCACCTACAACGCGGTTCTCCGCTTCCAGAGGCAGTTCAACAACATCTGCCACGGTGGCCTCTCGGTCGATGGCGTCGTCGGCTCATACACCTGGGCCGCGCTGCGCTCCGCCTGCCCGAGCTGAGCCGCGCCGCCACCGGCAGAGCCTTGTCCGGCGCCCGCGTCACGATGGCTGCATTCGGGTGCGCACGACGGCCCTGAACAGGGCGTTTGTCCCGGTCAGGGCCATAATGGCGGACGAGTCGGCCGGTACGCCGGGTTTAGAGGGCATCTGGCCGTGAGCCCGGTGGTCTTCGGCGGCGCCGACGCGGGCGGCTACCGCCTGTCCCGATGGGCCGCCGCGACCTGGTTGATGGTGCGCTCGGCACTGGAGCCGCGCTGCGCTTTCTCCGCGAGGCCGGGGAACTGCCCGGCAATGGCGCTGAGCACCTTCAACTCGACCGGCGCGACATTGTCTTCGCACAGATCGCGCTCGACGGCCCGGACCACCCCGGCCACCACCTGGTCCGGGGAGACCATGCGTACGCCGGTCGGCGGGGTGGCGCCCGTGGCGGCGAACATGCCTACGTCGCGTACGGCGCCGGGCTGGACCAGCGAGACCCCCACCCCCGTGCCATGCAGGTCCTGCCCGAAGGAGAGCGCGAAGCCGCGCAGTCCGAACTTGGCCGCGCTGTAGAGCGAGGAGTACTTGGTGGCCGTCTTCCCGGAGATCGAGCCGACGAGGACGATATGGCCCCGGCGCTGCTCGACCATCCGGGGCGCGAGCGCGTGGGCCAGCATGATGGGGCGCGCAGGTTCACGGTCAGCGCGCGGTCGATCTGCTCGGGCGTGTAGTCGAGGAGCTCGCCAGTTGGTCACCCGGATCTTCACCGGCCTCGGGGTACCCGGCGCCGAGCGGCTGGCGAGCAGCGCCGTCGCGCTGGTCTTCGGACTGCAACTGCGCAGCCTCGCCACCGGTCAGCCCGCCGAGGAACTCGTCGATGCCCTGATGGTGCTGGCACGCGGGGCGCAGCACGTCTGACCCGCGCCTCGGTCTACCCCGCCCTCGCCGAGCAGCCCGGCACGGTGCAGCAGGCGCAGGGGCCGGCGGCTCCCCGGCTGGTGTCACTCGGCGCCGGACTCCGTCCCCCCACGGCGGACGGGACACCCGACGAGGACGCCGACGAGGGCACCGACGAGGACGCCGACGGGGACACCGTCGAGTCTGCGGATCCGCTCCCGGGACGCGGCAACGGACCCGTGACGCCGCCGCGGGCTGCCCCGGTGCGACACGTACGGCGGTGGACCAGCCGCACGGCCACCCCGTAGAGCACCAGCCCGAGGGTGAGTCCCGCACCCGCGCCGAAGAGCACGGTCGGGAGGTAGCCGAGCCAGTGCGCCGCGGGACCGTTAACGGCGCGCACCCGCATCACCCGGTGCACCGCGCCGGCCAGTACGCACAGCACGACCGGGGCAGTCAGCAGCAGCCGCAGCCGTACGGTCAGCACCGGTACCGCGGACGCCCCGGACGCCGCGGCCCCGGACGCCACGCCGCCGCGGGTGCCACCGCCCCACCCCCGCAGGATCGACCACCCGAACCACCCCAGTGCCGCCGCCGCGAGAGCCGAAGTGCCGTACTGCACGAAGGTGTAAACGGGCAGGCCGCCCACCACCTGGTTCAGGCCGGGCACCAGCCGGGTGCCCCAGCGGCCCGGGTGGGTGAAGGCGTCCCAGACGACATGCGTCGTCGCCCCGAGCACCGCGGAGACCACGAACCAGGCCACCAGGGTGAGGAGTTGGCGGAGACCCTTGGGCCGCCGGGGCCGGCCGCGGACGAAAGTGTGGACCGGGCTCTGCCACGCCCGGGGCAACAAGGCGATCAGCGGCTCGCGCACCAGCAGCCAGCCGCCGACCAGGGCCGCGGTGACCAGCACGTCCACGGTCAGCACCCCCAATGGGGCGTGGGTGACCTCACCGAAGGCCATGGCGCCCGGGATCAGACTGTCGGCGTAGTACGTCATATCCGGTGCGAACGATCCCGCCACGAGCGCCGAGGCGACCAGCTCACCGCGTGCCGTGCCGGTCCGCCGGAGCGCCGGGAGCACGGCGGCGGCATGGCTGAGTGTGAAGGGCATGCACCTCTCCTCGATCGGTTCTGATCATTATGTGTTCGATGGACGTGGTGGATGCCGGGCCCGAGCTGTCGGAGGGCAGTCCCTGCGTGAGGGGCCCCGCGGTCGCCGCGGAGGGAGCGCGGATGCCAACTCCCGTCGGCCACCCGCGTTGCTTCCCCGAGTTCGCCACCATGCTTGGCCGGCATGAACCGCGTCATCGCCAGCGCTCGATCGCCTCCTGGCACTGACGACGTACGCCTCGAGGACGCGCTCCCAGTGCGGCGGGGTGTCGGCAGCGGGGTGATCAGTCGAGGCCAGTTGAGGGCTCTTCCAACAGGGGGCTGGGCCCGGCCGCCGGTGAGCAGGAGCAGGGGTTCGGTGGTGGGCAGGTCAGGGTGTCGGTGATGAGGTAGCCACCCGGGCAATGTCGTCCGTACGGGAGTGCTCAGCCCGAACGGACGCAGCGTCGTGGCCGACGAGCATGTCGAAGACTCACCCAAGTACGCGATGTAATGGGTAAGTTGATCCTGTTACTGGCGTTCGTTCCACACGGAGAGCGCGTGTGGAGGTGCGCAGGGGACAGTACAAGCCGACGGGGGAGCGATGACGCAGACGGTGAACGCCACGCGGCGTGACGTGGACAGGGCTCCGACCGCCGATGCACGGGACCGCATGGTCGTCTGCGGCCGGATCTCCGCGTGAGGCCCGAAGACGCCGCGCGCCGTATCCTCCAGCAGGCCGAGCGCGCGGACGCCGGGCCCGGCGGCCTGGAATGGTTCCTCGGGCCGGAGGCCGTGGCGGCGGCCGACGAGGTGCGCGGTGGCATCGTCCTGTCCAACGGGCAGATGTGGGCGCCCGCACGTACACACCCGCGGTGCCGGACACCTTTCCGAGGAACCTGCCGTCGGCCCCCATCCGGTACTGCGCCTGTAGATAGAGGTCCCCTTGCTGCGGATACGCCGAAACGGCCGACCGTGAACCGAGCCACCCACCCACCCACCCACAGACCGCTTTTGAGGCGCATCCGGACGAAGCAGGACCCGCGATCACGGAAGAGGGCGTCCCAGGCGGTCGGCGTTGGCTCGTACCGCGCCCGTGCGTGCCGCCTCCGCCACACGGCCTCCGCCCAGGCCAGCGCGGTCGGCACGACGACGATCAGGAGCAGTGCGGCGAGACCCGCCTGGCGAGGCTGCCGCAGCACCCTGGCGAAGGGCCCGTCTCCCCTCCCGGCCAGCAGCCGCACCAGCCACGGCCCCGCGACCACCGCGTAGAGGGCGTCGAGCAGAGCTCCGGCGGCGATGGCGCGCACGAGCCGGTTCTGCGGCTCCTGCTCTGTGACGAGGGGACCGCGCAGCCGCTCCCGCACGGCCTGGTAGAAGACGCCGGGCAGCACGAGGACAAACAGGATGGTCAGCTGCTGCACCGTTCCCGGAACCATCGTGTTGCTGCACCCCCGTGCTCAGTCCGTCGTCCGTATCGTTGCCGCCTCATCAGGATGACGTACGGGAGGCCCGCGTCAGGAGCCTGTTGAAAAGTTGGCGACGCCAAGAGGACAGCGTCCAACCGCCGGAATAAGTACCGGTCTACGCGCCGCTGCTACGACCAGAACTCTGCGGTGGAGCTCACCAGGGAGCAGCTCATCCAGGACCTGGCAGCCGATGCGCGCAAACCGGCTCGACGCCTGCCGCGCTCAAGGCGGCCGGGCCACATCCGCCGAAGCAGAGCCGGTGGGAGCTCAACCGGAACGTGTCGGGAGCCGTCGCCCCTTGACGATAGGCCGTCACTTCTTTCTCGTCGGCTTCCGGTGGCCGCCAAACGTGTCGATTGCTCAGAGTGTGGCTCGCCCATGCGAAACTGCTGTCATGTTCGGGGGAGGGTACATCTTGGGTTCGCTCGAGCGCCATGACAGGCCAAGGTTGGCCGACTTTGTGCGTCAGGAAGCCACGAAGCAGATGTCGGAAGTCGAGAACTTCGCGGAACTGCGTTCCGCGCGTCTGTACTTCCAGCGGCCGGACGAGCCGGGCTTTCTGGTCTCCGAGACAGAGTATGGCTCGGTGGTTCCGGAGGGGACGCCGACGGTGGTGGATCCGCTGAAGCCACGGACGTTCGTCCTTGATGCGGAGTCCTCGCAGATGGCCGGGAAGCGGGGGGAGCGGGTCGGTGTCGGGGGATGACAAGGGTGGTTCGGCGGCGGATGGTCCGAAGCCGGGTGATGGCTACCGGGTGGAGATCGATTCGGTACAGAAGGTGCTGACGCCGCTGGAGGAGTCGGTCGTCGCCGCGCGGAAGATCAAGAAGGACTGGAAGACGCTGGCCGACAGCATCGGGACCTCCGCCGACTTCGACATCTACGACTCCTCGGAGAAGTTGCTCTCCGCCTGGGGGTTCGGCATGGGGCGGGTGGCCGAGCACGCGGACACGGTGGTGCAGACCCTCCGGCAGGTGATCGCCGCCTATATGCTCGCCGACCTGCTGCGCATCAAGGACTTCGCGCCGACCGAGGACAACATGGCCAAGCTCCCCTTCGGCGAATACGGCATGAAGGCGTGGAAGGACGGCTACCGGCCGAAGTTCGATCCACCGCCGGAGATCTACAAGGAACCGTGGCTCGACGATGACGGCACCACCGTCACCGGAGACGTGCCCACCAACCCGCGGCTTCGCTACGACGGCGGCTGGGAAGTCGACGGCGGTTCCAAGGGAGTGACCGCATGACCCAGAAGGACGCGACCGAGGGCGGCTCGACCGAGCGCATACCCCCCAACGCCAAACCCTCCGATGTCATCCCCGGCAGCCCCACCGACGTCGAAGACCTGGCCGTCAAACTCCGCGCCTACGCGGGCGCGTTCCAGGACGGGGTCGAACAACTCGACGTGCTGTCCCTGATGAACTGGACCGGTGCGGCGTCGGAGGGATTCCAGGGCGCGACGGAGAAGCTGCCCAAGGAGCTGGGCTCGGCCAAGACCTACTTCACCTCCGCCGCCAGTGCGCTGGATTCCTATGCGGGAAAGCTGCGGTCGGTACAAAAGCGCGTCAAGCCCATCATCGACGACGCCGATGACGCACGGGCGGCATCCAAGCGCTACTGGCAGCAGGTGAAGGACTACGCCGACGCGGAGGACCGCAAGGACGATCCCCTGCCGGAGAAGCCCCCGGAGGACGATCCGGGGATGGCCGCTCTGAACGCCTGCTACAAGCGCCTGGACAAGCTGGAGAAGGAACTCAACCTCGTCGTCGACACGGCCAAGCGCACACTCGACACCGCCAAGGAGAAGGCCCCGGACAAGCCCCCGGCTCCCAAAGGCGTGGACTACCTCAAGCAGAAGTGGGGGGACTTCTTCGGCGGCGCGAAGGACACCGCGCACGGGTGGTACAAGGAGTTCGAGTATCTCGTCGAGGACGGGCCCCAGGGGGCTGGGCTGCGGCTTGCGGGCATGGCAGACGGGGCCGCCTACGCCGTGGACCACCCCAAGGAGTTCGCCAAGGCCGTCGTCAACTGGGACGAATGGCAGCGCAACCCCGCCCGCGCCGCCGGACAACTCACCCCCGACCTCCTCCTGGCACTGGCCAGCGGCGGCACCGGCGCCATCCGCCGGGGTGGCAACGTGGCCAAGAACGCCGCACAACGCCTCCTCAACCGCGAACGCGCCCTCAGCCGAGACGGCAGCGCCCGCAAACGCACCGACAGCGATCCGAACAAGAACAACACCTGCAACACCGACCGGTGCACCACCGGTGAGCCCATCGATGTGGCGACCGGCGAGATGGTCATGTCCGCCACCGACGTCACCCTGCCCGGAGTACTGCCACTGGTCCTGGAGCGGCACTACGTCTCCGGGCACCCGTGCGGCGGCTGGTTCGGCCGCACCTGGGCCGGCACCCTCGACCAGCGCCTGGAGATCGACGACGCGGGCGTCGTCTACATCACCGACGACGGCATGCTCCTCACCTACCCGATCCCCGAGCCCGGTGTCCCCACCCTTCCCACCTCCGGTCCTCGCTGGCCACTTCGCTGGGACGGCAAACCGGACGGCACCTTCACCATCACCACCCCCGAACACCACCGCACCCTCCACTTCGCCCCCCTCCCGGCAGGCGGCCGGGAACTGGCCCTGACCGCGATCACCGACCGCACCGGCGAAGGCGACCGCATCACCATCACCTACGACGAGCAGGGCGCACCGACGGAGATCACCCACTCCGGCGGCTACCGCATCGCCATCGACACCGATCCGCAGCTGCTGCGCATCACCACCCTCCGTCTGCTCCACGGCGCAGAGCATCAGCACAGCACCCCCCTGATCTCATACGGCTACAGCGAAGCCGGAGACCTGAGCGAGGTCATCAACTCCACCGGACTGCCGCTGCGTTTCCAGTACGACGACGCACACCGCATCACGTCCTGGACCGACCGCAACGGCACGACCTACGCCTATGTCTACGACCATCGCGGCCGCGTCCTGCGGGGCATCGGCCCGGACGGCATCCTCTCCGGCCGCATGCACTACGACAACGGGACCCGAACCAACCGCTACACCGACTCCCTCGGCAATACCACCACCTACGTCTGCAACGAGGCATACCGGGTCATCGCGGAGACCGACCCGCTGGGCAACACCACCCACACCGAATGGGACGACAACAACCGTCATCCCATCGCGGTCACCGACCCATTGGGCCACACCACCCGCTACCACTACGACGACCTCGACCGCCTGATCGCCGTCGAACGCCCCGACGGCACGAGGGCCGAGGCCGCCTACGACGACCGCGGTCTGCCCCTGGAGATCCGCGAGCCGAACGGCGGCACATGGCGCCACACCTACGATGACCGCGGTGCGCGCACCTCCACCACCGACCCCACCGGCGCCACCACCCACTACACCTACAACGGGTCCGGACACCTGTCGACAATCACCGACGCACTCGGGAACACCACCCAGGTCACCACCAACGCGGCCGGCCTCCCCATGGCCATCACCGACCCCCTGGGCAACACCACCCGCGCCCGCCGAGGCCCACACGGACTGGTCACCGCCGTCACCGACCCCCTGGGCAACACCACCCGGCAGGGCTGGACCCTCGAGGGCGAACCCGCCTGGCGCGAGGGACCAGACGGAGTCCGTGAGGTGTGGCAGTGGGACACCGAAGGCAACCTCGCCCGCCACACCGACCAAGCCGGACACACCACCACTTACACCCACACGCACTTCGACCGGCCCGCCACCCGTACCGATCCCGACGGCGCGCAGTACGCCTTTGGCTACGACACCGAACTGCGGCTGACCACCGTCACCAACCCTCAGGGCCTGACCTGGACCTACACCTACGACGGGGCCGGACGACTCACCTCCGAAACCGACTTCAACGGTTGCACCCGCACCTACGAACACGACGCCGCCGGCCACCTCACCGCCCAAACCAACCCACTCGGCCAAACTCTCCGCTATACCCTCGACCCAGCGGGACAGCCCATCACCCAGCGGGACGAGACCACCGGTGAAGAGACGACCTACGCCTACGACGTCCACGGCGCCCTCATCCGCGCCACAAACGCGGATGCCGAACTGGTTCTGGAACGCGACCTGTTGGGCCGCCTGGTCGCGGAGACCGTGAACGGCCGCACCACGACCTACGGCTACGACGCGGCGGGCCACCAGACCCATCGTTCTATGCCCTCCGGCCTGATCTCCACTTGGACCTACGACCCCACAGGCCGCCCCGCAACGCTCACCACCGCCGACAACACCCTCACCTTCACCTACGACGCGGCGGGCCGCGAAACTCAGCGGGCCATGGGAGCTGCCACCCTCACCCAGGCGTGGGATTCAACGGATCGCCTGGCGGCCCAGTCGGTCTCCTCCCCGGATGACCTTCTCCAACACCGCACCTACACCTACCGTCCCGACGGCTACGTCACCAAGATTCGCGAACTGGCCACCGGCACCAGGCACTTCGCCCTCGGACGGACGGGTCGCGTCACCGGCGTACAAGCTCACGGATGGTCCGAGACCTACGCCTACGACACAGCCGGCAACCAAACCCACGCCACAGCCCCAGCACATGACTCAGGGGGCGACCGGGCATACAGCGGCACTCTCATCCGCCGTGCGGGCCGCACCACCTACGAACACGACGCCGCCGGTCGCCTCATCCGCAAAGTCCGCACACTCCCGAGCGGTCAAACTCGCTCGTGGACCTACACCTGGAACGCACAGGACCAGCTCACCAAAGCCACCACTCCGCTCGGCGAGGAATGGACGTACGCCTACGACCCCCTGGGGCGCCGCCTCACGAAAACCAGCCCGGACGGAACACCCCTGACCTTCACCTGGGACGGCACCCGTCTCGCCGAGCAGGCCACCCGCGACGGTGCCACCACCACCTGGAACTACAGCCCGGACACCCACAGCCCTCTGACTCAAACTCACCGCGAACTGGACACCACCCGCCACTACGCCGTCATCACCGACACTGTCGGCACCCCCACTGAACTCCTCACCCCCGACGGTCGTTTGGCCTGGCAACACCGCACCACCCTCTGGGGCACCGCCCTCCCCATCCCACCCGTCGGTGAGGGGAGCGTCGACTGCCCCCTACGCTTCCCCGGCCAGTACGCCGACCCCGAAACCGGCCTGAACTACAACCACTTCCGCTACTACGATCCCGAAACCGCCCGCTACCTCACCTCAGATCCGATCGGTCTCGCCGGTGGCTACGCGCCCCACAGTTACGTTCCCAACCCGTTCATGTGGCTTGACCCTCTCGGACTGTCCCTCCTCGACGTCAGCAAGAACGGCGTGCACATCGTCGTGCACGAGTACGACGTCGACAAGCCGGCGCACGCGCATGTCACCGGTGGCGGGGGCCGCGAGGTCAGGATCGGGCCGAACGGCCACCCGCTGGACAACCAACCGGAGCTGACGGGCCGACAGCGACAAGTGGTGGAACATTACAAGACAGAGATCAGGAAAGCTGTCAGGAAGCTCGGCAGGCGAAATCAGGCGGAGGAGCAGGCTGAACGGGAGCGGCGCGAGGCCGCCAAGAACCAAACTTGTGGCAAGGGATGAAGCGATGACATTGCATTCGGATGTGGCCGAGTTGCTGGCGGGGGCCGGCATCGTCGACGTGGACGTCGACGATGCCGTCGCGGACGAGCACGTCCGATCGTCCGCCTACCAACGCGTCGTCTCGGTAACCGCTTCCTCGCGGAGCCGCGACCGAGACCGCGAGATCGTGGCCACGATCCTGCGCGACCCCATCGACATGGTGTCCAAGACGGCGGTGGTCGACCTCGTGGACAGGATCGCGATGAAGGTGACCGGTCCCGCCGAGTTCCGGCAGTGGTCGGCCGAACTCCTGCCGGAGATCGACCAGCTCAAGACGGAGGCGTACCGCGAGTTCATTCGCCGCCGCATCCACGACTGGCTGGTCTACCTGTCCATCAAGGGTGGTCATATGCCGACACCGGCCGAGTTGGCGAAGGTCACGGACTGGATGCAGCGCGTCCTCGCCAAGGAGTCGACGTCGCCGACGGTACTCGCCCTGCTCGCCGAGTCAGCCAGAACCAAGAAGACACGAAACATCGCGAAGGACCGAGCCGGAAACCGCAAGCTGAGAACGGAATGAGTCGGTAGTGGCAATTGGCAGGTACGCCGACTGCCTCACCCACATGAACGGCGTCATGTCTCGCTGTCCAGTCTCTCGTGATCAGTGGCCAAGCGCTCCTCGCGGTGGGCCTGCGCGGTCCGGTCGCTGATCACCGACGTGAGTAGCTGGGTGCCGATGTGCCCGTACGCTCGATCCTTCCACGTCTGGAACTCCGGCTCTGGCCGCTGCTGGGTGCCGCGAGGCGAGCAACCGCTGCAGGCGGGCCTTCTGCTCCTCCGTCAGCTGCGGGGCGTCGTCACCCTGCAGACGGCCCACCGCAGTGGGCTCTCTACTACCACGAGATGCGCGTCAACGACGTGTGGTACAGCGTCGACCCCGCGCCGCCTCGCCCGCGTCTACGCCAATACTCACGCCCCACTGAGCGGCACCGCCTGTGGGGGCGTACGTCGTTCGAGCAGGGTGTCGCCCAGCGCGACGCCCGGCTACACGTCCCGCCCCGCCGACGACATCGCGTCGGCTTCGGCCGACCTGCTGCCGCCCCAGCAGGGTGGCTTCCCACGAGCCTGCGACTGGCTCACCACGCAGACGTCGGGGCGTGCATGGAGTGGGCCCAAGACTCCGTCCCATGGCTTCACCTGCATATGCGCCTCCAGAGTCCTGTTCTTGACGCGCCGTGATCTATGGTCGTGATCTATGGTGGAGGCGGGGCTCCGGGGGAAGCACCGCTCCGGAGAAGGGCGTCAATGCATGCGGTGCGGTTTCGTGACCGGGGGGCGGGCGCATGAATTTCGACGCGAGCGGAATCGGATCGGCAACGCTCCTGAGGGCAGCCTGTATTCCTTGTGGTGAGCTGGACGTCGGCCACAACAGTCTGGCTCAGCTGACGGCAGGCAGGAAGCACAGCGTCGTCGGCTGCCGCACCCCTTGGCACGGACCGTCCGACAGCCACGAGGCCGCGTCGTGACGAAGGACGTCATCGCTCTGACCAACCAGTTGCCGGACCCGCCGACCATCGCGGCCGCTCTCCTGTCGGGTGGACCTGACCTGCGTTTGCAGACCCTCGGCGAGGGGGCAGTGGTGCAACTGACTGATGACGATGGGCATCCGCTGGTCTCCATCGAGTCCCCGATGCTGCTTGCCGTGCCGCACGAAGCGCAGCGTCTTCTCGGCGTGCCGACGAATCAGTTGGGCGAGTCGGCGTGGTGGACGGAGGTCCGTGCGACGATCGCCACGGACCAGGCGCAGCGCCTTGCCTCGGTAGTGGCCGGACGCCTGGTCGCCATGCTGGGCGGCACGCTGTGGCCACCGGAGGCCGCGGTGGAGGGGATCGACGTCGTGGACACCCACGGCGTGCGGGCCTCTTCCCCGCCGCACCCTGAGCAACCGGCGGTGGATGTCCTGACCGACACCACAGCGGTCCTTTTTCAGGACCGTCCGGTTCTCGCGTTGTCCTCCTGGCTGGGGAATGCGCTGCTCTCCGCTGGGGCGGAGGACCGCCAGGTGCAGATCGTCACCCCGCCCCATACGCTGCTGACGCTCCCCGCCCGCCTCGCACTGGCTGAAGTTCAGGGTCGCTGGGTGGTACGGGAGGAGACCGGGCGCTACTACGACGGTCTGACCGGAGCGGTGTTGTGCTGGCAGGGCGACTCCTTCGCGCCCCTCACGACCAGCTCCCACGAGACCGGTGGAGCCGACACGGCGGCGGCTTTCGCCCCCGTGCCCAACCCGGACGAGCGTCAGCTGCTGCTGTCCATCCGTACCTGTCACCCGGCCGATGAACACCTGGTGCTCGGCGGGGCGCTGGAGGCCGCCTGGCGGCACCTGGCCGGGGCCACTCCGGCCGCCTGGGGCACGGCCGAGCCGGCCGGCCTGCCCTGGTCCCGGCTCAACCTGACCGCCTTCGCGCGGGAACGCGCCCCCCGGCCCACTCGGCTGGTGGTTGTCGGCGCGCCGGACCGTCCGGCCATCGCCACCCTGCACGCCCTGCGTACCGCGGACGGGGTGGAAGAGGACATCACCCTCGGGATCGGCTACGGCAAGGACGAGGAGCCACCTTTCGACGCACTCGCCGGCCTCGCCGATGACCTGGCTTCCCACCACAATCTCCGTTCGGCCCTGTTCCATGTGCGGACCGGGCGGCGGGACGTGAACGCTCCGGCGAGTTTCGAGACACCGCCTATCCCGCTCGCCCTGGCGCTCGGCCCGGCCGAAGCCCGAAGGACCGGTGCCCGAGGTGACAAGGTCCCGGTTCCCCAGCCGCCGCGGCCCATCGGAGCGCGACGCGGAACAGGCCGGTACTTCTGCCTGGGTGAGGTCGACTCCCCGGCCAACTGGGCAACGTTGCGTTCCCTCCTGGAGCATCTGCGCAGCCAGGACGCATAGCGCAAAGGACCTTTCACAGCGGACATCAGTGGCATAAGGCGGAACGCGTTCGACTCGGCGTGCTCCGGAGGGGAGTCGGGGGGATCATGACGAAATGGAACATCGACGCGGCGGGCGTGGGCCGCATCGTCGGGGAAGCCGGACGCACCGCCGGGCATTTCAAGGGCGAGCTCACGTCCATCAGCTCTCATCTGGAGAGCGCGATGAAAGCGGCCGGGACCTTGGACTTCGGGGGCGAGAGCGAGACGCCTGAGGTCGGCCTGGTGGGCGTGACCCTGGGGCAGTACGCCTCGGCCCAGCAGTCGGACCTCGCCTTCATCGTGGCCCGCGCGGACAAGTCGCTACAGGGCGCCGTGGACGCCACGGAGGAATACAACAAGGGGGATTTGGACATGGCGGCCAACGCGCAGGATGAGGCACTCAAAGCGCCCTACATCGATCTCGACAGCCCGGGGAAGAAGGGCGCCAAATGATCGACCCCCATGCCATCCCCCAGTTCAAGGGCGACTTGGAGCAGTTGGAGAAGGATGCTTCCGCACTGAAGAAGCAGGCGGGAAAGTTCCGCACCACCGGCGCCGACGTCCACTCCAAGTTCCAAAGCCTGTCCGGTGTCTACCATGCCCCCGAGGCGCAGCAGCTCTTCGACACCACCGCGCCCGTGCGCGATATGTCCGACGTCATCGCCGATGACCTGGAGAAGATCGCGGCAGCGCTGTCGGCCTACGCCGACGAAGTCCGCCCCATCAAGAACACGTTGCGGCGGCTCAAGCACCGGGCCGCAGCCTTTGTCGAGAAGGTCAAGGACGACGAGCACTGGAAGGACGACGAGAAGAAGATAGCCGAGCACTCCGGCCTGCTGCACGAGGTGAATGTCGCCGTGGCGGCCTTCCAGGCGGCCGAACGACGCGCGGCCAACAAGATCGGCGACCGCTTCTTCGGCTCCACCCACTACACCGTCGACGACGGCTCGGGTAAACGGGGTATGTACGGCTACCGGGCCGGTGATCTGGACAAGGCGAAGGACCTGCCTTGGGGCACCCCGGAGAAGGAGACCCACCGGGTCTGGGAGCTTGATCACTGGGCTGCCAGCGCGGCCAAGGGATTCGGCATCGACGGTTTAGGCGGCGACCTCGACGGGCTCGCCACCCTCGTCGGCTGGCACGGAGGCGACAAAGCCTCCCAGGCATGGGGGCAGTTGGGGGACGCCTTCAGCGGCCTCGGCCAGTACACGACCTGGCCGTATGACTGGGCGATGTCCAAGACCATCGGCGGGGGCAACGGCGACAACGAACAGAAGAAGGCATTCCGCGAGGCCCTCAAAGGCTTCGTGGCATGGGACGAGTGGGACAAGGACCCGGTCCGTGCGGGAGGTCAGGTCCTCTACAACCTCACGCCCTTCGGCATAGCCTCCAAGCTAGGAAAAATGGCCAAGGGCAGCCACCTGGCAGAGGTCACGAAGGTCACAAAGGTCGCCGATTCCCTCACCGCCGGCACCAGGGCCGCCCGCGCCGCACTCCCGAAAGCCTCCGAGGTGCTGGCGGCCGTCAAACGCCTCCCTCACTGGGGCGATGCACCTCACCTGGACCGCACCGTGGACGCCGCGGACGACCTGGCCCACCCGCGCGACGCGGGCGTACGCCTGCCGGACCGGGACGGCCGGCCTCCGACGGTCCTGGACCACGACGGTCACCTCCGCCACGCGGAAAACGGCGAGATCCTCCACCACATCAACGACGCCAGAAAAGAAACCGACCACCCCCAGCAGTCCCTGCCCGAAGACCACCCCGCACACGAACGAGCACCCGAGCGCGAGAAGGCCACGGTCGGAGCCGGCGCAAACCACCAGCCACCACGCGCCCACGCACACACCGGCGACGGCCCCTCCGCCCACCACGAGCCTTCCACCGGCCGGCACGGCGGCGGCCCCGGTGCCGGCGGGCACGATGGTCCGTCGACCGGCGGACACGGCGACGGCGGGCACAACGGCCCGTCGTCCGGCGGCCACGGTGACGGCCCCTCCGGCGGCCACAGCGATGGCTCCTCCGGCGGGCACAGCACAGGCGGACACCACGGCCCGTCAACCGACAATCCTGGCAGCGGACCTGACGCTCCTGCACACGACGGGGCTAGCGGTGGTGACCACGACGGCCCTGGTACCGAAGGTGGCTCTGGGGACGGAGCGGACGGCGGCAGCCACGCCCCCTCCGAGGGAGGGGGTGGAAGCAAGGGAGCACCCAACGACCTCGGTCACACCCTGCCTCAGCGAGACCCCGACCCAAATGCCAAGGCGCAGGGCAATCCAGAGTCCATATCCAAGAAGGCAGACCCTGAGACCCGCCGTGCGCTGAGCCGTCAGAACGAGGCGGCCGACAGGTTGGCCCAGCATGGCTACGACGTCGAGCATGCGCCTCAAGTGCCCGGGAGCAGGAACCCTGACTATAAAATCAATGACAAGGTCTTCGACTGCTATTCGCCCAGCAGCGGCAACGCCCGCAACATCGCCAGGGAGATGGAGAAGAAGGTCGAAAAATTGCAAACTGAACGTGTCGTGCTGAACTTGACGGACAGTTCCGTCGACGTGTCCAAGATGTACGTCCAGTTGCACGACTGGCCAACCCCAGGACTCAAAGAGGTAATTGCCATCGACAAAGAAGGCAACGTATTGCACCTCTTTCCCTAGAACTTGCGAGAAGGATAATCCGCATGTCAATTTCCTACAGTCTCGACATGGCAGCGACGGAGAAAACCGCGTTGCAGGTCGCCTGGCAAATGTGTGACGTAGCCCGGTCTCTAGATCTGTTCGACGCGTCAGTCACCCCCGAACTGCTAGTAGACGAAGGTGCGGTGACCACGACTGGGCTGTGGCTTCGCGTGGGTGAAGAGAGATCAGATCCGCGGCACCCTGTGCTCACCGATCTCGGGTTTAGTCCGAACGTATCCGTAATGTTCGAACTCGCCAGATCAAGTGAGCACTCCGACCAGCAGGACGAAATGATCAGACTGGCGTCCCGCCTACTGGACCGGGTCGCCGGCGATGCGGTGCTGCACTTCCAGTTCGAGGTCATCTGGCTGCTGCGCCGTTCAGGCGAAATGAGTCTGAATGAGCGGGACGACCTGTGGACCCCGCACCGGCTGGCTGCGGTCTCCCGGCCCTATCGACGCACCACGCACGTGTTTTCCGACGAGTGACCATCAACAGGCCCTGCCCAGGCGCTGAGCTCTTATCACCGGTAAGCACTCCGCTCCCGGGCCGGGCCGGCGACCAGCTCCCGCGAGACCGGTGGAGGTGGCACGGCGGCGGCTTTCGCCCCCGTGCCCAACCCGGACGAGCGTCAGCTGCTGCTGTCCGTCCGTACCTGTCACCCGGCCGATGAACACCTGGTGCTCGGCGGGGCGCTGGAGGCCGCCTGGCGGCACCTGGCCGGGGCCACTCCGGCCGCCTGGGGCACGGCCGAGCCGGCCGGCCTGCCCTGGTCCCGGCTCAACCTGACCGCCTTCGCGCGGGAACGCGCCCCCCGGCCCACTCGGCTGGTGGTTGTCGGCGCGCCGGACCGTCCGGCCATCGCCACCCTGCACGCCCTGCGTACCGCGGACGGGGTGGAAGAGGACATCACCCTCGGGATCGGCTACGGCAAGGACGAGGAGCCACCTTTCGACGCACTCGCCGGCCTCGCCGATGACCTGGCTTCCCACCACAATCTCCGTTCGGCCCTGTTCCATGTGCGGACCGGGCGGCGGGACGTGAACGCTCCGGCGAGTTTCGAGACACCGCCTATCCCGCTCGCCCTGGCGCTCGGCCCGGCCGAAGCCCGAAGGACCGGTGCCCGAGGTGACAAGGTCCCGGTTCCCCAGCCGCCGCGGCCCATCGGAGCGCGACGCGGAACAGGCCGGTACTTCTGCCTGGGTGAGGTCGACTCCCCGGCCAACTGGGCAACGCTGCGTTCCCTCCTGGAGCATCTGCGCAGCCAGGACACAAGCGCAAAGGCTCTTGCCATCTACAATGGGACCTACTCGCCATGATGTGCAACATCTTTCTCGTTGATAGCTATGGCCCGGATGTCATGGCTGAAGCTCTCGCGGAAATTCTCCAGGTCCCGGTGAAGGAAGTGGATGTCGCCGACGCCAATGGTGATCAGGAAGATCGGCACTGGGATGCGCTGGTGTCCTGCGAATACTCGCATGTCCACGGCAACGTGTCCCTTTCACTGGACATCTATGTTCAGGACCCAGTGAAACAGCAGCCCACGGAAGCTCAGTTCTCCGCGTGCCTCGCTCGGCGGATCGGGACGCCCGTTCTCTATTCGCCGCAGGAGAGCCCCGTCAGCGCGCACTCTCTGGTCACCCCGGAAGGACTGGTGACCAGAGCCCGACTTGATGAGACGGACGATGATGAGCCTTCGTTCACAATCACGGCGGTTGAAGCATTCGTCGAAAGTTTGCCGGACGTTCCAGTAGCGCATCTGCCAGAAGTAGTGCGCGAGAAGAAAGTTGCAACGCCGCTCTCTGATTCTTTTGCGGAAGCCTTCAAGGCTCTGGCGGATTCTGACGGGGAGCCGGGGCGCTCGGCCATCACGGCCGAGGTGGCTGAGCTGGCACGCGTCGCTAGATCCCACCTGGGCGCATGGGAGAAGCTGGCCCGGCGTGCTGAGAGTAATTGGGGACCATCTGGTTGGTTTCCCTTGGAGTTCTACCGGGAAGCGCTCGGCTATCGGGATGATATCGAAGGGTACCTGCGCCAGCTCCCGGAAAGCGTGGCTTCGCTGTACAAGCGGTACCTCGACAAGGCCGACAGCCTCTATAAAGATCTGACCGTCGAAGACAAGGAGCATTTTGTCGTTGACGGCCGTGCTGAGCCCAGCGCTGGCTCGGCGCAAAAGGCCTGGTGGTGGTATCGCCGCCCCGATCCCATGCCGTGGGAATCGTGACCAAAGACTGGCAAGTAGAGCGTTCTCACGACACCAAGGCCGCCCCTCACGGAAGCCACCTTCAAGGACGTGGACCACTTCGCGAAGAGGACCGGAGCGTCTTTCGAGCTACGCTTTGACGATGACTCCTTCGCCATTCCAGCCAACGGCCAAGTCTACCCGTAAGGAATCCCCACATCCTTCTTGATGCGTGCACCCGGGGAATGTGCCTCTTGGGAATGGGAATTGGACCACTTCGCGCCGCCTGGCCTGGCGTCCGCGTTGAGCGCAGCGGCGCGCATGTCCGCGCTGCTACGGGATCACAGCCTCTTGGAGCCAAGCCAGGTGGAATAGCTCTGGTTCGTCTACGGCGTCGGCGGCGTCGGCATCAGCATCGCATCAGCATCAAGACGACGCTCCCCGTGATGGGGCCGCTCGACCCTGCCGACCTCACCCAGCGAATTGAGCGAAGCCAGCCTTCGGGCTACCCGGATGCCCAGGTCGGAAACCTCACTGTCTTCGGACACGCTGAGGGCCACGGCATCGAAAGGCCCGATGTCATCGACGGACGGGGCCCGATCTCACGGACCGCTTGTGAACAGCGGCCGTTGCCGTCGGCATCGCGGTGGTTCGTGTCTCAGCCGATCGAGGTGCGTTGAGCCAGTCACCTGGCTGCTCGGCGGACGATCTCCCCTTTGGGGTGCGGAAGGACGACAGTCGACTGGTAGGCCGAGCGGTCAGCAGCCCGGGTGCCCGAGGGAGTTCCCAGGGACTTTTCAGGGACCTTCAGTACTGTCCGAGGGACTTCCAAGGGAGTTTCCGCCGCGTAAGACGGCAAGCCCGTGAAAGACCGGAAAGGGCCTCCGACGCAGGTCAGAGGCCCTTCCCGGGGAAGAGTCGCAGGTGGCGGCGGACGAGTCGGCCTGTACGCCGGGTTCTGTCTCCCGCGGGCCTTGCGGCCCGTGGGGAGGCGGCCATCCATCTAGGGCCGACGTTGCCGCCGGCCTCGTGCGGTCTACCCGCGGACTCGGGCGGGCAGCCCTCGATCGTCCGCGCAGAGCCGCCAAAGACGGCTCCTCTTGACCTTGCTCCGGGTGGGGTTTACCGAGCTGCCCAGGTCACCCTGGGCACTGGTGGTCTCTTACACCACCGTTTCACCCTTACCGAGGACCGAGATCCCCGGCGGTCTGTTTTCTGTGGCACTGTCCCGCGGGTCACCCCGGGTGGGCGTTACCCACCACCCTGCCCTGTGGAGCCCGGACGTTCCTCGGCGGGATCCGAAGATCCCGACGCGACCGCCCGGCCGGCTCGTCCGCCGTGATGACCATGCTACCCGGAGCGCCGGGGAGGCTCAGACGAAGACCGTTGTCTCCAGCGAGAAGGAGAACGGCGCGGGCAGGTCGAGCTGCTTGCCGAAGGGGACGGTGATGTGCTGACGGTAGTCGGCGCCCTGGGGGTCGCTGAAGAGCGTCACATCGCTGTTGTCCCGGTCGACGAGCAGGTAGAGGGGGATCCCGCCACGGGCGTAGCAGTGGCGCTTGGCGGTGCGGTCGCGCTCCGGCTTGGTCGGGGTGATCTCGGCGACCATGGCCACGCCCTCGCACGGCATCCAGGACTCGGCGCCCCGGAAGAGCCTGAGTTCTCTGGGGGCGAAGGTCCCGTCCGGGATCACATGGTTCCGGACGCACAGACCACCCGGCCGCCGTTGACCTTGTCGTGGCGTCAACGTATTCACTGGCCCCATGAGGATCGGAGAGCTGGCCGCGCTCGCCGGGGTCACCACCCGCACGGTGCGGCATTACCACCATCTGGGGCTGCTGCCCGAGCCGCGGCGGCGGGCGAACGGGTATCGGGTGTACGGGCTGCGGGACGCCATCGCGCTGGCGCGGGTGCGACGGCTGGCGGAGTTGGGGCTGGGGCTCGACGAGGTGCGGGATGTGATCGCCGATGACGCCGGGCGGGAGCTGCACGAGGTGCTGGCCGAGCTGGACGCGGATCTCGCGCGGCAGGAGGAGGTGATCCAGGAACGGCGGGCGCGGCTGGCCGGGTTACTGCGGCAGGCCGAGGAGGGCGGGCTGCCCGCGGAGGGGCCGGTGTCGGAGGGGCTGGCCGCGCTGTTCGGGGAGATGGCGCGGGCCTCGGCGGCGCTGCCCGGACCCGAACCGGCGATGGCGGTGCGGGAGCGGGAGTTCCTGACGCTGCTGGAGACGGTGGCCATGCCGGAGGAGGCCGAGCGGATGTTCGCGCTGTTCCGTACGGCGATGACGGGGACACCGGGCGCGATGGAGCGCGCGTACGAGACGTACGCCCTGCTGGACGCGCTGGTCGACGCGGAGCCCGACGATCCGCGGGTGGACGAGGCCGCGCGGGTGCTCGCGGAGGCGCTGCCCGACGAGATCGTGGCCGGGATGCGGGCCCAGGAAGGGATCAAGGGGGCGACGGGGGCACGGGAGGCCGCGTTCATGGAGGCGTTCTTCGCCGACTTCGCGCCCGCTCAGGCGGAGGCCGTACGCCGGGCCATGACGACGATCGAGGAGCGCCTCCGGTGATACGGCTGATACGCACGCTGGCGCTGTGGGTGACCCGGCGGCGGGACGGGGTCGGGGTGCGGGACACGGCGTTCGGCTATGTGCGGGGGCACGGCGCCACGATGTACGCGCTGGTCTTCGTGTGCGTGGTCGAGACCGTGGGGATGGCGGTCCTGCTGCGGCCGTGGCCGGTCGTGCACTGGGTGGTGCTGGTGCTGGATGTGTACACCGTGCTGTGGGTGCTGGACCTGCACGCCGCCTGCGTCGTACGCCCCCATGTGGTGTCCCCGGGCGCGGACAGTACCTCTGGTGTGCTGCGGTTGCGCCACGGTCGGCGCCATGATCTGCGGATCCCGATGGAACTGATCGTCTCGGCCCGGCGGGCCTCCCGTTTCGGCCCGGCCCCCGGCACGGACGGGGACGAGACACGGGACGGGACGCTCACCCTCGCCGTCGGATCACAGACCAGCCTGGTCATCGAGCTGTCCGAGCCGGTGACCGCCACGCTCCCCCGGGGCGGGAGCCTCGCGGTCCGTACGGTCAGATGTCACGCGGACGAACCGGATCGGCTTCTCGCCGCGCTGCCTCCGTCGGTGCGGGCGGGGCGGTGCTCCCCCGGGGGATGACCCGGGTGGGGAAGACGATGTGGCGGGTGGGGTCGGCCTCCGGGTCGTCGATGATCGACCGGGCCAGCTCCGCGGCGGCGCGGCCGATCTCCTCCACCGGCTGGGCGACGGTAGTGAGGTCCAGCCATTCGGAGAGATGGTGGTCGTCGAAGCCGAGGACGGATATCCGGCCGGGTATGTCGACACCGGCGGAGCGCAGCACCCCCATGACCTCGATCGCCACCTCGTCGGACTCGGCGAAGACGGCGGTGGGCGGATTGCGCAGGCTCAGCAGCTGGCCGACGGCTTCGCGGATACCGCGGCGGTGGCGGGCGACGGGGTAGAGCACCAGTTCCTCGTCATAGGGCAGCCCGGCCTCCGTCAGTGCCGCGCGGTAGCCGGTCAGCCGCTCCTGGGAGCTCCAGTAGAAGCCGGTGTTGTCGCTGGACTGGAGAAACGCGATCCGGCGGTGGCCGAGGTTGAGCAGATGCCGCATCCCGCGCTGGGCGCTGTCGGCGTCGTCGATGTACACGCTCGGCCGCCCGGGGGCGTGCTGGCTGACGAAGACCACCGGCATGCCCAGCGCGTCCAGCCGGGCCCGCTCCTCCGGGGTGAGGTCGAAGCAGGTCACCAGCATCGCGTCGGCGTTGCGCCGGGCGGGCAATCGGTCGAAGAACGCGCTGCGTTGGGCCAGGTCGGTGACGCTGTAGACGAGCAGATCGAGCTCGGCCTCGCGCAGTACCGCGCTCACCCCGGCGATGGTGTTGCCGAGGAACCATGAGTCCAGGTGCGGGGTGAGTACGGCGATCCGCCGCGTCTTTCCGGTGACCAGGCTGGAGGCACTGCGCGAGACGGCGAACGACAACTCGCGGGCGGCCTTTTCGACCCGGTGGCGGGTCTGCGGGGACACGCTGGACAGTCCGCGCAGGGTCCGGGAGACGGTGGAGACGGAGACGCCCGCGCGCTCGGCGACATCGGCCATCGTGGCCTCGGGTCCGTTGCCGTTCTGGCTTCCCGGGGCATCGGGGGCGTTCCGGCGGCCGTCGGGGGCGGTCTGACCGTCGGGGGCGTTCGCGGTGTCGCCGGGGGTCCGGGGGCTGACGACGCTGCCCGAGCCGCCCCGGCCACCGCTGCCACCCTCGGCGCCGCGGGCGTCACTCGCAGCGCTGGCAGCGCTGTCCGGGATCGTGGGGCCGGCCAGGCTCTCAGGGCCGTCGGAGGCTGCGGAAGCTGCGGACATGGCGGGACCGTAGCACGCTCCCCAAGGTCGCCGACATGGCTTCGACCACTACGCTTTGGCAACGCTGTCATTCGATGACCACAAGCTTCCCCCTCGAACTTTCGCTGACGCGACCGTTGACACCTGCCAACTCCCCCACCTAGCTTGCAAGCGCTGTCAGAGCGGCAGCCCTGACGGGAACGGGAGGAGAGCGCATGGCCCTGAGTCGCAGGACGCTGCTTGCAAGCGCTGGCAGCGTTGCCATGGCCGCCGGTCTCACCACCGCGTGCGGGACCAACAACCTGGACGACCTGTTGGTCAAGGCGGAACGGCCACCGAAGGGACCGGTGACCATCCGCTGGTGGGCGGGGAAGATACCCGCCCGCGACGGGGGCGATATGCGCCCCGCCATGGTCCGGGCGTTCCGCCGTAAACACCCCAACATCCGTATCGAGATCGTGAAGGGGCTCAGCACCACCGACGGCAACCGCGTGGGACTGACCACCCAGATCGGCGGGGGCTCCGCCACGCCGGACGTCTATCTCGGCGACATCACCTGGCCCGCCCAGTTCGGCGCCAACTACCTGGCGCTGCCGGTGGAGTCGCTGGTCCCCAAGAACTTCTGGGATCCCTATCCACGGGCGCTGATGCAGGCGTCCAGCCTCAAGGGCAAGGTGTACGCGTTTCCCTGCTACTCGGACGCGGCCTACCTCTTCTACCGCAAGGACCTGCTGGCCAAGCACGGCCTCCCGGTGCCCAAGTCCTGGGAGGAGCTGGAGCGCGGCGCGCGGCGGATCCAGCGCGCCGGGGACGCGGACTACGGGTTCGTCTGGCAGGGCTCCGTCAGCGAATCCCTCACCTGCGTCGTCACCGAATTCCTCGCCGACGCGGGCGGCAGTGTGCTCGACCGCTCCGGCCGTGTCGCCGTCGCCGACGAACCCGCACAGCGTGCCGTGAGCTATCTGCGCGGGCTGGTCGACGCCGGAGTGACACCGTCGGCGGTCACCACCTACGCCGAGCAGGACGCCATGGACGCCTTCGCGGGCGGCCGGGCGGTCTTCCTGCGCAACTGGGCCTACGCCTGGGGGATGTCCGACGCCGACGGCGCCTCCAAGGTGGCGGGCAAGGTGGGCGTCGTGCCACGGCCCGGTTTCGAGGGCCGTCCGCACTCCGGCTACGCCTGTCTGGGCGGCTGGAGCAACTTCATCAATCCCAACTCGGAGAACCTCGGCGCCGCCGTCGCCTTCGCCCGCTTCTGCGCCGAGGAGGAGTCGCAGATGATGCTGCTGCGCCAGGCCGGGGTGCTGCCCGCGATGGACACCGTGCTCGACAGCCCGGCGGCGGCCAGGACCGGCGATCCGACCATCACCACCACCCGGCGGCTGCGACTGGTCTCCCGTCCCGTGCAGACGCCGTACTACCCGCAGGTCAGCAAGGCCGTCTACACCCAGGTCAATTCGGCGATCGGCGGCTCGGAGCCGGTCGGCGGCGCGCTGCGGGCCGCCCGATCCGACATCACCGCGGCACTGGAGGGCAAGGCGCTGTGAGTACCACCGGCACAACCAGCACCGCGGCCGGCGGGGCCCGCAGAGCCTCGGCCCGGACCGCCAAGGACACGCGTACGGCCGACCGTTCGGCACGCCGCGGCTCCACCGAGCGCCGCCTCGCCCGCACCGGGTGGCTGTACGCCTCCCCCGCGCTCACCCTCGTCGCGGCCGTCACCATCTTCCCGATCCTCTTCTCCGTCGTCCTCAGCTTCTCCGAGGTGCACCTCAGCTACGGCGGCTTCCGGATCGACGGTTTCACCACCGACAACTACGCGGCGCTGGAGCACAGTTCGGCGTGGTTCCAATCGCTCGCCTTCACCGTCGGCTTCACCCTGGTCACCGTCGCCCTGGAACTGGCGCTGGGCACCGCGGCCGCCCTGGTCCTGGAGCGGCTGGGCGCGGCGCGCGGCTGGATCCTGGCCGTTCTGCTGCTGCCCTGGGCGATGATCAACGTGGTGGCGGCGCAGCTGTGGGGCTATCTCTACAACGGCACCTACGGTGTGGTCAGTTGGGCGATCGAGGCGCTCGGTGGCGGTGAACCCGTCATCCTGGGCCGTCCGGTGCCCGCGATGGCGGCGATGGCGGTGGCCGACATCTGGAAGACCACCCCGTTCGTGGCCATCATCGTGCTCGCCGGGCTGATGCAGATCCCCAAGGATGTGTACGAGGCGGCGGAGATCGACGGCTCCGGCCCCTGGACCACCTTCTGGCGGGTCACCCTGCCGCAGCTGCGGCCGATCCTGGCCATCGCGGTGCTGTTCCGCACCCTCCAGGCGTTCGGCGTCTTCGACCTGCCGTTCGTGCTCACCCAGGGCGGGCCGGGTACGGCGACCCAGTCGCTGGCCATCCTCGGCTACAAGACGCTCTTCCAGAACCTCAGCATCGGGCCGGGCGCGGCCGTCGCCACCAGTACGGCGGTCCTGGTCCTGGGGTGCTGTCTGCTCTTCCTGCGCGCCTTCCGGGCCCAGGTGGACGAAGGAGGCCGATGATGAGAACCCAAACCACCCGAGCGCCCCGCCGTTGGCGGGCTTACGTCAACGTGGTCAACATCGGTGCGCTGATCATCGTGGTGCTGACCACCGCACCCCTGTACTGGATGGCCACGGCCTCCTTCAAGGGCACCGGCGAGATCAGCGCCAGCCCTCCCACCCTGTTCCCGAAGCACGCGACCACCGGCAACTACGCGGACGCCTTCGGCGGTAACAGCCTGGGCCGCTATCTGTTCAACAGCGCGCTGGTGTCCGTGGTGTCCACAGCCGTGGTGCTGGCGCTGGCCTTCTTCGCGGGCTACGCACTGGCCCGGCTGCCGATGCGCGGACGCGGACCGATCATGGTCTCGCTGCTGATGATCTCGGTCTTCCCCGCCATCGCCGTGGTCACCCCGCTGTATCTGCTGGAGCGCTCGGCGGGCATGCTCAACAGCTACCAGGGGTTGATCATCCCCTACATCGCCTTCAATCTGCCCTTCTCCATCTGGATCCTGCGCAACTATCTGCTGGGTGTGCCACGGGCGTTGGAGGAGGCGGCCACGGTGGACGGCGCCAGTCCGCTGCGCACCGTCGTCTCGGTGATCCTTCCGCTGGCGCGGCCGGGCCTGTTCACGGCCGGGGTGTTCACCTTCACCGCCACCTGGGCGGAGTTCCTGATGGCGCTGACCCTTAACAGCGAGGACGCCTTCCGTACGGTGCCGGTCGGTATGGCCCTGTTCACCAGCCAGTACACCGTCCCCTACGGCACGATCTTCGCCGGCGCGATGGTGGCCACGGTGCCCATCGCCATCCTCGTCCTGGCCTTCCGGCGGTCGGTGATCTCCGGAATGACCTCCGGCGCGGTGAAGGGGTGACGCCGCCATGAGCTGACATCCGCGGCGCCCGGCCGCAAGCCCACAGGAAACCTGTGCATCCGACGTACGCATCCATACCCGCGAGGATCCCGTGACCCTTCAGCCCTCGGACCCCAACTGGTGGCGGCAGGCCGTCTTCTACCAGATCTACCCCCGCAGCTTCGCCGACTCCGACGCGGACGGCGTGGGTGACCTGCCCGGTATCACCTCCCGGCTGCCGTACCTCGCCGAACTCGGCGTGGACTGCGTCTGGCTGAGCCCGTTCTATCCCTCCGCGCTCGCCGACGGCGGCTACGACGTGGCCGACTACCGCGATGTCGATCCGCGGCTGGGCACCCTGGAGGACTTCGACCGGATGATCGCCGAGGCGGACCGGCTCGGCCTGAAGGTGATGGTCGACATCGTCCCCAACCACACTTCCGACGAGCATGTGTGGTTCCAGGAGGCGCTGCGCTCGGCCCCCGGCTCCGCCGCCCGCGAGCGCTATGTCTTCCGGGACGGACGCGGTCCGGACGGCTCGCTGCCGCCCACCGACTGGGTCTCCTGTTTCGGCGGCCCGGCGTGGACCCGGCTGCCCGACGGACAGTGGTATCTGCACCTGTTCGCGCCCGAGCAGCCGGACCTCAACTGGGACCACCCGGAGGTGCGCGCCGACTTCCTCACCACCCTGCGATTCTGGTCCGACCGCGGTGTGGCGGGGTTCCGTGTGGACGTCGCCCACGGACTGGCCAAGGACCTGGCCGAACCGCTGCGCGACATCGGCGATGTCCCGGGCTACGACCCGGACGAACTGCCCGAGGACGGCAGCCATCCGCTGTGGGACCGCGACGAGGTGCACGGCATCTTCCGCGAGTGGCGGAAGGTGATGAACGAGTACGACCCGCCGCGGATCGCCGTGGCCGAGGCATGGGTGCGCAACTCCCGCCGTACGCCCTACGCCGGCCCCGACGAGCTGGGCCAGGCGTTCAACTTCGACTTCCTCTACACCCCGCTCTCAGCGCCCGCGCTGCACACCGCCATCGACAGCGCGCTGAGCGACGCCCGGAAGGCCGGTGCCTCGGCCACCTGGGTGCTGTCCAACCACGATGTGATCCGGCATGCCTCCCGGCTGGCGCTGCCCGACGAGCTGAGCCGGGCGGGCCGCGAGGCATGGTTGCTGGCCGACGGCCGGGAGCCGGAGGCCGACCACGAGCTGGGGCTGCGCCGGGCCCGTGCCGCGACGTTGCTGATGCTCGCGCTGCCGGGTTCGTCGTATCTGTACCAGGGCGAGGAGCTGGGCCTTCCGGAGGTCGCCGATCTGCCCCGGGCGGCGCTCCAGGACCCGACCTGGGAGCGCAGCGGCGGGCGGATCAAGGGCCGCGACGGCTGCCGGGTGCCGCTGCCGTGGACCCGGTCCGGCCCGTCGTACGGCTTCGGCGCGGGCGGCTCCTGGCTGCCGCAGCCGGAGGTCTTCGGCGAGCTGTCGGTGGCGGCGCAGGACGGGGTGGCGGGCTCCACGCTGGAGCTGTACCGCGAGGCGCTGCGGCTGCGGCGTGCGCTGGGCGGCGACGAGGAGGTGGCGTGGATCGGCTCGGTGGAGGAACTGAGCGCGGGCGTGCTGCACTTCCGGCGCTCCACCGGCTGGTACAGCCTCAGTAATCTCTCGGCGGGCCCGGTGCCGCTGCCGGAGGGCCTGGAGGTGGTGCTCGCCAGCGGGCCGGTCGACGGTGACCGGGTGCCCGCGCATACGACGGTCTGGCTGCGGCAGCGGAGGCCGTAGGCTGCGGGCGGGGCGGGCGTGGTTTTCCCGGGCTTTCTTCCGGGCCCGCCCCGCGCCCTGCCGCCAACGACCCGTTCAACGTCCCGTTCAACGTCCCCTTCGAGGAGATCCGCCGTGCTCGTCCTGCTGCCGCCGTCCGAGGGAAAGGCCATGGGAGGCTCCCGCTCCCCGCTGGACCTGGGAGCGCTGTCGCTGCCCGAGCTGGGCGAGGCGCGGGCGGAGGTCCTGGACGAGCTGGTGTCGCTGTGCTCGGGGGACGAGGCGAAGGCCGCCGAGGTGCTGGGGCTCAGCGAGGGGCTGCGCGGCGAGGTCGGGAAGAACGCGGCGCTGCGGGAGGCCGGGACCCGGCCCGCCGGTGAGATCTACACCGGGGTGCTCTACGACGCGCTCGGCCTGGCCACCCTGCCCACCGACGCCCGGCGCCGGGCGGGCCGGTCGCTGCTGGTGTTCTCCGGGCTGTGGGGCGCGGTGCGGATCGGCGACCGCATCCCCTCCTACCGCTGCTCGATGGGGGTCAAGCTGCCGGGGCCGGGCGCGCTGGGCACGTACTGGCGGAACCGGACCCCGATGGCCGAGGTGATTCCGCGGGCCGCCGGGCGCGGGCTGGTGCTGGACCTCAGGTCGGCGGCGTACGCGGCGGCGTGGAAGCCGAAGGGGGAGGTCGCGGAGCGGACGGCGACGGTGCGGGTGCTCCAGTCGAAGACCGTGAACGGGGTCGAGAAGAGGTCGGTGGTCAGCCACTTCAACAAGGCGACCAAGGGACGGCTGGTACGGGACTTGCTGATCGCCGGGGTCGCACCGAGCGGACCGGGCGAGCTGGTGGCGGCGCTGCGGGAGCTGGGGTACGTGGTGGAGGCCGCGGCGCCGGAGAAGGCGGGGCGGCCGTGGGCGCTGGATGTGATCGTCACCGAGCTGTAGTCCCCGACTCCGTCCGCCAGTTGCACTCTGCGCAACGCTGATTGCACGGTGCGTCGGGGGTGGGCAGGATGACCGCTGTGACCTCCCCCGCCGCCGTATCCCCGCTCGATCTCGCCCCCGTCGTGCCCGTCGTGGTACTGCATGACGCGGCCGACGCGGTACCGCTGGCCCGTGCCCTGGTCGCGGGCGGGCTGCCCGCGATCGAGGTCACCCTGCGCACCCCGGCCGCCGCGGACGCGATCCGGGCCATCGCCGATGAGGTCCCGGAGGCGGCCGTGGGCGCCGGGACCGTGCTCACCGCGGAGCAGGTGGAGACATCCGTCGCGGCCGGTGCGCGCTTTGTGGTCAGCCCCGGGTGGACGGACCGGCTGCTGGACGCGATGCGCGGCTCGGGGGTGCCGTATCTGCCCGGGGTGTCCACGACGTCGGAGGTCGTGGCGCTGCTGGAGCGCGGGGTGACGGAGATGAAGTTCTTCCCGGCGGAGGCCGCCGGCGGCCCGGCCTATCTGGCGTCGCTCGCCGCACCACTCCCCCGGGCCCGCTTCTGCCCCACCGGCGGGATCGACGCGGCGCGCGCCCCGGACTATCTGGCCCTGCCCAACGTGGGCTGCGTGGGCGGCACCTGGATGCTGCCCGCGGACGCCCTCGCGGACCGGGACTGGGCGCGGGTGGAGTCCCTGGCCCGCGAGGCGGCGGCGCTGCGGGACTGATGGACCGGCCCAGGAGCACTACGGGCGCCCAAACTCGCCCGAGAGCCGGAGAGCCGGAGATCACACCGCGACCAGGCGGACCTGGTCGCCACAGAGCTTGGTCATGTCATCCACGTCGGACGTCAGCATGACCACGGGTCGCCGCTGCTTCAGGGCTACCACCGCCACCGCCGCATCGATCGCGTACTTGTGGCCGTGCAGCCCAGCCCCCATCAGCAGGGCCGAAGCCGCCTTCGCCTCCTCCTCGCCGATGGGCACCACGCGGAGGCCGGACAGCACCCAACCGAACCGCGCCTTGTCCGTGCGGGCGTGGACCGCCTCAATGACGGTGAGCGCACAGATGACGGCCTCCATGCCGCGCCGTCGCGCCTCTGCCACCAGGGCGACGGTGGCCTCGTCATCGTTCAGCAGCTTGGACAGACCTTCGCTGTCGAGGACAAGCGTGCCCTCGTGACTCAACTGGCGGCGGGCCACTGGTCTTCCTCGGCGAATACCTCGTCGAAGACCTGACGCGCCCGCTCTCGGGCCTCCGACGAGACCGGCCCCCTGCGGCACTCATAGTCGGCCAGGTACTCATCCAGGATCTGCCCCCGCAGCTCACGCTCGACTGCCGCGGTGATGAATGCCGAGAACTCCCGCTTGCCCACACGTGCCCGAATCGCCTCGGCGGTCCCTTCGGGCAGAGACAGGCTGACCCTGGTCGCCGGCCCCTCGCCGATGTTGTACGCCTCTTCAGACATGCGGCCACTTTATCAAACAAGTAGGAAAGGGGCTGGCCTCGGAAGCCTCTACCGCAGATGAGACGTGTCGTTCAGCAGCCGCAGCGAGGCGTTGCCGTCCGCGTAGTACGCCACCGCCGACAGCGAGGCCGCCGACAGCTCCATCCGGAACAGCGACTCCGGCGGTGCGCCCAGGGCCAGTCGCACCAGGGTCTTGATCGGTGTGACATGGGTGATCAGCAGCACGGTGCGGCCCGTGTGGCGGGCGATCAGCTTGTCGCGGGAGAGGGCGACCCGGCGGGCGACCGTGGCGAAGCTCTCGCCGCCGCCGGTGGGGGACGCCTTGGTGGAGGCGAGCCATGCCTCCAGATCGTCCGGGTAGCGCTCCTTGACCTCCGCGAAGGTCAGCCCCTCCCAGGCGCCGAAGTCCGTCTCGCGCAGCCCCTCGTCGATCCGGACCTCCAGGCCCAGCCGCGCGGCGACCGCCCCGGCGGTCTCCCGGCAGCGCCGCAGCGGGGAGCTGACGATCTCCTGGATGGTGCCGCGCGCGGCGAGCGCCGACGCGACCAGCTCGGCCTGGCGGTGGCCGACGGGTGAGAGTTCGGGGTCGGTGCCACCGCTGCCGGAGAACCGCTTCTCGGGGGTGAGCGCGGTCTCGCCGTGCCGCAGCAGGACGAAGGTGGCGGGGGTGCCGAGATCCGCGGCGCCCCAGCCCCGCGCCGGGGCCTTGGCGGTGGTGGTGGCGGACGTGGTGAGGGCGTCGTCGGCGGGGGCCTCCGGGGCACCCGCCACGAGGGTGCCGCCCGGCGGGACCCGGGGGCGCCACTCCTCGCCCCGTTCGCCCGCGTCCATCGCCTCGTTGGCCAGCCGGTCGGCGTGCTTGTTCCGCTCGCGCGGGATCCACTCGTAGGACACCTGGTCCGGCGGACAGACCGACATGGCCTCGGTGGCGAGCGGCCGCATATCGGGGTGCTTGATCTTCCAGCGCCCCGACATCTGCTCGACGACCAGCTTGGAGTCCATCCGGACCTGGACCCGGGCCTCCGGGTCCAGGGCGTGCGCCGCCCGCAATCCGGCGATCAGCCCCTTGTACTCGGCCACGTTGTTGGTGACGGTACCGAGGTACTCGGCCGCCTCGGCCAGGGGTTCGCCCGTCTCGGCGTCCAGCACGACCGCGCCGTAACCGGCCGGACCCGGGTTGCCCCGGGAACCGCCGTCCGCCTCGACGATGAAGCGACGCGCCATCGTCCTACAGCCCCGACTCGGGGGTACGCACCAGGATCCGGCGGCAGTTCTCGCAGCGTACGACCGTGTCGGGGGCCGCCCCCCGCACCTCGTTCAGCTCGGTGATGGCCAGCTCCTGGCGGCAGCCGTCGCAGCGCCGCTGGTAGAGCCGGGCCGCGCCGACACCGCCCTGCTGCGCGCGCAGCTTGTCGTAGAGCCCCAGCAGATCGTCGGGGATGGTCCCGGCGATGACCTCGCGCTCCTTGGTGACCGACGCGATCTCGGTGTCGATCTCCTCGACCGCGGCGTCCCGGCGCGAGGTGGCGTCACTGATCTTGGACTGGAGGGACTCCACCCGACCGGTCAGCTCGGTGACCCGCTCCTGCGCGGACTCGCGGCGCTCCATGACCTCGAGCACCACGTCCTCCAGATCGCCCTGGCGCTTGGCGAGCGAGGCGATCTCGTGCTGGAGGCTCTCCAGGTCCTTCGGGGAGGTGATGGCCCCGGAGTCCAGCCGCTTCTGGTCGCGGGCGGCACGCTGGCGCACCTGGTCCACGTCCTGCTCCGCCTTGGTCTGCTCGCGGGCGGTGTCGCTCTCCTCGGTCTGCGCGGCGACGAGCAGATCGCGCAGCTGGGTGTGGTCGGCGTTGAGGCCGTCGATCTCGGCGTGTTCGGGCAGCGTCCTGCGCTTGTGCGCGAGCTGCGAGAGCCGGACGTCGAGGGCCTGGACGTCCAGCAGGCGGATCTGATCGGCGGGCGCGGCGTTCAGCGTGGGGCTCCAGGGGTGTTGAGAGGCGGGAAGGCTTAGACGTGCTCAGACGTGCTCAGACGGAGAAGGCGTGGGCCGGGGCGTGCGCCGAGGCGTGGGACGTCCAGGGGTCGGTGACCGTACGGGAGACATGGGTGCGCAGACCCCAGCCGTGCCGGTCGGAGATCTCGTCGAGCTGGGCCGCGGCCTGCTCCGTCCACGGCCACTCGGTGGCCCAGTGCGCGGCGTCCACCAGCGCGAGATCGCTGTGCTCACGCGCCTCCGAGGACGGGTGGTGGCGCAGGTCGGCGGTCAGATACGCGTCGACACCCGCCGCCCGCACCTCGTCGAAGAGGCTGTCGCCGGAGCCGCCGCAGACCGCGACCGTACGGATGACGCGGTCCGGGTCGCCCGCGGCGCGGATCCCCTGGGCGGTGGCGGGCAGCGAGCCCGCGGCGCGCTCGGCGAACTCCCGCAGCGTCTGCGGGTGGTCCAGCTCGCAGACGCGGCCGAGGCCGCGGCGGCCCGTGGGGTCGGTCGGATCGGGCACCAGCGGACCGGTGATCCGCAGTCCGAGCGCACCGGCGAGGGCGTCGGAGACGCCGGGGTCGGCGCGGTCGGCGTTGGTGTGCGCGACATGCAGCGCGATGTCGTTCTTGATCAGGGTGTGCACCACCCGGCCCTTGAAGGTGGAGGCGGCGACCGTGGTCGTGCCCCGCAGATAGAGCGGATGGTGGGTGATCAGCAGATCGGCGCCGAGCCGCACCGCTTCGTCGGCGACCTCCTGGACGGGGTCGACGGCGAACAGCACACGGCTGACCTCGGCCTCGGGGTCTCCGCACACCGTGCCGACGGCGTCCCACTGCTCCGCCCGCTCGGGCGGCCAGAGGGCGTCGAGGGCGGCGAGGACGTCGTTGAGTGCGGGCACGGGGCAAGGCTACCTCCCGGATCACGGGTAAGCCCTGCCCCTGCCTTCACTCACCGCGACCACCGAGGGGCGGGCACGGGAAGGCGGTCGGGGCGGCCGTCGGGACCGCGGCCGGGGAGCCCTGGAGCGCAACCCGGCACGCCGGTGCTCACAGCACATTCACCCGCGACCTCTCAGGCGAATCGGGCAATCGCCACACGTACGGGTGGAGCAGGACCCTTTCAGCCGTTACCGGGGAGCGCGAAAACTACGTTCAGTGGCCGGAGGTGACTGATCGATGACTGCCTGTGCCTTCGACGCCGCCCTCGCCGCCGGCGTCAGCACCCGGCGGCGCGAGGGGTCCGCCCGGGGTTCCGCCCGGGACGGAGCGGCCCGGGAGAGGTTCACCGTCGCCGCCGACGGCTCGTACGGCGCACGGCTCGCACTCGAGCCGGAGACGCGCTGCTGGTACCCGGAGCGCTGGACGCTGGACGGACCCGAGCCGTACGCCGTACCGCTGCCCGCCGCCCAGCCCGAGGAGCCGGACAGCGAACTGCTGCCGCTCGCCGACGGACAGGTGCTGATCCGCCGTCGGGTGGCCGGGCACCATGCGTTCTCCCTGCTCTACCCGGCGGGCCCCGGCACCGGCGAACGGCTGCTGGGCGCGCTCGACCGCGCCGATGTCTCGCTGCTGCCCCCGGCACCCGGTGGCCTTTCGGTGTTCGCCCTGGCGCGCGGGGAGCGCTCCACCTCCGTCTGGCTGGTGCACGGCGGTCTCGTCCCCCAGCACCTCGCGGAGGTGCCCGGCCGCTGTACGGGCGGCAGTTGGCTGGACCGTACGGGACGGCTGCTCGCCCTCGACCGCGAACTCGACGGCCGGACAAAAACGGTGGTCGTCGATCTGCGGCGGGGCGGTGAGACCAGCCCGCTGCTCCAGATCACCGAGCGCAGCAACGACCGGCTGCTGCTCGCCGATCCGGACAGCGGGCTGCTGCTCGTACGGTCCGACGCCCCCGGGGACGAGCGGCTGGGGTGGGGCGTGCTGGGCAGCACCCGCCCGGTCCGCTTCCCGGACTGCCTGCGTCCCGCCGCGCAGATGGCGGCGACACCGTTCGCGGTCCAGCCGGGCCAGGTGCTCACGCCGGAGGCGTGCGCGGTCGCCTTCCGCATCGACGGCCCGGTCGGACGCCCCTGGGTCGGCGTATGGCGCCCGGCCGAGCGCCAGTTGCGCCAGTTCTCCGCCCCGGAGGGCTGGCTGCCGGGCGCGGGCCTGATGACACGGGACGGCGAACTGCTGCTGCCGTACGCGACCCGGCAGGTCGCGTGCGGGGTGGCACGGCTCTGGCTGCCGGAGCCGACGGAGGGGGGCCACGGGGCGGGGCTGCCCCGTGCGGGGGAGACGCTGGGCGGGGTGGAATTGCGGGGCGGGTTGGAGTTGCCGGGGGCGGCGGAGTTGCGGGGCGCGGCCGAGGTGCGGGGCGCGGCCGAGGTGCCGCGCGGGGTTGAGGTGGGCCGCACCGCGGAGGTGGGCCGCACCGCGGAGGTGACGCGCCCGGTTCAGGTGCCGCGCACCGGGGAGCTGCGCCGTACGACGGAGCTGCCCCGCACCGGAGAGATCCGGCGGATGGCGGAGATGCGGCGGACTGTGGAACTGCCCGGCGGCGGGGAGTTGTCCGGCCGGGGGCCCAGGGTGCCCGGCACTGGAGAGACGCGCCGTACCGCGGAGTTGCCCCGCACCGGGGCCATGGCCGACCCGCCAGGGCTGCCCCGCACGGCGGAGGTCCCCCGGCCCGGGGAGTTGCCCCGCACCGCCGAGATCCCCCGCACCGCCACCACGCCGCACACCACACAGATGCTCCGCGACGCCGAGGTCGCGCAGGGCGCCACCATGGCACGGGGCGTCGGCCTGCCGTCGGCGGCCACTCCGCCCACCGCCGCCCGCGTGGTGCCGCGCGTCGCACGGCGTGTGGCACAGACGGCGCCCACGGAGCCCGTGGGTATCCCGGCGCCCGCCCGGATCACCCCGTGGACGAGGGTCAAGGGCGGGGATGGCGCGGCGGTGTCCGGGGTCGAGCCCTGGGGCGGGACCGGTTCCTGGGCCGGGGTGGAGCAGACCGGCCCGGAGACCGAGACCGAGGCCGGCCTCGGGCCCGGCCCGGTGGCCGATGCCACGGTCGCGGACGCCCCGGCCCTCGCGGGGGCCGGTTCGGCCGACGCGCTGCGCCCCGTCCCGCTGCAACAGGCACCGCTCGCACGCCCGCTCCAGCCCCGTCCACCCCGGTGGGTCAGAGATCAGCGCCCTGGTTAAAATCGGTCCGGGGGGGCTGTGCAGCCAGGCGATCCGTGTGCTCACGGGCGCTTCGGTTGGCGTGCGTCGTGTTGTTGTGACCGGCCTCCGGGACCGGCCTCGCTTCCGGCCTCCCTCGCACAGTACGGAGCGATTTGACGGGGTGACTACCCACATGTCCGAAACCCAGATCGACACGACCCAGGCGCGTCCGCGCGAGGCGGCCGCGACCCAGGCCGATGCCGCAGTTCAGGGCAGGCACCGGGGACAGCAGGCCACGTCGGAGGAGGCACAGGCGCCGGTCCACGGCCGCCACCGCCGCCCGGACGAAAGCGCCTCGTAACACCCGAGCGCACCCGGGTGCCGGACGGGCTGGAGATGTCCAGCCCGTCCGGTGCTCGAGGACCGGGCCGGGTCAGCCCGTCACCGTCACCGTCACCTGGTGGACCTCGCCTGTTGTAAAAGCCCGCGACCGGGGGGGGGCTATCGGGCCGGATCCCCGGCCACGCACAAGGCGACGACGGCACCCAGCAGCGACGCGGTAGCCGAAAGGACCAGACACGCGCGCAGGGCGCTCAGGGCCGCGCTACGCATCGGGTCCCGCCTCCCGGCACAGTGGACGGCAGACCCACAGCTCGACCTGCTCCCGAGTGTCACCCCCGTAGGTCATCTCGACGGTGCCGAGGAGTTGGTCCTCACGCAGCGCTGTGCCGCACAGGGCGCAGTTCCAGCCCTGGGGCTGGCCATATGTGAGCTTCCGCGGATCCACGGTGGCGAGCAGGACGGCCAGTTGGGCGGTGGACGGAGCGGCGGCCATCAGCTCCCGCCTCCCTGGCCGCGCACGGGGGTCAGCGGGATGCGGCTGTGTTCCGGGTAGTACGACGCGTGTTGCGGACAGACGTAAATCGTGCCGCCGCCGACACTCCCGCCGTGTTCCTCGCCGACGATGACCGGTTCGTCGGTGGGGAGTTGGCAGCGGTAGCACAGCTGTCGCCCCTCCGGGGCGCGTCCGGATTCGGCGCGGACGACCTCGGTCAGCGCGGCCCAGAGGGCCTCGGCGTCGGTCAGGCAGGGGCCGTGCGTCAGGGGGACGCGCCAGTGGGGACCGGGCCCCTCGGTCCAGGAGGCGGGCGGTACGCCGAGGTAGGTGCTCTCATCGGCCAGGGCGGTGAGTACGCGTACGTGGCGCAGGCGCCGGTCGCGGACGGAGCCGACCGCCACGAGCCAGTAGAGGGTGCCGTAGGTGTCCTGGATGACGGCGCCGGACGCCTCGCCGAGCGCCCCCAGGGCGCGGCCCGCGATGGTCGGTGCGACACGGACGGCGTCCCACCAGCGCCCCACGGGTAATGGCTCGACGTCCTCGGCGTTGGGTGGTGTCCACGGCAGGACGTGGGGATTCGCTGGCACATTGGCTCCCGGGTCGTCATCGGTCATCGGGCGATGACTGACCGTACGGGCGTGGTGTGCGACACACAGGTACGGTCCGTACCCCCTCGTCCAGGGGGCGAGTTCCTCCCCCTCACGCTGCGGCGGGCAGACCCATTTCCCGGTGCAGCCAACGGGCCTCACCCCGCGCCGTGGCCGGGCCCGTCTCGGCCAGTTCGGCGACGGCGGACCGGGCGAAGAGGTTGAACCGGGCAGTCTCCGGCGATACCTCGTGCGCCCTCTTCAGCAGATGCACCACGGCGACCGGCTCCTTCTGCATGCTGTAGGCCCGCGCCGATTCGATCAAGTGGAAACTGCGGCGGGTGGCCGACGGCATCGGTGCCACGTCCACGGACTCCGCCGACGCGACCGCGTCGCCACCCCGCACGAGATCGGCGTTCATGGTGATGGCGTACGCGTCCACCATCCCCCGCCCGAAGATCAGATACGGGTGTGTGTAGCCGCCGCCCAGACGCTTGGCGGTACCGTCGGCCTGATCCCAGAACCGCTCCGCGTCACCCTTACGCCCGACCTTCGCGTACGACAGCGCCGCCGCCAGCTGGAGGAGGCCACGCCGGGCGAGGTCTTCCGCGGTGTCCTCCCGCCGAACCAGGTCACATGCCTTCATCGCCAGGTCCACGCGGGCCTCGTGCTGCTCACCCGCATCCCGGAAGACGTGGTTCATGTACCAGGCCGCTACGGCGATGGCTCGCGGGCTGTCGGCGTCCTGGGCGGCGGTCATGGCGCGGTCGCCGGTCAGCATCACCAGTTCAGGTGCGGGCTGGAAGCTGAGGTACAGCTGCGTGAGGTGATACGTCTCGGCCAGCGCCACCAGTACGCGCCGCCGTTCCGCGCCCTCATGGGCACGCGCGGCGCGCTGCACGTCCGCCAGCAGCACCGGCAGTACGGCGGCGACGTTGGTCCGGTGCGCTCCGATCCCATGCCACAGCTGCCACGCCTGCCGGACGCGGGCGCGCAGGGAGTCGGCGGACTCCGGCTCCTCGTCGCTGCCACTGAACTGGTAGGTGGTCAGTGCGTCCTTGACGGCGGGAAGGGCGGGGTGGGCGGACTTGGTATAGGTGGTCGCGGTCAGGCGTTCGTCGCCCGTCAACTCGGCGAGATCGTGCACTCCGAGGACCTCGGCGAGCCGTATGAGCAGCGGCAGCCGCGGAATGCCGAGGCGTCCCTTCTCGATGGCCTTGACCCACTCGGCGCTGCGTCCCACGAGGCCCCCCACGACCGCACGCGTCTGGCCGTTTCGCTCGCGGACGCGCTGGACGTTGCTGCTGAAGGGGGCGTTGGATTCTGGAATGTCAGTGCGCTCGGGCATAGTTCGCTCCGTTCTGACTCGACACCAGAACGGTACCGCCGGTGCACCGCAGGCGGGCGGGGAACGGCCCCGCGTCACCTACGGGGCTGAAGTGCCCGTTGACATCCGGGGATGCCCCCGCCCGGCGCGAGGGCGAGGGCATGGGCGGCCCCAGAAGCCGGGGCCGCGGAAAACTCACGGCACGCGCGACTGACCCCGCTTGAGGCCGAGCACTTCCACCGCCCCGAAGTTCTCCCCTCCCCGCCCCGCGAAGTACGGCGTCAGCACATCGTCGAGTTCCTCGAAGCCGAAGGCGTCCTTCGCCGCGTCCAGTTTGGCCGCCACCTTGGGGCGTTCCAGGATCGCCACCATGCCGCCGTGGACCATGAACACCTGGCTGTTCACCTTCCCCGCCCGCGGCGAGGCCAGGTAGCCGACGAGGGGGGCGACATGCTCGGGGGCGAGGGGGTCGAGATGGCCCTCCTCGGGGAGTTCGAACCCCGCGAAGACATCCTCGGTCATCCGCGTCCGCGCGCGCGGGCAGATGGCGTTGGCCGTCACACCGTATTTGGCCAGGGCGTGGGCGAGGCGCGAGGCGTGGTGCAGCTGCTGCAACACGTGGTCGAGCAGCGCGGCGAACTGGCCGAAGTGGCGGCCGAGCCGGCGGGGAACTTGGCGCGCAGACTCTCCTCCGACTAAGCCCTACGCCAGAGTCTCGCTGGCGAGCAATCACCGCATGGAGTTGGTCGATTCGGCGGTGCGTGGAGGGGGCGCCGCGCACCCGCGGCGGTCCCGAGGCGGGGGCGCTGGAGCGCGTAGTCGCCGCGGGGGGCACGGCTCGAATCGTGCTCCAGGCGGCGGTCGGGCCAGTAGGGTACGCGGGGTGAATGTACCTGCTTCCCGTCTGCCAAGCACCTTCCGCCTCATCGTCACGGGGGGAGGTACCGGCGGCCACACCTACCCCGCGCTCACCGCAGTCCGGGCGTTGCAGGCCCGGCTGGCGGCCGACGGCCGCGTGCTCGATGTCCTCTGGATCGGCACGCCCGACGGTCTGGAGGCCCGCGTCGCCCCGGCCGAGGGCATCGCCTTCAAGACGGTCGCGACGGGCAAGATCCGCCGGTCTGCGAACCCGCTCAAGATGATCAGCCCGGCGAACATCAAGGACATGGCGCGGGTGCCGCTCGGTGTCGCCCAGGCCCGCAAGATCGTGTCCGACTTCCGGCCGGACGTCGTGCTGGCGACCGGCGGGTACGTTGCCGTCCCGGCCGGGCTGGCGGCGCGCATGTGCAAGCGTCCGCTGGTGCTGCACGAACAGACTGTGCGGCTCGGGCTGGCGAACCGGAAGCTCGCCGGCTCGGCATCGCGGATCGCCGTGTCGTCGGAGTCGACACTCCCGCTCCTCCCGGAGGCCGTACAGTCCGCGGCCGTCGTCACCGGGAACCCAGTACGGCCAGAGGTCCTCAGCGGGCACGCCGATAAGGCGGTCGCCGCTCTCGGGCTGAACGGCTTCGACCGGCGGCTCCCGACTCTCTACGTCACCGGCGGCGCCCAGGGCGCGCAGCAGATCAACAACGTCGTGCGGGACGCCCTCCCCTGGCTGCTGGAGCGCGCGAACATCATCCACCAGTGCGGGCCGTCGAACGTCGAGGCCCTGCGCGCGAGCGCGGCCGGGCTCCCGACGCAGCTCACCAGCCGGTACTACCTCACCGGGTTCGTCGGCCCGGAGCTCCCCGACGTCCTGGCGCTCGCCGACGTCGTGGTCTCGCGCAGCGGCGCCGGCACCCTCGCAGAGCTCACCGCCCTCGGCAAGCCCGCGATTTTCGTGCCGCTCGCGTCCTCGGCGGGGAATGAACAGGCGCACAACGCTAAGCACCTCGAGGACGCCGGCGCCGCCATCGCGCTCACCGGGGAGGTCACCGCGGACCGGCTGCAAAACGCCCTCGGGCCGCTCCTGACCGACCCGGCGCGGCGCGCGGGGATGGCGGAGGCGGCCCGGGCACACGGACGGCCGGACGCGGCGGACAGGCTCGTGGACGTGATCCTGTCCGCCGCGTCCAGCTGACGTACCTCGCGGTTTACGGGAGGCGTCGACCGATGTGCAGCGCCGTGCCTGCCTCGATCAGCACGGCGCAGTCGTGCGCCTCTTCGCCGTTTCCGATCCCCGAAAGGGTGTCGACGACATGGCTCCTCGCCGCCCCGAGACCTCCGGGGCTGAAGTGCCCGTTGACCTCTGGGGGGACGCCCCCGCCCGGCGCGAGGGCGAGGGCGAGGGGCGCGGCCCCGAAAGCTGGGGCCGCGGAAAACTCACGGCACGCGCGACTGACCCCGCTTGAGGCCGAGCACTTCCACCGCCCCGAAGTTCTCCCCTCCCCGCCCCGCGAAGTACGGCGTCAGCACATCGTCGAGTTCCTCGAAGCCGAAGGCGTCCTTCGTCGCGTCCAGTTTGGCCGCGATCTTCGGCCGGTCCAGGATCGCCACCATGCCGCCATGGACCACGAACACCTGGCCGTTCACCTTCCCCGCCCGCGGCGAGGCCAGGTAGCCGACGAGGGGGGCGACATGCTCGGGGGCGAGGGGGTCGAGATGGCCCTCCTCGGGGAGTTCGAACCCCGCGAAGACATCCTCGGTCATCCGCGTCCGCGCGCGCGGGCAGATGGCGTTGGCCGTCACACCGTATTTGGCCAGGGCGCCCGCCGTGGAGGTGGTGAGGCCGACGATGCCGCCTTTGGCGGCGGCGTAGTTGGGCTGGCCCGGGGATCCGGCGAGGAACGCCTCGGAGGAGGTGTTGACGATACGGCCGTGGACCGGGCCGCCGCGGGTGGCCTTGGAGCGTTCGCGCCAGTGGGCGGCGGCGAAGCGGATGGTGTTGAAGTGGCCCTTGAGGTGGACGCGGATGACCGAGTCCCACTCCTCCTCGGACATGGAGAAGATCATCCGGTCCCGGAGGATGCCCGCGTTGTTGACCAGGATGTCCAGCGCGCCGTAGGTGTCCACGGCGAGCTGGACCAGTTCCCGGGCCTCGTCGAAGTCGGCCACATCCCCTGCGTGGGCGGTGGCGAGGCCGCCGGAGGAGCGGATCTCCTCGGCGACCTGCTCGGCCGGTCCGGCGGACGCCTCGCCCGAGCCGTCGCGGCCGCCCTGGCCGAAGTCGTTCACCACGACACTGGCCCCCAGAGCGGCCAGCTCAAGCGCTTCGGCGCGGCCGAGGCCGCGTCCGGCGCCGGTGACGATCGCGGTCTTCCCGGCCAGCGGCCGGTCCCCGGACGTTCTCAGATCTCGATGCATGTGCGCAGCGCCTCCCCGGTCCGCATCTGGTCGAGCGCGTCGTTGATCTCGGTCAGCCGCACCCGGTGAGTGATCAGCCCTTCGAGGTCGATCCGGCCCGCCCGCCACAGCGCGATGGTGCGCTCGTAGGAACGCAGCACATCACCGCCGCCGTAGAGGGAGGGCAGAATCCGCTTCTCGTCGAAGAACAGCTCGAACATGTTGAGGCCCAGCAGGTCGTCGGCGGCACCCGCGCCGACGACACACAGGGTGCCGCCGCGCCGGGTGGTCTCGTAGGCGGTACGGGCGGTGGTGGAGCGGCCGACCACCTCGAAGACGTAGTCGAAACCCTCGCCCGCGGTGACGCTGTTCTTCGCGTCGGCGAGGCCGTCCGGGGCGACCGCCTCGGAGGCGCCGAACCGCAGGGCCGCCTCGCGGCGCGAGGCGACCGGGTCGACGGCGACGATCTGGGCGGCGCCCGCCGCCCTGGCCCCCTGGATCACGCTGATACCGACGCCGCCGCAGCCGATGACGGCGACCGACGCACCGGCCTCCACCCGTGCGGTGGTGAACACCGCGCCGAGCCCGGTGGTGACCCCGCAGCCGATGAGGGCCGCGATGTCGTACGGCACATCGTCGGGGATGGGTACGGCGCAGGGCGCGGGCAGAATGACCTCCTCGGCGAAGGTGCCGGTGCCCGCGAAGCCGAAGACCTCCGCCGGACTGCCGTTCGGGCGGCGGTAGTTGGGGGTTCCGGCGTTCATGAATCCGGCCAGGCACAGATGCGGCTGGCCACGGCGGCAGGACGGACAGTCGCCGCAGGCGGGCAGCCAGCACACCAGCACCCGGTCGCCCGCGCTCAGCCCGGTCACCCCCTCGCCGACCTCAAGGATCTCGCCCGCGCCCTCGTGTCCGGGGACGAACGGCGCGGGCTGCGGCAGGACGCCGCTCATCGCGGAAAGGTCGGAGTGGCACAGTCCGGTGGCCCTGACGCGCAGCCGGACCGTGCCGGGGCCGAAGCCCACGGGTTCGATGTCGTCGAGGACTTCCAGCTTGTCCTGCCCCGTCTCGTGCAGTACGGCCGCGCGCACGGCGCCTCCTCCTGGGTCACATGGGTCACACGTGCTCGACGGTGGTGTCGGTGAGGACGGGCGCGCCGTCCCGTTCGAGGGCGGTGGCCGTCACATGGATACGGCCCGGACCGGTGGTGTCCCCGCCGTCCCGCCACATCCGGACGCACAGGGTCTCGCCGGGGAAGACCACCCCGGCGAAGCGGGTGGTGTACGCGCGGACCCGGGACACATCGCCGTCCAGCGCCGTGTCCACGACGGTCTTCAGCACCATCCCGTACGAGCACAGCCCGTGCAGGATGGGCCGGTCGAACCCGGCACCCTTGGCGAAGTCGGGATCGGCGTGCAGCGGGTTCCAGTCGCCGGACAGCCGGTACAGCAGCGCCTGGTCCTCGCGGATGGCCCGCTCCACGGTGTGGTCGGGTTCGCGGGCCGGGGGTTCCACCCGCTCGGAGGGGCCGCGCTCACCGCCGAAGCCGCCCTCGCCGCGGACGTAGATCCGGGTGTCGCAGGTCCACAACGGTCCGTCGGCGTCGGTGGCGTCGGTCCGCAGCACGATCACCGCGGCCTTGCCCTTGTCGTACACCGCGGCCACCTTCGACTTCTGGGTGGCCTTGCCGTCGACCGGGATGGGCCGGTGCAGTTCGACGGACTGGCCGCCGTGCAGTACGGCGGCGAGGTCGACGTCGATCCCGGGTGCGCTCATCCCGCCCGCGAGGGCCATTCCGCCGCCCGCCACGGTGGCGAAGCTGGGGAGGACATGCAGTCGGCTCTCCAGGGTGTAGCGGAGTTCACCGGGGTCGGTGGCCGGGGTTCCGGCCCCGATACCGAGGTGGTAGAGCTGAATGTCCTTGTGGCCCCAGGTGAGAGCCGCGGTCCGGGGTTCGGCCGAAACGGCCTTGGCGACATCGATGGGCATAGGGCGACAGCACTCCTCGGTTCCTGGGCCACGGCGACACGGTGTGAAGACCCCGGCCCGCCCGTCCGCACCGTCGGCCGCGCCGGGGTCGCATCTGGTCGGCAGGTCCGCGTCCACACGCATGTTCCGGCCGCCGCACGTCGGGCCGCGGGGAACGAGAACGAGAACGCGTTCTAGCCGATGGGCCATGTATAGCCCAATCCCCGGACACTGGGAAGAGTGCTGACACATCGTCAGCTCTGCTCGGGACATATGTCACGGCCCTGCCCTCACATTTGCATCTGCCCAGGTCACGGGCGGCTTGCATACAGTGCGAACCATGGACACCACGACCGCCGAGATCGAGCGGCTCAAACCCCCCAGCCGCTACGCCTTCCTGCCCTGGCTCTTCATGCTCAGCGGGAATGTGGCTCCCCTCGTCCGGGGCGAGACCCCCCTGCCCTGGCTCGGCGGCCTCGGCCTGGTGGCGTTCGTCGCGCTCTACGCCACCGCCGTCCTCACCGGCCTGGACGAACGGCGCCGCCACACCTGGGTGCCGCGGGCCGCGCTCGCCGGGCTGGCCGTGGTCACCTACGCGCTGGCCGCCGGCTACGCCAAGGACTGGCTGTTGTGCTTCCCGCTGCTGTCGCTGGCCGCCGGCATCGTGCTCCGGCGGCGGCAGATGGGGCCGTTCATCCTGTTCTTCGCCGGGTCGGCGGGGGTCATCTCGGGGTTGCGCGGCGGGGCCTCGGACACGCTGACGGTGGCGTACGGGACCGTGCTGTCCGGGCTGGTGACCGCCGCCATCCTGTCGCTGTTCGAGGCGGTGGCCCAACTCCGCGCCACCCGCCAGGAGCTGGCCCGGACGGCGGTGGAGAAGGAGCGGCTGCGCTTCTCCCGCGATCTGCACGATCTGCTCGGCCACACCATGTCGGTGGTGGTGGTCAAGGCCGAGGCGGTACGCCGGCTCGCCCCGCACAACCTGGAGGCGGCGCTCGGCCAGGCCGCGGACATCGAGGCGGTCGGACGGCAGGCGCTCACCGAGATCCGGGAGGCCGTCACCGGCTATCGGGACGGCAGTGTGGCCACCGAACTGGAGCGGGCCGCCTCGCTGCTGGACGCCTCCGGTATCGAGGCCGACGTACGCCGGTCCGGACCGCCGCTGTCCCCGCAGACCGAAGCGCTGCTGGGGTGGGTGGTCCGCGAGGGGGTCACCAATGTGGTGCGGCACAGCGGGGCGCGGCGGTGCGCGATCGAGATCCGTGGCGGCACCGACCGGGTACGGCTGGAGATCACCGACGACGGATCCGGCGTAGGCTCCCCTGGCGCGGTGACGCACACCGCGCGCGGGACCGGCGCGGTCGGCGGCACCGGCCTGAAGGGGCTGGCCGAGCGGCTGTCCGCGGCGGGCGGGTCGCTGACGGCCGGACCCGACGGCCGCCGGGGCTTCCGGCTGGTCGCCGAACTGCCGGTGGACGAAGCGGCGGACGAAGCGGTGCGCGAGCCGGGGGACGGACCGGTTAACGCACGCTCAGGAGATACGGAGGACCAGATGAACGGCACGGCCGAGGGAGCCCGGACGGCGTGATCAAACTGCTGCTCGCCGAGGACCAGGGAATGATGCGGGGCGCCCTGGCCCTGCTGCTCGGGCTCGAGGCGGACTTCGAGATCGTCGCGCAGGTCGGCGACGGCGACGAGATCGTGCCCCGGGCGCTGGAGACCCGGCCCGATGTGGCACTGCTGGACATCGAACTCCCCGGCCGCAGCGGTCTGGACGCCGCCGCGGCGCTGCGCGAGGCGCTTCCGGACTGCCGGGTGCTGATCCTCACCACCTTCGGCCGCCCCGGCTATCTGCGCCGCGCGATGGAGGCGGGGGCGGCCGGATTCCTGGTCAAGGACGGGCCGGTGGAGGAACTTGCGGTGGCGGTGCGCCGAGTGCTGGCCGGCGAGCGCGTCATCGACCCGGGGCTGGCCGCCGCCGCGCTGAGCGCCGGGCCCAATCCGCTCACCCAGCGCGAACGCGATGTGCTGACGGCGGCGGTGGACGGTGCGACGGTGGCCGACATCGCGGCCAAGGTGCATCTGTCCCCGGCCACTGTGCGCAACTACCTCTCCTCCGCCATCGGCAAGACCCAGACCCGCAACCGGATGGAGGCGGTACGGGCGGCCCGCCAGAACGGCTGGCTGTAGCGGCCGGGTTGGGCATGGGCACCCGGGCTACGCCGTACGGTCCGCGCCGGTAGCCGCGGAGGCGCGGGGCAGTGCCACGGCCATCAGCAGCACCGCCGCCACGATGATCCCGGTGGCCACGGTGAACACCTGGGCGTAGCCCGTCGCGAGCGCCTGCTCCGCCGTGTCCCCGTCGCCGCGCGCGGACGAGATGCGCTCGGCCGCGATCGTCGCCAGCACCGTCAGACCGAGTGCGCCGCCGATCTGCCGGGAGGTGTTGACCAGGCCCGACACCAATCCGGCCTCGGACTGCGCCGCGCCGGAGGTGGCCGCCGCGGCCAGCGGGGTCATCAGCAGACCGGCCCCCAGCGACATCGCCACCCCCGAGCCGAGGACCGCGCTCAGGAAGGTGCCGTCGGCGTCCATCCGGCTCTGCCAGGCGTAGCCGACGGCGGCCAGCGAACCACCCGCCAGCGCGAGTGCCTTCCCGTCGAACCGCGCCATCAGCCGGGGCGCCAGCTTCGATCCGAGGACGATCGACAGGCTGTGCGGAAGGAAGGCGAGCCCGGCCTCGACCGGGCTGTAGTGCAGCACGTTCTGCAAGTAGAGCGACATGAAGTACCACATGGCGAACATCGCGCCGCCGCACACCAGCATCACCGCGTTCGCCGCCGACACCGCCCGGATGCGGAAGAGCCGAAGTGGCATCAGCGGCGCCTTCGTACGGGCCTCCACGGCCAGGAAGACACCGAGCACCGCCAGTCCGCCGAGCAGCGGGACCAGGGAGGCGCCGGTGGCCCAGCCGTGCGACTCGGTCTGGACGATGCCGTACGCGAGTGCCGACAGGCCCGCCGTGGCCAGCACCGCCCCCGGCACATCGAGGCGGCGCACGGCGCCGGTCCGGCTCTCGGTCAGCCACAGCGTGGCGGCCACCAGGACCAGGGCGCCCACCGGCACATTGACCAGCAGCACCCAGCGCCAGGACAGATACTCGGTGAGCAGTCCGCCGACGAGCGCGCCCGCCGCTCCCCCGCCCGCGCCGACCGCGGTCCAGGTGCCGATGGCCCGGGTGCGGGCCGCGCCGTGCGGAAAGGTGGTGGTGAGGATGGTGAGGGTGGCCGGTGAGAGCACCGCGGCGCCCACTCCCTGTACGGCGCGGGCCGCGATCAGCTGCCACGGCTCCTGTGCGAGACCGCCCGCCAGGCTGGCGGCGGTGAACAGCCCCAGCCCGACGAGGAAGACGCGCTTGCGTCCGAAGAGGTCCGCCGCACGCCCGCCGAGCAGCAGGAAGCCCGCGAAGGTGAGCACATAGGCGTTGACCACCCACTGGAGACCGGTCTCGCCGAGCCCCAGGTCCGAACGCATCGACGGCAGCGCGACATTGACCACGGAGACGTCGAGGACCACGAGGAACTGTCCGGAGCAGGCCGCCAGCAGCACCGCCCAGAGCGGTGGCCCGCCGGGCGGGGCGGTGGTGTGCGCGGTGGTGGACGAGGTCGGGTAAGGAGTACGGGCGGCCATGCACCTGATGCTCGCAGTCCCTCCCTGCCCCCCGCATCGGCATTTCGGCGCATCCGGGCCCCGGAAGTCCTAGGACCAGCGGCCCAGGTGTCACGAGTGCCCCAACGCGTTCTCCGGCCCCCTCCTGCCCGCCCGCCGGAGCCGTACGGGAGGATGGCCGGGTGACTCAGCCCGCCGCCGCCCCGGCCCCCGACAGCACCGTCCTCGCCGCGTTCGAGGCGGCCAAGGGCTTCATGCCCGTCGACGAGGGGCTCGCCCTGTATGCCGCCGCCCACGTGGCGGCCACCGCGTTCCGGCTGCCGCTCGTCGAGGTCGGCACCTACTGCGGGCGCTCCACCCTCCTACTGGCCGACGCCGCCCGCGCGGCGGGCACGATCGCGGTCACCGTCGACCACCACCGCGGCTCCGAGGAGCAGCAGCCCGGCTGGGAGTACCACGACCCGGAGGTCGTCGACCCCGAGGTCGGCCGGATGGACACTCTGCCCACCTTCCGCCGCACTCTGCACGCCGCGGGTCTGGAGGACCACGTCATCGCCATGGTCGGCCGCTCACCGAAGGTGGCGGCGGTCTGGGGATCGCAGGTGGCACTGGTGTTCATCGACGGCGGCCACACCGATGAGCACGCCACCGCCGACTACGAGGGCTGGACGCCCCATATCGCACCCGGCGGTCTCCTCGTGGTGCACGACGTCTTCCCCGACCCGGCCGACGGCGGCCAGGCGCCGTACCGGATCTACCGCCGCGCGCTGGAGTCCGGCGCCTTCACCGAGGTCTCCGCGACCCGCTCGCTGCGGGTGCTGCGCCGCACCGCCGGGCCGCTGGACGGCGACGGCCCCGGCGCGTAATCCGCGACGTCCCCGGCGCGTCATCCGGCCCGGTTACCATCGCCTGCGTGTCCTACGGCAGCTTTCCTCCCGCACCCGGCGGCCGTCGCGGCGGCACCCTCGCCGTCGTCCTGGCCGCGCTGATCCCCACGTGCTTCGCGGGCTGGCTGCTGTGGAGCTCCGCGGGCGGCTCGGAGGACGACGGCAAGGGCGCGGGCGGCTCCGGTCTGCCCACGGCCTCGTCCACCTCGTCCCCGCCTCCGTGGTCCGCCGCGCCATCGTCCGGCTCGGCCTCCTCCGGTGTGCGTTCCTCCGGTGCGCCTTCCTCGGCCGCGCCGGACGCGCTCAAGGGCAAGGTCGTGGTGATCGACCCGGGTCACAACCCGAACAATCGCGATCACTCTGCTCAGATCGCCCGCCGGGTGGACATCGGCACCAGTAAAAAGGAATGCGACACCACCGGGACGGCGACCAACTCCGGCTACGCCGAGGCGTCTTTCACCCTCGATGTGGCACGCCGCGCCCGCGCCCTGCTCGAAGCCCACGGCGCCACGGTGAAGTTCACCCAGAACGGCAAGACGGAGTTCGGGCCGTGCGTCGACGAGCGCGCCGAGATCGGCAACAAGTCCCACGCGGACGCCGTCGTCTCCGTCCACGCCGACGGCGCGGGCCCCGGGGAGCGCGGCTTCCACATCATCCTGCCCAAGAGGGTGCACGGCGGCGGCGCCGACACCTCGGCCATCACCAAGCCCTCCCGCCGTCTTGGGGAGCGGCTGCTCGACTCGTTCACCGAGGAAACCGGCAGCGAACCGGCCGACTACGTCGGAGACGGGAGTGGGTTGAACGTTCGGGGAGATCTCGGCGGCCTCAACCTCTCCACCGTTCCCAAGGTGTTCATCGAATGCGGCAACATGCGTGACGCGAAGGACGCGGCGCAGCTCACCGACGCACGCTGGCGGGAACGGGCCGCGCGCGGTATCGCACAGGGCATTACGGACTTCTTGAACGGGTAGCGTCTCCGCATCCGAACGGGAGGTCACGACCGGGAAACCGATGGGGCACCCCTGCCATCGGCGCGAAGATTCACCCGTACGATGGGGCGCACCCCCGACGCCTTCAGCGCCACGCGCATGGCGGCAGCGCTACTACCAACGAAACCGACAAAGGACCTCACGTTGAACATCCGCTCGCTCACTCGAGGCGACGGCGTGGTGATCGGAGCAGCGGTGTTGCTCTTCATCGCCTCCTTCCTCGACTTCTACTCCGCGGACAACTGCGGCGATTACTGTGACAAGTACGACATGCCGAACGCGTGGGACCTGGACCAGGTCCGGATCGTCCTTCCGGCGGTGTTCCTGCTGGGTCTGATCGGCGCGGGGCTGGTCGTCGCCGGGCGGTTCCAGCCCGAGACCCGTAAGATCGGCGGGCTCACCGTCAGCCAGTGGGGCGCGGGCTTCGTCATCGCGTCGGCGTGGAACTCGCTCTGGTCCATCGTCGCCACCCCGGACGGCGGCAGCGCGGGCGTCGGCGCGATCCTCGCACTGCTGGGCTCCCTTGCCATGGCGGGCGCGGTCATCGCGACCCCGCGCGTCCCGGCCCTGTCCGCACCGCTGATGGCCAGCGGCCCGGCGGCTCCGTCCCCGTACGGCCACCAGGCTCCGCAGCCCGGCTACGGCTACCCGGGCCCGGGTGCCCAGCCCGGCGCCCCGGCGCCGTTCGGCGCTCAGCCCGGCCAGCCGCAGCCCGGTCAGCCGCAGGCCGGTGGTCAGCCCTTCGGCGCCCAGCCCGGCCAGCCCGGTCCGGCGGCTCAGGCCCCGGCCCCCGGCGGCGACTTCTCGCCGTTCTGGTTCGCCGTGCCGGTGGCCCGTCCGCTGTACGCCGAGGACGGTTCGTCGAACACCATCGCCGAACTGGCCCCCGGCACCTGGTACCTCGCCGTCGAGCAGCGCGGGCAGGCGCTGGTCGCCCAGACCCAGGACGGCCGTCGCGGCGTCCTCCAGGACACCACGGGGATCCAGCGCGGCTGATCTCCACGTCGTACGGTCAACGGCCCCCTGCCCGCCACGGGCAGGGGGCCGTTGCCATTCGCACACCCGGCCCGTACAGTCCGGCGCACCGGAGGACGTTCCGGCTGATGTTTCCGTCAACTAACTTGACACGAAGGGGACATGATGCGGCTCGGCCTGGCGCTCGGCTACTGGGGCCGTGGTCCCGACCCTCGCCATCTGGAACTGGCCCGGGAGGCCGAGCGGTTGGGGTACCACTCGGTGTGGACGGCCGAGTCCTGGGGCTCGGACGCCTTCACCCCGCTGACTTGGATCGCCGCGCACACCAGCCGGATCCGGCTGGGCACGGCGGTGGCGCAGATGGCCGCCCGCACCCCGACCGCCACCGCGATGCAGGCGCTCACCCTGGACCATCTCTCCGGCGGGCGGATGATGCTCGGCCTCGGGCTGTCCGGACCGCAGGTGGTGGAGGGCTGGTACGGACGGCCGTTCCCCTCCAGCCCGTTGACCGCCACCCGGGAGTACGTCGATGTCATCCGGCAGGTGCTGCGCCGGGAGGCCCCGGTGCGGCTGGAGGGACGCCACCATCCGCTGCCGTACACCGGTCCGGACGCCACCGGGATGGGCAAGCCGCTCAAGCCGATCGTCCATCCGCTCCGCCCCGACCTCCCCGTACTGCTGGGCGCGGAGGGGCCCAAGAACATCGCGCAGACCGCGCGGATCGCCGACGGCTGGCTGCCGCTGTACTGGTCGCCGCTGCGCACGGAGCTGTACACGGCCGCGCTCGCCGAGGCGCGGGAGGGCTTCATGGTGGCGGCGATGGCACAGGTGCGCGTCTGCGAAAACATCGCCGAGGGGCTGAAACCGGTCAAGGCGATGCTCGGCTTCTACATCGGCGGGATGGGCCACGCCGCCCGTAACTTCCACGCCGATCTGATGGCGCGGCTCGGTTACGGGGACGAGGCGCGGCGGGTCCAGGAGCTGTTTCTTGCGGGCCGCCGCGCGGAGGCGATCGACGCGGTGCCGGACGCGTTCGCCGATGAGATCTCGCTCGTCGGCCCGAAGGAACGGATCGCGGAGCGGCTGGAGTTGTGGCGCGCGGGCCCGGTCACGGATCTGCTGGCGCTCTCACCGGACGAGGAGACGCTGCGAGTGCTGGCCGAGCTCAACGGCTGAACCCCGCCCCGGCCCGGCTGCGCGCGGGCTGCCTCGAACGGCCCCCGGCCGCACGCATCCGCCACGGCTGACAGCCGAGACCCGTCCGGCGGGCGACCGACGCGACGCGGCCGGAGTTCCCCTGACGAACCCCGGCCCGCGTCGCGCCGCCCCGCCACCGGAGCAGCCCGCCCCCGCCTCAGCGGCAGCGAACCCTCAGCGGCAGCAGTCCGAGTCCAGCCCTCTGGGCAGGGACGATCCGTCGAACACGGCCGTGGTCGCCTCGTCTCCGCCCAGCGCCGCCACGGCCAGCACCAGTGACCCGGCGGTCCAGGTGGTGCGCTCCTCCGGCCAGATGGCGTCGTCCTCGAAGACATAGCCGGTCCAGTACATCCCGTCCTCGGCGCGCAGCCGGGGCTGGATCCACCGGAGGATGTCCACCGCGCGGTCGGACTCGCCCATCGCCCAGAGCGCGAGCGCGAGTTCACAGCTCTCGCCGCCGGTGATCCACGGGTTGGGGTGCACACAACGCACGCCCAGGCCCGGCACCACGAAGCGGTCCCAGTCGGCCTCGATGCGCTCCTTGGCGGCGGTGCCGGTGAGGGCGCCGCCGAGGACGGGGTAGTACCAGTCCATCGAATAGCGGTTCTTGTCCAGGAACCGTTCGGGGTGGTGGCGTATGGCGTGGCCCAGCATTCCGGCCGACAGCTCCCAGTCGGGCTGGGGCTCCTCACGGTGCTCGGCGATGGCCAGGGCGCAGCGCAGGGCCTGGTAGATGGAGGAGGAGCCGGTCAGCAGGGCATCGGTGTCCGCGCTGCCGTCCTCGTTCCGGCGCCAGCCGATCTGGCCGCCGCTCTGCTGGAGGCCGAGGACGAACTCGACGGCGGCCACGACGGTGGGCCACATCCGCTCCAGGAACACATCGTCGCCGGTGGCCAGGTAGTGGTGCCAGACACCGACGGCCACATAGGCGCAGAAGTTGGTCTCCCGGCCGCGGTCGGTGGGCGCGGTGGCGGCCACGCCGTCGGGGGTGTCGGGGTAGGCCGCGTACCAGGAGCCATCGGTGTTCTGGTGGTCGGCGAGCCAGCGGTAGGCGGCCTCGGCGCGCTCGTGCTCGCCCGCCACGTCCAGCGCCATCGCGGCCTCGACGTGGTCCCAGGGGTCGAGGTGGTGGCCGCGGAACCACGGTATGGCGCCGTCGGCGCGCTGCACGTCGGCGATGGCGCGGACCGTGCGCAGGGTCTCCTCGGCGGTCAGGACCCCGGGCAGCGCGAGCCGTTCGGTCCGGGGGCCGGGGCGCGGGCCGCCGGGACGGGGGCCGTACGCCATCACGCCCCCTCGAGCGGGGCGCCGGTGTCGCCCGGGGTGTGCGGCTTGGTCGCGTACGCCACGAAGCTCTTGCCGATCAGCGGGTTCAGCGCGCGCTCGGCGACCCGGGTGGCCCGTGGTTTCTTCATGATGTCCCAGACCAGCAGCTTGTGGTACGCCCGCACCGGCAGCGCCTTGTCGTTGTCCACGCCGAAGGCGCACTTGAGCCACCAGTAGGGGCTGTGCAGCCCGTGGGCGTGGTGGGTGCCGTACGGCCGCAGCCCGGCCTCGCGCATCCGCTCCAGGAGTTCATCGGCGCGGTAGATGCGGATATGGCCGCCCTCGACCTCGTGGTACGCGTCCGACAGCGCCCAGCACACCTTCTCCGGGCCGTAGCGCGGGACGGTGACGGCGATCCGGCCGCCGGGCCGCAGCACCCGCACCATCTCGGCGAGCACACCCTTGTCGTCCGGGATGTGCTCCATCACCTCGGAGATGATGACCACGTCGAAGCTGTCGTCGGGGAAGGGCAGGGCGAGCGCGTCGCCCTCCATGGCGGTCGCGGTGGCGCCGGCCGGGGCCTCTCCGGCCTCCTTCATGGCGGCGAACCACTTGGCGACCTCGCGTATCTCATCGCCGTTGCGGTCCAGCGCGACAACCCGCGCACCGCGCCGGTAGCACTCGAAGGCATGCCGTCCTGCGCCACAGCCCAGGTCGAGGACACGATCGCCGGGGGCGAGCGGGAAGCGGGAGAAATCGACGGTCAGCACGGGGGTCTGCTTTCGTCCGGCGGGTTCAACGGGCTTGACGGTTTCACGGCTTGGAGTCGGCTTGGAGTCGGCTGGTGAGTCGCTCGGCGGAACGGAGGCGGGCTTCGGGCGGTCAGCGGGGGGCTTCAGGCGGTCAGCGCCGGGCGCGCGCGGCGGGGACGCGCGCGCCGATGGCCGCGCGGTAGTGCTCGACGGTGCCACGGGCGGCCTGTTCCCAGGTGAACCGCCGCAGCACCCGCTCACGTCCGGTCGCGCCGAGACGGCGTCTGAGGTCGGCGTCGCCCAGCAGCCGGACCAGGGAGGCGGCGAGCGCCCCCGCGTCACCGGGCGGTACCGCGAGGCAGGTCTCCCCGTCGGGGCCCGCGACCTCGGGTATCGCACCACCGGTGGTGGCCACCAGCGGGGTGCCGGTGGCCATGGCCTCGGCGGCGGGCAGCGAGAACCCCTCGTAGAGCGAGGGCACACAGGCGATCTGGGCGCCGCGCACCAGGTCCACCAGTTCGGCGTCGCTGATGCCCTTGACGAACTCGACGGCGCCCTCGAGTCCGTAGCGGGCGATGGCGGTGGCCACCGGGCCCTGCTCGGGGCGTTTGCCGACGACGACCAGATGGGCTTCGGGGTGCTCGGTGCGGGCCTTGGCGAGGGCCTCGACGAGATACACCAGCCCCTTGAGCGGAACGTCCGCGCTGGAGGTGGTGACGATGCGCCCGGGGATCTCCGGGACGGACGGGTCGGGCGAGAACAGCCCGGTGTCCGCGCCGATGTGCACCACATGGACCCGGCGCGGATTCACCCCGAGGTCGTCGACGATCTCGCGGCGGGAGGAGCCGGAGACGGTGAGCACCGAGGGCAGTCGCCGGGCCACCCGCTTCTGCATCCGGGTGAAGCCGTACCAGCGGTGCACCGAGGCACGGCGCTTCCAGTCCTCGGCGGCGTCCAGTTCGAGCCGACGGTCCACGGTGATGGGGTGGTGGATGGTGGTCACCAGGGGGAAGCCGATCCGCTCCAGCGCCAGCAGCCCGTAGCCGAGGGTCTGGTTGTCGTGGACGACGTCGAAGTGGCCGCGGCGGGCGGCCAGATGGCGGCGGGCGCGCAGGCTGAAGGTGAGCGGCTCGGGGAAGCCGCCGGTCCACATGGTGGAGACCTCCAGTGCGTCGATCCAGTCCCGGTACTCGGCGAGCCGTGGGGTGCGGAACGGATCGGGCTGGCGGTAGAGGTCCAGGCTCGGCAGTTCGGTGAGGGTCACACCCTCGTGGGTGTCCACCACCGGGTACGGCTGGGCGCCGATGACCTCGACGGTGTGGCCGAGCCGGGCCAACTCCCGTGAGAGATGGCGGACATAGACGCCCTGGCCACCGCAGAAGGGGTTCCCCTTGTAGCTGAGCAGCGCGATGCGCAGCGGCCGGTCGGTGGCGGCGGGGGGATCCGCTCGAAGCGGGTCGGGCCCGATCTCCTGCGCGGCCTCTGCGGTCACTCGCGCCCCCTCCTAGGTGCAGTTCAGCCGGAGCGTAGCCGCTTCCGATTATCTAGAACAAGTTTCACTATCGGATAGCCCGAGGAGTCTCGAAGATACCTGGCTCCGGCGGCTCCGCCAGAGCCGGAACAGGTGATTCCTACCACTCGGTAACCGAGGGTACGGGCCACCCGTGCGGCGAGCCGGGCGATATCGGCCTGAGCAGCATAAACCCCCCACCCTTGAGGAGCGGTCCGCGAGTGGCGACCGGCCGCACAAGCCATCCCGCCGGGACTGGACGCGGCGCGCGCACCGGGCGGCCGGCACCGGGCCGCGCCCGGCGGCAGCAACCTGCCTCAACTGCGCAGACACCGGTGCGGTGGGCGCTCACCGCGCTAACCTAGAACGAGTTTCACTGATGGTTCCGGCGGCTCGCACCCCCGGGCCGGGCCTGCCATCATGCACACGTCCACCTGGCCACGACCCGCAGACGCAACACACCCGAAGTGGGACATATGACCGCAGAAGTCAAGCCGGCCCCCTTGCAGCTGACCGAGCGGCAGGAGGCGCGCCGCCGCCGCATCCTGCACGCCAGCGCCCGGTTGGCCAGCCGCGGCGGCTTCGACGCGGTCCAGATGCGCGAGGTGGCCGAGAACTCCAGCGTGGCGCTCGGCACCCTCTACCGCTACTTCCCCTCCAAGGTCCATCTGCTGGTCGCGACCATGCAGGACCAGCTCCAGCACATGCACGAGGCGCTGCGCAAGCGCCCGCCGACGGACGAGGACCCGGCCGCCCGGGTGGCCCAGACCCTGATGCGCGCCTTCCGGGCCCTCCAGCGCGAACCCCATCTGGCGGACGCCATGGTCCGGGCGCTCACCTTCGCCGACCGGTCGGTGAGCCCGGAGGTGGACACGGTCTCCCGGCTCACCACCGCGATCATCCTCGATGCGATGGGGCTGGAGGGGCCGCCGACGCCCGAGCAGCTCTCGGCCGTCCGCGTCATCGAGCACACCTGGCACTCGGCGCTGATCACCTGGCTCTCGGGGCGTGCCTCGATCGCCCAGGTCAAGATCGATATCGAGACGGTGTGCCGTCTGATCGACCTCACGGCGCCCACCCCCTCGCACTGACCCTCGCGACTCCACAGAGTGCTCCCAGGGCGCCTCCGCACACCCTCGTTCGGCATTCGCCACCGCGCGCCAGGGGCGCACATTGCTCCCCTCACGCCCCTCGCAAGCAACGGGGCGGCTGTTTATGCGCCCGTGCGCTCCCCGTTGGCGCAAAACCTGCGTTCACGACCCAGACAATCCCGGTATTCATGAACGGCGCGCGACAGAGCGACAACGGCGTGCAATCAAAGCAAACTTCACTGGGGGTGGAGAAGTCCGTGATCCAGGTACTTCTGGTGCATGAGTCCTGCCTGCTTCGATCCGCGCTGGCGGCCCTGATACGGGCCGAACCGGACATCGACGTGACCGCGTCCTCCTGGCGTGACGCGCGTAGCAGAGCACGCTCGTTACAGCCCCACGTCTGTGTGGTGGACACCGACTGCGCCGACTCCGACGGGCCCTGCCGCAAAGGGGAGTTGAAGAAGATCGTGAGCGCCGCCTCCGGCGAGCACGGTGACTGCGGACTACTGGTCCTGGCCAGCGCGGGGCGCCCGGGACCGCTGCGACGCGCCCATGAGGCGCAGGCGCTCGGCTACATCGACAAGAACGCCCCGCCGCAGCGGCTGCTGGACGGCATCCGGCATGTCGCCAGGAAGGAGCGGTTCGTCGACGACTCGCTCGGCTACGGCTTTCTCCAGGCGGCCGAGATCCCGCTGACCCAGCGCGAACTGGGGGTGCTCTCGCTCGCCGCCGACGGCGCCTCGATCGCCGAGATCGCCCGGACCCTCCATCTGTCCAACGGGACGATCCGCAACTACCTGGCCGCGATCACCCGGAAGACCGGGGCACGCAACCGCGTTGACGCCATCCGCATCTCGCACGCCGAGGGCTGGGTCTGACCTCGGCCGCACCACCGGGCCGGATCCCCGCCGGATCCGGCCCGAGGGCCCCTTACCCCTTACTCCTCGGGGGGAAAGACCGGTTCACCCCCATCGCGCAGCCGGATGGCGATCGCCTCGACCGGGCAGCCCTCGGCCGCCGCGAGCACCGCCTCGGACGCGTCGGCCTCCTCCGCCACCGGATGCGACTGCCGCGCCGTGTCCAGCCGGAAGCCGTCGGGCGCGGTGCTCGCACACAGCCCGGAACCGATGCAGACGCCGCGGTCCACCTCGATCTGCCAGCGGTCACCCATCAGGCCGTCTCCCCGTCCCACCCCTGCGGCAGGTGGATCATCTTGTGCTCCAGGTAGGCGGCGTACCCCTCGGGCCCGAACTCCCGCCCCAGACCGGAGTTCTTGTAGCCGCCGAAGGGGCCCAGCATGTCGAGGCTGAAGGTGTTGACGGAGTACGTGCCGGTGCGGATCCGGCGCGCGAAGGCAACGCCGTGGGCGGTGTCCGCCGTCCACACACTGCCCGACAGGCCGTAGTCGGAGTCGTCGGCGATCCGAGCCGCCTCCTCCTCGTCCCCGTACGGCAGCAGACAGATCACCGGGCCGAAGATCTCCTCGCGGGCGATCCGCATGGTGTTGGCGACGTCGCCGAAGAGCGTCGGTTCCACGTACCAGCCGGTGTCCCGGCCCTCCGGACGCCCGCCGCCGGTGAGCACCTTGGCGCCCTCGCGCTGGCCGAGCGTGATGTAGTCCAGCGACCGCTGCCGCTGCCGCCGGGTGACCAGCGGGCCGACCTGGGTGGCGGGGTCCAGGGGGTCGCCGACGACCAGGGCGGAGGCGGCGGCGGTGAGGCGTTCGGCGATCTCGTCGTAGCGGCTGCGCGGGGCGAGGATCCGGGTCTGGGCCACACACGCCTGGCCGTTGTTCATCCAGGCGCTGGGGACGATCCCGGCGACCGCCGCGTCCAGATCGGCGTCCGGCAGGATCACCGCCGCCGACTTGCCGCCCAACTCCAGTGTCACCCGGGTCAGATGGCGCGAGGCGACCTCCATCACCCGCTTGCCCGCCGCCACCGATCCGGTGAACGACACCTTGTCCACACCTGGATGCCCGACCAGGTACTCACTGACCTCGCGGTCCGCCGGGAGGATGGAGACCACCCCCTCGGGCACCCCCGCCTCGGTCAGGATCTCCGCCAGGAGATAGGAGTCCAGCGGCGTTTCCGGCGAGGGCTTGAGGATCACCGTGCACCCCGCGAGCAGCGCCGGGCCCAGCTTGGCCGCCGCCACGAACTGCGGGACGTTCCACGGCACCACGGCCGCCACCACCCCGACCGGCTCACGGCGCACCAGCAGCGGCCCGAGACAGCCGTCCCGCCGCTCCTCCTGAACGGCGCCGCGCGCCACGGTGATCGCGGAGTCCCACACCATCATCGCGCCGAGCGCCTGGGCCAGCACGCTCCAGGAGTACGGGGAGCCGTTCTGGGCGCTGATGACGCGCGCCAGCTCCTCATGGCGCACCGCGATGGCGTCCTTGATCCGGGTGACCACGGCGATCCGTTCGTCCAGGCTCATCCGGGGCCACGGCCCCTCGTCGAACGCCGTACGCGCCGCCGCCACCGCCCGGTCCACATCCGCCCGCACGGCGTGCGGCACCCGTCCGATGACCCGTTCGGTGTGCGGCGAGACGACCTCGATGGTCTCGGTGCCCGCCGGATCGACCGACGCCCCGCCGATGAAGAGCTGTCCGTGCTCGATGAGGTCGCCCATCGCTGATGCCTCCCGCGGGACGGATCCGAAACCAGATCTGACGATGCATCAGAACTGATACCAGCTCTCGTTGAACTAATCCAGCCATGGGCCCCAGTAGGCGCCTACCAGGTGATTTGCGCCGGCGGTGAACCTTCCGCGCCGGACTCGCGTCTTCCCCCGCGACCGCCACCACACGCCCCGGAGAACAGACCGTGGTCGACAAGGACCTTGACCAGACCGACGAGCGGGGTTACGCCCCGGAGCCTTGGTGGGCGGATCTCGGGACGTGGGGGGCTGTCGCGGTGATCGCCTTCGGGGCTCTCGCGGCAGCGTGGGCCTTTTTCCGGCTGCCCGGCGCACCGGAGGAGGTGACCGGCTACTACGGGGCCTCCAAGGTCATCGCCATCGGCCTGGTGGCTGCGGGATGCACCTTGCTGGGCCGCCGTCGCGGCCGGGCCGCAGCCGTCGAGGAGACGAACGAGCGGGAACGCGCCTGACGCCACCGGCCGACATGTGGCCTCCCAACGGGGTTGCTGGGAAACTCAGTTCGGGCACCAAAACTGAAACCAGTTCTCGTTGCAGTGGGCAATGGCCGATGACAGGGGGACGCGGATGACGGCGCGGACGACCGGAGCGGCGCGCGTGACCGACCACGGCGGCGGGGTCTGGAGCATCCCGGTGCCCATCCCCGACAACCCCCTCGGCCACACCCTGGTCCACCTTCTGGACACCGACCGCGGCCCGGTCCTCATCGACACCGGCTGGGACGACCCCGACTCCTGGGACACCCTCACCGCCGGGCTGACCGCGTGCGGCACCTCCGTCACCGAGCTCCACGGTGTCCTCATCACCCATCACCACCCCGACCACCACGGGCTCTCCGCCCGGGTGCGCGAAGCGTCCGGCGCCTGGATCGCCATGCACCCCGCCGACGCCACGGTGGTGCGCCGCACCCGTGCGGCCGAACCCGCCCACTGGTTCGACTACCTCGCCGAGCGGCTGGCCGCGGCCGGAGCGCCCGAGGAGCAGCTCGCCCCGCTGCGCACCGCCCGCGACCACACCGGCACCTTCCCCGGGGCGCGGGCTGCCCTCCCCGACCGCGAGATCACCCCGGGCGCCCTCCTGGACCTGCCCGGCCGCCGGCTGCGCACCGTCTGGACCCCGGGCCACACCCCCGGCCATATCTGTCTGCACCTGGAGGAGCGGCACCCGGCGGCCGCCACCGGCCACGGACGGCTGTTCTCCGGCGACCATCTGCTGCCCGGGATCAGCCCGCACATCGGCCTGTACGGGGACTTCGACGACAGCACCGTCACCGATCCCCTCGGCGACTACCTCACCTCCCTCGAACGCGTCGCCGCCCTCGACCCGGCCGAGGTGCTCCCCGCCCACCAGCACCCCTTCACCGGCGCCCCGGCCCGCGTACGCGCTCTGCTCCACCACCACGAACAGCGCCTCACCGGCCTCCTCGCCCTGCTCACCACACCGCTCACCGCGTGGCAGCTCGCCGGGGCCATGGAGTGGAACCGCCCCTGGGCCGAGATCCCCTACACCTCCCGGAACATCGCCGTCTCCGAGACCGAGGCCCACCTCCGCCACCTGGTCACCCGGGGCCGGGCCGAAGCCGTGCCCGGCACCTACCCGGTCACCTACCGGGCCGTCTGAGCCCCCACCGCTCGGGAGACGGGCGCCCACCCCGGACGGATCGCACCGGAGTTGCGGATTCCGGACAGCCCGGGGAATCGGGGGCCGACCGGGCGGATAAGGTATGCGGGAAAACTTCATCCGCGTCCGCTCGGGGGAAGCCGGTGGGAATCCGGCGCTGACCCGCAACCGTGACCGTACGGCGCCGCCTGGTGCGCACGCCGTGCCCAGCCGGAGTGCCTGGCCGGACGCACCGCAGGCTCCCGCCGCCGGGCCACCGGCGGCGGCACCGTCGAGGTATGCGGAGCTGAGCCCGGTGCCGGCGCGTCGCGGAGTGTCCGCGCGTGACGGGTCCGCCGTGCGCGGCGCGCGTATGCCCGTCGTCCCCCACGTCGCCCGTCGCAGCGACACTCACCGAGAGGCACCACAGCCATGATCGTACGCCGCAGCGTCGCGGCTCTGGCCGTCTCCGCCGCCCTGTGCGCGGCCGCCGCCCCCGCCGCCCTCGCCGACGGCAAGCCCTCCCCGAAGGCGGCCGGCTCGGCGCTGCCGAAGGGGCTCTACGGCACCAAGGACCCCAAGTTCGACGGGGTGTGGCGGCAGTCGCTCGCGCTGCTCGCGCAGGACGCGGTGGACGTCACCCCGGCGAAGTCGGCGGTCGACTGGCTGGCCGGACAGCAGTGCGCGGACGGCGGCTTCGCCGCGTACCGGGCCGACACCTCGAAGGCGTGCGACCCGAAGAAGGGCGAGTTCAGCGATGCCACCGCCGCCGCCGTGCAGGCGCTGGCCGCGGTGGGCGGGCGGGCGAAGGCCGTCGAGAAGGGCATCGGCTGGCTGAAGCGGAACCAGAACGAGGACGGCGGCTGGGGCATGAACCCCGGCGGCCCCAGCGACGCCAACTCCACCTCCGCCGCGATCGGCGCCTTCGCCGCCACCAGCGTGGATCCCGCCGAGGTCACCTCCGCCGAGAGCGGCAAGACTCCCTACGACGCGCTGCTCGGCCTCCAGTTGGGCTGTGACGCCAAGGCGGACGAGCGCGGGGCATTCGCGTACCAGAAGGACAAGGGCGGTCCGGCCGCCAACGACCTGGCCACGGCGAGCGCCGCACTGGCCGTACGGGGCAGCGGCTTCGTCCCGGACACCGCGGGCAAGAAGGGCGACGGCACCAAGCCCAAGCCGCTCGCCTGCGGGGGCGGCGCGGAGGACACCACCCCTGAGCAGGCCGCCGAGGGCGCCGCCGGGTATCTCTCGAAGGCCATGGCCGGACACGGCGACCACCTGCTGTCCGCCATGCCCGGTGCCAAGGACCAGCCCGACTTCGGCGGTACCGCCGACGCCGTTGTGGCGCTCTCCGCGGGCGGACACCGCGCGGCCGCGGCCAAGCCGCTGACCTGGCTCCAGAGCAAGAAGGGCGGCGCGGTGACCTGGGCCAAGGGCGACCCGGGCGCGCTGGCCAAGCTGGTGCTGGCGGCCCACGCCGCCGGTGGCGACCCGCGCGACTTCGGCGGCGCCGATCTGGTCCAGCAGCTCAACGCCACGGGCCCGAAGCCGGAGGCCGCGTCGGGCCCGGAGGCGTCCACCAAGAGCGAGGACGACAGCAACAACAGCGTCTGGTGGATCGTGGGCATCTGCGCGGTGGCCGGTATGGGCGTCGGCTTCCTGCTCAGCGGCCGGAAGAAGCAGCGGGTCTGATGCGGATAGCGCCCTCCGCCGCCCCGCCCTTCCGTGGCCGGGCCGCCCGGCCCGTCCGGCGGCCCGCCGACCGGGTCGAGGCCGCCCGTGACGCGCGGCTGTCCGGCGCGCGGGACACGGCAGGCGCCCTCCCCCATGCCGTACGCGACATGTCCCGCCCCACCGGGCCTCGCGACGGGCGCGCCCGCCACACCCGGGTGACTGCCCGGTCGTTCGCCGCGCGCCGGGCGTCTGCCGTGGTGGCCGTGCTGACCGGGCTGCTGGTGGCGGCGGTCGGGGCGGCTCCGGCGCAGGCCGGGTCGGGCTATCGGTACTGGTCGTTCTGGGAGCGCGAGGCGGACGCGAAGAGCTGGACGTACGCCACCCAGGGCCCCTCGGTGGCACGGCCCGGGGACGGCGAGACGATCGGCTTCCGCTTCGCCGTCAGCGAGGACTCCCGGAACGCCGTCCAGCCGCGCGGCGACGCCGACTTCGACACGGTCTGCGCGGACACCCCCGCCAAGGACGGCAGCAAGCGGATCGCGGTGATCATCGACTTCGGCACGGCCGCGGACGCGCCCCGCGGTGACACCCCGCCGAAGCAGGCCCGTACCCACTGCGCCCGGGTCGATGAGCGGGCCACCGCCGGGGAGGTACTGGCTGCCGTCGCCAAACCGCTGCGCTACAACTCCGCCGCGCTGCTGTGTGCCATCGCCGGATACCCGTCCTCGGGCTGCGGCGAGAAGATCGGCACGAGTGGCACGGACACCGGCGCCGGACGCGATGGCGACAAGAAGAGTGGCGACGGCGGTACGAGCGACGGCGGTCCGTCGGCCGGGCTGATCGGCGGTGCCGCCGCCGTTGTTGTCCTCGGGGCCGCGGCCGTATGGCAGGCGCGACGCCGCCGCGTATGAGCACCACACCCGCGCGCACGACCAGCGGTCCGGGCGCCCGCCTGATCGCGCCCCTGCGCGCGCCCGCCGCCGTCCGCGGTGGCGCGCTGCACGCGGGCGCCTGGTGGCTGTGGGCGCTGGGGCTGGCCACGGCCGCGTCCCGCACCACCAATCCGCTGCTGCTCGGACTGCTGATCGCGGTCGCGGGCTATGTGGTCGCGGCGCGCCGCACCGACGCGCCGTGGGCCCGCTCGTACACCGCGTTTCTGAAGCTGGGATTGCTGGTGCTGGCGATCCGGCTGTTCTTCGCGGTGTTCCTGGGCTCGCCGATCCCCGGCACCCGGGTGCTGTTCACCCTCCCCGAAGTGCCGCTCCCCGACTGGGCGCAGGGGGTGCGGATCGGGGGCCGGGTCACCGCCGAGGGACTGGTGTTCGCGCTGTACGACGGACTCAAGCTGGCCACCCTGCTCATCTGCGTCGGCGCGGCGAACGCGCTGGCCAGTCCGGCCCGGCTGCTCAAGTCCCTGCCCGGCGCGCTCTACGAGGCCGGAGTGGCGATCGTGGTGGCGATGACCTTCGCGCCGCAACTGGTGTCCGACGTCCAGCGGCTGCGCGCCGCCCGCCGGTTGCGCGGCCGTCCCGACCGCGGGATCCGTGCCCTGCTCCAGGTCGGACTTCCGGTGCTGGAAGGCGCGCTGGAGCGGTCGGTGGCGCTGGCGGCGGCGATGGACGCGCGCGGCTACGGCCGTACCGCGCAGGTGCCACCGGCCGTACGCCGTGTCACCGCGGCCCTGACCCTGGGCGGACTGCTGGGTGTGGCGTGCGGAACGTACGGGCTGCTGGCGGCCGAAGGCGCGGACTACGGGCTGCCGTTGCTGCTCGCCGGGCTGGCCGCCGCGCTCGGCGGACTGTGGCTGGGCGGCCGCCGCTCGGTGCGCACCCGCTACCGGCCGGACCGATGGGGCGTACGGGCGTGGCTGGTGTCGGGCTCGGGCGCGGCGGTCGCGGCGGTGATGATCTGGGCGGCCTCGTACGCACCGCAGGCCCTGCAACCACCCGCCGTCCCGCTCACCGCGCCGACCCTGCCGCTGTGGCCCGCGGCGGGGGTGTTGCTCGGGCTGCTCCCGGCGTTCGCCGCCCCGGCGCCCCCGCGATCGGCACCCGAACCGGCCGCATCGACGCGGCCGACGCGGCGCCCGGAGCCTCCGGGCGGGGTGCCCGGCCCGCGCGCGGACCACCCGGCCACGGCGCGGTACACCCACGACGCCCGGCCCGACGGGCGACCCGACGCCCGGTCCGACACCCGGCCCGACGGGCGACCCGACGCAGATTCCGAGGAGGCCACCCAGTGATCCGCTTCGAGCAGGTGTCCGTCAGCTACGAGGGCGCGGCCCGGCCCGCGCTGCGCGAGGTGGATCTGACCGTCCCCGAGGGCGAGTTGTGTCTGCTGGTCGGCCCGTCCGGATCGGGCAAGTCCACCCTGCTGGGCGCCGTCTCCGGACTGGTGCCGCACTTCACCGGCGGCACCCTGCGCGGACGGGTCACCGTCGCGGGCCGGGACACCCGCACCCACAAACCACGGGAACTGGCCGATGTGGTGGGCACCGTGGGGCAGGATCCGCTGGCCCACTTCGTCACCGACACCGTCGAGGACGAACTCGCCTACGGCATGGAGTCGCTGGGCGTTCCGCCGGACACCATGCGCCGCCGGGTCGAGGAAACCCTCGATCTGCTCGGCCTGGCCGAACTGCGCGACCGTCCCATCGCCGCTCTCTCCGGCGGCCAGCGGCAGCGTGTCGCCATCGGTTCGGTGCTCACCACCCATCCCCGGGTGCTGGTCCTGGACGAGCCCACCTCCGCGCTGGACCCGGCCGCCGCCGAAGAGGTGCTGGCCGTACTGCAACGGCTGGTGCACGACCTCGGCACCACCGTGCTGATGGCCGAACACCGCCTTGAGCGGGTGGTGCAGTACGCGGACCAGGTGATCCTGCTGCCCTCCCCCGACGCCGCGCCACTGGTCGGCGAACCGGCCGAGATCATGCCCGTCTCGCCCGTCCAGCCGCCCGTGGTGGCGCTCGGCGGCCTCGCCGGATGGTCGTCACCGGTCCCGCTGTCGGTGCGCGACGCGCGCCGGAAGGCCGGGCCGCTGCGGGAGCGGCTCGCGGACGCCGCCCCGCGCGCGGTGGCCGACCCCGCGCCGGGCCCGCCGGTGGCCGAGGTGTCCCGGCTGGCGGTACGCCACGGGCGGGTCGAGGCGCTGCGCGGGGTCGGTCTGTCGGTGCGGCCCGGTGAGACGGTGGCGCTGATGGGGCGCAATGGCGCGGGCAAGTCCACCCTGCTGGCGAGCCTGGTCGGGATGTACCAGCCCGCCTCCGGATCGGTACGGGTAGGGGGTGGCGAGGGGCACGCCGGGGTGGTCCCGCACCGCACCCGGCCCGCCGAACTCCTGCGCCACGTCGGCCTCGTACCGCAGGAACCGCGCGATCTGCTCTACGCGGACACGGTGGCCGCCGAGTGCGCCGCGGCCGACCGGGACGCGGACGCGGCTCCGGGCACCTGCCGGGCGCTGGTTGCGCGGCTGCTGCCGGACGTGGCGGACACCACCCATCCGCGCGATCTGTCGGAGGGCCAGCGCCTCGCGCTCGCCCTGTCGGTCGTACTGACCGCCCGTCCCCCGCTGCTGCTGCTCGACGAGCCGACCCGCGGACTGGACTACGCGGCGAAGGCACGGCTGGTGGAGGTGGTGCGGGAGCTGGCGGCGGACGGCCATGCCACCGTGCTGGCCACCCACGATGTGGAGCTGGCGGCCGAACTCGCCCACCGGGTGGTGATCCTGGCCGAGGGTGAGGTGGTGGCGGACGGACCGATGGCGGAAGTGGTGGTCTCCTCGCCCGCCTTCGCACCGCAGGTGGCGAAGATCCTGGCGCCGCTGCCGTGGCTGACCGTACCGCAGGTGCGCGAGGCGCTGGAGACGGCGCCATGAGCGCGGTGGACGGTGTGGACACCACGACAGGGCGACGGGTGCGTCGGGTGCGACCGGTGCGACCGGTGCGGCTGGGGCCACGGTCGGTGGCCGCGCTGGCGCTGGTGTCCACGGTCGGGGCGGTGGCCTTCGGATGGCCACTGTTCGCACCGGGCGACTCCGGTGTCACCACCCACGCCGCCGACGCGCCCTGGCTGTTCGCCGCACTGCTGCCGCTGCTGCTGGCCGTGGTGGTGGCGACCATCGCCGACACCGGACTGGACGCGAAGGCCATCGCGATGATCGGGGTGCTGGCGGCGGCCGGTGCGGCCCTGCGTCCGCTGGGCGCGGGCACCGCCGGTATCGAGCCGATGTTCTTCCTGATGGTGCTGTCGGGCCGGGTGCTGGGGCCCGGTTTCGGGTTTGTGCTGGGCGCCGTGTCGATGTTCGCGTCCGCGCTGCTGACCGGCGGGGTCGGACCGTGGATGCCGTTCCAGATGCTGGCGATGGGATGGGTGTCGATGGGCGCGGGGCTGTTGCCCGGCCCGTCCCGGCTGCGCGGACGCGGTGAGTTGCTGCTTCTCGCGGCGTACGGGGCGGTGGCATCCGTGGCCTACGGCACGGTGATGAACCTCCAGGGCTGGACGTTGATGCAGGGCATGGGCTCGGGGATCAGCTATGTGCCGGGGGATCCGGTCGGCGAGAACCTGGCCCGCTTCGTGGCGTACTGCCTGGCCACCTCGCTCGGCTGGGATCTGCCGCGCGCCGTGGTGACGGTGGTGCTGACCCTGGTGCTCGGCGGCACCGTCCTGAAGGCGCTGCGCCGGGCCACCCGCCGGGCGGCCTTCGACGCGACGGCCGTGTTCGAGGAGCGCTGACGCCGGGACGGGGCGGGCGGGCCCGGTCGTACGCACCGGGCCCGCCCGCTGGATCATCCGTGCCGCGACTACTGGTGGAAGATCCTCGCGGACCACTCGGCCACCCAGTGGCCGTCACCGAACTGAAGGCCGGCCGTGCACTTCCCGGTGTCGCCATCGCAGTTCAGGCTGGTCACCGGCACCGGAGCCCGGACCGCCTCGGCGGACTTGGTGAACGCGGCGGACTGGGTGGGCGTAGCGGACTTGGCCGGTGTGGCGGACTGGGTGGGCGCGGCGGACTTGGCGGACGTCGTGGCCGCGTTCGCCATCGCCTGGTGGAAGATCCTGGCGGACCACTGCGCCACCCACCGGCCGTCACCGAACTCAAGACCGGCCGTGCACTTCCCGGTGTCACCGTCACAGTTCAGGCTGGTGACCGGCACGGGGGCCTGCACCGCCCGCTCGGTCTTCACCGCCTTCGCCGATCTGGCCGACGCCGACCGCGCCTGGTGGAAGATGTTCGCGGACCACTGGGCGACCCACCGCCCGTCGCCGAACCGTAGATTGGCCGTACAGGTGTAGGTGTCGCCATCGCAGTTGAGGGCCGTCACCGGCACCGGCGCGGCATGGGCGGCGGGGGCGACGGCGGCCGAGGCCAGGAGCAGGGCTCCCAGCCCCAGGAACGTACCGGAGAGCGTGCGGCGAGCAGACATCTGTGTCATTTCCCTTCGACTCGGTCCGCAGAAACGGCCCGTCCGATCGCCATCGCGATCGGACGGGCCGTCGAGGCGGGCCCATCACAGCAAACCGAAGGTCGAGAACAACTGGAGTACGGACGGAGCGGACGACGGGATGCGACGGACCGAAGAAGACCGTTACCTCACAGCCGCTGGATGATGGTCCCGGTCGCAAGGCCGCCCCCCGCACACATCGTGATCAGCGCGAACTCCCGGTCGGCGCGCTCGAGTTCATGCAGAGCCGTGGTGATCAGCCGGGCGCCGGTGGCGCCCACCGGGTGGCCCAGCGCGATCGCGCCGCCGTTGACGTTCACCTTCTCCAGGCCCTGTTCGAAGACCTGGGCCCAGGACAGCACCACGGAGGCGAACGCCTCGTTGATCTCCACCACATCGATGTCCTTGAGCGACATCCCGGCCTTGCCCAGCACCGCCCGGGTGGCATCGATCGGACCGTCGAGGTGGTAGTGCGGATTCGCACCGACCAGCGTCTGGGCCACGATCCGGGCGCGCGGCTTGAGCTTGAGGGCACGCGCCATCCGCTTGGAGGCCCACATCACCGCACACGCGCCATCGGAGATCTGCGAGGAGTTGCCCGCGGTGTGCACGGCGGTCGGCATGACGGGCTTCAGCCGGGACAGCGCCTCCATGCTGGTGTCGCGCAGCCCCTCGTCCCGGTCGACCAGCCGCCACATGCCCTGTCCGGCGGCCTGCTCCTCCTCGGTGGTGGGCACCTGCACGGCGAACGTCTCGTGTTTGAAGCGCTCCTCGGCCCAGGCCCGGCCCGCCCGCTCCTGTGAGAGAAGGCCGAGCGCGTCCACCTTCTCCCGGGTCAGACCGCGGTTGCGGGCGATCCGCTCGGCCGCCTCGAACTGGTTGGGCAGATCGACGTTCCACTCGTCCGGGAACGGTTTGCCGGGACCGTGCTTGGAGCCGCTGCCCAGCGGCACCCGCGACATGGCCTCGACCCCGCAGCCGATGCCGATGTCGATGACCCCGGTGGCAACCATGTTGGCCACCATGTGGTTCGCCTGCTGCGAGGAGCCGCACTGACAGTCCACCGTGGTCGCCGCGGTCTCGTACGGCAGACCCATCGCCAGCCAGGCGGTGCGGGCGGGGTTCATCGACTGCTCCCCCGCGTGGGTCACCGTGCCGCCGACGATCTGCTCGACACAGTCCGGCTGGATACCGGTGCGGGCGAGGAGTTCACGGTAGGTTTCGCCGAGCAGATAGGCGGGGTGGAGATTGGCGAGCGCACCCCCACGCTTGCCGATGGGCGTGCGTACGGCTTCGACGATGACGGGTTCCGCGGCCATGTCTCGTCCTCTCCTCGTCCTCGCCTCCGCGGGGCTCCCGGCGGCGCCCGCGGCCGTAGCGTACGTACGGCCCATACAACTAGTACGTGTTCTAGTTGTGTTATCAGTCTGCTGACGCCCGCCCCGGCGGCGCAAGGGTTGTGCAGCGCCCGAGTCGCGCCGTTCGGCCCAACAATGGCCGCCATATCTCTTGCCACTTGTAGAACCCGTTACTACGTTGCGGGACATTCTGATAGACCGTCAGATCCAGCTAGGTCCGGAATCTGGAGTGGCCGATGTCGTGTCCAGCGCTCCCCGAGGGCTTCGATCTCACCGACCCCGACCTCCACCAGCATCGGGTACCGCTGCCGGAGCTCGCCCTGCTGCGCCGGACCGCCCCGGTCTGGTGGAACGCACAGCCGCACGGCATCGCAGGTTTCCAGGACGACGGGTATTGGGCCGTCACCCGCCATGCCGATGTGAAGGTGGTGTCGACCCGGCCGGAAATCTTCTCCTCACACCGCAACACCGCCATCATCCGCTTCAACGAGCACATCCAGCGTGAGCAGATCGACGTCCAGAAGATGATCATGCTCAATATGGATCCGCCCGAGCACACCCGGGTCCGCCAGATCGTCCAGCGCGGTTTCACCCCGCGCGCCATCCGCGCGCTGGAGGACGCCCTGCGCGACCGCGCCGTCCGCATCGTGGCGGAGGCGAAGACGAACGGCACCGGGGACTTCGTCACCGACATCGCCTGTGAACTGCCGCTCCAGGCCATCGCCGAGCTGATCGGCGTCCCCCAGCGGGACCGCTCCAAGATCTTCGACTGGTCCAACAAGATGGTGGCGTACGACGATCCGGAGCTCGCCATCACCGAGGAGATCGGCGCCGAGTCGGCCATGGAGCTGATCTCCTACGCGATGAACCTGGCCGTCGACCGCAAGGCGTGCCCCGCCCAGGACATCGTCAGCACGCTGGTGGCGGCCGAGGACGAGGGCAATCTCCAGTCCGATGAGTTCGGCTTCTTCGTACTGCTGCTCGCGGTGGCCGGGAACGAGACGACGCGCAACGCCATCAGCCACGGGATGCACGCCTTCCTCACCCACCCCGACCAGTGGGAGCTGTTCAAACGCGAACGCCCGGCCACCGCCGCGGACGAGATCGTCCGCTGGGCCACCCCCGTGATGTCCTTCCAGCGCACCGCGACCCGGGACACCGAGCTCGGGGGTGAGCGGATCCGGGCCGGGCAGCGGGTCGGTGTGTTCTACTCCTCCGCCAACAACGACCCGGAGGTGTTCGACCGCCCCGAGGTCTTCGACATCACCCGCGACCCCAATCCCCATCTCGGCTTCGGCGGCGGCGGACCGCACTTCTGCCTCGGCAGGAGCCTCGCCGAGCTGGAGATCCGGCTGATCTTCAACGCGATCGCGGACGCCGTCCCCGGTATCCGGCTCACCGGCGATCCACGGCGGTTGCGATCGGCCTGGCTCAACGGGATCAAGGAGCTGCGGGTCGCCTACGCATAACGGTGGGCCTGCACCCAGGGGGTGGCGCCGGGGGTCACTTGAACGGGACGTTCACACAGGCCACCCGGTCCCCGGCCATCCCGGCCTTCCCTTGGTGCGTATTGGTGGCATGCTCGTGGATCACCACGGAGCGCGCCTCGCCGGACCTGAAGTGCCACTTCACCCACGACTTGGCCCAGCCCTTGCCGACGCTGTTGGTGGTGAGGTCGAGCCACACCTCGTTGCGCGGATTGGCGTACGTGGGATTGGTCGAGGGCTGCGTGGGGTCCTGCTTGTTCTGGTAGTGCGGCCCCGACGTGTCGGGCTTGGTGCCACACGGCTTCGTATGGACATGGATCCCGAAGCGGTGGTCGGGTGCGAGACCACGCAGGCTGATGAACACAAACGTTCCGTTGTGCATCATGTGGTGGCCGTAGCCGTGGTCGTGGCCGTTGTCGTGGCCGTTGTCGTGACCCTCCGCACCCTCGTGGTGCTCCATGCCCTTGCCGCCCACCCGCGCCTCCGCGATGAACACACTCGCGGACGTCGGCACCAACGACGTGTCGTAGGTCACCGCACCGGCGTTCTCCGCCTGTGCCGCAGGCTGGAACTTGTCGTGGACGAAGACGAAGGGGTGTGGCGGCGCGGCGACCGCGGGTGTCGCGATGGCCATCGAGGCACCCATGGCGACCGCCGCGGTTACTGCTCTCACCAGCAACATCCTTGATCCCTCCTCGGTCGGGCCCCCGCTCCCCGTCTCGATTCCCGGATCCCCCCGTTCGACGCGATGTCGCGCCTTTCCGCCCCCTTCACCACGCTAGACCCGCTGGTCATGCCGCTCAACGCGAGGATTCCCCCCCTTGGGGGACTCGTCCGCGGCCTTGGGGGACTCGTCCGCGGCGGACTGGGCCTCCTCGACCGGCTCGGCATCGTCGTGCCGTCCGCCGCGCTGCCGCACCGGCCCCGGTAGCAGCCCACGGGCTCGGGCGACCGCGGCGCCCATCGTCACCGACAGCGGCGGCGCCTCCTCGTGCGGGCGCTTGCCCACCCCGAGCAGCAGGTACTGGAGCCCGAAGCCGGCCGACACGATGACCGCGCCGCCGACCGCGTCCAGCACGTAGTGGTTCGCGGTGCCGACGATCACGGCGGTGGTCAGCAGCGGGTACAGCACCCCGAGCACCTTCGCCCAGACGTACGGCGCCACAATCGCGATCACCACACCGCACCACAGCGACCACCCCACATGCAGCGACGGCATGGCCGCGTACTGGTTGGACAGCTTGGTCAGCGCGCCGAAGTCCGGGTTCTCCAGATCCTGCGGACCGTGCGCGGTGTCCACATAGCCCAGGCCCATCAGCCGCGGCGGGGCGAGCGGATAGAGCCAGAAGCCGACCAGCGCGAGCATCGTGGCGATGGCCAGCGGGGTACGGGCCCACCGGTAGGTGGCCGGACGGCACACATACAGCCAGCCCAGCAGCGACAGCGGGATCAGGAAGTGGAAGGTGCTGTAGTACCAGTTCATGCTGTCCGTCAGCCACGGCGTGTCCGCCACGATCGCGTTGAACCAGTGCTCGATGTCGATGTGCAACCAACCCTCGACCTTGAGGACCTGGTGTCCGTGACCCTCGGCCACACTGCGCTCATCGGGCGCGTGGGCGCGGATCCATGAGTACGCGAAGTAGCCGACGCGGATCAGCATCAGCTCCAGCATCAGATTGGGGCGGGACAGCGGGCGGCGCAGGAAGCGCAGCAGCGGCACCCAGGAGAAGCGGCTCTGCGCGGGCTCCGCCACCGGGGTGGGGACCGGGCTGTCCCACCGCGGCGAGGTCCGGGAGAGGAACGGCACCACACAGGCCGCGGCGAGCGCGGCCAGCAGCGGTGCGTTGTAGCCGATATGGCCGAGGACATCGATGTCGGGCAGCAGCGCGGTACGGTCGAGCGACATCACCAGCACCACCAGCACCGGCCACACCAGCCGGTCCGAGGCGCGCTTGCCGACCCGGCCGACCACGGCCAGCAGGATCCACATCTGCTGGTACTGCCAGGAGGTGGGTGAGACCGCCAGCGCCACACAGCCGGTGATGGCGGTGGCCAGCAGCAGCTGGCCGTCCTTGGCGTAGCGCACCGCGCGCCGCAGACCGACCACCGCCACCGTCACGGCCAGCAGCGCGAGCAGCGCCAGTTCGGCCGGGCCCTCGAAGCCGATGCGCAGCAGCAGCCCGTGCAGGGACTGGTTGGCCAGACTGTCGGCGGGTGCGCCGAGTCCGGCGCCGCCGATGTGGTGCACCCAGTACGTCCAAGAGTCACGCGGCATCAGGGCGCAGGCCAGCGCGGTGCAGACGGCGAACGTCACGCCCGCGAGCGCGGCCGCGCGGCGCCGTCCGACGAGCCACATCACGACGGCGAACAGCAGCAGCGCGGGCTGGAGCGCCGCGGCCACCCCGATGAGCACACCCGCCTGCCGTCCGGAGGTCCTGGGCAGCACGGTGAGGACGACGAGCAGCACCGGGATGATGCTGGTCTGGCCGAGGGTGAAGGTGTTGCGCACCGGGAGCGAGAGCACCAACAGGCAGATGCCGAGCGGCGCGGCGAGCAGCGAGGTGCGCCGGGAGACCGGACCGGGGAGGGCGCGGGCGGCCACCAGACCGAGGACCACGACCAGCAGCAGCGTGCCGAACGTCCAGGCGACCCCGAGGCTCTGCTCGGCGGCGCGGGTCAGCGGCTTGAGCACCAGCCCGGAGAACGGGGTGCCGGTGAAGGCGTCCCCGTCATAGAGCGATCCGCTCACATGCAGAACGCCCTCGTCGCCGATCCATGTCTCGAGGTCGGTCAGCCGCTCGTCCGGTGGCAGCCGCAGCACCGCCGCGGCCTGACGGGCTGCCAGCACGAAGGCCAGTAGCCACAGGGCTCCCAAAACCATTCGGGTCCGCGACGTCCGCGCCCCGACGGCGCCGGGCCCCGGCCCCGAGCCGGGGGCTGTCTCCAGACCGCTCCGCTCAACGTTCGCCACGCCCTGCCGCTCCCCCACTCGCCCTCTGTATCGGTCCGGATACGACCCTACTGAGCCAACTCCTCAGACGCGGAACATCCCCGCTTCACCTGACTGTCGCTCCCGGTTGTCCCGAAGATTTCAGGCTTTGACGGATTGCGTCCGCTCGGAGGTGAGTCCGCACGGTCCGGGTCAATTTCATCAGGGGGGCGGGTTCCACCGCGAATCGGACCCGGGATGGGTGCCGGGATGGGACTCGGGATCGGCGTCGGGATCGGTGCCGGGAGTCGGGCTGACACCCGGTCAAGAAGCAGGGCCCACAGCCCGCTGGAACGCCCCCGGAGTGACCCCGAAGCAGCGCACGAACCAGCGGTGGAAGTGGCTCTGGTCGGCGAACCCCGCCTCGGCCGCGGCCTGCGCCGCGCTGCGCCCCGCCATCAGCAGCCCACGGGCGCGGCGCAGTCGCAACTGACGCTGGAAGTCGCTGGGGGCCATGCCGTATTCGGCGCGGAAGGCCCGGTAGAGCGCGAACCGGCTGCATCCGGCCGCCTCCGCGAGCCGGGCGGCCGGGATCTCCAGCGCGTACTCCTCCTCCAGCACCACCCGGGCGCGCCGCGCGGCCCGCGCCTGTGCGCCGCCGGCCGGGAGCGTACGGGCGCGTACCGGCCGGGTGGCGGTGCGCCGCACCATCGCGCCGACGGCGGCCGTCAACCGCTCGTCGCGCACCAGCGGACCCGCGCCGCCGACGAGGGCGGTGTGCAGCCGCAGGAGGGCGTGGCCGAGGACCGGATCGGACAGGACGGGCTCGGCGAAGAGCGGCAGCGCCACCCGGCTGTGGTCGACCTTCCCCACATCGGACAGAACATCTCTCACTACATCCGGACCAATATGCACAATCCGGTACTTGTAGCCGAGTTCCCCGGCGGCCTCCCCGTCATGCGGATCGTCCGGGTTGAAGCCCATCACCAGCCCCGCCCCGCTGGTGCGCAGCGCACCCCGGCAGCGGAAGCGCTGGGCGCCGATCTCGGTCACGCCGAAGGAGTACGCGTCATGGCTGTGCGGATGGAAACGATGGCTGAAGAAGTGCGCGTGCATGGCTTCGACGGGCCGGTCGGGGTCGCGCCAGTAGCGGGCCCAGTCGCCGGGGCCCTTGTCTCGCTCGCCACCTGGGTTCACCGCTCCATTGTGCAACGGCGCCGCCCCGCGTCTGTTGTGCAACGGGCCTGCCCCGCGCCCCCGCACCAGCGTTCAAGACCGTGCCGTGGGCCGCGGGGGAGGGTCCTCCCATGCGTTTCGACACCAAGATCGCGGTCATCGTCCGGGACGATCTGGCCGACTGGCAGAAGCTGAATGTGACCGCCTTCCTCTCCAGCGGGCTCGCCCACGCCACGGACGAGATGGTCGGCAAGGCGTACGAGGACGCCTCGGGCAACACCTACCTCCCGATGTTCCGCGAGCCCGTCGTCGTCTATGCCGCCGACTCCCCCGCCCTCACCCGCACCCACACCCGCGCCCTCTCCCGCCAACTGACCACCGCCCTCTACACCGAGGAGCTGTTCACCACCGACAACGAGGACGACAACCGCGCCACGGTCCGAGCGGTCGCGGCCGACGACCTCCGCCTGGTGGGCCTCGCGGTGTACGGACCGCGCAACGCGGTGGACAAGGTGACCAAGGGGCTGAAGCTGCACGGCTGAGTGGCAGGGTGGCTCATGAGCGTAGTCAAGATCAATGAAGCTGCCAAAGTACGCACATGAACCCGGTGCTCCTTCGTCCACGGCGCCCTCTGTTGGTCGGCGGGCACAGACAAGAGAAGGCCCCGCCCTGCGCTACGGGGGGTGCGCGTGGGCGGGGCCGTCCGCTCCGATCAGGTGACCGTGCGGTGGTTCAGTCAGCAGCCAGGCAGTCGACGCAGTTCACTGTCCGCTGCCAGCGGTAGACCTCCCTGTGGCCGGTGTCGGGGATGGCCGCTCCGCAGCGAGCCGCTACCGGATGAGTGTTGATCTTGTGGACGGTCATCAGGTCGTCTCCGATGGTCCCGGGGAACCAGCCCGGATCAACTGGGACGGCTCCTGGTCTTGATATCTGCGGCTTCCCCACCTAGTCCAGCTTCCCGGTCCAGGCGAGAGTGATGATCAGCGCGCAGGCGATGTAGACCCCGAGATGGACTGACGCTTCGGCAAACCACCGGAGGCCGAGTGTGAAGCGGGTCATTCGGCGTCCTCGCAGGGCTTCGGTGGCCCGTCCCAGGGCCCCATCGGCGAGATCACGTTGTCGGGATGAGTGACCCATTCCTTCCCGCCGCTCAATGGCCTCAGGAACGCCAGCCGAACCGCCACCTTCGGGAGATGTCCCGGTTGGCTGCCGTCCACGTAGTCCATCACGTCCATCAGCTTTCCGAGGCGCCCGTTGTCCTTGTCGCGCACGGTGTGACCGATGGCGTGCTTCACACGCCCCACTGAGGACTTCATGCGTCCCCCCGATGCAGCGGTCCGGCGTGGTGGCGCTGGAGCATGACTACACAGTCTGTCGCCTTCGAACCGTCGCCGACCGCGCGCCAATGCGCCTGTTGCCGCAACATGCTGCGGCACACATCGCATTTGAAGGCCGATTGTTGCCAGGCGGCAGGACGCGGCACGCGGGACAGGTGGTAGGTGTCCCACTGTGCGTTGCCTCTGGGGATAACACTGCTCGGACGTCCGCGGACTTTGGTGCGTCAGTGGGCTGGCCCGTCATGAGGAAACCTCCCGCTCCAGCATTGGGAGGAGAGGTCTGGCTGTAGCTTTGGGCACGTCGTTAACCTCCTGGGGGTTGATGGCCACGCCCCCGGGCCGGTTGCACGGTCGCGGGGGTCCTTATGGGCCCCCAACGTGCCGAAACGGACGGCTGTCGGACAGGGATGTAACGTCCTAGTTTCAGCGCCTTAGCTGGCCATTCCTAGGAACTCAGCAAGCTTCCGCAGACCAGCGGGGCGCGACGATCCGGCCCAAAGGTCGCTGACTATGGCCACGGCCAACGTGTGATGCCGCATCCATGCCGGGGCAATCTGCCGCAGCTTCTCAAGCGCCTTCACGGCGCCTTCCGCGTTGCCTAGGTCCGTATGCGCCCGTGCCACGTCCAGCAAGAGCCAGGTACGCCAGGACGGTGGAGTATCAGCGCTGAGACGCATCCCCTTGGCCAGCGTCAGAGCCTCCGCCGGGCGCGCGTGCTGGACGGCCAGGCGGACGCGCTCAATTCGGACGGAGGAGCGGCTGAAGACCGAAACCATCTTGCCGTCAGCCGGGGGCGGCAGCGTGGCGAGACGCTTCGTCTCTTTCTCGGCCGTCGTCATCATCTCGTTCGCCGTGCTGTAGTCGCCGGAGCGGGCGGCAGACGTGGCAGCGGACATGAGCAGACCGCCCCATACCCGCAACCCCTCAGCAGAATTTCCGTGTTCCTTCTCGACTCCGTCAGCGGCGTAAACGGCAACGTGTTGCGCATCGTCCAAGCGGTTCTGTCGCTGGTAGTTCCAAGCCACGCTGTTACTGATCATCGGGGCCAACAACGGGTCGGAGGAGTCGGCAGCCGCGTTCATGGCGCGTTCCAGAGCGCTCAGCGCTAGGTCCGTCTTCCCCAGGCGAATAGCCAGATGTCCAGCAAGCTGAAGCGACTTCCCCAACGCGGCCTGTCCTGCCGCCCGTTCATCGACGTTGCCCACAGCGGCGGTAAACCGTGCGTCGTTGACGATTCCGGGCAGCACGTCCATGAGGCGCCCGAACTCCGCGTCGTGGTACAGCGTCCAGCCGTCGGCGATCTCCCGCCTGAGGAGTGGCAGGGACAGCCGCTCAGCGCCGTTCGGCTCAGGGGGCGGAGTGAACAGCGGCGGCATGACTGCGCGCCGTACAGCGACCAACTGGGGCGGGTCCGCGTCGCCGGAAGAGGGGGCTCCCGGAGGGTCTCCAAGTAGGGCGGTCAACTCCACCCCCAAGCCGCGTGACAGGCCGTGCAGAGTCGGCAGGCGTGCGCTGTGCTTGCGCCTCTGCTCCAGCTTCCTGATCACGTCCACGGACACGCCGGAGCGCTCCGCCAACCCCTCTTGCGTGAGGTCTGTGAGTCGGCGAAGTCGTGCCAGCCGGTCGCCCAGGTGCTCAGCCATGTCACCGAGAGTACGACGGGCAGGGCAGGGTGTCAGCGGCTCTGATCGTTAACGACAGCATCGACACGGGTCACTGACGGACAGCGGACACAACGACAGAAGCCCCAGCGGCCAGCCTGACGGACAGGCGGTCACTGGGGCTCAGGCGTCCGGCCACGCGGACATCGTTAACGGCACATGCGGCCAGGGCGGCGGACAGGCTCCGGCGGCTGGCCGGACAGCGGCAAGAGGCGGCCAGGCTTACCCCGCGGGTGGCCAGGGGAGTTGGACCAAGTGGACGCCGTCGTCCGCTGTCCCCCCTCCTGACCTGGGTGTCTCGCCTCAGAGTCCGTCGTCAACGGCCAGAGCGTCCGGGGTTCACGATGGGGCGGACAGGCTCCGGACGGGCGGCGGACAGGTCGCGGCGGATCTCTCGAATCAGGGCCAGGATGTCCGTCAGGGTCGGGGCCCTGTCCGCTGGCTGGCCGGGCTGGCCGGTCACGTGGTCCGCTCCTGGCAGAGGGCAGCCACTCGTCCGGCGCCAGCCAGCCGGAGTCACCCTTGATCCGGAATCTGCGGGCCTCATGGTCGTAAACGACGCTGGGCGTCGGCCAGTCCGCCGGATAGGTCCGCCAGTCCAGGCCCGCCTCATGGAGGAGGCTCTGGCGCCGTGCCGTCTCGTAGTCGTACCCGTCGCCGTCCAGGGCTGCCAGGCGGGCGCGGACGCTGGCCAGCGGTGGCTCCGGGTTGCTGGCGTTCATGGTCGGCGTGGCGGTCACGCGGGCACGCTGCTGACGTCGGTTCACTCCGTGCCCTCCAGCTTCCATCCAAGGGTCTGCATCGCCTTCGGTGTCAGGCCCAGGGCCTCCGACGCGTAGTGGTACTCCTGGGCCTGCCAGGCGGAAGCGGCGCCGGACAGTAGCGCTGTCTCGTAGACAACCAGGACAGCGACGGTCCCGGCGGCTGTCTCGTCCCACATGAACGACTGGGGAGACGTCCAGAGGCTCCGCCAGCGGGCCCGCTGGGCGTCCGTCCACTCGACCCCTTCGGGAGCGGGCGGCGGGTCCAGGGTCGTCTCCACGGGCAGGGTGATCGTTGCTGTCGGCTGGGCCCTCCCAAGCTGGCGGCGGGCGCCGTAGCGGGAGTGGCGGGCGCCTGGGTTACGCGGCTTGGCCACGGCGGACTCCTTCGCTCTGTGTGTGCGGCTGGGCCGCGTATTGGGGTTGATTGGTTGCCGGACCATGCGGAGACCTCTCCCGCGTTCGACGTCCCCTACCGGTTGGGGGTCACCCCCCAGGGGGAGGATCACGATCAGTGATGATCGGCGCGGCATCATGAACGCAGAGGCGAGACAGCGCGCGTGCCTGTGCCCTGTCCGCCAGTGCACAGGGACAGCGACCAGGACAGGGGCAGGCAAGGCGTTCACGACTCGGGGTCGGTGCTGCCGTCCAGGTCGTCGGGCCATTCGCCCGACGCTGGTACGACCAGTCCAGTGCCCAGCCAGGTAGCGGCGGCAGCGTCGGCCACGTCGAACTCGTCGCCTTCGCTGTAGTCCTGGCCGTCCAGGGACAGGTGACGGGAGAGGGCCACGCGGACTCTCACGGCCGCAGCCGCTGCCGTCGTGAACGCCGAATACGTGCCCACTCCATGACGTGGACCAGGCAGCGGTCCAGGCTGCCGGTAGGCACGTCGCAGCGGGGATGCCGACAGGTGTTCACTGGGCCTCCTTCCAGGGGCCTGAAACGGGGCCAGGCAGAATCAACTACCTAGGCCCCGTACGGGTGTCAGACGTCAGCGGAGGGTCAGGTTCGTGAACGATCGCGCCGCCATCTGGGCCTGGCGCAGAGAGCGAAGGGCCAGGGCAGTGCGCGCGGCGGCGGCACGTTCCGGGTCGCCCGACTTGGCGGCACCCTCAAGGGCGGCGTGCCGGAGAAGGACGCGAGCGGACTCCAGGAATCGGGCTGCATGCCCCGTGCCATCGCGTAGTCCGTCAGCCAGTCCGACGAGACCAGTGCGCCGACCGCGTCCTGACGGCTGGCCAGTCGCTGGAGGACCAGGGACAGCGACGCGCCGTCACGGCTGAGAGCGCCGTCCAGCAACATCTGAGCGTCCATGCGGGCGCTGGCCGTCTCCGTCTTGTGGACCTTCGGGCGTGCCGTCTCATACAGGGTCGCCTCCGCGACGGTGTACCTCGTATCGAAGTCAGCGAATGCCTCAGCCACCTTCTGAGCGGCCGACTCCTTCGCCTCACGGGCCAGGCGGTTCCGGCCCTCCGGATACAGGGTGTCGTCCGCCAGAATGGAGGACGCCTCACGGCTGGCCTGGGAGGCGAGGGACATTTCCGTGGATACGGCGTTGGACATGCCGCTGATGATCTGGCGAGTGTCGGCGTCCAGGTTGTAGCCACGATCCGCGTTGCTGGAGAACTCCGCCAGGTAGCGGTCAGCCGCGTCCGCCACGGACTGGGCGGCGTAGGCGCGGTCGGCAGCAGCGTCAGGGAGGGGGGTGGGGTGGGTCTCGGCAGCGGACATTGAAGTCTCCTTCATGAAACGGGTGTTGGATGAGACCAGGCGCCGTCTGGCGGCCCGGTGAGGCCCTCCTGGACGCAGAAGGCCAAGAGGGCGGAGAGAGGCTCTTACGCGGCCTCTGAGGCGTCTTCCAGGAGGTTTAGGCCCTCGAAGTAGAAGGACTGGCGGCCCGGGGACCGCATGGACCGTCGGGGGAAGCCAGCGGCCCGGATCAGGCGGTTGAACGCCCCCAGGGGGACAGTCGGCTGGCCAGCGGAGCGGAGAGCCCTCTGAACGGCGTCGTACAGGGCGATCGCGGCAGTAGCGCCGTCAGGGTGTGCGGTGGCCACCAGCGGCAGGGCGTAGTCCAGGCTGGGGAGGTGCTCCAGGTCCTGGGGGCGAACGGCGCTCAATGGCGGGACTCCTTCGGGAGAGCGGGAGGCGCCCCAGTTGAGGCGCCTGGCACCCCGGAAGGCCCGCCCCGCGAAGGGACAGACCAGGGGAGGTCAGCGCGGCGCAGCGTCGCGGACCAGCTTCCGGAGGTCGGCCAGGACCATTCGGACGTCGGGCGCGTAGTCGTCACCCAGGCGGTTCGCCTCCGCGACAGCCACCGCCCAGCCGGAGGCCAGCTTCCGGAGTTGCTCGAACTGGAGCGGGTGTCCGTCCAGGTGCCATCCGGAGGCGTCGCGCTTCGGCGTGTACATGGAGAAGCGCCAGACCATCAGGGCGGCCTCCATGGACAGCGTCGCGGAGGTCGGAGCGGGCGCCAGGTCGGCCGGGACCGACTCCGGCCAGGAGGCGGCCAGTTCGCGTTTCACGGCGTCCACGGCCTTGATCGTGGGGCGGACCTTGTGGGCTTTCAGCGCGAAGACTGCCGCGTCCTGGACGTCCAGGGCGTGGATGTGCTGACCGTGTTGGCGCCAGCCCTGGGGGGCCTTCCGGATGCCGGTTGCTGCGATCGTGTCGACTACGGCGGAGATCAGAGCGTCAGCCACTGGTCAGGCCCCCTTCTGGGGCGAGCGGTACGAGCGGACGCGGCAGGTAGGGGAATGGAACTTCGGAGGGCGGCCACGGCCGGAGTAGGGAATGGGCTCCTGGCAGCCAGGGCCCTGGCAGACGGCTTCGTCCAGCTCTGACAGGCGGATGGACTGGGCGTCCTCCGCGTCGTCCTGAAGCTCCCTACAGAAGTCGTCTGCCTCCTCCTCGTACTCGCACATCGTCCGGCGGCCTCTGCCGCGCGGCTGGAACGGCTGGCCACAAAATCGGCACGTCACCAGCGGGCGCGGCTTCTCGCGTCTGGAGCGGGACAGCGCGGTACGGCAGCGTGCGGAGCATGTCCGGCGCTGGTCGCGGAGTGAGCGGCCGTCTTTCGCGTCGGTCATGCCGGGCGGCTGGCGTCGGCGGAGTCGGCCTTCAGGCGTCGGGATCTCGTTCGTGCAGCCAGGGGCCTGACAGGTCCCGTCGAAGTCGTCGTGTGGGTCGTTACGCACGAGTGAACTCCGTTCATAGATACGGCAGTTGGGGACTTCGTGGGTGGCTCCCCAGGGCCAGCGGCGGCGGTAGCTACTCCGCTGCCATGTGCTGGCCCCGGGCCCTTGCCATCCCGAAGGAGGTCGCGCTGGGTTGACCGGCCAGCGCCCCGGAGCTTGAGCATGAAGAAGGCCCCAGCCGCACAGTCCGCTGCCTCCCCCTGCCAGGGTTCGGAGACGCGGACCCGTGCGACCGGGGCCAGTTGCGCGCTGCTTCGTATACCGCTGCGCGCCAGCGGTTGTCAGGTGTGCGGCTGGGAGGTCCTGGCAGGGACAGCCGCAATGGAGGAGGGGAGTACCCGTCACTCCCCTACAGGTGAGGACCTCCCCCACTGCCGGTAGCCCCAGGTCGTTAACGCAGACCGGCCAGGCCAACGGGTCGGCGAAGGCGGCAGCGACAGACGGCCAGGCGCCACGGACGCTGTCACTCGGGCCAGGTGAGGGCCTGACGTTCACGACGGAGGCGGCCAGGCACCGCCGGGAGTGGCCCAGGCGGGGGCGTACGGGGCCCTGGCGGAGGCGCGTACGGCGTCTGGGGGAGCGGCTGGAGGTCGGCGGAGATGGCTGACGCGGGGCGCTGTTCTTGAATCGCTGGAGTGGAAACACCTACTTGGCTGAGCCCCAAGAACAGAAGCCATGTAGGAGTTATTTGTTTAGGTGATTCATTCAAAAAAATATAAGAACTATGCAGGTCAGAGCCCTCTAAAGTCTGGAGCTCTGACACGCCAAAGGGCCCAGGGGTCTCTCCGCCGTAGGCACCCCGCTCCGGCGCCAGGAGCCGCGCCCGCGCTCAGGGCCCAGTCGCACCGTGAACGCTTCTCAGCGGGTCGTGTACGGCTTCCAGACGGCTGAAGGGGGCCGACCCCATCGGGCCGACCCCCAGTCACTCCTCCGCCGTCAGCGACGGTGCCTCCTTCACGCGGCGGGCAACGCCTCCAGCGCTCGGCCGCACGCTCCGCCGCTGTTGAGGACACCGGTCCGGGCTCACTCGCCAAAGTCCGTCCGGACCGGTGCCTAGGGGTTGGGGTGGGTCAGGCAACGGAGTCCGGCGCCTGAGCCCAGGTGATCTGAACGCGGTCCGCAGTGTTTGCGTTGCGGCCACGGCCGATGGACTTCGCAATGCGGATCTGGTCCACGAACAGGGCGATGAAGTCGCGCCGCTCCTGGAGGCTCCAGCCGTCCCACGTCGAGCCCGGTCCGACTGGGTCTATCTCCGGGTCTGTCCACTCCAGCGGGATGGCGATTGCGGCGGGACCAGCCGCCTCCAGTTCGGCCACACGCGCCCCTGTGCGCTCCTCATGGGCCGTCAGTCGGGTCACGGAGTCCATGAACATCTTCCGGCCCGTCTCGCCCCCGTAGAGGCCGTCCTGGCGGTCCTGGTACAGCGTGCGCAGGGCGCCCCGCACGTGCTCCAGCTCCGCCTTAGCGGCGGCCAGTTCCGATTGACGCTCGCTCGTGTCCTGTTGAGCGGCGAAGCGGCGGGCGGCTTCGGCCAGGATCTCCTGATCCTCCGGGTCCAACGGGTCCATGGCCTCCAGGCGCGACCAAACATCTCGGACCACCACGTCATCTGTGGTGATCATGTCGATGGCCAAGCCGCCGTGGCCGGGCACGGCTCCAGCCGCAGCACGGTTACAGCGGTATAGGCGCTTGCCGTTGCGCTCGTCCGACACCATGACAGAGCCGCAGACGTCACAGAACAGAATGCCCATGCCGCCCAGAAGCGTGGGTACGGAACGGCGGGTCTGCTTAACCACGGGGGTCCGGCCGTCCAAGATGTCTTGGAGGCGCCACCACTCGCCAGGCTCCACGATGGCTTCGTGGGCCTCCAGCGGGCGTCCCTCTTCGTCACGGATGATGACGCGCTTACCGGCCTTGCCGGGGGTGTCCTTCGTCTTCTTAGTGCGCCCCTGCCACTCGATGGCGTACCCGGCCAGACGCGGGTCCCGGAGGACGCGAAGGACAGTGGTGGACATCCAGATGGTTGTCCCTATTGGCTCCGACTGGGCACGCTTGCGTCGGGCGGCCAGGCGGTTGCCGTCGTTGGCGTTCTTCGTGGGGACTCCTGCTTCGTTCAGGCGCCGCGCGATGTCGGCAGCCGAAACGCCTTCGGTCGCCCAGATCACCATCTGGCGGACGTGGTCGGCCTCTGAAGTATGAGGGACCAGGCGGACGACGTTCAGCTTCCCTCGCTGTACGCGCTCCGTCGTAAACCCGTAGGGGGCCATGCCGGACGTGTGGCCGCCAGCCTTGCGGATGCCCTCCTTCGTCGCCGTGATGTACGCCGACTTCATGTCGGACTCTTGCTTCGCCAGGGCAGCGATCAGACCGAAGATCGCGACGCCGACCGGGGTCGACGTGTCCAGAAACGGCTCCTCCACGCTGACCAGGAGGACGCCGTACTGGCGTAGTTCCTCCTCGATCTTCATCGCTTCGAAGGCGCCCTGACGGGTCAGGCGAGACAGCGCGAAGACCACGACCGCGTCAATGTGTCCGGCGCGGACGGCGGCCATCATCTCTTCGAACTCGGGACGCTCCACGTTGGGGTCCCAGCCGCTCCGGCCGACGTCGGCGAAGGTCCCCGCCAGGTCCCAGCCCTTCGCAGTGATCAGGGCCTCACACTTGGCCCGCTGTGCTTCCGGGGATGCCTGGGAGTCGTCCTCACGACGCTTTGACTGGCGGATGTAGGAGACTGCGCGCACATGGTCCAGATTAGGGGCCCAGCCGGGGCCCCTCGTAGAGAGAGGTGTCATGTGCCTAGTGTGGTAAAAATCAATGTGCTGACCGTTCCCGAGGAGCAGCGCGAAGTGCTGGAGAAGCGCTTCGCCTCGCGCGCCGGGACCGTGGAGAACTCCGACGGCTTCGAGTGGTTCGAGCTGCTGCGCCCGGTCGAGGGGACCGACCAGTACCTCGTCTACACCCGCTGGCGCAGCGAGGAGGACTTCCAGGCGTGGATGGAGGGCCCGATGAAGGCGGCCCACCAGCGCGGCGGCGAGAACGCCCCGCAGCAGAAGCCCGCCGCGTCCGGCTCGACGCTGTGGTCCTTCGAGGTCGTGCAGCAGACCGGGCCCAAGCAAGCTTGACGACCGGAGCCCCCTGACCTTGGCCAGGGGGCCCGTCCGATGGCGGCTCATGCCCCACGAGGATCGCGCCCACCGACGGCTGACGCAGCCGCTTCGAAAGCCAGGTGCCACGGATAGTTCTCCGGTCGGCCCTGGCCCGGCTTGTTGGGTACGAAGCCGCCTTCCCCGTAGAGCACCTGTACGCCCATCGCGCGGAGCGTGGCAACGCTGGTGTCGAACTGCGTGTGCTGGACGTAGGCGGCGTTGACGCACGGCATGGTCACGGTGGGGATGCCCTTGCCGATGGCCTCGGCCACGAATCCGACGATGAACTTGTCGGTGATCCCGAGCGCCCATTGGTTGATCGTGTTGAAGGTGGCGGGTGCCAGGACCGCGACATCCGCTGGGGGCCAGACGTCGGGCTCCCACGGCAGCTTTTACTGGCTGCGCACCGGGTGTCCGGTCAGCTCCGCCAACTCCCAGTCAGCTGACTGCGCTCGCTCAATGACCCCGGCGATGTTCAGCACGGGCGGAGCGGCGGTTCCGAACAGGTAGAGCACGCGGTTCGTGGTCACGTGGGCAGTCCACCGCGTAGTCCCCGCACCCGCAAGGGGCATCGCGCTGGCCACGGTGGCTCCGCGGACGCCTAAGTTTGCCGGTAGAGCAAGGTCTAGGCTCGCGGCATGACTGATTTCCTTCAGGTGGCGACGGCTACGGAGAGCCGCAAGGAAGCTGAGAAGCTGGCAGGGTCGGTGGTGGCGGCTCGGCTTGCTGCGGGGGCGCAGATCGTCGGGCCGGTGGTCTCCGTCTTCTGGCATCAGGGCGAGTTCGGGACGGGGCAAGAGTGGCAGCTCTTGCTCAAGACCCGCGCCGACCGCTACCCCGATCTTGAAGCGCACCTCTTGGAGCATCACCCGTGGAAGAATCCCGAGGTGTCGGCTGTGCCGATTGTCGCGGGTTCGGATGCCTACCTGCGATGGGTCGAGCAGACCACTCGGCCAGACTCTGGGAACTGACCCCTCACGTTCTGGCTTTCTCCAAAACGTCGGCCACGGCCGGAAGCTCGCGGTGGGCGCTGAGCTTCTGGAGGATCGGTGCGAGTCGCTGGCGCGGGCGGACAGACGCCACACCGGCCGACAGTTCCAGCGCGCGGCCGGTGATGGTTGTGGCCTGCTCGACTTCTCCGGCGGTCAGGTAGGAGTCGGCGAGCCAGGACAGGTAAAGGCTCTTGTCACGGGCGTGAGTGTCGTCGTAACGGGAGAGAAACCCCTCCAATGCGGGAACGGCACGGAGGGGGCGGCGTAGCTCGGTCCAACATCGACCCGCCATGATTTGCAGTCCGTTCCCACCCCACGCTGCCCAGTCGGGCTGTGGGGTTCCGTCGTCCTCGCTGAGCGCCGTTTCAGCGGCGCTGAGGGCACGTTCGGTCTCGTCCGCGTCTCCGGCGGCGGCGTACGCCCAAGCAAGGCGCCCGTACAGAAGCGCGCGCACGCCGGGCGGGGCTTCAGGGCCTGCGGTGTCGCACGACCGCACGGCTGTCTCTATCCCGACGGTGCGGTCCGCGTTGATCTTCTGGTAGGCGAGAAAGGCGAGAGCGTTCCCGGCGAGGGCTGTGTCTCTCGCTTGGGTGGCAGCCTGGTGACCGGCCTCGTAGAGGCTGGTGGCATCGGCGTGCTTGCCCGCGTCGAATGCGGCCCAACCGGCTTGCTGGGCCTGCTCGGAGAATACCGACAGGAGCGCGCGGCCGGTCTCTTCCGTATAGCTGCCCTCTCGAAGCATCGTCTTGGTCGCTTGGTACTCGCCGAGGTAGACGCGGTAGGTGTCTCCCCCACCCAGGACGTCATCGAGTCGCCGTAGTCGCGCCGTACGCCGACGCAATTGGTCGGGTACATCCCGGCCGATCCGGCGGCCCGCCTTGAGCTGGGCCAACTCGGGCAGGCCGAGGACCAAGCCCGTTCCGGCCGAGGCTCGGAAGAATTCCCTGCGCAGCACTGTTTCGTTTCCCCCTCTGGTCGTGGGTGTGGTGCGTGCTGTGGTACGAGGGGCACCGCTACGGGGTTGGATAGCCACCTCCCAGTCGCGGGGAGCCAGGCCGAGTAGATGTCCAGGGATGCGCAAGGCGTCGGCGATCGTCGCGATCTTCTCGAACGACGTGATGCGACCCTGACCACGGGCCAGAGTGCCGACTCGTTCGGGCTTGATGTCGCACTCTGCGGCAATCTTCGAATAGCTGATCTCTGCTAACTCCCGGGCAAGGGCGAACACGGCGCCGAAGTCGTGAGTCACGATCGCAGCACGCATCTCTGCATGACGGAGAAGTTCTTGCGGTAGTGCCGTCGGCGGTTGGTAAGCGGTCATCGTGAGCCCCATTGCGCCTGCTGATGACAGTGTGTCGCAAAGTCGTGACCGTCAGCCTACCCATGATGGGTATAGCCAGGGGCGGGAAGCCAGCGACGTTACTCCGCAGCACAGTTGACAAACAAAGACCCCCGCGACCGATGCGAGCGACCCGGGGGCATGGTCAACGCTGCCTAGGAGCGTCAACGTGCCAAACCATATCCCCCCGTTCGTGCGCTGGGTGTTGCGGCTGCTGCCGTCCAGCGCAGGTCGTCACCCCGCCGGCGAGCCAAGCTCTTCGGTGACGTGTGCGGACGCACCGTCGCTGCAACTGCCCAGTGTCCATGAAGTGTTGTATCGGCCGGTGCCGCGGGGCGAGGACGTGGGCCTTGTCCGGCCGTATGTCGTGGCGCATAGGCGCCAGCAGGAGGAGCGTCGGAAGATTCACGCTCGCGTGGAGTCGGCGTGTGCTCCGCACGGAATGGTGGTGGCCGGGTGAGTGCGCAACGGCGTCTGCTCCCTTGGTCGGGGCCCGCTGGTAAGCCGTGCTACCTGGTGTCCGATGCGGACGGCGAGGGGTTCTTGTCGCGGCTTGCGGACGATATGGAAGCGGTGCAGCTCCGCATGGGCTCCGAACTCCTTGCTCACGCTGGCGCGCTGCTCGGTAATCCGAAGGCTGAAGCCGGAGAGCTGCGCTTCCTTTCCAACCGTCTGGTCGAGGCGCTGCGTGATGCCCTCCGGGTCGCGGAGAGTCGTGGCAGGCGTCTGCCGGTGTCCGACGACGATGGATCGGCTGAAGCGAGCGAGGTGGACGAGTGAGCCCGGATCGGCGGTTCTCGTCCGGGTGGCGTCTCGGAGCCACCCCTGTGGGACTGCGCGTATCCCGTGATCTGGACGGCTGTCTCACGGTGACACTCGGGATCGCCCGTCTGGGCAAGCATGTGGCGCTCGCTCCGCTGGTGCTGTCCGTGGATGAGGCGGAACAGCTCCACGCGGGCCTGTGCTTCGCACTGGCCCCGGAGACTCCGTCGCTGGATGCCCCCGAGTGCCGCAGGCCGGTCCGCTACCCCGGTGGCCGACAGCAGTACTGAGACGACTCCGGTCTGAATCATGCGCAACAACCGAAGAAGCAGCGCCGGACCACCCCCAGGCCTGGACAGCTCGGGGTGGTCCGGTTGGGGATCATGACGAACCCCGGTGCCGATGGTGCCGGGGTCGTCGTCGTGTTCTCGTTCGGCGCGGCCCGGATTTTCAGAGTCAGACGACTTGCGAAGAACGGGGCTTGGGACGATGCGCGGCCCTGGGGACGACGGGTTCGAAGGTGAGGCGGCAGACCTGCGTCGTGTCCATGGCCACCGGTGAGTTGAGTACCCTGCCCTATCGGCCACCGCCATCACGCTCTACCGCAAGAGCCATGGCCAGGACACGCAGAACCCGAACCGGCCGCACACCGTCGCAACCGCCCATAGCCTCCTCCCCCCGAAGGTCTCGAAGGAGTCCCGTCTTGATCAGCCAGGCGCAGGCCGCCGCCATCGCCGACCGTTGGCTCAATCCGCAGGGCCCACAAGCTCCGCAACGCCAAGTGGTCACGCACGAGTTCGACCTCGGCTGGGTGGTCTGGGCAGTGCCGCCGCCCGAGCGCGACCCGGTGACCGGGCAGCGGCGCCCTCCGGCCGAGATCGGTGGCGCATGTGGCGTCGTCGACCGCCGCACCGGCGAGCTGACCGTCTGGCCGTCCGTGCCGGTCGAGGAGGTGGTGCGGATGTACCAGGAGAAGCACGGCGGAGCGGGGGCAGGCGCCGGTGTCTCCGCCGAGCGCCCTGTCACCGGCCCCGGCAACACCACCGTCTTCACGTACGTCGATCCGTCGAACGGCGAGGAGACCAGCCTCTTCCGCAACTCGGCGCCGGGGCTGCCGCACTCCGAGTACCAGGCGATGGCCGAGATCCAGCAGATGGGTGTCCCACCGCAGAATGTGGTCGCGATCCACACAGACTTGAGCTCGAGCCTGCTCCCCGGCGGCTACCCGGGCGAGATGCTCCAAGGTGCCTTCCCCAACGCCCAGTTCTCGTGCACACAGAACTACGGTCTGCGCCCGGAGGAACGAGCCGAAGGCGTCGCCGGGCTCCTCCAGCACGTCGAGATGATGCACCAGATCGCCGGGCAGCAGCCCCCGCCCCGCCCGCAACGCGTAACAGTACGGGCGAATGTGACACCGGCCCAGCCGATGCGGGACGTGGCTCTCGGCCGCCACCTCGCCGAGGTGTTCGGCGTCGACGACGTACGGCGGTACGACGCCGACGACGTGGCGCAAACGCAGCTGCCGGAAGCGGCCAAGGCCACACTCACCTGGGGCGGACTCCCCGCGGACATCCCGTTCTTCTTCACGGCCGACCGGGCCGATGCCCCTCCGCGGGGCGGACTGTTCACTGACGCGGCGACCTATCTGCGCGAGGTCGGGACCCAAGCCAACGAGTCGACGCTGAACACGCTGTCAGGACACGTCCGGATCGGCACGGACGGCGTGGCCGCGATCACCGTCCAGTGCACTGCTCCCCGGCACATGACGACGCCGATCGGCCAGGTCTGGGCGGTCCCGCCGCGGGACGCCATGGGCCGCCGCGTGAACACGTCCGTATCCGCTTTCGCCCGTTCACTGGCGTTGCTGTCCACCACACGACAGCGGATGCGGGGCATGGACCCGGTCGCGGCGGGCGAGGCGGTCGCCGCGTTCCAGGAGCAGTTGGCGGCAATCGAAGCGACAGCGCTGGACGATCCGAAGAACTGGTGGTCCGTGATCGTCGAGCAGATGTGGCACGGATTGTTCTGACCGCGGTCGAGGGGAGCGAGGGGAGCGACCGCCTCCGGCCGGGAGGCCGGGGGCGGTCCGCGGGGACGGCGCGGTCAGATGGTGAGCAGGCGCTCCAGGACATTGCGTAGCCCGAGCTCCGGCCCTCAAACTGAGTCGCCACACGGCCGGCACCGCTGCGAGGATGCGCGGCATGCCCGGCATCACACCCCATACGCCCCGCCCCGCCACCTTCGCCTCCGCCGCCGCCTCCTGGACCGTGTGCGCGGGCCCGGTCGACGACCCGGCGGCGACCGCCCTGTTGCGCGCGTACCTGGTCGATGTCGCCGATCGCTACTACCAGTTGCACGAGGGCCGGAACGCCACCCCCGAGGAGATCGGGCGCGCGCTGGCGGAGATGCCCAGCGACGACCTCACCCCGCCCGACGGGGTGTTCCTGCTGGCCCGCCACAACGGTGAACACGAGCCCGCCGGATGCGCCGGGCTGCGGCGGCTCGACGCGCACACCGCGGAGCTGAAGCGGGTGTTCCTACGCCCCGGCAAACGCGGGCTCGGCGGAGGCGGTGCGCTGCTCGCCGCCGTCGACGCGGCGGCGGCCGCACTGGGCGCCCGGCGGATCGTCCTCGACACCCGTCTGGACCTGGTGGAGGCGCGGGCCCTGTACGCCCGCCACGGCTACCGGGAGGTTCCGCCGTTCAGCGACGGACCGTACGCCGAGGTGTGGATGGCCAAGGAGCTGGGTTGACCCACCACCTCGCCGTACGCCCTCTCATCTCGCCCACGGCGGCCGGGGCCCCTGCCACGGGCCGCCGTCCCCGGCACCCCCACCCCCGTTGCGCGGCTGCTCCGCGTCCGAGCCGCACATCTCCCGCGCCAGCTCGTCCACCAGCTCCATCAGGTCCGTGGGGCGCGACGGCGACCACCAGTCGCCCAGCAGCTCGGCCAGCGACTCCTCACGGGCCCGGTACAGCTTGGCCGCCACCTCCCGCCCCTGCGCGGTCAGTACCAGGTCCAGCCCGTACCGCCGGCCGAGGCCCCGCTCCTCGATCTGCCGGGACGCGTCCGTGATGATCCTCAGCGGCAGGGGGCTGCGCTGGGCCAGCATGGCGGGCTCGACCGATCCGTAGTTGTTGATGCGCAGCACCATCCAGCTCGTGGCGGGTCTGAGGTCGAGCCCGGCCCGCCGGGTGATGTCCGCGTAGATCTGCCGACGGCCCTCCCGGCTGCCGAGCAGTGACAGCGCCCGTGCGCACTCGTCGTGCGAGGAGCGCTCGACCGGGTTGCTGGCGAGGACCTCGCTGGCGTCCGGCGCGGTGACACTGCCCCGCAGCGGCTTCTCCCGCAGATACCAGGCGAGGACGAAGGCGATCAACACCACCGGCACCGCGTACAGGAAGACATCGGTGATGGAGACGGAGTACGCGTGCAGCACCGCCGCACGCTGATCCGGGGGCAGCCGTCCGATGGCCCGCGGGTCGGCGGTCAGGGTGCCGATGTCGACGCCCGCCGGCAGCCGCTGTCCGGAGAGCGCGTCGACGATGTGTGGGCCGAGGTTGTTGGCGAAGATCGTGCCGAAGACGGAGACGCCGAACGAGGCGCCGATCGACCGGAAGAAGGTGGTGCCGGAGGTGGCGACGCCCAGATCCGCATAGCCCACCGAGTTCTGCACGATCAGCACCAGCACCTGCATGACCAGGCCGAGACCGCTGCCGAAGACGAAGAAGTACGCGCTGGTCTCCACCACCCCGCTGGTCTCCTCCAACTGGTGCAGGAGCAGCAGCCCGACGGCGGTGACCGCGGTGCCCAGGATCGGGAAGATCTTGTAGCGGCCGGTCACGCTGACCAGATGCCCGGAGACCGTCGAGGCGAGCAGCATGCCGACGACCATCGGGAGCATATGGACACCGGAGACGGTCGGTGAGACGCCCTGGACGACCTGGAGGAAGGTAGGCAGATACGTCATGCTGCCGAACATCGCGAAGCCGACGACGAAGCTGATGACCGCGCAGAGGGTGAAGATGCGGCTGTGGAACAGCTTCAGTGGCAGCACCGGCTCCGCGGCCCGCGCTTCCACCCGTACGAAGACGAGGAGCAGCACCACGCCGATCACCGCGAGCCCGACGATCTGCCAGGAGCCCCAGCCGTAGGTGACCCCGCCGAGCGAAGTCGTCAGCACCAGGGCGGCGGCGACCGCGGCGATCAGGGCGGTGCCCAGGTAGTCGATGGTGTGCGGGGTGCGGCGGGCCGGGATGTGCAGGGCGGCGGCGATGGCGACGAGGGCGAGGATGCCCACGGGGATGTTGATGTAGAACACCCAGCGCCAGCTGAGCTGGTCGACGAAGAGCCCGCCGAGCAACGGTCCGAGCACGCTGGTGGCGCCGAAGACACCGCCGAAGAGGCCCTGGTAGCGACCGCGTTCACGGGGCGCCACGATATCGCCCACGATAGCCATCGACAGCACGATCAGACCGCCGCCGCCCAGCCCCTGGATCGCGCGGAAGGCGATCAGCTCACCCATGTTCTGGGAGATACCGCACAGTGCCGAGCCGATCAGGAAGAGGACGATCGCGCCCTGGTAGAGCTTCTTCCGCCCGTACTGGTCGCCCAGTTTGCCCCACAGCGGAGTGGCGGCGGTGGAGGCGAGCAGATACGCGGTGACGACCCAGGACAGATGCTCCAGACCGCCGAGGTCGCCGACGATCGTCGGCAAGGCGGTGGAGACGATCGTGCTGTCGAGGGCCGCGAGCAGCAGGCCGAGCAGCAGGGCACCGATGGCCACCAGGACGGTTCGCTGCGGGCGACCTTCCCAGGGGGCGGGTGCCACGGGATCCGGCGCGCCCGGCGCCGGAGTCGGGTGGCCGGCGTCCTGCGCCATGGCGACTCCTCGGCTGCTCGGGTTCCCATCTTCTCCCCATCCCAGCTTGTATGCCCCGTTACGGTGCGCCGATGGTGTCCACGCGGTGGTCCACGCAGCGAACGAACACCTGCGCGCAAGGCGATCGGATGCCGCATAATCGCTGCGAATCCAAGGAGGGGAAGACCTGTGACGGCAGAATCCTGCCCGCACTGCTTGGCCCCGGCACGCGGCAACGGCCGCCCCGGGTGCGCCTGTGCGGCGCGCGCCGCCGCCGCCGCTGCCGACGCCTCGACGGCGGGCAACACCGATGACCGGACCATGCCTGCGCGGCCCGTTGTCACGCACTCGGAGGAGAGCGTGACCAGACCCGATCCGCGCGATGTGCGACTGTTCGAACGCGGCCCGTGGAAGACGAAGAAGAAGACGGGCGCCAACGCCCCCGCGAACACCGGCATCGGCACTGGCACCGGCACCGGCACCGATGACGACGCGACGCGGGTGATCGCGCCCGTCGGCGGCGACCGCGCGGCCGGAGACCCGGACGCGGACGCCTCGGCCGGAGACACCCCCGCAGACGCCCACGCAGAGGCCCACGCAGACTCCGGGGGCGCCGCCTCCGGCCGCCACCGCAAGAGCCACCGCAAGCCCGTCGCCATCATGCTCGCGGGCGCCGCCGCCGTGGCCGTGGCCGGAACGCTCGCCGTCGGCACCGGTCTGCTGGGCGGCGGCAGCGAGGACGACGACGGCGGCGGCAGAAGCGACCGTACGCTCGCGACCCACCGGCCGAGCAGCACGGCCGACGCCAACGGCGAGGGGTCCGAGAACAGCAGCGCGTCCGGCGGACCCACCTCCGCCACGGCTCCCGCCCTCTCCGGGCCCTCCGGAACGGATCGGTCCGGCACACCGCACACGGACTCCGGCTCCGGTCCGGGCCTCGACTCCGCCGCCGCGCCGCCGAGCGCCTCCGCCTCGGCCTCCGCGTCGCGCGGCGAGGCCGAGCCGGAGCCGACGAAGTCGAGCGGCTCGCCCTCCACCCCGCCCACGAGCCCGGACCCCACCGGTCCGCCCGTACTGAGCGAGGGCGACAGCGGGGCCGAGGTCCGTGAGCTCCAGAAGCGGCTGACGCAGTTGCTGATGTACATCGGCACGGCGGACGGCACGTACGACGAGGGGGTCAAGGACGCGGTCTCCAGTTATCAGGACCGCTATGACGTGAAGGACGACCCGGACGGGGTGTACGGCGAGAACACCCGCCGTGACCTGGAGTCCAGGACCGACGAGCCATGATCGCGCCGCCCGCCGGGACGGGCGGGCGGCAGATGGATCACAGGAGGCACTGGCGCTGAGCCGCACCTATTTGTATGGTGGAGGAACAAAGTGGTTCCGCCCGCACTCCCTGACCGGCGGGCGGAGCCACTTGTCTTCTTTTAGTGGAGTCCGTCGATTCTCTGAGGAGTCCGTCGATGTCGGCCACCGCCACGCTCACCGCCCGCGCCTTGCTGCTCGACATGGACGGCACGCTGGTGAACTCCGACGCCGTCGTCGAGCGCCACTGGCGGGAGTGGGCCGCCGACCACGGGCTGGACGAGGAGAGTGTGCTCAAGGTCGTCCACGGACGGCAGGCCCACGCCACCATGGCGGTACTCCTCCCGGACCGCCCCGCCGAACAGAACCTGGCCGACAACCAGTGGATGCTGGAGCGGGAGAGCACGGACCTCGACGGCGTCGTCCCGGTGCCCGGCGCCCCCGCCTTCATGGCCTCGCTGTCCGGCCTTCCGCACGCCCTGGTCACCTCGGCCGACGAACGCCTCGCCCGCGCCCGGATGGACGTGGCCGGGCTGCCGATACCCCGGGTGCGGGTGACGGCGGAGCGGGTCGGCGCGAGCAAGCCCGACCCGGAAGGCTTCCTCAAGGGCGCCGCCGAACTGGGCTTCGCCCCCGCGGACTGCGTGGTCTTCGAGGATTCCGAGGTGGGCATCGCGGCCGGGCGGGCGGCCGGTATGCGGGTGGTCGGCGTCGGCCCGCGCGCGGCGGCCCACGCCCCGGACGCCCATGTACCGGACCTTGAGCGGATCCGGGTCGAGGACCGCCCCGACGGCACCCTTCAGCTGCACATCGCGGGCTGAGCCCCGGGCCGGGCGGACAGCCGGGCGGGCACGAAACAAGGCCCACCCGACACCTGACACGCGGCGCCCGGCGCCCGCGCTCAGCCCGCCACGGCCTCGTAGAGGCTGAAGCCCGCCAGCGCCAGCATCACCAGCGCCGCGACCTTCGTGATCAGCCGCAGCGGTATGTACTTCATCAGCGTGCGGCCACCCAGGATGCCCAGGCCCGCGACCGACCAGAGCGCCAGCACCGCGCCGACACCGACCGAGAGCGGATCGTCGTAGCGGGCGGCGAGGTTGGCGGTCATGATCTGCGTCAGATCGCCGAACTCCGCGACCAGGATCAGCGTGAAGCCCGCCCCGGAGACCTTCCAGAAGCTCTGGTCGGCGGGCTTGCGGATCTCCTCCTCGCCGTCGTCCTTCTTCAAGAGCAGCATCGCCGCGCCGCCGAGGAAGAGCACCCCCACGATCGCCGAGAGCAGCCGGTGCGGCAGCAGGGTCAGCACACTGCCCGCCGCGATGGCGAGGCCGACATGGAGGGCGAAGGCGGCGGCGACCCCGGCGAAGACGTAGGACGCGCGATAGCGGGTGCCGAGCATCAGCCCGGCCAGGGCGGTCTTGTCGGGCAGCTCGGCGAGGAAGACGACGCCGAAGACAACGGCGGCGACGGTGAAGCTGAACACGGGCTGGATACCTCATCGGGTCGGGCCGCGCCAAGGGCCCCCGGGGAGGGATCGCTTCGGCACGGCAGCGTCGGACACTGCGGCCGAAGGTCTCGCTGGCGTACGAGCGACCGGTCCGCGCGATGTGACGGCGGTCTCACTCTCGTACGCTCCGGGCGCCGGCCCGCACCTCGAGGGGCGGGCAGTATGTCGACGGTCCGGCGAGGAGCTACTCCCCTTCTGCTGCCACCAGGATACGGGACGCTCCCGGAGCCCCCCGCCGCCGGACCCGCGGCCGAAAACAGCCGCTCACCACGCGGGTGGTACGCCCATGTGAGACATCCACCTCCAGAAGCCCCTTGCGTTGACATGGTCGCGTCGCCACCCTGTTACCTGGCGCCCACCCCACAGCAACCTGGCGCCGACACGATGGCCGGGCACCGGCCAACGACCCCCCACATCAAGGGAGTTCGCATGTCCACAATGCGCATCCACTCCACCCGGCGCAATGTCTACGCGCGTCGAATATCCGTCTTCGGTGGATTCGCCGCCCTGTTGGGCACTCTCGTCCTGAACGGGCCGAATGCCCAGGCCGAGCCGCCCGCCCCGCCGAGCGCCGAGGTCGTCCGCGGCTACCTGGGCGAGCTCACCGTGAAGGCGGAGGGGTCGATGGACGGTTACAGCCGCGAGAAGTTCCCGCACTGGATCACCCAGAGCGGCAACTGCAACACCCGCGAGGAAGTCCTCAAGCGCGACGGCACCGACGTCCAGACCAATTCCAGCTGCGCACCCACCAGCGGCACCTGGAAGTCCGCCTACGACGACGGCAGTTGGACCGATCCGGCCGACGTGGACATCGACCACGTCGTTCCGCTGGCCGAGGCGTGGAAGTCCGGCGCGAACGACTGGACCACCGACCAGCGCCAGGGCTTCGCCAATGATCTGACCCGCTCACAGCTCATCGCCGTCACCGACAATGTGAACCAGGCCAAGAGCGACAAGGACCCGGCGAAGTGGCTTCCGCCGAAGGAGTCCTACCACTGCACGTACGCGCGGATGTGGGTCTCGGTGAAGCACTACTACAAGCTGTCGGTCGACGACGCCGAGAAGTCCAAGCTCAGCGAGATCCTCAACGGCTGCTGAGCCGACTCCACCGCACAATCCTGCACCACACACCCCGCACCGCACGGACGGCACACAACACGTGCCGGAACCTCCGCGCCCGCCTCCGTCGTTCCGTACCGTACGCATACGGAAACGACGGAGGAGGGCCGGATGGCCGGGCTGCGCCTGGGACCACTGCTGCGGCAGGTCGACTGGGAGACCGGGACGAACGCGACCGTCTGGGTCGAGGCCGACCGGCCCTGCGAGGCCGAGGTGCGCTGTGCCGACGGCGCCGGCGGCACCGCCTCCACCTGGCAGATCGCCGGGCACCACTACGCCGTGATCCCGGTCACCGGGCTGCGTCCGGGCAGTGAGACGGCCTATCGGGTGCTGCTGGACGGTGAGCAGGTCTGGCCGCTGCCCGATGCGGACTTTCCGGACAGCACCATCCGTACCCCCGCGCCCGCCGCCACCGCCGGAGTCGAAGACGTCGCCGGAGGCGAAGACGTCCCTGGAAGCGAGGACATCCCCGGAAACGAGGACGCTCCCGTCCGCATCGCCTTCGGCTCCTGCCGCTGGGCGGCGCCACCCTCCGACGCCTCGCACGACCCGATCGGCCCCGACGCCCTGAACACGCTCGCCGCCACCCTGGCCCGCACCCCCGACGCCCCGCGCCCCGATGTTCTGGTGCTGCTGGGCGACCAGGTGTACGCGGACGAGACCTCCGCCGCCATCCGCCGCCGGATCGCCGCCCGCCGCGCTCTCGACGAGCCGCCGGGGGAGCAGGTCGCGGACTACGAGGAATACACCTGGCTCTACTACGAATCGTGGCTGGACCCCGAAGTGCGCTGGCTGCTCTCCACCATCCCCAGCTGCATGATCTTCGACGACCACGACGTCATAGACGACTGGAACACCAGCGAGGCATGGCTCAGCCGGATGCGGGCCACCCCGTGGTGGCAGGAGCGGATCGTCAGCGGTCTGATGTCGTACTGGGTCCATCAGCACCTGGGCAACCTCTCCCCCGCCGAACTGGCCACCGATCCGCTGTACACGGCGGTGCGCGAGGCGGCCGACGGCACGGAGGTGCTGCGGGAGTTCGCCTCGCACGCCGATGTGGACCCGGTGTACACCCGCTGGAGCTACCGCCGGGACTTCGGGCGGGTGCGGCTGCTGATGGTCGACACCCGTGGCGCCCGGGTGCTGAGCGAGCACGAGCGGGCGATGCTCCACGACGGGGAGCTGGCCTGGGTCCGTGAACAGGCGCTGGAGGGCACGGACTCACCCCATGGCACGGACTCATCCGGCGCAGGTTCGGGCTACGACCACCTGCTGATCGGCACCTCCCTGCCCTGGCTGCTCCCCCACTTCGTCCATGATGTCGAGAGCTGGAACGCCTCGGTATGCGCAGGCAGACGCGGTGCGCGCTGGGCGCGCGTCGGCGAGGATCTGCGGCAGCGGGGCGACTTGGAGCACTGGGCGGCGTTCCCCGAGTCCTTCGACGCCCTGACCGGTCTGATCGCGCAGGTGGGCGACGCCCCCTCGGCCCCGGCCACGATCAGTGTGCTGTCGGGCGATGTGCACCACGCCTATATCGCCGAACCGGACTGGTCCCGCTGGCCGGGGCAGCCGCGCAGCCAGGTGCGCCAGTTGACCTGTTCACCGGTGCACAACAGCATCCACGTCTCGATCCGGGCAGGATTCCGCTTCGGCTGGAGCGGGGCGGGACGGGCGATCGGCAGACTCTTCGCCCGCCACGGCCGGGTTCCGCGCTCGCGGCTGAGCTGGCGCAAAACCGGCGGTCCGTGGTTCGGCAACCAGCTGATGACGCTGACGCTGCGCGGACGTACCGCGCGGCTGCGGATGGACCAGGCGCGCAGCGGTACGGCGGGCGGCCCGAACCGGCTGAGCGCGGAGTTGGAGACGGAGTGGACCGGGCCCTGAGTCGCACGGGCCACCCTCCCCTCGTTCGACCGACGGTCTCGGACGCCGTGGCGTGAGTGATACACCCCACACCGGAGGGATCAATTCCGGCCAGCTTCTCGATTCTCCCGGAGACGGCGGCATGATAGGCGCGCGTCCTGCGTCCATCTGCCCCGGGAGACATCACCTTGGCCGGAGAGCCCCACGCCATAGCCGTTGTCGGAGCGGGTCCGCGCGGCACCAGCGTGCTGGAGCGCCTGTGCGCCTCGGCCCCGGAACTGACTCCCGGCGCCCGGCTGACGGTGCATGTGGTGGATCCGTACCCGCCCGGCGCCGGACGGGTGTGGCGCACCGCACAGCCGGGCGAACTGCTGATGAACACCGTGGCCTCACAGGTGACCCTGTTCACCGATCCGAGCGTGGTGTGCGACGGACCGGTACGGACCGGGCCGAGTCTGTACGAATGGACCGCCACCCAGAGCACCGAGGGCGTCGCACCCGGTCTCGGCCCGGACGACTACCCCAGCCGCGCGCTGTACGGCCGCTATCTGGAGTGGGTGTTCGCGGAGGTGGTGCGGGGCGCGCCGGACCCGGTGACGGTCCGGGTGCACACCGCCCGTGCCGTACGGCTCGAGGAGTGCGGCCGCGACGGTGAGCAGATCCTGACCCTCGACGACGGCACCCGGCTGGCGGGGCTGCGCGCGGTGGTGCTGGCCCAGGGACATCTGGCGGCGGCCGCCGATGAGACGGAGAGCCGGTTCGCACACCACGCCGAGCGGTACGGGCTGCGTTACTACCCGCCCGCCAATCCCGCCGATGTGGACTTGTCGCCCATCGCTCCGGGCGAACCGGTGCTGCTGCGCGGCCTCGGCCTCAACTTCTTCGACCACATGGCCCTGCTGACGCAAGGCCGAGGCGGTTCGTTCGCCCCGGCACCGGGCCCGGACGGCCCCGCACTGGTCTACCGGCCATCGGGGCGCGAGCCCCGGCTGTACGCGGGGTCGCGGCGGGGTATCCCCTACCACGCGCGCGGGGACAACGCGAAGGGCGTCTACGGCCGTCACGTCCCGCTGCTGCTGACCCCCGATGTGCTCGCACAGTTCCGCAAGCGCGCCGACGCGGGCGATCCGCCGGACTTCCTGACGGAGATATGGCCGCTGGTGGCGAAGGAGGCCGAGACGGTCTACTACGAGGCGCTGCTGACCCGGGCCCCGACCCGGGCCGCCTCCCCCGCCCGCTTCCGGCGGGACTTCCTGGCGACCGAGCACGGCACCCCCGAAGAGGCCGCCGTGCTCGCGGAATTCGGCGTCCCGGCCGAGCGGCGCTGGTGCTGGGAGACGGCGTCCCGGCCGCACCGGGGGCGCGCTTTCACCGGGCGCGAGGACTTCCGGCGCTGGCTGCTGTCGTATCTGCGCGAGGACGCGGCGCACGCACGGCAGGGCAATGTGGCCGGTCCGGTCAAGGCGGCCCTCGACGTGCTGCGCGACCTCCGCAACGAGGTACGGCAGATCGTCGACCACGGCGGGCTGAGCGGGGGCTCGCGCAGCGCGCATCTCGACGGCTGGTACACCCCGCTCAACGCCTTTCTGTCGATCGGCCCGCCGCGCCGCCGGATCGAGGAGATGGCGGCGCTGATCGAGGCCGGGGTGCTGGAGGTGCTGGGCCCGCGGCTGACGGTCTCCCCGGCGGCGGGGAGCGGTGGAGCCGGTTTCCTCGTGCGGTCGGCAGAGGTGCCGGGCCCGCCGGTGACGGCCACGACGCTGATCGAGGCCCGGCTGCCGGAGCCGGATCTGCGCCGTACGGCGGATGAGTTGCTGATGCGGCTGCTGCATACCGGGCAGTGCCGTCCGCATCGGGTGGACGGCTACGAAACAGGCGGTATTGATGTCACCCCGGCGCCGTACCGGCTGGTGGACGCTCAGGGCAGGCCGCATCCGCGCCGGTTCGCCGTCGGCGTGCCGACCGAGGGCGTTCACTGGGTGACGGCCGCCGGGGCCCGGCCCGGGGTGAACTCGGTCACCTTGTGCGATACGGACGCCATAGCGCGCGCGGCGCTGCGCGTGGCCGTATCGGGCGAACGCTGTCAGGAAGCTGTCCCGGTGCCCGCCGCCCGGCTCTGAAGTGCGAGGTCGGCTGTTCCGAAGCCCCGCTCCGGGACGGCACATTGGCAGGAACTTGAACTTGCAACAAAAGGTGAGGGCAGCCTAACCTGGCGCGGTTGTCTCCCGTCCCTGGAACAAGGAGCACGTCCCCATGTCTCCCTCAAACGCGCCGCGCTCGCTCGGCGAGCTGCTGGACAGCACCAGACCCTACGTTCTGTCCCTTTTCCGCATCGTTGTCGGCCTGCTCTTCTTCTGCCACGGCGCCTCATCCCTGCTGGGCTGGTTCGGCGGCATGATGGGCACCGGCCAGACCGTCGAGGCGGGTACCTGGCCGGGCTGGTACGCCGCGGTGATCCAGCTCGTCGGCGGTGGCCTGGTAATGCTCGGACTCGGCACCCGCAGCGCGGCGTTCATCTCCTCCGGCTCGATGGCCTACGCCTACTTCGTGGAGCACCAGCCCGAGAAGCTGTGGCCCATAGAGAACGGCGGCGAGGCGTCCGCGATGTTCTGCTGGGCGCTTCTGCTCCTCGTCTTCACCGGCCCCGGCCCGCTGGCGCTGGAGCGCCTCTTCGGCTCCTCGGACGCGTCGGCCACAGAGGCCGAAACGCGACGTCAGCCCACCTCGGTGCAGTAAAGCCGCCGTTCAGGACTCGTCCCGCATCACGCCATGCGGGGCCATGTGCCCCGCATGGCGTGATTCGAACAACATCATCACCCCACACCGCTATCCTCTTCCGTCACAGGCGTACGCTGTATGGCTGTACAGGCCGCGTCTGCCGCTTCCCGGCGACAAACGCAGCGGGGGGAACGGGATCGGGAGAAAACGGTGCTGGAACAATTGGGGTCGCTGACCAACACCCCATGGATTTACGCAGTTATCGCGCTGTCTGTCCTACTTGACGTCTTTCTACCTGTCCTGCCCAGCGGAGTCCTCGTCATCACCGCGGCCACCGCCGCCGCCGGGACCACCGTCGACGCCGTCGGCGCGGTGCGCCGGGCGGACGCCGCCGACTTCCCCGCGATGCTGGCCCTCGTCCTGTGCGCCGCGACCGCCTCCGTCCTCGGCGATATGGTCGCCTATCGGCTGGCCTGGCGTGGCAGCGACCGTCTGGATCGAGCCATTGCTCGTTCCCGCCGACTCACCAGCGCCCAGGAGAAGTTGGACACCGCTCTGATCCGGGGTGGCGGTCCGCTGGTCGTCGTAGCCCGCTTTGCTCCCGCCGGACGCTCGGTCGTCAGCCTGAGCGCCGGCGCCGCCCACCGCAAGGTCAAGGAGTTCCTGCCGTGGTCGGCGGTGGCCGGGCTGGCGTGGGCCGCGTACAGCGTGACCCTCGGCTATGTCGGCGGCCAGTGGCTCGGCGCCACCTGGCTGGGGACCGCGGTCTCGGTGCTCGCGCTCTTCGGCGCGGGCGCGGGCGCGGCGTATGTGATGAAGCGCCCCGGCGCGGGCGAGGCGGGTCCGATGCCGGTGGCGGCAGCCGCGGCCGGCCGACCGGGCGGACGGGCATAGCGCGGTGGCCGGACGCAAGGGAGTCTTAGCCGGAGGCGAGGGAGTCTTACCCGGGCGCGAAGGAGTCCCAGCCGGACGCGAAGGAGTCCCGGCCCGACGCCCCAGGGCCGAGGCCATGACGGCCGCACGCCCCGCGTCGGTCCGCCGTCGCACCAGGCCCATTTCGGCGGGCGGGTTAGGCCCGGCGCCGGATTGCGGTTACCGTCCCCCCATGCGCACCCCCTCCCTGTCGGGCCCGGCATGCTGAGCCGCCGCACCACTGGGCTGGTCACGGCCTTCCTCGCCGGGCTGGCCCTGGTCGTCGTCGCCGTCCTCGTGGTACGGCAGCTCACTTCACCTTCGAAGTCCGAGTTGCCGGTGGTCCCCGAGGCCCGGCGCCCGGTGCTGGAGGTCGCCGCCCGTGTCTGCTCCATGCTGAGCGTTCCGCTGCTGGCGGCGCAGATCGACGCCGAGAGCGGCTGGCGGGCGACGGCGGACTCCGGGCAGGCCCAGGGCATTTCGCAGTTCGCCCCGGAGACCTGGAAGGAATGGGGGCGAGACGGCAACGGCGACGGCAAGGCCGACGTCTGGGAGCCCCGGGACGCCATCCCCTCCCAGGCGCGCTATATGTGCCATTTGTACAAGATGGTCAAGGTGATCCCCGGCGGCTCGACCCGGCAGGGGTCAACCCGGCTCGCGCTGGCCGCGTACAACGCGGGGCCGAACGCGGTGCTCAAGGCCAGGGGCATGCCGAAGATGGACGAAACCCGCGGCTATGTGCACAAAATCATGCACGATCTGCTGCCCAAGTACCGGAAGGCCGAGAAGAAGTACCAGGAGAGCGAGGCGAAGCACCGCTCCACCAAGCGCGGCACCGCCGCCCCCTCGCCCTCCTCCTCGTCCTCTCCGTCTTCCGGCGCCACGACCTCGTCCACGGCGCTGTCACCCGCACCCGACGCCGTCACGGACCGGTAGTCGACCGCGCCGGCTACGCGCCGGCCGCGATGAAGTCCTCCACCGCCCGGACCAGTTCCAGCGGGGTCTCATCGGCCGGGTAGTGCCCCGCGCATGGCAGCTCGACCAACTCGGCGTCGGCGTACCAGCGCAGCCAGGTCTGCCGCATCACATCGGCCGTCAGCGCCGGGTCGTGCGCTCCGACCACCACCCGGACCGGTACCTCGGCCCCGCTGATCTCCTCATGGAAGTCCTCCAGGGCCCAGGAGTCCAGCCACGCCCGGAAAGCCTTGGCGTCGCTGTGCCGCAGCGAATGCCGCACCATCAGGTCGAGCCAGGCCGCCGGATGGCGGTTGCCGGTGGTCAGATCGATGATCGCCCGCCGGTTCTCCGGACGCTCGGCGGCTGAGGCGAACAGCTCCCACTGCTCCCCCTCCATCGGCACCCCGCTCGCGGGCACCGGCGCCACCCCGACCAGCCGCCGGACGCGGTGCGGGGCTGCCGCCACCACGCGCTGGACGACGGCGCCGCCCATCGAGTGTCCGATGAGCGAGAACCGGTCCCAGCCGAGATGGTCCGCCAGCGCGAGCAGATCCCGCCCCGCCTCACCGGTGGTGAACCGGCCGGGGACGTCCCGCGCCTCCCCGTAGCCGCGCAGATCGGGCAGGACATAGGTGAAGGCCCGCCGGTCGACATGCGGCAGCATGGCAGCGTACGCGGCACGGTCCGAGAACCAGCCGTGCACCGCCATGACACGGTGCGGACCGTCCCCGACGGTCTCATACGGTGGAACGATGGGTGGAACGATGGGCCCCATGGCACCTCCGGTCCCAGTCGAATACGGGGCGCGCGGCGCATACCCGTGGGGGACAACGGTGACGCCTCCCGTTGAACGGGGCAAGCCCGGTGCGCATATGCGTGCCAGCGATGTGGTGGGAGTCCACATCGTGGACATGACGTGCTGCATGTGTCGGGGGAGCTTAGGGATGGTTCACGAGGTTCGCCACAATCTTGCTTGATTTTGACGAACCGACCGATCGCGATGAGGCGTGCGAGGGGACGGCAAGCGCATCCACGCGACGGGTTTTGCACCAACTGACCTTTGATGATGGCAAGTTGATTGGTCCGTACCGCTGCGGACAGGACGCTAGAACCCCCGGATTACGGTGTCAATACGGCCTTGACGAGCACGGTGACGGTTCATCGGCATCCACCCCGCAGCACGGCCCGCCGCGCCGTTCCCCCGTACGGGCGGGGTGCCCGCTTGGGTCTGCGTGTCAGCCGTACCGCGCGGGCGCGGGCGTAGTCAGATGGCGGCTGTGGCGCGCGATGACGGAACGATTCGGCGATACAGTGCCACGGTTCTGCGGATCGCGGCCGTGGCCGCCCTCTACTACGCGGGCGCCAGGATCGGCCTGTTGCAGGAGCTGGTGCGCGGCCAGGTCACCCCGCTGTGGCCACCCACCGGGATCGCCCTCGCCTGTCTGCTGCTGCTCGGGCCCGCCGTCTGGCCGGGGATCGCACTCGGCGCGCTCGCCGTCAACGCCCCCATCGGTCCGTCACCCCTCGCCGTCGTCGGGATCGCCGCGGGCAACACCCTCGCCCCGCTCTGCTCCTTCCTCCTCCTCCAGCGTGCGGGCTTCCGTATCTCCCTGGACCGGCTCCGGGACGCGCTGGCCCTGGTGTTCCTCGGCGCGCTGCTCGGGATGCTGATCAGCGCCACCATCGGAACGGCCGTACTCGTCCTGGCGGGCGCGCTTCCGTCCGATGCCTTCTGGCCGACCTGGTCGGTGTGGTGGACCGGCGACGCGATGGGGGTCCTGGTGATCACTCCGCTGCTGCTCGTGCTGCGCGGGGTGCGGATGCCGCGCGAGGTCCGCCCCTACCGCTGGCTGGAGGCAGCGGTACTGCTGGTGGGCACGGCGGCCGTTGCGCTGGTGGCCACCCGGAGCATCGCCGCCCTGCTCTTCCTCGTCTTCCCGTTTCTGATCTGGGCGGCGCTGCGCTTCCAGTTGGCGGGCGCCGCGCCGTGCTCGTTCATCGTCTCCGTCCTCGCGATCAAGGCGACGGCGGAGGACGTCGGTCCGTTCTCGGGCAACTCACTGCTGACCAAGATGGTGACGCTCCAGGCGTTCAACGGCACCACAGCGCTGACCGCGCTGCTGCTGTCAGCGATCATCGCCGAACGGAACAACACCCGGCGGCAGATCGAGCGGGTGTGCGCGGAGCTGGCGGAGGTGGTGGTCCGGCTGGCGCCGGGCGAGAACTTCGGGAACTGGCCGTCGCCGCGGCATGACGAGGGACCGCCGGACGAGCGGCGGTAGCGGTACCCGGGCGGGACGGGCCGGGGAACCCAGGCGGATGCTGGGCCGTCTGAGAGGGCGTACCGAACACAGCGCGCGACGGGGGCGCACGCAGGCAGGGGGGCACACGAACCAACGCATCCAGCAGCGGCGTACGCAACGGGCGCGCGCCCGAACACGAGCGCCCCGCCCCCGAACAGAACCGCCCCCGAACGGAACCGGTCCCCCGACCCCCCACCAGGCACCCGGCACCCCGCACCCGGTGCGCCACAGAACGACAGGAACCCATGACCGCCACGACAGCCACCCGCTACCTCTATCTGACCCGCCACGGCGAGGCCACCGCGGACGAACGCGAGCTGACGGCCGTGGGCCGCCGGCAGGCCGTACTGCTCGGCAAGAGGTTGCGAGGTGTGCCCCTGTCGGCAATCCACCACGGTCCGCTGCCCCGGGCCGCCCAGACCGCCCGGCTGATCGGCGACCAGCTCGACGGCGTACCCGCGCACGCCTGCGAACCGGCCGGGGACTACGTCCCGCACACCCCCGCCCGGCATGAACTGCCCGCCGACTCCGCCGACTTCCTCCTCGACTTCGTCCACCGGTTCCCGGCGGAGGAGCGGGAGCGCGGACCGCTGCTGGCCCGGCAGGCGGTGGAACGCTTCACCGGCCCGGTGGACGGCCCCGAGGACCGCCATGAGCTGGTGGTGACCCACAACTTCCTGATCGGCTGGCTGGTGCGGGAGGTGCTCGACGCCCCGAACTGGCGCTGGCTGGGGCTCAACCACGGCAACGCGGCGCTGACGGTCATCCGCTGGCCGCCGCCCGGCCGTCCGCCCTCCATGGTCTTCTGGAACGACATGGCGCATCTGTCGGCGGAGCTGCGCTGGACCGGCCTCGGACCGGAAATGCAAACCATGCCCTGACCTGGCCGTGTCCTGACCGGGCCGTGTCCTGACCGGCGGGGAGCACGCCGAAGGCCGGACCCGCGCTGTTGGGTCCGGCCCCCGGCCGTGTCCGAGTCGCATGCAGCCCAGCAAGCGTGAATAAGGACAGGACCCACCGTAGGGCCCGGCACTGACATTTAGCTTTGGAGATGGCCCTCCGGGATCTTCGGGGGCTGCGTAGGGTGCGTCGGGTCCGGTTCTTCCGGCACGGCTGGATCACTGACCGAAGCGTCTGCTTGCAGGCGACTTCTCAACGTTGATCGACGGCTGGTTGAACCTCCCGACGCACGTGCGTCCCTGTTGGGAACTCGTGGCCGCGGCGAGCGCGGACCGCTGCTACCGAATGTCCGGTCAGCACAACCCTGCGGAACACGTGCCACGCGGGTCGTGGTGGAGGGGCTGGACAAGCGTCAGCCTGCCGCTGCACCAGACGGGAAGCCTGTTGAGACTGCACCTGGGAATCGATGTGGCCTGCCGGGCCTCGCACCGGGCCACCTGCACCGACGCCACCGGAGAGATCCAGTTCTCCGGACGGCGCTTCACGACCACGCCCGAAGACCTCGAACGGTTATGGGACGGACTGCCCGGCACCGACGACGTCGTCGTCATCATGGAGCCGACCCGCAACGCCTGGGCCCCACTGGCCGCGTGGTTCCAGCACCGCGGCGCCAAGGTCGTCCTGGTGCCACCGGAACAGTCGGCGGACCTGCGCGACTACTACTCCAAGCACACCAAGAACGACCGCCTCGACTCCCGGGTCCTGGCGCGGCTTCCGCTGCTGCACCCCGAAGGGCTGCGGGAGCTGTCGGACACAGGTCCCGCCAACGCACTGCGACGAGCCGTCCGCCGCCGCAGCACGCTGGTCGAACGCCGCACCGCCACCTTCTACCGGCTCGATGCCCTGCTGGAGCTGCTCGGACCCGCCTGGGCCGATGCCCTGGGCACCGGTGCCTACTCCAAAGCGGCTCTGGCCGTGCTGGCGAAGACCGGCGCCGACCCCCACGCCATCCGGCGGCTGGGCCGAAAACGACTGGCCGCCATGCTGATCCGGCACAGCCGCGGACAGTGGCGCGAGGAGCACGCCGAACAGATCGTCAACGCCGCCCAGCAGACCCTCAAGCTCTGGCCCGACGACGCCCTGGATTTCGCCGAACTCGCCGAGGACATCGCCGGCGAGGCCCATATGGCCGCTCACCTGAACACGCAGATCACCACCCTGGAGGACCGGATCGCCGTCCTCTACGAAGAAGCCGACCCAGGCCAGGTCATCGCCTCCGGGCCCGGCTTCGGCGTGACCACGGCCGCGGGCATCCTGGGCAGGCTCGGAGATCCGAACCGCTTCGCCAGCCTGGCCGGCATCCGCGCCTTCACCGGCCTGGTCCCCCGTGTCAGCCAGTCCGGACTGACCGGCCGCAACGGACCGCCCACCCGCCAAGGAGATCCCGGACTACGCGAGACCCTGTTCAAGGCCGCGGATATCGCCCGGCACGTCGATCCCACCCTGGCCGCCCGCTACCACGATCTCGTCGCCAACAAGGGCAAACACCACAACTCCGCCCTGTGCACACTGGCCGCCGCACTGATCACCCGCCTGGCCGCCTGCTGGCGCAACGGCACCCTCTACGAGCTCCGCGACACTGACGGCCGCGAGATCACCGAGGCCGAGGGACGACAGATCTGCGCGACCCGCTACAAGGTCGACAAGGCCGCCCGAGCGAAGGTCCACGTCCGACGCCGATCCCAGCAGCTGAAGAACCCAACGACGAGCCGGCGCGAGAAGGAGTCACGAAGTGCTCCGGCAACCGGCCCGTCGACAACCACCCTACGAACCAACCCTCAAGAACACCATGAGCTACTTGACGTCCGTTAGGAACTCAACGGGCCGCCGTCTCGGGGGACCGGAGTGGGGTGCGGGCTAACGACCCGAGGGGTCGCTCACCACACCCGCTACCCGGGCGGCGGTCAGCCACCGCGGGAAGTCCTGGAGCAGCTGGTCGTAAAGCCCCTCGTCGGAGAGCGACTTCGGGGAGGCCCCGGCGGCGAAGAACCCGGCGTTGTCGACCACGCGCTTGTCCGGCACCGGCAGCTCGTCCAGCTTTGCGCAGGAAGCGGAACTCGTCGCTGCCGAAGCCGATGAACTGCCAGAAGATCGGCAACCGCGCGGCCGTGCACAGCACATGCTCCGCCGCGGACTTGGACGTCTTCGAACTCGACCGTCAACGTAACGTCATGATGCGTCTCCCGCTCCGGATTCCGGCAGACCTACTCGAACGGGTGACCGCCCAAACCGCTGCGGACCGACGGTCGCGCAACTCCGAAGGAACCACCACACCTCATGGAGTTCACCCTCACCGCTCCCGGGCGGACCCCAGATCGCCCGCCGGCGATCCGGCTTCTCCTGCCCCGCTCCGCGGGAATCCGGATTCCTCCCCGGCCTGAAGGGGCATCCTCCGGGAATCCCGGTGAGGCGCCCCGCGACAGGGCCAGCCGATTAAGGGGGCGGCGGATCGAGCTCACGTACCACGTGTCGTGGGCCGCCGCCGCGGCCGACAGCCCTGGATCCGTACGAGCAAACCCCGGTGGAAGCCTTCGTGCGGTGCGGGAGTCGGCCGCGGCGATGACGCCGCCCACGAACAGTCCCCGGCTCGGCAGGGAAGGTTCAGCGTGGGTCATCAGACAGGACAGCCAGGCCCGGTGGCGGGGTTGACGCAGGTGTTGGTGCCGGGACCGCCGTTATTGAAGTTGAAGCCGGGACCGCCGTCGAGGGCGTCGTTGCCGTCGCCGCCGAAGAGGTCGTCGTCGCCGGCCTCGCCGGACAGGTCGTCGTTGCCCGCATTGCCGTAGAGGTCGTCGTTGCCGTCGCCGCCGAGGAGATGGTCGTCGCCGTCACCGCCATAGAGGTCATCGTCGTTGGCGGCGCCGTTGAGGATGTCGTTGCCGTCACCGCCGTTGAGGCTGTCGTGGCCGTAGCCGCCGTCGAGGGTGTCGCCGGCATCGCCGCCGTCGAGGCTGTCGTACCCGTCGCCGCCGTCGAGATCGTCGGCTCCGCCGCCGCCGTTCAGACTGTCGGAGCCGTAGCCTCCGTCGAGGTCGTCACCGGCGGCACCGCCGTCGACGCTGTCGTTGCCGTGGCCGCCGTCGAGGACGTCCATCCCGTCGCCGCCGGAGAGGGCGTCATCACCTTTGCCGCCGTCGAGGCTGTCGGTGCCGTCGCCGCCGTCGAGGCTGTCGCGGCCGTAGCCGCCCAGGACGGTGTCGTTGCCGGTACTGCCGGAGAGAGTGTCGTTGCCGGCGTCACCGCAGATGACGTCGTCGCCACCGAGGCCGTCGACGCGGTCGTTCCCGCCCAGCGCGGCGATCACGTCATCGCCCGGGGTGCCCACGAGGTCGTCGTCGCGGTTCGTGCCGACGATCGTCGGCACCAAACCCGCACAGGTCGGGGTACCCGCCATGACGGCCCGCGGATGGGCGGCCGGGACCACGGCGGCGGATGCGGGACCGGCGGCGGTGATGGGTCCCGCGGTCGCCAAGGCCAGCAAAGGCAGTAACAGGCCGCCGACACGGCGCGCCCTGCGGCACGCGCCGGGATCCATGACCGGCCCGGAATCCCCACCGTGGGCATCCCTATGTGTGCGGGCGTAACGGTTGTGCCGGTAAGCAAACGGATCCGGTTCCATCGACGTGCACCTCCGAAGCAGGAAAAACACTCAACCCGTTCAGCAGGCCACGCCCCGGTCCCACCCGCCTGTCCCACGTTCACGGCCATCGCCCGCCGCCTGCCCCCTCTCCGCAGGTCAGGCCCCGGGCGCGGTATGGAAAGATCCACTCCCACGGCTGTCCCCCGCTCAGACCGCTCCGGAGTTCTCGCACCCCCGCTGACGACCGGGGCCTTCTCCTTGAAGGCTGCTGCTGGATGCTCGGCCGCCGACGGCGTTGATGTCATCTGCGGATGTCAAAGATTGGGCGGCTTCTGGCCGTCGGGCACGCATCTGCTGCCGCTGCTCCCGACGGCCAGAACCGGATATTCCCCGCCAGGATCCTGGCGTGTGCACCACCGGTGCCCGTCCGCTCCGCGTCAGGCCGCGTCGGCGAAGATCCGCTTCACCTCGGGGGAACGGGGCTCGAAAACCTCGAGGAGGCCGATCGTGCGCAGGGCCGGGGCGAGTTCCCGCATCTGTGCGATGAGGGCCGTGTACTCGGGGGTGCCCTCGGTGAGGCCGTCAAGCTGGACGGCGTTGGCGACGAACGCGGCCACCGAACCCTTGCGCACGGTCTGTCCGTTGATCGCGGTCGTGTCGTCTCCGTCGGGCAGGACGTCTTCGGGCCGTACGGCGGTCTGGTGCGACATGGCAGTTCTCCCTACGTGTTAGAAGCACGTGCTTTTTGCACGCAGATTCACTGTAACAGTGCTCCGTGCTTTTTGCACGTACCATCGGAGAGTGAGCAAACCGAGCCCTGACAACACCACCGCCGCCCGCGTGGCCGCAGCCATCGGCGCCCTGGCCCAGCGCGCCACGCGCGCCGGGCTCTACGACCGGCTGACCTCAAGAGTCGAAGGCGTGGACACCACGACCTACCCGGTGCTGTCCGGCCTCGCCCGCTGCGGACCCGCGACCGCCACCAGACTCGCCGAGGCAATCGGCATGGACCGCACCGTCACCACCCGCTACGCGACCCGCCTACAGGACGCCGGGCTGATCGTCCGCCGCCCCGACCCCTCCGACGCCCGCGCCACGCAACTGGCCCTCACTGACGAGGGAGAGCAGGCAGTCCTGGCCCTGCGCGGCGCAATGGAAACCTTCGTAGCCAACGAACTGTCCACCTGGCCCCCGGACGAAGCCGCCGCCTTCGCCACACGCCTCGAACAACTGACAGACGCGATCGCACGCCCCGACACCAGCCGCACGCCCTGAAACGTCACCCGCCCCGCAGGAGCTCAAGAGGTCAGTTCGCCTCGGCGCTGACGGCCAGGTGCAGGGCGTCCTGGGCGCTCCAGTGAAGTGCGCGGCCGCCGACTGGTGTTCGGCCACCGCCTCCAGCACGGCCCGCTTGATACCGGCGGCGACCGCATACGCGTGAGGGACGTCAGCGCCGCGCGTACCCTCTCCTGCGCGCTCGCCCGCTGACGCTCCCCTCGCTGGCCTCCAGGCCCAGGCGAGGGGGCTTTCGTCATGTCCTCGGTAGGTGCCGATCAGCTTCGCGGGCGTGCGATCAACCTGACATCTGGGCCGGACCGCGCTACGTCCACCAACTCACATCGAAGGATGTCGTCCATCGTCTCGATGGTGCCGCCCTCAAGTCCACTCTTACCGCGGCCAAGGAGCGCGGGGGCGACGTAGGCAACGATGCGGTCCACCAGCCCAGCCGATACGAACGACGCGGCGAGAGTAGGGCCGCCCTCGAGGAACATCCCACGCACACCGCGCTGGTGCAGTTCACGGAGGAGTGCCTCCACGTCCACGCCGACCTGCGCTCGGGGCAGCCGTACGACGGTGGCCACGTCGTCCAGGTGGGATGCGTCAGCGTCGTCTGCGACGGCGATCATGGTGGGTGCGGCATCATCGAGGACCCGGGCATCAGCCGGGGTCCGGGCGTTGGTGTCGACGATCACGCGCCATGGCTGCTCATCAACCGGCACGGCCAGCTTCAGCTTTGGGTCGTCCTTCATTGACCGCACCGCGAGGTGGGGGTTATCGGCCTGCTGGGTGCCGGAACCGACGACAGTTGCATGGCAGGCTGCGCGTAGCGCGTGGACTTCTGCACGGGACTCTGCGCTAGTGATCCACTGGCTGGTACTGTCCGCCGCGGCGATCCGGCCGTCCAGCGTGGCCGCGTATTTGTAGACGACGAACGGCCGTCCACCGACTGTGTGCCACTCGTCCGTGCCGACCAGCTCGCTGATGTGCATGGGCTCCTCCAGACAGATCTTGATTCCGGGCAGCCTAGTCACACTGCTGCGACTGCCTCGGACAGCTCCCGCACCATCGCGATACGGCGCCACGGCGCCAGGCCGGTGACGACTCGGCGCAGCTCTGCCGTGGTGCGGCGAGACTCCGTCTCCCGGCTGATCTCCAGCGCTTCCATGGCGGTTGCACAGGCTGCGTCCGGGGCACGGTCGGCGGCGTGCGCGGTAGCGAGCCGGGCCAGATGAAGGCCCCGCTCGCGCTGGTAAATGGCTGGCCAGTGGTCGATGGCTTGCCGGTAGGCGGTCACAGCGTCCGTCGGCTTGCCGAGCCTGAGGTAGCACGTTGCCCGCTGAGCATGGACGTAAGCGTGGTTGCAGTAGCCGCCAAGCTGATCGTTTACCGTCTCGTCTCCTTCTACAAGGGTCTGGGCAGCGTCGAGCTCTCGGAGGGCTGGCAGTTCGCCTCCAATAAGTGCATGGCCATGTGCTGCCTGGAGGTGGGCAGAAGCACGGATACGTGCGGGCACATCGCCGCGCACTCGCAGGGCGGCCGACGCCAGGCCGACTGCCCGCTGCTGCTGCCCGAGCCCGACGGACTGCTGTGCCTTGCGCATCAGAATGAAGGCTTGCCGTACGGGGTCGTCGGCTTCCTGCACCCATTCCATCGCCCGGTCAGACCACCATAAGGCTTCCTCGGGGCGGCCGAGATCCTCGTAGAGCCAGCCAGCGAACTCGGCCCACTCCGCGCCGGTTTGGAGGATCTCCCGGCGGAGGGGCCCACGTGCCGCGGGAAGCAGCTGCTGCTCGATGACCGCGAGGTGGTCGTGGACAGCGCTGATCGCGGCGTGTGGTCCGTAAAGCCCGTCTGATTGGACCAGCGTGGCGCGGAGCTGCTGGAGGTGGTCAACAACGGCTGGATTGACCGGGCGACGGGTCGCGGCACTGGCCGGGGTGGAAAGGATGGCAAGACCGGCTGCTGCTGCGGTTGTTGTGCCCAGGAAGTCACGACGATTCACGTCAGCATTGTGTGGTGCGTCCCCCGCCAGCCCGACTTCGGAGGGGGCCATACCGAGCCGGTCGGCAACGAGCGCGAGAACATCGACGTCGCGTGCTGACTGGCGACCGCGTTCCAGGCGGCTGATGGTGCTTTGGCTGTACCCGCACATATCGGCCAGCTGCTGCTGGGTCCACCCACGTGCGCGGCGAGCGGCCGAGATGGCTTCACCTGCGCTGGAGTGCTGCGCTAACTGCCCCATACACGGTCCCGGTCTGCGGTGGCGTGGCTCAATAAGGAGATACCCACAGTAGCGGTCCAGTCGCATGCGTATGCAGGTTCTGCATAGCCGCAGCGTGTGATGCATGCGGTGGGGACGGCGGCGTGGTGTGCGCGTTTGTCTGGATGCAAGAGGCTAGACGCACTGTCGGAGGCATCCCTATGAAGGCCGCAGATCTGCTGTGGACACCCCCGCCCGCCGTGGACGTCGAGGCGTTACCCGTAGGGAAGTGGTGGGACGCCGTCCGCGCCGAGCGGACAGTCGGCGAGCACGCCCTCACCCTCCTCGGAAACAACAACGGCGCCGTCATCCAGGACACCGCCGGCCCCTTGTACTGGCTCATCGCAGTCGGCTCCGCCCGCAGCTGGCACCTGCGCCAGGTTCGCGTGCTCACCACACTGGTCGACGAGGCGACGTACCTCGGCGTACCGCCCGCCTCTTGGACCGAGGGCCCGCGGCCGCACTGGCGCGTGCCGCTCGGGCCCGACCGGTATCTGACCGATGCCCGGCTGCTGTGGGAGGCCCTGGCCGCCGCGGTCCGCACTGAGCTCGGCACACCGATCGACGGGCGGCAGCTCTGTTTCCATTGCCAGCTGCCGACCACCGAGCCGGTCATCGTCGGCGAGGAGCATGGGGGCAGCCTCGGGGGCGGCACGCTCTATGCCTGCCCACCGCACGCCGCGTACTTCCCGAAGAGCGCCCAGATCCGTCTGGCCCCCACACGCCCGGTGGAGCGGTACTGATGGCAGAGAGCCAGGACATACACACGCTGAGGGCCGGGGCGGGGGCGTGATGGACGAGACCCAGCAAACAGCGTCGGCCGCGGAAGAGGAATGGCGGAAGGCCATCGAGCATGCCGCGGGATGCCTCGCCTGCCGGACTCCGGGCAGCGGATGCGAGGCGGGCGAGCAGCTGCTGAACACCTACGAGACGGCCGCGCGGCGGGCACGGGACGGTGCGACATGAGGCACCGTCGACAAGCGCCCGCAGTGCGGGGCGCGTTCATCTTCCGGGCAGCCCGCGCCGGGCTGGTCCTCGGCACGATGCTCGGCGTCCTGGCCGCCGTCGTCGCCCTGTGCATCGCGGGCGACCCCGCCGCCCCATAGACCGGGTGGGCCGCTGGGCGGGCCGGGCCCCCGTACCGGACAGACGGCCCCCAGCGGTCCACTCCCAAGCCTCCGCCCCGGATCGCACGCTTGGACGGCCAGCGACCGGGACGGAGACCGCGCACCACCCAACTGAGAGAGAGGCACACATGCGTGACGTTACTGCGTTACTGGACCGGCCACAGCGGGCCGAGGTCGTTGGGACCGTCCTCCGCGGCAACCCCGAGCTGAGCGAGCACATGGCCGTGAGGATCGTGGACGAGGCGGTGAAGTTCGTCGCGGCCGCGGCCGAGTCCCGCGAGCCGCTCGCCCCGTCGAGGATCGTGGACGAGGGCTGGCACGCCCTCATCCTCCACACTCGCACGTACCGCCGGCTGTGCGACCGGGTCGGCACCTTCGTGCACCACGTTCCGCAAGCTCCGGACCCCGAGCGGCGCGATCCCGAAGCGCTGACGCGGACCCAGGAGCGCATCGTCGCCGCCGGGTTCACCGTGGACGACGCGCTGTGGCTGGCACCGACCGACAGGTCCATCCCGGTCGCGGCCCACTGCCAGCACGGGCCCGGCGGCCCTGAGGGCAGCTGCACCGGCGACCCGGACGGGGACGGCCCGAGCGGCCCGAACTGACGAGTGGCTGACCAGCGGGCGCCACCCCGATACGCTCGTCACGGGAGGTGGGGCATGGCTACACACTGGGTGAACCCGAAGAAGGCCGGGCTCGTGAAACTCGTGGCGAGGATGCAGAGCCCGGAGCCGCGGCCTGCCAACGCGTGTGGATGCACTCGGCGGCGAGGGCCGCGGATGACCGCGACGGTCGTAGAGCACCAGGGCATCGCGTATGCCATCCCATGCAATCGGTGCGGAGGCAAGGGCGTCGTCCCGTAGGGCCAGACACACGCCCGTCCGCGCGTCGCTCCGGCGGCGCGCGGACGGGCTGCCTGCTGGACTCCTTGTGGACTCCGACCACGAAGCAGCCCCCCAGTCCGCTTGGACTGAGGGGCCGGTACAGGTTTTCACCTGCGGTCATTCACTGTGGGCGCAGACGGGTTCGAACCGCCGACATCTGCCTTGTAAGGGCAGCGCTCTACCGCTGAGCTATGCGCCCGGGAGCGAGAGGTCAGCCTACAGTGTCCCCGGGCTGGGGCCGCAATCCCGGTTCGGGCCGGATCGGCCGCACCGAGACCCGCCGCACCGCGACCCGCCACACGCGAACCGCCCGACCGCTGTGGACGTCAGTGACGGGTGGGAGAATGACATCCGGGCCTACGGGCGATCCATGGCGATCCCATGGGCGATCCATTGGGAGAGGGAAGTGGCGGCGACACCTGGTGGCGGGGGCGGGCGGCGTTGGTTCGGGGGCCGTGGGGAGAGTCAGCGGGCGGAGGCCCAGGCGGCGAAGGACGCGGCCGCGGCGGCGTTCTATGAGCTGGACACCGCCCAGCGCGATCTGCGGATCTCGATAGAGACGATCACCGCGGTGGACGACTCCTCCGCCGCCCGCCGGACCGCGGCCGACTTCGCCGCGCTCGGGCAGCGGATCGACCAGGTCAGCCATGACTACATCACCGCCGTCGACGCCCATGATCTCGACCATGATGGTCTCGACGGGGCCACCGCCGCCCGTGCGCGGATGGAGCTGACCCGGGCCAAGGACGAGCTGCTGCGCACCAAGGCCGATCTCGACCGGTTCGCGCAGGGGCTCGGGCCGCTGTTGCAGCAGGCCGAGACGCAGCTCGCGCGGCTGGCGCCCGCCGTGGAGCGGGCGCGGCAGGCGCTGCTCGCCGCCACCAACGCGCTGGACGCCGTACGGGCCTCCGGGCTGCGGGCGGACGATCTCGCGGCGCGGCTGGCCGCCCTGTCGCCCGAGTTGACCAAGCTCAACCAGGGCGCCGGGCAGCACGGTGTGCAGAACACCATCCGGCGCGCCGACGATGTGCTGCGCAAGGCGGAGGCCGTCCGGGGCGAGGCCGAGCGGCTGCCGGAGCGGGCCGCCGAGATCGACCGCAGGCTGGTGTCCCTGCGGACCCGCGCCCAGGCGATCACCACCCGGGCCGCCGGGGTCGAGCCCGTCCTCAGCGAGCTGCGCCGCCGTTACAGCGCCGCCTGCTGGCAGGACCTCCAGCCCGTTCCCGCGCAGGCCGGGCGGGATGTCGCGCTGGCCGAGAAGAAGCTCAAGGAGGCGCAGACGGCCCGTGAGGAGCAGCGCTGGCCGGATGCCACCGCGCTGCTGGCCACCGTGCGGGCGCTGCTGAACACCACCGACGAGGCCGTCTCCGCCGCCGGGGACCGGCTGCGGCGGCTCGACGAGGTGTCCTTCGACCACCGGAAGGAGGTCGAGCGCACCCGCTTCGCCATCCGCGACGCCCAGCGGCTGGCCATGGCCGGGCGCAGCACCCCCGATCCGCGCCATGCGCGCCCGCTGGACGACGCGGTGGGGCGGCTGGACCGCGCCGTCGAGGGGCTCGAGGGGCGGCACCCCGACTGGTGGCACTTCCTGTCCGAGACCGAGGCGGTACGGCAGACGGTCGCCCGGGTGGTGCAGGAGATCCGCGACGAGCGCGGGGGCGGGGCCGGGGCCGGGCACTGACCGTCCCGGGCGGCCCTGGCATCGCGATAAGCCGCGGGGGCGGGACGGGGGCCGGGGCGGAACGGGAGCCGGGGGCGGGGCGGGGCCGGGGCCGCCCCGGTCCGATGGGCCACGGCCCGATGGTTCGCTTCACCGCCCTGACCTGGCCTTCGCTGGCTATGCTCCTGCCATGCCTCGCTACGAGTACCGATGCCGTTCCTGCGGAACCACCTTCGAGCTGAACCGGCCGATGGCCGAGTCCTCGGCGCCCGCGTCCTGCCCCGAGGGGCACGACGACACCGTGAAGCTGCTGTCAACCGTGGCCGTCACCGGCACCGCCGGTGCCTCCGGTGCCTCCGCCGCCGCGCCGCCCCGGCCGCAGGGTGGCGGTGGCGGCGGATGCTGCGGGGGCGGGTGCTGCGGCTGAGGTTGAGCTGAACCGGCGGGGGGCGGATGCTGGGAGGTACCTGCGTACCTGCGTGGGTACGGTACGGCCCCGCGGGTACGGCCTCGACGGCGATGCCGAGGTCCGGCGAAGCAAAGGAGGCCGGAGATGGCTACGGGCCGCCCCTCCCCCATCGGCGCACACCCCGCGGGAATCGCACGGCATTTCCCCGAGCGGATCGGTGGGCACACCACACTCGACGAGCATCTGCCCGTCGATCACCGGCTGAGCCAGGTCTACCGCATCGGGGCCGGGCTCACCGGGCTCGTCCTGGTCGCCTTCGGCATCCTCGGCCTGGTCAACAAGATCGGGTTCTTTGCCACCGGTGACAACACGGTCGCCGGGCTCAACACCAACGGTGCGCTGAGCGTGCTGTCCATCGTCATCGGGCTGTTGCTGTTCGTCGGCACGGTCATCGGCGGCAATTTCGCCTCGACGCTCAATATCGTGCTCGGCGTCCTCTTCCTGCTGAGCGGGTTCGTCAATCTCGCCCTGCTGGAGACCGACTTCAACTTCCTGGCGTTCCGCCTCCAGAACGTGCTGTTCAGCTTTGTGGTCGGGCTGATGCTGATGTGGTTCGGCATGTACGGGCGGGTCAGCAGCAAGCTGCCGCACGACAATCCGTACTGGCGGGCCCGCCACCCCGACTTGGCCGAACGCGAGGACCGGGCCCATGCGGCCGCCGCCGCACGCCTCCGCGCCATCGAGCGCGCCGGTGGGGGGACGGCGGAGTCGGCCGAGTCGGAGGAGCCGGGGAAGCGGGCCGGTCAGCCGCCCGGGAAGTGGGGCACGCTGGACCGGCCCGGTGAACCCACGGGCAAGGGCGAGAAGGAGGGCGAGGGCGGCTCGCGCTCCGGCCAACCGCCGGGTAAGTGGGGCAAGCACGATCAGCCCGGCAAGGAAGCCCCGCCCCGGGAAGGGGAGAAGGCAGCCCCGCCCCCGGAGCGGCAGGACACTCAGGAACCGCCCCCGCGCCACCGGCAGCACCGGCGGCTGCGCGACCGGTTCAGCCGCGGCGGCGGGCCACAGTGAGCCCGTCCGCGACCGTCAGCATGATCGCTTCCATCCGGTCGTCCGCGGCCACATGATCGTTGAACGTCCGGATCGCGGCGCCCGAGCCGGTCGCCGCCGGATCGGTGACGTCCCCGTTGTAGAAGACGTTGTCCGCGACGATCACCCCGCCGGGGTTCAGTCGCGGCACCAACTCCTCCCAGTAGTCGACGTAGCTCACCTTGTCCGCGTCGAGGTAGACGAAGTCGATATGCGGCTCGGCGGGCATCGCCCGCAGCGTCTCCAGCGCGGGCGCGATCCGCAGGTCGATACGGTCGGCGACACCCGCCTTCGCCCACGCCTCCCGCCCGTACGCGGTCCACTCCTCCGAGACGTCGCAGGCGATCAGCTTGCCGTCGGCGGGCAGCGCCTGCGCCATGGCCAGCGCGGAGAAGCCCGTGAAGGTGCCGACCTCGACGATGTGGCGGGCGCCGGTCAGCCGGACCAGGAACGCCAGCAGCGGGCCCTGCTCCTCGGCCGACTGCATCGCGGCGTACTCGGGCAGCCGGGTGTGCGTGGCCTCGACGAGCTCACGCTGCACGGGGTCGAGCTGCGGATTGTGCCGCAGCATGTACTCATACAGCTCGGACGTGATCGGCGTGCTCTTGCTCTTGGCCACGGGTCCCCCTTCGATTCTTCGCTCAACTGCCCAGCAAGCGCAGTACAGCAAGGACCCGGCGACTGTAACCCGAGCTGCCGGGGAGTTCGAGCCTGCCGAAGATCGCGTCGCCGTCCGGCCGGTCAGCCCCGGCCACGGGAAACGGCGCGGATGACCTCGCTGCGCGCCCGCGCCCAGGTGACCGAGGCGCGCTCGGACAGGGCGCGGATGATGGCCTCGCCCGCCGCCACGCCCCGCTCCTCGAGCTCGGTCACCTCCGGCGCGGACCAGCCCGCGTCGGCCAGTTCGCCGTGGCCCGGACGCCAGCCGCGGTCGGCGAACAGCAGCAGATCGGTGTCCAGCAGCGAATCACCGGCCGCGAGCACCTCGTCCGCCCCGGTACGCCGCTTGATCTCGGCCACCGCCGCGCTCTTGGTGAGCGGCTTCGGTACGGCGTAGAGCTTGCGGCCCTGGAGGGATACGGTCCAGCCGCGCGGCTCCGCCCACTCCGTCAACTCCTTGACGTAATCCGCGGGCAGTTGGTCCCGTTCGACCACGAGATAGGCGAACAGGTCGTCCGCCACTCGCTCCTTGAGCAGCCAGCCGGCGTCGGCGGTGGCGCTGAGGTGGGCGGTGATCTCGCCGAGCGCGGCGCATTCGCCGTCGAGGCGGGCGCGCACACTCGTGTGCCACTCGGGGTCGGACTCGCCGTCGATCAGCAGATGACCGCCGTTGGCGCAGACCGCGAAGCGGGACGGCGGGCCGGGGAGGCGGACCCGGCGGTACTGCTCGGGGGTGCGGGTCGTAGTCGGTACGAAGACCGAGGTGCGGGCCAGTTCGGCGAGCAGCCCGGCCGCGGTCTCGGTCATGTACGACAGCGGCTTGCCCTCGTACACCTCGACGCACATCAGCCGCGGGGCCTCGGCGTCCGGCATGTCCAGGCCGAGCGCGGCCGCCGAATAGATCAGGGTGCGGTCGAGGTCACTCGCCACCACAACACTCATCGCGCGTCCGCCGTTCTTCTCTCGACCACGTTCTCGTCGTTCTTGTCTGTTGGGTTGTTTTCAGCCAGGTGGCTGTCAGGCGTAGTGTGGCCGACCGCGCCGTCATCGGCTGTGACGTGGACCGCTTTTCCGTCCGCTCCGATGGCGCCGCGGGTGTAGCGCGGATGGATCAGCCCGACGCAGGTGTAGGGCAGATCGTCGGTCTCCTCCACCGGTACGCCGCGCTGTTCGGCCAGCAGCCGTACGTGGTCCAGGTCCGCGCCCGCGCCGCGCTTGGCGAGGATTTTCCACGGGACGCGGCGCAGCAGCACCCGGGTGGTCTCGCCGACGCCCGGCTTGACCAAATTGACGTCATGGATGCCGTACGCCTCGCTGATCCGCTCGACGGCGGCCCAGCCCTCCCAGGTCGGAGTGCGGTCGGCGGCGGCGAGTTGCTTGACGTCGGCCGCGACGTCCTCGGCGACCTCGTCGAAGTGGGCGGCGACAGCGTCCAGGAAGTGCCCGGAGACATCGGATTCGGCCAGTTCCCGGTAGAACTTCGCGCCGTGGAAGTCGTCCGGTCCGACCAGGTCGGCGCGGAGCACGGTGCGCGATATCAGCCCGGAGACGGTGGAGTTGAGGCAGGCGGAGGGGACGAGGAAGTCGTCCCGGGTGCCGTAGGTCTCGACACAGCGGCCCGGGTCGGCGAGGACGGCGATCCGCGGGTCGATGTCCGGGTACGGGGCCACGGCGTCCGCCAGTTCGCGGGTGATCGCGCCCTTGCCGGTCCAGCCGTCGACGAAGACGATGTCGGACGGGTCGTGATGGTCCGCCAGCCAGCGCAGCGCGGCGGTGTCGATTCCGCGGCCGCGCACGATGGAGATCGCGTAGTGCGGCAGATCGAGCCCGTGCACATGCCGCGCCCAGCGGCGCATCAGCACGCCGACGGGGGTTCCGGCGCGAGCCAGCGAGACCAGTACGGGGCGGGGTGAGCGCTCGGCGAGCACGGTCTCGGTGACGGTGCCGACGGCGCGCGCGATCCGGGCGGCCGAGGCGGTCAGCGCGGCCCGGAACAGCGCCTGGTACTCCTCGCTCGGCTGGTACTCCTGGGGCAGCGACTCGGCGTAGTGCGCACCGCCGCTCTGGATCGCCTCCTCGCGCTCCTCGGTGGGGGCCTCCAGCGTGACGTGCGAGAAGTCCTGGAGCAGCCAGCCGACGTCGTCGGGGGCGTAGGAGGAGAAGTCGGGTCCGCGCAGGGGTTCCTGGGGTGATGGGGGCATACCGGGGGCCTGCCGTTCGGTGCGGGGGACGGGGATTGGGGAGCAAGGCTCGGAGGGCGCGGCGGGCACATGGGACGGGACGACGGCGAGCAGCACCCGGTCGGTGTGCGGCGCCAGCCGGGCGAGCAGCCCGTCGGGGGCGTGCAGCGCGGCGGTGTCGGCGGCCGAGTCGACGACGGCGACGACCGCGTCGAAACGCCGTGCGGGGTCGCCGCCGGGCGCCACGTTGTACGCGAAGCGCGGGCCGGGGCCGTCGGCGGGACCGTCATGGGCGGGGAACGCGATCCGGGTGCGGATGGCGTAGCCGGGGTCGTCGACGGCGAGCACGGGCGAGCGTGTGGTGGTCGAGTAGCGCACCTCGGCCCCGTCGAGGGCGTCCTCCAGCGCTTCGGCGAGCCGCAGCGGCGCGTACATCAGCTCCTCGAAGCCGAGAACGAGGACCCGGGGGCGGGAGTCCTGGGGGCGGGTGTCCCGGGGGCGGGTGTCCGGGGAGCGGGTGCCGTCACCCGGCGTCGGCAGCGCCGCGGCGATCCGGGACGCCATGCCGGGGAGCGCCGCCTCCAGCCGGGCGCGGTGGGCGGGGGTGAAGCCGTGCCGACCGCCGTCGGGCAGCCCCTCGGGCCAGCCCAGCTCGACGCGGACGGCGGCGGACGATACGGCCGTGTGGCCGGGCTCGTGGGCGAGCTCGTGGACGGGCTCGTGGACGGCGTGGACGGGCTCGTGCTCATGCTCGGCCACCAGCCGCTGTCCGCGCTCGAGGACGCCCTCGGGGAGGTGGACCGTGCCCGTGGCGGCGGCGATCAGGTCCACCCGGGCGCCGAGTTCGGCCGTGAACGCGTCCAGCCGGGCGCGGTCCTCGGCGGAGCGCATATCGACCAGGGCGACGACCACATAGTGGTCGCGGGGGAAGCGCCGGTGCAGGGCGGCGATGGTGTTGAGCACCGTGCGGCCGGTCGAGAACTCGTCGTCCACCAGGACCAGCGGACCGTCACCGGCCAGCAGCCCCGGGTCCTCCGGCAGCAGCAGATGGGAGGTGGCGTGGCTGTGCTCCTCCTCGAAACCGCCGACGGCCGCGACGCCGTCGACCGGGCGGCGGGTCGAGTGCAGATACGGCGCGAGGGCGAGGCCGTCCGCGACGCTGTGCCCCAGACCGGTGGCCGTCTCGGCGTATCCGAGCACCACCGCGCGGGCCGCGGCCTCCTCGCCCAGCAGCTCCCGGACCCGGCGGCCGAGCCGTACGCCCGCGCCGTGAACCGCGGCGGGGCGCTGCGGGACATGCTTGCCGAGCACATTCGACACCAGCAGATGGGCGCGCTTGGGGTTGCGCCGCAGCGCCAGCCCCAGCAGCCCGGTCAGCTCCTCGCCGCCGTCGAGCCGTACCCCCAGCCGGTCCGCGACCCACTGTCCCGACCACACCACGCCGTACGCCTCGTCTCTCTCGCTCATTCCCACGTTCTTCTCTGCATCAGCCCCCCGTGACTTTCAGCGTCCCCACAGCCCCAGCCGTTTCCGCCGGGCCCCGGCCGGGCCCCGGCGGGGCGGGCTCAGCCTGTCGGCAAGCTCGCCGACAGCAACTCCACGAAGCTCACATCCTCCCTCGCGACGCCGAAGACCTCCGCGCGCAGCATGGTGCGCTCGGCCCAGGCCCGGTGCGGCTTCACCTCGTTCATCTTGTTGGTGTACGAGGAGCGCAGCACCCCGCCCCCGTACCGCTCGGGCTCCAGGATGTCCGCCGCGTCGCTGAACTCCTCGTGGCTGACGACGGAGAGCGCGTGCACGGGGGCGACATGGGTGGGGTGGATACAGGTCTTGCCCATCAGGCCGTTCGCCCGGTCCAGCTCGATCTCGCGCAGCAGACCGTCCATGTCGTGCTCGATGAGCGCGGTGCGCAGCGCCTCCGCGCGTCCGCTGAAGGGGCTGAGCCGCAGCTGCGGTTTGAACATCCGCTCATGCTGTTTGAAGTACTCCCACACCGGGCCGGTGACCGTGAAGCCGGTGCCGTCGGCCCGGCCCAGCATGTTCACCACGTCCCCGATCACGGAGGCGATGAGCTGGACGTCGTAGGCGGTCATGTCGGGCGCCCGGCGCAGCCCGTACGCGGAGCACAGATCGGTGACGCCGAGCCGCAGCGCGAGCACCCGCTCCCGGTACTTGTCGACGATCCGGCCTATGCCGCTGAGGGTCTCGGTACGGGTCTCCCGGTGCATCAGCTCGGGGGATTCCAGCACCGGCATCGCGAAGAGCCGCCGTCCGCCCAGGACGGCCACCGTCTCGGCGGTTTCGGCGGAGATCAGCGCCTCGAGGAAGGAAGCACCCCGCTCCTCGGTGAACTTCGGCAGTACGAATCCGGACAGCAGCCGGATGGCCGGACCCAGCCTCCGGACCAGATCGACGATCTGGTCCGGAGTGCGGACCCGGATGAACAGCAGTGGCAGCGCGGCGTCCGGATCCCCCTCGGCGAGTGCGCCGAGCTGGCGTACGAGATTCTCCTCCGCACCGGCGACCTCGGCGTCATGGATGGAGTCCTCCAGGCACAGCACCATGGACACCACGCCGCGACCTGCCTGTTTGACGATGTCATCGGCGAGCCGGGGCCGGGTGGCGGGCGAGTAGAGGGTGGCACCGAGGGCGACCGCCAGGGTCCGGGCGGGCGAGGACACGGTGAATTCGCCGGGCTCCCGATAAAAGAGACTCGACCGCACCTCATCCGGCAGATGTCCAAAATGCCTCATATATCTCCCCCGTGCTGCCCGTACCCGGTAGGGGCCTGACGACCCCCGATTGGCCGATAATCGTACGTGCGGGCAAGGGTCAAAAGTTCCCCAAGACCGTGAAAATCGCGTAACCGGTCTGGGTCGGATCCATGTCCACACCGCCCCGCATCCCCGCGTCCCCGCCCCTCACGCCCCCGCACTACGGACGCGTACCGCCTCCGCCGTGGCACCCTGCGTTGTCCCAGGGCCCTCGGGGAGGGCAGGATTGCGGCCATGACGCACGCGATGCTGAAGGGATCGAACATCCCGCTCGAGACCACGGCCATACGCGCGGTGCTGCGCTGGACCTCCGGCACCGACGTACCCGATGTCGATGCCTCGGCGCTGCTGCTGGCCGAGGACGACCACGTGCGTTCGGACGAGGACTTCGTCTTCTACAACCAGCCGCGGCACCCCTCGGGCCTGGTCCGCCATCTGCCCAAGAAGCGGTTGCCGGAAGGGCTGACCGACACCATCGAGGCCGAGCTGTCCGGTCTGGAGGCGGAGGTGCGCCGGGTGGTGCTGGCCGCGTCCGCGGACGGCGGCACCTTCGGGCAGGTACGGGATCTGAGCCTGCTGCTGTACGACGCCTCGGCCGCGCCGGACGCGGAGCCGATCGCGATCTTCGAGGTGCAGCCGGAGACGGGCAAGGAAGCCGCGCTGATCTGCGGGGAGCTGTACCGGCGCAAGGACAGCTGGAAGTTCCGCGCGCTGGGCCAGGGTTATGACACCGGCCTGGTCGGGCTGGCCACCGAGTACGGCATCTCGGTGGACGACGGTGAGGGCGCGGGCGCCAAGCCCGAGCCGGAGTCCGGGAGCGCCACCGAGCCTCCGTCCGCCTCCGCCGCACCACCGTCGCCCCCCTCTCCGACTCCGCCTCCCCCGCCGACCTCGGCGCCGTCGTCCTCCCCGACCCCGTCGCAAGCCGAGACCCAGGCACTGCCACCGCAGGTGCCCGCGGCCGGTTACGGCTATCCGCCACCGCACCCCCAGCCGCATCCGCAGGGGCCGACCCCGGACCCGTGGGACCCGCAGCGGATGTCCCCCGCCGCGGCGCAGAGCGACGGTTACGGCCCTGTGCCGCCGCAGCCCACCGCGCCGCCCCCGCCGCCGCCCGGGGGCTATCCGCCGCCGCCGGCGCAGGCGCCCTACCCTCCGCAGCCGTCGTACGGCTATCCGCAGCCGCCCGCGTACGGCTATCCGCAGCAGATGCAGCCGACCGGGGCGGTGCCGCCCCCGCCGCCGCTGCCCGCGCCGGTGCCGGACCCCAACTTCACGCTGCCGCCGCAGGGGCCGCAGTTCCAGAACCGGTAACGCGGGCGGGACCGGCCCGGGGCCAGGCCCTGTCCTGCCGATCTTCGCGGGCCCGCGACGCCTGGCACCGCGCCTCGCCGCGTTGTCGGGATCTTCCGAGTACGCCCAGTACGAGGACGACCCTCCGCCTTGCGATCCTCCCCCAGCTACCGCTGGGAGGTGCCCCCTCACCAGACGCCGCGGGCTGATCCACGAAGATCGACAGGACAGGACCTAGACCTTGGACTTGTAGCCGCGGCCCCACTGGAGCCCCCAGCCGTACAGCCGGTCCAGCTCCGCCTGGAAGCCGTAGACGTACTTCACCTCGCGCCGCACCACCATCTCGCCCTTGACGTTCTCGATCATGACCACAGCGCAGGAGCGGGCCTGTGGGGCCCGCTCGTGCAGGGCGATCTCCACCCGGGGGCCATTGCTCGGGTAGAGCGTGACCATGCCATGGGTGCGGTCGAAGGCAGGGGTGCCGTCGTAGATGTAGACGAACACCAGCAGCCGCTTGATGTCGTCCTTGTGGTCCATGTTGATGTAGATCGTCTCGCCGGAGCCCGACCCGAACCGGTCGTCGCCGCTGAGCTTGACGTACGGCGGCTCATTGAGATTGCCGTAGAAGTTGCCGAGCGGCTGGACCACACCCTTGGATCCGCTCTTCAGCTCGTACATCACCGCCAGGTCGAGGTCCACATTGACCATGGCCGGTCCCTGGGCCTGGACCACCTGAGGCTTGAACATCCGCAGCGGATGACGCAGCGAGACGCGTCCGGACTCGTTGAAGTCCGAGGTCCGCATCTGCCAGGAGAGGTTGATCCGGAGGTTGCCACTGGCGGCGCCCTGCTTGGTCAGGGAGATCATGGAGTGCCGCTTGGTCAGCTCGACCACCCCGGACGCGTCTCCACTGTCGAACTCGCGCCACGCGGCCCGCCCCCAGTTGCTCCAGAACGCCATCGTGCGCACCCCCACCCTTCATGGCTTTCGCCGGTATCAACTGCCGCGGGGCGGCCGGGAGCTCATACTCTCGGCCGCCCCGCTCAGAGCGTTCCTCAATCGCCCCCCGGTCACACTCCGGAGGTGACTTCCGTCTTTGTCTCGGAACCCTCGCCCGCTGCGCCTTCCCGGCGGTTGCGCACCACCGAGGACCAGTACGAGGCGCCGATCAGCACCACACCCACCAGGCCGGTGATGACCTCGTGGATCTCGTACTTGATGGTGACGAGCAGGATGACGGCCAGCGCGCCGATGGCGTAGTGCGCGCCGTGCTCCAGGTAGACGTAGTCGTCCAGGGTGCCCTTGCGGACCAGGTAGACGGTCAGCGACCGGATGTACATCGCACCGATGCCCAGACCCAGCCCAATCTCGAAGATGTCGTTGGTGATCGCGAAGGCGCTGATGACACCGTCGAAGGAGAACGACGCGTCGATGACCTCGAGGTAGAGGAACATGAAGAACGCGGCCTTGCCGGCCAGGCCCATCACGGTGGCCCCACCGCGCTGACCGCCGTTCGCGGCCACGGCCTTCTCGTCGGCGTTGTCCTTGCCGCTCTTCTCGTCGCTCTCGTCCTCGTCGTCCTCCTCGTCCTCTTCGAGCCTGTCCTCGAAGTAGCCCGAGATACCGCCGACGATCAGATAGGTGACCAGACCGGCGACACCGGAGAGCAGGACGGTGGAGCTCTTGTCACCGCCGCCGTGAGCCACATCGGTGGCCACGGTGGTCGCGGTGATCAGCAGGGTCACCAGGGCGATCACGATCGAGAAGGTGTCCAGCTTGCCCAGCTTGGCCAGGGGCTTCTCCAGCCAGGCCAGCCACTTGATGTCCCGCTCCTCGAAGACGAAGTCGAGGAAGATCATCAGCAGGAACATCCCACCGAAGGCGGCGATCGACGGATGGGCCGCCGTGACCAGGTGTTCGTACTTGTCCTTGTCGTTGATCGCCAGGTCCACGGCCTCGATCGGCCCCAGTTTCGCGGTGATGGCGACGATCACCACCGGGAAGACGAGCCGCATACCGAAGACGGCGATCAGAATGCCGACGGTCAGGAAGATCTTCTGCCAGAAGGCATTCATCTTGCGGAGAATGCCCGCATTGATGACGGCATTGTCGAACGAGAGCGAAATCTCCAGGATCGAGAGGATCCCGACGATCGCGAGCCCCTTCCACCCCCAGAGGACGCCGGCCAAGGCCAGACCGCCCGCCGTTACGGCGAACGACCAACCAAAGGTTTTGAGGAGCACAGGCAACCCAATCCTTCTTCGTAAGGTCTCCCCCGCGCGCTGTACGCGGCTTTACGAAACGTTGACCCCGAAGTCTAGAGCGATGCCCCGCAGGCCTGACGCGTACCCCTGGCCCACGGCCCTGAACTTCCATTCACCGCCGTAGCGATAGACCTCGCCGAAGATCATCGCGGTCTCGCCGGAGGCGTCCTCGGAGAGGTCGTAGCGGGCCAGCTCCTGACCGTCGGCCTGGTTCACCACCCGGATGAAGGCATTGCTGACCTGCCCGAACGTCTGACGCCTGGCATCGGCGTCATGGATCGACACGGGGAAGACGATCTTGTCGACCTGGGGCGGGACACTGGCGAGATCGATCAGCAGCGACTCGTCGTCGCCCTCGCCCTCACCGGTGAGGTTGTCACCGGTGTGCTCCACGGAGCCCTCGGGGCTCTTGAGATTGTTGTAGAAGACGAAGTACTCGTCTCCGAGCACCCGCCCGTTCTGGCACAGCAGTGCGCTGGCGTCGAGGTCGAACGGCGCTCCGGTGGTGGAGCGCGCGTCCCATCCCAGGCCGACGAGCACATGTGTGAGATTCGGCGCGGCCTTCGAGAGGGAGACATTGCCCCCCTTGGCGAGCGTAACGCCCATGATCCTGGTTCCTCCCCGGTGTTGCGTGCGCGAAGCGCGTCCGGCGCCGCACTCCTGCCGGGTGCAGGGATGCGGCGCCGGACGCGGTGATGCCGTGACGGACGCGGGTGCCCACCGGCGGGCGATGCGCACGCGCGGTCCACGGATCGCCGTGGCGGCTGTCAGACGTTGACGCCGAAGTCCTGCGCGATGCCACGCAGCCCGGAGGCGTACCCCTGGCCGATGGCGCGGAACTTCCACTCCGCCCCGTTCCGGTACAGCTCGCCGAAGACCATGGCGGTCTCGGTCGAGGCGTCCTCGGACAGGTCGTAGCGGGCCAGCTCATTGCCGTCGGCCTGGTTGACGACGCGGATGAACGCGTTGCGCACCTGGCCGAAGCTCTGCTGGCGGGACTCGGCGTCGTAGATCGACACCGGGAACACGATCTTGGCGACATCGGCCGGGACCCCGGCCAGGTTCACCTTGATCTGCTCGTCGTCGCCCTCGCCCTCACCGGTGAGGTTGTCACCGGTGTGCTCGACGGAGCCGTCCGGGCTCTTGAGGTTGTTGAAGAACACGAAGTTCTGGTCGTTGGCGACCTTGCCCTCGGTGTTGGTCAGCAGAGCACTGGCGTCGAGGTCGAAGTCAGTGCCCGTGGTGGTACGGGCGTCCCAGCCCAGACCGACGATCACGGCGGTCAGGTTCGGGGCTTCCTTGGTCAGCGAGACGTTGCCGCCCTTGCTGAGGCTGACTCCCACGAGTCCTCCCAAAAAGGTTCGTCAGGAGCACTGCGTGCCCCCTCATAGTGGATGCGGATACCTGTGGCGCGCCTTACGGAACCCACAAGGATCAACGCGTCGATCCTAGTGAGCGGTTCCCGGCGGCCACAGGGTTTCGCGGCGTGCGCCGAGACTCAGAGCGCCTCGAGGGCCTTCACGTACTCATTGAGGTCCCGGGCGTCGGGCAGACCGTTGACCACGGTCCAGCGCACCACGCCCTCCTTGTCGATCACGAACGTGCCGCGCACCGCGCAGCCCTTCTCCTCGTCGAAGACGCCGTAGGCGCGGCTGGCCTCGCCGTGCGGCCAGAAGTCCGACAGCAGCGGGTACTCAAGCCCCTCCTGCTCGGCGAAGACGCGCAGGCTGAAGGGCGAGTCATTGGAGACCGCGAGCAGCTGCACCTCGTCATTGACGAAGGTCGGCAGCTCATCGCGGAGGGCGCACAGCTCGCCGGTGCAGACGCCGGTGAAGGCGAACGGGTAGAAGAGGAGCACCACGTTCTTCTCGCCGCGGAAGTCGGAGAGCCTGACCGTCTCTCCGTGCTGGCTCTTCAGCTCGAAGTCGGGGGCCTTGGAACCGACCTCTATCGCCATGGGATGTCCCTTCGCTCTCTCACTCATGTGATCACGTGCGGTGGCGTCCACCCTACGCGCCGAGCCCCCCTCCGAAAGCGAACGGAGGGGGGCTCGGATGTGTGGTTTCCCAGTCTCAGCGCTTGCCGCTGCGGGCGGCCTTCGGAGTGACCAGGCGGCTGCCGGTCCAGTCCTTGCCCGCGTTGAAGCTCTTGGTCTGGGAAAGGCCCGCGGTGGTCGCGGCCTCATTGATGTCGCTCGGCTCGACATAGCCGTCGCGGCCGGTCTTGGGCGTCAGCAGCCACACCGGGGCGCCGTCGTCGATCATCTGGATGGCGTCCACCAGCGCGTCCGTCAGATCGCCGTCGTCCTCTCGGAACCACAGCACCACGGCGTCGGCCACGTCGTCGTACTCCTCGTCGACGAGCTCCTGGCCGGTGATCTCCTCGATGGACTCGCGGAGCTCCTGGTCGACATCGTCGTCGTAGCCGATCTCCTGGACCACCTGCTCGGGCTGGAAACCCAGCCTCGCGGCCAGGTTGGTCTGCTCCTCCGCGTGGTCCGCGGTCGCGCTCACGGATTGCCTCCTGTCATCTTTCGTTCACTCTTCGGATCCGGTGACCCCGCGCGCGTACGCGGGGGGCATGGGGCGTAGTCCACACGGGCCGGGCGGATCGCGCAAGTACCCGGCCAGCGATCCCGCCCAAACGTTGACGTCTCGCCGCAACTCCCATCATGGAGGAACGGCGCGAATCAGCGGAAAGACGCCTCGGTTGCCCCATTATGTCCCGCTTACGTGTGTGTATCGCCACCCTACGCCGACCCGGAGCCGAACGGTCGTACGCAGGTGCCCTCCGTCGTGGGCGTAAGGTTGCGATTTGGCCGTCACACCCGACCGGCCCGCAGCGCCCATCTCGCCTGGTGCCGGTTACCACTCAGTAGAGGTGACGTATCCCGTACCCGAGGTACACGATGGAGACCGGCGCGACCAATAGAGCATGAATCCATGTCCGTGCACAGCACGACCGAAAAGCGAAGGAATAGCGTGGCTTCCGGATCCGATCGCAACCCGATCATCATTGGCGGCCTTCCCAGCCAGGTCCCGGACTTCGATCCCGAGGAAACCCAGGAATGGCTCGACTCGCTCGACGCAGCTGTCGATGAGCGTGGCCGGGAACGTGCCCGCTACCTGATGCTTCGCCTGATCGAGCGCGCCCGCGAGAAGCGGGTGGCCGTGCCCGAGATGCGCAGCACGGACTATGTCAACACCATCGCCACCAAGGACGAGCCGTTCTTCCCCGGCAACGAGGAAATCGAGCGCAAGATCCTCAACGCGACCCGCTGGAACGCGGCGGTGATGGTCTCCCGGGCCCAGCGTCCGGGCATCGGAGTGGGTGGCCATATCGCCACCTTCGCCTCCTCCGCCTCGCTGTACGACGTGGGCTTCAACCACTTCTTCCGCGGCAAGGACCACGACAGCGGCGACCAGATCTTCTTCCAGGGCCATGCCTCCCCCGGTATCTACGCCCGTGCCTTCCTGCTGGACCGGCTGAGCGACGCGCACCTGGACGGATTCCGTCAGGAGAAGTCCAAGGCCGGTCACGCGCTGTCCAGCTACCCGCATCCGCGGTCGATGCCGGACTTCTGGGAGTTCCCGACCGTCTCCATGGGCCTCGGCCCGCTGGGCGCGATCTACCAGGCCCGGATGAACCGCTACATGGAGTCGCGCGGCATCGCCGACACCTCCAACTCCCATGTGTGGGCGTTCCTGGGCGACGGCGAGATGGACGAGCCGGAGTCGCTCGGCCAGCTCTCCCTGGCCGCCCGTGAGGGCCTGGACAACCTGACCTTCGTCGTCAACTGCAACCTCCAGCGGCTCGACGGTCCGGTGCGCGGCAACGGCAAGATCATCCAGGAGCTGGAGTCGCAGTTCCGCGGCGCCGGCTGGAACGTGATCAAGCTGGTGTGGGACCGCAGCTGGGACCCGCTGCTCGCCCAGGACCGCACCGGTCTGCTGGTCAACAAGCTCAACACCACACCGGACGGTCAGTTCCAGACCTACGCGACCGAGACCGGCGCCTACATCCGCGAGCACTTCTTCGGTGACGACCAGCGGCTGCGCTCGATGGTCGAGCACATGACCGACGACCAGATCCTGCACCTGGGCCGTGGCGGTCACGACCACCGGAAGATCTACGCGGCCTACGCGGCGGCCAAGGCCCACAAGGGCCAGCCGACCGTGATCCTGGCCCAGACGGTCAAGGGCTGGACGCTCGGCCCGAACTTCGAGGGCCGCAACGCGACCCACCAGATGAAGAAGCTGACCGTCGACGACCTCAAGGGCTTCCGCGACCGGCTGCACCTGCCGATCCCGGACAAGGAGCTGGAGTCCGGCCTCCCGCCGTACTACCACCCGGGCCGGGACTCCGAGGAGATCCAGTACATGCACGACCGCCGCAAGGCGCTGGGCGGCTACGCGCCGACCCGTGTCGTGCGCGCGAAGCCGCTGGCGCTGCCGGGCGACAAGACCTACGCGGCGGTGAAGAAGGGCTCCGGCCAGCAGTCCATCGCCACCACCATGGCGTTCGTCCGGCTGCTGAAGGACCTGATGCGGGACAAGGAGATCGGCAAGCGCTTTGTGCCGATCGCCCCGGACGAGTACCGCACCTTCGGTATGGACTCGCTGTTCCCCTCGGCGAAGATCTACAACCCGCTGGGCCAGACCTACGAGTCGGTCGACCGTGAGCTGCTGCTGGCGTACAAGGAGTCGCCGACCGGGCAGATGCTGCACGACGGCATCTCCGAGGCGGGCTGTACGGCCTCGCTGATCGCGGCGGGCTCGGCCTACGCCACCCACGGCGAGCCGATGATCCCGGTCTATGTCTTCTACTCGATGTTCGGCTTCCAGCGCACGGGCGACCAGTTCTGGCAGATGGCCGACCAGCTCGCGCGCGGTTTCGTTCTGGGCGCGACCGCCGGTCGTACGACCCTGACCGGTGAGGGTCTCCAGCACGCCGACGGCCACTCCCAGCTGCTGGCCTCGACCAACCCCGCGGTCGTCGCGTACGACCCGGCGTTCGGCTTCGAGATCGCCCACATCGTGCAGGACGGTCTGCGCCGGATGTACGGCGAGAACAGTGAGGACGTCTTCTACTACCTCACCGTCTACAACGAGCCCATCCAGCACCCGGCCGAGCCCGAGAACGTGGACCGCGAGGGCATCCTCAAGGGCCTGTACCGCTTCAAGCAGGGCGAGAAGGGCGCGATTCCGGCGCAGATCCTCGCCTCCGGTGTCGCGGTGCCGTGGGCGGTCGAGGCCCAGCGCATGCTGGCCGAGGACTGGAACGTCAAGGCCGACGTCTGGTCCGCGACCTCCTGGAACGAGCTGCGCCGGGACGCGGTCGAGGCCGAGGAGCACAATCTGCTCCACCCGGAGGAAGAGGAGCGCGTCCCGTACGTCACCCGCAAGCTGGCGGACGTGGAGGGCCCGAAGGTGGCCGTGTCCGACTGGATGCGTGCCGTTCCGGACCAGATCGCGCGCTGGGTGCCGGGCACCTACCAGTCGCTGGGCGCCGACGGCTTCGGCTTCGCCGACACCCGGGGAGCGGCGCGCCGCTTCTTCCACATCGACGCGGAGTCGATCGTGCTCGGGGTGCTGACGGAGCTGGCCAAGGAGGGCAAGATCGACCGCTCGGCGCTGAAGCAGGCGATCGACCGCTACCAGCTGCTGGACGTGACCGCGGCCGACCCGGGCCCGGCGGGCGGCGACGCGTAACCGTCGTCGACGGCAACTGACCGGAACCCTGGGCGGGCTGGACTTCCAGCCCGCCCAGGGTTCGTTGTTCCCGTCCTTGTCCTTGGACCGCCCCTCAGCGCTCCCAGATCTTGACGGCGCGAACCCGGTAAGCGGTTTCCGGCACCCAGGAGCCGCTGGGGTAGGTGTGGTACTCCCCGGTCTCGGCACACTCCGCGCTCTGGTACGCGGTGACCGGGCGCCCGGTGCGGTTGGCCAGCGAGGCGGCGGAGGCACCCGGCGGCAGGGCGATACAGCTCTCGATGTCGGTGTCGGCCAGTTCATGGACCTGGCGTGGCCCGGTGAAGTCGGCGTTGTGCCACAGACACAGCTGTCCGGCGTCGCAGTTCCCGAGCCGTGGCGGCTTTGCCGCCTGGGCCTGTGCGGCCGTGGCCACCGTGAGGGCCAGGGCGAGGGCGGAGACGGCCGCGGTGATGGTCGTGGTGACGATGGTGCGCGTTGGGCGCATGGTGAACGAACTCCCCGTGTGTGAAGCAGAAACGGGAGTCAGCCTGTCGGCCGACTCCCGCTGTCCACCACGGAGTTGATCGGGGATCACCCGGATAGGGGGTGTCCCGCCCGGTCCCCGCAACCGGTTTCCGTACCGGGCCCTCAGATGTGACCCGCCCCGGCGCCCGCCTCCGCGTTCGCACCGCGCTTGGTGAAGGCCGCGACCACCGCGGCGATCACCGAGATGACCCCGGCGACCATGAACGCCGTGCTCATCCCCGACACGAAGGTGTCATGCGCCACGCTGGTGATCTTCCCTGCGAGCTCGGGCGGAGTGCCCTTGGCGATCGGCGCCCGGCCGACCTCGACCGCCTCGGACGCCTTGGACATCTGCTCACCCGTAAGGGGCGGCAGCTTGGCGCCGGCCCACTTGCCGGGCAGTTCGTCGTCCACCTTGGCGGCCATCACCGCGCCCAGGACAGCCGTACCGATACTGCCGCCGACCTGCATGGACGCCTGCTGGAGACCTCCGGCGACACCGGACAGCTCGATCGGCGCGTTGCCGACGATGACCTCGGTGGCACCGACCATGACCGGGGCGAGGCCGAGGCCGAGAAGCCCGAACCACAGGGACATCTCGAGGGTGGAGGTGTCCACGTCCATCGTGGAGGCGCCGAAGAGCGCGACGGCGGTCAGCGACATGGCGACCACCAACGGGATCCGCGGCCCGACCTTGGTGATGACGGCGCCCGCCACCGGCGAGGACACGATCATCATCCCGGTCAGCGGCAGCAGATGGAGTCCGCTCTTGACCGGGCTCATCCCGTGCACGTTCTGGAGGTAGAAGGTCACGAAGAAGAGCCCGCCCATGAAGCCGAAGGCCATCAGCACCATCAGCACGGTGCCCGCCGACAGCGGGACGGAGCGGAACATGCCGAGCGGGATCAGCGGTTCGGGGGTGCGGGTCTCCCAGAAGGCGAACACCGCGAAGCAGACCACCGTGAGGCCCAGGAAGAGCAAGGTCTTGGGGTCGCCCCAGCTCCACTCCGAGGACTTGATGACCGCCCAGATGAGGCAGAACATCCCGCCGGACAGCAGCAGGATGCCCGGGATGTCAAAGGACTTCGGGGCCTTCTCGGCGCGGTGGTCGACCAGGATGAACAGGCCGAGGGCCAGGGCGACCAGACCGACCGGCAGATTGATGAAGAAGACCGACTGCCAGTTGACGTGCTCCACCAGCAGACCGCCGACGATCGGTCCACCCGCCGTCGAGGCACCGATGACCATGCCCCAGATGCCGATCGCCATGTTGAGCTTCTCGGCGGGGAAGGTGGCGCGCAGCAGGCCGAGCGCCGCGGGCATCAGCAGCGCGCCGAACAGGCCCTGGATCACCCGGAAGGACACCACAAGCGGCACGGTCGAGGAGAAGCCGATGGCCGTGGAGGAGAGCGCGAAGCCGACCACACCGATGAGGAAGGTCTGCCGGTGGCCGAAGCGGTCTCCCAGCTTGCCCGCCGTGATCAGCGCGACGGCCAGGGCGAGCAGATAGCCGTTGGTGATCCACTGGGCGTCGGCGAGCGAGGCGCCGAGGTCCTCCGCGATGGCGGGGTTGGCGATGGCCACGATCGTGCTGTCGAGGGCGACCATCGCCACCCCGAAGCCGACGGTCAGCAGCGTCAGCCAGGGATGACCCCGCAGCCCCTTGCGGGGGTCGGATATGGGGGGAGGTTCCGCCGCGGTACCGGCGACGGTGGTCGAAGACGTCATGCCCGGAGGCTAATGTCAGCCTCTGACATTTGACAAACGGAATCATCCGCGGGTTGCTGTCCATTTCCCCACAGGTAATCTGAGCAGCCCGAATGCAGCCGAACGCAGCCCCGACACACCCGGACGCGGGCAGGAAGCGAGCCGACAGGTGACAACGGACGAGGCGGCAGCGGCGACGGTGACACCCGCGCCGACCGGACTGCGCGAGCGCAAGAAACAGCGCACCCGAGGCGCTCTGGTGCGCACCGCCTTCGAGCTGTTCACCCGTCAGGGATACGACGAGACCACGATCGACGAGATCGTCGAGGCGGTGGACGTCTCCCAGCGCACCTTCTTCCGGTACTTCGCCAACAAGGAGGAGGTCGCCTTCGCGACCCAGGGCGCGGCGGAGGCACTGTGCTTTGACGCACTGTGCGCCCGCCCGGCCGACGAGGCACCTCTGACCGCCCTGCGCAACGCCGTCCTGGACGGCTGGGACCGGACCGGCGAGACCATCGAGGAGCTGGTGCCCACCGAACTCCATCTGCGGATGTACCAGGTGATCGAATCGAGCCCCACCCTGCTCGCCGTCAATCTGCGCCGGACCATGGAGATGGAGGAGCGACTCGCCCGGGAGATCGCCCGCCGCGAGGGGCTGGACATCGACCAGGACCCCCGTCCGCGCCTGGTGGTGGCGATGGTCGGCGGGGTGATCCGGGTGACCGGCATGCTCTGGGGCGAGGGTGACGACCTCAGCACGAAGGCACTGCGGGACATCGCGGTGTATCAACTCGACCATGTGGGACCGGCACTCGCCGAACATTGGAATAAAAACCAGTAAATCGGACATAGCGCCCACATTGGGCAGTCCCCAAACGTGATATGACTCACGGCATTTGGCGACCACCACCGCGCTTCTCCTAGGGTGTCCCGCGGTGACTTCCTTCTCGGAGCTCAGCTCCCCCTCTTCCGGTTCCACCGCCTGGCGCGCTCTGCTCGCCCTGGCGGTGGTGTTCGTCCTGCTCACCACCACCGGCTGGACGGCCGTACGGGCCCAGAGAGGGGACCGGGACCCGCTGGCCGCGTCGCTCGACGCCTGGCGCCACGCGTCCCTGGGCGGTCACCCACTGCCCGACCCGTATGCCTCGCCGCGGCGGCTCAGCCGCTGGATCGACGCGCTGGACAAGGCCGAGACCGACCGCCTCGTACGCCGCTTCCCGCTCGTCGTCGGCAATCTCAACGGCGCGCCCGTGACCCTGCGCTACCGCGCCAACCGGGTCGCGCTGGCCCAGGCCAAGGCCGTGGAGCGGGAGCGGACGCACGACAGCAGGCTCACCCCGCTCGGCCGCACCGACGCCGCCCGCCGGATGCACCGCTATGAGGACCTGCTCGGCTCCGGCCGCCAGATCCTCGCGTTCGACCCCTCGGGCGAGGGCCGGGCCGCCGAGGTCTTCGGCGACCTCGCGCACGCGGCCCGGGTCTCGATCGTGGTGCCGGGTGTGGACACCAACATCCTGACCTTCCAGAAGACCGACAAGCCGTACGCCGCCACCGTCGGCATGGCCCGCGCCCTCTACCACAACGAGCGGACCGACGCCCCGGAGACCCGTACCGCCGTCATCGCCTGGGCCGACTACACCTCCCCGGCGGGCATCGGCATGGACGCCGCCACCGGCAAGCTGGCCGCCCAGGGCGCGCTGCGGCTGCGGGCCCTGGTCAACGCGCTGCCCGCGCCCTCCCGAGTCTCGCTGATGTGCCACAGCTACGGCTCGGTGGTGTGCGGTGTCGCCGCCCGTGACCTGCCGCCCAGCGTCACCGATATCGCGGTGGCCGGAAGCCCCGGAATGCGCGCCGACCACGCGTCCGACCTGGGCACCAGCGCCCGGGTCTGGGCGATGCGCGGCCCGGGTGACTGGATTGCGGACATTCCGCATCTGGAGGTCGGCGGGCTCGGCCACGGTGCCGACCCGGTCTCCTCCGGCTTCGGCGCCCGCAGGCTGTCCGCCGACGGCGCCGACGGCCACGCCGGCTACTTCGAGCCAGGTACGACCAGCCTGGACAACCTGGCGCGGGTGGGCGTCGGTACGGTCCAGTCGGTGAGCTGCGCGGACGGTGACGCATGCACCGCCGGGCTGGCCTGATAGCACACCACACACGCGACGCGCGTAGCGCTCAAGGGGGGACGGGCGGGCCACCGCCGCATACGATGAGCCGCATGGGTGATGTGCTGGCCGGTTTTCAGACCGTCTGGGAGTTCGACACCGACTCCGTGCTCATCCGCTTCGAACGGGGGATCCGCACGCCGAAGCTGCTCCAGGCGCTCGGCGAACGCCGCGTTCCCTTCGAGGCGCTGTCCGCGGTGGAGCTCGCTCCCGGCAAACGAGGCACCGTCGTGCTGCGCGCCGTGCCCAGACCCGGCGCCGACCCGCTGATGGACGCGGCTGACGGCCAGCTCAAAGAGGCGTACGACCCGTACCGGTTGGTGCTGCCCGCCGAGCGCGAGACGCTGGCCGAGTACTACGCGGAGGAGATACGCGCCGCGCTCGCCCCCGACGCCGACACCCCTGCCGAAACTCATCTGATCACCGCGCCCGCGCCGCCGATGTCCTTCAAGGCGTACGACGGCAAGGCGTCGTTCGACGGCAAGGAGGTCGCCTTCCGCTGGTTCTGGACCGGGGCCTCCTCGGCCAAGTGGAAGGTCGGGGACCAGCGCTTCCGGGTCGATGAGTTGAGCGGTGTGGAGTGGTGCTCACCGGAGAGCAAAGGCTCCGCGGGCTCCACCCCCAAGGAGGGCGCCGCCAAGAACGGCAATGGCCATCTGCGGCTGATCGAACGTGCCCACGAGGACCGCCCCATGGGCCGGGCCGACCACGACCCGGCGGCCGTGGTGTTCGGGATGGGCTACGGCATGGTGCATCAGTCGCTGCCGTTCGCCGCCGCCGTGCTGGAGGCCGTACGGGCCGGAAATCCGGGGCAGGGCACCGAGAGCGCCCCCGCGTCGGCCGCTCACACAGCCGCTCACACGACCGCCCGCCGCGACCCGGCCGACATCGCCGAGCGCATCCGCCACCTCGGCGAGCTGCACATCCAGGGGCTGCTGACGGACGAGGAGTTCAGCGCGAAGAAGGCCGAGCTGCTGGCGGAGCTGTAGCGCGTGCGATGGCGCGCTCCGGCACCGCCACCGCCCCGATACCCAGGTATGACCCGCATCCGACTCCCAGGTATGACGTGCGGCCGCGCCGCGAACCCTACGCTGAATCCGCCATGACCAGCACCTCCTCGGCCAATGCCCCCTCCGCCGGCGTCTCCTCCACCGCGCACCAGGGCCTGTTCACCGTCGCCCGGCGGCAGGTGGGCGCCCTGTTCCGCGCTTTGATGACGCCCAGCTACCCGGCCACCCCGCTGTTCTCCCAGTCGCCCCGGCGCTGGCTGCGCAGGCTGCCGTACGGGGTGGCGATCGTGCTCACCGCGGTGCTGGTCCCGGTCTCCGCCCAGGTCCTCATCAACGACTACGGGGAGTCCGGCGAATCCGCCACGCTGCTGGCCTTCGCCCAGACCACCCCGCTGCTGCTCGCTGTCACCCGTCCCCTCCAGGCGTGGTGGATCACCATCATCAGCGATGTGATCGGCGCGCTGATGGTCCTCAACCCCGGCATGGAGCGCCCCATCCCCGGCATGGAGCACCCCATATGGCCCTGGCTGCCCGCCGGGATCGTGGGCTATCTCTTCCTGATGCTTGCCCTCGCGCTGCGCGAATCGCGGCCCACGCTGGTGGCGGTGTGGCTGGTCACCGGCGGCGCCGGACTCGCACTCGGCACGGGCGTCGACAACCAGGGCGACAGCAGCGCGGTGCTGCTGTTCGTGCTCAGCGGGGTGGTGCTGCTGATCGGCGGCGCGCTGCGCGAACGCGGGGACGTCCAGCGGCGGCTGGCCGAGCAGGAGACCATCAGCGAGGCCGAACGCGCCCACCGCACCCTGCTGGAGGAGCGCACCCGGATCGCCCGTGAGCTGCATGACGTGGTCGCCCACCATATGTCCGTGATCACCGTGCAGGCGGACAGCGCGCCCTACCGGATCGGCGGCCTCCCGCCCGACGCGGAGCGGGAGTTCGGCTCCATCGCCGCCACCGCCCGGGAATCCCTCGCCGAGATGCGGCGGCTGCTGGGCGTACTGCGCAGCGAGGAGACCCGCGGCGAGCGGGCGCCGCAGCCGGGGCTGCACCAGGTGCCCCAGCTGGTCGAGGCCACCGTACGGGCCGGGATCCCGACCGAGCTGACCGTCGCGGACGATGTCGCCGGGCTCGGTCCGCTGCCGCAGGCGGTGGAGCTGTCGGCGTACCGGATCGTGCAGGAAGCGCTGGCGAACGTGGTGCGGCACGCACCCGGCGCCGCCACCCGGGTCTCCGTCTCGACCGCCGCGGACCCCCCGGCGCTCACCGTCCTGATCGTCAACGGACCGGCCACCGGCGTGCCCACCACTCCCCTGGAGACCACCGGCACCGGCCACGGTCTGGTCGGCATGGTCGAGCGGGTCCGGCTGGTGGACGGGATGCTCGACACCGGCCCGCTGCCGGATGGCGGTTTCCGCGTCGCGGCCCGGCTGCCCCTGGTAGACATCGAAGAGCCCTCGTAGCCCTCCGAAGAGACGGAACCATGACCATCAAGGTGATCATCGTCGACGACCAGGCGATGGTACGGGCGGGGTTCGCCGCGCTGCTCGCCGCGCAGTCCGACATCGACATCGTCGGCGAGGCGCCCGACGGACGACAGGGTGTCGAGGTCAGCAGGCGCACCCACCCCGATGTGGTGCTGATGGACGTCCGGATGCCCGAGATGGACGGCCTGGAGGCGGCCCGCCAACTGCTCGATCCACCGCGCGGGGTCACCCACCGGCCCAAGGTGCTGATGCTCACCACCTTCGACGTGGACGACTACGTCTACGAGGCGCTGCGCGCCGGGGCCAGCGGCTTTCTGCTCAAGGACGCCCCGCCCGCCGATCTGATCTCCGCGGTGCGGGTGGTGGCGGCGGGCGAGGCGCTGCTCGCCCCCTCGGTCACCCGCCGTCTGATCGCCGACTTCGCCCGCCAGCGCCCCGCGGCCCGCCGCAACCACCTCACGCTGCGCCGCGGCGGGCTGACCCCGAGGGAGACGGAGGTGCTGGAGCTGATCGCGCGCGGGCTGTCCAACCGGGAGATAGCCGAGTCGCTGGTGCTGGCCGAGCAGACGGTGAAAACCCATATCGGCCGGGTGCTGGCCAAGCTGGAACTCCGCGACCGGGCGCAAGCGGTGATCTTCGCCTATGAATCGGGGCTGGTGTCGCCCGGCGGGCAGTAGCCCGCGGCGGGGCTGTCGCCGACTGGCCCCGGCCGGGGTGCCCGGCCCCCATGAGCCCACGACCCAGGCGGGCGGCGTGCTGTGAACCCCCCGCCGAACCGGGGGTGAGCCCCCGGACCACCCCCTACCCCGGTATGACTCCCGACTTGGCACCGCGGTGTGACGCCCCGCCACCCACCGGCTCCCTACGTTTCCCTCGCCACCGAACGGAAGAGGGAAACCCGCGGCCATGTCCCAGACGCATCGACCCTGGCATTACGCCCGCCGTCTGATCACGGCCGCGCTCACCGTCACCGTCATGGCCGGGACGGCCGGGTGGGCCGTCGCCCACGAGGAGCAGGCGATCACCGGACCGCCGCCCGGCACCTCCGCCTGGCGCGCCGATCACTCGCTGCCGGGTCCCGGGCGGGAGTTGCCCGATCCGGCCACCGCCTCCCCGGCCCGTATCGCCCGCTTCTTCGCCGGGCTCACCGACGTCCAGCGGCGGACCCTGGCCATCCGCCATCCGCAGGTGGTGGGCAACCTCGACGGCGCGCCCCTCGCACTGCGCTACGAGGCCAACTCCCGTGCCATCCGGGCCGCTCGCGACAGAGAGCGCGCCGCCGACCCCGACAGCCCGCTCGTCGAGCGCTACACCTCACTGCTCTCCCCGGGCCGTCGGATCCTCGCCTTCGATCCGCGCGGCCGCGGCCAGGTGGCCGAGGTGTTCGGCGATCTGGGGACGGCGCGGCGTACGGCCGTCGTGGTGCCCGGCTCGGACATCGACCTGAACTCCTTCGACCGCGACCACGACCGGTACGGCACCCCCGACGGCATGGCGCGGGCGCTGCGGGCGCGGATGGCCCGGGAGGCGCCCGGCACCCCCACCGCCGTGGTGGCATGGGTCGGCTACACCACCCCGGTGGGGGTCGGCCCGGACGCCGCGACCAGCAGGCTGGCCGAGGCAGGGGCACCGCGTCTGAACCGGTTCCTGGCGGGGCTCGCGGTGACCACCGCGGCCACGGCGGAGGCGCCGCCCACCGTCTTCTGCCACAGCTACGGCTCGGTCCTCTGCGGGGTCGCCGCCCCCGCGATGGACCGGGCCCGGGTCTCGGATCTGGTGGTCCTGGGCAGCCCGGGGATGCGCGCCGACAGCGCGGAGGGGCTGCACACCCCCGCCCGGGTGTGGGCGGCTCGGGACAGCACCGACTGGATACGGCGGGTGACCGGCTACGCGTTCCTGGGCCTCGGCCACGGCGAGGACCCGACCGACGGGTCCTTCGGCGCCCGGGTGGTCTCCGCCGACCGCGCCCACGGGCACACCGGCTACTTCGCCCCCGGTACGGACTCGCTGCGCAACTTCGCCCGGATCGCGCTCGGGCGGTTCGACGGGGTCCGGTGCGCGGATCGCGGCGACGGCGACCAGGAGTGCCGCCATGGCCTCGCATGAGCCCCGCCCCTCGGCGCTCGCGGTGCTGTGCGCCGGTCTCTTCGCCTTGGAGCGCCGCGGCCTGGAGGGGCGGGACCTGGAGGGGCGGGACCTGGAGGGGCGGGACCTGGAGGGGCGGGACTTAGACGCGCGGGACCCGGAGCGTCAGGACCGCCCCGGAGGCCCCGCCGAGCGGGCGCGGGCGGGCGAGGACACGGGCGGCGGAACGGGCCCGGCTGCGGTCCGCCGGGCCGTGCTGGGCCGGGCCGCCGCCGCGTTCGCCGTCCTGTGCGTGACGATGGTGCTGTCGGCCCTCCGCGGCTGAACCGGCCGCCGCCGCGCCGCCGGACACCCTCGCACTCGTATCAGGCGCCTTCCGTCCGCCGCCGCGCGTCGGAGTAGACGCTGATCTTGTAGTCGATGACCTCGAGGGTGCTCTCCAGCTCCGCGATCCGCGTCCGGACGTTCTCCCGGTGCTCGGTCAGCAGCTCCTCGCGCTCGGGAAAGGTCTGCTGCCCGGCGCGGACCAGCTCGGCGTAGCGGACCATGTCCGCCACCGGCATTCCGGTCAGCCGCAGCTTGCCCACCAGCTCCAGCCAGTCCAGATCTCGGTTGGTGAACCGGCGCTGACCGGTGTGGGTGCGGTCCACATGCGGCATCAGCCCGATCCGCTCGTACCAGCGCAGGGTGTGCGCGCTCAGCCCGGTGTGCGCGGCGACCTCGCTGATCGTGTAGCGGTCCTCCCCGGTCGGCCGCGGGTGCGGATGCTCGTCCTGGCAGATCCGCGGCTTCGCCGGAGCCAGAGCCGGAGCCTGAGCCGGAGTCGGAGTCGGAGTCGGAGCCAGAGCGCTCTCCACCACGGTCATGCCGAAACACCCTCTCGCCGATCGCTGCTGTGTGCGCGTTCCACACCCGGGACAACGCTATGGACTTCGAGTGCGCTCCAAGCAAGCGGATTACGGGGCGGATTCCGGCGGGCATTAGGCTCAGGGCCATGGAAAGCCTGCGGATGATCGAGAACTGGCCGGTCCCCACGGCGGCGGCGGCCGTCGTCACGGCCGACGGCGGCCTGGCCGGATCGTACGGCCCGGCCGACCACCGCTTCCCGCTCGCCTCGGTCACCAAGCCGCTCGCCGCCTACGCCGCGCTGCTCGCCGTCGAGGAGGGCGCGGTCGAGCTGGACGAACCGGCCGGGCCCGAGGGCTCCACCGTCCGCCATCTGCTCGCGCACACCTCCGGGCTCGCCTTCGACGAGCACCGCGTGGTCGCCGCCCCCGGCAACCGCCGTCTGTACTCCAACGCGGGCTTCGAGGTGCTGGGCGACCACATCGCCAAGGCCACGGACATCCCGTTCGGCGAGTATCTGCGCCAGGCGGTGCTGGAGCCGCTCGGCATGACCGCGACCGACCTGCCCGGCTCCCCCGCCAAGGACGGTGTCTCCACCGTGGGCGACCTGGTGCGGTTCGCGGCCGAGCTCCAGGCCCCGCGGCTGCTGGCGCCCCAGACGCTGGCCGAGGCCACCTCCGTGGTGCACCCGGGGCTGACCGGGGTGCTGCCCGGCTACGGCCATCAGCGGCCCAACGACTGGGGGCTGGGCTTCGAGATACGCGACGGCAAGTCCCCGCACTGGACCGGTGGTTCCTCCTCGCCCCGCACCTTCGGGCACTTCGGCCAGTCCGGCACCTTCCTGTGGGTCGACCCGGAGGCGCGGGCGGCCTGTGTGGCCCTGACCGACCGGCCCTTCGGCCCCTGGGCCGTGGAGGTCTGGCCCGCCCTGACCGACGCGGTCCTCGCCGAGCTGCGCACGGGCTGAGCTCCCGTACTCCCGCCCGGCGGGCGTCAGCCGTACACCGGCTCCGTGTGCATCTCCCACACCAACAGCTCCGCCGGGCCCTCGGCGCGCGCCTCCAGCCCGCGCGCGTTCCGCACCCGGGCCGCGTCCCCCGCGCCCAGCGTCTCGTCACCGATCCGCACCGCGCCGCGCACCTCGTGGACGTAACTCCAGGGCGCGTCCGGCAGTGCGGTGCGCTCACCGCCCGCCAGCCGCCGTACATGCAGCACCGCCTCGGTGCGCTCCAGCGCGTACGGGGTGCCGTCGGCGATACCGCGCACCACCTCGTACCCGGGCTCGGCCGGGGCGCCGGGGCCGGGCACCAACCACATCTGTACGAAGACCAGGGGCTCCGGGCCCGCGTTCCGCTCGGTGTGGCGCACCCCGCTGCCCGCGCTGAGCCGCTGTACATCGCCGGGGCGCACCACGGTCCGGGCCCCGGTGGAGTCCTCGTGGGTGAGCTCGCCCTCGATCACCCAGGTCACGATCTCCAGATCGCGGTGGGGGTGCTCGGCGAAGCCCGCGCCGGGCGCAAGCCGCTCCTCGTTGCAGGCCACGAGCAGCCCGAACCGCACATTGTCCGGGTCGTAGTGTCCGGAGAAGGAAAAGGCGTGGCGCGTCTCGATGCCGGTGCCGTCCCCGCCCGGATACCGTGCACCGGACCGCTGTATCCACATCACCCGGTCCACGGTAGTGCGCTCCTCACCCCAGCCCTGTCCGCCCCGTCCGCTACCGCCCCGTAGCTCCCCGCCCCCCCGCGTACACCACCCGATAAGGCAGTCTTGACCTCGTGCCTGAACCAGCCGCGAACCTCCCGCATCCCCACAGTGCCACCCTGCGCCGCCTGGAGAAGTCCTCCGGGAAGCTGGCCGCCGCCGCCATCGCGCGCATGGACGAGCAGCTGCCGTGGTACCGGGCGATGCCGCCCGAGAACCGCTCCTGGATCGGGCTGGTGGCGCAGGCGGGTATCGCGGCCTTCACCGAGTGGTTCCGGCATCCGGAGGCCCCGCAGGCGATCAGCACCGATGTCTTCGGCACCGCCCCGCGCGAGCTGACCCGCGCGATCACCCTGCGGCAGACCGTGGAGATGGTGCGGACCACCATCGAGGTGATGGAGTCCGCGATCGACGAGGTGGCGGCTCCGGGCGATGAGTCGGTGCTGCGCGAGGCGCTGCTGGTGTACGCGCGAGAGATCGCCTTCGCCACCGCCCAGGTGTACGCACAGGCGGCCGAGGCGCGCGGCGCCTGGGACGCCCGGCTGGAGTCCCTGGTGGTCAACGCGGTGCTCTCGGGCGAGGCGGACGAGGGGGCGCTGTCCCGCGCCGCCGCCCTCGGCTGGAACGCGCCCGAGCATGTGTGCGTGGTGCTGGGCACCGCCCCGGACGGGGACAGCGAGCTGACCGTGGAGGCGATCCGGCGGGCCGCCCGGCACGCCAAGCTCCAGGTGCTCACCGGGGTGCTCGGTGACCGTCTGGTGGTGGTCGCGGGTGGCTCGGACAATCCGCTCCAGGCGGCGAAGGCGCTCATCGGGCCGTACGCCCCGGGCCCGGTGGTGGCCGGTCCGGTGGTCTCCGACCTGCTGGCCGCGACCCGCTCGGCGGGCGCCGCGGCGGCGGGACTGAAGGCGTGCACCGCCTGGCCGGACGCACCGCGCCCGGTGCTGGCGGACGATCTGCTGCCGGAGCGGGCGATGGCCGGGGATCCGGCTGCCCGTGAGCAGCTGGTGGAGGAGATCTACAGACCGCTGGAGGAAGCGGGCTCCGCACTGCTGGAGACGCTGAGCGTGTATCTGGAGCAGGCCAGCAGTCTGGAGGGCGCGGCCCGGATGCTCTTCGTGCACCCCAATACCGTCCGCTACCGGCTACGACGTGTGACTGACGTCACCGGTTGGTCACCTTCCGACGTCAGGTCGGCATTTACCCTGCGCATAGCGCTGATCCTGGGCCGTCTTGCCGACGGAGACATACTTCCCTGACCCTTTGTTGGACTCCAACAATTCCCCTGACGGTTCTTCGTCCTTGTCCTCACGGGCGAGCCGGACCACCCACAAGAGAGAGTGTGAGAGTGCTCGTACTCGTCGCTCCCGGCCAAGGCGCTCAGAAGCCCGGCTTCCTGACCCCCTGGCTCGATCTTCCCGGTGTCACCGAACGACTGACCTGGTGGTCGGCCGTCTCCGGCCTGGACCTGATCCACTACGGCACCAAGGCCGACGAGGAGGAGATCCGCGACACCGCGGTGGCCCAGCCGCTGCTGGTGGCCGCCGGTCTCGTCTCCGCCTACGCCCTGTTCTCCGACGGCACCGGTGCCCCCTCCGGACCGGCCGCCTCGGCGCACCGTCTGGGCGCCACCGCGGGCCACAGCGTCGGTGAGATCACCGCCGCCGCGGTGTCCGGGGTACTGACCGACGAGGCGGCCATGGTGCTGGTCCGCCGCCGTGGCCTGGCCATGGCGGAGGCCGCGAGCCGCGCCGAGACCGGTATGGCGGCCATACTGGGTGGTGAGCAGGACGAGGTCGTCGCACACCTCGGCAAGCACGGTCTGACCGCGGCCAATGTCAACGGCGCCGGGCAGATCGTGGCCGCGGGCACCGCCGAGCAGCTGGCGGCGCTGGCCGAGGACAAGCCGGAGGGCGTGCGCCGGGTCGTTCCGCTGAAGGTGGCCGGTGCCTTCCACACCGACCACATGGCCCCGGCGGTCGCCACGCTCGAGGCCCTGGTCTCGGGTGTCCCGGTCGCCGACCCGCGTACCGCGTACGTCTCGAACCGCGACGGCGAGGTGGTGACCTCCGGTGCCGAGGTGATCGAGCGGCTGGTCGCCCAGGTGTCCAACCCGGTCCGCTGGGACCTGTGCATGGAGACCTTCCAGGAGCTGGGTGTCACCGGGCTGATCGAGCTGGCCCCGGGCGGGACGCTCACCGGTATCGCCAAGCGCGCCCTGCCGGGCGTCGTGAACGTACCGCTCAAGACGCCGGACGACCTCGACGCGGCCCGTGCGCTGATCGCCGAGCATGCCGCCCCCGTCGCCGACACAACGGCCGAAGAGGAGCTCCGAGACGCATGACCGCGAAGATCAGGCCCAGCAAGGGCGCACCGTACGCGCGCATCCTCGGTGTCGGCGGCTACCGTCCCACCCGGGTGGTGCCGAACGAGGAGATCCTCAAGCACATCGACTCCTCGGACGAGTGGATCCGTACCCGCTCGGGCATCGCCACCCGCCACTGGGCCGGTCCGGACGAGACGGTCGCCCAGATGTCGGTCGAGGCGGGCGGCAAGGCCATCGCCGACGCGGGGCTGACGCCCGAGCAGATCGGCGCCGTGATCGTCTCCACCGTCTCGCACTTCAAGCAGACCCCCGCGGTCGCCACCGAGATCGCGCATCTGCTCGGCACCGGCAAGCCGGCCGCGTTCGACATCTCGGCGGGCTGCGCGGGCTTCGGCTACGGACTGGCCCTCGCCAAGGGCATGGTCACCGACGGCACCGCCGAACATGTACTGATCATCGGCGTCGAGCGGCTGTCCGATCTGACCGATCTGGAGGACCGGGCCACGGCCTTCCTGTTCGGTGACGGCGCGGGCGCCGTCGTGGTCGGCCCGTCCAAGGAGCCCGCGATCGGCCCGACCGTCTGGGGCTCGGAGGGCGACAAGTCCGACACCATCAGCCAGACGCTGCCCTGGGACGTCTACCGCGAACAGAGCGGCGAGGACGTACGCTTCCCCGCGCTGCGGCAGGAGGGCCAGGCGGTCTTCCGCTGGGCCGTGTACGAGATGGCCAAGGTCGCCCAGCAGGCCCTGGACGAGGCCGGGATCACCGCCGACGAGCTCGACGCGTTCATCCCCCATCAGGCCAATATGCGCATCATCGACTCGATGATCAAAACCCTCAAGCTGCCGGAGCACGTCACGGTCGCCCGTGATGTGGAGACCACCGGCAACACCTCGGCCGCCTCCATTCCGCTCGCCATGGAGCGGCTGTTGGCGACGGGGCAGGCGAAGAGCGGCGACACCGCGCTCGTCATCGGATTCGGAGCGGGTCTCGTCTACGCAGCGACGGTCGTTACCCTCCCTTAGGCTCCATAGTCCATATCCACGCAGCCCCGTACGGATCGGGCGCTGCGCACCCACCGCAACACACCGAAGAAGGAGCGCCGCAATGGCCGCCACTCAGGAAGAGATCCTCGAGGGTCTCGCCGAGATCGTCAACGAGATCGCCGGTATCCCGACCGAGGACGTCCTGCTGGACAAGTCCTTCACCGACGACCTGGACGTCGACTCGCTGTCCATGGTCGAGGTCGTCGTCGCCGCCGAGGAGCGCTTCGACGTCAAGATCCCGGACGACGACGTCAAGAACCTCAAGACCGTCGGCGACGCCGTCGACTACATCGTCAAGCACCAGGGCTGAGCCGAGGGCTCGTCGCCACCCATGCGGTGGCCGGTCCAGCACCCTCTACACGTGGAGTAAGAATTCCTGTGAACTCGACCAATCGCACCGTGGTCGTCACCGGTGTTGGTGCCACGACGCCGCTGGGTGGCGACGCCCCGTCGACCTGGGAGGCGCTGCTCGCCGGCCGGCCCGGTGTCAGCCTCCTGGAACAGGACTGGGCAGCCGACCTGCCGGTCCGGATCGCCGCGTCCATCGCGGTCGACCCGTCCACCGTCATTCCCCGGCCGCAGGCCCGCAAGCTGGACCGCTCGGCGCAGTTCGCGCTGATCGCGGCCCGTGAGGCATGGGCCGACGCCGGATTCACCGCCAAGGCGGGCGAGGATGGCTCGGTCGACCCCGACCGGCTGGGCGCGGTTGTCGCCTCCGGTATCGGCGGGGTCACCACCCTGCTCGACCAGTACGACGTGCTGCGGGAGAAGGGGGTCCGCAAGGTCTCCCCGCACACGGTGCCGATGCTGATGCCCAACGGCCCGGCGGCCAATGTGGGGCTGGAGGTCGGCGCCCGCGCCGGTGTCCACACCCCGGTCAGCGCCTGTGCGTCGGGTGCGGAGGCCATCGGCTACGCCATCGAGATGATCCGCACCGGCCGTGCCGATGTGGTCGTCGCGGGCGGCACCGAGGCGGCCATCCACCCGCTGCCCATCGCCGCGTTCGGCAACATGATGGCGATGTCCAAGAACAACGACGACCCGCAGGGCGCCTCCCGCCCCTACGACGTCGACCGCAACGGCTTCGTACTCGGCGAGGGCGCCGGTGTGGTGGTTCTGGAGTCGGCCGAGCACGCCGCCCAGCGCGGCGCGCGGATCTACGCCGAGGCCGTCGGCCAGGGCATCTCCGCCGACGCCCACCACATCACCCAGCCGGAGCCGTCGGGCAACGGCATCGCGCACGCCCTCCAGAACCTGCTGGACGCCACCGACCTCAAGCCCGCCGAGATCGCGCACGTCAACGCGCACGCGACCTCGACCCCGCAGGGCGATGTCGCCGAGATCAAGGCGCTGCGCAAGGTGTTCGGCCAGGACGTGGACCACATGGCGCTGTCCGCCACCAAGTCCATGACCGGCCATCTGCTGGGTGGCGCGGGCGGTGTGGAGACGGTCGCCAGCGTGCTGGCGCTGTACCACCGGATCGCCCCGCCGACGATCAACATCGCCAACCTCGACCCGGAGGCGGACGCGGATGTTGTCCGCGCCGAGCCGAGGGCGCTCCCGGCAGGCACCATCGCCGCGCTGAACGACTCGTTCGGCTTCGGCGGACACAACGTGGTGCTGGCCTTCCGCACCATCTGACGGTCGCTCGGCTCACCTCACGATGGCCCGCTTCCGGCTCCGGCCGGAAGCGGGCCATCGGCGTGTGGGGCTCAGCCGTCGTCGAAGCTGGCGAAGTACGAGGCCGCCATGTCCTCGTCGCCGTGGCCCTGGGCGATGGCCCGCCGGAACCGCTCGGCGCCCGCGGCGGCCACGTCCAGCCGTACCCCGGCCCGTTCCCCGGCCGCCACGATCAGCCGGGCGTCCTTCTCCGCGGTCCTGGTCGCGAAGCTGGGGGGCTCGAGGTCGCGCTCGAGCAGCTGCCCCGTCTTGACCCGCAGATAGCCGTTGTCCAGCGGCCCGTCGGCGATGGCGTCCAGGAACCCCTGCGGATCCACGCCCAGCCCCTTGGCGAGGGCGAGCGCCTCGGCGGCACCGTGGGTGACATTGAGCACCCAGCTGTTGATCACCAGCTTGAGCCGGGTGGCCGCGGCCTCCTCACCGTGCTCGCCGACCCAGACCGTACGGCTGCCGATCGCGTCGAAAACCGGCCAGAGGACGGCGCGGACCGGCACCGGGCCCGAGGCGAGCACCAGCAGCTGTCCGCTCTCCGCGGGCTGTTTGGTGCCCAGCACCGGGGAGTCGACGAGGACGAGCTCCTTCTCGCGGGCGAAGGCCGCGAGGGCCTCGAGCCCGTCCAGTCCCGCGGTGGTGGCCTGGGCCCATACCGTGCCGGGGCGCAGCGCGTCCTGGGCCTGACGCATCGTCTCCAGGGTCGCCTGGCCGTCGTACAGCATGGTGAGCACCACATCGGCGTCGTACACGGCCTCGGCGGGGGTGTCGGTGACCCGCACCCCGTCGGCGGCGAGCGGCTCGGCCTTGGAGCGGGTGCGGTTCCATGCGCGGGTGTCGAGTCCGGACCGGGCGAGGTTACGGGCCATACCGGAGCCCATGATGCCGGTGCCGAGAACGGCGACGGAACGTGCCGGGAGATTTCTGCTCATCACGCCACGCTAGGACGTGACGGGCGCCCGAGGGCCAAGGGGGAGCGGCGCGTCCGGCGGACAGCTTCACGCGGACGGCGGCGGCGCGGGGCGGCGGCACCTGGGCGCGGGGCGGTGCGTTCGGGAGTTGTCAGACGACCTGGTGGAGCCAGCGAACGGGGGCGCCCTCACCCGCGTAACGGAAGGGCTCGAGCTCGTCGTCCCACGGCTTGCCGAGCAGCTTGGCGATCTCCCCCTCGAGTTCGCTCTCACCGCGCGCGGAGCGGGCGAGTGCGGCGCGCAGCCGGTCCTCGGGGATGAGGATGTCGCCGTGCATTCCGGTGACGGCGTGGAAGATGCCCAGGTCAGGAGTGGAGCTGTAGCGCTCGCCCTCGGCGGTGGCACAGGGTTCGGCCGTCACCTCGAAGCGCAGCAGATGCCAGCCGCGCAGCGCGGACGCCAGCTTGGAGGCCGTACCGACCTCGCCCTGCCAGGAGAATTCCGCGCGCCAGGTGCCCGGCGCGGCGGGCTGCTTGATCCAGTCGAGTGTGACACGCACGCCGAGGACGCCCGCGACGGCCCACTCGACATGCGGGCACAGCGCGCGCGGAGCGGAGTGCACATACAGAACTCCACGTGTCGTCACCGGGGCCTCCTGTGCGGTTCGAGGTGCGCCTTCCCCAGCGGCCTCATATCCGTACCGGTCGTGCCCGGGACCACCCGACATTCTGCCCTAGTGATCACCTCTGCACCAGTCCCGACATTACCAGCAGTGAAATCTATCGTGCAGAATTCTCCAGAAAAGGGACAGGATGTGACGCGGCGTAAGGTATCCGTACCGCACAGCGCCCTTCGACACTGGCCGGAAGCGCATCTGTCACAAGAAAAAAGTACCGCGCAAGCCAGTCGGAGGAATGACGTACCGTCGGTCCCGGTTAGATATCACCCATCAGTCGGAGGGGGAACAGCCATGCGGGCCAGCGCGACACGCCGGAAGCGGTCGACCACCGCGTCCATGACCGGGCGTACGGCGGTGCGTCCGACCGTGCGGACCGCGGCGCGCGCCGGTGTCGCGCTGCTCACCACGGCCGCCGTACTCAGCGCCTCCGGCTGTTTCGGCAGCTCGGACAGCCCGTCCCGGCATGGCCCGTCCCGCGGCGGGAAGTCCCCGCACGCCAAACCCAAGATCCTCTGGAACACCAGCCCCGATTCCCTCGCCTCGCTGGGCGACTCCATCACCCGTGGCTTCGACGCCTGCTCCGTGCTCTCCGACTGCCCGGAGGTGTCCTGGTCCACCGGCAGTGATGTGAACAGCCTGGCCCAGCGGCTGCGCTCCGGCACCCGCAGCTGGAACTTCGCCAAGACCGGGGCGGTGATGGACGATCTGCCCGACCAGGTCACGGCGGCCGTGGCACGCAAACCGCAGCTGGTGACCGTGATGATCGGCGCCAATGACGCCTGCCGGGCCTCGGTGTCCGACATGACCTCGCCCGAGGAGTTCCGCACCACCTTCACCGCGGCCCTCACCAAGCTGCGGCGCGAGCTGCCGAAGACCCAGGTGTATGTGGCGAGTGTGCCCAATCTGAAGCGGCTGTGGTCGGAGGGGCGGAAGAACGTCCTGGGCAAGCAGATCTGGAAGCTGGGGATCTGCCCCTCGATGCTCAAGGACTCCGACGCCCTGGACGCGGCCTCGATGGACCGCCGGCAGCAGGTGTCGAAGCGGGTGAACGCGTACAACACGGTGCTGAAGGACGTCTGCGGCCGGGATCCGCTGTGCCGTTACGACCCGGCCGTGCACAACTACCGCTTCAGCGTGCGGGAGTTGAGCAAATGGGACTGGTTCCACCCCAGCAAGGCCGGTCAGCAGCAGCTGGCCGCGATGGCCTACCGCCGCATCTCGGCACGCTGAGCGCTGCGCGGGAAATGCCGCGAGGTGGGGTCGTTTGTCCGCGGTCGCGTCGTGGCCGGCCGCGCCCACGCGGCGGAGCCGCACATCGACACAGCCCCGCGCCCCTTCGGGGCGCAACCCGAACCGCACCGGACTTCAGCGAGGCCGCTTGGCCGCGCGGGGCGGGGCGGCCACGGCTGCCGGGTGGGCAGACGCCGGAGGAGGTGGCGCCGCTGCTGGCGGCGCCGGGGAGGGACGGGGGAGCGAGCTGAGGTGGGGCGGCCCTGGCGCTCGGCCGCCCCACTCCGCGCGTGGGTCAGCTCGCGGAGCTGATGAGCGTGATCTCGTTCTCGGTGTCGGCCACGGTCCGCGGCATCGGCACGAAGTCACCACGGGCGCCGTACTTCACCAACCGCGCCTCGGCGTAGGCCGGTCCGGGCACATAGCTCCCGCCGCCGTCGCCGGTGATGACCCAGTTGTGCCGGTGCCCATCGCAGATCGCCGACGCCCCGCCGACACCGTGCCGCTCCGCGCCCTGCGTCACCGTGACGAGGATGCTGGCGCGCGGGGTGTCCGTCGGTTGGTACACACACCGGTAGGAGCCGTACACCGTGACGGTGCCGCCTCGGGTGACATAGCCGGTGCGCTCGACGGTCAGGCTGTCGCCCCAAGGCACGGGCACGGCGGTCCGGTCCAGCCGGGAGGTGAGGTCGGACTGCCCGGTGGGGAGTTCAGGTGTGGTGGCGCCGGACGACGTGGCGTGGGCGACCGGTGCCGAGATGAGCAGGACGGCAACGGCGCCGACGATGCGATGACGGTTGCGCATGGGCGGATTCCTCTGTGTGCGGGGAGCGGATTCCTGTACAGCTACCGGCCCCGCGGGCCGGGCCGCGGGAACCTCACCCGCCGGGCGGCGTGTCCGCCGCCGCCCAAAGGGTGGCCCCACGGCGTCCGGTTGACCCATGGCGCGGTGGCCGAGGAGTTCGACGTCGTGACATTCGCATGCCCCGACCCTCTCGGAGGGCCGGGGCATGGGAACACTGCCGAAAGTCAGCCTCACGACATGACCTTGCACTGGTCCTACATCTGGTGGTCCTGCATCTGCTGGCCCTGCATACCCTGACCCTGCATGCCCTGGCCCTGCATGCCCTGGCCCTGCTGGTTCGGGTCCTGCCAGTGGTGGTCTTGCCGGTGCTGGTTCTGCCGGTGCTCGTCTTGCCGGTGCTGGTCTCGCCGGTGCTCGTCTTGGTGAGTCGGCGTGGTGCGGATGATCACGTTGGAGCACTTGGAGCCGATGTTTTCGTCCCCACTACCGGAGCCAAGCAGCTCCAGATCGGGCCCGGTTGAGGTATCGCAGTGGTTCTGCTGGACCGTCCCGCCCAAGGCGGAGGCGAGCAGGGCGTCGTTCGATGGCCACGACTGCGCCTGGGCCACGCTGACTCCGCCGAAGGCCACAGCGCAGAACGTGGAAGCGCCTACGGCCATCGCTCGCATTACTCGTCTCATCGGGCCACCCTTCTAGTCTGTTCAACGAATGCCTGCGGGCAGCCTCTCGGGCGGCTGATTCGAGTAGTGGAAGCGACACGGTCCCTTAGACCGTTCAGACGTGTGGGGACGGCGGTTGAAGCCATTCGGCGGGTTCTCCACCGGCTACCCGTTAGACCTGATGATCACATTGCTGTCGCAGAGACCACCCATGAGGCCCTGTTGACGGCCTGTCACCGTCGTGCGAGAACCGGACGGTGACCGCCTCCTCCCCCGGTCGTCCTTCCGCACCCGACAGGAGAGCAGATTCCTCATGAGACCAACTCGCGCTCGTCTGGCCCTCTTTGGAGCCGCCTTGCTCGCCACCGCGCCGCTGGTGTGCGCCGGGCCGGTGGTGGCCGAGCCACGTGATGGCGGTGGTGGGCCGACGGTTGAGGAGCGACGGCTTGAGCTGGGGGCGCCGCGGGAGATTCTGCGGCGCAGTGGTTTCGACACGGTGGCCCCGGACTTCGCTCGCGCGCTGGAGGGGGTGCGGTCCGTCGCGGAGGCGGAGACCGTGGTGGCGCGGGACGGGGCGCGGTTGTGGCGGCGGGCCGTGGAGCGGGTACAGGGACGTGGGCCCGCGGGCGGGGACCTCAGCCGGGACGACGACCGGCCGCTGTACTGGGCGCGGTTGGGGATGACCCGGGCGCTGGGCGAGTGGCGGCCCGGATTCCCGCTGTCCGACGAGCGTCGTGCCGCACTGCTCACCACGCTGGAGCGCAGTTCGCGCGGTGAGGACTCCATCGAGCTGCCCGCGGGTCCGCGGATGAGGCGGATCGTGGTCACCGGCTTCGATCCGTTCCAGCTGGACGCGGATCCCCGCCGGTCCAACCCCTCGGGAGCGGCGGCACTCGCGCTGGACGGAACCACGATCCGTACGGAGCGGGGCCCGGCCCGGATCGAGACCGCCGTGTTTCCCGTGCGCTGGGCGGACTTCGCGGACGGAACGGTCGAGCGGACCCTGCTGCCGTCGTTCCGGTCCGGGTCGCGGCGGGCCGATGTGTTCATGACCGTGAGCCAGGGCCGGATCGGCCGGTTCGACGTGGAACGCACCAACGGCGCCTGGCGGGGCGGCTATCCCGACAACACCAATGTGTCGGAGACCGGGACCGTGCCCATCCCCTCCGGTGTGCCGACCCCCGCACCGCAGCCACAGTGGACGACCACCACGCTTCCGTACGGGCGGATCGTGGCGGCGGACACCGGGCCGTTCCCGGTGTACGACCACACCGAGGTCACCGAGATCCCGGCGGGTGGCAGCGGTCCGGTGGTACGTCCGGACGGGCCGACACCCGGTTCGGCGGCCCGCGCGGGAGGTGGCGGGGACTATCTGTCCAACGAGATCGCCTACCGCGCCACGCTGCTGCGCGACGCGGTCGGGCTGAAGGCGCCCGGTGGCCATCTGCACACGCCCGTCCTCCAGTTCGGCGCCGGAAACACCGACCCGGCGACCGGCGAGGTGACCGATCCGGAGTTCATACGCAATCGCCTCGCCATCACGGCACAGGTGCGCGATGTGCTGACCGTGGCAGCGGGCTGAGAAAACGGGGGCGGTGGCGGATCGCCCGCCACCGCCCCCGGTGCTCCCGCCACTATCGCGTCATGCGTCGCTCAGCGCGTCCGCCGGATGGCCCGAGCCCGAGTTCCCGTTGTCCGGCCCGTCCTCGCCCGTCAGATCGCGTACCAGCAAGGTGGCGCCCGCGACCGCGCCCGGCATCAGGAACACGGCCACCAGGGGCAGCAGGAACAACAGGGCGAGCGGCACACCGAAACCGTAGGTGAGCAGACGACGGCCGCGCAGCATCCGCCGCCGCTCCTTCAGCAGCACACCGCGGCGCAGCAGCGCGATCGACGTCAGCTCCTCGGTGAGAAAGAAACCGGTCGCGCAGAACGCGAGCGCGGGGATCACGGTCTGGCCGATCACCGGGACAAAGCCCAGCGCGAAGAACAGCACACTCCACAGCGTCACGCGGACGACCAGCGCGATCGCCTCGCGCAGCCCGATCCACAGCTCACGCCACAGCGGCAGCCCGGACTCGGGGGCGGTGCCGCCTTCGGAGCGGTCGACCGCTTCCGACAGCGACTCGTAGAAGGGCTGGCCGACCAGCAGGGTCACCGCGGTGAAGGTGATGATCGCCAGGAACATACAGGCGGCGGCGAAGAGGATCGCGAGGGTTCCGCGGAAGACACCGAGCCACGGCGAGGACCAGTCGTCGGCGAACGGGGTGGCCCAGGCGATGACGTCGTCGGTCCAGAAGAAGAGCGCGGCGAGCGCCGCCGCGTATCCGACGAGGGTGATGAGGGCGGGTAGCATCCCTATCCCCCACCATCGCCCGTGCCGGGCCACCCAGCGCTGCCCCTTCATCAGGTAACCGAAACCGGTCGCAAGATCACGCATAGGCGAAGCCTACTGGGCCTGGGTGGCGCGAAAACGACGGCCGGGTGGCTCGGCCGGGCCTACGGCGTCAGCCGCGCCACACTCCCCGTCTCCAGCGCGGCCCACACCGTGCCGTCCGCGGTCACCGCGATGCCGTGCGGCTCCGAGGAGGGTGTGGGCAGCGGGTGTTCGCGGATCTCACCGGTGGTGTCGATATGGCCGATGCGTCCGGTGCCCCACTCGGTGAACCAGCAGCCTCCGGCCGGATCGGCGGCGATGGCATGCGGTTTGGCGGTGCGGTCCGGCAGCGGGAACTCCTGGATCCGCCCCTCCGGCGTGATCCGCCCGATCCGGCCCGCGAGGAGTTCCACGAACCACAGCGCGCCGTCGCCACCGAGGGTCATCCCCACCGGCCCGGCACCCGATGTGGGCAGCGGGTACACGGTGGTGTCACCGTCGAGGCCGAGACGGCCGATGGCATTGCCCTGGTTGAGGGTGCACCACAGCGCCTTGTCCGGGCCCGCCACGACGGCCGACGGGAATCCGCCCGCCACCGGCAGCCGGAATTCGGTGACCTCCCCCTCGGTGGTGATCCGGGCGATGGCGTCGCGGTTCATCAGGGTGCACCACAGCGCGCCGTCGGGGCCCGCGGTGATGCCGTACGGACCGCTGTCCGGGGCCGGCAGGGGAAACGACCTGAGCGCGCCGTCCGGTCCGATCCGGCCGATCCGACCGTCGCGGGACCGGGTGAACCACAAGGCCCCGTCCGGGCCGGTGGTGATGACCATCGGCCCGCACTCCCCCGAGTCCAGTGGCCAGACGGTGATGTCGTCCGCCACCTCTCCCGTGGCGCTCACCCTGGCGATCTCGCCGGAGTGCACCAGGGTGAGCCACAGCGCACCGTCCGGTCCCGCCGTGATGCCGTACGGCCCGGCCCCCGGGCGGCCGACGGCGAACTCCCGGATCGCCGGCTGGTCGCGGTCCGACATGGGGTACCTCCTGCGAGAAACGGGCCGTGAACAAATCCGAGCACACCTTCATGCAGGGGACCGGGGCGCGCAACGTCTTTTCGGAACCGTGCCGGAACCCCCCGTGCACACGGCCGTTCCCCGGCCGGACGAGCCGGACGGGGAACGGTGAGCCGGTGCGATCGGCTCGGTCCTGCGCGGAGGTCTCCGTCATCCGCGGATGTGCTCAGACGTAGAGGTAGCCGCCGGGCACGGTGGCGGATCCGCCGGGGGTCGTGACAACGACGGTGGCGGGGCCCGCGGTACCCGCGGGGGTGACACCGGTCAGCACCGCGCCGCCCGCGGTGACCGTGACACCGGTCGCCGCCACACCGTTGAAGGTGACCGAGGCACCGGTGAGGTTGGCGCCGACGATGGTGAACGCGGTACCGCCCGCCGCCGGTCCGCTGGCCGGGATGATGAGGAAGGCGAGCGGAGGCAGCGGCGCCACATAGGTGTAGGCGGCCGGAGCGCTGGCACCCGACGGGTTGGTGGCGACGACCGGCACCGCGCCCGCCGCGTGGGCGGGGGCGGTGACGACGAGCACGGTCCCGAAGGGGGGCTGCGCGATGATGGGGGCCGCGGCGCCGCCGAAGGTCACCGAGGTGACGGTGTCCAGATTCGATCCGATGAGTACGACGGGATTGCCGCCGGCGATCGGCCCGGAGGACGGGACGACGAGGAGGATCGTCGGCGCGCCGACCGCGAGCGCGACGTCCTGATGCGACACGGGTGAGGACATGAGGTGTCTCCTCATTGGGTTACGGGAGGTGAACACCGCGATCCCTCGGGGGCGCCCTCACAGTCAGCAGGGCGTCGACACTGCCTGACCGGTCCGCATGCGATGAGCGGGGAAATCCACAGGCCGCGCTCCCCGGGAGGGATGGGCGGCCCACCGTTTGGTTGTTTCCAGTTCCTCATTCGTGTGCGTACGCCACAAGGGAGTTGACGCCACTTCACCCGGACGGCGCAGCGCGTCGGCGTACGCCGGTGGCCCCGGGGGACACCCCCGGGGCCACCGTGTGCGCCGACCGACTCCGGACCAACGCCCGCCGTCGAAAGGTCAGTCCTCGAAGGCGACGATCATCTTGCCGATGTTGTCGCCGCGGAGCATGCCGAGGAACGCGTCCACCGCGTTCTCCACGCCCTTGACGACGGTCTCGCGGTAGTGCAGCTTGCCGTCGCGGATCCAGGCGCCGACCTCCTCGAAGAACTGCTCCTGGAGGTTCTGGTGGTCGAACACCAGCATGCCCTGCATCCGCAGCCGCTTGCCGATGATCAGCGCGAGGTTGCGCGGGGCGGCGGGCGGCTCGGTGACGTTGTACTGGGCGATCATGCCGCAGACGGTGATCCGGCCGTGCAGGTTGAGGCGTTCGATGGCCGCCTCGAGGTGCTCACCGCCGACGTTGTCGAAGTAGACGTCGATCCCGTCGGGCGCGGCCTCCTTCAACTGCTGGGCGACCGGGCCCTTCTTGTAGTTGAAGGCGGCGTCGAAGCCGTACTCGTCGACCAGCAGCCGCACCTTCTCGTCCGTGCCCGCGCTGCCGATCACCCGGGAGGCACCCTTGAGCTTGGCGATCTGGCCGACCTCGCTGCCGACCGCGCCGGCGGCGCCCGAGACGAAGACCGCGTCGCCCTCCTTGAAGGACGCCACCTCCAGCAGACCCGAGTACGCGGTGAGCCCAGTCATGCCGAGCACACCGAGGTAGGCGGGAAGCGGGGCGACCTCCGGGTCGACCTTGACCGCGCTCTTGCCCTCCACCACCGCGTACTCGCGCCAGCCGCCGAAGTGCAGGATGTGGTCGCCGGGCGCGATGCCGTCCACGTTGGAGACGAGGACCTTGCCGACCGCACCGCCGTCCATCGGCTGGTCCAGCTGGAACGGCGGCAGATACGACTTCACATCGTTCATCCGGGCGCGCATGTACGGGTCCACCGACATGTAGAGGTTGCGGACCAGGAGCTGACCCGGGCCGGGCTCGGAGACGGGAGCCTCGCGCAGGGCGAAGTCCTCCGGCTTCGGCCAGCCCTCCGGGCGGGCGACGAGATGCCATTCGCGGCCGGTGGTGGGGATGACGGACATGAGCGGGAGCCTTCCTGGGGACGGAGAAATGCTTCAGTAGATGAAACAATCATGCTCCTGGATATTTCATGTTGTCAAGCAAATGGGTACCCTGGTGCCCATGGCATCCCGCATCGACCCGCTGACCCTCGAGGTCGTCGAGCTCATCGGCACCGTCGTGGCCCGTTACCACGAGGAGTACGAGGAGGCGGCGGCCAAGCACGCGCTGACCGGCGCGCAGGCCCGTTTGCTGGGGCTGCTGTCCCGGGGGCCCACGCCGATGCGGCGGATAGCCCAGCAGCTGAAGTGCGAGCCGTCGAACGTCACGGGGATCGTGGACCGGCTGGAGTCCCGGGGGCTCGTCGAGCGCCGTCTCGACCCGGCCGACCGCCGGGTCAAGCTGGCCGCGGCCACCGAGGCGGGCCAGGAGACCGCCGAGCGGCTGCGCGGCTCGCTCGACTTCGCACGCGAGCCGCTGGCCGGACTCTCGGCCGACGAGCGCACGGTCCTGCGGGACCTGTTGCGGCGGATGCTCGGCATCGAAGTCTGAGGCCGCTCCCGGCCCGGCGGAGTGCCGCTAGGTACACCACCACAGGAAGCGGTCACACGTCTGGGCCGGCTTCGGTGTCGGGATCGGCCCGGACGTCCCCGGCGTGGTCGGGCGCGGCTTCGACGGCGGGGTCGACGGGCGGGAGGGAGCGGGGCCACCGGTGGCCGGGGCGGAGGAGCCCCGATCGTCCGACGTCTGCCGGTCGGGGCCGGGCGACGTGGTGTCCCCCGCCTTCTTCTCGCCCTTGACCTTCTCCTGGGCACCGTCCTCGGTGTCCTTGTCCGGCCGGCCGCTCCCGGTGGACGGGTCCGCGCTCGGCCCGCCGCTGTCCCGCGCCACGGGCTCGGCGGACTCCGTCACCCCGCCGCTGGGATCGGCCACCGGCTTCTCCCGGGAGGGCGTCGGGGCCGCCTCGCGGAAGTACCCCTCGGTGGCCAGCTCCGCCACGAACAGCGCGGCCAGAACCGGGCCCAGCACCGCCGCCGTGACCATCACCCGGCGGGCACGCCCCGATCGGGCCCGGTGACCGGATTCCCGGCCCGGCCGGGAGCCACGCGCACCACGGGACCGCTGCGACCTGTGCGACTTCTGCGCCTTGCGCCGCTCCGCACGGGACACCGGCGCGCCGGAGGAATCACCGGTCCCCGCCGCTCCCGCTTCCGCCGCCGGTGCGGTCGCCGCCGTGGGCAGCTCAAGCTTCTCAACGGGCTTCCCGCAGCCGGGGCAGGAGAGGGCGCCGTTGAGGTGGCGTCGGCAGGGAGGGCAGTAATCCATGACGCCGGGCAGGTTATGTGAGCACTGAACAACGGGGATACCGGAGCATGTGAGGATCCTGTGCAGGGAGCCGCCGGAACCGCCGCACCGGTCCCGGTCTGCCGGGGTTCGATCCTGGTCTGCGATGCGGCCCGGCCGGGAAGCCCGCGCGATCCGGCGGTGAAACCTGGCCGCGGGAATCGTTGCGCCAGGATGGGGGCATGGCTTCCGCGTCCTCGTTCCCCGGGTCCGAACCGTTCCCCGCCCCCTTCCCCTTCGTCCTCGTCCTGCTGCGGCGGATGGCCGACTTCCAGCCGGGACTGGTCGAGGACGCGCTGCGGGAGCTGGGCTTCGGGCGCGCCGTGATGCGCGAGGCCAACCGCCGCTGGCAGGCGATGCAGCGGTCACCGCGGCGACGGCCCGCCGCCGCCCGCTACCGCTCGGTGCTCGGACCGCCCGAGACCACTGCCAGGCGCCGGATCGGCGATCTGACCTGCGATGCGCTGAGCTGGCCGGTACCCCTGTGGCCGGATCTGCGGTTCGAGGTGCTCACCGCGCCCGGCGGGGCGGTGTGGAACGAGTGGCTGGTGCGCGCCCCGGGCGCGGCGGGGCCGACCCCGCGTACGGCCGCCGACCTGGTCCCGTGGTCCTGCACGGTGGACGAGGTGGCGCGGGCCTTCGCGCCCGCGCGGCCCATGGAGGGCTCGGCGCCCACCCGTTGGCGGCTCGCCTTCGACGCCCCCGGCACGGAAAAAGGTGAACTCCGCCCGTACGTAGCGGAGTTCACCTGGGGTCTGCTCCAGCGCGTGGAGCCGGTGGAGCGGGTGGAGCAGACGGAGAACGTCAGGCCAGCTTCGCCGACAGGGTGATCTCCGTACCGGTGAGCGCCTGGCTCACCGGGCAGTTCTTCTTGGCGTCCTCGGCGGCGGCGACGAACGCCGCCTCGTCCAGACCCTCGACCGTGCCCTCCACGGTGAGGTGGATCCCGGTGATCCCGGTGCCGGGCTGGAAGGTGACGTCAGCCTGCGTGGTCAGCTGCGTCGGCGGGGTCCCGGCCTGGGTCAGGCCGTGCGACAGCGCCATCGAGAAGCAGCTTGAGTGCGCGGCGGCGATCAGCTCCTCGGGGCTGGTCTTGCCGTTCGCCTGCTCGGCGCGGGACGGCCAGGACACCGGCTGCTCGCCGATCCCGGACGAGTCGAAGGTGACGACTCCCTTGCCGTCGGCCAGATTGCCGTTCCAGACGGTGTGTGCGGTGCGCGTCGTAGCCATGCTCGCTGTTCCCTGCTTCCTTCGGATGACGTCGTCAGGTGACGTACAACGGGACGGTCGGTCCGATCATCCGGCCGTGACCGCACCACTACCGGTTGCGACCCGCCCGGAGTTCGGCACCGAGCCTACGTTCCAAGCGACAACGGCAGGGCGGCCGTGCTCGGTTCCCAGTCGGCTGATGGTCGCGGTGTCGAGGCGGAACAGCGCACCGGCCGCCGGTGGCAGGCCCAGCCGACGGGCGGTGAGCACCCGCAGCACATGGCCGTGCGCCACCAGCACCACATCACCGCCGCTGTCGCCCGGTGCGGTGGCGCCCGCGTCCAGTTCGGGCGCGAACCGGGCCAGCACCCGGTCGACCCGGGCGCCGATCTGCTCGGGGGACTCCCCGGGGTGCTCGGCGTCGCCCGGTGCCACCCCGTCGGTCCACAGATTCCAGTCGGGGTGGGTGCGGTGGATCTCGGCGGTGGTGATGCCCTCGTAGCCGCCGTAGTCCCATTCGCGCAGTTCGGGCTCGGTGCGTGCGCCGTCGAGACCGGCGAGCCGCGCGGTGTGCGCGGCCCGCCCCAGCGGGCTCACCAGAACGAGCCCGATCTTCCGCTCGGCGAGCAGCGGGCGCAGCGCACGGGCCTGTTCCTCACCGCGCGCCGTCAGGGGCTGCTCGGTCCAACTGGTGTGCTTCCCCGACCGGCTCCACTCGGTTTCGCCGTGCCGGATCAGCACCAGTTCACCCATGGCCGTCGGATGCCTTCGCTTCGCCGGAACCCTCTTCGTTCTTCGTGGCGTTCTCGGCGTCGGCGATGTCGGCGCGGACCTTGTCCATGTCGAGGGCGCGGGCCTGGCCGATGACATCCTCCAGCGCCTCTTCGGGGAGGGCGCCCGGCTGGGCGAAGACCGCGATGTTCTCGCGCACGATCATCAGCGTGGGGATCGACTGGATGTCGAAGGCGGCGGCCAGCTCGGGCTGTGCCTCGGTGTCGACCTTGGTGAAGGTCAGATCCTGGTGACGCTCCGCTGACCTCTCGTACACGGGGGCGAACATCCGGCACGGTCCGCACCACGAGGCCCAGAAGTCGATCAGTACGAAGTCGCTTCCCGAGACGATCTCGTCGAAGTTGTCCTTCGTGAGTTCAACGGTGCTCGTGCTCATGCCTGAGTTCCCGCTTCCGTACGTCGGCAGATGCCACGACGGTAACCCCTCTCCCCAGCCCGGTATTCCTCGGGGCTGTCCTGCCGCAGGTCAGGGGTGTGGTGCGGAGGGCTAACCGGTGCGGTAGCGGATACCGAGGGCGGCGGGGGTGAAGCGGGTGACCGCGGTGGTGGTCAGCCCCTCGCCGGTGCCCCGGAAGACCCAGAAGCCTCCGGTGCCGCCGCGTCCGTAGCCGGGCGCCGTGGCGATCACGTCGTCGTGCCCGTCCCCGTCGACGTCGAGCAGCGGGGGCTGCGGGGCGAAGGCGTCGAAGCCGTAGGGGGTGTGGCTGCCGGGCACACCAGGGGTGTCCAGGTCGATGGTCCGGGCCCGCTCCCGGCCGCTGCTCTTGCCCTGGTCGTCGGGGTCGCTGGTGGGCGGGGTATAACGGCCGTCCTTGCCGCCGAGCCCGGAGCCGGGCAGCAGGGTCAGCCGCCCGCCCCTACGGCCTTTCTCCGGGGCGGCCACCACCAGATCGGGGCGGCCGTCGGCGGTGACATCACCGACGGCCGGGGTGGCGCCGAAACCGTCGTCGCCCCGCGGCTCCCCGGGGACACCGGGGGCGGACTGGTCCAGGAACCAGTCGGAACGCCCCCGGCCCAGACCGGACTTCGCGCCGCGGACAACGGTGAGCCCGCCGGAACGCTCCGGTGTCCGGGCCGGGTTCCCGCCGCCGTCCCGGTCCGTGCCGGTGGGCCGGACGACCGGGCCCTCGCCGGGCGCGAGCAGATCGTCGATGCCGTCGTCGTCCACGTCCCCGGCCGCGGGCTCACTCGGCCCGTCCGCGGTCTCCAGGGCGTGGATGAGGCGCGCCTCGGGCCGGCTGTCCCGGACGAGCCCCTCGGCGCCGCCCCGGTAGTGGACCACGGGTGTGAGGTCGGCGGGGGCGGTGGCGGTTGCGCCCCGCTCGGCGTCCTGCCGGTAGGTCAGCACCAGATCGCTGCGCCGGTCGCCGTCGAAGTCCCCGGCGGTGGCGCTGGACGGAGCCTGGTCGTGGTGGTGCTTGGTGGGTTTGCCGTGCGGTGTGCCGTGGGCGCGCGGGAGGGGTGTGCTGCGGGCGGGCTTGCCGGTGGTGGCGTCGAACGGGCCGTACAGCACCCGTGCCGTACCGGTGCGGCGGGTGTGACCGGCGGCGAGCAGATCCGGCGCCCCGTCGCCGTTGAAGTCCCCGGTGGCCAGCGCGGTGAGCCCGTCGCCGCCCAGGGTCCGCGGACGTCCCAGCCCCTTGGGGCCGCCGCGCAAGACGACCGTCTGTCCGGTCCGTTCGGCGTCGGGGGTGGCGCCGTGCGCCCAGCGCGCGGTCACCAGGTCGGTGAAACCGTCACGGTCGAGGTCGACGCGGAGCAGCGGGCCCGCGTAGTCGTCCTCGGGTCCGTCGACGACGAGGCGTCGGTGCGGGTCCAGACCGCGGGAGGATCCGTAGACCACGGCCAGCCTGCTGGGCAGTGGGCCCCGGGAGACGCTGGTGGGCCGGACGGTGGTGGCGAAGTCGTCGTAGCCGTCGCCGTTGAAGTCCCCGGACGAGGCGACGCGGCTGTTCGCGGGCGAGCGCGAGGCACGGACACCGCCGCCGTCGCTGCATCCGGCGAGGAGGACGACGGCGACGGCGGTCGCGGTGGCGACATGGACGAACGAACGCACAGCGGCACCTCGTGGGCGGTCGACGGCTTCGGACGACGTTCGCGAACAACATCTTCCAGGGGAAAGGACTCCACGGCTGACGAACGGGTTGCCTGGGCCCGAATCGGCCGCCGAATCGGGCCCGGTCGGTTCGGTGCGACCCCACCGTTCCGGGCACGGAATGTCGGGTGCGGCAGGGTGGGTGATCCCTAGCGTGAGTGACCGGAAAGAGGAAGGAGGCCAGGAGTGCTGGAACGGCTGAACCAGGCCATGGACCACATCGAGGACCGTCTCGACCAGGCCATTGACGCAGCCGAGTTGGCGCGGATCGCCGTCACGTCGGAATACCACTTCCGGCGGCTGTTCTCCGCGCTGGCGGGCATGCCGCTGTCCATGTACATCCGCCGTCGGCGGCTGACAGTCGCGGGCGCCGAGGTGCTCGCGGGACAGCGCACCCTGCTCGACATCGCGACGCGCTACGGCTACGGCTCGGGCGAGGCGTTCGCCCGTGCGTTCCGCACGATGCACGGCGTCGGTCCGGGCGAGGCCAGGCGCGACGGCGCGGCTCTGCACTCCCAGCCACGGATGTCCTTCCGCCTCATCGTCGAAGGGAGCAGCAGCATGCGGTATCGGATCGTGGAGAAGGAAGAGTTCCGGGTGGTGGGCAGGAAGGCCCGTATCCCACTGGTCCACGAGGGGCTCAACCCGGCCATCGTCGACTTCGTACGGAGCATCGGCCCGGAGACCCTGGCCCGTCTGGAGGCGCTGAGCGACCAGGACCCGCGGGGGATCGTGGCCGTGACGGACAACGCCGACGAGAGCCGCGCCGAGGGCACCGAACTCGACTACTACCACGCGGTGGTGACGGGCGAGGGGACGGCGCGGACCGGCAACGTCGAGGACCTGGACACGCTCGCCGTCCCCGCCGGGGCATGGGCGGTGTTCGAGGTCTCGGGCGAGTTCCCGCAGGCGATCCAGTATCTGTGGCGGGATGTGTTCACCCAGTGGTTTCCGTCCAACCCGTACCTGAGCAGGCCCGGCCCGGAGATCCTGCGGACCCGGCCGTCGGAGGACGGCAGCCACGGGGACGCGGAGCTGTGGATCCCCGTGGAGCCGGTCACCACGGACTGACGGCACCGCCACCGCGACTGACGACACCGCCATCGCGGACTGACGGCACCGGGCCTTGCGGGCGGCGTTCTCCCGAACGCCGCCCGCAAGGCCGCCCATCACCCCTCACTGGTCGCGGCGGTGCACCACGGCCACGGTGAGCCCGGCCGCGGCCAGCGCCCAGACCGCGTAGACGATCCACGCCCCACCGGTCGTCCACGGGTACCGGACCGAGGACGGACCGAACTCCGTCAACCGCGACCACGCGCTGAGGAGCAGGGCATGGTCGATGACGGCGCTCCAGTGCTTGCCGTCGCTGAAGACCAGCGGCAGCACGAAGAGTGTCGCCACACTGGCCACCAGGGTGGTCCCGGCCTGCCGGAACACGGCGCCGAGTGCCATGCCGACCAGCGCGGACACCGGCGCGAGCAGCGCGGACGCCAGCACCACACGTGACGCGCCCTCGTGGCCGATCGAGACACCGACACCCCGCCCCGACAGGATCGCCTGGGTCGCGTAGAACGACACCACCGCACCGAAGGCGGTCACCACTCCGGCCACCATGCTCACCTTGGCCGCCATCACCGACCGGCGGGGACCAGGACGCTCAACACCGTTCGGAGCGTCCGGCTGAGCCTGTGCAACTCATGCTCAGTCTTTAGGAACGGTGCGGGTCGATGTCCGGCGGTGTGGCACACCGCGTCCGCTGCCCCCGGAGGTGGATGTGTCCGCGTACCGCATCGTCCAGGAGGCGGTCACCAATGTGGTCCGCCACGCGGACACCGATGAGTGCCGGGTGTCCATCGACCACCGTGAGGACGCACTGTCGCTGGAGGTGGTGGACGAGGGACACGGCCATGAGCGCGCTATGCGCCACGGCTACGGCTACGGCCTGCTGGGGATGCGGGAGCGGGTCGGGCTGCTGCACGGGGAGTTCACGGCGGGCCCGCGTCCCGAGGGCGGCTTCCGGGTGACCGCGCTCCTGCCGGTGCCGACATCCGCGCCACAGCGGCCGGATCGGCCCACGGCCCTGCCCACCGCGGCGGGTGCCCGATGACGGTGCGTGTGGTCCTCGCCGACGACCAGCCGCTGGTCCGCGCGGCACTGCGGATGGTGCTGACCGAAGCCCCCGACCTCGAACTCGTCGGCGAGGCGGGAGACGGCGCGGAGGCGGTCGCGCTCGCCGAGAGCACCCGGGCCGATGTGGTGGTGATGGACATCCGGATGCCCGGGGTGGACGGCATCGAAGCCACCCGCCGTATCACCACCGGCCCCGGCACGGCCCATGTCATCGTCCTCTACGCCGCGCTGCGCGCGGGGGCGTCCGGCTTCCTCGTCAAGGACATGGCGCTGGACGACATCCTGGCAGCGATCCGCGTGGTCGCCGCCGGGGACGGCCTGATCGCCCCGAGCGTCACCCGCCGCCTCATCAAGGAGTTCGCCGTCCGCCCCGCCCCCAGGGACCCGCGCCCCATCGAGGGCATCACCGATCGCGAACGCGAGGTCCTGACCCTCGTCGCCACCGGTCTGTCCAACTCCGAGATAGCCGGCGAACTGTGCATCAGCGTGGCGACGGCCAAGACGTATGTGACCCGACTGCTCGCCAAACTCGCGGCCCGCGACCGGGTCCAGCTGGTGATCCTGGCCTACGAGGCGGGCCTGGTGGCCCCGACGCGTTAGCCGGACGCGAACGTATCGGGGTACCCCCTGACGCCCCATCAGCTGACGTTGCCGCCCCGCGTGCACCTGCCCCGCCCGCAACCATCAGGCATCACGCGCCCTGGACGGCGGTGCGGGCAGCATCGGCGGCGCCGTGGTCATGACGCCGTAGCGCGCATCCCGATAGGCACCGATCGGCGGAACGCTGTGAGCAGAACCAGCGATTTTCTGAAGCGGCCGAGCTACGCACCGCCGCGCTTCCCCCGGTACACATACCTATTCCCCGTTAGATCGGATCGTCAGATATTTCGCTTTTCGGCTCCTCTGGAGGAATCACATGCGTATCAAGAAGGCAGCTCTCCTGGCTGCGGCGTCCGCCACGCTGGTGCTGGCCGGCGCGGGCAGTGCGGCCGCGTACGGCGCGCCCACCAACGGCTACGGCCGCAGTGCCAGCAGCGACGGTGACCTCACCCTCATCTTCCAGAGCAACGACTGCGAGACCACCACCGGCGACAACTGGTCGAACGGCTGGCTTGGTGACGGCGGCGACATCAACAACACCACCAACTGCATCAACTCCGTCGGCGGCTGACCGCCGACACAGTTCGGCGACTTCGGTCGCCGAGACCTGGCGCTCCTCTCAGCCTTCCGGGCTCGAGGGGGGCGTCGGCCGCGTCAGCCGGTGGTGCCAGCGTCGGCACAGCTCGACGGTGATCGGTTCGAAGAGCTCGGGGGTCGAGATCTCGACGAGGAACTGGGTCAGCAGGTCCACCTGGCCCGCCTCGAAGTCCAGGTCTTCCAGGAACTCCACCGCCTGGGCCCAGTCGGTCAGCTCGTCCGGCCGGGCCCGGCCGGTGAGGAGCTTCGAGGTGGCCGCCGCGGCGTGTGCGCGGGTGAGGAGCGCCGGGCTCTCGGCGGCATAGGCGTCCTTGATCAGGGACGGCAGCTCACCACGCCAGTGGAGCAGGGCGGCCACGGGGGTGCTGCCGTTCGTGTCCATATGGGTGTCCTCCGGATCGTTGCCACTCGTGGGGACACGAGGACGGGCACGCGGCGCGAGCGGCATCCCGCCCCACGGGGATGCCGAACGCGCACCGGTCTGTCAGACGCCGGAGTACGAGTGCTTCCCTGAGACGAAGATGTTGACGCCGTAGTAGTTGAAGAGGAAGCAGGCGAAGGCGATCAGCGCCAGGTAGGCCGCCTTGCGGCCCCTCCATCCCGCGGTGGAGCGGGCGTGCAGATACGCGGCGTACGCGACCCAGGTGATGAAGGTCCAGACCTCCTTGGGGTCCCAGCCCCAGTAGCGGCCCCAGGCCGCCTCGGCCCAGATTGCGCCCGCGACGATGGCGAAGGTCCACAGCGGGAAGATCGCCGCGTTGATCCGGTACGCGAACTTGTCCAGTGTGGCCGCGGACGGCAGCCGGCTCCAGACCCGGGCCAGCTTGGTCTCCTCGCTCTGCGGGAGTCCGGCTTCGTAGCGGTCCCGGCACAGGTAGAGCACCGCGGAGAGCGCGCCGAGGTAGAGCGCCCCGCCCGAGACCATGGCGCAGGAGACGTGGATCCACAGCCAGTACGAGTGCAGCGCCGGGACGAGCTGGTCCGAATCGGTGTACAGCACCGAGACGGCCAGGCCCAGGTCCAGCAGGATGGTGGTCACCATGAACAGGCCCAGCCAGCGGACCGGCTTCTTCAGGGCCAGCAGACCGAGGTAGACGCCCACCGTGATCGCGCCGAAGGTGGTGGAGAACTCGTACATGTTCGCCCAGGGGGCGCGCTGCACGGAGGCGCCGCGCGCGATCACGCCCATCGTGTGGAACGCCCAGGCCAGGGTGGTGAGTCCGATGGCGATCCGGCCGAGCACATCGCCGCGTTCGGAGTCTCCGGCCGCTCCGGGGCCGTCCTCGATACCGCGGTCCCCGGGACCGGTCCGTACGGTGATCCGGGGGCGTTCGAGCGTCGCCGCTCCGCCCCGGCCGCGCTCGGCGGAGACCGTGGCGGCCCCGTTGGCCGCCTCCTTGGCCGCCGCCCCGGCGGCCGGTTCGGCGTCGGTGAGCGCACGGGACTGCACCGCCACCCGGCTGCGGGTGCCGAACGTCCACTCACCGATGTGCGCCAGGAAGGCGAGCGTGTAGACGGCCATGGCCGAATAGATCAGGTAGTTGCTGAGGTGGGCCAGGTTCTCGTTGACTGATGCGGCGACGGCCATCACGGACTCTCCTTCTCGCGACAGTCGGATAACTGCGGGGAAGACCGGGCGGTTGCGGCGGCTTCCGTGCGGTTGACGACTACGGGGACCCCGGTGCGGGACGGAGTGGCCAACGGGTGTCCGGCGCGGTGCGGCGGGACGGGCGTGGCGAGTGGCAGCGGAGATCGTGACGCCACGGGGCGGGGCCGCGGGGGCCCGACGTCCGCGGGCGGGGTGCGTAACGACACAGCGGTTGATACTCCAGCCGTAGTTCGTGATCTGCTGGTGGAGGTGCACGGTCGCTGTGGCGTCGCGGGTGCTGCACACACCGTCGCACTGCTCGGGTCGCGGCCGCTGGCTACAGCGTAGGACCTGCCGTGCGCGGGTCCGGAGCCAGCCCCCTTCCCGGCCGTTCGACGCCTCGAAGTATCCGGTATCCCGGATTCCGTTCAGTGTGCCGCGATATGCCGGGAATCCAATTCACCGCGCCCGCATCCCGCTTGACGGACTCATGGACGGGGCCCGAGTTCAACATGGTTGAACATAACAATGGTTGACGCCGCTACCCGAGGGTCATTAGCATGCCAGGGCAGCCTTAGGTGCCGTGGACAGCTTGTGACCGAAGTCGACACGGTGGCGGTTGCGGGGTGATGGGGCGCCCATCACGGGGGAACTTTCTGGGGGATTCTTCTGGTGCTCAGTGTGTTCAAGCATGCCGTTTACCCTCTGACCACGGCTCAGCAGCGGGTGTGGTCCGCCCAAAAGCTGGATCCCACGAGTCCGCTCTACAACATCAGTGCTTATGCCGAAATTCGAGGACCGCTCGAGCGCACTGTGTTCGAGCGGGCATTGCGGCATGTGGTCGAGGAAGCCGAAGCCCTCCGCGTGCGCTTCGGCGAGGACGGCGGACAGCCGTGGCAGGCACTCGGCCCCGCGCCCCACCGGCCATTACGTTTCCTGGACCTGAGCAGGGAGGACGACCCCCGGCGCCGCGCCCGGGAGCTGATGACGGCGGACCTGTACGAGCCGATCGATCTCGAGTCCGGCCCGCTGTTCTTCCATACGCTGTTCCAAGTGGACGCGGACCATTTCCTTTGGTACATGCGCATGCACCACATCGCGCTCGACGGTTATGGCTACAACCTCGTCGTACAGCGCGTCGCCGACTGCTACACGGCGCTGACCGCCTCCCAGGAGATACCGCCCACACCGTTCGCGGGCTTAGGCGAATTAGTCCGGGCAGACGCCGACTACCTCTCTTCCGAGGACAGCGACCGCGACCGGGAATACTGGTGCGGCCAGTTCGCCGACGGCACCGGGGCGCTGAACCTCCCCGACCGGTCACCGGGATTGTGGCCGGATTCGATGCGGCACTCGACCCGGCTGGACGCCGACCTGTTCGCCGAAATCCAAAGGGCCGCCCGAGAAGCCCGAGTCACCTGGCAGGCCACACTGACCGCGGCTGTCGCCGCCTACCTACGGCCATTCCGCGGCGAAGGCGACGTCATTCTGGGCTTCCCGGTGACAGCACGCCGTGCCGACGCCGCCCGGACCACCCCGGGGATGGTCTCCAACGTACTGCCGCTCCGTCTGGACGTCCGGGCCGACACTCCGTTCGACGAACTCCAGCGCCGGACCGCGAGCGAGATCCGCGAGCTCCTGCGACACCAGCGCTACCGCGGCGAAGACCTCCGCAAGGACCTCGGCCTGGGCAGCGGCACCCGCCGGATGTTCGGCCCCGCCGTCAACTTCCTCCCGCTCCAGCAGGACCTGCGGTTCGGGGCGTGCACCGCCGAGGTGCACAGCATGTCCAGCGGCCCCACCGACGACCTGGTGATCACCTTCGACGGAGGCACCGAGAACAGCGGGCTGCGGGTCAGCTTCGACGGGAACCCGGCGGCGTTCGGCGAGGAGGACATCGCCGACCACGGCAGGCGCTTCGTCCCCTTCCTCCGCTCGCTCATCGCCGCTCCGAGCCGGGCTGTGGGACGTACCGGAGTGCTCGACGCGGCGGACCGGCGCCGAGTGCTGGCCGGGTTCAACGCCGTGCGCACGGACGCGGATGACGTCGGTGACGCCGGTCCAGCGGCCGGAGCCCCAGGCGCCGCCCCAGGCCCTGTCGCGGGCACCCTGCCCGCGCTGTTCGAGGCCCAGGTCGCCCGCACCCCTGACGCCGCCGCACTGACCTGGCAGGGCCAGACCCTGTCCTACCGCGAGCTGAACGCGCGGGCGAACCGGTTCGCCCATGAGCTGATCGCGCGCGGCGCGGGGCCCGAGCGCCTGGTCGCCCTGGTGCTGCCGCGCTCGGCCGAGCTGGTCGTGGCGGTTCTCGCGGTGCTGAAGTCCGGCGCGGCGTACCTCCCGATCGACCCGGACGCCCCGGCCGCGCGGATCGAGGCCGTCCTGAAGGACGCCGGCCCGGTGACCGTCGTGGACTCCACGACAGCGCCCGGCGATACGGAGGGCCGGCCGGACACCGACCCGGTGGACGCCGACCGCGCCGCCGCGCTCCGTCCGGACCACCCCGCGTACGTGATCTTCACCTCGGGTTCGACCGGGGAGCCGAAGGGCGTGGTGGTCTCCCACCGCAATGTCACGCGCCTCTTCGCCGCCACCGCCGAGGAGTTCGGCTTCGGCGACCGCGATGTGTGGACGATGTTCCACTCCTACGCCTTCGACTTCTCCGTGTGGGAGCTGTGGGGCGCGCTGCTGCACGGCGGCCGGCTGGTCGTGGTGCCCCCGTCGGTGGCCCGCGCCCCCGAGGAGTTCAGGGCCCTGCTCGCCGAGCAGCGGGTGACCGTGCTCAACCAGACGCCTTCGGCGTTCTACGAGCTGATGCGCGCCGACGAGCTGATGCGGGCCGACGCACGGCAGCCGCGGACGCCGTCCGCACTGCGCCATGTGATCTTCGGTGGCGAGGCGCTGGCCCCCGGCCGGCTCGCCGAGTGGTACGCCGGGCACCCCGACGACCGGCCCCGGCTGGTGAACATGTACGGCATCACCGAGACCACCGTGCATGTCACACACCGCGCCCTGACCCGCGAGACCGCCGCCCAGGACCCCGGCAGCACCATCGGCTCGCCCCTGGCTGACCTGCGCGCCTATGTGCTGGACGCCGGGCTGCAACCGGTGCCGCCCGGCGTCGTAGGAGAGCTGTACGTGGCCGGTCCCGGGCTGGCCCGCGGCTATCTGGGCAAGCCGGGGCTGACCGCCGGCCGGTTCGTCGCCGCTCCGTTCGGCGCACCCGGCGAGCGCATGTACCGCACCGGGGACCTGGCCCGCTGGTCCTCCGACGGGCTGCTGCGCTACGAGGGCCGCGCCGACCACCAGGTCAAGATCCGTGGATTCCGTATCGAACTCGGCGAGATCGAGGCCGAATTGGTCCGGCATCCGCAGATCGCCGCGGCCACCGTGCAGCTGCGTGAGGACCAGCCCGGCGACCAGCGCCTGGTCGGCTACGCGGTGCCGCGCGAGCCCGGCCTCGACCCCGCCGAGGTGCGGGCGTACATGGCGCGCTCGCTCCCCGGGTACATGGTCCCCGCGGCCGTCGTCGTGCTGGACGCCCTCCCCCTGACGCCCAACGGCAAGCTGGACCGTGCGGCGCTGCCCTCGCCGGTGTGGGACGGACAGGGCACCGGCCGGGCCCCGCGCACGCCGCGGGAGGAGACGCTGTGCGCGCTCTTCGCCGAGGTGCTGGGGGTGGCGCGGGTCGGCACCGATGACAGCTTCTTCGACCTGGGTGGTCATTCGCTGCTGGCCACCCGGCTCACCGTACGGATCCGCGCCGAGCTGGGCGTCGAACTGCCGGTGGCCGCCCTGTTCGAGACCCCGACGGTCGCCGGTCTGGCCGGCCGGATCACCGGCACGGCCACCACACGCCCGGCCCTCGTCCCGCAGCCGCGCCCCGATGCGACGCCGCTGTCGTACGCCCAGCGTCGGCTGTGGCTGCTGCACCAGGTCGAGGGCATCGGCTCGACCTACAACATGCCGCTGGCCCTACGCCTGACCGGCGAGCTGGACCGCACGGCGCTGCGGGCCGCGCTCGAGGACGTGGTGGCCCGGCACGAGTCGCTGCGCACGGTGTTCCCCGAGAGCGGGGGCGAAGCCCACCAGCGGGTGCTGACCGGCGTCGCCATGCCGCTGCCGGTCACCGGGACCGACGGCGCCGAGCCGGCACAGCTGCTGGCCGACGCCGCCACCGCGCCCTTCGACTTCACCCGCGATCTGCCGCTGCGCGCCTCCCTGTTCGCGCGCTCACCGGAAGACCACGTCCTGCTGCTGGTGCTCCACCACATCGCGGGCGACGGCTGGTCCCTGGCACCGCTCGCCCGCGACCTGAGCACGGCCTACGCCGCCCGCGCGGGCGGATCCGCCCCCGGCTGGGCGCCACTGCCGGTGCAGTACGCCGACTACACCCTGTGGCAGCGCCGGCTGCTCGGTAACGAGGCCGACCCGGAGAGCCTGGCGCACCGGCAACTGGCCTACTGGCGCTCCGCGCTGGCCGGACTGCCGGAAGAGATCGCCCTGCCCACCGACCACCCCCGCCCCGACCGCTCCGGCCATCGCGGCCAGGCGCTGCCGGTCCGCTTCGACGCGAAGCTGCACCGGGCGCTCGACCGGCTGGCCGGTGAACGCCGGGCCACGCTCTTCATGGTCCTGCAAGCCGGTGTGGCCGCGCTGCTGACCCGGCTCGGCGCGGGCACCGACATCCCGCTGGGCACCGCCGTGGCCGGCCGCGGCGACCAGGCGCTGGACGACCTCATCGGGTTCTTCGTCAACACGCTGGTGCTGCGCACCGACACCTCCGGCGACCCCGCCTTCGCCGAACTGGTCGACCGGGTGCGCGACACCGATCTTGGGGCCTACGCCCACCAGGACTTCCCCTTCGAGCGGCTGGTCGAGGTTCTCAACCCGGGCCGCTCGGTCCACCGTCAGCCGCTGTTCCAGGTGCTCGTGGTGGTGCAGAACACCCCGAAGTCCGGCTGGGACCTGCCCGGCCTGGAGATACGCACCGAGCCGATGCACCCCGGCGGCGCCAAGTTCGACCTGTCGCTGGACCTGACCGAGACCCGAGACGCCGACGGCCGCCCCCAGGGGCTCGAGGGCTACCTCGAGTACAGCACCGACCTGTTCGAAGAGGGGACCGTCAGGGCGCTCCTGGGGCGGCTGGAGCACCTGCTGAGTGCCGCTGCCGCCGCTCCGGACCGGCGCATCGGCGATATCGACCTGCTCACCGCCGAAGAGCGCACCCGGCTCACCGCCGGAGGGGACGGGGACGACACCACCGGCCGAGCCGTGCCGCGGCTCACCACGCCGCGGCTGTTCGAGGCCCAGGTGGCCCGCACCCCCGACGCGCCCGCTCTGCTCTTCCCCGGCGTCGAACTCTCCTACGCCGAGCTCAACGCCCGTGCCAACAGGCTGGCCCGGCTGCTCATCGACCGGGGCGTCGGCCCCGAGGACGTCGTCGCGCTGATGCTGCCCCGTTCCGCGGAGCTGGTGGTCGCCGTCCTGGCCGTCGGCAAGGCCGGGGCCGCCTATCTCCCGGTCGACCCGGAGTATCCGGCCGAACGCATCCGCTTCCTGCTCACCGACGCCGCGCCCGGTCTGGCGCTCACCACCACCGAGCTCGCCGCCGCACTCGCCACCGCGCTCCCCGACGGCACTCCCCACCTCACCCTGGATGACACGGCGCGGCTCGCCGGGGAGCGGGGCTTCGCCGCGGACGATGTGCGGGACGCGGAGCGCCGCTCGCCCCTGACGCCCACCCACCCCGCGTACGTCATCTACACCTCCGGCTCCACCGGTCTGCCCAAGGGCGTGGTCGGCACGCACACCGGTGTGGCCGCGCTGCTCACCGCCCAGCGCGAACGGCTCGACGTCGGTCCGGGTGACCGCGTGCTGCAATTCGCCTCGTTCAGCTTCGACGCGGCCTTCTGGGAACTGGTCATGGCGCTGCTGTCCGGCGCCACCCTGGTCCTGGCCCCCTCCGGCGAGCTGCGCCCGGGGGCCCCGCTGGCCGGGCTCGTCGCCGACCGGCAGGTCAGCCATCTGACGCTGCCGCCGACCGTGCTGGAGGTCATGGAACCCGGTGACCTGCCGTCCGTGCGCTCCCTGGTGGTGGCGGGCGAGGCGGCCACAGGCGAACTGGCCGCCCGCTGGTCCCCTGGCCGACGCCTGGTCAACGCCTACGGCCCCACCGAGACCACGGTCTGCGCCACCATGAGCGAGCCCCTGACCGGCGGCGCCCGGCCGCCCATCGGGACGCCGATCACCCAGGCGCGGGCCTACGTCCTGGACGAGCGGCTGCGGCCGGTGCCGCCCGGTGTTCCGGGCGAGCTGTACGTGTCCGGCGACGGGCTGGCCCGCGGCTACCTGGACCGGCCGGGCCTGACCGCCACCCGCTTCCTGGCCTGCCCCTTCGGCGCGCCCGGCGAGCGGATGTACCGCACCGGGGACCTCGCCAAGCGCCGGACCGACGGCACCCTGGTCCATCTCGGCCGCACCGACGACCAGGTCAAGGTGCGCGGTTACCGGGTGGAGCTCGGTGAGGTCGCCTCGGCGCTCTCCGACCAGCCGGAGGTGTCCCAGGCCGTCGTGGTGCCCCACCCCGGCCGCCCCGGACAGCTCGTCGGCTATGTGGTCCCGGCCGCGGCGGACGCGGCTGACACCAGCGTGCAGCGGCAGGTCGACGACTGGCAGGACATCTTCCAGGCCCAGTACGGCACCGACCTCGACGGGCAGGCGCCCGCACCGGCGTTCGGCGAGGACTTCGCGGGCTGGAACAGCAGCGTGGACGGCAGGCCGATCCCGCTGGAGGAGATGCGCGCCTGGCGCGCCGCGACGGTGGAGCGCATCCTCGAACTGCGTCCCCGCCGGGTGCTGGAACTCGGCGTCGGCAGCGGCCTGATCCTCTCCCAGGTGGCCCCGCACTGCGAGACCTACTGGGGCACCGACTTCTCCCCGGCCGTCATCGACACCCTGCGCCGGCGGATCGACGACGAGCGGCCGGAGCTGCGCGACCGGGTGGAGCTGCGGGCCCAGCCCGCGCATGTGCTGGACGGGCTTCCCCGCGGGTCCTTCGACCTCGTCGTGCTCAACTCCGTGGTGCAGTACTTCCCGAACCTCGACTATCTGCGCACGGTGCTCGCCGGCGCCGACTCGCTGCTGACGACAAGCGGCGCCATCTACCTTGGTGACATCCGCAACCTGCGGCTGCTCCCCCAGCTGCGCGAGGCCGCCGAACACCACCGGCTGGGCGAGGGCGCCGATCCCGCTCGGCTGCGGCAGGCGGTCGAGCAGAGCGTGTCGGCCGAGAAGGAACTGCTGCTGGACCCCGAATTCTTCGCGGGTCCGGCGGGCGGTGCGGACATCCGGCTCAAGCGCGGTCGCCACCACAACGAGCTGACCCGCTACCGCTACGAAGTCGTCCTGCACCGGCGGCCCGGCGTGGCCCTGGACACGGTCCCCGTGCTGGCCTGGCGCAGCGGTGACGACCTCGGCACACTCGCCGAGCGGCTGGCCGCGCACCCCGGGCCGGTCCGGGTGACCGGCATCCCCAACGCCCGCCTGGGCGCCCCGGCGGCCCCGGACCCCGAGGACCTCCACGCGCTGGCCGAACGCCTCGGACAACGGGTGCTGATCACCTGGTCGCCCGAGCCCGAGGACAAGAGCCTGGAGGCGGTGTTCACCAACACCCCTGCCACCACCCCGGTCACCGGGGTCTACCGGGCCCGCGGTGGCGCGGTGCGTCCGGCGAACGACCCCGGGCTCGGCCGGCGGGCCGGTGCCCTCGTCTCCGATCTGCGCGCCCGGCTCCAGGACCGGCTGCCCGGCTTCATGGTGCCCGCCGCCGTGGTGGTGCTGGAGGCGCTGCCGCTGACGCCGAACGGGAAGGTGGACCGCAAGGCACTGCCCGCCCCCGAGGCGGGGGTGGACAGGGCGGGGCGTGGTCCGCGGACACCGCGCGAGGAGGTGCTGTGCGGGCTGTTCGCCGAGGTGCTGGGGCTGGAACGGGTCGGTATCGACGACAGCTTCTTCGACCTGGGCGGCCACTCCCTGCTCGCCACCCGCCTGGTCAGCCGGATCAGGTCGGTGCTGGGCACCGAACTGTCCATGGGCTCGCTCTTCGAGGCCCCGACGGTGGCCCGGCTGGCGGCACGCTTCGTGGCGGCCGGAACCGCGCGGCCCCCGGTGGTGGCGCGTCCCCGGCCCGAGCGGGTGCCGCTGTCGTTCGCGCAGCGACGGCTGTGGTTCGTGAACCGGCTCCAGGGCGCGAGCGCGCTCTACAACATGCCCGTGGCACTGCGCCTGTCGGGCGCCGTGGACCAGCAGGCACTACGCGCCGCACTGACCGACGTGGTGGCACGCCACGAATCCCTGCGCACCGTCTTCCCCGACGTGGCGGGAGAAGCCCACCAGCAGATCATCGACAACCCGGCGGTGCCCCTGCCGGTCATCGACGTGGCGGACCAGGACACGCTGCCGGAGCTGCTGCGGGAAGAGGTGGCGAAAGCCTTCGACCTCGCCACCGATCTGCCGCTGCGCGCCTCCCTGTTCGTACGCGACGCCGCCGAGAGCGTGCTGCTGCTGGTCCTGCACCACATCGCCGCCGACGGCTGGTCCATGGCCCCCCTCGCCCGCGACCTGGGCACCGCCTACGCCGCCCGCACCGCGGGCCACGCCCCCGCCTGGGAGCCCCTGCCCGTCCAGTACGCCGACTACGCCCTGTGGCAACGCGAACTCCTCGGCGACGAGGCGGAGGAGAGCAGCGTCGCCGGGGAACAGCTCACCTACTGGCGCCGTGCCCTCGCCGGGCTCCCCGAAGAGCTGACGCTGCCGACCGACCGGCCACGGCCACCGATGGCCGGCCATCGCGGCGGGCTGGTCGAGATCCACTGGGACGCGCAACTGCACCGCGGTCTGGTGGAGTTGGCGCGGCAGGCACAAACCAGTGTGTTCATGGTGGTCCACGCCGCGCTCGCGGCCATGCTCAGCGGCCTCGGCGCGGGCGAGGACGTACCCATCGGCACACCCATCGCCGGCCGCACCGACGAACAACTCGACGACCTCGTCGGCTTCTTCGCCAACACCCTGGTCCTGCGCACCGACACCTCGGGCGACCCCACCTTCCGCGAACTGCTCACCCGCGTCCGCACCACCGACCTGGCCGCCTACGCCCACCAGGACATCCCCTTCGAACGCCTGGTGGAACTGGTCAACCCCGCCCGCTCCCTGGCCAGACACCCCCTCTTCCAGGTCATGCTGGCCTTCCAGAACACCCCCGACGTCATCCTCGACCTCCCCGGACTCACCTTCGAGCTCGAACACCTCGACCTCGGCATCGCCAAGTTCGATCTCTCGTTCAACGTCCAGGAACGCCACGACAAGCAGGGCGCCGCGGGTGTCCACGGTGTGCTGGAGTACAACGGCGACCTCTTCGACCGGGAGTCCGCCACCGCCCTGGCCGGACGGTTCGAGCGGCTGCTGCGCACCCTGATGGCCGACCCGGAGCGTCCGCTGAGCCGGGTGGACCTCCTCGCCGAGGACGAGCGGCAGCGGATCCTGGTCGACTGGAACGCCACCGCGGTGGCCGGTGCCCCCGCCGGGCTCCCGGAGCTCTTCGAGGCCCAGGTGGCGCGCACTCCGGAGGCCATCGCGGTGGCCGACGGCGCCCGCACGCTCAGCTACGCCCAGCTCAACGCGTACGCCAACGGCGTCGCCCGGCGGCTGATCGCCCACGGCGCCGGGCCCGAGGACCTGGTCGCCGTGGCGGCGCCACCGTCGGTGGCACTGCTGGCCGCGCTCCTCGGCGTGGCCAAGGCGGGAGCCGCGTATCTGCCCGTCGACCCGGAGTACCCCGCCGAGCGCATCGCCCATATGCTCCGCGACGCGGCGCCCGCCCTGCTGCTGACCGCTGGGGAACAGACCGCGGAGCGACCGGAGTTCGGCTCCCTCTCCCGCGTCCACCTGGACGACGTGCGGCCCGCGGAGGACGGCCCGGCCGACCGCGACCGGATCCGCCCGCTGCTGCCGCACCACCCGGCGTATGTCATCTACACCTCGGGGTCCACCGGTCTGCCCAAGGGGGTGGTGGTCGAGCACGGTGCCCTGGCCGACTACCTCCGGTGGGCGGGCCGGTCCTACCGGAGCGCCGGTGGCACCGCGCTGCTGCACTCGTCGGTGTCCTTCGACATGACGGTCACCACGCTCTTCACACCGCTGACCGTCGGGGGCCGGGTGTGTGTCGGGGCACTCGACGACACCGCGCCGCCGGACACCGCCCCCACCCTGCTCAAGGCGACCCCCAGCCACCTCGCCCTGCTGGACGCTCTGCCACCGCGGCTGTCGCCCACCGGGGACCTTCTGCTGGCCGGTGAGGCGCTGACCGCCGAGGCCCTGGAGCGCTGGCGGGCCGCTCACCCCGCGGTGACGGTGCGCAATGTCTACGGGCCCACCGAGACCACCGTCAGCTGCGCCGAGTACCGGCTGCCGCCGGGCGCGACACCGGACGAGGGCCCGCTGCCGATCGGGCGGCCCCTCGCCAACACCCGGCTCTACGTCCTCGGCCCGGGGCTGCGCCCGGTGCCGGTGGGCGTGCCCGGGGAGCTCTATGTGGCGGGCGCGGGCCTGGCGCGTGGCTATCTGGGGCGGCCGGGACTGACCGGCGAACGCTTCGTGGCCGATCCGTACGGACCGCCGGGCACCCGCATGTACCGCACCGGCGACCTCGTCCGCTGGACCACCACCGGCGAACTCGTCTTCACCGGACGCGCCGACGACCAGGTCAAGATACGCGGCTACCGCGTCGAACCCGGCGAGATCGAAGCCACCCTCACCCGCCATCCCGACGTCGCACAAGCCACCGTCGTCATACGCGAGGACCGCCCCGGCGACCAACGCCTCATCGCCTACGCCGTCCCCGCCACCACCGCCACCCCCGACCCCGCAACCCTGCGCGCCCACACCGCCGCCACCCTCCCCGACCACATGGTCCCCGCCGCCGTCGTCGTACTGGAGGCGTTGCCGCTGACGCCGAACGGCAAGGTGGACCGCACCGCGCTGCCCGCTCCCGAGATGGAGGTGGACGCGGCGGGGCGTGGTGCGCGGACACCGCGCGAGGAGCTGCTGTGCGGGCTGTTCGCCGAGGTGCTGGGGCTGGAACGGGTCGGTATCGACGACAGCTTCTTCGACCTGGGCGGCCACTCCCTGCTCGCCACCCGCCTGGTCAGCCGGGTGCGCACCGCACTCGGCGTCGAACTGCCGCTGCGGTCGCTCTTCGAGACCCCGACGGTCGCCGGACTGGTCGAGGCCCACGGGACCGGTGAACCCGCGCGGCCCACCGTGTCGGCGCGTCCCCGGCCCGAGCGGGTGCCGCTGTCGTTCGCGCAGCGACGGCTGTGGTTCGTGAACCGGCTCCAGGGCGCGAGCGCGCTCTACAACATGCCCGTGGCACTGCGCCTGTCGGGCGCCGTGGACCAGCAGGCACTACGCGCCGCACTGACCGACGTGGTGGCACGCCACGAATCCCTGCGCACCGTCTTCCCCGACGTGGCCGGGGAAGCCCACCAGCAGGTGATCGGCGCCCCGGTCGTCCCCCTGCCGGTCACCGAGGTCACGGACGAACACGCCCTCGCGCCACTGCTGCGGGAGGAGGTGGCGAAGGGCTTCGACCTCGCCACCGATCTGCCGCTGCGCGCCTCCCTGTTCGTACGCGACGCCGCCGAGAGCGTGCTGCTGCTGGTCCTGCACCACATCGCCGCCGACGGCTGGTCCATGGCCCCCCTCGCCCGCGACCTGGGCACCGCCTACGCCGCCCGCACCGCGGGCCACGCCCCCGCCTGGGAGCCCCTGCCCGTCCAGTACGCCGACTACGCCCTGTGGCAACGCGAACTCCTCGGCGACGAGGACGACGAGGACGGTGTGCTCCACGAGCAGCTGGACTACTGGACCAGCCACCTTCGTGGCATGCCGGAAGAGCTGGCGCTGCCGGCCGACCGGCCGCGCCCCGCCACCGCCGGGCACCGTGGCAGCAGCGTTCCGGTGGACTGGGACGCGGAGTTGCACCGCGGTCTGGTGGAGATCGCGCACCAGGTGGGGACCAGTGTGTTCATGGTGGTCCACGCCGCGCTCGCGGCCATGCTCAGCGGCCTGGGCGCGGGCGAGGACGTACCCATCGGCACACCCATCGCCGGCCGCACCGACGAACAACTCGACGACCTCGTCGGCTTCTTCGCCAACACCCTGGTCCTGCGCACCGACACCTCGGGCGACCCCACCTTCCGCGAACTGCTCACCCGCGTCCGCACCACCGACCTGGCCGCCTACGCCCACCAGGACATCCCCTTCGAACGCCTGGTGGAACTGGTCAACCCCGCCCGCTCCCTGGCCAGACACCCCCTCTTCCAGGTCATGCTGGCCTTCCAGAACACCCCCGACGTCATCCTCGACCTCCCCGGACTCACCTTCGAACCGGTCCCAATCGACCTGGGGATCTCCAAGTTCGACCTGCTCTGGAGCGTGCGCGAACGGCCGGATTCCGCCGGTATCCACGGCATTCTGGAGTACAGCGCCGACCTCTACGACGAGGCCACGGTCGCCGGACTCGTCCGCAGGCTCGAGCGTGTCCTGCGTGCGGTCGTCGCCGACCCGGACCGCCGGATCAGCGGTGTGGACCTGCTCCAGGACGACGAGCGGCAGCGCGTTCTGGTGGAGTGGAACGACACCGCCAGGCAGCTGCCCCGCACTCCCTGGCCGGTGCTGTTCGAGGCCCAAGCGGCCCGGCGCCCCGACGCGATCGCGGTACGGCACGACGGGGACGGGATCGGCTACGCGGAGCTGAACGCACGGGCGAACCGGCTGGCCCGCTGGCTGGTCGCGCACGGCGCGGGACCGGAGACCGTGATCGGTCTGGCCCTGCCCCGTTCGGCCGAGCTGGTGACCGCTGTGCTGGCCGTGGTCAAGACGGGCGCCGCCTATCTGTCCGTCGACCCGGACCTCCCCGCCGCCCGCGCCCGCTTCATGTGCGCCGACGCCGCCCCGCTGTACGTGCTGACCACCGGTCCCTCCGGTGAGCGCATCCCGCCGGAGGTACCGTGCCACCGGCTGGACGACCCGGCGGTCCGGGCCGAGGTGGAGCGCCACTCCGCCGCCGACCTCACCGACGCCGAGCGGTCGTCCCCGCTGGATGTCTCCCATCCCGCGTATCTCGTCTACACCTCCGGTTCCACCGGTACGCCCAAGGGCGTCCAGGTCACCCACCGGGGCCTGGCCGGGCTGGCCGTCGCGCACCAGGAGGCGCTCGGGCTGGACGCGGACGCGCGCGTCCTCCAGTTCGCTTCACTGAACTTCGACGCCTCGGCCTGCGAACTGGTCATGACGCTGCTCGCCGGTGCCACCCTGGTGGTGCCCCGGCCGGACCAGATCATCGGCGACGGCGTGGTGGCGCTGATCGACCGCGAGCGGGTCACCCACGCCATGCTGCCGCCCGCGTTCGTCGCCACCCTCGACCCGGCCACCGTGCCCACCCTCCGCGCCCTGATCACCGGTGGTGAGGCATGTCCGCCCGATGTGGCGGCGCGCTGGTCGCGGGGCCGCCGGATGCTCAACGCCTACGGGCCCACCGAGTCGACGGTGTGCGCGACGCTGAGCGCGCCGCTCTCCGGCGAGATCGCCGCGCCGATCGGACGGCCCATCGCCAACACCCGGGTCTATGTTCTCGGCCCGGGGCTGCGCCCGGTCCCCGCCGGTGTGGTCGGCGAGCTGTATCTGGCGGGGGACGGCCTGGCGCGTGGCTATCTGGGGCGGCCGGGACTGACCGGCGAACGCTTCGTGGCCGATCCGTACGGACCGCCGGGCACCCGCATGTACCGCACCGGCGACCTCGTCCGCTGGACCACCACCGGCGAACTCGTCTTCACCGGACGCGCCGACGACCAGGTCAAGATACGCGGCTACCGCGTCGAACCCGGCGAGATCGAAGCCACCCTCACCCGCCATCCCGACGTCGCACAAGCCACCGTCGTCATACGCGAGGACCGCCCCGGCGACCAACGCCTCATCGCCTACGCCGTCCCCGCCACCACCGCCACCCCCGACCCCGCAACCCTGCGCGCCCACACCGCCGCCACCCTCCCCGACCACATGGTCCCCGCCGCCGTCGTCGTACTGCCCACGATCCCGCTCTCGCCCACCGGCAAGGTGGACCGCGCCGCGCTGCCCGCGCCCGCGTACGGCGGAGGGGCGGGCTCGGGCCGTACGCCGCGCGGCGGTCTCGAAGAGGTGCTGTGCGGGCTGTTCGCCGAGGTGCTCGACGTCGAACAGGTCGGCGTCGACGACAACTTCTTCGAGCTGGGCGGCCACTCCCTGCTCGCCACCCGCCTGGTCAGCCGGATCAGATCGGAGCTGGGCATCGAGATGCCCCTCAGGCTGCTCTTCGACGCGCCCACGGTCGCCGGGGTGGCGGCGGGCGCCACCGCGGGCAGCACCGCCCGGCCGGCCCTGACGGCGCGTCCCCGGCCGGAGTCGGTGCCGCTGTCCTTCGCCCAGCACCGGTTGTGGTTCCTGGAGCGGCTGCGCGAGGAAGGCTCCGAAGCGCTCTACAACATGCCGGTGGCGCTGCGCCTGACCGGTGCGGTCGACCACACCGCGCTGCGGGCCGCGCTGGGGGACCTGATGGCCCGCCACGAAGTCCTGCGCACCCTGCTGGTCGACACCGACGGGCGGGCCGAGCAGCGGATCCTGGCGCCCGGAAGCGCCGACTGCCCGCTGACCGTCGCGGAGACCACCGAGGACGAGCTGCCCCGCCTGGTCGCCGCGGCGGCCCGGACCGGATTCGACCTGGCGGCCGAACCTCCCCTGCGCGTCAGCCTGTTCACGCTCACACCCGCGGATCATGTGCTGGTGCTGGTCGTCCACCACAGCGCGGCCGACGGCTGGTCGATGGCGCCGCTCGCCCGCGACCTGGGCACCGCCTACGCCGCGCGGCTGGCGGGCACGGCGCCGGCGTGGCCGCCGCTTCCGGTGAGTTACGCGGACTACACGCTCTGGCAGCGCGAACTCCTCGGCGACGAGGACGACCCCGGCAGCGTGGCCTCCCGGCAACTGTCCTACTGGCGCGAGGCGCTGGCCGGACTGCCCGAGGAACTGCCCCTCCCCACCGACCGGCAGCGGCCCGCCGAGCCCGGGTACCGGGGCGGCCGCGTCCCGGTGCTCTGGGACGCCGGGATCCACGAGGCGGCCGCCGCACTGGCCCGGCAGAGTTCGGCCAGCGTCTTCATGGTCGTGCAGGCCGCGCTGGCCGCACTGCTGACCCGGCTCGGCGCCGGTGCGGACATCCCGATCGGCAGTCCCATCGCGGGCCGTACCGATGACGCACTCGACGACCTGGTGGGGTCCTTCGCCAACACGGTGGTGCTGCGCACCGACACCTCGGGCGATCCCGGCTTCCGCGCCCTGGTGGAGCGGGTGCGGGCGGCGGACCTCGCCGCCTACGCCCACCAGGACCTGCCGTTCGAGCGCCTGGTGGAGGCGGTCAAACCGGTCCGGTCGCTGTCCCGGCAGCCGCTCTTCCAGATTCTGCTGGCCTTCCAGAACACCCCCCGGGTTTCGCTGGAGCTGCCCGGACTGAGCCTGGCCCTGGAGCCGGTCGAGGCGGCGGCGGCCAAGTTCGACCTCTCGCTCAGCCTGCGCGAACGACGGGCCGAGGGCCCCGGCCAGAGCGCCTGCGCGGGCATCGAGGGCATGCTCGAGTACAGCACCGACCTCTTCGACCACGGCACCGCGGAGCGGATCGTCGCGCGGCTGGGCCGGTTCCTGCGCGCGGCCCTGGCCGCCCCGGACCGTCCCATCAGCGCCCTCGGCATCCTGGACGAGACCGAGCGGCACCAGGTGGTCGAGGAGTGGAACGACACCGCGGTGGCGCTCCCGGAGTCCGTCACCACCGTGTGCGAGGCGTTCGCCGTCCAGCTGCGCCGCCGGCCGGACGCCATCGCCGTACGGGCGGTGGACGGGGAGCTCAGCTACGCGGAACTCGACGCACGGGCCAACTGGCTGGCCCACCACCTGATCGAGCTCGGCGTGCGGCCGGAGGAGCGGGTCGGCGTCCTCATGGAGCGCTCGGCCGGCCTGGTGACCGCTCTGCTGGGCATCCTCAAGGCGGGCGCCGCCTACGTACCCCTTCACGAGGGGTACCCCCTCGAGCGGATGCGCGATGTGCTGCGCCGCGGCGGGGCGCGGCTGCTGCTCACGGACACCGCATGGCGCGACCGGGGCCTGCCGCCCGCGGTGCGCACCGTGGTGATCGGCGCGGACCCCGGACCGGAGCGCGGGGAGCCGACCGCGCCCGAGGTGGCGGTGCGCCCCGGCCAACTCGCCTATGTGATGCACACCTCCGGCTCCACCGGTGAGCCCAAGGGCATCGCGGTCAGCCACCGGTCCCTGCTGGAGCTGGCGCTGGACCCGTGCTGGGAGCCGGGGAACCACGACCGCGTGCTGATGCACGCGCCGTACGCCTTCGACATCTCCGACTACGAGCTGTGGGTGCCGCTGCTGACCGGCGGACGGGTGGTACTGGCACCACCCGGGGATGTCGACGTGGCCACCCTCAAACGGCTCATCGCCGACGAGGACATCACCGCCGTGCACTTCACCGCCGGGCTCTTCCGCGTCGTCGCCGACGAGCTGGCGGGCTCGCTCGGCGGCGTACGGGAGATCCTCACCGGCGGTGACACGGTGTCGGTGACCGCCGTGGAGAGCGTGCTGCGGCACAGTCCCCACCTGGTCGTACGGCATCTGTACGGGCCGACCGAGATCACCCTGTGCGCCACCCAGCACCGGATCACCGCACAGGCCGCACTGGGCGAGCGGGTGCCGATCGGCGGACCGCTCGCGAACACCCGGGTCTACGTGCTCGACGGCTCGCTGGCACCCGTCCCGGTGGGCGTGGTCGGGGAGCTGTACATCGCCGGCGCCGGCCTGGCGCGGGGATACCTCGACCGGCCGGGGCTGACCGGCGAGCGTTTTGTGGCCGACCCGTTCGGGGCGCCCGGCACGCGCATGTACCGCACCGGCGACCAGGTGCGGTGGCGGGAGGGCGGCACCCTGGAGTTCGTGGGCCGGGCCGACGACCAGGCCAAGGTGCGCGGTTTCCGGGTCGAGCCCGCCGAGATCGAGGCGGTGCTGGGCCGCCATCCGGCGGTCGCGCAGAACGCCGTGGTCGTACGCGAGGACCGGCCGGGCGACAAGCGCCTGGTGGCCTACGTGGTGCCCACCGGCGGTGAACCGGGGCCGGACGCGGACGCGTTGCGCGCCCACCTCGGCACCGTGCTGCCGGACTACATGGTGCCCGCGGCCGTGGTGCGCCTGGACGCGCTGCCGCTCACCCCCAACGGCAAGCTGGACCGCGCGGCGCTGCCCGTCCCGGTGGCCCCCGGTCCGGCCGCGGAGCAGGCGCCGGCCACCGAGCGGGAGGAAGTGCTGTGCCGGCTGGTCGCCGAGATCCTCGGCCTGGACCGGGTGGGGCCGCAGGACAACTTCTTCGAGCGCGGCGGCGACAGCATCGGCTCCATCCAGCTGGTCAGCCGGGCTCGGGCAGCCGGTCTGGCCCTGACGCCCAAGCAGGTGTTCCAGCTCAAGACGGTGGCCCGGCTGGCCGCCGCGGCCGCCCCGGCGGCCGGGGAGACCGCCGGGGACGACGGGACCGGGGAGCTGCCGCTCACCCCGGTCATGCACGATCTGCGGGCGCGCGGCGGCACGCTGGCCGGTCTCCATCAGTCGGTGCTGCTGCGGGTGCCCGCGGCGCTCACCGAGGAGAGCCTGGTCCGGGCGGTGCAGACGGTGCTGGACCACCACGACGTACTGCGGCTGGAAGTCCTGGACGCGTCCTGGCGGCTGCGAGTGCGGCCCCCCGGCGCGGTCCCGGCTGCCGACCGCGTACGGCGCGTGGACGCCGCGGGGCTGGACGACGCGGCACTGCGCGCCGTCCTGGCCCGCGAATCCGCGGCGGCCTTCCGGCGGCTCAACCCTGATGACGGCGGGGTCGGTGCCGTCCTGGAGGCTGTCTGGTTCGACGCCGGCCCCGGCCGCTCCGGCAGGCTGCTGCTGGCCGTCCACCACCTGGCGGTGGACGGGGTGTCGTGGCGGGTGCTGCTGCCGGATCTGGCAGCCGCCTGGAGCGCCGTGTCCGACGGCCGCGCACCGCGGCCGACGCCGGTCGGCACCTCGTTCCGGCGCTGGGCACGGACGCTGGCCGACCAGGCGACGGCGGACTCCGTGACGGCCGAACTGGGCTACTGGCGCACGGTCGGTGAGGGGCCGCGCCCGCTCCTGGGCACCCGCGACCTGGACCCCGCTCGGGACACCGCCGCCACCGCCCGGTCCCTGACCGTCACACTGCCCGCGCCGGTGACCGACGCCCTGCTGAGCCGGGTGCCCGCGGCGTTCAACGCACGCGTCGACGACGTACTGCTGACCGCGCTGGCCATCTCGGTGACGGCCCGTCGGGACACCGGGGACAGTGCCGCGCCCGTCGTGGTCGACCTCGAGGGCCACGGCCGGCACAGCCTGGTGGAAGGGCTCGATCTCTCCCGCACCATGGGCTGGTTCACCTCGCTCCACCCGGTCCGGCTCGAGGTGTCCACGGATGCGTCCACGGACGCGCCCACGGACGTGACCAAGAACGCGTCCACGGTGGACTGGGACGACCTGTGGGCGGCGGGCCCTGCCGTCGGACGGCTGCTGAAGCGGATCAAGGAACAGCTGCGCGCGGTGCCCGGGGACGGCCTCGGTTACGGCCTGCTGCGGTATCTCAACCCGGACACCGGGCCGGAACTCGCCGCGCTGCCCGCCCCGCAGATCGGCTTCAACTACCTCGGCAGATTCGACACCGCGGCCCCGGACACCGACTGGGGACCGGCACCCGAGGCGGCACCGGACGAGGCGGCCGGTCCGCCCCTGGACGACGCCATGCCGCTCCGGCACGTGCTGGAGGTCAACGCGATCACCCGGCCCGGTGCCGGGGGGGCCGAGCTGACCGCCGTATGGACCTGGCCCGCCGGTGTGCTGGACGAGGCCGCCGCACAGGAGCTGGCCGACACCTGGGTGCGGGCGCTGGAGACCATCGCCCGGCACACCGCCACCACCGGCGCGGGGGGCGCCACCTCCTCCGACTTCGACCTGGTGCTGCTGGACCAGGACGAGATCGAGGAGTTCGAGACCGACATGTTCACCGAGGACGGGGAGTCAGGATGAAGCGAGCCAGGATCGAGGACGTACTACCGCTGACCGCGTTGCAGGAAGGCTTCCTCTTTCACTCCCTGTACGACGAGAAGGCCGCCGACGTCTACCACCTCCAGCTCGCGTTCGCACTGCGCGGCCGCCTGGACGCCGAGGCGCTGCGCCGGTCCTGCGCCGGGCTGCTGCGGCGGCACGCCAATCTGCGCGGCGCCTTCCGCCAGCGGCGCAGCGGCGAGTCCGTGCAGGTCGTGCCGGCCGAGGTCGAGCTGCCCTGGCGGGAGATCGACCTGTCGGCCGAGGAGCCCGCCCGGCGCGAGGAGCGGTTGTCGGCGATCCTCGCCGAGGACCGCGCCGAGCGCTTCGACCTGAAGACCCCGCCGCTGCTGCGCTGCCTGCTGATCCGGCTCGGTGCCGACACCTACCGGTTCGTGCTGACCAGCCATCACATCCTGCTCGACGGATGGTCGGTGCCGCTGCTGCTGAACGAGCTGTTCACCATGTACGCGCACGGCGGGGCCGATCACACCCTGCCCGCCGTCACCCCCTATCGCGACTACCTGGGCTGGCTGGGCGGCCGCGACCGCGAGACCGCGCTGTCCGCGTGGCGGCGGTCGCTCGCCGGGCTGGAGGAGCCGACACTGCTGGGGCCCGCCGGGGCCGGCCGGGAGACGGTGGTTCCGGACGAGTTCGAGATCGAGGTGGACGAGGCCACCACGGCGGCGCTCACCGACGTGGCCCGCGGCCACGGGCTGACCCTGAACTCGGTGGTCCAGGGCGCCTGGGCGCTTGTGCTCTCCCGGCTCACCGGCCGCGACGACGTGGTGTTCGGTACGACGGTCTCCGGCCGCCCGACCGAACTGCCCGGCGTGGAGACGATGATCGGGCTCTTCGCGAACACCGTCCCGGTCCGTGTGCGCATGGCACCCGGTGAGTCGCTGGCCGGGCTGATGAGCAGGGTGCAGGACGAGCGCGGCACGCTGGGCGAGGCCGAGTACATCGGTGTCGGTGAGCTCCAGCGGCTCTCCGGTGTGGGCAGTGAACTCTTCGACACGCTCTACGTCTTCGAGAACTATCCGGCACCGGCCGGGACGAGCGCCCTCGGCCACGACGGTCTGGAGATCACCGGCACAGAGGGCCGGGCCGCCGCGCACTACCCGCTCACCGTGACGGTGATTCCCGGTCCGGCGCTCCGCGTGCGCTTCAACTACCGCCCGGACCTGTTCTCCCGGCAGCGGGTCCTGGGCTGGTCGGACCGCCTGCGGCGGGTCCTGGACGCCGCGGTGGCCGACCCCGGCCGGCTCGCTGCCCACGTGGACGTACTGGACGAGGCCGAGCGGCGGCGGATCCTGGTGGAGTGGAACGACACCGCCCGCAAGCTCCCCGCCGAGACCTATCCCGAGCTGTTCGAGGCCCAGGTCCGGCGGACACCGGACGCGCTCGCGCTCGACGAGGACGGGACGGCCCTCAGCTACGCCGAGCTGAACGCGCGTGCCAACCGGCTGGCCCGGCTGCTGGTTTCCCGGGGCGTGGGTCCGGAGTCGGTGGTCGCGCTCGCCCTGCGGCGTTCCACGGACCTGGCCGTCGCGGTGCTCGCGGTGCTGAAGTCCGGCGGCGCCTATCTGCCGGTGGACCTCGACCACCCCCGTGAGCGCATCGAACTGATCCTGGACAGCGCCCGGCCGGTGGCCGTCCTGACCACCCGGGCCGGGGCCGCGGGCCTGCCGGCGGGCACCGGCCACTGGTGCCTGGACGACACCGGGTTCGCCGCCGAGGCCGCACACCACGACGGACAGGACCTCACCGATCCGGAGCGGGTGGCCCCGCTGCTGCCCGACCATCCGGCCTATCTGATCTACACCTCCGGCTCCACCGGCACTCCCAAGGGGCTCACCACCCCGCACCGCGGGCTGTGCAACGTGGTCCTCGGCATGGACGAGCGGCTCGGGGTGCGGCAGGGGGTGCGTCTGCTCGCCCTGGCGGCCGTCGGATTCGACATGTCCGTCTACGAGTTCCTGGGCCCCCTCGCGGTCGGAGCGGCCGTGATGATCGCCCCGCCCGACGCTGCCCGGGACCCCCAGGTGCTGGCCGCGGCGATCCGCGGGACCGGCGCCACGGTGATCTCCGGCACCCCCTCCCTGTGGCAGAGCGTCCTGGGCGCGGGCGCCGAACTCCCCCGGGGGCTGCGGATCCAGCTCGCCGGCGAACTGTTCGGCGAGAACATCCCGCGCGGCCTCCAGGAGGCCGGGGCCTCGGTGGTGAACCTCTACGGGCTGACCGAGGCGTCGGTCTACTCCACCGTGGCCGACCTGCCGGAACCGTTCACCGGCCAGGCCACGATCGGCCGGCCCATCGCCAACACCCAGCTGTACGTCCTCGGTCCCGGTCTGCGCCCGGTACCGGCCGGAGTGACGGGAGAGCTGTACCTGGCGGGCGTCGGTCTGGCCCGCGGCTTCACCCACCGGCCGGGGGCCACCGCCGCGCGCTACCTGGCCAATCCGTACGGACCACCCGGTTCGCGGATGTACCGCACCGGCGATCTGGTGCGGTGGACGGAGGACGGCGAGCTGTTCTTCGTCGGCCGGGCCGACCACCAGGTCAAGGTGCGCGGCTTCCGGGTCGAACTCGGCGAGATCGAAGCGGCGCTCTCCGCCCACCCCGCGGTGGCCCGCAGCGTGGTCATCGTGCGTGAGGACCGGGAAGGTGACGCGCGGATCGTCGGCTACGTGGTCCCCGAGGGGACCGGAGTGGACACCGGCGAACTGCGCGCCCATCTCCGCGGGACGCTGCCCGACTACATGGTTCCCTCGGCCGTGCTGCCGCTCCCGGCCCTGCCGCAGACCCCCAACGGGAAGCTGGACCGCAAGGCGCTGCCCGCCCCGGACTTCGCGGCCCGGGTCTCCGCCCGCACACCGCGGACCCCGCAGGAGGAGGTGCTCTGCCGGCTCTTCGCCGAGACGCTGGGTCTGGAACGAGTCGGCATCGACGACGACTTCTTCGAGCTGGGCGGCCACTCCCTGCTGGCGACCCGGCTGGTCAACCGGATCCGCGCCGAGCTGGGGACCGGATCCTCGATCCGCAGTGTCTTCGAGGCGCCGACGGTCGCGGCCCTGGCGGGGCGGCTGCACCAGGAGGACGACCCGTTCGACACGCTGCTGCGGCTGCGCGCCGGGAAGGGCGGCGCCCCCTGGTTCATCGTCCACCCCGCCGTCGGCCTCGGCTGGTGCTATTCGGGGTTCATCACCCGGCTCGGCTCCGAATCACCGGTCTACGCCCTCCAGGCGCGCGGGCTGAGCAACGGCGAAGCACTGGCGCCCACCCTGCGGGAGATGGCCGCGGACTACATCGAACGCATCCGCTCGGTGCACCCCAAGGGCCCGTACCGGCTGCTCGGCTGGTCCTTCGGCGGCCTGGTGGCCCACCAGATGGCGACCATGCTGCAAAGCGAGGGCGCCGAGGTCGAACTGCTCGGCTTCCTGGACTCCTTCCCCGCCCCGGAGGACGCGGACGAGACCAGCGAGGACCTGGAACAGGAGATCCTGGCCGCACTCCTCATCGACATCGGTCTTGACCCGGCCGACGAGGATGGCCCCCTGGAGGCGTCCGAGGTCGCCGCCCGGCTGCGCGAGGAGGAGGGACCGCTGGCGAGTCTGGGCGAGGAGGGCATCGCGGCGCTCAGAAGGGTGACCGCTAACAACCTTCGGGTGGCCCGCGACTTCGTGCCCGAGGTCTTCCACGGGGATGTGGTGGCGTTCCGGGCGGGCCGGCACGGCGCGGACCACCCCTACGCCGTCAAGGCGTGGGCCCCCTATGTGACGGGCGGGATCCACGAGTTCGAAGTGGACTGCGCCCACCTGGAGATGACCACACCGGCGGCACTGGATGTGATCACCGGCGTGCTGCGCGACGTGATGCCGCGGCCCGCCTCGGGACGACAAGGAGCGACACGATGACCAACCCCTTCGACAACACCGACGGCACCTTCCTGGTGCTCATCAACGACGAGGGCCAGCACTCGCTGTGGCCGGAGTTCGTGGAGGTGCCGGCCGGCTGGGAGACGGCGCACGGCCCGGACACCCGGCAGGCGTGCCTGGACTTCATCGAGCGGAACTGGACCGATATGCGGCCCAAGAGCCTCATACAGGCCATGGACAGGGAACATGCCTAGCCGCCGTGGGGAGGCGGCGAGCGGCCGCCCGCGCATGGCGGAGTTAGGCCCTGTTCGGTGGATCTATGAGGAGCAGCCCGGACAGCGCCTGGGCCCGGCGGCCGCCCCCGAAGAGCTCCCCTGGCCCGGTGAGGGCGAACCGCCGGGCGTCGGCGGACCGGCCCTCACCGCGGCGCGAGGGGGCGAGGCCGCCCGGTCACTGCGGCGCGCTCTGGAGGCCGTCACCCACTGGTCCCGGCGGCCGCTCGGGGCGGAGGCGATCCGGGCCTTCCCCTATGACGCGGTCGTCGGGTACTACCGGCAGGTCGGCAAGGCCGCCGCCGCGCCGGAACTGGTCGCCCTGCTCCGGGGCGCCCGCGCCCGGCTCCTGTGCGCGGGACCCCCGCGCGCCTGGTCCTCGCCGGACGCCTGGCTGCTCGACAAGTGGCTGCCGCTGACCTTCGCCGACCAGGCCATGGCGTACGACAGTTACGCCGGGCACGAACTGCTGGAGATCGCCGAGTGGGAGGGCGCGGACCCGGCGGCGGCCGAGGACGTCCTGCTGGCGACCCTGCTGGCGGAGCTCGCGGTGGTCGAGTCCGAGGCCCTGCTCGGCGCCGGACCGGCCGCCCGGCAGCGGACCAGGACCACGGCCGTCCTGCGGGCGCTCGCCCGGCTCGACGAGTTCGCCCCCCGGGCGGTGGCGGACGCGGGTCCGCTCGCGGAGATCCAGGCCCTGCGGACCGCGCTCGCCGCCGCCCCCGGGGACCGGCCGCCGGCCGGTGCCGGACGGGACGTGGCGGCCGCGATCCGGGATAGTGCCCCGCTCCCGGTGCGGCGAGCGGTGGACATCGCCCTGCTGCCGGTGACGACGCTCCACGACGAGTACATGTTCATCCGTTGCATCCAGCTCTTCGAGCGGCTGTTCACACAGGTGGCGCGGGCGCAGCTGCGCGCGGTCGACGCGGTGCGGCTGGGCCGGGTGGCGGAGGCGGCCGACGCCCTGGACGGGGCGGCACTCCGGCTCTCGCACGCCACCGGGCCGCTCTACCGGGTGCTCACCACCATGCCGCCCGAGGCGTTCGCCGTGATCCGGGACTACACCCACGGTGCGAGCGCGATCCAGTCGCAGTCCTACCGGCTGGTCGAACAGTGCGCCGCGCCGCGCAAGGAGGGAGCGTACGGCTCGGAGAAGGGCCCGCAGTTCACGCTGGTCACCACTCTCCAGGAGGAGTACCTGGAGCACGCCGGCGACTGGGACGCGGCCGACGCCGCCCGGCTCGAAGCGGTGATGCGCCGCCTGGACACCACGTGGCAGGCCATGAAGCGCACGCACTGGGGCGTCACCCTGAAGATCATCGGAAAGGCGTCGGGCACCGGTGGCACCACCGGAGCCGAGTACCTCAAGGCCGCGGCCGACGTGCCGCTCTTCCCCCTGCTCACCGCGTGACGCGCGGCGGGCGGGGGAGGAGCGGGCCGTGCGGGCGGCTAAGCCCTGTCCAGCGGATCGGACAGGACCTAGGTCCGTACGGTGGCCAGCCCGCGGGCGGCGGCGAGGTCGGGGCACCCGGAGAGCACCAGCGCCTCCCGGAGTTCGGCGCGCAGCAGCCCCAGGACCGCGCTGACGCCCTTCTCCCCGTCCGCCGCCAGCCCCCACAGCACGGGGCGGCCGTAGAGCACTCCGTCGGCCCCGCACACCAGGGCGCGCAGCACATCGGTGCCGGTACGGATACCGCTGTCGAGCAGCACGGCGCAGCCGTCCGGGACCGCGTCGCGGACCGGTGGCAGTGCCGTGATGCTCGCCACCGCCCCGGCGAACTGGCGCCCGCCGTGGTTGGACACCACCACGGCGTCCGCCCCCAGTCCGGCGGCCCGGGCCGCGTCACGCGGATCGAGGACGCCCTTGACCACCAGCGGCAGTTCGGTGTGTGCGCGCAGCCACTCCAGGTCGGCCCAGGACAGCGCCGGGTCGAAAACCGCACTGGTGTGGGCCGCGACGGCCGACCGCCCGGCGTGACGGGTGTGGGTCACGGCGGTGGGACCGGTGCCCAGGTTCGCCGCGCTGACCGAGTCCGGCAGTGCGAACCCGTTGCGCAGGTCGCGCAGGCGACGCCCCATGACCGGCACGTCGACGGTCACCATCAGCGCTTCGCACCCGGCCGTCTCCGCGCGCCGTACGAGGTCGAGCACCAGGGCCCGGTCACGGAGCCAGTACAGCTGGAACCAGGTGGGCGCGGCGGCGGCCGCGATGTCCTCCAGCGCGACGCTGCTCAGGGTGGAGATCACATAGGGGACACCTGCCCCGGCCGCGGCACGGGCCGCGGCGAGTTCACCGTCGGGGTGCAGCAGCCGCTGGTAGGCCATCGGCGCCACCGCGACCGGCATGGCCGCGTCGCCGGCCACCAGCCGGGTGGCCGGATCGGCGTCAGCGACCCCGGACAGGGCCCGCGGCAGGATGCGGACCCGGTCCAGGGCGGCCCGGTTGGCGGCCTGGACGGATTCGTCCCCGCTGCCTCCGTCGACGAAGTCCCGGATACCGGCGGGCAGTCGGTCGGCGGCGAGCCGGGCGAAGTCCTCGGCGCACACCGGCGGCTGCCCCGCCCGGACGTGGTCGCGGTCGCTCACTTCTGCTCCGCGTCCTTGGCCTGCTGCAATTCCACGGCCGAGTACAGGGCCTTGATGTTCCCGCTGCCGAACGTCCGGGCTCCCAGACGCTCGATGACCTCGAAGAAGAGCGTGCCGCGGGGATGAGTGGAGCGGGTGAAGATCTGGAGCAGCTGGCCGTCCTGGTCCTGGTCGGCCAGAATGTTGAGACGGCGCAGGTCGTCCAGGCCGTGGCGGCGGAGTTCCAGCCGCTGGGGAACCAGGTCGTAGTAGGTCCCGGGGGTGTCCAGGAACTCGACGCCGCGGTCGCCCAGGCGGCCCACGTCCCGCACGATGTGGTCGGTGGCGAAGGCGATGTGCTGGACCCCCGCCCCGCCGTGGTCCTTCAGGAACTGGTCTATCTGCCCGGCGGCCAGGGATTCGTCGGGCTCGATGAGCGTCAGGGTGACCCCGCCGGACCGGCTCTGCACCACCATGGAGTCCATCGCCTGACCGCCCACGATGATGCGCTCGGTGAAGACCATCTCGAAGTCCAGGACCGTCTCGTAGAACTCCACCGCGGTCTTCAGGTGGCCGGCCTCCAGGCACACCGCGAAGTGGTCCACACAATCCAGCCCGGTTCCGGTGTCCGCGCTGCCGGAGGCGGGGGCCGGGCGCAGCCCCGGCAGCCTCCAGGGTTCCGCGGGCGAGGGCCGCCCGACGAAGGTGTGCACGACGTCCCCGAACGCGGCGATCGACGCGGTGACAACACCGTCCCGTTCCACCGGCGCCGCCACCGGGCGGGCGCCGCGCCGGACGGCCTCGGTGTAGGCGGCCGCCGCGTCGGGCGTGCTGAGCGCGATGTCGGACACCCCGTCGCCGTGGCGTTCGACATAGGCGGCGGTGGCGTGGTCCAGATTCTTCGCCTCGGTCAGCACGAATCTGATGTTCCGGGTGCCCAGGGCCACCGTTCGGGCGCCGCCGCCCGCGGAATCCACCGAACGGGAGTGCACGGTGAATCCATAACGGCCGGTGAACTCCTCGGTCGCCGCCGCGAGATCACCGACGGAGAATCCGACGTGATCGACGTGCAGACTGTCGAACGCGCACATAGCGTCCTGACCTCTCAAGATGTGTACATACGGGTATGAGTGGAGCTCTGACCGCCGGGGGCCTCAGCCGCGGGCGGTCGCGCAGAGCTCGAAGACGAATCCCGCCAGCCGCTCGAGGCCGACCGTGATCTCGTCGGGCGTCAGATAGCTGAAGGACAGCCGGATCTGATGACGCGGTTGTCCATCGCCGAAGAAGTGGTGCATGGGGGTCCACAGCACGCGATGGTGACGCGCGCAATGCTCAAGGAGTGCGTCGTCCACCGGAAACGGTACGTCCAGGACGACGAAGAAACCCCCGGTGGGTGTGTTCCAGGTGACTTCGGGAGTCGAGCCGGGAGGAAAATGCTTGGCCAGTCCGTGCAGCAGGTGCCGGAGGTTCTGCTGATAGAACCGGCGCTCTTGGGTATTCGCCGAGCGCAGACTGCCGCCGTTCTCCAGCAGCTTTCCGCCGATAACGGCCTGCGCGATGGGTGAGGTGTTCACCGTCAGCATGCTCTTGATTTTGGCGAGCTCATCGGCGAACAGCCCGGTGCCGGTCGCGGACTCCACCCGCTGATCGGCGACGACGAAGCCGACGCGGGCTCCGGGGATTCCGGTCTTGGCGAACGAACCGAGGTAGACCACGCGCCGGTCCGGGTCGAGAGCCTTGAGCGTGGGCGGCTGCGCGGCGTCCTCCGCGGAGAAAATCCCGTAGGGATTGTCCTCCAGGACCAGGAAATCGTGTTCCACGGCCAGTTCCAGCAGGCGTTCGCGAGTGGCGCGGCTCATGCTGATACCGGACGGATTCGCGAAGTCGGCGACGACATAGCAGGCCCGCGGGCGCATTCCGGCCGCCTTGGCCCGGCCGACGACCTCGGCCAGGTCCGTCAGGTCGATACCGTCCGCGGAGCCCTTGACCGGCAGCAGCGGCATGTCCGCGAGCTCGGCCGCACCCGTCGCTCCGACGTAGGCGGGCAGCACGATGAGCAGCGCGTCCTGCGGGGTCCTGCGCAGCGCCCGCAAGGTGAGGAAGAGGGCTTCCTGACAGCCTGCGGTGACGACGACGGATTCCGGGTCGACCTCGATGCCCTCGTCCACCGAGAGGTTTTCCGCGATCAGTTCGTGGATGATCCCTTTGGTCCTGCCGTACTGAAGCACATGACGGCGGACCAGGGCGGGATCGTCACCGAACCGGGCCGCCGCGTGGTCGCAGTACATGCGGATGTACCGGTGTACATCGTCCAGATCGAAGAAACCCTCGTAGGGGCGTCCGGCCGCGAAGGAGATCGCGTCGGGGAATCGGTGCGACACCTCGTTGAGGAAATTCATCGACTCGATGACGGGAGACCCCAGGGAACCGTGCAGGTCGATCAGTCGTAATTCCGAGGCCATCTCATCGTTGCCGAACACCATCGCCTCCCCCTCCGAGGTGAGATGAACTGCTCCCCCGTTTACGCACCCGCCCCGGCCAAGGGCCGATCGATTCGGAACGGTCGATTCCAAATGAATCCATCGGTGCATAATGAGCAGAACTTCGGCGATTCAACCACGCTGTCCGGCCGCCCGTCAACCATCCGCTCTGCGCAGCGGGTTGAGTGGGGAGCGTCACTCCTTACGCGGTCCGCGTGTCGCGTCTTGTATTCGCTTGAGATCGATCGGCAGTCTGGTACATGCTCGTGCGTGCGCCCGCATCGGCGCCTGAGGGGGAAGGGTCCATTTTGCCTGGGAACATTCACATTCAGCGTATCCCTGGGTCAGCCATTTCCATGGAGTTCAAGGAAATGCTGGCCACCCGCCGGGAGACCCTGTCGAGACTCCTCGCCCAAGGGCGGGCGAACAGCCGCTACTTCCCCGTCATCTCCGCTCTCGCACCGGTAATGACACAGCACGAAGGTGAAATCACCTACCCCGGTGATCCCATGTGCCTGTATTCCGCACTCAGTGTGACCGTCCACAATGCGGTGCACGATGCCGGTCCGCTTGAACTGGCTGAGCACTACAATGACGTGGCCCCGGATTGGACACGGTTCCCGACCATCGATTACCGCTTATCCGTCGGCTTCACCGGATACCGGGAGTACGGGGAGCAACCCAATACCGATCAGACGGTTTTCGATCCGCGCGTCTGGGACCAGGACGCGCGGATCCGGTGGATCCGGCTGCTGCGCGAAGTGCGGCCACGGGTGGTGCTCATCAGCAGCGTGTCACCGGGACACCGCTATGCGCTGGACATGGCCGGTCTGGCGAAGATCGAGGTGCCGGGCACCTATGTGATCCTGGGCGGCCGTCATATCGACGAGACCGTCCATCTGGTGCCTCATCGCGACCCGGCCCAGGAGCGGGTGCTACTCGCGCCGAGCAGCACCTTCACCGTGATGGAAGAGGGCCGGGTGCCGCGCGTGGTGGACGCGGTCGTCTCCGGCGAGGCGTACCACTCGCTGGACCTGCTGATGCGCTCCGTCGCCCTCTCCATGGACGTCGGCACCCGCTGGGCCGACCCGGCCCAGGTGGGCCCGGTCATGGAGGAACTGCTCCGGGCCGAAGGGCCGCCCCCGGGGCGATCGCTGGCCGTACTGGCCGACCGGGGCCGGCTGGATGCCTATCCGCTGGAAGGGGCCAAGCTCGACCTGGCCCCCCTCCCCTCCCCCTACGAGGCGTTCGCGATCCGTTCGCGCTTCCCGATCTTCCTCGACCGCACCGGGGAGATCCAGCGGACCGCTCATGTCATGGTGTCCAACGCCTGTCCGTACCAGTGCAACTTCTGTTCCGAAACCGCCAAGATCGCGGGCGGGTTGAAGCGATTCCGGCAGACCTCCATCGGTGTGGAGCGGGTGTGCGAGTACGTCGGCTACGGCGCCGAGGCCCTGTTCTTCGACGACTCCATCTTCTGGAGCGGACGATTCTCTGACATCGCCGAGTTCTGCGCGGAGTTGAGGGAGATCAGGGAGAAACCCTCGGACGGCCTCGACGAGCGGTACCGGCGTTTCCTCGAGGACGACGCCGCCGTGGAGCGGCTGCGGCGGTTGCAGTGGGGCGCCCAGCTCACCGTGGACGTACTGGCCGCGCTGCACAGCCCCGAGGAGTCGCGCCGGATCCTGGACCTGATGCGCGACGCGGGGTGCACCTATGTCTACATCGGCATCGAGAGCATGTCCGCGCAGGTCATGGAGAGGATCCACAAGAACCTGCGGCGCGAGGAGCACCGCGACTGGGCGCAGAAGGTGAAGGAGGCCGCGAGCCTGGTCAAGGCCGCCGGGATGCGGGTGGGCACCTCCGTCCTGTTCGGGCTCGACGGAGAGACGCGCTCCAGCATCGACGAGACCATCGCGGGAGTCAGCCACCTCATCGACGAGAAGCTCATCGATCTCGCGAGTCCCAATGTGCTGACGTACCACCCGGCCACCCCCATTACCCGGATGCACGGCATGGTCGCCAAGCTCGACTACCACTCACCGCACGTGGACAACCGCAAGCCCTACATCTACTTCGAGGAGGCGTTCCCGGGAGTGGTCTCGACCTCGCTCACCGAGGACGACCTCTGGTACATCCACCACGAGACCGAACGGCGCTGGGGCACCACCCGCAACGACAGCGCGCCGGTGCAGGACGCACAGGAGAGGGTGGGCGGCTGATGCGCCTGGACACCGTCGATCTGGCCACGCTCTCGCGCCGGGACGGCGAGAAATGGTCATCGGCTCCCGAAGGGGTCCTGCCGGCCTGGGTGGCGGACATGGACTTCCCCGTTCCACCGGCCGTCCGGCGCGCCCTGCTGCACCGCATCGACACCGACCTCGGCTACCCGGCCTGGTACGACGAGTCCGAAGGCGGACCGCTGGGCGAGGTCTTCGCCCGGCGGATGCGGCAGCGGTTCGCCTTCGAGGCCGATCCGGCGCACGTCCGTCTGTTCACCGACGTCAACCAGGCCATGCAGATCGCCCTGCACCTGGGTACCGCGCCGGGCGATCCGGTCGCCGTGCACACCCCGGCGTGCCCGCCGTTCCTGGACGTGCTGACGAAGCTGGACCGGCCGCCGAGGACGGTGCCGATCCGCCGCGCGGGCGGCGAGTGGGACCCGGACATCGACCGGCTCGTCACGGAGCTGCGCGGCGCGGCCGATGGCGGATGCCGCGCGCTGCTCCTGGTCAACCCGCACAATCCAACCGGGCGCGTGCTGCGGCGCGATGAACTGCTGGCGCTGGCCGAGGTGGTCGTCGAGCGGGACCTGCTCGTCATCTCGGACGAGGTGCACGCCGAGCTGACCTACGACGGCTCCGTGCACATCCCCTTCGCCTCGCTCTCCGAGGAGGTCGCCGCCCGGACGGTCACCGTCACCTCCGGCAGCAAGGCGTTCAACCTGGCCGGCGCGCGCTGCGCGGTCGCGCACATCGGGGTCAAAACCCTCCGGGACGCCGTCGACGCCCATCGCGGCCTGCTCTTCGGGCAGGTCGGGGCACTGGGTGTGGACGCGCTCAAGGCCGCGTGGAGCGAAGGGGACGAGTGGCTGGCCGGGGTGCGGGAGGTACTGGCGCACAACCGTCTGCGGGTGGCCGAGGCGCTGCCGGAGGGCATCGGCTTCGTACCGCCGGAGGCGACGTTTCTGGCGTGGCTGGACTGCCGTGCCCTGGGCGTCGGGGACGATCCCTCGGCGTTCTTCCAGGACCAGGGGAAGCTGATGCTGTTCCGGGGCGCGGACTTCGGGCCCGAGGGCAGAGGCTTCGCCCGGCTGAACTTCGCCACGTCGCCACCCGTTCTCGAGGAGCTGCTTCGCCGGATGCGAACGGCAGTCGAGCGCCGTCGCGACGGGTCCGCGCACCGCGGGGACCATGACACATGGCCGATCTGACACCGATCCGCGAGGTGGCCGACCCCTTTGGGCGCCGCTGTCGACGCCGCACTACGGGGAACGGCGGGGCCGCTCTGTCCCCTGATCCGGTCCCGTGTCCCCGGTGTGTCTTCTGGATCTTGGTCTGAACGTATGAACGGGGGTCTCCACGTCGGAGTGGTGACCCCCGTTCTCACGTTTCCCCAGGTAGAAACGATCCGGCCGACCGCTTCCATGGTGGGGCGGGTGGGACTCGAACCCACGGCCGACGGATTATGAGTCCTTTTTTGATCTTCCGGTGACGGCCGATTCTTGCTTGGATCTTCCCGTTTCCGCAGGTCAGCGGGTCGCAGACAGTCGATCCTGCCAGTGGCTTTCCTGCTCCTTCCGGATCCTTCCGTCCACTGCGCGTCCACCGCAGGGGTCTCCGCGGCCCATCCGCGAGAGCGCGGGGAACCCGTCAACAGCAACGGCGCAGGCAGAAGGTGGTACCTCGTGGGTTTGGAAACGGCGAGCAGCGGAGTGCCTTACCGGCGAGAGGGGCACCGCCCGCTTCGCCCACGGATGGAGCGGCGAGGCATCGCCTCAGGTCAGCCTGCCTGAGCACAGCCTAGCGTGTCCTTACTCCGTTCGGCGTGGACCTAGGAGGGCTTCACAGATGCCTCGAACCTGCGACCTCGCAGGGACTGCTGGACCTGCCGGACGATTTCCGCGAGGCCGTCCGAGACGACCTGCTGGACGGACTGGGCGACCTGCGCCGTTTTCCACTCTTCGAGTTTGGCGACGGTGTACAGGCTCTCGTGTCGGTCGACCGCCTTGTGATGAACGCCGCACAGCAGCAGAAGGTTCTCGAAGCCGTTGATGTCGCCGGCATAGCCAGCTTCGTATCGCGGGCCTTTCTTCTTCTCGGAACGGATGTGGGCGATCTCGCCAACGACGGTAGGGTGCCCCCGGTCCCAGAAGACCAGAGGCTGGGCGCACTTCGGGAAGGCACAGCATGTGGCACTACCAAAGAGAAGCTTGACCGTCTCGTCCCTGTACTTGCTCGCCACGCCGGAAGCGTATCAACCGGGGACATGGGCCGGTTGCCGAGCAACGATCCTGACGACCCCGCTGGCGTGGGCTTCCAGTGCCGGTGATCGGCGCGGTACCGGAGGGTAGGGCACCGGAGCCGCGCTGGCCTGCTCATTCAGTTCTTGGGGCGGTCGCCTCAGCGCGCGCCAGTCGTTCAGCCTGACTTACTGGCGATGGCGAAACAGGCTTGTGGCGCCGACTCCGCTACCGATGGCGCCGTGGATGGCGTCGGCCAGGTCGTCTTCTTGGGCGGCGGTCAGGGTCTGCCGGAGCGTGAGGCATGCAGGAGGGATCTATACGCCAAGCAGGACACTGATGCCGTGCTGCCGTTGAGAAGTGCGTTCGGCAGCTACCGAGGGATGATCAAATCAGTCAGCTCTCTGGGGGTGGGGACCTTACCCCGGTGAATCACGATAACGGCGGTCAGGACCGCCACAGGAAGAAGTGCGCCAAGAGCTGCCTCGGGGAGCCCGGCCAGGGAAGCTCCTGCCATGATCGCGACTACCAGGATTCCAACTACCACCATCCTGAGTCGCTCGTGGCGAACAATGGGCACAGCACTACCCATTTGCTCCTCATCGAGCAGTCGGCCAACGCCTCCCTCGGCATACCGCTCGGCGATCGTCAGCAGCATGACCGTGAGCTTTTGTAGCGCCTCGCCCGGCTGCGTGTCCTGTTCAGCCTCGGCCTCCCGTAGTGCTCCGATGACGCGTCCCGCGTGAGTCCTGAGCACCCGTTCGTGATGGGCTCGGGCCTTCCCTCGCCGTGTACGGTGCGCCTGCCAGATAACTCGCTCTACGGATCTCATCGAGACCCTGGGCAAGGTATCGCCAGGCTCCCCGGTACTCCATTGTTTGTGCACTCGGGCACACTGCACTGCGGCCTGAACCAGTACCACCACAGGCCAGCACCGAATGTAGTCACTGGGAACGTCCGTCCGCCCCGCTCCAGTCTGGTCCTGACGTCGCTGCCCTTGGAGCCCAGTCAGCGCCGCGCCGATCCGCAGAAAGATTGGCGCTACGTACAGTGCCACGGCAACCGCCAGCACGGCACCCAATGCATCTACGACATGGGCGGGGCTCTCCCAATTCTCTACAGCTCCAGGTACCGCAGCGACTTTGCCTGCTATCCATCGCGCCGCGTCGAAGGGTCCACTGTAGAACGCAGGGGCCGCGTTGGGCCTCCACCAAGAAGCGGCGTACCACATCATCGGTGCGAAGTACGCGACCACGACCAAGGCGACAGGAATAGCAACCTGAGCCGCGTACCACCAACGCACCACCCACGCGGGAGTTAGTCCGCTCCCCCCGATTGGCACCGTGCCGGTAGTTGCTGCCGGTAACACATCCCGTGCTTCTGCCAGAAGTACTTCAGCGTGTCGCAGGGCCATGGCGCGGCGACGCCGTCTCAACTCGTCAACGGTTCGTCGCCGCGCCCAGGCCCGAAGAGGCCGTGAGCGCCACAAGGCTAGCCCAGCGACCAGCAAGAGCAACTCGACTATCCGTCCAAGAATCAAAACCACGCAGAGCAGTCTCCTCTACCACTCTGACACTGACTCGCATCTAGAGCCTTCGCTTCGTCACCACGCTGTGGAACGCGCGCCAGATGGCGACTTGTAGCGTTGTCAGGTCATGCACCAGCCGGAATCACAGCCCGTGTCGTGCACGTCGAACGACAGGGTGGCGATGCCATCGCCGATGGCCCTCCGCAGGGGCTTGCCAAAGCCGGTCAGGTAGACGTGGTCCTTGCCAAGCTCGTCGCGCCTCCGGTTGAGGAGGTCTTCAAGCTGGCACGCCTTCGCGAACAGCTCTGGCTGCGTACGGCGCATCTCCTGCCATGCCTCGGGGCGATGAAAGGGGCAGAACCAGCATGCGCTCTTGGGCGGCACCGGCAGCCCTGCTGAGCGGATGATCCGGGCGCAGTCACTTCGACGGATGCCGCGTTCCAACAACGGATACTCGATGCGTTCGTGCGGTTCGCATCGACGGGTGTTCGCCCGGTGGATCTCGTCCAGGGTGATGCCGATGCCGACTGTGGCGGGGTGCTGTGCGCTGGCGCCACGCCGCTTGAGTATGGGGATCTTCAGCGAGCGGGAGCCTTCCCGGGTGAGGTCCTGGTACAGGGTGCGGACCTCTCCGGTGCGCTTCATGACGGGGTCGACCACGACGAGTTCGAGGCCGTTTTCGGCTGCGAACGGCATGGCGTATTGGTGTAGGTACCGGATGGTGCCTGGGTTCTCGGAGTCATCACCGACGTTGGCCATGATGAACGTGCGGTAGTCCAACTCTCCACGGGCGGCGAGCACGAGGGCCGCCATGGACTGCCAACCGCCGCCGAAGCTGAATGACCGCAGTTCGCGACGTAGGGGTGTGGTGCGCCGCCAGCGTCTGAGGGGGTCTTGGTTCTTGTCCTCGAACCGCGGGAGGTGGACGGTCTGCTGGGCGTCCGCGTCGGCAGGTTGTTGAAGGATCATGCTTGATGCCTCTGCTTGGGGCGGCCCCGACTGGTGAGTCGGGGCCGCCGTGCGAGTCAGTGCGTCGTTGGGTCCGAGTGCGTGGTGCGCGCCAACCGCTCGGCCCGGGTTTCGCGGGCGAGGTTGAGGAGCACCTGGGGGTCCTCGCCCTCGTTGATGGCGACGACCAGCAGCCCAGCCAGCTCGTAGTCGGGGTCTGCGGTCAGCGCGTCCTTGAGTGCGAGGCGGGCGGTGAGGGTGTCGTTCTGCCGCCAGGCGACCCAGGCCAGGAGGGAGAGGAGGGGCACGGCCTTCTGGGTGTAGGGAGGAAGGCACCGGCGGGCGAGGAAGGACCAGAGGCGCCGGGCGTGCGGAAGGTCGTCGTCTTCTGCGAACTCGATGCCATGATCACAGGCCCAGCCGTTCTGGAGCCCGTGGATGAGTCGGGCGGCCATGTCGTCGGCGAGGTCGGTCGCGCCGTTTCGGAAGGCTCGTATCGCCGTTTCGAGGAGCCAGTGGGTGACGTCGAGGGCGACTTGTTGCCCGTGAGGTGTCGTGCATTGGGCTGCGTATGCTGCGGCCTCGTTGTCGAGAACCCGGAGTTGGTCCGGCGCGGCTGGTTGGGCGGGGCGGAACTCCTTGACGATCTCGCTGGTGCGGCGGCCGGGTGAGTAGCCCATGCGGATGAGTTGTGCGGCGGCGCTCTTCGGGTCGTCGAGCGCCGGGAGCTGGTCTCCTTCGCAGCAGCCGTCCCATTCGCATTCGAATGCCCACCATCGGCCTGCGACGAGTCCAAGTGTCTGGGCGACGCTGCCACGGTGTTGTGTGCATGCCTCGGTGAGCCAGTTCGACACTGGGCGGAGGAGTTCGATGACCTGTTCTGCACTTTGCCCCTGCTCTGGTTCGCGGCAGAGGTAGACGATGATCCCGCCCACGGTGTCGTGTGCGTTCTCCAGGACGTAGGTCATGAAGCGGCGGGCGAAGGCCTCAGCTTCCTTCTTCCAGTCGGCCAGGTCATCCGGGAGCGGGCAGGTCATGGTGGGCCCGTCGATGAAGTTGGGCCCAACAGCGTGGAGGACCATGCTGTCGTCCGGGTAGTGGCCGAGCATGAACGGCAGGATCTCGGCGAGGTTGGCCAAGCTCCTGATGGTGAGCTTGTTCTCAGGAACGATCACTTCGGGCTTTCCTTCTCTTTGGGGGCAGCGCGCTGCTCTGGCGCTCGGTGGGAATCGGAATTGGGGTCGCCTGCGGCCTTGGGAACTGTGGTGACGACCCGCTTGGGCTTCTTGGTGAGTGCGGGTGTGAGCTGGTCACGCAGGACGCGGCCGATCTCTGTCGGCAGGTCGTCGGCGTGTCGGGTGGGGATGGTGGCGTGCCAGGTACGGCCGGGCTGGAGTCGGGCGTCGTTGGCGGCTTGTGCTTCGGCCTGTTCGATGTCGGTGCCGTCAGGGATGGGTGGCAGGTCGGGGCCTGCGGTGATCCAGGTCTGGATGGCGAGGCCGCAGGGCTGGATGCGGAGTCCGATGCGGTGGCCGTCGGGGTGGTGGTAGGTGGCGGTGCGGTCGGGGGTGTCGGTGTCCTCCTTGTGCCAAGGGGGTTCGAGGGCTGGGGTGATGTGGTCGAGGGGCGGCACGTCGATCTCGTCGCGTGGTCCGGCGAAGGTCGGGCGTCGGCGGCGTGGTGCGGGGGTGGTGCCGGGTCGGTTGAGGGTGTCGGACTCAGTCATGCGTCTGCGGTCCCCGGCATGAGCTGGTCGGGGAGTGCGACGGCGCGGCGGTGGGCGACGATCGTGGTGGCGGTGTCCATGTACCGGTCGCGCTGCTCCAAGGCTTCGGCGGCTTCGGCGCGGGTCTTGGCGTAGTCGTCGTCTAGGGTGAGGGAGTCGGCGCAGCCGATGAGGCAGCGTGGGCCGAGGTCCCAGATGATCGCGTTGACGGCGGCGCACCCGGCGGACAGCGAGTCGATGTCGTTGCCGTACCAGTGGAAGTCGTGGGTGCTGAGGCCGAGGTCGCGTAGGCGTTGGGCGACGGAGCGGAACATGGTGCCGGAGCCGACGGCGGGGTCGCGGAAGGACATGCCTGGCTTGGCGAAGTCCTTGTCCACGGTCATGTTGGCCATCAGGTCGGTGACGCACGCCGGTGTGTGGTATTCGCCGCGCCACTTTTTGTCGCTCTTGTGGCGGAGGCTGGTGAGCAGGGGGCTGAGGACGTCGGCTTCGGAGCGTTGCCAGGGGTCGTCGTGGCCGGTGAGGTCCATCAGGCCGGTGTTGATGGCGGCGCGGGTGACGGCGTGGACGGCGCGGAGCTGCTGTTTGTCGGGGTCGGGGTTCCAGGCCCAGTCGTGGAGGCGTATCGCGCGGTTGATCAGGTCGGGGCGCTTGATCCAGTGGCCGAGGTAGATCTCCTTGAGCAGCTGCGGGAGTTCTTCGGGCTGGAGGTTGAGTACCCAGTCCGCCAGGCCGGGGACGTTGCGTACCAGGGAGAGTCCGGCGACGGTGCCGAGGGGCACGTCGATGCTGCTGCCGCCGAAGGACTGGTACCAGGCGTCGAGGCAGTTCTCCGCGATCTTGCGGGCGTGTTCGTGTGGGTCACGTGGGGCGGCGTAGCGGCGGGCGGTGATCTTTGCGGTGGGGCGGGCCTTGGACTTGGGTGGGGGCTTCTTCGCCCAGGAGGGCGCGGGCCGTTCGGTGGCCAGGGCTGCGGTGCGGGGCAAGAAGTCGTCGGGCATGAAGGCGGTTTCCTTTCTTTCTGCGGGCGCGCATGGGGCCGCCCCGGTGCGCAGGGCGCGACCGGGGCGGCGTAGCTGTGGGGTTGGTTCAGCTGATCTGCTGCTTGCCCTCGAGCTGAGCCAGAAGGGTCCGTGCTTCGACGGCCTGTGCGGCTTCGGGATGTCCGGCTTTGCGGAGGCCGGAGATGAGGAACATCAGGGCGAGTTCGTCGGTCTCCATACCGGCGGTGAGTTCTTCGAAGGTGAGGTGGCGTAGTTCGAGCGGTCGATGGACGTATCCGACGCGGAGGGTTTGTTCGATGTCTTGGAGGGTGTCGGCTGCTTGCTGATCGGTGAGGTCGAGGAGGGTGGCCCAGGCGCTGAGTGTTTGGTCGTCTACCGGAAGCTGCATGAGGGTCATGCGCCTTTCTGGGAAGGCCGTGGCCGCCCCGGTTGGGGCGGCCACGGGGTGCTAGGAGGGGAGGGGGTTGTTCCGGTAGTCGGGGTGGACGACGGCCCACAGGCCGTTGGGCATGGGTTCGGTGATCACGCCCCATCCGGCCCAGCGCATGACGGCCAGGTAACCGAGGCGGCCACCGGCGAATCCACGACGGTCGTCGCAGTAGGGGTCGGGAGCGATGAGGATCCAGCCGGGAAGATGGTCACCGGAAGGGAGAACCTTGAACCCGGGCCGGAGTTCGTGCGTGCCGTTGGTCACGATGGGCGGCAGGTGGGCTGCCTGGAGGATCCGGATGGCCTGCTGGACGTAGGGGTGGCTGTGATGCTGGGGCAGCGAGCCGGTACCGGGGCGGATGTAGGCACGGTGCGGGATGGCGCCCGTGCTGGCCTTGTAGATGTCCATCAGGAGGTTGGCATCGTCGATGCGACCGGCCATGCGCATGGCGATGTTCGCGATGATGGCGATCGGGAAACGGTCATGCCCGACCAGGCGCCGGAACTGGCTGTCGGTCATGTGGCTGTACTGGCTGGCCTGCATTGCCGTATGCGTGCGGGCCACGAACTTGAACGCTTCGGCGACGTGCTCGGCGTCGAGTCCGAGCTGTTGTGACAGGAGTAGAACTCCGGGGCTGTACTTCATGCTGTCTTCTCCAAGAGACACGCTTGCGCGTATGGGTGCGCCCCCGGCCGTGGTGGGCCGGGGGCGCGTTGCGAACCTGGTGCTTGCCGTTGGTTAGCTGCGGTGTCCGCCGCATCCGGCGTGGCCGCAGCCGCCGCAGAATTCGCCGGGCTTGTTGCACTCACACGAGCAGGGCTTCAATTTCCTCCTCCATTTCCGTCCGGAATTTCCGAACTCGTTACCTATATCTTAATCGCAAATGCCGCGAATTCAAGGATTGTCCCTTTGGGTTCAATTGATTCCGGGAATTCAATTCCTAATTGGCGGCGACGGGAATCAGCTCCGGCCACCGCACCGCCTCCAGCGCCCGCCGATGGGTGTCGGGCACCGGCACCGTCGGGTAGCCCAGCCAGTCCAGCCCCATCGCCGCCAGCACTGTGGCGTCGGCCTGGTCGTAGCGGCCGGGCCCCTCACACGCGACGCCGTACCGCTCGATGGCCACGCTGCGCACCAGTCCTTTGGCCACCCTGGACCGCTGGTTGCGCGGATAGTCCTGCGCCGGGTTCGCGCGGCCGGTGGCGTAGATCGTGCGGTGGTGCGGGTTGGCCACGGCGTACGGGATGCGGTGGCGCCACAGGTCCTGTGTCACCAGCCACCACAGCCCGGCCAGTTCGTGGTGCCCTGCCTGGCTGCCCTGGGCGTAGGCCGCGCCCTCAACCATCACCAGGTCTGCCGCGTCGACGCTCATGCGGATGTGTCCGCGCAGCCAGTCCATCCGCTCGTGGCTTCGGCGCCGGCCCGGCCGCAGTGCCTTCGCCCAGCCCGTGCCCGCGACGCCCGTGGAGGTCAAGGAGAGGTCCAGGCCGATGACGCGCGGCTGCCACTCCCCGTGCCCTTGGACGCTGGGCAGCGTGACCGGCGCGCTCTGGAGCAGCGCCGTCATGCGGGCTCCCCGGCGCGCTCGATGATCTCTGCCATCGACAGGTCGCGGCGGAAGGGGCTGCCCGTCTCGCGTTCCAACTCCGCGTACTCCTCGGCCAGCTCCGGACGCAGCCGAGCGGCGCAGGTGATGTCGGAGGCCGACGCAAGTGGGCACAGGCTGCACGAAAGGCGGGACATGCCCTCGCGGTACGCCCAATGCGAGGGGACGCCGCTTTCCCGGATGCGGTCCCATACATCCTCGGTGCTCCAGCGCAGCACCGGGTACCACAGGGTGATCGTGCGGCGTCCGCTGCTGGCGCCGTCGCGTTCGATCGGCGGCTTCGCGGCTCGGTTACGGGACTCGGCGGCCCGCAGCCCCAGGCACAACACGATGCGCGCCGGGCGGCTGGTGATGCCGAGCTGGGCAACCTGCTCGGTGATGAACTTCCGCGAGACGTTCCTCTTCATCTCAGCTGTGCAGTAGCGGTTGAAGAGGTTCGGAAAACGGCCGCGGGCGCGGATCCGGTGCAGCAGGGACTGCCACTTCGCCGAGCGACGCACCTCGAAGGGCAGCCCGTAGTGTTCGGCCTGTTTCCGGGCCAGGTCAAGCGTTCCGGGCCACTCCACGGTGTGCCCGCGGGGGGTGCGTCCGAGGTCACAGTGCAGGACTACGATCCGGTCGCGCGCGCTGGCCTCGTCCGCCAGGCGCACCGTCTCATCGAGCGCCGCCTGGCTGTCTTTGCCTGCACTGCTGCTCACGATGATCAAGTCGGCTGCGGCGAGGTCGGGCACCGGGTCCGGTCCGTGCGCGTCGCGGGCGGTGATCAGTTCGAGCTGACGACTCATTGCTTCACCTCCGCCGTGGCGGCCAGGTGCTTGGTGATGAGCCGGTCGGCTTCGGTCATCGCATCCGCCTTGTGAGAGGCGATCCATTCACCGAAGGTGCCGTCCGGGCCCCATAGATACCAGCCGGAGTCGTGGTAGCCGTCCTTCGCGTTCTTCTTGCGGTAGCCCAGCTCCCACCAGCCTTCACGCCAGCGCCACATGCGTCGCGTTGCCGGATCGGGCACCCAGCCCGCGCGTTCGGCGAGGGCTTGCAGCCGTGCCAGTTCGGTCCGCAGCATCGCGTTGTCGCGACGGAGCTCGGCATTGGCTTCCCTGGGACGGCGCGCTTCCTCGGCCAGTCGGCGATAGTCGTCGCCGATGGCCCGCTCCTCCAGGCGGGCCGGGATTCCGCTGTTCCCGCGTTCGGCCGTCAACTTCTCCTGTGCTTCGTCGCGTTGTCGTGCGAGGCGGCGCAGCAGTGCGGCAGCACCGGGTGCGCCGCGTTCGTCCAGCCACCTTGCGGTGGCTTGTATCTCGACTCCGACAGAGTGGTTCATCGCTGTTCCTTCGGGCGGTGTGCCACCCCGGCGCGGGTCCGGGGCGGCACACCTGGGGTCCGGGGTTACGGGCGGGGGGTCTTGGGGGCTTTCTGTATGGAGTTGCCGGAGGCCGGGAGGGGCTTGCGGCCTGCGACGTAGTCCTTGAAGCGGGTTCCGGCCCGGAAGCGCAGGGCGCGGGTGGCGGGCACCGTCACGAGGTCGCCGGTCTGCGGGTCGCGGGCCTCGCGGGCGTCGCGGTCGACGGCCTGGAGGCTGCCGAAGCCGGTGATGGAGACGGTGTCTCCTGCGACGACGGCACGGACGATGGCGTCGAGTACCGCGTCCACTGCGGCTGTGGCCTTCCTCCTGCCGCCGGTCGTGTCGGAGATGGCTTTCACGAGCTGGGCCTTGTTCACGGGGAATTCCTTTCGATTCACGTGCTGAACCGGGGGCTTGGGCCGATGCGGGGTGTCGTGAGCTCGGGGAGCGCGCCATGCGGCCGGGAGAGGCGCGAGCCCTGCGCCCGGGTCTTCTTCGGGATGTGTGGCGTCAATAGGCGGCAACGGCCACAACGTAAAGTTCGGTCTCAAGAAGGTCTCCTATCTTGTGTCTGGGTGGGTGCCGCGGGCGCGTTTCTGTTTGCGTCGGCGTGCCTGGGCGAGCCGCGCGCCTTCCCGGCACAGGGAGCAAGCCGCCTCTCCGCGCCGGTTGTGGGCGCGGGCACCGGCTTCGGTGCCATGGGTGATGTGCGAGCCGCTTTCCTCGAGTTCGTCGGGGTGCGCAGTGGTGCACGTGCCGCGGATCTGGCCGTTGAACCACAGGCGTCCGCCGCAGATGCCGTCGAACTGGCTGTGGCGTGGCAGGACGAGTTCAATGCACTGCGCACGGAACGGGCAGTCCTGGCAGACCTTCAACAGGGCCTGCATCAGCGGCTTCCGGAGCGAGTCCGCGGTCGCGTCGTTGGGGGTGAAGCGTAGGTCCCCGGCGCACGGTGCTTCGCTGACCCACCGGGTGCCGCTCATCGCACGCCTTCCCGTACCGGCGGCTACGCGGTCGGCGGCAGCGGCATCCGGCGCACATGCTCGCTGAGGCTGCTGCCGTGCGGGTGCGCGTAGGTGCCGTCTACGGGAAGAAGGTGGCGGTCGGCGAGGCTGGGCAGCGCGAATATCTGGGCAACCAGCCGCGTGATCGTGTCGTCGCACTGGCGCGGCCAGCGACGCCGAGCGGTGTGGTTCTCGGTGCCGTCCTTTGCGACACCTTCGATGATCTCGATGACGCGGCCTCCGGCGCGGCGGCCGTCCACGACAATGGCGGTTGCCTCCGGGTGGTGCTCACGCACCAGCCGGGCGATGTGCACGGCGCGGTCGGACGGGGGCAGTTCCAGCAGCCACCGGTTGCCGTCGCTGGCGCTGTCGCGTCGGACCGTGGCCCAGGCGGGGGAGTCGTACGGCGCGAGCGCGCTCTGCACGTCGGATTCGACCTCGTCGGCGAGGTCGGTGAGTGGGTGGTCTTCGTCGCTGCCGTCCCACAGCCATGGGCAGGCGCCCAGAGGGCTGGGCTGCACGCCGAGTACGCCATGCAGATACACCTCGCGCGTCTTCCCGTGGTAGGCGAAGGCGACATAGACGGCCTCGGGACAGGCGTGGCGGATCATCGCGGCGATGTGGTCGAGGACGGCCAGGCAGTGCGCCTTCTCGATGCGTCGCCGTTCGAAGTCCAGCTCGTCGCGCTGTTGGGCGAGGATAGCCAGGTGATCGGCCGTGGCAGGGGTCATGGTGCGGATTCCTTTCTTCTTCGGGGGTTCAGGCCAGGACGGGCTTGAGGCGTTCGCCGAGCCAGCGGGCGACGTTGACGCTCACGGCGTTTCCGGCCTGCATGGTCTGGGCGGCCTTGGAGCCGACGACGTCGTAGGCGTCGGGGAACCGTTGGCCGCGCAGCTGTTCGCGAGGCTGGAGCATGCGGAAGTAGCAGTCCTCGATGGCGGGCGCGGTGCGCACCACGGCCACCGAGTCGCGGGTGCTCAGGGTGTGCAGGGGCTGTGCGGCGGGCTTCGGCGCGCTCTTGCGGTACGGGATGACCAACGTGTTGCGGGCTCGGTCGCGGGCTACGCCATCGGGCACCAACAGGCCGTGGTGGCGGGCCGTGCTCAGGGTGCTGAGCGGGTTGTCCACGGGAGCTGCGTCGCAGTTGTTGCGGAACTCCACGATGAATGGAGCTGGGGGTTCCACGGTGACCAGGGCCTCGCTCTCGCGGGTCGTGCGCGTGCGCATGGGGGTGCCGACGTGGGTCGCGGTGTCGTTCCAGCTACCGCCGACCGGTACCAGGAGGGCTTCGCCGAGCTTGGCCGTGCGGGTCGGCAAGGGTCGGGCGTGCGGCGCGAAGGCCCGGTCGGTTCCGTCCTTGCCGTGCGTGAGGGTGACGACGGACGGCTCGTAGGGGAACTTCGCCAGCCCGGCCGCGATCCTGCGCATCGTGTTGGGCACCAGCGGCTTGGAACGGTCCCCGATGCGCTGGCCGATGTCGTCCCACATGATCACGTCCGAGGCGGGCCGGACGTACGGCTCGACCAGCGTGTGAGCGCAGCGGCGGTTCGGGCACCGGTAGTCGTACTGCTGCTGGTATTTGCCGACCTTCACCCGTGGGTCGCGCCAGCTCTGGCGTGCTTTGACGTCCCGCCCGCACTCCACGCAGTACGCCAGCGGGCGGGGCGCGAGGTCGGGACGGCGGATGTCTGCGAGGGTGAAAACCACGTAGACGCGGTCGCGCCACTGCGGGGCGTACGGGTTCGTCTCCGAACCGATGTGCGCGGAGGACACCGAGACGATCTGAACCCGGTAGCCGAGCTTTTTCATGGCGCGGATCCACTCGGGGAAAAGGATCCAATCCGTGATGAACTCGACTACGTTCTCCACCACGACGCAGGGGAACCGCTTCGCTTCAGCGGCGCGCAGGACGCACCAGGCCGTCACTCGGGTCATCTCGAAGGCTTCCGGCGGCAGCTCCCGCCACTGCTCCTCTTCCTCGAACAGGGCGTCCTGGACGGGGTCGGGGCGTTTCTTTCCGCCCGCGGGGCTGACTTCGGTGCAGATGACGCTGGCCCACATCACGAGGGCTTTCGGTAGCCAGCGCATGGGGTAGTTCTGGATGTCGGCGCACCGTGCGGCCGCGGTCGGGTGGTTGAGCTCGAACGTGTCGATGGCGGTCTGCCAGTGGTTGATGCCGAGGATGGGGTCGAATCCGGCTTCGAGCAGGCCGGTGGCATCTCCGCCCGCTCCGCAGAGCAGGTGGATGGATCGTGGCACGGTCGTGGTCTCCAAGAGGCGGGCCGCCCGGCCCGGTAAGGCCGGGCGGCCGTGGTCAGGACTGGTCGGAGGCGCGTAACGCGTGGTGGTGACCGCTGTCCTCGACACCGAGGGCGGTGAACCCCAGCAGGCCGAGGGCACACGCGATCAGCAGCCAGGTCACCGGTCAGCACCCTCGGTGGGGCACGACGCACGGCGCGGCCGGTCAGTCATCGCTGCGGGTCACGCGGAGGATCGTGATGTGTCCGGCGCGTTCGAACAGCGCCAGCGGGTAGGCGCCGGACTCGCACCGCTCCCAGACGCGGCCGTAGCCCTCATCGTTGATGAGGCGCTGCGACCACTCGGCGAAGCGGGCGACGGCCAGGCATGCGCTCTCGAGCCCGGCGCTGCTGTTGTGATTCGCCCCGTAGGGGGTGGTGTGTGTGGCCGACACGATCAGCCGGGGGGCCTTCCCGTCACCGATGGCGCGGGAAATGCGCGCGAACAGGGGGACGAGGCTGGTGTCGTGGTGGGCCTGGGGGCCGTTGGGCGTGGAGTCGTACAGCACGGTGCGGCAGCCGGGGTCGTCGGCTCGCCGCCGGATGACGGTCCAGCCGGTCACCTCGGCGGGGTCGGCGGGCAGGCTGTGTTCTGAGGCGATGATCAGTTCGGTGCTGTCGCCGAGGTCTGCGCGGAGCTGGAACTCACCGCCGCTGGTTTCCATGTCAGTGGTCCACCCGCCGTAGCGGAGCGGGGTGATGACGTGCCGGTAGTGGTGAAACAAACGCTGCCACAGCGGGTCGGTGATGCGGTTGTGGTTGGGCAGAGGCGCGAGGACGGTCATTGATGGTCTCCAAGAGGATGTGCATGACGGATGCCGGTTCAGGTATCCGTGTTTGAACAAGGTCGCCTATCTCGCTTGAAAGCAGAGATCAGATGGGCGGCAGTTCGCTGCTGGCGAAGATCCGCACCGCCCACATCCGGCCGCCCCGGGTGACGACGCAGCCGACCGAGCGACCCCCATGGGGTAGGACGAAGCCGCTACCGCCCTCCTCGTCACGCAGTTCGCAAACGAGGTCACGGACCCCCGCGTCGGCGCACCCGAGCGAGCAGTACAGGCTGTCACCGAGCCGGGATTCGGCGTGGGGGCCGTGGATGACTTCGGCGATCACAACGAATGCGCCAGGGGTCGGGTTGAGGGTGTCAGTCACAGGTGATCTCCAAGAGGTCGAGGTTTGAGCGGGAGCCCGTACTTATATCTTATTCGCATACATTGGTGCGTCAATGTATGCGATCTTTGAAGGCGCCTACGGCATGGCGGAGTTGGGCGACCGCGAACGCCCCATACGGGCCAACTCCTTCGTTCGCTGGCGGGCCATCTCCAGGGCTTCGGGGTCCGTGTCGGCAACACGGCGTTCCTGCTCGGCGAAGAACTCCCTCAGCCACTGCTGTTGCGAGGTGTGCTCGCTGGCCGCAGCCTCACGCCTCGCCTGCTCGCGCCCGGCACGCGGGTTGGTACCGCACCCCCGGCAGTTGCCAACCGGCCGCCGGTGACGCTCACAGCCGCTCGGCGGCGTTCCTTCACCAGCTCCGGCGGGCTCCCCCACAGCGCCAGCTGTGGGGGTAAGGGGGTAAGGAAGGAATGAGGAAGGAGAAGGAAAAGAAGGGGTTTCCGCAGGGGAACCCTCTCGGTTCCCCTGGGGGAACCTGCCGGGTTTCCGTGGGGCAACCCTCTCCTCCTCACTTCCAGGGTTCCCCTTGGGCAACCCACCCTCGCCAGATGCGTGGGAGACGCCACGTGCCTCCTCCCGCGCGGCCACATCACCTTGGGTCCGAGCAGCCGACGACGGCTTGCGACGCTTGGCCTGTCGGGCCAGCCGAGGGTTCTTCGGAGCACGCTGTGCCATGCGGCGTCGCTCAATCAGCTCCTCTGTGGACGGAATGGGAGGCACACCGTGCGGGAAGACCTTGTACTCCGCGCGGCGCCCGACACGGCCAACTTCCACCCTCTCGACGAAGCCGAGGCCGACCAGCTCGGTGACGACCGTGATGACCTGCTTCTCGCCCACTCCGGCCCAGGCCATCATCCGCTCCAGGCCCGGCCGTGCCAGACGTGTCTGGTCGTCGGCGGAGTCCGCTATCTTCATCAGCGCGAACTTCTGCGTCTGGTTGATCACCTCCTTAGGCAGATAGGCCGCCACCAACATCAAGTGGATGCTCACCAGCACCTCTCCGTGTCACTCGGATTCGGGCCGCACTGGGGCAGGGGCAGGGCATGCTGCGGCTCTGCCCCTACCGGGGCGGGTTCAGGGCTTCTTGCGCAGGGTGACGTTGATGCTCACCGAGGTGCGCCGGTCGGGGTCCAGTCGTACGGGCACGGGTATGCCCGCAGCCTTCAGCTGGGCCTTCATCGCCGCCGCATCGGGAGCCGTCGGCACCGTCAGGCCGGCCCGCTGGTAGAGGGCAACCATGGCGTCCACGTCATCGACCTTCGTCGGGTTGCCGCCGCTCCAGGACAGCACGTTGTCGCCGTAGACACCCGGCTCGGAGTCATCCAGCTTGGCCCGCAGGAACTTCAAGCGGTCCTTCAGCGGCTTCATCTGGTCCGAGACCTCGACGTACTCCGCCAGCACCGCGGCCCGCTCGGCATCGTCGTGGACAAGGATGGCCTGCGGACGGCGCCCGGCCGCCACAGAGCCCCAGCAGGCCGTCTTGAACGGGCAGTGGTCGCAGACGACGGACAGGCCCGGCCCCTGGAAGGTGCGCGGCAGTTCCTCCGGCGTCCCGGCCGCCCTGACCTGCTGCACCCACCACCGTGCCCCGCGGGCCCGCTCGGCGCTGTACGCCATCTCCTGTACGTGGTCCTCGCCGTTGTCGCGGTTGATGAACCGGAACCGGATGCGGCCGACCGGAACGGAGCCGAGGCGGGCGAGCTGCCGTTGTCCCTCCACGTTGGCGAACCCTTCGCTGCGCAGCAGGTCCGCGTACAGCAAGACCTGGCGGATCTCCGCTTCACTGGCCCCGTACCGCAGGACGTTGTCCCACTGGTAGGTGCTCTTGGTCTTCACGTCCTCCACGGTCGTCTCCTCGGCGGGGAGGAGGGGCCGCAGCCGCTTGGGCAGACGGGCGGCGGTGTGGCTGTCGAGCTGGACGGCGTCGATGTGCCCTTTGATCGTCTCGTCCTCGACGCTGCGTTCGATCACCCAGCCGTACTCCTCGCGGGCGGCGGCCAGGATTCCGGCGTGCAGCCAGGTGCCCAGAATCGCTTTGCGCTTCTCCCCGTGATCGGTGGGCGTGTAGCCGTGCAGGAGGTATCCGGCGCGGCGGGCGCAGACGGTGTCGGATGCTCCGATCTTCTTTTGCAGGGAGCGAGGTCGGCGCGCGTCGACGTTGTGGGCTGCGGGCCACAGGCTGACGGGACGCTCGGCCGTGATGGTCATACAGGTCTCCAAGGAGGCGGGGGTGCCGCCCGCCGCGCGAGGCGGGCGGCACCCGGTCGGATGTGGTGAGGGGGTCAGGAAGCAGCGCGGCCGTTCTTGGCCGAGGCGGCGCGCTTCCGGGGAGCGGCACGCTTACGCGCAGGCGCGGTCTCGTCCGCCTCCTGTGCCTGCTCGGGCTCCGGTTCCGGTTCCGGTTTCGGCTTCGCGGTCTTGGTGCGCTTCCTCGGCGCGGGCTTTTCTTCATACGCCGCCGGGTCGTCGGCGGCCTCGGTGCTCACGGTCCGCTCGTCGTCGTCATGACTGTCGCCCTCCAGCCCGGCGGCGGCCCGCAGGCGCTGGGTGGCGTCCTCGGCGACCTGGGCGACCACTTCGGCGTCGGCCTGCGCCATCTCTTCGTCCACGTACATGCCGGACAGGTCCTGGGGCGCGGCCATCCTGAGCCCACCGGCTTCGGCGCACTTGCGGAGCATGTGCGCGGGCATGTTCCGCCACATCTTCGCTATGACGTACTGCTGTTGCTTGGAGTCCCAGTACGTTGGGGCGAACTCGCCCCAGCGCGCGATGAAAGGGAAGCGGCTGGCGCCCCTGAGCACCGTGACTTTGACGGCTGCCGGTGGCCCGGGAGCCAGCCAGACCTCGTACGCTTTGCCCTCGGCGTCGTAGTAGACGGTGTCCTCGTAGGAGATGCGTTCGCCCGTCCGGTTCGCCGCGCGGTGGGCGATCGTGCGGAAGCCGTCGATGCCGGTCTGGATGGTCCACTTGACCGGATGCTCTTCGCGGTCGTCGCCGTAGTTCTTGCGCCCGATCATGTAGATCTGCCGGGCGAAGGGGTCGAGGCCGCTGCGGACGCAGTAGTGGAAGAAGACGGCCAGTTGCGGGCGCGGGGCGTTCTCGAGGCCGGTGTTGATCAGGGCGAGGGCACTCAGCTGCCTGCGGTCGAACTCCTGTTGATCTGCTCGCAGGACGATCGCGCTGGCCGCGGCGCTCTGCGGTGCGGGAGCCGCCAGTTCTGATGCGGCGCCCTCAGCGGGTTCAGGCTCGTTGGGTTCGTTCACGTTGTTTCTCCAAGAGATTCGGTTCAGTCGGCCCGCAGTGCGCGGACTTCGAACGCGGGGGCCCACTCCGGATGGCGCTCGATGAGCAGCCGGACGTACCGGGAGCGGAAGTTGTTGTTGAGGCGGAACTCGTCGCCTTCGGTGGCGGTGACGTAGCGCCAGCGCAGGACCTCGAAGAGCATCCCGATGCCGACGCGGCTTGCACCGCGGTCGAGGTAGTTGGCGGTCAGGCTCTCCAGGGCTCGCAGGACCCATGGGTTGAGCTGATGGAACGCCTCGAACTGTGCCTGGATCGTCTCTGCCTGACCGTCGGGCTGCCGCACGGTGTGGATCACCAGGCCCGGAATCTCGTCCTGGACGACCGCCATACCCCACCCCCTCATAACCGACTCCAAGAAGGTCTCCTATCTTGGAGGTTGGGGGCGAGATCATCAACCCCGCTATCGGCAGGCCCGATTCACGCCAGTGACGTCAGGCCGGGTTGGCCGCCGCAGCTTGGGCGGCCTCTTCGGCGCACTGCTCGGCGTGCTCGTTCGCGACGACGACATCCCGCAGCATCCGGACGGCGAGATCGGAGTCCGGATTCCCGGCCACGTAGCGCATCAGCGCCACTTCCGCCACAGCGACTTCCTTCCCCTTCATGACGGCGACGACGTCGCCTCCGGGGGTGTAGGTGATCTGCACTGATCCCTCCTTGCACGAGTAGGAACAAACCGAAGAGGTATGCCTATATCTTATTCGTGCACGAGGCTTAAGTACAGTGTTTGCGCAGTTCAGAGGCCCTTTCGGGCGTGACGGCCGCGCGTCAGTACCACTGAGCCAGGGCCGCCATAGGTGCCCTCACGCAAAGCTGCCGCCACCCTTTCATCCACCTCCCACGACAGGCTGCGGGCACTCGCGCGCAGTTCGGGCACCGCCTCGATCACGGTGTCCAGCAGCCACAGCCGAGACCCGGACAACAGCCAGTCCTCCTTCGGGAAACTGCCCGTGGCAATGCGCGTCGCCAGGGTGCCCTGCGATGGGATGTGGAACAGCTCGATGATCTCGTGCTGGCCGACGATTGGGGGCAGCTGGTCCCGATCGTCGGCTTCCCAGCCCTCGCCCTGCTCCGCGATGAGCCGTTCCTTGTACCGGACGTCCAGCAGCTTCGGCCGGGGAGTGGTCTTCCCGAAGCGGCAGGCGAACCCCAGCGGCCAGTAGCGCACCCCGGAGACGACGATGGCGGTGGCCGGGTCCAGGGCACCGCGGCTGGGCGCCAGCCACTGCGACACCATCTGTGCCTCGACCCCGTACAGGGCGGCGAACTCCTGGTGCCCGACCAGATACGGCTTACGCCCGTGCATCGCCCCGTCCCTCGCTGTGTCGCCTCTCGCGTGCACCGGCAGCGTAGCCGCGCTCCGCGTACCGCGCTCGGTGAAGGGCGCTGCTATCGTTGACGGCGGTCTTCTCCAAGAGGCCTGAACGGCCCTCGCTCCGGCGGGGGCCGTTCTCTTGCATCTGGGGTGCTCGCCCGGCGCGCTACGCGGGCGCTGCGCTCTCCTCGTCCGGCTGCGTATGCGCGTCGAGCTGGGGTCAGCCCGTGCTGCGGTGTCGACGGGCCTGAGGACTTCGGTTTCAGCCCCGGGCCACACCGAACAGCGTCAGCGCCACCGCGGTGATGCTGGCGAGGACGGCGATGGTCGGCAGCGGCCACCGTCCTCTTTCCAGAGACGTAACCCTCGCCTCAAGGTCTTCCATCGCCTTGTCGGTCTGGTCGGACCGCTGCACCAGCAGGGCGAGTTGGCCGTCGATCCTGGCCAGGCCCACTTCCAGCGCGCTGCGCAACTCCGCGAGGGCCAGTGCAACCTCTCCCTCCGGCATGGTGCTTCTCCCTCTCTCGTGGCGCAGATCAGCGGGTAGGCGTGGCCGGGTCGCGCTTGAGCGGCAGCCACGAGGCCGTGCCCGGCCGCCCGAGTACGGTCCCGATGGTGGACTTCAGGGCCGCTAGAGCTGCGGGTATCGCAGAGACGGCGGCTGCCTGCCAGGCCGAGAGCGACACCATGTCGGTGGTGCTGGAGGCGGCCATCAGGCCCAGGAGGGACTGGAGGTAGGTGGCGATGGTGCGCTCGGCGACGTCAGCGAGGGCCTGCGGCATGGGGTCGGTCTTCTCCTGGTCGGGCTTGTTCGGGGTCGGGTCGGCGGCGTGAGCCTGGTGCGGGACGCGCAGCTTGTTCCAGGTCTCCGGGCCGGGGATGCCGTCGGCGGCATCTCCGTGATGGCCGCACTTGATCTGGTACGCGGCGTAGGAGCGGCGGTGCGCGTCGTTCCAGACCGGTCCGGGCGGGGTGTCATAGGAGTCGCAGCCCTCGGCGATCAGCCGCTTGGCCATGGCTGCGATCACCGGTGACGAGCGACCGTCGTGGAAGAAGCCCTTGCCGGGGTAGGCGGCGTACTTCGGTACCGGCCTGGGCTTGGGCTTGGGCCTGGGCTTGCTGGGGGGCTTGCTGTCGCTCTTGATGTGGGTGGCGACCCGGGCCCGGAAGTCGTCCATGTCAATTCCACCGGGATCCGACTTGGACGGCTTCCATTCCTTGTGGCCGATGACGCTGTGCTCGTTCCAGCCGTGTGCCCGGCAGATCGCGGCGGCGGCCCGAGCCATCGCGTCCAGCTGCGCCGAGGGCCACGGCTGGCTACCGGTGTTGATGCACTCGAAGCCGTAGAAGTGCCGGTTGCCGTCGGTGTCTTCCTCGTTGGCGCGCGGCAACTCGTTCTTCTCCGCGATGACGGCGAGCAACACGTCGGTGTCACCCTGGCCGGCGTGGTTCGTTCGCCCGTACCCGACGAGGTGCACCGTGCCGGACCGGTCGATCACCCCGTGGCACAGGGGACCTGGGAGGGCTTGGTAGCCGACGCGGCACAGTTCCACCATGTCGGCTTCGGAACTGTAGGAGCCGGTGTGATGGATCATCACCCCGTTCATGGGGCCCCAGTTGCCGTGGGTGTTGCGGTTGTGGGTGCGCCATTTGCCGTGCTCGACGACGCCGAGGCCCGCGTGCTTCAGCGCGGACAGGAACCTGTCCGCGTTCAACGGTGTTGCCACGCTCGCTTCGCCTTTCTCCCCTGCGCCGTATGGCAATCGGCCAGGCCCCGCTGGTGCGGGCCGGTCCCTCGGGAGTTGGCTGCGAAGCGTTGGGTGGAGGGTCACCCGGTCGTCATGGTACCCAGCGGCTCGGGCCGCTGACCGTGCTGATGCCGCGGGCGTGTGCGGCTATTCCTCGTCGTCACCGTCGATACGGCAGGAGACGCTGTCGAGGCTGAGCCAGGTCGCCCTCACGCTGCCACCGTCCTGCACCCGCAAGGTGAGGCGGCCCCTGGGGGCGATGTCGAGGCGGAGCGCGCGGCGGGCTGCGTCGGAGGCAACGGGGACGGTGCGGGGTACCGCTGGCCAGTAGCCCTCCGGCAGCAGGCCGATGACCGTCTTGTCTACGGCCCGGCCGTCTGGAAGTCCGATCCGGCCGCTGAACTCCAGCGTGTCCCACAGGTTGGCGCGCATCTGCGGCGGTTGGGCCGGGTCGGGGGCCGAGGTGTCGCCGGTGAGCGGCACGTCGCGCCACGGCGGGTACGGCGCGCGCCGGGCGCGCTCCAGCGTCGTCACCCGCCGGTCGAGTTTGGCCAGGCGGCGCGCAAGCGCGGCGATCGTGTCCGGCATCTACTCCTCCTCCGCCTCATCCGCGCCGTCGGCGGGCTTCACGCTGCGCTCCAGCTTCAGCGTCACCCGCTCCGAGGTCTCACCTTCACCGGGCCGGACCGTCCAGCCGACGATGCGGTTCCACCCGTCGTAGACGGTGTGCGGCTCGTTCAGCCGGATGCGGACGTGGTCGCCGATGCGCAGCGCCTCGATCGGCGCGGCCGGGTGGTCGGTGATCTCCAGCTCGGTGAGCGTCGGCAGGATCTGCCGGGCCAGGCGTTCGCGCCGGGTGCGCTGCTTGAGCTTGGCCTCGTCCTTCTCGCTCGTGTCCAGCCTGTGCTCCAGGCGCAGCCGCCCGTTGCGGTCGCCGTCGATGACGACCTTGCGCTTCTTGCCCTCGCCCGCGCCGAGGCCGACGACCCACTGGGCGTACTCGTCGGCGTCCTTGATCACGTGCGGTTCGCCCACCACATTGGCTCCGGTGGTGAACGTGAGGTCCTCGCGACGCCGGCCGAGCTTCGGAGCGCCGAGGATGATGCGCCGCTCGGCGCGCCGCTCGCGCCAGGCCACGGTCTCGGACCACTCCAGGCCGTCATCGATCTCGGCCATCTCATCCACGATCTCGCCCAGATTGCGGGCATCCCAGCGCGGGATGTCGTACGGGTCCTTCGCCGTGCCGGTCGTGGCCTTGGACGTGGTGTCGTCCACGGCGACCTCGAGGTCGCCGTCCGGCTGCTCCTGGGCATAGGCCCACACATCGCGGATCACCGTGCACGGGTCCGCCTCGATGTAGGGGCCGCGGCCTGCGAGGTTGCCGTGCAGATCGTGGCGGCGGTGCAGGTAGCTGGTGAACCCGGACGCCTCGATGGGCAGCTTCGGCCCTTCCGGTTCGGCCCGCCAGATCAGCCCACCCCACAGGAGCTTGGAGTTCCGCTCGGCGTATAGCACGGTATCTCCGGCGTCGAGCATGTCGCCCAGCGAGCGGGCGAACGTGGGGGCCAAGGTGGCGGACAGGGAGCCGGGCCCGGAGATCTCCGGGCCGAACTCGACCTCGGTCAGCGGCAGGTTCCAGTGCAGGATCTCGCCGGTCGCGGCGCGGGCGACGATGTAGCGGTAGTCGGGCATTACACCGGGCTTTCCGTGAACTCGATGTCGGCGGTCACCGTGGTGCCCTTGGCTACCGACAGGTCGCCGTCGCCGTACTTGTCGATCTGGTTGATCTGCACGGCCAGGTGCTGGCGGGTGCCGCGGTAGGCGGGCGGCACGGCGAGGGTGTCGGCGAGCACGGCGGTGGCGCGGCGCGTGGTGGTGCCGTCGTCGTCGACGACGGTGGGCTTGGAGCGGTGCTCGCCCAGGCGCATGCGTAGTTCGGCGTAGATGCTGCCTGCCTCCGCGCGGAGGCCCGACAGGGTGATCACGACGGTCGCTCTCGTCGCCCAGGCTGGAACATCCACGTCCCAGGCCGCGTCCTTGGGCCAGGCTGCCCAGTGGCCGTGCTTGGCGGGCACCTTCTCTGTGTCGTCGGGGTGCACGGTGTGCAGGGTCCGCTCGGTGCGCGGGTTGGCGATCCGCCGTAGGTCCGTGATCATCTCTGGGGTGACTGCCGCGGTGTTACGGGGCAAGGTGATCCGTGCCAGCGGGATGGCGGTCATGCCACGTGGCGCAGCCGTCTCCTCGTTGCCGATGTCCTGGATGAGGTGGAAGTAGCCGATGTCGTGCGTGCGCGGGTCGCGCTCGCCCTCGAATTCGGGATCTTCGATACGCAGGACCAGCAGGTCAGTGCGGGCGAACGGGCCGGTCGGTGGCACGTCGACCACGGCGTCGCCGATGTTGCTTTGGGTGTAGGCGCCCTGCCAGGGCCGTGCGCCGTGGATGAGGGCCGAGCCGTTGCCGACGCGGACGCCGGGCCCGGGTGCCTCCAGGGGCCGGACCTTCAGGTCCCCGGCTTCGGCGATGCCCTGCCTTCCGCGCGCCAGGTCGCGGATCATCAGGCGCATCGCGCGGGCGGGGTGGTTGCCGCCGTGCACCATCATGGGGGGCTGGACGAGGGTCACTGATGCTCCATTCACAGGGCGGCGTACGCCGACCGCCACGACACGTCGAGTCGGCAGGTGCCGGTGGGATCGTCGGCGCTCCAGCCGATCTCCGAGCGGCCCCGCGGGATGGCGAACAGGTCCAGGCGCGATGCAGGCGTGAGGTCGTTTGCCACGTTGGTCGCGCCGTTGCGCAGTGCCCAGCAGGTGCCGGGCCGGGTCTCCATCTCCACCCACTCCCCAGCGCGCAGCGACAGGGTGAGTTCGAGTGAGCGGCCGGTGACGGTGTTCCAGATGCGCGGGCGGCTGACGGGGCCGTGGATACGGATGCTGGGCCAGGCCGAGGCGTTGCCGTGGTTGGTGATCCAGCCGGGCCGGTCGTCAGGGTCTGCTGTGCCGCACTCCGCAGGTGCGCACAGTGGCGCTGTGACCCTCCGGTCGTCCTGGTGGTCGGCAGCCTGGTCGAGGCTGAGCGTCAGCCGGGAGAGTTCGTCGGCGTGCCAGCGCGGGTCGAGAGCGGCGAACTCGATGTCCAGCGGGATCCACCCGTTGATCGCGTTCGCGGTGCTGGTGGCCTCCATGCGGCGCAGCCGCCCGTACAGGCGGCGTATGCCGTGGCCGGGCCAGCGGCCACGCAGCACGGCCCGCCCCGCAGGGCGGGTGCGGGCGGCCGGGTCATCAACGGCCAGCTCCAGGCGGGCGAGCAGGTCGGCCGCCGCAACCGGGTCACCTGGGGTCTTGATTCCGGCCTCGATGCGAACGGTGCGCGGCCCGTAGAAGTCCTGGCCTGGATAGGTGCCGTCGCCGGTCGGGTTGTCAACGTCCTGGGGACGGGTAGCGGGTGAGCCGAGTCCTTCGATGTTGCCGATCGGGATGCGGGTGCCCTTGCCCAGGACGACGCCGCCGATCTCGAACTGCCAAGGGGCCAGGTCGATCGGTGGGTGCTTCTTCAGTGGTGTGGTCATCAAACCCTCCCGCCACGCTGGGCGTTGCGCAGGTTGCGCATCATCTCGGTGCCGATCTGCTCAGGCGTCGCGGAGCTGTCGGTAACGGTGACCGGCATGGTGCCGATCAGCGGTTGCTGCTCGCGCACGACGACGACCTGGACGCGCCCGCCCGCGCGGGCGTCGACCACGCGTGTGCGGGCGCGGTCGTTGCCGGTGCGGATGTCGAAGGCCCGCACCACGCCCGCCATGGCCTCCGCGCTCCGGGCCCGCTGGAAGGAGCTGGCCAGCACCGGGCTGTAGCCACCTCTGCTGCGGCCTCGTACGCCGCCGTCGGCGAACCACTCGATCTGCCCGCCGAAGCGGCCGACGACTTCTTCCACGATGGCCTTGCTGCGGTCGCGCTTCGCGGGCGCCAGCGGCACGTATGCCTCGCCCCCGGTCTCCCGCTCCGCCCATATGCGGTAGCTCCCGGCCGGTGCGATCTGCGCGACGTGCCGCTCACGGCCGCGGGGGCCGCTCGTGCCCTCTCGCATGCCGCCGTTGGCGTAGTAGTGGATGACGCCGCCGTCTGCGTGCTTCCTGGTGAGGTTGTCGGCTTGGCGTCGCAGGGCGTCTGCGGTGCCGGACGGCTCGTTGCGGATCGTGTCGAAGACGTTGACGTGGCGGGTGGTGACGGTCACCGACCGGCCTCGCAGAGCGTTGATCCGCTGCTGGATCGAGTCGGCTCCCCGCCGGGCCCCCTCCGGGGGGACTGTCACCTTGACGTTCTTGGATCCGGGAACCTTTGAGATGCGGAAGCCGAGCGCCTGGAGCTCCTTGCGGGCGCGCGCGGTGGGGGCTTTGACGACGACAGACTTCGCGCCGGGGGTCGCCCGGAGCTTCGCCTGTACGGCTTGCAGGCTCTTGATGGCTGTGGCAGTGGCAACCGAGACATGCACGTTCTTCGAGCTCGGTGTGCGGCCCAGCCTGTCGATCAGCCCGTCGAGGTTCTTCTTCGCTCCGGCTGTCGGTGCGGTGATCTTGATTTGCCGGGTGCCGGGAACCGTCTTGACGGTGAACCCCAGGCTCCGGAGCTTCTTCTGCGCACCGTCGGACAAGGAATCGACCTTGATCGTCTTAGCCTTCGGCAGCCGGTGGAACTCTGCCTGCACGGCGATGAGGTTGGCCAAGGTGCTGTCCATGCCTTTGGCCTGGAGCAGCAGTGACACTTTCGACGGCAGAAGACCGAGGCTGTCCGCCACCCCTTCGGCCTGGGCCTTGGTCAGCCCGTAGCCGCGGGCTGCCTTGATCGCCTCGGCACGTGCCTGGCTCATCTCCCCGCGGGCCTTGGCCAGTGCCTTGGGCAGGGCCTCTCCGTTGCGCTGCGCCAGGTCGTAGGTGGCCACCGATGCGTCGGCTGCTGCATCTGACAGCGCCGTGAGCTGGGTGTAGAGGGCTTGCCCGTTCCGGGTGGTGGTGTTCAGCGTCCGGTCCCGGTTGACCAGCTGCTTGCCGCCGTAGCCCTGGTCCCGGTTGACGTTCTTCGCTCCGTCCTTCAGGTCGAGGACGGCGCTGTTCACCTTCGCCTTGGCAGCCTGGAGGGATATCTGCCCGCCGGAGAGCAGATCCAGGGCGCTCTTCAGGGACCGGGTGCGGGTGTCGGCATCGGCGGTTTCGTCCGCGAGGCCGCCCACCGCCGACTTGAGCCGGTCGTATGCGCTGGTGCCATCACCGGCGCCGCGGGTCGCCTTCGCCAACTCCTTGGCGTTCCGCAGGGCTCCGGCCATCTCGCCCTTTACCGCCCCGAGCGCGTCGGCTGCGTTCTTGTACCGCTGGCCGACGTCGGTGTAGTCCAACTCGCTGGCCTTGCCGCCAGCGACGTCTTTGTATTCCCGGTGTGCGTTTGCCGTGGCCATCAGTCGCTTCTGCAGCGCATTCAGCGAGGTGCCCTGGCCGAGGTAGGCGTCGGTCAGGGAGGAGAGCGGCACTCCTGCGTCGGAGAGGACCTTGGTCAACTGTCCCTGCGAGGTCTTCGTGTCCAGCAGGGACTGTGCAGCTTGGTTACGGACATCGCTGTTGATCTGTCCGCCGGATTCGCGCAGTGCCGAGGTCAGGGAGGAGATGCGCTGTTGGTGCTCAGCCGCAGCCTGCGCCGCACGTTGCTGGCGGGCAGCCAGTAGCCCCAGACCGAGGGAGACCCCAGCCATGGCGATCCCAAACGGTCCACCGAGCGCATTAGAAATCCCGCCAAGAGCCGAGCGCAGCCCCGAACCAGCCGCGCGAGCCATGCCATTGAGCGTTCCAGTGAACGTTACGCCCGCCCCGTTGGCGCTGCGGAACGCCCCAGTCATGTTGCCGAGGAAGCCGATCCTCGCCTGGACTGTCGCCCATGCCGCACCATAGCGGGACAGCGTGGCCCCCGAGGCAGCGGCGAGTGTCTGCTGCACCCGCATCTGTTGGGCGAAGTTCGCGAAGCCGGTCCGTACCGGGCCGGTGACCGTGTTGGCGAGGCTGGTCAGGCCGGGCTGTGCTCTGCGGAACAAGAGCATGGCCAGCGCGGCCGACTGGATGGGGGCGGGCAGAGCACCGAAAGCCGTGACCAGCCCGCCGACAACGTGGCCGATCGGGACCAATACGGCGGACAGGCCCGAGACGGCGTTCATTGCCACGTTCGCAACGGTGGCGATGATGTCGAGTGTCCCGGCCGCTGCTCCGCCGTCCTGGCCCAGATCTGCGAACGCCGAAACGATGGGCTCCGCGCCGTCGGCCGCGTTGCGTAGGACGTCGCCCAGCGTGGTGGCCGCGTTGATCAAGAGGTTCAGGCCCGTGGCCAGGGTGTGTTCCCCCAGCTCCTTCAGCGGACCAACGAATCGTTTCGCCTCATCGATCAAGCCGCCGAGCCCGGCTCCGGCCTTCGCCTTCAGCTCGGGCCCGTACAGCACCGCCAGGGCGTTGCCGTACTCAATGGCCTTGGTCAGATAGGGGGTCGCACCGGCCATGCCCCGTGTGAGCAGCCGCGTGACGTACTCCAGGCCAGGCGCCATCCCGTTGTACAGCGCGAGGCCGGTTTGCCGGGCCTGGGTGCGCAACTGCGTCATCGCACCGGTCAGGCCCTGCCCTCGCGATGCGGTGATGGAGGCAGCGGCGCCGGTCTGACGCACCGCCACCGACAGTGCGTCGAAGGATTCGGTGCCCTGGTGGGCGAGTGCCGCCGCACCGCTCAACGCTGGCTTGCCGAAAGCCTTGGTGACGCCTGCGGTGAAGTCCTTCTGAGAAAGGTTGTGCTCGGCCTTCGACAGACCATCAATCACTACGCGCAGACCCTTGAACTTGCCCTGCGCGTCCCAGGCGTCGATCCCTAGATCTTTCAGGGCGCCTTTCATCTGGGGTGTTGGCGCAGCGAGGTTCGCGAAGATCCCTCGCAAGCTCGTTCCGGCTGTATGTCCGAGGATGCCGCTCTTACCGAGCATGCCAACCGCGGCGGCGGTGTCCTGGAGCGAGACGCCGAGCGCGTTGGCGACCGGTCCGGCGTACCGCATCGAGTAGTAGATGTCGGTGATGGAGCCACTGGCGTTGTTTGCGGTGGCGGCCAGTGTGTCCGACGCCCGCGACGCCTGATCAGCGCCGAGACCGTATTGATCCATGATGTCCCCCAAGTACTTGGCGGACGTGGCTGCATTGACGTTGGCCGCTGCGGACAGCTGGAGGGAAGCGCGGACCGAGTCGATGCTCTGGTCTGCGCGGAATCCCGCCTTGCTCAGCTCGACCATGCCCTCGGCCGCGTCGGCCGCAGTCGAGCCCGGCAAGCTCAGATCATTCCCGAGCTGCTGTGCCACCAGCGCAGCACGCTTCATCTGGCTGGCGGTGGCGCTCGTCACCGCGCGGAACAGGTTCATCTGCTTCTGGTAGCGGTTGCCCTCTTGGATCGCCTCCCCCGCGCCGAGCACGAGGCTGCCTCCGGCCAGCATGTTGGCGCCGGAAAGCCCACGCTTCCCAGCGCCTGCCGTGGCGCGCTGGAGACGGGACATGGAGCGAGCACCGTCGTCTCCGGCGGCGCGGAGACTGGCACGCGCGGCTGCGGCCCGGGCGGCGATCCGATTCAGCTCACCGACGGCTGAGCGGGTGGAGCGATTCAGCGCGGCGAACTGGCCAGAGAGGCGAGCACCGTTCGCGTCGAGGCGGGCCAGGGAGCGGTTGGCGGCGTCCGTGCGGTCTGCCAGCGTGCGCATCTGGCCGGAGGCAGCGCGAGTTCCCGCGATCAGGTCGCGGACCTGGGCGCGCATCGCCACGGTCAGGGTGAACCCGGCCACCGCCGTGGAGCCTCCTTACATACGTCATGCGGGTTGGATCAGGTGTGGGCGGGGTGCAGCTCGCGCGGGAGGAGCTGGATCTTCACGCCGTAGCCGGACCGGTCCTCGGGGACGTGATCGCGCTCCTGCTCGATCAGCTCGCAGCCAGGGCAGCGCAAGGTGTCGGTGACGTACGCGTGGGGATCGCCGCCGCGGGTGCGATCCCACTCCTCCAGCCGCGTACGGCACTCCGGACACACCGACCGCTGCCAGTCCGCCCAGGCCAACGCCTTCGCCCGGTCGAGGTCGGACCAACGGCCGTCACCGCCGAGGAACTGCGAGTGCGGAATCTGGAACCGCTCGCACAGCTCCAGCTCCGCGCGCAGGCCGGCATCACGGCTCAGCCTTTTCCCAGCTCGACCCGGCTCTCCTGCTGGATCTGCCATGCCGCGTCCCACAGAGCGTTCGCGTCCGGCGTGGACCAGCCGTTCAGCAACTCGTCGGCCTCCTCACGGCTCATGCCGTCCACGGAGGCCGCCGCCACCAGAGCGGCGGGGAAGGTGTCGGCGTTGAAGATCGCCCCCTCCTCCGCCTGCTGGTCGGTAGGCGGGTGCTCACCGATCAGGTCCTCCAGCACAGGGCGCGGCAGTGCGCGGAAGGTCAGGAACTCCGAGGCACCGTCGAGTGCTTGAAGGGCCTGGTCGCGCGCCGAGTCGGCGTTGGCGGCCTGGGCCTCGGCCTGCTCGTCACCAGGGTTGGCCTCGGCGACGAACCGGGCACGGCGAGCGGCCTGTTCGGCCTCTTCGTATCGCTGGCGCAGTTCCGCGTCGTCGCAGACGCGGAGCCGTTTCTGCGGACGGGGTCGACGGCGGAGACGTTCCATCTTGGCCGACCAAGCCCCCTCGGCCGAAGTGGCGGAGCGGGTGGGGCGCTTGGTCTGTGCTGGGCGCGACATGATCAGTCCTCGTCAGTGTCGTGCTCGCGCACCGTGGCCTCGGTCTTGGTCTTGGTCGTGCTGACCACGGTCACGTCGACGTGGTCACCGTCGTGGTCACCGCCGTGGTGACCATGGTCGTGACCGGTGTCGCAGTCCTCGTCCGGCATCGGGAGGGTGTGGAACGCCTCGGGCACCGGCCGGTCCAGCGACGGCTCGTCGGTGATGGTGAAGTCGACCTTGAACTTCGCGGCCTCGTTGCCCGTCGAGTACGTCGCGGCGCGGGTGGCGACCTGGACGGGGAAGACATCCACGCTTCGGCTGCCGGGGATATCGCCCTTGCGGAGCAGCACGACATAGCCCTTGGCGCCCTTGGGCAGGTGCCGCTCGATCTCGTCGGAGTGCCGGTCCTCGTAAAAGGTCAGGCTGGAGTTCTCGGCCTTGTCGTTGCCGGGGATCGAGGAGTTGAACGTCGACCCCATGTCGGGGGTCTCGATCGGGTCGTTCTCCAGGGCCCAGCCCTCGATATCGCTGACGGCGTCGGTCAGGTCAAACCGGTTGGGCTCGGAGATCTCCGTGCGGGTCGGCCGCTTCGGATCGTTGATCTTCCGGAGCCAGTAGATCTTGGAGATGCCGCGCCGGAGGAATCGGGTCTGAGTGGAGGACTTTTTCAGGGACACAGGTCCGCTCCCACTTCTGGGGCAGCGTCCCGTGCTTAAGGCCCTGCCCCTTGAGGTTCAAAGGGGGTTCGCCTGGCCTGGGCCTAGCGTCCGCGCGGGCCTCCGCGGTGAGGTCAGAAGAGACGACTCTCTACGCAGGTGTCACGGTGATCGTGACCCGCTGCACGTAGGAAACGATAGCGCCTGCCGCCGACACAGAAGGCTCCCCAGCAGCGTCATAGCCCAACTCGCGGTCGATGACGCGGGCTTGAGGAACGAGTAGGTCATGTGCCCATCGTCCGTCGCGGCGGCCGACGACACCGGCGCGTACGCGGTCGGCGAGCCACTGCGCCTGGTCGTCCCGCTCCCCAACCGAGGTCACCTGGTAGGTCCAGGCCGCGTCCGCGTGCCAGTCCGACAGCGGCGGACCGCTGAACTCCCCCGGCAGCGAATCGAGGATGCTGTACGGAGCAGCTGCGGGCTCCCAATCCCCGGACTTGCCTCGAACACGGGGCAGTTCACCGATGCCGCACGGCCTGTCGGTGGCCTTCTCGATGAGTGCGGCGAGCGCCCGGGTGACGGGCAGGCGCGCGGCGGTCACGGCAGCACTCCCTCCGCCAGGGCCTGGATGAAGGCGGGTTGTGTCTGCTGGAAGGCGGGCTCGACATGTGGGTGCGGCGGCTGCCGGTAGTGACGGCCGAGCGAGTCCACGCCGACGAACCCATACTCCAACCTGCGGGCTTGCGGGGCGTTGGAGAACACCTCCGCCGTCACCTGCCCGCCGCCGGTGCTCATCCGCACATCCCACGAGGCGCGGTACTGGCCGCTGATCACCCGCGGTCCCGGACGGCCGGAGGCGTGGCGCTGGATACGGACCCGAAGGAGCATCGCGTGGTGGCGGGTGATGGTGCGGGTACGGGCACGGGCGGCCGGACCCATCCGGGCCAGGACAGCGGCCAGCGCGACCGGGTCACGGAACGCCGTGGCGTCAGGGTGGGCGTTCGGGTGAGAGTTCGCCGACGCCATCAGTCGATCACCTGCACCCGCACGATGCGCACCACGCTGTAAGTGCCCACGGCCTTGTCCGACACCCGGAAACGGCGGCCGACGAGCTGCGGGTCACGCGGCCCGCCCGGCCGTACGGACCCGGCGACGCGGATCACGTCGTCGGCACGCAGCTCCGAAGCCTGCACGGGCAACACGGCCTGGTATTCCGTGGTCGGCGGCTCCTGCGCGACCGCGCCGTCCAGCGGCTTGGTAATCGCCGGGCGGCCCAGCGGCATCACCGCGCCAAGACCATCCCAGACCAGCAGCTCGTCCGGTGTCGGCGGGATCAGCTTTCCCGTCATCTCATCCAGCACGTCGTCCGTGCGGCCGCCGCTGTCGCGCCACACCTCCAACTTGTCGTCCAGGATGCGGCCGACCATCCGCCGCGCTCCCTCGACATCAAACGCCACGAGCCCACTCCCCGAGCTGGGTGAGCATGGCCTGCGTCAGCGAGTTCGGACCGGTGCCGAGGTCGGGCCGATCCAACGCCACACACTCCAACTGTTCGGGGTCGATGGCGGCAAGGAACGTCGCTGCGGCCGGGCCAGGGTCCAGCGCATCTGCGACCGAGACGCGTGCCAACCCATCAAAGCGAGTATCCCCGCGTTCCACTAGGTGCAGCACGACGTGGGCTGGCTCGCCGGGGAGCTGGCTGACCGTGTAGGCGCCGACGGCACGCGAGTCCACCGGTTCCCCGTCGATCTCAATGGTGGCCTGCGCTCCACGAGCGGTGATCCGCACACGGTGCGGCTGCGAGTCGTTGTGATCCATACGCCCGACGCTAGAACACTGGTCGGACAGCTCAAGCGGGTACGGATGTCGTTGGAATCGTCAACCCGAGGCGTTCTGAGCCAGCTCACCGAGGAAGATTAAAGTGATCATCGCAGCGAGTGCCATTGTCACTTTGATACGAATGCGCCACTTGGCCCCTGACCAACGGTTACGGAGGGCGACATTCGGTAGCGGCGTAAGACACAGCACCTCATCCGGCGGCAGTTGTTCAACGTAGGACACACGCCGCGACGGAAGGATATGTGAGCGTGTGGCAGGCATGGGTGTTCCCTTTGCGATGAACGTGGCCTTGTACACGGCTCCGCTTGGAATCCAGCCACTAAGTAGCCTCAGCTCTCCGTCGGCCGTAACCGTGGTAGGGATTGGAGCCACGGAGCGGCGGCCGTGGTGAACTTGCTCATGGATGACCCCAAGAATTGGATGTCGGTTCTCCAATTTGAAGTCGAGGAACTGTCCAGTCGGAATTTCGATGTCCTGCCGACCTCGATTTTTCAACGTAAAGTCAACTAAGAACGGCGCATTCGTAAGTTGCACTCCGTTGTACTGTATGTCCAACACGCCCGTGGGAACAGCAGCAGCCAGCAGCGGACGAGCCCGGCCCAGCCGGAAGGAAAGCTGCCGATCAGGGTGGTTTGCACGCCAGGTAGCCCTGGCGCCGATGAGGGCACCGATGAAGCCGAGTACGCCCATCACGATAGTTACCGTGTTTGCGTCATCCCACCAGTGCGTCGTAGCCCCCGCAGTCACCATGGGCGGCATTAAAGCAGCCTGGCCGGGCGTCCCTCACATCGTGCAGTAGGGAGGCTAGAGCCACAGGCGAGGCCGCCGTTGGAGCGCGCGGGTCGCCTCTTGGCAGCCCTCGCCGGCACCCGACGTGTTCAGCCGCTCCCAGCCTACTAATGCAACGACGCCCGCCCCAGCTCAGCGAGGCACTGTACGAGGCTGGCTCCCGCTGTGCTGACGGCCTGCATCATCGTGGACAGCACCGACTCCGACAAAGCCCCTTGGTCGAGGCCGCCGTCGCGGACGATCGCTTCCAACTCACGGTGTGACCGCTCGCTGGCCGATAGGACAGGGTGGCGCAGGATCTCGCGCGCAGCGTAGGCGTCGCCTGCCTGCATGGTGTCTCTGACGATCGCGTTGTGCAGGGGTTGTGCCTGGGCCTCGCAGCCTTCTGATGTCAGGTCGATCGCCGCCAGGACCATCCTTGCCCGGAACATGCGCAGGTGCGGTGGGGTCGGCTCCAATGCATCCTGCACCGCGTGCGCCACAGTAGTGAACCCTTCTGCCGTGGCGCGGCCCGCAAGGTGGTCCGCGTAGTGGCGGAGGATTTGTGCGACGGCTTTCTCCCACGGTTCGGTGATCATGGCCCTGTCGATCAGCGAGTTGGCTGTGGCCGGGTCGGCCGTGTGCAGGCTTGCCATGACGTGCGCTTGCCTACTCTCGTGCAGCCGCTCGGGGGCCTTGTCGTAGGCGGTCGCGTGCTCTGCCGCTTGGGGCCATTGGTCGGTGGCGACAAGGAGCCGGGTGCCGTCTTCGAGCAGGAGGGTGCGTAGCCAGGGCTGGATGTGGTCCAAGGTCGCGTCGGTGGTGAAGCCAGTGAGGCCGATGGGATGGCCGTGGACGGTTACGGTGCCGCCGTCGTGTACGGCGCGGTGCACGCTCATCAGTTGCTGATAGGCGGCACGCGGGTCTCCCGCTCGGGCGGTCAGGCGTACGAGGTTGACGATCGGCTGGAGGCAGGCGATGGCAGTGTCCCCGGTGACGGGCCATGCCTCCTGGAAGAAGCGCAGCTGACGCAGGCACAGGTCCTTCGCCAGGCCGGTCAGGCCGCAGTCGGAGGCGATCAGTGCCGACAGATTCCAGGTGGCGCACGCCAGATTGATCCGGTCAAGGAGTGGCCCGTCCTGCTTCGACTTTTCCGCACAGTTGTGTACCTCTTCCACCCGGGCGGCGAAGCTGGGGTAGACGAGGTGAGACCGGCTGACCAGCGGGAATCGTCGGGCGAGCCGGTGGAGCTTTGCCTGTGGGGGTGGTGCGGTCACGGCGTCGGCCCTTTCGTGGAGTCAACGGGGTGCAGAATCGCGGTACGGGCGGCGTGAGCGAGAACGCTCTGGGTGCGTGCAGGCAGGCCGATCCGGTTCCAGTGGAAGATCACGTGGTAGGAGATGACCTCGCGCAGGCCGCGGTCGAGAGTTCCGTTCCGGGCGGCTGTGCCGAGGTCTTTCCCTGCGTTCCGGAATGCACGAACCCATTCGGCGGCGGGCTTGAGCGTGCGGTCCGACTGGAGCATGGGGCCGGTGGGGCTGGTGTCGGCCAGGAGCAGGTGCCGCAGGCTTCCGGCCATGACGTGGACCTTGGCGGCCGGTACGTCTGGGGGGAGGGGCCGGTCCTTGGTGATGCGGTGCCAGACATCGCCCTGCTCGTACCACTCCAGTCCGGCGGCGCGCATCAGGGTGGCGCAGAGCAACAGCGACAGCTCCCGGCGGCCCAAGTCGCCGTGAGGGGTGGTGAGGATGGCGCGACTGTCAGCGTGGAACAGGGCGTGGGCGATGGTCATGCTGGTGTGGCCGCCGAACGCCGCGGTTTCGGGTTCGTAGATGCCTGGCCACCAGCGGTGGATGTGCCCTTCGGGGGTGAGTTCGTCCAGGGTGACAACCAGTGCTGGAGGGAGCTGTGTTCCGGGGGCTGGGAGCAGTCGGATCCGCCAGCATGGGTGCTTGCGGATGAACCACCAGCCCGTGATCAGCCTGTCCTGTTGAGCCAGGTCCAGGATGGGGGCGATGTGGTTGGCGGTGGTCCGCTCGGCCTTGTCCCAGTCAGTGAACTCGAGGTAGAGCTGTCGCCACGCCGGGGGCCCTGTCTGCTGGGCGAGCGCGAGCAGTCCGGCCTGCTGGTAGACGGCGACGGCGGCTTCCAGGTCGGCGGGTTCGAGTCCGGCGTGGGCTGCGGCGGTGTCCGTGCTGGCACCGGCCAGGACCTCAAGCACGGCGGACAGGACCGCTTCAAGCGGGGCGGGTTGGTTCAGTCGATCAGTAGACATGCGTCCCATCCCGAGGTCGGCGCAGCGTCACAGACTGCGGTGGTCAGGGCGAGGGCGGTGCCCGCGCCGCCTTGCAGGAGGCCGGGGTCGGGGCCGGGGCGGGCGTGCTGGGTCAGGAAGGCGGCTAGGCCGGGCAGGGTGGCGCGCAGGGCCGGGGTGGAGGCGTCGTGAGCCGCGCGCCAGGCGGTCTGGTAGACGCCCGCCCAGCCGTGGCACAGACCCCCATCGGTGAGACGGTTCAATTGCGCCGGATCGGTCAGGCAGCGGGCCATGGCGTGCTCGAACTGGTGCTGCCGTCGGGCGTCACCGACGGCGATCGAGGCGAGTTGCCCAGCGCGGGCGATGCCGGGTGTTCCGTAGCACCAGCTTGGGCGGGCTGGCCCCGTGCGACTGGTGACGCCTGTGCGTAGTTCTGCGGTGTTGATGTGTTCCGGCCACCAGGGTCCGGCGGGGCCGTCCTGCCGCCAGGTGTCCAACCAGTCGAGGATGGTGGCGATGGCCTCGGTCTGGCCGTCCACGGTCACCCCTTGGCGTTGGGCGCGGGCGAGCAGCAGTAATGGGCCGGTGATGCCGTGCGCTGCGCCCAGGTTGGCATGCCCGCCGGGGAAGTCATCGGAGTTGGTGAGGTCTGGAGCATGTCCGACCCACCAGCCGGGCAGTTCGCCGTGGTCGTCGTCGCGGATGGGACGGGTCAGCGCAACGAGGTAGCTGAGGATACGTTCCATGGCGGTTCCGCTGGGGGCGCTGCGCAACAGGTAGGAGCCGATGCCGGTCAGCCCGTAGAAGACGTCGTACTCATGGAACGTGGAGTGATGTCCGCTGCGTAGGCGGGCGTCAGCGGCGTCGACACGGCGTTGGGCGAGATCGACCGTATGCCTGTCGATGGCGTTGAGCGTCTGGCGGTAGCGGGTCGATTCGTCTGTGACGGCGCAGAGGAGCATGAAGGCGATGGCTGGGGCGCCTAGGTACAGCCCGGTGGTGTCAGCCGCGCTGACGTCCGTGGAAACGGCGGCGGTGATCCAGGAGTGGGCTTGGCGCCAGGTGCCACGTCCGGTGCGGGCACGTTCTATGTGAAGCAGGGAAATACCGGCGGCGCCCACGGCCAGGGACTGTGTTTGCCAGGGCTGTTCTTTGGGCGGTCGGTGGGGTGCGGCCAGGGATCGGGCGAAGGCCTCGGCGATTGCGATCGGGCCCGTTGTGGTGGTCACTGGCGTCCCTCCGCGTGGCGTAAGGCGCAGGCTCGCGTGAGTCGGCCGGTGGAGCGTTCGTGGTCGGAGTCGATGGGGAGCGCCCGGTTGCAGTGGTGGTGGAGCAGGGACCGCAGAACGGTATGCGGGTCGCGTTGGGAGGCCAGTTCGTTACGGTAGGTGAGCAGGGCTCCGGCGCGGTCTTGCCAGGCGTCGGCGATGTCCCGGCCTGCGGGCAGGGACAGCAGGTGCGTCCGGTCGGGAGCGGACAGGGCAATGGCCTGGCGGGTCAGGTCCCGGTCGAGGGGGCCGTGTTCGTGGGGCAGGGTGCGAGTCAGCCAGGCGTTGGCCTGGCCCGGGTCGCCGATGAACTGAACGGTCAGGTCGTACATGCTGGCGGCAGTCAGGGCCTGAGAGGTCGGGCCGTCGGGGGCGGCGCGTAGCTGTGCGGCGCATGCGGCAGAGTCCGCGGCGAAGACGTCGTGTGCGGCGTCGAGCGCGGGGCCGTGTCCGAAGGCGCCAGTCTGCGGCAGATAGGTGGTCAGCTCCAGGCGGGCGGCCAGACGCTGGTGGTGCAGGGCGGAAGCCCAGTCGTGGAGCAGCGCGGCGGCGGGTCCGTAGTCGTCCGAGGTGGCCAGGTTCAGATGCAGCGCCAGGTACTGGTCGGAGTCCGGCCTGCTGGTGTCGCGGTCACGCAGGAACCAGCAGCGCGGTGCATTCTCGAACTGGTTGAGCAGTCCAGGCAGGTGGCCGGTGATGATCTCGGCGTACCGCTGGGGGTGAGCGTATAGGCGGGCGTGTAGAACGGTGGACCGGCCCGGCATCAGCGGGCTGATGGTGATGCGCTCGGGAAGAGACGGGAAGGCGTCGGCGGAAGCGGAGTTCGCCAGGGGGATGAGGAGCTGGTGGGATCGGCCGATCCACGCGCGGTCTTGCGGCGTGGGGGTTTCCCGCAGTTCGACGATGCGGGTGCGGTTCAGGCAGGCGCGCAGCAGTGCACGGGGAATCTGCTGGTCAAGGTCAATGGGGAGCTGCTGGTCACTCTCGACCAGGGCGACGCGGTCAGGGACATGGAGCCTTGCGCGCCACCGATCCAGAGCTTTCGCCCAGTCAGCCATGGGTGCGGAGCGTGCGGGAAGTTCTTCGGAGGACAGCAGCCAGCGGGCGGGGGCGAGAACGGTTCGCTTGTACCGGACCCGCGGCAGGTACGGCAGCGTCGCGGCGGCACCGAAGGCGAACGTCTTGTACGCGGCGCTGCGGGCGGTGTTGATCTCTGCCAAGAACCTGGCGAGCGGCGGCGTGTGGATGGACGCTTCCAGTGCGTGAGGGACGCGGGGCTCGATGTGCTGCCCGGTTGATAAGCGCACCAGGTAGAAGCGGCGGGCATCGGCGGTGACCGCCAGGTCGGCGAGGGGGATCACACCGGGGCCAGGTTCGTGGTACTCGCCGACGGGGATCGTGTGAGGCAGCAGCTGCGTGACGCGGGCGACGTTCTCGTTGCGACGGCGGCGTGGACTGAACGACAACTGCGCCGGGATCCCGCCGGGGCCGGCTGTCGCGTAGCTGTCGGAGAGTGCGGATTGCGCGGATGGCGGCAGCAGGTGGGCGAACCGGCCGAACATGCTGCTGCCCGGCCGGGGCGCTCCGGTGACCAGCAACCGGTAGTCGCCGCACTGAACGGCTGCTGGTGTGGCGGCGTGGATCTCTACCGCTATCTCTGCCCGCGGTACAGGCAAGAGCGGCTCTGTGTGGTCAGCGGTCAGATCGGCGATCGTCGCCCTGGTGAGGACAAGTTCGCTGCCGGCGTCGAGCGTCACCTCCTGGAGGAGGCGCAGGATCTTCTCGTCTCGGTCGGTCAGCTGGTACGGCGGCCGGGAGCGTTCGGAGCCCAGGTAGCCTGCGGGTAAGCCGAGCCCGCTGTCGGCGGTCAAGTCCAGTACGGGGACAACGGCGCCGCTGCCATACCGCTCAAGAAAACGATGGTGGTAGTCGCGCCAGCGGGGATACCCATAGGGGTGGGGCGACAGCTGGTGCATGACCCCGGCGGCTTCGGCCGCCTCGGTCAGCAGGGCCTCGGGAATGTGAGGGGCGCAGTCCAGCACGGTGTCGACCAGCACCGGGACCGGCGCGACGCGGCTGATGCGCTGCATGTCCTGCACGAGGGCAGAGCCGGGTGTCCACGGTGTTGCACTGTCGGGATGATCGATCCGATCGCGGATGGTCGCGAGCTGGGCTGCGAGGTCGTCGACGTCGGCGATGCTGGCCGCATCGGCCTTCTCCAGCTGGCTGCACACATGGGCGAGCGCGTCGATCGACGTCATGGAGGGCCACAGACTGCTGATCAGGATGTGCTTGTCCAGCAGGTCGGAGATCAGTCCGGTGAGCTGATCCGGGCGCGCGGTGGGGAACTGCTCTGCAAGATGACGCAGCAGCGCGTCGCATGGGATCGGGGTGTGGGCTGCGCCGAGTGCAGCGGCCACGGGCCGGGTACGGCGGATGGACAGCTCGACCGGGGCGTAGTTCTTGGTGTGTCCGTCAGTCGGCATACCGTCCACCACATGCCGGTCGCCGCGTGACCGGCCGGTGTTGTTGGCGACGACCGTGAGCCGGGCAAGGAGGGTGGCGTTGTTCTCCAGCTGCGTGATGACGTCCGTCAGCCAGTTGGAATCGGGACGGAGCACTGTCCCGTACTGGCCTGCCCAGTCGACCCGGGTTGAGGTGGACACGCGCACGGGGGCGACCCCGGCGAACACCCCGAAGGGCGTAGGCCGGTGATTCCAGCGGAGCAAGTACGCGGCCACGGACCGGACCGCCCGGCGGACGCGACGGCTGTCGGCCAGGGTGCCGTTGAGGATGTCGGTGACTCGCTGGCACAGAACGGGGCTGGCGGCAGCCACGGCATCCGGAACCGGTTCGTGCCACACCTCGGCCAGCCACGCGCGTCCCTTGGCGGAGACGTCTGCGGCTTGTAGGTCGAGATCCGGCACGGGTATCGGCCGGGGAGCGGTGGAGGCGCGCAGCAGTACTCCCCGCTGCCACTGGTAGGTGATGGGTGATCCGTGTGCCACTGGTGCCCCTTCTTGATGGGGTGCGGATACAGGTGTCGCCGGGGTGGCGACCCGATCGGATTGCCACCCCGGCGACAGGATCAGGAGGACCTGTCAGGCGGCATCCTCGATCGTGGAGACACAGGAGCTGGCGCCGTTGGCGCAGGTGTCACCGCAGCCGTCACTGGTGGGGCAGTCCAGGTTGGTGATGGGGCTCTCGGAGACGACTACGTGAACATCCAGCTGGAACTCGTCGTCGCTGAGATCCCCGTCCGGCAGTCCGTTCAGCGCAGTGGCACCCTCGAGTACGGCAGTGGTCATGTGATCACTCTCTCTGTCCGATGGAATGGTGCAGGACGACCTGGCACAGCGCCGCGTTCTACGAGGCGGACCAGGAGACCGAGATCCGGCTGTGCTTCTTGTCGATGATCCGGTCGCCGGGGATCCGGTCATCGGGCGTGGCCGCCGGGTAGACGGCGATGCGGGGGCCGGGAGCGTTGCGGTACTGCTTGCCCCAGATGCGGACGATGTCGGCCAGCCGCTCGGCGAAGCCAGCCCCGTCGGGCCCGTAAGCGTGGAACCCGAACTCCGCGTTGTTCTTCTCCGGGTCGCGGCGAACCACGATGTATCCGAAGTTCGGGCCATCGACAGCGACCATGGAGAACCCGAGGCCAGTGGGACCGATGGCACCGGTAGACAGATCGGGATCGATGGTCATGCTGCAATACGTCGGCACCTGTGTCGCCATATACATCTGAAGGGTGCCGATGGGCTCGCGGCTGCCAACGGTCACCCCGGTCCAGGTCTCGGCACGGGGCGTGTCCAGAACGCCGTCCAGCAGCGCCGGGTTGGCGGGAGCCCCCTCGTCAAAGTGCAGCGTGACCCCTTTGTCTCCGGGTAGCTGCATCACCTGCTGCTTGTGCGAGCCCGTTCCCTGCACCGACACGAAGCCGCACACGTGGGCGCTGGTGGCAACCAGATGGTCGCTCTGCCGCACGAATCCGTAGGTGCGGGTCAGGCCGTTGATGCGGAGCGGCACGACGAGCCGGCCGCCCTCTTTGAGCTGCTCGGTCCAGGCGGGCGGGATATCCCATGCCCCGACGGTCACGATGATCGCGTCATAGGGGGCGTGGCTGGGAACGCCGTTCTCGGCGTCGGCAACGACGACCCGCACATTCGTGTAGCCGGTCGCAACCAGGAACTGCTGAGCGCGGGCGACAGGAGCCGAGTCGATATCGACGGTGGTGACCTGCCCATCGGCGCCGACCAGCTCGGCGATGTACGCCGCGTTCGGCCCGTTGGTGCCGATCTCCAGCACGTTGTCGCCGGGGCTGAGGTCGGCCTGCTCCAACTGCATCGCCTGGATCTGCGGAGCGGACACCGAGCTGGTGTGATTGCCGTGCTCGTCCTCCTGCGTGACCACAGCGTTGTAGGTGCTGTAGGCGTCGGCGAGCGATGCCTCTGGTACGGCCAGGTGTCGGGGCACCTTGCGCATTGCAGCCTCGACGCCGGGCGACACGATCGTGCCGTCCTCCTTGAGCTGGTCGACGACCTTGTTGCGGAGCTGGTTGGCCTCGTCGGGGTTCATGGTCACATCGGTCATAGAGGGGGATCCTTTGCGGGCTTCGCACAACTGCTCGGATATGTAAGCGAGTTGGCCTGGCGGCCAGCTGTGACGTTAGCCAGGGCGCTGCTCCTGGGTAGGGGCTACGCGCCGCCGGGCGGGATGACCATTGGAGTTCGGCTGAAAAGCAGTCTCGGAGATCATCACTGCTGTCCACCCAAAGCAGGGGGTGATCAAGGGCTTCACGGCAAGGGGGCCTCGCAGTGCGCTTGATCGGACGGCTGGCGTCAACGTCGTCGAGGAGGGCCAGCAGGTCGCACACGGCAGTAGCCAGGCATGCTGCGTGCCACAGCCGGAGTTCGAAGTGCGGATGGTGTACCGCAGCGCCCGTGATGGCCGTGCGCGCGACGAGGGCCGACAACTGCTGCTCCGTGGTGCTTGGCGGGACGGAGCCAGGTTGGGCCCGGTTGACCAGTTGATGAGCTGTCGCGCCGAGCTGGTCGATGACCTGATCCAGTGCGGCAGGCGCTGGCGAGAGCCGTGCGTTCCACCAGGCGCGCGTCCTGCGGGCCGCTTCTCGGATCTCGTCTTCCCGGAGACTCTTCACGTGCCCTGCTGGTTCGGGAAGCTTCGGCGGGTCGGTTCGCTTCACGGAGCCTCGACGCACGGTCAGCCGCTGGCGGCCATCACGCTCCAGCAGCCCCTCCTGGAACAGAAGACGCAGTGCGGCGGCGAACGGTTTGTCCCCAGTGACCAGGATGCGGCACAGCTCCCGTCGGCCCGGCAGCGCGGTGCCGGGAGGAAAGACACCTCCTGCTGCCAGTGCCCGCAGGAGTTGAGCGAGCTGGCGGGGCCTGTCGTTGAAGGGGTTTGCTCCAGGTACCCGTGCGCGACAGTTCGCCTGCTGCTCGATCACGCCCTTGCCAGCGAGATCAGATAAGGCCAGATGGACGCTCTGAAGAGGGAGGCCCAGGTCGGCCGCGATCCGGCCCGGTGCCAGGACGGCGCCAGGAGGGTAGGTACCGGATTCGACCCTCTGCTCGATCCGCTGAGCGACTTCTGCGACCGGCACGAACGGCGGCAGGGTGTCAGCCAGGGTGCGTAGCAGATCTCGGGCACTGCCCACGCGCACGACCAGCTTCTCGTACGAGACCTCGGTCGGCTGCGTAGGGCGGGTGACCGTCTCGATCAGCCGGTCCCACCGGGCCTGGTCCGCTGGTGAACCTGCTGCGGCTTCTCGGCGGCGCTCGGCCAGAGGCACCCACACACCGATGCGCCGGTCGATGAGGGCGTGGCCCTCGATCACAGCCGCGGATGAAGTCGCGGACCTCGCGCCGCCGATCTTCCCTACACGCAGCAGGTCAGCGCGCAACGCGCGGCGGGTGCCTGCCGAGTCCGCGGGGGATGAGCTGGGCTCGGCTGTGTGCTCCTGGTCCCGGACGCTCACGCCGCAGCCTTCTCCATCTGAGAGGGAGCCGCGACGCGGCGGGGCGGGACGACCTTCAAATCGGGCCGAAGTTGGCCGGTGTCGTCAAAGACCACGATGCCGTTACACAGAAGCACCCAGCCTTGCTCAAAATGGATCGAAATGGGCTGGGCTGCGCCCGCGTCGGTGGCGTCGGCGGCCGGGCACCGCGGTGTGTGCGAACACATGAGCAAGTCCTTCCTAAGTGGTGGGAGACGTCGTGCGGTGGTCGGAGATCGCCTGACGAGGGCACCGCCAAGACGCCGTGCTGCGGACGGAGGCGACTCTCGGATCCGGGTCAGTGGCCAGGTAGCGGGCGTACTCCTCGTCGAGGTCGACCGGGGTAATCCCGGTGAGCGCCGTGATCATCTGATGCGCCAGGACCCACTTCACCTCGCTGTCTTCGTAGCGCACCTCCATCGACCCATCGGGAACGAGCGTGCCGTCGAGACCGGGGTAGTAGTGGGTGCCAATGACGCCCTCGGGCATGGGGCTCGCGACGCGGAAGATGTGCACGCCGGTCCGCCTGATCCGGGGGCACCGCTCACGCGACTCCATGGCGCACGGCACGCAAACCGGTGGGTGGGTGGACGACGGACAGATGGAGGCGCCGGGTACGACGGGCTCCATCCACAGCACGCCCAGCTCACTGATGTCAGCCCCCAGCCCGCACACCTGGCACAGCAGCTGTTCCATGGCCTGCCGCTGACGGCGCGGATGGACCCCGGCCAGCTCAGCTGCACCCTGCCCGATGCGCTGCGCCTGCCGGGCCCACAGGGCTCCGAATTTGTCGCGATCGCCGGGGCCCTCGTTGAAGTAGAACAGCCCCCCGGGCAGGCGGCTCTCCAGCAGGTTGGTGCTGGTGCGCTCACGGCTCCAGGTCGCGATCCACGGCACGCCGGGTACCGCCGGAGCGTCACGGGTGGGCACGGGGGGCATGGCCGATCTCCTTGATGCGGTGGTGTGGAGGAAGTGGCGTGGCCAGCCGCCGCTCGGTGACTGCGGGCGAGGCGGCTGGGGCGCCAGCTCCCAGCGTCGGCGTTGGCTGGGCAGTGGCGCCGTCCTCTCCAGGGGTGTCCCGGGGCCCGCCGTACGGGCGCGTGCACGGTGGCCGCGCTGGGACTGAGAAGGACCCACTTGGAAAGGTCGCCGGTGCGTCGTATCCGGTCCGCACCGGCGACCGGCTCAGGGAACGGCGGCCCGAAGGGCTGCCAGCAGACGCCGAGCGGCCTCGACGTCTATCGAGCCGAGCTCGATGCTGGGCTCGTGACTGCATCGGATGCAGTCCGGGTGGGCGTACACATGGCCAAGAACGAACCCGGTGACTGCCTTATAGGAGTCGGCGAGCAGATCACGCACTCGTACGTGGTGAGCCCACACGGCCACACACCCCGTCGCCTCGGCCCCGGCCTCCACTTCATCTCGCGGGGCACCGAGCAGGATGGCAAGCTGCGCGGCGGTGGCCACAGAGACCTCGCCGAGCACGATGCGACCCCCGTGTACCTTCGGGGCCGGCACCTCCAGCTTGTGAGCGAGGAACGCCCTTCCAAGCTGCTCGGTGACCTTGAAGGTCCGGCGCATCCCCGCACGGATCAGACGGGCCAGCGCACCGGCTTCACGCACGTTGAGGGCATTGAGCCCGATGAGTGGACCGTGCGGCCCGATATCGGGGTCCAGCCCCTGGATTCCAGCCTGCCGGAGAGCGGACCGAAGCTCCTGCACTGCTGACACGAGTTCGGTGCGATCACTCTCCGAGAGCCTGATGGTCGTGCTGGTCATGCGGACCTCCGGGGAGAACGGCGGTACAGCGTGCGCGCCACCTGGCCAAGCGCCCAGGCCCGGCGGGGATCGCATAACGCAAGCTGAGAGGAACTGGTACAGACATCGATGAGCGGCAGGTACGAGACGGGGTGGACCACCAGCCACACCGGGCATGTGTCATTGCCCAAGCGGGCGGTGTAGGGCACACCTGCACTCAGCTTCTGAACGGTGGTGCTTGCGCCGTGGTGATCGCCAAGCCACGCCCACACGGTCCCGAAGGCTTCACGATCCAGGCCGACGGCAACCTTCCGTACGGTCGCCCTGAGCCAGGTGACCGCGCGGCCGGGGAAGCCGGTCGTCGTGCTCAGCACTACGGCGTCGGGCCGATCCGGTTCCGTGTAGATCACCTGGCACCAGTAGCCGCGGGGCAGCGTCATGCTGACCACCGTTCCTCGACGTGGGTGGAGCCAGCGGTGTCGGTCGTCTCGGCTGCCAGCACCTCAAGCACTTCTTCGACCGCCAGCGCCAGCCGACGCACATGTCCCCGGGCTGATGCGAGATCGGTAGGCGGGGGCTCGACCTCAAGCCGCTGTGCTCGCTTCACAATCGCCGTGAGTTCCGGACTCAGGGCTCCGGCGCCACGCTGGACAGCGATGTTCTGCAACTGACGCAGATGGCGGCCGATGCGGGGCGCCAGCTCCTGTACGTCCTCCATGGTGAGCAGGGCCGACTGCAAGCCGAAGGCCGTGTCCAGGTCGTCAGCGATCCCTTCGTCGTAGATGAACGAGTTGTGCAGGGGAGTGACGCACGCACGAACAGTCTCGGGAGAAGCCAAGCGAGTGGTCTCGACCTCCAGTTGCTTGGCCTGACGCCGCAGAAGCCCACTGGTCTGGCCGACCGCCACTTGCACCGTCGAGCGCCGCGATGTTGTGCCCCGATGGAGATTCACGCCCCCTCCACCGGGGTCCAGCCGGTCGCCCGGATGAGCACTGCCTGAAGTGCTCGTCGGTCGACATATGGAGCGGCAGCTGTAGGACAAGCCACCCACTCACTGCCGCTGTCATTGGTTCCGAGGGCAGGCAGTCGTACGGTCTCGTCCTTCCGAAGCTCCCTGATGCCAGGAGGCCATTTAACGGTCTCCTGCGGGTCCGGCATCACGAAGAAGAGGGTGACATCCGTGCCGAGTAGCTGCCGAAGGATCGGTCCGCTGCGCCCCGGAGCCGTCGCGCACAGATCATGTGCTGTGGCGATCCCGCGTTCTCCGGGGACGCGGACCACATCGAAGTGGGCTCCCGCCCGCACCATATGGACTCCGCTGGAAGGCAGCCACACCGGCCCCTCATGCACCGGACCCTGGTCACCCTCCAACGCTCCCGGCACAAAGGTCGTTTGCGTTAGACGAGGTTTGGAGATCATGTGTCACACACTGGTGACGGAGAGCCAGGATCGGTAGCTCTTCCCGGTGGACAAAGCGAACTGGGCTCCTGCGGTAGGACTTTGTACTGCCCTGTCCCGCCGCAGGGCCATAGTCGAAAGGAGGAGACCGTTGACCAGCGAGGACAAGGATGACAGGCCGCCGAGCTACGTCATCTTCGGTGCCCAACAGAAGCGCCTCCGCGAAGTTCGAGGGCTGAGCACCCAGGAGTTGAGCGACAAGATCCCGTACTCCGTTGACCTCGTACGAAAGATCGAAAGGGGCGAACGCCGAGCACAGCCGGACTACATCGAGGCTGTCGACACCGCACTCCAGGCCCATGGTGTCCTAGTCGTCGTAGGCGAACATCTGTCCAACCAGTACCTCTTCCCCGAGTGGTTCGAGGAGTACGTTCAGGCTGAAGCCAGCGCCCTCCGCATCGACATCTACGACACCCACGTGGTGAATGGGTTGCTACAGACCGAGGCTTACGCCCATGCAGTACTGAGCGCCCACCATCCGACTCTCGACGACGAGGAGGTCGAGGCCCGAGTCGCTGCCCGACTAGAGCGACAAGCCCTGCTACCCCGCAAGCCCACCTGCATGCTCAGCTTCGTCATCGAGGAGTGGGTACTTCGGCGTCCGATCGGAGGAAAGTCGGCGCTCAAGGTCCAACTCAATAAACTGATCGAGTGCGCTCGCATGCGGAATGTAACAATTCAGGTGCTTCCAACGGCCTGTGAGACGCACGCTGGCTTCGATGGCCCCCTCACGCTTCTGGAGACTGCTGAGGGCAAGCGGCTTGGATACGTGGAAGGGCAAGCGGGGAGCGACTGGATCGCAGCTCCGGACAAGGTCCGATCGCTCGAAGGACGGTATGGAATCATCCGGGGCCAAGCCCTCAATGCGGAGGACTCAGTGAAGCTCATCGAAGAACTGGCGGGGAACCTATGACCATCGAGCAGGCCACGATGCACGCCTGCGACGACCTCACTTGGGTCAAGAGCAGCTACAGCGGCAGTAACGGCGGGCAGTGCGTTGAGGTCGCAGCCCGACCCAACGCCATCCACGTACGGGACTCAAAGGACATCAGCGGCCCAAACCTCACCGTGTCACCACAAGGATGGGCGGCATTCATCGCCTTCGCCATCCAGAGCCCCGGCGTCGACTGACACCTCGCCCAGGGTGAGGCCTCCAGTAACGGTGGCTCCCAGATCGGCGCCTGGTGAGTAGGTACCGAGCCGGGAGCCACCGTGAAGAGCTTTCCCAGTAGGCACAGTAACGACACTGCGCCCAAGTCAGCCCAGTACGCCTTCAACTTACCTTGGCCTGCTGCCCCCCACGTCACCGGTAGCGGCGCACCGGCACCAGCCAGGTCACCCCCATCATCGCGTCACCATCGTCCTCGCCTTCGTCAGCGGGATCGTCCGGCGCCGGGGCCTGGCGAACCTGCTCGATCTGCCGCTCAACGCCTCGCAGGTTCTCCTGAAGGTCCATGGTCACCACGCCGTCCACGGTGAGCTTCAGAGGGTCGGCGAGGAGCTTGGCGCGCCGCTCGCCCAGCACCTCGAGGGCGACCGCTCGCACTGACCGCAGCCGGAAGAACCGGCGCTCCAGGTCAGCCGGGTCCGCATCCGGGCCGAGCTGTGCCAGCAGCCACGACCGCTGGAACTCATCCACCAGCACATCCTTCCCCACGCGACGTACGGCCCGGCGCCAGGTGCAACCCCCGGAACGGGCCGAATGAACGATCACGACGACGCGGACGAGGAGCGGGATCGCCGCGATGGAGCCTTCTTCGCCTCGCCCCCACCGACCTCCTCCTGCTCCGGCTCGGGCGCACCCCTTCCAGTGGTCAGGTCGGGCCCGCCCACCACGACCGGCACTGGCACCGGGGCGCACTCACCTGGCGCCACATCCCACGCATCCGGGTTCGTCACCAGCGCAGCGATCGTCGGATCAGGGCACTCACCAGGCAAAAGGATCAGTTCCTCGTGCGTGGCCGGGTCCTTCACATACACGGCAGCAATCAGGCGCGGCATCACAGCACCTTCGCCACAATGTGGGCGTCTGGGGTGTGCATCACCGGCATGCCGACAGCGGCGCCCTTGGTCCAAATCTGAACCGGGTCATCCTGCACACCACGGGTGATGATCAGGCCCGGGGCGTCCTCGCGGACGATCTCCGGGTTCGTGCCGCGCGAGAGGACCAGCGCCTCGGCTGTCACGCCGAGCATGGTCTGCGCCCACTTCTCCCGCTCAGGCGGCACCAGCACCCACAGATCCTCTGGCAGTACCTTGCGCGGCTTGCCGTCCACCCGCACCTGCGCCTTGTAGAAGGTGATCGGCGGCAGGCTGTAGTTGCCTCGCACGACGTTGATCTGCTGCGGGGTGAGCGTCGCCGTCGGTGTGGTCGATGGGTTCACCGACCCGTAGTACGCCGCTCGATAGGCGTTGTTCGCCGCAAGGTACGAGAAAGCCTTCCGGCTGGTGACCACCAGCTCCGGTTCGGGAGCGCCGATGTCGTCCAGGTGCTGAATCCATCGCAGCTCATCGGCGATCGGATCACTAGCCGGATCGGACCACGGCCGGGCGGCGACCGGCATGTTCTCCACGGGGACGTTCCAGTCCACTTCCAGCGTCAGCCCGTTCTCCTGCACCAGCGAGAACTTGCCATCCGCCAGCACGTCGCCAACGGCCAGCTCCAGCCGCGACCGGATGGCCTCGACGTGCCGCTCGACGTCGTCATACAGCAGCTCGATCAGCCGGTCCTGGTCCGAGCCGCGGGAGGCTTCGAGCAGGATCTGCTCTTGTTCACCCACCACGAGCTTCTGGCCCAGCGCAGGCAGCGCCCCCTCGCGGGAGGTCTGCCACGCCTCGCGGGTCGCGAACGGCACGGAGGCGTCGAACGCACGGTACTTTGCGACATTCACATACCGGCCGGAGTCCTTGACCCGCCACTTGACCTCCGGCAGCACCATCGTCGGGAAGATCGTCTGCGTGAGCAGGAAGTCCTTCGGGCTAGGTATCGCGCGGGCGAACGTCGTCAGGTCAACGACCTGGACGTCCTTCAACAGGTCCTGAATCGTCACAGCTCAGGCCCCGCTCACACGAACAGGATCTGTGCAGCGCGCGGGTGCCACGCCAGCTGCGACAGGTCGATGCCACCCGGGACGCAAGACGCCTTCACCGCGCCGTGCCACAGCAGCGCCGCCGGGACACGGGTCTGGCCCGGGGCGAACGGCACTTCCGCGAACACGAAGCCGCGCAGCACCTGGCGACCGCAGGACGCCTCCGGGTCGTACGGGCCCCACAGCTTCGACTCGGCGACCTTGCCAACCGGCACCCCGGAGAAGACCCGCCCGTACGGCTCACAGCCGTCAGCGAACTCGTAGTGCACGCCCTCGGTGAACAGGTTCAGATCAAGGGTGATGGTGTCGGTCGAGTCGGTGCCGTGCAGAGCCCCCAGCCACTCGCGATTGGCGGTGGTGTACTCGGACTTCGAAACGGGCTGAATGGACATGCTGTGTCTCCATGGACGATGCGGTCAGATTCCGCACACCGCCCAAGGGGGCAGTGCCGTCCACGAAGTCGAAGGGGCGTGGTCCCCACAGCTCTTGAGTCAGCGGGCGTCGCTGAACTCGGCGACGAGCCCGCGGCGGCGGGCCATCTCCAGACCCACCGCGCCCGGCTTCTGCACCGGAGTCGTGCGCGTCGGCCCACGCCCGGCCGGGGCGCCCGCGGGGGCCGACGGCACCGGATTGCGTACCTCGCCGAAAAGCTCCGGCCGCCGCGTCCGCAGCGCCTCGGCAGCCGCCTGGATCTGCACCTCGTCCGCGTCCTCGTCATCAGCAAGCAGCCGTTCGGCGTCGACGAGGTCCTCCCCCGACGCACCCAGCGACACCAGCGCCGCCCGCCGCAAGGCCGAACGCTCCCGCTCGGCCGCCAGCTCCTCACGACGAGCCGCCTGCAACTCCCGCTCAGCCGCTGCCTGTTCCCGGCGCTCGACCTCCGACAGCGCGGCCTGCTCGGCCTCCCGCTGCGCGGTGACGAACTCCGTCAGTGCTTTCGGCGTATCGAACCCGAGTGTCGCCAACATACGCTTGATCGCAGCCCGCTCACCCTGGGCCTTCTCCCGCGTCAGCATCTTCCCCAGACGATCCTGGGTCACCGTGACCTGCTGCTCCTGGCCACCGCCGTCAACGGCGTCGTCCAACTGGTCGTTCGTCTCATCCTCCGACGAGGCCCCGAGAATCGGGAAGATCGGCCGCCCATCACGGCGATAGCCGACAGGGCTGCGAGTCGGCAGGGGCCGGACCATACAACTCCTCCAGGTGCGCGCCCCCGCGCTGCCGATCAGTGTAGCCAGCAGCGCCGACAACGCCACCGACAGCCGCACACCACCCCACCCTCACGCGCCCCCGTCCCCGCCGCCGACCCGCTCGGGCAGGCGCTCGGCCGCATCCCCGCCCCCAGCATCACCCTCGTCCTCCGGCTCCCGCCCGTCCAGTTCCCCACGCCGTACCGCCGCCTCGGCCAGCCGCGCGGCCGTCTCCTGCTCAGCCTTGGCCCGGATGCGTACCACTTCCTGCGAGGCGTCGTCGATCGGATAGCCCGCGTCCAAGAGCATCTGCACCGCCGTCTCCAACGACAAAACGCCCGCCCCGTATGCCTGCACAACTTCCTCCAGCACCGCAGCCCTGTCCGTCGGCGTGTGGGGCGCCCACGCCAACCGCCCCGGGAACGACTCTCCGGCCGTCCACCCCTCGGCCTGCCCCGCCTGGAACAGCCGCTGCACAAACTTCAACAGCAACCGGTACTTGTGCTCCCTGGCCAGCCGCATCGACGCCACCAACGCATCCAGCGGCGCAAGCGCCAGTTTCAGCGCGTACCCCGACGGAACCTCCGAGGCATCCAGCGTCCCCAACCCCGCAGCCGTGATCCGCGAGTTGGCCGCGATCCGGTCCAACAGGTGCTCCACCCGCGCCCTCAGTTCCGCCAACTGCGGCGAAGTGTCCAGCGCATCCATGCGCCCGGACTCACCGAGCTGCCACACCGCCCCCGCCTCGACCTTCAGCTTCTCCGGCTTGCCCGTCGCCCGGTCCACCGGCAGCCGGGCCCCGGCCAGCCCGATGATCGGCGTTCCCGTCGTCGCCGAGGCGGCCGAGCTGTCCGAGTCGGTCGCAGCCAGCTCGTCCAGGCCCTGGAGCACGCGCGCAATCGCCGAGCGGCCCCAGTGCTCCCCACCGTCCGGGATCGTGTTCGTGATGTGGACGATCGGCACGAAGTCGATCATCAGATCCAGGCGGTTCAGCTCCGTGCCGTCCGCCCGGACCCGGAAGCTGGCCTTGTCCATCGGCAGCCGGTCCAGCGTCTCGCCGCGCTTCAAGTCCTCCAACAGCCACTCGGCATCCGTCAGATAGCACGTCACGTTCGACAACCGTCCCGGCTCCCACGGGTACCGCCGCACCGCCCCCTCCTCGCCCTCCGAGACCGGCCCCAGCTCGTAGGTCACCCGCCGCACCCTGGCCTTCAGCCCCGCGTCCTGATCCTCCGGCAGCTCCCACGCCAGGTGGACACGGGCCGGGAAGTCCTGGTCCTGGTCGTCGTCCCACTGCGGGAAGTAAAAGCCGGGGTCGTACACCCGCAACGTCGGCCGCTGCTTGTCCGGGTTCCACGCCAGCACGTACACGCTGTCGCCCAGCAGTACGGCCGCGCGTTCCGCCTGCTGTATCCGAAGCGTCAGCAGCTCCTTCTCGGCCCATGTCCGCAGGCGCTCCTGGAGCGCCGCGGCCTCCGTCGCACCCGGCTCCGGCACCTCGTCGTCGGCGTGCTCGGCCCCAGCCACGGCGATCCTCTGGTCCGAACCGAGCAGATAGCCCAGCGCCGTGTCCACCAGGTTCGCCGCGTCGCCCAGCTCGCGCCGCTCCAGCGCCGCCTCGTCGCCGGAGACCGCCGCGAGCTGCCCAGCCTGGTTGTTGTCGTAGCTCGCCAACACCTTGTACGCCGCGAGCCGCCGCATCTCATGCGGCGGCAGCCACGAGGCAGCCAGTTCGGGGAAAGACCGGCTCGCCGGTCGGCCGGCATCGGCCATAACCGGCTTGTAGTTCAGCCACGACCACGCATCGATCACGAACTGGCGCAGGCGCACAGGTCCCCTTCCGGCGTTTCGCCCCGCGCCCTGTCTAACAGGGTAGGACCACACCCCATCGAGGTACCACCGCCTACCACCCGGCATGGCTCTTCTTCAGAAGCTGAGTTCAGCGGACGCGACCAGACGCCATGGAGCGTGGCACCGAGTGGCGAGACTGAGTTGGCAGTAGCACGCTAGAAGGCAGGAAGCGATCTGAGGCTCATACGAGATTGTTCGATAATCAAGCGACAACCGTGCTCCCGGCATGTGTGGGGCAGGGACTCATGGACGCCGGTTCATACGGAACTTAGCAATACTTTTCGTCCACGGAGGCCGATATGGCCAAACCGCTATCTCCGCCTGAAGCCTTTGCTATCGCCAGAATTGCGGCTGGTGATGGTCCGATCGAGTCTCCCAGGCTTCTTCGGGAACTGGTCGAGTCCAGACTTATCGAAGATCAAGAATCTCGCGCGGCGCTTGAGACAGCGAAGGCGAACCCTCAATCGGACGCGGTCCTTAACCTGTCGGACCGAATCCGCAAGCGAGGGCGTGACAAGGAATTCCGGGCTACCGTACGCAGGTCGATCGGACATCGAAAGGATGTCGCGGCACTCGGCGTTGCCCTCCGGGTTGCAGATCTAGCCAGTGCTGATCAATCGAACGAACTGGTGCGTCTAGTCGCCTCACGTATTAATTCAGACCCTGCAGCAAGCGAGGCATTCAGGGCGGTAAAGGAAGACCCTAACGAGTTCACAAATGTCTCAAGCCTCGCACAGCACCTACGGTCCCACGTCGGCGATGCAGTGTTTCGTGCACGCGTGCGGGCCGCATGGACGCGTCCGCCCGGTCCTGGATTTCGACCGACTCCACCACCCGCTCCCGCTCCGTCGCCACCTCCGGGTCCGCCATTTCGGCCTAATCCCCAGCCGACTCAGCCTGCAGAACCACAAATGGGAGGAGACCGGTGAACGATCTAGCGAAAGGCGTCCTGGGAGGCGGGTGGTCACTGCTTGTCGGCTGGTTTTTGCCAACAAGTATTAACGTTGCCATCTTTTCAATACTGATCCTGCCAAGCCTGCAAGACAGGTCCTTCGATGCCCACGGCATCAAGGCAATCGCCAACAATCCCTGGGTGTTCATCGTCGCAGTGGTCGCAATTGGCATCCTTCTAAATAGCCTGCACAGACCCCTGTACCGAATACTCGAGGGCTACCTATTCTGGCCGAAATGCCTATATGAGTTGGCCGTAAAACGCCAGCGGACTCGAGTGTCGAACATCGAGAAAGAAATCAAAGAAGCAACAAGCGAAATCCAGCAGGCTCTTTCGCGGGAGAAGAGAAATACCTACCCTATAGACGTTGATAACCAGCTATGCCCTACTCGACTGGGAAACGCGATTCGTCGCTTCGAAGAATACGCCTTCAATCGCTTCACGCTTGACTCACAAACCCTCTGGTACGAGTTGTCCGTGACAGCTCCTCCACAAGTTTCCCGTCAAGGGGAGATCGCCCGGAGTTCGGTTGATTTCTTCGTCTCCCTCATATACGGACACACACTTCTAGCCCTGATTTCAATTGGGGCCTGGCTCGCTGGGGATCCAAATGCAGTAATCCTCATATTGACTACTGTTCTCGCTCTTGCGCTTTCGCGAGTATGGTATCTAGTGGCCGTCCAGTCGTGCCGCGAATGGGCAGCAACCCAGCAAGCCCTTGTCAATCTAAGCCGGAAGCCGTTGGCTGAGGCGCTAGGGTTGCGGCTCCCTGACACCATGGGCGACGAACGAAACATGTGGACCGCACTAACACTGTTCATCCAAGATCCATATGGTGCTGCCGGGACAAGCTTTGATCAATTCCGGGCACTCCCAGACGAAGATAAAATGCACGAGCTACCGGAGGGCGCCAAACGCCACGAGGAGCCAGAGCATGAAGATGCCCAGCAGGCACTACAAGAGGAGTAGTCTCGCTCGAAGCTGAATCTCATCTGCGGCCAGACAGTCGTTCATCTCTGCCGCGCTGTGGGACTGGCATCGTCGGATCGAGGAATAGATCCCACAGCGCCCACACCGCCGAATCCAACAAGTCCGGCGAGTCCTCCGTCTCCCCCAACCCGACGAACGTCATCATCTGCTCCTCCAGCTCCGCAAACAGTCGAGCCGGACCCACATGCGACACCCGGGCCTGCTCGTACAACTGCGCCACCGGAGCCGCCCGCGCCCGCTTCCCCCTCGTGGCGTGAACAATCCGCCAATTCACCGTCGGGTCCACCTGCTCCAACAGCGCGGGCAAGTAGTCGCCGCCATTGTTCGCCTCGATGACCACGCAGTCCGCCCGGTGCTCGTGATACAACGCGGCAGCCCGTTTCATCGCCTGCGTCGGCGTATACCGATCCTGCTCCGCATGCAGCAGGTACCCACGGGGCCGGTCGTCCCCAAACATCGTCTCCATCGGCCAGCCACGTCCCGCCACCGTGAAGGCCGTCCGGTCCGCGTCCTCGTGACTCTTGGTCGCCGGATCCACCGCCACCACCAGGCGCTGGAGGTCAGGCAGATGCTCGGACCGAGGCCGGAAACCCTCGACCTCCAGCATCCACGCCTTCCACAACGCGCCTTCCACGTCCTCAAGGAGCTCACCCGACAACTCCTGCCGCCCCAACCGAGTGCCTGCGTAGTCCTCCTCCAACTCCGCCCGCGCCGCAGCCGACAAGTTCGCGTCGTTCTCGCGCATGTGCCCTCGTGTGAGCACCACCCGCGGCGGCTCCCCGCCCTCGCGATGCTGCTTCTCCTGCATCCGGCCGCGCTCAACGAGCCGCTTCACGTGCGGCAACGGCTTCGGTGTCGTAGAGATCACGACCTGTGGCGACTCCGCCTCACGCAGGCAAAACCAAATCATGTCGTAAACCTCCTGCGCGGTATGCCGCGACCAGGCCGCGTACTCATCCAGCCAGGCTTTGTCGAACGCCCAGCCACGCAGGTTGTCCGGTGTCTCCGCGCCGAACCCACGGATCAACGTCCCGTTCTTCAACCGCAACGTCGTCTCACCCAACGACGAGTTGTACTTCGCCACCTCCTCGGGCGGGAACACCGACAACAGACCCGACTTCGGAGAGTCGAAGCAGATGTCCCTGACCAAAGTCGCGTTCTTCGCCACCACCGCGATCTGCAACCCCGGCGTCTTCGCCCACTCCCGAACCGCCTCCGCCGCCGTCCGCGACTTACCCCAACCACGACCAGTGAGCAGCATCCACACCGTCCACAACCACACCGGTTGCCGCTGCGCCGCACGGGCGTGGTGGTGAAGCCACCCCTCGTGCGGCAGCCCGTCGCAGTGCGCCACCTCGCACGCCCAGCGCCTGGCCGACAGCTCATCGGCCTGGACCAGCTCAGCGACCTCGGCCTTCAACTGCTCCAGGCTCATCAACCCCGGATCAGCGAAGCTCTCGATCATTCGAAGCTTCGCCCGGCCACGGCTCACTGCGCACCCTCCGCCAGACGCCGCTCCAGCTCGCGCTTCAACTGGTCCATGCGCGCCCGCCGTTCCTCATCCGACAGGGCAGCAACCGCCGTCCCTTGCTCGTCCGCTTCCACCCCTGTTCCCACTGGGACGTCACCGACCGCCCGCCGCTCGATCTCGGCCGCCACCTGGATATACCGAAGCAGCTCCGACGGCGACAGCTCACGCGGGTCGAGAGCCTGGAGCCTCGCCACCGCCTTGCTCTGTACCGCCTGTGCCAACTTCGCGTGCCGACGCGCAATGTCCTTCCGCGCCTGCGCCTGCTCCGCCAGGAAAACCCGGTCCTGCTCACGGTCGTACGCTGTAGCCCGCATCACCCATGCGAACTGCCGCGACCACCGGCCCAGCAGCGCACGGGATTTATGCAACTCCCGTGCCACCTTCGTGACACTCCGCGCCGGACCAAGACCGCGGTACACAGCGAACGCCTCGAACGCCTGGACCGACTCAGCCGCCTGCCGCTCCCAGGGCTCCACGGGGCTCTCAGCCACCGCTCACCTCCTGGCCAACAGCCGGTCTAGTGCTCCCGCGCAGCGAGGATGTCCAGCACACGCCACGGCTCGGACTCCGGCACGCTGCCGTCCCGCACGAGCCGGTCAATCGCAGCGCGCACGATGGCCGCTGTCTCCACGGGGATCTCTCGCACGCCAAAGACCGTCTCCAACGGAGCAGTACCGGCCCGATGCGCCTCACCGCTCTCCGTGTCGAACCATCCCTTGGCCAGCTCGCCCAGATGCCGCTCGAAGACCGCGAGGATCACGCCCAGGGCTGTCGCGCTGTTGCCGATCTTGTATGCGGCCCGTGAGGTTTCCAGCGCGTCGAGCACCGGCTCGTACTGCTCCAGTCCAGCCACCCACCGCTGGTCCGCCGAGGCCGTAGACCGCGCAGCATCGAACGCGGCTTCCGCCCGCTCCAGCTCGTCGGGCAGGAACATCAGCTGCACCGACGCGAAGTCGAGGTTCGCCTCGCCCAGGCTGCTCACGTCCACCTTCTCCAGCAGGTCCAGAGCCTTGTCATCCAGCCCCGTGTACTGCCGCCACTCCACGCTCTCCAGCTCGTCGTACAGCTCCTTGAGGATCGCCGGATCGTCCTGCCCCGCGATCGCGTTGTGGCTCAGCTGGAGCGCGATCTGCCGCTGGCGGGGGAGCGGCTCGTCTATCTGCATCCACCAGATCCGCTCCAGGCCGGCCTCGATCGCCGCCAAGGTGCGGTGGTTCCCCGACAGCACGACCAGCCGCCCATTCTCGGTGTCGTTCCACACCAGCGGCGTCGAGGTCAGGCATCCGTCCCGCTTGATGTTCGCCATCAGCTGCCGGAACTGCTCGTGCGGCAGGAACCGGGCGTTCACATCCAGCAGCGTCAGCGTGCGCGGGTCGCCCTCCACCATCTGCGGCGGTGCAAGCTGCGTGGACTCCTCCATGATCAGACTCCCGTCTGCGTCGTCGTGGTTCGGGCGCCCCACCGCTTCGCCCACTTCCCAAGGGCCTCGGCGAGCGTCTGCTCACCCATCGCCCCCTGGTACTGGAGCTGGAACTTCCAGCCGTCCTCGTTCGACGGGCCGCGCTTGGTCAGCCGCAGCAGCCCGCGGTACTTCATCGACACCGGGTTGTTGCTGAACGCCGTCGTGGACACCGCCCGGATGCGGCGCGAGAACGCCCGCTGGCACAGCAGCCGGGCCTCCGCGCTGGTGGCCACGAGCACGATCAGCTTCGACAACCGCGGGTAGTCCGTCGGCGCGACCGCGAAGTCCGACAGCAAGTACGCCTCATCCGGGGTATAGCTGCTCGGCGCCATGGCGAAGACCCCGAGGATCCTGCCTGTGCCGTCCTTGACCGCGACAGCGAGGTTTGCCGCGCCCGGCGCGATGCGCGGGTTCAGGTACCGCGAGCGCAGCGCGTTGAACTGGCCCGGCTTCAGCAGCGACAGCGACAGCGGACCTGCCAGCTCCTCCCCGATCCGCAGCCGGGGAGCCTTGACCGGCTTGATCGGTTGACGCGGCGAGACGATGCGCGTCGGCGCCTCACTGGCGTACACGTAGAAGGGAGCGGCACGCGGCGTCGCCTTGATCACGCCGCGCAGGTACCGGTGCAGCTCGGGCACATCGTGGTTGGAGGCCGTCAGCCAGTACGGCCGGTCCGTGATCGCGCCGAGCACGCTGACCACGTCGTCGTCGGACAGCGGCTCGTACTCGGGAGCGTCCCAGGTGAAGTGGGTCTCCAGCGGCTCGTACAGCTTCTCGTAGCCGCCGCCGTAGAAGGGAGGGAAGGAGCACACTGGGGCGTCACCTGGGACCTTCTGGAGCCAGGAGCGCACGTCCTCCACCTCGTACGACGCCAGTTCGACATCCGAGCCGGACAGCCGCTCCACGGTCTCCGCGTGCTTGGCCTTCCACTGCTCCCGGTAGGAGCGGACCACCCGCTCGTGCCACAGCCCCTCGCGGCCGACGCTGCCGAGGAACCGAGTGCCCAGCATCATCGTGGCGACGGTGCCGACCCCGTCGTCCAGGGAGTCAGCGAGCCAGTGCAGTTCGTCGTGGCTCTCCTCGCGGAGCTGGATGCCGACCGGCTGCCGGGTGAGCCACCGGCCGATGGCGGTGGTGTAGATGGACACGTCCGAGGAGTGGAGGGCGAAGCCCATGCCGGCGAGGGACCGTTCGATGGTGAAGTTGCCGCAGCACGGGACGTACACCGCGCCGCGCGGCCAGCTGCTGGCGGTCTCCCGCACGATGGAGCGCATGGGGCCCGGGATGGTGCCCTGGAACATCTCTCGCCTCCTGCACAAACGGCAACGCCCGGCCTGGCGGGTGCCGGGCCGGGCGCTGCGCTGGAACCTAACACAAGGAGCGCACAGCCCCTTGAAATCATGTCACCTATCTCTGTGCTGCGGATCCGGCAGTCACATCAAGGTTCCCTGCTCGTACTGGTCGGCCAGTGGCGAGAGCTCCCGCACCTCGTCGCCGGTGGTGTCCTTCCACCAGGAGGCGAAGGTCCTCCGATGGCACCACTGCTGAGGGTCAGACAGGTCTTCGAAGCAGAGCAGGACCAGTCGGTGATCCTTCTCCGCTTCCGCGATCTCCCGCAGCCGCTGGGCGATCCGCACAGGACCGAGCTGGTCGAGGTCTGCCCGATAGGCGGCGGTGAACTCCGCCAGCGGCTTGGAGAAGTACTCCCGGCGTGGTGCGAGCTCCCGTACCGCGCAGGTGAGCGGATACGGGAGCTTGAAGCGGGGAGCACCCAGGGTGATGCGCACCGGCACTCCTTGCGCGGGCTGGAATGCCTGGTAGCGGTTGGTGAACAGGGTTAGCACGCAGATGCTTCCTTTCGTGCTGCTCACGGGCCGGACACGCGGGCAGCTCCGCCGGTCCCGGGTTGGATGGGTGCCGCTCGCTCGGGAGCCCGCGAGTTCCGAGCGGCACCGGCCCGCAGGGACACTTCCCCTGCGGGCCCGGCTCGAGCCAGTACTGAAGCCCTGAGGCCGAAGCCTCCGGTCCGGCCGAGGAGCCCGGCCGGACCGGATAGGTCCTAGTCCTCGGGGCCAGCCTTCCGAATAGTCGGTGCTGCCACCTGGACGATGACGTCGAAGGAGACCTGACGCCCTTCTCGCTCCGTCTGCACCCGCAGGACCCGGTTGGTTTCGTTCGCGTACCGGGAGGCCGTAAGCTCTTCGACCTGGCGGACGAACTCTGAGGCCGGACCCGATGTCACCCCTTCCTCTGCCAGGAGGTTCCCGAGGAAGCCGACGAATACCTTGATGTCGGGGTGCTCCGAAGCCATTTCCCAGTCCAGTTTCTCAGGATTCATGTTTCCTTGAGTTTCCAGAGAACCCATTTTCATACCCTCTTTTGAGTTGAGAAGACCACTATTTTCCGAGTGCTTCTTACATTCTTAATCCTAATTGAATTCCGAACCCCATAAAAGGGTTGCCGACAATTAATTGCCCGAACCATCCCGGAGTCATTTCGCGTCACCGGGCGTTCACGGGAAAGGTGAAGGTGCGGCCGGATACCCGACCGCACCCATTGCCCTGCCAGAGGAAGAAGCGAGGGGGCCCGGCCCGCGCCGAGCCCCCTCGTCCGCCTTACTTCGTCGCAGTGGACTCCGCCTTCTTGGCCGCCGCGCCCCCGGCCTTGGGCTCAGCCTTCTTGGCGGGAGCCTTGCGGGCCGCCGACTTCGCAGCAACCGTCGTCCGGGCAGTTGGCTTCGGGGCCGCCTTCTTCGCTGCCGACGCGGGCTTCTTCGCCTGCTCCGGCTCGGGCTTCTCGACCTTGGCCGCCTCCTCCTTCTTCGCGGCACCCTCCCGCTGGACCTCGACCGCAGCCCGGTTGAAAGCCTCTTCCCGTGCCCGCTGGATGCCCTGCGCCTTGCTCAGCAGGTTCCGCACCATCTGCACCTTGGAGTAGAGCCGACCGACGACCCGGATGTGCCGGTCCAGGTCGTCGCCAAGGATGATCGCCAGGTCTTCGGGCTTCTTCTCGGCCAGCTCCTCCAACAGCGGGATCAGGACCTCCTCGGCCTTGCCCAGCCCGTCCTTCGCCTTGGCCTTGGCCTTCTTCCGGCTGTCCTGCTCCTCGGCCGTCGGGGCCTTCTCGTCAGTGAGCGACGTCTGCTGCTCCATCATCTTGAGCCCGTTGGCGAAGTGCTGCGCCTCGGCCTCGCTGTCGAAGTCGCCGCGCACGTACCGCATGGCCGCGACCATCTGGTTGGCCGGGTTCAACTGGGCGATGTGCCAGGCCAGATTGTTCTTGATCTGGCCCTTGTCGACCATCTCGGCGACCTCGGGGCGCAGGGTGAGCAGGCCCAGCCGCCAGGTGATGTGGGTCTCCGACTTGCCGAACCGCTTGGCGATCCTGATTGGCGTCCAGCCAGCGGCCTTGAGGTCGGCGTAGGCACCGGCCTCTTCCATGATCGTCATGTCCGACCGGTTGACGTTCTCGGCGATGCTGAGAACGTACGCCTCCTCGTCGCTGACGTTCTCGATGACCTTAGACGGGACGACCTCCAGGCCGGCCGCCTTGCAGGCCCGCCACCGGCGCTCACCCGCGATCAGCAGGTAGGGCGCCTCGGCTCCCTCGACCGGGCGGACGACGATCGGCTGGAGAAGGCCGTTCTCCTCGATGCTGACCTTCAGTTCCTCGTGTGCGGCCTCGTCGAAGAACTTGCGGGGCTGGTCGGGGTTGGGGGCGATCTCTTCAATCTTGAGGTTCGTGAACATTTCTCCCGCGCCTTCCTTAATTCCGAGGGAAAACTCCTTTGTTGTTTTCCCTTTGTTCTTACACTTATATCTTAATCGCATACACCGCTAAAGCAAGTAGGAATTTCTTTTTGATTTCCGAATTCCAGTTCCGGAATTCCCGAAATTGCAGTCGCTCCACCCAGCCGACGCAGGGGAGGGGAAGTCGGGGAGTCGGGGAGTCGCGCTGCGCCAGATGTGAGGCGAGCCCGCCGCGATCTCACGACCGCGACGGGCTCCACTCCCATCACTCACCCCGGCGGCCGCGCTGTACGGCCAGCTCCTCGCGGGCGGGGCGCGGGGGGTCGGCCACCCGCGAGGAGCAGGGAAGGGCGCCGCATGTGCGACGCTGCCGGTGCGGGCCCTGCTGCTTGCCGTGCCCGCCTCGGCATGTCAGAACGTACAACACGACATCAACCATGTCACCTATCTTGAGGGCGCGGAGTGCGGCGTCGCCTGGCCGGCTTAGCGACGGCCGCCCTCTTCCGCGCCTCCATCTGACTCCCCGCCGCGCATGCCAGCCTGCCACTCCAGCACCTTGCGAGCTTCCTGAAGCGCCGCGCCCCCCACTCTCCCCCGAAGCACGCATGGGGGCCGCTCGGCCAACTCCGCGATCCGCCGCTCGTCAACTTCGGACATGCGATTCCTCCCGTGAACGACACATGTGCCGCCTTCACCCGTCCAGCCGTGACTTCCTCGACAGTCCACGCCAACAGCCGGGCAGGGGGTGCCGCTTGGTATCCGCCGCCCCGAGGAAACTGTCCAACAAACCTTATAACCCCTCCGAGCTGCGGGGTATGTTGGACGCGGGACGATCGCTACCGATCAGTCACCGGCGGCGAGCAAATGACACAGGCGGGGATGGGGAACATGACAGACAGCACCGACCGGCGCCAACCGATGACCCTGGCCGCGAAGTTGCTTACCCTCTTGCGCCTGCGCCGCGACCCGGACGGGTTCACCCCGAGCGCCCGGGACGTCTCGCTCGCCACCACACGACCCGGGCAACGCAAGCCCTTGCTGTCGCATGGCCAAGTCAACGGCCTGATGAACGGAACCACCAGCAACCCCACATCAACTACCATCACCGCTCTCGCTCAAGCCCTTGATGCCCCGCCAGCGTTCCTGCTTCCCGGGCAGGAGTGGGACGACCTCACGGCGCTCACCGTGTACTTCCAGCGCCCCGAGGCCCGTGAAGTGCTGCGTTTAATGCAGGGACTTGAGGTGCAGGACATTGTTGAAATCATCACCAACCTCCAGGAGACTCGTGCACGGCGAGGGCTGGCCGAAAACGTCCCCCCCATCCCCTCGCCTCCCCCCGGCGTCGACCAGCCCCGAGAGGGCCGCCCCCGTCGCCGACTGAGTCTGTACGAAGCCGCTCAGAGGGCAGCGGATGACCTGGAAGGACTTTGACCGTGGTCGGCCTCATATTCGGTGCGTGCGCCGTACTCATCGTTATCAGCTCCGCCACCTACCTGGCCGTCTCTTCCCGGCCAGCCCGCCAAGGAGCCTTCTACGTAGCGCGCTACGCACGGATAGCGGCCTTCACCGGCTGCTTCATCAGCGCGTTTACGGCAGTCCCCGCCATCGCGACGGCCACTGATGCCTTCCTCGGCCGCAACGGCATCGCCACCCTCGGCTCCAACCTCGGCGCGGACGTGGTCGCGCTCGGTGTGATGGTCATGAGTGTGAACTGGGCGCAGCAAGACATCGAACTGCGTAAGGCGGTTGTGGGTTGCGTCTTCCTCTTCGGCTGCATCATGACGGTGGTGACCTGGGAGTTTCAGCTCACCGATGTGCCCTCTATGCGGCTTGCCTCCGCCTCCCCCACCGACGGCGCATCGGCTGCATACATGCTCACTCACCTGTGCCCGCTGATCGCCATCACCACTGCACTCGGCCTTCGCTACGCCATGCTGGCAGCAGCTGTCTGGCCAGACCGGCGTGCCGCAGCCGTCGGCCTCGCAGCCACCGCAACGGGAATCTTCATGGGTTGGGCGTACGACATGAGCCGGGCAGGCGCTGTCGTCGCCTACCTGCTCGGGCACCCCTGGCCGACGGTGGAAGCGTACGTTGTGCCCGTAACGGGGGCGCTATGCACACTCTTCGTCGCACTCGGGCTCACCCTGCCCACCATCGGGCGCCAGGTCATCATCCCGCTGCGCCAAGAGGAAACGCAGGCAAGGTGGTTCAGGTTGCCTTCTCGCCCGTGACCGAAGGTTGTACGCCCCACTGACGCCACCGCAGAGACACCCGGTCCGCGTCCACGGTGCGAGAACCCCTGGACGCGGCCGGGTACACAGCTACCTGCTCCAGCATGAGGATCAAAACACCCCTCTTCGCCTTCATCGGCGCGTGCTTCCACCAGCGCACGAGATCAGGGATGTCACCCACCGGCACGTGCTTGACCTGCTCCAGGAACCGGGCCTTCACCTCGCCCTCGCTGATCAACTGCTTCAGCTCCTGGTCGGCCGACCTAAACGCCTTGAGTGACATGTCCGGCAGGCGCGCGTAGTCCACTCCCAGCTTCTTCTGCCGACGCCGCGCAGCAGCTGCCTCGCTGCGCAGTTGAGCAGCCTCTGCCAGCAGTTCATCGCGCGCCTGCCCGATCAACGTGCTGACCTCCGGCTTGGCCAACTCCGCCAGCACATGTTCAGCCACATACGTCTCCAGCAGGTCGGCGTTGATGCGAACCTTGGCGCACCCGCCCGGACGGTGCGCCGTGCTCGGCATGCACCGGTAGCCGCGACTGCCAGCGTTCGAGGGAGAAGAACCGAGCGGGCACCCGCACAGGCCACACACGCCAGTCGCACCGGAAATCAAGTACTCGCGCTGCTCGGCCCGCTTCATCTCGGGATCCCGCGCCCGGCGCATGGCCCGGATAGCGACGAAGTCCTCCCGAGGGATGATCGCGGGCCCGCCCGTCTCGTAAAGGTTGCCGTCCTCGTCCTCCGCCAAGCCAGCGATGGCCGGGTGATCGAGCACGTTAGCCAGGCCATCCGGCCGCCACAGACCACCGCGCGTCGTGCGATACCCCAGCTCGTTCACCCACTCGGTGATGGCGTTCATGCTCTGCTTGAGCAACCGCCGGGAGGCTGCAAGACGGATACCCTCCGCCTCACTTTCAACCACCCGCCGGTACGCCATGTCCTCAAAGCCAAACAGCCGCGGCATCCGCTGGTCTCCTCACCCCTCGGAACCGACCCCCTTACACGACTAACCCTATCCGAGATAGGTCACATCGTTAGAAAACATCCGGACACCTTAAAGTCGCACACGGCCTGCATTGATCACGTACCGATCCCCCCCGCTCTCCCGCCGCGGCTCGACACCGAGGACCTTCCACAGCTCCACCGTAGGCACACGGACCGTGCCACCCAGCGGGAGCGTTCGCACAGGAAAGATCCCATTGCGGATCAGCTCATACGCCTTGTCTCGGCCAATGCCGAGAGCCCGTCCGGCAGTTGTCACATTGACCGTGGCCGGAAGAGCCAGCAGCTCCTCCAGACCCATCGCTCCGGCCGAAGCCTGTACGCCCGCTTCCTGAGCAGCCATGTCGTTGGTCGCCTTCTCCCCCGCGCCAACTTGAAACTGACTTTACAGCAGTGTCCGACACCCCCAGCAAGATCGAAAGAGATCACGCCAGACACGTACGGAAACGTACGCACAACCACGACCGGCCGCGCGCCAGTCGACAGCAGGGGGTCGGATGTTCTCGCCAAGCTACTACCGGCGATGCCAGTGCAAGGGGCCGCTCAAGGACCAGGAGGGCAACCCTCTCCTGGACGCCGATGGCAACCCCAAGATCGGATCCATCGGCACCACGTGCCCGAAGCTAGGCCCGAAGCATGGAACCTGGGCGTTCTACTTCGAGCTCGAACCCGGCGAAGGGGGGCACCGCCAGCGGGCACGCCGCGGCGGCTTCGCTACCAAGGACGACGCCAAGAAGAAGGCCAAGGAACTCTACGACGCCGCCAGCGCCGGCACCGATGTGCTGACCGATGAGAAGTGCGGCGACTTCTTCCTCCGGTGGATCAAGACAAAAAAGTCCCTGGCCCGCACCACCCGCCATGGCTACCTGGAGCACATCAACAACTACCTGCTTCCGCACCTGGGGCACATCAAACGACGGGACCTCAAGGTCCGCCACCTCGACAAGATGTACGACGCGATCGAGAAGGAGAACTCCGAGAAGGTGCTCCATCGCCTCCGCGTCGACCAGCTGGAGAAGGACCGCGACGACGCACACCGAGCCTGGGTGCGGGCGGCTGGGAAGAAGGAGGAGCGCCGTGCAGCCCGCCGCGTGTTCCTCGACGCGAACGCGGCACTTCGCGAGGGCAAGAAGGGGCTACGGAAGATCACCTCCGCCGCCACCATGCACCGCATCAACGACACCCTCAGCTCGGCGCTCTCCTGGGGCATCAAGCGCGAGCAGGCGTTCGCCAAGAACTGGGCACAGCTCGTGGAGCTGCCGCCGGCCACCCGGCCAAAGCCCCTCGTCTGGACACCCGAGCGAGTTGAGCACTGGAAGCACACCGGCGAGCGGCCCGGCCCGGTCATGGTCTGGACGCCGCAGCTGACCGGCGCGTTCCTGGACTTCGTCAAGGACGACTGGCTCTACGAGCTGTGGCACTCGTTCATCTTCCTCGGCCCCCGCCGCGGCGAGATGGCCGCGCTGCCCTGGACGGAGGTCAGCATCGATGCCCTCTGGATGCGGATCTCCCAGCAGATCGTAGAGGTCGCCTACGAGCTGTACGGCGAAGCGCCGAAGGCCGACAGCGTCCGCACCCTGTCCCTGAGCCTGGAGTCCGGTGACAACCTGGCCAGCTTCCGCGCGAAGCAGGAGCAGAAGCGCCAGGAGTGGGGAGACGCCTACGTCGAGACCGGCCGAGTGTGGACGCACGAGAACGGTGAGGCGCTGCACCCCGACTGGATCTCCCGCCGCTTCACCCGCCTCGTGGAGCTGTCCGGCCTGCCGCCAGTCCGCCTGCACGACCTGCGGCACCTCGCGGCCACCCTGTCCCTGCTCGCCGGTACCGACATCAAGGTGGTCCAGGAGAAGCTGGGGCACTCCTCGCGCCAGATCACCTCCGACACCTACACCAGCGTGCTGCCCGAGATGATGCGGGCCGAGGCCGAATCGGTCATGTCTGTAGTCCCCCGCGACGTCCCGTTCAAAGTGCGCTCCCCGCTGGAGATCCCCGAGACGGCCTGGCATAACGACATCGCCGTATTCTTCGCTCACGGCGCACGGCAGTCAGGTGGCACCTGGGCTGTTGGAGCACAGGTCCAGCCCGACTCCGATCTCCTCGGCGTGATCACCCTCACCGGCCGGGGCCAGGACGACGCCGCCAACGCGGCCGTGAAGTGGATACGCGACCATTGCACCGCCAACGATCTGGAACTGGTCCGGGTGGAGAACTTCAACGACCAGTACCCGCATGAGCAGCGGGCGTACTTCTCGCTCACGCGCTTCACGATCGCCCGCGCCGAGGCCCAGAGTCTGGACGGATGGGCACTGCCGACGGGCTTGCCGCCCGCAGCGGCCCGGAGCACCCGCCGGGCTCGGAACGGTCGCCAGAAGGCAGCCTGAAGGCCCCTGTGCACACTGCACCGGCCCCGTGTCCACTACGCGTCCACTGGATCTTGGTCTGAACGGATGAACGGGGGGCGCCACGCTGGTGTGGCGCCCCCCGTTCTCACGTTTGCGCAGGTAGAAACGATCCGGCCGACCGCTTCCATGGTGGGGCGGGTGGGACTCGAACCCACGGCCGACGGATTATGAGTCCGCTGCTCTAACCGGCTGAGCTACCGCCCCGTAACGGCGCGTCGTCCACACGTGTGCGCGCCGTCTGCCGCAGCATAGCCGCTCATACGATCTGCTGCTTCGGCGGGCTGATGTTGAACGCCCCGGCGGCTCGATCATGGCTGGATCTCGACGTAGCGCCGTCCGGCCCATCGACGCACCGACATGAAAAAGGACCCCCTCAGGGGCCCTCTCCCGTCTGCTCCCCCGACTGGACTCGAACCAGTAACCCTCCGGTTAACAGCCGAATGCTCTGCCAATTGAGCTACAGGGGACTGCGCTCCCCCGACTGGACTCGAACCAGTAACCTGCCGGTTAACAGCCGGCTGCTCTGCCAATTGAGCTACAGGGGATTGCTCCGTGTGCCTCGCCCGCACCCCCGTCCGGGGTTCCCGGAGGGCGTGCGTTCGCTGCGACACATACATTAGCGCAAGCAGGGGGGTGCTCCGCCAATCGGTATCCCCGCGGAAGCCCGCCGGATGATCTGTCGCCGAGCCGTGGGTGATCTGCGGCACGGGCGGGTAGGCGAGCGGCACGACCCCGGGGTCCGAGGCGAAGGACAACCAGAAGGGCAGGTCGATGCGCTACCGGCTGACGTTCATCACCGGGCTGGCTGTTGGTTACGTACTGGGAACGCGGGCCGGCCGCGAGCGGTACGAGCAGCTGCGCAGCTGCGCGCGGCAGTTCGCACAGAACCCTGCCGTCCGCAACACCGCCGAATCGGCCGCGCACGGCGGGCGCCAGGCCGCCGCCAAGGCGCTCGGCAAGGTGCGCCCGCTCTGTCAGCGGATCGGCGGGCAGCGTGCGGAGCGCGTCATGGAGGAGGACGACTGGGGCACCAGCAACACCTAGGCCCACCTAGGCCCTGTCCGGTGGGCGCGCTACGACCCACCGGACAGGGCCCAGCTCCCGCGGTGGCATCATCTGGTCCATGGGGATAGTCGCCGGGTTGGACAGTTCGTCCGACAGCACACGAATCGTCGTCTGTGACACGGATACGGGAGCCGTACTCAAGCAGGGGTATGCCCCGCATCCAGCTCTCGGAGGCGGCGACGGCTCCCCGCATGACGTGGACCCGCAGTCCTGGCTGCTCTCCCTCGGCGAGGCCGCCGAGGGCGGGCTGCTGGAAGGGGTGCAGGCCATCGGCGTCTCGGCGCAGCAGCACGGACTGCTCGCGCTGGACTCGGGCGGGGCGCTGGTACGCCCCGCGCTGGTGGGCAACGACAAGCGCGCACAGGCCGCGGCCGCCGACGTCGTCGAGGCGCTCGGCGGCCGCACCGCGTGGGCCCATGCCGTCGGCGCGGTGCCGACCTCGACCCAGTCGGTCGCCAAGCTGCGCTGGCTGACCCGCACCGAGCCGGACGCGGCGCACCGCGTCGCCGAGCTGATGCAGCCGCACGACTGGCTGGTGTGGCAGCTGCTCGGACGGCCCCACCGGCGTACGACCGACCGGGGCACGGCGTCCGGCACCGGCTACTGGTCGGCCGCCACCGGCTCCTGGCGCCCCGATCTCATCGAGCTGGCGCTCGGCCATCAGGTGCGGCTGCCCGAGGTGATCGGCCCGGCCGACGCAGCGGGGCAGACCCCCGAGGGGCTGCTGATCTCCGCCGGGACCGGCGAGACCATGGCCGCGGCCTTCGGGCTCGGCGTCGGCGTCGGCGACGCGGTGATCTCGCTCGGGGCCTCCGGTTCGGTCTTCTCCGTCCACCACGAGGCGCTGGCCGACCCGACCGGCACGATCCTGTCGTACGCGGACGCCACCGGGATGCATCTGCCGGTCGTGCACACGCTCAACGCGGTACGGGTGCTGCGCGGCACCGCCGAGCTGCTCGGCACCGATCTGGAGGGGCTGTCCGCGCTCGCGCTGAAGTCCACACCCGGTTCGTACGGGCTGGTGCTGCTGCCCTATCTGGAGGGCGAGCGCACCCCCCACCTGCCGCACACCGCCGGCACGCTCACCGGGCTGCGGCGCGAGTCGATGAAGCCCGAGCATCTGGCGCGCGCCGCCTTCGAGGGGATGGTGTGCGGGCTCGCGGACGCGCTGGACGTGTTGCGCGGCCGCGGCGTCCAGGTGCGGCGGGTCTTCCTGCTCGGGCCCGCGGCCGACCTCCAGGCCGTACGCGCCATCGCGCCCGCGCTGCTGGGCGCGCAGGTGGTGGTGCCCCAGCCCGCGGACTACGCCGCCATCGGCGCCGCCCGGCAGGCCGCCTGGGCGCTCGGCGCCGCGCACGGCACCCTGTCGCCGCACGAGCCGCCCCGGTGGCCCGCGGCGGCCAGCCAGGTCTTCGAAGCGGGCGAGGAACTGGCCGTGGGGCAGGCCGTACGGCAGCAGTACGTGGCGGTGCGCGAGCAGACGCATCCGGGAGCCTTCGAGGGCGATCCGGGGGCGGCGGCCGCGGGGTACTGACCGGGGCCGGAGCCGGAGCCACTGGGCCCTGTCCTGCCGATCTTCGCGGGCCCGCGACGCCTGGCACCGCGCCTCGCCGCGTTGTCGGGATCGTCCGAGTACGCCCAGTACGAGGACGACCCTCCTGCGATCCTCCCCCAGCTACCGCTGGGAGGTGCCCCCTCACCAGACACCGCGGGCTGATCCACGAAGATCGACAGGACAGGACAGGACAGGACCTGGCCGGGGCGGGGAGGAGAGGTGTTCAGTCCAGGTAGCCGCGGAGCTGGTCGGCGAAGGCATGGTCGCGGAGCTTGTTGAGCGTCTTCGACTCGATCTGGCGGATCCGCTCCCGCGTCACGCCGAAGATCCGGCCGATCTCCTCCAGCGTCCGCGGGCGGCCGTCCACCAGCCCGTAACGCAGCTGGACGACCTTGCGCTCACGCTCGCCGAGGGTGGAGAGCACGGCCTCCAGATGTTCGCGGAGCAGCAGGAAGGCCGCGGACTCCACCGGGGACGCGGCGTCGCCGTCCTCGATGAGATCGCCGAGAGCGACATCGTCCTCCTCGCCGACCGGCGCGTGCAGGGAGACCGGCTCCTGGGCCAGCCGCAGCACTTCGCCGACCCGCTCCGGGGTGAGGTCGAGCTGCGCCGCGACCTCCTCAGGAGTGGGTTCGTAGCCGCGCTCCTGGAGCATCCGGCGCTGCACCCGGACCACCCGGTTGATCAGCTCGACGACATGCACCGGGACCCGGATGGTCCGGGCCTGGTCGGCCAGGGCGCGGGACATGGCCTGGCGGATCCACCACGTCGCGTACGTCGAGAACTTGTACCCGCGCGCGTAGTCGAACTTCTCGACCGCGCGGATCAGGCCGAGATTGCCCTCCTGGACCAGGTCGAGCATGGTCAGCCCGCGGCCGATGTAGCGCTTGGCGACAGAGACCACGAGGCGGAGGTTGGCCTCGATCAGACGGCGCTTGGCCAACCTGCCCTGGACCACCAACCGGTCCAGGTCCAGGGCGAGTTGGGAGTCGAGGTCGGGGGTGTTGCCGAGCTTCTCCTCGGCGAAGAGGCCCGCCTCCACCCGGCGGGCGAGCTCCACCTCCTCGGCCGCGGAGAGCAGCGGGATACGGCCGATCTCGCGCAGGTACTGGCGGAAGAGGTCGGAGGACGGTCCGCTGGTGTCGAACCGTACGGCGGACGGCGGCTCGGGCAGTGCCGACGGGTCGGGCTCCTCGGACCGGTCAGCCGGTTCCGGTGGCCCCGGCTGGTCCGACGACTCATGGTCCGACGGTTCCGGTCGGCCGGAGGGCTCCTGCTGGTCCGCTTGGTCAACGTGGTCGGCTTGGTCGGCTTGGTCGGCTTGGTCGGCTTGGTCGGCGGGCCCTGACGGGTCGCGACGTCTGCTCCGCTCGGCCCCGTCCGGTGACGCCGTCATGTCCCGTACCCCCTCCGGTCCGGCGTCCGGCGCGCCCGTGGAGTCCGCGGACAGCGGCGGCGCGGCCGGTTCCGCGCCGGGCGTGGGGGCCGACCGGGAATGCGGTGGCGCGGCCGGGGCCGCATCGGTGAGCGTCTGGGTCTGCACGGGGGCGACCTCCAGGGTGATCGCGCTTGAGGCGGCAGAACGATCGGGTACGGCTGCGGCGGCCGCGCCGCCGTCCGTCCCGTACAACATGAGCGGATCTGCGGGGGAATCCGGCACTTGCCGGTCAGCACCGCCGCGCTCCGAGGACTCAGGCACCGCACCCAGTGTGGAGTACGAGACAGGCCCGCCACGAGGGGCGTGCGGGCACTTTTTGCTCAGCGGCCCGTGACCGTCCGACTACCCGGCGACCACACCCACCGTCGCCGGAGCCGACCGTGGGGTTCCACCGGCCCCGGAACGGCCGGAAAAGGCCGGCCGGAAACGGCCTGCGAGGGCCCTACAGCGCCGCCGCGCCCCGGTCGCGCAGGGACTGTCCGTACTGCTGGAGGACCCACAGCTCGTTCTGGACGGCGGCGAGCCGGTCGGGGTCGGCCTGCTGCCCGAGGCGCTGGAGCGCGCCCCGGACCTCCATGACGCGCTGATTGACGGCGGCCAGGCGCACGGCCACCAACTGCACGCCCGCATACGCCTCGTCCGCCTCCCGGCGGGTGTGCAGCGGCTCGACGGCCAGCTCGGTGACCATCGCGCGGACCGTGTCGTCCGGGGCGACGTCCCGGACCCGGGCGAGATAGTCGCCGTCGGCGCCCGTCGCCCCGCCCGCGTCCTCGATGGTGCGGCGCACCGCGGCGTACGGCGGGGCGGTGAACTCGTCGATGCCGTACGCGTCGAAGGCCGGGGAGACCAGCTCGGGGCGCTGGAGTGCCAGCTTGAGCAGCTCGCGCTCGACACGGTGGGCGGGGCTGCGGAGGTTGAGGGCGGGACCGCGCGGCGCCGCCGGGGCGGTCTGCGCCTCCGGGTCGCCCCGATGGCCCTGCGGCCCCCCGTCCCCCCGAGCACCGCCCGGACGGCCGCGCTGATCACCCCGGCCACGACGGTCGCCGCCCGCGCCCCGTCCGCGCTCACGCGCCCAGACGGCCAGCTGCGAGACGCGCCGTACGACGAACTGGGTGTCGAGGATGCCGAGCAGACCCGCGAGATGGACCGCCGACTCGTGCTGGATGGAGCGGTTCTTGATCCCGGCGACGACGGGCGCCGCCTCCTCCAGGGCGGCGGCGCGCCCCACCGCCGTGTCCAGGTTGTGGCGCGCGACGATCTGCCGGATGGCGAACTCGAACAGCTGGGTGCGGCTCTCGACCAGCGCCTTGACGCCGTCGTCGCCCTCCGCGAGCCGCAGCTCGCAGGGGTCCATCCCGCCCGGGGTGATGGCGATGTAGGTCTCGGCGGCGAACTTCTGGTCGTCCTCGAAGGCGCGCAGGGCCGCCTTCTGGCCCGCCGCGTCACCGTCGAAGGTGAAGACCACCTCGGCGCCCGAATTGTCCATCAGCAGCCGGCGCAGGATCTTGATGTGGTCGCCGCCGAAGGAGGTGCCGCAGGTGGCGATGGCGGTGGTCACTCCGGCCAGATGGCAGGCCATGACGTCCGTATAGCCCTCGACGACAACGGCCCGGCTGGTCTTGGCGATGTCCTTCTTGGCGAGGTCGATGCCGTACAGCACCTGGGACTTCTTGTAGAGCGGGGTCTCAGGGGTGTTGAGGTACTTCGGGCCGTTGTCGTCCTCGCGCAGCTTGCGGGCGCCGAAGCCGACGACCTCGCCGGTGATGTCGCGGATCGGCCACATCAGACGGCCGCGGAAGCGGTCGATCGGATTGCGGCGGCTCTCCTGGGCAAGGCCGGAGAGGATGAGCTCCTGGTCGGTGAAGCCGCGCCCGCGCAGAAAGCGGACCAGGTGGTCCCAGCCCGCCGGGCTGTAGCCGACGCCGAAGTGCTGGGCGGCGGCCTGGTCGAAACCGCGCTCGGCGAGGAACTTCCGGCCGATCTCCGCCTCGGGACCGTCCAGCTGCTCGACGTAGAACTGCGCGGCGGCCCGGTGGGCCTCGACCAGGCGGGTGCGCTCGCCCTGCTGACGGCCGGGGGTGTAGCCGCCCTCCTCATAGCGCAGGGTGATGCCCGCCTGGGAGGCCAGCCGCTCGATGGTCTCCGCGAAGGAGAGGTGATCGATCTTCATCACGAAGTCGACCGTGTCGCCGCCTTCCTGGCAGCCGAAGCAGTAATAGAGCCCCTTGCTGGGGCTGACCTGGAAGGAGGGGGACTTCTCGTCGTGGAAGGGGCACAAGCCCTTTAGATTGCCGCCCCCCGCGCTCCGCAGCTGGAGGTACTCGGACACAACGGCGTCGATCGGGACCGCGTCCCGCACCGCCCTTACGTCGTCATCGTTGATCCTGCCTGCCACGCGTGAATTCTACGGCCGGGGTCCGACACGGCTCTGCCGTTCCGTGCCGGACCCGGGATACGGGCGCCGGACCCGGGATACGGGCGGGATACGGGCCCAGGGCCCGGTGTTACGGCATCAGCGAGGCCAGCGGGACGGCCGGGTCGGCCAGCGCCGCCGGGTCCAGCCGGGTACCGCCGCGGATCAGCTCCTGGATGGTCCCGGTGACATCCCACACGTTCACGTTCATGCCCGCCAGCAGACGGCCGTCGTTGAGCCAGAACGCGATGAACTGCCGCTTGCCGACGTCACCGCGGATCAGGACCTGGTCGTACGAGCCGGGCGGGGCGTAGCCGGAGTACTCGAGCCCGACGTCGTACTGGTCGGAGAAGAAGTACGGCACCCGGTCGTACGCGATGTCCTGGCCGAGCATCGCGCGGGCGGCGGCCGGACCGCCGTTGAGCGCGTTGGCCCAGTGCTCCACACGCAGCCGGGCGCCGGGCGGCAGGGCGGCCCGGACCGGGGTGCCCTCGAGGAAGGCGAGCGGGGCGGAGGCGACATCGCCCGCGGCGAAGATGTCCGGGTCGCTGGTGCGCAGCGAGGTGTCGACGGCGACACCGCCGCCCGCCGCGCGGTCCACCATCTCCAGGCCCGCGGCCTCGGCGAGGGCGATGCGCGGGGCGGCGCCGATGGCGGCCAGCACGCTGTGGGCGGGGTGCTCCTCGCCGTCGTCGGTCAGAGCCGCCAGCACCATGCCGTCCTGGCCGGTGATCTCGGTGAGCCGGGCACCGAAGTGGAAGCGGACCCCGTGCTCACTGTGGAGATCGGCGAAGAGGGCGCCCAGCTCGGGGCCGAGGACCGGGTGGAGCGGGGTCGGCTCGGGCTCGACGATGGTGACCTCGGCGCCGTAACCGCGGGCGGCGGCGGCGACCTCCAGGCCGATCCAGCCCGCGCCCGCGATGACCAGCTGGCCGTTGTCACGGCCGAGGGCGGCCAGGACGCCCTTCAGCCGCTCGGCGTGGGCGAGGCGGCGCAGGTGGTGGACACCAGCCAGATCGGTGCCGGGGATGTCGAGGCGGCGCGGCTCGGCGCCGGTGGCGAGCAGCAGGCGGTCGTAGTTGATCCGGGTGCCGTCGCCGAGGGTCACGGCCTTGGCGACGCGGTCCAGCCGCACGGCGGGCTGGCCGAGATGGAGCTCGATATCGGCCTGGGCGTACCAGGCGGGCTCATGGACGAAGACGCTGTCGCGCTCCTGGCTGCCGGTGAGGTAGCCCTTGGACAGCGGTGGCCGCTCATAGGGGTGGTCGCGCTCGTCACAGATCAGGATCACCCGGCCGGTGAAACCCTCCGCTCGAAGGGTTTCCGCGGCTTTCGCCCCGGCCAGACCCCCTCCGACGATGACGAACGTCTGGTGTGCGTCGACCACTTGTCTCCTCCTCGCTGCCGAGCAGTGGCTCTGCCTTTGCCTTACCCCGGGCGCGTCGGCCTGGCGCGTGGGTCCTCGCGTCGTTCTCGTGTCGTTCTGGTGTCGTTCTCGGGTGAGTGTCGCGCGCGACTCGTTTCGTTCTGCCGTGCGTTGTGTGTCGTTCTCTCGTCAGTCTCCCGCCGGTCCGGTGTCGGAGGTCTCTTCTCGGCCCTGTGGCGTCGGTGTCCTCGGTGGTCTCGGTGTCGTCGGTGTCGTTGGCGTTTTCGGCGTCCTCGGCGTCCTCGGCGGGCGGGTCGGTCAGGCCGGCCGGGGCGACCACACCGCGGCCAAGGAGGAGCCTCCCGCACCGCGCGGGCGGCGGGAAGGGCCGGTACGCCCCTGCCGGTCCGTCGGCCGCGGATCCGGCCGTGGAACCGGCGGTCTCATCCGAGGCGCGCCGACCCTCATGGCCGGCGCGCCGACCGGGGCTCGGTGAGCCGGGTGTGCAGGGCGCGGGCCGAGGCGTCGGTCAGTGCGGCGATCTGGTCCACGATCGCGCGCAGCCGCCCGGCGTCGTCCCCGGCCGCGTCGGCCTCGTCGAACAGCGCGCGGAACTGCGGGTCGAGTCCGACCGGGGCGCGCGCGATCAGCGCCTGCCCCAGCTCGGCGATGACCACGCGCTGGTCGGCCCGGACCAGCTCCTGGTCGGCGCGCTGGATGACATAGCGGTCGGCCACCGCCTTGAGCACCGCGCACTCCAGACGGGTGGCGCGGGGCACCACCAGCTCGGCGGCGTAGCGGGTGAACCGGCCGGTGCCGTACGCGGCGCGGGTGGCGCCCTCGGCGGCGAGGCAGAACCGGCCGATGAGCTGGCTGGTGGCGTCCTTCAGTCGGGCCTGGGCGACCGACGAGCCGTCGTACCCGTGTGGCCACCACTCCTGCTCCAGCAGCCGGTCCAGCGCCTCGGCCAGCTCCTGTGGATCGGCGCCCGGTGCGTACCGCTCGGCGGCGACGGCGAACACCTCGCGCCGGTCGGGTTCGGCGAGCAGGCCGGCCGGGTCGAGATGGCCGGCGTGCAGCCCGTCCTCGACATCGTGCACCGAGTACGCCACATCGTCGGACCAGTCCATGACCTGGGCCTCGAAGGTCGTACGGCCGTCGGGGGCACCCTGCCGGAACCAGCGGAAGACCGGGATGTCGTCCTCGTAGACCCCGAACTTCGGGGAGCCGGGGTTCTCGGGGTGGCCACCGCGCGGCCAGGGGTACTTGGTGGCGGCGTCGAGCGCGGCGCGGGTGAGATTGAGACCGACGCTCCGCTGGCCGCCGGTCTCGTTGTCGGGGACGAACCGCTTGGGTTCGAGACGGGCGAGCAGCCGCAGCGACTGCGCGTTTCCCTCGAAGCCGCCGCAAGGTTCGGCGATCTTGTTGAGCACCTGCTCGCCGTTGTGGCCGAAGGGCGGGTGGCCGAGGTCATGGGCGAGACAAGCCATCTCGACCAGATCCGGATCACAGCCGAGGGCGGCCCCCAGCTCCCGCCCCACCTGGGCGCACTCCAGGGAGTGGGTCAGCCGGGTGCGCGGGGTGGCGTCCCAGGCCGGGGCGCGTCCGGCCGGCGCGGGGTCGGCGGCCGGGGCGGCGGGCACGACCTGGGTCTTCCCGGCCAGTCTGCGCAGCGCGGCGGAGTGCAGCACTCGGGCCCGGTCCCGCTGGAAGGCGGTGCGGCCCGGCCGCTTGTCAGGCTCGGGGGCCCATCGCTCGAGGTCCGCCGCCTCATAGCCGGGGATCCGGCCGGCGTCGGCCTCACCGGACCTGCCGGCCCGGGGTGAGGCGTCGGAAGGGTCGGGCTCGGGTCCTCTCGCGCTGCTCATACACCGACGGTAACCGCCCTGTGTGACAAGGGAGCACTCACGAGGGCCTGTTCGTAACGGTGGAGTACAAGCCGGGCGACGGCCGGATGGGCGCCGAGCGGGGCAGCCGCGACCCCGGGCGCGGCGTCCGCGCACTGACCGGCGAAGCGGCCGGGCGCGGTGAAGTAGGAGGCCACCGCCACCCGCTCCCGGCCGAGGGCGGCCAGGGTGCGCAGCGCGTCGGGCACGCTGGGCCCGGCGCCGGAGGCATGGCCCGGCAGCACGGGGATGCCGCCGAGCCGGGCGCTGAGGAGGGCGGCGGTACGGGCGGTGTCGATACCCGCGTCGGGGTCGTTGGAGCCCGCGGCGGCCAGTACGACACCCGTTGCCGCCGGGGACGGGGCTGCGCCGCGGGCCGCGGGCCGCCAGCCCGCTTCGGCCAGGCGGGTGTGCAGGGCCTCGGCGAGCAGCGGATGCGGGCCCAGCGGGGCGGCGATCCGGGCGGAGAGGTGGGGCGCGGCGGCGACGGCGGCCGGGATGTCCTGCTTGATGTGGTAGCCGCGGCCCAGGAGCAGCGGCACCAGGACGACGTCCCCGCGCAGCCCGGCGAGGGTGTCGGTCAGCAGCGGCTGGTTCAGCTCGAGATGGCCGAGACGTACCGGCACCTCGGGCCGGAGCGCCCGGACCCGGGCCAGGAGCGCGGTCACGGTGCGCAGCGCCTCGGGGTTCCGGCTGCCGTGGGCGACGGCGACCAGGGTCGGCGGGGGCGGGGCGGGGCACCGCCCCGTGAGCCGCCCTCTGCGGCTGAGTTGGGTGTGGAGCTGTGCGGTGATCTGGGTCATGAGCTGCGCCGTGCTGTTGAAGTCGTGGGGGCCGGTGGGGCCGGTGGCACCCGTGGGACCGGGAGGACCAGGAAGAGCGGGAGAAGCGGGAGGACCAGGAGGGCCGAGCGGACCCGGCTGGGGCGACGCCGTCATGTAGAGAGCCTGGCAGCTGCGTATTGCGTCGCCGTTGCACCGCGATGACAGGTGGTTGCGCCGACTTCACCGACGGCCGCCGGGCGCGCTGAGGTCCGATTCCCGGAGGTGTAACGCACGGGGACGCGGGCCGTAACACGGGCGTAGCACGCTCGCTCGTATGCAGCACGTTCCTGGGGACGCACCCGCCTCACCCGCCGCCGCCTCCGTCGACACCCACTGTCCGTACTGCGCGTTGCAGTGCGGGATGACCCTGCGGCCGTCGGCCACGGACAGCGGTGTCGAGGTGGTGGAGCGCACCGCGTTCCCGGTCAACCGTGGTGCGCTGTGCGGCAAGGGGCGCACAGCGCCCGCTCTGCTCTCCTCCCGGGTGCGTCTGACCGAGCCGCTGGTCCGCCGCCCTGATACCGGTCGGCTCGAACCGGCCACATGGGAGGAGGCCCTCGACCGGGTCGCGGAGGGCCTGGCGGCCACCGGCCGGGCGTACGGCCCGGACGCGGTGGGGGTCTTCGGCGGTGGCGGGCTGACGAACGAGAAGGCGTACGCGCTGGGGAAGTTCGCGCGGGTGGTGCTCGGCACCTCGCAGATCGACTACAACGGCCGGTTCTGCATGTCCTCGGCCGCCGCCGCCCACCAGCGGGCCTTCGGTCTTGACCGGGGGCTGCCGTTCCCGCTGGCGGACGTCTCCCGTACCGGATGTGTGATCCTCGTCGGCTCCAACCTCACCGAGACCATGCCGCCCGCGCTGCGCTATCTGACCGAGCTGAGGGAGGCGGGCGGACGGCTGATCGTGGTCGATCCACGCCGTACGCGCACGGCCGAGCAGGCCGATCTGCATCTCGCGCCGCGGCCCGGGACCGATCTCGCCCTGGCTCTGGGGCTGCTGCACCTGGTGGTGGCGGAGGGGCGGGTGGACGAGGAGTTCATCGCCCGGCGGACCGTGGGCTGGGCGGAGACACGGGCGGCCGCCATGGCCCACTGGCCGGAACTGGTCGAGCGGATCACGGGGGTTCCGGTGCCCGAACTCCGCCGAGCGATCGGCATGTTCTGCGATGCGGAAAACTCGATGGTGCTCACGGCACGCGGCCCCGAGCAGCAGTCCAAGGGCACCGACACCGTCGGCGCCTGGATCAATCTGTGCCTGGCCACCGGCCGCGCGGGCCGCCCGCGGTCCGGCTACGGCTGTCTCACCGGCCAGGGCAACGGCCAGGGCGGCCGCGAACACGGCCAGAAGGCGGACCAACTGCCCGGCTACCGCAAGCTGGACGACCCGGCCGCGCGCGCCCATGTGGCGGCCGTCTGGGGCGTCGACCCCGATGCGCTCCCCGGGCCGGGGCGCAGCGCGTACGAGCTGCTGGACGCGCTCGGCAGCGAGGTGCGCGGGCTGCTGCTCATGGGCTCCAACCCGCTGGTCTCCGCGCCCCGCGCGGCCCATATCGAGTCGCGGCTGCGCTCACTGGACTTCCTGGCGGTCGCGGACGTCGTGCTCTCGGAGACGGCCGCGCTCGCGGACGTCGTCCTGCCGGTGGCCCAGTGGGCCGAGGAGACGGGCACCACGACCAATCTGGAGGGCCGGGTCATCCTGCGCCGGGCCGCCCTCACACCGCCGCCGGGGGTACGGACGGATCTCGCGGTGCTCAACGGGCTCGCGGCGCGCCTCGGCTGGGAGAAGGGGTTCCCCGAAGACCCGGAGGAGGTCTTCGACGAACTGCGACGCGCCTCGGCGGGCGGCCCCGCGGACTACTCGGGCATCACGTACCGACGGGTCGCGGAAGAGGACGGGGTGTTCTGGCCGTGCCCGGAGACAGGGGAGGCGGGGGCGAGGCCGGGGGCGGGGCTAGGACCGGGGACGGGACGGGCAGCGGAGGTAGGACGGGGGGCGAGGCCGGGTGCCGGAGCGGGTCCGGATGCGGGAGCGAGGGCGGATACGGGGCCGGGGCCGCTGGGCTCCGCGGCCGACGGAACGCCCGCACCCCACCCCGGCACACCGCGCCTCTTCCTCGACCGGTTCGCCACCGCCGACGGCCGGGCCCGCTTCGTCCCCGTCAGCCACCGGCCCGCGGCCGAGGAGCCGGACGCGGAGTACCCGGTGCTGCTCACCACGGGCCGAGTGCTGTCCCAGTACCAGTCGGGCGCCCAGACCCGGCGGGTGGCCGAGCTGAACGAGGCCGCGCCGGGTCCGTTCGTCCAGCTGCATCCGTTGCTCGCCGACCGGCTGGGCGCCGCGGAGGGCGCCCCGCTCGCGGTGGTCTCCCGCCGCGGCCGGACCGTGGCCCCGGCCCGGATCAGCCGGGACATCCGGCCGGACACGGTGTTCATGCCGTTCCACTGGGCGGGGCCGGGCCGGGCCAACACGGTCACCAATCCGGCGCTGGACCCGGTGTCGCGGATGCCGGAGTTCAAGGTGTGCGCGGTACGGGTGGAGTTGGCGGAGGACTGACGCCTCCGCCCCCACCGCTCCGTTGGGCTACTCGAGTTCTTTCAGGTACGCCGCCCGCGTCTCCTCGTCCAGGAAAGCGGCGCGGAAGGAGTTGCGGGCCAGGGTGCGCAGGGTGGCGTCGTCGAGGCCGAGCGCCTTCCGCACGGCGGTGTAGTTGTCGCCCACGTAGCCGCCGAAGTAGGCGGGGTCGTCGGAGTTCACCGTCACCAGCAGCCCGGCGTCCAGCATCGCGGACAGCGGGTGGTCCTCGAGGCGGCCGACGACGCGGAGGCGGACGTTGGACAGCGGGCAGACGGTCAGCGGCACCTGGTCCGCGACCAGCCGCGCGACCAGGGCCTCGTCCTCCAGGCAGCGCACACCGTGGTCGACCCGGTCCACACCGAGGACATCCAGTGCCTCCCATACGTACGCGGGCGGCCCCTCCTCCCCCGCGTGCGCGACACACTTCAGCCCTGCCTCCCGGGCCCGCGCGTACACCTCGCGGAACTTCGACGGCGGATTGCCGACCTCGGCCGAGTCCAGGCCGACGGCGGCGATCCGGTCCAGGTGGGGCCGGGCCGACTCGAAGGTCTCCAGGGCCGACTCCGCGCTCTTGTCGCGCAGGAAACACATGATGAGTCGGGTGGTGATGCCGTAGGTCTCCTGCGCGGCGTCCAGGGCCCGCGACAGGCCCTCGATGACCGTGCCGATGGGGACCCCGCGCTCGGTGTGCGCCTGCGGGTCGAAGAAGATCTCCGCATGCCGTACCCCCTGCTCACGGGCGCGGGCGAGATACGCGTTCGTGAGATCCGCGAAGTCGTCCTCGGTGCGCAGCACCGCCATGAGCGCGTAGTACAGGTCCAGGAAGTCCTGGAGGTCGGTGAAGGAGTACGCGGCCCGCAGCTCGTCCTGGGTGTCGTAGGGCAGCACCACACCATTGCGCTCGGCGAGCGCGAAGGCGAGTTCGGGCTCCAGGGTGCCCTCGATGTGGAGGTGGAGCTCTGCTGTGGGGATCGGGGGCACGGCTTGATCACACCTGTTTCTCGGTCGTACGGAACACTTCCAAGGCTAGGCGGAATCAGCCTGATCGCTCGTACGAGGTAACGCGCTCGCATACCCGGTCACGGCACGGGCCCGTCGCTGACGTGAGGGCGAGAGTACGCTCTGTAGCAGATTGAGGACAGCGTGACCGCGATATTGGAGCGGCCGATGACAGCAAACGCCCCGGACGCCGAGGGGCCCTTGACGGGCTATGAACACCTGCTCCGGACCACGGAGGAACTGGACACACCGGACGGCTTCAAGGCGGAGCTCATCAGGGGGAAGATCGTCGTGTCGCCGTGGTCGAGGCCGTTCTACAAGCGATTCATGAAGCTGCTGCGCGAGCAGCTTCAGATCCATGCGCCCGAGGGACATGACGCTGACGTGGCACCTTTTCTGTTCAGCTTCCCCACGTCCGAGCGCGCCTACGGACCGGACCTGCACGTCGCCGACGAGAAGGCGTTCGAGACGGATGGGCGCCATGTCGACGGCGAGGCGCTGTCCCTCGTCGCCGAACTGACCTCCGTCTCCACCCGGGACGTCGACTGGCAGGAGAAGCTCGCGGTCTACGGCCGCCATGTGCCCGTCTACCTCGTGCTCGACATGGGAGCCGAGGAGATCACCGCCTTCTGGAACCCGTCGAACCGCGGTTATCTCGCGCGGGCCACCGTTCCGTTCGGAAAGCCTCTCCAGATCCCGGCGCCCTTCGACTTCGACCTCGACACGACCGGTTTCACCATCCCCGAGAAGACCGCTGAGGACACGGCCGAGGACGGGCCGCAGAGCCAGGGAAGCGGCTCCGCCGGGTAGTCCGGCGCAACCGGGACGGCGCGAGCGGCGTCACTCATCGCGACGGCTGTCGGGGTGAGACGGGGCGGGGGAACGGATGCGGCGCGCGGGGGCGCGGTTCGAGCGGGTGCGGTGGGTGGCCACGGCGCCCTGGTACCGGTTGCGGCGGCGGCTGCGGAGGGTGTTCCGGCGGCGTACGCGGCGGGAGCAGCGGCGCCTCTTCCAGATCTGTGTACTGCTGTGTGTACTGGCGCTGCTTCCCGCGACCTGGTTGCGGCTGAGCACCGAGGACCGGGTCCGTACGGTCGCGGACGTACCCGCGGCCCCGGTCGGGGTGGTCTTCGGGGCGGGGCTGTGGAACGGCTCGCCGTCCCCGTATCTGGCGCACCGGCTGGACACCGCGGTACGGCTCTACCGGGACGGCAAGATCCGCGCGCTGCTGGTCACCGGGGACAACAGCCGACGCGACTACGACGAGCCGGACGCGATGCGCGCCTACCTCGTCAAACGCGGTGTTCCCGAGCGGCGGATCGTGCGCGACTACGCGGGCTTCGACACCTGGGACTCGTGCAGCCGCGCCCGGCGGATCTTCGGGGTGCACCGGGCGGTGTTGGTGAGCCAGGGGTTCCATATCCAGCGGGCGCTGGCGTTGTGCGATGCCGCGGGGATCGACGCGTACGGGGTGGCGGTCGATGAGCCGCACGATGTGACCTGGAGCTACGGCGCGCTGCGGGAGATCCTGGCGGCGAACAAGGCGGCCCTGGACGCGGCCTTCCGGCCCGATCCGGAGTTCCTGGGGCCGCGGGAACGGGGCGTCGAGGAGGCGCTCGCCGCGGGCGGCGACCCCCGCTGATCTCGCTGATCAGGGGCGATCGGGGCCGGGGCCTTCGCCCCGGGGGTCCGGGCCCGGGGCTTGGCGCTGCCGCTCAGTCGATCGTCGTCTCCGCGACCACCCACGCCAGGTAGTCCTCGCTGCCATTGATGATCGGCGTGGCGATGACCTCCGGGGTGTCGTAGTCGTGCGCCTCCCGGATGTGCGCCTCCAGCTCCTCGTACCGGGCCGCGGTCGTCTTGAACAGCACCTGCCACTCGGCCGCGGTCTCGATGACCCCCTCCCAGCGGTACACCGACGTCACGGGCTGGCTGATCTGCGCGCAAGCCGCCAGCCGCGCCTCCACGGCCCCGCGCGCCAGCGCCTCGGCCTTCTCGGGGGTGTCGGTGGTGGTCAGGACGGTCAGATAGTCGGCCACGGCTGCTGAACCTCTCTCCTGGGCGGCCACGGGTCTCCTGGCGGCCACGGGCCTTCCCCGCCTTCTTGGGGCTCGGGACCCGCGACCCGGCCTGTGAACTGGCGCGCACCACGCTAGCCGGTGACGATTGAGGGAACCCGCCGACGAGCAGACCAGGCCGATCGAGGGGCACTCAATGGATGACCTCACCGCGCTCGCGCGCCACCATCTGGACCAGGCGAAGTCCGATCCGCACGGGCGCAGCGCACATCTGTTCCTGCACGACGGGCCGCTGCGGCAGAGTGTGATCGCGATGGTCTCCGGTTGTGAGCTCGACGAGCACAACGCGCCCCCGGCGGCGAGCCTGCAAGTACTGCACGGGCATGTCCGGCTGACGAGCACCGGCGGCGAGACGACGGATCTCATCGCGGGGCAGGTGCACCGCGTCCCGCACGAGCGCCATGGGTTGCGTGCGCTGGAGGACTCGGTGGTTCTGCTGACGGCCGTGACCGCGACCGTCGGCTGTCCGACGCCCGCCGAGAACGCCGAGAACAGGGCCTCCGCCTGACGGCCTCCGCCTGACGACCTCCGCCTGACGACCTCCGCCTGACGGTCGACTCGGCGGGAGCTAGCTGTGGTTGGCCCGCCCGGCATTTGTGATCTACGACACACGACCGGCACGAAGTGGGCCCGAAGTGCGACTCGCCGCCGTTGCTCGAGACGAGAACCAGGTGGCACCCGGCGCGCAGAGGCGCAGGTGAGAGCGGCAGAGCGGGATACCTGGGCGGTGTCACCCCGAGCCCCCGCGGCGCGCGACAGGGCATTGATTCGAACAAGAGTGACTCCCCGGTTACGTTTGCATAGGGAAATCTAGGGGGGAGTTCAACGTTTGGCGCCTCGGGCCGATTAGCTGGTGATCGAGGACAAAGACGCCCTCCAGCGCCCCAAGGGGGGACCAGGCGCTGCCAATTTGCAAACAAGAAGGGCCTTGCACACGTGACTCACGAAGTCGCCAACAGCGCGCTGGCCTCGGCTATCGCGCTGCGCGTGTTCATCCCGGACGCCAGGGCACTGGCCCGCCGATTGCTCGGCGCCGGGGTTCGCGTGGGAGCCGCAGCCTTGCTGGAGGGCCGCGACGGCACCACCCCAACTGCCCGCGCCGTTGGTGAGGATGGTGGCCGGGAGTGAGTGACGAGCACACTTCGCAGTCCCGGCCCGCCCTGATGGTCCAGCTGCCCCAACTGCCGAAAGCTTTCTGGGCCTTCCACGACCAGTACTACGGCGCCTACCGCCGCTACGCCCACCTGCATCTCGGGGATGCGCACGCGGCCGGTGAGCTGGTCCACCGGGTGCTGATGCACCTGGCCATGAACTGGGCACACCTGATGGAAGAGGCCAACCCCGCGGCCTCCGCCTGGGCCCTGCTCAAGGAAACCGTCGCGGGCGAGCTCAAACTCCAGGGCCGTCAGCCCGCGATGCCCGAGACGGCCATCCTCCAACTGGTGATGCGCGCGGTGCTGGAGTCGAGCCGCCATGAGTTCGAGGTCATAGAAAGCGCTCTGGGCCTGTACCCGGCGATAGCGCGGCTGCCCGAGAGGCAGTTCGACGTCCTGGTGCTGCGGCACGTCCTCGGCTTCTCCACCGACACCACCGCCCGCATCATGGGAGTCACCGAAGCCACCGTGCGCTCCCACCGCCATCTCGCCCGCCGGAAGGTCGCCAAAGAACTGGGCATAGCACTCGATGCGGACTGCGACGATGAGGAGTGACATGACACCGCCGCACAACGTCGACAAGCTCCTGGCCGACGCCGAGATCCTCCAGAACGAGTACGACGACGAGGACACCGCCGCCTCCCGCCTGCGCATCGAACGCGAAGTCGCCGACACCTGGTGGCGCAGCGCCCTGCTGCTGGAATCCTCCGCACAGCGGGTCAGGTCCGAGCTTCCCGAGGACGCTCCCCGGGACCGCGCCCGGGTGTGCACCGCCCAGCACGAACAGGCCGCCTACGACCTGCGCAAGCTGTCCACCCTGGTGATCCGCGACACCCGCGCCGCTCACCACATCGCCCTGCTGGCCCGGTCGTGCCGCGTCGAACCCGCCAGCGCACTGATCTTCGCCTGTCTGCTGCACCTTGCAGACCGGGAAGGGGCCCAGTTCTGGTGGCAGTTCTCGGCCGGCGCGGGCAGCGCCACCGCGGCGCTGTGCCTGCACCTGATGCACACGCAGCGCGGAGAACTCCGGGACGCCGAGCACTGGGCACATGAGGCGGCCTTCCTGGAGGACCTGGAGAACCAGTCCCGCCCCGATGACGACCTGGTGTGCCTCCTGCGACGGCCGCCCCGCCAAGGGCACCGCGGCACCTGGTACACCCCCCGGTCCATGATCCAGCGCACCATGGCCATCCTGCACTCCGGAGTCGCCGCCGGCACCCGCGTCGTCGACTCCCCCGCCCTTGCCGCCCCACCGCTGTGCCGCTCCCTCGCCGTGGCTGTCCAGCGGCTGGAGGCCAAGTCCGACGACGACTACGGCACCATTCCCAAGGCCTCCTTCGAGCTCGCCGCCCGCCTGCTCGCCGCCCGCCTGGACGACTGCGCAGTATCGTCCCTTTGACGCCCGGCCGATATCCGGCCCGCGACCGTGCACATCCGACGATCAAGCACCGCCTCGTCGGATGTGCACGCATTGCGTACGCGTCAGGAAACCCACTGGTCGTACCCCAGCTTGCAGACCAGCGAGACCACGACCACCACCAGCACCCCGCGCACAAAGCCACTCCCCCGCTTCAGGGCCATCCGCGCACCCACCATGCCGCCCGCGAGGTTGAAGCAGGCCAGGACGGCGGCCAGGCGCCAGAGGACGCTGCCTTGGAGGCCGAAGGTGAGGAGGGCGCCCACATTGGTGCAGACATTGACCACCTTGGCGGTGGCCGATGAGGTGACCAGGTCGGTGCCGAGGGTGGCGGCCAGGGCGAGGACGAGGAAGGTGCCGGTGCCGGGGCCGATGAGGCCGTCGTAGAAGCCGATGCCCAGGCCCACACCGAGCACGGCGGTGAGCATACGGCGACGGGACACGGGGCCGCTCAGGGCGGGGGCGGTGCCGAAGGCGGGGCGCAGCAGGACGAACGCGAGGACCGCCAGCAGCACGGCCATGATCAGTGGGCGGAGTACACCGCTGTCGATGCCGGAGGCGAGATACGCCCCCGTGAGCGAGCCGATGGCGGCGGCCACGCCGATACGGATGGCGATCCGCAGATCCAGGGGCGCTTTACGGGTGTAGGTGACGGCGGCACCCGTGGTGCCGCAGATGGCGATCGCCTTGTTGGTGCCGAGGATGAACGTCGGCTGGAGATGCGGGAGTCCGACCAGTAGGGCGGGCAGCATCAGCAGGCCCCCGCCTCCCACGACGGCGTCGATCCAGCCGGCCGCCGCCGCGGCCAGACAGAGCAGGAGCAGCGTCGTCAGGGGTATGTCAGGCATGATCAGGAGCCTAGAACGGCCCCGGACGGCGGGACGGCGAGGGCCCCGGACGGCGGGTTGGCGAGGGCCCTCGGACGGCGGCGGCACCGGTCCGGGGCTTGCCATCGCGAATGACATCGCTCACGCCGACGGCGGGACGCGCACCGTCCGGACCAGCCCCGCGGGCGGCGCTCGCCTGCTGTTGAGGCTGCCCCGGGCCGCTTTCCGGCACCAACGCGGCGTCAATGGACGGTTGCCCGCTCCGTCCATAACGGTGAGAGTTTGGCAACTACCTGACTCTTCTGATCAGTTGGTCAGTAGTATCTGCCCGTTCTTGGCCGTGTCCCGGATGGAGGTGTCATAGGTGCTGTCGGGGGCGGAGGCCGTCGCCGTGGCCGTATCCGCACTGTTGGCGCTGGTGTTGTTGCTGTGCCTGATATGGGTGTCCCGATTGCGCAGGGCCGTCCGCGAGGCACGGGCCGAGACCCAACGGGAACAGGCCGTTTCCAAACGAGAACGCGCCAACTCCGCGGAGCAGAGGGCCCTGGCCGCCGAGCGCGAAGAAGAGATGACGCGCCTGGCGGCCGTACAGGCCGATCGGGACGAGGCGGCGCGCCGGGAGCGGATCCTGCGGGACTCGGTGCAGGCGTCGTTCGAGTCGGTGGCGCGGAACATGCACGCCATGTCGATGGTGCAGCAGCAGGTGCTGGACGGCCTCGGGCAGTATGTCCATGACGCCCGGCTGATGGCCGAGGTGATGAAGGCCGACCACGCCGCCGCCCAGATGACCCGCAAGGCGCAGACCCTACTGGTGATGTGCGGGATCTGGCCGGCGCGGCGGGAGACCCGGCCAGTGACCCTCTTCGACTGTGTGCGCGGGGCACAGTCGCGGATCCTGGAGTTCGGCCGGGTGGAGGTGCACGGCGGGCAGAGCCTCTATGTGGTGGCACCCGCCGTCGAGGGCCTGATGCACACCGTGGCCGAACTACTGGAGAACGCCACCGTCTTCTCCCCCTCCCGCACCCAGGTGGCCGTCTCGATCCGGGAGGTGGCCGCGGGCGCCGTCATCGAGATCGACGACGCGGGGCTCGGAATGCCGTCCGATGTCCTGGAACAGGCCTATGGGCAGTTGCGCGAAGGGCTGGATCTGGCACAGCTGGGCGCGGTGCCACGGCTGGGGCTCGCCTGTGTCGGACGCTGGTCGCGGGAGCTGGGCTTCCGGGTCGAGCTGTCCACGGCCTCGGCGTACGGCGGGACCCGGGTGGTGGTCTTCGTTCCGCACCGGCTGCTGACGGAGTTCACAGTCGGCGCACCGGTGTCGGACACCGAACCGGTCGTGGTGGAGCCCGTCTCCCTGGCGGTCGATCCCCCCTCCGTGGACAACGGGGGCGACGGGGGCGACGGGGCGGCGAGTGCCACCGAGCCGGATACGGCCACGGAGCCTGACACGGACGCGGGCCCGGGTCCGGGCACGGTACGACCAGGGGGCCCGGCCGCCACCGGGCTGCCCCAGCGTCGCAACCGCCGTCGTACGCCACCGGCACGGACCGCCGCGCCCACTGCCACCGCACCGACCGCCGCCGCACCGGCCACCGTCGCCACCACCTCCGCGTCGGACGCGTCGGACGGCGACAGTTGGACACCCGAGGCCGCCCGCGCCTCCGTCGCCAGTGTGGTCGCGGGTACGCGCCTCGGTCGGGACGAGGTGACGCGGTCCCTGCGAACCGGTGCCGCGGCCGGTGCCGCAGCCGGGTCCGCGAGCCGTACCGGAGCCGGTTCCGGGGAGCGGGCACAGGTTGCTGATCACGACCCGAGCCGGGACCGAGAAGACCAAGAGGATCGAGAAGGAGGCCAGTAGTGGCCGGAACCATATCCAGGCTGCCCGACGTTGGATGGATGCTGCGTCCCCTGACCCAGATACCCGGGGTGCGGCATGCCGTCGTCGTCTCGGAGGACGGTCTGCGCATGGGGCACGGCTCCGCCGAAGGGCTGACGGGCGAGGTGTCCCAACTCGGCGTCGCCGAGGCCGAGTCGCTGGCCGCCGCCTGTGCCGCGCTGACGGTGACCAGTCAGTCCACGGTGTCGCTGCTGTTCGGCGACGAGTCGGGGGTGCGACAGCTGATGATCGAGTCCGACAGCGGGTTCGTCCTGTTCACCTCGGCCGGTCAGGGCGCCTCCCTGGGGGTGGCCACCGACACCGAGGCGGATGTCGGTCTGGTGGCCCAGCAGATGCAGGTGCTGGTGGCGAAGATCGGCGCCCATCTGAGCAGTCAGCCGCGGGAGCCGATCAGCCCGGCGTCATGACCGATCCCGGGGAGGAACGGACCACGGCCGCGGTGCGCCCCTATGTGATCACAGGGGGGCGCGCGGGTTCCTCACGGGATGCTCTGCCGCTGGAAACGCTCGTCATGGCCTCCGGAAGCACACTGCCTCCGACACTTCAGCCCGAATACCGGCGGATCGCCCATTTCTGCCGGGGGTTGCTGTCGGTGGCGGAGGTGGCGGCGCACCTGGGTCAGCCACCGGCCGTGGTGCAGGTGCTGCTCGCCGATCTCATCGACTGGGGGCACATCGTGGCGCGCCCGCCGATCAGGGCGGCCGAGCGTGCCGATATGGACTTGCTGAGGAAGGTGCTCAATGGGCTTGAGAGCAAGCTCTGAGATCTCGATGGCCGATACGGACGACACAACGGAGCCGGGCGATATGGACGGCATGGACGACACCCCCGTCATGTATGTGCAGCCCAGCGTGTCCGGCGCGGCCAAGATCCTGGTCGTCGGGCCGATGGGGGTCGGCAAGACCACGCTGATCGGCACGGTGTCGGAGATCACCCCGCTCTCCACCGAGGCGACGATGAGCCGGGCGGGGGCGCGGCTCGACACCGTCGTCCGGCCGTCGAAGACCACCACCACCGTGGCGCTGGACTTCGGACGGATCACGCTGGGTGGCGAGTTGGTGCTGTATCTCTTCGGCACCCCGGGCCAGCAGCGCTTTCTCCCCGCGTGGAAAGACCTGGCGCGCGGTGCGCTGGGCGCGCTCGCGCTGGTGGACACCCGCGATCTGGAGGCGTCCTTCGATGCCATCGGCCATCTGGAGGACCTGGATGTGCCGTTCTCGGTGGCGGTCAACGCCTTCCCGGACAGTGCGCTGCACAGCGAGGAGGATCTGCGGTCCGCGCTCGATCTGCTGCCGCACACCCCGCTGGTGATCTGTGACGCCCGGGAGCACAAGTCGTCGGTGCAGGCGCTGATCTCGCTGGTGTCCCATCTCATCGAGACCGTAGCGGAGGCGCCATGACGGCCGTGTCCCGCCGGGTGCCGCTGTACGGGGCGGCGCTGGAAGGGCCGATGACCGAGCTGTACGAGCGGATGCGGCGGGAACATGGCGCGGTGGTCCCGGTGGAGATCTCCGCGGGCATCGAGGCATGGCTGGTCATCGGCCACCGCGAACTGCTCCATCTCACCCGCGACGAACAGTACTTCTCCCACGATCCGCGCCGCTGGACCCCGCTGCGCGACGGCCGGGTGCCGACCAACTCCCCGCTGATGCCCCTGGTCGGCTGGCGTCCGGCGCTGCTGTTCGCCGACGGCCAGCAGCACCGCCGGATGCGTTCGGCGGTGGTCGACGCGCTGGGCCGGGTCAACGGCCATGAGCTGATCCGTACGGTGCGGGCCACGGCGGAGCGGCTGGTGGCCGGGTTCGCCGGGCGCTCCCAAGCCGATCTGGTGGAGGAGTACGCCCGGATCCTGCCACTCCAGGTGGTCACCGAACTGCTCGGTCTTGACGAGGAGAACGGACCGCGGCTGGTCGAGGCCATCAGGGATGTCGCCAACTCCCCGACCGTGGCCGCCACCAGCGCCAACCGGACCATGGGCCGCATGCTGCTGGAGCTCATCGCGGAGAAGAAGCGGCGGCCGGGCCCGGATCTGACCTCCTGGCTGCTGGCGCACCCCATCGGGCTCGGCGACGAAGAGGTGCTGCACAACCTGGTCGTGATCATCGTCGCGGGGAATCAGACCACGGTGAACTGGATCGCCGAAACCACCCGGGTCCTGCTCACCGATCCGGCGTTCCGCTCCTCGCTCGCCCATGGCCAGATGACCGTGGACGACGCACTCGACCTGGTGCTGTGGCGCAATCCGCCGACCGCCAACTTCCCCGGCCGCTACGCCACCCGCGATCTGCGCTTCGGGGGTCAGGACATCCGGGCCGGGGACATGCTCATCCTGGGTCTGGCGGGGGCCAACGCCGATCCCGAGGTGCTGCCCGCGGACGGCCGTCCGGTCGCCGGCAACCGATCGCATCTGGCGTTCGGCGCGGGTCCGCACACCTGCCCGGCGCGGGACCCGGCCCGGCTGATCACCCGCACCGCGGTGGACACCCTGCGCCACCGGCTGCCCGATATGGAGATCGCGGTGCCGGAGGAGCAGTTGCCGTGGATCACCTCGCCCTGGTCCAAGGGGCTGGCCGCGCTGCCGGTGCGGTTCTCCGCACCCCAGCTGGCCGCCGACGCCCCGGCCGCCCGGAGCACCCCCGAGCACCGTGTGTGACGCCAACCGTGTGGGACACCAACCGCGTGTAACGCCAACCGTGTGACGCCCACCATGTGACACCCATCGTGTGTGACGCCCTCGCAGCCGCAGGAGGCAGCAGATGACCGACGGCCGATGCCCCGTGCCGCACGCCGCACCGCCGCACCGTCTGGACCCCACCGGGGCCGCCCAGCACGCGGTCAACGACCGGCTGCGCGCCCGTGGGGCTGCGGTCCCGATCCTGCTGCCCGGTGAGGTGTCCGCGTACGCCATCACCCGGCACGAGGAGCTGAAGGACTTCGTCACCCACCCCGATGTGGCCAAGAACGCCTGCCACTTCGCCGCCCTCCGGAACGGTGAGATCCCGCCGGGCTGGCCGCTGGCCACCTTCGCCACCGTCCAGGGCATGACCACCGCCGACGGCGCCGACCACCGGCGGCTGCGCTCCCTGGTGACCCGGGCGTTCACCCCGCGCCGGGTGGAGGCGTTACGCCCCGCGATCGAGGAGCTGACGGAAACGCTGCTGGACGGTCTTGAACGAGTCGCCGCCGAGGCCCCCGACGGCGTGGCCGATCTGCGCCGTCACTTCGCGCTGCCGCTGCCCATGGGGGTGATCTGCCGGATGCTGGGGGTCGACGCGGAGTACCAGGACCGGCTGCACGAGGTGTCCAACGAGATCGTCTCCACCCGGACCGGCCCCGAGCGGGTGCTGGCCGCCAACCGCGAGATGGTCGCCATTCTGGGCCAGGTGGCCGCGGCCCGGCTGGCTTCCCCCGGTGACGACCTGACCAGCGCGCTGATCGCGGCGCGGGAGGAGAACGGCGACCGGCTGGGCGAGAGCGAGCTGATCGGCACCCTGTTGCTGATGGTCGTCGCCGGACACGAGACCACGCTCAGCCTGATCACCAACGCGGTGCGGGCGCTTTGCAACCACCGCGACCAGCTGGAGCTGGTCCGCGCACCCGCCGCGACCGGAGCCGATGCGGATGCGGATCGCCCGACCTGGGGCGATGTGGTCGAGGAGACCCTGCGCTGGGACGCCCCCGTGAGCTACTTCCCGTTCCGCTACCCCACCCGCGACCTCGAGGTCGGCGACACCGTCATCCCGCGCGGGGCGCCCGTACTCGTCTCGTACACCTCCGCCGGGCGCGATCCGCGGGCGCACGGTGCGGACGCGGACCGCTTCGACATCACCCGGGCCGCCGCCACCCGCCATGTGTCCTTCGGCCACGGCGCGCACTACTGCCTGGGCGCCCCGCTGGCCCGGATGGAGGCCGCCATCGCGCTGGAGGCGCTGTTCACCCGGTTCCCCGGTCTGGAGGTGGCGGTGCCGGACGGGGAGCTGGTGCCGCATCCGAGCTTCGTCGGCAACAGCCCGCTGGAGCTGCCGGTCCGGCTGGGCTGACCACGGCGGAGCCATGGCTCACAGCCATGGCTCACAGCCACGGACGGGGCGCGCTGAGGGCAGCGTTGCCTACGGGAAACGACGGTGATGCCACCGGGTAACAGGCACCCCGCACGCTTCCTTTCATGACGTCGAACAGGGAGCCGGAGCGCCGCCACCACCACCGTGTGGTGATCGTCGGCGGCGGTATGGCGGGCACCCGGCTGGCGCAGCAGCTCGCTGCCGCCCCGCCGGTGCCGGGCGCCGAGCCGGTCGAGGTGACGCTGATCGGCGAGGAGCCGCACCCCGCGTACAACCGGGTGCTGCTCGCCGAGGTGCTGGCCGGGCGGTACGCCCCGGAGGTCATCGCGCTCCCGGCCCCGGCCGCCGCGGTCCGCCGGCTGAGCGGGGTGGGCGCGGTCCGTATCGACCGCGACACCGCGCGGGTGCTGTGCGACGACGGACGCGGTGTCCCCTACGACACGCTGGTGCTGGCCACCGGCTCCAACCCGGTGCTGCCGCCGCTGCGCGGCCTGTTCGCGCCCGGCGGCCATGAACTGCCCGACGGGGTGCACGCCTTCCGCACCATGGACGACTGCCTGGCCCTGGGCTCGGCTGTACGCCCCGGGGCGCGGGCCGTGGTCATCGGCGGCGGGCTGCTGGGGGTGTCCGCCGCCCGTGCGCTGGCCGAGCGCGGCGCCCAGGTGGTGCTGGCACACCAGGGCGAGCACCTGATGGAACGGCAGCTCGACCCGGGCGCGTCACGGCTGCTGCGGGACCATGTGGCGGCGCTGGGGGTGGAGGTGCACACCGAGTGCCGGGTCCGTGGTCTGCGGACCCGCCCGTCGGGCGGCGGCGGACGCGCGGTGAGCGCCGTCGAACTGGCCGACGGCTACGCGCTGGAGGCCGAACTCACCGTCCTGGCCTGCGGAGTCCGCCCCCGAGTGGGCCTGGCCCGAGCGGCCGGTCTCGAGGTGGCACGCGGCATCGTGGTCGACGACGAGCTGCGCACGAGCGACCCCCGGATCCACGCGATCGGCGACTGCGCCGAACACGACGGAGTGGTCTACGGCCTGGCGCAGGCGGCCCAGGAGCAGGCGGACGTGGCGGCGCGGCTGCTCGCTCCCCGGGGCTCCGCCCCGGACCCCGCTCCTCAAACGCCGGAAGGGCTGGGTTCCTACACCGGCACCCGCACCCTGACCAGGCTGACCCTCGCCGCTCCCCGCCCCCTGGACCTGGCCTCCTTCGGCGAAACCAGCCCGGCCCCCGGCGATGACGTCATCCACCTCACCGATGCCACCCGCAACGCGTACCGCAAGGTCGTCGTCCGGGGTGATCGCCTCGTCGGCGGCATCCTTCTCGGCGATCTCGGCACCGTCGGCGCGCTCGCCCGCACCTGGGAGGGCGATGAGCCGCTCCCCTCCACCCCGCTGCTCCACCTGCTCACCAACGCTGGAGGCTCCTACTCATGACGAAGCCGACGAAACCGCTGAAGCCGACGAAGCCGACGATTGTGCTGATCGGCCACGGGATGGTCGGCCAGCGGTTCCTGGAAGCGCTCGTCGACCGGAACGTCACCGAGACCGCCCGCGTGGTGGTGTTCTGCGAGGAGCCCCGGGCCGCCTACGACCGCGTCCAGCTGACCTCGTACTTCTCCGGGCGCACCGCCGAGGATCTCTCCCTCGTGGAAGACGGGTTCATGGCCCGGCACGGGATCGAACTGCGTCTCGGCGACCCGGCCGAAACCGTGGACCGCGCCGCGCGCACGGTGACCGCCCGCTCCGGGCTCACCGTCGGCTACGACACGCTGGTGCTGGCCACCGGCTCGTACCCGTTCGTACCGCCCGTCCCCGGCAAGGACAGTGCGGGCTGCTTCGTCTACCGCACCGTCGAGGATCTGTTCGCGATCGAGGCGTACGCCAAGAACTGCACCTCGGGCACGGTGGTCGGCGGCGGGCTGCTCGGCCTGGAGGCGGCCGGGGCGCTCAAGGGGCTCGGACTCACCACCCACATCGTGGAGTTCAACCCGCGGCTGATGGCGATCCAGGTGGACGAGGGCGGTGGCGCCGCACTGCGCCGCACCGTCGAGGACATGGGCCTGATCGTGCACACCGGTGTCGGCGGCAAGGAGATCACGGCCGACGCCGACGGCGCGGTCACCGGGATGGCGCTGTCCGACGGTTCGGCCATCGACACCGACCTCGTCATCTTCTCGGCCGGGGTGCGCCCCCGCGACCAGCTGGCCCGCGACTGCGGTCTTCAGGTGGGCGAACGCGGTGGGATCACGGTGGACGAGCGCTGCCGCACCAGCGACCCGGCCGTGTACGCGATCGGCGAATGCGCGCTGGCCGCCGACGGCCGAGTGTACGGGCTGGTCGCACCCGGCTACGAGATGGCCGAGGTGGCCGCGCACGAGATCGCGGGCAGCGCCCACGACGGTTTCACCGGCGCGGACACCTCCACCAAGCTCAAGCTGCTGGGCGTGGACGTGGCCAGCTTCGGCGACGCCCACGGCACCGCCGACGGCTGTCTGGACGTGGTGTACTCCGACTCCCGCGCGGGCGTCTACAAGAAGCTGGTGGTCGGCGCGGACGGCACCCTGCTGGGCGGGGTGCTGGTCGGTGACGCCGAGTCGTACGGCATGCTGCGTCCGCTGACCGGCTCGGTGCCGCCGGTCGCCTCCGAGCAGCTGGTGCTCCCGGCGGGGGCCGGTGCGCCTGCCGCCCTCGGCCCGTCCGCACTGCCGGACGAGGCGGTCATCTGCAACTGCCACAACGTCACCAAGGGCGCGATCCGTGTCGCCGTCACCGACCACCAGTGCACCACCGTCCCGGCGGTGAAGAAGTGCACCAAGGCGGGTACCGGCTGCGGCAGTTGCGTCAAGGCGCTCACCTCGCTGGTCAACGACGAGCTGGAGGCGAGCGGCGTCAGCGTCGACAAGGGGCTGTGCGGCTGCTTCGGATACACCCGCGCCGAGCTGTACGAGATCGTACGCACCCTGCGCATCACCACCTACGCACAGCTGCTGGACAGCCACGGCCGTGACGAGGCCCGGCGCGGCGAGGGCTGTGAGGTGTGCAAACCGGCGGTGGCCTCGATCATCGCCTCACTCGCCCCCACGCTCGGCGCCAGCGGCTATGTCCTGGACGGCGAGCAGGCCGCGCTCCAGGACACCAACGACCACTTCCTGGCCAACCTCCAGCGCAACGGCTCGTACTCGATCGTGCCGCGGATCCCGGGCGGGGAGATCACCCCCGAGAAGCTGATCGTGATCGGCGAAGTGGCCCGGGACTTCGGTCTCTACACCAAGATCACCGGCGGTCAGCGGATCGATCTGTTCGGCGCCCGGGTGGACCAGCTCCCGGTGATCTGGGCGCGGCTGGTGGACGCCGGGTTCGAGTCCGGCCACGCCTACGGCAAGGCGCTGCGCACCGTGAAGTCCTGTGTGGGACAGACCTGGTGCCGCTACGGAGTGCAGGACTCGGTGCGGATGGCGATCGACCTGGAGCTGCGCTACCGGGGGCTGCGCTCCCCGCACAAGCTGAAGTCGGCCGTCTCGGGGTGTGCGCGCGAATGCGCGGAGGCGCGCGGCAAGGACTTCGGGGTCATCGCCACCTCCAACGGCTGGAACCTCTACGTCGGCGGCAACGGCGGCGCCGATCCGCGCCACGCCGATCTGCTGGCCCAGGACCTGGACGACGAGCAGCTGATCCGGCTCATCGACCGCTTCCTGATGTTCTACATCCGCACCGCCGACCGGCTGGAGCGCACCTCGGCCTGGCTGGAGCGGATCGACGGCGGTCTTGACCACGTCCGGGACGTGGTGGTGAACGACTCGCTGGGGCTGTGCGCCGAGCTCGAGGCGCTGATGGCCGACCATGTGGCGGGCTATCGCGACGAGTGGGCCGAAACCCTGGGCGACCCGGAGCGGCTCAGCCGTTTTGTGTCCTTCGTCAACGCGCCCGAGGCACCGGACCCGACGGTGCGGTTCGTGCCCGAGCGCGACCAGATGAAGCCGGATCTGACGATCCTGTCCGGCCCCTCCATCCCCGTCCGTGCACGCACTCTCGAAGGGACCTCAAGCCGATGACCATGGCTCCCGAGCGGACCGATGTCCGCGTGGAACTCCTCGTCGACCAGAAGTGGTTCGCGATCTGCGAGCTGACCGATCTCACCCCGGGGCGCGGGGTGGCGGCCCTGCTGCCGGACGGCACCCAGGTGGCGGTCTTCCTGGACCGCGCGGGACGCGCGTACGCCATCGGCAACCGCGATCCGTTCACTGGCGCCTATGTGCTCTCGCGCGGGCTGCTGGGCACCGCCGGCGGGCGGCCGTTCGTGGCCTCACCGCTGCTGAAGCAGCGCTTCGACCTGGAGACGGGCCGCTGCCTGGACGACGAGACGGTGTCGGTCACGGCGTACGCCACCCGCACCGGGAGCGGCGTGCCGGGCCTGGTTTGATGGTCGCCGACCGACTGCGTCACGTGCGCCGCTGCGGACAGCCGATCCCGGGGCGTAAGCGGTGGGGGCCGCAGGCGATCAGGCATACGGAGAGAAACCGCTGCCCGGTGAGGTACCAGCCTCCGGCGACGTCCTCCCCGCCTGCGACCGCCTTGGCCGCGGACTGAACCTTCGCGGACAGCGTTTCGGGGGTGCGGTCGTGCTCGGAGGCGAAGGAGTTGGCGTGTTCGCGGGCCCGCTCGCCGAACCAGGTGGCGGCCTGGGTGGGGTCGGCGGTCCAGGTGCCTTGGATGAAGGCGGGGGGCTTGAGCAGCCAGTGGGCGAGTTCGAGGGGGAGGACTCTGGATGACCTGAACTCCGGGTGGATGGGGCGTCTGGGGCCGTCCTTGAGGAGGTCGTGGCCCGAGCCGAGCCAAAGGTAACCGTGGTGGTGGTGCACATGTGCCGCCTTCGCTGACGGAAGAGGGCAGCCCCGCAGCGTGGCGGGGCTGCCCTGCCCATCGGGTTATCTACGGCCGCAGCCGTCGCCGCCACCGCAGCCGCCGCCCGAAGGGGGTGAGGGCGCGTCGGTGTCGGGCATGGTGTCGCCGTCGTCCGGGTCCTGCCGTAAGACGGTCTTGTGTCCTGCCAGCCGCATCGGGATGATTCCGTTCTGTGCTGTCGGCACGGGGGCTCTCCTCGCGCCGTCGTGCACGTGCACCCGTTCCGGCTGGGCTCGACCTGCCAGGGCTCCGGTCCAGTCGGTACGGGGGTCTGCGCCGCCTATGCCGAGGCGGCGTTCTTCGTCTGCTCCTCCAGCGCGGCCCGCATCAGGACATCCGCGAGCCGGTTCGCGCTGTCCAGGGGGATGCGGCCGAGGGCCACCAACGGATAGCCGGACACCGTGAGTTCGCCGCGCACGGTCGGCCAGTACAGCTCCCCGCCTTTGACGCCATGCGGGATGTCCGGATTGAAACCGAGGCGGTGCAGAGCCTGGCGCAGCAGTTCGGCCACGGCCTGGGCCTCGGCTCTGGGCGTGGCATGGCCATCGGCACCCAGCGCCTCGATGTCCTGTTCGCGGATTCTCATCGGTCACCTCTCCCGCGGTTTCTGCGTGAACGGGACGTTAGGGACAGGAGGTCGGGGGATGCGGTGCGATGTTCTCGAATGTTCTCGCCCTTGAGCTGAATGTTCTTGATTGATCTCACGTAGGGTCAGCGAGGGCATACCGAGCGCACTCATGGGTGCGGAAGCTCAGGGTGTCCAGATCAACAAGGGAGGACGTGATCACGGCGCGACGACTGCGCTTCAACGGGACGGGCAGCGGCGATAACGGCTGCCCCGCCGTGCACGAGGACCTGGACACCGGGGAGATCGTCATTCACGGCACACCGCTCACCGACCCGGAGGATGTCGGCCAGCTTCAACACCTGGGCGAAGGCGAAGTACCGATCGTGGTGCCGCGCGAACTGCTCGTCGACTTCGGCCCCAAGGAGGTCACCCGCACGCCGCGCATCATCGACCTGGACGACTTCGGCAAGCTCTTCGAGAAGTTCGAGCACACCGCGTGGCGGCTGGAGACACGCCGCAGGTTCGCCTCGGACGAAGCCAGCGACACCTACGCGCAGTTCGTCGCGGGCGAGCCGGTGCAATGGGACTACGACCACCCGTGGTGCACCAACGTCCGGGCCCAGACGGATCAGGGCAAGCGGTTCGAGCGCGTCCGCATCGTCGACAACCCGCCGACCACCGGGCAGCTCTACCTGCTCAACAACGCCAAGCGAAACTGCGAGGTGGGCGAGGACATCCGCAACCTGTGGCGCGCGGACGCCGATCGGCTGCGGCTGCCCGCCGAGGACTTCTGGATCTTCGACTCCCGGTTCGTCGCTCTCCTCAACTTCGACGACGACGACAATCTGCTCGACATCGAGTTGATCACTGAGCCGGTGGCGGTCAACCGCTATCTCCAGGCACGTGACGCGGCATGGCACTACGCCGTTCGGTACGACACATTCGCAGCGGGACTGACCACGTAGGTTGCAAGTACCGTGTGACCGGTGAGCACTGACTTTCAACAGGCACGAGTGACTCTAGGAGCGCGGCTTCGGGAGCTGCGTGCGTCATGTCCTGGAGGTCGGCTCACCGGTACACAACTCGCCGATCGGCTGGGCTGGCCGCACTCCAAGGTCTACAAGCTGGAAAACGGGCGCCAGACAGCGACAGCCGAGGACCTACGCGCCTGGGCCACGGCAACCGACCAGCCGGAAGCCGCCGAGGAACTACTCTCCCGGTTCAACGGACTGGAATCCCACATCCGATCGTGGCGCCGCCAACTGGCCGCCGGGCACAAGCCCGTTCAAGACACGATCAACGCCGAGCACCAGCGCTCCACCACACTGCGCGGCTGGCAAAACTGTGTCGTGGTGGGCATGCTCCAGACAGCCGACTACGCACGAGCTGTCTTTACCCGGAACGCAGACCTGCACAAGTCTCCACGCGACACCGAGGCTGCGGTACGCGGTCGGCTACGGCGCCAGGAAGGGCTGTACGACTCGCGCAAGCGGTACCGGATCATCATGTGGGAAGGGGCGCTCCGTGCCCGCGTCTGCCCGCCATCGGTGCTCGCCGCACAGCTCGACCGCCTGATGAGCGTCATCGGCCTGGACACGCTCGAGCTGGGCATCGTGCCCTTCGCCGCCCCCTTGAAGATCCAGCCCGCCAACGGATTCTGGATCCACGACGAGCGGCTGGTGCTCGTCGAGGACTGGCACGCGGAACTATGGATCAATGACGCCGCCAGCATCGCCCTCTATCTGCGCGCCTGGAACGCCCTCCGCGAATCCGCCGTCTTCGGCACCGACGCCCACCGCTTGATCCACGAGGCCCGGCGGGCGCTGATCGGGTAGTGTGGCCGCCACTCGTACGCACCAAGGAGGTGAGACCCATCAACGCCAGTTCAGGCTGGGTGCTCTCGCCTCAGGGCCGTGCGGCCGCCGCGATGTACGCGGGATAGCTGACCGCCGGGAGCGCCCTCGGGGATTCCGAAAGGGTTTCCAGGCTTCCATGTCGGCTTCACCTTCACTTGTCAACGTTTCCACCGTCGCCGCCACGCTTCGCACCGCCGGGTGTGTGTTCGCCGAGGACGAGGCGCGACTGATCCTCACCACGGCCCGTACCTCGGCCGAACTCCACTCCATGATTGACCGGCGCGCCGCCGGGCTTCCGCTCGAACACGTCCTGGGCTGGGCGGAGTTCGGTGGCCTGCGGATAGCCGTGGACCCCGGGGTGTTCGTGCCACGCCGGCGTACCGAGTTCCTGGTCGAGCGGGCGGCCGCGCTGGCTCGGCCCGGGGCCGTCGTGGTCGATCTGTGCTGCGGGTCGGGCGCGTTGGGGGCCGCGCTGGCCGCGGGGCTGGAGGGGGTCGAGCTGCACGCCGCCGATATCGACCCGGCCGCGGTCCGCTGCGCCCGCCGCAATGTGGCGGCGGTCGGCGGGCGGGTCCACGAGGGCGATCTGTACGAGCCACTGCCCGCCGCGCTGCGCGGGCGCGTGGATGTGCTGCTGGCCAATGTGCCGTACGTACCCACCGAGGAGGTCGGGCTGCTGCCGCCGGAGGCCCGGGTGCACGAGGCGCGGCTGGCGCTGGACGGCGGGGCGGACGGGCTCGATGTGCTGCGCCGGGTGACCGCCGCGGCGGCCGGGTGGCTGGCGCCGGGGGGCTGTCTGCTGTTCGAGACCAGCGAGCGGCAGGCACCCGAGGCCGTGGAGATCGTCACCCGGGACGGGCTGCTGCCCACGGTGGCCGAGTGCGAGGAGCGGGAGGCCACGGTCGTGGTCGCCACCCGCCCGGTGCACGGCTGAGCGCTACCGTCCGGCCACCACCGTCCGGCGGCCGCGGCCCGACGGTCAAAAGCGCGCGGGACGCGCTTACGCGCGCAGGTCCTCGGCCGCGGCCGCCACCCGCCCGATCAGCCGCAGCAGCGTCTCGCGCTCGGTCTCGTCCAGCGGGGCGAGGAAGACGCGGTTCATCCGGGCGGTGCGGGTGGCCAGCTTGCGGTGGACGCGCTCCCCCTCGTCCGTCAGCCGCAGCACATTGCGCCGTCCGTCCCGCGGGTCGCGCACCCGCTCCAGCAGTCCGCGCCGGGCCAGCCGGGCCACCAGGTCGGCGACGGTGGAGCGGTCCAGGCTGATCCGGCCGCTCAGGGTGCGCTGGTCGATCCCCGGCTCGTCCACCAGCGCGTTCAGCACGGCGAACTGCGGTGAGGTGGTCTCCTCGGACACCATCGCGCTCCACAGCAGGGAATGCGCCTGCTGGAGCCTGCGGGCCAGATGCCCGGGGTGGGTGCTCAGATCGACCGCGCCCATGCCCCGGCCTCCCTCGTTCCGTTGGTCCGTGTACCTGAATTAGTCCGCGTACTGAATAATTCTGCCCTGTGGAAGCACCCCTGTCGAGCGGCCGTACCCGACCTAGACTCCCCTTGACGAGCGCAGCACCCGATGGCAGCGTACGGGAAGGCGAGAAAATAATCAGTACACTGAGCACCTACGGAACGGTGTGACAATGGCCGACATCCGCAGCCTGCACCACGCCGTGGCGGACCTCGTCCGGGACGGGGACACCGTCGCGATGGAGGGTTTCACCCATCTGATCCCGTACGCGGCAGCGCACGAGGTCATCCGCCAGGGCATCACCGATCTCACCCTCGTCCGGATGACCCCGGATGTGGTCTACGACCAGCTGATCGGCGCCGGGCTGGTGCGCAAGCTGGTCTTCTCCTGGGGCGGCAACCCCGGTGTGGGCTCGCTGCACCGCTTCCGCGACGCCGTGGAGAACGGCTGGCCGCGCCCGCTGGAGCTGGACGAGCACAGCCATGCGGGCATGGCCAACCGCTATGTGGCGGGCGCCTCCCGGCTGCCGTTCGCCGTGTTGCGCGGCTATCGCGGCAGCGACATCCCGGCCCGTACGGACACGGTGTCCACCGTCGTGTGCCCGTTCACCGGAGAGGAGCTGGCCGCGGTGGCCGCGCTCAACCCGGATGTCACCGTGATCCACGCCCAGCAGGCCGACCACGAGGGCAATGTCCAGCTGTGGGGGCTGGCCGGGGTGCAGAAGGAGGCCGCGCTCGCGGCGCGACGGGTGCTGGTGACCGTGGAGGAAATCGTCGACCGGCTGGAGCCGCGGCCGGGCGGGGTGGTGCTGCCGACCTGGGTGATCGACGCGGTGTGTGTGGTCCCCGGTGGCGCCCACCCCTCGTACGCCGCCGGGTACTCGGTCCGTGACAACGCCTTCTACCAGGCATGGGATCCGATCGCCCGGGACCGCGAGACCTTCACCCGCTGGCTGGACACCCATGTCCGCGGCGTCCCCGACCCCGACGCCAATGTCCACGGCACTCCTGTCCACGACGACGAGGCCACGGTGCGATGACCGACCACCACGACCCCCACGACCACCTCGCCTTCACCTCCGACGAGTTGATGGAGGTCAACGCCGCCCGCGCGCTCTCCGGCGCCACGACCTGCTTCGTCGGCATCGGCCTGCCCAGCACCGCCGCCAACCTCGCCCGCGCCACCGTCAATCCGGACCTGGTGCTGATCTACGAATCGGGCACCATCGGCTCCAAGCCCACCCGGCTGCCGCTGTCCATCGGTGACGGGGAGCTGGCCGAGACCGCCGACGCCGTGGTCTCCGTGCCAGAGATGTTCAACTACTGGCTCCAGGGCGGCCGGATCGATGTCGGCTTCCTCGGCGCCGCACAGGTCGACCGGTACGCCAACGTCAACACCACCGCCGTGGACCGCGGACCCGGCCGCCCCGAAGGCCGCCTCCCCGGCGCCGGGGGCGCCCCCGAGATCGCCGCCAACTGCGGCCGGGTGCTGCTGGTGCTGCGCCACTCCCGGCGCAACTTCGTGGAGCGGCTGGACTTCGTCACCACCCTGGGCCACGGCGGCGGCCCGGCGGACCGCGCCCGGCTCGGCCTGCCCGGCGCGGGCCCCGCCGCCGTCATCACCGACCTCGGGGTGCTCCGCCCCGACCCGGCCACCGCGGAGCTGGTGCTGACCGCACTGCACCCGGGAGCCACCGTCGAGCGCGTACGGGACGCCACCGGATGGGATGTGACGGTGAGCGACGCACTCGGCACCACCGCACCGCCGACCCCACAGGAGCTGGCCGCGCTACGAGCGCTCAAGGCCGCAGGAAAGGACGACTGATGCCCTCCGACCGTCCGCGCGATGTCTATATCGTCGACGCCGTCCGCACCCCCGTCGGCAAGTACGGCGGCGCGCTCGCGGGTGTCCGCCCCGACGATCTGGCCGCCCATGTGCTGCGCGGGCTGCTCGCCCGCACCCCGGACCTGGACCCGGCCCGGATCGACGATGTGTACTTCGGCAACGCCAACGGCGCGGGCGAGGACAACCGCGATGTGGCCCGGATGGCCGTACTGCTGGCCGGACTTCCGGTCACCGTGCCCGGCGCCACCGTCAACCGGCTCTGTGCCTCCGGTCTGGAGGCGGTGCTCCAGGCCGCCCGCGCCATCGCCCTCGGCGACGCGCACATCGCACTCGCCGGCGGTGTGGAATCCATGAGCCGCGCCCCCTGGGTGCTCCAGAAGCCCGAGCGCGCCTTCCCCGCCGGACACCAGCAGCTGTACTCCACCACCCTCGGCTGGCGGATGACCAACCCGGACATGCCGCCGGAGTGGACCGTCGCCCTCGGCGAGGGCGCCGAGCTGATCGCCGACAAGCACGGCATCACCCGCGAGGCCCAGGACGCGTTCGCGCTCGCCAGCCACGAGAAGGCGGCGCGGGCGTGGCAGGACGGGGCGTACGACGCCGAGGTGCTGCCGTACCCGGACACCGACCTGGTGCGTGACGAGACCATCCGCGACACCACCTCGATGGAGTCCCTGGCGAAGCTCAAGCCCGCCTTCCGCAAACCCGGTGGCACCGTCACCGCCGGGAACTCCTCACCGCTCAACGACGGCGCGGCGGCCCTGCTGCTGGTCGACGAGGAAGGGCTCGCGGCCACCGGCCGGGAGCCGCTCGCCCGTATCGGCGCCTCGGCCGTCACCGGTATCGAGCCGCAGTACTTCGGCCTCGGCCCGGTGGAGGCGGTGCGCCGCGCCCTCGCCAAGGCGGGCCGCGACTTCGGCGATCTGGCCACCCTGGAGCTCAACGAGGCGTTCGCCGCACAGGTGCTGGGCTGCTTCGCGGAGTGGGCCGAGGACCCCGGCTTCGACCCGGGCGTGGTCAATCCGCGCGGTGGTGCCATCGCCATCGGCCACCCCCTGGGCTGCTCCGGCGCCCGGCTCGCCGGAGCGGTGGCGCACCAGCTCGCGGTCCGCGGTTCGGGCACCGGCCTGGCCACCTTGTGTATCGGCGTCGGACAGGGCCTGGCCCTCGTCCTGGAACGGTGAGGCCCGCCATGACCACCCAGTCCGCCATGACCAACCCATCAGAAACCGGCATCACCCACCAGGCCGACATCGACCGTGAACTCACCGCGGCGCGCGAGGAGTACGCGGCGGCGCGGGCCGGCGGCGCCCCCGCCGCCCACCACCCGGCGCGCGACTTCCCGCCGTACCGCAGCAGCGCCCTGCGCCATCCGCGGCAGTCGCTGGTGGCGGTCAAGGGCGACCCGGAGACCGTCGAGCTGTCCGCCCCCGTCTTCGGCGCCACCGATGTCACCGACACCGACGCCGATCTCACCGCCCAGCACCCGGGCGAACCGCTCGGCGAGCGCATCACCCTCTCCGGTCGGCTGCTCGACCGACAGGGCCGCCCGGTTCGCGGTCAGCTCATCGAGGTGTGGCAGGCCAACGCGGCGGGCCGTTACGCCCATCTGCGCGACCGCCACCCCGCCCCGCTCGACCCCAACTTCACCGGCGTGGGGCGGGTGCTGACCGGGGACGACGGTTCGTACACCCTCACCACCATCAAGCCCGGCGCCTATCCCTGGCGCAACCACCACAACGCCTGGCGCCCGGCCCATATCCACTTCTCCGTCTTCGGGGCGGCGTTCACCCAGCGCCTGGTCACCCAGATGTACTTCCCCGGCGATCCACTCTTCCGCTACGACCCGATCCTCCAGTCGGTGACGGACGACGCGGCACGGCAGCGGCTGGTGGCGGCGTACGACCCCGCGCTGTCGCGGCCGGAGTGTTCACTGGGCTACCGCTGGGACATCGTCCTGGACGGCCCGTCGGCGACCTGGCGCGAGGAGGATCACGGATGACCGAGCTGCCACCCACCCCCTCCCACACCGTGGGCCCGTTCTACGGCTACGCCCTCCCGTTCCCCGGCGGTGGCGATCTCGCCCCGCTCGGCCACCCGGACACCATCACCGTGCACGGATGCGTCTACGACGGCGCGGGCGAGCCCGTACCCGACGCGCTGATCGAGCTGTGGCAGTCCGGACCGGACGGTTCCCGCGCCGGGGTGCCCGGCTCGATGCGGCGTGATCCGGTGACCGGTGGCTTCCTGGGCCGCAACGGTGTGGACTTCACCGGTTTCGGCCGGATCGCCACCGACCCGGACGGCCACTGGACCGCCCGTACGCTACCGCCGGGCGGGCCCGGCGCCCCGTACATCAGCGTGTGTGTGCACGCCCGCGGGCTGCTGCACCATCTCTTCACCCGCGTGTACTTCCCCGGGAACGCCGAGGCCAACGCCGCCGATCCGCTGCTCGCCTCGCTGGATCCAGCGCGCCGCGAGACGCTGGTGGCGACGGCCGGGCCACGGCCCGGGAGCTACCGCTTCGACATCCGGTTGCAGGGCGACACATTGCGGGGCGACAAGGAGACGGTCTTCCTTGAGTTCACCTGAGGTGTGGGACAGCGGGTCCGATACGGGCCTGCTGTCCCCGGTGCGGGCCGGGTCGGCGGTCGAGGCCACCACCGGGGACATCGCGTTCGTCCAGGCCATGCTGGACGCGGAGGCCGCCCTGACCCGTGCGCTCGCGGGGGCCGGGCGGGCCCCGGCGGACGCGGCACGGGTGGTGGTGGCGGCGGCGCGGGCCGAGCGGTACGACATCCGCGGGCTGGCCCTGCGCGCCCGCTCCGGTGGCAACCCGGTCATTCCGCTGGTCGCCGATCTCACCGCGGCGGTGGCCGCCGAGGACGAGGCCGCGGCGGAGTGGGTGCACCGGGGCGCGACCAGTCAGGACATCCTCGACACCGCCGCGATGCTGGTGGCCGCCCGCGCCCTGCCGCTGATCGTGGCCGACCTGGACCGTACGGCGGCGGCGCTGGCCCGGCTCGCGGAGGCGCACCGCGCCACCCCGCTGCCCGGCCGTACCCTCACCCAGCACGCCGTGCCCACCACCTTCGGGCTCAAGGCGGCGGGGTGGCGGGCCCTGGTCCTGGACGCCCGCGACCGGCTCGCCGCACTGCGGCCGCCCGCCCAACTCGGCGGCGCTGCGGGCACATTGGCCGCCTTCGAGGACGGGGCGGAGCTGCTGGGCCGGTTCGCGGCGGAAACCGGGCTGGCCGAGCCCGGACTGCCGTGGCACACCCTGCGCACCCCCGTGGCCGACCTGGGCTGTGCGCTGGCGTTCACCGTGGGCGCGCTGGGGAAGGCGGCGGCGGATGTGCTGGTGCTGACGCGGACCGAGATCGGGGAGGTGGCCGAGGGCAGCGGTGGCGGTTCGTCCGCGATGCCGCACAAGAGCAACCCGGTGCGCGCCACGCTGATCGCCGCCGCGGCCCGTCAGGCCCCCGCACTCGCGGCGACCCTGCTGGGCGCGCTCACCGCGGAGGACGAGCGGCCCGCCGGGGCGTGGCACGCCGAGTGGCAGCCGCTGCGGGAGCTGCTGCGTCTTGCGGGCGGCGCCGCTCACGACGCGGCCGAACTCGCCGAGTCCCTGCGGGTGTTCCCCGACCGTATGGCCACGCATCTGCATCTCACCGGCGGGCTGATCGCCAGCGAACGCATCACCGCGGCCCTGGCCCCGCGGCTGGGCCGCGGCCGGGCGAAGGAGCTGCTGACGCGGGCCTCGCGGCGGGCCGCGGAGGAGGGGACCGGGCTGGTGGCGGCGCTCGCGCGGGAGCCGGAGGTGGCCAAGGCCCTGCCCGCGGAGGAACTGCGCACCCTCACCGATCCGTCCACCTATACGGGCGCTGCCCCCGCCCTGGTCGCCCGCGCCCTCCGCCGCACGGCCCACCACGACGAGTAACGCCCCAACTCCCTTGGTTTGCCGCACGTTGCACCTCTCGATCCCCAGGCCCAACATTCTTAGGGAACCACTCCATGACCGACGCACCCCTCCCCCACCACCGGCTCAGCGGACCCGAAGGTGCCGCTCCCCTGATCCTCGGCACGTCCGTCGGGGTCTCGCTCGCGGTGTGGGAGCCGCAGTTGGCCGGGCTCGCCGCCGGGCACCGGGTGTTGCGGTGGAATCTGCCGGGGCACGGTGATTCACCGGCCGGGCTGTTGCCATCCGATGGCTCCGCCACCGTGGCGGACCTCGCCGCCCTCGTCCTGCGGCTGGCCGATGCGCAGGGCTGGCGCCGCTTCGCCTACGCGGGGATCTCGATCAGCGGGGCGGTCGGGCTGCATCTGGCCGTCCACCACCCCGACCGGCTCACCTCCCTGTCCGTCGTGTGCTCCTCGGCGTACTTCGCGGAGCCCTCCGTCTGGCACGAGCGTGCCGCGGTCGTTCGGGCCGAGGGGACGGAGTCGATGGCGGCGAGCCGGCCGGGGCTGTGGTTCTCGCCCGCGTTCGCCGCCACCCCGCGCGGCCGGGCCTTGCTGGCGGATCTGCGGAACACCGACCCCGCGGGTTACGCCGCGTGCTGTGACGCGCTCGCCGCCTACGATCTGCGGTCCGCGCTGTCGTCGATCACCGTGCCCACCCTGGTGGTGGCGGGCCGGGATGATCCGGCCACTCCGCCCGCGCACGCCCGCGAGATCGCGGACGCGGTGCCCGGTGCGGATCTGCTGGAGCTGGCGGGGGCGGCGCATCTGGCGGGGGTGGAGCGGCCGGAGGAGGTCACCGCCGCGCTGCTCGGCCATCTGGCGCGTCACCCTTAGTTCCGACGGTCCGTCACCATGGCTTTGCCACAGCTGATATGAGCCCGCGACCGCCCCTGTCGTAATCCGCCCCCATCGCTGATCGTTGGGACATACGGTGGCCCGGGACCGGCCACACGAGGAGCGAGGGGGCGCCAGCTGTGTCCATCAGCCGCAGAAGACTGCTCGGTACGTTCGGCGCGGGCGGAGGGCTCGTTCTGACGGGTGGGCTGACCACCGCCTGCGGGTCCAACACCGGCCGGGATTCGGACGGCGAGGGCGGGAAACCGCTTCTCCAGCACTGGTACCACCAGTACGGCGAGCCCGGCACCGAGCAGGCCGTGAAGCGGTACGCCGAGGACTACGACAAGGCCGATGTCCAGGTGCAGTGGCGGCCGGGCAACTACGACCAGCAGACCGCCGCCGCGCTGCTGACGGCATCCGGACCGGATGTCTTCGAGGTCAACGGCCCGACGCTGGACCAGATCCGGGGCCGTCAGGTGGTGGATGTCACCGATCTGCTCAGCGAGGCGAAGGACGACATCAACCCGGCGGTGCTGGCGCCCAAGACCCACGAGGGCAGGATCTGGGCCATTCCGCAGGTCATCGACATGCAGTTGCTCTATTACCGCACCAGCATGCTCAAGGACGCGGGGGTGGAGCCGCCGCGGACGCTCGACGCGCTGGTGGACGCGGCGAAGGAGCTGACCACCAAGGACGTCAAGGGGCTCTTCCTCGGCAACGACGGCGGCCCCGGTGTCCTCGGCGGCACTCCGCTGAACGCCGCCGGTCTTGAGCTGATCACCTCCGACGGCGAGGTGGGTTTCGACGACCCGGCCGCCGCCCGCACCCTTGGCAAGCTGCGCCGGCTCTACACCGACAAGTCGCTGCTGCTGGGGGCGCCTTCGGACTGGTCGGACCCGGCCGCGTTCACCCAGGGGCTCACGGCCATGCAGTGGTCGGGGCTGTGGGCGCTGCCGCAGGTGAAGAAGGCGCTGGGGGACGACTTCGGGGTGCTGCCGTTCCCGAAGGACGGGGCGCACGGCAGCCCCGCGGTGCCGGTCGGGGCGTACGGGGCGGCGGTCAGCGCACGCAGCCGCCACAAGGACGCCGCGAAGGCGTATGTGAAGTGGCTGTGGGTGGAGAAGACCGCGTACCAGGAGGACTTCGCGCTCACCTACGGCTTCCACATCCCGGCCCGGAACTCGCTGGCGAAGAGGGCCGCCAAGCTGCGGGAGGGCGCGGCCGGTGAGGCGGTGGGCTATGCCATCGACCACGGCCACGCCGAGCCGCTGCTGTGGACGCCCGCGAGCAAGGTCGCCTACCAGGACGCGCTGAGCCGGATCATCAAGAGCGGTGCCAGTCCGGAGCGGGAGCTGCGGTCCGTGGTGCGCAAGACCCGGGCGGAGCTGCGACGCGTCCAGAAGAAGCGCTGATGCGCGGGGCGGCCCCGCAACAGAAGTCGCCGACGCGGAAGAGCTGGTTCGGCCGGCAGAACCGCACCCTGTGGTTCTGGGTCTTCGTGGGTCCGTTTGTCCTCGGGCTGACCCTGTTCACCTATGTACCGCTGGCCTGGAGCGCGTACCTCAGCTTCTTCGACGCGCACAACACCGTGTCACCGACCGAGTTCGTCGGCTTCGACAACTACACGGCGATGCTGGGCGACGACGCCTTCACCGACAGCCTGCTGACCTTCCTCGTCTTCACGGCGTTCATCGTCCCGGCCACCTATGTGCTCTCGCTGTCGCTGGCGCTGATGGTCAACCGGCTGCGCTGGGCACAGGCGTTCTTCCGGTCGGTGTTCTTCCTGCCGGTGGCCTGCTCGTATGTGGTGGCGGCGCTGATCTGGAAGATGTCGATCTTCAACGGGGTGCGGTTCGGGCTGGCCAACACCGTGCTCGGCTGGTTCGGCGCCGATCAGATCGCCTGGCTGTCGACGACCGATCCGCCCTGGTACTGGCTGGTCATCGTGACCGTGCGGCTGTGGCTCCAGGCGGGGTTCTACATGGTGCTGTTCCTGGCCGGGCTCCAGCGGATCCCCCCGCGGCTGTACGAGGCGGCGGCGGTGGACGGGGCCCGGCCGGGGTGGCAGGTGTTCCGGCACATCACCTTTCCGCAGCTGCGGGCCACCTCGGTGGCGGTGGTACTGCTGCTGGTGATCAACGCCTTCCAGGCGTTCGACGAGTTCTACAACCTGCTGTCGGATTCGCGCGGCTATCCGCCGTACGCCCGCCCGCCCCTGGTCTACCTCTACTACACCGCGCTGGGGCAGGGGCAGAACCTGGGTCTGGGCAGTGCGGGCGCGGTGATCCTGGCACTGATCATCGCGGTGGTGACGGTGGCACAGGCGCGCTGGTTCGGCCTGGGCCGGAAGGAGGACTGAGCCGATGAAAGAAACTCCCACCGGACAGCGCCTGGTCCGGGCGGGCCGCGCGGTGCGGCTGGTGCTGCTGATCGCGCTCGCGCTGCTCTTCCTGCTCCCCTTCTATCTGCTGGTGCGCAACGGCCTGTCGAACGAGGCGGACATCACCTCGTCCGAGTGGACCCTCTTCCCCGGCGAACTGCACTGGGAGAACGTACGCGAGCTGTTCGACGACCCCAACGTGCCGATGGCGCACGCGCTCCTCAACTCCTCGCTGATCGCGGTGCTCACCACGCTCGGCACCCTGCTGCTGGCCTCGCTCGCCGGGTACGGTCTGGCCCGTATCCCGTACCGCCACGCCAACGTGGTCTTCTACTGGATCCTGGGCACCCTGATGGTTCCGGCCGCGGTCACCTTCGTACCCAGCTTTGTGCTGGTCAGCTCGCTGGGCTGGATCTCGACGCTGCGCGGTCTGGTGGTGCCCACGCTCTTCAGCGCGGTGGCCGCCTTCATCTTCCGCCAGTACTTCCTGGGCTTCCCACGGGAGTTGGAGGACGCCGCACGGGTGGACGGGCTCGGCTACTGGCGTACGTACTGGCAGGTGGTGGTGCCCAACTCACGGCCGGTGTTCGCCGCGGTGGGCACCATCGTCTTCATCGGCGCCTGGAACTCCTTCCTCTGGCCGCTGGTCATCGGTCAGGACCGGCAGGCGTGGACGGTGCAGGTGGCGCTCTCCACGTTCACGACCGCCCAGAGCGTCAACATCCACGAGCTGTTCGTGGCCGCCGCGGTGTCGATCCTGCCGCTGCTGGTGGTCTTCCTGGTCCTCCAGCGCTATATCGTCGCGGGCGTCGAGCGCTCCGGGATCGATGACTAGGCCCTGTCCTGCCGATCTTCGCGGGCCCGCGACGCCTGGCACCGCGCCTCGCCGCGTTGTCGGGATCGTCCGAGTACGCCCAGTACGAGGACGACCCTCCGCCTTGCGATCCACGGCACCAGACGCCGCGGGCTGATCCACGAAGATCGACAGGACAGGACCTAAGCGCTCCGCGGCGCGAGGGGGGCCGTTTCGGCCACGGTGTCATCCGTGGCCCGACGACCCCTGCGCCCCGGCCACCGCCGGGAACGCCGCATGCGCGCCGAAGACCCGCTCCCCCGGCGAGCCGCCGCCGCGCAGCAGGGCCGCGCCCAGCGGGGTCAGCGTGTGCAGTACGGCGCTGCCCTGCCGCAGGGTGTGCACCAGACCGGCCTCCCGCAGCACGGTGGCGTGCTGACTGGCCGAGGCGAGCGATACGCCCACTCTTCGGGCGAGTTCACTGGTGGTGCAGCCACCGCCGACCTCCAGCAGCACCGCCGAGCGGGTCTGGCCGACCAGCTTGCCCAGCGAGCGGGCACAGGCCGGCGCGGTGGCCGGGCGCGGCTGGAGACGGGGCGGTGCGGTGCGCCGGGCGTGCTCGACCGGATAGACCAGCACCGGGGTCAGATCCGGGTTGCGGAAGGTCACCGGGGCGCCGCGGCAGAAGAACGACGGCAGCAGCAACAGCCCCCGGCCGCGCAGATGCAGATCCCGGTCGACGGGGTAGTCGACCTCCAGCACCGGTGCCCGCCAGCGCATCGTGGGCGGCAGCGAGGACAGCAGCCCGTCCGCCCCGCCATCCAGCAGCGCCCGGCCCCGGGCGGCCCGGTCGGCTTCGATCCGGGCCTGGATATGGGGCCAGTAGGGAGCGATGGCGGCGCGGTGGTAGGTACGCAGGGTGGTGATCAAACGATCCAGCGGCCGCGCCTCGCCCTGTGCGAGATCACGTATCCACCCCGGGAGGGCACGGGACGCCGGGAGCCCGGCGATCTCGTCGTGCAAGCGCTGTCCCGGTGTGGCGCGCAGTGCGGCCATGGCACTGTCGCAACCGATTACCCCTTCCGCGGGCGTCAGGAAGTCAGGGAAATAACCGCGCGAGGGAATGAGGGGCGCCAGGAGACGCGCTTCCCCGTTGAGCCGGTTACGCGCTTCCGAACGCCATTCCCCGTATACGGTCTCGGCCCGGCTCTCCCGCAGGCGATGGAAACTTAAAACGGTTTCCCAGAGCACGTCCGGGCGGACTGCCATCCGCAGCCGGGCCAGATCGAGTTCACTGAAATGAACACGTAGCACTAGACCCTCACATGTGACATGCCGACCGTCCCCCCGATCACCGTTGAGTATGCACGCTTACACGGTCAGTCACCACGTCCTTTTGGCCAGATGTGAAACGGGGCGCGCTTCGGGCGTGCGAAGAGGAAAGCTGTTCCTCGTGCAAACGGGAGGCCACCGGGCAAAAAGCCCCGGGGGGCCGTCCACAATTCAACAGGCGGTGCTCAGAGCCACATAGCTCGTTCCCGTGGGGGGTGACGAGTGCGTTACGGCGACTGGGCACTTATGTTGCCGCCCGTAGCCGATGCGCGTGGCAACAGCTCCCGTGGGGGGAGTGAGAGGGGGCGGCACCTCCGCACAAGGTGCCGCCCCCTTTGAGTTGACCTGCACTGCGCTTACGGGACTCGGGCCACGGGGCACATCGGGGGCACGCCAAGGACTTCCTCGACGGCCGCCGTCGGTGGCGTACCCGGCGGCGCGGCACGTCGCCCCCCTGCCCTCGGGCACCGACACCATCAACCTGCCCCGCATCGCAACCGGCACCACCACCGAGCAGGCGACGCAGAGCACGGCCGTCTCCAACATCGACGCCACCAGCAACGCGGCAACCGCCAGCGTCGCAGGGCAACAGGTCATCTCCCAGCAGCTCATCGACCAATCCCCGGTCAACATGGATGAGGTCCTGCTCTCCGATCTCCTCGCCGACCTGGCGGTCAACGTGGACCAGTTCGCCACCAGACGGTGAGGACGAGCTTGCCGATATCCAGGCGCGGCACCATGCGCGACGGGTGACGCTCCTCGGCGAGGCGGGATAGCAGAAGCCCCGGAACGGGTGAGGACCTGTTCCGGGGCCGCTGGATGGGCGCCTACCGCCGCTGGTGCGCGGGCCGGTTCACTGCCCGACCGCTTCCCGGTCCATCAACCGCGCTTGCGTACGCGCGCGGATGATCTGGTCAAGCTGGAGGTAGTACAGCTCTACCTGTCCGGGGTCCATCACCAGGCGCGCGGGTTCGGTGCGTCCGTCACGGTGGTGGACGGTCACCGGCATCACGGTCTGTTCGGCGTGGTGGTTGTACACGGCATCGCGCCGGTCAATGGTGACGTGAGAGATCACAAGCATGGCTTTCGTTCGTTGTTGGTGGTGCGGGCGTTCGAGGGGCCCCGGTCATCACTGCCACGGGAAGCGGATGACCGGGGGCCCCGGGGGCCGTCCGCCCGGCCACGGGGGCAGGCACGGACGGACGGCTGTCTCAGTTCCGCCAATGGCGCCCGGGGGCGTTCTGTTCGCGGTGGCGGGGGCATTGGCACGGCGGCCACGCCTGCCCCAGCCCGTAAGGGTCGGTGCTGTCCTTGCCGACGAGGACGGCCACCACCGCGCGCCGCGCGGTCACCATCCCGTCACGCGCCATGGTGTAGACGCGCATCGTCATACGGGGCCCCTCGCCCCCGGTGTCAGCGGTCACCGGCCGACCTCCCCGACCGGCGCGAGAAGCTGGAGCACGCTGCGCAGGCTCCGTTTCACCGCACCCAGGTGGTAAGCCAGTTCCTCCGGCGCGGCGGTGGCCAGGCTCAGGGCTTCAGCGGCGGCAAGGCTCTGCCCGGCCACGATCACCACCGCCCGTTCCAGACCGTCGCGAGTGGGCTTGCCCGCCGCGATACACGCCGGGCACAGACCCGAACGCGGCTCGCTGGGGTCACGGTGCCCGAAGTCGCCCGGGGCGGCGCATAGAGCACACCCCGAGACCGGGACGGGCGCGGCGGTGCCGTTGGCGGTCACGGGATCACCACCATGCCGTGCGGGGCAAAGATCAGCTTTACGCGGGGAGGGCTGGTGTGTTGCTGTTGCTGCCGTTGCTCGTGGGCAACGACGTAGGGCCGCACCATCGCGGGCAGCTCACCGTCCAGCGGCACGGGGACCGTGTGCAGTTTGAGAGTTGGCGAGTCGGCGTCCCGGCGAAGGGGCGTCGAACGGGGCCTGGCCGTCGGGGAGGTCCCCGCCACGGGCCGGGAAGGCGCCGGATACAGCACGGGGACGGCCCGGTGACGGCCCCGCGGCCGTAAGGCGCAAACCGCACTCACCCATTCGAGCGCACACCGGATAAGGTCGATCACGTCATCAGCTCCTGTCAGGCTGGTGGCCAGCCCCCGGACCGGCTGCACGGTCGCGGGGGTCTCTGACGTCCCAGCCTGACGGGCGACGAGCGACGTATCTCCGGCCATACAGAGACAGTTGGGCCGCCTCAGCCCTATCATCGGAGAACGCCCAAACGTCCCCAGGAGGAGCCTTGAATACGGCCCTACGATCCGCTATAGACTCTGCTGGCTTATCTCCTAGGCAACTGGCGCTCCGCGTGGGAGTCTCCGGCAAGACCGTGGAACGGTGGATCGCAGACGAAGAGCTGGTCCCGCACGCCAGAAATAGGGAAGACGCCTGCGAGGCGTTGGGAGTTGAAACACAGATGTTGTGGCCGAAGGCTGTCAGGGAGCGGCTGAAGACCGGGGGCGCCCGGGAGATCGTGCAGAGCTATCCGTACAGGTCCGCGTGTCCCTCTACCATCTGGGCCGACCTCATCACCGATGCGACTGAGGAACTGTTCTTCGGTGGCTTCACCTCCTACTTCTTGTGGACCCAGGTTCCGGCGCTCGCTGACACTCTGCGCAGGAAGGCGAAGGGCGGTTGTCGAGTCCGCCTCCTGCTCGGTGACCCGGACGGGGCGGTAACGCGTCAGCGGGAGGACATCGAAGACGTCGCTCTGACGGTCTCCGCTCGCATCAGGATGAGCTTGGAACAGCTGGCCAGGATCGGCGACGTCGAGGGAATCGAAGCGCGGTTCTCAGCGCCGGTTGACGCCATGAACCACGTCTCCCTCTCCGTCTTCCGCTTCGACGATGAAGCGCTCGTCACCCCGCACCTTGCGCGGCTCGTCGGCCACGATTCACCGCTCATGCATCTGCGACGTCACGGTGATGGGGGCATGTTCTCTCGCTTCGCGGAGCACTGCGAGGAACTGTGGTCTCGGGGCGTTCCGATCGGCACCGACGCTTCCGGTGGCACCAAGGGATAGCGATGGCATGCCCCGGGGCACATCCGGGGCACATGACCGTGAGAAACACCGGGAATCGCCGGGAACTACTGAGAGTTGTTATCGCACGTCAGCCACATATCCGGTGGGTGAGTGCAGGCCAGAAAGGAGGGGGCGGCACCTCCGCACAAGGTGCCGCCCCCTTTGAGATCCGGGGCCGTTGTCGGGCTGAGGGTTTACCCGGCCATACCCCGGTGGTCCGTCAGCCGCTCACCGCCGCGCGGCCCGCCTCAAGGCGCGCGACCGGGATACGGAACGGCGAGCAGGAGACGTAGTCCAGACCCACCTGGTGGAAGAAGTGGACGGACTCCGGGTCGCCACCGTGCTCACCGCACACACCCAGCTTGAGGTCGGGGCGGGTGGCCCGGCCGGCCTGCGCGGCGTCCCGTACGAGGGCGCCCACACCGTCCTTGTCGATGGTCTCGAACGGGCTGACCCCGAAGATGCCCTTCTCCAGGTAGGCGGTGAAGAAGCTGGCCTCGACGTCGTCGCGGGAGAAGCCCCAGACGGTCTGGGTCAGGTCGTTGGTGCCGAAGGAAAAGAAGTCGGCCGACTCGGCGATCTGAGCGGCCGTCAGCGCGGCGCGCGGCAGCTCGATCATGGTGCCGAGGGTGAGCTTGAGGTCCACGCCCCGGGCCCGCTCGACCTCCTCGATGATCTGCTCGGCCTCCTCGCGGACGATCTCCAGCTCCTGGACCGTGCCGACCAGCGGGATCATGATCTCGGCGCGCGGGTCGCCCTTGGCGCCCAGCCGCTCGGCCGCGGCCTCGGCGATGGCCCGTACCTGCATGGCGAACAGACCGGGGATGACCAGGCCGAGGCGCACGCCGCGCAGACCCAGCATCGGGTTCTGCTCATGCAGCCGGTGCACGGCCTGGAGCAGCCGCAGGTCGTTCTCGTTGTGGTCCTTGCGGGACTCGGCGAGCGCGACGCGCACCGACAGCTCGGTGATGTCGGGCAGGAACTCGTGCAGCGGCGGGTCCAGCAGCCGTACGGTGACCGGCAGTCCGTCCATCGCCTCGAAGAGCTCGACGAAGTCGTCCTTCTGGAGCGGCAGCAGCTCCTCGAGGGCGGTGTCGCGATCCTCGTCGGTGTCGGCGAGGATCAACTTCTCGACCATCTCCCGGCGCTCACCGAGGAACATGTGCTCGGTGCGGCACAGGCCGATGCCCTGGGCGCCGAACCGGCGGGCGCGGGAGGCGTCCTCGGCGTTGTCCGCGTTGGCGCGGACCCGCAGCCGGCGTACCCGGTCCGCGTAGGCCATGATCCGGTGCACCGCGCTGACCAGTTCGTCGGCCTCGTCGGCACCGGCGTGCATCCGGCCCTCGAAGTACTCCACCACCGGGGAGGGCACGACCGGGACCTCACCGAGGTAGACCTTGCCGGAGGAGCCGTCGATCGAGACGACGTCGCCCTCCTCGATCACCACCGCGTCCTTGCCGTCCCGGCCGGGGGCCGTCATCCGGCGGCGCTTGGTGTCGACTTCGAGCTCCTCGGCACCGCACACACAGGTCTTGCCCATACCGCGGGCGACCACGGCGGCGTGCGAGGTCTTGCCACCGCGGGAGGTCAGGATGCCCTCGGCCGCGATCATGCCGTCGAGGTCGTCGGGGTTGGTCTCCCGGCGGATGAGGATGACCTTCTCGCCCGAGCGCGACCACTTGACGGCGGTGTAGGAGTCGAAGACCGCCTTGCCGACCGCGGCACCCGGGGAGGCGGCGATACCGCGCCCGATCCGCTGCACGGTGTCGCCGTCGGCGACCTTCAGGTCGAAGCGCGGGAACATCAGCTGGGCGAGCTGCGCGCCGTTCACCCGGCGCAGCGCCTCGGCCTCGTCGATCAGCCCCTGGTCCACCAGCTGGGTGGCGATCCGGAAGGCGGCGCCGGCGGTGCGCTTGCCCACGCGGGTCTGGAGCATCCACAGCTTGCCGCGCTCGATGGTGAACTCGATGTCGCACAGGTCCTTGTAGTGCGTCTCGAGGGTCTCCATGATCTGCATCAGCTGGTCGTAGGACCGCTTGTCGATCTGCTCGAGGTCGGCGAGCGGAACCGTGTTGCGGATACCCGCGACCACGTCCTCGCCCTGCGCGTTCTGGAGGTAGTCCCCGTAGACGCCCTGGTGGCCGCTGGCGGGGTCACGGGTGAAGGCGACACCGGTGCCCGAGTCGGGGCCGAGGTTGCCGAAGACCATGGAGCAGATGTTGACCGCGGTGCCCAGGTCGTGCGGGATGCGCTCCTGACGGCGGTACAGCTTGGCGCGGTCGCCGTTCCAGGAGTCGAAGACGGCGCGGACGGCGAGGTCCATCTGCTCCCGCGGCTCCTGCGGGAAGCTGCGGCCGGTCTCCTTGGCGACGATGTCCTTGAACTCGGCCACCAGCCGCTTGAGGTCGGCCGCGTCGAGGTCGACGTCCACGACGACGCCCTTGGCCTTCTTGGCCTCGTCGATGGCCTCTTCGAAGAGGTCACCGTCCACGCCGAGCACGGTCTTGCCGAACATCTGGATGAGACGGCGGTAGGAGTCCCAGGCGAACCGCTCGTCGCCCGCCTGCGCGGCCAGACCGACGACGGACTCGTCGGAGAGCCCGATGTTGAGGACGGTGTCCATCATGCCGGGCATGGAGAACTTGGCGCCGGAGCGTACGGATACCAGCAGCGGGTCGTCCGCCTGGCCCAGCTTCTTGCCCATTTTGGTCTCGAGGGCCTCGAGGTGCGCGGCCACCTCGTCCCGCAGGGCCGGGGGCTCCGAACCGCTTTCGAGGTAGACCTTGCACGCCTCGGTGGTGATGGTGAATCCCGGTGGCACGGGGAGACCGAGATTGGTCATCTCGGCGAGGTTGGCTCCCTTCCCGCCGAGCAGGTCCTTGAGATCCTTGTTGCCCTCGGTGAAGTCGTAAACGAACTTCTGCTGATCTTGTGTTTCCGACACGGGACTCGGTCTCCTCGGCTCGGCTGCCCTGACGGCGGGGAGCGTACCCAGATCGAAGGCACCTGAGCATGTCCACTCCACCGTCATTCGGCTGTAACCACCCGCCTGCCACGCGTTCGAAAGTGCGGCGCCAAAGCGGCGTGATTTTGCCGACTGTTCAAGAGTCGAACACATGCCCACGCTCCGCATGGACTGATTCCGTTTTCCTCACTCTGAGTAACTTTTTATTGGATGTATCGAACATCAACAAGGTGGCACTCAGTGCCACGTATTGGAGAGGTGAGAGCGGGCTTGACCCAGGGGGCCTCCACTAAGAAGCCGCTCATCTGAGCGAGACCCTGATCAGAGTGGCGAGAATCACGCCCTTACGGGCGGCTCCGTCTCGCCTTTTGGATACAACGAGAGGGGTGTCGCTCAGATGAGCGAAGTGCAGGTGAGCGGGGTCGTAGCGGGGTCCTACACCTCTCGAACGGGACACGGCGCGCCCTGTCCGGAACCTGGCCCTGGGCCCCCGCCTCAGCCGCCGGAGGTGTCCAGCTCCGCGTCCGCGCTCACATGTGCGTGGTCCCAGGGGTCGTTGAGCCAGCCGTCCGGCAGGACCACGCGGTTGCGGCCGGAGGTGCGGCCGCGGGGGCCGTCGGCACCGGGAGGCCACTCCTGGTCCAGGTCGAGTTCGGCGAGCAGGGCGTCCAGCTCGGCCAGCGAGGAGGCGATCGCGAGCCGTTTGCGCATCTCGGAGCCGACCGAGAAGCCCTTGGTGTACCAGGCGACGTGTTTGCGGAAGTCGATGACGCCGCGCTCCTCGTCCTCCAGCCACTCGGTCAGCAGCTCGGCATGGCGCAGCATCACGGCCGCCACCTCCTTGAGGGTGGGGCGCGCGGACCCGGCTCCGCCATCCGGCTCGAAGGCGGCCACCAGGTCGCCGAAGAGCCAGGGCCGCCCCAGACAGCCGCGGCCGACGACCACGCCGTCGCAGCCGGTCTCGCGCATCATCCGCAGCGCGTCGTCGGCGGACCAGATGTCGCCGTTGCCCAGCACCGGGATCTCGGGAACGGCCTCCTTCAGCCGTGCGATGGCCTCCCAGTCGGCAGTGCCGCCGTAGTGCTGGGCCGCCGTGCGCCCGTGCAGCGCGATGGCGGTGACCCCCTCCTCGACGGCGATCCGGCCCGCGTCGAGGTAGGTGATGTGGTCGTCGTCGATGCCCTTGCGCATCTTCATGGTCACCGGGAGCGGGCCCGCGCCGGACACGGCCTCGCGCAGGATGGCACGCAGCAGATGGCGCTTGTACGGCAGCGCGGAACCGCCGCCCTTGCGGGTGACCTTGGGCACCGGGCAGCCGAAGTTGAGGTCGATGTGATCGGCCAGGCCCTCGTCCACGATCATGCGGACCGCCTTGCCGACGGTCACCGGGTCCACCCCGTAGAGCTGGATCGAGCGCGGCTTCTCCGTGCCGTCGAAGTGGATCAGCCGCATGGTCTTGGCGTCCCGCTCGACCAGCGCCCGGGTGGTGATCATCTCGCTGACGAACAGCCCCTTGCCGCCCGAGAACTCCCGGCACAGTGTGCGGAACGGCGCGTTGGTGATCCCGGCCATCGGTGCGAGCACGACCGGTGGCTGGACCGTGTGCGGTCCGAACTGCAACTGCGGCTGCGTCATGGAGTGAGCTTCCTCGCGGTACGACAATGGAAACGACCGGGCCGGGACCGCCGGCCTGGAACGCCGGGCGGGGCGACCGGGCCGGAACGACTGGGCCGGACCTCTCATTGTCCCGCACCGGCGAGCCGGGATGTCCCGCGCCCGCCGATGCGGGCCCGCCGCCGTGCGGAAGGGATCCGCGGAGCGGTTCTGACGGGCACACCGCCCCTATCGATGTAACGTTCAACCATGGGTGAGCTGAGTCATCGGCGACGCATGCTCGTACTGGCCATCTGCTGCATGAGCCTGCTGCTCGTCAGCCTCGACAACACCGTCCTCAACGTCGCACTGCCCTCGATGCGGGGCGAGCTACACGCCTCCGTCTCCGGGATGCAGTGGACGATCGACGCCTACACCCTCGTCCTCGCCTCCCTGCTGATGCTCGCGGGCTCCACGGCGGACCGGGTGGGACGGCGGCGCACCTTCCAGGCCGGGCTGGTGATCTTCACGCTCGGCTCGGCGCTGTGCAGTCTCGCGCCCAGTCTGGAGGCGCTGGTCGGTTTCCGGATGGTGCAGGCGGTCGGCGGTTCGATGCTCAACCCGGTCGCGATGTCGATCATCACCAACACCTTCACCGAGCCCCGGGAGCGGGCCCGCGCCATCGGGGTGTGGGGCGGAGTGGTCGGCATCAGCATGGCCGCCGGGCCGATCGTCGGCGGACTGATGGTCGAGTCGGTCGGCTGGCGTTCGATCTTCTGGATAAACCTTCCGCTCGGGATCGCGGCGCTGGTGCTGACCGCGCGCTATGTGCCGGAGTCCCGCGCCCCGAAGCCGCGCCGGGCCGATCCCGTCGGTCAGTTGCTGGTCATGGCCGTCCTCGGCTTTCTCACCTACGCGATCATCGAGGCACCGGACCGGGGCTGGACCTCCCCGCTGATCCTGACCTGCACGGCGATCTCCGCCGCCGCGCTCGCCGGGCTGATCCACTACGAGCGGCGGCGCACCGAGCCGCTGATCGATGTGCGGTTCTTCCACAGCGCTCCGTTCAGCGGCGCCACCGTGGTCGCGGTGAGCGCGTTCGCGGCGTTCGGCGGCTTCCTCTTCATGAACACGCTCTACCTCCAGGACGTGCGTGGGCTCAGCGCGCTGGGCGCCGGACTGTGGATCCTGCCGATGGCGTTCATGTGCTTCGTCTGCGCGCCGCTGTCGGGGCGGCTGGTCGGCACCGTCGGGCCCCGGCTGCCGCTGGTGCTCGCGGGGGTGGCGATGGCGGCCAGCGGGGTGCTCTTCGCGGTCTTCGACGCCGAGGCCACCGATGCGCTGCTGCTGATCGGCTTTGTTCTGTTCGGCATCGGCTTCGGCCTGGTCAACGCCCCGATCACCAATACCGCCGTCTCCGGGATGCCCCGCTCCCAGGCCGGGGTCGCCGCCGCCGTGGCCTCCACCAGCCGCCAGGTCGGCACCTCGCTCGGGGTCGCGGTCATCGGCGCGGTGCTGGCCGCGGGGGCCGCCTCGGCGGCGGGTGCGGCCGGGCACACCGTCTCGGCCAGGGCCGCCGCGGCGTTCGTGGACGCCGCACGGCCCGCCTGGTGGATCATCGCCGGATGCGGTGCCCTCATCCTGGTGCTCGGGGTGGTGACCACCGGCCGCTGGGCTGAGCGCACCACCCGGCATGCGGCAGCCCTGTTCGAGGAGGCGGCTCCGACGGGGCAGACGTCGGCGGGTGCGAAGACGTGAGGCGGGGGGCGTAACGGGACTCCGAATGGGACTCCGTTACGCGACCGGGGCCGACGCCAGCTCCTGGAGCCGCTCCAGGCGCTCACGGCTCTCGGCGTCCGCGGGACTGTAGGTGAGCAGCTTGGGCCCCTGGCTGGGGCCGGTCCACAGGCTGGTGGCGGACAGCCGCACCATGCCCACCTGCGACTGCCGGAAGACCTTGACCTTGTCGGCGGGCCGCAGCACCTCATGCCGCGCCCAGATCTCGCGGAACTCCGGTGAGGTGTCCTCCAGCCGCTTCACCAGCGCCTTCCAGGACGGTTCCGCGACATGCTCGGCCATCGCGGCCCGGAACTTGGCCGCCATCGACCGGACCACCTCGTCCCAGTCGACCATGCTGGTCCGCCAGCCCTCATGAGTGAAGGCCAACCACAGGACGTTGCGGTCCTCCAGGGGCACCTGCTCGAGGTCGCACAGCAGCAGCCGGTAGGTGCGGTTGTAGGCGAGCAGATCGAACCGGCTGTTCTGGACGCAGGCCGGGAACGGCTCCAGCTGGTCCAGCATGTCCTGGAGCGCCTGCGACACCCCGGTGCACTCGCTGGCGGGGGTCGGGTCGATGGCCCCGGCGAGCGCGAAGAGATGGGCGCGCTCACTGCGGTCCATCAGCAGCGCACGGGCGATGGCGTCCAGCACCTGCGCGGAGACATGGATATCGCGGGCCTGCTCCAGCCAGGTGTACCAGGTGACGCCCACCATGGAGAGATGGGCCACCTCCTCGCGGCGCAGCCCGGGGGTGCGCCGGCGGCGTCCGCGCACCAGACCCACCTGCTCGGGGGTGATCCGCTCGCGTCTGCTGCGCAGAAACGCGGCCAGTTCACCGCGTCGTATCTCGGCCCCGCTGCCGGTCGCTTCGTCCCGCACCAGTGTGGTCATGGATCCAGAGTGCCGTACCGGCTCAGCCAGTTGCCAGGTACTGCCACTACCAGGATAAAGACAATCTGGTACCAGTCTGAGCGAACGGCGATCGTCGTATCCGTGACCGAAACCGAGATACCCACCCGGACCGCCGCTCCCCTGGCCACGGCGCGGGCCACGGCCGACGGAGGGCCGCTGACCCCGCTGGGGCTGTTCACCGTACTGCTGGGAGCGGCGCTCCCACTGATCGACTTCTTTATCGTCAACGTCGCCCTGCCCGCCATGGACCGCGATCTGCACGCGGGCCCGGCCGTGCTGGAACTCGTCGTCGCCGGTTACGGCGTGGCCTACGCCGTGCTGCTGGTCCTCGGCGGACGGCTGGGCGACTCCTTCGGGCGGCGCAGGCTGTTCCTGGCCGGGATGGCGGCCTTCGGGGTGACCTCGCTGGCCTGCGGGCTCGCGCCGAACGCATGGAGCCTGGTGGGCGCGCGGGTGGCGCAGGGCGCCGCGTCCGCACTGATGCTTCCCCAGGTGCTCGCCACCATCCACTCCTCCACCACCGGCTCGCGCCGCGCCCGCGCGCTCTCCATGTACGGCGCCACGGCGGGCCTTTCGATGGTCGCGGGGCAGATCCTGGGCGGGGTGCTGGTGGCCGCGGACATCGCGGGCACCGGATGGCGCGCGGTCTTCCTGGTGAACGTGCCGGTCGCGCTGATCGGTCTGGCGCTCGCGGTGCGCACGGTGCCGGAGACCCGCTCGGAGCGGCCCGCGCCGGTGGACGTACCGGGCACCGTGCTGCTGGCACTCGCCCTGATCTCGCTGATGGTGCCGCTCACCGAGGGGCGCGCGGCCGGGTGGCCGCTGTGGACGTGGCTCCTGCTCGGCGTCTTCCCGTTCGCCGCGGCGGCGTTCTACGTGGTGGAGCGGCGCGCCGACCGGGCCGGGCGGACACCGCTGCTGCCGCCGAGTCTGTTCGCGCTGCGCGGGCTGCGCCGCGGACTGCCCCTGGTGCTGCCGTTCTCGATCGGCTTCGGCGGCTTCATGTTCGTCATCGCGGTCGCGTTGCAGCAGGGGCTGCGCTACGGGCCGGTGGCGGCGGGCCTGGCGCTGGCGCCCATGGCCACCGCGTTCTTCGTGGCCTCGCTGATGGGACCGCGGCTGGTGGGCCGGTACGGCAGCCGGGTGGTCACCGTCGGCAGCGCGGTGCAGGCGGTGGGGATCGCGCTGCTGATGCTGGCCGTGGGCCTCGACTGGCCGGACGTCTCGATCGCGGGGCTGCTGCCGGGTGTCGCGCTCGCGGGCTTCGGGCAGGGGCTCCAACTGCCGGTGCTGTTCCGGATCGTGCTGGCCGATGTGCCGACCGAGCGGGCCGGAGTGGGCAGCGGCGTCATGGTCACCGCCCAGCAGTCCGCGCTGGCGCTGGGCGTGGCGACGCTCGGCACGCTGTTCCTCTCCCTGGCACCGTCGATGGGCATGGGGGACGCGCTGGTGATCACGCTCGCGGCCCAGCTGGCGACCATCGCGGTGACGGCGGTGCTGAGCCTGCGGCTGCCACGGACGGTGGCCTGACGCGGGTGACGGCCCGACCGGGTGACGGTCGGAGAGGGTGACGGTCCGAGCGGGACAACGGCCGCCGCGGCGGCGGCCGTTACCGCACGCCCAAGAACCGCAGCACCGCGAGCACCCGGCGGTGGTCGGCGTCGGCGACGGGCAGATCCAGCTTCACGAAGAGGGAGTTGATGTGCTTGGCCACCGCGCTCTCACTGATCACCAGCTCCCCCGCGATCCCCGCGTTCGACCGGCCACCCGCCATCAGTTCCAGCACCTCCCGCTCCCGCGGCGTCAACCGGTCCAGCGGATCCCGGTGGCGCCGCACCAGCAGCTGGGCGACGACCTGCGGATCCAGCGCCGTACCGCCGCCCGCCACCCTGCGCAGCGCGTCGATGAACTCCTCCACATCCGCGACCCGCTGCTTGAGCAGATATCCGATCCCGCTGGTGTGCTCGGTCAGCAGATCCGCGGCGTACCGCTCCTCCACGTACTGCGACAGCAGCAGCACCGCGGTGTCCGGCCACTGCCGCCGGATGAGCAGGGCGGCCCGTACGCCCTCGTCCTGGAAGCCCGGTGGCATCCGGACGTCCACCACCACGATGTCCGGGCGGTGTTCCTCCACAGCCGTCAGCAGTCCGTCGGCGTCGGCGGTCTCGGCCATGACCTGGAACCCCGCGGTCTCCAGGACCTTGACCAGGCCGATCCGCAGCAGGACGGAATCCTCGGCGATCACAGCACGCACGGCAGCTCCACGGTGATGACGGTCGGGCCCCCGCGGGGACTGCGGATGTCGAACGTACCGTCCACCGAGCCCGCCCGCTTCGCCAGCCCGGTCAGACCGCTCCCCCGGGAGGCGTCGGCGCCGCCGACGCCGTTGTCGGAGATGACGACCCGCAGCGAGTCCCCGGTCCGTACGACCGTGACATCGGCGCGCGTCGCCCGAGCGTGCTTGGCGATGTTGGCGAGGGCTTCGGAGACCACGAAGTAGGCGACCGCCTCGACGGTCGGGGCGGCCCGTTCGGGCACATGGACATGCAGCCGGACCGGCAGCGGCGCGCGGGCCGCGATGCCGGACAGGGCGGCGTCGAGGCCCAGTTCGTCGAGGACGGCCGGATGCAGCCCGCGCACCAGATTGCTCAGCTCCTCGATGGCGCCCTTGGCCTCGCGGTGCGCCTCCTCGATGACCTGACGCGCGTCCTCGGGCAGATCCTTGAGGGTCGCCTTGGCCAGGCCCAGGTTGACCGCCATGGAGACCAGCCGCTGCTGTGCGCCGTCATGCAGATCGCGCTCGATGCGGCGGCGTTCGGCGTCGGCGGCGTCGACCGCCCCCGCGCGGCTCTCGGTGAGATCCTCCACCCGGCGCACCAACTCCTTGGCGGGGACGGGGCCGAGCAGCGCGGTCGCGGCGAAGGTGTCAAGGCGGACCAGGGCGCGGGTGAGCCAGCAGGCGAGGGCCAGCGCGACCAGACCGCCGGCCGTGACGTACGCGGCCTGGGTCGAGTAGCCCCGGTGCGCCACCCGCCAGGACCACGGCAGCAGCGACACCCAGAGATAGACGGTGGTGGCCGCCAGACCGACGAGCGCCAGGGCGCCGGCCAGCACCCCACCCCAGCCGACGGCCGGTCCGGCCAGCAGGTGGTACCACAACTGCCGCCACGCCGCCCGGGGTCCGGGGATCCCGACGCCGAGCAGCGCATGGAAGCGGCGGCGCTGGACCCGGGTCAGCAGCGGTGTGGCCACGGCCGGGACGACCAGCGGCACGGTGAGGGCGAGGACGACCGCCAGCAGGGACGAGGAGTCGTCGTACAGCAGCCATGGCACGGTCATCGGCACCGCCCAGGCCACGAACTGCACCGCCATGCCCGCGACACCAAACACGGCGTCGCGCCACAACCGCTCGGCCACGGGCCGCAGTTGCCTGCGCAGGCGACGCGACCCGTCAATGATCTTCATAACGGTGACCCTAGTAGTGCTTGGTCAGGTTGATATCGGTATGGGTGTGTCTCGGTGGCAGGTGGGGCAGGCGCCGGTCCAGAGGGCGAGGAGTGTCTGGAGCTCGCGGACGACTTGGTAGAGGCTCAGGCCGGCGCCGCGTCTTTGGGGGCCCGGGCCAGTCGCTGGAGGGTGCAGAAGGCGTGGGCGACGGAGACGAGGGTGACGTGGTGGTGCCAGCCGCCCCAGGTGCGGCCCTCGAAATGGGCCAGGCCCAGGGCCTGCTTCATCTCGCGATAGTCGTGCTCGATGCGCCAGCGGAGCTTGGCGAGCCGGACCAGGGTGGTCAGCGGGGTGTCGGCGGGCAGGTCGGACAGCCAGAACTGGACCGGCTCGCTCTCTCCTGCGGGCCACTCGGCCAGCAGCCAGCATTCGGGCAGTACGGGGCCGTCGGTGGCCTGGCGGATCTCGCGTCCTGCGGGCCGGATCCGCAAGGCCACGAACCGGGAGTACATCCGCTTGCAGCCGGAACGGCCCGTGCCGGGCCGGGAGCCCTCCCGCCACTGGACCGGCCGTGCGGCCTTGCGGCCCGCAGCGATGACCAGCTCTTTCACCGATCGGGCCGGGTCGGGGTACTTCGGCACCGGCGGGCGCCCGTTCCCGGAATACGGGGCCGTCACCGGTTCGGCGTCGCCGGGCTGGGCCGACAGCGTGGTGGAGATCCCGACCACATAGTGCATGCCACGGGCGTTCAGGCCGAGCCGGAAGGCGGCGGCGTCGCCGTATCCGGCGTCCGCGATGGCCAGCGGTACATCGATGCCCCACGAGCGGACCTCGTCAGCCATGTCCAGGGCCCCCTGCCACTTCTCCACATGACCGACGTCGTCGGGGATACCGCAGGACTGGCGGCGGGCGACCTTGTCCGGATCCGCTTTCGGCGATGCGGGATCCCAGGTCCGATGCAGGAACAGCCTCCAGTTGACTGCTGCCGAGGCGTGATCGGACGCGAGGTGCAGTGAGACGCCCACCTGGCAGTTGGTGACCTTGCCCGCGGTGCCGGTGTACTGCCGCGACACGCACGCCGAGGCGTTGCCGTCTTTGAGGAAGCCGGTGTCGTCGAAGATCAGCGCGGTCGGCCGGATCACCGGTTCCATCTTCCAGGCCAGACGGGCACGGATGTGGGCCGGATCCCACGGGCTGGTGGTGATGAAGTGGGCCAGGGCCTGCCGGTTGCCGTCCGCACCGAGCCGAGCGGCCATCGGCTCGACCGACTTGCGTTTGCCGTCGGTCAGCAGCCCCCGCAGATACACCTCGCCCCACCGGCGCTGGTCGTCACGCGCGAACGGCTCGAACACCTCCGCCGCGAACGCCTCCAACTCACCACGCACCGCAGCTATCCCGTCAGGAGTCACTCCTCCTCAACGCCACACGAACCCGAAAGCCACGCAACACCACAACCGACCCGACCAAGCTTACTGAACTGCAGGCCAAGCGCCCGAACAACCGAACCGAACGCACACCCAGTCCACGCCCATCACGCCGGAACGCAACCACTTCAGCCGTCCCGAGTCCCACTCCAAAGACGAAACACCAGACCAAAGCAGCCCAGCCCCCTGAAGATCACTGCTCCGTCACAACTGAGCTTGACGTTTATCCCCGCAGGTCAGTCGACCTGCTGATCTGCGGTTCTTCCCGGGGCAGCAGGGGCGGCCGTTCTCCACGCTTCGAGATGTCGAGTCACGAAGCACGAGAGAACGGCCGCTGTGTATGAGTCTCCCGGTCGATGCGCCCGCCGGTGATGCGTTGGGCATCTTGTCCCGCTTTCGGGTCGAGTTCTATGAATGCCTCTACGCCCGCCAGGACGCGCTCTTCGAGCTCACGGGCGCGGTGTTGTGCGCGGACGGGGCGGTGAAGACCCTGGTCGAGCTGTCGCTGGCGGTCGAGCACCGGTGCGGGCATGGCGCGCTGTATGCGGCTCTGGGCCGCGGTTGGCTGGAGCCGACGCGGTTGCGCCGCACGCTGGCCGGCCTGCCGCTGCCGAAGGCGGCCGACGGGCGGATCGTGCTGGCCGTGGACGTGAGCAACTGGCTCCGCCCCGATGCCTGGACCAGCAGGCCGATCAGGTCTTCGTCCTGGCAGCGGGTGAGGTCGCTGGCGTATTCCAGCAGGCCGGCGCGCACCATGATGCGGGTCGGGTGTAGTCACTCAGTCCGCGGATGTCGTCGTCGCTCGGGTGGGCAAGCCATTCGTGGAGAGGTCGGGCGGCCTCGGTCAGGACAGGGTTGTACGCCCAGAGGTTGTTCCATACCGAACGCAGGACGTCGGTGGCTTCCTCGTCGGTCAGGGGGATGAGCAGCGGGCCGTAGTCGGGGCCGGAGGGGCTGCTCGGCGCTGCCAGAGCGAAGGCGGCGAGGGCGCCGACGGCTTTGGGGAGGTCACTGGTGCCGCCGCGGTTCTCCAGCCACCAGGCCAGGGCGTCTCGGGCGATGTGCCGGGCGTGGTCGCGGCCGGTGTCGGGGCCATGGCGCGGCGGAAGGGCGCCGGGGGTATTCCGTACAAGGTCATGAGCTGGTCTTCCGGGGCGGAGCAGGGAGTTCGGGTGAGCGAGCCGACACCCGGTGGGGCGAGCGAGCGCCCGCCCCACCGGGTGTGGCCGGGGCTACGGCAGGACGACGAGGCCGTTGGTCAGCAGGGCGCCGGCAGCAGACAGCTGCTGGGGCGTGGCGAGGGCGGCCAGGTGGGCGGTGACCGGCTCGCGGCCGTGTGCGGCGGTGTTGAGCGCAGCCTGCACGGTGCGGCGGACGTCCTCGGTGACGTGCATCTGGACCTCGGTGTGCGCCAGGTCCGAGGCCGTCATCCGGCCGCGCCCCATCATCTGGTTGGCTCGGGCGGCGACGTCGAGGACGGTGAGCGGGTCAGCCGTGCGGGCGGGGGCGAGGGCCGAGATGTTCACGCCGCCAAGGGGGTTGCGGAAGCGCGTCGGGCAGCGCGCGTGGAGGTCACAGGCGAGCTCGGTAGCGAGGTCACGGACCGCCGGCAGCCCATACGCGTCAGCCAGAAGTGTCATGTGACCGAGCGCAGAGTGAAGGTTGCCCTGCTTGACGTCGGCGTAGGCGTCGGTGACGGCGCGCAGGGCGTGAGCGGGTGCGGTCGAGGGGATCACGGGACCGGGTCTCCTTGGTCAGGTGGTGGCGATGGGGAAGCACGCGCACCGCGTGCCCAGCACGCTGGCCGCGCTCGCCGCCCCCGTCCACGGCGCCGACGGTATCCCGGTCATCCGCTGGTGGCTGGTACCGCGCCCCGCTGTGACCATCGAGACGGACTGGGACGCGCTGGGCCTGCGCGGCAGCGGCCTCGGTCACCCCCGGCTCGGTCCGCAGCAGCACCACGCGGCCGGCCGCCTCGCCTCGCGCGCCTACGCCGCGTCGCCGTTCCTGGCCGGCCTGGCCGCGAGGCGCACCGGCGTGCACGGCGTACGGATCGCCGCGCCGCCGGGGTCGGCTGCCCAACAGGCGGTGTTGGAGGCGCACTTGATCGAGGCGGTGGGCCGGAACTGGACGCTGCGACGGTCCGCGCGGTCGCAGAGGTGTCCGCGCGGATGAGCGAGCGTCTCGTGGTCGACGGCGCCCGCGGCCGGGTGGTGTGGCTGTGCATCGGCTCGGCACATGAACCCACACCCCTGCCGAGAAGGACCTGCTTCGTCGTCAGAGGTCGCCGACACGTCGTCCTCGAACCACGTGTCCAGCACGGTGAGCGCCGGAAAAATCTGGTGGTAGGAGTACCGACTGGTGACCTTGGCCTCGGGGTCGTCGCTGACGGCCAGACGCGCCCCAAAATAGAGCCTGCGTGATGTCGTCCGGGGCCCCCGGGCCACCCATCTTGGTGAGCACGCAACCCGGCTCCAGCGCGTTGCTCAGTACGCCCGGCCACAGCCGGGCGCCGACGAACGCCGGGGTGGCGCCGTACAGCTTGCTGTCCGAGTACGCCTGAGGGCCGTTCCACGGCCGACGCTCCCAGTCGAGGTCGAAGGTGTCGCCGCGACCGCCTTGATGCATGCCGCTGCTGAGGTAGACCAGGCGCCCGGAGCGGTGCGTCAGGCAGGTCAGGATGCAGGGGGCGAGCACGTCACGGCGAGGACGTGCGCGTGTCCGTCCTCGCCGTGACGTGCTCGGCAGGCCGATGGTCTGCTTCCTGCTCGACACATCGGCCACGAAGACCGCCCCGCCTCGGGAAGCCGTTCGCGCACTTGCTGCGCCCGGCGCTCACTTCTGGCGTGCCGGTGACGGTGTGTCCCTGCTCGATGAGCAGACGGGCCTCGCCAGACCGAGTCCGTCGGTCGAGCGGTGATGAAAACGCAGGCCATGGACATGCTCCTCCCCGATCTCTGGTGCCGGTGGGCGGCGAGGCGCACGGTACGGCCCTGGCCGAGGAACTGCACTTCAGGCGCGCGGCGAACGTCGGTCCGGCGGGCTGTCTGTGTGGAGCGGTGGCGCGGCGGCGGCCACCGGTGCCTCACCGGGCGGTGAACGCGGCGAAGGCCTCGTCCGCGAGGGTGGTGAGCGGGACGTGGTCGTCGGCGACCCAGTGCTCCAGGGCGATGGTCAGGCAGTCAAGGGCGGCGGCCACCTGCACATGGGAGGCGAGTGCGGAGGTGTCGGGGGAGCGCTCTGCCAGGACGGCGATCAACTGGGGGCGCCAGCCAACGTGCTTCTCCCGGAGCCGGGCGCACAGCGCGGGCGTCTGCTGCACCAGCCGGAGCAGTGAGCGTGTCGCGACGGGCTGCTCGGAGAAGCGGTCGACCACGGGATCGAAGGCGCGGCGCAGCGCGGTCCAGTCGTCCTCGTCGCTGGGCCGGACGCGCAGGGCCTCGGCCATCAGATCTCCAAGCGGGTCGAACTCGCCGAGGACAACGTCCTCCTTGGTACCGAAATAGCGCAGGAAGGTGCTGCGGGACACCCCCGCGGCCCCCGCGAGGTCGTCCAGGGTGACCTTGTCGAAGCCCTCGTCCCGGAACAGACCGACGGCCACCTGCGCCAACTCCTCGCGGATGGCGCTGCGTGCAATGTCCCGGGTCCTCGTTCGCGCTGCGGTCACCCGGCTATCGTACCCGAATTCGAGATTGCCTTGCACTGTAGAAACTGAATTACTATCCTGATACTCAGTATCAGAGAGGTGAGTCAGTATCCGTCGGGCGCGCCCGAGCCGGGTTCGTACCGCACCTCGCACCTCCGGACGGAGCACACACGTGACCAGAACCCTCGGACTCATCGGAAGCGGCATGATCGGCGGGGCCCTCGCCCGCTTGGCCGTCGACGCCGGCTGGAAGGTGGTCCTCAGCAACTCACGAGGCCCCGAGACCCTGGCGGAACTCGTCGAAGAACTGGGTGCCGACGCCCGTGCGGCCACACCGGCTGAAGCGGCGAAAGCCGGAGACATCGTCGTGGTCACCGTCCCGCTGCACGCCTACGACAAGCTGCCGGGCGCAGAACTCGCAGGCAAGACAGTCATCGACACCTTGAATTACTACCCCGAGCGCGATGGGCACATCGCCGCCTTGGACGATGACGAGCTGACCTCCAGCGAACTCGTGCAGCAGCACCTGACCGGCGCCCGCGTGGTTAAGGCGTTCAACAGCATCGGCGCCAAGCAGCTCGCCTCGCTGGCCCGCCCGGCTGGTTCCCCCGAACGCAGCGGGCTACCCATCGCCAGCGACGACACGGACGCCAAGAAGGAGGCGGCGGAGCTGCTGGACGGACTCGGTTATGACGCGGTGGACATCGGCACGCTTGCGGAAAGCTGGCGCAGCGGGCCGAACACGGCGCTGTATTGCCTCCCTTACGTAGGGGGGATGCCAGTCGGCATGACCCCCGAGGAACTGATGCGCTGGGTCTTCGAGACGCCCGGAGTCCCCGTCCCCACCGAACGGATCCGGGACCTGGCCGCAACAGCCGTGCGCGGTCCAGCAGGCTTCTCGCTGAGCGTCTTGCGCTAGTAGTGCTTGGTCAGGTTGATATCGGTATGGGTATGTCTCGGTGGCAGGTGGGGCAGGCGCCGGTCCAGAGGGCGAGGAGTGTCTGGAGCTCGCGGACGACTTGGTAGAGGCTCAGGCCGGCGCCGCGTCTTTGGGGGCCCGGGCCAGTCGCTGGAGGGTGCAGAAGGCGTGGGCGACGGAGACGAGGGTGACGTGGTGGTGCCAGCCGCCCCAGGTGCGGCCCTCGAAATGGGACCACGAACCGGGAGTACATCCGCTTGCAGCCGGAACGGCCCGTGCCGGGCCGGGAGCCCCCCTGCCACTTCTCCACATGACCGACGTCGTCGGGGATACCGCAGGACTGGCGGCGGGCGACCTTGTCCGGATCCGCTTTCGGCGATGCGGGATCCCAGGTCCGATGCAGGAACAGCCTCCAGTTGACTGCTGCCGAGGCGTGATCGGACGCGAGGTGCAGTGAGACGCCCACCTGGCAGTTGGTGACCTTGCCCGCGGTGCCGATGTACTGCCGCGACACGCACGCCGAGGCGTTGCCGTCTTTGAGGAAGCCGGTGTCGTCGAAGATCAGCGCGGTCGGCCGGATCACCGGTTCCATCTTCCAGGCCAGACGGGCACGGATGTGGGCCGGATCCCACGGGCTGGTGGTGATGAAGTGGGCCAGGGCCTGCCGGTTGCCGTCCGCACCGAGCCGAGCGGCCATCGGCTCGACCGACTTGCGTTTGCCGTCGGTCAGCAGCCCCCGCAGATACACCTCGCCCCACCGGCGCTGGTCGTCACGCGCGAACGGCTCGAACACCTCCGCCGCGAACGCCTCCAACTCACCACGCACCGCAGCTATCCCGTCAGGAGTCACTCCTCCTCAACGCCACACGAACCCGAAAGCCACGCAACACCACAACCGACCCGACCAAGCACTACTAGTGACCTGAGGACGGCCCGCGCTCTGGAGCTCAGGCCCGGAAACGGGGTGAAGCCAGTACCACCCCAGGACGGCAACTGCCGTGACCGACAAGGGCGATGGCGCCGACAAAGCTGGTGGGCAGGCCCGATGAGCGGGCCCCGGAAGGAGATCCACTCATGGCCGCCCTGTACGCCACCACCCCGGCCGCCCGCCCCACACCAAGGGCGCGGCTCACCCGCGCGGCCCGGATCCGGCCGGAGTCGGTGCTGTTCGCCTCGGGGGTGGCACTGCTGCCCTGGCTGTATGTGCTGGGAACCACGCTGCCCTCGACGGCCCGGGTCACGCACTGGAACGCCGCGTGGGTGGGCCTGGACGCCCTCCAGGCGCTCGGGCTGCTCACCACCGCGGCGCTGCGCAGACGCCGGGACGACCGCCACCGGCTCACCGCCGCCGCCACCGCCGCGCTGCTCGTGGTGGACGCCTGGTTCGACACGGTGACGGCGGCCCCGGGCGGTGAACTGGCCGCGGCCGTCGCGATGGCGGTCTGTGCGGAGCTGCCGCTGGCCGGGGTGTGCGCGGCGCTGGCGCTCGGCGGGGTGCGGCGGTCCGCCGGGGTCACCCCTGGGACGCCGCCCACCACACCACCACCGCGGCCATCGCACAACACGCCAGCATGATCAGTGCGGTCTGACGGCGGGCGGCGGGGGCGGCGGTCATCCGGGGGGAGCCCAGGGCTCCATGGGCCTGGGCGAGATGGTCCAGGCCCTTGTGGCGGGCGCCGCCGTGGGTGATGCGCTCCTGCCAGTCGCAGTGACGGCAGCCGAGCAGGCGTCTGCGGCCCCGGCCGTAGCCGTAGCGCACCTCGAAGACGGTGCCGTCCTCGCGGGTGGCGGTGATGCGGTGCGTCACGCCTCGCACGGTGTGTGAACCCCCCGTTCCTGCCTGCCGTTCCTGCCGTTCCTGCCGAGCCGACGGGCTCCGGCCCCGCGGCAGTTCGTCCGCGGTGCCGGAGCCCGTCGTGGTGTTCGGTGTCCGCCGCCCGAAGGCGCCGGTCAGCAGCCGATGAGGCGGCCGCCCAGGTAGGACTGGATCTGGTCGAGGGAGACCCGCTCCTGCTTCATGGTGTCGCGCTCACGCACGGTCACCGCGTTGTCGTCGAGGGTGTCGAAGTCGACGGTGACGCAGAAGGGCGTGCCGATCTCGTCCTGACGGCGGTAGCGGCGGCCGATGGCGCCGGCGTCGTCGAACTCGATGTTCCAGTGCTTGCGCAGGTCCGCCGCGAGCCCCTTGGCCTTCGGGGAGAGCTGCGGGTTGCGGGACAGCGGCAGCACCGCGACCTTGACCGGCGCCAGCCGCGGGTCGAGCCGCATCACGGTGCGCTTCTCCATCTTGCCCTTGGCGTTGGGCGCCTCGTCCTCGACGTACGCGTCGAGCAGGAAGGCCAGCATGGCGCGGCCCACGCCCGCCGCGGGCTCGATGACGTACGGGGTCCAGCGCTCACCGGCCTCCTGGTCGAAGTACGACAGGTCCTGGCCGGACGCCTTGGAGTGCGCCTTCAGGTCGTAGTCGGTGCGGTTGGCCACACCCTCCAGCTCGCCCCACTCCGAGCCGCCGAAGCTGAAGCGGTACTCGATGTCGGCGGTGCGCTTGGAGTAGTGGGAGAGCTTCTCCTTGGGGTGCTCGTACCAGCGGATGTTGGCTTCCTGGATGCCGAGGTCGCGGTACCAGTTCCAGCGCTGGTCCATCCAGTACTCGTGCCAGGTCTCGTCCTCGCCCGGCTTGACGAAGAACTCCATCTCCATCTGCTCGAACTCACGGGTGCGGAAGATGAAGTTGCCCGGCGTGATCTCGTTCCGGAACGACTTGCCGAGCTGCGCGATACCGAACGGCGGCTTCTTGCGCGAGGTCTGCTGGACCGCGAGGAAGTTGGTGAAGATGCCCTGCGCCGTCTCGGGGCGCAGATACGCCACCGAACCGGAGTCCTGGGTCGGGCCGAGGTGGGTGGAGAGCAGCCCGGAGAACTGCTTGGGCTCGGTGAAGCTGCCCTTGTTGCCGCAGTGGGGGCAGTTCACGTCCGCGAGGCCGTTCTCGGGAAGCTTCCCGTGCTTGGCCTCGTACGCCTCCTCCAGGTGGTCGGCGCGGAACCGCTTGTGGCAGGAGGTGCACTCGGTGAGCGGGTCGGTGAAGGTGGCGACGTGGCCGGACGCCTCCCAGACCTCACGGGCCAGGATCACGGACGAGTCGAGTCCGACGACGTCGTCGCGCGAGGTGACCATGGCACGCCACCACTGGCGCTTGATGTTCTCCTTCAGCTCCACACCGAGCGGTCCGTAGTCCCAGGCGGCGCGCTGGCCACCGTAGATCTCGCTGCACGGGTACACGAAGCCACGGCGCTTGCTCAGGCTGACGATGGTGTCGATCTTGTCGGCGGCCACGGTGCTCTCTTCATTGTGACGACATTGAGGACGACGAAGCGAATGCTTCAGGTTACCGGCGGCGGCACCCCTTGGATCAAATCGGTTGGCGAAGTGATCGACAGGAATCACTTTGTTGACAATCATTTCCAACTTTGTTGAAAATGGGAGTCATGAACATACGCCGCTCGAGCCCTGCTACAGCCCTGATCGGGGCTGCGGTGCTGGGCCTGACCACGCTCACAGCCTGCTCCTTCAGCGCCGGAGACGGAAGGACGAACGGCAAGCTGGACGTGGTGGCGTCGTTCTATCCGCTTCAGTTCCTCGCCGAGCGGATCGGCGGAAACAAGATCAACGTGTCCACCCTGACCAAACCGGGCGTGGAACCGCACGACCTGGACATCAGCCCGCAGCAGATGGCGAAGCTCAGCAAGTCCGGGCTCGTGGTCTACCTCAAGGGGCTCCAGCCCGCCGTGGACCGAGCCATCGGCCAGGCCGAGCCCAAGCACACCGCCGACGCCGCGTCGTACACCACGCTGGAGGACCACGGTGCGGAGGTCGACGGCCACGACCACGGCGGCGGCGAGGAGCACGAGGGCGAGGCGGACCACGAGGAGCACGGGGACCACGGGGGTGACGAAGACCACGGCGGTCACGGCCATGAGGCGCACGCCGGCGACGCCGCCGCCGACCCCCACATCTGGCTGGATCCCGTCCGGTACGCGGAGGTCGCCCAGGGCGTCGGCAAGGCCCTGGAGAAGGCCGACCCCGACCACGCCGCCCTCTACAAGAAGAACACCGCGACCCTGGTCAAGGAGCTCAACACCCTCGACAAGGACTTCCGCGACGGGCTGAAGGGCCGCACCACCGACACCTTCGTCACCACCCACGCCGCCTTCGGCTATCTCTCCGAGCGCTACGGGCTGCGCCAGGAGGCCATCACCGGCATCGACCCCGAGTCCGAGCCCAGCCCGGCCCGGATGCGCGAGCTGCACTCGATCGCCAAGAAGGACAAGGTCCGCACGGTCTTCTTCGAGACCCTCGTCAGCGACCGGACGGCCAGGACCCTCGCGGGCGATCTCCATCTGAGGACCGATGTACTCGATCCCCTCGAGGGCATCGGGAAGTCGTCCAGGGGTGACGACTATCTCGAGGTCATGCGATCGAACCTGGCGGCCCTGCGGAAGGCCCTGGGCGCCCGATGAGCGATGTGACGGAGGAATCCATGCCCAAGGAATCCCGACCCCGCACCGAGGAATCCCGCGTGCCGGACCCGTCCGGCGCCTCGGGGCTCGCCTCGGGGCCCGCTCCGGGGCCCGACGCAGAGCCCGCCGCGGAGAGTCCCCGGCCCGAGACGTCGGCGGTGCGCTCGGATCCGGTCATATCCCTGCGCGGGGCCACCGCCTCTCTCGGCGGGCGCCCCGTACTGCGCGGTGTCGACCTGTCCGTGCACCGCGGTGAGGTCGTGGCCCTGCTGGGCGCCAACGGCTCGGGCAAGTCCACCGCGGTCCGTTCCGTCGTCGGTCAGGTGCCGCTCAACGGCGGGGAGCTCACCCTGTTCGGCACCCCCGGCCACCGCTTCCGCGACTGGGCCCGGATCGGCTACGTACCGCAGCGCACCACCGCCGCCAGCGGCGTCCCCGCGACCGTCCGCGAGGTCGTCTCCGCGGGGCGGCTGGCCCGCCGCAGGTTCGCCCCGCCGCGCAAGGCCGACCGCGCGGCCGTCCGGCGGGCCCTGGAGCTGGTGGGCATGGCCGACCGCGCCAAGGACCCGGTGGGCGCGCTCTCCGGCGGCCAGCACCAGCGGGTGCTGATCGCCCGCGCCCTCGCCGGTGAACCCGAACTGCTGATCATGGACGAGCCGATGGCCGGGGTCGACCTCGCCAGCCAGGAGGTCCTCGCCGGGACCCTGCGCGAGCAGGTGGCGAGCGGCACCACGGTCCTGCTGGTCCTGCATGAGCTCGGTCCGCTGGAGCCCCTGATCGACCGCGCGGTGGTGCTCCGCGACGGCTGCGTGGTCCACGACGGCCCGCCGCCCAAGGCCGTCGGCCAGCATGCGCTGCCCGGCCATGACCACGTCCACCCCCATGCGGCGCCCGACGCCGAACCGATCCGGACAGGATTGCTGACCTGAGATGCTCGAGCTCCTGACCTACCCCTTCATGCAGCGGGCGCTGCTGGCCGCCGTCCTGGTCGGCATCACCGCACCCGCCGTCGGCATCTACCTCGTCCAGCGCCGCCAGGCGATCATGGGCGACGGTATCGGCCATGTCGCGCTCACCGGTGTCGCCCTCGGCTTTCTGACCGGCACCAACCCGGTGTGGACCGCCGTGGCAGTCTCCGCCCTCGGCGCCGTCCTCATGGAGCTGATCCGCTGGTACGGCAAGACCCGCGGCGATCTCGCGCTCGCGATGCTCTTCTACGGCGGTATGGCGGGCGGCGTTCTGCTGATCAACCTCTCGCCCAACGGCTCCAACGCCAACCTGACCACGTACCTCTTCGGTTCGATCACCACGGTCTCGCAGCAGGATGTGGTGGCGATCAGCCTGCTGGCCGGTTTTGTCATGCTGATCACCCTCGGTCTGCGCCGCCAGCTGTTCGCCGTCTGCCAGGACGAGGAGTTCGCCCGCGTCACCGGGCTCCCGGTGCGCACCCTCAATCTCCTGCTGGCCGTCACCGCGGCCGTCACCGTCACCGTCGCCATGCGCGTCGTGGGGCTGCTGCTGGTCAGCGCCCTGATGGTGGTCCCGGTCGCGGCAGCCCAGCAGGCCACCCGCGGCTTCGCCATGACGCTGGCACTCGCGGTCTCGATCGGGGTGGTGGTCACCCTGTCCGGCACCGTGTTCTCCTTCTACAAGAACGTGCCCCCGGGCGCGAGCATCGTGGTCCTCGCGATCGGCGTCTTCGCCGTGATCACGGCCCTGGCCGCGCCCCTGGCGAAATCGCGCGCCCGGCGGGCCGCGGCGGCCGAGGAGAGGTGCACCCTGAGAGACGATGTACTCGTCTAGTCCTTTGCCACGGCGTTAGCTGGCACAATGGCCGGGCGAAGGCGACGGAGCACGCGAGGTTGAGGAGGCAGCTGTGGCGACCGCGGGTCCCCCAGTACGCGGCCGGTCCACCAGGCAGCGCGCCGCGGTGGCGGCGGCGCTGGACGAGGTGGACGAGTTCCGCAGTGCGCAGGAGCTGCACGACATGCTCAAGCACCGCGGCGACTCGGTCGGCCTGACCACCGTCTACCGCACCCTCCAGTCCCTCGCCGACGCCGGCGAGGTCGATGTGCTGCGCACGACGGAGGGCGAGGCGGTCTACCGCCGTTGCAGCAGCGATGAGCACCACCACCACCTGGTCTGCCGCTCCTGCGGCAAGGCGGTCGAGGTGGAGGGCCCGGCCGTGGAGAAGTGGGCCGACGCCATCGCGGCCGAGCACGGCTTCGTGGACGTCGCCCACACCATCGAGATCTTCGGCACCTGTGGGGACTGCGCGGCGGCGTCCGCCGACGCCTGACGCGCCGGGCGGCCGGACCAGCCCGCCGCCCGGCGGTTCGCTGTCCGGCCCCTCTCAGCGCACGGCCGCCCGGAAGGCCCGCACCGCGGCGAGGTGATCCGCGATACGTGCAGGTCAGAGTGTTGCCGGGGGCGGGCAGCCAGGTACGCGTCGACACAGCCACGGCCCGCCGCTGGAGGGGGCCGCTTATGCCTTGTCGTGCGTGAATGCTCATCCGAGGTTGAACACCATCACGTCATGCAGAGCCGCGCCCTCCCAGGGATAGGCCTCACCCACCTTGCGGTACCCCCACGAGCGGTAAGCGGCTTGAGCTGCCTCCGCATCCGGTAGCACGTTAAGCAGCACGCGATCCTCGTTGCCTCGTGCAAGTAGCGCCTCGTGCAGCCGCCGACCAACCCCGAGTCGGCGCCAGGGCACCCGTACTGCGAACTCCATCAGCCCGAACGTACGTTGCCCGTCTTCTCGCCTGACGTCGGCCGGGACAGGGGTGATCAGGCGATCCCACCAACCAGTTGTGGAACTGAGCGGATAGCCGTACGCGATGCCCACTGGTTCGCCGCTGGGGGTACGTGCCATGGCACCACGAAATGCGGCCTTGCGTACCTGAGAGCGAAAGCGACGGAAGGTCGCCTCTACCGATTCTGGGGTCTCCTCGTACGGTTCCTCAGCAAACACCTCCGCGTAGACGAGCCTGAACGCGGGCTCGGACCGCGCGGCGGCCGGGCCGTCCAAGGCCTCAACGATGATGATCGTCTCTGGCACGGTCACGTGCAGCCCCCTCGCATAGTCTCTTGGATTCGGTCTGAGGCGTCGCGTGCCGCGGTGGCGTCGATAGCGCTGATGGTCTTCTGAAAGTCCCGGATGCGGCCGGTGAGGCGATTGGAAGCGATCTCTCCGCACGATTCGAGTACACCCGCCATCTCGGCGCACGCCTCCTCCAGCTCCCCCGCGGCAAGAAGGGTGCTGGCCAGCTTGGATCTGTACCATGCGGTGTTGCGGGCGTAGCCGCCTCCGAGCCCATCCACAGCAGCGCGCAGGAATGACACTGCACGCCGGGGCTTCCCTGCCCTCGTGTACATGTCCGCCGTGGCGTAGTCGATTTCCACAGGGCCTGCGAACCGCGCCCAATGAGGCACTTCCCCGTTTCCTTCGTCGCGACTCTGGTAAGACAGCGCGCGGCTGAGTGCGCGACGGGCAGCGACCGTATCCCCGGCATGCGTGGTGACATTGGCTTCACGAAGTGCAATCACGAGATGAACGGTCGGCCCGGCTCCGGCCCTGCTAGCCAGGCCATACGCAGTCTCGACTGCCGACGCAGCTTCCCACGCCCGGCCTGCCTTGATGTCGATCAGTACAAGCGTTTCCAGAGCTGAAATCTGCAACAGTTCGTCGCCGATGAGCTGGGCAGCCGTCAGGGCCTCCATCGAAGCCGCGCGTGCCTCATCGACCGGTCCACTGTCGTAGCCGTACCACGCTTGGTTGCTATGTAGCTCTGACAGCATCGCCTGAAGGTCACGACCGATCTTGGCTGTATAGACGGAGTCTTTGAGTGTCCGTGTGAGGTGTTGTTCGAGTTGCCTCGCGCGAGCCTTGGCATGGATCCCACCGGAGCCATGGTCAACCGCGTACAGGTCGGCCAAACGGGCGCGGAGCGCCGCCACGTCACTCAAACCGATATGCGGGCCGTGCCGGTCAGGGAGGAAACCCGCTGCCGCGACCGCGCCCGTACCGGCGACGAATGCTCGACGTTTCACCTCTCCATCGTCACCGATCCGCTGAACGGTTTCGCGCCTGTGTACGGGGACATCGAACCCCATTTCGATAAGCGGAAGACCGAAAATCGCCTCCAACACGGCCTGTTGTCCTGGGTGCGGTAGCGGTGGAGGCGATTCGCTCTCCCACCGTCGAAGCTGGCGGACACTCACTGAAGCATCGACGCCCAGGCGTGCGGCCTCGCGGCCGAACGAGGCGACGAATGTCACTTGCGTGTACCCGGCTTCCTTACGCAGCCGCCCGAGCCTGCTCACGTCTCTACCCGCCATGCTTTTCCCCTTGCGGACGCGGACTCTCTTCTCACCGTAGCCACTTGACCGTCCCTCGACGGCGAAAACGTCCGCCCAAACGTCCGGTCGCCGAGCTCCCACGGATGCCACCGAGGCGGTCCACTGGTGGGGGCATCACAGACCGCCCGCCACGTAAGGACCCCCGCGACGGGCGAACGTCCGGGGGCGTGGCCAACGCTGGATTGGAGCGTCGACATGCTGGACTCTATCGTCCGTGTACTCGTATGGGTGAGGGCGGTTTGCGCGTTACGGCCGTCCGGCCGTCACCGGGCCGTCCCAGTCGTCCCCAACCCGTACCCGGCGCCTTACCGGCCCGTGGTGTCAGCCCTAGGAACCGCGGCCGCCAGGCCCCGAGCGGTCCCCCTGCGCCCGTACAATGACTCCCCAACCCTCGAACTGTGCACGGTTCCCCTGCCGTTGGACGGTGAGGTGCCCGCGCTGGTGCGGCCCTACGTCGCTGCCCACGAGCAGCGGCAGGAACAGCGGCGGAACCCCGGCCCCCGCGTCGAATTGGCCTGTGCCGCGAACGGCATGGCAGGTCTCCGGTGAGCGCCAACAGCCGCACCACGCCCGTCCCGGCCCGTGGCTGTGCTCTGTGCGCAGCGCCCGGGGATTTCGGGCCTCTCGACCCCGGCGAGCCGCGTTCGGGTCTGTGCCCCGCGTGTGTCACGGCGGGCAAGCCCACCCGCGAAGGTCTTGAGAGCGCGGTCGTGATCGTGGCCGGGCAGAGTCTTGCCGCCGCCGAGGCGCTGAGCCTGGTCGCCGCCTCGCCGGTCGAACTGGCCTACCACCTGGGCGGGGTGAAACGGAGTCTGCGCAGCGTGCTCCAGCTCCTCGCGGCCGTCGAGGAGGCGGGCCGGTGAACGCCGACAACAAGGCGTACGGGGGTGAGCGGCCGAGGATGACGATGCGCGTCTACACCGTGGCGCGCGATGGGGTCGTGACCGCCCGTCGCGCGATGGTGGCCGTCCTCGTCGGCAAGGACAGCACCGTCCCCTACGGGCTGGGGCAGGCGTGGCCGCCGTGTCAGTGTCCCCGCCACCGCGACCACAACAGTGCCGGCGGCTACCGGCGGACCTGAGACGGCCATCCGCCCCGAGCCTCTTTGCCCCCGAGGGGGCGGACGGCCCCTGGGCCCCGGTCCCCGTGCTCCCCCGTGGCAGACGACCGGGGCCACCCCCGAACACCCCCGCTACGACGAACGACCGAACGGAATACCACCCCTGTGATCTCACACATCACCATCGCCCGGCACGACGCCCGCTACGACCACCACGCGGAGCAAGCCGTCCTGCCCGTGACCGTCCACCACCGCGACGGCCACACCGAACCCACCCGCCTGGTCATGAAGCCCGGACAGGTCGAGCTGTACATGATCCAGCTTGAACAGATCATCCACGCGCGAAGGAACGAGTGGAAGCAGGACCGGGAAGCGACCGGGACAGTGAACCAGCCCGCGCACCGAAGGTAGGCCACCCAAACGCGGATCGCCGAACCCCCACGACCAACGCGCTCTCGCTCAAGCAAAGGCACATCACATGGTCTGCTCGGCCAGGCGGGTGTCGTCCCACGTGAAGGCCACCGTTTCCGCCACCGTGTTGTCCTCGGCCAGGCGTTGTTTGGATATGCGGCGGCCGAGGGGGTCGTAGGTGTAGCGCCAGTGTTCGCCTTCGGGATTGACCGCCTCGGTCAACCGGTCTTCCGCGTTCCAGGTAAAGGTCCAGGTCCGCGTCTGGCCGTTCAGCAGTTTTCGGGTGCGGCGGGTCAGGCGGCCCTGGGTGTCGTGTTCGTATGTCGTACGGCCCGCGCGGTGGATGATCGTGCCCGCGAACTCCCGGTCGCCGGGCGACTCGTGGGCCGGGGCGGTGGCATGGGTAAGGTTGCCGAGGGTGTCGTAGGCGTAGGTCTCGGTCCAGCCGTGGGCATGGACCGCCGTCACGCGGCCAACCGGGTCGAGGTCGAAGCGACGGGTACCGGAGGTGAGTTCACGGATCTCGGTAGAGGTCGCGTGTGACGGCTTCGAACAGCTCAGGTGTTGAGATCTCGAACAGGAACTGCGTCAGCAGGTCCTCGTGGCCCTCATCAATCTCCACGTCTTCGCGAAAGTGCACAGTCTGCGCCCAGTGGGAGAGCTCGCTGGGCTCGACCGAGCCCTCCACGGCTGCTTCCAGCGCGGCCGTGACGGTACCGCGGTCGAGGACGCTGGCCGGTGACGCCGGGTCGAAACGGGCACGTATTACTGATTGACCTTGGAGATTCAGGTCCATATCTACCATCCCGCCAGGAGCGGATACTCATCAAAGGCGGCCCCTCCTATAGAGGAGACTTCACACCAGCAGTGGTCTGACTTCTGGCGATTCTGCCGTGGCGGTGCGACGCACATATCACACAACTACCCCATCGACATCAGCGCCGGGCACCGACGTTTGATCAGGATCTGTGACGCCGGAAGCTCGACAGCTCGATACTCCAGATATCTCCTGTGCCCGGGAACGTGCCACGCTGATGCCCAGCCTCTCCGATCACTTGAACAGTCACATTGGAATCGCTCACGTAATACTCTTCGTACTCCCCCTGCACTCCAACGCAATCCACACGAGTCACCGGAGAGATGCGCTCCAACTCCCGCCTTACACCTTCCCAAGACACATAAGGCGAGAATTCAACCCCAGGATCCTCACGGAGCATTTCGATCAAATCTGAAGAAGTCGCAAACCGGTGTATTTCGATCTTCACCCACCTACAAACCCAGTCCGACGGATTGCCGAATGTAGCCTCAAGGACACCATAGTCTCGCCGCAGAAGCTTCCCATTTTTTCGCCCGTGATAAGTGTCCGTGTGCGCCCAACCGATTGCGTCGTCAAACCTGGCCAACGACTCCCCTGGGCCGACCGCCAGAAACTTCCCAGACTTCAACGCGTTGGCGAGAAGCTGATTCCCCGTTGTCACATTTTCTCCAATGCCTTTATCAGGAAGTGCATTTCAGCCGCCTTGTTCTGCTCATTTCCCCAGTTATGATCATTCATGTGCTCCCTAGCGGACCGCGCCTTGGCGATCAGGTCTTCCCTAAGTTCAGGGCTTGAGTGCACGGCGTCGAGTACCCGCTTTACGCTCCTCTCAGAGGCCATGCCCGTACTCATCCTAATTCCCTCTGCACCAATTTTACCGTCGCCCGTTGGGAAGACTCTCACTTCATCCTTCCCAAGGTGTAGATGTGCCCCCTTCGTTGCCCAGTCGGAGTCGACTGCGGAAACCCGAATGTCCTTGCAGCCCGCCAGACCGAGCACATCCATCCACACTCGGGGATCGATGACGTAGGCGTGGTGGTTGGGCGCCGGGGCGAGGCCAAGAGGGTCGGGGGTGGTGTAGCGGGCGGTTTCGGGGTCGTAGTGGCGGAAGTAGTTGTAGTAGAGGCCAGTTTCGAGGTCGGCGTATTGCCCGGGGAAGCGGAGGGGGCAGTGGGCGGCGTCCGGGCCGATCGATGAGGGGAAGTCCATTCCCCAGAGCGAGGTGCGGTGTTGCCAGGCCAGTTCGCCGTCGGGGGAAACCAATTCTGTTGGGGTGCCGACGAGGTCGGTGACGATCGCGTGGAAGCGCGTATGGAGTTCGACGTCGTCTACGCCCGTGAACTTCTCGACCAGCGACGCACCGGGTTCGCGGGACAGGGCCGTGCGGTCGGTCTGGGACAGGGGGCGGTGGGTGCCCGGGGCGTACTCCCAGGTGGTGACCCGGTCGGCATGCGTGGTCTGCTCGGCCAGCCGGGTGTCGTCCCACGTGAAGGCCACCGTTTCCGCCACCGTGCTGTCCTCGGCCAGGCGTTGTTTGGATATGCGGCGGCCGAGGGGGTCGTAGGTGTAGCGCCAGTGTTCGCCTTCGGGATTGACCGCCTCGGTCAACCGGTCTTCCGCGTTCCAGGTAAAGGTCCAGGTCCGCGTCTGGCCGTTCAGCAGTTTTCGGGTGCGGCGGGTCAGGCGGCCCTGGGTGTCGTGTTCGTATGTCGTACGGCCCGCGCGGTGGATGATCGTGCCCGCGAACTCCCGGTCGCCGGGCGACTCGTGGGCCGGGGCGGTGGCATGGGTAAGGTTGCCGAGGGTGTCGTAGGCGTAGGTCTCGGTCCAGCCGTGGGCATGGACCGCCGTCACGCGGCCAACCGGGTCGAGGTCGAAACGGCGGGTACCGGAGGTGAGTTCACGGATCTCGGTCAGGTAGCCGTCGACGCGGTAGGCGTACGAGCGGTGCTGGAGGAGACGGTCGGCGGCGCCGGCACCGCCAGTCAGCGTCTGGGTGGTGAGGCGGTCTGCCTTGTCCCAGGTCTGGGCCAGGGTCACACCCTCGCCCAGGCGGCGTTCCGTTTCCCGGCCCGCCGCGTCGTAGGTGAAGGAGAGGGATCCTGCGCCGTTGTCGACGTCGGTGGGGCGGCCTGCCTCGTCGTACGTCCACTCGGACACGATCCCGCTGGGAGTCGTGCGCCGGACTCGGCGACCTGCCGCGTCGTACGCGTACCGCGTCGTACGGCCGTTTACCTTTTCTGACAGCACTCGGCCCAGCGCATCGCGCTCGATGCTCAGCTCGGCGTCCGGGTTGGCCGCCCGGGTCAGCTGACCCATGGGATTGTAGGCGAAGGTCGTGACTTCGCCCGCGTCGGTGCGTTGTTCGACAGTGCGGCCCAACGCGTCGCGGGTGAAGTGAAGGGTTTCGTCCGCGCCGTTGGTACGGGTCAGCAGGTTTCCGGCCGCGTCGTGGGTGTAGGTGAGGGTGCGGCCGTTGAAATCGGTCTCGGCTGTGAGACGGCCCGCCGGGTCGTAGGTGTAGGTCCAGGTCAGCCCCTGGGGATTGGTGACCTCGGTCAGCCGCACCTCGGTGTCGTACGCGAAGGCGTACGTCGCTCCGTCGGGGTCGGTACGGGTCGCGGGGACGTCGAAGTGGGTGAAGGTGTGGTGGGTGGTGTGGCCTGCGGGGTCGGTGTGGCTGCGGAGGTTGCCTTCGCCGTCCCAGGTCCAGCTCTCCCGCCTACCGTCGGCCTCCTCACGCCACGCGGGCTTACCCTCCATGGTCCACCCCATGTGGACGCTGTGGCCCAGGGGATCCGTCGCCTCCACCACGCGGCCGAAGATGTCGCGATGGGCGGTGGTGGCGTGGCCCAGCGGGTCCACGACCGCGATGGGCAGTCCGGCCGCGTCACACGTGATGCGGGTGGTGTGGCCGAGAGCTTCGGTCACCTCGGTCAGATGGCCGTGGTCGTCGTACGCGTAACGGGTGGTCGCACCGGCCGGGTCGATGGTCGCCAGGAGGTTTCCGGCCTGGTCGTAGGCATGGCGCCAGGTGGTGCCACCCGGCTCGGTGACCTCCACCGGCCGGCACAGCTCGTTGTAGGTGGCGCGGGCTTCGCCGCCGTCAGGAAGGGTGACGGTGGTGAGGTTGCCGATCTCGTCATACGCGTAGCGCGTGGCCCGGCCCAGCGGATCGGTCACCGAGAGCCTGCGGTGGCCCCGGGCGTCCCATTCCGTCCGGGTGGTGTGGCCCAGGGGGTCGGTCTCCTCGATCACCTGACCGTCGGTGTTGTGGCGGAAGGTGGTGCGGTGGCCGAGGGAGTCGGTGTAGACCGTGGTCCGCGCCTCGTCGTCGTACGCGAGCGAGCCGTTGAAGACACCGTCGCTGCCCTCCGTGCGCACCACGCGCCCGGCCGGGTCGTAGACATAAGCGAACGAGGTGCCGTTGCGGTCGGTCCAGGAGGTGACACGGCCCTCGTCGTCGTAGGTGAAACGCAGGGGCTCACCGCTGGAGTTGATGACCTCGGTGAGGTTGCCCGCGTCGTCGTAGCCGTAGCGCATGACGACCGTACCGGCCTCGGCCGCGCCGCCGCTCGCCTCGTAGATCGAGGGCGCGTGGTCCAGCAGGCGCAGCGCGGTGACCCGCTCGCCCTCGGTGTCGACGGCCACGTAGTAGCCACCGGAGTGCCGGACCGCCGAGGGCACCCCGTTCGCGGCGCGTTCGATGTCGATCCGGGCGCCGTTGCGGTCCTCGATGCTCTCCAGCGGCAGATACACCGCCCCCGGCTCCTCCGTGGCGGCAGCCCGGGTGAAGGTGCGCACCACACCGGATTCCGGGTCGGTGACGGTCATGACACCGTCGGGCTCACCGTCCCACTCCAGCGGCCAGCGGGCGCCCTTCTTCGGCAGCACCGGTGCTCCGGCCTCGGGCACCGGATACACCAGCCGCATTCCGTCCGCCGCGGCGAAGACCACGCCCTCCGCGTCGAGTTGCACCCGCTCGTCCAGCAGGCTCACCCACGTCGGGCCGAAGTGCACACCACCCCGGTACGAGGACACATGCGTGCGCTCGAAGACCAGCGGCAGCGAACCGGGAAGCGTCAGATCGGTCTGCTCCATCAGCATCGCGCCGGTCGCGACGTCGATCGGCTCGCCCACCCGCGGACACGCCTTGGACCCGCGGCACGCGGCGCCCTCTTCGATCAGATTGGGGCGGATCGAGGGGACCTTCGGGGGCCGCAGCATGAGCGGCACCCGGCTCTTCGGGAGCACACCGGGCTTGAGCACACCGAACCCGGCACCGAAGATCCCGCCGTCGATCATGCCCTGCTTGGCGGCCTCGTTGACCTCCTCCAGGCTGAAGCCCTTCTGCTGTCCCAGGGCGATCTTCAACGGCTGGGCCACCGCCGCGTCGATGGTCACCGACAGCACGCTGGTGAAGACCGCGCCCGCCAGCATCTCCGCGGCGATGACGGCGACCGCTTCCTCCACCGCGATGCCCAGGCTCGCGGCCATGGCGATGATCTCCGCCGCCACCCCCTCGGAGGCGCCCCCGGTGAAGACGGCCAGCAGCCCGCCGCCGACGAGTGCGATGGCGTCGATGCTGATCTGGGTCCACAGCTTCTCGATCGCGTCGTCGACGGTGTCGGCGAACTTGTCCAGTGCCTTCGCCATCTTGCGGGCGGACTTGGCAAGATTGCTCAGCCAACCCTCGTCCTTGCCCTTGGCGTAACGCCCCCAGAAGATCTCGAAGGCATCGATCCCCTCACCCTCGTTGTGGTGGATGAGCGTCGAGGCCGCCTTGTTGGTCGCGACCCGCACATCGTCCACACTGCCGGCGAACGTCCGCCAGGCATCGGCCGCGTTGCGCAGGGTGCCGGAGTTGGCGTCCGGCCACCACATGCCGAGCTTCATGAGGAGGGCCTTGGCCTTCTCCTCGATCTCACTGCCGACGCTCACCGGTGACCGCCCTTGCCGTGCTCACCACCGTGGCCGGAGCCGTGCCGCTTGATCTTGGTGAACATGCCCTCGATGAGCTCGTCGTTGTCGACATGACCGTCCGCCATGTCCTGCATGGCCTCGTGGATGCTGGTCAGCCCCAGGACGAGGATCCCGGCCGCTCTCTCGATGTCTTTCTGGTGCGGCTTGTACTTGTTCCCGAACTGCTTGCCGGGCTTGTCGTCCCCCCACGGCTCCCCGTAGCCGTCCAGCGTGGTGATCAGCGTGGTCAGCGCCTCGCTCAGCTTGATCGCCTGATGGTGGAACGTCGGTGAGGCCGCCTTGATGTCCGCCACCTTGATGTCCAGGACCTTGCCCTTGGCGTGCCCGGCGCTCACGCGACGCCCCCCTTGTGTATTTTTTGGCGCAAAGCCTCCAGGATACGTCGGGTTGACCATGCCCCGTTCAATCACGGTTCTATGGTGGGTAAAGACTTCGCCGACTGATTGCATAGGGAAATTGACAGGACGTCAGTTCTCACAGAGATGCACTGCCCCTGACCGACGTCGTACTGCCGCCCGAGAAAGCCAAGATCCCCAAGTACCCGCTCCCCAACATCCCCGGCACCCCCCGCTACCGGACCGTCAGCGAGCTCGCCGACGACCTCGCGGCGGCGGTCGGCTGTGCCGACCGGGCGGAGCGGTCGGCACAGGTGCTGACCTGCACCACGGGGAAGGACACCGGCTCGCCCAACTGCGCCGCCCTCTCCCTGCACGCCTCCCACGCCGACCGGAACGCGACACTGCGCGAGGCCATCGCGTACAAAGGTGTGCCCGCGACCCTCGTCACGGCCGGCAACTGGACCGTCAACCTCTGCGACTACGACCTCGGTTCACGCGTCGCCAAGGCTCTCCACGGCACGGTTGTCTCCTACAACGGAAGCTGATCGCCGGGCGGCGCGCCCGGTGCTCAGGCGGGCTGGTTGCCCTCCTGCTTCGGCTCCTGCTCGTTCGGGATGGCGCCGCCGAAGCGGCGGTCGCGGGAGGCGTACTCCACACAGGCGCGCCACAGGTCGCGGCGGTCGAAGTCCGGCCACAGCACGTCCTGGTAGACCATCTCGGCGTAGGCGCTCTGCCAGATCAGGTAGTTGGAAGTGCGCTGTTCGCCGGAGGGGCGCAGGAAGAGGTCCACGTCCGGCATATCCGGGTAGTAGAGGTACTTGGCGAAGGTCTTCTCGTTCACCTTCGAGGGGTCCAGCTTGCCCGCCCGGATGTCCTCCGCCAGCGCCTTCGCCGCGTCCGCGATCTCGGCGCGGCCGCCGTAGTTCATGCAGAAGTACATCGTCATGGCGTCGTTGTCCTTGGTCTGCTCCTGGGCGACCTGGAGCTCCTGGGCAACGGACTTCCACAGCTTCGGCATCCGGCCCGCCCAGCGGATACGGATGCCCATCTCGTCCATCTCGTCGCGGCGGCGGCGGATGACATCGCGGTTGAAGTTCATCAGGAAGCGGACCTCGTCGGGGGAGCGCTTCCAGTTCTCGGTGGAGAAGGCGTAGAGGGAGAGGTTCTTGACCCCCATCTCCAGGCAGCCCTTGAGCACGTCGAGCACCACGGCCTCGCCGACCTTGTGACCCTCGGTGCGGGGCAGGCCGCGCTCCTTGGCCCAGCGGCCGTTCCCATCCATGACCACGGCCACATGGCCCGGCACCAGCTCACCGGGGAGCTTGGGCGGCCGGGCGCCGGAGGGGTGGGGGTCCGGGGCCCGGTACTCGCGTCGCTGTCGGCCCAGAATCCCGCGTCGTGCCATGCCTGCCACGTCTCCTCGTCCGTCGTTCCTGTAGGTCCTGTAGGTCCTGTACTTCTGTCTGTCGTCCGGCTCCGCTGAGCGCCGACGTGCCGCCGCGGCGGCTACTTCTCCACGTACCGCAGCGACCGGAGCCCGCGCTCCAGATGCCAGTGCAGATACGCCGCCACCAGCCCGCTGCCCTCCCGGGCGTGCCGGAGCTCACACGCGTCCGCCGTCTCCCAGTCCCCCGTCAGCAGCGCGCCCAGCAACGCCAGCGACTCCGCCGAGGGTACGACGCTTCCGGGCACCCGGCACTCCCCGCAGATGACACCGCCCGCGCCGACCGAGAAGAACCGGTTGGGGCCGGGCATCCCGCACTGCGCGCAGTTGTCGAAACTGGGCGCGTAGCCGTTGACGGCGAGCGAGCGCAGCAGAAAGGCGTCGAGGACAAGATGCGGTTCGTGCTCGCCGGAGGCGAGGGTGCGCAGGGCGCCGACGAGCAGCAGATACTGCTGGACTGCGGGCTCGCCCTCGTGATCGGCGAACCGCTCGGCGGTCTCCAGCATCGCGGTACCGGCGGTGTAGCGGGCGTAGTCGGTGACGATCGAGCCACCGTACGGAGCGATGGTCTCACTCTGTGTGCACAGTGGTAGTCCGCGGCCGATCAGTTCACCGCCGCGTGCGAAGAACTGCACATCGACATGGGAGAACGGCTCCAGCCGGGCCCCGAACTTCGACTTCGTCCGCCGCACCCCGCGCGCCACGGCGCGCACCCGGCCGTGGTGGCGGGTGAGCAGGGTGATGATCCGGTCCGCCTCGCCCAGCTTCTGGGTGCGCAGCACGATGCCGTCGTCGCGGAACAGACTCATGGCGCTCATTCTCCCTCAGCGGGACACCTGATCGAACCGCCCCGGGCGCTTTCGACGGGATCAGGCGCGGACCAGCACGATCGCCTCGGAGGGGGTGGTGAGGCCTTGGGCACGGCGTTGCAGCAGGAGAATGCGCGCGGCGACCTGCCGATAGACACCGGCCACCACGCGGTCGCCCATCAGTCGCTCCGCGACGGCCGCCACGGTCAGCGCGGCGAGCCGGAGGTAAGGGCCTTCCGTGGGGTCCATGGCACGTGGTGCGTCCGTCAGCGTACGGGCCCGATCGGCGAGGTCCCCCGCAACAGCGCTCAAGATCGGTATGGCCCACCCCGGTACGCCGGGTGAGGTGGGGCCGCACAGATGGCCAAGCCAGGTGGTGGCCAGAGTGGCAAGATCGTCCCCGTAGACCGGGAAGGTGGGGTCGCCGACACGGCCCCGCAGTACCGGCGCGACACGTTCCGCGAACGAAGTGGGCCGCAAGCTGAGGAGGGATCCGCCCTCGGGCTCGACGAGAAGGTGCAGCAGCGCCACCATGCGGGCAGCCGTACCGGCTGGTTCGGGAATGCCGATCTCGGCCAGTCCATCAGCTTGAACGCGTGCGCGGACGTCGGGGCTGCTGAGGTCGATGCGAAGGTCTCCGGCCGTCCGGAGCACGACCTCAGCCCTCTCGTACCCGACATCGCGTGCCATGCGACGGGTGCCTTCCCGCACATGATCGATGAGGGCCTCGTAGTCCCCGGAGCGACGGCCGAAGTCGACATGCAGATGGAGAGTATGGGCCAGCGCGAGATTCCCCAGCCCCAGGATCACCTCGTCGCCGGGGCTCCAGCCGAGCCACGGCCCGGACGCCGCTCCCGCCGGAACCACCCAGGGATGCTCCACTCCCTCCGGCACCCATAGCGACAGGAGCACATTCGAGGTGTTCGCGCACCACACCGTGCGCCGGTCCAGCCCGGTCACCAGACCGAACGCCCCGTCCACCGCCTCCTCCTCCAGCGGCAGGCGATACGCGTCTCCGTCCGGCACAACGGAGTTGACCCACTCCACGAACTCCTTCGCCTCCGTCTGGGTCGTCCCCACGGCGATGTCGTCCGCCGCGCCGTCCGTGAGACCGGGCGCACCCGGCCGGCCGCGTTCCTCCGTGAAGAGCTGGTAGATCCCCTGGGTCACCGGGTGCGCACAGGCCACGGCGGTCTCCCCGAGGCGTACGGTCTGGCGCAGTGCGCGCATCACCGTGATCGCCGTCATCAGACGGCGCCGGGGAGAGCCGACCGGCTCCTCGAGCGACTCCTCGCGCAGGGCCTCCAGCCGTCGCGCCACCTCGGGGGCGAACTCCGTCGCATCCGCCTCGCAGTCGAAGGCCAGGGCGAGGGCCCGGACGGTTCCGGAGCCGAGACATGCCTCGACCACCGGGGCCGGGTCCTCCAGGGCCGCGTACAGCAGGGTGGTCTCCCGCCACCAGTCCTCGTCCACCTGGCCGACCAGGACGTCGACGAGACGGCGGTGCTGGATATGGAGGGCGGCCAGATGTTCCTGGAGGGTGAGATGGGCGAAGGCGTACAGCCCCCGTTCGCGTTCGATCAGTAATCCGCTGACCACGATGGTGTCCAGGAACTCCTGGGAGGACATGGTCGAGGAGACCCGGAAGAGGACCGGCCGCAGGACGTCCGACGCGTACTCGCCCCGGATGTCCCGCATCCGGTCGTTCATCATCACAAAGGCCAGCTCTCGGAGGACGACCTCCTTCTTGGCCCCGTTCAGCTCCTCCGATGGCGCCGCCGTCCCGCCCTTGGCCTCCTGCCGCCGCCACAGCAGCACCTCGCAGATTTCGCGGTAGAGCTCGGCGCGGCTGCGCGGCAGGGCGCCCCGGTAGCGGTGGACGTTGGCGATCATCGTCAGCAGCAGCGGGTTGGCGGCGAGGTCGTACAGGACGGACCGGGCGCGCAGCCGGTTCAGCAGGTCCTCGGCGCCCTCGCGGGCGCGGTCGGCGACCGCCGCGTCATCCGCGCCGGTGCTCAGCCGCTCGATCGCGCGGTACCAGCCGTGGACGAAGCGCCCGATCTGCTCGCCGGTGAAGCGGCGGATCTGGAGCACCCGGGCGCGGTTCACCGGTGCGCCCTGGTAGCCCTGCGGCCGGGAGGTCAGCACGAAGTCATTTGCCTCGTACTGCTCGATCTGCCGCTCGACCCAGCGGGACACCTTCCGCCGCTGCTCCTCGCGCGCCACCTCGTCGAGACCGTCCAGCAGCACCGTGCAACGCCCCTGCTGGAGCCGGGCGTTGAACCACTCGGGCGGTTCATCGCCGCGCAGCCGCCCCAGCGAGGCGCCGATGACCTCGGGGAGCGTGATCGCGGGGTTCGCGGTGATCGCCTCGGCGTGGTCGCGTAGGAAGAGCAGCACCGGCAGATCGCGCCCACCGCGCCCGCGGTGCTCCTTGGCCAGCCCCAGCGCCAGATGTTTGAGCATGGTGGTCTTGCCGGTGCCGGGAAAGCCGATGACGGCGAGGGCCGCGCCCTCCGGTCCGCCGAGGAAGTCCCGCACCGACTGCCGTACGGGGACGGCGCCGCCGTCGGTGCCCGCCAGCGATTCGCGCGACACCTGGTGTGCCGAGCGCGGCATCAGGCTGACGTCGACGAAGACCTCCTCGAGCCCCGGGGTGTAGTCCCCGCGCGTCGCGAGCCCTTTGAGATCGATGAAGCGATGGTGGCTCAGCACATAGGCGCGGTAGTCGCGTTCGAAGCGGGAGACGCGCCACTGGAGCCGCCGGTCGACCGCGTCGGCGACCCGCTCCACCCACCGGTCGGCCACCTTCCCGTACACCTTGACCAGGAACGCGACACCTGCCAGCAGGGCCGCGTACGCCAGGAACAGCAGCAGTGAGACGCCCGGATGGCGGCTCACGGAGGACCAGAACCTGGCCCCCAGAACCGCGGGCGGCACCAGGCTCGCCGCCGCCAGCGCACCGCGTGTCAGTAACTCCGCGCCCTTGCCGTCCGCCACAGTTCTCCCCCCGAGAAGCCCGTGACGTTCCGTTATAGCGTAAACACGCCCCGTTGGGACCGTGATCGCCCCAGACGGCCGCGGTCCCCTCGGAGCTCAGACGCGGGAGAACGGCTCGGCGTAGCTGAACGCACCCTTGAGGGTGGGCTGATACGTGGTCAGGGTGCGGACCTGGAAGTACTCGCCCCAGGCGGGGTCGGGCGCGGTGATGCCGAAGTCGGTGGAGGGGCGGAAGCCGAAACGGCCGTAGTAGTCGGGGCTGCCGAGCAGGGCGACCAGCGGTTCGCCGAACGCGTCGGCGGCGCCGAGCACGGCGTGGACGAGCGCCTTGCCCACACCGCGGCGCTGATGGCCGGGGAGGACACTGAGCGGGCCGAGACCGAGTGCGAGCGCCTGGTCGGGGCCGATATGGGCGCGGGTGCACACCACATGGCCGATCACCTCGCCGTCGTCGCCGATGGCGACGACGGAGAGTGCGGGCAACCAGGCGTCACAGGTACGGAGTTGCTCGAGGAGGGTGACCTCGACCGGGACCGGGGTCTCGGCCCTGCTGGCGAAGGCCGCCGCGGTGACGTCGGCCACGGCAGCGATGTCTGCGCGGGTTTCTCGTCGGATCAGCACCGGCACAGTGTGGGCGGCACAACCGGGGACCGGCAACCGATTTGTGCGGCTGCGAGCACGGGGGCACCGGGGCGCCGCGCGCACACGGCACACCGGGCGGGGCCGCCGCCACCTCCAGGAGCCCGCCTTCAGCCCGGCTTCAGCCCGCCTCCGGCCGTGCGTCCAGGGCGCGTTCGACCCGGACGTAGGTCACATCGTGGTCGGCGAGGACGCTCGCGGCGACTCCCGGCCGGGCGAGGAGGGCAAGCAGCAGATGTTCGTCGCCGATGTGCCGGTCGCCGCGGCCGTGGGCGATCCGCAGCGACCGCTCCAGCACCGACTTGGCCTCCGGTGCGAAGGGGCGCCGTGCCGTGCGCCCGCCACGCCGCGGGCCGGTCCGGCCACCGGGGCCCCGGGAAGCGGCGAGGGCGCCCACGCCGTGGACCTCCTCCACCCGGGCGACGATCTCCTCGACGTCGATCCCGAGTCCGGCCAGCGCCTCAGCGTCCGCGCCCGAGATACCGCCGCGGCGGCGCGCCTCGGCCAGTGACCGCTCGATGGACGCCCGCCGCCCGTGCGCACCGAGGCCGGACAGCGCGGTGGCGGCGGGGCTGCCGGTGCGGTCCAGGAGCGCGAGCAGCAGCTCAGCCTCGCCGACCTTGGCGCTGCCGGTCTCCGCCGCGTGACGTACGGCGCCGTGGACGACCTCGCGGGCGCTGCTGGTGAACTTCTCGAACATCAACGCCTCCCGTGCTTCTTGTGGACCGCCTGCCTGCTGACGCCCAGTTCCGCGGCGATCTCCTGCCACGACCAGCCCTTCGCGCGGGCGCTGCGCACCTGCACGGCCTCCAGCTGCTCCAGCAGCCGGCGCAGCGCGGCGACGGCGCGCAGTCCGACCCGGGGGTCACGGTCGCCCGCGCGCTCGGCGAGATCCGTTGCTTCGGTCATGGCGTCAATGTAGGTTGACGCACGCTCTGCCGTCAACCCTGATTGACAACAGGGGGGCTCGCCGGGGAGTAAATGAGGTCGACGTAGCCACGGGCCGTCCGGCAGCCTCCCGTCATGGACCCTCATTTCTGGCCCCTGTACGGGCTCCGCGTCCGCACCCCACGTCTTGAACTGCTCCTTCCCGACCTCCCCCGGCTCGATGAGCTGGCCGCGGTCGCGGCGGAGGGAGTGCACGACCCGGCCGAGATGCCGTTCAGCGTTCCGTGGACCGACGCGACCCCGGAGGAGCGCGGGCGCGCCACGTTCCAGCATGTGCTGCGGACCGTCGCGGAGTGGCGCCCGGAGGCCTGGACGCTGAGCCTGGCGGTGCTGCATGAGGGCGTGGTGATCGGGCGGCAGGACCTGATGGCACACGATTTCGCGGTGACCCGGGAGGCGGAGACCGGCTCCTGGCTGGGTCTGGTCCACCAGGGGCGGGGCTTCGGCACGGAGATGCGGGCCGCGGCGGCGCACCTGGCCTTCGAGGGCCTGGGGGCGAACCGGCTGACCTCGGGTGCGATGGTGGAGAACGGGCGCTCGCTCGGGGTGTCGCGGCGGCTCGGCTACCGCTCCGACGGGGTGGAGACCGTCGCCGTACGGGGCACGGCCCGGACCATCCAGCGGCTGCGGCTGGACCGCGCCGCCTGGGAGGAACACCGCGCCACTCCGGTCGAGGTGCGGGGTCTGGAGCCCTGCCGCGCGCTCTTCGGAGCCCCGCCCCCGGCCCCCTGACCACCGGAGTGCGAGGGTCACCCGGCCGCTCTGCGGTGGTTCGAGGGGGGCAGGGACGCATCGGAGGTGGATAGCCATGGCGGGCAAGTTCGAGATCTACGAGGACAAGGCCGGTAAGCACCGCTTCCGTCTGAAGGCGGGCAATGGCGAGATCATCGCGGTCGGCGAAGCGTACGAGTCCAGGAGCGCGGCCCAGAAGGGCGTCGAGTCGGTCAAGAAGAACACGCCCACGGCCGAGGTCAAGGAACTGCCGAGCGACAAGATGTGACACCGGCGTCGACGAGGCGGGCTTAGACGCGGTGGCGTAGGCGCGGCGCGGCACACCATCGGACACACCCCCGGACACACAACCGGATGCGACTCCTCGCATACCGCTCGCTAGCCTCCCCTTCGTGAAGAAGCCACGCATAGGCCAGGCCGCGGCCGACCGGTTCCGACGGGTACTGCGCGGCGTACGACGCGTCTGGAAACACCCACGGCTGAAGTGGCCCAAGCGCGTCACGGCGGCTCTGGCAGGCAGTCTGGCCCTCGCCGTTCTCGCCGCCGGGGTCTCACTGCGGCTGCTGTACGCGGGGGACCTCAAGCCCGGCACCCAGACCCGGGGCCGGGACGCGGTCTGGCTCGGCCACGCCTGGGTGGACGGCCGCAACGGCGAACGGGAACTGGCGGCGCTGGCCCGACGGGTACGCGGCAGCGGCATCCGCGATCTGTACGTCCACGCGGGTCCGCTGGAGCACAACGGCACGCTGCCCGCGGCCCGTTACCCCAAGGCCGCCTGGCTGCTGAAGGCCGTCCACCGCGAACTGCCCGGGGTCCGGGTGCAGGCGTGGCTGGGCGATGTGCTGGCCACCGAGGGCCCGACCGGGCTCCGGCTGGAGGACCGGGACAACCGCGCCCGTGTGGTGCGGTCCGCGCGGCAGGTACTGGACGCGGGCTTCGACGGGGTGCACTTCGACCTGGAGCCGCTGCACTCCGGTGACCGCGCCTACCTCGCGCTCCTCGACGCACTGCACACCCTCACCCGCGCCCGCCGCGCCCCGCTGTCGGTGGCGGCCCATCAGATCGACCCGCTGCCGGGGCTGCACACGGCGGCGGACTTCTTCACCGGCCACCCCAAGTGGTGGTCGCAGAAGTACTTCGGCCAGGTGGCACGGCGGGTCGACCAGATCGCGGTGATGTCGTACGACACCACGATGCCGCTGGAGAGCCTGTACGGCGGCTATGTGGCCCAGCAGACCGAGCTCGCGCTCGAGATCACCCCGCCCACCACGGATCTACTGATGGGCCTGCCCGGCTACCACACCAACAACATCGGCCGTCACGCCTGGGCCGAGACGGTCACGGCGGCGGTACGCGGCACCCGGCTCGGCCTGGGCCGCCAGGACCGCCACCGGAAGCGGTTCGGGGTGGCGCTGTACGTGGACTTCGCCGCCACGGAGGAGGACTGGAGGGCCTACCGGAAGGGCTGGGGAGCGCCGGGCACGGGGTGAGCGGGGGCGCGAACCGGGCCGCGGTCAGGCGCCGACCCCGCTCAGGAGGCCCCCGAGGAGGGCGGAGGGCTGGAAGCGGACCGGGTGATCATGCCCGACTCGTAGGCGGCGATGACCAGTTGGGCCCGGTCCCGGGCGCCCAGCTTGCCCATGAGCCGACTGACAAGTGTCTTGGTGGTGAGCGGCGAGAGACCGAGCGCCCCCGCCGCCACGGCGTTGTTCAGCCCGCCCGCGACAAGGGTGAGCACCTGGCGCTCCCGCTCCGACAGCGCCGCCAGTACCCGGGCGCCGGAACGCCGGGCGCCGGGGCGGACGGGGCGCGCAGCATCCGCGCGATCAGCCGAGCGGTCGGACGGCGACAGCAGGGACTCCCCCGCCGCCACGGTCAGTATGGCGTCCAGGAGTTCCGCGGGGACGCGCCCGCACGGAGCGCCTCCACGATGGTCCGTCGGTCAGAAGGGCGCGCGGGTGGCGGCCAGGAGGCGGGCGGTGTCGTCGGGGCCGATCATCAGGGCGCGGCCCACGGTTTCCAGGACGGCGCGCTCGGCCGGGCGGTAGGGGCCGTCGGCGACCGCGATCCGGGCGCCCTGGAGGAGGATCGCCTCACGGCCGGTGGGGGCCAGATGAGGGGCCAGGGGCTCCAGGGCCTCGTGCAGCTCGATGGCCAGAGCCGTGCCGCACGGGTCCAGACCGTCGCGCTCCCCGGTGCCGCAGGCGCCGGGGAGGCGGCCGGTGTCGGCGGCGAGGGCCTCGATGAGGGAGAGGAGCTGGTCCTCGCTGCACTCGGCGAACCCGGCCGCGCGGACCGCGCCGACCGCGATCTGGCGGACCGCGGCCGCGTCGGTGCCGCCCGCGGCGAGCACCGCGAGGGCGACGGTGTGCACGGCGTCCCGCAGCATCGCGGAGAAGCGGGTGGTGGTGGGGTGGTCGAGCGCCTCGGTGCCGAACCGGCCGCCGCAGGCGGCGCACTCGACGACGGGGGCAACCGGTCCGCGGGGCAGCAGCGGCAGGCCGAGCAGCACGATGCGGCGGCGGCCGGTTCGGCGGCGGTAGTTGCGGTCGCCTCCGCAGTCGGGACAGAAGAACTCACCGTCGCCGACGGTCCGCCACAGAGTGCGTACGCCTACCACACACAGGTCCCGGTCTCGTCGGGCACGCGCGTGCACCACGTCACACCTCCATAACGCTTCGGCCACGTTGCCGCGTTGACGTGATGCTAGCCACATCAATGATGTGACGTCAGTACCCCGAACGGAGACAACAGGCCAAACCCGAGGCCCCGCCCACCTCAGACGGCGGACGGGGCCCATGCGGGTGACGGGTCAACCGGCCCTTGCCGATGGGCCGATCGCCCTGGCGGCGAACCCTCCGGCGGTCGCTAGCGGCGGCCCCGGTTGACCGCCGAGACCACCGCCTTGAGGGAGGCGCGCACGATGTTGGCGTCGATTCCCACACCCCACAGCACCTTGCCGTCGATCGCGCACTCGATGTACGCGGCGGCCTGTGCCGCGGCGCCCTCGCTCAGCGTGTGCTCGGTGTAGTCCAGCAGCCTGACGTCCACGTCGATCGAGGCCAGGGCATCGAAGAAGGCGGCCAGCGGGCCGTTGCCGGAGCCGGTCAGCACCACCTCGGCGCCGTCCACGACGGCCTCGACGGTGAGCGCGTCGGTGCCCTCCGTGGTGGTGGAGGTCTGCGCCGAGCGCAGCGAGATCCCGCCCCACTGATTGTCGTCCGTCGGCAGGTACTCGTCCTGGAAGGCCGACCAGATCTGGGCCGGGGTGACCTCGCCGCCCTCGGCATCCGTCTTGGCCTGAATCGTCTTGGAGAACTCGATCTGCATCCGCCGCGGCAGATCCAGGTTGTGGTCGTTCTTCAGGACATAGGCGATGCCGCCCTTGCCGGACTGGGAGTTGACCCGGATGACGGCCTCGTAGGAACGACCGACGTCCTTGGGGTCGATGGGCAGGTACGGGACCTCCCACTCGATGTCGTCCACGCTCTTGCCCTGTTCGGCCGCGCGCGCGTCCATCGCCTCGAACCCCTTCTTGATGGCGTCCTGGTGGGAGCCGGAGAAGGCGGTGTAGACCAGATCGCCCGCGTAGGGGTGGCGCGGGTGGACCTCCATCTGGTTGCAGTACTCGGCGGTGCGACGGATCTCGTCGATCTGCGAGAAGTCGATCTGCGGGTCGACGCCCTGGGAGAACAGGTTCATGCCCAGCGTCACCAGGTCGACATTGCCGGTGCGCTCGCCCTGCCCGAACAGACAGCCCTCGATCCGGTCGGCCCCCGCCATGATCGCCAGCTCGGCGGCGGCGACGGCGGTGCCGCGGTCGTTGTGCGGGTGCACCGACAGACAGATGTGCTCACGCCGGGACAGATGGCGCGACATCCACTCGAAGCGGTCGGCGTGGGTGGAGGGAGTGGAGCGCTCGACGGTGGCGGGCAGATTCAGGATGATCTCGCGCCCCTCCTCGGGCTGCCAGACGTCCATCACGCCCTCGCAGACCTCCAGCGCGAAGTCCAGCTCGGTGTCGGTGAAGATCTCCGGGCTGTACTGGTAGCCGAAGGCCGTCCGGTCGTCCAGGATCTTCTCGGCGTACTCCATCACCAGCCGGGTGCCGTCCACCGCGATCTGCTTGACCTGGTCACGGCTGCCGCGGAAAACCACTCGGCGGAAGACCGGGGCGGTCGCGTTGTACAGGTGCACGGTGGCCCGGTGGGCGCCGCGCAGCGACTCCACGGTGCGCTCGATCAGCTCCTCGCGCGCCTGGGTCAGCACGGAGATCGTCACGTCCTCGGGGATCGCGCCCTCTTCGATGATCGACCGTACGAAGTCGAAGTCGGTCTGCCCGGAGGAGGGGAAGCCGACCTCGATCTCCTTGTATCCCATACGGACCAGCAGGTCGAACATCTCGCGCTTGCGGGCCGGGGACATCGGGTCGATCAGCGCCTGGTTGCCGTCCCGCAGATCGGTGGACAGCCAGCGCGGCGCGACGGTGATGCGGTTCTCCGGCCAGGTGCGGTCGGGGATGTCCACGGCCTCGTAGCGGCCGTAGCGGTGGACCGGCAGCCCGGAGGGGCGCTGGGTGACGGTCGCGGCGGTGATCGGCGTGCGGCGGCCGACGGAATGGCCGGGCGTATCGGAGTGGGTCATGACGCGTAGGGCTCCTCGTGAGTCCGCTGGACGAAGGTCCACTGGGCGGCCGACGGGGCGTAATCACCGCAACACCGAACTCCGCGGGGAGGGGGTCGGCCTACGACTACAGGCCCTCGCCGCGGCAGCTAAGAAGAAGCAGCCCGAAACGCATGATGGATAGCAGCCTAACCGAGACGCCCGGCTCCGGCGGGCCCGTATCACTATGCGGGACGGGGCATCCCTCGCGCGCCTCCCGCCGGGATGTGCCCATCAATCACTCGATTTCATCAATCATGACCGCAAGGAGTGACAACTCGACAGCGCAGTGCCACATTGCCAGGCATGGACGCGAACCCGAACTCCCGCAGTGTCTTCTGCACGATCGTGCCGCCGCACGTCCTCGACAAGCTCTCGCACGCCGACGACCCCGCGGTGGCCGAGCCCGCCCGCCGCACCCTGGAGCGGGACGCCCTGGAGCGCACCCGCCGCCGGATCACCACCGTCCGCGGGGTCACCACCACCGTGGAGCGGGCCCCCTCCAACAAGCCCAAGCGCACCATCTACGACGCCAAGCACGAGACACGGCTGCCGGGGAAGAAGGTGCGCGACGAGGGCGGCGAGGCCGGCCGGGACCAGTCGGCCAACCGCGCCTACGACGGTCTGGGCGCCACCTTCGAGCTCTTCCTCAAGGCGTACGGCAGGCGCTCCATCGATGACTCCGGCCTCCCGCTGAACGCCAGCGTCCACTACAGCGAGGACTACAACAACGCCTTCTGGGACGGCGAGCAGATGGTCTTCGGCGACGGGGACGGCGAGGTCTTCCTCGACTTCACCATCCCGGTCGATGTGATGGCCCACGAGCTCACCCACGGCGTCACGCAGTACACCGCCAATCTGGAGTACTTCGGCCAGTCCGGCGCGCTCAACGAGTCCATGTCCGATGTCTTCGGCTCGCTGGTCAAGCAGCACGTCCTCGGCCAGACCGCCGAGGAGGCCGACTGGCTGATCGGCAAGGGGCTGCTCGCGGAGCGGGTCACCGGGGTGGCGCTGCGCTCGATGAAGGCCCCCGGCACGGCCTACGACGACGACGTCCTCGGCAAGGACCCGCAGCCCGGCACGATGGACGACTACGTCCACACCTCACGGGACAACGGCGGCGTCCACATCAACTCCGGCATCCCCAACCACGCCTTCTACCTCGTCGCCAAGGCCCTCGGCGGCAACGCCTGGGAGCGCGCCGGACAGATCTGGTACGACGTGCTCACTGGCGGCGATCTGGCCTCCGACGCCGAGTTCAGCGACTTCGCCCAGCTCACGGTGGCCGCGGCGCACTCACGCTACGGCGAGGGCGAGGAGCAGTCGGCGGTGCTGGAGGGATGGGCCGCGGTCGGCATCACGGATCTGCGGACGCGGGTGGGCGCGCGCTAGAGCCCGCCCTCGGGTAGTGATGGACCCATGCGTATTTCCGTCACCCGCACCGGCGGATTCGCCGGAATCGAGCGCCGGGCCGAGCTGGACACCTCCGGTCGGCCCGACGCCACCCATCTGGCCGCCCTGGCCCACCAGGCCGTCGAGAAGGGCGCCGCGGCCGCCACACGCGGCGTCCCGGACGGCTTCCACTACGAGATCACCATCGACGGCCGTACGGTCCATACCGCCGACCCGCATCTGAGCGAGGCCCAGCGGGAGCTGATCCGCACGGTGCTCAAGGAGGGGGCGTAGACCGTACCGCCCGCTCAGCAGCCGCCCGCTCAGAAACCCAGCTTCCGCAGCTGCCTCGGCTAGAGGCCGGGCTCAGAAACCCAGCTTCCGCAGCTGCCTCGGGTCGCGCTGCCAATCCTTGGCGACCTTCACATGAAGGTCGAGGAAGACGGGCGTACCCAGCAGCGCCTCGATGTGCTTGCGGGACTTCGTTCCGACGTCCTTCAGCCGTCGGCCCTTGGGGCCGATGACGATCCCCTTCTGGCTGGGGCGCTCGATGTAGAGGTTGGCGTGGATGTCGAGGAGGGGCTTGTCCGCGGGACGGTCCTCGCGCGGCAGCATCTCCTCGACGACCACCGCGATGGAGTGCGGCAGCTCGTCCCGTACGCCCTCCAGCGCCGCCTCGCGGATCAGCTCGGCGACCATGACCTGCTCGGGCTCGTCGGTGAGGTCGCCCTCGGGGTAGAGCGCCGGGCCCTCGGGCAGCAGCGGGACCAGCAGATCGGCCAGCAGGCTCACCTGACCGGCCCCCCGCCTGTCCCCGTCCTCGGCGGCGGCTCCGCGGCCCGCCTCCTTCTCCGCGTCCACCGCCGAGACCGGGATGATCTCCGCCCACTCGATGCCCAGCTCCGTGCCGAGCCGGTCGACGGCCAGCAGCTGCTGGGCCAGCTGCTGGGGCTCGACCAGGTCGGTCTTGGTGACGATCGCGACCTTGGGGGTCTTCTTGATCCCGGCCAGCTCGGTGGCGATGTAGCGGTCGCCGGGGCCCAGCTTCTGATCGGCGGGCAGACAGAAGCCGATCACATCGACCTCGGCCCAGGTGGTCCGTACGACGTCGTTGAGACGCTCGCCGAGCAGAGTGCGCGGCTTGTGCAGACCGGGGGTGTCGACGAGCACCAGCTGTGCGTCGGGGCGGTGCACGATGCCGCGCACGGTGTGCCGGGTGGTCTGCGGACGGTTGGAGGTGATCGCGACCTTCGTCCCCACCAGCGCGTTGGTGAGGGTCGACTTGCCCGCGTTGGGGCGACCGACGAAGCAGGCGAAGCCCGAGCGGTGCGGGGTCTCCCCCGGCTCGGACGGGGACGGAGAGGTACGGACACTCATGGCGCCCATTCTCCCCGATGCCCCGACCCGCTCGGACCAGTCCTGCGGACCGGCTGCCGACGGGGATCCCGTCAGGCCGGGAGGGTGGCGCGCACGGTGCCGTCCGGGTCCGCCACCAGCACCGGCGTACCGGCGCCGCCCAGGTCCCGTACGGCCGCGCGGTCCTCGTCGGGGGCGGTCCCGGCCTCGGTCACGACGGCCGCGGCCTCCAGGGACTTCGCACCGCTGGCGACGGCCATGGCGACGGCGGTCCGCAGCGCGCTCAGCCGGAGCGAGTCCAGGGCGACGGTCCCGGCCACATAGGTGCGGCCCGTCTCGTCGCGCACGGCGGCGCCCTCGGCCACGCCGTTGCGGGCCCGCGCCGAGCGGGCCAGCGTGACGATCTTGCGGTCTTCCGGGTCCAGCTGCGCTGCTTCGCTCATGCGGATGAGCATATGCGGGCCGCCGACCGGCGCTGGTGCCGGTGGGGTGGCTCGCGGGTCAGCCCGCGACCGAGTACATCCCGCCACGCCGTCCCTCCGGGGAGAGCAGCCACTCCAGCTTCGCCGTGGTCTCCTCGACGGTCTGCGCACCCGCCCCCGTCCCGGTGCCCTCGATCGGCATCGGATGGTGCATCACGATCGTCAGGTCGGGCCGGGCCGGGACCCGTAGCTGCGTGGACTCGAAGCGCAGCGCGCCCACCAGCGGATGGTGCAGCTCCTTGTACATCTGACCGCCGACCTGGATGTCCCGGCGCTCCCACAGCTCGGTGAACTCCGGACTCAGATCCGCCAGTTCACCGACGATCTCGCTGAAACCCTCGTCGTCCGGGTGGTCGGAGAGGGAGGCGCGGAACTGGGCGACGACCCAGGGCGCGTTCTCCTCCCAGCTCTGGGCGCGGGCCCGGTAGACCGGGTCGGTGAAGAAGGTGATCAGGCAGTTCTGCGGCAACTCCGGACGGAAGCCCAGCACCAGCGCGGCACCGTCGTTGTAGGCGATGATGTTCCAGTAGCGGTCCATGATGTGCGCCGGGAACGGCATCCAGGCGTCGATCAGCCGTTGGAGCCCCTCGCTCACATGGTCCGTGCCGTACTCGGACGCGGGGACGGGCGGATTGAGCCCGGCCAGCACATAAAGGTGGCGGCGCTCGGGGTCGTTGAGCCGGAGCACCCGCGCGACCGCGTCCAGCACCTGCGGCGAAACGGTGATGTCCCGGCCCTGCTCCAGCCACTGGTACCAGGACGCGCCCACCCCGGCCAGGACCGCGACCTCCTCCCGGCGCAACCCCGGCGTACGGCGCCGGCCGCCGTCCGGCAGCCCCGCGTCCGCGGGGCTGACCCGGGCCCGGCGGCTCATCAGGAAGTCACGCAGCTCCTGTCGGCGGTGTGACTTGCCGGTGGTCTGTGTCCTCGCCGTCGTCTCCGCGGCTGCTGCCACGCCGTCCCCCTCCTCACCGGTGCGCTCACCGGCGTGCTCTCGCTGAAGCTGGTGGTGCGGCCAACAGGATAAGTGCCCGCTCCCCACGTCCTCCTGGATCATTCGAACCTGTTGTCCATGGCGATCGATTCCCCCTCCGTCCTCTCCGACCCCACCGCCGAGCGCGCTACCGCCGCTCGGCCCCCGGTCCCCGATCCGGCTCCCGCGCGGCTGACCGGCCGCGCCAAGCTGATCCTGATGGTGCTGTGCGCCGCCCAGTTCATGGTGGCGCTGGACTTCTCGATCCTGAACGTGGCCCTCCCCGCGCTCGGCCGGGACCTGGGCATGGGCCAGTCCGACCTCCAGTGGGCGGTCACCGCCTTCGCCCTGCCCTCCGGCGGCTTCCTGCTGTTCTTCGGCCGGGTGGCCGACCTGTACGGGCGGCGCAAGCTGTTCCTCACCGGGCTCGCGCTGTTCACGGTGGCCTCCCTGCTGGCCACACTGGCCTGGAACCCGGCCGTCTTCCTCGCCGCACGAGCCGCACAGGGGCTGGGCGCGGCGCTCATCGTGCCGACCGGTATGTCACTGCTCACCACCACCTTCGCCGAAGGCCCGCAGCGCGAACGCGCCCTGGGCATCAGCGGCACCCTGATGTCGCTGGGCTTCACCATCGGCATGGTCCTGGGCGGCGGAATGACCGACGCGCTCGGCTGGCGCTCCACCATGGGGCTGCTCACGGTCGCGGGCGCCCTGGTGCTGGCCGTCGCCCCCGCGTTGCTGACGGAGTCGCGCCATCCGCGACGGCCACGGCTGGACGTACCGGGCGCGGTGACCGTCACCGGCGGACTGCTCGGTGTCATCTACGCCCTGTCGACGGCCGCCGAGCGCGGTTTCGGCGGCGCCGATGTGATCGTGGCGCTGGTCGGTGGCGCCCTGCTGCTGGTGGCGTTCGCCGTCGTGGAGTCCCGGGCCGCCGAGCCGCTGGTGTCCCTGCCGATGCTGCGCCGTCCCACCGTGGCCTGGGGCAATCTGGCCGGGCTGACCACCTTCGCGATGATGAGCTCGGTCATCTTCCTGCTGACGCTGTATCTCCAGGAGGTGCTGAAGCTGTCGTCGCTCATCACCGGTCTGGTCTTCGGTGTGCAGGGGGTGCTGTCCGCGGTCGCCGGAGTGGTCGCGCCCAAGGTGATCGGCCGCTTCGGCGCCCGTCGCACCCTGGTCGGGTCGATGCTGATCCAGGCGGTGCTGACGGCCGTGATGGTGGGTCTTGGCGAGAACGCCACCGCCGGTGCCTGGCTGGCCATGGCGGCGGTGAGCACCGCCAGTGTCGCCCACCTGTGGGTGATCGTCTCGTACGGTGTCATCGCCACCTCCGGTCTGCCGGACCAGGAACAGGGCCTGGCCACTGGGCTGGTGACCAGCTCCCAGCAGATCGGTATGACCGTGGGCATCCCGCTGCTGAGCGCCCTCGCCTCGGCCCATATCGCGTCGCTGCGCGACGGCGGCGCGGACTTCGCGGCCTCGACGCTGGGCGGCGTCCGGCTGGGTATCGGTGTGGACGCGGCGGTTGTCGCGCTGATCGCGGTGGCGGCCGGCCTGGGCCTGCGCGGGCGCCGTGGCCGCGGCTGACACATCCGCGAACCACAGCTGCGCCGGACCGCTGGATGCGGTCCGGCGCAGCTATGGGTGGGTCAGGGCAGGTTCCCCCGTTCCGTCCTCAGGGGAGGATCGGTGTCGGCTGGAACCTCAGTGAGGCGTTGGCCGACGCCGGGCTCAGACCGGGCGCTCCCGCGAACGAGGCGGTGTAGGTCGAGGCCGTGAGCACGGTCGGCGGCACGGTCACGTTGGTGCGCGTCGCGGTACCACTGGCGTTGGTGACGGCGCTGCCCAGACTGATCGGCCCCAGCACGGAGTTGGCCACGAAGGTGATGGTCTGCCCCGGCAGGGGGTTGTTGGACTGATCCCTGAGCGTGGCGCTCAAGGTCGGGATGATCAGCGTTCCGTTGAACCGCAGCCGGATCGTCGCCGGGGTCGCCGTCAGCGTTGTGTTCACGGCGGACACGTTCTGGACGAGCGTGCCGGACGACGAGCTGTAGCAGGTGTCGCCGCTGTAGATGGCGGTGACCGTGTGCGGGCCGCTGGTGAGGGTGTTGGTGCTCACGGTGGCCTGTCCGGAGGCGTTGAGCGTGCCGATGAGGATGGGGCCACCGCTGATCACGAACGTCACGGTGCCGGTCGGAGTTCCCGTCCCCGGAGCCACCGGGGCCACGGTCGCGGTGAAGGTCACCGTCTGGCCGGGCGACGACGGGTTGGGCGAGGAGGTGACCGTGGTCGTGGTCGGCGTCGAGTTGACGGTGGCCGTCCCGGAGGCCGTCGAAGCCGCCACTCCGGTGTTGCCGCTGTACGTCGCCGTCACCGTGTGCGGGCCCACGCCCAGTCCGGTGGCCGTGACACACGCCTGACCGCCGGCGTTGAGCGTGCCGGTCAGGGTCGGACCGCCCGCGACCACGAAGGTCACCGTTCCGGTCGGGGTGCAGGTCCCGGGCAACACGGTCGCCACCTGGGCGCAGAGGTTGACCGACTGGCTGCACACCGACGGGTTGGGGGTGATGGTCAGCGCCGTGGTGGAAGCGGCCTGGCCGACGGTGACCGAGCCGGTGGCCGACGAGCCCGCGACACCTCCGCCGCCCGCGTAGGTGGCGGTCACGGTGTGCGTGCCGACGGGGATGGCGCTGGTGGTGACACACGCCTGACCACTGGCATTGAGCGTGCCGGTCAGAGTCGGACCACCGCTGATCGCGAAGGTCACTGTTCCGGTCGGCACGCAGGTCCCGGGTGGCACGGTGGTGACCTGGGCGCACAGGGTCACCGCCTGGCCGCACACCGGCGAACCGGGCGTCACCGTGAGCGTCGTGGTGGACGCCGCCGGGTTCACATTGATCGTCGCCGTACCGGAGGAGCCCGCGACGTCCGTGGAACCCGCGTACGTCGCCGTCACCGTGTGGCTGCCGACGGGGATGGCTGTGGTGGTCACACACGCCTGACCACTGGCGTCGAGCGTGCCCGTCAGAGTCGGACCACCACTGATCGCGAAGGTCACATCCCCGGTCGGGACACAGGTACTCGGCCCCGCGACCGTCACCTGAGCACAGATCGTCACCGCCTCACCGCACACCGAGGGGTCGGGCGTGACCGACACCGTGGTGGTCGAGACTCCCTGGTTCACCAGGACCGTTCCGGTGGTCGAGGAGCCCGCGACTCCCGTGTCACCGGCGTAGGTGGCGGTGACGACGTGGCTGCCGACGGGGATGGCACTGGTGGTCACACACGCCTGACCACTGGCGTCGAGCGTGCCGGTCAGCGTCGGACCACCACTGATCGCGAAGGTCACCGTTCCAGTCGGCACACAGGTCCCCGGCGGCACGGTGGTCACCTGAGCGCACAGGGTCACCGCCTCACCGCACACCGACGGGTTGGGAGTCACGGTCAGCGCGGTGGTGGAAGCGGCCTGGTTGACCGTCAGCCCCGCGGTACCGGTAGAGCCCTGGACATCGTCGTTGCCCGGGTAGCTGGCGGTCACCGTGTGCGGGCCGACGGGGATGGAGCTGGTCGTCACACACGCCTGACCACTGGCGTCGAGCGTGCCGGTCAGCGTCGGACCACCGGAGATGGTGAAGGTCACATCCCCGGTCGGGACGCAGGTGCTCGGGGCCGCGACCGTCACCTGAGCACAGATCGTCACCGCCTCACCGCACACCGAGGGGTTGGGCGTGACCGTGACCGCGGTGGACGAGACGCCCTGGTCGACATTGATGGTCCCAGTGCCGGTCGAGGCCGCGATGTCGCCGTTGCCCTCGTAGGTGGCGGTCACCGTGTAGCTGCCCGCCGCCAGCCCGCTGATGGTCACACACGCCTGACCACTCGCGTCGAGCGCGCCGGTCAGCGTCGGACCACCGGCGACCACGAAGGTCACTGTTCCGGTCGGGACGCAGGTCCCGGGTGGCACGGTGGTGACCTGGGCGCACAGGGTCACCGCCGCACCGCACACCGACGGGTTGGGGGTCACGGTCAGCACCGTGGTGGAAGCGGCCTGGCCGACGGTGACCGAGCCGGTGGCCGACGAGCCCGCCACGCCTCCGCCGCCCGCGTAGGTGGCAGTGACGGTGTGCGTGCCGACGGGGATGGCGCTGGTGGTCACACACGCCTGGCCACTGGCGTCGAGCGTGCCCGTCAGAGTCGGACCACCACTGATCGCGAAGGTCACTGTTCCGGTCGGCACGCAGGTCCCGGGTGGCACGGTGGTGACCTGGGCGCACAGGGTCACCGCCTGGCCGCACACCGGCGAACCGGGCGTCACCGTGAGCGTCGTGGTGGACGCCGCCGGGTTCACATTGATCGTCGCCGTACCGGAGGAGCCCGCGACGTCCGTGGAACCCGCGTACGTCGCCGTCACCGTGTGGCTGCCGACGGGGATGGCTGTGGTGGTCACACACGCCTGGCCACTGGCGTCGAGCGTGCCCGTCAGAGTCGGACCCCCACTGATCGCGAAGGTCACATCCCCGGTCGGGACACAGGTACTCGGCCCCGCGACCGTCACCTGAGCGCAGATCGTCACCGCCTGACCGCACACCGAGGGGTCGGGCGTGACCGACACCGTGGTGGTCGAGACTCCCTGGTTCACCAGGACCGTTCCGGTGGTCGAGGAGCCCGCGACTCCCGTGTCACCGGCGTAGGTGGCGGTGACGACGTGGCTGCCGACGGGGATGGCACTGGTGGTCACACACGCCTGACCACTGGCGTCGAGCGTGCCCGTCAGAGTCGGACCCCCACTGATCGCGAAGGTCACCGTTCCAGTCGGCACACAGGTCCCCGGCGCCACCACCGCCACCTGAGCGCACAGGGTCACCGCCTCACCGCACACCGACGGGTTGGGAGTCACGGTCAGCGCGGTGGTGGAAGCGGCCTGGTTGACCGTCAGCCCCGCGGTACCGGTAGAGCCCTGGACATCGTCGTTGCCCGGGTAGCTGGCGGTCACCGTGTGCGGGCCGACGGGGATGGAGCTGGTCGTCACACACGCCTGACCACTGGCGTCGAGCGTGCCGGTCAGCGTCGGACCACCGGAGATGGTGAAGGTCACATCCCCGGTCGGGACGCAGGTGCTCGGGGCCGCGACCGTCACCTGAGCACAGATCGTCACCGCCTCACCGCACACCGAGGGATCGGGCGTGATCGTCACCGCGGTGGACGAGACGCCCTGGTCGACATTGATGGTCCCAGTCCCGGTCGAGGCCGCGATGTCGGCGTTGCCCTCGTAGGTGGCGGTCACCGTGTAGCTGCCCGCCCCCAGCCCACTAATGGTCACACACGCCTGACCACTCGCGTCGAGCGCGCCGGTCAGCGTCGGACCACCGGAGATGGTGAAGGTCACGTCTCCGGTCGGGACGCAGGTGCTCGGTGCGCCGACCGTCACCTGGGCGCAGATCGTCACCGCCTGACCGCACACCGCGGGGTTGGGCGTGACCGTCACCAAGGTCGTCGAGGTGCCCTGGTTCACCACAATGGTCCCGGTGGTGCTGGAACCCGCGACATCGGTGTTCCCCGAGTACGTGACCGTCACCGTGTCGGTGCCGACCAGGAGTTGGTCCGTGGTCACACACGCCTGGCCGGTCGCGTTGACCTCCGCGGTCAGCGTCGGACCGCCGGTCACCGAGAAGGTCACGGTGCCCGTCGGGGTACAGGTGCCGGGCTCCTCGACCGTCACCTGGGCGCACAGCGTCACCGACTCGCCGCAGACCGAGGGACTCGGAGTCGCGGTGAAGGTGACGGTGGAGCTCGCCTGATTGACCGTGAGCGGCACCAGGGCGGAGTTGGAGGGGCTGAAGCCCGGATCGCCGCTGTAGAAGGCGGCGACGAGATGCGCGCCCACCGTCAGATCGCCGGCGTCCACGGTGACCGATGCCTGCCCGGTGGCGTCCAGATTCGCGACCAGGGCCGGGCCGTCGTCGCTGACGATGAAGGTGACCGTACCGGTGGGGACAGGGCCCGCGGGCACGGTCGCCACCGTGGCGCTCAGCGTGACGCTCTGCCCGCACACCGCGGGATTCGGCGAGACGGTGAGGGTAGTGGTGGTCGTCGCCGCATTGACCTGCTGGATGGTGGAGCCCGTCGAAGGGTCGAGATTGGCGTCACCGCTGTAGGTGGCGGTCACCGCGTGGGGACCCACGGTCAGGGAGGTGGTGGTGAACGACGCCTGTCCGCTGGCGTCGACGGGGACGGTCACGGGTGCGCCGGAGTCCACGGAGAAGTCGACTGTACCGGTCGGTGTGATGGCCCCGGGTGGCACCGAGGCGACGGTCGCGGTAAAGGTGACGGCCTGTCCGAAGACCGAGGGGTTCGGCGTGGACGTCACCACAGTGGTCGAGGCAGCCATGAAGTTGGCCCCTTCCCGGGTCGCGATAGGAAGTGGGCCGTCACGGCCCCCGCCAGGTGTCCTGCGGGGGCCGTGCCCATCTGTACGGGGGTGCCCATACGGCCGACCGTCTACGTCAAGTAGACGGTCCGACTGTCCCCCGACAGAGGTATGGGCGACCCACCAGTCGGTATCTGCAAGTAAGCAGGTGCCTAGGCCAGATGGGCCAGAGTGCGGGGACCCTTTCCACCCGTATGGCGCAGCGCGGCCCCGCGCGCCCGGCTGCGCGGGCGTGACGGGGCGCATCGGGGCAGCCCGCGGCCGCGCCGACGCGCCCGTGGGGGCGCGCGGAGAGGAGGCACAGCGCCCGGTGGGGGCGTGCGGTGAGGGGACGGTGAACGCCGACTGACGCTGTCAGACGGTGGACCGGCTATGACTCCGATTCGGCGGCGGCGGTCTCCCGGACCGGCTCGACCAGCACCGTGACGATGCGGTTGCGGCGGCCGGCCGGGGACTCGGCCGTCAGCCGAAGGGCCTTGAGGGCCGGGTCCGCGCCGCCCTCGGGGATATCGACCTCGGCCGTGGCACCCGCGATCGGCACCCGGCCCAGGGCCTTGGCGAGCAGTCCGCCGACCGTCTCGACGTCCTCGTCCTCCAGATCCGTCCCGTACAGCTCGCCCAGATCGCCGAGGTCGAGCCGGGCGGTGACCCGGTGGGTGCCCTCGCCCAGATCCTCGACGGGCGGCAGCTCCCGGTCGTACTCGTCGGTGATCTCACCGACGATCTCCTCGAGGATGTCCTCGATGGTCACGATCCCGGCCGTACCGCCGTACTCGTCGATGGCTACGGCCACATGGCTGCGGTCCTGCTGCATCTCGCGCAGCAGATCGCCCGCGTTCTTGGTGTCCGGGACGAAGGCGGCGGGCCGCATCGCGGTGGAGACCAGCTCGGATTCGGCCTCGCGGTTGATATGTGTCTTGCGGACCAGGTCCTTGAGGTAGACGATCCCGACGATGTCGTCCTCGTTCTCCCCGGTGACCGGGATCCGGGAGAAGCCGGAGCGCAGCGCGAGGGTGAGCGCCTGCCGGATGGTCTTGTAGCGCTCGATGACAACGAGGTCGGTGCGCGGCACCATCACCTCGCGCACCAGGGTGTCGCCGAGCTCGAACACGGAGTGGACCATGCGCCGCTCCTCGTCCTCGATCAGCGACTCCTGCTCGGCGAGGTCGACCAGGGCGCGCAGCTCGGCCTCGGAGGCGAACGGGCCCTTGCGGAAGCCCTTTCCGGGCGTGAGCGCGTTACCGAGGAGGATCAGCAGCGGCGGGATCGGGCCCATGACCCGGGCCAGCGGGATCAGCACATAGGCAGCCGCGGTCGAGGTGTTCAGCGGGTGCTGGGCGCCGATGGTGCGCGGTGAGACGCCGACGGCGACATACGACACCAGGACCATGACGCCGATGGCGACCGTCAGCGCCTTCCAGGTCTCGGGGAACTCGCTCAGACAGGCGTAGGTGACCACCGCGCCCGCCGCCACTTCGCAGGCCACCCGGAGCAGCAGCGCGACATTGAGATAGCGGGTGGGGTCCTCGGCGACATGCATCAGTTTGGCGCTGCCGCGCCGCCCGGTGCGCACGGCCTCCTCGGCCCGGAACCGGGTGGTGCGGGCGAGGCCCGCCTCGGCGCACGCCGCCAGCCAGGCGACGACCACCAGCAGGACGGCCGCCGTGACGAGCTGCCCGCTCATCGGGTGGTGGGGGCCGGGGAGGGGCCGGTCAGACCGTACTCGGCGCGCCAGCCGTCGACGATCGCGGCCTGGAGGCCGAACATCTCGGCGCGCTCGTCCGGCTCCTCGTGGTCGTAGCCGAGGAGGTGGAGGACGCCGTGGACGGTGAGCAGCTGGAGCTCCTCGTCCATGGAGTGGCCGGTCGGCGCCTCCTCGCCCTGCTTCTTGGCCACTTCGGGGCAGAGCACGATGTCCCCGAGGAGACCCTGCGGGGGCTCCTCGTCGTCCTTGGCGGGCGGCCGCAGCTCGTCCATCGGGAAGGACATCACATCGGTGGGCCCCGGCAGGTCCATCCACTGGATGTGGAGCTGCTCCATGGCGTCGGCGTCAACGACGATCACCGAGAGCTCGGAGAGCGGGTGGATACGCATCCGGGCCAGGGCGTAGCGGGCGACGTCCAGCACCGCCCGCTCGTCGATGTCCGTGCCGGATTCGTTGTTGACGTCGATCGCCATGGGGCTTCGCAGTTACTTTCCGTTGCGGCTGTCGTACTGGTCGTACGCGTCGACGATGCGGCCGACCAGCTTGTGCCGGACCACGTCGGTGCTGGTGAGCATGGAGAAGTGGACGTCGTCGACGCCCTCCAGGATCTCCCGGACCTGGCGCAGACCGCTCTTGGTCCCGCCGGGCAGGTCGATCTGGGTGATGTCACCCGTGATCACGACCTTGGAGTCGAAGCCGAGCCGGGTGAGGAACATCTTCATCTGCTCGGGGTTCGTGTTCTGCGCCTCGTCGAGGATGATGAACGCGTCGTTGAGCGTACGACCACGCATATACGCCAGCGGCGCGACCTCGATCGTGCCCGCGGCCATCAGACGCGGGATGGAGTCGGGGTCGAGCATGTCGTGCAGCGCGTCGTAGAGCGGCCGCAGATACGGATCGATCTTCTCGTAGAGCGTGCCGGGCAGGAAGCCGAGCCGCTCCCCCGCCTCGACCGCCGGACGCGTCAGGATGATCCGGTTGACCTGCTTGGACTGAAGCGCCTGGACCGCCTTGGCCATGGCCAGATAGGTCTTGCCGGTGCCGGCGGGGCCGATGCCGAAGACAACCGTGTGCTTGTCGATGGCATCGACATAGCGCTTCTGATTGAGCGTCTTGGGACGGATGGTGCGGCCGCGGTTGGAGAGGATGTTCTGCGTGAGCACCTCGGCGGGCGTCTCCTCCACCGCGCCCTCCCCGTTCTCCGCCGAGCGCAGCATGGAGATCGAGCGCTCCACCGCGTCCTCCGTCATCGGTTGACCGGTGCGGAGCACCAGCATCATCTCGTCGAACAGGCGCTGGATGAGGGCGACTTCCTTGGGATCCCCCGTGGCGCTGACTTCATTGCCCCGCACGTGGATATCGGTCGCCGGGAACGCATTCTCGATCACACGCAGCAACGAGTCCCCTGATCCCAGGACCATCACCATCGGATGCTTGGTCGGGACCGTGAACTGCGCATGCGCCTGCTGTGCTGTGGTTGGTTGCGTCATGGGCCGGCTCTCGGGCCTGCTCCTACCTCCTGTCAACGGTTCTCGCCGCTCGACAACCTTGGGTTACCAGGGTACGACGGAGCACCGACAAGACCCGAGCCCTTTTACTCCGTACCCGCTCATCACACCATTCCCGGAATCCGCGCCCGCGGCCGGGCCCCGGGGGGATGCTATGCCTGCCGGAAGCCGATGGTGGGGACGGCCCGGCGGAGCGGCCAGGGGCGGGCGGTGGCCGGAAGTATCCGGTCCAGGAAGGCGTAACGGCGCAGCGGCTGGTCGTCGTAAGCGCGGGCGTGCTGCCACCAGGCGGCGATCTCGACCCAGCCGGGCGCGGACAGCGAGCCGCCGAACTCCTGGACGGACAGCGCGGCGGTCAGCCCGGCGAAGGCGAGCCGGTCGGCCAGCGGCCAGTCGGCCAGGGTGCCGGTGACGAAACCCGCGACGAACACGTCCCCGGCGCCGGTCGGATCCAGCGCCTCCACGTTGATCGCGGGCACCTCGGCGGCCTCCCCGGTGCGGCCGTCGACCGCGTACGCCCCCTCGGCACCCAGGGTGACGACGGCGAGCGGTACGCGGTCGGCGAGCGCGCGGGCGGCGGCGCGCGGGCAGTCGGTGCGGGTGTAGCTCATCGCCTCGGCCGCGTTCGGCAGGAACGCCTCGCAGTGCTCCAGATCGGCGAGATCGGCCGGGTCCCAGCGGCCGGTGTCGTCCCAGCCGACGTCCGCGAACACCCGGCTGCCCTTGCGGGCGGCCTCCGCGACCCACTCCTCGCGGCGGCCGGGCACCAGCGAGGCGATGGCGGCGCGAGCCGGGGGCGGGCAGCTGGGGGCGGGCTCCTCCGGCGGCGGCGCCTCGTGGCCGTGGGAGACCATCGTCCGCTCACCCTCGTAGGCCATGGAGACCGTCACCGGGGAGTGCCAGCCCGGGATGGTCCGGGACAGCGACAGATCGATCCCCTCGCCGCGGTCGAGCGCGTCCCGGCAGTAGTCGCCGTAGTGGTCGTCGCCGAAGGCGGCGGCCAGGGAGGTGCGCAGCCCCAGCCGGGCCAGGGCGGTGGCCATATTGGCGACGCCACCGGGGCTGGAACCCATCCCGCGCGCCCAGGACTCGGTGCCGCGGATGGGGGCGGAGTCCAGGCCGGTGAAGATGATGTCGAGGAAGACGGTGCCGGTCAGATAGACATCGCAGTCCGGATCGCCGGGCCCGCGAACGGCCGCGAGCGGATCGAGCAGGGGGCGGCCCGCCGCATGCTCGTCGCCGTGATGTGTCGTCACCGTGTGCTCCCAGGTCGAACGGGTCGTGATCGGCGCCCCCGCCGCCCTGCCACCGCCGTGCCGTCGCCGTCGAAACGGCCGTCGAAAAGCAGGTGCCGCCAGTGTGCCCGATCCCACCGTCACCGGGCGGCGCGCTCCGGCGTCCGGCGTCCCGGGGGGCGTGGCACGGCCCCGGGACGCCGTCGTCAGCGGCGCTTGGGCACGGCCACGGTCATCAGGTCCTGGGCCACCGTGAGCTCGCCTTCGAAGCCCGCGGCACGGGCCTGGCGCTCGAAGTCGCAAGGGTCGCCGTAGCGCTGGGAGAAGTGGGTCAGAACGAGGTGGCGGACGCCCGCGTCGGTGGCGAGCCGGGCCGCCTGCCCAGCGGTGAGATGGCCGTACTCGACGGCCAGCGGCTCGTCCTCGTCCAGGAACGTCGACTCGATGACCAGCAGATCGCACCCCTGCGCCAGGGCGTACGCACCGTCGCACAGCCGTGTGTCCATGACGAACGCGAAGCGCTGGCCGGACCGGGCCTCGCTGACCTCCTCGAGTGCGATGGTGCGCCCGTCCCGCTCCAGCGTGCCGTCCCGCTGGAGGCGGCCGATGTCCGCCCCGCGGATGCCGAGCGCCGCCAGCCGTTCGGGCAGTATGCGGCGGCCATCGGGCTCGACCAGGCGGTAGCCGTAGGACTCGACGGGGTGCGAGAGCCGGGCGGTCTCCAGGGTGTACGCGGGCGTCCGGGCGATCACCCCGCCCTCGCCCTCGATCGGCAGCTCGGTCAGCGGCACCGTCTCGCGGTACGCGGTGGCGTACCGCAGCCGCTCGAAGAAGCGCTGTCCGCTCGCCGGGTAGTGCGCGGCCACCGGATGCGGCACCTTGTCCAGGTTGATCCGCTGGATCACCCCGGCCAGACCCAGCGAATGGTCGCCGTGGAAGTGCGTGACACAGATCCGGTCGATGTCGTGCGCGGCGACACCGGCCCGCAGCATCTGGCGCTGGGTGCCCTCACCGGGGTCGAAGAGCAGCCCGTCGCCGTCCCACCGCAGCAGATAGCCATTGTGGTTGCGATGGCGGGTGGGGACCTGGCTGGCGGTGCCGAGGACGACCAGTTCGCGTGCGGACACCGGACTATCCGGGGGGCCAGTTGAGGCCGCGGCCGCCCAGGACGTGGGCATGTGCGTGGAAGACGGTCTGCCCGGCGCCGGAGCCGGTGTTGAACACCACGCGGAAGCCCGTGCCGTCGATCTTCTCCTCGGCCGCGACCACGCCCGCCTCGCGCAGCACATCGGCGGTGATCTGCGGCTCGGCCGTGGCGAGGGAGGCCGCGTCCGGGTAGTGCACCTTGGGGATCACCAGAATATGGGTCGGCGCCTGGGGGTTGATGTCGCGGAAGGCGACCGTGGTGTCGGTCTCGCGGACGACGGTGGCCGGCACCTCCCCCGAGACAATCTTGCAGAACAGGCAGTCGGCCTGCGGTTCTCCCGCCACCGGTGGCTCCTCACGGATCGTCGGCCAGTACGGTCCGGATGGTACCGGGACGCTCCGCCGGCGGTCCCTGCCTGTCCCCGCTCGCCCCTACTTGCCCTGGGTGCTCTGTGTGGTTCGGTGGTCCAGGGGGTAGCTCTGGTGCGGCTCGGGGCGCCGACTGCCGTGGTCGTCGTTCCGGCCGTTGCCCCGGTCGTTGCCCCGGTCCTTGTCTCGCCCGGAGCCCCGGTTGTTGTCCCGGCCGCCGTCGCACTCCCCGATCACCCGCGCCTCGAACGCCCGGCGCCCGTCCACGGACGCCGTCAAGTGGCCCCGTACACAGTGGTTCTTCCGTACGAAGCTGACCTTGCCGGAGACCTTGATGTCCTTGTCGCTCTCGGTCTCGCCCCGGCAGTCGACCGACGCGTCGATCCCGATGCCCTCGTCCCGCTCGCGTTTGTGGTCACCCGAGGACGAAGCACCGGCCGTGCGGCCGCCCTTCAGATCCGCGTTGCAGGTCATCCAGCGGACGTCGACACCACCCTTCTCCAGGGCGCGGGAAGCGACCTTGTCGGTGGTGACCGCGACCACGATGGCGCTGACTCCGTTGTCCTTCCGGTCGCATCCGGTCACCGCGACGACGGCCGCGACCGATACCGCGACCGCCAGGAGCGACCGCCCGGACCGATGCCTTACATGGCTCAATGCCCCCATAGGGGACAGGTTCCCATTGCGCGCGACGAACCGGAAGACCGTCGTCGGCCACCTCATGGCTCCGCCTTTGGGCACCCCCAGCGCTCACCTCATGGCTCCGCCTTTGGGCACCCCCAGCACTCACCTCATGGCTCCGCCTTTGGGCACCCCCGGCGCTCGGGCAACCCCGTCCGACCGGCGAGAGAGCCGAAGGGACGCGCCGCTGTCGAAAGGGAGAGCGCGCGGAGGCCCTGAGGAACGAAGGGCCGAGCACGGTCGACCGTCGTCACCAGCGGCCGGTACGCCCCAGCAGCAGCGCGACCGCCGCCGTTCCAGCCGTCGAGGTGCGCAGCACGCTCGGGCCCAGCCGGTACGGTGCCGCGCCCGCCTCCTCGAAGGCCGTCAACTCCTCGGCGGAGACTCCCCCTTCGGGGCCCACGACGAGCACGATCTCACCGGCGGCGGGCAGTTGTGCCGTGGCCAGCGGGGTGCTGCCCTCCTCGTGCAGCACGGCCGCGAAATCCGCGTCGGCCAGAAGTCGAGCAACCTGCTTGGTCGTCATCGCGTCCGTGACCTCGGGGAAGGTCAGACGGCGGGACTGTTTGCCCGCCTCGCGAGCGGTCGCCCGCCACTTGCCGAGCGCCTTCAGCCCGCGCTCGCCCTTCCACTGGGTGATGCACCGGGCGGCGGTCCACGGCACGACGGCGTCCACACCGGTCTCGGTCATGGTCTCCACGGCCAACTCGCCGCGGTCGCCCTTGGGAAGCGCCTGCACCACGGTGATCCGCGGGCTCGGCGGCTCCTCGTGGTGTACCCCGGCCACTTCCACCAGCAGCCGGTCCTTGCCCTCGACGGCCGCCACGGTGCCGGAGACACCCGTGCCGTGGCCGTCGGTGAGCACCACGGGTTCGCCGACGCGCAGCCGCCGTACGGAGACGGCATGCCGCCCCTCGGGCCCGTCCAGCGCGATCCGGGTCCCCGCGGCCGCTCCCTGAAGGGAGTCGGCCACGAACACCGGGGCGGTCACCGGGCCTCGCCGCCGAACGCCTCGCCGCCGAATGCCCCGGCGTACAACGCCGCCCGCGCCGCGTCCAGTTCGGCCACCAGCGTCTCCACCAGCTGCCCGGCGGGCAGCTCACGGGCCAGCCGGTGGCCCTGTCCGGCCCACAGCGCCATGCCCTGCGGATCACCCTGCTGGGCCGCGGCCTTGCGCAGCCCGGAGGTGAAGTGGTGCAGCTGGGGGTAGGCGGCCGGGGCGTACGGGCCGTGCTCCCGGATGAAACGGTTGACCAGACCCCGGGCGGGGCGCCCGGAGAAGGCACGGGTCAGCTCGGTCCGGCCGAAGATCGGGTCCGTCATGGCGCCCTTGTGCAGGGCGTTGGCCCCGGACTCGGGGGTGACCAGGAACGCGGTGCCCAGCTGGGCCGCGCTCGCGCCCGCGGCCAGCGCCGCCGCGATCTGCGCACCGCGCATCAGCCCGCCCGCGGCGATCACCGGGATCCGCACGGTCTCGCGGACCAGCGCGATCAGCGACAGCAGCCCGAGACCGGCGCCCATGCCGTCCTCGGCCGGGTCATTGCTGAAGCCGCCCTGGTGGCCGCCCGCCTCCACGCCCTGCACACAGAGCGCGTCGGCGCCCGCCCACTCGGCGGTCTGCGCCTCGACCGGCGAGGTCACCGTGACGACGGTGCGCGTACCGGCCCTGGCCAGGGCGTCCAGGACCTCACGGGTGGGGCAGCCAAAGGTGAACGAGACCACCGGCACGGGGTCGCCGAGCAGGATCGCCAGCTTCGCCTGATACGCGTCGTCGACGCTTGCGTCGGGGTCGCCGAGCGAGGTCCCGTACCGGATCACCTCGCCCGCGAGGCGCTCGCCGTAGACCTCGACGGCGACCGGGTCGGGGGTGGGCGGCTGCGGCATGAACAGATTGACACCGAAGGGCCGGTCGGTCAGTCCCCGCAGCTGTCTGATCTCTTCGTACATCGCCTCCGGGGTCTTGTACCCGGCGGCGAGCGAACCGAGGCCGCCGGCCTCGGAGACGGCGGCGGCGAGCCGGGGGCAGGAAGCTCCGCCCGCCATCGGCGCCTGCACGATCGGAAACCGGAAGAGACCGGTCAGTGCGGAGGGCATGACCACATCGTGTCATGCGCTCCGCACCGGCCGACAACCGGACCACCGGCGTTGCGGGGGTCCGGGCCGAACGCCTACCGCCCGTTGAACGCATCCTTCAACCGCGAGAACAGCCCCTGCTGCCCCGGCTTGGCCACGTCCCCCGGGGGACACCCCCCGGACCCCCGGCCGAACGCCTACCGCCCGTTGAACGCATCCTTCAGACGCGAGAACAGCCCCTGCTGCCCCGGCTTGAACTCGCCGGTCGGCCGCTCCTCGCCACGCAGCTTGGACAGGCGCCGCAGCAGCTCTTCCTGCTCCGCGTCCAGCTTGGTCGGGGTGGTCACCTCGACATGGACGATCAGATCGCCCCGGCCACCGCCCCGCAGGTGGGTGATACCGCGCTGGTGCAGCGGGATCGACTGGCCGGACTGGGTGCCGGGCCGGATGTCGACCTCCTCCAGGCCGTCCAGCGTCTCCAGCGGCACCTTGGTGCCGAGCGCCGCCGCCGTCATGGGGATGGTCACCGTGCAGTGCAGATCGTCGCCGCGGCGCTGGAAGACCGGGTGCGGGACCTCATGGATCTCCACATACAGATCGCCCGCCGGGCCGCCGCCCGGACCGACCTCGCCCTCGCCCGCCAGCTGGATCCGGGTGCCGTTGTCCACACCGGCCGGGATCTTCACGGTCAGGGTGCGCCGCGAGCGGATCCGCCCGTCACCGGCGCACTCCGGGCACGGGGTCGGCACCACGGTGCCGAAGCCCTGGCACTGCGGACACGGCCGCGAGGTCATGACCTGACCCAGGAAGGAGCGGGTGACCTGCGAGACCTCACCGCGGCCGCGGCACATGTCACAGGTCTGCGCCGAGGTGCCCGGCGCCGCGCCCTCACCACTGCACGTGGTGCACACCACCGCGGTGTCGACCTGGATGTCCTTGGTGGTCCCGAACGCGGCCTCGCTGAGCTCCACATCGAGACGGATCATGGCGTCCTGGCCGCGCCGGGTGCGGGACCGGGGGCCGCGCTGCGAGGCGGTGCCGAAGAAGGCGTCCATGATGTCGGAGAAGTTGCCGAAGCCCGCGCCGAAGCCTCCGGCGCCACCGCCTCCGGCCGCGCCGGACATCGGGTCCCCGCCGAGGTCGTAGACCTGCTTCTTCTGCGGGTCCGACAGCACCTCGTAGGCGGCGTTGATCTCCTTGAACCGCTCTTGGGTCTTCGGATCCGGATTCACATCCGGATGCAGCTCACGCGCGAGCCGACGGAATGCCTTCTTGATCTCGTCCTGCGAGGCATCACGCCGCACGCCCAGGACTGCGTAGTAGTCCGTCGCCACTTACGACTCCGCCAGGATCTGTCCGACGTAACGTGCCACTGCGCGTACCGCTCCCATCGTTCCGGGGTAGTCCATGCGGGTCGGTCCGACCACGCCGAGTTTGGCGACGGCCTCGTCGCCCGAACCGTAGCCGACCGCGACCACCGAGGTGGAATTCAGTCCCTCGTGAGCATTCTCATGCCCGATGCGCACGGTCATACCCGAGTCTTTGGCCTCGCCGAGCAGCTTGAGGAGGACGACCTGCTCCTCAAGTGCCTCCAGAACGGGCCGGATCGTCAGGGGAAAATCATGCCCGAAACGTGTGAGGTTCGCGGTGCCGCCGATCATCAGCCGCTCCTCGGTCTCCTCCACCAGCGTCTCGAGCAAGGTCGCCAGCACGGTCGAGACCGTTCCCCGGTCCTCCTGCTCGAAGGACTCCGGAAGATCCTGCACCAACGGCGGCACATCCGCGAACCGCCGCCCCACGACACGGCTGTTGAGCCGGGCCCGCAGATCCGCGAGCGACTCCTCACTCACCGGGGACGGGCAGTCCACCATGCGCTGCTCGACCCGGCCGGTGTCCGTGATCAGCACCAGCATCACCCGGGCCGCGGCCAGCGGCAGCAGCTCCACATGGCGCACCGTGGAACGGGTCAGCGACGGATACTGCACCACCGCGACCTGCCGGGTCAGCTGCGCCAGCAGCCGGACGGTGCGGCCCACCACGTCATCCAGGTCCACCGCGCCGTCCAGGAAGTTCTGGATGGCCCGGCGCTCCGGCGTGGACAGCGGCTTCACTCCGGCCAGCTTGTCAACGAAGAGGCGGTAGCCCTTGTCGGTGGGGATACGCCCGGCGCTGGTGTGCGGCTGCGCGATGAAGCCCTCGTCCTCCAGCGCGGCCATGTCATTGCGCACCGTGGCCGGGGAGACCCCCAGCCGGTGGCGCTCGGTGAGCGCCTTGGAGCCGACCGGCTCCTCGGTCCCCACATAGTCCTGGACAATGGCACGCAGCACTTCGAGTCTGCGTTCGCTGAGCACCCCGCGCACCTCCAGTCCAGCGGTCTCTTCGGGTCGTCCCCCTGGCACTCAACGGTCACGAGTGCCAGAACCCCTCCGCCAGTGTACGGCGGGGTGCGGTGGACAGGGCAAGAGCCGCCGTGTGGCGGAGCCCGCACGACCCGCCACGCTATCGCTCGGAGAGCTAGCGTCTCGGTATGGAGACGTGTTGGGAAGAGCCGCGATGGCACGAGGCGGGCTGGGAGACCATCGCCCCCGCGGTGGCCAGGCTGCGGATGCCGGGCTGGGACGAGACCATCGGCGTGGTCGTCGGGCGCACGGACGTACTCGTCGTGGACACCGGGGCCACGCTGCGTGACGGCGCCGCGCTGCGCACCCAGATCACCCGGCTCGCCGGGCGCCGCCCCACCCGGATCGCGCTCACCCATCCGCACTTCGACCATGTCCTGGGCACGGCCGCCTTCTCGGGCTGCGAGGTGTACGGCGCCGCGGGCCTGGACGAACTGCTGCGCGCGGAGCGGGAGGCGCTGCGCGAGTCGGCCATCCGGCACGGTGTGGACCGGGGCGCCGCCACCGAGGCCGCCGACCATCTGGTCCTCCCCCACCACCTGGTCTCCGGGGAGCTCACCCTCGACCTGGGCGACCGGCCGGTGCTGCTCGCGAACGTGGGCCCCGGGCACACCGCCCACGACCTGGCGGTACTGGTCCCCGGGCAGCCCGAGGTGGTCTTCTGCGGCGATCTGGTCGAGGAGTCCGGCCCGCCGCAGGCGGGGCCCGACGCGATCCCCGCGCGGTGGCCGGCCGCCCTGGACCGGCTGCTGGAGCTCGGCGGCGAGGAGGCGCGGTACGTTCCGGGCCACGGGTCCGTGGTGGACGCGGAGTTCGTCCGCATCCAGCGCGATGAACTGGCCGAGCGCTTCGGTGTGTCCCGCTGAGCGGCCTCGCTGAAGTCCGGTGCGGTTCGGTTGCGCCCCGAAGGGGCGCGGGGCTGTGTCGATGTGCGGCTCCGCCGCGTGGGCGCGACCAGCCACGACGCAGCCGCGGACAAACGACCCCACCTCGCGGCACTTCCCGCGGAGCGCTTAGCTCCGCGGCTATCGTCGGGCGGGTGCGCAGCCGATACGACAAGCCGGACCTGACCCCGCCCTGGAAGCGGCAGCAGCCCGCCCCGGAGGTCCCCGCCGAACCGGACCTCGTCGTGGAGGAGGTCACCACCGGGTTCTGCGGGGCGGTTGTCCGCTGCGAGAAGACCGCGCAGGGGCCGACGGTCACTCTGGAGGACCGCTTCGGCAAACATCGCGTCTTCCCAATGGAGCCGCGCGGCTTTCTGCTCGAGGGCCGCGTTGTCACGCTGGTGCGCCCGCGCGCAGTGGCCCCCACCACGCCCCGGCTCACGGCCTCCGGCTCCCTCGCCGTACCGGGCGCGCGGGCGAGGGTGGCCCGCGCGGGGCGCATCTATGTCGAGGGGCGCCATGACGCGGAGCTGGTCGAGCGGATCTGGGGCGACGATCTGCGCATCGAGGGTGTGGTCGTCGAATACCTGGAGGGCGTCGACGATCTCCCCGCCATCGTCCAGGAGTTCGCGCCCGGCCCGGACGCCCGGCTCGGTGTCCTGGTCGACCATCTGGTGCCCGGCTCGAAGGAGTCCCGGATCGCCGCCGAGGTCACCGGTGACCATGTGCTGGTCGTCGGCCACCCCTACATCGACATCTGGGAGGCTGTGAAGCCGACCTCGCTGGGCATCTCCGCCTGGCCGGAGGTACCGCGCGGCCAGGACTGGAAAACGGGCGTCTGCCGGGCCCTCGGCTGGCCGGAGAACACCGGCGCCGCCTGGCAAGCGATCCTCTCCTCGGTCCGCTCCTACAAGGACCTGCGGCCCGAACTCCTGGGCCGGGTGGAGGAGCTGATCGATTTCGTGACGGTGGGGGTCAGCTGAGTGTCCGGAAGTCGCTGGTTTCCAGTGTGATGTCCAGTGGTCAGTGCCTCAGTCCACCAGATCCCGCACCACAGCGTCCGCCAGCAGCCGCCCGCGCAGCGTGAGCACGGCCCGCCCCTGCCGGTACGGCTCCGGGGCCAGCAGGCCGTCCTCCAGGGCTCGGGCTGCGGCCGACGCGCCCGCCGGGCGGAGCAGGTCCAGGGGGCAGCCTTCGGAGAGCCGCAGCTCCAGCAGGATGCGCTCGACGCGGCGCTCCTCGTCGGCCAGCACCTCGCGGCCCGCGCCGGGCGACCGGCCCTCGCCGAGGGCCTGGGCGTACGCGCCGGGGTGCTTCACGTTCCACCAGCGGACCCCACCCACATGGCTGTGGGCGCCGGGGCCCGCGCCCCACCAGTCGGCGCCGCGCCAGTACAGCTCGTTGTGGCGGCAGCGGCCCTCGGGCGAGGTGGCCCAGTTCGAGACCTCGTACCAGTGGAATCCAGCGGCCGAGAGCATCTCCTCGGCGATGAGGTAGCGGTCGGCGTGGACGTCGTCGTCGGTCATCGGCACCTCGCCGCGGCGGATCCGGCGCGCCAGCTGGGTGCCCTCCTCGACGATCAGCGCATAGGCCGAGACATGGTCCGGTCCGGCGCCGAGGGCGGCCTCCAGGGTGGCCCGCCAGTCGTCGTCGCTCTCGCCCGGGGTGCCGTAGATCAGGTCGAGGTTCACATGGCCGAAGCCCGCCGCCCGCGCTTCGGCGACACAAGCCTCGGGGCGGCCGGGGGTGTGGGTGCGGTCCAGCACCTTCAGCACATGCTGCCGGGCGCTCTGCATCCCGAACGAGATCCGGTTGAAACCGGCCTCGCGCAGCTCCGCCAGATAGCGCGGATCCACCGACTCCGGATTGGCCTCGGTGGTGATCTCGGCGCCCTCCGCCAGTCCGAATTCCTCGCGGATCGCCGCGAGCATCCGGCCCAGGTCGGCCGCGGCGAGCAGGGTCGGCGTACCGCCGCCCACGAACACGGTCTCGACCGGCCGCGGGTCGTCGCCCAGCACCTTCCGCGCCAGCCGCACCTCCTCGGTGACCTGCTCTGCGTAGTTGTCCCGCGAGGCCAGCACCCCGCCGGAGCCGCGCAGTTCGCTCGCGGTGTAGGTGTTGAAGTCGCAGTACCCGCAGCGCGTGGCGCAGTAGGGCACATGCAGATAGAAGCCCAGCGGCCGCCGCCCGGCCCCGGTAAGCGCGCCGGGGGGCAGCGCACCGTCCTCGGGCATGGGCTCACCATCGGGCAGTACGGAAGGCATGAGACCCATTGTCCGACATCCCCGCGGGTCCGGGACCCGCGCCGGTTCCGCCCACGAGGGGGGCGGCTCCGGGCCCCCACCCCGGAGCCCTGAGCCGACAGTGGCACGGCACCCCAGTACCAGGACCGAAGACGGCGGGCCAATCGGCCCGAGTGGGCTCCGACGGCTCCACGGCGCAGAGCCACCGCCCCCGGGCGGGACCCACCCCCCGGGCGCTCGGGGCCCACCACTCCGAAGGCTGGTCCCCAGGGCCGGGCCCCAGGATGCGGGGCCAACTCCAACGCGCGGGCCACCGCCCCAGGAGCGAGGCCCACCGCCCCCAGGGCCGGGGCACCCCGCCAAGAGCGGCGCCGACCGGCCCCGTCCCCGGGCGACCGCCCGCCGCCGGGGTCCGGCGCCGCCCGGGGGGGCCAGGCCCCCGGGCCCTAGCGTGCCGTCAGCACCAGCATCGCCAGATCGTCGTCCGGCGGCTCCGTCGCGAACGCGTGGACCGCCTCCCGCACCCGCTCCGCGACCTCGCGCGCGCTCATCCCCGCGCAGGACGCGAGGACCGCCGCGAGTCCCTCCTCGTCGTCGAACTGGCGGCTGCCCGAGCGGTGCTCGGTCACCCCGTCCGTCACGCACAGGAGCGTTTCGCCGGGCGCCAGATCAAACGTTTCGCTCTCGTACGCGACATCGTCCACCACCCCGAGCAGTATCTGCGGGGCGGCGACGGTGCGCACCGAGCCGTCGGGGCGGAGCACCAGGGGCAGCGGATGGCCCGCGCTGGCGAGGGTGCAGCGCACCCCGCCCCCGGCGCCGTCGCCCAGCGGCTCCAGCTCCCCGTACAGCAGGGACAGGAAGCGGGCCGTCCCGCCGCCCGGCGGCAGTCCCGCGCCGACGAGTCCGGCATCGACCAGCTCCGCGACGCCGACCCCGACCCCGGCCGCCTCCACGCCCGCCACGACGGCCTCGGCGGCCCCCTCGACCGCCGCTTCGACCGCCTCCTCGCCGAGCAGCTGGTTGAGCCGGTCGAGGACCTCCCCGACGCCGTAGCCCTCGCGGGCCAGCAGCCGCAGCCAGGGGCGCACCAGGCCGGTCACCACGGCCGCCTCCGGGCCGTTGCCGCAAACGTCGCCCAGGACGAAGCCCCAGCGGCCGTCACGGGCCGGGAAGACGTCGTAGAAGTCGCCCCCGGCGGAGATCTCGCCGGTGGGCTCGTAGACGACCGCCGACTCCAGCCCGGGGATGCGCGGGATACCGGACGGCAGCAGTCCGCGCTGGAGCACCCGGCTGATGTCCGCCTGCCGGGTGTAGCGGCGGGCGGAGGCCAGCGCCAGGGCGACCCGGCGGGCGAAGTCCTCGATCAGGCCGACGACCTCACCGGGCATCCGTACCAGCCCGGCCCGCCCCAGCAGCAGGGTGCCCACGGCCCGTCCGCCCGCGATCAGGCGGCAGGCCAGGGCGGCGCCGCCGGGTCCGTACGCGGCGGGGTCGGCGGGCCACGGCCAGTCCACGGCGCCGCCGCGCGCGGCGGCGGGCAGATGGGGCGGCTCCTTCTCCAGAACCCGCCGCAGCTCCTCGAGGCGGCTCTCGCTGGCGTGCCAGACCCGCACCAGCCGCGGCGGGCCGCCGGCGGCGTCGAGCCACACCGCGCACCAGTCGGCCAGCCGCGGCACCAGCAGCTGGACGGCGAGTGAGGTCACCAGGTCCTCGTCGAACTGCCCGGCGAGCATGTCGGACGCCTCGGCGAGGAAGGACAGCGCGCCGTGCCGGGCCCACTCGGGGTCATGGCGGCGGGCGGGCGCCCGTCGGGGCGCGGGCGCGACCAGCTCGACGGCGTGTGCCTCGCGGTGTGCCTCGCGCGGCAGCACCCGCTCGGCGAGCCGGGTGCCGTCCCGGCCGAGCCCGTCGAACCCCACGGCCGCCGGGCCGTCGTCCGCGTCCGCGGCGACGGCCAGCTGGAACCACACGGTCTTGCTGGTCCGCCGGTAGGTGGTGCCCCAGGACTCGGCGATCCCGGCCACCAGCCGCAGCCCGTGGCCCCCGGCGTACTCCGGCTCCTCCCCGTCCGGGGGTTCGCCGCGCAGCACCCGGGTGGGGTGGTGGTCGGTCACCTCGACGACCAGCGAGGGCGGTTCGCCCTCATGGCCGGGGACGTCCAGCGCACAGCTGAGCTCGACGGCGGTACCGGCGTGCACCACCGCGTTGGTGACCAGCTCGCTCACCAGCAGGACGGCCTCGTACCCGACCCGTTCGGTGATCCGGTCGGCGGCGGGGACGTCCAGGGCGGCCCAGTCGGAGAGGGCGGCCCGGACGAAGCGCCGCGCGGCGGAGGCCGCGAGCGGTGTGCCGGGCAGGCTGGCGCGGGCCGACGCGCTGGTCCGGACGGGGCCCACGCCCCCGACCGGTACAGTCACCCCGCCGACCTCGGCCGACCCGCCAGACATGGCAGAAGATGACGTCCCCACTGTGCGGCTCCTGAGAAGCTCCGTCATAGTGCCGTATCCGCATCCGCGTCCGGCGCGGACAGCACCGGCAGGGACAGCGTGACAGACGGACCGACCTCATATGCGCCGAGTTGCGCAAGTGAGCCGCGATGAGCGGAAAATTCCTGTGCCGATTGCCCCGGGCACAGTTCGACACAGTTCGACTCCCCGTCAGGCCTCCCGGGTTCCCGCGTACATGTCGTCGATCAGGTCCTTGTACTCGCGCTCGACCACGGGTCGCTTGAGCTTGAGGCTGGGCGTCAACTCACCGTGCTCCACGTCCAGATCGCGCGGCAGCAGCCGGAACTTCTTGATGGTCTGCCAGCGCTGCAACCCCTCGTTGAGCCGCTGCACATAGCCGTCGATCAACTGCCGCACCTCGTCGGTGGCGACGACCTCGGCGTAGGACTTCCCGTCCATGCCGTGCTCCTTGGCCCAGCCCATGATGGTCGGCTCGTCGAGGGCGATGAGGGCGGTGCAGTAGTTGCGGTCGGAGCCGTGCACCAGGATGTTGGAGACGAACGGGCAGACGCCCTTGAACTGGCCCTCGACCTCCGCCGGAGCCACGTACTTGCCGCCCGAGGTCTTGATCAGGTCCTTCTTGCGGTCGGTGATCCGCAGATAGCCGTCGGGCGACAGCTCCCCGATGTCACCGGTGTGGAACCAGCCGTCGGACTCCAGCACCTGCGCGGTCAGCTCCGGCAGCCCGTGGTAGCCCTGCATGACGCCGGGGCCGCGCAGCAGGATCTCGCCGTCCTCGCCGAAGCGCACCTCGGTACCGGGGAACGCCTTGCCGACGGTGCCGGTGCGGTAGTCCACCGGGTTGAGGAAGCTGGCGGCGCTGGACTCGGTGAGGCCGTAGCCCTCCAGGATGTTGATCCCGGCACCGGCGAAGAAGTAGCCGATCTCGGGCGCGAGCGCGGCCGAGCCGGACACCGCGGCGCGCAGCTGTCCGCCGAACGCCTCGCGCAGCTTGGCGTAGACGAGCTTGTCGGCGATGGCGTGCTGGGCCTTCAGGCCGAACGGGACCGAAGGGGTGCCGGTGTGGCGGAAGTTGTCCTGGTAGGTCTTGGCGTACTCACGGGCCACCCCGGCCGCCCACTGGAAGATCTTGTACTTGGCCGCGCCGCCCTCGCGCGCCTTGCGGGCCGCTCCGTTGTAGACCTTCTCGAAGATCCGCGGTACGGCGCACATATAGGTCGGGCGGACCACCGGGAGATTTTCGACGATCTTGTCGACACGGCCGTCCACGGCGGTGGTGTGCCCGACGTAGATCTGCCCGGCGGTCAGCACCTTGCCGAAGACATGCGCCAGCGGTAGCCACAGGTACTGCACATCGTCGGGGTAGAGCAGTCCGTCGAGACTGCCGATCGCGATGGCCATGTACGACCAGGAGTCATGCGCCAGCCGTACGCCCTTGGGGCGGCCGGTGGTGCCGGAGGTGTAGATGAGCGTGGCCAGCTGGTCGGCGCGCAGCGCGGAGATCCGCTCCCGTACGGCCCGGGGGTGCTGCTCCAGATAGGCCGTACCGCGCTTCTCCAGCTCGGTGAGGGAGAGCACCCAGCCCTCCGGGTCGCCCGCGGCCGGGACCGCGTCATCGGCGTTGATCACCACCACATGGGCCAGCTCGGGCAGTTCCTCGCGCTTCTCGCGCACCTTGGCGAGCTGGGCGCCGTCCTCGGCGATCAGCACTCGGCTGCCGGAGTCGGACAGGATGAACGCGGTCTCCTCGGCGTTGGTGCTCGGGTAGACCGTGGTGGTCGCGGCGCCCGCGCAGAGCACCCCGAGATCGCCGAGGATCCACTCGACCCGGGTGGCGGAGGCGAGGGCGACCCGCTCCTCGGGCCGGATGCCCAGACCCATCAGACCGGCGGCGATGGCGAAGACCCGGTCCGCGCTTTCGCGCCAGGTCAGGGGGCGCCATTCGTCGGGGCCCGAACCCGAGGCGGCGGGTACCGGATAGCGATACGCCTCCTTGTCAGGCGTCGCCTCGACGCGCTGGAGGAAGTGCGTCGCCAGGGACGGCGGCCGGTTCTCGAGCAAAGTCTGTGTGTCGGTCACGGCATCCTCCGGGGCCAGCCTCATTACTTAGTGACTCGCGAGTAACCTTCGAGCAGTGATCAGCGTAAGGGCCGAATCCTTACCGCGTAAGGGGTTACGGGTCACGTTGTTCAAACGACGACGGACGGTGTGCCGCATCCCTCACACCCTGACGGGCCGCACCTCCGCCACCACGGCAACGGGCCCGGCGCATCCTTCGCACCAGGCCCGTTGATCACTCGTTTCGCGTCACTTCTTGCTCTTGCCGTCCCCGCCCTCGGAGTCGGAGGACAGCACCGCGATGAACGCCTCCTGGGGGACCTCCACGCTGCCGACCATCTTCATCCGCTTCTTGCCTTCCTTCTGCTTCTCCAGCAGCTTCCGCTTACGCGAGATGTCACCGCCGTAGCACTTGGCGAGAACGTCCTTGCGGATGGCGCGGACCGTCTCACGGGCGATGACCCGGGAGCCGATGGCGGCCTGGATGGGCACCTCGAAGTTCTGCCGCGGGATGAGCTCGCGCAGCTTGGCGACCAGCCGGACACCGTAGGCGTACGCCTTGTCCTTGTGGGTGATCGCGGAGAAGGCGTCGACCTTGTCGCCGTGCAGCAGGATGTCGACCTTGACCAGGTCGGAGGTCTGCTCACCAGTGGGCTCGTAGTCCAGCGAGGCATAGCCGCGGGTCTTGGACTTCAGCTGGTCGAAGAAGTCGAAGACGACCTCGGCGAGGGGCAGGGTGTAGCGGATCTCGACCCGCTCCTCGGAGAGGTAGTCCATCCCGAGCAGCACACCGCGGCGGTTCTGGCACAGCTCCATGATCGCGCCGATGAACTCGCTCGGGGCGAGGATGGTGCCCCGGACCACCGGCTCGTGCACCGTGGCGATCTTGCCCACCGGGAACTCGCTGGGGTTGGTCACCGTGTGCTCGGAACCGTCCTCCATGTCCACGCGGTAGACCACATTGGGCGCGGTGGCGATCAGGTCGAGACCGAATTCGCGCTCCAGGCGCTCACGGATGACCTCCAGGTGCAGCAGCCCCAGGAAGCCGACGCGGAAGCCGAAGCCGAGCGCGGCCGAGGTCTCCGGTTCGTAGACCAGCGCGGCGTCGTTCAGCTGGAGCTTGTCCAGGGCCTCGCGCAGCTCCGGGTAGTCCGAGCCGTCCAGCGGGTACAGCCCGGAGAACACCATCGGCTTGGGGTCCTTGTAGCCGCCCAACGGCTGCTCGGCGCCCTTGGTGAACTGGGTGATCGTATCGCCGACCTTGGACTGGCGGACGTCCTTCACACCCGTGATCAGATAGCCCACCTCGCCGACGGACAGCCCGTCGGAGGGGGTCATCTCGGGTGAGTTGGTGCCGATCTCCAGCAGCTCGTGGGCGGCGCCGGTGGACATCATCTTGATCCGCTCACGCTTGTTGAGCGTGCCGTCCACGACCTTCACATACGTCACGACGCCCCGGTACGGGTCATAGACCGAGTCGAAGATCATCGCGCGGGCGGGGGCGTCCTTGACGCCGACCGGGGCCGGGACCAGGTCCACGACCCGGTCCAGCAGCTCCGCGACGCCCTCACCGGTCTTGGCGGAGACCTTGAGCACATCGGAGGGGTCGCAGCCGATGAGGTGGGCCAGCTCGGCGGCGAACTTCTCGGGCTGGGCGGCCGGGAGGTCGATCTTGTTGAGGACCGGGATGATCGTGAGGTCGTGCTCCATCGCCAGATAGAGGTTGGCGAGGGTCTGGGCCTCGATCCCCTGCGCCGCGTCGACCAGCAGGATGCAGCCCTCACAGGCCGCGAGCGAGCGCGAGACCTCATAGGTGAAGTCCACGTGGCCGGGGGTGTCGATCATGTTCAGGATGTGGGTGGCCGACGCGGGCTCGCCCTCATCCGTCGTGGGCGCCCAGGGCAGCCGGACCGCCTGGGACTTGATCGTGATGCCGCGCTCGCGCTCGATGTCCATACGGTCGAGGTACTGCGCGCGCATCTGCCGCTGGTCGACCACACCGGTCAGCTGGAGCATACGGTCGGCGAGCGTCGACTTGCCGTGGTCGATGTGCGCGATGATGCAGAAGTTACGGATGAGAGCCGGCTCGGTACGGCTCGGCTCCGGCACATTGGTAGGGGTCGCGGGCACGCAGGGTCCTGTGTCTAGGCGGGACTCGGTGTAATCGGGGGTGTCTCGGTCCGTCCATGGTCCCATGACTGGCGACCGCTTCCGGGTTTGGGACGCCACAGACCCTGCTGGTAACCTGGCCGACTGTGTCTCGTGCCGCTTCCGCGCGGTCGCGGGCACACCACACCATCAGCGAAAACCAACGAACCTGCGAAGGCTCTTTACGTGGCGAACATCAAGTCCCAGATCAAGCGCAACAAGACGAACGAGAAGGCCCGTCAGCGCAACAAGGCCGTCAAGTCCGAGCTGAAGACCGCCATCCGCCGCACCCGTGAGGCCGTGGCCGCCGGTGACGCCGAGAAGGCCACCGCCGCCGCCCGCACCGCCGCGCGCAAGCTGGACAAGGCCGTCAGCAAGGGCGTGCTCCACAAGAACAACGCCGCCAACAAGAAGTCGGCGCTCGCGCAGCAGGTCGCCACCCTCAAGGGCTGACGTCCGGGCTGATGCCTTCGGGGCGTACACGCCCCCTCCGGGGCGTACACCGTCCCCCTCCGCCGGTCCGGGCCAAGCGGTCCCTCTCACCCGCTCCGACCGGCAGCCGACAGCTTGACTGCGGCATCGCGCCGCACGCGGCCTGCGTTCGCCACGCGGGTGCGGCGCACAGCAATCCACGGGAAGCCCCCCGCCGTCCTTTCCCCAGGACGGCGAGGGGCTTTCTCGGTTCTCTCGGGTATGTTCACGTCATGTCGATACCGGGGGAGACACCCAATCCTTACGGGCAGCCTCAGCCGCCCCAGCAGCCCCAGCACGGCGCCTACGGCGTACCGCAGCAGCCCCAGCCACAGGCCGCCAACCCCTACGCCCAGCCCACGATGCCCGCCATGCCCATGGCCGGATACGGACAGCCGGGAGCGCCCACGGGCACACCGCCCGCGATGCCTCCGAAGGGCTCGGGGGGCGGCCCCGCGGGCGGCAAGGTCTGGCTGTGGGGGCTCGGCGGGGCCCTCGTCGCCTCGGCGGTCTGGGCCGGTGCCCTGATGGCCACCGGAGGGTTCGGCGGCGGCGACGAGGCGAAGGCCGATCTCGCCGGGTACACGTACACGGACGACCTGTGCGACCAGACCGACACCAAGACCTTCGAGGACGAGGGCTACGAGCTGGACGGCAAGGAAAGCCGCTCGAGCTCCAACCCGGAGCACAGCAGCTCTCAGGACCCGGCGCTGGACTCGATGGACTGCAACATCAACTTCAAGCCCGACGGCACGTCCAGCACCGAATACTCCACGCTGCGGGTCTACACCACGGCGTTGCTGCACAAGAAGACCGACCCGGAGCCCGAGTTCGAGGCCAGCTACCGGGCCTACGAGAACCGGAAGTCCTCCAGCTACGGCTATGACGTCAAGACGGTCGGCGGCCTCGGCGACGAGGCGTACGTGGTGACGCAGACCAACGAATCCAGCTCCAGCGGCGGGACGTATGTGATCCTCGGGGTCCGCGACGGCTGGATGACGTACCAGTCGACGTGGTCGGAGTATGTGTCCAGCTCGTCCGATGCCAAGGGCAAGACGAACGCCGAGGCCGTCGACCTGCTGAAGAAGAGCGCCAAGGCGACGCTCGAGAAGATGAAGGGGTAGGCGGGCCCGCCGCACAGGGGCGCTCGCCTCGCGGAGGCGTTCCCGCTCGCGGGAGCGTTCCCCTCGTGGGTGCGTTCCCGCTCGCGGGAGCCGTTCCCCTTGTGGGGCGCTCGCCTTCGTCAGGCGCGGCCTGAGCGGGCGGCGCGGGCGATGGTCACGACGGCCTTCTCAAGGGCGTACTCCGGATCGTCCCCGCCGCCCTTGACCCCCGCGTCCGCCTCGGCGACCGCGCGCAGCGCGACCGCCACACCCTCCGCCGACCAGCCGCGCATCTGCTGCCGGACCCGGTCGATCTTCCAGGGGGGCATCCCGAGCTCCCGGGCCAGATCGCCGGGGCGGGCCCCGCGCGGGGCCGAGGCCAGCTTGCCGATGGCGCGTACGCCCTGGGCCAGGGCGCTGGTGATCAGCACCGGCGCCACTCCGGTGGCCATGGCCCAGCGCAGCGCCTCCAGCGCCTCGGCCGCCCGCCCTTCCACGGCCCGGTCGGCGACGGTGAAGCTGGACGCCTCGGCGCGGCCCGTGTAGTAGCGGGCGACGACGGCCTCGTCGATGGTGCCCTCGACATCGGCGGCGAGCTGCGACACCGCGCTGGCCAGCTCGCGCAGATCACTGCCGATGGCGTCGACCAGCGCCTGGCATGCCTCCGGGGTGGCCGACCGCCCCGTACCGCGGAACTCCGACCGGACGAACGCCAGCCGGTCGGCGGGCTTGGTCATCTTGGGGCACGCGACCTCGCGCGCCCCGGTCTTACGGGCGGCGTCGAGCAGCCCCTTGCCCTTGGCTCCGCCCGCGTGCAGCAGCACGAGGGTGATCTCCTCGGCGGGGGCGCCGAGATAGCCCTTCACGTCCTTGATGGTGTCGGCCGAGAGATCCTGTGCGTTCCGCACCACGACCACCTTGCGCTCGGCGAAGAGCGAGGGGCTGGTGAGCTCGGCGAGGGTGCCGGGCTGGAGCGCGTCGGGGGTGAGGTCGCGTACGTCGGTGTCGGCGTCGGCCGCGCGGGCGGCCGCCACGACCTGCTGCACGGCGCGGTCGAGCAGCAGCTCCTCCTGCCCCACGGCGAGGGTCACGGGGGCGAGCGGATCGTCGGTCGTCGTCTTCCTGGCCATCGCGGTCCAGCATCCCACGGACCACCGACATCGCCCGCCGGGTGTCCGGGCGCCGGACGGCGCGGGCTTCGCGGGCCCGGGGCGTTACTCGGCCTCGAGCCAGCCCTCGTACTCCTCCGCGAACGCGTCCAGCGCCGCCGGGTCCAGCTCCCCGGCCGGGTCCTCGACCACGACCAGCCACTGGGCGTCCTCGGCGTCGTCCTCACCCGCCAGCGCGTCCCGGACCAACTGGGGTGCGTGGGCGGCGCGGAACCGCTCGGGCAGCGCCTCGGCGACCTCCTCCGCCGCGTCGCGGTCGGGCAGCACCAGGATGTGCCGTACGCCGTTCAGTCCTTCATCGATCACCGGGCCATTGTCCGGCATCATGCGTCCCGCGCAGGCGCCGGGCCGGGCCCCGGCCGGTGACCGGACCCGCCCGGTCAGCCGGTGACCAGGGCCAGCGCGAAACCGTCGTAGCCCTTCTCGCCGACCGTCTGCACCGCGGTGGCCGTCAGTCGCGGCTCCCGGGCCATCAGCTCGGTGAAACGCCGTATGCCCTGGACGTTCGGATCGGTGCTGGAGGGGTCGGCCACCGCTCCGTCCCGCACCACGTTGTCGCCGATGATCAGGCTGCCGGGACGGGTCAGCCGGAGCGCCCAGTCGAGATAGCCGGGGTTGTTCGGCTTGTCGGCGTCGATGAACACCACGTCGAAGGGGCCCTCGCCCTCCTCGGCCAGCCGGGGAAGGGAATCCAGCGCCGGTCCGGTGCGGATGTCGACCACCCCGGCCAGCCCCGCCCGTGCCACATTGGCGCGGGCCACCTCGGCGCACCCCGGATCGGCCTCCAGGGAGATCAGCCGTCCGTCCGCGGGCAGGGCCGTGGCCAGCCAGATGGTGCTGTAGCCGCCGAGGGTGCCGATCTCCAGCACCCTGCGCGCGCCCCGGATCCTCGTCAGCAGATGCAGCAGCTTGCCCTGGTTGGGCGCCACCTGGTGCGGCGGCAGACCGGCCGCCGCACTGAGGTCCAGCGCCGCGTCCAGAGCCGGGTCGGAGGGGGTGAGCAGGGCGTTGAAGTAGGCGTCGACCTCGGTCCATCGGGCCAGCGACATCAGTGAGTTTCCTTTCGGAACGTACAGGGTTTCGAAGGGGAACTTACTATGGATGACCATGACAAGGAAGCGAGACTTCGACGACGTCTGCGGCATCGCCCAGGCCGCGGCCGCGCTCGGCGACTGGTGGAGCCTGCTGGTCCTGCGCGAGGTCGCGCGTGGGCATACCCGCTTCGACGAGCTGACCCGGGAACTGTCCATCTCCCGCAAAGTGCTGGCCGAGCGCCTGAAGGAGCTGGTCGACCACGCGGTACTGGAGCGACGCCCCTATCAGGACCGGCCGGTCCGGTACACCTACGAACTGACCGAGCGCGGCCGGGCGTTCCTGCCCGTGCTGATCGGCATGCAGGACTGGGCCGACCGCTGGCTGCTCGGCGACGGCGCCCTGACCGCGACCGCCGAGGACAGCAGCGCGGAAACGGCCCGGGTCCGGGAGCTGGTGGGCACCGCCGTACCGCCCGGTCTCGCGCTCACCGGCACCGACGGCACCCACGGCCCTGACGGCTCCGTGCATGATGTGGTCGCGGAACACAGCGCCGTCACGGTGCTGTTCACCTATCCGGCGACCGGGGCTCCCTCTCCCCTCCCGGACAACTGGGCGGACATTCCCGGCGCGGTGGGCTGCACTCTGGAGAACCGGCTGTTCCGCGACGCCTGGGAGTCCTTCCGCGCGGTGGGCGCGGCGGTGCGCGGTGTGAGCACCCAACGCACCGATGAGCAGGCCGCCTTCGCCGCCGCCGAGAAGGTGCTCTTCCCCCTGCTGTCCGACAGTGAGCTGCGGTTTGCCGCCGCACTGCGGCTGCCCGCCTTCCGCGCGGCGCAGCAACTCCGCCTCAAGCGGCTGATCCTGGTGATCTCGGGCGCGGACCGCGTCATCCGGCACACCCTCTTTCCGGTGACCGACATCCCGGCAGCCGTGGACGAGGCCCTCGCCCTGGCCCGGGAGGTGGCCGGCGCCGCCACGGCGTGAGGTGGCCGCCTAGCGGTCCAGCTGGGCGCGGTCCAGCTGGGCGCGGTCCAGCTGGGCCTGGAGGCCGTCGAGGAGATAGCGCAGACCGGTGGTGAAGCTGCCGTCCCAGTCGTCGTCGTAGAGATAGCCGTTGGCGGCCAGGGACGGGTACCGGTCGCTGTTCAGCCGCAGTTGTTCCTGGCCGACGCGGCGTTCCTCATCGGTGATATGCAGGGCGATTTCGGTCGAGGCCGACCCCATGACGTGGTTGTAGAGCGCCCAGGTGGCCGCGGAGAGGCTCTTTCCGGTGAACCCGGCGCGAATGAGGGTCGCCTGGAGGAGTTCCATCCAGGCCAGGAAGTTGGGGCCGATGGTCGGGCGCCGCCGCGCGGGAACGGCGGCCGCCCAGGGATGACGCAGCAGCGCGCTACGCCAGGTGGTGAGCACGGTGGTGATGTCGTCACACCACTCGGCCGTCTGTCCGGCCGGGGGCGGGACCTCGCTGAAGACGGCGTCGACGGCGAGGTCGATCACATCGTCCTTGGTCTCGACATGCCAGTACAGCGAGGGGGCCACCACACCGAGCCGGTCGGCCAGCCGGCGCATGGTCAGCCGGTCGATCCCCTCCTCGTCGAGGAGGGCGACGGCCTCCTCGACGATGCGCGGGAGCGTGAGCGGCGGCTCCCCGCGCGTGGCACGCCGGGATCGCAGCCAGATGCTCCGCACACCGTCGTCCTGCCGCTGACCGCGCTTGCCACCCGCCGCAACCACCGTGCCTCACCCGTCACTTGATGTCGTCTCTGTCGTCCGACCGCTCGGGCCAGTGTAGTACGTTGTTCGCCGCCCCTAACAACGTTAGGGACTCCCATACGTTGATAGACGCACGGTGGTGAACGATGAGGGAGATGAGGGACAACATGGCGGATTCCGCTCCTGATCGACGGCGATGGTGGGCTCTGCTGGTGGTCAGCGCGGCGCAGCTACTGGTGGTCCTGGACGGGACGATCGTGAACATCGCGCTGCCGTCCGCGCAGAGAGCTCTGGGGATGTCCGACGCGAGCCGGCAATGGGCCATCACCGCCTATGCGCTGGCCTTCGGCGGACTGCTGCTGATCGGCGGCAGGGTGAGTGGTGCGGTCGGCCACCGGCGCACCTTCACGGCCGGGCTGATCGGTTTCTCGGCCGCGTCCGCATTGGGCGGGGCGGCGGTCAACCCCGAGATGCTCTTCGGGGCGCGGGCGTTGCAGGGAGTGTTCGCCGCGGGGCTGGCGCCCGCCGGGATGTCCCTGCTGGCCACGACCTTCACCGAACCACGCGAACGCGGCCGGGCCTTCGGGGTCTTCGCCGCGGTCGGCGCGGCCGGATCCGCCGTCGGTCTGATCGCGGGCGGACTGCTGACCGAGTACACCAGCTGGCGCTGGTGTCTCTACATCAACGTCCCCATCGGCCTGCTCGCCGTACTCGGCGCCACGCTGGTGCCCGCGGACCGGCCGATCCGGGACGGCGGTCGGCTGGACATCCCCGGTGCCCTGCTCGGCACCGGCGGTCTGGCAGCGGTGGTGTACGCGTTCAACCAGGCCGAACCGCACGGGTGGGGCTCGATCCAGGTGCTCGGGCTGCTGGCCGCCGGTCTGCTGCTCCTGGTCCTCTTCACGGCCGTCGAGCGCCGCGCCGCTGATCCCCTGCTGCCGATGCGGGTACTGCTGCACCGCGCCCGCGCGGGCGCGTTCCTGGCCATCACGCTGATGTTCATCGCGATGTTCGGCTTCTACCTGTTCATGAGCTACTACACGCAGACGGTTCTGGGCTATTCACCGGTCCAGGCGGGCTGGACGCTGATCATCAACGCCGCGGCCGCCCTGGTGGGTTCGACCGTCGTCGCCGGACGCCTCCATGGGCGGGTCGGGCCCGTGGCGGTCATCGTGCCGGGCCTGCTCGCCGCGGCGGCAGGCATGCTCGTCCTGACCCGGCTGACCGCGGACAGCGCACATGTCCTCCCGCTGTATCTGGTCCCGGCGCTCGTCCTCACCGGGGTCGGCCTGGGCTGCGTCATCGCCTCGACCGCGAGCCTGGCCATCGCCGGACTGCGCCACCATGACATCGGCGCCGGCTCGGCGGCCTACAACGCCGCACAGCAACTGGGCGCGGCCCTGGGCACGGCACTGCTCAACACCCTCGCCGCGAGCGCCGCCACGTCCTACCTGGCGGACCACACCGAGGCCACCCGGGCGGCGGCCTCGGTACACGGCTACACCACAGCGCTCACCGTGGCCTTCGCCATCCTGCTCGCCGCGGCCTGTCTCACCGCGCCCCTGCTGACCCGCCGCCGCACGGCGGAGGCGTCCCCCGTACGGGAGGAGGAGAACACCCCGGTCCCCTGATGGCCCGGGTCCGTCCGGGGCGTACGGCCGCGGTCCGTCCGGGCGTACGGCCCCGGCCCTACGCCGCATGCCCGAGGCACCGGACGCCGCCACGTGGATAGCGTGCGCTGAGGCAGACCGGTCGAGAGGGGAACGGACGGACCATGGGGAACGGTTCAGTGGCGATACGCGATCAACGGCAGCGCAAACGCGATCTGTTGGAGCGACTGGCGCGGGAGGCGGACATCTGGGTGGCGTCCGCCGACGGGCAGGGAGTGCCCTGTCTGGTGCCGCTGTCGTTCCTGTGGGACGGCGAGGCGATCTGGCTCTCCACCCGGCGGACCAATCCCACCGGCCGCAATCTGCGGGAGGTCGGCCGGGCCCGTCTCTCCCTGGCCGACACCCGTGATGTGGTGCTGATCGGGGGAACTGTGGAGGAGTTCGCCCGGGACGAGGTGCCGGTCGCCACCGCCGACGCCTTCGCGGCCAAGTCGCTGTGGGAGCCCCGCAGATCGGATAGCGGCTCCTACGCGTACTACAAGGTGGCACCCATCGAGGTACAGGTCTGGTACGAGGAGCCCGAGCTCCCGGCCCGCCACCTGATGCGGAACGGCGTGTGGGCCGTCTGAGCACCGCGCGCAGTGCGGGCCCCGTCACGGCGATCGGCCCGTCGGTGTCCGTCCGCAGCACGGCCGCCCCCTGGGCCCGCAGGGCCGCGATGGTGCGCGGGGCCGGATGGCCGTACGGATTGTCCGCACCGCAGGAGATCAGCGCGAGGCGCGGGCGGAGGCGGTGCATCAGCCGGGGGTCTTGATAGGCCGAGCCGTGGTGGGCGACCTTCACCACATCGGCCCGGGGCAGCTCGGGGTGTGCCGCCAGCAGGGCCCGCTGGGCGGGTGGTTCGAGGTCACCGAGGAGCAGCAGGGTCAGCCCCGCGGTACGCACGAGCAGAGTGACGCTCGCGTCGTTCGCCCCCTCCGTCGGCGGTACGGCGGGGGTGGCCGGGGACGATGCCGGAGGTGGCGGCGCGGGCCACAGGACCTCCCAGGACAGCGGGCCGAACCGGCGCCGCTCCCCCGGCTCCGCCGCGACCACCGGAACCTGCGCCGCCCGCGCACGGCGCCGCACGAACTCGGCCTGGCCCGGCGGATCCTCCAGGCTGGTCGTCTCGATGGCGCCCACCCCGCGCCCGCGCAGCGCACCGGCCAGCCCGGCCACATGGTCGGCGTGGAAGTGGGTGAGCACCAGCAGCGGGATCCGGACAACGCCCAGGGAGCGCAGACAGCGGTCGACGGCGTGGGGCTCGGGGCCGGTGTCCACCACGATGGCCGTGCCGGATCCAGCCGCCAGGACCAGTGCGTCGCCTTGGCCGACATCACACGCCACCAGCCGCCAACCGGACGGTGGCCAGCCGGTGATGACCCGGGCCAGCGGCGCCGGGCGGACCACCGCGAGCAGCAGGCCCAGCGCGCACACCGCGCACAGCCACCGGCGGTGCAGTACGCGGCGGCCCACCAGAACGGCGGCCAGGGTGGCGAGGGCCAGCAGCAGTCCGCCCTGCCACCCGCCCGGCCAGTCCAGCTCCGCCCCGGGCAGGGCCGCGCCCCTCCGGGCCACCTCGGCGATCCACTCCGCGGGCCATCCGGCCGGCCAGGCGATCCACCCGGCGAGCGGCGGAGCGAACGGGGCCACGGCGAGGGCGGCGAACCCGAGGACGGTGGCCGGGCCGACCGCCACCTCGGCCAGCAGATTGCAGGGAATCCCCACCAGACTCACCCGCTCGGCCAGCACCACGACGACCGGTGCGCAGACCGCCTGGGCGGCCGCGGCCGCCGCCAGCACCTCCGCCCATCGCCCCGGCACACCACGCCGGCGCAGCGCGTCCGACCACACCGGCGCGAAGGTGAGCAGCGCGCCAGTGGCCAGGACGGAGAGCGCGAAACCGTAGTTCCGCGCCAGCCATGGGTCGTAGAGGACCAGCGCGAGGACGGCGGCGGCCAGGGCGGGCAGCAGGGATCTGCGCCGTCCGGTACCGAGGGCGAGCAGGGTGATCAGCCCGCACACAGCCGCGCGCAGCACACTGGGCTCGGGACGGCACACGATGACAAAGCACAGGGTGAGCGCGCCACCGAGCACGGCCGTCGCTCTGAGCCGCAGCCCGAGCGCGGCGGCCAGCCCCCGCCGCTCGGCCCGTGCGGCAAGGCGGGGCGGACCGATCAGCAGGGCGAGAACGAGTGTCAGATTGCTGCCGGAGACCGCCATCAGATGAAACAGGTCCGTGGCCCGAAACGCCTCGTCGAGGTCGGGCGGCACCCGGGAGGTGTCCCCCACGACCAGCCCCGGCAGCAGCGCCCGCGCGTCCGAGGAGAGCCCGTCCGTCGCGGTCCGCAGCCCCGCGCGCAGCCGTCCCGCCTGCCGCTGGAGAGCGCTGGGCTCACCGATGACCCTCGGTGGCCCGCCCCCGTCGACCCGCACCACTGCCGCGACACGGTCCCCCTCGCGCAGCGGCGGCGCCAGCCGGCCGTGCAACCGCAGCCGGGTCGAGGGCAGCAACTCGAGCCAGCGTGCCCGCTCCCGCGCAGCCCTCGCCCGGACCGTCATCAGCACGGGGGCACGAGTGACGGTCGTTGTGCCGTCGGGTCCGGTGACCCGTCCAACCTCCGCCTCGATCAACACCGCCACGGGCGCGACCGCGGCGCCCCGCACCCGGGGGCGGGTGAGCCGGGGGTCACCGGTGACCTTCACCTCGGCGGTGATCCCGGCGTACTCCCGGGCCAGCGACGGAACCGGGCCCTTTCGCACCTCGGCCGCGTGCAGCGCGGCGACTGCCCCCGCCACCGCACCGCAGAGCAGCGCCGCCGCCACTGCCCCCGCAACGCTCCGACGCCGCCCACCGCCGTGCGTGGGGGAGTTGGTGGCGCGCGCAACCCCACTCCCGCCCGTGCGGGTCGCCGGGTCATGCCCCGGGAGCACGGCGCCGGGAGGGCGGGTGCCGTCGGGGCCGTGGCGGGGACGGGGTGTGCCCGCGCGTCGCGGACCAACCGTGCACGGGTGCGTTCTATGGCCGACCCCCAACAGGGCGCGGTCCCGGAGTAGATGGCGGGTCCAGAACGGGGGGCGGGCCCGGATCGGACGACGGGTCCTGAGCAGCAGGGCGGCTGCCGTGAGGCAGGCCAGCGCACAGACCACGGCGACGGTCCGGCCCGGCGTACCCAGGGCGATGGCTGCGGCGATCCAGGCCGTGACGGCGGGTGGCACCAACCGGAGGTCGGGCGGGCCCTCCTGACGAGGCTCGGACGCCCCGCGCGGAGAGGCGGCCGCGGCATGCACCGGTGCGCGGGCCCGGGTGGGCTGTGTCGTCATGGGCGGACCAGCGGACGCAGATCGGCGAACCGGCGCTCACCGATCCCATTCACCTCGCGGAGTTCATCGATGCTGCGGAAACCGCCGTGCTGGGTGCGGTAGTCGATGATGTGCCGCGCCAGGACCGGACCGACGCCCGGCAGGGTGTCGAGCTGCTCGGGGGTCGCGGAGTTGAGGCTGACCGGACCGCCCGGCGCACCCGGACCGCCCGGCGCGCCAGGAGCGCCATTACCGGGGCCCGTACCGGCTCCGGGGCCAGTGCCGGCTCCCGAGCCCGTACCGCCACCCGTGCCCGCGGCGTTTCCCCCTGCCGAGGGCGGGCCGCCGCCGAGGGCCTGGCCCGCCGGGGCGCCGACCACGATCTGTTCGCCGTCGACCAGCGGACGGGCGCGGTTCAGCCCCCTGGTGTCCGCACCCGGCCGTACCCCGCCCGCCGCCTCCAGAGCGTCGTCGACCCGTGCGCCGGACGGCAGCGTACGCAACCCCGGGCGGCGGACCTTGCCCGTCACATCGACCACGACCGAACGGCCCGCACCCGCGCCGGACCGCCCACCAGGGGTGGGAACAGGCCCGGCCGGTGCGGCGCGCGGCGGCTCGGGCTCCGGTGCTCGCACGGTCTGCGGACGGCCGGTCCAGAAGTGGTACACCGCGAAGGCCACCGCCACGAGCAGGGTGGCCGACAGTGCCGCAAGGGTTCTGAGCCGCATACCGCAGCGCACCTGGAGCCATGTCGGCAGCCGCTCCCGCAGCACCAGCCGGATCCGCTCGCGGCGCCGCACCGCCCCACCACCACCGGTCCCGGCTCCGGCCCCGACGCCGGTGGTCCCGGCTCTGACTCCGGCCCCGGCCCCGGCCCCGGCCTCACCGTCGTCCTCGGCCTCGACCGTGTCGGCCCACCGGGGTGCCGGACGCGCCGGAGCCTGCGCCTCGGGGCCGTCCCGGCTACCGAGGGCGACAGTGCCGCATCCGCTCTGCCGCCCAGCGCGGCCCGCGGGCAACAGAGCCGCGGCCCGCGCCGCAGACGACGGCTTTCCCGTCGGCGTGACCGCCCCACCCCCGCGATGACGACCGCGCTCCGCACCGATGATTACTGTCTGTGATCGTGACCTCATGCCTCCCGACCGTAGGCACATCCGGCTGATCCCGCTGAGCCGCCCCAAATCCCGGGGAAAACCCAGCGGTTGTGGATATCCCGTTCACCCCGACGGGTGACCCGCCCCAGCCCCCGGCCCCTACCGCGGCGAAACGATCGCGCCCAGCAGTCCCGGCCCGGTGTGGGCGCCGATCACCGCGCCCACCTCCCCCACATACAGCTCCACCAGCCCCGGCACCCGCTCCCGCAGCCGCTCCGCGAGCGCCGCCGCCCGCTCCCCCGCCGCCAGATGCTGCACCGCGATGTCCACGGAGCTCTGTCCGGCCCGATCCACCACCAGCTCCTCCAGCCGGGCAATGGCCTTCGAGGCGGTGCGCACCTTCTCCCGGAGTGAGATCCGCCCGTCGTCGAGCTGGAGCAGCGGTTTGACCGCCAGCGCGGAGCCGAGGAGGGCCTGCGCCGTGCCGATGCGGCCGCCGCGCCGCAGATAGTCGAGGGTGTCCACGTAGAAGTAGGCGGCGGTGCCGTCGGCCCGCTTCTGGGCCGACGCCACGATCTCGTCCAGCGTGCCCCCGCCGTCCGCCGCCTCGGCCGCGGCCAGCGCGCAGAAGCCCAGCGCCATCGCGACCATGCCGCTGTCCACCACCCGTACCGGCACCGGGGCGTCCTGGGCGGCGAGCACCGCCGCGTCGTAGGTACCGGAGATCTCGGCGGACAGATGGAGGGAGACGATGCCCGTCGCCCCCTCCGCGGCGGCGGCGCGGTAGGTCGCGGCGAACATCTCGGGGCTGGGCCGGGAAGTTGTCACCGGCCTGCGCTTCTGGAGAGCCTGCGCGAGGGAACGCGCCGAGATCTCGGTGCCCTCCTCCAGGGCCCGGTCTCCGAGCACCACCGTCAGCGGAACGGCGGTGATGCGGTGCCGCTCCATCGCCTCCTGCGGCAGGTACGCCGTTGAATCGGTCACGATCGCGACATGGCGGGACATGACAGGGAGGTTATCGGGGGACGCGCCGGGCCGACAGCTCGACCCCGCCAGATGATCACTGACCGTACCGGTCAGCCCCGATCCGGCTCGCATCGGCGCCTGTGCGATCCGCGTCAGGCCGTGTTCTCCGGACGGGCGGATTTCTGCCACGGCTTCTGCCAGGAGAAGCCCTCCGTCCGGGGCGTCGTAGCGATCGAGGGCGGCTCCGGCGACCTCGCCCGGTCGGAATCCCGGTCGGAACGCTCGGAACCCTCGGAACCCTCGGAACGCCCGGAAGCACCCTGGGAGACCCCCTGCGCCCCCCGCGGCTGCCCCGGCTCCTCCGACGTCCAGTGCCGCAGCGCGCCCGCCTCCATGTCGATCTCGCGGCCCAGTGTTTCCAGATCGTCCCGGGCGAACCGCTGGGCCCGGTCCTGCGCCGCCCATCGCAGCGAGTCCGCGGAGTGGGTGATCCGCTGGGTGCGCTCCCGCAGCTCGGGCAACAGGGCGGTGACCCTGGCCTTGTCGGGCTCCCGCTCCAGCCGCTTCAGGTCCTCCTCCAGCTCCTGCCCGTGCTCGGTGAGCCGCCGGAACAACCCCAACGACTCGGACAGCGAGCGGTCTTGCTCCGCCGAGGCGTTCAGCGCCTGCTCGGTGGCCTGCATCGAGGAGCGCAGGGACAGCCGCAGCTCGGCCAGCTCACCGGCGGTACCCGGCTGGGCGAACTGGCGGGCCCGCAGCCGGGTGTCCTCCACCGTGCGCCGGGCCTGGTGCACAGTGCGGTCGATGCCCCGCTTGGCCGCCTTGACCGCCCGCGCGGTCGCGTAGACCCCCATTCCGGCACAGACGAGGAACAGCACCAACAGGATCCAAACGGCTTCCATGCGCGCTCCTTCAGGCGTCGGTCACGGCGGCGGCACGCGTCAACGGGCACTCGTTCTTCCAGCCTAAACGGACCGGGCGGGCCGGGGGTTCCTGAGGAACCCCCGGCCCGCCCGTACGGGGAAACGATCACGCCGGACCGACAGCGATCACGCCGGGACGATGTTGACCAGCTTCGGCGCCCGCACGATCACCTTGCGGATGTCCGCGCCGTCCAGCGCCGCCACCACCGCCGGGTCTCCCAGGGCCAGCTTCTCCAGCTCGTCCTCCGAGACCGACGGGGACACCTCCAGCCGCGCCTTGACCTTGCCCTTGACCTGCACCACGCACGTCACCGTCTCGTCCACCACATACGCCGGGTCGGCGACCGGCAGGGACTCGTGGACGACCGAGGTGGTGTGGCCCAGCGTGCGCCACAGCTCCTCGGCGATGTGCGGGGCCAGCGGGGCGATCAGCAGCACCAGGCCCTCGGCCACCTGGCGCGGCACCTCACGCACCTTGGTGACGTGGTTGTTCAGCTCGGTGATCTTGGCGATGGCGGTGTTGAAGCGCAGGCCCACCATGTCCTGCCGGACCCCGTCGATCGCCTTGTGCAGGGCGCGCAGCGTCGCCTCGTCGGGCTCGGCGTCGACGACCACGGGCTCGCCGGTGTTCTCGTCCACGACATTGCGCCACAGCCGCTGCAACAGCCGGTACTGACCGACGACCGCGCGGGTGTCCCAGGGGCGCGAGACGTCCAGCGGGCCCATGGCCAGCTCGTACAGCCGCAGCGTGTCGGCCCCGTACTCGGCGCAGATCTCGTCCGGCGTGACGGCGTTCTTCAGGGACTTGCCCATCTTGCCCAGCACCCGGGTGACCTTCTCGCCCTGGTACCAGTATGCGCCGCCGCGCTCTTCGACCTCGGCGGCCGGAACGGCGACGCCCCGGCTGTCCCGGTAGACGAACGCCTGGATCATGCCCTGGTTGTACAGCTTGTGGAACGGCTCGGACGAGGAGACATGGCCCAGGTCGAACAGCACCTTGGACCAGAAGCGGGCGTACAGCAGATGCAGTACGGCGTGCTCGGCGCCGCCGATGTACAGGTCGACGCCCCCGGACGGCTGCCCCTCGCGCGGGCCCATCCAGTAGCGCTCGATGTCCGGGTCGACCAGCCGATCGTCGTTGCGCGGGTCCAGGTAGCGCAGCTCGTACCAGCACGATCCGGCCCAGTTGGGCATGGTGTTGGTCTCACGGCGGTACCGGCGGGGGCCACGGCCGTCGCCCAGGTCCAGCACCACGTTGACCCAGTCCTCGTTCCGGGACAGCGGGGTCTCCGGGGAGGTGTCGGCGTCGTCCGGGTCGAAGGTGCGCGGTGCGTAGTCGTCGACCTCGGGCAGTTCCAGGGGCAGCATCGACTCGGGCAGCGGATGGGCGATGCCGTCCTCGTCGTAGACGATCGGGAAGGGCTCGCCCCAGTAGCGCTGGCGGCTGAACAGCCAGTCGCGCAGCCGGAAGTTGACGGTGCCCTCGCCGATCCCGCGGGCCTCCAGCCACTCGGTGATACGCGCCTTGGCCTCGACAACGCCCAGCCCGTCCAGCGAGACGGACTCCCCCATGGAGTTGACGATCTTCGCGTCATAGGAGGCGAAGGCGTCATCCCAGGTGGAGGGGTCGGTGCCACGGTCGTCCGAGGGCTCGACCACACAGCGCATGGGCAGCTCGAAGGCGCGGGCGAAGGCGAAGTCACGGGTGTCGTGCGCCGGAACGGCCATGATCGCGCCGGTGCCGTAGCCCATCAGCACATAGTCGGCGATGAAGACCGGCACCGGTTCACCGCTGACCGGGTTGACCGCGAACGCGCCGGTGAAGACGCCGGTCTTGTCCTTGGCCTCGGCCTGCCGCTCCACATCGGACTTGGCCGCGGCCTGCTTGCGGTACGCGGCGACGGCCGCGGCCGGGGTGGCGTGCCCGCCGGTCCACACCTCGTGGGTGCCCTCGGGCCAGGCGGCCGGGACGATCTCGTCCACCAGGCCGTGCTCGGGGGCCAGCACCATATAGGTGGCGCCGAACAGGGTGTCCTGGCGGGTGGTGAAGACGGTGACCTTCGCCTCGGGGTGGTCGGCCACCGGGAAGTCCACCCGGGCACCCTCGCTGCGTCCGATCCAGTTGCGCTGTTGCAGCTTGATGGCCTCGGGCCAGTCCAGCGCGTCCAGGTCCGACAGCAGCCGGTCGGCGTAGGCGGTGATGCGCATGTTCCACTGGCGCAGCTTGGCCTTGAAGACGGGGAAGTTGCCGCGCTCGGAGCGGCCCTCCGCGGTGACCTCCTCGTTGGCCAGCACGGTGCCCAGCCCGGGGCACCAGTTGACGGGCGCGTCCGAGGCGTACGCCAGGCGGTAGCCGCCCAGGACGTCCGCGCGGTCGGCCTCGGTCAGCTCGGCCCAGGGGCGGCCGTCGGGGGTCGGGCGCTCACCGGAGGCGAACTGCTCGACCAGGGTGGCGATCGGGCGGGCCTTCCGCGCCTCCGGGTCGTACCAGGAGTTGAAGATCTGGAGGAAGATCCACTGGGTCCACCGGTAGTAGCCCGGGTCGATCGTCTCGAAGGACCGGCGCGGATCGTGGCCCAGGCCCAGTCGGCGCAGCTGGCGCCGCATGTTCTCGATGTTGGCCTCGGTGCTCACCCTGGGGTGGGTGCCGGTCTGCACCGCGTACTGCTCGGCGGGCAGGCCGAAGGCGTCGAAGCCCAGGGTGTGCAGGACGTTGTGGCCCGTCATGCGGTGGTAGCGGGCGTAGGCGTCGGTGGCGATGTAGCCCAGCGGATGGCCGACGTGCAGCCCCGCACCCGAGGGGTACGGGAACATGTCCATGACGAACTTCTTGGGCCGGGCGACGGCCTCGGCGTCACCGGCCAGGTCACCGCTTGGGTTGGCCGCGTCATACGTGCCGTTCGCGGCCCAGAAGTCCTGCCAGCGGGCTTCGATGTCAGCGGCCAGGGCGGCCGTGTAGCGGTGCGGCGCGGCCACCTCGGCCGCGGCATTGGTCTCGCTCATGATCCTCAAAGCTCCATCGGTCGTCTCTGCCTGCGGTAGGGAACGACTCCCTCTTGCCTCCGAAACAAAAAGACCCCTCGCACAGGAGGGGACGCCGCGCCGATGCCGACCGGAACTGTTCTCGGTCGGTACGTGATCAGCGCGGCCCGCTAAGCAGAAGGCGTACGGCACGCATGGAGCCAGGTTACCGCAGGGCACCAATGGCTCGCATCGAGGGAGCCGCGGTGGCGGGAAGAAGGAACGACGGGCGGAACGAAACCCGAAGAACCCCAAGCGACAAACTCGAGCGACAAACCCGAGTGACAAAAGAGACGGACCGCCCATATCGGACAGCCCGTCTCCTGGTAACTGTGGAGCTAAGGAGAATTGAACTCCTGACCTCCTGCATGCCATGCAGGCGCTCTACCAACTGAGCTATAGCCCCAGGTCTTGCTCCGCCCGGCTCCCCGCGGCGGCATCGCCTACATTACACGGACGCCCCGGCCTTCCGCCAAATCGATTGCCGCGAGGCCGGAGCGGGGCCGGGTTACGCCGTCGCGAACGAGTAGAAACGCTTGAGCGTGCAGTGCTCGTCGAGGAGCCGACCGTAGATCGGCTCCCCTTCCAGCTCCCGGTAGGTCTCGATGGGATCACCCTTGATGATCAGCGCCCGTGCGCACTCCGCGCACCAGTACTGGTAGTCGGAGTTGAGCGGCTCCATGTCGCGGACGATGGGTGTGCCGCTGCCGCACCAGTCACATTTCCGGCTGTGTGCTCCCATGTCACTCAGCTCCAGCTGTGGCCGCAGGCCGTACACACGTAGGAAACACCGCCGTTGTCGCCGAGGACCTGAGCCACTTTGCCGGAGCCGCAGGACGGGCATGCGATGCCCGGCCGGTCCGCGTCGGAAAGGTCCTCGATCGCGTCGAGGATGCTGGTCGGCATCCCACCTGCCCTCCCCATCGGACTGTCGGCCCCTGCCCCTCCGGCCGTCCGATTCTGCCACGGGACGACGCACCAGGTCAGCGGAGATGCCTCACCCGCCTCACAAGACTCGGCAGCGTTCCGCATGCTGCCGCCATGGCCAGTGCGACGCAGGTCACCCACAGGGCGTCCGCCGAGGCATGCGCTCCGGGCGCGGCCCCGTCCGTCGCGTTCAGGAACACCGTGCCGAAGACCGCGACTCCGCTCAGCAGACCGAGTTGAGCCGCCGTCACCAGAACGCCGCTGGCGTCCGCCGCGTCCTGCTGCCGTACGGTCGCCAACGTCCGCGTCAGGACGGGGCTGTAGGCGAGCGAGAGGCCCGCTCCGACGCCCACCAGGACGACGTAGAGCCACGGGCCGCCGTCGCCGCCGTCCCGCAGCGCCAGACCGAGCCCGAGGAATGACAGGGCCGCCAGCGTGAATCCGGCCGGTACCACGACCGTCTGCCATCGCACCGGCAGCCGCTGCCAGTTGAGGCCCAGCACGCCGAACGCCGCCGTCGTGGGCACGAAGGTCAGTCCGGCCCGCATCGCGCTGTAGCCAAGCCCGCCCTGCACGTGCAGGGTGCTGACGAACAGGAAGCCCCCGTTTGTCCCCATCGCCAGCACGATACGGAGCACCGCCACCGCCATTCCGGGCGCCCGCACCACCCGTGGCGAAATCAGCGGCCTGCCGCCGCGCCGGGCCAGCCGCGCCTCGTACGCCGCGAACAGCCCCGCCACGACCACGCTCAGCCCCAGCATGATCCAACCCCACAGCGGCCAGTCCCACTCCTGGCCGAGCACCATCGGCACCGTGAACAGCAGGACCGCCGCGGCCAGCAGCACCAGACCGGGCAGATCCAGGCCATTCCGGAGCGTGGTGGCCGCTCCGCGCGGTGCCTCCTCCGGGGAGTGCATCAGCCGCGGTCCGAGAACGAGCAGCAGCAGCCCGATCGGCACGTTGACCAGGAAGACCGGACGCCAGCCCGTGCCCATCAGGTCGGCCTCGACCAGCACCCCGCCCACGATCAGCCCGGCGGCGGCACCGGAGGCGAGCACCGCGGAGTACGCGCCGAGCGCCCTCGCCCGCGAACTGCCCGTGTACGTCCGCTGGATGAGGCTGAGCACCTGCGGCAGCATCATCGCCGACGCCGCGCCCTGGACGAACCGGAAGGCGATCAGCTGCCCGGTGCTGTCGGCCAGCCCGCAGGCGAGCGAGGCGGCGGTGAAGGCCGCGAGCCCGGACAGGAACATCCGCCGGTGGCCGAACAGGGCACCCAGTCGGGCCCCGGTGATCAGCAGTACGGCATAGGAAATCGTGTAACCGGCGATGACGAGCTGGAGTCCGGCGCCGGAGGCGTGCAGATCGGCGCGCATGGTCGGCGCCGCGACATTGACGATGAAGACGTCGAGCACGGCCATGAGCTGGCCGGTGAGGACGATGGCGAGCAGCCAGCCGGGGCGCGCGGTCCGCCGCTCGGCCGGGGCGGCGCCGGCCGGGATGTCAGTGGGGTGGCCTTTACTGGTCGCGGAGTCCTCTGCGGGGAGAGGGGTGGTCGGGGTGGTGTGGGTCATGAACCGAGCCTGCCGGCGCGCCGATACGGGTAACGAGAGCCCGCCGATGCTGGTAGTGGCAGCACCTGGCAGCCTCCGTCCGCCGCCGGGAGCATGGAGGACCGGCCGCCCGCGCGGGGGCCGTCACGGGAGTCGCCGTCACGGGGGACGGCGCCACCACGGGGGACATGGGGAGCGACGATGGCCGTGAACACCACCGCACAGCACCGGCAGACCGCCCGGCGACGGCGGCCCGAGCTGGCCGCCTTCCTGCGCAGCCGCCGCGCCCGGGTGACCCCCGCGGACGTGGGGATGGCGCCCGGGTTGCGCCGCCGCACCCCCGGGCTGCGCCGGGAGGAGGTCGCCCAGCTCTCCGGCGTCGGCGTCACCTGGTACACCTGGCTGGAGCAGGGCCGCCCGATCAACGCGAGTGTGCAGGTGCTGGACGCGGTCGCGCGTACCCTGCGGCTCGACACGGCTGAGCGCGAGCATCTGTACCAGCTGGCCGAGGTGCCGTACGTCCCGGACCGGACGCGGGACGCGGGCACGGTCGGCCCCGAGGTGCGGGGCATCATCGAAGCACTCGACCCGCTTCCGGCCGTGGTCTACAACGCTCGGTACGACATCCTGGCGTACAACGCCGGCTACCAGCTCCTCTTTCCAGCGACCGAGCTGAACGCCCCGCCGGAGCGGAACGTGCTGTGGCAGCTCTTCGTCGATCCGGGCTGCTGCGTCTCGCTGCTCAACCTGGACCAGGAGCTGCCGGTCCTCGTGGCGACGCTGCGCGCCGGGTACGGACGGCATGTGGGCGACCCCGCATGGGAGGAGTTCCTCGCCCGGCTGCTGGCCGCCAGCGACCACTTCGCCCGGCTCTGGCGCACCGGGGACGTCGTCCCGCCCGGTGCACGGATCAAGGTGGTGCAGCACGCCTCGGTCGGCGAGATGCGGCTGCTCTCGACGTCGATGCAGATCAGTGGTGCGCCCGAGACCCGGGTCGTGGTCTACACCCCGGACGACGAGGAGAGCCGGGGACTCCTGGAGCGGCTGCGGACCATCCACGACCCGCTCATCGGCTGCTCCGCCCATGCCCGGCCGCTCTCCGCGATGCGGGCCGAACGTGCTCAGCGCACCGAGCGGGCCTGACGGGCCGGGAACGGGCTGGGAAAAGCAGCGATCCCGCCCCCTCGGAGAGGGGACGGGATCGGCGCGGTGCTGTGGAGCTAAGGAGAATTGAACTCCTGACCTCCTGCATGCCATGCAGGCGCTCTACCAACTGAGCTATAGCCCCGCTGTTCTGTGCGCCGGAGCGCTTCGAACGAGAAGGAGCATAGCCGGTGACCTGCCGGAAAAGGAAATCCGCTCAGTCGTCGTCGCCGAGCACCGGCTCGGGCAGCGATCCGGCGTTGTGCTCCAGCAGCCGCCAGCCGCGCACTCCCTCGCCCAGCACCGACCAGCAGCAGTTGGACAGACCGCCCAGCGCCTCCCAGGTCCGGGGCTCCAGACCGAGCAGCCGGCCGATGGTGGTGCGGATGGTGCCGCCGTGGCTGACCACCACGAGCGTGCCGCCGTCGGGCAGCTTCTCGGCGCTCTCCAGCACCACCGGGGCGGCCCGGTCGGCGACCTCGGACTCCAGTTCGCCGCCACCGCGTCGCACGGGCTCACCGCGCTTCCACGCGCTGTACTCCTCGCCGAACTGCGCCATGATCTCGTCGTGGGTGAGCCCTTGCCACCGACCGGCGTAGGTCTCGCGGAGCGAGGCGTCGTGGGAGACCGTCAGCCCGGTGACGGCCGCCAGTTCGGCGGCGGTCGCCGCGGCCCGCTTGAGGTCGGAGGCGACGATCGCGTCCGGCTTCAGCGCGGCCAGCAGCCGGGCCGACCGGCGCGCCTGCGCTGTCCCGGTCTTGGTCAGCTCGATGTCCAGGGAGCCCTGGAAGCGGCGCTCGATGTTCCAGGCCGTCTGGCCGTGCCGCCACAGGACAACGCGGCGGCCCCGGCCGCCCGTGGTGCCGTTCAGCTGAGCTCACCGCCGACCGGGCCGCCGTCGGTTGCCTGCGCCTGCGCGTACTCCTCCGCCTTGCCCCGGGTGGCGACGGCGTCGGCCGGAAGCTCCAGCTGCGGGCAGTCCTTCCACAGCCGCTCCAGGGCGTAGAAGACCCGCTCCTCGCTGTGCTGAACGTGCACCACGATGTCCACGTAGTCCAGCAGCACCCAACGGGCCTCGCGGTCGCCCTCGCGGCGCACCGGCTTGGCGCCGAGCTCCTTGCTCAGCCGCTCCTCGATCTCGTCGACGATCGACTTCACCTGGCGGTCGTTGGGCGCCGAGGCCAGCAGGAAGGCGTCGGTGATCGAGAGCACATCGCTGACGTCGTACGCGATGATGTCGTGCGCGAGCTTGTCGGCGGCTGCCTGGGCGGCGGCGTTGATGAGCTCGATGGAGCGGTCCGTGGCGGTCACAGGCAAGCTTTCGGTCGTTGTCGTACCTCGAAGGTCTGGCACCCCAAGGGTCTCACGCCCCGCCGCCACCCCGCCGGGCCATTTCCCGCGGTGGCCCGACAGCGCCGCGGCGGCCGCCCGGAGGCGGCCGCCGCAACGATCCGGTGAGGGGGTCCGGGGCGCTCAGCCCTTGCCCGTGTAGTCCTGGCCGAGGACGACCGTGATGTCCGCGTTGGCCGCACCCTTGCCCTTGCGCACCGCGCTCGAGGGCAGGCCGAGCGTCTTGGCGACCTCCTTGGCCTGGGCCGCCTGGGCGGCCTCGGCGTAGGTGACCCGCGAAGCCGTCTGCGGGGTGCCCTTGCCCTCGGTCGCGGAGACGACCGTAAAGCCGCCGTTGACCAGCGTGACCCGGGCCGAACCGGCCGCGTCCGCGGTGCCGCCCTCGTTGGTCACACTGACCCGCGGGGTGTCACCGCCGGTGTTCTTGACCGTGCCGCCGAGGATGTCCTTGACCACATGGTCGGTGGCCCGGGTGCTGAGCGTTCCGTCCTGCTGGACCGGCAGCATCGCGGTGTTGTAGTCGCCGCTCTTGGCCTGCCCGGCCAGCCGGGCCAGCGAGGCGCCGAGCTGCTGCTCCGACAGCGACGGATCGGGGATCTGGGCCAGCGACTCCACGGTGTTGGTGGCGCCCTTCTCATCGCTGGAGAGCTTCTTCAGCGATGCGTGCATGACCTGCCCGAACCGGGCCAGCTGCTTGGTCTGGGGCTCACCCGGCGCGCGATAGGTGGCGTACGCCACAGCCGCCTGCCCGCCCAGAGGCTGATCCTGGCCCTTCTTCACCAGCGGAGCGGCGCCCTTCTGCCGGTCCGGCACGGTCGCGTCGGTGGTCACGGTGATCCCGCCGACCAACTCGACCAGGTTCTCCAGATACGGGGTGTCCAGCCGCCAGGTGCCCTGGATCTTCGAGCCCAGCAGGCTGCTCAGGGACTCCCGGGTGGAGTCCGAGCCCTCGTCGGTGACCGACTTGCCGAGCGTGGTGGAGCCGCCCTCCTCGGTGGAGACGGACAGCGCGTTGGGCAGCAGGACGGTGGTGCCCTTCTTGGTGGTCTCGTTGTCCACCAGCAGGGCGGTGGAGCTACGGCCGCCCCTGGTCTCGCGCAGATGGACCACGATCACATCGCGCTGCTGCGGACCGCCCGCCGTCTGGTCGGCGTTGCCGTCGGACAGGCCGGGCAGCTTGCCCACGGCCCAGAGGTAGCCGACCCCGCCGGCGGCCACCAGGACCAGCACCACGATCAGCGCGACCATGCGGTTGCGGCCCTTGCGCTTGCGCTCGTCACGCCGCTCGCTGCGGGTCTCGGCGAACTTCAGCCAGTCGATGACGTCGTCGGTGTCCTGGTCCTCCTCCTCGACGAAGGAGAACTGCTCGGTGCGGTAGTCCTCGTCGTGCTTCTTCGCCTTCGCCGCCCCCGGCTCGCGGCCCGGCTCCGGTTCGGCGGGGGGCTCGGGGCGCGACTCCCGCAGCGCCTCGGGGCTCAGCTCCTCGTAGGGGTTCGACTCGCGCTGCGGCGGCACGGTCGGCGTGTAGCCATAGCCGTAGCCCTGCTGCTGGGGGTCGTCGTACGCGTACTGCTGCTGCCCCTGCCCCGCGTAACCGTCGTACGGCTGGACCTGGGGATGGTGTTGGGTCTGGGGGTGTTGGGCTTGGGGGTGTTGGGCTTGGGGGTGTTGGGCTTGGGGGTGTTGAGTCTGCTGTGGCGCCTGCGCGTAGGGGTCGTAGCCGTAGCCGCCCTGCCCCTGCCGCCCGCCCTGGGACTGCGCCTGCCCGTACGGGTCGTAACCCGGCTGCGGGTCGTAGGTCTGCTGCCCCGCCTGCGGCTGGTAGACCGGACGCCCATAGGCGTCATAGCCGTAGATCCGCGGCTCCTGGCCGTACGGATCCTGTGCGTACGGGTCGTACGGGTGCTGTCCGTCATTCACCGGGCATGCCCCTTCAGCAGTCGTGCCGGTACAGCTCGCGCTTGTCGATGTAGCGCACCACACCGTCCGGCACCAGATACCAGACGGGTTCGCCATGGGCGACACGCGAGCGGCAGTCCGAGGACGAGATCGCCAGCGCGGGCACCTCGACCAGGGACACCCCGCCCTCCGGCAGACCCGGGTCGGCCAGTATGTGCCCCGGCCGGGTCACCCCGATGAAGTGGGCGAGCGAGAACAGCTCTTCGGCGTCGCGCCAGGTGAGGATCTGGGCGAGCGCGTCCGCGCCGGTGATGAAGAACAGATCCGCGTCACCGTTGGACGCCCTCAGGTCCCGGAGGGTGTCGGTGGTGTACGTCGGTCCGCCGCGGTCGATGTCGATGCGGCTGACCGAGAACTGCGGATTGGAGGCGGTCGCGATGACCGTCATCAGATAGCGGTCCTCGGCCGGAGAAACCTTCTTGTGGCTCTTCTGCCACGGCTGCCCGGTCGGCACGAACACCACCTCGTCGAGATGGAACTGCGCCGCCACCTCGCTCGCCGCGACCAGGTGTCCGTGGTGGATCGGGTCGAACGTCCCGCCCATCACACCGAGCCGCCGCTTGCCGGGCACCTTCTGCTCTTCCATGCGTGCAGACCCTACTGGGCCCGGTCCGCCGCCGGAGCCCACAGGGTCCACGGCCCCGGTCAGCGGTCCCGGTTGAAGCGGGTGGTGATCCACAGCAGCAGCAGGAGGATGACGAACGCGGCGCCACCGGTCATGTACGGGCTGATGCTCGCATGGGTGTCGGTGTGGTGCTCGCCACCTTCGGCGGCGAGGGTGGCCAGGGCGTGTGCGGTGCTGTTCATCGCAGGCACTACCTATCGGGGTCTAGGCGTCGAGTCACGTCGGGCACATCGTATGCGAGCCGGATTCCGCGCTGCTCTCCGTCCTGCGTCCGGCCCCGGCGCCCGGTCCGGCGGCCCCGTGGCGCCGGTCCGGTGGCGTCAGTCCTTCTTGCTGTATCCGCGCAGCAGGAACCAGGCGAGCAGAACCGCGCCCACCACACCGACGACGATGACCGTGCGCAACAGCGCTCCCGGTCCGGCGTCCTTGGAGGTGGCGGCGAGCACTTCGGTGAGGCCAGTCATATCGGGCATGTCTCCACGCTAACGCCCCGCCGGTCAGGGCCTAGGCTGGGGTCGGCCGGGGGACGGGGCAGTACCGAGGCAGTCCGGCGGAACATCGGCGACGAGGGGACCACATGGGCGACAACGGCAGCTTTGGACAGGGCGGGCAGGAACGGATGCCGAGCCGCAACCGGCGGCGGTTCCCGGGCATCTCCTCACGCGCGTACGAACATCCCGCGGACCGCTCGGCCCTGGTCGCCCTGCGCAAGCTGACCGGTTTCGACACCGCCTTCAAGGCGATGAGCGGACTGCTGCCCGAGCGCAGTCTGCGGCTGCTGTACCTGTCCGATTCGGTACGGGTGAGCGACCGGCAGTTCGCACACCTCAACGACATGCTGCGGGACGCCTGTTACATCCTGGACCTCCAGAAGGTCCCGGCCATGTACATCACTCAGAACCCGCAGCCGCAGGCGATGTGCATCGGCATGGACGAGCCGATCATCGTGCTGTCCACCGGGCTGGTGGAACTGCTCGACGAGGAGGAGATGCGGGCGGTCATCGGCCACGAGGTGGGCCATGCGCTGTCCGGCCACTCCGTCTACCGGACGATACTGCTCTTCCTCACCAGCCTGGCGCTGCGGGTGGCCTGGATCCCGCTGGGCAATGTGGCGGTGCTGGCCCTGGTGACGGCGCTGCGCGAGTGGTTCCGCAAGTCGGAGCTGTCGGCGGACCGGGCGGGGCTGTTGGTGGGCCAGGACCTCCAGGCGTCGATGCGCGGTCTGATGAAGCTCGCGGGCGGCCACCATCTGCATGAGATGAACGTGGACGCGTTCCTGGAGCAGGCGGAGGAGTACGAGTCCAGCGGGGACATGCGCGACTCCGTGCTCAAGATCCTGAACATGCTGCCGCGCAGCCACCCGTTCACCACGGTCCGCGCGGCCGAGCTGAAGAAGTGGGCCGCCACCCGTGACTACCAGCGGCTCATGGACGGTCACTACCCGCGACGCGACGAGGACAAGGACACCTCGGTCAGCGACTCCCTGCGCGAGTCCGCGAACCACTACGCGGAGTCGGTGCGCTCCAGCAAGGACCCGCTGATGACGTTCGTACGGGACGTGGCGGGCGGCGCCGGGGACCTGGGCAGCAAACTGCGCGACCGGTTCACCGGCGGCGGCCGGACGGGCGGGGAGACGTCCGAGGGCTCGGGTCCGGAGGACACCCGGCCCGAGGAGGGGCGCGAGGACGGACCCCAGGGCCGCCCCGAGGACGGACCTGAGGACGGACCTGACACCCCGCGTCGGGACTGAGCGCGCCGGAGGCGACCCGCAGCAGGCCCCGCGCGGCCCTCGCACAGCCCTCACGCGGCCTTACGAGCCGCCGCCCATACGGGGCTGGGAGCCGGGCGTCAGGGCGCCGCAGAGCGAGACGGTGGTCCGGCCCGGCGCGTAGGGGTCGGTGCCGCCCGGGGCGTCGCCCTTGGCGCTCTGCCCGGCGAGCAGCGGCCGCAGATAGCCGGAGGCGTTCGCCGCGCAGGTCTGCGGACCCGCCAGCACGGCACTCTGCACCAGCTCGAGATGGTGGTCGCGCAGATCCTCGCGGTCGAAGTGGAACCGCGTCTCGCGACGCACGGTGAACAGCGAGGCGTGGTCCGGGCCGCGCTCATGGGCCCGCTGTACCGCGTAGACGAAGATGTGGTCGGCGGTGACCTCCAGGGCGGCGGGGCTGCGCTCGACGACGGTGAGCGTGCCCTGCACCCGCACCGGGGTGTCGGCCAGGGCGACCTCGGCCGGGTTGAAGCGGGTGAGCCAGCCGGTGGCGGCATGGCGTCCGTCGTCCACCGGGTGCTCGAAACTCTGATCGAACTGATCCTGCTGGGCCGGGTCCAGCAGCAGCCGCACCGACCGCACCGGGCCGCCGGTGAGCACGCCCGGATCGATGGCCGAGGTGACCAGGTACTCCTTGGCGATGGTGAGCGCCGACATCACCTGGCTCTCGGAGAAGCTCTGGGTGCGCCGGGCCCCGGGCAGGGTGACCCCCTCGGCGCCGGTGCGGAACTCGGCGGCCGGGCTGTTGCGGAACAGCTCCGCCGGCGCCCCGCCGGGCACCTCACCGCGCGGCGCCAGCGGCACCACGCTGCTGTGCAGCGGCTCGACGGTCTGCGGCGGCGGGGCCTGGTACGGGTGGCGCACACCCATGTAGACGGCCGCGGCGAAGGCGAGGGCGATCAGCAGGATGAGGATGACGGCCTGCCGTGACGCCCCGGCCCGGGCCCAGGCATGGCGGCTGCGCACCGCCCGCGCATGCTCGCCCATCCGCTCCTGGGCGGAGAACTCCTGGAGCCGGGCAGCACGAACGAACGACTCGTCGAACACGACGGAGCGATACTCGTCCTCACCACCCGGGACGCCGTCGGGTGTCCCCTCGGGAGGGTCTCCACGCCCGGTCATACCTCAAGAGTAGGTCGCGGCGGGCAGCGGTAAACGCGGTGGTACTCCACAACTTCGGACGGCTCCAGGAGGAAACGCCGCATACCGCGCGGCATGCTAGGCCCCCGTCTGCACTCGTCTGCAAAGGGTGCCACGCCTGCGTCTGACGCCTGGCACGCACCTCGCCAAGGGGTGCTCAGGGCGACCGGGGCGCGGTGGAGGCGGGCGGCGCCTCGGACTCGGCCGTGGAGGACGCCGAGGGCTCCAGACGCGGCGGCCCGGTGGGGCTGCCGTCGACACCGCTGGTGGCGGGTGGCGGGGCCGGGTCCTGGCGGTTGCCCGAAGCGCCGCGGTAGACGGCGGTGAAGGCCAGCGCGACCACGCCGACGCCCATGAGGACGGCCAGCAGCCAGGCCACCGGGCGCTGCCAGCGGGCATGGCCGCGATAGGGGCGCCCGGCGCTGCCGTACCGCCCGTAGGGTCCGTACGGGCCGTAGAGGCCGTCCATCTCCCGGCCGTGGCCGAAGCGGCCGTCAGGATCGGTGCCGTCGGGGTCATAGCCGAACTCGGCCTCGCCGTCCGCGCCGTAGCCGTCCTCGAACAGCTCGTCCTCGGGGGGCACTCCGGCGGGACGCCGGCGGGACGCCTCGGCCGCGGCCAGTATCCGTTCCACCGCGGTCGGTTCATGGATGAGGGCCGACCGTACGAAGTCCTCGTCGAAGACCACGGCGGCGAACTCGTCGTTCGCCTCTCCGTGGCTGCGGTCGTCGGGCTCGTCGCCGTTCGGGAACGGCGTGCCCCCCACGTCGTCCGGCACCCATTCAGAGTAGACCGGACGGGTCAATTTGGGCAGGGCGAAATGGTATTCGGGGGAAGATCCACCCCAGCGGGGCCTGGAATCGGGTATCCCCCGAACGGGTGAGTCAGCGGGTGTGTCCGTCGCCGGTGACGATGTATTTGGTCGAGGTCAGCTCGGGAAGTCCCATGGGACCGCGGGCGTGCAGCTTCTGGGTGGAGATGCCGATCTCAGCGCCGAAGCCGAACTGCCCGCCATCGGTGAACCGGGTGGAGGCGTTGACGGCGACCGTGGTGGAGTCCACCAGCTGGGTGAAGCGGCGGGCGGCCGCCTGGGACGTCGTCACGATGGCCTCGGTGTGACCGGAGGACCACAGCCGGATGTGGGACACCGCGGCCTCCAGGGAGTCCACCACCGCCGCCGCGATGTCGTACGACAGGTACTCGGTCTCCCAGTCGTCCATCACCGCCGGGACGACGGTGGCCTTGCCGCCCTCGGCCAGCGCCACCACGCGCTCGTCGCCGTGCACGGTGACCCCGGCCTCGGCCAGCGCGTCCAGGGCGCGCGGCAGGAACTCCCGCGCGATGTCCTGGTGCACCAGCAGCGTCTCGGCCGCGTTGCACACACTCGGCCGCTGGGCCTTGGAGTTCACCAGGATGTCGACCGCCATGTCGAGATCCGCCTGCGCGTCCACGTACACATGGCAGTTGCCGGTGCCGGTCTCGATGACCGGGACGGTGGATTCCTCGACGGTGGTGCGGATCAGGGACGCGCCTCCGCGCGGGATCAGCACATCGACCAGACCGCGGGCGCGCATCAGCTCGCGCACCGACTCGCGGCTCTCGCCCGGCACCAACTGCACGGCGTCCGCGGGCAGTCCGGCGCCGCCGACGGCGTCCCGCAGGACCTTCACCAGCGCGCTGTTGGAGTGGTACGCGGACGAAGAGCCGCGCAGCAGTACGGCGTTGCCCGACTTCAGGCACAACGCGGCCGCGTCCACCGTCACATTGGGCCGGGCCTCGTAGATGATGCCGACGACACCGAGGGGCACCCGCACCTGACGCAGGTCGATCCCGTTGGGGAGCGTCGAACCGCGCACCACCTCGCCGACCGGGTCGGGCAGCGCGACCACGTCCCGGACGTCCGAGGCGATGGCCCGTACCCGCTCGGGGGTGAGGGTCAGCCGGTCGACGATGGCGTCGCTGGTGCCCGCCGCACGGGCCCGCTCCACATCGACCGCGTTCGCCTCGATGATCTCCTTGGTGCGCACCTCGAGGGCGTCGGCCATCGCGAGCAGCGCGTCGTCCTTGAGGGCGCGCGGCAGCGGGGCGAGATCGGCGGCCGCGGCACGGGCCCGGTAGGCGGCCTGGAGGACCGGGGACTTCGGCCAGGGGTCGGTGAGCGGCGACGTGGGTGCGCTGGTCATGAGGGCAGCCTACTGAGCCGGTGGGCCCGATCTCGCTGCTATTCCGCACTTCGAGACGGGGTTCTCGCATTCCGGGAGGGCACACAGGTCCTCAGAACGGATGCACGCCCACCGGGGAGGCGGGCGGCGGACCGTAGCCCTCCGCGATCCGCTGGTGATACGTATCACGGTCGATGACCTCAAGCCCCACGATCTCCCACGGCGGGAGGTTGGCCGTCGAGCGGTGCTCACCCCACAGCCGCAGCGCGACCGCCGCCGCGTCGTGCAGATCGCGGGCCTCCTCCCAGTAGCGGATCTCGGCATGATCGTTGGCGTAGCGGCTGGTCAGCAGGAAGGGGTGGTCATGGGCGAGCTGCTCCAGGGCCCGCCGGACCTCCCGCAGGGGCGCCTCGACGCCCGAGACGCTGAGAGTGATGTGCCACAGCCGGGAGATCTCGACGCGTCCGGCGGCCCGCTCCGTGGCGGCGCCGGGCCCCGCCTCCGCGGCCGCCGTCCCGGTGTCGCCCGTTCCCACACTGGTCAGGGTGCGCTCCGCCGCCCCTCTGGGCGACGCCCCCGGGCGCCCTCGTCTCACCGGCGGCCTCCTGTAGCTCGCTGCTCCGCTCGTCCGCGGGCGGAGCACTAGTGGCGGTGTGGCTGACGGTCCGCGGCTTCCGCTCCGGGGCCGCCGCGGCCCACCACGGGCCCGCTGCCCTCGCGGCCCCGTGGAACAAAGTTGACCAGTCCGGGCGGTGCCGCGGGGGCTTTTTGCGCAAGGTCTCCAAGGAATGACGCGGACTTGTCGCGAATCCTCCCCCTCACCCACGCGCGCGCGGCCCGGGAGAGCCGGTGCGCGGGCGCCGGACGCCGGGGCGCGCGCCCGCCGGCGCCCCCCGGGGCGCGGCCTCGGCGGCCTCAGCGGTCCAGCACCACCAGGTCGTCGCGGTGCACGACCTCGCGCTCGTAGGCGGGCCCGAGCTCACGGGCCAGCTCGCGGGTGGACCGCCCGAGCAGCCGGGGGATCTCCTTTGCGTCGAAGTTGACCAGCCCGCGGGCGACCGCCCGCCCCTCGGAGTCCCGCAGCTCCACGGGGTCCCCGGCGGTGAACTCGCCCTGCACGGACGCGATCCCGGCCGGGAGCAGCGAGGTGCGGCGCTCCACCACGGCACGCACCGCCCCGTCGTCGAGGGTGAGGGCGCCGCGCGGCGTGGAGGCGTGCGCGAGCCACAGCAGCCGGTTGGCGGAGCGGCGTCCGGTGCGGTGGAAGTACGTGCCGGTACGGCGCCCCAGCAGGGCGTCACCGGCCCGGCTGGCGGAGGTGAGCACCACCGGCACCCCGGCCGCCGCCGCGATCCGCGCCGCATCGACCTTGGTGACCATGCCGCCGGTGCCGACCCCGGAGCGCCCCGCGCTGCCGATCGACACCCCGTCCAGGTCCTTCGGGCCCCTGACTTCGTCGATCCGGGAGGTGCCGGGGCTCCTGGGGTCTCCGTCGTAGAGGCCGTCCACATCGGAGAGCAGCACCAGCAGATCGGCCCGCACCAGATGGGCGACCAGGGCCGCCAGCCGGTCGTTGTCGCCGAACCGGATCTCGTCGGTGGCCACCGTGTCGTTCTCGTTGACGATCGGCAGCGCGCCCATGGCCAGCAGCTGGTCCAGGGTGCGGGTGGCATTGCGGTAGTGGGCGCGGCGGCTGGTGTCGTCCGTGGTGAGCAGCACCTGCCCGACCCGCCGCCCGTAGCGGGCGAAGGAGGCCGTGTAGCGGGCCACCAGCAGCCCCTGTCCGACGCTGGCGGCCGCCTGCTGGCGGGCCAGGTCACGGGGGCGCCGGTCGAGGCCCAGCGGGGCCAGCCCGGCCGCGATGGCGCCCGAGGAGACCAGGACTATCTCCTTGCCGCCCGCGGCCGCCTCCCGGTCCCCCGCCTCGCCCTCGAGAACCTTCGCGAGTACATCGACCAGCGCGTCGACCCGGTCCGCGTCCAGACCCCCCGCCGCGGTGGTGAGGGAGGACGAGCCGACCTTGACCACGATCCTCCGGGCGCCGGCCACCTCGTCCCGTGCCGCCGACCCGTCCTGCTCAGTCACTCCGCTCCCCTGCTCCGTCCCCGGCCTCGTCACGCACCCGGACGCGGTCGTCACGCACCGTACGCCCCACAGAACGCGTGCCTTGCACACTCATCATGACAAGGTGGCAATCTACGCCAGGCGCGCCCTCGCCCGCCTGCGCATTCCGGCCCCCGGACGAGCCGCGAAAGCCCTGTCCGGTGATCGTTTGGACCCGGTTCGAGGCGGTTGGCACCTGCGCGGATTGCTACCGGGCCGGGCGGCGGCATACGGTCAGGGGTCCCCCTTTTCGTCCGTGCCCTCCTGCCAGGAGCCCTCCCAGTGCCCTCTGCCGGATTCGCCCCACGCCGGGTCGTACAGCTGACGGCGTTGCTCGCGATGGTGGTGTTCTTCACCACACAGCTCGTCGGCGCCGTGCTTCCGAACGTACCTCTCCTCATCGTCGCTTCGGCGTGCGGTCTCGCGCTCGATCTTTTCCTCCAGCACAAGCAGCCAGGGCTGCTGTCGCTCCTGGGCAAGGTCCGTTTCGACGTCACGGTGCGCCAGCTGTTCCGCGACATGCTCATCATGGTCGGGCTGCTGCGGATCGAGGGCATCAATCCGCTGCACGAGCAGGCGCCGCTCACGGTGGCCCTGCTCGCCTTCTACGTGGTGCACTTCGCGTGCCAGGCAGTGGCCATAATGGTCCGCCGCTCCCGGCAGCTGCCCTTTGTGACCCGCAACATCGACGCGTCCGCGCTGCGGCTGTCCGAGGCCCCGCCGCGGCTGTTCGCCCGCCAGCACGGCCGTCGGCTGCTGCGTCTGGCCACCCCGGTCACCGCCGGTCTGCTGGTCACCGCGGCCACCAAGAACGGCTGGTGGGGCGGTGCCGGTCTGGCGGTCGCGCTGCTGATCGCCCTCGGCGGCACCGTGCACCTCGGCACCTGGCTGCTGCCGCGCAAGCGGGTGGCCAACGAGGCCAAGGCCCTGGAGTGGCTGGACACCTGGCTGGCCGAGTACCGGCCGACCGTGGGCATGTACTTCTCCGGCGGTAACTCCTCCGCCTACCAGGCCAACATGTGGCTCTCCACGCTCGCCGCGCTCGACGGCAACCCGATCATCGTGCTCCGTGAGCGGTTCATGGTGCAGAAGATCGACGCCACCGATGTGCCGATCGTCTGCCTCCCGAAGGTCGCGCATCTGATGCGGCTGGAGCACTCCACGCTCAAGCTGCTGCTGCACCCGGCGAACTCCGGCAAGACCTCGCAGGTGCTGCGCATCCCCTCGATCAAGCACGCGTTCACCAACCACGGCGAGAGCGACAAGCTCTCCAGCTGCAACCCGTACGCCAAGGCGTACGACGAGGTGTGGGTCGCGGGCCCGGCAGCCCGCGAGCGCTACCAGCTCGCCGACATCGGCGTCGAGGACAAGGACGTGGTCGAGGTCGGCCGTCCGCAGCTCGCGCCCATCCGCCCCCACGCGGGCGTGCCCACGGGCGAGTTCACCACCGTGCTCTACGCGCCGACCTGGGAGGGCTGGGACGGCAACCCGGGCAACACCTCGGTGGTGCTCGCGGGCGAGAACATCGTCCGCGCGCTGCTGGCCGATCCCAAGGTCCGGCTGCTGTACAAGCCGCACCCGATGACCGGCTCCGTCGACCCCCGCGCGGGCAGCGCCAACGAGCGCATCAAGGCGATGATCGCCGAGGCGAACACCCGGCGCGACGGGACCCGGCCCGGCCCGGAGGCCGCCGCCGAGCTGGCTCAGCGGGCGGATGAGCTCAACCGGCTCACCAGCACCGCCTTCCGCCCCAGCGCGGACGAGATCGAGCGGATGAAGATCCAGGGCGCCCCGGATGACAACCGCGCGGCAGGCGTCGCCGCGGCCACGGCCGCCTGGGAGAGCGCCTACTGGTCCTCGCTGCCGGACTGGGAGCACCAGATCATCACCGGCCCGCGTCCGGCGATCTTCACCTGCTTCAACCAGGCCGATGTGCTGATCAGCGATGTCTCCAGCGTGGTCTCCGACTACCTGACGAGCGAGAAGCCGTACGCCGTGGCGAACACCAGCGGGCTGCCGGAGGAGGAGTTCCGGGCGGGCTTCCCGACGGTGCGCGCCGCCACCATCCTCACCCCTGAGGCCTCGGGTGTCGGGGAGCTGCTGGAGGCGGTCCGGAACCCGGAGAAGGACACCCTCGCGGCGGCCCGCGCCGAGCTGAAGGTGCACCTCCTCGGCCCGTCCGACCCGCCGTCGCTGGTGCGCTTCAACCAGGCGTCGCTGGATCTGTGCGCCAAGGCCGACGAGCGCCGCGCCCGGATGGCCACCCGGCTGTCGGACGAGATCCCCGCGCAGCGGGAGGCCCGTGACGCGGCCGAGGAGATGGAGCTGGAGCCCGGCTCCCCGGAGCCGGAGGAGACGGCGACCGTCTGATCCTCGCAACGGATGCGCGAAGGGCCCGGGAGATTCTTGAGTTCTAGTGGTCGTCGCAACACCCCACTTCAGGGGTGCGATGGACTTCAAGATCCGGGACGACCGGAAACCGCAGGGCCGGAAGCAGTTGGTCCGGGAGCGGGAGGAATACCTTCGGCTTGTGGATCAAGGAACCCCCTATGAGGACGCCTGCCGGATCGTCGGCATCAACTCGAAGACCGGCAGGCGATGGCGTAACGGCCGCAGTGCGTACCGCCATCAAAAGGCGGCACTACCTATCACCGGGGTGGTGCCGCCTCACCTCGTTCCCGTGGCTGAGGGGTCAGCCGGCCCCTCGCGCTACCTGCGTGAGGCCGACCGCATCCACATAGCCGACCGGCTGCGGGAAAAGGCCACCGTCCGGACGATCGCGGCCGAGCTCGGCCGCAGCCCCTCAACCATCAGCCGGGAGATCCGTCGAAACCGGACCACCCTCCCCGACGGTCGTTGGTACTACCGGCCGCACGCCGCCCAGCGCCGGGCGGACAAGCGCCGACCGAGGCCCAAGCCAGCCAAGATCGGGCAGAACCCCGAGCTGCGCGACTTCATCCAGGACCACCTGGCCCGGCGGTGGAGCCCGGAGCAGATCTGCCAGGCTCTGCGCAGACAGTTCCGTGACCGGCCGGAGATGCACGTGGTCCACGAGACGATCTACCAGGCCCTCTACGTCCAAGGCCGCGGTGAACTCCGACGCGAGCTGACCCGCGCACTGCGGACCGGACGAGCCGTCCGCAAGCCCCACCGCCACTCCGCCCGCCGCAGACAGCGATTCCCGCACCCCATGGCGATGATCAGCGAGCGGCCCGCCGAAGTGGCTGACCGGGCTGTCCCCGGCCACTGGGAAGGCGATCTCATCGTCGGCAGCAACTCCCGCTCAGCCATCGCCACACTCGTCGAACGCAGCACCCGCTACCTCATGCTGGTCCACCTCCCGAACGGCCACGCAGCATCGGCCGTCCGCCAGGCGCTGGCCGACACCGTCCAGACCCTGCCGCCCCACCTGAAGCGGTCTCTGACCTGGGACCAGGGTGCCGAGATGGCCGCCCATCACTCCTTCAGCCTCGCCACCGACATCCCGGTCTACTTCTGCGATCCGGGCAGCCCCTGGCAACGCGGCTCGAACGAGAACACCAATGGCCTGCTGCGGCAGTACTTCCCCAAGGGCACCGACCTGTCCCGACACAGCCGGGACGACCTCGACACCGTCGCCGCCGAACTCAACAGTCGCCCACGCAAAACGCTCGACTGGGAAACCCCAGCCGAGCGCCTCGCTAAGCTCCTGGCGACAGCCAGTTGATCACTGTGTTGCTACGACCCCTGGAATTCGCCATTCCTCCCGGGCCCTTTGTCATGGGCTGCCGTCCAAGGCCCGCACAGCGCCGCACAGCGGTCGTAGGGGCCCGGCTGCCAGTCCTGGTGCCGCGTCAGCCAAGGTTCGCCCCGCTCGCCGCCCTGGCACGGACGCTCGCCGCGTTGGCCGAAAGCCCGAGCAGGCCCACTGCGAGGGCTTCCGGCCGCCTTGCGATCGCACGCACCAGGACACCTCGCTACCGGGCAAACCCTGGCCTGACGCGGCACTAGAACGGCTTGAAGGAGTCGAACTCCTCCTCGGCCTCGTCCCGCTCCGCCTCGCGCTCCCGGCGCCGCTGCGCGGCCGGGCGCGGGGCCTCGAAGCGGTGGTCCTCGCCGCGGCGGCCCAGCATCTCCGCGCCCGCGCTCATGGTCGGCTCCCAGTCGAAGACGACCGCGTTGTCCTCCGGGCCGATGACGACCTCGTCGCCCGCGCGGGCGCCCGCCTTCACCAGCTCCTCCTCGACGCCGAGGCGGTTCAGCCGGTCGGCGAGATAGCCGACGGCCTCGTCGTTGTTGAAGTCGGTCTGGCGGACCCAGCGTTCGGGCTTCTCGCCCAGCACCCGGTAGAAGCCGTCCTCGGCCACCACCGTGAAGCCCGCGTCGTCCACGGCCTTGGGCCGGATGACGATCCGGGTCGCCTCCTCCTTCGGCTTGGCCGCGCGTGCGTCGGCGACGATCTTCGCCAGGGCGAAGGACAGCTCCCTGAGGCCGAGATGGGCCACCGCCGAGATGTCGAAGACCTGGTAGCCGCGGGCCTGAAGATCCGGGCGGATGATGTCGGCGAGGTCCTTGCCGTCGGGCACGTCGACCTTGTTGAGCACCACGATGCGCGGCCGGTTCTCCAGACCGCCGTACTGGGCGAGCTCCGCCTCGATGACGTCGAGGTCGGTCACCGGGTCGCGCTCGGACTCCAGGGCGGCGGTGTCCAGGACGTGCACCAGCACCGAGCAGCGCTCGACATGGCGCAGGAACTCCAGGCCCAGGCCCTTGCCCTGGCTGGCGCCGGGGATCAGCCCGGGGACGTCCGCGATGGTGTAGACGGTCGAACCGGCCGTGACCACACCGAGGTTGGGCACCAGCGTGGTGAAGGGATAGTCGGCGATCTTCGGCTTGGCGGCCGAGAGCACCGAGATCAGCGACGACTTGCCCGCGCTGGGGTAGCCGACCAGGGCCACGTCCGCGACGGTCTTGAGCTCCAGGACGATGTCCTCGGCCTTGCCGGGCTCGCCCAGCAGCGCGAAGCCGGGGGCCTTGCGGCGGGCCGAGGCGAGGGCGGCGTTGCCGAGGCCCCCGCGGCCGCCCTGGGCGGCGACATAGGTGGTGCCCTGGCCGATGAGGTCGGCGAGGACGTTGCCCTGCTTGTCGAGGACGACGGTGCCGTCCGGGACCGGCAGGACCAGATCCGTGCCGTCCTTGCCGGAGCGGTTGCCGCCCTCGCCGGGCTTGCCGTTGGTGGCCTTGCGGTGGGGGCTGTGGTGGTAGTCGAGCAGCGTGGTGACCGACTGGTCGACGACCAGGATCACATCGCCGCCACGGCCGCCGTTGCCGCCGTCCGGGCCGCCCAGCGGCTTGAATTTCTCGCGGTGCACGGAGGCGCAGCCGTGGCCTCCGTTACCCGCGGCGACATGCAGCTCGACGCGGTCCACGAAGGTGGTCATGACGGGTGCCTCCAGGGGGGTACGGAACGGGGTGGGTGGTGGTGGTCAGGGTCGCGGCGGGGCCGGTCCGGCTGGGCCGCTTCTGGGGCCCGTCGGCGCTCTCCCGCTCCCGTCAACGCGCCGAGGGCGGACCCGCTTCCCCGTCACGGGAAAGAGCGGTCCGCCCTCGGAAAGGTGTGCGGTGTCGCGCCGGGGCTGATTACTCAGCGACCGGAACGATGTTCACGACCTTGCGGCCACGGTGGGTGCCGAACTGCACCGCACCGGCGGCCAGCGCGAACAGCGTGTCGTCGCCGCCGCGGCCGACGCCCGTGCCCGGGTGGAAGTGCGTGCCGCGCTGACGGACCAGGATCTCACCCGCGTTGACGGTCTGGCCGCCGAAGCGCTTGACCCCGAGCCGCTGGGCGTTGGAGTCGCGACCGTTCCGAGTGGACGATGCGCCCTTCTTGTGTGCCATGTCTCCTCAGTCCCTTACTTCGCAGCCGAGTCGATGCCGGTGATCTTCAGCGCGGTGTGCAGCTGGCGGTGGCCGATGCGCTTGCGGTAACCGGTCTTGTTCTTGTACTTCAGGATGTCGATCTTGGCACCCTTGTGGTGGTCAACGACCTCGGCGTGGACCTTCACGCCGGCCAGCACCCACGGGTCGCTGGTGACGGCGTCGCCGTCGACGACGAGCAGAGTCGAGAGCTCGACGGCGTCGCCGACCTTGCTGTCGGACATCCGGTCGACCTCGATGACATCGCCCACGGCCACCTTCTGCTGGCGGCCGCCGGTGCGCACGATTGCGTACACGCGGTTCTCACTCTCTCGTTCGTAGACGGGACCTCTGATGCCAGCCGCTCCACATGACCCGCCGCGGGTCATGACAACCGAGTGATTCCTCGCGACGGACCGTCGCTTGCGATTCATCTGCGGCCAAGCGGCCTCTCCCGACGGAGCGGGAGGGATCTGCTCAGGGGTTTGGCGTACAGACGCCGAGGGTCAAGGCTACCAGAGCCCGCGAGGGGCACCTGCTCGGGTGAGGAGGCGCCCCTCGCGGGCCGATGACGCGGCCGTCAGTCGTCGGCGGCGGCCGAAACCGACTGCGGCATCTGCTGCTCCGCCGCCGCGGTCTTCTTCGACGCCGACTTCTTGGCCGTGGTCTTCTTCGCGGTCGTCTTCTTGGCCGTCGTCTTCTTGGCCGCGGTCTTCTTCGCCGCGGTCTTCTTGGCGGCCGTCTTCTTCGCCGGTGCCTTCTTGGCGGCCGTCTTGCGCGCGGTCTTCTTCGCCGGCGCCTCGGTCACCGCCTCACCGTCGGCCGGTGCGGCCTCGGCGGCCACGCTGCCGGTCCCGGACGCCGGGGCCGTCTCCGGCCCCGCCGCGGACCCGGCGACGACCACCACGGCCGCCTCCTCGGCGCCCGTCGGCGAGCCCGCCGGGGCGGACACCTTCCGGGTCACCCGACGGCGCGTACGCGGCGCGGGAGCGGCCTCGGGAGCCTCGGCGGGCTCCGGGGCGGCGGCGGGAGCGGGCACCTCGGCCGTGGCCGCGGCGGCCTGCTCCGGCTCCGCCGCCTTCTCGGCCTTCCCGGGCTTCTCGGCCTTCCCGGGGGCTTCCTTCTGCTCGTCCGAGCCGACGACCACCACGGCCTCCCGCTGTGCGGCGGCCTTGGGGGCACCCGCCGGGGCGGACGCCTTCCGGGTCACCCGGCGGCGGGTACGGCCACGGGTGGCGGCGGCCTCGGCCTCGGCGGCGCTGCTGTACAGCTCCTCGTCGGCCGCGAAGACCGGCTCCGGCAGCGCCGTGGGCGCCGCGGCCTCGGCGGCGGCCTCCTCGGCCGCCTCGACGAACGTCTCGCCCTCGGCCTCGGCCTCGGCTTCGGCCTCCGCCTCGGCGGCGGCCCGCTCCTGCTCGGGCGCCTGCTGACCGCCCCCGGACTTCTTCTTCTTGCGCTTGCCGCCACCGCCGCCGACCGACGTGGGCTGATCCATGTGGACGATCACGCCACGGCCGTTGCAGTGCACACAGCCCTCGGAGAAGGACTCCAGCAGCCCCTGGCCGACCCGCTTACGGGTCATCTGCACCAGACCCAGCGAAGTGACCTCCGCCACCTGGTGCTTGGTGCGGTCCCGGCCCAGGCACTCCAGCAGCCTGCGCAGCACCAGATCGCGGTTGGACTCCAGCACCATGTCGATGAAGTCGATCACGATGATGCCGCCGAGGTCGCGCAGCCGCAGCTGGCGCACGATCTCCTCGGCCGCCTCCAGGTTGTTCCTGGTGACCGTCTCCTCCAGGTTGCCGCCCTGGCCGGTGAACTTCCCGGTGTTGACGTCGACCACGACCATCGCCTCGGTCCGGTCGATCACCAGCGAACCGCCGCTGGGCAGCCAGACCTTGCGGTCCAGCGCCTTCATCAGCTGTTCGTCGATCCGGTAGGTGGCGAAGACATCGACGTCCGAGGTCCACTTCTGGAGCCGGTCGGCGAGGTCGGGCGCGACATGCGAGACATAGCCATGGATGGTCTCCCAGGCATCGCCACCGCTCACGATGACCTTGGAGAAGTCCTCGTTGAAGATGTCGCGGACGACCCGGACGGTCATGTCCGGCTCGCCGTAGAGCAGCGACGGGGCGTTGCCGCTCTTCGCCTTCTTCTGGATCTCCTCCCACTGCGCCTGGAGGCGCCGGACGTCGCGGGCGAGCTCCTCCTCGCTGGCGCCCTCCGCGGCGGTGCGCACGATCACGCCCGCGTCCTCGGGAACGATCTTCTTCAGGATCTGCTTCAGCCGGGCCCGCTCGGTGTCGGGCAGCTTGCGGCTGATACCGGTCATCGAGCCCTCGGGCACGTACACCAGATAGCGGCCGGGGAGGGAGACCTGGCTGGTCAGCCGGGCGCCCTTGTGCCCGATCGGGTCCTTGGTGACCTGGACCAGCACCGACTGCCCGGACTTCAGGGCGGTCTCGATCCGGCGCGGCCCGTTGGACAGGCCCAGCGCCTCGAAGTTCACCTCGCCCGCGTACAGCACGGCGTTGCGGCCCTTGCCGATGTCGACGAAGGCGGCCTCCATCGACGGCAGCACGTTCTGGACCTTGCCCAGGTAGACATTGCCGACGTAGCTGCTGGCCTGCTCCTTGTTGACGAAGTGCTCGACGAGGACGTTGTCCTCCAGCACCCCGATCTGGGTCCGCTCACCGCTCTGCCGGACCACCATGACCCGCTCGACCGCCTCGCGGCGGGCCAGGAACTCGGCCTCGGTGATGATCGGCACCCGGCGGCGGCCCTGCTCGCGGCCTTCGCGGCGGCGCTGCTTCTTGGCCTCCAGGCGGGTCGAGCCCTTGATGGACTGCACCTCGTCGGCGCCCGTACCGGACTCGGCTTCCTTCTTGCGGGGCTCACGGACCTTGACGACGGTGCGCTCCGGGTCGTCACCGCCCGCCTCGACATCGACGTCCCCGCTGCGACGGCGACGGCGGCGGCGACGGCGGCTGCTGCTGGAGCCCCCGGCGCCCTCCTCGGCCTCGGCGGCCTCCTCGGCCCGGCCGGTGCCGGACTCCTCGGCGCCCTCGCCCTCGGCGGCGGTCTCGTCCTCGTACCGCTCCTCGCCCTCGGCACGCCCCTCGGCGCCCTCGGTGTCGGCGGCCTCGCCACGGCGGCGGCGACGGCCACCGCGGCGACGGCGGCGGGCTGGGCGGTCACCCGGCTCCTCGTCGCCCCGCTCGTCCTCGGCCGACTGCTCCACGGCCTCGGCCGGCTCGGCCGGCTCGGCGGACGCGGCGGTTTCGGTGGGCTCCTCGGCCTCCGTGCGCTCCTCGACGGGCTCGCCACGGCGGCGGCGACGGCGACGGGTGGGCGCCGCGGCCTCGGCGGCGGGCTGCTCCTCCTCGGCCTCGGTCGCGGTTTCCTCGCCCTGGACGGCCGCGGCCTCGGCGGCGGCGCTCTCCGGGGTCTGGAACACCGGCTCGGTGAAGACCGGCGCCTGGAACACGGCCGTCGGGGGACGCGCGGCCCGGCGGCGGCGCGACGCGGGCTCCTGCTCGGGCTCCGCCTCGGCGGCCTCGGTCTCGGCGGGCGTGGCCTCAGGCTCGGCGGCGGCCGCCACGCGGGTCGCCCGGCGGCGGGCACGGCCGCGCGGCGCCTCCTCGGACACCACGGCGGTCTCCTCGGCGCTCTCGCTCTCCTGCTCCTGCTCCTGCGCGGCGGACGTCTCGGCGGCCTCCGGCGCACCGGACGGAGCGGTGGCCTTGCGGGTAGCGCGACGGCGGGTCCGCGCGGGCGCGGCGGGCACGGTCTCGGCCACCGCGGTCTCCTCCTCGGAAGCCGCCGCCTCGGGCTCCGGCTCCGGCGCGACCGCGGCCGTCTCCGGCTCGGCCGTCTGCGGCTCACCGGCCGGGGCGGTCGCCTTACGGGTGGCGCGGCGGCGGGTACGGCCGCGCGGTGCCTCCTCGGCCGGTTCGGCCGGGGCGTCGGCTGCGACCGCGGCTGAGGCGGCGGCCTCCTCACCACGGCCACCAGCGGTCGCCGTAACCGACGCGTCCTCGTCGGCCGACCGCGGAGCGCCCGCCGGAGCGGTCGCCTTACGGGTCGCACGGCGACGCGTCCGGGCGGGCGGCGTGGCCTCGGCGGACTCGGAAACGGGCTCGGCGGCAGACTCGGCAGCGGCCTCGGCGGGCTGCTCCTCAGCCGCCACGACCGTCTCGGCGGCCGCGGGCGCACCGGCCGGAGCAGTGGCCTTGCGGGTGGCCCGACGGCGGGTCCGCGCGGGCGGCACGGCCTCGGTGACCGGCTCGGAAGCGGGCTCGGCGGCGTCAGTGGCCTCCGCGCCAGGTCCGGCATCGGCGGCTACGACCGTTTCGGCGGCCGCGGGCGATCCGGCCGGGGCCGTGGCCTTACGGGTCGCACGGCGGCGGGGCCGGGCGGGGGCGGCGGAATCGGCCTCGGAGCCGGACGCGGCGGCCAGGGCGGCCCCGGCGGCGACCGGCTCGGAGGCGGTCGCCTCGGCGATCTCCTCGGCCGGTATGGCCGGCACGGCGGGGGTGACGGTCTCTGCGTCGCTCACCGCGCCCACCGGCGGACCGGCGGGCCGGGAGGCAGCCCTACGGCGGCGCGGCGGCAGGGTGTCACTGGGGGTGCTGTCCTGAATGTCCCCGGGTGCGCCGACAGGCGGCGCACTCTGTCCCAGGGGCTGGACAGGCTGGACAGGTTCAATCGGCTCAATCGGCTCGAGCATGCGGGCGGTTCTCCCGTCACGCTCCCGGGCGCCGCGCCTGCTTCCGGCCGCAGCCGCGCGGTGCGCGGATGCCGCCGTCCGGGGCGCGGGCGCCGCACGGGAGCTGTCGTCTCGCTCGCCGGGACCGGACACGGCCGGGACCGGCGAAAGTCTCCTGGTCAGTGCGCCAGCCGGACCCGGGTGGCTCCCAAGTGCATCGGCGGCGCATCGACGGCGGTCCTTACGCGGAACCTTCCGGCGCCATCGCGGCGGTCAGCTCGGCGGCCGTGGGTGGGGCGGCCGGGACTGCCTCGCGATCGGGCGCGAGCGGGTCGGTCACCGTGCCGGACTCCTCATCGAGCAGCCCCTGCGCCAGCCTGGTCACCGCTGCGGGGACCGGCGGCGCCAGGTCGGCCGTAGCGCGGAGACCGGACAGGACGTCGTCGGGTCGTACGGCAGGTGTCAGATGCCGTACTACCAGCCGCAGTATCGCACAGCCACCGTCCACCGGCCTATCGGTCGGGGCATCGACCGCCTCCAGCCGGACCACCGCGCCACGCGCGTCGAAGGTTCGCAACCCGTTTTTGGTCCGGCGCTCCACCTCGACCGTGTCGGCCTCGAGGAACGCCGCGACGGCCCGCGCGGCCTCCGCGTGGGGGACCCGGTCCAGCCGCAGTTCCCATACGGACGCCTCGAGCCGGTCCGCCAGACCGGAGGTTCTGGCCTCGACGGCGTCGATGACGTCCAGGCCGGGGGGCAGCGACTCGTCGAGAAGGGCGCGCAGCGTGCCGGGGTCACGCGCCTCGGTGAGCTGGATCTCCAGATACTCGGCCTCACTGCCGGTGCCGGTGGGTGCGGCATTGGCGTACGACACCTTGGGGTGCGGGGTGAAGCCCGCCGAGTAGGCCATGGGCACCTCGGCGCGGCGCAGCGCCCGCTCGAAGGCGCGCTGGAAGTCGCGATGGCTGGTGAACCGGAGGCGGCCGCGTTTGGTGTAGCGCAAACGGATGCGCTGCACCGCCGGTGCGGGCGGCGGGCCTTCGGGCTGTCGCTTGCCCAGGGGAGTGTCTCCTTGTGTTCCTTGGCTGTTCCGTGCCGGGCCCGCTCGGCCCGGCACGTTCCAGCCTACTTTGTGAGCTGCCGGTTACCGGTCGGCTACTTCACGACGGACAGCGGCAGCAGCTTGCGGCCCGTGGGGCCGATCTGGATCTCGGTCTGCATCTGCGGGCAGACGCCGCAGTCGAAGCAGGGGGTCCAGCGGCAGTCGTCGACCTCGGTCTCGTCGAGCGCGTCCTGCCAGTCCTCCCAGAGCCAGTCCTTGTCCAGGCCGGAGTCCAGGTGGTCCCAGGGCAGGACTTCCTCGTAGGTGCGCTCACGGGTGGTGTACCAGGCGACGTCCAGCCCGAAGCCGGGCAGCGTCCGCTCGGCGCACTCCATCCAGCGGTCGTACGAGAAGTGCTCGCGCCAGCCGTCGAAGCGGCCACCGTCCTCGTAGACCGCGCGGATGACGGCGCCCACCCGGCGGTCACCGCGGGAGAGCAGGCCCTCGACGATGCCGGGCTTGCCGTCGTGGTAGCGGAAGCCGATGGAGCGGCCGTACTTCTTGTCGCCGCGGATCCTGTCGCGCAGCTTCTCCAGGCGCGCGTCCGTCTCCTCGGCACTGAGCTGCGGCGCCCACTGGAACGGGGTGTGCGGCTTGGGGACGAACCCGCCGATCGAGACGGTGCAGCGGATGTCGTTCTTGCCGGACACCTCACGGCCCTTGGCGATGACCTTGATGGCCATGTCGGCGATCTGGAGGACGTCCTCGTCGGTCTCGGTCGGCAGACCGCACATGAAGTACAGCTTCACCTGCCGCCAACCGTTGCCGTAGGCGGTGGCGACGGTCCGGATGAGGTCCTCTTCGGAGACCATCTTGTTGATGACCTTGCGGATGCGCTCCGAGCCGCCCTCGGGGGCGAAGGTCAGGCCGGACCGGCGGCCGTTGCGGGTCAGTTCATTGGCCAGATCGATGTTGAACGCGTCCACCCGGGTCGAGGGCAGGGACAGACCGATCTTGTCCTCTTCGTACCGGTCGGCCAGCCCCTTGGCGATGTCGCCGATCTCGGTGTGGTCGGCGGAGGACAGCGACAGCAGGCCGACCTCCTCGAAGCCGGTGTTCTTCAGCCCCTTCTCGACCATCTCGCCGATCCCGGTGATGGAGCGCTCGCGCACCGGACGGGTGATCATGCCCGCCTGGCAGAAGCGGCAGCCCCGGGTGCAGCCGCGGAAGATCTCCACCGACATCCGCTCGTGCACGGTCTCGGCGAGCGGCACCAGCGGCTGCTTGGGGTACGGCCACTCGTCGAGGTCCATGACGGTGTGCTTGGACACCCGCCACGGCACACCCGAACGGTTGGGCACCACACGGGAGATCCGGCCGTCGGCCAGGTACTCCACGTCGTAGAACCGCGGTACGTAGACCCCGCCGGTGCGGGCGAGCCGGAAGAGCAGCTCCTCGCGGCCGCCGGGGCGACCCTCGGCCTTCCAGGCCCGGGTGATCTCGGTGATCTCCAGCACGGCCTGCTCACCGTCGCCGATCACCGCGCAGTCGATGAAGTCCGCGATCGGCTCGGGGTTGAACGCGGCGTGACCGCCGGCGACCACGACGGGGTGGTCCGCGGTGCGGTCGGCGGCCTCCAGCGGGATCCCGGCCAGGTCGAGCGCGGTGAGCAGGTTGGTGTAGCCCAGCTCGGTGGAGAACGAGACGCCGAACAGGTCGAAGGCGGCGACCGGGCGGTGCGAGTCCACGGTGAACTGCGGCACCTCGTGCTTGCGCATCAGCTCCTCGAGGTCCGGCCACACGCTGTACGTACGCTCGGCGAGCACGCCCTCACGCTCGTTGAGCACCTCGTAGAGGATCATGACGCCCTGGTTGGGCAGACCGACCTCGTAGGCGTCGGGGTACATGAGCGCCCAGCGGACGTCGCAGCTGTCCCAGTCCTTGACCGTGGAGTTGAGCTCCCCGCCTACGTACTGGATCGGCTTCTGCACATGCGGGAGCAGGGCCTCGAGCTGTGGGAAGACCGACTCGACAGACATCGTGTGGGAGATACCTTCGTGAGCTGACAGGGGTGACCCTCAAGCGTACCGGTCCGCGGGGCGGCCTCTCGCCACACCGCGGCCGGGGGCCTCCCGCGCGGGCGGCTCAGTGCCGCAGGGCCGCCCGGTGCGCGGGTCTTGAGACCTCGGCCCACAGCCCCGGCAGCTCCCGCTCGCGGGCGGCGGCCAGCGCCTCCTCCCGCCCGTGGAGCAGCCCGTAGGTGAAGGCGCTCTCCCCCGCGGCGTGCGACTGGACGGCCAGCTCGCGCAGCGCGTCCCGGGCCACCACGCTGTCCTGGTGGTCGCCGAGCAGCTCCTGCACCCCGGTCATCAGCGTGGCGAACCGCTTGGCGGGCTTGCCCAGCGCCGGGCGGGCCGCCTCGGCGGCGTAGCGGGCCCGCTTGGCGTCCTTGCGCGCCTCGTGGAGGGTGGTGTCGCGCTCGGGGCTCGCGGGGGCGTGCAGGCCCGTCTCGACGCGGTCGGCGAGCCGCTGATAGTCGCGCAGTACGGCCTGGAGGATCACTTCCCCGGCGGGGCGGGCGGCGGCCGGACGCAGTGGCGGGTCGGCGAGCAGCGCGTCGAGGCGGTCGAGGAGCGCGAGATAGCGCTCGCCGTCCAGGACCTCGATCAGCCGGCCGCGCGAGCCCTTGCGGCGCGCCTCGGACCAGATACGCAGCCGGGCGGCCACCGGCCCGAGCCGCAGCTCGACCGGGACTTCTGAGAGCCGTTCCTCGATCCGCGCGGTGAGCACTTCGCGGTCGCGGTCGATGCCCAGTTCGGCGGCGAGCCACTTCAGTTCGGCGCCGATGGGGTCGGTGACGGTCCGGTCCAGGACCTTGCGGTAGGAGCGGAAGGCGGAGCGCAGCCGTCGGGTGGCGACCCGCATGCGGTGGACGGAGTCGAAGGTGTCCAGGCGTACGGCGGGGTCGAGGGTGACGATGGCGGTGATCTGGCGGCGTACGTAGCCGAGGACCACATCGCCCGCGGTGGCCTCCGCGCCCTTCGCGCCCTTCGCATCCTTGGTGGGCTTCTTCGCGGGCTTCTTCTCCTTGCCGGGCTTCTTCGCCGACCGCGCCGGGTCGGTCTCGGCCAGCGCTCGGGCCAGCTTGGAGGGGGCGGCCGAGCGGCGCAGCCCGGCCGAGGTCAGCCGCGGCTCCAGCGCGTCCAGCAGCGCGGGGTCGCCGCCCTCGGCCAACTCCACCTCGTACTCGGTCCACCGGACCGGCTCACCGGTCTCCGGTGCCAGCCGCCGGGCCGTGACGCGGTCGGCGGAGACCTCGGCGAGCAGCGCACCGTCCGCGTCCACCAGGTGCTTGACGTCCCGTTCCGAGAGCAGGTGGACCAGGGGGACGAGCTCGGTGGAGCGGACGCGGGAGCGGACCAGCGCGGCGAGTTTGCCGGGCAGGGTGTCCGAGAGCGGGGCGCGGATCTCGTCCCGGGTGTCCGCGCCGACGGGCAGTTTGAGGTGCCAGCCCTCGTCGCCGCCGCCGGTGCGGCGGCGCAGGGTGATGCCGTCGGCCGCGAGGCGCCGGCAAGGGGTGTCGTAGTAGATGGCGTCCAGCGTGACCACGCCGCGGTCCGTCATGCCCGCGACCGCTCCGATTCCGGTCAGGTCCGGCACTCCGCCGTCCTTGGTGGCCTCGCTCGCCTCGTACTTGCGTTCGATTTCCCGCATCATGTCCACCATGAACCGAATTTAGTCGCCCCGGGGCCGGTGCGGGAGCCCCCGGAGCGACATCCGCTGACGTCAGGCGGACACCGGACGCTGCACCCTGATGGACTGGAGCAGGCCGATCGCGATCCAGACGGCGAACATCGAGGAGCCGCCGTAGGAGACGAACGGCAGTGGCAGCCCGGCCACCGGCATGATGCCGAGCGTCATCCCGATGTTCTCGAACGACTGGAAGGCGAACCAGGCGATGATCCCGGCGGCGACCACCGTCCCGTAGAGCTCGGTGGTGTCCCGGGCGATACGGCAGGCTCGCCAGAGCACGATGCCCAGCAGCACGATGATCAGGCCCGCGCCGAGGAAGCCCAGCTCCTCCCCCGCCACCGTGAAGACGAAGTCGGTCTGCTGCTCGGGCACGAACTGGCCGGTGGTCTGGGTGCCGTGGAACAGCCCCTTACCGGTGAGCCCGCCCGAACCGATCGCGATCCGCGCCTGGTTGGTGTTGTAGCCGACACCGGCCGGGTCCAGGGCGGGGTTGGCGAACGCCGCGAAGCGGTCGATCTGGTACTGGTCCAGCACGCCGAGCTGCCAGACGAGCACCGCGCCGATCACCGCGGTGAGGATCAGCCCGGCGACCCAGCGGTTGGAGGCGCCGGACGCGAGCAGTACGGCGAGCACGATCACCGCCATGACCATCACCGAGCCGAGATCCGGCATCAGCAGCACGACGGCGATGGGCAGCGCGGCCAGGCCGAGTGCCTGCACCACGGTGCGGTGGTCGGGGTGCACCCGGTCACCCGCGTCCACCCGGGTCGCCAGCAGTATCGCCATCCCCAGGATGATCGTGATCTTGGAGAACTCGGAGGGCTGGAGGGAGAATCCGCCGCCGATCTGGATCCAGGCGTGGGCACCGTTGATGGTCGAGCCCAGCGGGGTGAGCACGGCCAGGACCAGCACCACGGAGAGCCCGTACAGGATCGGGACCGCGCCGCGCAGGGTGCGGTGGCCCAGCCAGATGGTGCCGATGGCCAGCAGCAGCCCGATACCGGTGTTGAGGGCGTGCCGGACCAGGAAGTAGTACGGGTCACCCTGGTTGAGCTCGGTGCGGTTGCGGGTCGCGGAATACACCAGCACCGCGCCGATGGCGGACAGGGCGAGCGCGCAGAGCAGCAGCACCCAGTCCAGGCGGCGCACCAGCGAGTCGCGGGCGGTGAGCTTGCTCCAGGTGCCGCGTTCGGGGGTGAAGCGGCGGACGGAATAGTTGCGGGTGGACGCGCTCATCGCTGTGCTCCCCGGCGCCGTTCGTTCGCCGCGAGGGCGAACTGCTTGCCCAGGGGCTGGGCTTCGATGGAGCCATCGGACTCGATCTTGGGAAGGTCGGCCTGCGGCGTCGGCAGCAGCGCCTTCTTCTTGTCGATGCCGCCCTTGCTGTCGATGCCGTACAGGGCGTTGTAGATCTTGCGCACGGCCGGGCCGGAGGCCCCGGAGCCGGTACCACCCTGGGAGATCGTCATGATGACCGAGTACTCCTTGGTGTACGTCGCGAACCACGAGGTGGTCTGCTTGCCGTAGACCTCGGCGGTACCGGTCTTGGCGTGCATCGGGATCTTGTTCTGCGGCCAGCCGCCGAACCGCCAGGCGGCGGTGCCCCGGGTGGCCACACCGGCGAGCGCGCTGTCGATCTTCTGGCGGGTCGCGGCGTTCATCGGCAGCTTGCCGTGCGGGGTGGGCTTGATCTTCGTGATCTTCTTGCCGTCGGGGCTGATGACCGCCTTGCCGATGCTGGGGTCGTACAGCGTGCCACCGTTGCTGAGGGCCGCGTAGATGGTGGCCATCTGGATCGGGGTGACGAGGGTGTCGCCCTGGCCGATGGAGAAGTTCACCGAGTCACCGGCGCGCATCTTCATGCCCTCGAGGCAGTTCTCGTAGGAGAGCCGCTGGCCGTAGTTGCCGTCCTTCTTGGCGCTCTTGCACCAGGCGTCCTTGTTGGCCGTCCAGTAGTCCTTCTTCCACTTGCGGTCCGGGACCCGGCCGCTGACCTCGTTGGGGAGGTCGATACCGGTCTCCTTGCCCAGGCCGAACTGGTGGGCGGTCTTGTAGAACCAGTCCGCGGGCTTCTTCTTGGGCTTGTTGCCGCCGTCCTTTTTCCACTGCTCGTAGGCGAGGTGGTAGAAGACGGTGTCGCACGAGACCTCAAGGGCGCGGCCAAGGTTGATGGAGCCGTAGTTCTCCGACTCGAAGTTCTTGAAGACCTGGCTGCCGATGTTGAAGGAGCTGGTGCAGGGGTAGTTGCCGTCGAAGTCGTAACCGGCATTGACGGCGGCGGTCGTCGGGATCACCTTGAAGATCGAGCCGGGGGCCGCCTGGCCCTGGATGGCCCGGTTCAGCAGCGGGTAGTTGGAGCCCTTGCCGGTGAGCTTCTTGTAGTCCTTGCCGGAGATGCCGCCGACCCAGGCGTTGGGGTCGTAGGTCGGGTTGGAGGCCATGGCCACCACCCGGCCCGTCTTCGCCTCCATGACCACGACCGCGCCGGAGTCCGCCTTGTAGTTGGTCCCGGTGTTCCGGTCGTGCGTCTTGCGGGCGTCCCTCATCGCCTGCGCCAGCTCCTTCTCCGCGACCGCCTGGACACGTGAGTCGATGCTGGTGACGACGTTGTCGCCGGGCCGGGCCCGCTGACTCTCCCGCTGGCCGATCACCCGGCCGAGGTTGTCGACCTCGTAGCGGGTGACCCCGGCCGTGCCGCGCAGTTGGCTGTCGTACTCGTGCTCGAGACCGTTGCTGCCCACCTGGTCGGAGCGGAGCAGCGGGGACTTGGAGTGTTCGGCCTTCTTGATCTGCTCATCGGTGACCGGCGAGAGATAGCCCAGCACCTGGGCGGCGTTGGACCCGGCGGGCGCGGCGTACCGGCGTACCGCGGTGGGCTCCGCGCTGATCCCGGGAAAGTCCTCCTCGCGCTCCCGGATCTGGAGGGCCTGCTGGGGGCTGGCCTCGTCGGTGATCGGGATGGGCTGGTACGGGGAACCGTTCCAGCACGGCTGCGGGGTCTTGGCGTCGCACAGCCGGACCTTGTCCAGCACGTCCTTGGGCTTCATCTTCAGCACGCCCGCCAGACGGGTCAGGACGGCCTTTCCGTCGTCCGGCTCCTTCATCAGGGCGGTCCGGCTGGCGGAGACCACGAGCCGGGTCTCGTTGTCGGCCAGCGGCACACCGCGGGCGTCCAGTATCGAGCCGCGCACCGCGGGGTGGACGACCTGCTGGACGTGGTTGTTGGCGGCCTTCTTGGTGTACTCGTCGCCGTTGCGGATCTGGAGGTACCACAGCCGCCCGCCGAGGGTCAGCAGCAGCGAGAAGGCGAGGATCTGGATGGCGACGAGCCGGACGGTGACCCGCGTGGTCCGCCCGGTCTCGGGGATGTTGCTCATGGCGCTCCCATGAGGGCGGTGGTGGGCGACGGGTGGGAGGACGGCGGGAGGACGGTGGACAGCGCGGGGGCAGTGCTCACAGGCGCTTGACCCCCTTGATGCGTCCCGACCGGCCCTTGCCCACCTTGGTCAGCAGTCCGCCGCTCTGGCCGCCGATCCGGGCGCTGCGGCCGGTGCGCTTCAGACGGCTCAGCCGGCCCGCCCGCGCGGTGCGGACCCCGCCCGCCGCGCTGATCCAGCGGGACGCGCTGTCGCCACCGGGGCCGCCGCCCGCGCTGTCGGCCATCGGATCGTTCTCGGCCTTCCGGGCCAGCGCCATGATCAGCGGCACCGCGAAGGGGGCCAGCAGCAGGTCGTAGAGGGCGGCGGTGAACAGCAGCTTGCTCAGGCCCACATGGCGCGACCCGTCGTCGCCGACGAGCTCGCCGACGCCCGCGTACAGCAGGGTGGCGCCCATGGCGGCCGCGACGACCACCAGCATCGGGCCGGTGGCCGACCGGAGCTGACCGCTCTCCGGCTTGGCCAGCCCGGCCAGATAGCCGATGACGCACAGCACCAGGGCATAGCGCCCGACCGCGTGGTCGGCGGGCGGTGCGAGGTCGACCAGCAGTCCGGCGCCGAAGCCGATGAGCGCACCGCCGGTGTGGCCGTAGACCAGCGCGAGCCCGAGGACGACGAGCAGCAGCAGATCGGGGACGGCGCCGGGCAGTTGCAGCCGGGCCAGGACGCAGATCTGGGTCAGCAGGGCGAAGAGGACGAGGAGGGTCGACAGGAGGATCCGGTTGAGGTGCAGCATCGGTCAGTCCCTGTAGTCCCTGTTGGCGGCGTTGCTCGAGGGCGAGTTGGTGGGGGTCGCCGTCACGGTGACCGTCGGTGTCGGCTTGGGCTTCGCCGGCTTGGGCGGCAGTACGGTGTCCCGCGGGTTGGAGGGCGGCGGCTCGACCACCACACCGACGATGTCCAGCTTGCTGAACGACACGTAGGGGCGCACCTGGAGGGTGCGGGTGAGGTCGCCGCCGGTGGGGTCGACCCGGACCACCTTGCCGACCGGAACGCCGGGCACGAACGGCTTGTCCGCCTGGGAGCCGAAGGTGACCAGCCGGTCGCCCTTCTTGATCTTCGCCTTGCCGTTGAGGAGCTGGACATGGAGCGATCGGTCGCCGCGCCCGCCCGCGAAGCCGAGCTCACCGGACTTCTCCATCCGGGTGCCAACGGTGAAGTCGGGGTCGATGGCGAGCAGCACGGTGGAGGTGGAGGGGCCGACGGTGGTGACCCGGCCGACCAGTCCGTCGCCGTTGAGCACGGTCATATCGCGGCGGATGCCGTCGTCGCTGCCGACGTCGATGGTGACGGTCCAGGAGAAGCCCTGGGCGGCGCCGATCCCGATGACCTCGGCGCCCTTGATGCCGTACTGGCCGCGACCGGCGACCTTCCGCAGCTTGTCGAGTTCGACCACCCGGGCGCGGTTGCGGTCGTTGCTGCCGAGCCGCGCCTTCAGCTTGGCGTTCTCCTGCTCCAGGGCCTTGATGCGGTCGTGCCGTTCGTCGGAGTCACGAACGGCCGCCACCGCGTTGCCGACCGGGTCGACGGCGGACGCGACGCCGTCCTCCACCGGGCCGAAGACCGAAGCGGCGGCCTGGCGCGCGCCGTCGAGGGGTGAGTCCTCGCCGCCGCGGATGTCCACCGTGATCAGCGCGAACGCGATGGCGACCAGCAGCACCAGAAGCAGCCGGCTCTCTCGTGTGTCCCTCACGTGCGGCGACGTGCCTTCCTCGTCGGAGTCGGACCGGTCGCCGGCGATATGTGGTCTACGGCCGGTCCTGGGGAGCCTTATGCCTGTATATCAGCGTTCTGCCGTACGGGCTGCCATCCACCCGTACGGCCGATACACCGGATTGTCATCTGCGGGGCTGGGCGTCCAGCACCTGCTGGAGCGCCTCGAACTCCTCGACGCACTTGCCGGAGCCGAGCGCGACGGAGTCCAGCGGGTCCTCGGCGATATGGATCGGCATCCCGGTCTCCCGGCGCAGCCGCTCGTCCAGGCCGCGCAGCAGCGCGCCGCCGCCGGTGAGCACGATGCCGCGGTCCATCACATCGCCGGAGAGCTCCGGGGGGCACTTGTCGAGGGTCGTCTTGACCGCGTCGACGATCGAGTTGACCGGTTCCTCCATCGCCTTGCGGACCTCGGCGGCGGAGATGACAACGGTCTTGGGGAGCCCGCTGACCAGGTCGCGGCCGCGGATCTCGGTGTGCTCCTCCTGGTCGCTCTCGAATGCGGAGCCGATGGTGATCTTGATGTTCTCGGCGGTGCGCTCGCCGAGCAGAAGGCTGTACTCCTTCTTGATGTGCTGGATGATCGCGTTGTCCAGCTCATCGCCCGCGACCCGGATGGACTGGGCGGTGACGATGCCGCCGAGCGAGATGACGGCGACCTCGGTGGTGCCGCCGCCGATGTCCACCACCATGTTGCCGGTGGCCTCGTGGACCGGGAGGCCGGAGCCGATGGCGGCGGCCATGGGCTCCTCGATGATGTGCACTTGACGGGCACCCGCCTGGGTGGACGCCTCGATGACGGCACGGCGCTCCACACCGGTGATGCCGGACGGCACACAGACCACAACACGGGGCCGGGCGAGATAGCGGCGCTTGTGGATCTTCAGGATGAAGTACCGCAGCATCCGCTCGGTGATCTCGAAGTCGGCGATAACGCCGTCCTTGAGCGGACGCACGGCGACGATGTTGCCAGGGGTGCGGCCGATCATCTTCTTCGCCTCGGCGCCAACGGCAAGAATTCCACCAGTGTTGGTGTTGATGGCGACGACGGACGGCTCGTTGAGGACGATCCCGCGGCCCCTGACGTACACCAGCGTGTTGGCGGTGCCGAGGTCGACAGCCATGTCACGGCCGATGAACGACATGTTGTTCCCCATGAGGATACGTCAGGCCTTCCCTACTGGAGCGATTGCATGCTTGAGGTTCGGCAGGATGTGTGCGCTGCGAGGCGCGGAAGCTCTCATCGTAGTCACGCCCGCTCGAACACGCTGCGGGGGTCCTCCGCCATTGTCGGCAGAACACGAGCCCGCCCCCTCTAATGGTGACGTCGTGTCGCGGAGATGCGTTCCCCCGATCGGGCCGCATATGCAGAGGGGCGGCCGAGAAATTCGACCGCCCCCAGGTCAGCAGGGGTGTGACGAGTTGATGATCGTTTAGCTCAAGCCGGGTGGGAACCGGCGGGAATCAGGCGAGACCGGGAAAGAAAATCTTGATTTCCCGCAGCGCGGACTCCTCCGAGTCCGAGGCGTGGATGAGATTCTCCCGAACGATGGTGCCGAAATCGCCGCGGATGGAACCCGGGGCGGCGGCGATCGGGTCGGTCGGTCCGGCCAGCGCGCGAACACCCTCGATCACGCGCTCGCCCTCGACGACCAGCGCCACGACCGGGCCGGAGGACATGAACTCCACCAGCGGCTCGTAGAACGGCTTGCCCACATGCTCGGCGTAGTGCTGCTCCAGGAGGTCACGGCCCAGCTCACGCAGTTCCAGGGCGCTGATGGTCCAGCCCGCCTTCTTCTCGATCCGCCCCAGGATCTCGCCCACCAGACCACGGCGTACGGCGTCGGGCTTGAGAAGGACGAGAGTGCGCTGGGTCACGGTGCGGGCTCCTTTGGGAAGTGGCATACGGGTGAAGCTGTGCCGCAGAGGCTACATGGGTGAACAGCGGTCACGTTACGCAGCGTCAGCGGACGGGGTGGCCCCGGTACCGGCGAACCGGGCCTTGGCCGCGTCGACCTTCCGGCCGAAGTGAACCGAGGCCCACCACAACCCGGCGAAGACCGCGCCCAGGAAGAACATCACGGGGACCACAATGCCGCTCAGCACCAGGCCCAGCTGGAGGGCCCAGCCGATCTGCACCGCCCCGGGACGGCTGAGCATGCCGCACAGCAGTACACACAGCGCCATGGCGATACCGCAGACCGTCCAGACCGTGCCGGTCGACAGATCAGACGTCTTCATCGCGACCAGCCCCGCGAAGCCGATGACGAAGAACTCACCGATCAGGGTGGAGGCACACAGCGTTCGCATATCAGCCCTTTCCCAGAAGCAGCCGGGCCTCGCCGACCGTGATCACTGATCCGGTGACCAGGACCCCGGCTCCGGAGTATTCGCCCTCTTCCTCCGCCAGGGTGACAGCCTGCTCCAGTGCGTCGTCCAGCCGGGGCTCGACCTGGACCCGGTCCGCGCCGAAGACCTCGACGGCGATGGCCGCCAGCTCGTCCGCGTCCATCGCGCGATGGGTGGAGTTACGGGTCACCACGACCTCGGCGAAGACCGGCTCGAACGCCTCCAGCAGCCCGCGTACGTCCTTGTCGTCGCTGACCCCGACCACACCGATCAGCCGACTGAAGCCGAACGCCTCGGTGACCGCCTCGGCCGCGGCGTGCGCGCCCGCCGGGTTGTGGGCGGCGTCCAGCACCACGGTGGGACTGCGGCGCACCACCTCCATCCGGCCGGGCGAGGTGACCGAGGCGAAGGCGGTGCGGACGGTGTCGATGTCGAGCGTGCGGGCGTGCTGGGTGCCGATGCCGAAGAACGCCTCGACGGCGGCCAGGGCCACCGCCGCGTTGTGCGCCTGGTGGGCGCCGTACAGCGGGAGGAAGACATCCGGGTACTCGCCGCCGAGGCCGCGCAGGGTCAGCAGCTGGCCGCCGACCGCCACCTCGCGGGAGAGCACTCCGAACTCCATGCCCTCGCGGGCGACCGTGGCGTCCACCTCGACCGCGCGCTTGAGGATCACCGACGCGGCCTCCACCGGCTGCTGTGCCAGCACCACGGTGGCGTCCTGCTTCACTATCCCGGCCTTCTCCCGGGCGATCTGCTCCGGAGTGGTGCCGAGCCGGTCGGTGTGATCCAGGGAGATCGGCATGATCACCGCGACCCCCGCGTCGATCACATTGGTCGCGTCCCAGGTGCCGCCCATGCCGACCTCGACGACCGCGATGTCCACCGGCGCGTCCGCGAAGGCCGCGTAGGCCATACCGGTGAGCACCTCGAAGAAGGACAGCCGGTGCTCCTGCTGAGCGTCGACCATGTCCACATAGGGCTGGATGTCCTGGTATGTCTCAATGAACCGCTCGGCGGAGACGGGCGCGCCGTCCAGGCTGATCCGCTCGGTGATGGACTGCACATGCGGGCTGGTGTAGCGGCCGGTACGCAGCTCGAAGGCGCCCAGCAGCGACTCGATCATGCGCGCGGCGCTGGTCTTGCCGTTGGTCCCGGTGATGTGGATCGAGGGATAGGCCCGCTGCGGCGAACCGAGGATGTCCATCAGCGCCTCGAGGCGCACCAGCGAGGGGTCCAGCTTGGTCTCCGGCCAGCGCTTGGCCAGCTCCGCCTCCACCTCGCGCAGCGCGCGATCCACCTCGGGGTCGGCGGGCCGGGCCGGGATGCCGTCACCCTGCGGCGGCCCGGACTGGGTACGCAGCGTCCGGCTGCCGGCCTCGATCACCGCCAGATCGGGGTCACGGTCGGTCTCCGCTTCGACGATCTCGTCAAATTCGTCTGGTTCGCCGGTTTCGTTCTGGGGGCGCTCGCTCACGCGGTCCAGTCTACGAGGGAGGACTCTCGCGCCCGGGGCCGCCTCGTACCCTCACGCCAGCGTGGCCCGCATCACCGCCCGGGCGATCGGGCCCGCCAGACCGCCACCGGAGACATCGGCGCGCGCCGCGTCGCTGTCCTCGACGACCACCGCGACCGCGACCTTGTGGCCCTCGCCGTCATCCGCGTAACTCACGAACCACGCGTACGGGGTACCGCTGTTGTTCTCGCCGTGCTGCGCGGTGCCGGTCTTGCCGCCCACCTCCGTCCCGGGTATCCGGGCATTGGTGCCGGTGCCCCGGTCCACGACGGTCCGCATCGCCGAACGCAGCTGGTCCGCGGTGTCCCCGGACATCGCCCGGCCGTAGGTCTTGGCCTCGGTGCGGTCCAGGGCGGAGGCGCCACCGTCCGTCGTACGGTCCACCAGGTACGGCGTCATCAGCTTGCCGCCGTCGGCGATGGCCGACGTCACCATGGCCATCTGGAGCGGGGTCGCGGTGACGTCGAACTGGCCGATTCCGGTCAGCCCGGTCTGCGAGTCGTTCATCCCGCTCGGATAGACGCTCTTCGCGGCGCGCACCGGGATGTCCAGCTCGGAGTCGTCGAACCCGAACTTCTCCGCCTGCGCGGCCACCTTCTTCTGCCCCAGGTCCACGGCCATCTTCGCGAAGACCGTGTTGCACGAGTACTGGAGGGCGGTGCGGATCGTCGCGTCCTCGCAGGGCGCCGACGGGTTCTCGTTGCGCATCGTGGTGGCCGTGCCCGGCAGCAGATACGGGTCGGGGCTCTCGGTCCGCTCGTCCACCGAGTCGTACAGGCCGTCCTCGAGCGCGGCGGCGGCCACCACCAGCTTGAAGGCCGAGCCCGGCGGATACGTCTGGCGCAGCGCTCGGTTCAGCATCGGCTGCTTCTTGTCCTTCTGGAGCGCCTGCCATGCCTTCTGGTCGTCGGTGGAGGAGCCCGCGAAGCTGCCGGGGTCGTAGGAGGGCGTGCTGACCAGGGCGAGGATCCGGCCGGTCTCCGGGTCGATCGCCACGGCCGCGCCGGTCTTGTTCCCCAGCCCCTCGAAGGCGGCCTTCTGGGCGGCCGGGTCGATCGTGGTGATCACGTCGCCGGGCTTGGAGGGCTCACGGGTGACCGCCTCGAGGGGGTTCTTCAGCCTGCTGTCGGAGCCGTCGAGGACCGAGCGCTCCAGGGCCTCCAGCTGATTGCTGCCGTACGCCTGGGAGGCGTAGCCGGTGACCGGCGCGTACAGCTTCCCGTCGGTGTAGGTGCGCTGGTAGCGCAGACTGCCCCCGGTGGACCGGGAGCCGGTGATCGGCTTGCCGTCGACGACGATGTCGCCGAGGGGGTTCGCGTACCGGGCGATGGCGATGCGGGTGTTGTGCGGGTTGTCCCGGAGTTCACTGCCCCGCGCCATCTGGACATAGGTGGCCCAGACGATGAGGGACAGCACCAGCAGCAGGGCGAATACGGAGGCCTTCCGCAGCGGCTTGTTCATTCAGCCAGAGCTCCTTCCGGGACGTACATGGAGAAGACTCCCGGAAAGTCCGTTGTGGTTCCCGATGGGGCATACCTGTGCATCGACTGTGAAATCGATGTGTCACAACGCGTCAGCGCCCCCGCCGGCAATCGGCGGGGGCGCTGCGGTTGCGAACGCGGTGGATCAGCCCTTGGGCAGGCCCGCCAACTGGGCGGTGATCCGGGCGATATCGGCCTCGGCGGTCGCCTGCCGGGTGCGGATCTTCTCCACCACATGGTCCGGCGCCTTGGCGAGGAAGCCCTCGTTGGCCAGCTTCGCCGTGGTCTGCGCCTTGTCCTTCTCGGCCGCGGCCAGGTCCTTGGCCAGCCGCTTGCGCTCGGCCTCGACGTCGATCGCGCCGGACAGGTCCAGCGCCACCGTGGCGCCCGCGACCGGGAGCGAGGCGGTGGCGGTGAAGTCCTCACCGGCCGGCTGGAGGCGCAGCAGCGAACGCATCGCGTCCTCGTGGGCGGCCAGCTGGGTGCCGGACAGCTCGAGCCGCGCGGGAACCCGCTGGCCGGGCTGGAGCCCCTGGTCGGCGCGGAACCGGCGGACCTCGGTGACCACCTGCTGGAGGTTTTCGATCTCCCGCTCCGCCGCCTCGTCCCGGAAGCCGCTGTCGTTCGGCCAGTCGGCGATGACCACCGACTCCTGGCCGGTCAGCGAGGTCCACAGCTTCTCGGTGACGAAGGGGACGACCGGGTGCAGCAGCCGCAGCGTGACGTCCAGGACCTCACCGAGGACCCGGCGCGAGGCGTCGGCCTCCGCACCGCCCTTGGCGAAGGTGGTCTTGGACAGCTCGACGTACCAGTCGAAGACCTCGTCCCACGCGAAGTGGTAGAGGACGTCGGAGAGCTTGGCGAACTGGTAGTCCTCGTAGAACGCGTCGACCTCGGCGACGACCTTGTTCAGCCGGGACAGGATCCAGCGGTCGGTGGCCGAAAGCCGCTCGGGGGCGGGGAGTTCGCCCTCGACCGTGGCGCCGTTCATCAGCGCGAAACGGGTCGCGTTCCAGATCTTGTTGGCGAAGTTGCGGGACGCCTGGACCCAGTCCTCGCCGATCGGGACGTCCACACCGGGGTTGGCGCCGCGGGCCAGGGTGAAGCGGACCGCGTCGGAGCCGTACTGGTCCATCCAGTCCAGCGGATTGACCGCGTTTCCAAAGGACTTGGACATCTTCTTGCCGAACTGGTCACGGACCATGCCGTGCAGGGCGATGGTGTGGAACGGCGGGGTGCCGTCCATCGCGTAGAGGCCGAACATCATCATCCGGGCGACCCAGAAGAAGAGGATGTCGTAGCCGGTGACCAGGACCGAGTTCGGATAGAACTTCTCCAGGCTCTCGGTCCGCTCCGGCCAGCCCATCGTGGAGAACGGCCACAGACCCGAGGAGAACCAGGTGTCCAGGACGTCGTTGTCCTGCGTCCAGCCCGCGCCGCTCGGCGGCTCCTCGTCCGGGCCGACGCACACGACCTCGCCGTTCGGCCCGTACCAGACCGGGATCCGGTGGCCCCACCACAGCTGGCGCGAAATGCACCAGTCGTGGAGGTTGTCGACCCAGTCGAAGTAGCGCTTGGACATGTCCTCCGGGTGGATCTTCACCCGGCCGTCGCGGACCGCGTCGCCCGCCTCCTTCGCCAGCGGACCGACCTTGACCCACCACTGCATGGACAGCCGCGGCTCGATGGTGGTCTTGCACCGCGAGCAGTGGCCGACGGCGTGGGTGTACGGCCGCTTCTCGGCGACGATGCGGCCCTCGGCGCGCAGGGCGCCGACGATGGCGCTGCGCGCCTCCAGCCGGTCCAGGCCCTGGAAGGGGCCATGGGCGGTGATCACCGCGTGCTCGTCCATGACGGAGAGATTCGGCAGACCGTGGCGCTGGCCGATCTCGAAGTCATTCGGGTCGTGGGCCGGGGTGACCTTGACCGCGCCGGTGCCGAACTCCGGGTCGACATGGGCGTCGGCGACGACCGGGATCCGGCGGCCGGTGAGCGGCAGTTCGATCTCGGTGCCGATCAGGTGGCGGTAGCGCTCGTCGTCCGGGTGGACCGCGACCGCGGTGTCGCCGAGCATCGTCTCCGCGCGGGTGGTGGCGACGACGATCGACGCCTCCCCGTCGCCGTAGCGGATCGAGACGAGCTCGCCGTCCTCGTCGTCGTACTCGACCTCGATGTCGGAGATGGCGGTGAGACAGCGTGGGCACCAGTTGATGATGCGCTCGGCGCGGTAGATCAGCTCATCGTCGTAGAGCTTCTTGAAGATGGTCTGGACGGCCTTGGACAGCCCCTCGTCCATCGTGAAGCGCTCACGGTTCCAGGCGACGCCGTCGCCCAGGCGCCGCATCTGGCCGGAGATCTGCCCGCCGGACTCGCCCTTCCAGCGCCACACCCGCTCGACGAACGCCTCACGGCCCAGGTCGTGGCGGGAGGCCCCCTCCTTGGCCAGCTCGCGCTCGACCACGTTCTGCGTGGCGATACCGGCGTGGTCCATCCCGGGCTGCCACAGCGTCTCGTAGCCCTGCATCCGCTTGCGCCGGGTGAGCGCATCGATGAGGGTGTGTTCGAAGGCATGACCGAGGTGCAGCGAGCCGGTCACGTTCGGGGGCGGGATGACGATGGTGTAGGGCTCTTTGTCGCTCTTCGCGCTGGCCTCGAAATAACCACGCTCTACCCAGCGCTCGTACAACTGCCCCTCTACATCGGCCGGCGCGTACTGGGTCGGCAGTTCGGGGTGGCTGTTCGGCCCGCTGTCGGGGCGCTGCGAAGAGTTCTCGGTCACGACGGCAGTCTAAAGGGCGGGGGCACTCCGTTACGAACCCGTTGTGGCCCCGGCGCCGAGCCACGGCAACGCGTCGGGAAGGATGTTCCGCACCTGTCATGCGCATCATGGAGAGAGGCACGATGAGCTATCAGCAACCGCCGCCGCAGCCCGGCCCCTACGGGGGTCAGCCAGGGCCGTACGGCGCCGGTCAGCCACCTGTGCCCAATCCCTATGCCCAGCAGCCCGGCTACAACCAGCCCCCGCAGGGAGGCTACGGACAGTCCCCGCAGGGAGGCTACGGCCAGCCGGGCCCCTACAGCGCGCCGGGGCCGTACACACCGCCCCAGGCGCCCACGCCCTACGGCCAGCCTCCGCAGCAGGGGGCGGGCTACTACGGCGGACCGCCGCCCGCACCCGCGCCCGGCGGCCGCGGCAAGGGGCGGACGATCGGGCTCACGGTGGGGGCCCTGGTGGTCGTGGGCGGTCTGGCGGCGGGGGCCTTCGTGCTGTTCGGCGGGGACAGCGGTCCGTACAAGCTGACGACACCCAAGACGGTCGCCGCGGAGTACCAGCGCCAGGGAGCCGGCACCGACGACAAGGATCTGTCGGCGGCGGGCAAAAAGGACCTCCAGAGCATTCCGGTCGTCAAGGATCCGCATCTGGTGGCCGCCGACTACCAGACGTCCGGCAAGAAGATGATGAAGTTCACCGGCGTCTGGGGCGAGGTGACCGATCCCAAGCGGGGCGCGGACCTCGTACTCGCGGTCATCGTCAAAACCCTGCGGGACAACGGCACCGCCGAGGCCAACGGCTCGGCCCAGGAGTTCACTCCGGACGGCTTCGACGGAGACGTCCTGAAGTGCCAGTCGATGAAGTTCACCTCCCAACAGGGATCCATGGAGGCGCCCGCGTGCGTCTGGGGCGATAAGAACACCCTGGGCGTCACGGTGATGGCGGACCCGGCTGCCGCGGTTCTGGGCGACAGCATGTCCCTGAAGGACGCCGCCGATGTGACGGCCAAGGTGCGCGAAGACGCACGCGTCGCGCGAGACAGCTAGCAACACCCAAGTTCAAACGAAGGACTGACATGAGCTACAACCAGCCGGGCCCCTACGGGCAGCAGCCGCAGACGCCGGGACCGTACGGGCAGGGCGGTGCCGCGGGCCAGCCCGGCTACGGCTACCCGCAGCAGGGTGGCTACGGGCAGCAGCCCCCGCCGCCGAACCCCTACGGGCAGCCGCAGGGCCAGCCGCAGCCGGGCTACGGATACCCGCAGGCGCCGCAGCAGCCCGCCCCGCCGTACGGCCAGCCCCAGCAGCCGTACGGTCAGCAGCCGCCCTACGGGCAGCCGGGCATGCCGGGCCCGTACCAGCCGGGCCAGGACCCGAACAGCAACAAGAAGAAGGGCATAGCCCTCGCCATCGGCGCGGTGGTCGTGGTGGCCGCGGTGATCGGCGGTGTGGTGCTGATGGGCGGCGGTGACGACGACAAGGGTGGCAACAACGCCAAGGGCGGCGGCAAGGGCGGCAGCTCGAAGGTCGCCGACGACGGCAAGCGCTACAAGCTCACCACGCCCCAGACGGTGGCCACGGACTACACCAAGGAGCCCGGCAGCAGCGGCGAGTCCGAGAAGCTGAGCGAGAAGGACAAGCAGGACTTCGCCACCTTCGGGGTCACCAACCCGGAGGGCACCGGCGCCAGTTACAAGTCGGGCTCCGGCATGGACCTCAAGGCCCTGGAGTTCAAGGGCGTCTGGGGCGAGGTGAAGGACCCGGCGGCGGTCGTCGACGGCGCCTTCGCCAAGATCGCCAAGGAAGCGACGAATGACCCGTCGGCCGGTTCCAACGGCGCCAAGGCCGAACTGGTCGGCAGCCCCGAGGAGAAGTCCCCCAGCGGGCTGGACAACGCCGTGATGAAGTGCCAGAACGCCAAGTTCACGCCGGGTTCCGCCGGGACCAGCGGCGCCAAGCCGTTCACCATCCCGATCTGCATGTGGGGCGACCACAGCACCGTCGGCTACGTGGTCGTCTCCGACACGGCGTCCGCGGTGTCCGGCAGGGGCCTGTCGCTGGACGAGGCCGCCGAGATCGCAGCCAACGTCCGCAAGGACGTGCGTGTCGAGGTCAGTTAGCGAACCGGAAAGGGGAATCCCCAGCACCCATGAGCCACAACCAGCCACCGCCGCCGCCCGGTCCGCCGCCCGGACCGTTCGGTGGCGGTCAGCCCAATCCGTACGGCGGGGGCCAGCAGCCGTCCGCGGAGCCCAACCCCTACGCCCAGCCCCCGTCCTACGGCTACCCCCAGCAGCCGCAGGCACCCCAACAGGGGTACGGCTACCCCCAGCAGCCGGGACCCTACGGACAGCCGCCCTACCCGGGGCAACCCACGCCCGGCGGGGGGCGCAACAAGACCAAGATCATCGCCATTACGGCCGCCGCGCTGGTGGTGACGGGCGCGATCGTCGCCGGAGCCGTGGTGCTCACCGGTGGCAAGGACAAGCCCAAGGCGATGAAGCTGGTCACCCCCAAGGAACTCGACGACGGCGATTACAAGCTGGACAAGGGCACGACGGACCTCAAGAACGAGGGCACCAGCGTGCAGGACAGCATGCCCGACGGCGCGACCTCCGTCATGGCCCGCTACACGCAGGCCTCCGACGAGAACTCGGGGCTGGTCTTCTCCGGTATGTACGGCGAGATCAGCGACCCCAAGAAGGTCCAGGACTCGATGTTCAAGAGCTTCAAGGGCGGCGACAGCTCCCCGAGCGTCGAGCAGAAGCGGAAGAAGTTCCAGCCCAACGGCGCGGACGGCCCCGCCATCGAGTGCGAGGTCGTCAAGCTCTACGGCCGGCTCTACGCCCCGGCCTGCGCCTGGGCGGAGAAGACCGACGCGGCGATGGTGCTGGACGTCGACGGCGAGCGGGAGACCGCGTCCGACGTCGATCTGGAGGACTTCGCCAAGGTGACCGCCGGCATCTACAAGGACACCCGCAAGCCCGCCTGACGCGTCGCGGGGGCGCCCTCAGGCGCACACAAGAACAGGAAGAGGGCCCCGGGATACCCACCGGGGCCCTCTTCCTGTGTTCAACGTTCAGCAGGCGGTCAGGCGCTCTTCTCGTGGCGCTCGCCCGGCTCGCTGCCGCGGGTGCGCGGGACCAGGGTCGGGTTGACGTTGGAGTGCACGACCTCTTCGGTGATGACGACCCGGGCGACATCCTTGCGGGACGGCACCTCGTACATCGCCGACATCAGCACCTCTTCGATGATGGCGCGCAGTCCGCGCGCGCCGGTGCCGCGCAGGATCGCCTGGTCGGCGATGGCCTCCAGGGCGGGGCGGTCGAAGTCCAGCTCCACACCGTCGAGTTCGAACAGCCGCTGGTACTGCTTGACCAGTGCGTTCCTCGGCTCGACCAGGATCTGGAGCAGCGCCTCGCGGTCGAGGTTGTGGACGGAGGTGATGACCGGGAGACGGCCGATGAACTCCGGGATCATCCCGAACTTCACCAGGTCCTCCGGCATGACCTCCTGGAACTGGTCGCTGGCCTCGATCTCGCGCTTGGAGCGGATGGTAGCGCCGAAACCGATGCCCTTGGCGCCCGCCCGCGACTCGATGATCTTCTCCAGACCGGCGAAGGCGCCGCCCACGATGAACAGCACATTCGTGGTGTCGATCTGGATGAACTCCTGGTGCGGATGCTTGCGGCCGCCCTGCGGCGGAACGGAGGCGGTGGTGCCCTCGAGGATCTTCAGCAGCGCCTGCTGGACACCCTCACCGGAGACATCACGGGTGATCGAGGGGTTCTCGCTCTTACGGGCCACCTTGTCGATCTCGTCGATGTAGATGATGCCCGTCTCGGCCTTCTTGACGTCGTAGTCAGCGGCCTGGATCAGCTTCAGGAGGATGTTCTCGACGTCCTCGCCGACATAGCCCGCCTCGGTGAGCGCGGTGGCGTCGGCGATGGCGAAGGGGACGTTGAGCATCCGGGCGAGGGTCTGGGCCAGCAGGGTCTTGCCGGAGCCGGTGGGGCCGAGCAGCAGGATGTTGGACTTCGCCAACTCGATGCCGTCGTCGCGGTTGTGGCCGCCGTTCTCCCCCGCCTGCACCCGCTTGTAGTGGTTGTAGACGGCGACGGAGAGCGCCTTCTTGGCGGCCTCCTGGCCGACCACATAGCCCTCGAGGAACTCGTAGATCTCGCGCGGCTTGGGGAGTTCCTCCCAGCGCACCTCGGAGGTCTCGGCGAGCTCCTCCTCGATGATCTCGTTGCAGAGATCGATGCACTCATCGCAGATGTACACACCCGGGCCCGCGATGAGCTTCTTCACCTGCTTCTGGCTCTTCCCGCAGAACGAGCACTTGAGCAGGTCGCCGCCGTCACCGATGCGTGCCACGAGGTGCTTCCCCTTCGCCTTGGATCCGCTTTGCCCGGCGGACCCGGGTGCTTGCGCTGCGCTTTCTGCTTCTGTTACCGGGGGCCTGACCCGGCCCTCTATGACGGTACCTTGCCGGGCCCCCGGTTCGGGCCCCCCTTGGACCTACTCGGTCCAAGGGGGGCAATGTCACCGTTGCTTCACCCGAGGCCGACGGAGGTCTTGCGGGTCGAGACGATCTGGTCGATCAGACCGTACGACAGCGACTCCTCGGCGGTCAGGATCTTGTCCCGCTCGATGTCGTCGCGGATCTTCTCGATGGGCGTGGTGGAGTGCTTGGCCAGCATCTCCTCCAGCTGCGAGCGCATCCGCAGGATCTCGTTGGCCGCGATCTCCAGGTCGGAGACCTGGCCGCGGCCGGTCTCGCTGTAGGGCTGGTGGATCAGGATCCGGGCGTTGGGCAGCGCCATCCGCTTACCGGGGGTACCGGCGGCGAGCAGCACGGCGGCGGCGGAGGCCGCCTGGCCCATGCAGACCGTCTGGATGTCGGGCTTGACGAACTGCATCGTGTCGTAGATGGCGGTCAGTGCGGTGAACGAGCCGCCGGGCGAGTTGATGTAGACCGAAATGTCACGGTCCGGGTCCATCGACTCCAGGCACAGCAGCTGCGCCATGACGTCGTTGGCCGAGGCGTCGTCGATCTGCACGCCCAGGAAGATCACCCGCTCCTCGAAGAGCTTGGCGTACGGATCGTACTCGCGGATGCCCTGGGAGGTGCGCTCGACGAAGCGCGGCACGACATAGCGGGATTCGGCCATCGGGCGGTCGTAGATGCCGCTGCCGGGAAAGTTGTTCATCTGGGTCTTCACCATCCTGTGGCGATCTGAGGGCTGGAGGTCGGCTACGGGACGGCGGGACTCAGGCCCCAGTGCCGCCCCCGCCCGGAACGCTGGAGGCGGACAGCATGACGTCGTCGACCAGGCCGTACTCCTTGGCCTCCTCGGCGGAGAACCAGCGGTCACGGTCCGAGTCGCGGGTGATCTGCTCCACGGTCTGGCCGGTGTGGAAGGCGGTCAGCTCCGCCATGCGCCGCTTGGTGTGCAGCAGCCGCTCTGCGTGGATCTTGATGTCCGAGGCCGAACCCGCCAGGCCCGCGGAGGGCTGGTGGATGAGGATCTCGGCGTTCGGCAGCGCGAACCGCTTGCCCGGGGTCCCGGCACTCAGCAGGAACTGCCCCATCGACGCGGCGAGGCCCATGGCGATGGTGACCACGTCGTTCTGGATGTACTGCATGGTGTCGTAGATCGCCATGCCGGCCGAGATCGAACCGCCCGGAGAGTTGATGTAGAGGTAGATGTCCTTGTCCGGGTCGGCTGCCAGCAGGAGCAGCTGCGCCGTGATCTTGTTCGCGATGTCGTCGTCGACCGGCTGGCCGAGGAAGATGATCCGCTCGCCGAGCAGCCGGTTGTAGACCTGGTCGCCGAGGCCACCGATGGTCGGCTCGCCGGCGGCGGAAGGCATCGTATTCGTCACGTATCCACCTGCTCGTCTCTGACGGCGACTGGCCGTCTCAGCGTCTTCTTCTGGGCGCGGGGGACATGGCCGCCGGTGCGCCCCGGCGGGCTTGTGAGACTCCCCTGCCCTCGTATCTACGGACCCTAACGCGCTGGTCGGCGGCGGCCATCCCGCATCAGGAACTGTTCGCTCTGAGCGCATGTCCCACCGCGGCACGGGGCCGTGGGGGTACCGCTTCGCGGAACACGAACGGGCCCGGACGTGTCCATACGTTCGGGCCCGTTCGTACGGGCTGCGGAGCGGACGAGGGTCAGCTCTCGGTCTTGTCCTGCTCGCCGTCCTCGGCCTGCGTGTCGTCGGCGGACGCCTCGGCGCCCTCGGCGGCCTCCTCGGAGCCCTCCTCGACGGTGGCCTCGACGGTCTCGCCCTCGTCGTCCTCGTCGTCCAGGTCGACGGTCTCGCCCTTGTCGTCGACGACCTTGGCGGCCTCGACCACCACGGCCAGCGCCTTGCCGCGGGCGACCTCACCCACGAGCATCGGGACCTGGCCGCCCTCGACCACGGCCTGGGCGAACTGGTCCGGGCTCATCCCGGAGGACTGCGCACGGCGCATCAGGTGCTCGGTGAGCTCCTCCTGGCCGACCGAGAGCTGCTCCTTGTTGACCAGCTCGTCCAGGACGAACTGGGTGCGGATGCCCTTCTCGGCCTGCTCCTTGAGCTCGGCGTCGAACTCCTCGGCGGTCTTGCCCTGCATCTGGAGGTAGGCGTCCAGGTTCAGGCCCATCTGGCCGAGCTGGTGGTGCTCCAGGTTGTGCTTGCGGGTGTTGATCTCGTCCTCGAGCAGCTTCTCGGGGATCGGGACCTCGACCAGCTCCAGGAGGGCGTCCAGCACCTTCTCCTGGGCCTGGGTGGCCTGCTCGAACTTCTTGGTCCGCTCAAGGCGCTTGCGGCTGTCCGCGCGCAGCTCCTCGAGGGTGTCGAACTCGCTGGCCAGCTGAGCGAAGTCATCGTCCAGCTCGGGCAGCTCACGGGCCTTGACCTCGGAGACCTCGACCGTGACCTCGGCCTCCTTGCCCTGGGCGGAGCCGCCCTTGAGCTCGGAGGTGAAGGTGGCGGAGCCGCCGGCCTCCAGGCCGGTCACGGCCTCGTCGATGCCGTCCAGCAGCTCACCGGAGCCGATGGTGTAGCTGACGCCCTTGGCGACGCCGTCCTCCAGGACCTCACCGTCGACCTTGGCCTCGAGGTCGATGACGACGACGTCGCCCTCGGCCGCGGCGCGCTCGACGGCGGCGGTGGTGGCGAAGCGGTCGCGCAGCTGCTCGACCGACGTGTCGATGTCCTCGTCGGACACCTCGACAGAGTCGACGGTGACCTCGATGCCCGAGTAGTCCGGGATCTCGATCACGGGGCGGATGTCGACCTCGGCCGTGAAGGCCAGCAGCTCGTTGTCCTTGAGCTCGGTGATGTCCACCTCGGGCTGGCCGAGCGGGTTGAGCTCACCCTCGTTGACCGCTTCGGTGTAGAACTTCGGGAGCGCGTCGTTGACGGCCTCCTCCAGCACCGCGCCGCGGCCGAACCGCTGGTCGATAACGCGGGCCGGGATCTTGCCCTTACGGAACCCAGGCACCGTGACCTGCTGGTTGATCTTCTTGTACGCCGCGTCGAGGCTGGGCTTGAGCTCCTCGAAGGGCACCTCGACAGTGAGCCGAACCCGGGTCGGGTTCAGGTTCTCCACGGCGCTCTTCACGGTTCGGTCTCCTTGGGGCTGACGTGTGGTGTTCTGCTGCTTGCGCTGATGCGTCCGCAGCGGATCGCGCCCGGTAGAGATAAAGACACAGACGCGCAGCTTGCATAGTAACCGCACGGCTGACGCGCCCCACAATGCGATCTTGATCGCCTGTGCTGGTCGGGGTGGCCGGATTCGAACCGACGACCTTCCGCTCCCAAAGCGGACGCGCTACCAAGCTGCGCCACACCCCGTCGGTGCGACACGTAGGGTACATGGCCGCGGACGCCCTGGCCGCCGGTTATTCGACTGGTGGGCAAGGGTGTGCGGGAGAGCACCGGAACCCGCTACGATGCATGCCGTGCCGCGCTCCGGGGGATGATTCCCAGACGGCTGCCGTCCCGGCGTACCGGGCGGACGCGGCGCGCGCGGGCGTAGCTCAATGGTAGAGCCCCAGTCTTCCAAACTGGCTACGCGGGTTCGATTCCCGTCGCCCGCTCCACAGCCCTCGGCCCGGTTCCGGACAACTGTTCCGGACCGGGCCGTTGCGCGTTCCCGCGGGTTTCCGGCGCTCGGTTCCGTGCCTGGCCCCGCACCCGTTTCGCGCCAGGTTCGCGCCGGTTTCGCGCGCCCCCGCGGGCGGGGTCAGAGGTCTATGTCACTGATGGAGTTCGCGACCGAGTCCAGGAAGTCCTGGATGTTCGGTGCGAGATCCGAGGAGGCGAGCAGGAAGCCGAAGAGGATCGCGACGAGGCCCGGCCCCCACTTGATCGAGCCATTGCGGATCATCAGCACCAGGACGATGCCGACCAGCACCACCAATGACAGAGAAATGACCACAGCTGATCACGCACCCTCGGTCGCACATGTCTCTCCGGCCCCGGAAGCACGCGACCCCGCACACCCCCGCGGCCACCATCGTGCCACCAACTCCCGCTCCACAGCAGCGGGGTGAAGCGGCCAACGGCGGACGGCCCGCAGCCCACCCACCCCTTCGGTACCCGTCCGGTAATCCATCACACAAGTGGACACGGGTGACGCTGCCCACAATTCGAGGAGCCATCCGAACATCAATTTCAGACCCCACCGGATAGCCAACTCGACGCCCCGGGCGATCAATTCGGAATTCTTTTGGCGGTCGCTCGGGAGGGTGACAAAACATCAATGAATCAGACATTCCACCAGCGCCCCCTGAGGGGCATATGCCCCATTTAAGGGGTATGAAGCATGACAGAACGGACAGCAAGAGTGGCGAAATCGCCTCCCTGGATCGCTTTGTCGACTTGATCGCGGAAGGCCATCGACCGAGGTACGGAAGGTATTAGCCACAAAGAAGTGAAGGAGGTTTTACGCAATACAGGTTCCGGCGCTATCGTGCCTCAGATGTTCCACGCTGCCATGACTCCCCCGCGCGCAGTGAGGTCCCGGACGGTTTCTCCCAGTTCCTGGTGGGAGGGCCTGTGACCAACTCCCTGCGCCCGCACGGCTATCAGCGGGCTCCCCTCCCCCCGGCCCAGGAGGCGGCGCCCACTTCTCCCATCTCGCGGGACAACGAAGCAGGACACCGGGCGACCCCGCCCGCCCCGAGCGCCTCGGCCGGACAGCAGCCGAAGCAGCGCGACGCGTTCTTCGACAACGCGAAGTACCTGGCGATCGTGTTCGTCGCGATGGCCCACTCCTGGGAACCGCTCACCGATCACAGCCGCGTCGCGGAAGCGCTGTACATGACGGTGTACACCTTCCATATGCCGGCCTTCATCGTGATCTCCGGCTACTTCTCGCGCAGCTTCGACATGCGGCCGGACCGGCTCAAGCGGCTGATCACCGGGATCGCCGTCCCGTACGTGATCTTCGAGGTGGCGTACACCTTCTTCAAGCGCTGGGCCGATGACGACCCCACCTACGACTTCAGCCTGCTGGACCCCTGGTACCTCACCTGGTTCCTGGTCGCGCTCTTCGTCTGGCGGCTGTCGACCCCTATCTGGAAGCTGGTGCGCTGGCCGATCCCGCTCTCGCTGGCGATCGCCACGCTCGCGTCGGTCTCCCCCGACATCGGTGACGACCTCGACCTCCAGCGGGTCCTCCAGTTCCTGCCGTTCTTCGTGCTGGGCCTGTGCATGAAGCCCGAGCACTTCCAGATGGTGCGGCGGAACTCGGTGCGCTGGCTGTCGCTGCCGATCGGTCTGTGCGCCCTGCTGTTCGCCTACTGGGCGGCGCCGCGGATGAACTCGGCCTGGTTCTACCACCGCGACAGCGTCCAGGAGCTCGGCGCTCCGCCGTGGACCGGTCCGGTGATGACGCTCGCCCTCTTCGGCTGCTCGATCGTGCTGGTCAGCTGCTTCTTCGCCTGGGTGCCGCGGCGCCATATGTGGTTCACCGCGCTGGGCGCCGGAACGCTCTACGGCTATCTGCTGCACGGCTTCCTCGCCAAGGGCTCCCGGTTCTGGGGCTGGTTCGACGAGTACGAGTGGCTGCACCAGCCGCTCGGCGAGGTCACGGTCACGATCATCGCGGCGAGCGTGGTCACCGTGCTCTGCACGCCGCCGGTGCAGCGTGCCTTCCGCTTCGCGATGGAGCCGAAGATGGCCTGGGCCTTCAAGAAGGACCCCGCCGAGCAGGCCCGCAAGCGCACCACGACGGCGGCCTGAGGACCCCCCACCCGGGAACGCGCGACGGGAACGATGAGGGCCGGAGCCATATGGCTCCGGCCCTCATCGTGTCCCCTACAGGCCCCGGCGCTCCCGGCGCAGCGCCGCCCGCGCGGGCAACCCCGTCGCCACCAGGCCGAGCGCCACGGCCGTGCCCGCGAAGGCGCCGTAGGTGAGCGGCGGGATGTACGGGCTCTCCCCGGTCAGCCCGCGGGTCATCGGGGTGAGCGTCGCCAGGGCGATGGCCGTGCCCAGGACGATGCCCGCGGTGGCCACCAGCAGCGCCTCCCAGCGCACCATCCCGAGAATCTGCCGACGGGTGGATCCGATCAGCCGCAGGGTGCTCAGCTCGCGGCGGCGGTCGAGCACCGTCATCACCAGGGTGTTGGCGGCGGCGACGGCGGCGAAGCCGCCGAGGACCGCGGCCATGGTGGTGTTGGCCCAGGCGTTGAGCTCGCGCTCCTCGTCCTGGCCGGCCGCGTAGCCGTCCCGGTCGGTGACCTGCGCGCCGATCCGGCCGAGGGCCGCCGCGACGGCCGCCCGGTCCGCGCCCGCGTCGTCCCGTACCAGCACCGTGCTGTCGAAGGACGACGTCACATGGGCCGTCAGCGCCGCCCGGGGGAAGGTGACCCGGGCGAGGCCCAGACCCCGCCCATAGGTGGCGATCACCTTGGGCCGCACGGCGGTGCCGTCCGGGAGCCGCAGCCGCAGCCGGTCGCCGACCTCGACGCCCGCCGCCTCCGCCACGTTCGCGTCGACCGCCACCCGGTCCGGGCCGAGCTCGTCCAGCCGGCCGGTACGGAGGTCCAGGTCCTGCACCGCCGCCAGGGCGCGGCCGCCGCCCGAGACACCCTGGGCGGAGACGCCTTCCAGTGGACTGGCTCCGCCCGAGCCGGTCGGGACCAGGACGCCGGTGCGCAGGACGCCCACCGCCGCCGTGACGCCCCGGACGGACGCGGCCCGTTCGGCGGTGCCGGACGGGAGGCCGTCGGGTGCGGTGAGCACCTGGTCGGCGACGATGCCCGCCCGGGACTGCTCCGCCGTCACGTGGTCCTCACTGGTGTGCAGGAAGACCAGGGTGGAGGAGAAGGCCATCGCCAGCACGATCGGGGTGATCGCGGAGGCGAGGCGGGTGGCGTTGGCCCGGGTGGTGGTGGAGGCCAGATGGGCCGCTGCGGATCCCGCGCGCAGCGGCATCCCGATCAGCCAGGCGCACAGCCGGGCGATCTGCGGGCCGAGCAGCCCCACGGCGAGCATGAAGAGCATCACGACGCCGAGGGCGGCGTTGGCCGCGTCCTCACCGGTGGACGAGGCGGCGACCCCGGCGAGTACGAAGCCGCCGACGAGGGCGGCCAGGCCCAGTGGCGTACGGATCAGTCCGGGCCGCAGCCGTTCGACGGCCGCCTCACCGAGGGCCTGGCCCGGTGTGATCCGCGCGGGGCGGCGGGCGGCCACCAGGCCCGCCAGGAGAGCGGTCAGCAGGACCGCGCCGACGGCGATCGTCGGCGGCAGCCAGGAGAGCGCGAACTCCACCTCTTCAGGGACCGCCCCCTTGTCCTTGAGCTGTCCGAACCACCAGCGCGCCAGGGCGATTCCGGGCAGACAGCCGAGGGCGCCCGCGAGCGGTGCGACCAGCAGGGCCTCGGTGGCGATCGACCGGCGGATCTGGCGCGGGGTGGCGCCGATCGCGCGCAGCAGCGCGAATTCGCGGCGGCGCTGGCCGACGGAGAGGGCGACGGTGCCCGCGGCGGTGAAGACGGCGACGGCGGTGGCCACTCCGCCGAAGGAGCCGCCGAGGGCGATGAGCGTCTCCTTCGCCCCGGCGAGCGCGGGCTCCTCGACGTCGCCACGGCCGTCGCCGGTGTGGACGCCCGGTGCGTGGGCGGCGCCCCGGAAGGCCCGCTCCAGACGGTCGGCGAGCGTGTCGGCGGTGGTGCCGGGTCCGGGGCGGACGAGGATCGCGTCGACGTCACGGGGGTGGCCGCTGAGCGCCCCCGCCCGGCGGTCGGTGAACCAGGCGGCCGGACCCTCGTCCTCGGCGGAGTGCGCGGCGCCGGTGGTACGGGCGAGTCCGGACACCCGGAAGGTGTGGTCGCCGCCCGGTGCGGTCACGGTGATCCGCCCGCCCACGCCGGTGCCCGCGGCGCGGGCGGCGGCCTCGGTGAGCACCACCTCGCCGCCGCGCGGTGCGGTGCCCTTGGCCAGGGCGATACCGGTGAAGGGGGCCGCGCCCCAGCCGTGGCCGGTCAGCCCGCCGTGGGCGGTGCGCAGCGGGAAGGTCAGATCGGGCGCCGCGGCGGCGGCGCCCGGGGTACGGGCGGCGGTGGTGACGAGAGAGGCGTCGAGCCGGGCCCGGTCGGGGACCTGCTTGCTGTCGGCCATGTCCCCGCTGCCGTAGTCGATCTCCTGATCGGCGGTGGCCACGATGGGGGCGGCCGCGTAGCGCTCCGGCGGTACGGAGGCCCTCAGGCCGGTCTCCAGCAGGATCCCGCAGGCGGACACGATCACCGCGGCGAGCATCAGGGCGATGAAGGTGCCCGCGAAGGCGGACGGTTTGAACCGGACGGCGGCGCGGGCCAGTCCGTTGGTGAACGATCTCATCGGCCCGGTCCCCCGGCCATGGCAGCGGCGGCGGGGACCCGGCCGGTGAGCCGGGTCATCCGCTCGGCGATCTCGGCTGCCGGGGAGCGGGGCAGCCGGTCGGCGATGGAGCCGTCGGCGAGGAAGAGCGTGTGGTCGGCGTAGCCGGCGGCCACCGGGTCGTGGGTGACCATGACGACGGTCGCGCCGAGCGCGTCCACGGCGTGCCGCAGCAGGACGAGCACCTCGGCGGCGGTGACGGTGTCCAGGGCGCCGGTCGGCTCGTCGGCGAAGACGACGTCGGGGCGGGTGACGAGCGCGCGGGCGATGGCCACCCGCTGCTGCTGACCGCCGGAGAGCTGCCCGGGGCGGCGCTGGGAGTGCTCGTGCAGTCCGACTTGGGCGAGCACTTCGCGGGCCAGGCGGCGGTCGGGGCGGACGCCCGCGAGCCGCAGGGGGAGCAGCACGTTCTGCTCGACGGTGAGCGAAGGCAGCAGATTGAATGCCTGGAAGACGAAGCCGAGGCGGCTGCGGCGCAGCGCGGTGAGCTTGTTCTCGCTCATGCCGGTGATCTCGGTGCCACCCAGCCGTACGGATCCCGCGGTGGGCCGGTCGAGTCCCGCGGCGCACTGGAGGAACGTGGATTTGCCGGATCCGGACGGGCCCATCACGGCGGTGAAGCTGCCGCGCGGCAGCACGAGGTCGATCCCGCGCAGGGCGTGCACGCCGCCGCGGCCGCGGCCGTAACTACGGCGCACGCCCCGCAGTTCGACGGCGTGGTCGCGGGTTCCGGCCGCGTCGTACTCGCCGGTGTGCTGCCCGCTGATGTGATGCTCGCGTCGCCGCTCGCGCAGCCGCATGGTTTCCGCCTTCCGAGGAGTTCGCCCGATCCCCTCGAACGTACGGAGCGCGGAGTGGCCGCGGCCATGGCGGTTTCCGGTGTGTACGGGGTGGGGCTAACCCCCGGTGACCTGGGGGGCCGTCCTACTCGCGGCAGATCAGCAGCAGCGCGCGGTCGTCGTTGACGTCCTTGGCCACGGTCTCGATCAGATGCCAGGCCGCGCCCTGGAAGCCGGAGGAGACATAGCGGTCGGCCTCGCCGGTGAGGCGGTCGATGCCTTCGCTGATGTCCCGGTCGGCGGTCTCCACGAGGCCGTCGGTGAAGAGCATCAGGACGTCGCCGGGGCGGAGCGTGCCCTTGGTGGGGTCGAACTGGGCACCGTCGTAGACGCCCAGAAGCGGGCCGTCGGCGGCCTTCTCCTCCCATTTGCCGGTGCCCGCGCTGAGTTGGAGGGCGGGGAGGTGCCCGGCGGAGAACAACTCGAAGTCGCCGCTGTCGAGGTCGAGGACGAGGTGGACGGAGGTCGCGAAGCCCTCGTCCCAGTCCTGCCGGAGGAGATAGCCGTTGGCGGCCGGGAGGAAGCCGTGCGGCGGCAGGGAGCCGAGCAGACCGCCGAAGGCACCGGAGAGCAGCAGGGCGCGGGAGGCGGCGTCCATGCCCTTGCCGGAGACGTCGGTGAGGACGACCTCGAGGGTGCGTCCGCCGCTGGTGCGGGCGGCCACCACGAAGTCGCCGGAGAAGGACTGTCCGCCGGCCGGGCGCAGTGCCATCTCACGGTGCCAGCCGCGCGGCAGTCCGGGCAGCTTGCTCTGTACGCGGATGCGCTCGCGCAGGTCGAACAGCATGGTGCCGCCGCGCCGCCAGGGCACCCCGACCCGGCTGCGGAACTGGGCGATCAGCAGGCCGAAGAAGCCGACGGCGGCGACGACCAGGATGGTGCCCGGGGTGACCCGGGAGGAGGCGTCCTCCTCGGTGTAGGGGCCGAGGACGGCGGACTCCACGATCAGGGCGGTGGCGGCGGCCGCGTAGAGGGCGAGCAGACTGGCGGGGCGCAGCAGCAGACCGCCCGCGACGATGGGCAGGACGAGGGCGGAGGGGGCGCACCAGTCGGGCTGGGCGATGGTGCCGCAGGCGATGGCGGGGACGCCGAGCAGCAGCACGGCCAGGGCCAGCCGGTCGGAGCCCTCACCGCGGAAATAGTCCACTCCGGCTTTGCGCACGGCTGTGCGAGCCCGGTGCAGTGCTCTGCGCACCCGGGCCATCGGAGTGTCCACGCCGCCTGTCATTGCACCGGGACCCTACCCACCCGTTTGGACGCGCGTCGATTCGTGGCGCGTCGAACCACCCGCGCAGGGGGGCAATCATAAGCGAAATTCGTTCGCGTGTACGGGAAACCGCTGCTAGAGATGGGAATATGACGACTGCGCTACGCGTGCTCGATCCTGCGATTTGGGATGATTGGTACGGAAAGCTGCTCCTCGCATTCGGCGGAGTTCCCGAAGCGCCCGAGGAAATCGCGCTCTGGCGGGAGTTGACCGAATGCGAGCGGTCACTCGGGGTGTGGGACGGCGAGGACCTCGTCGGTACCGCGGGGCTGTTCAGCTTCCGGATGACGGTTCCCGGCGGGGCGTCGGTGGCCGCGGCCGGTGTGACCATGGTCAGCGTGCAGCCGACCCACCGGCGGCGCGGAGTGCTGCGCTCCATGATGAGACGCCAGTTGGACGACATCCGCGCGGCGGGCGAGCCGCTGGCGGTGCTGACCGCATCGGAACCGGACATCTACGGCCGGTTCGGCTACGGCATCGCCACCCAGAACTTGTACGCGGAGATCGACACCGACCGGGTGCGGCTGTCCGTCCCCGACGGCACCGACGCGGTGACCCTGCGGGAGGTGGCCCCGGCCGACGGGGCCGCGGTCTGCGAGGCGGTCTACGCCCGGCTGGTGCCCACCCGGCCGGGCATGCTGGAGCGCCTCCCGGGCTGGGAGCGGCTGCCGGTGCTCGACCCGCCGGGTGAGCGCGAGGGGGCGTCCCCGCTGCGCTGTGTGCTGGCCGAGTCGGGCGGCGAGGTCACCGGGTACGCGCGGTTCGCCGTCAAGGCGGACTGGGACCTGGCGGGGCCCAAGGGCATGGTCCTGCTGCGCGATCTGGACGCCCTGGACCCGGCGTCCCACGCGGCGCTGTGGCGCTTCCTGTTCGAGATCGACCTGACCTCGGTCATCCGTACCGAAGGCCGTCCGGTCGACGACCCCTGGCAGCACCTGGTCTCGGACATCCGGCGGTGCCAGGTGCGGCTGAAGGACCGGCTGCACGTACGGCTGGTGGAGGTGGGCGCGGCGCTGGAGGCGCGGGCGTACACCGCGCCGCTGGATGTCGTGCTGGAGGTCACCGACCCCTTCTGCCCCTGGAACGAGGGGCGCTGGCGGCTGACCGGCGACGCCAAGGGCGCCTCGTGCGCCCGCACCTCCGACGCCCCCGATCTCCGGCTCGGCGTCCGGGAGTTGGGCGCGGCGTACCTCGGCGGGGTGTCGCTGGACGCCCTGGCGGCCGCGGGCCGGGTGCGGGAGGCGCGTGAAGGGGCCCTGGAGGCGGCGTCGGCCGCTTTCCTGAGCACCCGGGCCCCCTGGCTCCCCCACGGCTTCTGAGGCGGCCGACGGGGCGCTCAGGCCCGCTGACAGCCGGGGCACCAGAAGAGATTGCGGGCGGCGAGGTCGGCGGTGCGGACCTCGCCGCCACAGATGTGGCAGGGCTGCCCGGCGCGGCGGTAGACGTAGACCTCGCCGCCGTGGTCGTCCACGCGCGGCGGGCGGCTCATCGCCTCGGGGGTGTGCTCGGGCCGGACGGTGTCGATCCGGTTGTTCCGTACGCCCTCGCGCATCAACTCCGCCAGATCCGCCCAGATCGCGTCCCACTCGGCGCGGGTGAGCCCGCGGCCGGGGCGGTACGGGTCGATGCCGTGCCGGAACAGCACCTCCGCGCGGTACACATTGCCCACCCCGGAGACGATCTTCTGATCCATCAGCAGGGCGGCAACACTGGCCCGGCTGCGGGAGATCCGGTCCCAGGCACGCTCGCCGTCGTCCTCCGGGCGCAGCGGGTCGGGACCGAGCCGGTCGTGCACCGCCCGCTTCTCGTCCTCGGTGATCAGCGCACAGGCGGTCGGACCCCGCAGATCCGCGTAGGCCCCGGAGTTGGCCAGCCGCAGCCGGACGGTGTCGGTGGGCGGCGGGGCGGGGGCCGGGCCGAAGCCGTACTTCCCGAAGAGGCCGAGATGGACATGGACCCAGCCGGTGCCGGCGAAGTCCAGGAAGAGGTGTTTGCCGTGGGCCTCGGCGTGGTGCAGCGGCTGTCCGTCGATCAGGGCGGCGCCGTCGGCGAACTTGCCCTGGGGGCTGCTGGCCCGGACGGGCCGGCCGCCGAACCGCTCGAGGTGGTCGGCGGCCAGCCGGTGGATGGTGTGCCCTTCGGGCATCAGGCGTGATCGGGGTGGTGGGCCGGGATCGGGGGCAGTTCGCCGGTGGTCTCGTACGCGGAGAGCATCTCGATCCGGCGGGTGTGACGCTCCTCACCCGAGTACGGGGTGTTGAGGAAGATCTCGACGAACTTGGTCGCCTCATCCTCCGTGTGCATCCGGGCGCCCACGCTGATCACATTGGCGTTGTTGTGCTCGCGACCGAGCGCGGCGGTCTGCTCACTCCACGCGAGAGCGGCCCTGACCCCCTTGACCTTATTGGCAGCGATCTGTTCACCATTGCCCGATCCGCCGATCACGACGCCCAGGCTGTCGGGGTCGGCGGCGGTCCGCTCAGCGGCACGCAGACAGAACGGCGGGTAGTCGTCCTGGGCGTCGTAGATGTGCGGGCCGCAGTCGACGGGCTCGTGCCCGCCCGCCTTGAGCCACTCCACGAGGTGGTTCTTGAGGTCGTAACCGGCATGGTCGGAACCGAGGTACACGCGCATGTCCTGAGTGTGACACGCGCGTGCAGCCCCTGCCGCGCCGGGTAGACGACCGCAAAACCCTCGCCTATACCAAGGAACCTCATGGAAAGCTCAGGTAACAATCCGGAATCAAAGGTTCTTCAATCCGTCTTCCTGAGATTCACTGGCGACGCTCGTAACCCGAGAGCAAAGGAATCGAGTCCATGAGCGCACAACCCGCGACCCCCGCGGAGCAGCAGAGGCCCGGCGACACCGGCCCCGGCTCCCCCGACAGTCTGAAGGCCGGACTCAAGAACCGACATCTGTCGATGATCGCCATCGGCGGTGTGATCGGCGCCGGCCTGTTCGTGGGCTCCAGCGCGGGTATCGCCAAGGCGGGACCCGGCATTCTGATCTCGTACGCCCTGGTCGGCCTGATGGTCGTCATGGTGATGCGGATGCTCGGCGAGATGGCCGCCGCCAACCCCACCTCCGGTTCCTTCTCCGCCTACGCGGACCGGGCGCTCGGCCGCTGGGCGGGCTTCTCCATCGGCTGGCTGTACTGGTTCTTCTGGGTCGTGGTGCTCGCCGTCGAGGCGACCGCGGGCGCGGTGATCCTCGAGGGCTGGGTACCGGCCGTTCCGCAGTGGGCCTGGGCACTGATCGTGATGGTCGTGCTCACCGCCACCAACCTGGTCTCGGTCGCCTCCTACGGTGAGTTCGAGTTCTGGTTCGCGGGCATCAAGGTCGTCGCCATCGCGGCGTTCATCGTGATCGGCGGACTGGCCGTGTTCGGCGTCCTGCCGGGCTCGGACAACCCGGGCGCGGGCCTGGCCCATCTGACCGACCACGGTGGCTTCCTGCCGAACGGGCCGGGGGCGATCCTCAGCGGTGTGCTGCTGGTCGTCTTCTCCTTCATGGGCAGCGAGATCGTCACCCTGGCCGCCGGTGAGTCCGAGGACCCGCAGCGGGCCGTCTCCAAGGCCACCAACAGCGTGATCTGGCGTATCGCGGTCTTCTACCTGGGCTCGATCTTCGTGGTCGTCACCCTGCTGCCCTGGGACTCCAAGGCGATCGCCGACAAGGGCTCCTACGTGGCCTCGCTGGAGTCCATCGGCATTCCGCACGCCGGACAGGTCATGAACGTCATCGTGCTGACCGCGGTGCTCTCCTGCCTGAACTCCGGCCTCTACACCGCCTCCCGGATGGCCTTCTCGCTCGGCCAGCGCGCCGACGCCCCGGCCGCGTTCGGCCGGACCAACTCCCGCGGTGTGCCGCAGGCCGCGATCCTCGGCTCGGTCGTCTTCGGCTTCATCGCCGTCTGGTTCAACTACCAGTGGCCGGACACGGTCTTCGACTTCCTGCTGAACTCCTCGGGTGCCGTCGCGCTCTTCGTCTGGCTGGTCATCTGCTTCACCCAGCTGCGGATGCGCGGGATCATCCTGCGCGAGAACCCGGAGAAGCTGGTCGTCCGGATGTGGCTGTTCCCGTACCTGACCTGGGCGACCATCGCGATGATCTCGTTCGTGCTGGTCTACATGCTCACCGACAAGGACGGGCGCGAGCAGGTCATCCTCTCCGCGCTGGTGGCCGCACTGGTGGTGGCCTTCGCCCTGGTCCGCGACAAGCTGTCGCCCCAGCAGCAGGTGGACGGCGCCGAGAGCCGTGCCAAGGAGTCCGTGGCCCCGTAAGCCGCCTCCCGGTCCACCGGGACTTCGGGTGCCTACGAGCCGCACAAACGGAGCCGGGGCCCGCACCATCCGCTGGTGCGGGCCCCGGCTCCGTTTGTGCGGCGCCTGTGTCCCGTGGGGCGCCGTACTGCCCCGCGAACACGGCGAGGCGTACCGGCTCAGCCCCGGCGGCCCACCAGCTTCCAGGCGGCGGGCAGCGCCCCCATCGCCAGCGCCGCCTTCAGGGCGTCCCCGATGAGGAACGGGGTCAGCCCGGCGGCGACCGCCTGGGAGAGCGAGATGTCGGCGGCCAGCGCCAGGTAGGGGACGCCCACCGCGTAGATGATCGCGGAGCCGACCACCATGGTGCCGGCGGTGCGCAGCACCCCGCGGTCGCCGCCGCGCCGGGCCAGGGCGCCCACGACGGTCGCGGCCAGCAGCATGCCCAGCACATAGCCGAAGGACGGGGCGGCGGCGCCGGAGCCGCCCTCGGCGAACCACGGCACACCCGCCATACCGACCAGGGCGTACAGCAGCAGGGACGCGAAACCGCGCCCCGCGCCCAGCGAGGTGCCCACCAGCAGGGCGGCGAAGGTCTGGCCGGTCACCGGCACCGGCGAGCCGGGGACCGGCACCGACAGCTGCGCGGCCAGCCCGGTGAACGCGGCGCCGCCGAGCACCAGCGCGGCGTCACGGGCCAGGGTGCGCCGGTCGGGGAGACCGGCCGCGCGGGCGGAGCGGGCGGGGAAGACCACGTCCGCGAGGACCGTACCGGTCGAGGCGGCGGGCGAAGCGGTGCTCATCAGCGAAGCTCCCAGGTGAGAGGTGGTGCAGCGGGGGGTGGACAAGTAAACCGACGCTAACCCGGCGCGACCGCCCCGATCACCGTCGGTTGACCACAAAGGGCGGACCCGGCGCTTGGCGGCTTCTGGCATAGCGCCGCGATACGGAGCGTCACTGAGACGTCCGGTATCCAGACAATCCAGCTCGAGGTGTTGTCCTCACCGGACACTCCCCCCACACTGAGTTCGTTTTGCATCCGTCCGCCCCCACCAGAGGGACAGACGTTCGCCCCCATCCAAGGGACAGAGAAGACCACATGAACCGGACACCTGCGTCCTCCGCGCCACAGCGCGACATGGAGGACACCGGCGCGGGCACACCTGCCTCGCCCGCGCTCTCCCACGGGCTCAAGCAGCGCCATCTGTCGATGATCGCCCTCGGCGGCGTGATCGGAGCGGGCCTGTTCGTCGGCTCCGGCGCCGGTATCGCCGCCGCCGGCCCCTCCATCGTGCTCGCCTATGCCCTGTCCGGGCTGCTGGTGATGCTGGTGATGCGGATGCTGGGCGAGATGTCGGCCGCCAACCCGGCCTCGGGCTCCTTCTCGGTGCACGCGGAGCGGGCGATCGGGCCGTGGGCGGGGTTCACCGCGGGCTGGATGTTCTGGGTGCTGCTGTGCGTGGGCATCGCGGCCGAGGCGATCGGCGCCGCCGGGATCATGGTCCAGTGGTTCCCGAGCACCGACTCCTGGATGTGGGTCGCCCTGTTCATGGCGGTCTTCTGCGGCACCAACCTGGCCGCGGTCAGCAACTTCGGTGAGTTCGAGTTCTGGTTCGCCGCGCTGAAGATCGCCGCGATCACGCTCTTCCTGGTCCTGGGCGCCCTGGCGATAGCCGGTGTGCTGCCGGGCACCGATGCCCCGGGCGGCTCCAACCTCTCCGGCGACGGCGGCTTCCTGCCCAACGGTATGGACGGCCTGGTGGTGGGTCTGCTCGCCTCGGTCTTCGCCTACGGCGGCCTGGAGACGGTGACCATCGCCGCGGCCGAGTCCGAGAACCCGGTCAAGAGCGTCGCCTCGGCCGTGCGCACCGCGATGTGGCGGATCGCCCTGTTCTACGTCGGCTCGATGCTGGTGGTCGTCACGCTGATCCCCTGGGACGACAAGGCCATCCTGACCAACGGCCCGTACGTGGCGGTCCTGGACCACCTCGACATCCCCGCGGCCGGCAACATCATGAACGTCATCGTGCTCATCGCCCTGCTCTCCGCGATGAACGCCAACATCTACGGCGCCTCCCGGATGTCGTACTCGCTGGTGGCCCGCGGTGAGGGCCCGGCCTTCCTGGGCAAGGTCAGCAGTGGTGTCCCCCGGCTCACCGTGCTCGCCTCGTCCTTCTTCGGCTTTGTGGCGGTGCTGCTGAGCTACTGGTGGCCGGACACCATCTTCAAGTGGCTGCTCAACATGGTCGGCGCCGCGGTGCTGGTGGTGTGGGCCTTCATCGCCGCCGCCCAGCTGCGGATGCGCAGCAAGCTCCAGCGCGAGGCGCCGGAGAAGCTGGTGGTGAAGATGTGGCTGTTCCCCTACCTCACCTGGATCGCGCTGGCCGCGACGATCGGCGTACTGCTGCTGATGCTGCGCGAGGCCGACACCCGCAGCCAGCTGTACGCGACGGCCGGGCTGACGGTGACGCTGGCGATCATCGGCTATGTCCGCCAGCGGGCGGTGTCCCGCAACGCCTGATCCCGTGATTCCCGCTGGGAGGCGGGGTGGGTCCTCGGTCCGAGGACCCACCCCGCCTCCTTCTTTTGGCCCGGAGATCCCGTCCCGCCCGGCGGAAAACGTTCTTGCTGATACTGTGCAGTTGCAAGTCAATTGCATTAAGCCGGTCCCGGAGGGCTCGCATGGCCATCTACACACTTCCTGAACTTCCGTACGACTACGCGGCGCTGGCCCCGGTCATCAGCCCCGAGATCATCGAGCTGCACCACGACAAGCACCACGCCGCGTACGTCAAGGGCGCGAACGACACGATGGAGCAGCTCGCGGAGGCGCGGGACAAGGACCAGTGGGGCGCGATCAACGGCCTGGAGAAGAACCTGGCCTTCCATCTGTCGGGCCACATCCTGCACAGCATCTACTGGCACAACATGACCGGTGACGGCGGCGGCGAGCCGCTGGCGAAGGACGGTGTGGGCGAGCTGGCCGACGCCATCACCGAGCACTTCGGGTCCTTCGCGGCGTTCAAGGCCCAGCTCTCCAAGGCGTCCGCGACCACCCAGGGCTCCGGCTGGGGGGTGCTGGCGTACGAGCCGGTGAGCGGGCGGCTGATCGTCGAGCAGGTCTACGACCACCAGGGGAACGTCGGACAGGGCTCGGTGCCGATCCTGGTCTTCGACGCCTGGGAGCACGCCTTCTACCTCCAGTACAAGAACCAGAAGGTGGACTTCATCGAGGCCATGTGGAAGGTGGTCAACTGGCAGGACGTGGCGCGCCGTTACACGGCCGCCAAGGAGCGCGCGAACAACCTGCTGCTCGCGCCATGACAGACCCCCTGCTTGCGTGATCGTCTTCTCACCGAACACCTGGCAGGCGGAGAAAAGGGGCCCCGCGCGGTCGACTCGCGCGGGGCCCCGCCGTCCGCGGACGGCAGCTCGGTCACGGCTCAGTCGAAGATCGGGCCGACCGTCCGCGTCCGCTTGATCTCGTAGAAGCCGGGGATGGAGGCGACCATCAGGGTGCCGTCCCACAGCTTCGCGGCCTCCTCGCCCTTGGGCGCGGGGGTCACCACCGGGCCGAAGAAGGCGACGCGCTCGCCGTCCGGGCCCGGTACGGCGATCACGGGGGTGCCCACGTCCTGGCCCACCAGGTCGATGCCCTCCTTGTGGGAGGCGCGCAGCTCGGTGTCATAGGCGTCGGAGTCGGCGGCGTCCGCGAGATCGGCGGGCAGCCCCGCCTCCTCCAGGGCGGCCACGATCGTCTCGCGGCTCTTCTCCAGGCCCTCGTTGTGGAAGCGGGTGCCCAGGGCGGTGTAGAGCGGGCCGAGCACCTGGCTGCCGTGCTTCCGCTCGGCGGCGATGCAGACCCGCACCGGGCCCCAGGCCGTCTTCAGCAGCTCGCGGTACTCCTCGGGCAGCTCGTCCAGCTTGGGCTCGTTCAGCACGGCCAGGCTCATCACATGCCACCGCACCTCGACCGGCCGGACCTTTTCCACCTCGAGCATCCAGCGAGAGGTCATCCAGGCCCAGGGGCAGAGCGGGTCGAACCAGAAGTCGGCGGGAGTCCTGGTGGTCTCGGTCACGGTCTCTCCTTGCGCAGACACATACGGAACGCATACGGATATCGGGGCTCTCCTTACGCCAACGCGGCCACGCTCGGGCGCCATTCCCCGATTCCCCCGGGAAGTGCGGCGTGACATGATGCGCGCTGTCCGATATTCGAGACGAGGTCGAGGGAGTCCGCGTCGTGCCTGGTGAGAACCTGACCCGTGACGAGGCCCGGGAGCGGGCGAGGCTGCTGACCGTGGACGCCTACGAGGTGGCGCTCGATGTGCGGTCCGCGGTCGAGCCGCACACCGGTCCCGGGCCGCGCACATTCCGTTCCACCACCACCGTGCGGTTCCGCTGCGCCGAGCCGGGCGCCTCGACGTTCGCCGATCTGGTGGCCCCCTCGGTGACCTCGGTGACCCTCAACGGGCGGGAGCTGGACCCGACGGCCGTCTTCGACGGCGCCCGGATCGCGCTGGACGGGCTCGCCGCCGAGAACGAGCTGACCGTGGACGCGCGGTGCGCGTACAGCAGGACCGGTGAGGGGCTGCACCACTTCGCCGACCCCGAGGACGGTGAGATCTACCTCTACACCCAGTACGAGCCGGCCGACGCCCGCCGGGTCTTCACCACCTTCGAACAGCCGGACCTGAAGGCCCCGTTCACCTTCGCGGTGACCGCGCCCGACCACTGGACCGTGCTCAGCAACGGCACCGAGGCCCGCCGTGAGGCGGCCTCCGAGGGCTCCGGCACCACCACCCACTTCACCCCGACCCTGCCGATCTCCACCTACATCACGGCGGTCGTCGCGGGCCCGTACCACTACGAGACCGACACCTACCGGCGTACCCAGCCCGACGGCTCGGTCCTGGAGATCCCGCTGGGCGCGCTGTGCCGCGCGGGGCTGGCCAAGCACTTCGACGCGGACGACATCTTCACCGTCACCAAGCAGGGCCTGGACTTCTTCCACGACCGCTTCGACTACCCGTATCCGTTCGGCAAGTACGACCAGGCGTTTGTGCCCGAGTACAACATCGGCGCCATGGAGAACCCCGGGTGTGTGACCTTCCGCGAGGAGTTCGTCTTCCGCGGCAAGGTCACCCGGGCCTCGTACGAGCAGCGGGCCAACGTCATCCTCCACGAGATGGCGCATATGTGGTTCGGCGACCTGGTGACCATGGAGTGGTGGGACGACCTGTGGCTCAAGGAGTCGTTCGCGGACTTCATGGGCGCCTTCTCACTGGTCGGCGCCACCCGCTTCACCGACGGCTGGATCACCTTCGCCAACCGCCGCAAGTCCTGGGCGTACCGCGCCGATCAGCTGCCCTCCACCCACCCGGTCACCGCCGACATCCGTGACCTGGAGGACGCCAAGCTCAACTTCGACGGGATCACCTACGCCAAGGGCGCCTCGGTGCTCAAGCAGCTGGTGGCCTACGCCGGACAGGACGCCTTCCTGGAGGGCGCGCGGCGCTACTTCAAGCGCCACGCCTTCGGCAACACCCGGCTGTCCGATCTGCTGGCGGTGCTCACCGAGACCTCGGGCCGGGACATGGCCGCCTGGTCGAGGGCCTGGCTGGAGACCGCGGGCGTCAATACGCTCACCCCGCGGCTCACCTGTGACGCGGCCGGGCACATCACCGAGCTGGCGGTGGTCCAGGAGGCCCCCGAGAGCCACCCTGCGCTGCGCCCGCACCGGATCGCCGTCGGGCTGTACCGCAGGGACGAGGCGGGGGCGCTGGTGCGCTACGCCCGCGCCGAGACCGACATCGACGGGCCCCGTACCGTCGTCGGTGAGCTCACCGGCGCCGAACGGCCCGACCTGGTCCTGGTCAACGACGACGACCTCACCTACTGCAAGATCCGCTTCGACGAGGGCTCACTGGCCACCCTGCGCGAGCACCTGGGCGAGCTGAGCGATCCGCTGGCCCGTGCGCTGTGCTGGTCCGCGCTGTGGAACCTGACCCGGGACGCGCTGCTGCCCGCTCGCGACTACCTGGGGCTGGTGCTGCGCTTCGCCGGGGCCGAGACCGACATCGGCGTGCTCCAGATGGTCCAGGCGTGGGCGCTGTCCGCCCTGCACCACTACGCCGCGCCCGACGCGCGCGAGGCGGCCGGAGCCCGGCTGGCCGAGCGTGCGCTCACCGAACTGCGGCGCGCCGAACCGGGCAGCGGACACCAGCTGGCCTGGGCGCGGTTCTTCGCCCAGCTCGCCACGGCCGACTCCGAACTGCGGCTGCTGCACGGGCTGCTGGACGGTTCGGCCCGGATCGACGGGCTCGATGTCGACCAGGAGCTGCGCTGGACCTTCCTGGCGTCGCTGGCCGCGACCGGGGCGGCCGACGAGTCGGTGATCGCGGCCGAACTGGCCCGCGATGACACCGCCTCCGGCAAGCGCCACCAGGTGCGCTGTCTGGCCGCGCGGCCCTCGGCGGAGGTCAAGGCGGACGCGTGGGCGGCCGTGGTGGATTCGGACCGGCTCTCCAACGCCCTGGTGGAGGCCACCATCGCGGGCTTCGACCAGCCGGCCCAGCGGGAGCTGCTGACACCGTACGCACCGCGCTACTTCGAGATGATCGAACGCATCTGGCAGGAGCGGTCGATCGAGATCGGGATGGCGATCGTGCGCGGTCTGTTCCCGGCCACCCAGGGCGACGCCGCCACGCTGAAGGCCACCGACGCCTGGCTGGCGGACCGGCCGGACGCGGCGCCCGCGCTGCGGCGGCTGGTGCTGGAGGCGCGGGACGATCTGGCGCGCGCCCTGCGCGGACAGGAGTGCGATACAAGGGCAGCCGTCTGACGGCCCGTTTTCGGCATTCGAACTCCCGTACTTTAGGACGGTGTTGTCCGGGTTTGTCGACGAGTTGGTAACAGCGGTGAGTGGGGTGGAACGAGCGGGAATGGCGGGGGCATGAGCCACAACACGCCGCTGTCCCCCCGTCCGCTCCACCACCTCACCGATGTCCAGCGCCGGGTTCTGACCACCCGTCAGCTACGCGAACACGGTGTCACCGCGGCCGTCGCCGCCGAGCGCTCCCGGGAGGGCGGACCCTGGCAGCAGATCCTGCCGGGCGTCCATCTGCTCCACCCCGGTCCGGCCACCAGCGAGGAGCGGCTGCACGCGGCGCTGCTGTACACCGCGAGCCGCCGCCAGACGGCGGCGGCCGACGGAAGCGGGGCCGGGGACGAGGGTCCGTACGGCGAGGCGATGGTCACCGGACTCGCGGCACTGGCCCTGCACCACTTCTCCGCCGCTCCCCCGCTGTCCGCCCTGGACCATGTCGATGTGCTGGTGCCGCGCACCCGGCGGCTGCGCGCCACCGGCTTTGTGCGGTTCGTCCGCGCGCAGACCCTGCCCGGCCCCCGGTATCTCGCGGGGGTGCCCACCGCTCCGGTCGCCCGCGCGCTCGCCGACGCGGTCGCCCGGATCGGCGACGCGGTGCTGGTGCGCAGACTGCTCACCGAGTCCGTACGCCACGGCCACTGCGAGGCGACGGCCGTGGTCAAGGAGCTGAGCCAGGCCCGGCTGCTGACCCGGCCGCATGTGATCGACGCGGTGGACGCGCTGCTGGCCGAGGGCCGGGCCATCGCCGAGGGGCGGCTGTACGACATGGTGCGCGGCTACGGGCTGCCCGAGCCGCTGTGGAACGTCGAGCTGCGGCTGCCCGGCGGCCACCGCCTCGGCGAGGTGGACGCCTACTGGCGCGACCAGGCGGTGGCGCTGGAGATCGACGCACGGGCGCCGCGCCATGACGAGTACGCCCTGCGCGGCGCCTACGCCCGCAAGCGCGAGCATCTGGAGGAGCTCGGCATCACGGTGGTGCGGGTCACCCCGCGGAAGCTGCGGGAGGGTCTTGAGGATCAGGCGGCGGTGGTGCGCACCGCCCTGATCGCGGCGGCCGACCGCGACCCTGCCCCGTATGTGGTCGTCCTGCCGCGGTGAGGGACACCGCGGTGGTGGCGGCGCGCTGGTGGCGGTGCAGGTGATCAGCCCTTGGGCAGCAGCAGTTCGGTGTTGCGGTCGTCCGGGTCCCCGGCGAGCTTCTGGCTGGCGCCGGGCGCGTTGAAGGACAGTTCGCGGTAGAGCGCGGCGAGACCGGTCTGGGAGAGGTCGGTGAAGTCCGTGCGGCGCGGGGCCGCCGCCTCGATGAGCGTGGTGAACAGCGACAGGGTGCCGTCGTGGTTGTCCACGATCTCGACGACCCGGGCCAGCTGGGGGAAGTCCACGTGCGAGGCGGTGGTGATCTCCCAGAAGGTGCCGTGCGGGGTGATCTCGTTCTGGTGGCTGTGGCCGTTGAGCCAGGCTCGTACCTGGGGGTGGCGCTTGAAGAGGGCGACGATCTCGTCACCGCCGTGCCGGGCCTCACCGGGGCGGGCCGGGTCGTGGTTCATATTGGTCATGCTGCGGCTGTAGTGGTGGCTGAAGACCAGGATGTGGTCGTCCTTGTGGGCCTTCAGGGTCCGCTCCAGCCAACGGAGTTGGGCGGTGCCGACCGAGCCGGTGTAGTGGCCGCCCGGGTCGGTGGTGTCCAGGCTGATGCCGATGACGTCGTCCGAGATCCGGAACGAGTAGTAGAGGGTGCCCTGCTCCAGATTGGCCTTGGTGTAGCCGTGGCCGACCGGGCCGGGGCCGGTGTGGGCCGGGTCGAGGTGCGCGGCGAGGTACTCACGCTGACTGAAGGGCGCGCGGCGCTCGTCCGGGGTGACCCTGCGCATGTCGCCCGCGTGGGCGCGCAGCAGTTCCTTCATGTCCTTGCCGCGCGGGTCGGCGCCTTCGCGCTCGCCCTGGTAGATCTTGGCGGCCTCGGCGGCCGGGATGATCTGGAGCTTGCGGCCGCCGGTGGCCAGCTCCTCGAGATAGCCGCCGCCGAAGGAGTAGACCCCGCCGCCCAGATCGTCGTGGTTGCCGATGGTCGAGTACCAGGGCAGCCGCAGTCCGGGGCTCTGCACCGTGCGCATCGCCGCCTCCAGGAAGCCGTCGATCCGCGGGAAGCCGCGCTGCTTGTCGGCGTCGCGCAGGGCCTGGTCCGGGTGCCAGAACTCCTTGATGCCGCTGTTCTGGACCCCCTCGTAGTGACGGGGGTCACCGGTGTTGGGGGTGATCCGGCCGCCGTTCATGACGGCCAGGAACCAGTCCAGCTCGATCTTGGAGTTGTTGTCGGTGTTGTCCCCGGTGGTGATCACGAAGGACAGCGGCGCCCCGGTGACCGGTCCACCGCGCAGTCCGTTGACCCGCTCGATGAGCGAGGCGGCCCCGACCACGGTCAGCGCCTCGTGCGGCCGCCAGGCCCCGGTGCGCCCCGAGCGCAGGAACTCGTAGCGCATCGGGTGCTGGACATCGGTGATGTGCAGATCGGTGAGCTGGACGAAGGAGGCGAGCGCGGTGCGCCGGTCCTCCCGGCCGCCCTTGCCCGCGACGATGTCGGTCCGTACCCCACGCGCCCAGCCCGGGCCGTCGGCGAGTCTGCGGTAGCCGATGCCGCCGCGCGCCGCGGAGAACGTCTCGAGCGTCGTACCGGCCCGGGAGGGGGCGGCGGGCGCCTCCACCACCCGGCCGGCCGCGGCGCCCGCCGTGCGAGGCTGCGAGGCGTCCGCGGAGCCGGTGCCGGGCCCGAAGGCGACCCCCAGACCGGCGGTGGCGCCAGTGGCCGTGGCGGCGGCCAGGAAGGTACGGCGGTCGAGGGCGGCGACGGCAGAGGTGGCTGACCGTATGCGGGACATACGCGATCTCCCCGAGTGGATACGCGGAAGCGGGCGGGCAGGGAACTGCCCCTCACTCCGGATCGTTGGCAGCGGGGATGGCCTGCGCGTGAACGCGACGGCAACGCCGGCCGCCGATCTCCACACGTGGATCTCCGGGCCGGAAAACGGTTACCGCACCCATGTGAGCAGGCATTCTTCCGCTCACCCGGTGTTCACCCGGGAGGGAACCCGGTGCGGAACACGGCGGCGTCGCGGCGGGCCCCGGGCCCGGACCGCGACGGCGCGCGACCGGGCGAAAGTCACGAGCGGGCTACATCACAGCCTGAGACACTGGCCGGTGGGTAGGCGCCCGGAACAGGCACGACCAAGGAAAAGGGTAGATATGAGGATCGGAATCGTCGGAGCGACCGGCCAGGTCGGCGGAGTGGTGCGCAAGATACTCGCGGAGCGCGACTTCCCGGCCCAGGAGCTGCGGCTGTTCGCCTCGGCCCGGTCCGCCGGGCGTACGCTTCCGTGGCGCGACGGCGAGGTCACCGTCGAGGACGCGGCCACCGCCGACTACTCCGGTCTGGACATCGTGATCTTCTCCGCGGGCGGCGCCACCTCCCGGGCGCTGGCCGAGAAGGTCGCCGGCCAGGGCGCCGTCGTGATCGACAACTCCTCGGCCTGGCGGATGGACCCCGAGGTCCCGCTGGTGGTCTCCGAGGTCAACCCGCACGCCGCGGTGGACCGCCCCAAGGGCATCATCGCCAACCCGAACTGCACCACCATGGCCGCCATGCCGGTGCTGCGCCCGCTGCACCGCGAGGCCGGTCTGACCGCCCTGGTGGCCACCACCTACCAGGCCGTCTCCGGCTCCGGTCTGTCCGGTGTCGCCGAGCTCGACGGCCAGATCCGCAAGACCGCCGACCGCGCGGCCGAGCTCACCCACGACGGCGCGGCCGTCGAGTTCCCCGAGCCCGGTGTCTACGCCCGGCCGATCGCGTTCAACGTCCTGCCGATGGCCGGGAAGATCGTCGACGACGGCCGCCACGAGACCGACGAGGAGCAGAAGCTCCGCAACGAGAGCCGCAAGATCCTGGAGATCCCGGAGCTGAAGGTCTCCGGCACCTGTGTCCGCGTGCCCGTCTTCAGCGGCCACTCGCTCCAGGTCAACGCCCGCTTCGAGCGTCCGATCAGCGTGGAGCGCGCCTATGAGCTGCTGGCCGCCGCTCCGGGCGTGGTCCTCTCCGAGATCCCGACCCCGCTCCAGGCCGCGGGTCAGGACCCGAGCTACGTCGGCCGGATCCGGGTGGACGAGACCGTCGAACACGGCCTCGCGCTGTTCCTCTCCAACGACAACCTCCGCAAGGGCGCCGCGCTGAACGCGGTGCAGATCGCGGAGCTGGTGGCGGCCGAGCTCGGCTGAGACGCCCCGAGGGGGGGCTGGAGCGGACGGGCCGACGTCCACTCCAGCCCCCCTTTATTGCACCGCCGCGAGGGGGGTGTCCGTGGAAGGATGGCCGGAAACGCGACACAAGGAGATTGCCAGGTGCCTGGAACGAACCTCACCCGCGACGAGGCACAGCAGCGGGCCCGCCTGCTCACCGTCGACTCGTACGAGATCGAACTCGACCTCTCGGGCGCGCAGGAGGGCGGCACCTATCGCTCGGTGACATCGGTGCGCTTCGACATGGCCGAGGCGGGCGCGGAGACCTTCATCGACCTGGTGGCGCCCACCGTGCACGACGTGGTGCTCAACGGCGAGTCGCTGGATCCGGCCGAGGTGTTCGCGGACTCGCGGATCGCGCTGCCGGCTCTGCTGACCGGGCGCAACGAGCTGCGGGTGGTGGCCGACTGCGCGTACACCAACACCGGTGAGGGGCTGCACCGGTTCGTCGACCCCGTCGACCAACAGGCGTATCTCTACACACAGTTCGAGGTGCCGGATGCGCGCCGGGTCTTCGCGAGCTTCGAGCAGCCCGACCTGAAGGCCACCTTCCAGTTCACCGTGACCGCGCCCGAGGGCTGGACGGTGATCTCCAACTCGCCGACGCCCGAGCCCAAGGACAACGTCTGGCACTTCGAGCCGACGCCGCGGATCTCCACGTACATCACCGCCCTCATCGTCGGCCCGTACCACAGCGTGCACAGCTCCTACGAGAAGGACGGCCGCTCGGTGCCGCTGGGCATCTACTGCCGTCCCTCGCTGGCCGAGTTCCTCGACTCCGACGCGATCTTCGCGGTGACGCGGCAGGGCTTCGACTGGTTCGAGGAGAAGTTCGACTACCCGTACCCGTTCGCCAAGTACGACCAGCTCTTCGTGCCGGAGTTCAACGCGGGCGCGATGGAGAACGCGGGCGCGGTCACCATTCGCGACCAGTACGTCTTCCGGTCCAAGGTGACGGACGCGGCGTACGAGACGCGTGCCGAGACCATCCTCCACGAGCTGGCCCACATGTGGTTCGGCGACCTGGTCACCATGGAGTGGTGGAACGACCTGTGGCTCAACGAGTCGTTCGCCACCTACACCTCCATCGCCTGCCAGGCGCACGCCCCGGGCAGCAGGTGGCCGCACGCCTGGACCACCTTCGCCAACTCCATGAAGACCTGGGCCTACCGGCAGGACCAGCTGCCGTCCACCCACCCGATCATGGCCGAGATCCGTGACCTGGACGACGTCCTGGTCAACTTCGACGGCATCACCTACGCCAAGGGCGCGAGCGTGCTGAAGCAGCTCGTCGCCTACGTCGGCATGGACGAGTTCTTCACCGGCGTCCAGGCGTACTTCAAGCGCCACGCCTATGGGAACACCCGACTGTCCGACCTGCTCGGCGCGCTGGAGGAGACCAGCGGCCGCGATCTGAAGACCTGGTCGAAGAAGTGGCTGGAGACCGCGGGCATCAATGTGCTGCGCCCGGAGATCACCACGGACGCCGTCGGCACCATCACCTCCTTCGCGGTCCGGCAGGAAGCCCCCGCGCTGCCGGCCGGCGCCACCGGCGAGCCGGTCCTGCGGCCGCACCGCATCGCCATCGGCCTGTACGACCTGGACGCCACCGGCAAGCTGGTCCGCTCCGACCGGATCGAGCTGGACGTGGACGGTGAGCTGACCGAGGTGGAGCGGCTGACCGGCAGCAAGCGCCCCGCGGTGATCCTGCTCAACGACGACGACCTGTCGTATGCGAAGGTCCGGCTCGACCCGGACTCGCTCGCCGTGGTCACCGAGCACCTGGGCGACTTCGAGGCCTCCCTGCCGCGCGCCCTGTGCTGGGCCTCGGCCTGGGACATGACCCGGGACGGCGAACTGGCCACCCGCGACTATCTGTCGCTGGTGCGGTCGGGCATCGCCAAGGAGTCCGACATCGGTGTCGTCCAGTCGCTCCACCGCCAGGTCAAGCTGGCCCTGGAGCTGTACGCGGCACCGGACTGGCGGCCGACCGGCCTGGCCACCTGGACCGAGACCACGCTCGACCACCTGCGGGCCGCGGCCCCCGGCAGCGACCACCAGCTCGCCTGGGCACGGGCGTTCGCCGCCACCGCGCGCACCGACGCCCAGCTGGACCTGCTCGCCGGGCTGCTGGACGGCACCGAGACGATCGAGGGCCTGGCCGTCGACACCGAGCTGCGCTGGACGCTGCTGGAGCGGCTCGCGGCCACCGGCCGGGCCGACGAGGCGGCCGTCGCCGCGGAGCTGGACCGCGACAAGACCTCGGCGGGCGAGCGCCACGCGGCGACCGCTCGGGCCGCGCGGCCGACACCCGAGGCCAAGGCGGAGGCGTGGGCCTCGGTCGTGGAGAGCGACAAGCTGCCCAACGCGGTGCAGGAGGCGGTGATCGGCGGCTTCGTCCAGACCGATCAGCGGGAACTGCTCGCGCCGTACACGGAGAAGTACTTCGCCGCGGTGAAGGACATCTGGAACAACCGCAGCCACGAGATGGCCCAGCAGATCGTGGTCGGCCTCTACCCGACCCTCCAGGTCTCCCAGGCCACCTTGGACACCACCGACGCCTGGCTCGCCTCGGCCGACCCCACCCCGGCCCTGCGCCGCCTGGTCATCGAGTCCCGCGCGGGCGTGGAGCGCGCCCTGAAGGCCCAGGCCGCGGACGCCGCAGCGGCGAGCTGACGCCACCGACGACCACCGCGGGCCGGGTCCTGTTGGGCCCGGCCCGCGGTGTCGTACGTAGCCAAGCGGCGCGGCACCACGGCGACGGGGCCGAGCGGCCCCGGAGGCCGTGGGCGCTGGTGTCATCGCGACCGGGCGCAGCGGCCGTTGGTGTCAGTAACGGCCGTGGTGCTCGTGGTGGTTGTTGTGGCCGTGATGGTCGTGGCCGTGCCTGTTGTCGTGCTGCGCGTGCCGCCCGTTGTGGTGCTGGTTGTGGTGGTTGTCGCCGCAGGCGTACGCCGCACCGCCGAACAGGCCCGCGATGGTTGCGGCGGCCACGGTCACGCCGGCAGCCGTGAAGGCGCTCTTGAGGGGCTTGAGCATGATTCACCTCATAGGGTTAGAGATCGAATATTCCCCCGCAAAGGACGCTAGGGCGCGGTGAGAAGCGGTGCCAGCGGTGGAGTCCGCGGTTGCCCCTGTCGAGTGAGCGGTGCCTCCCCTGCTCGGTGTGGATCCACTGCCGGAGTAGCCCCAAGCGCAGAACCATGCGGCTGGAGCATCGGGAAGGGGCGGGGTGGGGGACCTCGCCACCACCCCGCGGCGCCCGGTGTCAGTGCTGGTGGGTGACCTGCTTCAGCAGGGCGCGGATCTCGTCCAGGCTCATCCGGGCGCTGCCGTCCGGGTCGTGCTCGACGGCCTTCTCGAAGTGTTTCTCGGCCGCCTCCAAGTCGCCGCGGCGCCGGGCGATGTCACCCGCCAGGCGGTGGGCCGTGCGGTGGCCGGGGGCGTCCGCGAAGACCTCCGCCAGCACCTCGCCCGCCTGCTCGTCCCGGTCCAGACCGATCAGAACCTCGGCCAGGTCCAGCCGTGGGTCGTCCACCCCCAGCCGGGCCAGGGCGTCGTACTGGCGCAGCACCCGCGGATGGTTCTCCACCGCGCGGCGCAGCCACGGTTCGGCCTCCTCCACGCGGTCCAGCCCGCGCAGCGCCTTGGCGAGCCAGTACGGGGCCTCCAGGTGGTCGCCGTCGCAAGCGGTGTGCAGCAGCGGTTCGGCCTCCGCGTGGGCGCCGCGGCGGACCATGCTGCGCCCGGCCAAGAAGGCGGGCGGGACTAGCCCGGTGCGGGCGGCGCGGACGAACCAGCGCTCGGCGTTCTGCGGGTCGCCGCCGCGCTCCTGCGAGGTCCAGCCGAGCTGCCAGGCGGCGCGGCCGTGGCCCAGGCCCGCCGCGCGGTGGAACCAGATCTCCGCGGTGCGCTGGTCACCGGCCTTGTCGTGGATGACGCCGATCTCGTACGCGGCCTCCGCGTCGCCCTCGGCCGCCGCGGGCTCGTAGTACGGCGCCATGAGCGTGCCCTTGGCCCCGCCCGCCCCGTAGAGCATCCGGCCGAGGTCGAGCAGGGCGCGCGGGGTGCCCGCCGTGCGGTACCACTCGGCGGCCTCGGGGAAGCGGTAGAGCCGGTCGAGTGCGTCGGCGTAGGCGAAGCAGTCGTCCGGGCCGCCCTCTTCGGCGCGGGCGCGCAGTGCGGGGAGGCGCTCCCGCCAGGCGGCGGACGGCTGCCGCTCGGGGTCGGCGCGGATCGCGGCGACGTCCTCCAGGGCGCGCACGATCCGCTCCTGGCCCTCGTCGAACGGATCCCACGTGTCCTCGTCCACGCCGGTCGCGCGGAACCACCGCTCGGCCTCGTCCAGCCGCCGCTGGCGTTTGCACAGCATGCCGAGGTTGAAGCAGGCCCACAGGTGGCCGCCGTCCGCCTCGTGGGCGGTGCGGTACCACCGCTCGGCGGCGCGCAGATCGCCGCGCTCCTCGAACCAGACGCCGAGCACATAGGCCGCGCCGTCGTAGCCGCGTTCATGGCTGCGCTCGACGAGGGCGCGGGCCTCGTCGAAGCGGCCGGGGTCACGGGCGATGAAGATGGCCTGGTCCACCAGCGCCTTGGCGCTGCCGACCGCCGCGGCCCGCGCGTACAGCTCCTCGGCTTCGGCGACCATCCGGGGGTAGGTGTCGAACATGCTCTCCCGGTCGGGGTCGAGGAGTTCGCGCAATGCGTCGTAGGCGGCCTCGGGGTCGCCCTGGGCCTCGGCCGCGGCCAGCGCCTCCCGCCAGTCCTCGAGGTCCCCGAGGATCTCCTCGATGACCGCGCGGGTGCGGACAGCCACGTGGTCGCCCTCGTCGGACGCCTCGGCCAGCCGCTCCAGGGCGGTGTCCCACTCGCCCCGCGCGGCCAGCATCACCGCGCCGTTGGTCTTGCACTCGACGCTGCCCAGCCCGGCCCCGCGGCCGTACCACTCCTCGGCACCGGCGGTGTCACCCGACTCCTCCAGCAGCCGGGCGAGTCCGAAGGCGCAGCCGCCGTCCCGTTCGGCCGCGGTGCGGTACCACCGCTCGGCCTCCGCGAAGTCACCGCGGTCCTTGTGGCAGATCGCGAGGGTGCGTGAGGCGTGCGGGTCCCCGGCGTCGGCCGCGCGGGCCCACCAGGGCAGGGCCTCGTCCAACAGGCCCTGCCCGGTGAGGTGTTCGGCGTACGCCCGGTAGGCACCGGGTTCCCCGGCGGCCGCGGCGGTCCGCAGCGCGGCTGCCTCGGCCGTCTCCCCCGGGGTGTCGGGGGTCGTGCCGCCCGGCGTTCGGTGCGATGAATGTTCGACCATCGTCCGATGGTGCCAGAGTGATCAAACGCGCTCGGCACGGGCCCTGCGCCGGGCCAGCAACGCCTCTCGCTTCTCGTCGAACTTGGTGGCCTGGTCGTCCAGTCCACCCATGAACAGGCCCAGTTCCTCCTGCGCCTTCAGCCCCTCCGGGCCGAGGCCGCCGATCTCCAGGACCTTCAGGAAGCGCAGCACCGGCTGGAGGACGTCGTCGTGGTGAATGCGCAGGTTGTAGATGCCGCCGATGGCCATCTGGGCGGCGGCGCGCTCGAATCCGGGGATGCCGTGGCCCGGCATACGGAAGTTGACCACCACATCGCGGACGGCGGACATGGTCTGGTCGGGCGCCAGCTCGAACGCCTTCGCCAGCAGATTGCGGTAGAAGACCATGTGCAGGTTCTCGTCGTTGGCGATGCGGGCCAGCATCCGGTCGCAGACCGGGTCACCGGAGTGGTGGCCGGTGTTGCGGTGCGAGATACGGGTGGCGAGCTCCTGGAAGGCGACGTACGCCACCGAGTGCAGCATGCTGTGCGCGTTGTCGGACTCGAACCCCTCCGACATGTGCTGCATCCGGAACCGCTCCAGCTCGACCGGGTCGACGGCGCGGCTGGTGAGCAGGTAGTCACGCATGACGATGCCGTGGCGTCCCTCCTCGGCCGTCCACCGGTGGACCCAGGTACCCCAGGCGCCGTCACGGCCGAAAAGGGTGGCTATCTCGTGGTGGTAGCTGGGGAGGTTGTCCTCGGTGAGCAGATTGACCACCAGCGCGATCCGGCCGACATCGCTGACCTTGGACTGCTCGGGCGCCCATGCCTCGCCGCCCATCACCCCGTCGAAGTTGCGCCCGTCGCTCCAGGGCACGTACTCGTGCGGCATCCATTCCTTGGCGATCTTCAGATGCCGGTTGAGCTCGACCTCGACGAATTCCTCGAGAGCGAAGAGCAGCCGGCTGTCGCTCCACACGACCTGGCCGTGTCGACGGGAGGGGGCGAGAGTCACAGCGGGGCTCCTGGGGACGGGGGCGGCGGTCTTTACTTACGGCTCCGTAGGTTACGTCACCGTAGGTTAAAGCGAAAATAAACGGCCCTGGACCCCCGGGTGACCCATGGTGAACTCGCCGCGGCACGGCAGGAGTCGACGCGCGTGCGCCCGCGCACTGTGGCGGAGTCAACGCCCGGCAGTGGACCCGGCCGCACAGACGACAAAGGCGCCCCCGGCCGGATGGCCGGGGGCGCCTTCGCAGCGCCCGCCCAGGGCGCTTTCGTCGATCGCCCGGTGTCAGTCGGTCTGCTTGCCGGACTTCTTGTCTCCGACAATCACCAGACCGGCGATCACCAGGAAGAGCACAATCGGAGTGACGACGTAGAGGCCGAGCGTCGCGGCGACGCTCAGGCCCGGACCCGGGTCGTCACCGTCATCGGGGGTGAGCCCGAACGCGGGAGACGACATCAGCACCATCGCCGTCGTCGCGGCGACCACGGCCCCGGCGCGCACGGCGTTCTTTTTGACCTTGTTGCTCACGGACTCAACTTATCCGACGCCTCCGCGCGGGTCGTGCGCGGGGTGGCCCCGTAAGGCACCCCGCCTCCCCGGCGCGGCGGGCTGCTCCCGTACAGCGCGGGAAAGCTCGGCCATCAGGTCGTGCAGCCGGGGCGAGGCCACCAGCTCCTCCAGCGAGACGGGCCGCCCCGTGGCGTCGGCGATCGGCAGCCGCCAGTTGGGGTACTGGTCCCAGGTGCCCGGCAGATTCTGCGGTCTGCGGTCCCCCACCGCATCCGGCAGCCACACCCCCACCATCCGGGCCGGGGTGCGCAGCAGAAAGCGGTGAACGGCCCTGATGGCCGCCTCCTCGTCGCCGGGCCCCTCGGGCAGCAGCCCCAGCCGCCCCAGCAGCGCCAGCCACTCCGCGACCTCGACCGCGTCCGCGGCGCGCTCCTCGGCGAGCGGGCGGGTGAGCAGCCCCAGCCGGTGGCGCAGCTCGACGTGGTCGCCGGTGAACCGCGCGGCGGTGCTCGGCAGATCGTGGGTGGTGGCGGTGGCCAGACAGTCGGCGCGCCACTCGTCGGGGGCCAGCGGCCGGGGCGTACCGGCAGCCGGGCCGGTGTGATAGTCCCGCTCGAACCACAGCACCGAGGTGCCCAGCACCCCGCGCCGCGCCAGCGTCTCCCGTACGCCGGGCTCGACCGTGCCCAGGTCCTCCCCTATGACGACCGCGCCCGCGCGGTGCGCTTCCAGGGCGAGCGCCCCGAGCATGGCCTCCGCGTCGTAGCGGACGTAGGTCCCCTGGACCGGCTCCCGGCCCTCGGGGACCCACCACAGCCGGAACAGGCCCATCACATGGTCGATACGCAGCGCGCCCGCGTGGCGCAGCAGTCCGCGCAGCAGCTCGCGATAGGGGGCGTAGCCGGTGGCGGCGAGGGCGTCCGGGCGCCAGGGCGGCAGACCCCAGTCCTGGCCACGGGAGTTGAACGCGTCGGGGGGCGCCCCGATGGACATCCCGGAGGCGAACACATCCTGCTGGGCCCAGGCGTCGGCGCCGGAGGGGTGCACCCCGACCGCCAGGTCGTGCACCAGGCCGATGCCCATGCCCGCCTCGCGGGCGGCGCGCTGGGCGGCGGCGAGCTGGGCGTCGGTGAGCCAGGCGAGCCAGCAGTGGAAGTCGATGCGGTCCAAGTGCTCACCGCGGGCGCGGGCGGTGCGGGCGGAGCGCGGGTCGGACAGGCCGTCGGGCCAGCCGCGCCACTCGGGGCCGTGGGCCTCGGCCAGCGCGCACCACAGGGCGTGGTCCTCCAGGGCCTGGCCGCGCTCGGCGAGGAAGTCGCAGTAGGCGGCGCGGCGGCCGGGGCCGAGCGGCACGGTCCGCACCAGTTCCAGGGCCTCGCGCTTGAGCGCCCACACCGCGTCCCGGTCGATCAGCGCGCCCTCGGACAGGACGGCCGTGCGTAAGCGCGTGGCCGAGTCCAGGAGCTGGTCGGCACGCGTCCGGGCGGCGCCGCGCAGCTGGGCGTACTCGGGCACATCCTCGACCCGCAGATGGACCGGGTCGGGGAAGCGGCGCGAGGAGGGGCGGTAGGGCGAGGGGTCGGTGGGGGTACCGGGCACCGCCGCGTGCAGCGGGTTGAGCTGGACGAAGCCGGTGCCGAGCGCCCGGCCGGACCAGGCGGCGAGGTCGGCCAGATCGCCGAGGTCGCCCATGCCCCAGGAGCGGGCGGACAGCAGTGAGTAGAGCTGGACGAGGAAGCCGTGGCTGCGCGCGGGCGGGATGGGCATCCGGTTCGGGGCGGCGATCAGGGTGGCGCGGGCCCGGCGGCCGTCGGGCGCCCGCGCGGTCAGGGTGTGGGCGCCGGGCGGCAGCGCGGGCAGTCGCTCGGCGGCGGGGCCGTCCACCGGCCCCCACGTGTGCAGTGCGCCGTCCTCGGTGCGCACCCGCAGTACGGTGCCCTCGGGCACGCTCGGCCGGGGTGTGCCACCGGGGCGCACCACCACGCAGGGCGGCAGCAGCCGGTCGCGCTCACGGCTCGTATGCCGGGCGAGCGCTTCGGTGACGGATCGAGGGGTGGAGGCGTCCACGCCGAGCGCGGCGAGTACGGCGACGACGGTGTCCTCCGGCACCTGGACGGTGCGGCCCGGGGCGGGCTCGTAGGAGGTGGCGACACCGTGCAGCTCGGCGAGCCGCGCTCTGCCCATCAGAACTCCATCGGCTCCAAGCCCGCTCCGCAGGCGGCGGCGGTCGGCTCACTGGTCAGGGGAAGTTCGGCGGCGAGCGGGGGCTCGCTGGTCAGCGGAACATTGTCGGCGAGCGGAGGCTCGCTGGTGAGGGGCGCCTCGGTGGCACCGCCGGTCCCGAAGCCGTCCAGCCCGCACAGTCCGCAGTCGGGGTCGGAGACCCCGTGGAAGGGATCCGTGTCACTGGATGCCTCGGGCACGGGTTTGGACAGGGCGGAGAGCAGAAGCTGAGCTGACGCGGCCACACGGACCTCCGTGGGGTGTCGGCAGTAGGTCAACATCGCGCTTACCCACTCGCAACCGGTGCAGACGTAAACAACCCCCGGACGTGCCGTACCTCACATCCCGCCCGAGCGGCGATTTGTCGGCGACAGGGGATCGGGGACACAGAGTTTACGAACAGGACCACCCCTCGTCCGTCAGACTTGCGGGGCGTGCCGCATGGTGTGTGTCCGGCCGGTGCGGCCCCGACGCGGCCAGGGCGGCACATCGGTCGTCCGTGTTGACGCCCTCACCGGCGTGGTGGTGGGCTCATCGCCGGTCAGCGACGTGGGTGGAATGCCGTCTATCGGATCAGGGAGAAGCCGGTGCAGTTCGGGGGTAAGAGGCACAGGGCGGCGGGGGCGACGGCCATGGCGGCCGCGGTCATCGGCGGTCTGCTCGGCGGCGCTCCGGGCGCGAGTGCCGCACCCGTGGACCACGAGGGGCCCGGCACCTCCGCGCCGGACCGCGACAGCGACAGCAGGGTGCCCCCCGTCTGGCCGCGCCCCCAGTCGCTGCGCGCCCAGGGCGGCCAGGTCGCCGTGGGGGACGAGGCCACGCTCATAGCCGACGGCGACGCCGATCCGTACGCGCTGGACGCGCTGCGCGCCCTGCTGCACGATGCCGGGGCGCGCACGGTCCACGAGGTCACACCGGGTGGCCGCACCCCGGCGCGTGGACTAGTGGTGCACGCCGGAGGCCGCGGTGCGCAGTCCGCGCTGCGCGCCCTGCGCGCGCCCGAGCGCGGCGATCTCCCCTCCGGCGGCTATCTGCTGGCCACCGGGTCGGTGGACGGGCGGCCCACCGCGGCACTGTCCGGTGTCGGCCCGGACGGGCTCTTCCACGCCGTCCAGACGCTGCGACAGCTGCTGGTGGAGCGCCACGGCCGGAACGGCCGCGGACAGGACGGCAAGGCGTTCGCCGGAGTGACCGTCCGCGACTGGCCGGGCACGGCCGTACGCGGCACCACCGAGGGCTTCTACGGCTCCCCCTGGTCCAGGGCCGACCGGCTGGCCCAGCTCGACTTCATGGGCCGTACCAAGCAGAACCGCTATCTCTACGCGCCCGGCGACGACCCCTATCGGCAGTCCCGCTGGCGCGACCCCTACCCGGCCGCCCAGCGCGAGGAGTTCCGCGAACTGGCCACCCGCGCCCGCGCCAACCACGTCACCCTGGGCTGGGCGGTCTCCCCCGGCCAGCAGATGTGTTTCGCCTCCTCCGACGACGTCAAGGCGCTGCTGCGCAAGGTGGACGCGATGTGGGCGCTCGGAGTGCGCGCCTTCCAGCTCCAGTTCCAGGACGTCAGCTACAGCGAATGGCACTGCGGCAAGGACAGCGACACCTACGGCTCGGGACCGGAGGCGGCCGCCAAGGCGCAGGCCACGGTGGCCAACGCACTCGCCCGCCATCTGGCCGGGCGCCACCCCGGCTCCGTTCCGCTCTCCTTGATGCCGACCGAGTACTACCAGGACGGCGCCACCGACTTCCGGCGCGCGCTGGCCGCCGGTCTCGACCACCGCGTCGAGGTGGCCTGGACCGGTGTCGGGGTGGTGCCGAGGACGATCACCGGCGGCGAACTGGCCGGAGCCCGGTCCGCGTTCGGCCACCCGCTGGTCACCATGGACAACTACCCGGTCAACGACTACGCGCAGGACCGCATCTTCCTCGGCCCGTACACCGGCCGGGACCCGGCGGTGGCCACCCAGTCCGCGGGACTGCTGGCCAACGCCATGGAGCAGCCGACCGCCTCCCGGATCCCGCTGTTCACCGCCGCCGACTTCGCCTGGAACCCGCGCGGCTACCGGCCGCAGGAGTCCTGGGGCGCGGCCATCGACGACCTGGCCGGACCGGACGCCAAGACCCGCGCGGCACTGCGCGCCTTCGCCGGGAACGACGCCTCCTCGGTGCTCGGCGGCGATGAGTCGGCCGCTCTGCGCCCGCTGATCACGGCGTTCTGGTCGGCGCTCGGCGACACCGACGTGAAGCGGCTGGAGCAGGCGTCGGACCGGCTGCGCACCGCCTTCCGCACCATGCGCGACGCCCCCGACCGGCTGGCCGGGAAGCTGGGCGGCGATGTCCGCCCCTGGCTGGCCCAGCTGGGGCGGTACGGCGACGCCGGGGTGCGCGCCGTGGACATGCTCACCGCCCAGGCGCGCGGTGACGGCGCTGCGGCCTGGAAGGCCCGGGTCGCGGTGGAGGGGCTGCGCGAGAAGATCGCGGACAGCCGGGTGACAGTGGGCAAGGGCGTCCTGGGCCCCTTCCTGACCAAGGCCGTCGGCCACGCGGACACCTGGCTGGGGATGGACCGCGCCGGTACGGAGGGGCTGCGCACCTCCGGCGGCGACCGCGCGGCGGCCGACGGCAAGGTCACCACCGCGGTGGACGCCCCGAGCCGTCCGGTCACGGTGCGCTTCGGCCGTACCCGCCCCCTCGCCTCCGTCTCCGCGCTCACCACCCCGGTGGCCGACGGCTCGCCGGGCACGGTCGAGGCCCATGTCCCGGGCGAGGGCTGGCGGAAGCTGGGCGCGCTGTCCCGCGGCGGCTCCACCCAGGTGGCGGGCGAAGACATCCGGGCGGACGCGATCCGGCTCAGCTGGGCGGCGGGCGCCACCGCCCCGGACGTCCATGAGCTGACCCCCTGGTTCTCCGACACCCCGGCCGTGAAGCTGCGAATGTCGCACCAGGTGGCGGACGCGGAGATCGGCGGGCCACCCGCAGTGGTCGACGCCGAGCTCACCTCGCTGCGCCCCGGCGACGTCAACGGCGACCTCACCCTCCGTCCGCCGCGCGGTATCACCGTCCGGGCGCCCGACGGGGTGACGGCGCCGCGCGGCGGTACGGCCACGGTCCGACTGGAGATATCGGTCGCCAAGGGCACCAAGGCGGGCAGCTACACCGTGCCGGTCCGGTTCGGCTCGCAGCAGCGGACGCTGACCGTACGGGTCCTCCCGCGCACCGGCGGCCCGGACCTGGCCCGCGCCAAGGGCGCCAGGGCGACCTCATCGGGCGATGAGAGCTCCGGCTTCCCGGCCTCCGCCGCCGTGGACGGCAAGGCGGACACCCGCTGGTCCTCCCCGGCGAAGGACGGTGCATGGCTTCAGCTGGAGCTGGCCCGCCCGGCCCGGGTCGGGCGGCTCGAACTGCGGTGGCAGGACGCCTACGCCGCGCGCTACCGCGTCCAGGTCTCTGAGGACGGCCGCACCTGGCGTACGGCGGCCACGGTGGACCACGGCACGGGGGGCCGGGAGTCGGTCCGGCTGGACGCCCCGGACACCCGGTTCATCCGGATCCAGGGCGTGGAGCGGGCAACCCGCTCCGGCTACTCGCTCCGGTCGGTGTCGGCGTACGCGGTGGAGAAGTAGAGAGCACGCTGCCCGCCGCGGGAGACGCGGCGGGCAGACATGACGATGGCCCGGTCTCAGGCGGATTTGCCGTCGATCCGGGCCATGGCGTCTTCCGCGCCGTATGCCTGGAGGTATGGCAGCCAGCGCGGGTCCCTATGCCCGGTGCCGATGATGCGCCAGGCCAGCCCGGACGGCGGCGCGGGTTGATGACGCAGCCGCCAGCCGATCTCGGCGACATGGCGGTCGGCCTTGACGTGATTGCAACGACGGCACGCGGCGACCACGTTCTCCCAGGTGTGCTGACCACCGCGACTGCGCGGAATGACGTGATCGACGCTGGTTGCGACGCCACCGCAGTACGCGCATCTGCCGCCGTCACGGGCGAACAGAGCACGGCGGGTGAGCGGGACGGGGCCGCGAAAGGGCACCCTCACAAAGCGCTTCAGCCGGACAACGCTGGGAGCGGGTATGACGCGGGTCGCGCTGTGCATCAGGGCGCCTGAGTCCTCAAGGCTGACGGCCTTGTCGTTGAGGACGAGAATGAGCGCGCGGCGGAGCGGTACGACGCCGAGCGGCTCGTACGACGCGTTGAGGACCAGGACATGCGGCACGGATGCCTCCTTGTACGCCGGCGGCGCGTGGCTCGCGCCGGGACGATCTCCCCCAGTTTCCCCTGAACCCTGGCCGGAACGCCACTATCACCGGGTTAACGGTTGAGAGGCATTTCCGCGTACCCCGCGTATACCGTCCGCTCACCACGCCGCCCGACCCCCGTCCGGGCAGCCCGCACGGGGCCGTTGCGGTTCCGCGGACCGGCCCCGCGGACCGAGGGGGCGAGGCGGGGAGTGGCAAGAATCACGGGCCCCGGAGCCCGTACCGGAGCGCGCTTCCCGTCCAGCGGTAAAAGAGGGAGCTGAGGCCGGTCCGCCCGCTCATGAGCGCCCCCTGGACGCCCTCGCGCGCTCTCGAACACAGGAACGGCACATTCCTGCGCCCGGCTACTGTGTGAGAGGTTACGCGCGCGGGCGATCCGTGCGGGCATGTCGCACACGAAGGGTTTTCTGCTGTGTTCTGGTCCGCTGCTCTGGCCGCTGACTCGACGCCTCGTCCCACGACCCTCGACGACGCACAGGAGAGCGCCACCAACGCCGCGGGGTGGGTCGAGGAGAACTGGTCCACCTGGTTGAACGTCGGGCTGCGCATCGCCCTGATCCTGGTGATCGCGTTCGTGGCCCGTCACCTCGTCCGGCGTGCCATCACCAAGCTGATAGACCGGATGAACCGCACTGCCCAGGCGGTCGACGGCACCGCGCTCGGCGGGCTGTTGGTCAATGTGGAGCGGCGGCGGCAGCGGTCCGCGGCGATCGGCTCGGTGCTGCGCTCCGTCGCATCGTTCATGATCATGGGCTCCGCGGGGCTGATGATCCTCTCCGCCCTGAAGATCAATCTCGCACCGCTCCTCGCCAGCGCCGGTGTGGCCGGTGTCGCGATCGGTTTCGGCGCCCGCAATCTGGTCACCGACTTCCTCTCCGGTGTCTTCATGATCCTGGAGGACCAGTACGGCGTGGGCGACTCCATCGACGCCGGGGTCGCCTCCGGTGAGGTGATCGAGGTCGGGCTGCGCGTCACCAAGCTGCGCGGGGACAACGGCGAGATCTGGTACGTGCGCAACGGCGAGGTGAAGCGGATCGGCAACCTCAGCCAGGGCTGGGCGACCGCGAACGTCGACGTCCAGGTGCGGGCCGACGAGGACCTGGACCGGGTCCGCGCGATCATCACCCAGGTCGGTGTGGAGATGGCCAAGGACGAGCCCTGGAACGAGCGGCTGTGGGAGCCGGTCGAGGTGCTGGGGCTGGACGCGGTCTATCTGGACTCCATGGTGGTGCGGGTCTCGGCGCGCACCATGCCGGGCAAGGCGCTGGGCGTCGAGCGCGAGCTGCGCTGGCGGATCAAGAAGGCGCTGGAGGCGGCGGGCATCCGGCTGGTCGGCCATCCCCCGGAGGCCGCCCTGGAGACGGCGACCGGCGATCCGGCGGCCGGCGTGAGCGCGCCCTCGGTCCTGGCCAACCCCGAGTCCCCGCAGTCCCAGGCGGCCAGCTCGATTCCGCCGCCCGCCCCGGCGACCGCGCAGCCGCCCGTGAAGTGACACCCAGGGTTTCCGCCTGAGACGAACGCTCCCGCCCCCGCTTAAGGGGACGGGAGCGTTCGTCGTCCGGGACACGGGCGAGCCGGGCCCCGCCATACCCATTGACGCCGGATGGCCTGGCGCCTACGTTCCCTTTTATCAATAGGAAAGTTTCTTAACAGATCCGACCTCGCCAGAGCCAGGGAGCACCGCCATGGCCGCACCACCCGGCAAAACACCCGGCACCCCGCGCGTACTGCGCGCCATGAACGACCGGGCCGCGCTGGAGCTGCTGGCCGCGCACGGCCCGCTCACCCGGACCCGGCTCGGGGAGCTGACCGGGCTGTCCAAGCCCACCGCCTCCCAGCTGCTGTCCCGTCTGGAGTCCGCCGGTCTGGTCCGCACCACCGGCAATGTGACCGGGCGGCCAGGCCCCAACGCCCAGCTGTACGAGATCGATCCGGCCGCCGCCCACGTCGCCGCGCTCGCCGTGGACCAGGCGGGCATCACCGCCACCGTCGCCGACCTCACCGGCCGCACCGTCGGCGACCACCGGGTGGCCGCCCCCGCGGACGACCGGACGCCGAGCGCAGCTCCCGCCGAACTGGTGGCCAAGGTCGTCAACGGGGCACTGGCCGCCGCCGGTCTCGACCGCGGCGCGCTGCACTCCACCGTCATCGGCACCCCCGGGGCGCTCGACCCGCGCACCGGCACCCTGCGCTACGCGCCCCATCTGCCCGGCTGGCAGTCCCGCACCCTGCGGGAGGACCTGGCCCGGGTCCTGGGTACGCCGGTCGTCATCGAGAACGACGTCAATCTCGCGGCCGTCGCCGAACAACACCACGGCATCGCCCAGGACTTCGACGACTTCGTCCTGGTCTGGGCCGACGAGGGGGTCGGCGCCGCCATCGTGCTCGGCGGCGCCCTGCTGCGCGGGGCCACCGGCGGGGCCGGGGAGATCGGCTATATGCCGCTGCCGGGGGCACCGCTCGCCCGCGGCGGCCAGGACGACGCTGCCCGGCCGGACGCGGGCGGCGGGTTCCAGAAGCTGGTCGGCTCGCCCGCCGTGGTGGAGCTGGCCCATGACCACGGGATCGACGCGCCCAGCGCCGCCAAGGCGCTGACCGCGGCTCTGCGCACCCCCGGCGCGGGCGACGCGGTGCTCACCGAGCTGGCCCGCCGGCTGGCCACCGGGCTCGCCTCCGTCGTCGCGGTGGTCGACCCCGAACTGGTCGTGCTGTCGGGCGAGATCGCGCAGGCCGGAGGGGAGCGGCTGCGGGAGCTGGTGGAGGCCGAGCTGACCGGGCTCGCCCTGCCCAGGCCGGAGATACGGATCAGCGCGATCGAGGGGGATCCGATCCTGCTCGGCGCACTGCGACAGGCCCTGACCGATGCCCGCCACACGGTGTTCGACACCGCCCGCCTCGACGTCTGACTCCCCCGCCCCCGAAGGACGGCCCCATGCCACGACGAACGGCACCCCTCCTCTCGGTCCTGAGCGCCTGCGCCCTCCTGCTGACGGGCTGCGCCAACCCCGCCACCGGCAGCGCCGAAGACGATCCGACCAAGCCCGTGACCCTGCGGTTCTGGCACGGCTGGGCGGAGAAGAACGAGGTCAAGGCGATCAATGACAGCATCGCCCGGTTCGAGGAACGCCACCCCAACATCAAGGTCAAGGCCACCGGAAACGTCACCGACACCACCGTGAACCAGGCGCTGCGGGCCGGTGGGGACGATGCCCCCGACGTGGTCTCGTCCTTCGTCACCGACAATGTGGGGCAGTACTGCTCGTCCGGGATGTGGGTGGATCTCGACCCCTTCATGAAGAAGACCGGTCTGGACAAGCACCGGGTCTTCCCCACCACCCTGCTGGACTACACGAGTTACCGGGGCGAACAGTGCGCCCTGCCGCTGCTCGCCGACTCCTACGGCCTCTACTACAACAAGGACGCGTTCAAAGAAGCGGGCATCGAGCGCCCGCCGCGCACCATGTCGGAGCTGAAGCGCAACGCGGCCAAACTGACCCGGCGCGCCAAGGGTGGCGGTTATGAACGGGTCGGTTTCATGCCCAACTTCCGTCTCTACGAGAACAGCCCGGAGCGGCTGTTCGCCCAGTGGGGACCGTCCTATTTCGACAAGCGCGGAAAAGCACGGCTGGCGGAGGAACCGGCGGCCAGGGAGTTCTTCGCCACCCAACGGGAGCTGATTCGCCGCCAGGGCGGCTACGGCCCGCTGGAGCGATTCCGTACCTCCTTCGGTGACGAGATGTCCTCGCAGAACGCCTTTCTGACCGGAAAGCTGGCCATGCACCTGGACGGCGAATGGCGCGCCCGATCCCTCAAGGACGCCCCCTTTGAGTGGGGCACCGCTCCGCTGCCCGTTCCGGACGACCGGCCGGAGACCTACGGCCGGGGCTTTCTCACCGGCACGGTCGTGGGCATCGCCCAGAGCAGCGCCCACCAGAACGCCGCCTGGGAACTGGTGAAATTCCTGACCTCGGACACCGATCAGGTCGTCGCCTTCGCCAACGCCATTCACAATGTGCCGTCCACGAAGGCGGCGCTGGCGTCCCCCGAGCTGGACTCCGATCCGGCGTTCCGCACGTTCCTCCGTATCGCCGGGAACCGCTACAGCAGCGCCCTTCCGGCCTCGATCAACGGCGGCCAGTACGTGGTCTCCTTCCAGGACTTCGGCTATGCCGTGGAATCGGGACGGGTGCGCGACCTCGGACAAGGGCTGAGGACGCTGGACGAACAGATCGACGCCGACACTGTCCAGGCCCAGAACTGACGGAGTGCGCCATGACCCCTCTCACCTCCGCCCCCGCCCTGCGCCGCAAAGCCGTGCGCGAGCGGCTGCGCACCCTCGGCTTTCTCTCGCCCTGGCTGATCGGCTTCACGGTGTTCTTCGGCTATCCGCTGATCGCCACCGTCTATTTCTCCTTCATGCACTACAACCAGATCGAGACCCCCACCTTTGTGGGGCTGCGGAACTGGCGGTATGTGTTCGAGCAGATGCCGCTGTTCGGCCCGGCCCTGTGGAACACCCTGTGGCTGGTCGTGGTGATGGTCGCGCTGCGGGTGGTCTTCGGATTAGGCATCGGGCTGCTGGTCACCAAGGTGAAAACCGGGGTGGGGTTCTTCCGCACCGCGTTCTACCTGCCGTATCTGGCCCCGCCGGTGGCGGCCACGGTCGCGTTTGTCTTTCTGCTCAATCCCGGCACCGGACCGGTCAACGCGATCCTCGGGAATGTGGGCATCCACGCCCCCAACTGGTTCAACGATCCGGCCTGGGCCAAGCCCTCGCTGGTAATGCTCTCGCTGTGGGGCATCGGCGACCTCATGGTCATCTTCATGGCCGCACTGCTGGACGTCCCCCGTGAGCAGTACGAGGCGGCCGAGCTGGACGGCGCCGGGGCGCTGGCCACCTTCCGCTATGTGACCTGGCCGTCGATCACCCCGATCGTGATGTTCGCGGTCGTGACGGGTGTGGTCCAGACGATGCAGTACTACACCCAGGCGCTGGTGGCCGGAAAGCTGGCCTCCGGTGTCAGCGTCGGCCCCGGCTCGGTCATCCAGCCCGGCTATCCCGACCACTCCACGCTCACCGTGCCGCAGCTCGTCTACTCGCTCGGCTTCCAGAACTTCAACACCGGCGCCGCGTGTGTGCTCTCGCTGGTGCTCTTCGCCATCGCGATGGCCGTGACCACGCTGCTGATGCGCCGCCGCGCCGGCCTGCTGTCGGCCGAGGACTGAGCCGAGGACTGAGAGGACCGATCCGCATGACCGCGACCACCACCCTCCCGGCGCCCGCCGCCCCCTCGCGCCCCGCCGCCCGCCGCTCCCCCGCCCCCGCGGCCCGCCGCCGCGCGGCGCTGGAGTGGATAGCCGTGCACACCGTCGCCCTCGCCGCGGCGCTCTTCTTCCTGCTGCCGTTCGTCTTTGTCTTTCTGACCTCGGTGATGAGCGACGACCAGGCGATGAGCGGCGAGTTGTGGCCGCATGAGTGGCACTGGTCGAACTACGCCGAGGTGTTCTCCACCCCCGGTTTCGCGGACTGGTGGCGCAATTCGCTGCTGTACGCGGGACTCGGCACCCTTTTCACCGTCTGCTCCTCCGTTCCGGTGGCCTACGCACTGGCGAAATTCCGTTTCCGGGGCCGCCGGACCGCCATGCTGCTGGTCATCTCCACCATGATGCTGCCGCCCCAGGTCATCGTGATCCCGATGTATCTGGTCTGGGCGCAGCAACTCCATCTGTCGGGTTCGCTGTGGCCACTGATCATTCCGATGGCGTTCGGTGACGCGTACTCCATCTTTCTGTTGCGCCAGTTCCTGCTGACGATTCCGCGGGAGTATCTGGAGTCGGCCAGGATCGACGGCTGCGGGGAACTGCGAACCCTGCTCCGCGTGGTGGTCCCGATGGCGAAGCCGGGCATCGCGGCCGTCGCGCTCTTCCAGTTCTTCTACTGCTGGAACGACTATTTCGGCCCGCAGATCTACGCCGCGCAGAATCCGAGCGCCTGGACGCTCAGTTATGGCCTGGAGAGTTTCAAGAGCGCGCACAGCGTCAACTGGAATCTGACGATGGCGGCGACCCTTCTGGTCATGGCCCCCGTCATCGCCGTCTTCTTCTTCGCCCAGAAAGCCTTCGTCGAAGGCGTCACACTGACAGGAGTCAAGGGTTGAAGCTCGCAGTGGTGGGTGGGGGATCCACCTACACCCCCGAACTCGTGGATGGATTCGCCCGGTTGCGGGATCTGCTCCCGCTGGCGGAGCTGGTCCTCATCGACCCGGCCGCCGACCGGCTGGAGCTGGTCGGCGGTCTGGCCCGCCGGATCTTCGCCCGGCAGGGCCACCCCGGCCGGATCTCCTGGACCGCCGATCTGGACGCGGGTGTGGACGGCGCGGACGCGGTGCTGCTGCAACTGCGCGTCGGTGGACAGGCCGCGCGCGATCAGGACGAGACCTGGCCGCTGGAGTGCGGCTGCGTCGGCCAGGAGACCACGGGCGCGGGCGGGCTGGCCAAGGCGCTGCGTACGGTCCCGGTGGTGCTGGACATCGCCGAGCGGGTGCGCGCGCGCAACCCCCGCGCCTGGATCGTGGACTTCACCAATCCGGTGGGGATCGTCACCCGGGCGCTGCTGTCCGCCGGGCACCGCGCGGTCGGGCTGTGCAACGTGGCCATCGGCTTCCAGCGGAAGTTCGCGAAGCTGCTGGGCGTCGCGCCCGGGGAGGTGTCGCTGGAGCACATCGGGCTCAACCACCTCACCTGGGAGCGCGCCGTGCGGCTCGGCGGCCCGGACGGCGAGGACGTCCTGCCCAAACTGCTCGCCGAGCACGGCGACGCGGTGGCCGAGGACCTGCGGATGCCCCGCGCGCTGCTGGACCGGCTCGGTGTTGTCCCCTCCTACTACCTGCGCTACTTCTACCAGCACGACGCGGTGGTACGGGAGCAGCGGACCCGGCCGTCCCGGGCGGCGGAGGTCGCGGCGATCGAACGGGAACTGCTGGAGATGTACGGCGATCCGGCGCTCGACGAGAAGCCCGAACTGCTCGGCAGCCGCGGCGGGGCCTTCTACTCGGAGGCCGCGGTCGATCTGACCTCCTCGCTGCTGCGGGACACCGGCGAGGTGCGCATCGTCAACACGGTCAACGGCGGCACCCTGCCGTTCCTCCCCGATGACGCGGTGATCGAGGTGCCCGCGAGGGTGAACGCGCGGGGCGCGGAGCCACTGCCGGTGCGCCCCCTGGAGCCGCTGTTCGCCGGGCTGGTCGCCCAGGTGACGGCGTACGAGAACCTGGCGCTGGAGGCGGCTCTGCGGGGCGGACGGGAGCGGATCTTCCGGGCGCTGCTCGCCCATCCGCTCATCGGCCAGCTCGAGTACGCCGAGAAGCTGACCGACGACCTCATCGCGCACAACCGGGAGCACCTGGCGTGGATCTGACCCAGTCCGTATCCCCTCCGGCCACGGCGGGCCGGGCGGTCCTGGCGATCGACGCGGGCAACAGCAAGACCGATGTCGCGCTGGTCGCCCCGGACGGCTCGGTCCTCGGCACGGCCCGCGGCGGCGGTTTCCGGCCACCGGTGGTGGGCTCCGAGCGCGCGGTGGACGCGCTGGCGCCACTGGTGGAGCGGGCGGCCCGGACGGCGGGCGGCCCGGGACCCGCGCGGATCGGCCATATCTCGGCCTGTCTGGCCAACGCCGATCTGCCCGCCGAGGAAGAGGAGTTGACCGACGCGCTGACCGCCCGCCGCTGGGGCGCCGGTGTCACCGTGGCCAACGACACCTTCGCGCTGCTGCGGGCGGGGGTGGCGGACACCGGTGAGCCGACCGGTGTCGCCGTCGTCTGCGGCATGGGCATCAACTGCGCGGGGCTGGGCCACGGCGGCCGTACCGCCCGGTTCCCGGCCGTCGGCCGGCTCTCCGGCGACTGGGGTGGCGGGGGCTTTCTGGCCGAGGAGGCGCTGTGGTGGGCGGCGCGCGCCGAGGACGGCCGCGGCGAGCCGACCGCACTGGCCCGCGCCCTGCCCGCGCACTTCGGTCTGACCACGATGTACGAGCTGATCGAGGCGCTGCATCTGGGTGCGCTGAAGGCCGCGCGGCAGCTGGAGTTGACCCCGGTCCTCTTCGCGGTGGCCGCGTCCGGCGATCCGGTCGCGGGCGCGATCGTGGCCCGGCAGGCCGAGGAGGTGGTCACCCTGGCCACGGTCGCGCTGACCCGGCTCGATCTGCTGGCCGAGCCGACCCCGGTGATCCTGGGAGGTGGGGTGCTGGCGGCCCGTCATCCGCTGCTGGACGGCCGGATCCGCGAACTCCTCGCCGAACGCGCCCCCAAGGCCGAGCCCCGTGTCATCACCGCCCCGCCGGTACTCGGCGCCGCGCTGCTGGGCCTGGACCGTACGGGCGCGCCCGCGGGGGCGCACGCCCGGCTGCGCGAGCAGTACCGGCGGGGGTGAACGCCGCGGCATCGGCCGGAGCGGGAACCGGCCGGTGGTGCGTGGCGTGCTCACAGAGGGGACCCATGGTTCGGCCGGGGCGGTCACAGACCATCCGGACGCGATCGCGAAGCGGAGATCGCGATCCGAACAAGATCGAGGCAGTACCGATGACCCCGCCGGGGGCTGCGGTCATACTGCTGCCGGGGGATCCAGAGTTCGCCGCAGCCGGGCGGCGGGCCGCGAGAGCGACCGAGGGGTTCCGGACCGAGGGGGAGGTCTTGTGTCATATCCGCCGACCACCGGCAGAGCCGCGCCGCCGCCCGCGCCCGCGGCTCCGCCCCGCACCGCGTGGCGCGAGGGCGTCGACCGCGTGCGGGCGGCGGCCACGACCGAGCCGGGGCGGCTGCGCATCATCGGGGCCGTACTGGCCCTGCTGGTGGTGGCGTTCGGGGCGGTGACCGCCTGGCAGGTCACGGACCGTCAGTCGGCGGCGGACGCGGTGGCCGAGCGCAGCCAGCCGCTGAGCGCCGACGCCGCCCGGATCTACCGCTCCCTGGCCGATGCCGACACCACGGCGGCCAGCGGCTTCCTGGCGGGCAAGGAGGAGCCCGCGGAGGTCCGTAAGCGGTACGAGAAGGACATCAGCACCGCGTCCCAGTTGCTGGTGCGGGCCGCGGCCACCACCGACGGCGCGGCCTCCGCCCGGGAGGAGATCCGCACCATCAACCGGCTGCTGCCGGTCTACACCGGCCTGGTGGAGTCCGCGCGCGCCAACAACCGCCAGGGGCTGCCGCTGGGCGGCGCGTATCTGCGGTATGCCAACGACACCATGCGCGGCGGGCTGCTGCCCGCGGCCGGCCGGCTCTATGAGGCGGAGACGGCGCGCCTCGGCGAGGACTACGGAGACGCCAAGGCATGGCCCTGGGCGGCGCTCGGCGCCGGTGTGCTCGCGCTGGGGGCGCTGGGCTGGGCCCAGCGCCGGAACTACCGCCGGACCAACCGGGTGTTCAACCACGGTCTGCTGGCCGCCACCGCCGCCTCCACGGTGGTGCTGCTGTGGATGGTGGTCGGCCACGCCGTCGCCCGCGCCCAGCTGAACGATTCCGATGAGCAGGGCGCCAGGTCGCTGTATGTGCTCAACGAGGCGCGGATCGACGCCCTCCGGGCCCGTGCCGACGAGAATCTGACGCTGGTCGCGCGCGGCGCGGTCGTTGTCGACGACGGCGCCGACAAGGGCAAGGACGCCTATGAGGTCAGCTACGGCTCCCGGATGAAGAGCCTGGCCGGGGATCTGCGCGGGGCGCGGGAGGCCGCGGACGACAGCGCCGGACGCGATCCGGTGGACAGCGCCGTCTCGGCGGTCCGGGAGTGGCAGAAGCGGCATCAGGCCGCCCGCAGCGCCGATGACGCGGGGGACTACGGCGAGGCGCTGAAGAAGGTCATCGGCTCCGGTGACAGCACCGGTCGGTCCTTCGACTCCGTGGACACCCTGCTGGCCAAGGCCGTCGACCACGAACAGCGGGAGTTCCAGCGGGCGGCCGACGACGGGCGGGGCGCGTTCACCGCGATGGCCGCCGGGGCCGGGGTGCTGGCCGCGCTGGGGGCCCTGGGCGCGGTGCTGGGCATCGGCCGCAGACTGTCGGAGTACCGATGACGGTGATGGGGGGCATCAGCATGCGAGCGGTGCGATCGGCCGCCGCGTTGGCGGTGTGCACCCTGGCGGTGGCCACGGCGATCGTGGTGCCCGCCATGGTGGACGGGGACAACAACGGCCGCGGCGGCCGGAGCGAGGCGGCGGACCGGCGTCCGCAGGAACTGCGGGCCGGGCACCGGACCGCGGCGGACAGTTGCAAGAAGCCCGAGGCGAGTCTGCGGCCGTCGAGCGCGAGCGGTCCGGCCATCAAGCGCATCAAGAACCGTCGGATCAACGGCCACAAGGTCGGCAAGCTGATCGCGGGCGTCGACCAGAACAGCTACCGCTGGGGCTATCGCGACCCGGCCACCGGCGATCTCACCGGTTTCGACATCGACATCGTGCGTGCCATCGCCAAGGACATCTTCGGCGATCCGGACGCGGTCATCTACCGCACCATTCCCACCAGTCAGCGCATCAAGGCCCTTCAACAGGGCAAGGTGGACGTGGTGGTGCGCACCATGACCATCAACTGTGACCGGATCAAGGACGTGGCGTTCTCCACCGCGTACTTCCAGGCCGGTCAGCAGGTGCTGGTCGACGAGGACTCGGCCATCACCGGCTACAACCGGACGCTGCGCGGCAAGAAGGTGTGCACGGCGCAGGGGTCCACCGCCGAGGCCGAGTTGGACAAGCCGGGGGTCGGCGCCAAGGCACTCGGAGCGATCAAGGTCAAGCCGGTCCCCAATCAGCTCGACTGCCTGGTCAGACTGCAACTGGGCGAAGTGGACGCGGTGATCACGGACAACGCCCTGGCGGCGGGCCAGGCCGCCCAGGACCCCTCCGTCAAGCTGGTCGGCTCCCGATTCACCGATGAGCTGTACGGCGTGGCGATGAACAAGGACGACGACGACCTGGTACGCCGGGTCAACGAGGTGCTGGCGGACTACCGCAAGGGCGGTGACAACAGCCCCTGGATGCGCGCCTACCGCAAGTGGCTCGCGGAGGATTTCGGCGGCGCGCAGGAGAACCCCGCGCCGCCGAATCCCGTGTACAAGGACTGAGGGGTATGACGCGGAAACGGCCGAGGAGGGCACCGGAAAGGGGCGGCGGCGGAAGGCGGCGGAAAGAGGCTGTGGCGGACGGCGATTCGAGGATGACGGACCGGTAAGGATTAGCGCCCGACGCGCACGCGCAGGGATGACCGCACAGGGATGACCACGAGGCATGACCGCACAGGCATAACCGCGTAGGGATGACGCAGTAACGGATCACACAGCGGATACGGACACGGAGAGGTGATCGATGGGGGTCCCGGGACCCTTCCCCAGCTCAGCGGGGGCACCCGACGGGCCGGCCATGGGCCGCGAGGAGGTGGACCGCGTGCTGACGAGGCTCGCCGCCGAGCACGAGGCGATCGAGTCCTCGCTGCTCGCCCTCCAGGACCACGCGGGCAGAAGACTTCTGGAGGGCGCCGAGCTGACCGGTGTCACCAAGGAGCGCTGGGCCACCACCGAGCAGGCCGTATCCCTGCTGTGGAGCTACTTCGACGCGTACACCGACGTCCTCGGCCGCGCCCGTGAGGTGCGCGCCCGCCACCGCTGGCCCACCGCAGGCGAGTTGGCCGAGCTCACCGAGCTGCTGCGCGGCCCCGGGATCACCCTGCCCAGCAGCGCCACCCTCACCGGATCGCCGCTGCTGAGCGAGCAGTTGAGCCTGGACCGGCTGGTGGACCGGATGAACCGCTGGTACGCCGAGGCGCTGGACGTCATCGTCACCGCGGACGCCGTGTGGTCCGCGCTGCCCGCCCGGATCGACATGCTCTCCGCGGAGCTGCACCGCACCCGTTCGCTGGCCCATTCGGTGGGGGTGCGCCCCGGGGAGCACCCCTCGGGCGACGATCTGGAGCGGATCACCGACGAGTTGACCGCGCTTCGCGCGGACGTGGTCTCCGATCCGCTGGCGTTCTGGAAGCAGAAGAAGAGCGGCAGTTCGGCGCCGGGCGGCGGCTCCCCGGACACCGAGCGCTACGACCGCGCGGCGCGCGCCCTGGAGGATGTGCGGCGCGAGATCGAAGCGGTGCTGGATGTGCGGCAGGACGCGGAGCGGCGGCTGATGCGGCTGCGCGATGTGCTCTCCCGCGCGGACCGCACCCTGGCGGAGGCCCGGCAGGCACGCGGTGAGGTGCTGGCGAAGATCGCGGCGTCCGAGGTGCCCGCGGTGAGCGGCCCGCCGACCGCGCTGCACGAGCAGTTGGTGGCCGCGGCCGACTATCGCAGGCGCTCCCAGTGGCACCGGCTCTCGCCGCTGCTGGAGAGCCTGGAGCAGCGGGTCGACGACGAGCTGCTGCGGGCCCGGGAGTCCCTGACGGCGGTGACCGCGCCGCTCGCGGTCCGCGCCGAGCTGCGCGGTCGGCTCGACGCGTACAAGGCGAAGGTCGCCCGGCACGGTATGGCGGAGGATCCGCTGCTGGTGGAGCGGTACGACGCGGCACGCCGGATGCTGTGGAGCGCCCCCTGCGATCTGCGGGTGGCCGAGCAGGCGGTGCTGCGCTATCAGCAGGCCGCGGCCGACGCCCTCGTACCCCGCCAGGCGGACCCCACCGATCACGGCACCCAGGGGGCACGGCATGAGTGAAGTGGTCAGCTGCCAGCGGCGTGACTGCGGCGGTGCGTACGAGGACGTGGGCGGCGGCGAACTGTACTGCGACACCTGCGGAATGGCTCCGGTCGTCTCCCGGGAGGGGCTGGTCGGTTCGCCGCCCACCGGGGTGGCGGGCGGGGGCCGCGGCGGCTCCGCGCCCTCGGCCCGGTCCTCGCGCGGGTCGCGCGGTTCCCGGTCGGCGCGCTCCTCCTCGTCCCGGCGTTCGGTCTCCGGGAGGCTGTCCGGCACCTCGCTGTCGGGGCGTTCCACGGCGCGGTCGGTCTCGGTGCGCAGCTCCCGTTCCAGCTCCTCCGCCTCCGGGCGGAACGCCCTGGGCGCGGGTCTGGTCAGCGTCCCTGATGTGCCGCGCCCCGATCCGCGGACGGCGGTGCTGGCCGGCCCCGAGGTGCCGGAGCGGAAGCGGTTCTGTAGCCGGGGGGACTGCGGGGCTCCGGTGGGCCGGTCCCGCGGCGACCGTCCGGGCCGCACCGAGGGCTTCTGCACCAAGTGTGGTCATCCGTACTCCTTCGTACCGAAGTTGCGCCCCGGCGATGTGGTCCACGGGCAGTACGAGGTGGCGGGCTGTCTGGCCCACGGCGGTCTCGGCTGGATCTATCTGGCCATCGACCGCGCGGTCTCCGACCGCTGGGTGGTCCTCAAGGGCCTGCTGGACACCGGCGACGAGGACGCGCTCGCGGCCGCCGTCTCCGAGCGCCGGTTCCTCGCCGAGATCGAGCACTCGAACATCGTCCGCATCTACAACTTCGTCGAACATCTCGACCAGCGCACCGGCAGCCTCGACGGCTACATCGTCATGGAGTACGTCGGCGGCAAGTCGCTCAAGGACATCGCCAATGAGCGGCGCACCCCGGACGGCCGCCGGGATCCGCTGCCGGTGGAGCAGGCGTGCGCGTACGGTATCGAGGCGCTGGAGGCCCTGGCCCATCTGCACAGCCGCAATCTGCTCTACTGCGACTTCAAGGTCGACAACGCGATACAGCAGCAGGACCAGCTCAAGCTGATCGACATGGGCGCGGTCCGGCGGATGGACGACGAGGACAGCGCGATCTACGGCACCGTCGGCTACCAGGCACCCGAGATCTCGGACGCCGGTCCGTCGGTCTCCTCCGATCTGTACACGGTGGCGCGCACCCTCGCGGTGCTCACCTTCGACTTCCAGGGCTACACCAACGTCTACGCGGACAGCCTGCCCGACCCCGAAAACATCGAGGTCTTCCGGCGCTACGAGTCGTTCTACCGGCTGCTGGTGCGGGCCACCGACCCCGATCCGGGGCGCCGGTTCGCCTCCGCGCAGGAGATGGCCGACCAGCTGACCGGGGTGCTGCGGGAGGTCGTGGCAGTCCAGACCGGGCGGCCGCGGCCCGCCCTGTCCACGCTCTTCGGACCCGAACCGCGGGTGGTGGACACCGGGTTGTTCGCCGCGGAGGGCCAGGATCCGTCCGCGCTGGGCGCACGGGACACCGGGCGCCGGGGCACGGATGGCCGGGGCGCGGCGGGAGGAGGCCCGGCGGGACAGCCGCCGGGGCCGCCGGCCCTGCCGCTGCCCGCGCTCGCCCCGCTGGACACCCGGGCCATCGCCCTGGCGCTGCCGGTGCCGCTGGTGGACCAGGCCGATGCCAACGCCGGATTCCTGGCCGGGCTGCTGACCGCGGCGCCCGCCGAGCTGAGCGCCGCCCTTCAGAACGCTCCCGCCGACTCCCTGGAGCTGCGGCTGCGCCGGGTGCGCGCCCAGCTGGAGCTGGGCCGGGCGGAGGAGGCGGGCACCGCGCTCTCCGGTCTGGAGGCCGCGTACAGCGACGACTGGCGGATCGTCTGGTACCGGGGGCTGCACGCGCTGGCCACCGGCGACCATGCGACGGCCGCGCTCTCCTTCGACGCCGTCTACGACGCGTTCCCCGGTGAGCCCGCGCCCAAGCTGGCGCTCGCGGTCTGCGCCGAGGTGCTCGGCCAGCTGGACAACGCGGCGGAGTACTACCGGCTGGTGTGGACGACCGACCACAGCTTTGTGAGCGCCGCCTTCGGTCTCGCCCGGGTGCGGCTGTCCGCCGGGGACCGGGCGGGAGCGGTGCACGCCCTGGAGTCGGTGCCGGAGTCCTCGATCCACTACACGGCGGCGCGGGTCGCCGCTGTGCGGGCGCGGCTGCGCCAGCGCGCACCGCAGGACGCCCTGCTGGCCGATCTGACGGCCGCGGCCCTCCAGGTCGAGCGGCTGGGCGAGTTCGGACTGGACGCGGTGCGGCGCGAGCGACTCCGTACGGAGGTGCTGGGCAGTGCGCTGGATTGGGTACTGTCCGGCAACAGCGGAGCGCCCCCGGGTCACACCGGGCCGCCTCTGCTCGGCAGCAGCCTGGACGAGCGCGGGCTGCGCTTCGGATTGGAACGCTCGTACCGGGTACTCGCCAGGCTCGCGCAGCGGGGCGAGGAAAGGATCGAACTGGTGGAACGGGCCAACCGTTTCCGCCCCAGGACGTGGGTGTGATCGATGTCGCAGACGCCGCAGCTGCCCCAGCTGTCAGCCTGCCCGACCTGTGAAGAGCCGCCGCAGTCGGGAGACCACTACTGCGATAACTGCGGCGCCGACCTGACGGCGGCCGCGCCGCCGGGTACGGCTACGGCGCCCACGGGCGGCGCGTCCACCGGGGCGCCCGCCGCGGGCGGCATGTCCGCAGGCAGGGTGCCGGAGCCGGAGGACTATCCGCTGGCCGCCCCGGCCCCGGCTCCCCCGGCGGCCGACCCGCGCGCCGGGGCGGCGCTCGGCGCGCCGGGCGTACCTGGCGCCCCGGGCGTCCCGGGCACCTCCGGGGCGGCCGAGCGGACGGGCGGCGGCCCCGAAGCGGACCCCGGGCTGAACGGCGGCGGGGGCCGCCCCCGGTGTGTGGCGTGTCAGGAGGGCACCATCGACCAGGACGGCTACTGCGAGCATTGCGGCCACGCCCAGGCACGCGAGCGCGACCACATGGAGCGCGAGTTGGCGGGGGTGGCGGCGGCCAGCGACCGGGGCCTGCGCCACCACCGCAACGAGGACGCGTTCTCGGTGTCGGCCGCCGCGCTGCCCGACGGATCCCCGGCCGTGGTCGCCGTCGTCTGCGACGGCGTCTCCTCGGCCACCCGCCCCGACGACGCCTCGGCCGCCGCCGCCCAGGCCGCGGACGCCTCGCTGCGCGCCTCGCTCCCCCGCGGCGCCCATCCCCAGCAGGCCATGAACGAGGCGATCGTGGCCGCCGCCGACGCGGTCAACTCACTGGCGCTGGAGCCCGGTTCCGCCGCGTACGAGGAGCAGCAGCAGCGCCAGCAGAACGCCCCGGCGTGCACCATCGTCAGCGCGGTGGTCACTCCCGGCATCCTCACCGTGGGCTGGATCGGGGACAGCCGCGCCTACTGGGTGCCGGACGACCGGACGATCCCGGCCGCCCGCCTGACCGAGGACGACTCCTGGGCGGCTCAGATGGTGGCCGCCGGGCTGATGTCGGAGGCCGAGGCGTACGCGGACGAGCGGGCGCACGCCATCACCGGCTGGCTGGGCGCGGACGCCTATGAACTGGAGCCGCACACCGCGTCGTTCAAGCCGGACCGCCCGGGTGTGGTGGTGGTGTGCACCGACGGACTGTGGAACTACGCCGAGTCGGCGGAGGAGATGGCCCTCGCACTGCCGCCGGACGCCCGGTCCCGGCCGCTGCACAGCGCCCAGGTCCTGGTGGGCCACGCCCTCGACGGCGGGGGCCACGACAACGTAACAGTGGCGGTCGTGCCGTTCCCGGCTCCGCCGGGCAGGGCAGGATCCGCCTGACGGCTCGAGGGGGGTTGCGGGTCCCCGCCGGATGAGACGGACCTCCGCGACGGTTCGCGGAGGTCCCACGGAGCGCCGCGCGCTCGGCGAGCGCCGCGCCGTGGTGGTCTCCTCCGGCGGGGGCTGCCCGTGTGCTCGCCGCTCCGCTCAGCCCTTTTGTCGATACGACGATGTGTCCATAGATCGCTATGGAGCAGATCGCCAAGGAGCGCCAAGGAGCGGACCAGATGGCCACTTTCTCCAAGTCCCAAGCGCCGCGTTTCTCGGTCGAGGTCTACCAGAACGAGTACCTCCCCGAGGGGGGCCGCGAGGTGAACGCGATCGTCACGGTCACCTCGACCGGCGGCGGGACGACCGGAGGGATGCCGATCCCCACCCGGCTCCCGGGCCCGCGGGACGGCGGAGGCTCCGCCTCCGACGCGGCCGTGGTGATCATGGTCGACTGTTCCGGTTCGATGGACTACCCGCCGACGAAGATGCGCAACGCGCGGGACGCGACGGCCGCCGCGATCGACACGGTGCGCGACGGCGTCGCCTTCGCCGTTGTCGCGGGCACCCACAAGGCGGTGGAGGTCTTTCCGGGCGACGGTCGGCTGGCGACCGCCGATCCGGAGACCCGCGCCCTGGCCAAGGACGCGCTGCGCACGCTGAGCGCGGGCGGCGGCACCGCGATCGGCACCTGGCTGCTGCTGGCCGACCGGCTGCTCGCCTCCGCCGATGTCGCCATCCGGCACGGCATCCTGCTCACCGACGGCCGCAACGAGCACGAGAAGCCGGAGGACCTGCGGGCGGCGCTGGACACCTGCGCGGGCCGCTTCACCTGCGACGCCCGCGGCGTCGGCACCGACTGGGAGGTCAAGGAAGTCACCGGGATCGCCTCCGCCCTGCTCGGCACGGCCGATATCGTCGCCGATCCCTCCGGGCTGTCCGCCGACTTCACGCGGATGATGGAGACGGCGATGGGCAAGGAGGTCGCCGACGTCGGTCTGCGGCTGTGGACCCCGATGGGCGCCGAGGTGGCGTTTGTGAAACAGGTCGCACCGACGGTCGAGGATCTGACCGCCCGGCGCACCGAGGCGGGTCCGCGCGCGGGCGACTATCCGACGGGGTCCTGGGGGGACGAGTCCCGCGACTACCACGTATGCGTCCGGGTGCCCGCGGCCGAGGTCGGCCGGGAGATGCTCGCGGCGCGGATCTCCCTGGTGCTGCCGCAGCCGGACGGCGCCCCCGCGGACCCGCTCGCCCAGGGGCTGGTGCGGGCCGTGTGGACGGATGACATGGTCGCCTCCACCGCGATGAACCACCAGGTCGCGCACTACACAGGTCAGGCCGAACTGGCACAGGTCATCCAACAGGGAATGGATGCCCGCAAGTCGGGCGATATCGAGGGGGCCACCGCCAAGCTGGGGCGGGCGGTGCAGCTGGCCGGCGCGTCGGGGAACGAGGACACCGCGAAACTGCTTGCGAAGGTGGTGGACGTCGTCGACGCGGCGACAGGTACTGTGCGACTGAAAGCGAAGGTCGCGGAAGCGGACGAGATGACACTCGAAACGCGTTCCACCAAGACGGTTCGCGTGAAGAAGTAGCAGAGAAATCAGCTCATCCAGCAGGTAACGCCAAGAACGGCACAAGAGGGGGATCACCGACATGCCGACCTGCCCTAACGGCCACGCATCGGCGGCCGACGACTGGTGCGAGGTGTGTGGGCACCGAATGTCGGGGACGCCCATGCCCACCGGCGCCGTCCCCCCGCCCCCGCCGCCTCCGATACCGGGCGGCCCGGGCGCCCCGCACACCCAAGGCGCCCCCGGCGGTTACGGCTTCCCGGGCCCGGCGGGCCCGCCACCGCCCGGTGGACCGGGTGCGCCTCCGCCGCAGGGCGGGCCCGGCGCTCCCCCGCCGCCCGGTGGCCCTGGCATGCCACCGCCCGGTGTCCCCGGCATGCCGCCGCCTCCGCCCGGCGGTACGGGCGGTGGTTACGGCTACCCCGGCGCGCCGACGCCGCCGCAGCCGGACGCCACCTTCCAGGCGGAGCTGTGCCCCCAGTGCCGTACCCCGCGTGAGGCGCAGGCTCCGTTCTGTGAGGAGTGCCGCTTCAACTTCCTGACGCAGGCGCCCACTCCGTACTCACCGCCCTCGTCGGGCGGGTTCGCCCCGCCGCAGCCGCCCCAGCCGCAGCCGGGGCCGTCGCAGCCGTTCCCGCCGCAGGGCCAGCAGCCTCCGCACGGCGGTGACTACCAGGCGTCGCGCCCGTCCCAGATGAACCGCCCGGCCGAGCCGCTGCCCAGCGCGGAGCCCGGCCCGCCGTCCGGCCCGGCATTCGGCAACGACGACGACTGGACGCTGCCGCCGCCGCAGACCGGTGCGGCCGGTCCGGCCGCGCCCGCGCCCCCTCAGCAGCCGCAGCACGGATACGGCTTTCCGCAGCCGGCGCCGGGCGCGGCACCGCCGCCGCCCGCGCCGCCGTACGGCAACGAGGAGTTCCCGGGCGCCATGCCGCCTCCGCCGTCGCCGCAGGGGCACCCGGGACCGCCCCCGCCGCAGCAGTCGACGCCGCCCTCCCCGTTCGAGTACGGCGGGGCTCCGCCGTCGCCCGGCGGTTGGGTCGCGGTCGTCGCGCCGGACCGCGAGTACTTCATGGCGATGATGCACCGCAGCGGTCCGGAGGCGGCCGGGCTGAACCTCCCGGCGTACTCCCCCGAGCAGCAACTGCCGCTCACCGGCCAGCAGATCACCATCGGCCGCCGCCGCAACAGCACGGGCGAGTCCCCCGACATCGACCTCGGGCGCCCGCCCGAGGACCCGGGTGTCTCGCACCAGCACGCGGTCCTCGTCCAGCAGCCCGACGGCACCTGGTCGGTCGTCGACCAGGACTCGACGAACGGCACCACGATCAACGGCGGTGAGGAGCCGATCCAGCCGTACGTCCCGGTCCCCCTCCAGGACGGCGACCGCGTCCATGTGGGCGCCTGGACGACGATCACGATCCGCCGCGGCTAAGGCCCTGTCCGGTGGGTCTTTGAGGCGGGGCTCCGGGCCCGGTCAGACGGCCGGGCCCAGCCGCCAGCCGTACGGGCCCTCCGGGTCGTCCAGCCAGGCCCACTGGCGGTCGCCCCGCATCGTCACGCCGTAGCGCTCACGCCCCGGCCGGTCCTCGTGCTCCCAGAGCGCGAGGGCCTCGACCGGCTCCATCCGGCCCGCGACCAGGTGCAGCAGGAAGCGGAAGGAGTCGTCCAGCAGCGGCCGGGGCGGAATGCCGTGGGTGGACACCGCGGGCGGCGGACCGATGCCGCGCAGCGGGACGAAATAGGCGGGACCGGACAGGAATCGCCCCTCCGCATGCCGGGCGTCGGCGACCCTCAGCGCGATCAGCCCGGTCGCCAGCGGCGTCAGGATCAGCGCGCCCGGCCGGCACTGACCGAGCCACACCCGCGGGACGAACGGCACCGCGCAGGTGACGATGATCCGGTCGTAGGGGGCACGGCCGGGCCAGCCGCGTACCCCGTCACCGGTGACGACCGCCGGGCGGAATCCGGCCGCGGCCAGCTGGTCGCGGGCGGCGTCGGTGATCTCCGAGTCGAGGTCGACGGTGGTGACCCGGTCGTCGCCGAGCCGGTGGGCGAGCAGCGCGGCGTTGTAGCCGGTGCCCGCACCGATCTCCAGCACACGGTCCCCGTCGCGTACGTCCAGGGCCTGAAGCATCCGCGCCATCACCGACGGCTGGCTGCTGGAGGAGATCAGCTCCCCCTCGCGTACCCGCGTCGCCAGGGGCACATCGGCGTACGCCCCGGCCAGCCAGCGCGCCCGGCGCCACGGATCCGGGTCGTCGCGCCACAGCCGGGTGTAGACAACGCTCCCCGGCGCCGCGTACGCCCCGCCCCGCTCCTCCCCCGCCTCCCCCGCCTCGTAGTAGCAGGGCACGAACACATGGCGCGGTACCGCCTCGAACGCCGCCCGCCAGCGGGGGTCGGTGAGCGCGCCGCCCTCCGTGAGCTGCCGCACCAGCCCGGCCCGCGCCTCCGCCGCCGCGGCGGCGTCGGGGTCGGCCGCCGCGGTGTGCGGGCCGGTGTCCGGCGCACCGCGTGTACGACCGCCCGTGCTGCCCATGACTCCACTGTCCTGCGCCCGCCTCCCGGCCGCGACCCACGCCCCCTTCCCCCAGCCGGGGGGTCTGAGAGCATGGAGGCGTGAAAGACATTCCGCGCGGCACACTTCAGGAGCAGACCTTCTACGAGCAGGTCGGCGGCGAGCAGACCTTCCGTCGTCTGGTGCACCGCTTCTACCAGGGGGTCGCGGAGGACCCGCTGCTCCGGCCGATGTACCCCGAGGACGATCTGGGACCGGCGGAGGAGCGGCTGGTGCTCTTCCTCATGCAGTACTGGGGCGGCCCCCGCACCTACAGCGACAACCGCGGCCATCCGCGGCTGCGGATGCGGCATGCCCCGTTCACGGTGAACCGCGCCGCCCACGACGCCTGGCTGCGCCATATGCGCGACGCCGTGGACGAGCTGGAACTCGCCCCGGAGCTCGAGCGGCAGCTGTGGAACTACCTCACCTACGCCGCCGCGTCCATGGTCAACACCGAGGGATGAGCCAGTGTGCCGCCGGGCGGGGCCGGCGGCACAGGTCAGGCGGGGTGGGTCGGGCGGAGGCTCGGGCAGGGGCTCAGGCGGGCGTGACGCTCAGACCGGGCAGACCCGAGGTGCGGACAGCCACCGAGCCGTAGGGGGTTCGCAGCCGCAGCCAGCCGCCTGCGGACAGCAGGGCCAGCGGCTCGGCCACAGGGGCGACCGCCGTGGTACTGCCGACAGTGGTGCCCGCGCCGCCGACGGGCGCCGCCGCCCGGACCGGGCGGAGGAAGCCCAGCGACTGGGCCGCGTGCACCGCGCGCAGCGGCAGCCCGGTGCCGCCCAGCGTGCGCGACCAGATCTCATGGCCGATACGGTCGCGCTCGGCACGGGTCCGGCGCTCCTCGGGCAGTGCCTCGTCACGTGCCCGGAACTCGGCGACCGCGGCGGCCACCGCCGCCCGCGCCTCGTCCGCGCCGGGCAGCCCCTCGACCCGGCGCCAGCCGCCGCGCGGTGGCAGCACCCCGGCCCACGGCGGACCGGTGACGGCGGCGGGCACGCAGACCACCAGCGGGCCCTCCCCGGCGGTGGGCCGCACCGCGAGCGCCGTGTCCAGCGCGTCCGCGAGCTCACCGGCCGAGACCGTGGTGTCCAGGAAGCCCGCGGCACCGCCGTTGGTGACCGTGGCCTCCAGCCGCGCCGTACGGATCGCGAGCACCTCGAAGGACGGCGGACGGCCGAAGACGGCGAGCACTCCGCCGCCCGCCTGGAGCCGCACCGCCGCGGCGCGGTCGTAGTGGATCAGCCGGGCCAGGAAGGCGGCCAGGTCGGCCGCCTCCCCGGCGTCGGCGAAGTGGAGCTCAGCGCGGGCAACCGTCATACCGCGAGGGCCCCCTCCGGCCGCTCACGCCGCCCGGCCTGGCCCGGTTCCAGATACGCCGTGAGGAACTCCTCCTCCTCGCGGCTGACCCGGCGCGGGCGCCCCTGCTCGAGATCGAAGGGGACGAGTCGGGTGGCGGCCCGTACATAGACCGTGTCCTCGTCCTTGATCTCGTACCGCAGGGTCAGATACGCGGCACGGATCTCCGTCACCCAGGTCTCGATGGTCACCGGGGCGTGCCGGTGGACGAGGGGCTTCAGATAGTCGATCTCGTGCCGGGAGACCACCACACCGCCGGTGAACGCCTTGCTCCCGTTCCCCGGCGCCAGTCGCCACATGAAGTCGACGCGCGCCTCCTCCAGATAGCGGAGGAAGACCACATTGTTGACATGGCCGAACGCGTCCATGTCGGACCAGCGCAGGGGGCAGGAGTAGAGATGCCGCGCCATGCACTCAGCCCCGGGTCAGCTTCTTGTAGGTGGCGCGGTGCGGACGGGCCGCGTCCGGGCCGAGCCGCTCGACCTTGTTCTTCTCGTACGACTCGAAGTTGCCCTCGAACCAGAACCACTTGGAGTCGCCCTCGTACGCCAGGATGTGCGTGGCGACGCGGTCGAGGAACCAGCGGTCGTGGGAGACGACCACGGCGCAGCCGGGGAACTCCAGCAGCGCGTTCTCCAGCGAGGACAGGGTCTCGACGTCGAGGTCGTTGGTCGGCTCGTCGAGGAGCAGCAGGTTGCCGCCCTGCTTGAGGGTGAGCGCGAGGTTGAGGCGGTTGCGCTCACCGCCGGAGAGCACCCCGGCGGGCTTCTGCTGGTCCGGGCCCTTGAAGCCGAAGGCCGAGACATAGGCGCGGGACGGCATCTCGACCTGGCCGACGTTGATGTAGTCCAGCTCGTCGGAGACGACGGCCCACAGCGTCTTCTTGGGGTCGATGTTGGCGCGCGACTGGTCGACGTAGGAGATCTTGACGGTCTCGCCGACCTTGATGGTGCCCGCGTCCGGGTTCTCCAGCCCCTGGAGCATCTTGAACAGGGTCGTCTTGCCCGCGCCGTTGGGGCCGATGACACCGACGATGCCGTTGCGGGGGAGGGTGAAGGAGAGGTCGTCGATGAGGACCTTCTCACCGAACGCCTTGGAGAGGTTCTCCACCTCGACGACCACATTGCCCAGACGCGGGCCCGGCGGGATCTGGATCTCCTCGAAGTCCAGCTTCCGGGTCTTCTCCGCCTCGGCGGCCATCTCCTCGTAACGGGCCAGTCGGGACTTGGACTTGGCCTGGCGGCCCTTGGCGTTGGAGCGGACCCACTCCAGCTCTTCCTTGAGGCGCTTGGCGCGCTTGGCGTCCTTCTGCCCCTCAACCTTCAGACGGGTCTGCTTGGTCTCCAGGTAGGTGGAGTAGTTGCCCTGGTAGCCGATGGCGCGGCCGCGGTCGAGCTCGAGGATCCACTCGGCCACGTTGTCCAGGAAGTACCGGTCGTGGGTGATGGCGACGACGGTGCCCGCGTACTTGGCGAGGTGCTGCTCCAGCCACTGGACGGACTCGGCGTCCAGGTGGTTGGTGGGCTCGTCGAGCAGCAGCAGGTCGGGGGCCTCCAGCAGCAGCTTGCAGAGCGCGACGCGGCGCTTCTCACCACCGGAGAGGTTGGTGACCGGCCAGTCACCGGGCGGGCAGCCGAGGGCGTCCATGGCCTGCTCGAGCTGGGCGTCCAGGTCCCAGGCGCCCGAGTGGTCCAGGTCCTCCTGGAGCTTGCCCATCTCCGCCAGCAGCTCATCGCTGTAGTCGGTCGCCATCTGCTCGGCGATCTCGTTGAACCGGTCCAGCTTGCGCTTGGTGTCCGCGACACCGTCCTGGACGTTCTCCAGCACGGTCTTGGACTCGTCCAGCGGGGGCTCCTGGAGCAGGATGCCGACGCTGTAACCGGGGGAGAGGAAGGCGTCACCGTTGGAGGGCTGCTCCAGACCGGCCATGATCTTCAGCACCGTCGACTTACCGGCGCCGTTGGGGCCCACGACACCGATTTTCGCGCCGGGCAGAAAGCTCAGCGTGACGTCATCGAGGATCACCTTGTCACCGTGCGCCTTGCGCGTCTTGCGCATGGTGTAGATGTACTCAGCCAAGAGAAACCGTCCGGCAGTCTGGTAGGTATCGAGGTGCGGCCCCGCCGCGTGGTCCTTGGGCGGCTCCCACCGCGGGAGGGCAGATACACCCCATCTTGCCGTACGCCAAGCCCGAGGCGGAAACCGGTTGTCCGCCGCCCGCGTGCGAAGGGCCGGAGTCCCCGTGGAACTCCGGCCCTTCGCCGTGCCATCACTGTGAGTCGCCGGCGATCACGCCCATCGGGCGCGGTGCGCCGGCGACCGAGGGTGACGCGGAGGTCACTCGCCCGTGGACGCCTTCTTCTTGCGGACGAAGAAGATCGCGCCGCCACCGATCACGACGAATGCCACGGCGATGCCCGCGATCACCGGAGTGTTGCTGCTGCTACCGGTCTCGGCGAGGTCGCCACCGCCGGTGCTGCCGCTGCTGCTGCCACCGGCCGACGCCGGGCTCGGCTTCGAGGGGGTGTCGTCGCTGCCGCCGCTGCTGGAGGTCTTGCAGTCCAGGACGCCGGAGAAGGTCTTCTTGAAGCCGTTCGGACCCTTGATGGTGAAGGTGTAGCTCTGGTCCTCCTTCACCGGGGCGGTGACGGTCTTCGACTGGCCCGCCTCGATCGTGTACTTCTGGCCCAGCAGCTCGAAGGTGAACGCCTGGTCGCCCTTGTTGGTCGCGGTGATGTCCACGCCGCCCTTGGCGCAGTTCTTCTCGGCGGAGACCGCCGGGATCGCGCCCTTCTTCGCCCAGTTCGCGGTGGCGGTGGCGGTGACGGTGCTCTCGCTGGAGCCCGCGAGTATCTGCGTCTGGCTCTTGGTGGCACTGGCGAACGCACGGCCGACCGGAACCTTGGTGGCGGCCTGGGCGGTCAGCGTGGCGGTGCCGTCGGCGGCGCCCTTCGGAACGTCGAAGTACACCTCGCCGTTGTTGGCGGCGCTGGTGATCTTCTTACCGCTCTTGTCGACGAGCTTGACGCGGGAAGCGGAGGACTCGATGCCCGGGGTGAGGGTGACGCTGTCCGCGTTGGTGCGGACCTTGACCGGACCGAGCCGGTCACCGGCCTTGCCGGAGACGGCGGGCGGGTCCAGGGTCAGCGACGCCTTGGGCTCCTGGAGGTTCTGAGCGCTCTTCTGGAGGTAGTCGGCCAGCTTCTCGGCCGCCGGGTCGACCGCCTCGACATCCGCCTTGTCGGAGAAGCGCCAGATGGCGACCTGCGTGCCCGCGGCGGCCGTCTTCTCGCTGAGCGGGCCGGACTTCGCCTTCTTCGCCAGCTCGGAGAGGTCGTTCACCTGCGGATAGGAGTTCTGGAGAACCCAATTGATCTTGCCCGCGTCGGGGTTGCTCGCCAGCGAGGTGGCACTCCAGGACTTCTCTTCGTACTTCGCCTTGTCCTGCGTCGGGTTGTGCAGGTCGATGCAGTACGTCTGGATGGTGCCGCCGTTGTCGACCGCCATCTCGAAGAGCCCGGCGCCGACGCGCTGGTCCTTGCCACCATCGTGAATGACGGCCTTGTCGAAGGTCTTGAGACCGCTCAGCGTGGCGGTGGCGCCACCCTGGTTCGGGACCGGGTCATCCGCGGCGGCGGTACCGGCAGCGGCTATCACACCTACCGCGACCAGACCGGACGCCAGCAGGGCGGCGCCCAGGCGGGCCGAGCCCCGCCTCTTTACAGCAATCATGGTTTTCCCTTCGGGCGAGCGCCAGTCGGTGGGTGCGCCTCGCCAGCGAACTCAAAACTCAGGAACCCCCGTTGGGCACTCAGGGATCTTAGGGAGAAAGAAACCACTCGACCCCCGCCTGTACCTGGACCCCACCGATCCGAATCGGAATTGTTATCTCCGCCTGACGACCCGGTATGACCTGGGATTATCGACAAATCATCGACAATCAGGGGGAAGTTACCCTGCTCGGTACACTGAGCAGAGGTTTGGCCTGCGAGACCCGTCGAAAGGCTGACGTACCGCGTGAAAGGTCATGGCCCACGGCGACCGCGTCGATCTCCGCGGTGATCCAGCGAGTGGCCCCTCCAGCGCCACTTCCGCCCGTGCCCCCCATCCCCCCACGCTTCTCCTCTTCCTGAGGCGACGGAACCCCCCGCTCCGCCCTTTCTCTTCTCATCCGGTCCTGTGACTGGTCCCGCACCTGGTCCCGTTCTCTCTCCCGCAGCCGCAAGGTGCCGTGGACAAGGAGCGGTTCACCCAGCGATACCGAACCCGCCACGTTCGCCGCGAGCGACCGCCAGGTCCAGACCGTGTAGAAGCTCGTATACGCGTCCGCCCAGGTCTCACGCCTGCGGTCCCAGCGGCGCACCGTCACCGCCAGCCGGAAGCGGGCCACCGCGACCCCCGCCGCCGTCTCCCGGAAATCCGGCCGTGTCGCGGCATTGCCCACCACGGTCACCCAGCTCTCATTCACCGGTCACGCCTCCCCCGTCATCTCGCGGACCGTCGTCACGCGGCGCCGCCGTGCTGCTTGGTCCTCATGCTGCACGCGTTCGCGAGATCCCGCCGGGCCCTGTGCACGACCCCCAGGCTGTGGACAACTCGGTGCCCCGGCCGGGTGAACCCCCCGGCGGACTCGGCCGCTTCAGCGTTCCGTCGGGCTCCCGCGGCGCTCGATCAGCTCGGGCGCCACTCGATCAACCAACTCCCGCACCGCTCCCGCAACTCCCCCACCACCACGTCAGCTCCGGAACCGCCCCGTCAGCTCCCACCCGCCGCGATGACGTACTGCGCCCGCACCTCCCGGTACCGCGCCAGCTCCGCTCCCACCGGCTCCAGCACCCGCGCCCGGCCGCATGTGACCGCAGCCTGGCGCCGCCGCGCCTCCGCCAGCTGCCCGTACCGCCGTGCCGGACCCCGCGCCACCACCCCGCACCCCCACGCCAGCCCCGCGCTGACCGCCACCGCCCCCGAGAGCAGCATCCCGGGCACCCACCACTCCCGACCGCCGAACAGCCCCGACACGATCCCCACCAGCCATACGAGCGCCACCACTTGCACCAGCAACAGCGCCACCTGCGCCGACGCCACCACCGACCACCACCCGGGGCGCACCGGGCGGCGTCCCCACGAAACGGACGCCACCGCCTCGTCGATCGCGTCCGGCAGCCCTCTGCCGCCCCACCCCGCCGCCTCCCGCACCGCCTGGGCCCAGGGGCCGGGCAGCCCCGCCGTCGCCTCGTCCGCCAGCGTCCGTACCGCCTCCTCCACCGCGGGCCGGGCCGTGACCGCCTCCACCGCCGCCGCCTTCGCCCGCGCCCCCGGGATCTCCCTGGCGTCCTCCACCCGCCGCCCCGTCGACCGCGCGGTGCCCGTCGACCCCGTGGACCGCCCCAGGGAGCCCTGCGCACTCCGGGCGCCCCGCGCTCCCCACGGCCCGCGCTGGGCGACCCGTCCCCAGGGCGTTCCGCACGCCCACTCCGCATCCCGCAGCCAGGCGCGCTCGGCCGCCTGCCCGGCCGCCGCCGCGCCCGCGGCCTCGGCGAGCCGGTCCTCGAACTCCGTCCGCGCCCGTTCGCTGAACCCGATCGAACCGCCGTCCGCGACGTACTGCGGTCGCAGCCGCGCGGTCGCGCCGTCCACATCGGCGGCGAGCCGCCGCTCCGCGGCCCCGCACTCGGCCGCGAGCCGCCCCAGCATGTCCCTCAGCTCGCCGACGCCCTCCCCGGTCAGCGCGGACAGCGCCAGTACGGCGGCCCCCGGCTCCCCGTGCTCGCCGAGCGCAAGCCCGTCCTCGTCCAGCAGCCGCCGCAGATCGTCCAGCACCTGGTCGGCGGCGTCGCCCGGGAGCCGGTCGACCTGATTGAGCACCACGAAGGTCACTTCGGCGTATCCGGCCAGTGGCCGCAGATAGCGCTCATGGAGCACCGCGTCCGCGTACTTCTCCGGATCCACCACCCACACCACCGCGTCCACCAGCCCCAGCAGCCGGTCCACCCGCTCCCGGTGCCCCGCGGCGGCCGAGTCGTGATCGGGCAGATCGAGCAGTACCAGCCCGCGCAGCGCCGGGTCGTACGGATAGGCCGGGCGGCGCCGGTCGGCCATCGGGATGCCGAGCCGGTCCAGCAGGCCGTCGGCGTGGTCGGTCCAGGCGCAGGCCAGCGGGGCGGCGGTGGTCGGGCGGCGGATCCCGGCCTCCGAGAGCTGCGTCCCGGCCAGGGCATTGAACAGAGTGGACTTGCCGCTTCCGGTGGCTCCCGCGAGAGCGATGACGGTGTGGCCGAGCGGATGCCTTCCCCGTGCGTCGGCCTCGTCCAGCACCCGTCCGGCCCCGGCCAGTGTGCGCCCGTCCAGCCGGGTGCGGGACAGTCCGACGAGCTGCCGCAGGGCCTCCAGACGCGGCCGCAGGGCGCCCGTGACGAAGCCGCGCGCGCCGGGCCCGTACGGGCTGTACGAGGGGCTGCCGTACGCTCCCCGCCCGCCTGCCGTACGGGCGTCCCCTGGCACACGCGAGCCGAACCCCGTCCCCGGCCCCATGCCCCCCGTCGCGCCGCCCGCGGCCCGGTCCGGTCCGCCGCCGTCCCCGGCGCGCCCGTCCTCCCCCCACAGGTCCCCAGAACCCGCGACGTCGTCCCTCCCGTCCCTCCCGTCCCCCAGGTCCGCCGCCTCCGCGCCCGCGCCCCCGCGCGCCGCGCTCCCCTCGGCCCGCCGCTGGGCGCGCCGGGCGATGAGGCCGTCGTCCCAGGTCTGGCACGGCCGGTCGGCCGCGGGGTGGTCCGCTCCGTGGCCCTCAGTGGCGGTCACCTTCGGTCACCTCTCCTTCTGTAGTACGGACAGCGCGGCGATCAGCTGGACCTGGTGGTCCGGCGTCACATCCAGGGTGTCCAGGGGCGCCAGCCGCCGGTCGCGCTCCGCCTCCAGGGCGCGGGTGACACAGCCGTCGAGCAACTGCCCGCCGCGGTCGCCCAGGTTCAGCGCCCCGTGGGCGCCCAGGGTCTCCGCCAGCCGCTCGCCCGCCGTACGGGCGCGACGGCCCCCCAGCAGGGACGCCATCAGCAGGGCGGCGACCTCGTCGGGGGCGCATCGGCCGCCGCCCTCGGCGACCCGCGTGCGCACCTCCTCCTCGGCCAGTTCCTCGACGCACCGCCGCCAGTGGCGCACGGCCACGCCGATCCGCTCCCCCGCGCCGCGTGGGTCGCACGGCGCGAGCCCGGCCCGCGCCACCGGATCCCGCTTCCCGGTCTCCGCGACCCGCTCGTCGGCGGCGGCCGCCGCGCTGCGCAGCAGGGTCGCCAGGGAGTCGGCGAGGGCGCGGAGCAGTTCCTCGGGGGTGCTGTCGTGCGGCAGTCCGTGCCAGTGGGTGAGCGCGCCGCCCGCGAGCGCCGCGCCTCCGGCGATCTCCCGCCGCACGCGCTCGAGCGCCTCCCCGTACGCCCCCTCGACCCGCTGGACCAGCCGTACCGCCGCCGCGTGCTGGGCGGCGGCCGCACCGGCCAGCGCGGGCATCCGGGAACGTAGTGAGGCGAGCACCCCGGCGGCCGTACGAGCGGCCGCCACGCTCCGGGCGTGCGGGTCCTGGGCGTGCTGGGTGAGCCAGGACCGCAGCGCGGCGACGGCGGTGGCGGGCAGCAGCCCGCTGCCCCCGCCCGCGGACTCGGGCAGCTCGGGGATGGTGAAACGCGGCACATCGCCGAGTCCGGCGGCCGTGAGGAGGGCCGCGTACTGCCCCGACACCTCCGCGGCGAGCTGGTGGGGCACCCGATCGAGCACGGTGACGAGGGTGACGTCGTACTCCTTCGCGGTACGCAGCAGATGCCAGGGGACGGCATCGGCGTAGCGGGTGGCGGTGGTGACCAACACCCAGATGTCGGCGGCGCAGATCAGCTCGGCGGCCAGATCGCGGTTCCGGGCGACGAGGGAGTCGATGTCGGGCGCGTCGAGCAGCGCGAGCCCGCGCGCGAGCTCCGGATCCGTCTCGATCCGCAGCGCCCGCGTGCCCTCCTGGCCCCGGTCCTCGTCGTCGTACGCCCCCTCCGCCCGCTCGCCCTGTGCCGGTACCCACACCCGGGTGAGCTGCGGCAGCACCCGCTGCCCGGCGAACCAGGGGCGGTCGTCCGGGTGGCACACCAGCACCGGCGTACGGGTGGTGGGGCGCAGCACCCCGGCCTCGGTGACCCGGCGGCCGACCAGCGAATTGACGAGCGTGGACTTCCCCGCCCCGGTGGACCCCCCGATCACCGCCAGCAGGGGCGCTTCGGGGGCACGCAACCGGGGCACGAGGTAGTCGTCCAGTTGGGCGAGCAGCTCGGCGCGGCTGCGACGCGCGCGGTCGGCACCGGGAAGGGGGAGCGGAAACCGTGCGGCGTCAACGCGATCACGCAGTGCGGTCAACGCGTCGAGCAGCCGGGGCCGTACGTCCAAGATCGCCACGTGGTGAAGAATGCCCGTTTTTGATGTCTTTTTGAAGCGTATGCTCACTCGTGCGCGTCAAAGAGACCCACCCGGATCACCCCAGAAGGGGCACGAGGCGGGCGGGGCGACTGGGACCCAGGCATAACGAGTAGACAACACCCGCCCGATGAGGCGTGAAAAACGATGCGAGTTTCGGACCTGCCTGCGATTATCAGACCGCTTCACCGAACCTCCACAACGTGCCACGGAGGTGAAGCAACCGGGGCGAGGCGCAGGGAGCCCTATCCTTGTTCCCGGCAAGGTCACGGTCCGCCGAGCCCGGCCACCCGCACCACGGCCGCACCGACGGCATCGCGGGCACCGGGGGCTCGCTGTTCCATGACCACCACCGGCCCCCGTAGCTCAGTGGATAGAGCAGGCGCCTTCTAAGCGCTTGGCCGCAGGTTCGAGTCCTGCCGGGGGCGCAAAAAGGTGCCTCACCTGCGGAAACGTTGGTGAGGCTCTTCTGTGTCCGGAAGCACGCCGCTCGTGGGTCAAGCGCTTTTGACCGCCCACGACCAGGGTTCGTGGAGAGCCCGGACACGTTCCTCCGCCCGAGCAGCGGGGCGGGCTCACCCAGCCACCGCGCTTGGGACAGCGTTCACAGGCGTGCATTCTCGAGGGATTGATTGTTGGGGGTGATGCCCGTGCGCCATTGTCGGGCACGTGAGTGCTGAGGACCTGCCGCGAGCATCAGGGTCGCGAACATGCTCGCGGATGTGAGCCCGAGCCGTACGGATTGCGGCCAGGACCCGCTTCCCGCCTGCCGCGAGCGTGTCGATCAGCCGGGAGACCGTGGGGTCGGAGGCAACCGGCCCGAACACGGACGGCTCGGCCCGCAGCATGCCGATGTCGGCCAGGCAGTCCCCTGCTTCTCCACCTGGGAAGTGCTTCTTTCCTCGCAGCCAACCGGACTCTCGACAAGCCCTATCGTTGCAGGGTCAGGAGCGCTTCTCGCGTTTCTGATCAGCCCTCGGACAGTCCACCTCGTGGAAGCGCGAGGTCAGGGCAGCTCGCCCCTGAGCCACTGAAGGATCACAGGGGTCACGGGGTCGGTGATGTCGGCGAACTCGTTGTGCTTCTTGAGGTACTTGGCCACGTAGGGGCAGACAGGAACAATGCGCTTACCGCTCTCGCGTACGTCGGTCAGGGCCGCGGTGACGAGAACCGAGGCCAGGCCCTGCCCGGCAAAGGCGTCGTCGATTTCCGTGTGGTAAAAGACCCGCTGTCCGTCCCGGTCGCGGTAGACGGTGAAGCCTGCGGTCGCGCCGTCCACCTTGATGGCGTACCGGTGCTTTGCATCGATTCGCTCCACGACGGGAGCGGAGGCGTTTTGTGTCATGGCGTGTCCTTCAACTGGTTGTGGCAGCGGGTGGTTCAATGCCGCGACGGGTTCCCGCGCGGCTGGATGGTGGCGTTCGGCAGGGTGGGCGCCGGGAGTCGGTCACCGGTGTATCCGTGGACGACGCCGAAGCGTTCGGAAGCGCTCTCCCAGTCCTCGCGGGCCTTGATGATGTCCTCGTGGCTGCGGCCGATGAAGTTCCACCACATGACGATCTCCTCCTCGAACGGTGTGCCGCCGAGCAGCAGCAGCCGTGCCGTGTCATCGGAGGTATTGGTGAGCGTCAAGGTGTCGGTACCGGGGCCGATGTAGCCCAACTCTGCCCTGAGTACGGGGGTTTCGCCCAGGCGGATGCTCCCCTGGTCGACCAGAACGCCGTGCTCGAAGCCGGTGTCCACGGCGAGCGTGACTCTCGCGTGCGAATCGAGGAGGAGCTCGGCGCCGAGCAGGGGGGTGAAGGTCCGGACCGGGGAGACATTCCCGGTGAGCGCTCCGAGGAAGACCCTGGCCTCGCCCCCGTCCAGACGGATGGGCTCGGGAACGTAGTGCTGGAAGTCGCGGTCCGCGTGTCGGTGTTCCTTGGGCAGCGCCACCCACAGTTGGGCGCCGTGCAGAATCGTGGTCCGCGGGGTCGAGACCTCCGTGTGGCTGATGCCGCGCCCGCCCGTCATGAGGTTGAGCTCGCCAGGACGCACCAAAGCGTGACTGCCCAGGCTGTCGCGATGCTCGATCTCCCCGCTGAAAAGCCAGGACACCGTCTGCAGCCCTGTGTGGGGGTGGGGTGCAACATCCATGCCGCCTGTCTCGGCGACGTTGTCAGGGCCGTAGTGGTCGGCGAAGCACCAGGCGCCGATCAGGGTGCGGTTCCGCTGCGGCAGGGTGCGCCGCACCGTCATCGCCCGCGGGCCGCCCAACGGCACCTCGCGCGCGGACAGCACCTCGACCTTCGACATGCCGTCGCCATGTCCGTCATTCACCGAAGCCGCACAGCGCACCTCGGCCGGCTCCGTCTCAGCGTTGCTCACTGCTGGTCACCTCCAACACGGAACTTGTTTTATATTCAACTACCATGCTTGGATCTTAGGACACCACCGTCCGAAGCGCACGGCAAGGCGGGCGAACCGTCACAGCCAGAAGGAGGCCGTAGTGAGCGACGCGACGATACCGCCGGACAATCGGCGGATCTTCATCGACAAGCAGTCCCCCAAGCCCTACCGCGCCCTGGTCCAGACCTCCGAGGCGGTCCGCTCGACTGCCGCCGACGCGGGCCTGGACCGCACGCTCGTGGAACTGATCAACCTCCGCGTCTCGCAGCTCAACGGCTGCGCCTACTGCCTCGACGTACACACCAGGGCGGCGCTCCGCGCGGGCGAGTCCACGCAGCGCCTCGGGGTGCTGGCGGCCTGGCGGGACGCGGAGATGTTCACACTGCGGGAACGCGCGGCACTCGCTCTGGCGGAGGCGACCACTGATCCCGTGAACGCCGCCGTGCAGGAGGCCGCCTACGACGCGGCCTGCCAGGTGTTCACCGATGATGAGATCTCCGCGGTGATCTGGGTGGCGATCACGATCAACGCCTTCAACCGAGTCTCCACTCTGAGCAAGCACCCGGTACGCGGGGCACCCGGAATGCCGACCACGGGCGACTGGCGCTCTCCCGCACCGGCGCCGAACGGGAAAAGTTGACCGACTCCACTACTTTGGGAGAGATGTTGCGCGCGGCGGTCACTCTTGGACTGGACGGGCTCACCCTTTGCTGCGGTCATCATGAGCCATTCAGCATGGGTGCGCTCCCCGGCTCAGCCTGTTCTCCACGACGTCGCTGCGGGCGGAGCGACGTGGAGGCGATGGCGTGAGTCAAGGTCAAGGGGCGAAGGGAAAGCGTGGCCTGCGGGTCGAGCCCATGGTCGAGCAGAGCGCTGCTACCACGCTGGAGCTCTTCTTCGACTTGGTCTTCGTCTTCGCTCTCACGCAGATCACGAAGCTCATCTCCTCAGACCTGACCGGCATCGGAGTGTTCCACGGTTTCCTCGTCCTTGCGATCGTCTGGTGGTGCTGGGTGGACTACTCCTGGCTGGCCAACGTTGTCAAGGCCGACGAGGGCGTGACCCGGGCAGCGATGCTCGCCGCTATGGCGGCGATGTTCATCATCGCCTTGGTGATCCCCGAAGCGTTCACCGACCTGCCCGGTGGTCTGAGCGGGCCGACGGTCTTCGCATGCGCTTACCTTGTGCTGCGTGCAGTTCATGTCGCGCAATTCGTTGTTGCCAGTCGCGATGATTCGCATCTGCGACGGCAAGTGCTCTTGTTCGCGGCGACCATGGTCGGCTCGACAGCTCTGCTCCTTGCCGCCAGCTCCATGGACGGGGCCGCGCAGACCGTGCTGTGGTGCGCGGTCGTAGTCGTCGACTACGGGGGAACACTGGCCATCGGCAACCAAGGTTGGCGAGTCAATTCCGCGAAGCACTTCGCGGAACGCCACGGTCTGATCGTGATCATCGGCCTGGGTGAATCGATCGTCGCCGTTGGCGCTGGCGTAGCGCACCTCCCGATCTCATGGCCGATCATCCTGGCCGCGGTGCTCGGACTGTCCCTGTCGGCAAGCCTGTGGTGGGCATACTTCGACACGACAGCACTACGCGCAGAGCACGCACTGACGCAGGCCCGAGGCCACCACCGTTCCGCGATGGCACAAACGGCCTACACCTACCTCCACCTGCCGATCATCGGAGGCATCGCGTTGGTCGCGCTCGGCATGGGGCATGTTCTTGAATACGTCGGCGGACACGGACACCACGACCTCTCCGACCCGCTGAAAGGCATCCCCTTGGCCGCGCTCCTCGGCGGCGCGGCGCTTTACCTCCTCGCCGGCGCCGCTTTCGGAAAGCGAACCTACGGCGAATTCAAAACAGTCAGGGCAGTCCTTGCAGCGGTACTTCTTGCCTTGTACCCAGCAGTCTCCCTGCTCCCCGCAATCGGCGCGCTGGCCACCGTGACCGTCCTGTTGGCCGGACTGAATCTCTACGAGACCCTTCACCACCGCCCTCTGCGCCACTCGGTCCGTCACGGGCACCATGTCTGAACGCCGGTCATGAGAACGAGGAAGAGGATCGCAGCGGGTGCGGAACCACCAGCCCTCGCTTGTGGCTCCTGCCGGGGGCGCACCGAGCACACGCTGTCCACGCCCTCCCTCCGGGAGGGCGTTTCTCCTGGTCGGGTGCACATGAGCGAGTGCCGCGTAGCGTGGGCGTAAGCGTGGGCCGTGTGCGGTCGGCGCGGCCGGCCAACTCCTGAGAGGGCGCGTGATGTTCCACTGCCGTTTGGAGATGCCGTCCCCCCGCTACGCGGACAGTGGTTCCACCCCCGTGTGGGAGAACGTCGGCCACACCTACGACTGCCTGGTCATGGAGGGGTGCAGACAGCTCGAGGACACCGACTGCCGGTTTGTCATCGGGGGGTTCGGGCAGCGGTGCTGGCGGTTCGACGTCGGCTACGACATGTCGTCCCTGGTCGAGCAGTTGCCGGAGCTGCTGTCCTCGGTGGCCGGCGGAGCAGCGGTGACCGTCGATCTGTATCCGCAGGGCATCGAGCGCGCCCTGACCTTCGTACCGCGCGACGGCGACCAGGTCGAGATCGTCTGTGTCTCCCGCACTCCCTGGGTGCCCGATCCGGCACGGGAGACCGTGGGGCGGGCCGAGCTGATGGAGATGCTGCGGCGGCTTGCGGTGGACTTCGCGCGGGCGCTGGATCTGGTCGTGCCCGACATCGCCCGGCTGGAGCCGTTCTCCTCATGGCGGTCGGGCGTGGTGGTGCCCTGCTGACGCGGTCGTGGTGACCCGCTACAGCGGGGTGTGCGGCATGGTCAGGACCGCGACGCCGGTCACCCGGTCCGCCGCGAGGTCGTCCAGGGCGGCGTCCGCGCGGTCGAAGGGGTACGGGGTGATGGTGGCGCGGATGCGGTGGGCGGACGCCGCGGCCAGGAACTCCCGGCCGTCCTCACGGGTGTTGGCCGTGACGCTGCGCAGGGTGCGTTCGCGGAAGAGGTGGCGCTCGTAGTTCAGGGGCGGGATGTCGGAGAGGTAGATTCCCGCGACGCTGAGGGTGCCGCCGCTGTCCAGCGCCTCCAGAGCCACCGGCACCAGCTCGCCCACCGGTGCGAAGAGGATGGCCGCGTCGAGCGGCTCGGGCGGCCGGTCTGCGGCGTCGCCCGCGGAGGCGGCGCCGAGCTCGAGGGCGAGGGCGCGGGCCTCGGCCGAGCGGGTGAGCACATGGACGACGGCGCCCTGGGCGATGGCCACCTGGGCGGTGAGGTGCGCCGAACCGCCGAAGCCGTAGATGCCGAGGCGGCCGCCCGGCGGGAGGTCCGCCCGGCGCAGGGCGCGATAGCCGATGATCCCGGCGCACAGCAGCGGGGCCAGTTCCTCGTCCGCGTATCCGGCGGGCAGGTCGTAGGCGTACGCGGCCGGCACGGTGACGTACTCGGCGTAGCCCCCGTCCGCGTCCCAGCCGGTGTACTCGGACGAGGGGCACAGGTTCTCCTGGCCACGGCGGCAGTACACGCAGCGGCCGCAGGTGCGGCGCAGCCAGGGGACGCCCACCAGGGTGCCGAGCCGCCGTCCCCCGGCCTCCGGGCCCGCCGCGACCACCTCGCCGACCACCTCGTGGCCGGGGACGACGGGGCTGCGGTGCGGTGGCAGATCGCCGTCCCGCACATGCAGATCGGTACGGCACACCCCGCACGCCCGCACGCGGACCAGCAGTTCGTCGTCGGCGGGCCGGGGCACCGGCAGCTCCGCCCGGTCGATCCGGCCGGGGGTGCGGACCACCCAGGCGCGCATGGTCGGGGGGATGTCAGCGTTCGTGGCAGCCGTCACGGGTCACAACGTAGCGCCGTGGTGGTGGGTCCGGCGGTCAGGGCGCGCCCGTCCGGCCGCCGGGCGAACCGTGCCAGGAAGGTGCCAGGAGCTTCCGCCGACGGCGGTGCGGGCCGCCCTGTCCCCGGCTCCGCGCGCCGCGCCGGCCCGCCCCGTGGCACCTTCCTGACACACACCGCGATTCCGGCGTATTCCTCGCTTAGTGTCCGCAGCATGGTCGCGTCGTTCGCCCACACCGCGCGCGGTGGTTTCCTGGCCGGGGAGTTGGCCGCCCGCGAACCCGCTCTCACCGTCCGCCTCCAGCACGGTCTGGGCGCCGCGGAGGAGCGGCTGCGAGGGTTCGCCGCCGAGGCCGAGGATCCCTATGTCGCCCGGATCGTCGGACATCTCATCGGCACCGGTGGCAAGCGGCTGCGCCCGCTGCTGGCGCTGGTCGGCGCGGAGTTCGGGGAGCGGGATCCGGGCATCGCGGTGGACGCCGCCGCACTCGCGGAGCTGGTGCACGTCGCCTCGCTCTACCACGACGACGTCATGGACCAGGCCCGCACCCGGCGCGGGGCGCCGAGCGCCAACGCGATGTGGGGCAACTCGGTGGCCGTGCTGGCGGGCAACTGGCTGCTGGCGAAGGCCGCCCGGGTCGCGGCGGAGCTCGGCCCGGAGATCCTCCAGCTCCAGGCCAGGGTCACCAACCGGCTGGTGACGGGGCAGATACGGGAGCTGACGGGCGCCTCGACCGGTGAGGACGCGCTCTCGCACTACTTCGCGGTGGTCGCCGGGAAGTCCGCCTCGCTCATCGCGATGGCGTTGCAGAGCGGTGCGATACGGACGGGCGCGCCCGAGACCACCGTGCAGGCGCTCGCGACGTACGGCGAACACCTCGGCACCGCCTTCCAGATCGCCGATGACATCCTCGACATCACCGCCGCGTCCGACGTCTCCGGTAAGGAGCAGGGCAAGGATCTGGCCGTCGGCGTCGCCAGCCTCCCGGTGCTGCTCGCCCTGGCCGACGAGGGCCCCGGGGCGGAGGAGCTGCGGGAGCTGCTCACGGCCGCCGGGCGCGGGCAGGAGGGCGCCGCGGTGGTGCCGAGGGCCGTGGCCCTGCTGCGCGACGGCGGTGCGCTGGCGGAGGCGGAGGCGATGATGCGGACCCGGATGCTGCGGGCGCGGAGTGCTCTGGACAGACTGCCGGAGGGGGCCGCGACCCGGATGCTGTACGCGCTGTGCGATGTGGTGGCGGACCGCGACCACTGAGCCGCGCGCGCCATGCGAGCCACGCGGGCCATGCGAGCCGCCTGACCCGTAGGAGCCACGGGATCCGCCGGTCCGGCCGCCGATCGCCCGACCACGTACGCTGAGCCCTATGGGCAGCTCATGGTCTCAGGGGGTGACGGACGAGCCCCTCGACCCCGACACCGCAACCCCCGCGCCCGCCGGGCCCGGTGTGTGGCGCGGTCAGGGTGCGGTGGTGGGCGCGGTGGCGGTCGGCGGCGGGATCGGAGCGACCGCGCGCTACGGCGCGTCGCTGCTGTGGCCGACCCCGGCGGCCGCGTTTCCCTGGACGACCCTGCTGGTGAACACCGTCGGATGCGCCCTCATCGGCGTCCTGCTGGTGCTGGTGGACGAGGTGTGGGGGGCGCACCGGCTGCTCCGGCCGTTCTTCGGGACCGGGGTGCTGGGCGGGTTCACCACCTTCTCCACGTACGCCGTGGACTTCAAGCGCCTGTTCGACGAGGGCCGTGCCCCGACCGGGCTGCTCTATCTGGCCGGGACGCTGCTGGCCGCGATGACGGCCGTCTGGGCGGGGGTCATGGCGACCCGGCGCGCGCTGGCCTTCGGCGGATACGGCCGGGGGCCGCGATGAGCACGCCGTCCGCACCGGGCAACGGCCCCGGGCCGGTGGCCAACGGGCTGCGGCTGACCGTCTTCGTCGGCGAGCGCGACACCTGGCACCACCGCCCGCTGTTCGCCGAGATCGTGCACCGCGCCCACCGCGCGGGGCTCGCGGGGGCGAGTGTGTTCCGCGGGGTGGAGGGCTATGGCTCCTCCTCGATGGTGCACACCTCACGGCTGCTGTCGCTCGGCGAGGATCTGCCCATGGCCGTGGTGATCGTCGATACGGAGGAACGGGTGCGGTCCTTCCTGCCCGGCCTGGAGGAGATCGCGGGTGACGCCCTGATGATCGTGGACCCGGTCGAGATCGTCGGCCGCCGAGGGCAGGCCCGGTGAACTGGCTGCTGGTGGTGGTCGGGGGGATGGCCGGGGCCCCACTGCGCTATCTGACCGACCGTGCGGTGCAGTCCCGGCACGACGCGATGTTCCCCTGGGGCACGTTCACGGTGAATGTCATGGGCTCTCTGGTGCTGGGGCTGCTGACCGGCGCGGCGGCCGCCGGGGCCGCCTCCTCACAGCTCCAACTGCTGCTGGGCACCGGGCTGTGCGGGGCGCTCACCACGTACTCGACCTTCTCGTACGAGACGCTGCGGCTGGCCGAGGACGGTGCGTGGCTGTTCGCCGCCGCCAATGTGACCGGGAGTGTGGTGGCGGGGGTGGGCGCCGCTTTCGCGGGCGCTGGGCTGGCCGAGGCGGTCTGGGGCTGAGCCGCGGCCGACCCCGGGGCCCGGGGCCCAGTGCGGAGATCGGCAGGACAGGGCCTAACCGTCCGCGCCGCGCCGCACCGCCGTATCGCCGTCCGCCGCCGCCCGGGACAGCAGTGTGGTGCTCGGCGGCAGGCCCTCGCCCTCACCCGCCCCCGCCGTACGCAGATGTTCCAGCAGCACCCGGCGCAGCTCCCGCGCGGCGCGGGGCGGTGCGACGTCCTTGCGGTGCGCCACGGCGATGGTGCGGCGCATCCGGTGGCCCGCGAACGGGGTGATCCGCAAGCCGGACCGCTCGGCCACCATCCCCGGCAGCACGGCGATGCCGAGCCCGGCGCGGACGAAGCCGAGCACCGCGTCCATCTCACCGCCCTCGACGGAGAACGTGGGCTCGAACCCGGCCGCGCGGCATGCCGCCGTGGTGAACTCCCGTAGGTCGTACCCGCGCCGGAACATCGCCAGGGGCTGGTCCCGTAGGTCCTCCACCCGGATCCGGCGGCGCCGGGTGGGCGGCGGCCCAGCGGGCGAGGAGGCCACCACCAGCTCCTCGCGCAGCAGCTCGGTGGCGGCCAGGGCGGGGGCCTGGCCCGCCAGCGGGGTGATGATCAGGGCGAGGTCCAGCTCGCCGGCGGCCAGGCTGCGCACCAGGTCCTGCGATCCGCCCTCGTCCACGAACAGCTCGATCCCGGGGAACGCGTCGTGGAAGCGGCGCAGCACATCGGGGACGAGGCTGGCGCACAGGCTGGGCGGGGCGCCGAGCCGTACCCGGCCGCGCCGGAGCTGGGCGACCTCCTGGACCTCCCGGTGCGCGGTCTCGGTGTCGGCGAGGATCTGGCGGGCCAGCGGAAGCAGTGCCTCCCCCGCGTCGGTGAGCGCGATATTGCCGCGGGCGCGGTGGAACAGCTCGGCCCCCAGCTCCCGTTCCAGCGTTTTGATCTGCTGGGAGAGCGAGGGCTGGGCGACATGGAGAAGCTCGGCGGCGCGGGTGAAGTGGCGGGTGTCCGCGACGGTGGCGAAATAGCGGAGCTGCTGGAGTCGCACGCAGCAATGATAGTCGGCACCTATGGAAACCAGCCATAGCATGTCTTGGACTAATCGCCAAGGGCTGCCTAGCGTCGATGTCATGGCACTGGCGACAGGCACGGACGCGGACCCCAAACGGCCCGGCCATCAGCGAAAGCCTCCGGGACGGCCGCAACGGAAGGCGCCTCGGAAGCCGTCCCTCATCGGCTCCGTCTGGCGCTCGACCGTGGGCAAGAAGGCGGTGATGGCCGTCACCGGGCTGATCATGCTGGCCTATCTGGTGGCCCATATGTACGCCAACCTGAAGATCTTCCTCGGGCCCGACGATCTGAACGGCTACGCCCACTGGCTGCGCACCCTCGGCGAACCGTTCCTCCCCCATGAGGGGTTCGTATGGCTGGCCCGGGTGGCACTGCTGACCGCCGTAGTGCTGCACGCGGTGTCCGCGGCGCAGCTCAGCCGCCGGGACAGGGCGGCCCGGCCGAGCGGCTATGCCCATCGGCGGCAGCGGGCGAGCTATGCCACCCGCACCATGCGCTGGGGCGGGGTGATCCTCGGGCTGTTCATCGTCTGGCACATCCTGGACCTCACCACGCTCACGGTGAACGAGCGGGCCGAGCCCGGCCACCCCTACGAGAACGTCGTGGCGTCCTTCTCCACCTGGTACGGCAACACCATCTACATCACGGCGATGCTCGCCCTCGGTCTGCACGTCCGGCACGGCTTCTGGAGCGCCGCCCAGACCCTCGGCGCGGGGCGGCCGCGCCGCGACAAGGCCCTGAAGATGGCCGCGAATGCCCTGGCCGCTTTGTTGACCTGCGGCTTCATCGCCGTCCCTGTGGGTGTGATGAGTGGAGTGGTGAGCTGAAGATGAGTGCCTACACCGACTACCGGACCGGTGCGCCGATCGCCGACACCGCGGCGCCGGACGGTCCGATCGAGGAGCGCTGGAACCGCCGCCGCTTCGAGGCGAAGCTGGTCAACCCGGCCAACCGCCGTGGCTACAAGGTCATCGTCGTCGGCACCGGGCTGGCGGGCGGCGCGGCCGGGGCCACCCTGGCCGAACAGGGCTACCAGGTGGTGCAGTTCTGCTACCAGGACTCACCGCGCCGGGCGCATTCCATCGCCGCCCAGGGCGGGATCAACGCCGCCAAGAACTACCGCAACGACGGCGACTCCATCCGCCGGCTGTTCTACGACACCGTCAAGGGCGGTGACTTCCGGGCCCGCGAGTCCAATGTGCACCGGCTCGCCGAGGTGTCGGTGGAGATCATCGACCAGTGTGTGGCCCAGGGCGTGCCGTTCGCCCGGGAGTACGGCGGGCTGCTGGACACCCGCTCGTTCGGCGGGGTGCAGGTCTCCCGTACCTTCTACGCCCGCGGCCAGACCGGACAGCAGCTGCTGCTCGGCGCGTACCAGGCGCTGTCCCGGCAGATCGCCGCGGGCCGGGTGGAGATGCACGCCCGGACCGAGATGCTCGATCTGATCGTGATCGAGGGACGGGCCCGCGGCATCGTGGCCCGGGATCTGATCACCGGGCAGATATCCACCCATCTCGCCGACGCCGTGGTGCTCGCCTCCGGCGGCTACGGCAATGTCTTCTACCTGTCGACGAACGCCAAGAACTCCAACGCCACCGCGATCTGGCGGGCGCACCGGCGCGGCGCCTACTTCGCCAACCCCTGCTTCACCCAGATCCACCCCACCTGTATCCCGCGCTCCGGCAGCCACCAGTCGAAGCTGACGCTGATGAGCGAGTCGCTGCGCAACGACGGCCGGATCTGGGTGCCGAAGGCGAAGGGCGACACCCGGCGGCCGGAGGAGATCCCGGAGCACGAGCGCGACTACTACCTGGAGCGGATCTATCCGGCGTTCGGCAATCTGGTGCCGCGTGACATCGCCTCCCGCGCCGCGAAGAACGTCTGCGACGAGGGGCGCGGGGTCGGTCCCGGCGGCCAGGGGGTCTATCTGGACTTCGCCGACGCCATCGCCCGGATGGGGCGCGCGGCGGTGGCGGAGAAGTACGGCAATCTCTTCGAGATGTACGAGCGGATCACCGCCGAGGATCCGTACCGGGTCCCGATGCGGATCTATCCCGCGATCCACTACACGATGGGCGGGCTGTGGGTCGACTACGACCTCCAGACCACCGTGCCCGGTCTGTTCGCGATCGGCGAGGCCAACTTCTCCGACCACGGCGCCAACCGGCTCGGTGCCTCGGCCCTGATGCAGGGGCTGGCGGACGGCTACTTCGTGCTTCCGGCCACCATCAACGACTATCTGGCCCGCCATCCCCACGGCGAGACCGCCGAGGCCGACCCGGCCCATCCGGCGGTGACCGGGGCGGTGGTGGAGGTGTCCGAGCGGCTGCGCCGGCTGCTGGAGAACAAAGGCGACCGCACCCCCGACTCCTTCCACCGGGAGCTGGGCGAACTGCTGTGGGACGAGTGCGGGATGGCCCGCACCGAGAGCGGACTGCGCAAGGCGCTGGACCGTATCCCCGCGCTGCGCGAGGAGTTCTGGCGCCGGATCAAGGTGCCGGGCAGCGGTGCGGAGCTGAACCAGTCGCTGGAGAAGGCCAACCGGATCGTCGACTATCTGGAGCTCGCCGAGCTGATGTGCCTGGACGCACTGCACCGCGAGGAGTCCTGCGGCGGCCACTTCCGGGAGGAGAGCCAGACGAACGACGGCGAGGCGGCGCGGCGGGACGAGACGTTCTCGTACGCGGCGGCCTGGGAGTTCACCGGCACCGGCGGCGCGCCCGTACTCCACCGCGAAGAGCTGGTCTTCACTGACGTCCACCCCACCCAACGGAGCTACGCATGAGGCTCACCCTGCGGATCTGGCGCCAGGGCGGCCCCGAGGAGCCGGGCGCCCTGACCACCTACGAGGTCGACGGCATCTCGCCCGAGATGTCCTTCCTGGAGATGCTCGACACCCTCAACGAGGAGCTGATCCTCAGCGGGTACGAGCCGGTCGCCTTCGACCACGACTGCCGCGAAGGCATCTGCGGCGCCTGCGGCATGGTGATCAACGGGCAGGCACACGGGCCCGAGCGCACCACCACCTGTCAGCTCCATATGCGGCACTTCGCGGACGGCGACACCATCGATGTCGAGCCCTGGCGCGCCGCCGCGTTCCCAGTGGTCAAGGATCTGGTGGTGGACCGGTCGGCGTTCGACCGGATCATCGGCTCGGGCGGGTTCATCTCCACGCCGACCGGCAGCGCCCCGGAGGCCCATGCCACCCCGGTGCCCAAGCCGGTGGCGGACCTCGCCTTCGAGCACGCCGAGTGCATCGGGTGCGGGGCCTGTGTGGCCGCCTGCCCCAATGGCTCGGCGATGCTCTTCACCTCGGCGAAGGTGGTCCATCTCAACGCGCTGCCACAGGGGGCGCCGGAGCGCGAGTCCCGGGTGCTGGACATGGTGGAGACGATGGACGAGGAGGGCTTCGGCGGCTGCACCAACACCGGTGAATGCGCCGTGGCCTGCCCCAAGGGGATTCCGCTCCAGTCCATTTCACGGATGAACCGGGAGTTCCTGCGGGCGAGCCTCAAGGGCGGCGGCCGGGCGGACTGAGCGCGTCCGCCCGCCCGTCCCCGCCCCCGTCCCCGCTCGTGTCCTCTGGCGTCACCAGGAATGCGTCGAGGATCCCGGGGGCAGCCGCGGCCGCGAAGGGCACGGCGTCCCCGGCCGCCATGTCCGGGGCGCGATAGCCGTCCTGGCCCGCCGCGACGGCGGCCGTCACGGTGGTGAGACCGGCCCGCCGGGACAGCGGGTTGTCGGTGAAGCTCCAGGCGAGCACGGCGTCGCGCTCCAGCGCGACGGTGTCCCGGCTGAAGGTGCCCGAGCGGATCAGCAGATGACGGCCGGTCACCCCGTGGCCGAGGGAGCGGTGGGCGTCCCGGGCGAGCACCAGCACCACGGGCGTGGCCAGCAGGGCGTAGCCGAGCGCGCAGTACAGCAGCACCGGGGTGAGCAGCGCGCCGAGCACGGCGAGGGCGGCGGTGCCGGGCAGGACGACCCAGATGATCCCGCGGCTGATCCGGCGGCGGTGGGCGGCGGCGGGGTGGGGGCGCAGCGTGGGCCGGTCGAAGAGGGTCCGGGCGTCGCCGCCGGATCCGTGATCCAGCACTCCGGCGGCCACCCGCAGCGCCTCGGCGCGGGGCGCGGGCGGCAGCACCTGGCTGCGCTTGCAGTTCTCCTCCCGGCTGCCGAGTCCGCCCGCGACGGCCCGTACGGTGGCTCCGCCGCCCATGCGCAGCAGCAGGGGTTCGCGGAGCACCGCACCGCGCAGCCGGGAGCGTTCGAAGGAGACCGAGCGGGTGGTGAGCAGTCCGCGGCGGACCCGCAGGGTGCTCGCGTCCGTCCACTCCAGGCGGTACTTCCACCAGTTCTCGGCGTACAGCGCGACCGCGCCGAGGCTGCCGACAGCGGCGATCCCGAGCAGGGCGAGCGGCACGGTGAGCCACAGCGCGCTGTTGCCGAACTCCTCGAAGGCGTCCCGGACCACCCCGATCCGCCAGGGCTCGACGCCGATGTCGCTGAGCACCCGCCAGACGGTGCCGAGGACGGCGAAGACCCCACCGAAGATCCAGAAGGTGAGCGGGGCGTAGCGCAGCCAGCGCCGGTCCACGGTGGCGAGCACCGGCTCCCCGGCGGTGGCCGTGCTCCCGGCGCGGGCCAGCAGTTCGGCGCGCAGCCGCTCGGCGGCGGGGCGGGTGAGCGCTTCCAGGGTCAGCGCGCCGTCGGCCGTGGTACCGGCGCGCAGCACGGTGAGGCCGAAGAGCCGCTGGACGGGATGGGCGGTCAGATCGACATTGCGGATACGGCGCAGCGGGATGGCGCGCAGCCGCCGGGTGAACAGCCCGGTGCGCAGTTCGAAGGCGTCGGCGGTGATCCGGTAGCGGGTGCGCCACCAGCGCAGCACCCCACCGGTGGTGACAACGGCGAAGCTCGCGGCGATACAGCCGAGGGTGATCCAGGCGCGGGCGTCCAGCCGTCCGTGGGTGGCCAGGGCGGTGAGCCCGAGGGAGCCGAGCGGGGCGGCCATCCAGCTGAGGTGGACGGCGACGGTGCGCGGATCGAGGGGGCGCCACTCCGGCACCGGGGCGGTGGGGGCGGTGCCGTTCACGCGGCATCACCGGGCACCAGCTGGGCGGCCTCGCCGATCCGGCGCGAGAGCTCCTCGGCGTCGGCGTCGGACAGGCCCGCGATCCGGATGTCGCCCGCGGTGGAGGCGGTGGTGACGGTGACGGTGGCAAGGCCGAACGCCCGCTGGACCGGGCCGCGCACGGTGTCCACGGTCTGCACCCGGGAGAGCGGGGCGATCCGCCGGGTGCGCCAGAACCAGCCACCGGCCGCGTAGACGGCGCGGTCTCCCAGTTCCCAGGCGTGCACCGCGTACCGCCACTTGGGCATGAACCACAGATAGCCGAGGCCGGGCAGTACCAGGACGGCCAGCAGCAGCGGGCCGAGCCAGGGCAGCGCGCCCGGGAAGAAGAGCAGTGAGAGGACGGTCAGGGTCAGGGCGGTGAGCAGCGCCGGGCCACTGAAGACGAGCAGGGCCTGCACGGTCCACCAGCGGCGGGCTCGAGGGTCGACTCGGTGGCGCGGCGGCCTGAGTTCGGGCATCGCGGTTCCCCGTAAACTTTTTCAAGTCAGCTGTATTGAACGGGACTACTATAGCAATACAAGTGACTTGCCAAAACCGTCATGCGGGAAGGACCACGGGGTGCCCAAGCGGGTGGATCATGAAGAGCGGCGCAGACTGATCGCCGAGGCGCTGTGGCGGATCGCGGCCGCCCGCGGCCTGGAGGGCGCGAGCCTGCGCGATGTCGCCGCCGAGGCGGGGATCTCACTCGGTCAGTTGCAGCACTACTTCACCAGCAAGGACGAGATGCTGAGCTTCGCGCTCGAGCACATCGGGGAGCTCGCCGGGCAGCGGATCCGCGGCCGGATCGAGGCGCTGCCGGGCGAGCCGACCCCGCGCACCGTGCTGCGCGAAACGCTCGCCGAGATGCTGCCGCTGGACGAGAACAGCCGGATCGGCCAACGGGTGCAGATCGCCTACTTCGTCCGGGCGCTCTACGACGAGCGGCCGCGCGCCCACGCCCGGGAGGGCAACCGTGCGCTGCGTGCCTTCCTCGCCGGACAGGTGGCACGGGGCGTCGAACGGGGCGAGGTGGCCGCCGACCTGGACCCGGAGCGTGAGGCGTCCCTGCTGATGGGCCTGGTCGAAGGGGTGTCCGGGCACACCCTGATGGAGCTGCACACCCCCGAGGAGGCCATGGGGCTGATCGAACTGCATCTGGAGCGGCTGTTCAGCGGTCCGGCCTGACCACGGCTCAACCACGCACGGCTCAACCACGCACGGCGCGGCACGGCTCAGCCGCGGCTCGGCTTGGCCACCGTCAGCGCCTCCGCCAGCTCCTCCAGGGCCTCCACCAGCAGCTCGGCGCCGCGCACCGCCACCCCGGGCCGGTCCCCGGCCCTCCGCTGCCAGCGCTCCAGCACCTCCCGCAGCGGCTCCCAGTCCGGCGGACGCCGCTCCCGTACCGCGGCAGCGGCCTCCGGCACCGCCGTACGCAGCGCCGCGGCGAACTCCCCGGCCTCCGCGGACGGTGGCGCGGCGCGGTCCGGAAGGTGGGCCTCCAGCAGCATGGTGACCCGTCCCGTGGTGGACAGCGCCGCCTGTGCCTCCCGCGCCGCCCGCCGGGACAGTCCGCGGTGGCGCACCGGCTCCCGCTGGGCCCGCGCCTCCAGCTGTTCCCAGGCGGCCCGCGCCGCCCGCGCGTCCAGCAGCGCCTCGCGCACCTGGCGGGGGCGGCGGTCGGCGGGGCGGGCGTGAGCGTCGAACACGGCGGTGGCGTAACGGCCGTTGGCGGTCAGCCAGTCCGCCAACCGGTCCCGCAGCAGCGGTGTCTCCCAGGCCGGGAAGACCACGTACGCGGCCATCGCCAGCACCCCGCCCAGCAGGGTCAGCGCCACCCGCGCCTGCACCGTCTGCCCCCAGGCCGCGCCCGCGATGCCGAGCAGAAAGACCACATAGGCGCCGATGCACGCGGAGGCCACGATGAAACCGGTGCGCATCAGCAGATACAGCGAGCCCACACACACCACCGCCAGCAGCGCGCTCACCCAGGGGGCGGGGTCGGCCAGCGCCACCACCACTCCGGCGACCAGCACCCCCGCCAGCGTTCCGGTGAAACGGGCCACCCCGCGCGAGAAGGTCTGGCCGAAATCGGGCCGCAGCACCATCACCGAGGTCAGCGGCGCCCAGTAGCCATGGCCCCAGGGCAGCGCGCTGCCCAGCAGATAGCCGCCCACGGCGACCACGGAGACCCGCACCGCGTGCCGGGAGACGGGTGAGGACCAGCGGGTCTCCCGGCGCAGAGCGCGCCAGGCCACCCGCACCATGCCGACGGCCGTGGGGCGCGGCAGATAGCGGCGGTCCCGGCCGCCGTCGGCGGTCATCGTCTCGACCGGTTCGTCCGAGGACTCCACCACGTCGTTCACCAGCGCCATCAGCCGCAGTGCGGCGCGGCGGGCGGCGCCGTCCAGCTTGGGGCCGGTCGGCGGCACCTCCAGCACCGCCATCGCCTCCGGCGGCAGCCGTACCGGTACGCCCTTGCGGATTGCGTGGGCCACGGCGTCCAGCACGGTGGCGGTGGCGCCCAGCAGTTCCCGCGCCCGGTCACGCTCGGGTCCCTCGGCCGCGGCGCCGACCACCGGGTCGGCGAGCGACGCCAGCACCGGCCGGATCCGCTCGGCCAGCAGCCGGTAGCCGCGCAGCTGGCGCGGCCGCCGCCGGGCCTGGCGGGGCGTCAGCGCGGCGGCGCTGCGGGCGTCCATCAGCGGGGTGGGGTCGAACGGCGCCACGGGGTCCTGGCGCAGCCGCCGGGCGTAGTCGGCGACGGCGGCGAGCGCGTCGGCCAGCGCGTCCCGCTGGACGCCCCACGGGCGCACCGGGAACAGCACGATCAGCGCGGCCTGGACGACCCCGCCCAGGCCGATCAGCGCGGCGTGCTCCAGGGCGCCCAGCAGCGAGGTGGGAAGAGTGACGGTCACCAGCATCACGGCGACCATCTGGGTCGCGACCAGCCCGGAGACCGGGCCGACCGCCCACGCCATCCCCGTCAGCAGCGTCCAGACGGCCAGCATGACCACGAAGGTGGCGGTGTGGGCGGCGGCCAGATAGCCCAGGAAGGTGCTCACCGCGAGACCGCCCGCGGCGGCCAGGGCCAGCGCGGGGCGCGGCCGCCAGCTGCGCTGGAAGGTGGCGATCCCGGCGGAGAACGCGCCGAACGCCGAGGAGACCGCGAGCGTCGGCGACCCCAGCCACAGGGTCAGCCCGATCACGATCGCCACCCCGCACGCACCGCGCAGCGCGACCAGCGGCTCCAGCCGGGTGCGTTCGATGGACAGCCCGTCGCGCGCGGTCTCCTTCAGCGCACGCGACCAGGTCATACGGCGAGACTACGGCCCCGGCCGGCGGAACCGGGCCCCGGTCCGGCCGGGGGCGCCATCAGCCCCCGGGCGTACCGCAGTCCACGTCGAGCAGCTCCATCGGGCGGCTGCCGTCGAGGTCGACGTAGGCGGTGAAGGACGAGGTGGTGGCTGGGTGGCCGCGCCAGTGGGTCGTGACCGTCGCCCAGCCGACCCGCGCGGACTGCGCCGTGGTCACCTCGCCGATGTCGATGCGCTTGGGGGTGTTCTGCGCGCACAGCAGCACGTCATAGCCGGGGTTCTGGTCGGCCTTCTCCTTCAGCTGGTCGGAGACCAGGTGCTCCCGCTCCCAGGGGCGCGGGCCGTGGTTGCCGTAGAAGCCCTCCAGAAAGTGGTGGATCTCCTCGGCGGTGTAGCGGTCGTTCGGGTCGGTCCTGGGGGTGTGCGCGGAGGCGGGCGCGCCGGCGGCGAGAACGAGTCCGAGGCCGAGCGCGGCTGTGCAGCCGCCGGTCACCACCGAGGAACGAAGCAGGCGAAGCATGAGAATTCCCCCTATTTGGGCCGTGCGCCCATTATTCGGGCGAGCACTCACACAGACCCATGAGGCGCTCTCATGGTTGTGTCAGCCGTCCCGCGGACAGTCGAACTCCCCGTGCGGCCCCCAGCGCTCGATCCGCCCCGCCGGATTGCGGGCGAACGCGCCGCAGTACAGCACCGGCCGGGAACCGTCCGCGGTATGGCGCAGGATGACCAGCGGCTTGTCCCGTGAGACGCCCCGGTCGCCCCGCTCGAAGTGCAGATAGCCACTGGCGCCTTGCTTCCGGACGCCGTTGTCCAGGCTGAGCTGCACATTCGAACGCCCCACGGTCTCCGTGCTCCGGTACGCGGTGTTCACGGCGGCGGCCATCAGCTGCATCGCGTCGTAGGCCAGAGCGGCCCGCCCGTCATTGCGCCACAGGTCGTGGCTGCCGAACACGTGCGCGTACTCGGCGTTGAACACCTGGGCGACATCGCTGGCCCGGGGATGGCCCGCGGGCAGCACATGCACCGTGTGGTACAGCCGCAGCCAGGGCCGGTCCGCATACTCCCCGGACAGCGCGGCGGTGGTGAGGTCGTTGCCCGCGAGCACCGTGAGCTTCCGGCCCTCACATGCGGTGTCATCCCCGAAGTCGTCGAGGAACGCGCTGAATTCGGCGGCCCGGGAGGCCCAGTAGACGACGGTACGGGGGGCTTCGATGATGCGCTCGCACACCGCGTCGGCCAGCTCACCGATGCTGTCCTTCACGACAACACGGTCGTCGCCCGGCATCTGGGCATGGCCCTTGTCCCGGCCGCCCGGGGTGTACTCCAAGGTGGCCGGGCGCCCGCCGAACCGCTGGGCGAACAGCCCGCCGATCTCCTGGCTGTACAGGTCCCGCGGATCCTTGACCACCACAGCGGCCTCGGCCGGGGTGCAGTTGCCCGAGCCGTCGTCCACGATGCGGCCCCGGTGCGCGAACGCGGCTTCGACCGCGGCCTCACGGCTGTTGATCGGCGCCACCCGGCGGTAATAATCACTCGCCTGCATCGCGTCGGCGGTGGCAGTGGTGCCGACCATGGGAATCCGCGCCTCGCCCAGGATCCGGACGGCGTCCTGTGTCTGCCTCAGGCTGTGGGAGAAGCCCACCACACCGATGATTCCGGAATTCTTCTTCCGCGCGTCCGCCACGATCTGCCGCGCGACTCGCTCCGCGTGGGCGAAATCGTCGCCGGCGGGACGGTTGACCACACGCAGCCACACCTTCCCGGGGTTGTTCTCCGCCTCCTTGTTCAGTGACCGCTGCGCGAGCGCGATCCCGCGCAGCTCGGGCACGGCGCCGTTGTACCGCTCCCCCTCCTGGTGACTGGCCACGTCCGCGCCGATGTGCACGACCGTGCGGACCGTACCGCCGCGCTCCCCGGCCTTCTGGTGCACCCGGGCGTTCTCCTCGTCGATCATCTGCGCGGCTTGCTCGTACTCCTGCCGGGGCGTGGAGTCGCTCGGCTGCGCCCGGCCGGTGACGGCCTCGCTGGAGGCCCCGCCCAGACAGGTGCGGTCCTCCTCGGTCGTGACCCGCTCGAAGAACCACACCCCCGGCACGCTCAGCAGAGCCGCCACCAGCGTCCCGGTCAGGGCCAGCTCGGCGGCGGGGGCGAACCGGAAGGTGCGCGGTGCGACGGGGGTGAGCTCCATTTCGTCCGGCGACGCCGACGGAGGCTCGGGCAGCACCGCCCGCAGCGGCTCCGGCGCCTCCGTCGGCAGCCCGGACGCCGCGCGCAGCCGGTCCGCCACACCGGCCAGGCTCCGGCGCTCACCCGCCGCCGCGCCATCGGCCGGAGCCACCGCGACGACCACGGCCGCCGCGCACCGGGTGTCCCGGGCGGCGGCCCCGTACCGCTGGAGGAAACGCTCCCCGGCCGCCACGCCGCCGCCTTCCCCGGGCAGCTCCAGCAGCACCGCGAACCGGGTCAGCCTCCGGCGCCGCCACGGCGAGATCCGGCCGGGCCGGGTCGCGCGCCGCAGATCGGTCAGCAACGCGCGCAGCAGCAGCTCCTCGAACCGGCCGACGCCCGCCTCCTGGCCCTGGCAGCGCTCGGAGCGGATCAGCCGCGCGGCATCACCGAAGAACTCCTCGGCGGTCCGACCATGGCTGATGCCCCGCCAGTCGGCGTACCACCCCCGCTTGCGGGAGCGCAGCAGCCTTCGGGTGCACCGGCGCCCCCACCACCACCGGGGCAGCAGCTGGAACAGCGGCTGAGCCAGGAACCGCTGAAGGTGTGCCAGCCAGCCCGGGGCCGACGCCCCGCCGTCGGCGCTCTGCCCGCCGAGCGCCCAGAGCGCCCGGAGAACGAGCCCCCGTTTGAGGCGCTCCGCGTAGGCATGGTCCCGCAGCCCGGTCGCGTCCGGCTCGGGCGCCTCCGGGTCCAGTGCCCGCTCCACGATGTCCCGGGCCAGCCAGAAGTCGGGCAGCCGCAGTCTCCCGGTGTGCCGCGGCACATCGGCCGCCAGCTCCCTGCCGAGGTCCAGACTCAGCGGCCGCTCCCCCGCGGCCTCGCGGATCTCATCGGCGCCGAGCATCGCGTACGGAACGCGCTTGGCGCCCTCGGGATACAGACACCAGCGCAGCCCCCGCACCACCCGGCCCGCCCGCGCCGCCGCGCGCTCGTCCTCACCCTCGCCCTCGCCCTCGACGAGCAGCAGGACGGGCGGGATCAGATCCCGGGCCGGTAACTTTCCGCCCTGGGGCACCACGGCGCTGCTGAACGCCTCGAGGAACTCCCGGGCCCCCTCTCCCCGTACAAAACCGTGCACGCTGCTTCCCCCGTATCCCCCCGGCTCGCGCTTGTGCCGCCTGATTGCCCGGCACCCACGACAGCGAAACCCCCCGCCGGACCAGGTCCGGCGGGGGGCCGTGAAACCACTCAGACGTGCGAATCTGCTGTCACATGCGTATCAGTGGTTGCTGGGGAAGCCCAGGTTGATACCACCGTCGCTGGGGTCGGGCCAGCGGGTGGTGACGACCTTGCCACGGGTGTAGAAGTGCACACCGTCGTTGCCGTAGATGTGGTGGTCGCCGAAGAGCGAGTCCTTCCAGCCACCGAAGGAGTGGTAGCCCACCGGCACCGGGATCGGTACGTTCACGCCGACCATGCCCGCCTCCACCTCCAGCTGGAAGCGGCGGGCGGCGCCGCCGTCCCGGGTGAAGATCGCGGTGCCGTTGCCCCAACGGGAGCTGTTGATCAGCTCGATGGCCTCGTCGTAGGTCTCGGCGCGGACCACGCACAGCACCGGGCCGAAGATCTCGTCGCGGTAGGCGTCGGCGGTGGTGGGCACCTTGTCCAGCAGTGAGACACCGATGAAGAAGCCGTCCTCATGGCCCTCGACGGTGTAGCCCGTACCGTCCACGACCACCTCGGCCCCCTGGGCCGCGGCCCCGTGCACATAGGAGGCGACCTTGTCGCGGTGCTCCTTGGTGATGAGCGGACCCATCTCCGAGGCCGGGTCGTTGCCGGGGCCGATGCGAAGCTTGGCAGCGCGGTCGGCGATCTTCTTCACCAGCTCATCGCCGGTGTTCCCGACGGCCACGACCACCGAGACCGCCATGCAGCGCTCACCGGCCGAGCCGTAGGCGGCGTTGATGGCGTTGTCCGCGGCGAAGTCCAGGTCGGCGTCGGGCAGCACCAGCATGTGGTTCTTGGCGCCGCCGAGCGCCTGCACCCGCTTGCCGTGCTCCACGGCCTTGGACTGGATGTACTGGGCGATCGGGGTGGAGCCCACAAAGCTGACGGCGGCGATGTCCGGGTGCTCCAGCAGCCGGTCGACGGCCACCTTGTCACCGTGGACGACGTTCAGCACGCCCTCCGGCAGCCCGGCCTCGGCGGCCAGCTCGGCCAGCAGGAGGGAGGTGGAGGGGTCCTTCTCGCTGGGCTTGAGGACGAAGGTGTTGCCGCAGGCGATGGCCACCGGGAACATCCACATCGGCACCATGGCCGGGAAGTTGAACGGGGTGATGCCCGCGACCACGCCGAGCGGCTGGCGGATCGAGGAGACGTCGACCCCGGTGGAGACCTGGGTGGACAGCTCGCCCTTGAGCTTCTCGGCGATCGAGCAGGCCAGCTCGACGATCTCCAGACCGCGGGCCACCTCACCCAGCGCGTCGGAGTGCACCTTGCCGTGCTCGGCGGTGATCAGCTCGGCCAGCTCATCGCGGTGGGCGACGACCAGTTCGCGGAACTTGTACAGGATCGCGGTCCGCTTGGCCAGGGAGGTCACGCTCCAGGAGCGGAACGCCTCCTTGGCCGCGGCTACCGCCGCGTCGACCTCGTCCACGGAGGCCAGGGCGACCTGGGTGTCCTGGGCGCCGGTGGCGGGGTTGTAAACCGGACCGAAGCGACCGGTCGCGCCCTCGACGGCCTTGCCGCCGATCCAGTGGTTGACGGTCTTCATGGGTGGGCCTTTCTCTCGAAAAACGTCAGAGGTGGCGGCGGCGGGCGGCGGCCTGCCGGTCGTAGTCCTCACGGGCCTTCACGGCGGCCGGACGCGTCGCGGTCTCGGCGACGGGCACATCCCACCACGCCTGTGCCTCAGGCGGGCTGGACACTGTGTCGGCTGTTTCGGTCTCCACATAGACACATGTGGGACGGTCCGAGGCGCGGGCCGCGGCCAGCGCCTCACGCAGCTCGCCCACGCTCCCCGCGCGCAGCACGTCCATGCCGAGCGAGGCGGCGTTGGCAGCCAGGTCCACCGGCAGCGGATCGCCGGTGTAGGTGCCGTCGGCCGCCCGGAAGCGGTAGGCGGTACCGAACCGCTCGGCGCCGATGCCCTCGGACAGGGCGCCGATGGAGGCGTAGCCGTGGTTCTGGAGCAGCACGATGTTGATGTTGATGCCCTCCTGGACCGCGGTGACGATCTCGGTCGGCATCATCAGATACGTACCGTCGCCCACCAGCGCCCACACCGGGCGGTCCGGGGCGGCCAGCCGCACCCCGATCGCGCCGGGGATCTCGTAGCCCATGCAGGAGTAGCCGTACTCCAGGTGGTACTGGCGGGGCGAGCGGGCGCGCCACAGCTTGTGGAGGTCCCCGGGGAGCGATCCGGCCGCGTTGATCACCACGTCCTCGTCGCCGACGAGCGCGTCCAGCGCGCCCAGCACCTGGGTCTGCGAGGGGCGCACCGCTTCGTCCTCGGCGGCGAACGCGGCGTCCACCCGGCGCTCCCAGGCGGTCTTGCCGGTGCGGTACTCCGCCTCGTAGGTCTCGTCCACCCGGTGGCCGGAGAGTTCGCGGGTGAGCGCCTCGAGCCCGGCGCGGGCGTCGGCCACCAGCGTGGTGGCGCTCAGCTTGTGGGCGTCGAACGGGGCGATGTTGAGATTGACGAAACGGACCGCGGGGTCGGCGAAGAGGGTCACGGAGGCGGTGGTGAAGTCGCTATAGCGGGTGCCGACGCCGATGACCAGGTCCGCGGTGCGGGCGAGGTCGTCCGCGACGGCGGTGCCGGTGTGCCCGATACCGCCGATGTCGGCCGGGTGGTCATGGCGCAGCGAGCCCTTGCCCGCCTGGGTGGAGGCGACCGGGATACCGGTGGCGTCGACCAGGGCGCGCAGGGCGTCCTCGGCCTCGCTGTGGTGGATCCCGCCACCGGCGACGATCAGCGGTCTGCGGGCGGACCGGATCGCCTGGGCGGCGACGGCCAGTTCGGCCGGATCGGCGGCCGGGCGGCGTACGTGCCAGACCCGGTCGGCGAAGAACTCCTCGGGCCAGTCGAAGGCTTCGGCCTGTACGTCCTGCGGCAGGGCGAGGGTGACCGCGCCGGTCTCGGCCGGGTCGGTGAGCACCCGCATGGCCGCCAGGGCGGCCGGGATCAGCGCCTCGGGGCGTACCACCCGGTCGAAGTAGCGGGAGACCGGGCGCAGACAGTCGTTGACCGACACATCGCCCGCGGAGGGGATTTCGAGCTGCTGGAGCACCGGGTCGGCGGGGCGGGTGGCGAAGGTGTCACCGGGCAGCAGCAGCACCGGCAGCCGGTTGACGGTGGCCAGCGCCGCGCCGGTGACCAGATTGGTGGCGCCGGGGCCGATGGAGGTGGTGACGGCCTGGGCGGCGAGCCGGTTGGACTGCCGGGCGAAGCCCACGGCCGCGTGGACCATGGCCTGTTCGTTGCGGCCCTGGAGGTACGGCATGGCCTCCGGACCGGACTCCAGGAGCGCCTGCCCGATCCCGGCCACATTGCCGTGGCCGAAGATGCCCCAGGTGGCGTCGATCAGGCGGTGCCGCTGTCCGTCCCGCTCGGTGTACTGGTGGGCCAGGAACTCCACCAGGGCCTGGGCGACGGTGAGACGGCGCACTGCCGAGGCGTTCATCGGGGGCCTCCATCGGGGGCTTCGTAGAGCGGGAGTCGGGGGTCGACGGGCTGGTCCGGCCAGGTGGAGCGGATCCAGGCGTGGTCGGGGTGGTCGCAGATGAGCCAGGCGCGCTCCTCCCCCGGGCCCGCCATGACGTTGAGGTAGTACATGTCGTGACCGGGGGCGGCGATGGACGGGCCGTGCCAGCCGTCCGGGATCAGAACGGCGTCACCGGAGCGGACCTCGGCCAGCACATCGGTGCCACGGCCGCGGCCGGAGGGCGAGACCCGCTGATAGCCGATGCCCTCACTGCCGTGGGCCTCGGCGATCTCGAAGTAGTAGATCTCCTCGAGCTCGCTCTCCTCGCCGGGGCGGCACTCGTCGTGCTTGTGCGGCGGGTACGAGGACCAGTTGCCGCCGGGGGTGAGCACCTCGACGGCGATCAGCTTGTCGCACTCGAAGACCCCAGCAGCGCCGAAGTTGTTGACCTGGCGCGAGCAGTTTCCGGTGCCGCGCAGTTCGACCGGTACGTCCTCGGCGGGGCCGTAGCGCGCGGGCAGCCGCCGCTCGCAGCGGGCGCCGGTGAGCGCGAACCGGCCGCCCGCGCCACTGGCGATCCGGGCGTGCGCGTCGCGCGGCAGATAGACGAAGTCGCTCACTCCACTGAACACGCTGTCCCGGCCGTGGAGTTCGAAAACCTCGCCCTCGGTGACCACGGTGCAGCCGCCGCTGAGCGGCAGCACGATCCACTCGCTGTCACCGGTGGCCAGGGAGTGCGAACCGCCGGGCGGCAGCTCGAGCACCCGCAGCGAGGAGTAACCCCATCCGGCCCGCTCGGGGCCGATGTCCACCAGGTAGGGACCGTCGGCCGCCTTACCGGCCTGGACATGGAAACCGGTCGAAGGATCGGTGCTGGTCATGACGTCTGTTTCTGCCTTTCCTCCAGGGGCGGGGCCCATGGTGCGGGGCGTTCGGCGCGAGGCGTTCGACGCGAGGCGTTCGGCGCGGTGTTCAGAGCAGTCCGACGGCGGTGTCCACGGCGGTCTCGACGCTGCCCTCCGCCGGGTAGAGCAGCGAGCGGCCGACGACCAGGCCCTGGACGGTCGGCAGCCGCAGAGCCTTGCGCCATCGCTCGTACGCCCCTTCCTGGTCCCTTCCCACCTCACCGCCGAGCAGTACCGCCGGAAGGGTGCTGGTTTCCATGACCGCGGCCATCTCGTCGGAGTCGTCGGTGACCGGCACCTTCAGCCAGGTGTAGGCGGAGGTCCCGGCGAGGCCGGAGGCGATGGCGATGGACTTGGTGACGGCCTCGGCGCCGAGATCGTTGCTGACCCGGCCGTCCGTCCGCCGGGATATGAATGGCTCGACGAAGACCGGCAGCCGGTGCTCGGCCATCTCGTCGATCGCGCGGGCGGTGCTGACCATGGTGGTCAGCGAGCCCGCGTCGGAGTAGTCGATGCGCAGCAGCAGCTTGCCCGCGTCGAAGCGGAGCCGGGCGAGGTCCTGGGGGCGGTGCCCGGTGAACCGGTCGTCCAGCTCGAAGGTGGCACCGGCCAGCCCGCCGCGGTTCATCGAGCCCATCACGACCTTGCCCTCGAGGGCGCCGAGCAGCAGCAGGTCCTCCAGGATGTCGGCGGTGGCGAGCACCCCGTCGACACCGGGGCGGGACAGCGCCGTGCACAGCCGCTCCAGCAGATCGACCCGGTTGGCCATGGCCAGCTTGTGGTCTCCGACGGCGAGTGCGCCGCGCGCCGGGTGGTCGGCGGCCACGATCATCAGCCGGCCGCTGTCACCGATCAGGGGACGGCGGGCCCGGCGGGCGGCCGCCTCGGCGATGGCCTCCGGGTGGCGGCTGCGCACCGTGACGAGGTCGGAGATGCTGATGCTCAAGGGGTGTTCCCTTCTATTTTTTTGGGGGGCTCGGCTCGCCGCCGGGGCGCTGAACCCCCTGTCGACGGTCGACCGTGCTCGGCCGCTCGTTCCTCGCGGCCTCCGCGCGCTCTCCCTTTCAACAGGGTCGCGCCCCTTTGGCTCGCTCGCCGGTAGGCCACAGAACCCGGAGCTCTGAGGCACCCCATGGGGCACCCTTGTTGGTCCACCGGGGGGACTCCGGAACTCCATGGCATGGTGGTCAGTCCCCGGACAGCAGGGCCTCGACCTCGGCCGCCGTGGGCATCGCGGAGGAGCAGGCGAGCCGGGACGCGACGAGGGCGCCCGCCACGTTGGCGTACCGCATGATCCGTTCCAGGTCCCAGCCGGAGAGCAGGCCGTGGCACAGGGCGCCGCCGAACGCGTCGCCCGCGCCGAGCCCGTTGACCACCTCCACCGGGACCGGAGGGACCTCGGCGGTGCTGCCGTCGCGGTGCACGGCGAGGACGCCCTTGGGTCCCTGTTTGACGACGGCCAGTTCAACGCCCGCCGCCAGCAGCGCCTCGGCGCAGGCGGTGGGTTCACGGACCCCGGTGGCGATCTCGCACTCGTCCACATTGCCGACGGCGACGGTGGCATGGCGCAGCGCCTCGGCGTAGAAGGGGCGGGCGGTGTCGGGGTCGCGCCAGAACATCGGCCGCCAGTCGAGGTCGAAGACGGTGGCACCGCTCCTGGCGCGGGCGGCCAGGGCGGCGAGGGTGCTGGTGCGGCTGGGTTCCTCGCTCAGACCGGTGCCGGTCATCCAGAAGATCCTTGCCGCGCGGATGGCGTCGAGGTCCAGTTCCCCGGGGTGGATTTCCAGATCGGGTGCCTTGGGGCGGCGGTAGAAGTACAGCGGGAAGTCGTCCGGCGGGAAGATCTCGCAGAACGTGATCGGGGTCGGATACTCCTCGACCGGGGTGACGAACCGGTCGTCCACCCCGAACGCCCGCAGCTCCTGGTGGATGTAGTCGCCGAAGGGGTCCGCCCCGGTGCGGCTGATGACCGCGGAGCGGCGGCCGAAGCGTGCGGCGGACACCGCGACATTGGTCGCCGAGCCACCGAGAAACTTTCCGAACGACTCGACCTGCGGCAGAGGGACACCGGTCTGGAGCGGATAGAGATCCACTCCGATCCGGCCCATCGTGATCAGGTCGTACGGCTCACTCATGCGTGCCCCTTCGGGAAAGACGCAGCTCAGGGTGGTGGTCCAGAGACACCGGACGGCGCCCGGCGCCTTCAGGTCTAAACGTGCTCCAGCCCCCGTGTCAAGACTTTGTCATTACATTCGGACGTGACACACAGGGCGGGTGGCAGGCGTTATCGCGTCGTTACGTCCAGATGAAATGTTGTCATGACAAACCCTTGACAGCCGATGGCCGGGAGGAGTTGGCTCCCGTTCTGCAACGGCCGTGTGAACAACGGTCCTGGCTTGAGAGGTGCTGGAACAGATGGACCTCAGAATCAACCGACGCCGCGGAGCGGGAATCGCCGCACTCGCCACCGCAACCGTCCTCCTCGCCGCGGGATGCAGCAGTCAAGGCGGCAAGAAGGCACAAGAATCCGGCGACGACATCACCGCCGGAAAGGCGAACACCCCCCGGCTGAAGATCGCCATGATCACTCATGCGGCACCGGGCGACACCTTCTGGGACACCGTCCGCAAGGGCGCCAAGGCCGCCGCCGCCAAGGACAACATCGACCTGGTCTACTCCAGCAACCCCAATGGCGCCGACCAGGCCAGCCTGATCCAGAACGCCATCGACCAGAAGGTCGACGGGATCGCCGTCACGCTGGCCAAGCCGGACGCGATGAAGGGCGCGATAGCCAAGGCCGAGAAGGCCGGGATCCCGGTCGTCGCCTTCAACGCGGGGCTTGAGCAGTGGAAGGACATGGGCATCCTGGAGTTCTTCGGGCAGGACGAGTCCATCGCCGGTGAGGCGTTGGGCAAGCGGCTGAACGAGGAGAAGTCCAAGCACAACATCTGCGTGATCCAGGAACAGGGCCATGTCGCCCTGGAGGCCCGGTGCGCGGGTGTGAAGAAGACCTTCAAGGGCAAGACGGACATCCTGTATGTCAACGGCACCGATATGCCGTCGGTGAAGTCCACCATCACCGCCAAGCTCAAGCAGGACTCCAGCATCGACCATGTGGTCACCCTGGGCGCCCCGTTCGCGCTGACCGCCGTGCAGTCCGCCGAGGAGGCGGGCGGCAAGGCCAAGGTCGCCACCTTCGACCTCAACAAGGACCTCGTCGCCGCCGTGAAGAGCGGGGATGTGCAGTTCGCCGTCGACCAGCAGCCCTATCTCCAGGGCTATCTGTCGATCGACTCCATGTGGCTCTACAAGTACAACGGCAACTTCAGCGGCGGTAGCCAGGAGCCGGTGCTGACCGGTCCGGCCTTCGTCGACAAGGACAACGTGGACACCATCGCGAAGTTCGCACAGAAGGGTACGCGGTGATCAAGCGATGACCCATACCGTCACGCCGGCGGCGGCAACGCCGCCGGCCTCCCCCGCCACGGGGCCGAAGAGCCGCACCGCCGAACGCTCGCTGGCCCGCCGGGCACTGGCCCGGCCGGAGATCGGCGCGCTGGTCGCGGCCATCGGCGTCTACGTCTTCTTCTTCGCCGTCGCCCCGACCTTCCGGCAGGCCGACTCCTTCGCAACCGTCCTCTATCAGGCGTCCACCATGGGCATCATGGCACTCGCCGTCTCCCTGCTGATGATCGGCGGCGAGTTCGATCTGTCGGCCGGTGTCGCCGTCACCTCCTCGGCGCTGGCCGCGTCCATGCTCAGCTTCCAGCTGACCACCAATGTCTGGGTGGGCGTGGGCGTCGCCCTGCTGGTGTCGCTCGGTGTGGGCCTGATCAACGGACTGCTGCTGATCCGGACCGGACTGCCCAGCTTCCTGGTCTCCCTCGCCAGCTTCCTGATGCTCCAGGGTGCCAACCTGGCCGTGACCAAGCTGCTGACCGGCAATGTCGCCACCGACACCATCAATGACATGGACGGCTTCGACCAGGCCAAGTCGGTCTTCGCCTCCGAGGTCCCCATCCTCGGTGTCGATGTGAAGGTGACCGTGTTGTGGTGGCTCGCCTTCGCGGCCATCGCCACCTGGGTGCTGCTGCGCACCAAGTTCGGCAACTGGATCTTCGCGGTGGGTGGTTCGAAGGAGAGCGCCCGTGCCGTCGGCGTACCGGTGAACCTCACCAAGATCGCGCTGTTTATGACCGTCGGCTTCGCCGCCTGGTTCGTCGGTATGCATCTGCTCTTCGAGTACAACACCGTGCAGGCGGGCGAGGGCGTCGGCAACGAGTTCTACTACATCATCGCGGCGGTGATCGGCGGCTGTCTGCTCACCGGCGGCTACGGCTCCGCGATCGGCGCGGTCCTGGGCGCCTTCATCTTCGGGATGGTCAACCAGGGCATCGTCTACGCCAACTGGAACCCCGACTGGTTCAAGTTCTTCGTGGGCGTGATGCTGCTGCTCGCGACGCTCGTCAATCTGTGGGTGCGCCGTCAGGCCGCCAGGAGGTGATCACCATGGCATCGAAGCACACCGCCGAGATCGGCGGGGCCGATGAGCCGGTCGTCCAGCTCAAGGGCGTCGGCAAGCTCTACGGCAACGTACGCGCCCTGGAGGGCATCGACCTCGACGTCCGGCCGGGCAAGGTGACCTGCGTCCTCGGCGACAACGGCGCCGGGAAGTCCACTCTGATCAAGATCGTGTCCGGGCTGCACCAGCACGACGAGGGCGAGTACCTCGTCGACGGCAAGCCGGTGCGGCTGAACAACCCGCGCGAGGCCCTGGACCTCGGCATCGCCACCGTCTACCAGGACCTGGCCACCGTGCCGCTGCTGCCGGTGTGGCGGAACTTCTTCCTCGGCTCCGAGCTGACCAAAGGCCCGTGGCCGTTCCGCCGCCTGGACATCGAGCGGATGAAGCGGACCACCGACGAGGAGCTGTCCGCCATGGGCATCCACCTCGACAACCTGGAACAGCCCATCGGCACCCTCTCCGGCGGCCAACGGCAGTCCGTGGCCATCGCGCGGGCCGTCCACTTCGGCGCCCGGGTGCTGATCCTGGACGAGCCCACCGCGGCGCTCGGCGTCAAGCAGTCGGGTGTGGTGCTCAAGTACATCGCGGCGGCGCGCGAGCGCGGGCTCGGGGTCATCTTCATCACCCACAATCCGCACCACGCCTACATGGTCGGCGACCACTTCTCGGTACTCCGGCTGGGTGCCCTGGAGATGAACGCCGCGCGCGAGGACGTCAGCCTCGAGGAGCTGACCAACCACATGGCCGGTGGCGCCGAACTGGCCGCCCTCAAGCACGAGCTCTCCCAGGTCCGCGGGGTCGATGTGGAGGAGCTGCCGGAGGTCGTGAACACGCCCGGCTCCTGAGCCGCCCCTCTGATCGCCGTCTGACATGACGTCCGAATGTCCTGACGAACCCTTGACGACCGCCCGCCCGTCGCGTGAAGCTGCCCAAAACAGTACGACACGGGCACCCGATCCTCGATCGAGCACAGGAATCCGCACCGCCCCCCTTCCCCGGTCGCCCATGACCGGCGAGAGGAGACCCTCCCCCATGACTGCCGCCGCCTCTCCCGTACCCGCCCTGGACCGCATCCGGGTCGGCTCGGCCCCCGACTCGTGGGGGGTGTGGTTCCCCGACGACGAGCAGCAGGTCCCCTGGCAGCGCTTCCTCGACGAGGTCGCGGAGGCCGGTTACTCCTGGATCGAGCTGGGCCCGTACGGCTATCTGCCGACCGATCCGGCCCGGCTCACCGAGGAGACCACCCGCCGCGGGCTCACCGTCTCGGCGGGCACCGTCTTCACCTCACTCCACCGCGGACCCGACGTCTGGGACGCCACCTGGGCGCATGTCTCCCAGGTCGCCGAGCTGACCCAGGCGATGAACGCGAAGCACCTGGTGGTCATCCCCTCCTTCTGGCGGGATGACAAGACCGCCGAGATCATCGAGCCGGCGGAGCTGACCGCCGAGCAGTGGCGCCATCTGTCCACCGGGATGGAACGGCTCGGCCGGGAGGTGCGCGAGCGCTACGGGCTCGAGATCGTCGTCCATCCGCACGCCGACACCCACATCGACACCGAGGAGAACGTCGCCCGCTTCCTGGACGCGACCGACTCCGGTCTGGTCAACCTGTGCCTGGACACCGGGCACTACGCCTACTGCGGCGGCGACAGCGTCAAGCTCATCGAGACCTACGGCGAGCGCATCGGCTATCTCCACCTCAAGCAGGTGGACCCGGAGATCCTGGCCGACGTGGTGAAGAACGGGGTGCCGTTCGGCCCGGCCGTCCAGCGCGGGGTGATGTGCGAGCCGCCGAACGGGGTCCCCGCGCTCGGACCGGTCCTCACCGCCGCCCAGAAGCTGGATGTGGACCTGTTCGCCATCGTCGAGCAGGACATGTACCCCTGCCCACCCGACCAGCCGTTCCCGATCGCCGAGCGCACCCGCCGCTTCCTGCGCTCGTGCGGCGCCTGACACCCCCGTCCCGGCAGACCACAGCACCGGCGAGCAGACCGGCAGAAGGAGAAGAGACCGCATATGACCCAGCAGGGGACGCTCGGGATCGCCGTCATCGGGACGGGCAAGATGGGCGCCGACCATGTCCGCCGGATCAATGACGTCATCAGCGGCGCACGGGTGGCCGCCGTGGTCGACATCGACGAAGCGCGTGCCAAGGCGGTCGCCGACACCGCCGAGGGCTGCCGGGCGTTCACCGACCCGGCCGCGGCGATGGCCGCGCCGGGGGTGGACGCCGTACTGATCGCCTCCCCCGGCCCCGCACACGAGGCCGCGCTGCTCAGCGCGTTCGAGCGGGATCTTGCGGTGCTGTGCGAGAAGCCGCTCACTCCGGATTCGGCATCCGCGCTACGGGTCCTGGAGGCCGAGCAGAAGCTGGGCCACCGCCGGGTCCAGGTCGGCTTCATGCGCCGCTACGACTCCGAGTTCATGAAGCTCAAGGCGCTGCTGGCCACCGGCGAGCTGGGCCGTCCGCTGATGCTGCACTGCCGTCACCGCAATGCCTCGGTGCACTCGTACTTCACCACCGAGATGCTGATCAGCGACGCGGTGGTGCATGAGATGGACCAGTCGCGCTGGCTGCTGGAGCAGGAGATCACCGCGGTGACGGTGCTCAAGCCGACGCCCAGCGGATACGCGCCCGAGGGGCTCGGCGACCCCCAGTTGGTGATCTTCGAGACCAGCGGCGGTGCGCTGGTCAATGTCGAGATGTTCGCCAGCTGCGGTTTCGGCTACCAGGTGCAGGCCGAGGCGGTCTGTGAACGCGGCACCGCGCGGGTCGGCGACGCCCACGGCATGCTGGTCAACCGCCCCGGCACCTGGGGCGGCGAGATCGCCCCGGACTTCGTGGCGCGCTTCGAGGAGGCGTACGACCGGGAGGTGCAGACGTGGGTCGACGCCACCCGGCGCGGGGAGGTCGTGGGGCCCAGCACCTGGGACGGCTATGCCGCGGCCGCCGTCTGCGAGGCGGGGCTGCGGGCCCAGAAGACCGGTGAGCGCACGGCCGTGGAGATGATCGAGCGCCCCGCCCTGTACCGCTGACCCCCACCTCTGACCATCCGTCATCCTCTCCGACCATCCGTCACGGCTGACAACCGCAAGGGCCGGCCGCCGCCACGGCCGGCCCTTCGCTGTCCCCGACGCGACTCCTCACTCACCAGACGGGACCACACATCATGCGCATCGGATTCCTCGGCGCCGGGCGGATCGGCTCCTTCCATGCCGCCGCCCTCGCCGCCACGGACGGCGTCGACGAGTTGCTGATCGGGGATGCCGACAGCACGCGGGCCGCCGAACTGGCCGCGCGGATCGACGCGGAGGCCGATGTACCGGTGACCGCCGCCGCATCGGTGGACGCGGTCTTCGACGGCGGGATCGACGCCGTGGTGATCGCCACCGCGACCGCCTCGCACGCCGAGCTGATCACCCGGGCGGCACGGGCCGGGCTGCCCGCGTACTGCGAGAAGCCCATCGCCCTGGACCTGGCCGGCACCGTCCGGGCGCTGAGCGAGGTCGAATCGGCCGGGACCATGCTCCAGATGGGCTTCCAGCGGCGGTTCGACGCCGGATATCGGGCCGCGCGGGAGGCGCTGCGCGCGGGGAGGCTCGGCCGGGTGCACACCATCCGGGCGATCACCTCGGACGCCGCTCCCCCGCCGCCGGAGTTCCTGCCCCACTCGGGCGGGCTGATCCGGGACTGTCTGGTGCATGACTTCGACGCCGTGCGCTGGCTGACCGGGCGGGAGGTGGTGGAGGTGTTCGCGTCCGGTTCGGCGGGCGGTGCCGCGTTCTTCCGGGAGGCGGGCGATGTGGACACCGCGGCGGCGCTCCTGACGCTGGACGACGGCACGCTGGTGACCGCGACCGCCACCCGCTACAACGGCGCCGGATACGACGTGCGGATGGAACTGTCGGGCGAGCACGACCAGTTGGTGGTGGGGCTGGACGGCCGTACGCCCTTCACCTCGGCCGAACCGGGCGGACCCACCGGTCCCGACCGGCCCTGGGCGCACTTCCTGGAGCGGTTCGAGGACGCCTACCGGGCGGAGCTGGCCGCGTTCGTCCGGGCCGCCCGGGGCGATGCCCCCAACCCCTGCTCCGGTGAGCAGGCGCTCTACGCCCTGCTGGTGGCCGAGGCATGTGAACTGTCGCGGCTGGAGCACCGTCCGGTGCGGCTGGAGGAGATCACCAAACGGATGTCCGAGCTGAGGGCTTGAGCGTCACTCCGGTGTAACGGCCGTCACATCTCCGCACGCCTTCGTCACAGGTGTTCAACAGCCCCTGTCCGACGGTCACTCAGCGTCGTTCACCGGGCACAGGCTGAGAGATCGTCAGCAGGTCCGCCGTGGCTCCCCCGACGGCCCCACCGGGGCCGTGGTCGCGGTGTCTGCGGGAAGGGCGCGAGAGATGACCGACCGGAGGCTGTGGTCGTACAAGGAGATCGCCGCGCATATCGGGGTCCAGACCGACACCGTACGGTCGTATCGCAAGCACGGGCTGCTGCCGCCCCCCGATCTGGTGGAGCGCGGCAAACCGTACTGGTACGGGGACACCGTCCGGTCCTGGGTGGCCCGCAGACCGGGCAACCGGCGCGGTCGCCGCGACGAACCCTAGGGTCCGCCGTCGAAGGACGCTCCCTTCGACGACGGACCCTGGCGCCGGCCACCTCTGAATCCCCGCGCGGGAGGTGCCCCTTGCGCACCGGCACCTGATGTCCCCGGCGCCTTACGGAAGGGGCGCAAGCCACCCGGAAGGCGTCAGTGCCCCGCGCGGACCGGGTCCCGCAGCTCCTCCTCGCTGCGGGGCCCGGTGTCATCCCCGCTGCCGCCACCGCCCGGGGCCGGGGCGGACTCCCCCTCGCTCAGCCCGATCCTGGCGTGCAGCCGGCGCAGCGGGCCCGGCGCCCACCAGGTGGCCCGGCCGGTCAGCCGCATCACCGCGGGCACCAGCAGACTGCGCACCACCATGGCGTCCATCAGCACCGCCAGGGCGATACCCAGGCCCAGCATCTTGGTGTTGGTGACCCGCGAGGTGCCGATGGCGACCATCACCACGGCGAGGATCAGCGCCGCCGCCGTGATCAGCCCGCCGGTGCGCCGCAGCCCGAACTCCACGGCCGAGGTGTGGTCCCCGGTTCGGTCGAACTCCTCCTTGATCCGGGAGAGCAGGAAGACGCCGTAGTCCATGGAGAGACCGAAGGCGACGCAGAACATCAGCACCGGCAGGGTGGTCTCGATATCGCCGGAGGTGGTGAAGGACAGCGGGCCGGACAGATGTCCGTCCTGGAAGACCCACACCACCGCGCCGAACATCGCGGTGAGACTGAGCGCGTTGAGCAACACCGCCTGGATCGGTATCAGCACACTGCCGGTGAGCAGGAAGACCAACAGCAGGGTGACGGCGGCGATGATCGCCGCGGCCCAGGGCAGCCGGTCGGCTATCGAGTCCTTGGTGTCGACCAGGACGGCGGCGGTGCCGGTCACCGAGGCGCGGAACGGGGGGTGCTGGGCGCGGATGTCGCGCACCAGGTCCTGGCTCGTGGCGTCCACCGCCTCACCCTTGGGCAGCACGGTGAGATACGCACTCCCCCCGGCCGCGCGCGCCGCCTCGGCCGGGCCGGGCTTGGCCACCTGACGGCCGCCGGCGAAGTGGCCCGCGGGGCTGTCCACCCGCCGCACATCGGGGAGCCCCGAGAGCTTGGCGCTGTAGTCGACGAGGGACCGGGGGCCGAGGCGGCCCTCGGCGATGATCTCGACGGCGCCGCCGGGTCCGCCGGGGAAGCCGTCCCGGATGTGCTGCTGGACCACATGCGACGCGGCGCTTTCGGGCAGCTGACGGTCGTCCGCGGTGCCGAACTCCACCCGCAGGAAGGGCAGTCCGAGCGCGGCCAGCCCGGCGACAGTGGCCAGCGCGAACAGCGGGGCGCGCCGCATGACCAGCCGGGCGAGCCGCCCCCAGCCGCGGCCGGGCTCACCAGTACGGGCGGGGCGGCCGCGGCGCAGCAGCTTCATCAGATCGAGGGAGTTGACCCGGTCGCCGAGGAGCACCAGCGCCGCGGGCAGCACCACCAAAGCGGCGCCCGCCGCGATCAGCACCACGGCGATGCCCGCATAGGCGAAGGAGCGCAGGAAGTACTGCGGGAAGACCATCATGGCGGCGAGCGAGACGGCGACGGTCAGCGCCGAGAAGAGCACGGTGCGCCCGGCGGTGCGCAGGGTGGCGGCCACGGCGGGCAGGGCGGCGGCGCCGGTGGCCAGCTCCTCGCGGAAGCGGCGCACGATGAACAGGGCGTAGTCGATGGCCAGTCCGAGGCCGAGGGCGGTGGTCAGGTTCTGCGCGAAGACCGAGACATCGGTGAATTCGGTGAGACCGCGCAGCACCGCGTCGGTGCCCAGGATGGCGATGATGCCCACGCCGAGCGGGAGCAGGGCCGCCACCGCGCTGCCGAAGACCATGACGAGCAGCACCAGGGTGATGGGCAGGGCGATCATCTCGGCCCGCAGCAGATCCTCCTGGATGGTGGTCTGGAGCTCATGGCGGACCGCGACCATGCCGCCGATCGAAACCTCGACCGGCCCATGGTCCCCCCGGTAGTGCGGGGCGAGCCGCTCCAGCGTCTTGTTGGCCGCGGACTCGTCGCCCACGATGCGCGCGGCGATGATCGCCTCGCCGCGGTCCCGGTGGCGGAGGGCGGGCGCGCCGGTGTCCCAGTAGGAGGTGACGCCGGTGACCAATTCCTCCTTCGCCAGCTTCTTCGCGAGCGCGCGGCCCTCGGCGGCGACCTTGGGATCGTCCACGGTGGCTCTCCCACTGTCGACCAGCAGGATCAGATTGGGCTGAGAGGTCGGGAAGCGCTTCTCCAACTCCTTGGTGGCATAGGAGGACTGGGAGGCAGGGTCCTCCCAGCCCCCACTGCCCATCCGGTCGGCGACACCGCTGCCCGCCACGACGGCGAGCGCGGTAAAGAGCAGGGCGAGCAGCAAAGAGAGCCGGGGGCGCGCCGTGACCAGGCGGGTCCATCCTCCGATCCGGTCCCCCGACGGTCGGTTGACAGTGGTCATGGCACGGTGTCCCCTTCACCTGTGCCCAGGCCACCGCACGACGTCCGGGCAGGCAGCATGGGTCGTTGATTGCCATAGACTGGCAGACACGAGCGATCGCTCGCGTTTACAAGAATGCGAGCGAGCACTCGCGTTTGTCAATCGAACACGAAGATCCGGAGATTGCGCGTGACCGAGAGCAAGGCAGCCCAGCCCGAGGGAGCCGCCAAGCCGCGTCGCAGGCAGGCACGCGGGGAGCGCCGGGTCCAGCAGTTGCTCGACGCGGCCGCCAGCGTCTTCTGCAAAAGCGGCTACACCGGCGCGAGCACCAACGCCATCGCCCGCGAGGCGGGCGTCTCCCCGGGCACGCTGTACCAGTTCTTCCCGAACAAGGAGGCCATCGCGGTCGAGCTGGGCGAGCGGCTGACCCATCAGATGCGGCAGGCCCACGGCCTGGTCTTCACGGTCGAGAACGCCTCACTGCCGCTGGGCGAGATGCTGGACGCGGTCCTGGATCCGATGATCGAGTTCAACTGCGCGAATCCCGCCTTCCTCGCGCTGATCCACTCCACGGAGGCGCCCGGCCGCGTCATCGAGGAGCACGACGCACTGCACGTCACTCTCCGGACCCGGGTGGAGGAGCTGATCGGGGTCAGCAACCCCGATCTGCCCGCCGACCGCCGAACCCGCACCGCCGCCATGGCGTTCGAGCTGTTCAAAGCCGGTCTCGATCTGATCCTTTCGCATCACGGAGAGGAGCGGGCGGCGTACACCGCCGAGACCAAGGCCGCCCTCTACGGCTATCTCGCCCCGATCATCGGCACCGAGGGCGCCCCCGCCCCCTGACACCCGCTCCACCCTCCACCGCCGCAGGAGCGTCGGGCGCGTCGGGCGCGTTTGCGTGCAAGGGGAGCGCGCGCGGGCGTTGCGCGCCGTCCAGGAACCGGCGCACCTCCGGCTTCCGGGAATACCCCCTAGGGGTATAGAGTTAGAAGAGTCAGGAGACCCTGGGGCATCCGGCGTCTCCTGCGTCCCAACCATCACGCCACCCCACAGGAGAAAGTCCATGAGCTCCGAGGCGAACATCGGCTCCGGCGTCACCACCGTCTACCAGGTGACCGGTATGACCTGCGGCCACTGCGAGAGCGCCGTCACCGAGGAGCTCGGCGCCCTCGGCGGCGTCTCCTCCGTCAAGGCCGTGGCCTCCACCGGACAGGTCACCGTCGTCTCGGCCGCCCCGCTGGACGACGAGGCCGTCCGCGCCGCCGTCGACGAGGCGGGCTACGAGCTCGCCGGCCGGGCCTGAGCACCCCGACTCCTCCCGCCGGGCCGTACCGCACTGCTCATACAGCCGCCGTACGGCACCGGCCCTCCTCCCAGGAGACCCAGACATGACCACCAGCACGGCTCCCGAAGCCGGGCGCACAGCACAGGTCGAACTCGCCATCGGCGGTATGACCTGCGCCTCCTGTGCGGCACGCATCGAGAAGAAGCTCAACCGCATCGACGGAGTGTCCGCCACGGTCAACTTCGCCACCGAGAAGGCCAAGGTGTCCTACGGCGCCGGGGTCGAGGTGGCCGACCTGATAGCCACGGTCGTCAGAACCGGCTACACCGCCAAGGAACCGCGCCCACCCCAGCCCGAGCCCCCGGCCGCCTCCGCCGAGCCCTCCGACGGCCCGCAGGACCGCCCCGGCCGCGGCGAGGACGGGCCGGACCCCCTGCGCCACCGCGTGCTCGTCTCCCTCGCGCTGTCCCTGCCCGTCGTCGTGCTGGCGATGGTGCCCTCGCTCCAGTTCGAGAACTGGCAGTGGCTCTCGCTCACCCTCGCCGCGCCCGTTGTCGTCTGGGGCGGCGCGCCCTTCCACAAGGCCGCCTGGACCAATGCCCGGCACGGCGCGGCCACCATGGACACCCTCGTCTCCATCGGCACCCTGGCAGCCCTCGGCTGGTCCCTGTGGGCGCTGTTCTTCGGCGACGCGGGCATGCCCGGAATGCGGCACGGCTTCGACCTCACCGTCTCCCGCGCGGCCGGATCGTCCTCGATCTATCTCGAGGCCGCCGCCGGGGTGACCACCTTCATCCTCCTCGGCCGCTTCCTGGAGGCGAAGTCCAAGCGGCGGGCCGGGGCCGCGCTGCACGCCCTGCTCGAACTCGGCGCCAAGGACGTGGCCGTCCTGCGCGACGGCCGGGAGGTCCGCGTCCCCATCGGCGAGTTGGCGGTCGGCGACCACTTCGTGGTCCGTCCCGGCGAGAAGATCGCCACCGACGGCACGGTCGTCGAGGGCGGCTCGGCCGTGGACGCCTCGATGCTGACCGGCGAATCGGTGCCGGTGGACGTCGTGGTGGGCGACGCGGTGGCGGGCGCGACCGTCAACACGGCGGGCCGGATCGTCGTGGCGGCCACCCGCGTCGGCACCGACACCCAGCTCGCCCGGATGGCCAAGCTGGTGGAGGACGCGCAGAACGGCAAGGCCGAGGTGCAGCGGCTGGCCGACCGGGTCTCCGGGATCTTCGTACCGATCGTGCTGCTGATCGCCCTCGGCACCCTGCTGGTCTGGCTGGGCGCCACCGGGGACGCCACCGCCGCCTTCACCGCCGCCGTGGCCGTCCTGATCATCGCCTGCCCCTGCGCCCTGGGCCTGGCCACCCCGACCGCGCTGATGGTCGGCACCGGCCGTGGCGCCCAACTGGGCATCCTCATCAAGGGACCCGAGGTGCTGGAGTCGACCCGCCGGGTGGACACCGTCGTCCTGGACAAGACCGGCACCGTCACCACCGGCCGGATGCGGCTGCGCGGGGTCGTCACCGCGCCCGGCACGGACGAGGACGAGCTGCTGCGCCTCGCCGGTGCCGTGGAGCACGCCAGCGAGCACCCGGTCGCCCGCGCGGTCGCGGACGGCGCGGCCGAGCGGGTCGGCGCCCTCCCGGTGCCCGAGGACTTCATCTCCGTCGCCGGACTCGGCGTACGGGGGGTGGTGGACGGACACAAGGTGCTGGTCGGCCGGGAGAAGCTGCTCGGCCAGTGGTCCGTCGAACTGCCCGGGGAACTGGCCTCCGCCAAGGCCACCGCCGAGACGGAGGGCCATACGGCCGTCGCCGTGGCCTGGGACGGCGAGGCGCGCGGCATCCTGCTGGTCGCCGACGCGATCAAGGAGACCAGCGCCGAGGCCGTCGCCCAGCTGCGCGCCCTCGGCCTCACCCCGGTGCTGCTGACCGGGGACAACCGGCTGGTCGCCGAGTCGGTGGCGCGCGAGATCGGCGTCGAGGAGGTCATCGCCGAAGTCCTGCCGGAGGAGAAGGTGGACGTGGTCAAGCGGCTCCAGGGCGAGGGCCGTACGGTCGCCATGGTGGGCGACGGCGTCAACGACGCGGCCGCCCTGGCCACCGCCGACCTCGGACTCGCCATGGGCACGGGGACGGACGCGGCCATCGAGGCCGGGGATCTCACCCTGGTCCGGGGCGACCTCCGGGTCGCGGCGGACGCGATCCGCCTGGCACGCCGGACGCTGACCACCATCAAGGGCAATCTTTTCTGGGCGTTCACTTACAACATCGCGGCGCTTCCGCTCGCTGCGGCCGGAATGCTCAACCCTATGATCGCGGGAGCGGCCATGGCGTTCTCGTCGGTTTTCGTCGTCACCAACAGCCTGCGACTGCGGACCTTCACGACATCCACATAACTTCACCGGCTCCCCATAAGCCGCACAACACCCATACACAAGAGCCTCGATCTTCAAATCGAGGCTCTTGCCCTTGTACGCCCCTTATGGCAAGAGACGCAGATCACACGCAACCCAACGTAACCATTTCAAGGGGTCGCGAGTCTAATGGGACGGTGGGGATTCGTCTTGGGGGACGCGTCCCGCTACGCGTGGCCGGGGCGAGGTACTCGGGGAGCTTTGAGCGGCCCTCCCGTAGGTACTCGTCCCGGCAGATCGCGCCGTAACGCCGCCTGTGCGGCCCGTGGACGCCCGGCCGGATCCCGTGGGGGGAATCCGATCCGGGACATGGGAAGCGCCCCGCTCCGACCCGTGGGGGGATCGGAAGCGGGGCGCTTTCTCTTTTGATTGGGGGCTCGGTTCGCCTCCGGGGCGCTTCAGCCCCTGACGACGGTCGACCCTCTTTTTTTCAGGGGCTCGGTTCGCCTCCGGGGCGCCTCAGCCCCTGACGACACTCGACCGTGCTCGGCCACTCGTTCCTCGCGGCCTCCGCGCGCTCTCCCTTTCGTCAGGGTCGCGCCCCTTCGGCTCACTCGCCGGTCGGCCACAGAACCCGGAGCTCTGAGGCGCCCTTACCTGCCTCCGGGGCCGCCCGGACGGGGCAGGCACCCATGACGAAGGGCGCCCCCAGAAGGGCGCCCCGTGCCGGAACGAGGTCCGGCGGCCACAGGTGGAGCCGTCAGCGCTGCTCGACCGGGACGAAGTCGCGCTGGACAACGCCGGTGTAGATCTGGCGCGGGCGGCCGATGCGGGAGCCGGGCTCCTTGATCATCTCGTGCCACTGGGCGATCCAGCCCGGCAGCCGGCCGAGCGCGAACAGCACGGTGAACATCTCGGTCGGGAAGCCCATCGCCCGGTAGATCAGACCGGTGTAGAAGTCCACGTTCGGGTAGAGCTTGCGCTCGACGAAGTAGTCGTCGGCGAGGGCGTGCTCCTCGAGCTTGAGCGCGATCTCAAGAAGCTCGTCCGACTTGCCGAGGGCGGAGAGGACATCGTGCGCCGCCGACTTGATGATCTTCGCCCGGGGGTCGAAGTTCTTGTAGACGCGGTGCCCGAAGCCCATGAGCTTCACGCCGTCTTCCTTGTTCTTCACCTTGCGGATGAAGGTGTCGACGTCGCTGCCCGACGCCTGGATGCCCTCCAGCATCTCCAGGACGGACTGGTTGGCACCGCCGTGCAGGGGACCCCACAGGGCGCTGATGCCCGCCGAGACGGAGGCGAACATATTGGCCTGCGAGGAGCCGACCAGCCGGACGGTGGAGGTCGAACAGTTCTGCTCGTGGTCGGCGTGCAGGATCAGCAGCTTGTCGAGGGCACTGACGACGATCGGGTCGAGCTCGTACTCCTGAGCCGGGACCGAGAAGGTCATCCGCAGGAAGTTCTCCACGTAGCCAAGGTCGTTACGCGGGTAGACAAACGGGTGGCCGACCGACTTCTTGTAGGCATAGGCCGCGATGGTCGGCAGCTTGGCCAGCAGCCGGATCGTCGAGAGGTCGCGCTGCTTCTCGTCGAAGGGGTTGTGGCTGTCCTGGTAGAAGGTCGACAGGGCGCTGACCACCGAGGAGAGCATGGCCATCGGGTGGGCGTCGCGCGGGAAGCCGTCGTAGAAGCGCTTGACGTCCTCGTGGAGCAGCGTGTGGGTGGTGATCTGGTCGCGGAACGCGGCCAGTTCGTCCACGGTGGGCAGCTCGCCGTTGATCAGCAGGAAGGCAGTCTCCAGGAACGTGCTGCGCTCCGCCAGCTGCTCGATGGGGTAACCGCGATAGCGCAGAATGCCCTTCTCACCGTCAAGATAGGTGATCGCGGATTTGTACGCGGCGGTGTTGCCGTAACCGGAGTCCAGGGTCACCAGACCGGTCTGGGCGCGCAGCTTCCCGATATCAAAGCCCTTGTCGCCGACGGTGCTGTCGACCACCGGGTAGGTGTACTCGCCGTCCCCGTACCGCAGTACTACAGAGTTGTCGCTCACGTCATCCCTCACCGACGTCCTGGTTCTCTTCTTCGAGGTGCCCTGACTCCCCCCACCTTCCCCCATCCGGACGATGGATGTGCACTCGGGGTCGGCCATAGGGCCTTTTGGCGGCACTCAGTGCCGCTTCCACGCCCATCCTGCCCCGTTCGTCATCGTTCGGAAACCCTTGCGGCATCCTCGACTCGTACATCACCGCCGAGCCGGTGGTCCAGTGCCGTGCAGCGCCGTCCCGCCGAGACCGTACGTACCGCCTGCCCCAGCGCACGCCGCGAGCCGACCAGCACCACAAGGCGCTTGGCGCGGGTCACCGCCGTGTAGAGCAGATTGCGCTGCAACATCATCCAGGCTCCGGTGGTCACCGGAATCACAACGGCCGGGTACTCACTGCCCTGGGAGCGGTGGATGGTCACCGCATAGGCGTGAGCCAGCTCATCCAGCTCATCGAAGTCGTACGGCACCTCCTCGTCCTCGTCCGTCAGCACGGTCAGCCGCTGCTCATCGGTGTCGAGGGAGGTGACGACTCCAACCGTGCCGTTGAAGACTCCATTAGCCCCTTTCTCATAATTGTTGCGGATCTGGGTCACCTTGTCGCCGACGCGGAAGATCCGGCCGCCGAAACGGCGCTCCGGGAGGTCGGGGCGGGCGGGGGTGATGGCCTGCTGAAGCAGTCCGTTCAGCGCGCCCGCGCCTGCCGGGCCGCGGTGCATCGGGGCGAGAACCTGCACGTCACGCCGGGGGTCCAGACCGAATTTGGCGGGGATGCGGCGGGCCGCGACATCGACCGTGAGCCGCCCGGTCTCCTCGGTGTCGTCCTCGACGAAGAGGAAGAAGTCGGAGAGCCCCTGGGTGAGCGGCGGCACCCCCTCGTTGATCCGGTGAGCGTTGGTGACCACACCGGACTGCTGGGCCTGGCGGAAGATCCGGGTCAGCCGCACCGCCGGAACCGGGCTCCCGGGGGACAGCAGATCGCGCAGCACCTCCCCGGCGCCGACGCTGGGCAGCTGGTCCACATCGCCGACGAAGAGCAGATGCGCACCTGGCGGGACCGCCTTGACCAGCTTGTTGGCCAGCAGCAGATCGAGCATGGACGCCTCGTCGACCACCACCAGGTCGGCGTCGAGCGGGCGGTCCCGGTCATACGCGGCGTCGCCGCCGGGCTTGAGCTCCAGCAGCCGGTGGACGGTGGACGCCTCGGCTCCGGTCAGCTCGGCGAGCCGCTTGGCGGCCCGGCCGGTGGGGGCGGCCAGCACCACTTTCGCCTTCTTGGCGCGGGCCAGCTCCACCACCGAACGGACGGTGAAGGACTTGCCGCACCCCGGGCCGCCGGTGAGCACCGCTACCTTCTCGGTGAGCGCGAGCCGCACCGCCTCGCGCTGCTCGGGGGCCAGCTCGGCGCCGGTGCGGGCGGCCAGCCAGGTCAGCGCCTTCTCCCAGTCCACGCCCTGGAAGTCGGGCATCCGGTCCGCCTCGGTGCGCAGCAGCCGCAGCACCTGCCCGGCCAGGGAGATCTCCGCGCGGTGGAAGGGGACCAGATAGACCGCCGCGACCGGATCGCCGCCGTCCGGGGCGGGGACGCGCTCGCGCACCACCCCCTCCTCGGCGGCGAGCTCCCCCAGGCAGTCGATCACCAGACCGGTGTCGACCTGGAGCAACTTCACGGCGTCCGCGATCAGTTGCTCCTCGGGGAGATAGCAGTGGCCGTTGTCGGTGGACTGGGACAGGGCGTACTGGAGACCGGCCTTGACCCGGTCGGGGCTGTCGTGCGGGATACCGACCGACTGGGCGATCTTGTCGGCGGTGAGGAAGCCGATGCCCCAGACATCGGCCGCCAGCCGGTACGGCTGGTTCTTCACCACGGAGATCGAGGCGTCCCCGTACTTCTTGTAGATCCGCACCGCGATGGAGGTGGAGACACCGACGCCCTGGAGGAAGACCATGACCTCCTTGATGGCCTTCTGCTCCTCCCAGGCCGCGCCGATCATCTTGGTGCGCTTGGGGCCGAGCCCGGGGACCTCGATCAGCCGCTCCGGCCGCTCCTCGATGACCTCCAGGGTCTCGATGCCGAAGTGCTCGGTGATCCGGTCGGCGATCCGCGGGCCGATCCCCTTGATCAGGCCGGAGCCCAGATAGCGGCGGATGCCCTGGACGGTGGCGGGGAGGACGGTGGTGTAGTTCTCCACGGTGAACTGCTTGCCGTACTGCGGATGGGAGCCCCAGCGGCCTTCCATCCGCAGCGACTCGCCCGGCTGGGCCCCCAGCAGCGAGCCCACGACGGTCAGCAGATCGCCCGCGCCGCGGCCGGTGTCGACGCGCGCGACCGTATAGCCGTTCTCCTCATTGGCGTAGGTGATCCGCTCCAGGACCCCTTCGACCACCGCGAGTTTGAGCATGGACCGACCGTACCGCCGGGGCCCGACAGACGGTCCGGAGCGGTGCGCGGCTGTGGAAAAACCGCCGGTTGTGGAAAGCGCGGCGGCGTTCCGGCGGCGGCCAGTACGGAATATCACGATCCGGTTTCGGGGCGGACCGAGCTCTTGTCCGAGTCCCGTGTAATCGATTCCAATCCTCCGTGTAATCGATTCCACGAGGAGGTGGACGATGCCGGCCATCAAGGACGTGGCGCAACGGGCCGGGGTCTCCGTCGCGACGGTTTCGCGGGTGCTCAACCAACACCCCTCCGTCCGCGCGGACACCCGGGAGCGCGTGCTCGCCGCGGTCGCCGAGCTCGGCTACCGCCCCAACGCCGTCGCCCGCTCGCTGCGCACCGACCAGACCCGGGCGCTCGGACTGGTCATCAGCGATGTGCTCAATCCGTTCTTCACCGAACTGGCCCGCTCCGTCGAGGACGCGGCCCGCGCCCTCGGCTACAGCGTGGTGATCGGCAACGCCGATGAGCGGCCCGATCTCCAGGATCACCACGTACGCACCCTGATGGACCGCCGTATCGACGGGCTGCTGGTCTCCCCCACCGACGGCGGCTCGCCGATGATGCTGGACGCCGCCCGCACCGGTACACCCATGGTGTTCGTCGATCGCTGGATCGAGGACGAGAGCCTGGCCGCGGTACCGGTGGTGCGCACCGACGGCCGCGGCGCCATCCGCGACCTGGTGGCCCATCTGCACGCGCTCGGCCACCGCAGGCTCGCCATCATCGCGGGCCCGGCGGCCACCACCACCGGACGCGAGCGGGTGGACGCCTTCCGCGCGGCGCTGCGGGAGTTCGGGCTCGCGCTGGACGACGGCCACATCGGCCAGGGCGACTTCCAGGCGGACAGCGGACGCCGGGTCACCGCCCGCTTCCTCGATCTGCCGCGGCCCCCGGACGCGATCTTCGCCGCGGACAACCTGATGGCGCTCGGCGCGATGGACGAGATCCGCGCTCGCGGGCTGCGGGTCCCCGACGATGTCGCGCTGGCCGCGTTCGACGACATCCCCTGGTTCGTCCACACCGATCCGCCGATCACCGCCATCGCCCAGCCCACCGGGGAGCTCGGCCACGCCGCCGTCCGCGCGCTGGTCGACCTCGTCGAGGGCCGCCGCGCGGAGTCGGTGACCCTCTCCGCCCGCCTGGTCACCCGCCGCTCGTGCGGCGAGCCCGAAGGGAGCACGCCATGAGCACGACGCCCCGTGTCACCGAAGAGCCGTCGCGGCCGGAGTCCGAACTACTGCGGATGGAGGGCGTCCGCAAGACCTTCCCCGGTGTGGTCGCCCTGGACGGCGTCGACTTCGATCTGTGCCGCGGCGAAGTGCACGTCCTGCTGGGCGAGAACGGCGCGGGCAAGAGCACGCTCATCAAGATGCTCTCCGGCGCCCACCGCCCCGACGGCGGCCGCATCCTCGTCGACGGCTCCCCGGTGCGCATCGACGGCGCCCAGGACGCCGAACGGCTCGGAATCGCCACCATCTACCAGGAGTTCAACCTCGTCCCCGACCTCAGCGTCGCCGAGAACATCTTCCTGGGCCGCCAGCCGCGCCGCTTCGGCATGATCGACCGCCATACGATGCACCGCCGCGCCGCCGAACTCCTCGCCCGGGTCGGGGTGGACGTCTCCCCCACGACCCGGGTGCGGGACCTGGGCATCGCCCGGCTCCAGATGGTCGAGATCGCCAAGGCGCTCAGCCTGGAGGCGCGCGTACTGATCATGGACGAGCCGACCGCGGTGCTCACCACCGAGGAGGTCGACAAGCTCTTCCGGATCGTGCGCACCCTGCGCGAGGACGGGGTCGGGGTCGTCTTCATCACCCACCACCTGGAGGAGATAGCCGCCCTGGGCGACCGGGTCACCGTGCTGCGCGACGGCCGCAGCGTCACCCAGGTCCCGGCCGCCACCGAACAGGACGAGCTGGTGCGGCTGATGGTCGGCCGCTCCATCGAGCAGCAGTACCCGCGCGAGCGCGCCGAGGCCGGTGAGCCGCTGCTGAAGGTCGAGGGCCTCACCCGCGACGGCAGCTTCCACGACATCGCCTTCGAAGTGCGCGCCGGTGAAGTGGTGGGCTTGGCCGGTCTGGTGGGCGCGGGCCGCACCGAGGTGGTGCGGGCACTGTTCGGCGCCGACCCCTACGACTCCGGCACCGTCGAGGTCGCGGGCCGCCCGCTGCCCCGCCATGACGTGGTGGTCGCCATGGCTGCCGGTGTCGGTCTGGTACCGGAGGACCGCAAGGGCCAGGGCCTGGTCCTAGACGCCTCTGTACAGGAGAACCTCGGCCTGGTCACCTTGCGTTCCGCGAGCCGGGCGGGCCTGGTCGACCGGGCCGGGCAGCGGCGCGCCGCCGAGCGCGTCGCGGAACAGCTGGCCGTCCGGATGGCCAGTCTCGACCAGCGGGTGCGCACCCTCTCCGGCGGCAACCAGCAGAAGGTCGTCATCGGCAAATGGCTGCTCGCCGAGAGCAGGGTGCTGATCCTCGACGAGCCGACCCGCGGGATCGACGTGGGCGCCAAGGTCGAGATCTACCAGCTCATCAACGAGCTCACCGCATCGGGCCACGCGGTCCTGATGATCTCCAGCGACCTTCCCGAGGTGCTGGGAATGAGCGACCGCGTCCTGGTCATGGCCCAGGGCCGGATCGCCGGAGAGCTGACCGCGCGGGAAGCGACCCAGGACGCCGTGATGGCCCTGGCAGTGAAGGACGTCAAAGACGCCAAGGACGCCGTCGAAGGCGTCGGCGTCACGGAAAAGGAGGGCCCCTGTGGCAACTGACACGCGTAACGCCACGAAGGACCCCGGGGGCCCGGCCGCCGTGCGCCGCGTGCTGCTCGACAACGGCGCGCTGAGCGCGCTGGTACTGCTGGTGGCGGCCATGTCGCTGCTCTCCGGCGACTTCCTGACCACCGACAATCTCCTCAACGTCGGTGTCCAGGCGGCGGTCACCGCGATCCTCGCCTTCGGCGTCACGTTCGTGATCGTCTCCGCGGGCATCGATCTGTCCGTCGGCTCGGTGGCCGCGCTCTCGGCCACCGTGCTCGCCTGGTCCGCGAGTTCACAGGGGCTGCCGGTGGGGCTGGCGGTGCTGCTCGCCGTCGGCACGGGCATCGCCTGCGGTCTGGTCAGCGGTGCGCTGGTGTCCTACGGCAAACTGCCGCCGTTCATCGCCACGCTGGCGATGCTCTCGGTCGGCCGCGGTCTGGCGCTGGTGATCTCGCAGGGCAGCCCGATAGCCGTCCCCGACTCGGTCTCCAACCTCGGTGACACCCTCGGCGGCTGGCTGCCCGTTCCGGTGATCGTGATGATCGTGATGGGTCTGATCACCGCGGGGGTGCTCGGCCGTACCTACCCGGGCCGCGCGATGTACGCGATCGGCGGCAACGAGGAGGCGGCCCGGCTCTCCGGGATCCGGGTGGCGCGCCAGAAGCTCGTCGTCTACGCGCTCTCCGGCGGTTTCGCGGCCGTCGCGGGCATCGTGCTGGCCTCCCGGCTGTCCTCGGCGCAGCCCCAGGCGGCGGTCGGCTACGAACTGGACGCCATCGCCGCGGTCGTCATCGGCGGCGCGAGCCTGTCCGGCGGGGTCGGCAAGGCGTCCGGCACCCTGATCGGCGCGCTGATCCTCGCGGTGCTGCGCAACGGGCTCAACCTGCTGGAGGTGTCCGCCTTCTGGCAGCAGGTCGTCATCGGTGTGGTCATCGCGCTCGCCGTACTGCTGGACACCCTGCGCCGCCGCGCGGGCTCCCGTCCGGCCACGTCCGGCGATCCGGCCGGAGGACCGGAGGGGCCGGGGCGTAAGGCGGCCGCCACGGCGGGGCGGTTCGCGGTGGCGGCGGTGGCCGTCGGCGCCGTGGTGCTCGCCTCCTCCTTCCTGCACTCGGGCGGCTCCGGGGGCAAGGACACCAAGGTGGGTCTGTCGGTCTCCACGCTCAACAACCCCTTCTTCGTCCAGCTGAAGGCGGGCGCGCAGGAGGAGGCCAAGGCCGCCGGGGTGAGCCTGACCGTCACCGACGCCCAGAACGACGCCTCCCAGCAGGCCAATCAGATCCAGAACTTCACCAGCCAGAACATGAAGTCGATCATCATCAACCCGGTCGACTCCGATGCCGCGGGCCCGTCGGTCAAGGCGGCCAACAAGGCCGGTATCCCGGTGCTCGCCGCCGACCGCGGCGTCAACAAGGCCGATATCGAGTCCCTGGTGGCCTCCGACAACATCGCGGGCGGCAAGCTGGCCGCGAAGACGCTGGCCGAACAGCTCGGCGGCAAGGGCAAGATCCTGGTGCTCCAGGGCGTCGCCGGAACCTCGGCCTCGCGGGAGCGTGGCCAGGGCTTCGCGGAGGGGCTGAAGGCGTACCCGGGCATCAAGGTCGTCGGCAAGCAGCCCGCCGACTTCGACCGGGCCAAGGCGCTGGACGTGACCACCAATCTGCTCCAGTCCCACCCGGGTGTGGACGGGGTCTTCGCCGAGAACGACGAGATGGCGCTCGGCGCGGTCAAGGCGCTGGGCTCCAAGGCGGGTAAGTCCGTCAAGGTCGTCGGCTTCGACGGCACCCCGGACGGCCTCAAGGCGGTGGAGAACGGCACGCTCGCCGCGACCGTCGCCCAGCAGCCCCGCGAACTGGGCAAGATGGCCGTGCGGAACGCGATCCGGGCCGCCAAGGGCCAGGACGTCGACACGACGGTGAAGGTGCCGGTGAAGGTCGTGGCGGCCAAGTGAGCCCGGGGCGCGCCCGCTTGGCGGCGCATCCGCCAGAGGGTGCGCCCCCTTGGCGGCGCATCCGCCGAAGGGCGACCCGCCGACACCCGTAACGCAAACGCGAAGGGACAGACACCTATGCACGACTACGACCTGTTGGTCGTGGGATCCGCCAACGCCGATCTGGTGATCGGGGTCGAGCGCCGCCCCGGGCCGGGCGAGACCGTCCTCGGTTCCGACCTGGCCGTCCACCCGGGCGGCAAGGGCGCCAACCAGGCCGTCGCCGCCGCCCGTCTGGGGGCCCGGACAGCCCTGCTGGCCCGGGTCGGCGACGACGACCACGGCCGTCTGCTGCTGGACTCACTGCGGACGGCCGGGGCGGACACCTCCGGTGTGCTCACCGGAGGGGCGCCCACCGGGGTCGCGCTGATCACGGTGGATCCGTCCGGCGACAACAGCATCGTGGTCTCCCCCGGCGCCAACGCCCGGCTCGCCCCGGAGGACGTACGGGCCGCGGCGCCGCTGCTGGCCTCCGCGCGGGTGGTCTCGCTCCAGCTGGAGATCCCGTTGGAGACCGTGGCCGAGGTGGTCCGCGCGGCGGACACGGGCTCGGACGGGCGGCCGGGGCCGCGGGTGGTGCTCAACCCCTCACCGGCCGCGCCGCTGCCCGGTGAGGTGCTGGCCTGCTGCGATCCGCTGGTGGTCAACGAGCACGAGGCGCGGTTCCTGCTCGGCGACGATCCGGCGGGCGGCTCCACGGAGCCCGAGGAGTGGGCAGCGGCCCTGCTGACGCGCGGCCCGCGCTCGGTCGTGGTGACCCTGGGCGAGCGGGGCGCGCTCGTCGCCGACGGCGGTCGTACGGTCCGGGTGCCCAGCCTCCCGGTCGAGGCCGTGGACACCACCGGCGCCGGGGACGCCTTCACCGGGGCGCTCGCCTGGCGTCTGGGCGTCGGCGACGACCTGGAGACGGCGGTGCGGTTCGCGGTGCGCGTGGGCGCCACCGCGGTGACCCGGGCCGGTGCCCAGCAGTCCTTCCCCACCGCCGAGGACGTGGCGCGGCGGTGAAACGGGCAGGAGTCATCAACCGCCACCTCAGCGCGGGGCTGGCGCTGTTGGGCCACACCGACACGGTGATGGTCTGCGACGCGGGTCTGCCGATCCCCTCCGGCCGCGACGGCCCGGTCGTCGTCGACCTCGCCTTCGTCCTGGGGATGCCGTCCTTCGAGCAGGTGCTGACCGGGCTGCTGGACGAGCTGGTGGTCGAGGGGGCCACGGCCGCGTATGAGGTGCGGGACCACAACAAGGAAGCGACCGCGCTGCTGACGGGGCTCTTCCCCGACCCGGCGCTGACGCTGGTACCGCACCAGGAGCTGAAGGCGCTGACCGGCCGGGCACGGCTGGTGGTCCGCACCGGGGAGGCGCGGCCGTACGCCAATGTGCTGCTTCGGTGCGGGGTGCCGTTCTGACGCGCGACGCCGTGGCGCACCGTCGCTTACGCACACTTCTGAGCACACTTCGAGGGGCCCGGTCCGCAGACCGGGCCCCTCGTATCCCCCTCCTCAGGGCTTCCCCTCGATCCCCCCGGATCCCTCCCCAGGAAGCCCGACGCCCCGTACGACCTGCCGGGGCCCGGAAGGGTTGCACGATTTCCCCGAGTTATCGATCCGTTACCTGAAGCCCGTCGGCCGACCGCCTCCGGACCGCGTCGGATGTCCGGAAGACAGCGGCTCGTCTCGCGGTTAAACCTTGTCAGGGACGGCGAGGCCATAGAACGCCATGCCGACACGACGACGGCCCCGCCGGGCGACGAGGCCGTATGTCCGCACGTGCCGACTACCGAGCGGCGGGCATATTGCCGTCGCGCCAGTCATTCACCCGCTTTCGGATGCTGGGAACCATCGGGAGCGCGTCGACCTCTCCGGGCTCGAACCAGCGCACATCCGTGGACTCCTCGGACACCGCCAGTTGCCCGGCCACAGGACGCGCCAGGAAGCAGATGGAGAACTCTTGCCGTACCTCACCATCGTCGTAGGCAAAGACGTGATGCGGGTTGGTGTAGGTGCCGACAATGCCGATGATCTCGACGTCGAACCCCGTCTCTTCGCGTGTCTCCCGAACCGCGCACTCCGGCAACGACTCTCCGATGTGCATAGCACCACCGGGAAGCGCCCACATGTCGTTGTCACGCCGACGCTGTAGCAGGATGCGCCCGGCACCGTCGAGGACGACGACGGAAGCAGCCGGAACCAAGCTGTTCGCGGCCGGGGCATTCGGGTCGTCCTCGTAGTCACGCCTACCCACACTTTTCCCCTTCCCATACCGGAGCGCCCCGCTTCCACAGTTCCTCGACATGCGACGCGAAGCGATCAAACATGCCGTTGTCCTGGTGACGGCGCAGATGCAACGTGGGGGCGTCGTACCCCACGCTGTGAGTCAGCAGAGGCGTAACGATCATGTCGTCATCGAAGCGGAACACGGATAAGTACGCGTGCCCGTCGCTGTACCTCGCATCGATGCCCGGCTGACTTCTGATCTTCTCCAGTTCGGCGAGCGTCACGCGAATGCGCGTGGACAACGTGAGCGCGACGCCTTCATCCTGTTCGCGCGACCGCGTGAGATCACCATCAGGGTCACCGAGCAGGAAGCGCACCCGGCATCCTTGGGCGGCCTTACGTCGCAGCGCGGTACCGAAACGAGCTTGTTCGAGCCACAGGAAGTAGTTCGTGTAGCCCGCGAAGGTCAGCTCTCGCTCAGCCTTGGTGATCAAAGACCGCCACAGCGAGGCCGGGCAACCGGACCGATACGGATAGACGGAAACGACCTCACGGTCCGGACCAACCTTGATCGCCTTCTTCGCGGCTGCTGGCCATAACACCGCCTCGTCCTCTCCGAGTGCTTCGCAGACGGCCCACCGGTGGCGGGCACGGGGCACCCGCCCGGTCTCGGTGATCCACCGTCCGACGGTCTTGATATCGACACCGCAGCTCTCTGCCAACTGCCGGTCTGTCATTCGGGCTTGAAGCATGGCCCGGCGCAGTGCTTCGTTCACGGGTACCCCCTGGGACGTTAGGCACGCTTCACACGGTAAACGTGCTCCGTGCCTAACGGTCACCGAACGAGGTAGGAACGCACCACCAGGGGCGGGAGTGTAGGGGGAGTAACGCATGGACCCCCGCGACCGTGGTTGGACGGCCCGGGGGCGTGGCCATCAACCCTGGGAGGTTGACGACATGCATGACCTTACTCACCGTGTACTCGTTTGGGTGAGGGCGGTTTGCGACTTACGGCCTTCCGGCCGTCACCGGGCCGTTCCGGTCGTCCTCAAGCCCTATCCGGCGCCTTCCCGGCCTGTGGCACGGGCCGCGGACTCCGCGACCGCCGGGTCCCGACTGGTCCCCGTGCGCCTGCATGGCGACTCCCCAACTCTCGAACTGCGCCTGCCACTGGATGGCGAGCTGCCCGCGATGGTGCGGCCCTACGTCGCTGCCCACGAGCAGCGACGGAACAGCGGGCCCCGCGTTGAGCCGGTGTGTGCCCCGCACGGCATGCTGGTGACCCGGTGACCGCCAACGGCCGAACCACGCCCGCCCCTGGCTGCGCTCTGTGCGCCACCCCCGGCGACTTCGGGCACCGGGACCCCGCAGACCCACCGTCGGGTCTGTGCCCGGCGTGTATCGCGGCGGGCAAGCCCACCCGCGACGGCCTGGAACAGGCCGTCGTCATCGTCGCCGGACAGAGCCTCGCCGCCGCTGAGTCCCTGAGTCTGGCCACCGCCACATCCGAACAACTCGCCTACCACCTGGGCGCGGTGAAACGCAGCCTGCGCGCGGTCCTCCAACTCCTGGCCCCCGTCGGGGAGGGAGGCAGGTGATGGGCGACAACCGGCCGCACGGGGACGAGCGGCCTCGGATGACGATGCGCGTCTACACCGTGGCGCGCAACGGCATCGTGACCGCGCAGCGCGCGATGGTGGCCGTCCTCGTCTCCAAGGACAGCATCGACCCCTACGCGTTGGGGCAGGCGTGGCCGCCGTGCCAGTGTCCCCGCCACCGCGACCACAACAGGCCGGACCGCCACCGGCGGACCTGAGACGGCCGTCCGTCCTGCGCCTCTCCCCCCCTGACGCAGGACGGACGGTCCCCAGGTGGCCCCGGTCGCCGTGCTCCCCCGTGGCAGACGACCGAGCCACCCCCAACACCCCCGCCACGAACGACCGAACGGAACACCACCCCTGTGATCTCGCACATCACGATCGACCGGCGCGACGCCCGCTACGACCACCACGCGGAGCAAGCCGTCCTGCCCGTGACCGTCCACCACCGTGACGGCCGGACCGAACCCACCCGCCTCGTCATGAAGCCCGGCCAAATCGAGCTGTACATGATCCAGCTTGAACAGATCATCCACGCGCGAACGAACGAGGGGAAGCGGGACCGGGAAGCGACCGGGACAGTGAACCAGCCCGCGCACCGGAGGTAGGCCACCCCAAGCGCGGAGTCACCGGCCCCCGGCCCGTCGCCGAACTCCCCTGGCTGAACTGTTAGTTTCATGTCCTTTGCGTTCCGACGGAGGGATGAACATGAACGGGGCGATCGAGGAGAGCGTGTGGGTGACGCGGGCACAGCGCAAGCGCGCCTGCGGGGCAGGACTGCTGTTTCTGGCGGGGCTGAGCTGGGCGGTGCTGGCCCTGCTGATGTTCACCCCGTTCGAGACCGGGGAGTACTCCAACCACTGTGACGCGCCCGCCTTCCGCGATCATGTCTACGAGGACTGCGAGGAGGAACGTCCCTGGACGACCATGACCGGGATCCTCGCGGCCTCCGTCCCGCTCGGCATGCTGGGCATGGGGCTCTACACCAGCGGCACCACGACCCTCCGGGTGCGGGAGTACGTCTCCGAGGTGATGATCGCGGCCAAGGCGCCGTCCGGTCAGCCCGCCGGGTCGGGTGGTCCGGACGGGACCGGTGAGGGCGACGGCTCGGCCGGCGCCAAGGACGCGTAGCGGTCGGCGACTTCCGCCAGCACCTCCGCCCCGTCCCGCTCCCACAGTGCCGGGTTGAAGATCTCGACCTCGATCGGCCCGTCGTACCCGGCCGCGTCGACCCGCTCGCGGAACCAGCGCAGATCGATCGAGCCGTCCCCGAGCTGACCTCGGCCCAGCAGCACACCCGCCGGGAGCGGGGTGATCCAGTCCGCGAGCTGGAAGGCGGCGATCCGGCCACCGGCGCCCGCGCGGGCGATCTGCGCGGCCACGGTGTCGTCCCACCACAGGTGGTAGGTGTCCACGACCACGCCCACCCGCTCGGCCGGGAAGCGCTCGGCCAGGTCCAGCGCCTGGGCGAGGGTGGAGACCACACAGCGGTCGGCGGCGTACATGGGGTGCAGCGGTTCGATGGCCAGCCGCACCCCGCGCTCGGCGGCGTACGGGCTCAACTCCCCCAGCGCGTCGGCGATCCGCGCGCGGGCGCCGGGCAGATCGCGGCTGCCGGGCGGAAGGCCACCGGAGACCAGGACGAGGGTGCCGGTGCCGAGGGTGGCGGCCTCGTCGATCGCCGCGCGGTTGTCGTCGAGGGCGGCGGCTCGCTCGGCCGGGCCTGTGGCGGTGAAGAAGCCGCCCCGGCACAGCGAGGTGACGGCCAGCCCGGCGGTGCGCATCAGCCGCGCGGCGGCCTCGACCCCGTACGCCTGGACGGGCGCCCGCCACAGGCCGACACCGGGCACCCCGGCCGCCGCGCAGCCCTCGGCCAGCTCGGGCAGCGACCACTGCCGGATGGTCTCCTGGTTGAGACTCAGACGGCTCAGACGGCTCAGGTGCTCCGGCCGGTTGCCACCGCTCACTGCGCGACCCCCTGGACGATCAGCAGATGCCGCATCCGCTCGGCGGCCCGCTCGGGATCCGGGAACAGCCCGAGCCCGTCGCCCAGTTCGTACGCGCGCGCCAGATGCGGCAGCGAACGGGCCGACTGGAGGCCGCCCACCATCGTGAAGTGCGCCTGGTGCCCGGCCAGCCACGCCAGCAGCACCACCCCGGTCTTGTAATAGGGGGTCGGTTCCTGGAAGAGATGGCGGGCCAGCTCCACCGTCGGGTCGAGCAGCGCGCGGAAGCCCGCCACGTCGCCCGCGTCCAGCGCGCGGACGGCCTCCGCGGCCAGTGGCCCCAGTGGGTCGAAGACGCCGAGCAGGGCGTGGCTGGCGCTGTGGTCATCGCCCTCGATCAGCTCGGGGTAGTGGAAGTCGTCGCCCGTGTAGCAGCGCACCTCGTCCGGGAGCAGTCGGCGCAGTTCGATCTCGCGGCGGGCGTCGAGCAGGGAGACCTTGATGCCGTCGACCTTGGCCGGGTGGGCGGCGATCAGCTCCAGCACGGTGCGGGTGGCGGCGTCCAGGTCGGCGCTGCCCCAGTAGCCCTCCAGCGCCCGGTCGAACATCGGCCCAAGCCAGTGCAGGACGACCGGAGCGGACACCTGGTCCAGCAGCCGGCCGTAGACCTCCAGGTAGTCCTCGGGTCCCTTGGCCACGGCGGCCAGCGCCCGCGAGGCCATCAGCACCGCGCGGGCGCCGGACTCCTCGCAGACGGTGAGCTGTTCCTCGTAGGCGGCGCGCACCTCGTCCAGACCGTACGGCCATCCGATCCCGGTGACGGCGAGCTGATCGGTGCCCGCACCGCAGACGATCCGCCCGCCCACCGCCCTGGCCTCGGCGGCCGAGCGGCGGATCAGCTCGGCCGCGCCGGACCAGTCCAGGCCCATCCCGCGCTGCGCGGTGTCCATCGCCTCGGCCACGCCGAGGCCGTGGGACCACAGATGGCGGCGGAAGGCGAGGGTCGCGTCCCAGTCCACGGCGGCCGGACCGCCGGCGCCGGTGTCGGCGTACGGATCGGCCACCACATGGGCGGCCGCGAACACCACGCGGGAGGTGAGCGGGGCGCCGTCGGGGGTGAAGCGGGCGGGTTCGGTGCGCGGCCGATAGGGGCGGGTCGCGCGGCCCGGCGCGGGGAGGCGGAGGATCACAGGCTCAGCTCCGGTACGTCCAGCCGGCGGCCCTCGGCCGACGACCTCAGCCCCAGCTCGGCGAGTTGGACCCCGCGGGCCCCCGCCAGCAGGTCCCAGCGCCAGGGCTCGTCGAGTGCGACATGGCGCAGGAAGAGCTCCCACTGTGTCTTGAAGCCGTTGTCGAACTTCTCGTTGTCCGGGACCTGCTGCCACTGCTCGCGGAACGCCTCGGTGGCCGGGAGGTCGGGGTTCCACACCGGCTTGGGGGTGGCCGAGCGGTGCTGGGCGCGGCAGTTGCGCAGGCCCGCGACGGCGGAGCCCTCGGTGCCGTCGACCTGGAACTCGACCAGCTCGTCGCGGTTCACCCGCACCGCCCAGGAGGAGTTGATCTGTGCGATGGCGCCGCCCTCGAGCTGGAAGACGCCGTACGCGGCGTCCTCGGCGGTGGCGTCGTACGGTTTGCCCCGCTCGTCCCAGCGGGTCGGGATGTGGGTGGTGGCCTGCGCCTGAACGCTGCGCACGGCGCCGAACAGCTCGTGCAGTACGTACTCCCAGTGCGGGAACATGTCGACGACGATGCCGCCGCCGTCCTCCGCGCGGTAGTTCCAGGACGGTCGCTGGGCGTCCTGCCAGTCGCCCTCGAAGACCCAGTAGCCGAACTCCCCGCGCACGGAAAGGATTCTGCCGAAGAAGCCGCCGTCGATGAGGCGCTTCAGCTTCAGCAGCCCCGGGAGGAAGATCTTGTCCTGGACGACCCCGTGTTTGACGCCCGCCGCGCGGGCCAGCCGGGCCAGTTCCAGGGCCGCGTCCAGGCCGGTGGCCGTCGGCTTCTCGGTGTAGATGTGCTTGCCCGCCGCGATGGCTTTCTTGAGGGCTTCCTCGCGGGCCGCGGTGATCTGTGCGTCGAAGTAGATGTCCACGCTCTCGTCGGCCAGGACGGCGTCCACATCGGTGGACACATCGGCGACCGGGTCCAGCCCATGGCGCTCGGCGATCGCCTTCAGCGCGCACTCCCGGCGGCCGACGAGCAGCGGCCGCGGCCACAGCACCCGCCCGTCCCCGAGGTCGAGGCCGCCCTGTTCCCGCAGGGCGAGGAGGGACCGGACGAGATGCTGGCGGTAGCCCATCCGGCCGGTCACACCGTTCATGGCGATCCGCACGGTCTGGCGTGTCACCGAACCTCCCGGAGGATGCCCCAGGCTTCAGCCTGAGGCGGAATCCGGCTTCCCGCGGAGCGGGGCAGGGAAAGCCGAATCGCCGCCGGGCGATTCGGCGTCCGCCATCCGCGCTGGTGAGGAACACGGCAAAGATCAATAGGGCTCAACTGTCAGTCCTCCCGGATAGGTTCGGGTACATGACGACAGAAGCGACGACGGAGAACGCCGGGCACGCCCGGTACACCTTCCGTGTTCGCCTGTCGGTGACGGCCCGGCGCGCACTCGAAGCCGAATGGGACCGGTGCCGCTGGGTGTGGAATGAGTGCGTCGCGAAGTCCAAGCAGGTCCACCGGGTCGCGAAGGCCACCGGCGAGAAGTTGACCTGCGGACCGGCTCAGCTCGACAAGATGCTGACCGACGCCCGCAGGATGACGCCGTGGCTGCGTGAGGGAAGCTCGGTTCCACAGCAGCAGCTCATACGCGACTTCGGCAAGTCCCGATCCAAAGCGCTCAAGGACATCAAAGACCGGCTGCCGATGCGGCAGCGGGCCGGGATGCCGAAGTACAAGAAGAAGCGCGATGCCCTTCCGACACTGAACTACACCCAGCGCGGATTCCGGTTGAAAGACGGGCGCCTGCGCCTCGCGGGCGGGATCGTCGTACGCCCGGTGTGGTCGCGTGAGCTGCCCGAGCCGCCGTCCAGCGTGCGCGTGTACCGCGACAGTGTGGGGCATTGGTGGGCGAGCTTTGTTGTCCCCGCGCAGACCGAGAACCTGCCTGCCACCGGCCGTGTGATCGGCATCGACTGGGGCGTCAGGGAGACCGCGACCACCACATCCGACGAGTACGACCTTCCCCACGCGCAGCACGGGACGAAGGCTGCGGCGAAGCTGACGCGGTACGACCGCATGATGGCCCGGCGCAAGCCGAAGAAAGGCCACGCCGCCTCGAAGGGCTACCGCGAGGCGAAGAAGCTGCGGGCGAAGCTGCACAAAAAGATCGCCCGCCAGCGCGAGGACACCGGCCGTAAGTGGGCGAAGAAGGTCGCGACCGGCCACGAAGCCATCGCCGTGGAGGACTTCCGCCCGAAGTTCCTCAGCCGTACCACCATGGCCCGCAAGGCCGCTGACGCGGCGATCAGCGCCACGAAGAGGGCCCTGATCGAGATGGGCCGCAAGCACGGCCGTGCCGTGCACCTGGTACACCCCGCGCACACCACCATGGACTGTGCGCAGTGCGGAGCGAGAACCAAGCACGCACTACCTCTTTCCGAGAGAACGTATGCCTGCACCGCGTGCGGAGCCGTCTCGCCCAGAGACAAGAACTCCGCCCGCGTGATGCTGGTCCGGGCTGGTCTCGTACCCGGCTAGTGCAGATCGTGTAAGACCTGCTGGTCCGCCGGGCCGCAGGCGACGTGAGCTAGGAATCCCCCTCCTTCACGAGGGGGAGGAGTCAAGTGGTTTCTTCTCCTCACGGGACGGCACGGTAAGCGCTTTCTGGATCTTTCAACGCTAGCCGTCCCGCACCAGCCTGTACAGATGGGACACCCCGGGCGTCATGGGACGCCCCGACCCTCATGGGGCAGTTCAGGCCATGCGGCGAGGGTCGGCGCGCCGGGACGAGGAGCGGACCACGCCGGACCGCAACGGATGGGCCAACGCCCGGCATCCCAGGCCACGGTGAGGGTGGTCGGTGAGACCATGGACGCCGTCCAACCGGCGCGCTCGGCAGACCACCAGGTGACCAACCGACGGAGGAAACATGGCAGTGACCCTGGCCGATGTGGCGGCACGGGCTCGGGTCTCGGCGGCCACCGTGTCGCGCGTCCTGAGCGGCAACTACCCGGTTGCCGAGTCGACCAGGGCCCGGGTGCTGCGCGCCGTCGACGAGTTGGAGTACGTGGTCAACGGTCCGGCAAGCGCTCTCGCCGCCGCCAGCTCCGATCTGGTCGGGGTCCTGGTCAACGACATCGCCGACCCTTTCTTCGGCATCATCGCGGGCGCGGTGCAGTCCGAGATGGGCGCGCCCGGCGGCGGGCCGGGGCGCGGGGGCGAGAAGCTGGCCGTCATATGCAGTACGGGCGGTTCGCCCGAGCGCGAGCTGAGGTACCTCACCCTGCTCCAGCGGCAGCGCGCGGCCGCGGTCGTACTGACCGGCAGCGCGGCCGAACAGCCCGACCACGCGGCGGCGGTGGCCACCAAGGTCTCCCGGCTCGCCGCGTCCGGCACCCGGGTGGTGCTGTGCGGGCGCCCGCCGCTGGAGGACGCGGTGACCCTCGCGTTCGACAACCGCGGTGGGGCACGTCGGCTGACCGAGCATCTGGTGACCCTCGGCCACCGCCGGATCGGCTATGTGGCGGGCCCCGCCGAGCGCACCACCACCCGTCACCGGCTGGAGGGCCACCGCGCCGCGCTGGCCGGGGTCGGGCTGGAGGGGGACGCCGAGCGGCTGACCGTGCACGGCCTGTACGACCGCCCCTCCGGTTACGACGCCACCCTCGAACTGCTGCGCCGGGACAGCGGCTTGACCGCGATCGTGGCGGCCAACGACACGATCGCGCTCGGTGTCTGCGCGGCGCTGCGCGACCGGGGGCGGCGGATCCCCGAGGACGTGTCGGTCGCGGGCTTCGACGATCTGCCGTTCAGCGCGGACGCGGTGCCCTCGCTCACCACGGTCCGGCTCCCGCTGCACGAGGCGGGGATACGGGCGGGACGGCTGGCGCTGGGCCGCGAGCCGCAGCCGCCGGGCGGGGTGGCGATGGTGCGCGGCGAGCTGATGGCGCGGTCCTCGACAACGCCGCCGCCGCGCGGTTGACGTGACGTCACCTGTCAGCATTGACGTGGCTGGTTGACGCGCTGGGTTGCCCCGGGGCGCCCGTCCGGAAAACCGCTCGCGCGGCGGGGCCGGTGCGGCGAGGATCGGACCGGACGAACGGCGCACAAGCACGCGCATGAGCAAAGGGCTTTCCCCTGACTACGCAGCACTTCATCCACTGGACCGAGGACGGCCGGTCCCACTCCGCCCACTGGCGCTCCGAGAGCGGCGCCCCGCCACCGCGGCGGGTCGCACTCGCGGACGACCGGACGGCGGCCGACACCGCCTACCGGCTGGTCTGCGAGGGCACCGCGCTGCTGTGGCGCGGCGACTACCAGGGCGCGCGTCAGCTGTTGACGGCGGTGGCGCGCCGGGTCGACCGCGGCCCGCGCCGGGCCCGCGACCGGCGGGCGCCCGCGGACACCCCCGCCGAGACGTTCCACCGGCACCGCCAGGCGCAGTCCCGGCGGGCCCGGCTGCTGGGCATGCTGCTGGTGCCGCTGGACGCCGACTTCCGCGTTCCGCTGCGCCGTGCGCCGGATGTACGGGAGGCGTGCGCGGAGGCGTACGGCCCGGCCGACGCGCCCTCGGTCACCTCGCTGCGCGAGTTGCTGGGCCTGATCGGCGCGTACGAGTGGCGCCGCAAGGGCGTCGAGGTACCGGCGCTGGGCGGCGACCGCATCCATCCGCACTACGGGGTCTTCTCCCCGGTGCGCGGCGAGTACGTCGACCTGGTGGCCGAGGCGCCGCTGCCCCCGGGCGGGACCGCGTTCGACATCGGCACCGGCACGGGTGTGCTGGCGGCCGTGCTGGCGCGGCGGGGGATCGCCCGGGTGGTGGCCACGGACCAGGACCCGCGGGCGCTGGTGTGCGCCCGGGAGAACGTCGCCCGGCTGGGCCTGTCCGACCGGGTGGAGGTGGTCCGGGCCGACCTCTTCCCACCGGGCCGCGCCCCCCTGGTCGTCTGCAACCCGCCCTGGGTACCGGCGCGCCCCTCCTCCCCGGTGGAGTACGCGGTGTACGACCCCGGGAGCCGGATGCTCCACGGTTTCCTGGGGGGCCTCGCCGCCCACCTCGCCCCGGGCGGCGAGGGCTGGCTGATCCTCTCCGACCTGGCCGAACACCTCGGGCTGCGGTCGCGCGCGGAGCTGTTGGCCGCGGTCGGGTCGGCGGGCCTGAAGGTCGTGGCCCGCCACGACACCCGCCCCACCCACCCCCGCGCAACGACCCCGGACGACCCCCTCCACACGGCCCGCGCCGCGGAGGTGACATCCCTGTGGCGCCTGACCACGGCCTGAGCCCCTGAGACTCCGAGGTTCCGTGGACCGGGCCCACCACCCCTGGCACACCCGTGCCGCCCTGCCCGCCCCCTCACGCCCGGATGGGGCATGGGCCCGGGGCCCCCACGCACCACGACGCGGCGGCCCCGGGGCGTGGCGGGATTGACCACGCCCCCGCCCCTGCTTAGCGTCCCGTTGAAGATCCCCGACTCGTACCGCCCCCACACACGAGCAACGGAGCCCCTATGAAGCTCGCCTTCTCCACCCTCGGCGTCCCCGGTATGGCCATGCGCGATGTGGTCCGGCTCGCCGCCGACAGCGGGTATCACGGGGTTGAACTGCGTGCCCACCCCGAGGAGCCGGTGCATCCCGGGATCGGGGGCGGGGAGCGGGCGCAGGTGGTGAGGGAGTTCGCGGGGGCTGGGGTGGAGGTTCTGACGGTCGCCGGGTATGCCGGGGTCGCCGCGGCCGGGCCGGACGGGCCGGTGCTGGCCGAGCTGGGTGAGCTGGTGCGGCTCGCGCACGATCTGGGCGCGCCGAACGTCCGGGTGTTCCCCGGCGGCGGTGACCAGGACACCGCCGAGGCCGACGCCACGGCCGCCCGGCGGCTCGCCGCCGCCGCGCCCCAGGCCGCCGAGCTGGGCGTACGGCTGCTGCTCGAGACCCATGACTCACATCCGGCCGGGGCCGACGCGGCACGGGTCCTCGGGCCGGTCGGCCACGGAAGCGTCGGGGCGCTGTGGGATGTGATGCACACCTGGCTGGCCGGGGAGGACCCGGCGGCCAGCTATGCGGCGCTCGCCCCGCAGTTGGGCTATGTGCAGGTCAAGGACATCGCCTCGGCCGACGACACCACCCCACTGCCGCTGGGCGCCGGGGTGCTGCCGCTGACCGAGTGTGTGGAGTTGCTCAGCCGTGAAGGCTGGGACGGCTGGCTGTGCTGGGAGTACGAGAAGCGCTGGTACCCGCAGGCTCCGGAGCTGCCGGGGCTGCTCGCTCCGGGCCGGGAGCATCTGCTGCGGCTGCTGGCCGACGCCGCCTGAGCAGACCGCGCAGCCGGGCGGCCGGGAACGAGGTCAGCGCCACGCCGCCGACCAGCAGCGCGGCCGCCAGCCAGCGCAGCGGGCTGATCCCCTCCCCCAGCACCAGCGCCGCCGAGGACATCCCGAACACCGGCACCAGCAGCGAGAAGGGCGCGACCGCCGAGGCGTCGTAGGTGCGCAGCAGGAAGCCCCACACACCGAAGCCGAACACCGTGGTGATCCAGGCGACGTAGACGATCGTGCCCGCCCCGGCCCAGTCGATCCGGGCCAGCGCCCGGAGGTCGGGCTCGGCGCCCTCGAACAGCAGCGAGAGCCCGAGCAGCGGCAGCACCGGCACCAAACTCACCCACACCATGAAGCTCAGCGCGTCGGGCGGCGCGGCCTTGCGGGTGAGGACGTTGGAGACGCCCCAGAACGCCGCCGCCGCGATCACCAGCACAAAGCCGAGGAGCGGACCGGAGGTGCCCTCGTCGGCGGCGGCCACCGCGATCCCGGTGAGGGCGACGCCCATGCCCAGCAGCCGGATCCGGGTGGGGCGTTCGGCCAGGACGACGGAGGCGAACAGCGCGGTGAAGACGGCCTGGATCTGGAGCACCAGCGAAGACAGCCCGGCGGGCATGCCCTCGTGCATCCCGATGAACAGCATCCCGAACTTGGCTACTCCCAGCGCCAGTCCGACCCCGAGGATCCAGCGCCAGGCGACCCGTGGCGGTCCGACCAGGAACACCGCGGGCAGGGCCGCCGCGAGGAACCGCAGGGAGCAGAAGAGCAGCGGCGGGAAGTGGTCGAGCCCCACCTCGATGACCGTGAAGTTGACGCCCCATACGGCGGCGACGAGTACGGCGAGGGCGATGTGTGCAGGTCGCATGGGTCGAGGATCACGTCCGATGACCTTGTAGCACCAGCGCGGATATCTGCATGGTTGGATGCAGTGAACGTAAAAGATGCGGCGAACGTCGAAGGTGAGAGGGGCGCCCCATGCTGGATCTGGCCCGGCTGCGGGCCTTGCACGCGGTCGCCGTGCACGGGTCGGTGAGCGCCGCGGCGACGGCGCTCGGCTACACCCCGTCCGCGGTGTCGCAGCAGATTGCCAAGTTGGAGCGGGAGACCCGTACGACCCTCCTGGAGCGCCAGGGCCGGGGCATCGCGCTGACCGACGCGGCCCAGCATCTGGCCGCCACCGCCCAGCAGTTGCTGGCCATCGTCGAGCAGGCGGAGACCACGCTGGAGGAGCGGCGCGGCCGTCCCACCGGGCGGCTGGTGATCGGCGCGTTCGCCACGGCGGCCCGCGGGCTGATGCCCCCGGTGCTGGCGCGGGTGCACGAGGAGCACCCCTCGCTGGACGCCCGGCTGCTGGAGGTGGATCCGCATCTGTCGGTGGACCTGGTGGCGCAGGGCGTGATCGACATGGCCGTCGCCCACGACTGGGACATCGCACCACTGCCCGCCCCGGAGGGTCTGGAGCGGGCGGTCATCGGGGACGACTCCTGCGACATCCTGACCCCGGCCGGACATCCGCTGGCCGAACGCGGCCGGGAGCGGCCGCTGAGCCGCGACGATCTGCCGGGCCAGCGCTGGATCTGCCAGCCGCCGGGGTCGGTGTGCCACGACTGGCTGGTCCGTACGCTGCGGGCGTCGGGCCATGAACCGGACCTCGCCTATCAGGCAGCGGAGAACCACACCCAGATCGCGCTGGTCGCGGCCGGTCTCGGGATCGCCCTGATGCCGCGCCTGGGGCGCGGCCCGCTGCCGGAGGGGGTGCGGGCGGTCCCGCTCGAACCGGTCCCGGTACGACGGCTGTACGCCCTGTGGCGCACCGGCGCCGCCCGCCGCCCGGCCATTACCGAGACCGTCCGCCTGCTGCGCGAACTCTGGCCCCAGCGGACCACCTGACCCGACGCGTCGGGGGCTTCGGTGACGGGCGGGGCCCGGGGGCGCTGCCACTATGGGCGGGTGTGTCCCGTTCCTCACCACGACCCTCACCGCGGCTCTCGCCACGGCCCTCAGCACGGCAACAAGTCCGCACCGCACCCGGAACCGCCCCGGCGGGCCGGGCGTCCAAGCGGCATGCTGATGGGGAGTCTCCGCAGAGCGGTATCGGCCTCGCTGCTGGCTGCGTCGCTGATCACCCTCTCCGCCGCCTGCGGCCAGCAGCATCCCGCCGCCGGCGCGCACCCCTCCCTGAGCGCCGGCGGCGTCTCCCCCTCCCGCGGCGCCGGGCGGATCGACACCGGGGCGGCCTACTTCACCAGCGCCTCCGGCGGTGTCCCGGAGATCCACACGGTACTGCGCAACACGGCCGAACTCGACGCCTTCGCCCAGCACTTCGGCAAGCGGGCCGACGCCATCACGGCCAAGGCCCGGGACACCGACTTCTCGCGGACCGCGCTGGTCGGCTGGTCCACCACCACGGGCTGTGCGCAGTGGCCGTCGGCCACGCTGCGGCGGTCCGGGGAGCGGCTGACGCTCATCGCGGGGCGGCATCCCGCGCCACCGCCGGAATGCTTCGCGCCGTTCCATATCATCGCCATCTTCGTGGTGCCGAACGAGCGACTCCCATCGGAACCGGTCTTCTCCTGACCGAAGTCGCACCGAAAAGGCCATTCCCATTGACCCGGATCTGCTTTCCACTGAACGGTGTCAGAGCACACGCCAGCCACCCCCTCCAGACCCCGACGGAAGGAGTGCGGGTGCCCGAGCCCACGTCACGCCGCGCCCTGCTCGCCGCCACCGTGGCCGCCGCCGCGACCGCCTGCGCCCCGGGGGCGCTCGGCGGCACCCCGGCGCGCCACCCGTCCCGCTCCACCACCCCTCCGGCCACCCGTCCCGGTGCCGGGCCCGGTACGGCCGGGGACCGGGCCGCGACCCGCGACGGGGGCACCACCCGCGACCACCACCGCGACCGCGTCGACGTGCTCATCGGGCGGATGACGCTGGACCAGAAGATCGGCCAGCTCTTCGTGATGCGGGTGTACGGGCATTCGGCCACCGCGCCCGACCCCGCCGATGTCGCGTCGAACCAGAAGGAGCTGGGTGTCGCCAACGCCGCCGAGCTGATCGCGAAGTACCACGTCGGCGGGATCATCTACTTCGGCTGGACGCACAACATCCGCGACCCCCACCAGGTCGCCGCGCTCTCCAACGGCATCCAGAAGGCCGCGCTGGAGGACCGCCGGGCCCCCGCCGTGCCGCTGCTGCTCTCCACGGACCAGGAGCACGGCATCGTGGCCCGCGTCGGCGCCCCCGCCACCCTCCTGCCCGGCGCGATGGCGCTCGGCGCGGGCGGCAGCACGAAGGACGCGCGCACCGCGGGCCGGATCGCCGGGGCCGAACTGGCCGCGCTCGGCATCCGCCAGGACTACGCCCCGGTCGCCGACGTCAACGTCAACCCTGCCAACCCGGTGATCGGCGTACGGTCCTTCGGGGCCGACCCGCGGGCCGTCGCCCGCCTGGTCGCGGCCCAGGTCGCGGGGTACCAGAGCGCGGGGGTGGCGGCCACGGCCAAGCACTTCCCCGGGCACGGCGACACCACCGTGGACAGCCATGTGGGGCTGCCGGTGATCACCCACTCCCGCAAGGAGTGGGAGCGGCTGGACGCCCCGCCGTTCCGGGCCGCCATCGAGGCGGGCATCGACTCGATCATGACCGCGCATCTGCTGTTCCCGGCCCTGGACCCGGCCGACGACCCCGCCACCCTCTCCCGGCCCATCCTCACCGGTGTGCTGCGCGAGGAACTCGGCTACGACGGGGTGGTGGTCACCGACTCGCTCGGCATGGAGGGCGTGCGCAAGAAGTACGGCGACGACCGGGTGCCGGTGCTCGCCCTGAAGGCGGGCGTGGACCAGTTGCTCAACCCGCCGGATCTGTCCGCCGCCTGGCGCGGGGTCCACAAGGCCGTACGGGACGGCGAGATCACCGAGCAGCGGATCGACGCGTCCCTGCGGCGCATCCTGGAACTCAAGGCACGCCGCGGCCTGTTCGACGATCCGTACACCAGCGCGCGGGAGGTGGACCGCACGGTCGGCATCCGCAAGCACCGCGCCGCCGCCGACCGGATCGCCGAGCGCACCACCACCCTGCTCACCAACCGCGAGCGGCTGCTGCCGCTGTCCCGCAAGCGCCACCACCGGCTGCTGGTGGTGGGAGTGGACCCTGCCTCTCCGTCCGGGACCGGCGGGCCACCGACGGCCGTGCTCGCTCGCGCCCTGAACGGTCTCGGGTTCTCGGCGGAGGCGCTGTCCACCGGTACGGGCACCGCGCCCGATCCGTCGCCGGGCCGGATCGACGAGGCGGTCGCGGCGGCCCGGGGCCGGGACGCGGTGGTCGTGGCGACGTACAACGTGGGCGCCGGATCGGCGCAGCGGACCCTGGTCTCGGCGTTGGTGGCCACCGGGAAACCGGTGGTGCACCTGGCCATCCGCAATCCGTACGACATCGCGCGGCTGCGCGGTGCGGACACCGAGCCCGGGGCGTCGCTGGCCGCCTACTCATGGACGGATGTGGAACTGCGCGCGGCGGCCCGGGTGATCGCGGGCAAGGCGGATCCGCGCGGACGGCTGCCGGTGGCGGTGCGGGACGCGGACGAGCCGTCCCGGGTGCTGTACCCGATCGGGCACGGTCTGTCCTACGACTGACGCGAAAGCGGAAGGAAACAGAAGGAAGCCGAGGGAAGCCGAGGGAAGCCGAAGAAAGCGGAAGGGACCGGGGGCTGTCGCCCCCGGCCCCGTACACCTCCGTCCCGCCGGAACGGGGACGAGGGCTCCGCCCCGCTTTACGGCCGCAGGGCCGGCCGGCGCTCGATCTCGCGCTTGTCCAGCCGCTTGTCGGCGTGCGCCAGCGGCTTGCCGGCCGGGGAGACCCCCGCCCACCGCTGGACCGCCTCGGTGGCCTTGGTCTTCTCATCGGCCGTCAGCCCGGCGATGTTCGAGCCGTGGTTGCCGCCCGCGACGGTGTAGATGTACGAGTCCTTCACGCCCTTGCCGAGCCGGAACGGCTCCGCGCCCCACGGGTCGTTCTGCCCGTACACGAACATCATCCTCTGCGAGTCATGGCGCACCCAGCTGTCCACATCACGCATCGAGCGGCTCTTGAAGTGCATGGGGATGTCCCGGGGGACGTAGTTGCGCGGGGCGTAGATGCCCGGGTAGCGCAGCAGCCCGTCCAGGTGCGGGGTGCGGAAGGAGGGCGAGCCCAGCTCGGTGCCCGCCTGGTAGTAGTACGGCGTGTAGGTCTCAAGACCCTGGTCGGTGTAGGCGGAGAAGCCGGAGATCTCGTCGATGAAGCTGTAGAGCTCATCGGTCGAGGCGGTGGCCGCGGGAACGTCCGCGCAGTCCTTCTCCAGGTGGTACTGCCAGAAGGCCCACACCAGGTCCAGCACCACGTTCTCGTACGCCTTGTCCGCGCTGCCGACGACGGTGAAGGTCTGCTTCTCCTCGTCGGCCCACTTCTGGTAACGCGCCACGATCTCGTCACGGCGCACCAGCGCCTCCCGCTGCACCGCGTTGAGCTTGGTGCGGCACTCGGCCGTGCCGACGGTGCGGAAGAAGCGGTCGTAGGCCGAATCCTCCTTGTTCACCACGTCGTTGGGGGCGACATAGGCGATCGTTCCGGCCATGTCGCGGGGGAAGAAGCGGCGGTAGTAGGTCGCCGTCATACCGCCCTTGCTGCCGCCGGTGGCCAGCCACTTCTTGCCGTAGACGGGCTTCAGCGCCTGGTAGAGGCGGTGCTGATCGCTGGCGGCCTGCCAGATGTCCAGCTTCGACCAGTCCGCGGGCTGCGGCCGGGAGGGAGTGAAGAATCGATACTCCATCGACACCTGGTTGCCGTCGACGAGCTGTGTGGGCTCGCTGCGGCGCGGAGTGGTGTTGACGTTGTAGCCCGAGGTGAAGAAGACCGTCGGCCGGTCCGTGGCCTTGTGCAGCAGGGTGAACCGCTGCTGGAAGGTCCCCTTCGACGGATGCCGGTGGTCCACCGGCTGGGTGTAGTTGAAGACGAGGAAGCGGTAGCCCTCGTAGGGCTTCTCCTCGACGAAGCTCATCCCCGGAATGCCGAGGACACGCTCCTTGATGTCCGGCTCCTTGGGGGCGGCCGAGTGCGCGGAGGCGTTCCCCGCACCCCATCCGGCCGCCCCCACGAGTATCACCAGCGACACCAGCCATCTGAGCGCCTTGCCCATGCGGCCTCCTCTTCTTCCCCTGGTTTCACATGAATACGCATAGGTCGCCGAGAACCTACTCGGGCCACACCCGGAGCCGCTAGGCCCCGTCCTGTCGATCTTCGTGGATCAGCCCGCGGCGTGGTGCCGTGGATCGCGCTCGCGGCCGGACGCCCCTTGGGGCACGGACTCTAGGGGTCTCCCTCATTGCCAACAGGGGGCCGAATACGGAGAGTTGTTGCCCCCGCCCTCTTTCGTAGCGGGCTGTGATGGCCCATGCTGCGTACATGGACCGAGACGAACGGCACGACCGGAGTGAACGGGCCGAGCGGCTGACGCGGTATCTGACGGAGTTGCAGGAACGGATCGATCCGCGCTCGCTCGAGCTGCTGATGCGGCTGCTGCGCGAGCTGAGCACCTCACCGGCCGTCCGCGGGGGGACCTATGAGCTCGGTATGGGTCCGGAGGAGAAGGAGCTGTTCACCCCCGCCTTGCAGGCCGAGTTGCTGGTGCTGTTCGGTCTGCTCACCTCCCAGGACGAGCGGGTGGTGGTCGACCTCGGCGACAGCCCGCACGCCAAGGGGATGAAGGTGCTGGTCCCCCAGGAGCGGGCGGGCGACCCCGATTTCCTGTACCGCCACAAGCAGCGGGTGGCCGCCGAGGCGGAGCAGCGGGAGCGGGACCGGCGCGAGGTGGAGGGCATAGCGCGGGCCAGCGGCATGGAGATCTGACCTCACCCTGCGTCATCTCGGGCGGATGCCGAGAGTGACGGACGGCGGGGCGACCGGCGCGACCGACCGGACCGCCGCGCCCCGCGCCGTACAGCCTTCCGTGCGCCCCCCGTGCGCCGACCGCCCGGTTACGCGCCGACCGGCGCCGCCTCGCCGGTGAAGGTGCGCCACAGCTCGGCGTAGCGGCCGTCCCGCGCCACCAGCTCCTCATGGGTGCCGTCCTCGACGACCTTGCCGTGGTCCAGCACCACCACCCGGTCCGCGCGGGCCGCGGTGGTCAGCCGATGGGCGACCACCAGGGTGGTGCGGCGCCCCGCCAGCCGGTCGGTGGCCTGGTTCACCAGCGCCTCGGTGGCCAGGTCCAGCGCGGCGGTGGCCTCGTCCAGCAGCAGGATGTCCGGGTTCACCAGCTCCGCCCGCGCCAGGGCGATCAACTGCCGCTGTCCGGCGGAGAGATTGCGTCCGCGCTCGGAGACCGGATGCAGATAGCCCCCGTCCAGCGAGGCCACCATGGCGTGGGCGCCGACCGCCCGCGCGGCCGCCTCCACCTCGGCGTCGCTCGCGTCGGGCCGTCCGTAGGCGATGGCGTCGCGCACCGTTCCGGGGAAGAGATACGGCTCCTGAGGGACGACGCCCAGGCGGTTGCGGTACCCGGTGAGGTCCAGTTCCCGCAGATCCGTGCCGTCGACGCGCACCGCGCCCCCGGTCGGGTCGTAGAACCGGGCCACCAGCTTGACCAGCGTGGACTTGCCCGCGCCGGTCTCCCCGACGAAGGCCACGGTCTGGCCCGCGGGGATGGTGAGCGAGATGCCCGTCAGCGCCTCCTCACCCTCCCCGCCGTAGCGGAAGCGCACATCCTCGAAGGTGACGTCGCCGCGGACGGCGGACACCGCGCGGGGGGCCTCGGCCGCCGGTGTGGTGGTCGGCTCGCGCAGCAGCTCCTGGATCCGGCCGAGCGAGACACTGGCCTGCTGATAGCCGTCAAAGACCTGGGAGAGCTGCTGCACGGGGGCGAAGAACAGATCGATGTAGAGGAGGTAGGCGACCAGCGCGCCCGCGCTCAGCGTGCCGTCCCCGACCCGTCCGGCGCCCACGATCAGCACCAGCGCCGCGGCGGTGGACGACAGCAGCTGCACGAAGGGGAAGTACACCGAGATCAGCCACTGGCCGCGCACCCGCGCCTGGCGGTAGTCGTCGCTGCGCCCGCTGAACCGCTCCCGGCCGGAGCCCTCACGGCGGAACGCCTGCACGATCCGCAGCCCCGCCACGCTCTCCTGGAGATCGGCGTTGACCACGCTGACCCGCTCACGCGCCAGCTCGTACGCCTTGACGCTCTGCCGCCGGAAGAAGACGGTGCCGATGATGAGCGGCGGCAGGGTCGCGAAGACCACCAGCGCCAGCTGGACGTCGATCACCAGCAGCGCGACCAGGATGCCGAAGAAGGTGAGCAGGCTGACCACGGCGGTGACCAGACCGGTCTGGAGGAACGTCGACAGCGCGTCCACATCCGTGGTCATCCGCGTCATGATCTTGCCGGTCAACTCGCGCTCGTAGTAGTCGAGTCCGAGCCGCTGCAATTGCGCGAAGATCTTGACGCGGAGGGCGTAGAGCACCCGCTCACCGGTGCGTCCGGTCATCCGGGTCTCGCCGATCTGCGCCGCCCACTGGGCGAGCACCACGACCAGGGCGAGCCCGGAGGCGGCCCACACCGCCCCCAGCGCCAGCCGCTGGACGCCCTCGTCGATGCCGTGCCGGATGAGGACCGGCAGCAGCAGTCCGGCGACGGCGTCGATGGAGACCAGGAGCAGCGAGATCAGCAGCGGTGTGCCGAAGCCGCGCAGCAACTGCCGCAGTCCGTACGCCTTCTCGGAGCGCACCGCGCGCTCCTCGTCGACGTCGGGGGTGTCGTCGGCGGGCGGCAGGGCCTCGACCTTGGCGAGCAGCTCGGGGGTGGCGGGCATCCCGGCGAGCGCCCCGGCGATCCCGGGGCCGGGGGCGGGGGCGGCGGTGGTGGTGCCGCCGTCCTGCACGGCGGGCCCCGGGTTCCGGTCCGCGCGCCGCACCCACAGTTCGGGGGTCACGGCGGGGGTGGCGGCCGGATCGGCGCCGTCGGCCGCGGCGGCGTGCTCGGGGTCGTCACCGCCGTGCGGACGCCGCCGGGCCGCCGCGGTCAGCCCGGTCAGATCGGGGGTGCGGTGGCCGTCGGCAGCGTGGTCCCCGTTCACCGAGGGCGGCTGGAGACCACCGACCGCCGAGGCGTCGAGCTCCGGTTCGGCCAGGCCGGTGGCCGACGCCTCGCCGTCGAGGGCTCCGGCGGACACCTCCCACCGCTCGTGGCCGTTCCGGTCCGCCACCGGGGAGGTACGGCCGGGGTCGGCACCGTCGCGGGGGGTGAGCTGCCCGGCCGGGTCACGGGTGATGCCGCCGAGCTCGTCCGGGTCGGTCAGCAGCCGCCGGTACAGCGCACACCGCTTCCGCAGCTCCTCGTCAGTGCCGATGTCCGCCAGGCGGCCCCGGTCGAGGACCGCGACCCGGTCGGCGAGCGCGAGGGTGGAGAGGCGGTGGGCGATCAGCAGGGTGGTGCGCCCGGCCATCACCCCGCGCAGCGCCTCGTGGATCTCGTGCTCGACACGGGCGTCGACCGCGGAGGTGGCGTCGTCGAGGACCAGCAGCCGGGGGTCGGTGAGGATCGCGCGGGCCAGAGCCAGGCGCTGGCGCTGGCCGCCGGAGAGGGTGAGCCCCTGCTCGCCGACCTGGGTGTCGTAACCGTCGGGCAGTGCGGAGATGAAGCCGTCGGCCTGGGCGGCGCGGGCGGCGGCCCGGATCCGCTCCTCGGTCGCGTCCGGCAGCCCGTAGGCGAGATTGGCGCGCACCGTGTCGGAGAAGAGGAAGCTGTCCTCCGGCACCAGCCCGATCGCCGCGCGCAGCGAGGCGTAGCTCAGCTCGCGGACGTCATGGCCGCCGACCCGGACCGCGCCGGAGGTCACGTCGTAGAACCGCGGCAGCAGCATCGACAGGGTGGACTTGCCGCTTCCGGAGGCGCCGACGACGGCCAGGGTCTCGCCCGGCTCGATGCGCAGCGAGACCTCGGAGAGCACCGGGTGGGCGGGGTCGTAGCCGAAGGTGACCCGGTCGAACTCGACGGTGGCGGGCGCGTCCGCGGGCAGCTCCCGGGCGTCGGGGCGCTCCTCGATGGCGGGCTCGGTGTCGATGAGTTCGAAGACGCGCTCCACTCCGGCTCGGGCCTGCTGGCCGACGGTCAGCATCATGGTGAGCATCCGGACCGGGCCCACCAGCTGGGCGAGATAGGTGGAGAAGGCGACGAAGGTGCCGAGGGTGATCTGATGGCGGGTGGCCATCCAGCCGCCGAGGGCCAGCATGGCGACCTGGCCGAGGGCGGGGACGGCCTGGAGGGCGGGGGTGTAGCGGGAGTTGAGCTTGACGGTGCGCAGCCGGGCGGCGAACAGCCCGCGGCTGACCTCCCGCAGCTTGCCGGTCTCCTGGCGCTCCTGTCCGAAGCCCTTGACCACGCGGACGCCGGTGACGGCCCCGTCGACGACCCCGGCGACGGCGGCCGCCTGCCCCTGGGCGTACCAGGTGGCGGGGAAGAGCCGGACGCGGCTGCGCGAGGCGATGACCCACAGGGCGGGGGCGACGGCGAGCGCGACCACGGTGAGCAGCGGTGAGAGTACCGCCATCACCACGAGGGAGACCAGGAAGAGCAGTACGTTGCCGATCATCATCGGCACCATGAACAGCAGTCCCTGGATCAGCTGGAGGTCGCTGGTCGCCCGGCCGACGATCTGGCCGGTGGACAGCTCGTCCTGGCGTCTGCCGTCCAGCCGGGAGATGGAGGCGTACATCTCGGTGCGCAGATCGTGCTGGACGTCGAGCGCGAGCCGTCCGCCGTAGTAGCGGCGGACGTAGGTGAAGGCGTAGACCGCGAGGGCGGCGACGATCAGCAGGGTGGCCCAGGGGGCCATCGACCGGTCATGACCGACGATCACGTCATCGATGATCAACTTGGTGACGAGCGGGACGAGCGCCATGACGGCCATCCCGCCGAGCGAGGAGCCGAGAGCCAGCAGCACATTGCGCCGGTACCGCCAGCACCAGCGGGTCAGCCGCCGCACCCAGCCCTGTTGTATCTCCGGCTCGTCCGCCACCACGTCCGTCACCCCGTGTCCTCCCGACTCTCCACGTCCTGCCGGAAGGCACCAACACACAGATGTGCGGATTTCATCCTGCCGCAACAAAAGCCGCCCAGGGACGGGCGCCCGGAGTGGGCCGGATCACGCCGCCGCGCTGCCCTCCTCCGGTGGGATGGCGACCTTGGCGCAGCGCGCGGCGATCTCGTCCAGGCCGAGTCCGAGGGTGGTGGCCAGGGCCGCGATGGTGAAGAAGGCGGGGGTCGGGGCCCGGCCGGTCTCGATCTTGCGGAGGGTTTCGGCGGAGATTCCGGACGCCGCGGCGATCTCGGCCATGCTGCGTTCGCCGCGGGCCTGCCGCAGCAGGACACCGAGGAAGCGGCCGCGTTCGCGTTCCAGCGGAGTGAGAGGAGTGCGCACCATGACCGTGATACTAATACCGGTATAAGAATTGGGTCACCGGGAGCCTCGCCCCCGGCGGTGACGGAAGGCAGCAACCCATGGTGGAGATCAAGACCGACGCGTCCCTGGACGCCATGCGCGAAGCGGGCCGGGTCGTGGCCGCCGCGCTCGCCGCCGCGCAGGGGGCCGCCGCGGTCGGCGTGTCGCTGCGCGAGCTGGACGAGGCGGCCCGCGCGGTGCTCGCCGAGGCCGGGGCGGACTCCCCCTTCCTCGGCTACCGGCCGCATTTCGCGCCCACCCCCTTCCCTGCCGTCATCTGCGCCTCGGTCAACGACGCGATCGTCCACGGCATCCCGGACGGCTACCGGCTGCGCGACGGCGACCTGGTGACCGTGGACTGCGGCGCGACGGTCGACGGCTGGGCCGGCGACGCGGCCGTCAGCTTCACCGTCGGCACCCCGCGCCCGGACGATCTGCGGCTGATCGAGACCACCCGGCAGGCCCTGGCGGCGGGCATCGAGGCGGCAGTCGTAGGGGCGCGCCTGGGCGATATCTCGCACGCCGTCGGCTCGGTCGGCCGCGCCGCGGGCTACGGCATCCCGGCGGACTTCGGCGGCCATGGCATCGGCCGCCGGATGCACGAGGACCCGCCGGTGCCCAACGAGGGCCGCCCCGGCCGGGGTCTGCCGCTGCGGCACGGGCTGGTGCTGGCCATCGAGCCGATGTTCCTGGCGGGCGGCCGGGACACCTACATCACCGACCCCGACGGCTGGACCCTGCGCACCGACGACCGCACCCGCGCCGCCCACAGCGAGCACACGGTGGCCATCACCGAGGACGGCCCGCGCATCCTGACCGCGCCATGACGGCGTGGGGCGGGGACTCGGTCTTCCAGGGCCGTTTCCTCCGGCAGTGCTGCCAGGGCCCGTCCTCAAAGGGGGCGTCCGGCCGTGCGGACAAGGGCGCACGGGGGATCGGACGGATACACGTCGAATCGGGCGGATGCGGACTGTTCGCCCTGGAACCGTTCATCAAACATTGATGCCCGCCAGGGATGATCGCACTGAGCGATGACCTGATACGGGAGGGTGATGACGGGCATGGTGCTCCCTAACGACAACATCCCGCCCGCGGAGCGGTTCGCGGCATGGCGTGCCCGGTGCGACGAGGGGACGATCCCGATCGAGCTGCGCTCCGACCACGAGCACGACTTCCGCGCCACCATGAGCGGCGTCGGCCTGGGCGATGTCTCGCTCTCCCGCACCTCCGTGCCGTCACTGCGGAACCACCGGTCGGCGGCCCACATCCGGCGCTCGGACCCGGAGCTGTACCACCTGATGCTGGTGGTGGGCGGGGAGACGGATCTGTCGCACGCGGGTCACCACACCACGCTCGGCGTACGGCAGTTCATGCTCATCTCCACCTCCCGGCCGTGCCACGGGGCCAGTGTGCGGGGCCGGGTGCAGGAGATGTCGGTGGCGATCCGCCCGTCGCTGCTGCCGTTCCCGGCGGCGGAGCTCGACCGGCTGCTCGGACGGTGTCTGTCGGGGCGGGAGGGGATCGGGGCGATGCTCGCCGACTTCCTCACCCGGATGGCGGCCGAGGCCGAAGGTCTGCGGCCGTCCGACGCCCCGCGTCTTGGCATCGTGGTGCTCGATCTGCTCACCGCGATGCTCGCCCATGAGCTGGACACCGGGGAGGGCCGGAGCGGCGCGGCCATCACCCCCGAGAGCCGTCGGCGCGCCCTGTTCCTGCGGATCGAGGATTTCGTCCGGCGGAATCTGCACCGGCCCGAGCTGAGCCCGGCCTGGATCGCCGCGACCCATCACATCTCGCTGAGATATCTCTACCGCCTCTTCGAGCAGGAGGGTCACACCGTCTCGGCGTGGATCCGCGGTCAGCGGCTGGAGCGCTGCTGCCGCGACCTCGCCGACCCCGCGCGGAGCGACACCCCCATCCACGCCATCGCCGCCCGCTGGGGGTTCAGTCATGCGGCGGACTTCAGCCGCGCCTTCCGCGGCGCCTATGGGGTCACGCCCCGGGACTTCCGCCAGGAGGCACTGGCAGCAGGCAGGCAGGGCTCCCCCCGTCGAAGCCCTGCCTACCTGACCTGATCAGCATGGCCGGACGGGGGCGGGGTGTCATTGGCATCCCCTGCACACTCCTTGACACCCCGTGCACAGCGTCCCAGCCCCGCCGGCCCGCTCAGTCCTCGCGCGTCACCCTCAACTCCTCGACGCCCGCCCGCTTCGTGTCGTCCGCCGACCGCACCGTGACCCGGACGTAGCGGGCCGGACCCGAGCCCGCCGGATGCCAGTGGCGGCCGTCGGCCGAGGTCCGCACCCGGTACGAGGCGGGCCGTACCGAGGTCCACTCCGCAGTGACCTTCGCGCCGCGCACCACCCGGCCGAGGTCGGCGGTGAGCGTGCCCCGCGCCACGTTCGGCACCCAGGCGGTGGCCGCGCTGCCGTCCACAGCGCCGCCCGCGTACATACCCGGCTCCTCCGAACTCGCCGTCGCCTTGCGGCAGCGGGCGAGGTTGGACGTCGGCTCCAGGTCCGGACGGCGGGTCTTGAGCACGGCGGGGGCGTCCCGGCTCACGATCTGCTTCCCGGCGGGCGTCTCGATCGTGAACGGCTCACCGCCGGTCAGCCGCACCGTGGTCTCGCGCGGGCCGATCGCCACGTCGTAGCTACGCCCCTGCCAGCGCAAGCCCCGCAGGGTGACACCGTCGTGGAGCTGCGGCGGCAGCACCGGGTTCAGCCGCACCCGGTCCTCCGCCATCCGCAGCCCGGTCAGCCCGTGGGTGAAGACCTGGAGGAAGCCGCCCTTGCCGGTGAGGAAATCCTGCGCCGGGGAGCCGGCCAACGGGTCCTGCGCGCCCGCCTTCCGGCCCCGCGCCTCGGAGAACTGGCGGAACGGCCCGCGGACGAACGGCCTGATGGAGCGCGTCAGATAGGTGTACGAGGAGCAGCCGGGTTCGCCGATGGCGGCGGCGTCGATCGCGTGCACCGAGTCCGTCATGGCGGGGCCGTCCGGGTCGGTGCGCGCGGCGTAGTAGTCAAGAGTCCGGGCGGCGGCCTGGTCCGGCATCGGCCACTGGAGCGGGTACATCAGCAGTACGGTGTCCGCCTGCTTGATCATCGAGCCCTGGTAGCCCTGGTACTGCTGGAAGATCCCCTTCTTCTTGTCGTAGAGGATCCGCAGCCGGTCGGCGATCCGGGTCCAGGAGGCGGGTGCGTCCTCGCCTAGCAGCCGGGCGGCGCGGGCCGCGTGGCGCAGCACGGTGGCGGCGCCCGCGTTGGTGAAGACCGCGTCGTCCACACCGTTGCTGTACTCGTCCGGTCCGGCCACATTCTTGATGGAGTAACTGCCGTCGCTGTTACGGGTGACGCGCCCGGCCCAGAACTCGGCGATCCCCTTGAGCACCGGCCAGCCGCGGTCGCGCAGCCAGTGGGTGTCCCCGGTCGCCTGGTAGTACTGCCAGGCGGCGAGGGCGATATCGCTCTGGAGGTGGTTCTGGGTGCGGCAGTGCGGCGGGTCCCAGCTGTGGCACTCGGTCCACAGCCCGCCCTTGCTCGCACTGGTCCAGGGGTAGAACAGCCCCGGGTAGCCCAGCTTGCGGGCGTTGGCACGGGCGCCCGCGCGGGTCCGGTAGCGGTACTCGACCACGGACCTGGCCAGTTCGGGGTTGGTGGCCAGCAGCCCCGGATACATCCAGGTCTCGGCGTCCCAGAAGATCAGACCGCCGTAGTTGTCGCTGGTCAAACCGGTCGGCGCGATGCTGTCACGGGATCCGGCCCGGGTGGCGGACAGCAGCCCGTACCGGGCCGAGCGCACCCAGGAGCGCAAGGAGGCCCGGTCCCGCCCGGCCACCTCGACGTCCGAGCGCCACAGCTTCCGCCAGGCGGCGGAGTGCGACGCGAACAGCGCGTCCCAGCCGCGGTCCGCGGCGCGCCGGGAGGCGTTGAGGGCGTCGGCGCGCGGGGCGCGGGAGGTGAGGGCGGTGTCGACGCCGACGTACTTGGTGAACGCGTAGGAGCGGCCCCGCCGGACCGGGAAGCGGAGGGCCTGACGCGCGCTCAGCCTGCCGTCGGGGCCGGGGGTTCCCTGGACCCGCGCCCAAACTCCCGGGCCGGGGCGCAGGGTGGAGGCGACGGTCCCGTCGGTGCGGGTGCCGTCGGTGCGGAAGCCGACGTCCACCGAACCGCCCCGGTGGGCACCGCCGCCGGTCCCCGTCATCCGCCGGGCGCCACGTCCGTCGAGCCGGTCGGTGACGGTGGCGTTGCCGCTCCAGTGCGGGGTCATCCGCAGCCGTACGGCCCCGACATGGGCGTTGCGGCGGTCGGCGAGCACGTCGTAGGTGAGGTCGGTGGCGCGTCCGTCGGACGCGGTCCAGGTGAGGGAGGTACGGACCAGGCCGCAGCGCATGAGGACGGTCTGCCGGTAGTGGGAGATCCGCCCTCGGGACGTCCCGGAGCCGAAGGTCTCGCCCGCGGCGCCCCCGGTGGCCACCTCGAGAGTGGACCAGGTCGGGATGGCGGCGGCGACCTGCCGGTTGTCGGTGGTCTTCGTGTTGTGCGCGTAGAGCCCGGAGACGAAGGAGCCGTCGTAGCGCGGGGTGAACAGCGGCCAGCCGGTCTTGTCGCCTCCCCCGGTGTAGCCGGTGCCCTGGGGCGGGACCCGCTGTCCGAGATATCCGTTGCCGACGTAGGCGTGGTAGCTGTCCTTCGGATCGATCCGGGTGGACGACAGCGACCAGCCGTCGGACGCCCGGCCGCCGGAGCCGCGCGGACAGGACCCCGCGCCCTCCTCGGCCGCAGGGGACGATGCGGGCACGGGTCCTGCCGAGGCGGTGGGCATCGCGGCGATCAACCCGCAGACGACAAGCGGAGCGATCAGCCGGGCGGTGCGGGGTGGCCGGGGGGTGGAGTACCTCATTGTTCTCCGTCGTGGTTCGTGGTTCGGCGATGACACATCCGATACACGTCACCTTGCCAACACCCGTACCTTGGCGGGGGGATGTCGGCGGCCGGGCCTAGTCTTCCCGCCATGATCGAAAGCCGTCTGGAAACGCTGCTGACCGCCGGGTTCACCGACCGCCTGAGCGAACGCGACATGAAACTGCTGGCCCGCCGGGCCACGCTCAAGTCCTGCGGGGAGAGGCCGCCGCGCCGTCTCGACCTCGGCTGGTGGTACGCGGTGCCCGGCGAGAGCTACGAGGGCCTGTTCACCGCCCTGGATCTACATGACCGGGTTCCGGTCACCTTCCACGAAGGGGTGGACGTGCAACGTATGCGAACCCACCCCGGAGCGGTCCCCGTCTTCATCACTCCCGAACTCGACGGCTGGCGGCTGATCTTCGGCCATCTGGAGAGTGTGATCGGCATCGAGTGGGAGGACATGATGGGCGCCGTGGAGCGCCTGAGCGCCCATTGCGGCGAGGCGCAGATGTTCTTCGAGGACCCGGCGGGCGGGGCGAACATCTGGGTGGTCGCCGAACAGGGCGCCATCCGACGCCGGTACGCGCGGGAGAGCGATCCCGAGTGGGTGGGTGAGCCGCTGCCGTGGGAGGAACGGTGGATGGACAGCGAGGACTTCGACCCCGAGTACGACGAGGCCGAGCCCAACGAGGGCACCGCGGGCGTCGCCACCGCGTGCGGCTGTCTGTCGGTGGACCCGACCCGGCTCGGCCCGGACACCGAGGTGCGCGGCCACGGCTGGCTGGCGCTGGACGCACCGGCGGTGGGCCACCGGGATCTGGACATGGTCGTCTGCTAGGGCTGGCTGGCTAGGTGTGCGCCGGGCCGGTCAGCGTCGCGCGGACGGTGACCGGCCCGGGTCAGAAGCGGTCGGCCCCGCTCATGCGCCCCGCGCGGCCGCGATCTGACGGGCCATGATCGTGGTCAGCTCGTACGCCGCGTGGGAGGCGGCGACCGAGGTGATCTCCGCGTGGTCGTAGGCCGGGGCGACCTCGACCAGGTCGGCCGAGACCAGCTGGCAGCCGGACAGGCCGCGCAGGATCTCCAGCAGTTCGCGGGAGGTCAGACCGCCCGCCTCGGGGGTGCCGGTGCCGGGGGCGTGAGCCGGGTCGAGGACGTCGATGTCGATGGAGATGTACAGCGGGCGGTCACCGATGCGCTGGCGGAGCTGGTCGCTGATCTCATCCACCCCGCGTCGCATGACATCGGCGGAGGTGACGATGCCGAAGCCCATCTTCTGGTCGTCGTCCAAGTCCTTCTTTCCGTACAGCGGACCCCGGGTACCGACATGCGAGAGGGCGGAGGTGTCGAGAATGCCCTCCTCCACCGCACGCCGGAAGGGCGTGCCATGGGTGTACTCGGCGCCGAAGTAGGTGTCCCAGGTGTCCAGGTGGGCGTCGAAGTGGAGCAGGGCCACCGGACCGTGCTGACGGGCCACCGCGCGGAGCAGCGGAAGGGCGATGGTGTGGTCGCCGCCGAGGGTCATCAGCCGGGCGCCGGTGTCCAGGAGGTCATCGGCGGCGGCCTGGACGGTCTCGACGGCCTCGTTGATGTTGAACGGGTTGGCGGCGATGTCACCTGCGTCGGCGACCTGCGCGAGGGCGAAGGGAGAGGCGTCCTGCGCTGGGTTGTAGGGGCGCAGCAGCCGGGACGCCTCACGGATGGCGTTACCGCCGAAGCGCGCGCCGGGCCGGTAGGAGACACCACTGTCGAAGGGCACTCCGACCACGGCGACGTCCGCGGTGCCGCCGACCTCGTCGACGCGCGGCAGCCGGGCGAAGGTCGCGGGGCCGGCGAAGCGCGGGACACGGGAGGAGTCGACGGGGCCGACGGGGGCGGTGGGGGACGACTGTCGGGGTGCTGTGGTCATACGGAGGAGCCTAGGCAGATCCACCGCCGTGCCACATGTACGGATCCGAGGACCCGGAGCCGGTTATTTGGACACCGCGTCCAGGTGCCTCCAGGGGGCTGGCCCGCGCGGTCCGGCGCGATCCAGCACGGTCGACCGGGGCAGCTGCCGCCGGCCACCACAGGTCGGCTGTCCTTCCCGGGTCAGCTGTCCTTCGTCGGTCCGCCCAGCAGCCCGGAAGCGTTCTCGACGGGGTCTAGCGGGGTGGGCTCGGGGGTCGGGTAGCAGGTGAAGCCGAGACGCTTCATGGCGCGGGTGACCTCGCCCGCGGTGAAATCGCGGCGGTCCTGCCGGGTGATCACCGCTCCGACCTGCTTGACCGGGTAGGTGCGGCGTCCGATGCGGACCGAAGGGCCGGTGACCGGTTCGGGGCTGATGCCACTCATCGCGTCCGTCACCTCGCGCGCGGTCAGGTCGAAGGCGAAATTGGCGATAATGCAGCGCATAGTGCCTCAACGGGGAGAGGGGGAATCCGGGAACACCAGCGTCCCACAACGGGCAGCCCACGGGAAGCGGCAGATTCCAAGATTCCCACTGCTCGGCAGCGACACGTGGTACCGTCTTTCCAGTTGCAGTTTTGGTACCCATGAACTTTGTGTGCGCCTGACGGGATGTAGCCTTCAGGCGCATTTTGTTTTCACCGGTCATTTCCGGATGGGGTCATTGCGGCGACACGGAATCCGACGAATGCGGGTTCCGACTCGGCCCCTATCAAAGGAGATTGACATGGCGACCGGTACCGTGAAGTGGTTCAACGCGGAAAAGGGCTTCGGCTTCATCGAGCAGGACGGCGGCGGCGCCGACGTCTTCGCCCACTACTCGAACATCGCCACCCAGGGCTTCCGTGAGCTCCAGGAAGGCCAGAAGGTGACGTTCGACGTCACGCAGGGCCAGAAGGGCCCGCAGGCCGAGAACATCGTTCCCGCCTGACGCGTCGCATCACAGCCGGGGCCCGCACCTGAAGAGGTGCGGGCCCCGCGCTGTGCCCGCGGACCATGCCGAGCCACACCCCGGACGGCTCCCGCCCCGCGGTGACTCTCGTCACACCGGATCAGGGCGGTGCGACGACCCGTCCGATGGGCGGCGCGGACATCATCCCGTGGACCGCCCGGATCCACTCCGCGGACCCGGCCCAGGGAGCGGGCGCCATGGCATTTCGCCATGACCGCGCCATGTCCGCCCTGCGGCGGAGGCCGCCATTCCGCCCCCACAGGGGCGACAATGGGCCACATGCCCATACCCAGTACCGTGCCCAGTCGTGCCGAGCTGATCGACCACCTTGTCCGTACCCGCATCGCCGGCGATGTCGCCACTCCCCGGGAGAACAACCTCTCCCACTACCGCGAGCTGGCGAACGGCGACCGCCACTACTGGCTCGGCCTGGAGCTGGGCGACCGCTGGACCGACGAACAGGACGTACTGGCCGTCATGGCGGAGCGGTGCGGGGTGATCGACGATCCGCAGCACCGGTCGGGGCAGGACACCATCGACCCCGAGCTGACGGTGGGCGCGCTGGACCGGATGGCGTCGGTGCTGCGGAAGGCGGCCGAGACACAGGAGCGGGTGCTGTTCGCCACCGGCCACCCGGGCGGACTGCTGGAGGTCCACCGGGCCACCGCGGCGGCGCTGCGCGCCTCGGGCTGCGACATCGTGGAGATCCCCGGCGGGCTCCACGCGGACGAGGGGTATGTCTTCCAGTTCTGCGACGTGGCGATGCTGGAAAGAGGGGCGACCCTCTGGCACACCCACTCCCCCGCCCCCATGGCGGCGATCCTGGACGGGCTGGCCCGCGAGGGACGCCCGCAGCCGGATCTGGTGGTCGCCGACCACGGCTGGGCCGGATGTGCCGGACAGCGGGGCATCGACGCGGTCGGGTACGCGGACTGCAACGACCCGGCCCTCTTCCTCGGCGAGTCCGAGGGCACCCTCTCGGTGGTCGTCCCGCTGGACGACCATGTCACCGATCCGCGGTTCTACGCCCCGATGACCGCCTATCTGCTGGACGCGGCCGGGCTCGAGGCCCGCTTCTGACGCGTCCGTCCCGACGCCTCGGCTCCTGACGCACGGGCGCGCGTCCCCGCCGCGCGCCGAACCCCCGGGGCCCCGGGCGCCCGCCGCGCCGCCTCATGCCGTGCGCGGCACCCGCATGACCCCCTCCTGGATCACGGAGACGGCCAGCCGCCCATCGGCGGTGAAGATCCGGCCCTTGGCGAGGCCCCGGCCACCGGACGCCGAGGGGCTCTCCTGGTCGTACAGCAGCCAGTCGTCCACCCGGAACGGACGGTGGAACCACATGGCGTGGTCGAGGCTGGCGCCGACGATGTCCCCCACCACCCAGCCGCCCCGGCCGTGCGCGAACAGCACCGAGTCCAGCAGGGTCATATCGGAGACATAGGTGGCCAGGCAGACGTGGAGCAGCGGGTCGTCGGCCACGCCGTCCAGTTTGCCGTTGGTCCGGAACCACACCTGCGACTTCGCCTCGCGCGGCTGTCCGACGCTGCCGTACGGCGGCTCGCCGACGTAGCGCAGATCGATCGCGGCCCGGGCCAGCAGCATCCGTTCGCTGATCTCCGGCCGGATGACGTGCTGGTAGCGGGGCAGCAGTTCCTCGGCGGTCGGCAGGGAGAGCGGATCCGGTACGTCCGGCATCGGCTCCTGGTGCTCGAGCCCCTCCTCGTACGTCTGGAACGACGCCGAGAGATGGAAGATCGGCTGTCCGTGCTGGACCGCCACCACCCGGCGGGTGGTGAAGGACCGGCCGTCGCGGATCCGGTCGACCGTGTAGACGATGGGCGCCCCGGGGTCGCCGGGCCGCAGGAAGTAGGCGTGCAGCGAGTGCGCCGAGCGGTCGTCCGGGACGGTGCGGCCCGCGGCCACCAGGGCCTGTGCGGCGACCTGGCCGCCGAAGACCCGCGGCACCAGGGGCGCGGCGTCGCTGGTGCCGCGGAAGATGTCCTCTTCGATCCGCTCGAGGTCGAGCAGTTCGAGCAGACCCTGAAGTGCGTCATTCATGGTTCAAGCAGTCTCGCAGAGCGGTGTTGCGGCGCTGTTGCCGACGGGCGGGGCGGGTGCCATCACAGGGCGAGTGGCCACCACAGGGCGGGTGCCATCGCGGGGCGGGTGGCCACCACAGGGCGAGCGGCCATCACAGACCCATCGACTTGGCGACGATGGACCGCATGACCTCACTGGTGCCACCGTAGATGCGGTTGACGCGGGTGTCCGCGTACAGCCGGGCGATGGGGTACTCCATCATGTAGCCGTAACCGCCGTGCAGCTGGAGGCACTTGTCGATGACGACATTGGCGCGCTCGGTGGTGAACAGCTTGGCGGAGGCGGCGTCGGCGGCGGTCAGCTCACCGGCGTCATGCGCGTCCAGGGCCCGGTCCACGACCGCCTGCATCGCGTCCACCTCGGACTTGCAGTCGGCGAGGGTGAACTTGGTGTTCTGGAAGGACGCCACCGACGTGCCGAAGACCGTGCGGTCCTGGACGTAGCTCTTGGCGAACTCCACGGCCGCCGCGGCCTGGGCGTAGGCGCCGAAGGCGATGCCCAGCCGCTCCTGGGGCAGGTTGTGGGTGAGGTAGCCGAACGCCTTGCCCTCCTCACCGAGCAGATCCTCCACCGGCACCTTGACGTCGGTGAAGGACAGTTCGGCGGTGTCGGAGGTCTTCAGGCCCAGCTTCTCCAGCTTGCGGCCGACCACATAGCCCTCGCTCCTGGCGTCGACCACCAGGATGGATATGCCCCCGCGGCGGTCCTCGGCGGTGGCGGGGGCGGTGCGGGCGCAGACCAGCACCCGGTCGGCGAGCACCCCGCCGGTGATGAAGGTCTTGGCGCCGTTGAGGACGTAGTGGGTGCCGTCCTCGGAGAGCTTGGCGGTGGTCTTCATACCCGCCAGGTCCGAACCGGTACCCGGCTCGGTCATGGCGATGGCGGTCATCATGTCGCCGGAGACGAAGGGGGGCAGCCAGCGCCGCTTCTGCTCCTCGGTGGCGTACGCGAGCAGATAGGGGAGGCACAGCGCGGTGTGCACCCCGCTGCCGCCGAAGCTGACCCCGGCCCGTGCGCACTCCTCGGTGATCACCGCGTTGAACTTGAAGCTGGTCTCGCCCGCGCCGCCGTAACTCTCGGGTACCTCGATCCCGAAGACGCCCAGCTCACCGAGTTTCTTGTAGAACGCGCGGGGGGCCTGACCCGCCTCACGCCACTCGTCGTAGTACGGCACGACCTCGGCCGCGATGAAGTCACGGATGGTCTGCCGGAACGCCTCGTGGTCCTCGTTGAACACCGTGCGGCGCATCAGCCACTCCCTACTCGTTCCCACGGCTCCACCACCGCCGCTCGCGCGGCTGCGACCGCTCGGCGCCGTGGTCGCACCATGCCGGGTTGCCGGCAAGCAGCTAAGCGCTTGCTCAGCGAAAGCTACCGGCCGGTCCGTGACCCTGTCCAGAGGAACCGTCCGAGGCATGGGCGGCGGCGAAGGCGCCCAGCGCCAGCCGGTGCAGCAGGGCGGCGGTGGCCTCACGCCCCGGAAGGGCTCCGGGGCGGCCGAGGTGGGGGGTGGAGTTGAGCAGCCCGAAGACGGCGTGCACACAGGCGCGGGCCTCGGTCTCGGCGAGCCCCGGGTAGACCGTGCGCACCACCTCGACCCACAGCTCCACGTACTGCCGCTGGAGCGAGCGCACCAGCTTGCGGTCGGTGTCCCGGAGCCGGTCCAGCTCGCGGTCGTGGAGGATGATCAACGGCCGGTCGTCGATGGCGAAGTCGATATGCCCCTCGACGAGGGAGTCCAGCACCTCGGCCGGGGTCAGCCCGCCGCTCTCGGCCTCGGCCGCGCGCTTCTTCCCGCCGGTCAGCAGCCGGCCGCTGATGCCCACCAGCAGCTCGGCGAGCATCGCCTCCTTGCCCGCGAAGTGGCGGTAGAGGCCAGGGCCGCTGATGCCGACCGCCGCACCTATCTCGTCGACACCGACGCCGTGGAAGCCACGCTCGGCGAAGAGCCGCGCGGCCTCCTTGAGGATCTGTTCACGGCGGGTCGGGGCAGGGGCATGCGTGCTCATGGAAGCAATTCTAGACAGCGGGGTTAGTGGTCGTTAACCTGATGGGTGGGTTAACGCTTATTAACCGATTCGGCGGACCGAGCAAGGGGGCTCGTAGCGATGGAGCAGGCACCGGTGCTGCGAAGCGGCGCCGACCCGGCGTCCGACGCCTGGAAGGCCAATGAGGCCGCACACCGCGAGCTGGCCGCGCGCCTGCGCGAGAAGCTGGCCGCGGCGCGGCTGGGGGGCGGCGAGAAGGCGCGGGCACGCCACACCTCGCGCGGCAAGCTGCTGCCGCGCGACCGGGTGGACACCCTGCTGGATCCGGGCTCCCCGTTCCTGGAGCTGGCCCCGCTGGCGGCCGACGGGATGTACGACGGGCAGGCACCGGCGGCGGGTGTGATCGCCGGGATCGGCCGGGTCGCGGGCCGCGAGGTGGTCGTGGTCGCCAATGACGCCACCGTCAAGGGCGGCACCTATTACCCGATGACGGTGAAGAAGCATCTGCGCGCCCAGGAGGTCGCGCTGGAGAACCGGCTGCCGTGTGTCTATCTGGTCGACTCCGGCGGCGCCTTCCTCCCCATGCAGGACGAGGTCTTCCCCGACCGCGACCACTTCGGGCGGATCTTCTACAACCAGGCGCGGATGTCCGGCGCCGGGATCCCCCAGGTCGCGGCGGTGCTGGGGTCGTGCACCGCGGGCGGTGCCTATGTCCCGGCGATGAGCGACGAGGCGGTCATCGTGCGCGGCCAGGGCACCATCTTCCTGGGCGGGCCTCCGCTGGTGAAGGCGGCCACCGGCGAGGTGGTCACCGCCGAGGAGCTGGGCGGAGGCGAGGTCCACTCCCGGGTCTCCGGGGTCACCGACCACCTCGCCGAGGACGACGCCCACGCGCTGCGGATCGTGCGCGACATCGTCGCCACCCTGCCGCCCTCCCCCACCCAGCAGGGCACGCTGCCCTGGCGGGTGGAGCCCTCCGAGGAGCCCGCGGTGGACCCCGCGGGGCTGTACGGAGCGGTTCCGGTCGACTCCCGCACGCCGTACGACGTGCGGGAGGTGATCGCGCGGGTGGTGGACGGCTCGCGGTTCGCCGAGTTCAAGGCCGAGTTCGGCACCACCCTGATCACCGGCTTCGCCCGGATCATGGGTCATCCGGTGGGCATCGTCGCCAACAACGGCATCCTGTTCTCCGAATCGGCCCAGAAGGGCGCCCACTTCATCGAGCTGTGCGACCAGCGCGGCATCCCCCTGGTCTTCCTCCAGAACATCTCGGGCTTCATGGTGGGCCGCAGCTATGAGGCGGGCGGTATCGCCAAGCACGGCGCCAAGATGGTCACCGCCGTGGCCTGCACCCGGGTCCCCAAGCTCACGGTGGTGGTCGGCGGTTCCTACGGCGCGGGGAACTACTCGATGTGCGGCCGGGCCTATTCGCCGCGCTTCCTGTGGATGTGGCCCAACGCCAAGATCTCGGTGATGGGCGGTGAGCAGGCCGCCTCGGTGCTCGCCACCGTCAAGCGCGACCAGTTGGAGGCGCGCGGCGAGGAGTGGAGCGCCGAGGACGAGGAGGCGTTCCGCGCACCGGTCCGCGAGCAGTACGAGACCCAGGGCAGCGCCTATTACGCCACCGCCCGGCTGTGGGACGACGGAGTGATCGACCCCTTGGAGACGCGTACGGTGCTCGGCCTCGCGCTCACCGCGTGCGCGAGCGCCCCGCTGCCCGAAAAGGACCCCGCGGCGCCCGGCTACGGCGTCTTCCGGATGTGAGGGGAATGCACCCGATGTTCGAGACAGTCCTGGTGGCCAACCGCGGTGAGATCGCCGTGCGTGTCATCCGCACCCTGCGTCGGCTCGGGGTGCGCTCGGTCGCCGTCTACAGCGACGCCGACGCGGACGCCCGCCATGTGCGGGAGGCGGACACCGCCGTGCGGATCGGCCCCGCCCAGGCTTCGGAGAGCTATCTGTCGATCGAGAAGCTGCTTCAGGCCGCGGCCCGCACCGGCGCCCAGGCCGTCCACCCCGGCTACGGCTTCCTCGCGGAGAACGCGGCGTTCGCCCGCGCCTGCGCCGATGCCGGGCTCGCCTTCGTCGGCCCCCCGGCCGACGCCATCGAGCTGATGGGCGACAAGATCCGCGCCAAGGAGACGGTGCGTACGGCCGGAGTGCCAGTGGTCCCCGGCTCCTCGGGCAGCGGACTGACGGACGCCCAGCTCACCGAGGCGGCACGGGAGATCGGAATGCCCGTGCTGCTCAAGCCCTCGGCGGGCGGCGGCGGCAAGGGCATGCGGCTGGTGCGGGACGAGGCGCTGCTCGCGGACGAGATCGCGGCCGCCCGGCGGGAGGCGCGCGGCGCCTTCGGCGATGACACCCTGCTCGTGGAGCGCTGGATCGACCGGCCCCGCCATATCGAGATCCAGGTGTTGGCCGACGGCCATGGCGGGGTGATCCACCTCGGGGAGCGCGAGTGCTCACTCCAGCGCCGTCATCAGAAGATCATCGAGGAGGCGCCCAGCCCGCTGCTGGACGAGGCCACCCGGGCGCTGATGGGCGAGGCGGCGGCCTCGGCGGCGCGGTCGTGCGGCTATGTCGGCGCGGGCACGGTGGAGTTCATCGTGCCGGGCGACGACCCCTCCGCGTACTGCTTCATGGAGATGAACACCCGCCTCCAGGTCGAGCATCCGGTGACCGAGCTGATCACCGGGCTCGATCTGGTGGAGTGGCAGCTGCGGGTGGCCGCGGGCGAGCCGCTGCCCCACGCCCAGCGGGACATCACCTTCACCGGCCATGCCGTGGAGGCCCGGATCTGCGCCGAGACCGCGCGTGCCACCGGCGAGCGGGTCGACTTCCTGCCCTCGGCGGGCACCGTGCTCGCGCTGGACGAGCCCGGGGGCGAAGGTGTCCGGGTCGACTCGGGGCTGAGCACCGGCACCGAGGTCGGCACCACCTACGACCCGATGCTCGCCAAGGTCATCGCCCATGGCCCGGACCGGCCCACCGCGCTGCGCAGGCTGCGGGCCGCCCTCGCCGAGCTGAGTGTGCTCGGCGTGGACACCAACGCGGGCTTTCTGCGCCGACTGGCCGCCCATCCTCAGGTGGTCTCCGGCGAGTTGGACACCGGTCTGGTCGACCGCGCGGCGGCCTCCCTGGTCCCGGAGCTGGTCCCGGACGAGGTCTATGTGACGGCGGCGCTGCTGCGCCAGTCGGCCCTTGAGCCCGCTGGGGCCGGTGTGCCGGATGACGCCCGCCCGCGGTCCGGTGGCTGGGTCGACCCGTTCTCGGTGCCGACCGGCTGGCGGCTGGGTGGCACCCCCGCCTGGACCGTCCACCGGCTGCGGATCTCCGGCCACCCCCCGGTCACGGTCCGGGTGCGCGGCCGAGCGCATGACGCCGAGGTCGTGCTCGAGCGGCAGGACAGCGCCCCCGCCGCCCAGGACGCGGCCCCGGCCGAGGCCCTGCGGGCGCGGCTGACGGGGCACGGCGGGCACGGCGGACGGGTCGTGCTCGATCTGGCCGGGGTCACCTACCCCTTCCGCCATGTCGCGGACGGCGCGAGCCAGTGGCTGGGGCGCGAAGGGGACACCTGGCGCGTGGTGGGCCACGACCCGGTCGAGGAGGCGCTGCGCGGCGGTGCGTCCGCCGCCCACGCCGGGGAGCTCACCGCCCCGATGCCCGGCACCGTCACCGTGGTCAAGGCGGCCGTCGGGGACGAGGTCACCGCGGGCCAAGGCCTGTTGGTGGTCGAGGCGATGAAGATGGAGCACCTCATCTCCGCCCCGCACGACGGCACCGTCACCGAGCTCGATGTCGCCCCCGGCAGCACGGTCGCCATGGACCAGCTGCTGGCGGTCGTCACCCCGTCCGAGACGCCCAGCGAGACCGAGGAGCGTATGTGATGTCCGCGCCGGACACCCCCGCCGGACCGGCCGGGCTCCCCATGACCGTTCCGGCCCCCGGGCTGCCCGCCCGGGTCCGGATCCATGAGGTGGGCCCTCGGGACGGCTTGCAGAACGAGAAGACGCTGGTGCCGGTGGTCATGAAGGCCGAGTTCATCCGGCGGCTGGCCGAGGCCGGTCTGGATACGGTCGAGGCCACCAGCTTCGTCCACCCCAAGTGGGTGCCCCAACTGGCCGACGCCGAGCAGCTGATGCCGCTGATCGACGATGTCTCCGCGCGACTGCCGGTGCTGGTGCCCAATGAGCGCGGTCTCGAGCGGGCCCTCGCTCTCGGCGCCCGGGAGATCGCCGTCTTCGCCAGCGCCACCGAGTCCTTCGCCAGGGCCAATCTCAACCGCACGGTCGACGAGGCGCTGGAGATGTTCACTCCGGTGGTCACCCGCGCCCGGGAGGCGGGGGTGACGGTGCGCGGCTATCTCTCGATGTGCTTCGGCGACCCCTGGGAGGGGCCGGTCCCGGTCTCCCAGACCGTCTCGGTCAGCCGCCGCCTGATCGACATGGGCTGTGCCGAGGTGAGTCTCGGCGACACCATCGGCGTGGCCACCCCCGGCCATGTCCAGGAGCTGCTGGCCACCCTCAATGAGGCGGGCGTGACCAACGACCGGCTCGCCGTCCACTTCCACGACACCTACGGCCAGGCACTCGCCAACACCCTCGCCGCGCTCCAGCACGGCGTCACCACCGTCGACGCCTCCGCCGGGGGCCTCGGCGGCTGTCCGTACGCCAAGAGCGCCACCGGCAATCTCGCGACCGAAGACCTGGTGTGGATGCTCGACGGCCTCGGCATCGAGACCGGGGTCGACCTCGGCCGTCTCACCGCCACCAGCGTGTGGATGGCCCGGCACCTGGGGCGCCCCAGCCCGTCCCGTACCGTCCGCGCACTCTCCCAGAAGGAGATCTGAGTCATGACCATCGACCACCGTCTCTCCGCCGAGCACGAGGAACTCCGCCGCACCGTCGAGGAGTTCGCGCATGACGTGGTCGCCCCGAAGATCGGGGAGTACTGGGAGCACCATGAATTCCCGTACGAGATCATCCGGGAGATGGGCCGGATGGGCCTGTTCGGCCTGCCGTTCCCCGAGGAGTACGGCGGTATGGGCGGCGACTACCTCGCGCTCGGTCTGGCCCTGGAGGAGCTGGCGCGGGTCGACTCCTCGGTCGCGATCACCCTGGAGGCCGGGGTCTCCCTCGGCGCGATGCCGATCTACCTCTACGGCACCGAGGAGCAGAAGCGGCAGTGGCTGCCGGGGCTGTGCTCCGGGGAGTCGCTGGGCGCCTTCGGGCTGACCGAGCCCGGCGGCGGTTCGGACGCGGGTGCCACCCGCACCACCGCGCGGCTGGACGAGGCCACGGGCGAGTGGGTGATCAACGGCTCCAAGTGCTTCATCACCAACTCCGGTACGGACATCACCGCGCTGGTCACCGTCACCGCCGTCACCGACCGCGCGGCCGACGGCCGCCCCGAGGTCTCCTCGATCATCGTGCCCTCCGGCACCCCCGGCTTCAGCGTGGCCGCCCCCTACTCCAAGGTGGGGTGGAACGCCTCGGACACCCGTGAGCTGTCCTTCACCGAGTGCCGGGTCCCGGCGGCCAATCTGCTGGGTGAAAAGGGCCGCGGCTACGCCCAGTTCCTGCGGATACTGGACGAGGGCCGGATCGCGATCTCGGCGCTGGCCACCGGGCTGGCCCAGGGCTGTGTGGACGAGTCGGTGTCGTACGCCAAGACCCGTGAGTCGTTCGGCCGTCCCATCGGCGCCAACCAGGCGATCCAGTTCAAGCTCGCGGACATGGAGATGCGCGCCCATATGGCCCGGGTGGCCTGGCGGGACGCCGCGTCCCGGCTGGTGCGCGGTGAGCCGTTCAAGAAGGAGGCGTCGATCGCCAAGCTCTACTCCTCCGGTGTCGCGGTGGACAACGCCCGCGAGGCGACCCAGATCCACGGTGGCTATGGCTTTATGAACGAGTACCCGGTGGCCCGGATGTGGCGCGACTCCAAGATCCTGGAGATCGGCGAGGGCACCAGTGAGGTCCAGCGGATGCTGATCGCCCGGGAGTTGGGCTTCGCGGGCTGACCGTGATGGTCCCCATCGGGGTCCGCCACCCCCGGTTCAGGATGTGGGCCAGGGGACCTGCGGTGAGCGGTAGTAGGTCATGCCCAGGACGTCCAGTGGGGCCCCTGGGCGGCCAGCCGCACTTGTAGGAGTCCCAGTCGTGGGTGGCCTGCGGCGACCAGCCGAGTTCGGCGATCCCGGGCAGCCGGGGGGGAAGGGGAAGGCCATGTACTCGATGTGACTCCTCCACCCCCGTAACCGGGGTGGCTTCTCGCTATGCCGGTGCGGCTTCGCGACGGACCAGCCCGGCCCGTAGAACGTTCCGGGCGCCCACTGTGTCGGCGCGCGCGTTGTGGCCGCACGAGACGCAGTGGAACTTCTCCTGTGTGGGTCGGCTCTTCTTGGCGGTGTGCCCGCACTCGGGGCACCGCCGGGAGGTGTTGCGGGGGTCCACCGCCATCACTTCCCGTCCGGCCCACTCTGCCTGGGCGGTCAAGATCGCGAGGAACACCCCCCATCCGACATCGGCTATCGAGCGGTTCAGCCCCGCCTTGGCAGCGGCCCCGTTGGGCAGGAAGTTGCCCGGCTTATCGGGGTCCGGCTTCGGCTCGGGAGCCTTGCTCATGTTGCGGATCTTGAGGTCTTCGTGCGCGATGAAGTCGTGCTCACGCACCAGCCCGGCGATGGCGCTGGTCGCGGCGGCCGTCACGGCCCGGCTGCCGCATCCGGGCGCCGCCGGGGCCCCGGCGGCCGAGCCCGCCGACGCGGCCCCGGCGCTCCCCGCGGGTGACCGGCACCAGAGCCCACATCACACACATAACGGGCAGAGCGCGGCAGACGGACCCGGCGGCGGTGACACAGATCACGACGCCCTGCTGCGGCGACTGCGGCAGCTCGGCGATCTCCACAACAGCGGGGTGCTCACCGAGGAGGAGTTCACGGCCGCCAAGCAGGCCGCGCTCAGCCGCTTCTAGCCCCTGCCCGATATCGGGCAGGATTCTTGCGAAACGACCCTCTTCCCCGCAGTATCGACGGGTGCTCGATCGCCGTATGTCCCACGATGACCTTGTCGACCATCTGGTCCGCTCCACGCCGCTGAGCCGCGGCGAGGCGGCCCGGGTGGTGCTGGACGTCCTGGCGTACTTCGACGAGACGACCGAGGAGTTCGTCCGCCGCCGCCACCGCGAGCTTCAGTCCGGCGGGCTGACCAACGCGGACATCTTCGAGCGGATCACGGCCGAGCTGCCGTACCGCGCGGTGGCGCCGCCCGAACTCTCGCTGCGGCAGCTGCGCCGCATCGTCTACGGCTGACACCACGCCCGGCGGCCGCCACCGCCGCCCGGACCCCGAGCACCTGTGAACGATCCACTAGGGAGGGCCTGAACACCATGTGCGGAATCGTCGGATACATCGGCAAACGCGACGTGGCACCGCTGCTGCTGGAGGGACTCCAGCGGCTGGAGTACCGCGGCTACGACTCCGCGGGCATCGCGATCCAGGCCAAGCCCGCCAAGGGCGCCCAGGGCGCCGGGCTGAAGACCGCCAAGGCCAAGGGCCGGGTTCGTGAGCTCGAGTCCCGGCTGCCCAAGCGTTTCGCGGGCACCGTCGGCATCGCCCACACCCGCTGGGCCACCCACGGCGCGCCCAACGACATCAACGCGCACCCCCACACGGACGCCGACGGCAAGGTCGCCATCGTCCACAACGGGATCATCGACAACGCCTCCGATCTGCGCGCCAAGCTGGTCGCCGACGGGGTGGAGCTGGTCTCCGAGACCGACTCCGAGGTAGTGGCGCATCTGATCGGCCGCTCCCAGGCGAGCACCCTGGAGGAGAAGGTCCGCCACGCGCTCACCCTGATCGAGGGCACCTACGGCATCGCCGTACTGCACGCGGACTTCCCTGACCGCATCGTCGTCGCCCGCAACGGCTCGCCCGTGGTGCTGGGCATCGGCGAGAAGGAGATGTTCGTCGCCTCCGACGTCGCCGCGCTGGTCAGCCACACCCGCCAGGTGGTCACCCTGGACGACGGTGAGATGGCCACCCTCAAGGCCGACGACTACCGCACCTACACCACCGAGGGCAGCCGCACCTCCTCCTCCCCCACCACCGTGGAGTGGGAAGCCGAGTCCTACGACATGGGCGGCCACGACACCTATATGCACAAGGAGATCCACGAGCAGGTCGACGCCGTGGACCGGGTGCTGCGCGGCCGGATCGACGACCGTTTCTCCACCGTCCGGCTGGGCGGGCTCAACCTGGACGCCCGCGAGGCGCGCGGAGTGCGCCGGGTGAAGATCCTCGGCTGCGGTTCGGCGTACCACACGGGTCTGATCGGCGCCCAGCTGATCGAGGAGCTGGCCCGGATCCCGGCCGACGCCGAGCCCGCCAGCGAGTTCCGCTACCGCAACCCGGTGGTGGACCCCGACACCCTCTACATCGCGGTCAGCCAGTCCGGCGAGACCTACGACACCCTGGCCGCCGTCCAGGAGCTCAAGCGCAAGGGCGCACGGGTGCTGGGCGTCGTCAACGTGGTCGGCAGCGCCATCGCGCGCGAGACGGACGGCGGGGTGTACGTGCACGCGGGCCCGGAGGTGTGCGTCGTCTCCACCAAGTGCTTCACCAACACCGCCGTCGCCTTCGCCCTGCTCGCCCTGCACCTGGGCCGGATCCGCGATCTGTCGGTCGCCGACGGCAAGCGGATCATCGCCGGGCTGCGCAAGCTGCCCGAGCAGATCGCCGAGGTGCTGCGCGGCGAGGAGGAGATCAAGAAGCTCGCCGCGGAATACGCGAACGCAAAGAGCATGATGTTCATCGGCCGGGTCCGCGGCTACCCGGTGGCGCGTGAGGCGTCCCTGAAGCTCAAGGAGGTCAGTTACGTCCACGCCGAGGCGTACCCGGCGTCCGAGCTCAAGCACGGGCCGCTGGCGCTCATCGAGCCGGAGGTGCCGACCGTGGCGGTTCTGCCCGATGACGACCTGCTGGAGAAGAACCGCGCGACCCTGGAGGAGATCAAGGCCCGCAGCGGCCGGATCCTCGCCGTGGCGCACCAGGAACAGGAGAAGGCGGACCACACGATCGTGGTACCCCGCAACGAGGTGGAGCTCGATCCCATCCTGATGGGCATCCCGCTCCAACTGCTCGCCTATCACACGGCGCTTGCGCTGGGCCGGGACATCGACAAGCCCCGCAACCTCGCCAAGTCGGTGACGGTGGAGTAACTCGAGCACGCTTCCGGCGGTCCCCGCGTATGCCACCACACACGCGGGGGCCGCCTTCCTTGGCCGGCGTCGCCCTTCCGCCGGCGGCGGCCGCCCCGCGGGAACCGTCACTTCCCGCGCGGCAGCGCGAATGATGCGTACGTACCCTTTACACACACCCGATCCACCTCTACGCACCAGTAGACTTATCGACTGTCAAGATGGACTTGACGCCATCTCACCTGCGGTCGAGGCAAGTTCGGGGTGTCCGATTCCTGGCGCATGGCCAATCGGATCCACTCGGCGGCGGTTTGGCGCGGCCCGCACCGGATCGAGGTGAACTCGGGGGGCCTTCAAGAGGTCCTCAACGGCCGCTCGAGCGGAATCCAGCGGGAGTCAGCCGACCGTCGACCAGCGCTCAGGCGCCCATCAGGCCATCCTCAGGGCATGGTTCATCAGGCAGCCCTCAGGGGATGGAAGAGAAACCGCGGAAGGGGCGCTCAGAAGAGGACCGCGGAAGGGATCCGTCAGCGGACGGTCAGGGGATGACCACGACGGGCCGCTGCGCCCGCCGCGCGAGCCGCCCGGCCACCGAGCCGAAGATCCGCCCCACCAGCCCATGGGTGGAGCCGACCACGATGGCGTCGGCCTCGTACTCCCGGCCGACCTCCTCCAGCTCATGGCAGATGTCCCCGCCCCGCTCGACGAGGATCCACGGCACCTCGGAGAGATGGTCGGCGCACGCCAACTCGAGCCCCAGCACCTCGGTGCGGTGATCGGGGACATCGACGAAGACGGGCGGCTCACAGCCCGCCCACACGGTCGTCGGCAGTCGGTTGGCGACATGCACGATGATCAGGCCCGAGCCCGAGCGCCGGGCCATCCCGATCGCGTAGGCGAGGGCGCGCTCGCTCGAGGTGGAACCGTCGAAGCCCACCACAACGCCGTGCTGGAACGCTGGATCGCAGGAATGACGTGTTTCTTCCGCCGCTTCGGGGTGCGCCATGTGATCGGCGACCCGCTTGCGGTCCGCGGGTTCGGGGATTTCGTGACCGGCCATCGGTGTCTCGGCGAAGGATGTCCTCGTGCGGAGGGAATCGGCGGGAACTGGGGTTGGAGTTGTCGGGGGACGGGAACTCCGCTGGAGCTCGGGGACGGAGATCGAACGAACCAAATCCGTCCGGGATTCATCTATCCAAGCCCTTACCCCTCAGGGTACGGCGCCATTCGTCGTCTGCCCAGAGGCCGCTTCGGCAGCGGAGCGCCCGAAGCGTTCCCCGGAGCATGCCGGAGGGCGGCCCGATACGCAATGCCCCAAGTGGCCCCCCTGAGGCCCCGTGGTCCCCTCCCGTACACCGTGCGGCCGCTCCGCAGTGACCTGGGGGCGGGGGCGGCGTTGTAGTAGCCGCGACCGGACGCCACCGGGCCCCGACGGCCCGGCCGGACGCCCGGGTCCGACCCCGTCGGTGCCCGTCAACGGCCTGAGAGGAGCCCCCGCCCGTGTCCGTGCCCCGCGTCCACGACGCCTTCGGCAGCAGCCCGGGCGCGACCCCCGCGACCACCTCCCGCGCCGCCGCGCGCGGCCGGTCCCGGGGCCGCGCCCGGACCGCCGCGCGGGCCTCCGCCGCACGCCCCGTTCCGGCCCCCGCGGCGGTCCCCTCGCCCGTCCCCACCCCGGTCCTGGCGGGCGATGCGGTGAACGAGGTGATCCGCTGGGCGTCCTTCAGTTGTGTGGTGGTTCCCCTCGTCCTCCTGATGTGCGGACTGCCGTTCGGCGCGGCCCTGGCCGCCGCCGCGGGTCTGGCGGTGGTGACCGCCGCCAGCCGCGCCCTGCTGCGCCATTCCGAGCGGGTCGCGGCCCGGCTCGACACGGACGCGGTGAGCCCCCACCGGGGCCGTCACGGGCGCACCGGGATCGGCGCCCACCGGGGCGGCCGGCACGGCGGAGGGAGCGCTGTGTAGCGCTCCGCACACCCTGCGGTGACGGCGTACGAGGGGGTCGTACGCCGGGCGCATGGCGCTTTTCCACATCTACACCCGGCTGTTTTCGGCCAACTTCGCGTCACAGTTCTTCCCTTGGCAAACACGGTGCTCAACCGCGTTCAGGCAAGCGTAGAAAGGGGCGTGAGGCGATCTGACCCCCTACGCGAAGTGGATGTCCGCACTAGGCGCACTTCACAGCGAGGGCTACGAGTGCAACGCTTCGTGATCGAATGCTTCGCGCCAAGTTGTCATGTCGACATAGTGGCGGGTGGTGAACTGGTCACGGCGACCACACGCGACACAGTAGATTCGATCTTGGCCATGACCGGCGGGGGAACCGTTCAGGACCGAGGGGAAACGTGCAGGACCGAGAGGACGCGACCACCGAGGGGGGCTTAGAGCCATGAGCCAGGACTCCACGACCGTACCGGAGACCTCGCGCAAGCTCTCCGGACGCCGGCGACGAGAAATCGTCGCGGTGCTGCTGTTCAGCGGCGGCCCCATTTTCGAAAGCTCCATCCCGCTCTCCGTCTTCGGTATCGACCGGCAGGACGCCGGGGTCCCTCGCTACCGACTTCTGGTGTGCGCGGGCGAAGATGTGCCACTGCGAACGACTGGCGGACTGGAACTGACCGCACCATACGGCCTGGAGGCGCTGTCCCGGGCCGGAACCGTCGTCGTACCGGCCTGGCGGTCGATCACCCAGCCGCCACCGGCCGCCGCGCTCGACGCGCTCCGCCGTGCACACGAGGAGGGCGCACGGATCGTGGGCCTGTGCACCGGGGCCTTCGTACTGGCGGCCGCCGGGCTGCTCGACGGCCGCCCGGCGACCACACACTGGATGTACGCGCCGACACTCGCCAAGCGCTATCCGTCCGTCCATGTGGATCCGCGCGAGCTGTTCGTGGACGACGGCGACGTACTGACCTCGGCGGGCACCGCCGCCGGGATCGACCTGTGCCTGCACATCGTGCGCACCGACCACGGCGCCGACGCCGCGGGGGCCCTGGCCCGCCGCCTCGTCGTACCGCCGCGCCGCGGTGGAGGACAGGAGCGCTATCTCGACAGGTCCTTACCAGAGGAGATCGGCGCGGATCCGCTCGCCGAGGTGGTGGCGTGGGCGCTGGAGCATCTGCATGAGCAGTTCGATGTCGAGGCCCTGGCCGCGCGCGCCTATATGAGCCGTCGCACCTTCGACCGGCGTTTCCGGTCCCTCACTGGGAGCGCTCCACTTCAGTGGCTGATCACCCAGCGGGTGCTTCAGGCGCAGCGGCTCCTGGAGACCTCCGACTACTCGGTCGACGAGGTCGCCGGGCGCTGCGGCTTCCGTTCACCGGTGGCTCTGCGCGGCCACTTCCGGCGTCAGCTGGGGTCCTCCCCGGCTGCCTACCGGGCCGCGTACCGCGCCCGCAGACCGCAGGGCGGGACCGCGGAGCGGCCGGACCGACTGGAGCGGTTGGAGCGGCTGGAGCGCGGCGAGCGGGTGGACCGGCCGGAACGGGCCGAGGTGATCGAGCAGCGTCCGGGCGAGCACGCCCTGCCGCTGCGGCGCCCCGGCACACCTCTCGGTCACTCCGCGGCCCATCACCATCACCCTCCGCATCCGCACGGTGGCACGGACCCGGGCAAACCGGAGTCGGACGCGTACGCCCCACGCCTTCCCGAGCAGGCGGCGGGACGGGCTCCGGGCCGTCCGACCCTGCCCGGCCAGCGGGAACGCCCCGTAGGGTGAGACGTATGAACGATCGCATGGTGTGGATCGACTGCGAGATGACCGGGCTCTCGCTGTCGGACGACGCGCTCATCGAGGTGGCCGCGCTGGTCACGGACTCCGAGCTGAACATCCTGGGCGACGGAGTGGACATCGTTGTCCGGCCGCCGGCCGAGTCGCTGACCACCATGCCCGAGGTGGTGCGTGAGATGCACACGGCCTCCGGTCTGCTCGCCGAGCTCGATGGCGGCACCACGCTGGAGGACGCCCAGGAGCAGGTCCTGGCGTACATCCGCGAGCATGTCCCGGAGCCGGGCAAGGCCCCGCTGTGCGGAAACTCGGTCAGTACCGACCGCGGCTTCCTGCTCCGTGACATGCCCGTCCTCGAGAGCTATCTGCACTATCGGATCGTCGACGTCTCCTCGATCAAGGAGCTGGCCCGCCGCTGGTACCCGCGGGCCTACTTCAACAGCCCCAAAAAGAACGGCAACCACCGCGCGCTCGCCGACATCCATGAGTCGATCGCGGAGTTGCGCTACTACCGGGAGGCGGTCTTCGTGCCCCAGCCCGGCCCGGACACGGACACCGCGAAGTCGATCGCGGCCAGGCACGTCCTGCCCGCCCGGCACGCATGATCCACCGCTCGCGCCCGGCTCCCCGAAAGCCGGGCGCGAGCACCCCCGCCGACCCTGTACACTTTTTCTCGGCCGGTGCGAGAAGCGCCGGTCATGGTGGGTATAGCTCAGCTGGTAGAGCACCTGGTTGTGGTCCAGGATGTCGCGGGTTCGAGTCCCGTTACTCACCCTGAACGAGGAAGGCCCCCGGCCGCGGAAGCGGACGGGGGCCTCTCTCATTCCTGGCCGTGGGCAGCGGCGATCTCGGCGACGGCGCGGGCGATGTGCTCCGAGGCGGCGGCCTTGTCGGCGCCGAGGGCGGCGAGCGGGCCCGAGCCGTCCTCGAACTCCAGGAGGGCGAGCAGGATGTGCTCGGTGCCGATGTAGTTGTGCCCCAGCCGCAGCGCCTCCCGGTACGTCAACTCCAGCACCTTGCGCGCGTCCTGGTCGTACATGATGAGGTCGGGGATCCGCTCGGCGGCCGGCGGCAGGGAGGCGGTGACCGCCTCGCGGACCGCGTCCGCCGACAGATCCTGGGCGGTGAGCGCCTTCACGGCGAGGGAGTCGGGATCGACGAACAGTCCCAGGATCAGGTGGGCGGGGCGGATCTCGTCGTTGGACGCGGCGCGGGCCTCGTTCTGGGCCGCTATCACCACGTTCCGGGCGGGCTCGGTGAACCGGCTGAAGCCCTGGGCGGGGTCGAGGGCCGACTGATCGCCGGCGCCCTTGGGGACGAAGCGCTTCTGGGCCGCCTGCCGGGTGACCCCCATGCTCTTGCCGATATCCGTCCAGGAGGCGCCCGAGCGCCGCGCCTGGTCCACGAAGTGGCCGATCAGGTGGTCGGCCACCTCGTCGAGGTGTTCGGCGGCGATCACCGCGTCGGTGAGCTGGTCGAGGGCGTCGGTGTGGACCTTCTTGATGGCCCCGATGAGGTCATCGAGGCGCACGGGATGCGTCATGCGGATGGGTTCCGTCATATGTCAACCTTAGGTTGACACCCCGAGGAGTGTCAACGCCTGGTTGACAGTCGTGAGACGTCAGTCGTGCGTCTCGTCGGGTTCGCGTTCCTCGGGGCCCTCGGGGCGCTCCTGCCGTCCGCGTCTGCCCTGTCGCCTCCCGCGTCGCTCACCCTCCTCGTACGGCGGCGGGTGATAGGGCCACCACGATGTCCAGGTGAACTTGTCGCCGCCCACCCAGCGGACGACATCGGGGTCGTCGAGATCGATGTCGTCGAGCCCCACCGAGCGGGCGATCTCGATCACGTCCAGGACCGAGTGCGCCTTGCCGACCAGCTCACCGGCCACCTCCACCAGCCGGTAGGGGGGTTCCCCCGGCTGGACACCGAGCACCACGATCGGCGGCCGGGTGATACGCGGGAGCTCACTCTCGGTCATGCGTCCAACGTGCGGCTGACGGCCCGCCACCGCACCCCGGGCGCCCCAGACGGGCGATCCGCACGCGATCGGACCCCCTCCGCTCGCCCGGCCCCGGGCACCCGCCCAGGATGGCCGCAGGAGCACGGCTGCCGGGACGGATGCGATGGACGACGAGGCGATACGCGGCGACGGACGCAATCTGGGGCGCAGGAGCTTCCTGGGCGCGGTGGGGGCCGCCGGGGTAGCGGTGGCCGGGTGCGAGTCGTCGGGCGGCGGGGAGCGCGGCAGGGCGGCCCGCCCCTCCAAGACCCCGCAGCGGGCCATGGACACGGAGCGGACCAAGCCGGGCAGCGCCGACTGGCGGCTCCGCTCGATGGGGCCTCAGAACGCCGTGGAGGGCTATTCGGACAAGGTGAGCGTGGTGCCCGGCGAGGGGTTCGGGCTGTACGTGTCGACCACCGCGCCCGGCTTCCGCGTGTCGGCGTACCGGATGGGCTGGTACGGCGGGGCGCAGGCGCGGCTGATCTGGCGCTCGGGCCGGCTGCCCGGCCACCGGCAGAACCCGCCCGTGCTGATCGACGCCACGCGGACGGTCCAGGCGGACTGGAAGCGCACCGTCCGCGTCCACACCGAGGGCTGGCCGGAGGGCGCGTATCTGCTCCGGCTGGACGCGGACGACGGCCACCAGCGCTATGTGCCCCTGATCGTCCGCTCCGAGAAGGCCGCGGGCCGCACCCTGCTGATGCACGCGGTGGCCACCTGGCAGGCGTACAACACCTGGGGCGGCTTCAGCCTCTACCAGGGCCAGGACGGGGCGTACGGGACGCGCTCGCTGGCCGTCGGCTTCGACCGGCCGTACGACGGCGACGGCGCGGTGAAGTTCCTGGTCTACGAGCGGGCGCTGGTGGCGCTCGCGGAACGGCTCGGCATACCGCTGGCCTACACCACGGGCGTGGACGTGCACCGCGATCCCAGCGTGCTGCACGACGCCGCGGCGGTGATATCGCTGGGCCACGACGAGTACTGGACCCCGCAGCAGCGCCAGTACGTCACCCGCGCCCGCGACAGCGGGACCAATGTGGCGTTCCTCGGCGCCAACACCTGCTTCCGCCGGATCAGACTGGAGCGCGGTCCTGGCGGCGCGGACCGCACGGTGGTCTGCTACAAGACCTCGTACCGCGACGATCCGTATCTCGCGAGCCGCCGCGACCTGGTCACCACCGACTTCCGCCAGCCGCCCGCCGCCACCCCCGAGTCCTTCCTGACCGGTGTCTTCTACGAGGGCTACCCGACCGACGCCCCGTACGTCGTGCACACCCCCGACCACTGGGTCTTCGCCGGCACCGGGGTCCGGCGGGGCGACTCCTTCGCCCATCTCGTCGGGGTGGAGTACGACCGGGTGACCCCGGGCGAACCCACCCCGGAGCCGCTGGAGATCGTCGCCCACTCCCCCCTGGTCTGCAACGGCCGGCACAGTCACGCCGATTCCGCGTACTACACCGTCCCGAGCGGGGCGGGCGTGTTCGCCACCGGGACGATGCGGTGGGTCGAGGGTCTGATGGCGGGGACCCGCGAGAATGGGCGCGACCACCTCCTGGACGCGCGGACCGGCGCCTTCGTCCGGCGCACCACCGAGAACCTGCTGCGCGCCTTCGCGGCGGGCCCGTGTGCGGAACACCGGCCGAAGCCGACGGACAACGTGGCCGCCGTGTATCCCGGGGTGTCGCGCGTGCGCGTATGAGGCGTGTTCATACTCCTCCCATCTCCCCGAAAGCCCTCGGCCTCGTTCCCCAACACCCCTATGGTGCCCGGGACTTGGCAACGGGAGACTCCCACGCGGACAACCCCGGCGGCCGCCGACGGGACAGCCGTCGATGCGAGGGCGGGCTCCTCGTGGAGGCCGCTCGGCGCGCCGTTGAGGTGGCGGGCGCGAAACGCGAACATACTGCGCGGATGTCAAAGAACCACGGCATTCCGCGCCTTATTCATCAGACCTGGAAGGACGAGGACGTACCGCCCCGATGGCAAGCCTGGGCCGCTTCCTGGCGGCGCCACCATCCCGAGTGGGAGTACCGGCTGTGGACGGACGCGGACAACCGCGCCTTCCTGGAGCAGCACTACCCCTGGTTCCTGCCGGTCTACGACGGCTATCCCGAACCGATCATGCGCGCCGACGCGATCCGGTACTTCCTGCTCGACCACTACGGCGGGGTCTACGCCGATCTGGACTTCGAGTGCCTGCGCCCGGTGACCGACCTCCTCGCCGACCGTGAGCTGGTGCTCGGCCTCGAACCCGAGGAGCACACCCAGCTGTTGTGGGCGCGTCGGCGCGGACTGCGGCGCGTGGTCGGCAACGCGTTCCTCGCCTCGCGCCCCGGCCACCCCTTCTGGGCGCATGCGCACCGGGAGTTGGTCGGCGCCCACACCGCATCAGGCCCCCTGGACGCGACCGGCCCGTACTTCCTCACCCGCGCGGTCGACAGCGCCCCGCCCGGCTGCTCGATCAGCCTCCTCGGGCCGCAGACCCTCTACCCCGTGCCCAGCCCGCATGCCACGGAGGCATACGGGCGGCACGAGGTGGATCTGAGCCAGGCGTACGCCGTGCACCACTGGTCGGGCAGCTGGGCGACCGACGCCTCGTTCCGGCCGCGGACCTCGGCCGGGCGGAAGATCCCGTTCTGGACCAGTGAGGGGCTGCGGCCGTGCGCCACGGGGGAGTTCGACCTGGACGCACAGCGCGCCCGGTGGGCCTCGGGCGCTCCCGCGCCAATGGTGTCCTGCCTGATGGTGACCAAGGACCGGCCGACGGCGGCCGCGCGCGCGATCCGGTGCTTCCTCGCCCAGACCTACGCCCCTGCCGAACTCGTCGTCGTGGACGACAGCGCCGATGACGCCCTGGAACGGCACATCGGCACGCTCGACGAACCCCGGATCCGGCTGCACCGGCTGCCGCCGGAGGGGCGCACGCTGGGTGAACTCCGCAATGTGGCGGTGGACTTGGCCGCCGGGCCGTATGTGTGCCAGTGGGACGACGACGATCTGTACGACCCGGAGCGGCTGGAGGTGCAGATGGCGGCGATCGCCGGGCTCGGCGCGCACTCTTGCTTCCTCGCCCGGGAACGGCTGTGGTGGCCCGCCCGCCGCACCCTGGGGATCTCGGGGCCGCGGGTGTGGGAGGGCTCCATGGTCTGCGCGAAGGAGGGGCTGCCCCGCTATCCGGCGCTGCGGCGCGGCGAGGACTCCCCGGTCGCGGCGCAGGTGGTCGGCGCGGGCCGGGTGGTGTCCGTGGACGTGCCCGCGCTGTACACCTACGTCTGCCATGGGGCCAACACCTTCGACGAGTCCCACTTCGCGAGCATCTTCGAGGCGGCGACCCAGGTGTGGACCGGGGGAGGTTACGGCGATCTGGTGCGGGAGATGGCGGTCCGGCTGCCGCTGGACCCCGCGGACGTCCTCCAGGCGCAGCCGGAGACCCCGACACCGACCCCGGCGGAATGCGGAACGGAGGCGGAAGCGGAGGCCGGTGCGGAACGCGGGCCCGCGGCCGGGAACAGCGCGCCGTCGCCCTCGCCCTCCGTCCGTGTCCCCGCCGCCCGGCGCCCCGCCCCGCTCCCCGCCGCGTCCGCCGAGCGGCCGCCCGTCCTGGTGCTCACCCCGGTCAAGGACGCGGCCGCCTTCCTCCCCCGCCATCTGGAGAATCTGCGAGCCCTGGACTACCCCCGGGAGGCGCTCTCGGTCGGTCTGCTGGAAGGCGACAGCCAGGACGGCACCTGGGAGCTGCTGCGGGACGCCCTGCCCGCGCTCAGGGCCGAGTTCCGCCGGGTCACCCTCGTACGGCGGCACTTCGGCCTCCGGCTGTCCGGACCCCGCTGGGAGCCCGCCGTCCAGCGGCGGCGGCGGTCGGTGCTGGCCAGGGCCCGCAACCAGCTGCTCGCCCGGGCGCTCGCCGATGAGCCGTGGGTGCTGTGGCTGGACGCGGATGTGACCGGCTGCCCGCCCGACCTCGTCCAACGGCTGCTCGGCGCGGGCGAGGACATCGTGGTCCCGCACTGCGTCACCGAGCCCGGCGGCCCCACCTTCGACCTCAACACCTTCGTACTGCGGCCCGGCGCCGACGCGCTGGACTGGAACGGCTGGCTGCGCGACGGGATCCTGCAACCGCCCAGGGGATACGGCCGGATGTACCTCGACGAGCTGCGCGGGCGGGAGCGGGTCCGCGTCGACTCGGTGGGCGGCGCGGGGCTCCTGGTACGCGCCGATCTGCACCGCGACGGCCTGGTGTTCCCGGCCGTTCCGTACCGGCATCTGATCGAGACCGAGGGACTCGCCGCGATGGCCCGCGACATGGGCATGGACTGCTGGGGGCTGCCCGCGCTGGAGGTGGTCCATCCGCCCCACCGCGGACCGGAATCCGGACCGGAATCCACGGCGGAACCCGAGCATGCTGCGCCGGACAGGTGAAGCGGTCCGCATGATCGATCCCGGCCCGCCCGCTCGTCGTTGGACACAAGTCCGCGGGGACCCACGCGGAGCGTGCACAAGGAGGTTTTATGAACATCGGCAAAACGGCCGCCCTGGTGACGGCGACGGCGGGTGCGGTGATGTTCGGCGGCGGCCAGGCCCTCGCCGACCCCGTCAAGCACAGCAACGGGTGTGAGACCGCTACCCGTTCTGTGGGCACCGGCGGACCGGAAGTCGGGGCCGACTGCCTGAACTTCGCGCATATCTTCGGCGACCCGAAGAGTGTGACCCAGCAGAACCGCTGTGACTCCTCCGGCCCGTCCAACAACGCCAATGTGGTCATCGTGCCGTTCGGGGAGCAACAGTGCTCCAACATCGCCATCAGCCACCACTCCTCGACCGCCAAAGCCCGGTACGGCAGCTCGTCCACCACAGCCACCGGAGCCCGATGAGCGCGGCACCCGCCGCGGCCGAGCGCGGCCCCCTGGAGACACACCTCCCGGGGGCCGCGTCCGGCTCGTGCGCCGACCCCGCCCCGCGTCCGGCCGTCTCCGTGGTGATCCCCTGCTACGGCTACGACCGCTATCTGCCGCAGGCGGTGGCCAGTGTGCTGGCCCAGACCTATCGGGACTGGGAGCTGATCGTTGTCGACGACGGCAGCCCCGACGACACCGCGGCGGTGGCCGAGTCCCTGATCGCCCGCCACCCCGGCCGCCGGATCCGGCTGCTGCGCCAGGCCAACGCGGGGGTGTCCGCCGCCCGCAACGCCGGGATCGCCGCCGCCACGGGCCGCTATGTGCTGCCGCTGGACGCGGACGACGTGATCGCCCCGACCATGCTGGAGAAGACCGTCGCGGTGCTGGAGGGCGACCCGGACATCGCCATCGCCTCCACCGATGTCTCCGCCTTCACCGACGATCAGGACCTCCCCGCCCAGGTGCTGGCGCTCCCCGCGTACAACCCGCGGCTGCTGCTGCGTCGTCTGATCATGTTCTACTGCTCGCTCTACCGTCGTGAGGTGTGGGAGGCGGTGGGCGGCTACAACGAGGAGATGCGCGCCGGAGAGGACTGGGACTTCTGGATCTCCTGCGCCGAGCGCGGCTTCACCGCCCGCCATCTCCACGAACCGCTCTTCGGGGCGCGCAACAAGGACGACGGGCTGCATGTGGAGGCCGCCGAGAACGATCTCGCGGTACGGGCCCGGATCGTGGCCAACCACCCGCGGATGTTCAAGCCGGTCACCCGGGCGTGGGCGCACGCGGTGCTCGGCCAGGACTCGCCGGACTGTCCGGACGACGCGCGGGTGCCGGACGACATCCTCACCCGGGCCGCCGATATGGACCAGTTCCTGCGGGCGGTGCTGTCGCTCCAGCGCACCGCCCGGCTCCAGCACCGCCATATCCAGCGGCTGGAAGCGGCGCTGGCACAAGCCGGCGGCGGGGCGGCGGAAGACGGGCCGGCGGAGGCGGGGACGGTGGAAGCAGGGCCGGTGGAGGCGGGGACGAGCCCCGGGCCGCCGGTCTGAACCGGCGTCAGGACGACGCGCGCGTCACCAGCCGCGTCGGCAGCACCAGCTGCGGCCGAGCGGCCGTACGCTCCGCCGCGCCCTCGATCTCGTCCAGCAGCACCCGCACCATCGCCCGCCCCATCTCCTCGGTGGCCTGCCGGACGCTGGTGAGCGGAGGATCCATATGGCGGGCGACGGCGGAGTCCTCGAATCCGACGAGCGCGACATCGTCCGGCACCCCGCGGCCCGCCTCGCGCAGCACCTGCCGGGCGCCCGCGGCCATCACGTCCGAGGCGGCGAAGACCGCGTCCAGGCCGGGTCTGCGGTTCAGCAGTTCGCGCATCGCCCGGCGGCCGCCCTCCTCGGTGAAGTCCGCGGCCACGGCCAGGGCCGGATCCGCCTCCCGGCCCGCCGCCCTGAGCCCGGCGCGATAGCCGTCCAGTCGGCACCGGGCGGCGTACATGTCCAGCGGGCCGGTGATGGTGGCGACCGTGGACCGGCCGCGCTCCACGAGGTGCTCCACGGCGGCCCGCGCACCGCCGGTGTTGTCCGAGTCCACGTACGGGACCGACTCGTGCGCCGAACGGCGGCCGCTGAGCACCGCGGGAATCTCTATCCGCTCCAGCAGATCCGGAAGCGGATCGTCCGCGTGCACGGAGACCAGCAGCACACCGTCGACCCGGTGCGCGGAGAGATAGTCCGCGAAGCGCTGGCGCTCCTTGGGGGTGCGGATGAGGGTCAGCAGCAACTGGAGGTCGGTGTCGGCCAGTTCGGCTCCGACGCCGCGGATGATGTCGGAGAAGTAGGGCTCGGCGAAGAGCCGGGTTTCGGGCTCGGGTATCACCAGGGCCACCGCGTCGGCCCGGTTGGCGGCCAGGGCGCGGGCCACCCGGTTGGGGACGTAGCCCAGTTCGGCGACGGCCCGCTGCACGGCGACCCGGGTACGGTCGCTGACCCGCGGCGAGCCGTTGATCACCCGCGAGACGGTACCCCGGCCGACTCCGGCACGGGCCGCGACCTCTTCCAGCGTGGGCCGTCCGCGCCCCGCCCCGCGCCGCCGCGTTCCTGCCATCTCGCGCCTCCAGCCGTACGTGCCCGGCAGCCCCTCCTCCCTCGGCGGCTGCGAAGGGACATTCAACAGCAGTGTGGTTTCGGGGCGTTGTTTCGCGCGCTCCCTTGACACCCCCGCGGGCAGCCGGAACCCTTCAACACATAAACTTGGGAGCGCTCCCACACTACCTGAGCCATACACAAGCCGCACGTTCCCCGCCCGAGCCGATGGTGCCCAAAGCGCCCTGTACGCCCATCTCTTGGCCGGAAGCGGTACGTCGGGGTGCGAGGAGGACGGAATGCGCACAAGTTCAGGAAGACGAGGAAGACCAGGCAAACCAGGCAGACCAGGAAGACGGGGACGGCGGATGGTGGCCCTCACGGCCGCCGCCGCCCTCGGCGCCGGGCTGCTGACCGGCTGTGCCGACGACGGCGAGGACCCGGCCGGAGCCTCCCCCGGAGGCGGTGACGCAAGTGGCAGAACCACCCTGACCATGGGCGTCTTCGGTGTCTTCGGTTACCGGCAGGCCGGGCTCTACGACGCGTACATGCGGCTGCACCCGGACATCCGGATCAAGGAAACCTCGATCGAGCGGAACGAGAACTACTACCCCCAGCTGCTCACCCATCTCGGCTCGGGCAGCGGGCTCGCCGACATCCAGGCCGTCGAGGTGTCCAATGTCAACGAGGTCACCACCACCCAGGCGGACAAGTTCATTGATCTTTCGAAGGCAAAGGGGGTGGAGAAGGACACCTTCTTGCCCTGGAAATGGGCGCAATCCACCACCAAGGACGGCCGGACGATCGGACTCGGAACCGACATCGGCCCGATGGCGATCTGCTACCGCAAGGACCTCTTCCGCCGGGCCGGACTGCCCACCGACCGGAAGAAGGTCGCCCGGCTGTGGGCGGGCGACTGGCGCGCGTACCTCGCCACCGGGAAGCGCTATATGAGGAACGCCCCGCGCGGCACCGCCTTCGTCGACTCGGCGGCCGGGGTGTACAACGCGGCGGTCGCCGGGAACGCCCGGCGCTACTACAACCCCGGCGGCGAGCCCGTCTACCAGGACAGCCCGGCGGTCAAGGAAGCATGGCGCATCGCCACAGCCGCGGCGAAGGGCAAGCTGACCGCCCGGCTCCAGCAGTTCCAGAAGACCTGGGACCAGGCGTACGCCAACGGCCGGTTCGCCACCGTGTCCTGTCCGCCGTGGATGCTCGGCTACATCAAGGAGAAGTCCGGGCCCAAGACCGAGGACCAGTGGGACGTGGCCGCCGCGCCCCGCCCCGGCAACTGGGGCGGCTCCTTCCTCACCGTGCCCAAAGCGGGGCGGCACACCGACGAGGCGGTGAAGCTCGCCGCCTGGCTGACCGCGCCCGAGCAGCAGGCCGCACTCTTCCGGAAGCAGGGCAGTTTCCCCAGCTCCCGGGCCGCGTACAAGCTGCCGCAGGTGGCCAAGGCCAGGCATCCGTACTTCGGCGACGCACCGATCGGCGCCCTCTTCAGCGCGGCGGCCGAGCGCATCCCCACCCAGGTGCTCGGCCCGAAGGACTCCCTCATCCACCAGAACATCACCGATGTCGGGCTGCTCCAGGTCGACCAGCAGGGCAAAACCGCGGACGAGGGCTGGAAGGCCGCCGTCCGGTCCATCGACAACGCCCTGGACCGGTGACCGCGCTCACCGCGCCGCGCGCTACCGCCGAGGAGCGGAGCCGCGCCCGGCGCAGCCGCCGCTACCGCCGGGACCTGCGCTGGAGTCCGTACGCCTGCGTCGCCCCGTTCTTCCTCCTCTTCACCGCCTTCGGGCTGTTCCCGCTGCTGTACACGGGCTGGGCCTCACTGCACCGGGTGGAGCTGACCGACCCGACCCATATGGAGTGGGCGGGACTGCACAACTACTCCCGGCTGTGGGAGGACGATTTCTTCTGGAACGCGCTGCGGAACACCTTCACCATCGGGGTGATCTCCACCGTGCCGCAGCTGCTGATGGCTCTCGGCCTCGCCCATCTGCTCAACTACCGGCTGCGCGGCTCGATGTTCTTCCGAGTCGCGCTCCTCACCCCGTACGCCACCTCGGTCGCGGCGGCGACGCTGGTGTTCGTGCTGCTCTTCGGGCGGGACTACGGGATGGTCAACTGGGCGCTGGGTCTTGTCGGACTGGACGGGATCGACTGGCAGAACGGCACCTGGACCTCGCAGTTGGCGGTCTCCACGATCGTGATCTGGCGCTGGACCGGCTACAACACGCTGATCTATCTGGCCGCGATGCAGGCGGTGCCCCGCGATCTGTACGAGTCGGCGGCCCTGGACGGAGCCTCGCGATGGCAGCAGTTCCGCCATATCACCATCCCCTCGCTGCGGCCGACGATCCTGTTCACGGTGGTCGTCTCGACGATCGGGGCCACTCAGCTCTTCGGTGAGCCGCTGCTGTTCAACGGGGCCGCGGGGGCCACCGGTGGCGCCGACCACCAGTACCAGACGCTCGGGCTCTATCTGTACGAGCAGGGCTGGGTGAATCTGCACCTCGGCCGGGCCTCCGCCATCGCCTGGGCGATGTTCCTGATCCTGCTGCTGATCGCCGCCGCGCACTGGTTGATCGGGCGACGGCTACCGAAGAGCCGGTGAGGGCCGTGGGCCGGATACGCCTGCTGACGAAGGCGAAGAGGAAGGCGAGGGAGAGCCATGACCGCCACCGTGCCGTCCCGTCCGACGGCTGATACCGCGGCGGCGTCCGCACCGCCTCCCGCGCCCCCGGCCGCACGGGGCCGCCAACGGGCCGGACGCCCGCTGCGCGGCGGGCCGTTGACCTACGCCGTACTCATCCTCTTCACCGTGGGCTCGCTGTTCCCGCTGGTGTGGACCGCCGTCGCCGCGTCCCGTACCAATACCCGGCTGGCCGGGACCCCGCCGCCGTTCTGGTTCGGCAGAAACCTCGCCGGAAACCTGACGATCGCATGGCGCGACGCCAACATGGGCACGGCGTTGCTCAATACGACCGTGGTGGCGGGGACGGTCGCGGCGGGGACCGTGCTGTTCTCGACGATCGCCGGATTCGCCTTCGCCAAGCTGCGGTTCCGATTCAAGAACGCACTGCTGCTGCTCACCATCGGGACGATGATGGTGCCACCGCAGCTGAGCGTGGTGCCGTTGTACATGACCATCGCCGAGCTGAAGTGGACCGATCAGCTTCAGGCGGTCATCCTGCCGACCCTGGTCAGCGCCTTCGGGGTCTTCTTCATGCGGCAGTACCTGCTCCAGGCGCTGCCGTCCGAACTGGTCGAGGCGGCGCGGATGGACGGGGCGAGCAGTCCGCGGATCATCTGGCATGTGGTGTTCCCGGCGGCGCGGCCGGCCATGGCCGTCCTGGGCATGCTCACCTTCGTCCAGGCGTGGAACGACTTCTTCTGGCCGGTGATCGCGCTCACCCAGAGCGGCAACCCGACCGTGCAGGTGGCCCTGACCGGCCTCGGCCGCGGCTATATCCCCGATCAATCGGTGATCATGGCGGGCGCGCTGCTCGGCACCCTTCCGCTGCTGTTCGTCTTTGTGCTCTTCGGCAAGCAGATGGTGGGCGGCATCATGCAGGGCGCCGTCAAGGGCTAGGCCCCGTCTTCAAAGGCCCTGTCTTCAAAGGGGCCGCTCCGACCCGTTCCTTCGACCCGTCCGGACCACCACCTTCGTACGCATGGGAGCGCTTCCATGACACTCGCCTTTCCGCCCGGATTCCTGTGGGGCGCGGCCACGGCCGCCTACCAGGTCGAGGGGGCCGCGCAGGAGGACGGCCGTACCCCGTCCATCTGGGACACCTTCAGCCGCACCCCCGGAAAGGTGCTCGGCGGTGACACCGGTGATATCGCCGCCGACCACTACCACCGCTACCGCGAGGACGTCCGGCTGATGAGCGGGCTGCGGCTGGGCGCGTACCGCTTCTCGGTCTCCTGGCCTCGGGTCCAGCCCACCGGCCGCGGCCCGGCCGTCCAGCGCGGTCTCGACTTCTACCGCGCGCTGGTGGACGAGCTGCTGACGGCGGGCATCCAGCCGGTGCTGACGCTCTACCACTGGGATCTGCCGCAGGAGCTGGAGTCCCCGTTCCGCGGTGGCTCGGCCGCGGGTGGCGGCTGGCCGGAGCGGGAGACCGCCGAGCGGTTCGCGGAGTACGCCGGGATCGTGGCCGGGGCGCTCGGCGACCGCGTGGACTTCTGGACCACCCTCAACGAGCCCTGGTGCAGCGCCTTCCTGGGCTACGCCTCGGGGGTGCACGCCCCGGGGCGCACCGAGCGGCCGGCCGCGCTGCGCGCCGCCCATCACCTCAATCTCGCCCATGGTCTGGGCGCCCAGGCGCTGCGCGCCGCACTGCCCGCCCGCGCCCGCATCGCCATCAGCCTCAACCCGGCGGTCGTCAGACCGCTGACCGGGAGCCCCGAGGACCTGGACGCACAGCGACGGATCGACGCGCTCGCCAACCGCGTCTTCACCGGGCCGCTGCTGCACGGCGCGTATCCGGGGGACCTGATCGAGGACACCCGGTCCATCACCGACTGGGACTTCGTCCACGACGGCGACCTCGCCGCCATCAAGCAGCCCCTGGACGCGCTGGGCATCAACTACTACACCCCGTCCCTGGTGTCCGCCCCGGCCGGTGACGCGCCCGCGGTGCGCCAGGACAGCCATGGCACGGTCGCCCACTCCCCCTTCCCCGGCGCCGAGCGGGTGGCGTTCCACCAGCCCCCCGGCGAGCGCACCGAGATGGGCTGGACGGTGGACCCGACCGGGCTGCACGACCTGCTGATGCGCTACACCCGGGAGGCACCGGGGGTGCCGCTGTACATCACGGAGAACGGCGCCGCGTACGACGACAAGCCGGACGCGGACGGCCGGGTCCATGACCCGGAGCGGATCGACTACCTCCGGAGCCATCTGGCGGCGGCGCACCGGGCGCTCGCGGACGGCGCCGATCTGCGGGGGTATTTCCTGTGGTCCCTGATGGACAATTTCGAATGGGCATACGGCTACAGCAAGCGTTTCGGCGCGGTCTATGTGGACTATCCGTCCCAGGCCCGTATCCCGAAGTCAAGCGCCCGCTGGTACGCACGGGTGGCGGAGACCGGTGAGCTGCCGGAGGCGTAGGGCTCGTCGCCACAGCCATACCGGCGGCCTGCCGGGGCGCTCTCCGGGGCACCCTCCGGGGCGAGCAGATGTTCGACCAGCCCCGGATTTTCCCGCCCATGCGTATGCCGCGTTTTCTTCCCACGTTTCCTCCAACATTTCCGCCAAAGGGGCTAGCCGCGCACGGCCGACGCGGGCGGGGTGGTGGAGGGACTGGTAAATCCGAAACATGAGAGCATTCCCGGGGCGCCGGCAGAGGGTCCACGACGACGAATCCGCCCGGACCGCACCGGTCGGCAAGGGCGAGGCCCTGGCCGACTGGGCGGACGGGCGAGTGGGCCTCTTCAAGATGGCCAAGGCCAATCTGCGGAAGGTCTTCCCGGACCACTGGTCCTTTCTGATCGGTGAGATCGCGCTCTACACCTTCATCATCATCATTCTCACCGGGGTCTATCTGACCCTGTTCTTCGAGCCCTCGATGAGCGAGGTCGTCTACCACGGCCGTTACGTCCCGCTCCAGGGCATCCGAATGTCCGAGGCGTACGAGTCCACCTTGGACATCAGCTTCGACCTCCGCGGCGGACTGCTGCTGCGGCAGATCCACCACTGGGCGGCGATCCTCTTCATCGCGAGCATGCTCGTCCATATGATGCGCACGTTCTTCAACGGCGTGTTCCGCAAACCGCGTGAGATCAACTGGATGTCCGGCGCCGGACTGCTGATCCTCGGTATGTTCGACGGCTTCCTGGGTTATTCACTGCCCGACGATCTGCTCTCGGGCACCGGTCTGCGCTTCATGGAGGGCGCGATCCTGTCGGTGCCGATCGTGGGGACCTACCTGTCGTTCTTCCTCTTCGGCGGGCAATTCCCCGGCGACATCATCATTCCGCGACTGTTCACCGTGCACATCCTGCTGATCCCGGGCATCATGCTGGGGCTGCTGGCGCTCCATATGATGCTGCTCGTCTACCACAAGCACACCCATCACCCGGGGCCCGGCCGGAAGAACATGAACATCGTCGGGCCGCCCCTGTGGCCGGTCTATGTGGCCAAGTCCGGCGGTTTCTTCTTCCTGGTCTTCGCCATCACCGCCCTGATGTCGGGCATCGCCACCGTCAACCCGATCTGGGCCTACGGCCCGTACCGGCCCGACATGGTGTCCACCGACGCCCAGCCCGACTGGTACATGGGCTTCTCCGAGGGGCTGATCCGGCTGATGCCCGGCTGGGAGATCAACCTCTGGGGCCATACGCTCGTCCTCGGCATCTTCATCCCGCTGATGATCTTCCCGATGGTGCTGCTCGTCATCTGGCTCTATCCGTTCCTCGAGGCGTGGATCACCGGGGACAGACGCGAGCACCACCTCAATGAACGCCCGCGCAACGCCCCGACCCGTACCGCCTTCGGCGCCGCCTGGATCGCCCTGTACATCGTGCTGCTGATCGGCGGCGGCAACGACCTCGTCGCCACCCACTTCCATCTGTCGATCAACGCCATCACCTGGGCCGGCCGGATCGCCTTCTTCGTGGCGCCGGTCGTGGTGTTCGCCATCACCAAGCGGATCTGCCTGGGACTCCAGCGACGCGACCGGGACAAGGTGCTGCACGGCCGGGAGACCGGGGTCATCCAGCGGTTGCCGCACGGCGAGTACATGGAGGTGCACGAGCCGCTGACGCAGGGCGAGCGGTTCACCCTGACCTCCTACGACCAGTACCAGCCGCTGGAGCTGCCGCCCGCGGTCGACGAAGCCGGGGTCGAACGCAAGCTGACGTTCACGGAGCGGCTGCGGGTCCGGCTCTCCCGCGCCTACTTCGGTGAGAACGGACAGATCGCCAAGCCCACGCGCGAGGAGTTCGAGCGGCAGCACCATCCGTAGCGGCCCGCATCACACGACCGGCCCCCGGGAACGTTCCCGGGGGCCGGTCGTGTGGTCGGGTGCCTTCCGGCGTCAGCCCTTGTACGCGCCGAACTCCTTGGAGAACGCGAACTCCTTCTGCTCGACCGAACTGCACGTGGGCGACGCGGAGTTCTGGGCACCGCCTGGGCACTGCTTGTCACGGGTCGCGGACCACATGGAGAGCCCGCCGAGCTTCTTGGAGTTGGCGAAGTCCACCAGCTGCTTGGCGTCGTCCACGGTGAAGATCTCGGTGGCCACGTCATTGACGCCGATCATCGGGGTGACCGCGACGGTCCGCCAGGCGTCCTTGTCGCTCAGCCCGAGGGCGTCCTTGATCTGGCCCTGGGTCGCGGTGGCCGCGTCGATCGCGTACTGGCCCATGTCACCGTCGAACGAGGCGCCGTAGTCCATCGCCATGATGTTGACGGCGGAGACCTTCACCCCGTTCTCCTTGGCGTCGGCGACCAGCTTGACGCCGTCCTGGGTGAGCCCGGTCGGCATCACCGGCAGGGTGAAGGAGACGTCCAGGCCGGGGTGGCTCTTCTGGAGGGCGGCGATGGCCTTCGCGCGGCGGGTGTTGGCGGCCGTGTCCGGCAGCGCGGCGCCCTCGATGTCGAAGTCGACCTTGGTGAGCTTGAAGGTGTCCACGGCCTTGGCGTACGCCGCGGTGAGCTGGTCGACCGAGGTGCAGGCCAGGCCCAGTTCGGAGCCGGAAGCACCGCCGAAGGAGACCCGGACATCGCCCCCTGCCGCGCGCAGCTCGTCCATCTGCTGGGCCACGGCGTCGCTGCCGAGGTCGGTGACCCCGCCCCACTTGGGCGTACAGCCGCCGCCGGAGGTGATGAAGGCGAGGTTGAACTCCTTGACGCCGGTCTTCTTGGCCGCGCCCACCAGGTCGAAGGCGGGCGAGAGCGAGGTGTCGACGTACGGGGCGAAGCCCGCGGCCGCCCGGGGCGCCTTCGTGGTCTTCGCCATGGTGCGCTTGGTGGCCGAGTGCTTCTTCTGAGCGACGGTTCCGGCGTTCGCCGCACCGCTGAGCGCGAACGCCGCGCCGCCGGCCACCGCGGCGGCGGCCACCGCGCCGATCACCATGTTGGTCCGGCTCACCGTGCGACGGTGCGTGGTGCTCATCAGATGCCTGCCTCTGTGAACGTGTGCGTGGGGGGTGGTGGTGCGGACAGCACGCTAGCGAGGCCGAAACAGGCAAAAACCCCTTCCCGGGCCCGGAGCACGCTTCTTATGGCTCCCTTAAGGAGCCCATCGGAAGCGATTAAGCCGGACCCCGCCCACCGTCCGGGCCCCCGGGCAATCGTGAGGTCAGCCGTGAGGTCAGCCGCTCGGTGAGGCAGCGCGCCTTCAGTCGGCCCCTGCGGCGACTGCCGCGCCGCCCGCGCTCCGCCGCCCCGTCGCCGTGCAGCGACAGCCAGACCCGCACCTCGGTGCCGCCCAGCACCGAGCGCCCGATACGCACATCACCACCCGTGGACTCGGCGACCCGGCGCACGATGTCCAGCCCGAGCCCGGTCGAGCCGGGGCCGCCGTCGCCGTGGCCGCGGCGCAGCGCCGCCTCCGGATCCTCGATACCGGGGCCCGCGTCGGAGACCAGCACGATCACGCTGTCCTCGCCGTTGTGGACATCGACGGCGAACGCGGTGCCCTCGGGGGTGTGCCGGAAGACATTGCCGAGCAGCGCGTCGAGGGCGGCGGCGAGTTCGGGGCGGGCGACCGGGACTCGTACGGTGAGGTCGACCCCGGCCAGCCGTACGGTGCGGTCCTCGTCCTCGGCCAGCGCGGACCAGAAGTCCATCCGCTCCCGGATCACCTCGGAGACATCGCAGCCGGAGCGGGCGTGGGTCTTCTGCTGCCGCGCGGTGCGGATGATCTGGTCGACCTCGCGCTCCAACTGGGCGACGGCGGCCCGGGTCTGGTCGGCCGCCGGTCCGTCGCCGAGCGAGGCGGCGTTGAGGCGCAGCACGGTGAGCGGGGTGCGCAGCCGGTGGGAGAGGTCGGCGGCCAGCTCACGCTCCCCGGCCAGCAGCTGGACCACCTGGTCGGCCATGGAGTTGAACGCCACGGCGGCGGACCGGAGTTCGGCCGGGCCCTCCTCGGGAACGCGCACCCCCAGCTCGCCCTGGCCCAGGTCGTGGGCGGCCCCGGCGAGCCGTTTCGCCGGGCGTACCAGCCGGGTGCCGAGCCGGTCCGCGGTCGCCACGGCGCCCACGATCAGGGCGAGGCCGACCCCGGCCAGCACCAGCCAGGAGGTGGCCACCCCGCTGGTGACCGTGGCACGCGGTACATACACCTCCACCACCGCGACCTGAGCGGTGCTCAGCGCGGTGGGCTGGAGCAGGGTGTAGCCGCCGGGGGCCTCGGAGACCGAGGACCGGCCCAGCTTGCGGGCAGTGGCCACCGCACCGCGGTGCGCCCGGCTCTTGCCGAGGTCGTAGCCGCTGCCCTCGCGGCCCGGCGCATCGGGGACATGGACGGCCATCCGGCCGTCCCCGCCCGCCTGGGTGCTGGCCACGGCGCGCTGGAGCCGGGCACGTTCGGTGGTGATGGCGAGCGCCGGGCCGATCTGGGCGGCCTGCCGCTCGGCGTCCGCGAACGCCCGGTCACGGGCCAGCTCCTTGACGACAAGTCCGAGCGGTACGGCGAAGGCGACCACGACCATGGCGGTGACGGCCAGGCAGACCTTGACCAGGGCCCATCTCACCGGCGCTCCCGGACGCCCGCGCCCTCGCCGTCCTGCATGGGGGGCTCGAGTTTCACCCCGACCCCGCGCAGGGTGTGCAGATAGCGGGGGCGTGCGGCGGTTTCGCCCAGTTTGCGGCGCAACCAGGACAGATGGACGTCAATGGTCTGGTCGTCACCGTAGGACTGCTGCCAGACCTCGGCCAGCAGTTCCTTGCGGGGCACCACCACGCCGGGACGTCCGGCGAGGAAGGCCAGCAGGTCGAACTCGCGCCGGGTCAGGTCGAGTCCGACCCCGTCCAGGGCGGCCTGGCGGCGCAGCGGATCGACGGTGAGGCCGCCGACCCGCAGCACCCCCGAGGGCGGGGTCTCACCGGCGGCGGGGGTGCGGGAGCGGCGCAGCACGGCGGCCATCCGGGCCGAAAGGTGCGCCACCGAGAAGGGTTTGACGAGGTAGTCGTCGGCGCCGTCGTTGAGCAGCCGGACGATCTCCGCCTCGTCGTCCCGCGCGGTCGCCACGATGACCGGGACATCGGTGATCCCGCGCAGCATCTTCAGCGCCTCGGCCCCGTCCAGATCGGGCAGCCCGAGATCGAGGATGACTACGTCGAATCCGATCTGCGCCACCTCGCGGAGCGCCTCCAGAGCGGTGCCCACACTGCGGACGGTGTGGGACGCCTCGGTCAGCTGCCGTATGAGGGCCGAACGAACGAACTGGTCGTCCTCGACGACGAGCACACTTGCCATGGGCGGCACCGTACGCCATCCGGGTGAGGCAGCATGGGGGGCATGCAACGAGCTCTGGTCCAATGCCTGGCGTGGGTACTGGCCACGGCAGCCGCGGTCGCGCTGTCCTGGTACGGCGTGCGTACGGTGCTGACCGGCACGGCGTACGACCCGCCGCGCGCGCTGACGATCGCGGGCGAGGGCCGGTCGACGACGCAGGAACGCTCCTCCTCGACCCACCAGCCCGATCCGCCCTCGCGGCCCTCGGACGCGCGGTCCGCGTCCCCGTCTCCCGCCCGCTCCTCGGCCCCGCCGTCGCGCGGTACGAAGCCGGATCCCGCACCGCGTCCGACAAAGGAGTCGAAGCCGGAGGAGAGCGGAAACATCCGCAGTTATCCGGTGCGGGGCGGCCGCGTCGTCTTCGACATCCGCGACTCCGGGGCGGATCTGGTCTCGGCCACCCCGGACAGCGGCTGGCAGATGCAGGTGTGGAAGCAGACCCAGTGGATCCGGGTGGACTTCACCTCGGGATCGGAGACCACCTCGGTCTACTGCACCTGGCACGACGGTCCGCCGACGGTCCAGGTGGACCATCCCTGACACAACCGGCCCTGGTGCACGTTCAGTCGAAGACGTCCGGCGGCGGGGCCGGGGAGGGCGCGGCGGCGGCGTCGGTCACGGGGGCCGCGCCACCGGTGAAGTCCTTGAGGGCTCGGCCGTGTTCGACCCGAGCGGGCTGCGGATCGCTCGCGGCGCGGCGGGTCAGCTCGGCCAGCGGCAGTTCCCGGTCGGAGGCCAGCAGCACCGCGTTTCCGAAGCGGCGGCCGCGCAGCACGGCGGGGTCGGCGGTCAGACACACTTCGGTGAACACCGCGCGGGCGGTGGCGATCTGGGCTCGCAGATGGGCCAGCGGCGGGCCGTCGGCGACATTGGCGGCGTAGGCCCCGCCGGGGCGCAGCGCCCGCCGCACCTCGCCGAGAAACTCCACGCTGGTGAGATGGGCGGGGGTACGGCCGCCGCCGAAGACATCCGCGATGATCAGGTCGGCCCAGCCGTCGGGGACCTTGGCGAGCCCGGCGCGGGCATCGGTGGAACGCACCCGTATCCGGTCGCCGGGGTCGAGCGGCAGCTCACGCCGGACGAACTGGACGAGCGGGGCGTCGATCTCGACGACCTGCTGGGTGGAGCGGGGGCGGGTGGCCGCGATGTAGCGGGCGAGGGTGAAGGCGCCACCGCCGAGGTGGACGGCGTGGAGCGGACGTCCGGGCGGGGCGGCGAGATCGGCGATATGACCGAATCGGCGCTGGTACTCGAAGTCGAGGCGGGCCGGGTCGTCCAGATCCACATGGGACTGCGGCTTGCCGTCCAGCAGCAGGGTGAAGGCGCGCTGATGGTCGCGGTCCGGCACCAGCTCGGCGAGCCCCCCGTCCACGGGTGCCACGGCCGGCTCGGGGGTGCGCCCCCGGCCCCTGCCGCGCCCGTGCGCCGCTCGCTTGTGTGTGCCTTTCGTCATGAGCCCCAGTATGCGTCCGGCCACCGACAACGGCCGTCACGGAGATCACCGGGGTTCAACGGAGATCACCGGGGGTCAGGACATCAGCAGTGGATCACCGGGCGATCACTGGCAGCGGTCGACGGCCTCGATGGTGCGGGCCGCCTCGCCGAGCGCCGCCCGCAGTTCCGCGGGGTCGGTGGCCACGCTGTACGCGTCGCCCGGCGGCACCAGCCAGCCGGTGCCGGTCCCCGGGGGCTCGCCCGGGGCGCGGGGCGCGGGCACGGGGTCGGGGTCGGTGCCGGGTACGGGGTCGGCGCCGGGACTGATCCGCATACCGCGCCCGGAGGTCCGGGTGCAGTCACTGCCCGGCAGATCCCAGCCGTCCGCGGTGCCGGGCGGCACCAGGAAGCCGAGGGTGTCGCAGGCGGTGTCGTGCACGACGGGCCCGAGGCCGTCGCACGCACGGCGCAGGATGTCCACCGCCTCCAGCCCCTGACGGGCGGGCACGGTGACCAGATCACAGTCCTGGCGCGGGGGATGGTGAGCCGTGCGCGGGGGATGCTGGGCAGTCGTCCGTGAGCGGCTGATATCCACTCCGGCCTCCCTCTTCATCAGGTTGCGAGGGGTTCAACGCCCGGACGGCGTCAACGGCTACGGCCGAATGCCGCCGTAAAGGATGGCAGTTCATGGCAGATCGTGGGCGACATATCCCAATTGCTGGAATTCTCCGAGTGTCGGGTATCTCACAGCCGGTACGGTTCTCCCCCGCCCACCTGGCAGTACCCAAGGGAGAGGCTGCATATGACGCCGCTTCCAGATCCTCCGGCCCCCCGGCCGAACACCGCGTTCCGGCGACTGCGAGGACCGCACTCCCCCGCCGAGTTCGCGGCCTCCGTACGCCGCGCCGCCCGTGAGATCGGCGAACAGGTCTCCTGCGACGCCCGCTACATCGGCCGTGTCGAGTCCGGGGCGATCCGCTGCCCCAACTACGCCTACGAACGCGTCTTCCGCCATATGTTCCCCGGCCGCTCCCTGGCCGATCTGGGCTTCGCCCCCCGGGAGTCGGTCCGCGGCCACCGCGCCCGCCACGGCGCGGGCACCGTCCCCGCGCCCGCGCCCGGGGCGGGGGCGGGGGCGGGGGCGTCCGTCGATGTCTTCGAGGAGAGCGAACTGCTACGCCGTGCCTTCATGACCAGTGGGGCGGCGGCCGCCGCCGTGGCCGCGACCCCCCTCGTCCCCCCGCCCCGGCGGTCCGGGCGCCGGGTGGGCGAGGCGGAGGCCGCCGCCGTGGAGGAGGCTGTGCGCCGGATCCGGGTGCTGGACGACCGGCACGGCGCGGACACCCTCTACAGCCACACCGCCAAACCGCTGAGCGCCGCCTACGCCCTGCTGGACGCGGGCGGCTACAGCCGCTCGGTCGCCGCCCGGCTCTACGCGGGCGCCGGTGAACTGGCCATCTCGGTGGGCTGGTTGGCCCATGACTCCGGCCGACTCTCCGACGCCCGTTCGCACTACGCCGAGGCGCTGGCCACCGCGCGGGTCAGCGGTGACCCCGCCCTGGAGGCCCACGCCTTCTGCAACACCGCCTTCCTGGCACGCGACGCGGGGCGCCCCCGCGAGGCGGTCCGGGCCGCCCAGGCGGCCCAGCGGGTCGCCGAACGGCTCTCCTCCCCGCGGCTGTTGTCCCTGCTGGCACTGCGCGAGGCGGGCGGCTGGGCCTGGCTCGGCGACCGCGGCGGCTGCGAGACCGCCCTGCTGCGCGCCCAGACCCTGTTCGGCCGCGGCCCCTCGGACGCCGATCCCGAGTGGATGAGCTTCTACGGCGAAGCGGAGCTGGAGGGTCTGGAGGCCCAGTGCTGGTCGGCGCTGGGCGACTGGGCGCGCGCCGTCGACCACGCGCGCCGCGCGGTCGCACTCCAGGACCCCCACTTCACCCGCAACATCGCGCTGTTCACCACCGAGTTGGCGGGCGACCTCGCACAGCACGGCGCACCGGACGAGGCCGCCGCGGCGGCGGCGCGCGCCCTGCGGCTGATGGACCAGGTCACCTCGTCCCGGATCCGCCGCATGCTCGACGACACCGCCCGGCGGCTGCGTCCGCACGACGACGAGGCCCCGGTCGCGGACTTCCTGGACCGCTACGAGACGGCCACGCGCCGCCGCGTCTGACCCGCCGTCGCCCGACGGCCCGCGGAACCCCCGCGCCACGCACGGCCGGAGGGCACGCCAGGCAACGCCTCGCGCCAGGGCCGGGCCGGACCGCCGGGGCCGGGACCGGCGGCCGGAGGCCGTCAGCCCAGATGGCCCGTGTCGTTCCAGCGCTCGATGGCCGGTTCGCCGTACGCCCAGCCCAGGATCGACAGCGACGTCGGGTCCAGCCGGATCCGGGACGCGAAGGAGATGTCGTAGCCGAGCCAGCGCGCGCCCAGGGTCCGCAGGATGTGGCCGTGCGCGAAGACCAGCACATCGCGGTCGGCCGAGCGCGCCCACTCCACCACCGCGTCCGCGCGGGCGGCGACCGCCTCCCGCGCCTCGCCCTCCGGAACGCCGTCGCGCCAGATCAGCCAGCCCGGCCGGGACGCCTTGATCTCGCCCGGGGTCAGCCCCTCGTAGGCGCCGTAGTCCCACTCCAGCAGGGCGTCCCACTCCCGCGCCCGGTCTCCGAAGCCCGCCAGCTCACAGCTCTCCTTCGCGCGGGACAGCGGGCTGGTGCGTACCTCGGCCTCCGGCAGCCCGGCCCAGGGCGCGCGGTGCAGCCGCTCACCGAGCAGCTTGGCGCCCCGCCGTCCTTCGTCGAGCAGCGGGATGTCGGTGCGGCCGGTGTGCTTCCCGCACAGCGACCACTCCGTCTGTCCGTGCCGGGCCAGGAGGATGCGGGGTGCCATGGGTGTGCCTTTCAGCGGATGGACCACCACGGCGCGCCGCCGTGCCCCGTCGCACACCGCCGCCCGCGGCCTGATGCGAACGCGGGGTGCGGACCTCAACCGGTCCGCCGTCCCCATCATCGCTCACCCGTTCCCGAGGCAACCCGCGGGGCGATCCTTGCGTCTATTCCTTCGCGCACCACGTCGACCGGGGGACAAAAACGGGGCACTCCTACCGCGACCGGGGCATTCCGGGGGCGGTTCACGCGTTGCCTCGCCTACACCGTACGGTTGACCGCGCGCCTTGTTGTGGATGCCTGACATTTGGGAGAACGTCCGGATGCCCCGTACCGCTGCCGCGCCCCGAACCGGGGCATCACAGGGCAGTCGGCCCCGTTGGTGGACCGAACTGCCCCTGATAGCCGTGGTGTACGCCGCCTACTCGGCCGGACGGCTGCTGGCTCGGGGTGATGTGTCCACGGCTGTGGACCACGGGCTGGCCATCCTCCACTTCGAACAACGTCTGAACATCGACTTCGAGTCGCCGCTGAACGACATCTTCACGGCGCATGCCGCGATAGGCATACCCGCCGACTTCGCCTATGCCTCGCTGCACTATGTGGTCACCCCGGCGATCCTGGTGTGGATGTGGAAGCGCCACAGGGCGTCCGACTACCGCTTTCTGCGCACCTGGCTGCTGATCTCCACGCTCATCGGCCTGATCGGCTTCACCCTGCTGCCCACCTGCCCGCCGCGGCTGCTGGACGGGGGCCACGGTTTCGTCGACACCATGGCCCAGTACCGCTCGTACGGCTGGTGGGGCGGCGACGCGAGCGCCCCGCGCGGGCTCGGCGGGCTGACCAACCAGTACGCGGCGATGCCCAGTCTCCATGTGGGCTGGGCGCTGTGGTGCGGGGTGGCACTGTGGCGGTACGGCCGCTCCGGGTGGGCCAAGGCGATCGCGGTCCTCTATCCGCTGTCCATCACGATCGTGGTGATGGGCACCGCCAACCACTACTTCCTCGACGCGGCCGCCGGCGCCACCGTGATGGGGATCGGGGCGCTGCTCGCGAAGCCCGCGCTGCGCCTCACCGACCGGCTGCGCGCCCGCTTCCGCCCGGCCGGCGAGACCGTTGGCGAGACCGTCCCGGAAACCGCTTCGCGGCCCCCCGTGGCCACCGGAAACACCGGTGCGGCCACGGATGTCGGTGACAAGTGCGAGACTGCGCCACGTGAACGGGAACGGATCCCCCGACAGCAGAGCAGGGGCGCGGACAGGGAACGCAACCACGGTGCCGCCGGTGACCGGCCCGGCGCGGCAGGAGCCGGTGCCGCGGCCGAGACCGGTGACAGCGCTGCGGCAGCGGCTCGCTGAGCTGCGCGGACCGGAGACCGTTCCGCATCCGATGGATGCCCGCGCCCTGGCGGCGCTGGCCGCCAACCCCGGCTGCCGCCGCCGTGCCCTGCTGGACGGGGCGGGGGTCGACAAGGGCGCGCTGGCACGGGCGTTGGGCGCCTCGGCCAACTTCGGGCAGTCCCAGTTCGCGCATCAGCGCGGCAATTCCTTCGAGGCGCGGGTCAAGGCCGACCGCGGTGAGGCGCTCACCCGGCTGCTGCACGAGCGGCTGCGGGACGGCTCGCCCGCGCCCGAGCCGGGCGGTGTCGACACCCCAGACCTGACCGCCGCGGGCCCGCAGGGCCGCACCGCCCGTACGGCGCTGGCGCTGCGCGAGGCCACCGCGGCGGGGCGGTGGGCGCTGCTGGACCATCCGATGGTGAGCCTGGATGTGGCGGGTTCCCCCGCCTTCCTCGAACCGGACGCGGTCGTGGTGCACCCCGACGGCTCCTGGTCGGTCATCGAGATCAAGTCCTTTCCGATGGTGGACGGCTCGGCCGACCCGGCCAAGGTGGGCGCGGCCGCCCGCCAGGCCGCGGTGTACGCGCTGGCGCTGGAGCGGGTGGCGGCGCGGGTCGGCGAGCTGAAGCCGGACAGCGTGGGCGAGGCGAGGGCGGTGCGGGTGCGCCATCAAGTGCTGCTGGTGTGCCCCAGGGACTTCTCCAACCTGCCGACGGCCGAACTGGTCGATGTGCGCAAGCAGTTGTCCGTGACCCGGCGGCAGCTCGCCCGGCTCACCCGGATCGAGGACATCGCCGCCGCCCTCCCCGAGGGCACCACCTTCGATCTGCGGCTGGCGGACGACGGCCGCACCGCGACCCGCCCGGTCGAAGAGCTGACGGCCGCCGTGGACGCGGTGGACGCCGCCTACGCGCCGGAGTGCCTGGCCGCCTGTGAGCTGGCGCTCCACTGCCGGGCGCGGTCCCGGGCGACGGGCGCCGTGGAGTCGCTGGGCCGCGGGGTGCGGGGCGAGCTGGGCGGGCTGACCACGGTCGAGGCCGTGCTGGCCGCCGCCCTCGAGAGGACCGACGGCGAGCCCACCGGCGATCCGGCGGTGGACGCACTGCGCCGTGCGGCGGCGCTGCGCGCCGAAGCGCTCGCCGCGGCCGGGGCGGTGGCATGTCGCTGATCACCACCCTGGCCCGGATGGAAGCCGTCCGGGACGGGCGGGCGCGGCCGGTCGCGACCGTGCTCCACCGCCATCTGTCCGACCGTCCGCTGGCGTTCGTACCCCTGACCACCGCCGGTGAGGCGGGAGCGCCACTGGGGGCGCTGGTGGGCACCGACCGGGACGCGCCGCGGCTGCTGGTCGTCCCACAGCCGCGCAACCGCGATCTGCGGTTTGCCTTCCTCGCCGATCTGGCCGAGGAGATGCTGCCCTACCTGGACTCCTACGCGGACGACGTGGAGCTGGAGGAGCGCAAGGAGACCGATCCGGAGACCGGGAAGAAGGTGCCGGTCCAGGTCGAGCTGTGCGCGGACGCCCCGCAGCTGCTGGTGCCGAGCGCCGCGGGCGTGGCGTTCGTCCGGCTGCTGGGCCGCTCGATGCGGTTCCGGCGGACGGCCGACCAGGACCCGGACACCCCCTTCCCCGCGCCCGCGCGGGTACCGCTGCTGGGCCGCTGGCTGACGCACTACGGCGAGCGGTCCCGGGTGCCGGGGTCGAGTCTGCTGCTGTCGCTGACCGAGCTGCTGGGCCGTCACTGGGCGACCGGTCAGAGCAATCTGGAGGACCAGCACCTGAGTTCGCTGCTGGCCTGGATCGACCCGCCGGAGGGGATCCCCGGCGCCGAGGCCGCGCTGCGGGCGGAGTCCGCGCGGGACGCCGACGGCCAGTTGGTGTGCCCGCCCGCGGGCCCGGCCACCGACCCGGCCTTCGACAACAAGCTGCTGGCCCCGGCCATCGCCCGCTACGACGCGGCGCGGGCCGAGGTCCTCGGCGGGGTGGCCGGGGGCGAGGCGCGGCTGCGGCTCGCCGAGAACGAGCTGCGCGAGCTGATCGCGTCCCAGCTGCGGCCCACCTGGGACGCGCTGTGGCGCGGTGTGGACCTGCTGCGCGGGCTGCCGCGGGGCGAGCGGGTGGCGGAGCGCTGGAAGCGGGACCGCTGGTCCTTCACCGGCCACCGGGACCGGGTCCGGGCGGGCGAGCCGCCGCAGCCCAAGCGGGACGACGCGGTGACGGCGGCGCAGAAGCTCTCCGCGCGGGAGACGGCGCAGGCGCAGCTGGAGGCCCAGGAGGCGCTGGACGACCCGCTGGTGATGGCGGGGCGGCGGCTGGCCGGGGAGGCGTTCGCGGGCGAGGTCACCGAGGTGGAGATGGCCTGGTCGGAGGCGAGGGTGCCACGGCCGCGGCCGCTGGTCACGGTGCGCACCGAGGACCGTCCGCATCTGGAGGGGCAGGTCAAGCTGTACCGGGTGATGGCCGACGGCAGGACGCAGACCGGGGAGTTCGCGGGCGCGCAGGCGGGCGCCCTGGTGGTGCGGCTGACCGGCGGTATGGGGCGCGGGAAGACCCCGGAGCCGGGCTCGGTGCCGGAGCCGGGCGACCGGATGTGCTGGACGCTGTTCGAGCACGCGCCGCGCGGCGGCCCGGAGCTGCCCGACGCGGAGAGCACGCCGTGGACCCACGGCGGCCCGCCCGACGCCGTGGCGCTCGGCCCCGATCCCGACCCGGTGACCGAGGAGGACTATCTGTGATCGGCATGGACCGTGTCGACGACGGGTCCCGTGCCGGGCACGGGGCCGAGCCGTTCGACCCGTCGGCCGCGGCGGCCCGCGCGACGGAGGCGATCCTGCGCGACACCCTGCACGGCGCCCACCGGGGTGTGGTGGTCGACTCCCCGCCCGGCGCGGGCAAGTCGACGCTGGTGGTGCGGGCGGCGCGGGAGCTGGCCGCCGCCGGGCGGCCGTTGATGGTGGTCGCGCAGACCAACGCCCAGGTGGACGATCTGGTGGACCGGCTGGCCACCGCGGATCCGGACCTTCCGGTGGGGCGGCTGCACAGCAGTGATCCGCATCCCTACGACCCGGTGCTCGACGAGCATCCGTCGGTGCGCACCTCGGCGAAGGTCGCGGATCTCACCGGTCTCGGCATCGTGGTGTCCACCGCGGCGAAGTGGGCGCACATCAAGAACGTGGAGCCGTGGCGGCACGCGATCGTCGACGAGGCGTACCAGATGCGCTCGGACGCGCTGCTGGCCGTAGCCGGGCTGTTCGAGCGGGCGCTGTTCGTCGGCGACCCGGGGCAGCTGGACCCGTTCAGCGTGGTCGGCGCGGACCAGTGGGCGGGGCTGTCGTACGACCCGTCGGCGAGCGCGGTGACCACGCTGCTCGCGCACAATCCGCAGCTTCCGCAGCACCGGCTGCCGGTGTCCTGGCGACTGCCCGCCTCGGCCGCGCCGCTGGTCTCGGACGCCTTCTATCCGTACACCCCGTTCCGCAGCGGCACCGGCCACGGTGAGCGGCGGCTGAGCTTCGGGGTGGCCTCCGACGGCTCGGGGCCGGACCGGGTGCTGGACGAGGCGGCCGTCTCCGGCTGGGGGCTGCTGGAGCTGCCCGCCCGCCGCACCCCGCGCACCGACCCGGAGGCGGTGGCGGCCGTCGCCCAGGTGGTGCGGCGGCTGCTGGACCGGGGCGGGGCCGCGGTCAGCGAGCGCTCCGAGGAGCCGGTGCCGCTCACGGCGGACCGGATCGCGGTGGGCACGGCGCACCGGGACCAGGCGGCGGCGGTGCGGGTGGCGCTCACCGGGCTCGGGGTGTCCGGCGTCACCGTGGACACCGCCAACCGCCTCCAAGGGCGTGAGTTCGATGTGACGGTGGTGCTGCACCCGCTGTCGGGGCGGCCGGACGCCACGGCCTTCCATCTGGAGACCGGGCGGCTGTGTGTGCTCGCCTCCCGGCACCGGCACGCCTGCGTGGTGGTCTGCCGCGCGGGAGTGGCCGAGCTGCTGGACGAGCATCCGTCCACCGAGCCGGTCCAGCTGGGCGTCACGGTGAAGTTCCCGGACGGCGGGAGGCCAACCACGCGGTGCTGGCCCATCTGTCCGAGCACCGGGTGGCCTGGCGGCCGTAAGGTGCTGTCCGGATCCTGACCCCGGGCCGCCCGGCCCCTTGACCCGCCTCGCGCGGGCGGGCGGTGCCCGCCGGATCGCGGCCCGGGGCGTGCCGATCCACGGGTTCTGCCCGCCGCAGGGTTCGCGGGGCGGCGGGGTGGGGAGAGAAACCCTGGTCGGCGCCGTGCGGCGGGGGTGCTCTTGCCCCGCGCGCGACAATGGAGGGCAGGAAGCACCGCGAACCGACCTAGTTTCACAACCCAGGAGGAGCGATCACATGCCAGAGCCGGATCCGGCTCAAGGCCCGCACAGCGCGGCGCCCCGGCGGCTGAAACCCGCACCGCTGCTCTTCGAGCCGGTGGCGGCCGTCAAGGATGAGGCGCACTTCTTCGACCTGGAGTCGATCGAGGACCCGCGGGAGCTGCTCGCTCGCTCCACAGAGCTGGTGCTGGCGTTCCGCGCGGCGACCGACCGCGCCATGGAGTTCCAGGCGATGGCCGCCGCCCAGCTCGCCGATCCGCGGCGGTTCGACCGGCTGACCCCGGCTGTGATCGCCGAGCGTGCGGAGTGGACAGAGGACTACGCCAAGAAGATGGTCGAGTTCGGCAGGGAGCTGATGCGGGGCGGCGACCCGTCGGACTGACGGTCGCGGCATCCGCGGTGAAGGAGGGGTGGCTGATGTGCGGGTTGTGCCCCGCGGTGCGGGTGGGGGATCGCTCCCGGTGCCGCGATCATGAGCCGGGGGCATATGCAGGCGGAAGGTACCCCATCCCGCGCCGCCGTGTCCCGGTTTTGCCTCATCCCCCTACGCCGTCCGTACCGACGGTAAAGGTAGAAACATGAGCAGATGGCCTCGGGAAATCCAGCACACCGCCGCGTTCGTCACCCCGGCGGGCGCGGACTGGCTCGCTTCGGCCAGCCACTCCCCCCGCGATGTGCACGCGCTGTGGGCCCAGCATCCGTCCGCGTCCGTGGCCCTGCCCTGCGGTACGGCGTTCGACGTGATCAGCATGGACGCGCTCTTCGGCCGCCGAGTGGTGAGCCGGTTATGGACGGACGGTCCGGGCACCGGGCCGGTGGCCGCCCAGGGCGGCCGGGTCATGCTCTTCACCACCCCGGGCGCGGCCCAGCGGCTGCCCGCCCTGCTCGGCTGGGAGGAGTGGGGCGCCGCCGCTCCCCCGCTGCTCTGCTACGGCTGGGGCGACGCGGTGACCGTGCCGCCGCTGTTCCCCCCGGATCCGCCCGCCGGGGAGCCCTCCGGGGACACCGCCGCGGCACCGGCCCCGCGCTGGCTGGTGGCCCCCGATGTGCGCAACCCCTGGCTGCCCGGTCCCGAGGTGCTGCTGTGGGCGTGCGTCCGAGCCGCCCGCACGGTCGGTTCCGATCTCGGCGCCACCCCTGTGACCAGCGCTCCCGCCGTTTTTCCGGGCTGAGGGATATCGATTTTCACGCAGCCCGATCCGGGTGCTAAGGTCTTCTACGTCAGCAGGCGCCGCTAGCTCAGTTGGTTAGAGCAGCTGACTCTTAATCAGCGGGTCCGGGGTTCGAGTCCCTGGCGGCGCACAGACATGTGTAAGGCCCCTCACTCCGGTGGGGGGCCTTTCGCATGCGCATGTTCATGCTCGTCCCCATGTCCATGTCCATGCCCATGCCGATGCCCATGCTGGGGGCATATACCGCGGCTAGCGGCCTCGCTGAGGTCCGGTGCGGTTCGGAGCGCTCAGTCGGTACGGCGGCGGCCGTCCCGTCCCCCCTCGGGACGGTCCACGGCGGGACGCGGGGGCGCCGGGGCCGTCAGCCGGGTCACCACCCCGACCGCGTCGTCCGGGCCGGGCATCGCCAGCGCCTCCTGCCGCAGGGTGCGCGCCGCCGCGGTGTACGAGGGCTGCTCCAGCAGCCCGAACAGATTCCGGGCCAGCCGGGCGCCCGCCGCCATCGCCGTTTGCGGCGCGTCGTCCAGGGCGTCGGCGGGCACCAGCACCCCGGCGCCCACCCGGGCCAACCGCGCCCCGTTGAGCTGCTGTTCGAGCCGGGGCGCGATCACCAGCTGTGGCACCCCGGCGAGCGCCGCGGCCAGCAGCGTCGTACCGCCCCCGGGGTGGAGCACCGCACCGCAGCCGGGCAGCACCCGGTGCAGCGGCCCCACGGGCGTCCGCCCCTTGGCGGCGCTGCCCACCCGCACCACCTCCACGCCCCGTGACTCGGCCACCCGCAGCGCGGCCCGCACCGCCTCGGGCGGGCCCGCCGCGTCGTCCCAGGCGGCGCAGACCCGCACCGGACCGGGCCGGACCGGGCGGTACGTACGGCGGCCGTACGGCGCGGGGGCCGCCGCCCGGGGCGACGGCGGGGCGGGCGACGGCGGGGGCAGTGCGCCGTATGGCGGCTCGGCCGGGACGTCGAGGGGGACGAAGCGCACTGGCAGCCGCCGGGACCGCGAGGGCAGCGCCAGGCTCGGCGGGCAGGGGTCCAGCCACAGATCGGGCTCCCGCTCCGGATCCGCCCCGTAACGGCGCATCAGACGGGCGTACCCGGGCAGCGGCGGGCCCTCCAGCCGGTGCCGCTCCAGCCGCACCACGGCGGCGCTGCCCCAGAGTTGGCCGACCGCGGGCACCCCCAGCGCCGCCGCGGCCACCGTGCCCGCGTACGCGCTCGCGTCATGCACCACCAGATCGGGCTGCCAGCAGCGGGCGAAAGCCACCAGGCCCTGGGCCATCCCCTCGGCGATCCGCACCTGCCGGTCGCCGAACGCCCGCAGTACACCGTGCTGTTCGGGGCTGAGCACGGCGGGCCGCACCGGCCAGTCCGCGGGCCAGGGGCCCGCCGGGCGGCGGGCGGCGGGCGGCACCCTGGTCGCGGCCGGAGGCAGCGAGCCGACCGGGACCGGGACAAGACCGGTACGGGCGACGGCCGCCGCACAGCCGGACGGCACCGCGAACCGCACCTGGTGGCCGGCCGCCAGCAGCGAGCGGGCGAGCGGCACCAGGGGGACGAGATGGGCGCCGGAGGCCCAGGTCGTGAAGAGGACGCGCACAGTCTCCTCCGGAATGTCGAGCGAGGCCGGACCGGTCGGTCCGGCCGCCGGGCAGCCGCCCGCAGGGTGGGTCCCCGGCCGGATCCGTCAGCGGGCGCCCGCGACCGTGAGCGTTTCGCCGGTGACGGCGGCATTGGCCGCCGAGCAGAGGAACAGCAGCACCCGGGCGATGTCCTCCGGGGCGCTCGCCTCCCCGGCCGGCGCCGGGGGAGCCGCGCAGACCGCGTTGACCAGCACCCCGTCGGCAGCCGCACCCTCAGTCAGACCGCGCGCCAGACCGTGCAGCCCGGCCTTCGCCACCGCGTGGAACTCCCGGCCGTGCGCGGCGACGAGCGCGGGGTGCGGGGACACCAGCGCGATCCGGCCCCAGCCCCGCTTGCGCATCCCCGCGACCGCGCACTGGACGGTACGGATCGCGGGGGTCAGGTTGTCCGCGACGACCGGCAGCCAGTCCTGCTCGCTCACCTCCTCGAAGCGGGCGCCCGTGCCCTGCCGCTCCCCCCACCGCCAGGCGTTCGCCACCAGCACGTCCAGCCCGCCCCAGCGCTCCTCGACGGCGGCCACCACCCAGCGGGGCGAGGCGGAGTCCTCCAGCGCGTACGGCACGGCGAAGGCACGGCCGCCGCCCGGTCCGGCCAGTTCGGCGGCCAGCTCCTCGGCGGCCTCGCGCCGGTGGCGGTAGGCGAGCGCCACCCGGGCCCCCTGCTCCGCGAAGCCACGGGCGGCGGCGCGGCCGACGGCACCCGTGGCCCCGGTGACCAGGACGGTGCGCCCCTCCAGACCGAGGTCCATCACGAGCCCTCCACCGCCACCCGTCCCGGGCCCCCGGCCCGCCCGGCGGGATCGGCCCACCCCGGGGCGGCTCGCCGGTCGGTGGTGTCCCGTCGTTCGCGGACGCTCTTGCGTTCACGGGCGCTCTTGCGTTCGGGAGCGCTCTTGCGGTCGGGAGCGGCCGTGCGGTCGGGAGCGGCCCCGCGTTCGTGGGCGGCCGCCCACGGAGGGCTGACCGCGCGGGCGAAGGCCCCGGCCCGCTCGGGCACGCCCGCCGCGGCGAGCTGGTCGCGCAGCGAGCGGGCGGTGCGCTGCCGGGGCCGCCAGCCCAGCAGCAGCCGGGCCCGGGAGAGGTCCACCCGCTGCCAGTCGGGGCCCGGTCCGAAGCCGGTGCCCGCGCCGGGGTCCTCCACCAGCGGCACCGGATGCCCGCTGAGCACGATCATCCGCTCGACCAGTCGGCGCACGCCCAGCGCCTGTCCACCGCCGATATTGACGACCTGTCCGACCGCCCGCGGTTCCGTGGCCGCCGCCAGGGCCGCGGCGGCCACATCACGGATGTCCACGAAGTCCCACCGCCCGTCCAGCGGGCCCAGCCGCAGCGCGGCCGGGCGGCGGACCGCCAGATGGTGGGCGACGGTGCCCAGCAGACTGCCGCGGGGCGCGCCGGGGCCGAAGACATGGGCGATCCGCAGCACCGTGCCGTCCACCGCCCCGGCCCGGGTGGCGCGCAGCACCGACTGCGCGCCGAGCAGCTTGGTCCGGCCGTACGGGCTGATCGGTGCGGGCGGCAGATCCTCGGTGATCCCCACACCCCGGCAGACCGGCCCGTACTCGTGGACGGTGCCCAGCTGGACCAGCCGCGGGCGGCGCTCCAGCGAGGCCACGGCCTCCACTAGGGCGTCCACCAGCCGGGAGTTGGCCGCGGCGAACTGCTCCTCGGTGCCGTCCCCGGCCAGCCCCGCGGCGTTGACCACCACATCGGCGGCGGCTCCGGTGAGCACCCCGGCCAGGGCTTCGCCAGGATCGCGGGCCGGGTCCAGCCGGATGTGGTCCGGGGACTCCACGGGGTCGGCCGGTCCGCCGCGGGAGACCGACAGCACCCGGGCGCCCGCGTCCTGGAAGGCCCGGCACACCTGGCGGCCCAGGGAGCCGGTGCCGCCGAGCACCACGACCGACAGTCCGGCTGCGTGTGACACCATCGGCGCTCCTCACGGTTGTTCTCGCTGGGAACGTCCATGGTCGCCGCCGTGACTCGAGCCCGCCTCGACCCGTACCCGGGGGCCCCTGCCGTCGGCCGGGACGAACACGGACCGTCAGCCGGGGGCGCGCTGGAAGGCGGCCCGGTAGCTGTGCGGGCTGGTGCCGACCACCCGCTTGAAGCGGTCGCGGAACGCGGTCGGCGAACCGAAGCCGACCTGCCCGGCGATCCGCTCCACCGGGTGGCTGGTGGACTCCAGCAGATACTGCGCCTGCCGGATCCGGGCCCGGTGCAGCCACTGGAGCGGGGTGGTACCGGTGTGCTGGCGGAAGCGGCGGTTGAGGGTGCGGGTGCTCATGCCCACATGCGTGGCGATGTCGGCGAGGGTGAGGTCCCGTCCGGCGTTCTCCTCCATCCACCGCAGCAGTGGCTCCAGTTGGGAGCCCTGTGGCACCGGTGGATGGTCATGGACGATGAACTGCGCCTGCCCGCCCTCGCGTTCCAGTGGCATCACGGCCTGCCGCGCGGCATCGGCGGCCACCGCCGAGCCGTGGTCCCGACGGATGATGTGCAGACACAGGTCGAGCCCGGCCGCCGCACCGGCGGAGGTGAGGAACTGGCCGTTGTCGACGTAGAGCACATCGGGGTCCACCTCCACCTCGGGATAGAGCTCGGCCAGCAGCGCCCCGCCCTGCCAGTGGGTGGTGGCGCGGTGGCCGTCCAGCAGCCCGGTGGCGGCGAAGACGAACGCCCCGACGCAGATGGAGGCGATCCGGGTGCCGTCGGCGGCCGCGCGCCGCAGCGCGTCGATCACCTCGTCCGGGACGGGGGCGCGGGGGTCGGTCACACCGGGCAGCACGATGGTGTCCGCGTCGGCCAGGGCCTCCAGGCCGTACGGCACCTGGAGGGCGAACAGCCCGGCGTCGACCGAGGGGGTGGGGCCGCAGACCCGGACGCGGTAGGGGGCGCGGCCGTCGGGCAGCCGGGTGCGGGCGAACGTCTCGATCGGGGTGGCCAGATCGAAGGGGATCACCTGGTCCAGCGCCAGAATGACAACGGTGTGCATGCCTCAACCCTAGGCTTTTCTCGGAATGTCTTGGCTGGAATCGGATGAGCAGCCTGATTCCAGCCGCCAGGGTCATTATTCAAGGGGGTCAGACCCATCCGCAGGCTCGGTCGTCGGTGATCCGGATCGTTGGATTGCCGTAGGCGATGCGCTGGAGCGCCCGGCGGTAGAGCGGCGTATGGCGCAGCGCCCGCGCAAGCCGGGGGCGTACGCGGGTGGCGTACGCGCCATGGGCGTGCATCACTCGGCTGTGGAGACTCTGGCGGCGCATGACCGCCGCGATATCGGGGCCCCGGCGCCGCTCGAAGGCGGCGAGCCGGGCGGCGCCGGTGTCATCGTCGGCCAGCGCGCCGGTCAGCACCGGATGCAGCACCACCGCGTCCTGCACCGCCAGATTGACGCCTTGGGCACCGATCAGGCTGTGGGTGTGGGCGGCGTCGCCGATGAGCACCAGCCCGTCGTCGACCCAGCGCTCGGCACGTGCGGAGAAGACGTCCACCACGGTGAGGTCGCCCGGTGCGCGGATCCGGTCGCGGATCAGTCCGCCGTACTCGGGTACGGCCCGCACCAGACGCTCGGTGATGTGCTCCAGTCCGGAAGCGGTCAGCTCATGGCCCTGGCGGTGCGGCAGCGTACAGCCGAGCTGGATCCGGTCGGGCCAGCAGCCGTGGACGAGCACCGGGCCGTCCGGGGTGCGCACCACCCGGACCTCGCGCGGCGGCGGCACCCCGGCCGCTCCCGTCCACAGCGAGCACCACAGCACGTCCTCGCCGCAGGGCTCGGTGCGGCCCGCTCCGATGCCCGCGAGCCGCCGGATCCGCGAGAAGCGGCCGTCCGCGCCGACGACAACCCGGGCGCGCACCGCGCAGCGGCCCGAGGGGCCGTCGGCGACCACCCCGGCGATCCGCCCCTCGCGCCGCAGCAGTCCACCGGCCCGCCGTCCGGGCAGATAGCGGAAGCGCGGCGATCGTCGGCAGTGGGTGAGAAGCTCATCGAGCAGATGCGGACGGGGAATGGTCAACAGGTGGTCATACGGAGGCGGAAGCAGTCGATAGTCGGCCTCCAGCAATACCCGGTCGCCGTCCAGGAAACGAAAGCGGTCCACCTCACAGGCACCGCGCGCCCGCGCACCGGTGAGCACCCCGAGCGCGTCCAGCAGCGCCAGTGCGCCGGGCTGGAGGATTTCGCTCCGGAACTCCCGCTGATGGGCACGGGCCCGCTCCAGTACGACCACGCCCAGGCCCGAGCGCAGCATCAGCAGGGCCAGCACCAGGCCGGCCGGACCGCCGCCGACCACACACACATCGGTGTCGATCTCGCGCACCTCAACGCCTCCTCCGCGTAGGCCAGAAGCCCCTGGCCAGGGCCCGTGGACAGGGCTCGGCGGCCCGGACCCGCCGGACCGGGCCCGTGGACCGGGCCCGTGGATCAGGACCTAGTCGTCGAGCAGCGCCACCGCGCGGGTCCGCTGCGCCCCCGGCCCGGCGGTCCGCTCGGGGAGGCAGGCGACCCGGAACCCGGTGGGCGGCAGGATGTCCAGCCGGGCCAGCCGCTCGATCCGGCGGCAGGCGTGGCGGCGGCCCGCGAACAGCGCGGGCCAGAGCACCGAGCGGTCGCCGGTGGCGTGATATCGACGGATCATGGCGCGGAAGGGGGCGTCCAGGCTGAACGCGTCGGTGCCGATGACCCGCACCCCGAGGCCGAGCAGATAGTCGGTGGCCGGTCCGTCCAGCCCGGTGAAGTCGGTGAAGTAGCGCGGTGTACCGGCCAGTCCGGAGGCACCGGTGCGCAACAGGACCACGTCCCGGGGGGCGGGGCAGCAGCCGAGGCGGGCCAGCGCCCGATCGATGTCCGTGACCCCGGCGGTGCGGGTCACCGGGGCCACGGTGCTGAGGTCCAGGACATGGGCCGGGCGGGGAGCCCACCGCGTGGCCGCCCCGGGGTCCGGCTCCGGTCTGCGGCCGTCCTCGGGTGTGGTCAGGTCGATGATGCGCAAGGCGCCCCCTCGGCTGGTGCGTTGGACGGCGGGAATGCACTACGGCTCCGCTTGCCCGCGCGGGGGGATCGGGCAGCGGAGCCGTAGCGGGCCCGGCTGAAGGGCGGCGCCGGGCGTTTCGGGGGGAGGGCTCTCCGGATTGGGGACGGATGGCGCGCGGGGAGATGGCTGACGGCGTACTGCGCAGTGGGTGACGCGGGGTATGCGGTGGTGCGGACTACGCAGTGGGCCAGGCGAGTTACGCGGTGCGGCGGGTGATGCAGGTGATGCGGGTTACGCGGCGAACAGATCGAGCACCGGACGCCGCCACTGGGCGTCCGCGTCCAGATCGAGGGCGGGGTCGGAGGCGAGCACCGCCTGCTGGAGCTTCTGCAACCGGGGTGACGGCTCCAGACCGAGGTCCTCCACCAGCCTGGCCCGCAGCCCCTGGTAGACCTCCAGCGCCTGCCAGGGACGGCCGGCCCGGTAGAGGGCAGCCATGCACTGGGCGTGCAGACCCTCGTGCAGGGGATGGCGGGCGGTCAATTCGGTGAGCTCGGTGAGCAGTTCGGCATGGCGGCCGAGCCGCAGATCGGCCTCGATCCGGCGCTCCAGGACGCCGAGACGGCTCTCCTCCAGCCGGGCCAGCTCGATCTCCAGGACCGGTCCAACCCGCACATCCACCAGCGCCGGACCGCGCCAGACGGCGAGGGCCTCGCGCAGCAGCAGGGACGCCTTCACATCGTCCCCCGCGTCCAGCGTGTCACGCCCTGCGGCCACCAGGCGGTCGTACTCGTGGATGTCCACCGCGCCCGGCTGGGCCTCCAGCACATAGCCGCCGTAACGGGTGGCCAGGATGTTCTTCGAGGCATCGGGGGCCTGCGGGCCGTAGGCGGCGGCCAGTCTCCGGCGGAGCTGGAGGATATAGGTCTGCAAGGTGGTCAGTGCGCTGCGCGGCATCTGAGCGCCCCAGATTTCCTCCATAAGAGTGGGCACCGGCAGCATCTGGTTGGCGTAGACGGAAAGCAGTGCGAGGATCTGCCGCGGTTTGCCCGCGCTGGGCACGATCGACTGACCGCACGCTTCGACGCTCAGTGGCCCCAACACCTTGATGTCCATGGTCCTGTACCTCCGTCAACGGTCCGTCAAGTGCCTCTTGGCCGCGCGGCCCTGCCACCGAGGCACCTAAGAGACTCGCGTGCGGAGGATGTCTCCGGCCAGTGTCGGAATACCGAACCGCATATGAGTTGCAGGGTGCAAAACCATGATAAATTCATACCTTGGCGACAAGATAGGTAGTGACCTGCATGTGGCCGCTCCGCGGCCTTCGCCAGGGAACCACCCCTCTCATCCGAGGAGAGCGCGATGATCGACGCGCCCGCTTTCACATCCCCCTCCAGCACCGCCGAGTTGGCACCCGTCGCGCCGGGCACCGCGGTCGCCGCACCGCTTCCGGCCCTCCAGGACGACCTGGTCATCGAGGAACTCACCGACGCCTCCCGGGGAGTTGTCGCACCGCGCTCCTGCATCTGCATCTGCACCGCCGGCGACTGACGGCCGGATGTCAGGGGAATTGGGCTTCACCCCGCATCTGCGGGTCGAGCCGGTTCCGGGCGAGGCCGTCTACCTCGTCTCCGAGCACGGCGTCACGGCGCTCCACGGGCGGACCATCGCCACCCTCGCCCCGCTGCTCGACGGTTCCCGGGATCTCGCGCGCATCCTCGCCGAGGCGGCCGCCGCGGCGGAGCGGGCGAGCGCCGTCCCCGCGGAACAGGCCGAGTTGGTCATCGCCCGGCTCCGGGAAGCGGGGCTGGTGTCCGAGCGCGGGCGCGCCGGTCTGCCGGGCCCGGAGGAGGCGTACTGGGAGCTGGCCGGACTGAGCACGGAGGGCAGCAGGGCCGCGTGCCCGGTGGCCCCCGCGACGGCCGTCGTGGCGCCGCTGAGCCTCGGCTCCACCGATCCGGAGGAGGTCCTGAGGGCGCTGTGGGCGGCCGGTCTGCGGACCCCGGACGGAACGGCGGCGGACGCCCCCCGGACCGGCGAGGGCCCCGAACTCCCCGGCACCACAGGCCCGATGGGTCCGCGTCAACATCACGATGCCGATCTCACCCTTGTGGTGTGCGACGACTATCTCGACCCCCGGCTCGCCGCCGTCGACCGTGAGCACCGCTTTTCCGGCCGTCGCTGGCTGCCCGTCAAACCCGTGGGCACCCAGGCGTGGCTGGGCCCGTTCCTCGGCTCCCCCGACGACCCCTGCTGGTCGTGTCTGGCCGACCGGCTGTGGCGCGGACGCCAGGCCGAGGCATACCTCCAGCGCCGGCTGGGCCGCTCCGGGCCGGTGCCCAGGCCCCCCGCCTCACTGCCCGCGAGCCGTGCCGCCGCGCTTCAGTTCGCCGCCCTGGAGGCGGCGAAGTGGCTGGCCGGGCAGCGGCATCCGGGCCAGCGCACGCTGTCGGTGCTGGACAGCCTCACCGCCACCGTGGACCGCCATCCGCTCGTCCGCCGTCCGCAGTGCCCCGGCTGCGGCGAACCGGGGCTGGTCGCATCGCGGGTGCGGGCCCCGCTGGACCTGGCGGCGCGGCGCGGTCCCGCTGCCGCGGACACCTCGCCCCGGCGTGTGCTGGAGACCTACGGACATCTGATGGACCCCGTCACCGGGCTGATCACCGAGATCCGCCGCGATCCGCGCGGTCCCGAGGGGCTCAACTGCTTCCATGCCCGCCACCCTTCGTTCACCGGGGCGGATCTCCTGTCCGGTCTGGACGCGCTGCGCGCCGGTCTGGGCGCCGCGGCCCACGGCAAGGGCCGTACCGCCGAACAGGCCCGCGCGGGCGCCCTGTGCGAGGCCCTGGAGCACTACAGCGGTCATTTCCAGGGGGACGAGCCGCGGCAGCGGGCCCGTTACCGCGATCTGGACCCCGGGGACGCGGTCCACCCCGACACCGTCCAGCTCTTCGCCGCCCGTCAGTTCCGGGACCGGACGGCACCCGCGCGGCACAGCGTCCACGATCCGTTCGACGAGGGCGCGGAGCTGGACTGGACCCCGGTGTGGTCGCTGACCGCCGAGCGCCACCGGCTGCTGCCCACCGCGCTGCTGTACTACGGCGCCCCGCAGGCCCCGGGCCGCCGCTTCTGCCGGGCCGACTCCAACGGGGCGGCGGCCGGGGCCACCCTGGAGGACGCGGTGGTCCGCGGCTTCCTGGAGCTGGTGGAGCGGGACGCGGTCGCCCTGTGGTGGTACAACCGCACCCGGCAGCCCGGCATCGCCCTGGACGCCCTCGACGATCCCTGGCCGGACGAGGTGCGCCGGCTCCACGCCGGGCTGCGGCGGGAGGTGTGGGCCCTGGACCTCACCACGGACTTCGGTATTCCGGTGGTCGCGGCGCTCTCCCGCCGGACCGACAAGCCCGCCGAGGACATCACCCTCGGCTTCGGCGCCCATCCCGACCGGCTCACCGCGCTGTGTCACGCCTTCGCCGAACTCAACCAGATGCTTCCGGCGGTGGTCGAAGCGCGTGCCGACGGCGGTGGCTACGGCGCCGCCGACCCCGGGGCGCTGCGCTGGTTCCGTACCGCGACCACCGCCAACCAGCCCTATCTGACGTCGGATCCGGCCGCTCCGACCCCGGATCCGGCCGCCGTACCGCGGGAGATATCCGTGCCACCGGATCAGTTCTCGTCGGCCTCCATAGGCGAGATGGTCCGCCGTCGCGGGATGGAACTGCTGGTCCTGGACCAGACCCGGCCCGATGTCGGACTGCCCGTGGCCAAGGTGCTCGTCCCCGGACTGCGCCCGCACTGGCCCCGGTTCGCGCCAGGCCGCCTCTTCGACGTTCCGGTGGCTCTCGGCCGTCTCCCCGGCCCCACTTCCTACCGAAGTCTCAATCCCATTCCCCTCTTCTTGTGATCCTCGGTGCTCCCTCGTCACTCTCTGCGTCATATCAACGCGCTACGCGACCTCTCCACCTGCGGCTTAGATCGGATACTCTCGGGCAAGCCGCCCAATCCGGCCCGACCATCCGGAGGACGAGTGCAGCGGAGCCTCTTTCCCGGCGACACCGGGGACAACCGGCCGCGCCCTTACGAGAACCTGGCGCCGCGCCTGGCTGTTGTCATCACCGTGGTGGTCCTCCTGGGCTACTTCTGCGTCGCGGTGACCTATGTGGTCGACGCCCGGCCCTCGGGCCGCGCGATGGGCTCGGCGCAGCTGATGCTGGCCCTGGTGCCGATGGCGATGCTGCTGGGTCTCCAACTGACCCATTCCTTCCCGGGCCTGGCACCACGGCTCGCCGAGGCGCGGCACTGGACGCTGGTGTTGCAGGCGCTGCTGACCTTTCTGCCGTTCGCGGTCTTCAAACAGGCGTGGCTGGGCATGCCGGGGTTCCTGGCGGGCTCCGCGCTGCTGATGCTCTCCCCGGCGCTGGGCTGGACGGCGTTCACCACCGTGCTGCTCTGCACCGATGTGCTGCTGTTCCAGGTCGGCTTCGGATGGAGCAAGGTCGGGTACACCACGGTCTCCACGGCGCTGACCGGGCTGGTGGTCTTCGGACTCTCCCGGCTGTCCGGTCTGGTCGCCGAGGTCTCCCGGTCGCGGGCCGAACTGGCCCGGCTGGCGGTCGCCCAGGAGCGGCTGCGGTTCTCCCGGGATGTGCACGATCTGCTCGGTTACAGCCTCTCCACCATCACCCTCAAGTGTGAGCTGGTGCACCGGCTGGTGCCGCGGCAGAACTCCCGTGCCCAGCGGGAGCTGTCGGAGATCCTCCAGACCTCCCGCCAGGCGCTGGCCGACGTCCGCGCGGTGGCCAGCGGCTATCGCACCATGTCGCTGTCGGCGGAGGCGGAGTCCGCGCGGTCGATGCTGGCCGCGGCCGGGATCAGCGCCACCTCGGACATCGGCTGCGGCAAGCTGCCCGAGCTGGTGGACACGGTGCTCGCGAGTGTGCTGCGCGAAGGGCTGACCAATGTGCTGCGCCACAGCAAGGCGGAGACGTGTGCGATCGAGGCGCGGCGCACCGGGCGCCGGGTCCGGCTGACCCTGGTCAACAACGGGGTGGGCAAGCCCTCCACGATCCTGCGCGCCGACAGTACGGACGGCGGCAGCGGGATCGGCAACCTCAAGGTGCGGCTGGAGAGCCTGGGCGGACAGCTGCGCGCGGGCGTGCGCCCGGACGGCTGGTTCGAGCTGCGGGCGGAGCTGGAGGTGTCCATGGAGCCGGAGCCGGAGCCACAGCGGCGGGCGCGGCGCGGGGCGGAGGAGGAGTACGGCCCGGGGCCGGCTGTGACGGCGTGAAGGGGCCTGCGGGGCCCGCCGGTTGATGACCGCGAGGAGCACGAGCCCGCCCCTTGAAGCCAGCCCGTGAAGAGCTTCGTTTCGAGAAGGCCAGGACTCAGAAGCGCCAGGGCTCAGATCCAGCCCGCCTCGCGGGCGATCCGGATGGCGTCGACCCGGTTCCGGGCGTTCAGCTTGGTCACCGCGGACGTCAGATAGTTGCGGACCGTCCCGACCGACAGAAAGAGCGTGGCCGCGATCTGGGCCGACTCCTCGCCCTCGGAGGCCAGCCGGAGCACCTCCAGCTCACGCGGGGTCAGCGGCTGTGGACCGTCGTCCAGGGCGGCCAGCGCCAGTTGGGGGTCGATCACCCGCTCGCCCTTGGCGACCGCGCGGATCGCGTCGGACAGCTTGTCCGGGCTGCTGTCCTTCAGCAGGAAACCCGAGACATGGGCCGCGAGGGCCCGGCGCAGATTCCCGGGGCGGCCGAGACTGGTGAGCATCATGGTCCGGCATTCGGGGACGGCGGTGTGCAACTCCGCGGCGGCGGTCAGACCGTCCATGCCCGGCAGATCGATGTCCAGGACGGCGACGTCCGGGCGGAGTTCCCGGGCACGCGGCAGAATATCGGTGCCACTGGAGAATTCCGCCACAACTTCGATATCGGGTTCGAATTCCAGCAAGGCGACCAGGGCCTTGCGCAGCATATGCATGTCTTCGGCTATGAGCACGCGAACCATGTGGCCCCCGGTTGTGTTCCGCCCCTTTATCGTCCCCGTGACAAGTATTCCCGCATCCTCGCAGCGGTTTCACCGAATCCGGCCGAATCCGCCCGTCGAACACCCGTCCCTTATTGCGCGCGGGCCGTGCGCGGGCGGTTAGGCCGCGCTGCCGCGCGCCGGTTCGGCGCGACCAGGCGCGAACTCGGCGTGCACGGCACGCAGTTCACCGCCGAGATAGCACTCGCGCAGCAGGGAGCGGCGTACCTTGACCGCGCCGACCCCGCGCACCGTGCCGTGGCGTACGAGCAGTAGTGCGCCCGTGGAGACCCCGAATCCCTCCGCCACCCCGGCCCTGATCCGCGCGGCCAGCAGCGGCAGCCGGGTCCGGGCACCGCCCGCCGCGCGGACCTCCTCGGCGCTCCGGAACGATCGTCCGGCCCGACGCCCGGGGCATGGCACGGCCATGGGGCCCCGGAAGGTGGTGGCCCACTGACCGCGCCCGTGCGCCGAAGCACGGGCGCGGAGCGCTAGGACAGGGCCTAGGAGCCCAGTTCACGGCGGGTGACCTTGATGCTCCAGGCGCCGCCCGTGGTGCGGCCGGTCACCGTGACGCGGACGCCCTCGTCCTTCGCGGTCAGGCTGTCCCCGATGCCCAGGGGGGCATCGGCGAGGGCGGGGTAGACCGATTCGTTCCAGCAGGCGGAGCTGGCGGGGTGGCCGTCGAGCACCTGGATGGGGCCGTCACCGGAGGCGGTGTCGTTGTGTACGCGGTAGACCAGCACACCCTCGGTGCACACATGGGCGTCGTTGCCGTAGCGACCGCGGGCCTCGATGGCCAGGGCGGTGGTGGGGCCGGTGCGGACCACCACCAGCCGGGTGCGGGTGTCGGCGGCGCGGCGGCGAGCGGCCATGGGGGCGGCGAGCGGTTGGAGGGTGTACCTCCGCGAACCGAGGGCGCGGTCGCAGGCGACCTGGCGGCCGCTGAGCCAGCCCAGCTTCCACTTGTGCCAGCCGAAGGGGTCGGGAGCCATTCCGAACTGACTGCCCATGAGGTCCCAGTCGCCGACATAGGTGTCCCATTCGCCGCTGTTGTCGGTGTCCTTGGGGCGGTGGTAGAGGTCGGGGAGGTCGAAGACATGGCCGGTCTCATGGGCGAGGACATTGCGGTCCGGCGGGTGGTGCTCAAAAACGGTAACCAGCCGACGCAGATCCGTACCGTCCGCATGCAGCGGTCGCTCGAAGTTGACCACCTTGGTCGCGTCGGCGTCCACGCCCGGGGCGTCGGGGTCTGCGACCAGATAGACGATGTCGTAGCGGCCGAAGTCCACCCGCGGATCGGCGGCGGCGACGGCGTCCCGTAGATAGGCCGCCCGCCGCTCGGAGTTCCAGTCGCGCTGTATGGCGTACGCGGTGGACGCCTGGGGCATGGTGATCCAGTTCTTGAGCGGATGCACCCGCAGCCCGAACTTCCCGTAGGAGGAGCGCTTGAAGAAGTCGGCGGTGGCGGGAGTGTGGTCGGCGGCCAGCCTGTCCGGGGTCACCTTGGGCTTCGCATCCGGGAAGCGGAGGAAGACCATCACCGCGTTCAGCGCATGGGCCGGGCGCGGATAGCCCGAGTTCCAGTTGTCCAGGCCCTCGGAATGATGCGCTCCGGTGCGCTCCAGATCGCAGGGGCCGCCCGCGCCCGCCGCGGCCGCGGGGCCCGCCAGCACGGATGTGGTGATCAGTGCGCTCAGGCAGGTCAGGACGGCTCCGGCAGGCCGTAGCCGGGAGGGTCGGTGCACCCCCTCGGGTACCTGAGGACGCACCATGTCGGCCTCCCGGGCGTAGTCGGAACACCCCCTCCACCCTGAGGTCGAAAGGGGCGGTACGCCCTGTTCGGCTGGACCGGTCGAGTGAACCGGCCGCGATGCGGGTACGTAACAGACGGTCACAATCGGTCAGGCGGGCCGTTGGCCCGCGCAGAGTCGAACAGTTACGACCAAACACACGGTCAAGGCGGCGGTGAGCGCGATGACGTCGATGGAATGCCCGGAGTGCGAGCCTCTATGATCGGCACATTTCCCACGGGGATTCCCTCGGTGAACGGGCGATCCCGGCCCGTCCGGCACCCGGTGTGAGACATGCGCAAGACGTGTACGACAGACCTGGCCACGACGAACGCCACGTGGGAGCGAGCGGTGAGCGGAACCCCCGACGGGCAGGGCCGCGCGCCCGGCGCGACACTGCCGAATATCACAGAGCGTAATGCGGCGCCCAGCGTTCCACCTTCAGGGGAAGGCTCCGGCGCACCCGGCCCCGGCAGCGGCGCTCCCCCGAGCGCCGTGCCCGCCGACTACCGCGCCGCCTTCAACGCGGCCCGGCTGGCGATGGCCGTTGTCGACCGCGAAGGCAGAGTGCTGGACGCCAACCCGGCGCTCGGCGCGTTATTGGGCACCGATCCGGCGCTGCTGGCCACCCGCAGCGCCGCCGAGCTGGCCGATCTGCGGGAGGATCCGCGGACCTGGAGCGAGTACCGCGAGGTGCTGTGCGGCCGCCGGGCGCGGCTGTGCTGCACCCGCCGTCTCCAGCACACCGACGGCCATGCGCTGTGGGCCGAGGTCACCGTCGAGCCCGCCGCGGACAGTTGCAGCATGCTGCTGTCGATGGCGGACATCAGCGACCGGCGGGACCTCCAGGGGCGGCTGCGCCATCTCCAACTGCACGATCCGGTGACCCGGCTGCCCAACCGCCATCTCTTCTTCGAGCGGCTGGCCTCGGCGCTGGAGTCGGCTGCCTACGATCAGGAGGGCACCGGCCGGATCGGGCTGTGCTATCTCGATCTGGACGGCTTCAAAGCGGTCAACGACACCCTCGGCCACCGGATCGGCGACCGGCTGCTGGGCGCGGTGGCCCAGCGGCTGACCGAATGCGCGGCGCCCGGCGGCCATCTGGTGGCACGGCTCGGCGGGGATGAGTTCGCCCTGCTGGTACAGAACTCCACCGGCACCGAACAGCTCTGTGAACTGGCCCGGTCGGTGCTGGCCGCGCTCCAGCGGCCGTTCGACGTGGTGGGCCAGCGGCTGTCGGTGTCGGCGAGCATCGGCGTGGTGGAGCGGCCCGCCGCGGGCACCCACACCACCTGGCTGATGCAGGCCGCGGACACCACGCTGTACTGGGCCAAAGAGGACGGCAAGGCGCGCTGGACCCTCTTCGACCCCGAGCGCAACGCCCACCGGATGACCCGTCAGGCGCTGTCCAGCACCCTGCGCCCGGCGGTCGATCGGGAGGAGTTCGTACTCGACTACCAGCCGCTGGTGGGGCTGGTCGACGGGATCGTGCACGGGGTGGAGGCGCTGGTGCGCTGGGACCATCCGCAGTTCGGGCGGCTGTCGCCGAACCGGTTCATCTCGCTGGCCGAGGAGAACGGCGCGATCGTGCCGCTCGGCCGGTGGGTGCTGCGGAGCGCCTGCCACCAGGCCCGCGCCTGGCAGCGGGCCCATCCGCTGCGTCCGCTGGTGGTCAGCGTCAATGTGGCGGTCCGCCAGGTCTGGGACTCGGACCTGGTCGCCGATGTGGGCGCGATCCTCCAGGAGACCGGGCTGCCCCCACATCTGCTGCAACTGGAGCTGACCGAGTCGGCGGTGATGGGCTCGGCCGGACGTCCGCTCCAGGCGCTCCAGCAGCTCAGCGACATGGGGGTGGCGATCGCCATCGACGACTTCGGGACCGGCTACTCCAACCTGGCCTATCTCAGCAGGCTGCCGGTCTCCACGCTCAAACTGGACGGATCATTCGTGCAGGGCTTCCGGACGGCGGAGCATCCGAACCCGGCGGACGAGACGATCGTGGAGGCGCTGGTGCAACTCGCCCACCGGCTGGGGCTGACGGTGACGGCCGAATGTGTGGAGAGCGCGGAGCAGGCGGAGCGGCTGGGGCGGATCGGCTGCGACACCGGGCAGGGGTGGTTCTACTCCCGCCCGGTGCCGCCGGACCGCATCCAAGCCATGATTTCCACGTCCACGCCGTCCTCGGCGGCGTCATAGCGCCGCGGTACACCGGTCCGCGGCCGTCCGGCCACAGCCGGACGTTTGCGATCGAGTATCCGGGGTCAGGCGTCAGCGGTCGGGCGCTTGCGATCGGGCGTCCACGCTCGGACGTGCGCGGCCGGGCGGCCGCGGTCAGGCGTCCTTGTCCGGCAGGCCGTAGGCGTCGGCGATCAGCTCGTAGGAGCTCAGTCGCGCCTCACGGCCGTGCGCCGTGGACGTGATCATGAGCTCATCGGCCGCGGTCCGCTTGACCAGCCCGTCGAGCCCGTCGCGGACCTCGTCCGGTGTCCCGTACACCACATTGGCCAGCCAGCTGTCCACGAAGTCGCGCTCGAGCTCGCTGAACGGATATGCCTCGGCCTCCTCGGGGGTGGGAACCAGACCGGGGCGGCCGGTGCGCAGCCGGATCATGGACAGCGCGCCGGTGAGCACCTGGCGATGGGCCTCCTTGCCGTCCTCGGCCGCGAGTGCGGAGACGCCGATCGAGGCATACGGCCGGTCCAGTACGGCGGAGGGGCGGAAGGTCTCGCGGTAGAGATCGAGCGCGGGGAGGGTGTTCGCGGCGGAGAAGTGGTGGGCGAAGGAGAACGGCAGCCCGAGGGTGCCCGCGAGCCGGGCGCTGAACCCGCTGGACCCCAGCAGCCACACCGAGGGCCGGTCGGCGGACTGCACCCCGCCGGGGACGGAGCCCTGCACGGGTCCGGGCACCGCGTGGATCCGGGCATAGCGGTGGCCGTCCGGGAAGTCGTCGTCGAGGAACCGGATCAGCTCGGCGAGCTGCTGCGGGAACTCGTCGGCGCCCTCGCGCAGCCGGTCGGTGCGGCGCAGTGCGGCGGCGGTGGCGCCGTCGGTGCCGGGCGCCCGGCCGAGCCCGAGGTCCACCCGGCCGGGGGCGAGCGCCTCCAGGGTGCCGAACTGCTCCGCGATAACGAGCGGGGCGTGGTTGGGCAGCATCACCCCGCCCGAGCCGAGCCGGATGCGCTCGGTGTGGGCGGCGAGATGAGCCAGGATCACGGCCGGGGAGGAGCTGGCCACACCGGGCATGGAGTGGTGCTCCGCCACCCAGAAGCGGTGGAACCCACGGCGCTCGGCGAGCCGGGCGAGCGAGACGGAGGTCTTCAGCGCCTGGGTGGCGGTCACCCCGCTGCCGACGGTCGCCAGATCGAGCACCGACAGGGGTACGGGCGCGCTGCCAAGGGGCTCGCCCCGGACGGTGTCGCGCTGTTCGTCTTGCCGGTCCCGCTCATCGGCCACGGTGGCCCGCCTCCCTGGTCGCTCTTGTCCGGTCGCTGTTGTCACGGGGCAGCCCACGGCACAGCAACTCGGACAACCGGAGAACGTCTCCGCTTTATTCCCGGCGGACGGACGAAACGACCTGGCCGCCCCCGCCACCACGGAAGCCACCATGCGCGGGGACCCTCGCGGACCCGAACTCCGCGGTGCGCCAAGCCCGTTCGGTATCCCCGCCGCTGTCAGCGCCCGGCTTTGGCGAACAGCGTGCCCAGCCGGTCATGAACCGGTTCACGGCCCAGCAGCCGCAGCCCCTCCCAGACCGTGACCTGGTTCGCGGTGAGCACCGGCTTGCCCAACTCCTCCTCCAGATCGGGCAGCCAGGCGGCGGTGTGCAGCGCGGTGTCCGGAAGCAGCACCGCCTGCGCCTCGGGGTGGTCTCCGGCACGGGCCAGATGCAGCACCTCATCACGGCCCCAGGTGCCGACCTCCGCGGCCGTGATGATGCCGCTGCCCCGGGTGGAGACCACTTCCGCGCCCGCCGCCTTGAGGAAGGCCCGGAAGAGCTCGGCGACATCCTCCGGATAGGTGGCGGCGATGGCGACCCGCTCGGCGCCGAGCACCTGCACCGCATGGGCGAAGGCGAAGGAGGTGCTGGAGGTGGGCAGCCCAGTCGTCTCCCCCAACTCGCGCACCTGCTCATGCGCGCCCTCCCAGCCGAAGACGAAGCTGGCGCTGGTGCAGGCCCAGACCACGGCCCGGGCGCCGCGCTCCTTCAGCTCGCCGACCCCGGCCGCCAGCCGCCGGGCCGATCCCATCTCCAGCAGCGCGTCCACCCGGTGGGCGTCCTCACCGATATCGGTATGGACCAGAGGGAGCCGGACGCCGTCGCCCAGGATGCCCTCCAGGCGCGGATAGTCGTCCTCGGCGGAATATCCCGGGTAGAGAAAGCCCACCGTGTCCGGGACCGGATGCGTCATGTCCGCTACCACTAGCACTGCCTCCTAACCGGCGACCCCCGTGAGCGCCGCCCCTGCTCTGTCACTTCTTGTACACCGCGGACGCCCGCCGGGTTCCCTCTCACTCGGCGAACCACCCAGCGAACCACCCGGCGAACCACTCGGCGAACCACCCGACAGACGACCCGCGGACCACCCGGCGGACCCACCCCGCGGAACCGTCCCGGTCACCAAACGATCCGGGCACCGACCAAGAGGCCGAACGAGTGACCGTCCAGCCCCTCACCCCGTTCCACGGGTTCGCCCGGACACCTCACACCGGCGGCGGGTCACACCGGCGGCGGGCCGCCCGCGTCGTCGAGGTACGGGCCCTCCCCGATCCCGGGGCCGAACCCGGGATCCAGCTCCCCGGGCTCCATGTCCGGCCCCGGTGACGTCGCCCCCGCCAGCGCCGCCTCGGGCTCCGGCTCGGCATCGGCCACCTGCTCGGCGACCGGCGCGCTCAGCGACGACGCGGACATCCCCGCCGGACCGGACCGGGCAGCCGGGTCCAGCAGCGCCTGGTACGGCCCGACGGCCCGGGCGCCTATCGCCCGCAGCGCCGCCCACATCGTCACCTGGTTGGCCGACAGCACCGGCATCCGCAGCTCCGCCTCGAGCTGCGGAATCACGTCGTACGTCGGCAGATTGGTGCAGCTGATGAACAGCGCGTCGGTGGACCCGACCACCGCCTCCCGCGCCATGTCGACCACGTCGCGGTAGGGCACCTTCCAGATGTGCCGGGTCAGTCCGAGATAGGCACGCCCGGTGACGGTGATACCGCCCTCACCGAGGTACTCCTCCAGCGAATCGGTCACCGACCGGGTGTACGGCGTAACCACCGCTACCCGTCGCGCGCCGATCTCGTGCAGCGCCTCCAGCAAGGCACCCGAGGTGGTCAGCGAGGGAAGTTCCCCCGCTTGGGTCATGGCCGCGCACATCGCGCGCTCGCCGGCCACACCGCCGACGAAGCTGCCGGAGGTGCAGGCGTAGGCCACCACCTCCGGTGCGACCGCGCTCAGCGCCCGCACCGCCTCGTGCAAAGTCTCGTGCTCACTGACAAGGCGTGCCAGGTCAAGGCTGACCTCGACCGGCACAAAAGGGGTCCGGGTGAGGTGCAGGGAGACCTCATCCGGAACCCAGCGCCATAGCTCTCGGTCGAGAGCGAAGTCGAACGGTGCTACGACACCCACGCCGAGCTGCGGGTGTGGGCCACCGAGGAAGGAGACGTCCATATCGAGCCCCAAATCAGAACGGAGGGCTGGACCATTGGCCAGAGATACAGAGTTGCCGGCCTGATGCCGGGACGCCGGAACAGATGCCGTTGTTGACGACGGTAGTTTCCGCTGCCTAGCGTGGTCAATCCTGCAAACTGAGGCGCCTGCCCAGGCTAGGTTCAGCCAAACCCATCCACATTTCGAAACGGTTTCCCGCCTATGTCCGAAACCACTGTTGTCGTCTTCGGCGATCAGCCTCCGATCCGGCTGGACCGGCTGGCCGGCCGGGCCCGGGTCGTGGTCTGCGACGAGAGTTCCCTGCCCGAACGGCTCCCCACCGCGGATGTGCTCCTGGTGTGGGACTTCACCTCCGACGCGGTCCGCGACGCCTGGCCCGGTGAGGGGCCCCGGCCGCGCTGGGTGCACACCGCGAGCGCGGGCGTCGACCGGCTGCTGTCCCCGGAACTGACCGCTTCCGACACCGTGCTGACCAACGCCCGCGGTGTCTTCGAGCAGCCGATCGCCGAGTATGTCGCGGGCCTGGTCATCGCCATGGCCAAGGATTTCCACGGGAGTTGGGAGCTCCAGCGGCAGCGCCGCTGGCAGCACCGCGAGACGATGCGGCTGGCAGGGAGCCGCGCGGTCGTCGTCGGCGCGGGCCCCATCGGCCGGGCCATCGGCTCCACCCTGGCCGCGCTCGGCGTGGTCGTCGATCTGGTCGGGCGCACCGCGCGGGAGGGGGTGCACGGCGGCGACGAGCTGCCCGAGCTGCTCTCCCGGGCCGACTGGGTGGTGTGCGCGGCGCCGCTCACCGAGTCCAACCGCGGGATGTTCGACCGGACCGCGTTCGCCCGGATGAAGTCCACCGCGCGGTTCATCAATGTCGGCCGCGGCCCCCTGGTGGTCGAGAAGGACCTCTCGGCGGCCCTGACCGCCCGGCAGATCGCCGGCGCGGCGCTGGATGTCTTCGAGCAGGAGCCGCTGGCCGCCGACGATCCGCTGTGGGATGTGCCGGAGCTGTTCGTCTCGCCCCATATGAGCGGCGACACGGTCGGCTGGCGTGATCATCTGGCCGAGCAGTTCCAGGACAACTACGACCGCTGGGCCGCGGGTGAGCCGCTGCTCAACGTCGTCGACAAGCGACTCGGATACGTACCGGTGGACTGAACGCACGACCCCGAACGGAGAGTTGGATGACCGATATCCACGCCCTGACAGCTGTTCAGCTCCTGGAGCGGTACGCCTCCGGTGAGCTGTCCCCCGTCGAGGCCACCCGGGCCGCCCTCCAGCGGATCGAGCAGATCCAGCCCGAGGTCAACGCGTTCTGCCGGATGAACGCCGAGGAGGCGCTGCGGCAGGCGGAGGAGTCCGCCGAGCGGTGGCGGCGCGGCGCCCCCATGGGGCTGCTGGACGGGGTGCCGGTGTCGGTGAAGGACATCCTGTTGCAGCGTGGTGCGCCCACGCTGCGCGGTTCGCGGACCGTGCGCGCGGAGGGTCGGGCGTGGGACGAGGACGCGCCCTCGGTGGCCCGGCTGCGGGAGCACGGCGCGGTGTTCGTGGGCAAGACGACCACCCCGGAGTTCGGCTGGAAGGGCGTCACGGACAGCCCGGTCCACGGCGTGACCGGCAATCCGTACGACCCGGGGCGGACCGCGGGCGGCTCCAGCGGCGGCAGCGCGGCGGCGGTGGCGCTGGGCGCGGGTCCGCTGAGCCTGGGGACGGACGGCGGTGGCTCGGTCCGCATCCCGGCGTCCTTCTGCGGCATCTTCGCGCTCAAACCCACCTATGGGAGGGTTCCGCTCTATCCGGCGAGCGCCTTCGGGACCCTGGCCCATGTGGGACCGATGACCCGGGACGCGGCCGACGCGGCGCTCCTGATGGATGTCATCTCCGGTGCGGACTGGCGTGACTGGTCCCAGCTGGCGCCCCCGCCGGAGGGCGGTGCGGGCTTCCGTGACGCGATCGCGGCGGGCGGCGGCGGAGTGGACGGGCTGCGGGTGGCCTACAGCCCCGCGCTCGGCGGTACGGCGGCGGTGGACCCGGAGGTGGCCACGGCGGTCCGGCGGGCGGTGGACCTGCTGGAGCGGCTGGGCGCGGTGGTCGAGGAGATCGACCCGGGGTTCGAGGATCCGGTGGAGGCGTTCCACACGCTGTGGTTCAGCGGCGCCGCCCGGGTGGTGCAGCCGCTGGAGCAGGAGCAGTGGGAGCTGCTGGACCCGGGGCTGCGTGAGATCTGTGCCCAGGGCGCGGCGTACAGCGCGCTGGACTATCTGGCGGCGGTGGATGTGCGGATGGCTCTCGGCCACGCCATGGGCCGGTTCCACTCCGCGTACGACCTGCTGGTCACCCCGACCATGCCGATCACCGCCTTCGAGGCGGGAGTCGAGGTGCCGCCGGGCTCGGAGCACACCCGGTGGACCGGCTGGACGCCGTTCACCTATCCGTTCAACCTCACCCAGCAGCCCGCGGCGTCGATGCCGTGCGGGCTGTCCTCGGAGGGGCTGCCGATCGGGGTGCAACTGGTGGGCGCGCGCCATGCGGACGCGCTGGTGCTGCGGGCCGCGCACGCGCTGTACGAAGCGGGCCTGGCGGACGGCGTACGTCCACCCGCCGCCTGAGCCCCGCGGCGTCCGGGACGACGCCGACCACCTCAGCCCGCGGTGTTCGGAACCACGCCGGCCCCCTCAGCCCCGCGGCGTCCGGGACCACGCCGACCATCTGAGCTCCGAAGCGTCATCGTGCGCCGGACGGACCGACCGGGTCCGTCCGGCGATACGTCATGCCCGGCGGAAGTTCAGGGTCTCCCCCAGCGCACCGGCCCGCCACAGGTCCTGGCAGGCGTCGGCCATACGGTCCAGGCCGTCCACGACGGTCCCCCACACGATGCCGGGCACCCATCCCGCGTCACCGTTGATGAGCAGGTTGTTCCGCTCGTAGAAGAGCGCGAGGTCGATGACCTGCCTACGCCCCTGGTGCTTGGCTTCCGTCTCGTAACCGTAGGACTTGGTGCCGAGCTGGGTGTCCGTGAAGGTGAAGTAGCACAGATCGCCCGGGATGGGGGTGATCGTCGGGTTCTCGAGCGGGGGCTCTTCGGGGGCGAACGGCGGCAGCAACGTGTAGATCTCGTTCCGCGCGTACTTGGCGTGATACACATCACCCCCCAGGGGGAGCGCGTTCCAGACCGCCTCACAGGTGATCGGCGCACGATCGTCAAGGAGTTTCGCCGTGCAGGTCACCCCGCGCTTGTCGAGCGAGACCTCGATGAACCGGTCAGCTCGGTCAACCATGGACATTCCTCCAGGTCAGTTCGGAGCCAATACTGTCGTAGGGGTATACCCAGCATCGACTACATCAAGGGCTGGAAACAGCCTGCATACATTTCGCCGAGTCGGGTAGTCGCGCGCCCATGGCTCCACCACGTGGGAACGACATCGAAAGCAGAGGAAAAGGGCTTGCGCGCCGCTCACTTCTGGCCGGCGGCGCGGCCCTGGGTCTGCTGGGCGCGGCCGGCTGTAGCCGGGTGTCCAGCTCTGGTGCCAAGGACGGGGGCAATCTGCTGGAGCGGCTGCGGTCGCAGGGCACGGTACGGCTGGGAATCGCGGGGGAGATCCCATTCGGCTATATCGACAAAAACGGCGATTTCACCGGTGAAGCACCGGAAATCGCGAAAGTCATCTTCAAACGGCTGGGCGTGGACAGGGTCCAGCCGGTGCCGACCGAGTTCGGGTCACTGATCCCGGGTCTGCGATCGCAGCAGTTCGATGTGGTCTCGGCGGGGATGTACATCAATCCGGAACGCTGCGCTCAGGTGATCTTCTCCGACCCCGACTACCGCATGCGTGACGCGTTCATCGTGCGCAAGGGGAATCCGAAGAATCTCCACAATTACGACGACATCGCGAAATCGAAGGCCAAGATGGCCTCCGGTACCGCCTATGCCCAGATCGGCTACGCGGAGGCCGCCGGGGTGAAGCAGAGCGACATGCTGATCCTTCCTGATCAGCTGGCCGGTCTGCTGGCCGTGGAGCAGGGCCGGGCCGATGTCTTCGCGGGCACGACCGTGACCGTCCACAACGTGGTGAAGCAGCGGAACAGCCGGCGGGCGGAGGCGACCGAGCCGTTCCAGGCCTATGTGGACGGCAAGCCGGACATCGGGGCGGGCGGCTTCGCCTTCCGACCGGAGGAGACGAAGCTGCGCGACGCCTTCAACAAAGAGCTGCACAAGCTGAAGAAGAGCGGCGAACTGCTCCGGATCGTGCGGCCGTTCGGCTTCACCAAGGAAGAGATGACCGATCTGACCGCAGAGGAGCTGTGCAAATGACAGCCGGACTGTGGGAACACTGGCTCCTCCCGGGCGTCTGGATCACGATCCAGCTGACCCTGTACAGCGCCGCCTTCGCCACCGTCGTGGCCTTCGGCATAGGGCTGGCGCGCACCTCACCGCTGTGGATCGTCCGCTTTCTGTCGGGCTTCTACGTGGAGATCTTCCGCGGCACCTCGGCCCTGGTGCTGATGTTCTGGCTGGCGTTCGTGATGCCGCTGGCCTTCCACTGGCAGCTGTTCCCGATGTGGGCGGCGGTGCTGGCACTGGGCCTCACCTACGGCGCCTACGGCTCGGAGATCGTGCGCGGTGCCATCGCCTCCGTGGCCCCGGCCCAGCGCGAGGCGGCCATAGCGCTCAGCTTCACCCCCGCGCAGCGGATGCGCCGGGTGATCCTGCCGCAGGCGATACCCGAGATGATCCCGCCCTTCAACAACCTGCTCATCGAGCTGTTGAAGGGGACGGCCCTGGTCTCCGCGGTGAACGTCGCCGACATCACCTTCGCCGGTCAGCTCTCCCGGCTGGCGACCGGTGAGAGCGCCCAGATCTACACGATCATCCTGGTCATGTACTTCGTGCTGGCCTTCGTGCTGACCCGGCTGATGCGGATGCTGGAGCGGCGCGCCAAGGCGGGCATCGGGCAGATCCCGGAGAAGCGCGGCGCGCTGGTGACCCAGAAGCTCTCCCCCCGCCAGGAGGCCGAGCAGTCGTCCAACCTGATCACGGGAGGTGGGGTCCAGTGAACTGGAACTGGGACGTAGCCAAGGACTTTCTCCCGGAGCTGGGCGATGGACTGCTGATCACGCTGGAGGCCACCGCCCTCGGCTCGGTGCTGGCGTTCGCACTGGGCCTGGTGTGGGCGCTGGCCTTCCGCTCCCCCAGCCGCTTCGTACGCTGGCCGGTGGCGGCGGTCGTGGAGTTCACCCGCAACACCCCGCTGCTGGTCCAGCTGTTCTTCTTCTTCTATGTGCTGCCCACCTGGGACATCAAGTTCTCGGCGCTCACCACCGGTGTGATCGCGCTGGGGCTGCACTACTCCACGTACACCGCCGAGGTCTACCGGGCCGGTATCGACGGTGTGCCGGTGGGCCAGTGGGAGGCGGCCACCGCGCTCAGCCTCTCCCGCAGCCGCACCTGGACGGCGGTGATCCTGCCGCAGGCGATCCGCCGCGTGGTGCCCGCCCTGGGCAACTACGTCATCGCGATGCTCAAGGACTCCCCGATGCTCGCGCTGATCGGCGTTGTCGACATGTTGCAGAAGGCGCGGGCCGAGGGCTCCGCGTCCTTCAACTACATCGAGCCGTTCACGATGGTCGGCATCGCCTTCATCCTCATCGCCTATCCGGCATCCCTTCTCATGCGAGCCCTGGAGCGTCGTCTTGGCCACTGAAACCGACCACACGAATCCTGCCGTGGACGGCAGTGAACTGATCCGCTTCGACCAGGTGACCAAGCGCTTCGGCGACAACGTCGTCCTGGACAACCTGGACTTCTCGGTCTCCTCGGGCAAGCACGTCACCCTGATCGGCCCGTCCGGCTCCGGCAAGACCACGATCCTGCGGCTGCTGATGACGCTGCTCAAGCCCGACGAGGGCACGATCAAGGTGGACGGGGCGTACCTCACCCACGAGGACAAGGCCGGCAAGCTCGTCCCCGCGGGCGAGAAGCACACCCGCGAGGTGCGCAAGAAGATCGGCATGGTCTTCCAGCAGTTCAACCTGTTCCCCAATATGCGGGTGCTGCGCAACATCACCGAGGCCCCGGTGCACGTCCTGGGGCTGAGCAAGGACGAGGCCGAGGCGCGGGCGCGGGAGCTGCTCGACCTGGTCGGCCTCGGCGACAAGTGCGACTCCTATCCGACGCAGCTGTCCGGCGGACAGCAGCAGCGGGTGGCGATCGCACGGGCGCTGGCCATGCGCCCGCAGGTGATGCTGCTGGACGAGGTGACCTCGGCGCTGGACCCGGAGCTGGTGGCCGGGGTGCTGGACGTACTGCGCGACATCGCCCACACCACCGACATCACCATGCTCTGTGTCACCCACGAGATGAACTTCGCCCGGGACATCTCGGACGACGTCCTGATGTTCGACTCGGGCCGGGTCATCGAGTCCGGCCCGCCGGAGAAGATCTTCACCGAGCCGGAGCACGAGCGGACCCGTGAGTTCCTGAGCGCGGTTCTCTAGCCCGAGAGACACCATGCCCCCGCCGATCACGGTGGGGGCATGCTCATGGCATATGCCGGGGAAATGCCCCGCTGCTGACGGGGTGCGCAGACCCCGCCAAAATGCTCAACACCCGCTCCCCGCACAGCCCTTGGCGGCTATCGTGGTAAGCGGTCACAACCTGCGAGGGGGGACACCGTGGCGCTCAAGCCCGAGCCGACCGCGCCATTCCACTCGGTGCAGCATGCCCTCCGCATCCTGGAGGTCGTCGCCAAGCACTCCGGCGGCGTGGACGACACGGTCATCGCGCGCGAGACCCGGCTACCCGCCCACCAGCTCACCGAGCTGCTGCGGATGCTGCGCCGCGAGGGCTATGTGGAGCAGGTCGGCGACGGGGCGTACATCGGCGGCGAATCCCTGATGCTGCTCGGCTCCGCCGCCGTCGGCCGCGTCCACGCCGTCGACGACAAGCTCCAGCGGTCGCTGGCCACGCTGCGCGACTCGGTGGGGGCCGCCGTCTACCTCAGCCGCTATGTCGACGGCGAAGTCAAGATCACGCAGTACGCCGACGGCCCGCGGATGCCCAGGGTCAACGAGTGGGTGGACTTCCGGTCCGCGGCCCATGCCATGGCGGCCGGCAAATGCCTGCTCACCCAGCTCGACCACGACGGCCGCCGGGACCATCTGTCCCGCCACAGGACGGTGCGGCTCACCTCCCGCACGACGACCAACGAGAAGGTGCTGTTCCGCAAGCTGGACAGCCAGCCCGCCACCGTGCCCGTGCTCGACCTCCAGGAATACGCGGTCGGCACCGTCTGCGCGGCCGTGCCGATCACCGCGGGCCAGTCGGTCGGCTGCCTCGCCCTCTCGCTCCCGCTGGAGCATGCCCACCGGCTGCACCAGGCCGCCTACACCCTCAACCGGGAAGCGGCCCCGATGCTGCTCTCCCTGACCATCTAGGACAGGGCCCAGCCCGGCCGGTCCGGTCCCGCGCCCGGTGGTCAGAAGCACCCTCCGGCACCGGGTAGTATTTACGTCGTCAGCAGGCGCCGCTAGCTCAGTTGGTTAGAGCAGCTGACTCTTAATCAGCGGGTCCGGGGTTCGAGTCCCTGGCGGCGCACCAATGATCAAGCAGCTGACCTGGGCGTTCTCGGTTTTCCGAGGACGCCCGGACGCGTTGTGGGGCCATGATGTGGCTCATGACATGGCCGCCGCTCAGCGCGCCCCGCCACGCACCTCCAGCGAGCCCAGCAGCTCCCCGGTGGCGGCGGTGACCGCCTCGACCGCGCGGTCGAACGCCTCCGCGTTGTGCGCGGCGGGCTGCCGGAAGCCGGAGATCTTGCGCACGTACTGGAGCGCGGCGGCGCGCATGTCCTCCTCGGTGACGGTCTCGGCGTAGGGCGGGCGGAGTGTCTTGATGGATCTGCACATACCCCCGACGGTACGCCGCCGCACCGACAGCCCCCCGGGCCCGCGGCCCGGAGGCACCCCTCGGCCCTCAGCCCAGCAGCAGCCCGCCCACCGTGACGACCGGGGCCCGGTCGCCGCGCACCGCGACCGCCGCGTGGTAGCCGGGGGGCGCGTCGACGTCGGCAAGCGTCCAGCCGTCCGGGCCGGGCGGCGCGTCCGCGGGCGCCAGCCCCTCGGCGAGGCCGACGTAATGGCTGCGCAAGCCCCCGGGCAGTCCGGTGCCGATGCCTTTGAGATACGCCTCCTTGCGCACCCAGCAGCTGAGGAACGCCTCCTCCCGCAGCTCCTCGGGGAGCGCGTCGATCGCCGCCCGCTCCCCGGGGTGCAGCTGGCCGATCAGCCCGGTCAGCCGGGTGCCCGCACGCCGGGGTTCGCGCCCCTCGATATCGGCGCCGACGGTCACCCCGGCGACCGCGTAGAGCGCGGCGTCCCCGGCGTGGGAGAGGGAGAAAGCCAAGGTGGGGTCGCCGGCCAGGGCGGGGCGGCCGTGGGGCTTGTCGCAGTCCGGCATTCCGCAGGTCTCCCGGGTGAACTCCACCTCCGCCGGGTCGGTCCCGAGATAGCCGCCGAGCAGAGTGCGCAGCCCCACGTGCGAGGCGACATAGCGCTCCCGCAGGGTGGCGTGGCGGAAGCGCGCGGCACGCTCGCGCTCCCGCTCGTCCAGAACTCCGGCGGCCTCCTCGGCGGCGGCGACGGCGGGTGGTATCCGCAGCAGCCAGACGGCCACCTCACCGGGGGCGGGCCGGTCCTCCGGGCGGGGCAGGGCACGGGCCGGCCCCCAGGACCCGGGATTCCGGGTGGGGTCGGCCGGGCTGGTGAACGGCACTGTTCGGCTCCTCCGCGCAACTCGTCGCCATCCGGCGTCCCGTCGGGACGACGGTACAGGGGCGGACCCGGCTCACCCGTCCGGCGGCACGGCAGGAAGCTGTCGCCGCGACCCTCCCGCCCTGGTCCAACGCCCTTACGGCGACGCGGTGTTGCCGCACCGCAGCACACGGTGAGTTAGGACACGTTCACCTCGCGACCGCCCCGACCAGGGGGCCGCGGCACTACGATCGCGCACGTCCGTGCACAACCGGTGATGGGGGTTTGCGACATGGCGACGGGATTCCTGAAGAAGGCGGCTTCCGCGGTCACCCTCCCGGTGGCACCGCTGTACGGGGCGTTCCTCTCGTACTTCATCTATCACCCGCCACGCAAACGCCATCACAAGACCCCCGCAGACCTGGGCATCGACAGCACCGATGTCACGGTGGAGCTGGACGGCTTCAAGGGGCGCGGGCTGCATGTCTGGCTCTGCCCCGGCGATCCCCAGCGGGTGGTGGTGCTCGGCCACGGGCTGGGGCTGAGCAAGTCCGCGAGCCTGGCCCAGGCCAAGCTGCTGCACCAGGCGGGCTACACGATCGCCCTCTTCGACCACCGCAACCACGGCAAGAGCGTGACCGACCGGGCCTGCTGGGGCATGAGCGACCGTCATACCGACGATGTGGTGGCCGTGGTCCGGTACCTGCGCGCACAGGAGGAGTACGCCGCGGCTCGGATCGCCATCTACGGCTTCTCCATCTCCGCCTTCCCCTCCTTCTACATGCTCCGCAGGGGGCAGGACTGCCCGGTGGACGCGGTGGTCTGCGACAGCGGCCCGGCCCTTGAACTGGCCCCGCTGTTCCGGAACTTCGTCGCCTCCGACGGGCTGCCGGTCCCGGGCCCGCTGCGGTCCGGGCCCTCACGCGCCGTGCTGGAGAAGGTCGCCTCGTCGTCGGCGGTGGCGATGCTGCGAGTGCAGTGGCCCCCGGCGGCCGAGGGCGCGTACGAGCGGACCCCCATGCTCTTCCTGGCCGGTGAGCACGACACCATGATCCCCGCTTCCGGGGTACGGGCGCTGGGCGAGCGCTATCCGCTGGCCGAGGTGCACACACTGCCGGACACCGGGCACCTCCAGGGCATCAAGACCCAGCCGGACGTCTACGCCGACACGGTCCTGGGCTTCCTGGACCGAACCCTCAAGGACTGAGCGCTCCAGTCTCAGTCGGGCGCCCCAGAAGCCGAATCGGTCATCGCCGGGCGAACGGGCCTTACGGTCTCCCCCGCCCCCGTGACGGGGGAGAACCGATGCACCTGCATTTCCATAGTCCGTCACCCGCGCCCTCTGGCACAGCATCTGGCAGAAAGATGACATAAGAAAACGGGCAGGCTCCCACCCGATACGGGCAGGAGCCTGCACACTCCGGTCAAAGGTGGATGGCTCAGTCCTTGATCTCGCAGACGACCGCGCCCGAGCCGACCGAGGCACCGACATTCGCGTTCAGGTTCTTGACGATTCCCGCGCGGTGGGCGTTGAGGGGCTGTTCCATCTTCATGGCCTCCAGGACCACGACGAGGTCGCCCTCGGCCACCGTGTCGCCCTCGGCGACGGCGACCTTGACGATCGTGCCCTGCATCGGGGACGCCAGCGCGTCACCCGAGGCCGCCGAACCCGATTTCTTGACCGCCTTGCGCTTCGGCTTCTTGGCCGCCGCGTCCGTCGGTGCCACGGCCAGACCGAGGACGGCCGGGAGGGAGATCTCAAGACGCTTGCCGCCGACCTCGACGACCACGGTCTCGCGGGCGCCGGTCTCCTCGGCCTCGTCGGTGCCGGTCGGGGCGTACGGGGCGATGGTGTTGTTGAACTCGGTCTCGATCCAGCGGGTGTGGATGGTGAACGGGTCACTGGTGAACGCCGGGTCCGTCACCACGGCCCGGTGGAACGGGATGGCGGTGGCCATGCCGTCGACCTGGAACTCCGCCAGCGCACGGGCAGCCCGCTGGAGGGCCTGGGTACGGGTGGCGCCGGTGACGATCAGCTTCGCCAGCAGCGAGTCCCACGCCGGACCGATCACACTCCCCGACTCCACCCCCGCGTCCAGCCGCACCCCCGGACCCATCGGCGGGACGAAGGTGGTCACCGCCCCCGGCGCGGGCAGGAAGTTGCGGCCCGGGTCCTCGCCGTTGATGCGGAACTCGAAGGAGTGGCCCCGGTGCGGGGGATCGTCGTAGCCGATGGCTTCGCCGTCGGCGATGCGGAACATCTCGCGGACCAGGTCGATGCCGGTGACCTCTTCGGTGACCGGGTGTTCGACCTGGAGGCGGGTGTTGACCTCCAGGAAGGAGATGGTGCCGTCGTTGCCGACGAGGAACTCCACCGTTCCGGCGCCGACGTATCCGGCTTCCTTCAGGATGGCCTTGGAGGCGCGGTAGAGCTCGGCGTTCTGCTCCTCGCTCAGGAACGGCGCCGGGGCCTCTTCGACGAGTTTTTGGTGGCGGCGCTGGAGGGAGCAGTCGCGGGTGGAGACGACCACGACATTGCCGTGGGTGTCGGCCAGGCACTGGGTCTCCACGTGGCGGGGCTTGTCGAGGTAGCGCTCGACGAAGCACTCGCCGCGGCCGAAGGCGGCGACGGCCTCGCGGACGGCGGAGTCGTAGAGTTCGGGGACTTCTTCCAGGGTGCGGGCGACCTTCAGGCCGCGTCCGCCGCCGCCGAAGGCGGCTTTGATGGCGATGGGCAGGCCGTGTTCGCGGGCGAAGTCCAGGACCTCGTCGGCGCCGGAGACGGGGTCGGGGGTGCCCGCAACGAGGGGGGCGCCGGCGCGCTGGGCGATGTGGCGGGCGGCGACCTTGTCGCCGAGGTCGCGGATGGCCTGCGGGGGCGGGCCGATCCAGGTCAGCCCGGCGTCGAGGACGGCCTGGGCGAAGTCGGCGTTCTCGGAGAGGAATCCGTAGCCGGGGTGGATGGCGTCGGCGCCGGACTCGGCGGCGGCGGTCAGGACTTTGGCCTGGTCGAGATAGCTGGCCGCCGGGGTGTCACCGCCCAGCGCATAGGCTTCGTCGGCCGCGCGCACATGCATAGCGTCCCGGTCCGGATCGGCGTAGACGGCCACACTGGCGATCCCGGCATCCCGACAGGCACGGGCAACACGGACAGCGATCTCGCCACGATTGGCGATGAGCACCTTCTGCATGCTCTCTCTTCCCTCTTCAGAAGTACCGTCCCGGCGAGGACGGTCAGGTTGCTACCCCAGGGCCCGCTCGAGGAAATCCAGTACCACGCTCGCGTAGCCTTCGGGATCGGTCTCCAGCCCGAGCAGATGCTCGGCACCCGGCAGGACGTGGGTCTCGGCCTGGTCGTAGCGCTCGGCCAGGGCGTCCACCGAGGACGGCGGCACGATCGCGTCGTACTCGCCGGACATGAACAGCAGGGGGATCTTGGCGAACGTGCCGGACACCGGAGGCGGCCACTGCGCCCGCACCATCGCCGGGCCCACGGTGCACAGGGTCCGGGTCACCACCGAACGGGACGGCTCCGCGCTCAGCGGGGCGGATATCGGCAGCGCCTCCGCCTCCAGGAACTTGCGCAGCAGCGGCGCCACATCGTGTCCCGGCCCGCTGTCGCACACCAGCGCGTCGACTTCGAACCCGTCGTGCGTCAGCGCCCACATGGACGAGAAGCACGAGAAGGCGAAGCCGTAGACGGCTATCCGCGCGGTGGCGTAGCCGTGCCCTCCGCGCAGCCACTCCACCACGGCGATGACATCGGCGGCGAACCGGTCGGCCAGGCCCAGCAGCGCGCGGTCGTCGCCGCTGGCGCCGTGGTTGCGGTGGTCGAAGAGGCAGACGGTGTATCCGGCGTCGTGCAGGAACCGCGCATGGGCGAGGCTGCGGTCCTTGCTCGTCCCCAGGCTGTGCCCGAGCACCACCACCCGGTCCGTGGACCCGGGGCACAGCCAGGCGTGGACGTACTTCCGGGCGGTGAAGGGGATCTTCAGCTCGGTGTACGGCAGTCCGCGGTCGCCCGGGTCCGCCGGCTGTACGCGGTTGCGCGGATGGAAGGCCCGATACGCCAGGCAGGCCCCGTACAGCGGGGCCACCGGAAGCGCCACGGCCGAGAGGGCGCGGGCCACTGGCGAGGGACGCCGCACCGGCTTCTGGCGTGGCTCGGGCATCTGCGTCCTCCGGGAGGGGATGGAGTGTCCGTGGGCGGTCAGGGCGGTCTCGTCTCAGGTCGGGTCGGGTGGGGGGTCGCTCGCCCGTGGGCGGCGCGGCACCGAGCGGCCCCAGGAGTCGGCGTGGGGACGCGGCGGGATACGGGGTCAGCCGCACCCTCCGGCGTGGCCCTGGTCGCCGGAGCGGACCGCGGCGAAGTCCGCGCCGCTCGGCGGTACCTCCCCGGGCGGCGGCCCGGACCCGGTACCGGAGGCGCCCCGGGAGCGGACCGCGTCGGCGAAGACGGACAGCCGGTCCACGCCCCAGTATTTGTCGTAGCCCAGGGTGAAGAACGGCACCCCGAACGCCCCGTCCTCGCTCAGCGCGAGCAGTGCCGCGAGCCCCCGTCCGCCGCGCAGCTCGGCGTCGTCGGCCGCGTCCGCCAGCGGACCGGCCGGGAGCCCCAGCTCTTCGGCGATCTCCGCGACGGTCGACCGGTCGCAGATGTTCCGGCCCTCTTCCCAGCGCGCCCGGTAGACGCGTTCGATGTACGCCGGGCCGAGGTCCGCGTCGACGGCGAGGAAGTACGGCAGATGCGGCACCTCCCAGACCGGGTCCATGTCCACCGGCCAGGTGACCGTGAGTCCGCGGTCGGCGGTGAGCCTGCGCACGTCCTGGAGGACGTACAGATGCTTGTCCCGCGACATCGCCGTGTACGGGAAGCGGCGGCGCCGCTCGGCCATCCGGCGCTCACCATCCGCGTCCGGCTCCCACCAGGGGTGCCATTCCACCGCCTGTGCGACATCCGGATAGCGGCCCATCAGGTCACGGTAGGCGATCCAGCTGTACGGGCTGCGGAAATTGAAATAGAAGCGCGGCACTTTGCTGCGCTTGGCTGCCACGTCCGTCCCCCTCGTCGGTCCGTCCGGTCCCATCGTGCTCCGCTCAGATCACCACGCCGCCGTCGACCTGGAACACCGCGCCGGTCACATACTCCGCGGCGGTCAGGTAGGCGACCATGTCGGCGACCTCCTCGGGGCGGCCGAAGCGGCGGAGCGGAATGCTCTGCTCCGCCTCCTTCCGCACACTGTCCGACAGTGAGGCCGTCATGTCCGTCTCGACAAAGCCGGGGGCGACCACATTGGCCCGGATGCCGTACCGTCCGACCTCTTTGGCGAGCGACTTGGTGAAGCCGATGATCCCGGCCTTGGAGGCGGCGTAGTTGCTCTGGGTGGCATGGCCGTACACCCCTGCCACCGAGGATATGGTCACCACACACCCGGACTTGCGCTTCATCATTCCGAACACCACGGAACGGCAGACGTGGTAAGTGCCGTCCAGATTGACGTCCATGACGCCCCGCCACTCCTCGTCCTTCATCAGCAGCAGCGGATTGTCGCGGGTGACGCCCGCCGAGGTCACCGCGACATCGATGGGACCGAGCTCGTCCTCGGTGAAGGACACCAGGTCCCGGACGGCCGCCAGGTCCCGGACATCCGTCTGCCGGCCGAGCACCCGACCGCCGTCGAGACCGGCCGCCTCCTCCTCCAGGGCGCGGGCCGCCTCGGGGCTGGAGCCGTGGCAGAACGCCACGTCGTACCCCTCCCGGGCCAGGCGCAGCACGGTGGCGCGGCCGATTCCGCGGGAGCCGCCGGAGACCAGTGCGACCCGTCGCTCGTTGTCGGACATGCGGTGTGGTTCCTCCCTAGGCGCCGGCGGGGGCATCGGTGAGCTCGGACGCCGGACGCATCGTCATGGTCAGCCGCCCGACGGTCAGGGCGGTCGCGTCCCCGACCAGGCTCTCGCCCTCGAAGACATAGGTGTCGCCGACCCGGCGGGCCAGCCGTACGTGGTGCTCCACCACATCGCCGGGGACGACGGGGTGGTGGAACCCGGCGTCGGTGACCCCGCCGAGCAGCATGGCCATCCCGGTACGGACGTCCGGGTTGGGCCGCTCCCGTGCCACCAGCACCCCGGCCACATGGCACCAGGACTCCAGCAGGACGGTCCACGGGTAGTGGTAGTCCTCCTCGGGCGCGTCGTCCGGCACCTGCGCGTACCAGGGCTCGTTGCAGGTGATCGCTTTCAGTCCGCGGGCCCGCTCGCCGGGGACGACCTCGGTGACCCGGTCGACCAGCAGCATCGGATAGCGGTGCGGCAGGATCCGCTTGATCTCACCGACCCCGATCATCCGGCGGCTCCCGCTTCCGTCAGCGTGGCCCGCTCGGTGAAGCGCAGCCGGATCTGCGCCGCCGGGCCGCGGCCGGTGGCGGCCCGAGCCCGGCAGCGCCAGTCCTCGCCCTCCCGGGTCCAGCTCAGTTCGCAGCTGAGGGTGTCGCCGGGGTAGACCGGGCTGAGGAAACGGGAGGACTCCAGGGCCGCGAGCCGCCAGCGCCGGTCCGGCGCGGGCAGGGTGGCGAGTGCGCCGCGCTGGACGTACTCCACGACGCACACCCCGGGGAGGATGGGGAAGCCGGGGAAGTGCCCGGCGAGCACCCGTTCCGTCTCCGGGATCCGGACCTCGCACCGGGCGGGGCGCTCACCGGGATCGCCGGGTTCGACGACGTCCACGGTGCCGTCGACCGGTCCGCACGCGGACGCCGTCGTCATCACTTCTCCAGCTTCGAGACAAGCAGGTCGTAGACCTTTCGCAGACAGGTGATGTCCTTCATCTCCTGCTCTTCCAGCTTCACCGCGTACTTCTTCTCCAGGACGACCATGACCTCCAGGGCCATGAGCGAGTCGACGCCGAGGGTTTTGACGAAGTCGGCGTCGTCGGTGACGTCCTCCTCCTCCACATCGAGCACATCCGCGACGAACGTGCGCAGCTCTTCCTTGTCCAGGGTGGTGGTGTCAGCCATGGGGGGTGTCTCCATTCGCATCGGCGAGGACGGTGGTGGCTTTGGCGAGCGCCGTGGGCGAGTCGACCGGTACGGTCACGGCCCCCGCGGCGGTCCGCCGGATCATCCCGGTGAGCTGGCGGCCGGGGCCGAGCTCCACGAACCGGGTACAGCCGAGCTCCCCGGCCAGGGTGCGGACGCTCTCCTCCCAGCGCACCGGGCTGGTGAGCTGGTCGAGTTCGAGCTCCCGCCAACGCTCGCCGGTGCGGTACGCGCGGGCGTCCACATTGGCGACGACGGGCAGGTGCTCCGGGGCGAAGTGCACGGCGGCCAGGGCCTCGCGCAACTCGTCGGCGGCGGCGGCCATCAGCGGGCTGTGGAAGGCGCCGCCGACGGCGAGCCGGATCACCTTGCCCTCGGCCTCGACGGCCAGCTCGGCGAGCCGGTCCACGCCCTCGGCGGTGCCCGAGACCACGATCGCGCCGGGCGCGTTCACATTGGCGACCCAGATCTCCGGACCCTCCTGCCGGACCCGCGCGACCAGGGCCTCCACGGTCTCCGCGCCGAGCCGGACCACGGCGGCCATCGTGCCCGGCGAGCGGTCGGCGCAGGCGCGCATCGCCCGGCCGCGGGCGGCGACCAGCCGGGCGGCGTCGGCGAGCGGTACGGCCCCGGCGGCGTAGAGCGCGGTGTACTCGCCCAGGCTGTGCCCGGCGCAGGCCACCACCTCACCCAGCACCCCAGCCTCGCTGGCCTCGCGGTGCACCAGCACCTCGGTGGTGAACACCGCGATCTGGGCGAGGTCGGTCCGGCGCAGCGTCTCCTCGTCCGCCTTGAGCAGTAGCTCCTCGACGTCGATCCCGGTGTACTCGGAGATCCCGGCGACCAGCGGCCAGGACGGGGCATCCCGCCAGAACGCGCCCACGCCGGCCTTCTGCGCGCCCTGGCCGGGGAAGACCAGCGCGGTGCGCGGTGGGGTGTCCGCCGGCTCTTTGGCCGTCAGGTCTCGCACCGTCATATCAACCAACTCCTTGTGCGCTCGGGGCGGCCGGCCGTCACCGGATCCGCAGCAGGGCCGCCCCGACAACGCCGTCCCGGTCGGCCGAGGTGACCAGGGCGTGCCCGCCGGGGGCGAGGTCCTTGCGCTCGGCGAGCGCGAGGACGGCGGCGATCTGGAAGGCCGCCGAAGCGGCGCAGGTGTCGCCGATGAGGTCGGCGGCGGAGATCACGGGCGGCTGCTGTCCGTCGAAGACCTCGGCGAGGGCGGCGCGTTCGGCCTCGCCCTCGGCGCCGGGGGCCCGTGAGTCGGCGAGCATCCGCACCTCGCCGGGGGTCACCCCGGTACGGTCCAGCAGCCGTCGGATCACCGTGGCGAGCACGGTGCGGACGGCGTCCGTGCCGGGGGCGCAGCCGAACTCCAGCCCCGCGACCTCGGCGAGGGCCCGGCGGCCGTGCTCGGCCGCGGTGGCCTCCGGCTCCAGCAGCCAGACGGCCGCGCCCTCGCCGAGGACGGCGGCGGCGTCCTGGTCGGCACGGGCGTGCCACTCCAGCCAGGCGCGGGCGGAGGAGAACTCCTCCACCGCGCCGCACAGCACCGGGCCCGCGCGTCCGGCGCGCTGGAGCCGCAGCGCGTACTGGAGCGCGAGCAGTCCGGTGGCGCGGCCCCCGGCGATGGTGGTGTTGGGGCCCTTGAGCCCGTGCCAGATGGCGGACTGTCCGGCGGCGCAGTTCATCACCGTGTTGGGGAAGCGGGCCGGATCGACGAAGAACGGCCGCTCGCTGACCAGCGAGTCACGGGTGAAGTCCATGATGCTCTGGGCGCTGCCGGTGCTGGTGCCCAGGGCGAGTCCGGTGTGTTCGCCCACGCCCGGCAGCCGTTCGCCCGCGCCGCCGTTCCGCCCCTTGTCGGCATGCTCGCCGTGCTCGCCGTTCTCACCGTGCAGCAGCGCGCGGAGCGCGGTCACGGCCAGACCGGTGGCCCGGTCCATCGAGCGGGTGCCCTTGCGGCCCAGGATCTCCCGGATGCGGAAACCGGGGACCAGGCACGCCTCCTGGAACGGCACGGACCACTCCTCGGGGTCCAGCGCGGTCCCGGCCTTCCGGCCGGCCCGCAGCCCCGTGGTGAAGTCCGCCCCGCTCAGTCCCAGGGGCGAGACGGCGGTCCAGGCCGAGATGACCGGGACGGCCGCGGCGGCAGCGTTCATGGATCCGTGGACTCCTTCGGGGATGGCGGGGGTGGCGGGGTCAGCGGGCGCGGTCACAGGAACCACACCTGTTCATAGGCGGGCCAGCGGGACGCCAGGGCGCCGCCCTCGATGACCCGTACGCCCGGCAGCAGCCGTTCGCGGGCGGTGCGCCCCAGCGCGGTCAGCCCGTCCTCCTCGACCATGACGGTCACCCCGGCCGCCATCACCCGGGTCACCGAGGCGCCCGGGTCGGGCAGCGAGGCCAGGGTCCGGCCGCCGATCCGCAACTCCGGGGTGAGGTCGGTGGCGAGGGCGTATCCGGCCGCGGGGCCGCGCAGCACCAGATCGCAGCCACCGCTCTGCCGGTGGAGTTCGGGGACGACGTAGAGGGCGTCGGCGAACTGGGTCTCGACCGAGCCCCGGTACGCCTTCTCCACGATCAGCAGCCAGCGCGCCTGGTCCGCCATGGCTCAGCACACCCCCATGAACAGGGCCTTGTCGGCGGCGCGGACATGCTCGGCGAAGACGAACAACGCCCGCTTGCGCACCTCGGGGATCTGCTCGGCCGCCCCGCGCTGATCGGCGCAGAAGCGGCAGACGTACCAGTACAGCCGGTCCGGGTGATCGGCGATCAGATCCCGGACGACCCGGGCCACTGAGGGGTGTTCGCGCCCCGGTTCTGACAGGTCCCGCGGCGCGGTGTCGCCGAGCGCGGCACTGGTCAGCCGGGTGGCGTCGCCGCACACCCAGATCTGCACCCGGGCGCCGCGGTCGAGCAGCGCGGTCGCCAGCCGCAGCGCGGAGGTGACCAGATCGGTCTGGTGCGGCGCGCCGAGCAGGTTGAGCAGCACATCGGTACGGGGCACGGGCCGGGGCATCAGTGCCACACCGCCCGCACCCCGGGCGCCAGCAGCCTGGCGGCCACGTCGTCCATCTCCACCATCCGGGAGGCGGGCAGCAGATCGTCGGCGGGCAGGGCGCGCTGGGCGGCCGAGAAGGCGTCCACCCACAGCTCGCCGCCGTCCCGCAGCAGGGCGGCGACGGCCGGTGAGGCTCCGGGCAGGGCGGCGGTCACCCCGTTCTCGACGAGGAACAGCACCACCCGGTGGCCGTCCCCGGCCAGCCGTACCGCGTCGCCGACGAACCGCTCGCAGGCGGGCCCGGTCTGCGGTCCGCCGCTCTCGATGAGCAGATGGTCAGTCATGTGCGTGTCCTCGTCAGGTCAGGATCTCGCCGCCGTCGACCCCGATCACATTGCCGGTGATCCACGAGGAGTCGGTGCGGGACAGCAGGGAGACGGCCTCGGCCACGTCCTCTGGCCGGGTCAGCCGCCGGTGCGGGTTGAGGCCGGTGGCGTAGGCGGCGACCCGCTCGCTGTCGGGGATCCGCCGCATGGACGGGGTCAGGGTGACCCCGGCGCGCAGCGCGTTGACGGCGATTCCGGAGGGGGCCAGCTCCAGGGCAAGTTGGCGCACATGGGACTCCAGGGCGGCCTTGGCGGCGGACACGGCACCGTAGCTGGGCATCACCCGGGTCCCTCCGGCGCTGGTCATGGCGTACACCTTGGCGCCCTGGCGGAGCAGTCCGGCGGTGAACAGATCCTGGGTCCAGTAGACGAGGGAGTGGGCCATCACATCGAGCGTCATGTTCATCTGACGTGAGGTCATCTCCTCCTCGCCGTCCTGAGCGATGTACGGCAGCAGGGTGCCGAACGCCAGCGAGTGGACGACCACGCGGATACCGGTGTCCCCGGTCAGCTCCGTGAACCGCGGCAGCAGCTCCTCACGGGTCCGCGCGGAGGCGGCGTTGGCGTTGAAGAAGTGTGCCTGGACGCCGTGGCCGCGCATCTCCTCGCGGGCGACGGCCGCCTTCTCCTGTCCGTCGGCGGTGTCGAAGTGCACGCCCAGGATGTTGACGCCCGCGCGGGCCAGCTCATGGCCGATGGCCAGGCCCATCCCGCTGGAGGCGCCGAGGACCAGGCACCAGGACCCTTCGAGTGAGGTGATCATCGGTCGTCCGCCCTCCGTGGTGTGCTCATCGGCTGTCCGTCCGCACCGGCCCGGCACCGCCGGGGGTGACCAGGCAGACGGCGAGATGTCCTTCGGCGGCCGCGGTGACGACCGCGTGGGCCCGGTCCGGGTCGCCGTCGAGCGCGGCGGCGGCCTGTGCCACCGGCTCCAGGGCGCCCGCGCCCGCCGGGATCCGCGCGGGATTCTCGCCCCCCGTGATGTCCTCCAGCGCCGCCGCGACCGCCTCCCCCACCGGGGAGTTGTCGAGCACGGCGGTGGTGGTCAGGGGGGCGTCCGGCCGGTGGCCGAGGGCGTCGAGCGCGTCCCGGACCAGCGCCGCCGCCCGGTCGGCGCCCTCACCGGCGGTGGGCGGCGGCAGGAAGAACGTGCGGATACCCAGCCGCCCCAGCGCCCGCCCGCCCCGGGCCGCCACCGAGGCCGCGGGCTCCAGCAGCAGCGCGACCGCCCCGGCCTCCGAGCGGTCCGCGCCCGGTTCGCCCTCCGGCAGCGCCTCCTCGGTGGCCCCGGCGATCAGCAGCCGCGCCCGGCCCGCGGCCAGCGCGCGCTGACCGGTGCGGAGCGCCTCGAACCCGGCCACCCTGGGGGTGGTGAGGGTGAGGTTGAAGCCCTTGAGGTCGTGTTCGGTGGCCAGTCGGCTGCCGAAGAGGTTGATGGAGAAGTAGGGCGCGGTGATCGGGCTCAGATCCCGGGCACCGGTTCCGGTGACCGTACGGTCCATGGCGTGGTGCAGGGCGACGGCCGCGCTGTTGGTGCCCACCGCGGCGCCCCGCCGCTCGGGCTCCGTCGCCTCCAGGGCGTCCGGACCGGCGTCGGCCAGCGCGCGTTTGGCCGCGGCCAGGAAGTACTGGGCGGCGGTGGGCAGGTACTTGTAGCCGCGGCGGCCGAGCGCGGAACGGAAGTCGAAGCCGTCGGCGCTCACCGTGCCCACGCCCGCCACCACCAGATCGGTGCCGCTCATGAACCGGCCTCCCCGAAGACGAGCGAGATGTTGTTGCCGCCGAACGCGTAGGCGTTGACCAGACCGTAGGGGGCGGTGATCGGGGACGGCTCGGACGGCAGCCGCACCGGGCACTCGGGATCGAGCGCCCCGATCGGCACATTGGGCGGCAGGGTCCTGTGGTGCAGCATCAGAACGGCGGCCAGCGCCGAGAACGCGCCCGCCGCGCCGCCGGTGTGGCCGATCAGCGCCTTCAGGCTGTACAGCGGCGCCCGCGTCTCGGGGCCGCCCGCCAGCGCGGCCAGGATCCGGCTCTCCACCACGTCGTTCAGATCGGTGCCGGTGCCGTGCGGCACCACGACCCCCAGGCCCCGCTCCCCCGGCGCGGCGCTCACCCCCGCCTCCCGCAGCGCGTCCCGCATCGCCCGCTCGATCTGGGCGCCGTCGGGCTCGGGCGCGGTCGGGTGGTGCGCGTCGCAGCTCCATCCGGTGCCCGCCAGCCGGGCGTAGACGGTTCGGACACCGCGGGCGCGGGCGTGCGCCGCGGACTCCAGGACCAGCACGGCGGCGCCCTCGCCGAACACGGTGCCGCCGCGGTCGGCGGCGAACGGGCGGCAGCTCTCGGGGTCGATCGCGCCCAGCCGGTTGAAACAGGCCAGCGCCACCCGGGAGTACGCCTCGGCGCCGCCCGCGATGACCACGTCCGCCTCGCCGGAGCGGATCAGATCGGCGCCCTCGGACAGGGCGTAGCCGCTCGCCGAACAGGCGTTGCTGACACAGGTGGTGGGCCCGTGCGCGCCGAACCACGCGGCGACCGCCCCGGCCACCGGGTAGACCGGGGCCCAGCGGCCGGAGCCCGGGTCGGTCCCGGTCCACCAGCGTTCATGGAGGTCGGTGTCGCCCATTCCGCTGCCGAGGACCACGGCCACCCGGCGTGGATCGGGCGCGGCGTCCGCGCGGTCGAGTCCGGCGTCCTCGACGGCCTGGCGCGCCGCCTCCAGGGCGAACTGCGAACCGCGCCCCAGCGGCAGCCCGTCCCGCTCGGCGGGCCCGTCCGGCAGATCGGCCTCGGGCACCAGGTACATCAGCGGGTGGTCCATGCGGGCGAGCGGATCGGGCACCGTGACCGGGGCGGTGTCCGGGGTCCGCATCCCGTGCCAGAACGTGTCGACGCCCGAGCCCAAGGGGGACAGCGCCCCGAGTCCGGTGATCAGTACGTCGTCCATCAGGGGGCGCCCGTCTTCCCGCCGATGGCGTCCAGCACCCGCTGGTCGAAGGGGACCAGCCGCCAGTCGCTGCGGTTCTCGATCAGCGCGTAGCCGTGCACGATCCGGCCGGTGGCGGTGCGGGCGAGGGCGCCGTCGCGGAGTACGTAGCAGTCCATCCGGGCGGTGTAGGTGAGGTCCTTGAAGATCTCCTCCACGGTGTAGACCGTGTAGAGGTCCTCCTCCATCAGCGCCTCACCGGTGATCCGCAGGGTGGACCGCGGGACGACGGGTATCCATTTGCGGTCGTCCAGCAGGGTTTTGATGGAGATGCCGCGGGCGGCCACGAAGCGGTCCTTGGCCTCCTCCATCAGCCGCAGATAGCCGGACATCTGGAGCCGCTCGGTGAAGTGGCAGTAGGGGTAGGGGATGGTCCACTTCCAGGCGTGGGCGTTGCGGCCCTCGGTCAGCGCGGTGAGCACGGCCCGCTCATCGGCGTCCGCGGGCAGTTCGGCCACCGCCAGGTCGGCTGCCGGGGCGTCCGTGCCCAGCCGCTCGGTGGCGAAGCGGGCCAGCTCGCCGGGCGGCTGTGCGGGGGCGTCCAGGTAGGTGTCGGTGCGCAGCGCGACGCGCACGGTGGCGGTGACGGCCTTGAGGGAGGAGCCGCCGCGAGTGACGCGGAGGGTGACCTTGAAGCCGAGGGTGGGGTCGGCGTCGGAGGTGTCCGGGACCACCTCGGCCTCGGCCTCGTCGTCCAGGTGGAAGGCGTGCAGGACGCGGGTGTCCAGCCGGACGATGTCCAGCCCGAGGCCGTGCTCCTCGTAGAGCAGCCGGGCGGGCGCCCCGCAGCGTGCGAAGTGGATCAGCACGGCTTCCTCGACGAGGTAGTTGACGTGCTTGAAACCGATCCAGGTGCAGATGTTGGAGCCCTCGTAGCGCGGGCGCAGCGTCACGCTGGTGGTGTCGGCCAGCAGGGCCTTGGTCCGCATCGGCGGGGCGGCGGTCATCAGGGGCTCTCCATCGCTGAACTCGCTGGACTCACTGAACTCTCTGGACTGGCTGGATTCGCTGGACTGGCTGGATTCGCTGGACTGGCTGAACTCGCTGAGAACGCTGAAAACGGGCCGTCCCGGCCGGGGTGTGGGGCGGCCGTGGGGCGCAGCAGCAGTCCGGCCACCGCGTCGGCGGTGTCGTCGCCGCTGGTGAGCAGGGCGTCCCCGGAGCCGTCGGCGGCCAGCCAGCCGACCGCGGCGGCGCACTGGAGGACGCCGAGGGCGCCGGACGCGCGGCCGAACGCGACGGAGATGTCGTGCCGGGGCACGGTTCCGGGCACCGGCACGGCCGCGCCCGCGGGTTCCTCGTAGCGCTCAGGGGTGAACCAGACGCCGGGGGGCGGGCCTTCGGGCAGCAGTGCCGCCAGGCACGGGCCGAGCCCCGGCCGCCGCGCATACGGCCCGAGGACGGCGCTCGCCCGAGCTCCGCGCTCGCGGGCCCACCGGGCGCCTTCGACCACCACGGCCGCGGCGCCGTCGAGCAGGTCCCCGGCCGGGGCTCCGGCCAGCTCCTCCACGACGGGGTTGTGGGTCTCGACGCCGACCACCAGGGCCCGGCGGACCCGTCCGGCGGCGACCAGTGTGGCACCCCAGTGGACGGCGTCCAGTCCGGAGGTGGGCCCGTTGCACAACATCAGATTGGGGCCGCGCAGCCCGTGCCGGATCGCCACCCAGGAGGCGATCACATTGCTGGAGGCGTTGGGCAGGCTCATGGGGCTCAAGCCACAGGCGGAGTCCTCGGCGATGGCGGCGGCGGTCAGACACGCGGTGTCGAGGTTGCCCAGGTTGGAGCTGCCGACCACGCCCACGGTGGCGCCCGGCACGGTCAGTTGGGCGTCCTCGCCGCGGACCAGGGCGGCGTCCCGCAGCGCGTCGAGGGCGGCGCACAGCGCCAGCCGGGTGGCCCGGTCCTTGTAGCGGTGGCCGCGGCGGCCGATCCCGGTGGTGGTGTCGAAACGGTCCGAAGGACCGGGAACGGGACGGGCGTTGCGCAGCAGCGCGCCCGGGGTGCCCGCGCCGGGCAGGGCCAGGCCGACTCCGGAGACGACGACCGCGTCGGGGCTCGCGGTCATCGGCCGGTCCTCTCCACGACGGCCACCGCGTTGACCCCGCCGAAGCCGAACGCGTCGACCTGGGCGAGGCGGAGCCCCGCGCCGCTGACCGGCTCCCGGACGAAGCGGAACTCCGCGGCCTCCGGCAGCGGATCGGTGAGGTGCAGGGTGGGCGGCACCTGGCCGGTGGCCAGCGACCGGAGCGCGACGATCAGGCTGAGCAGCCCCGAGCCGCCGGAGGTGTGCCCGGTCATGGACTTGATGGCGGTCATCAGCGGCCCGCCGACGTCGGAGCCGTAGACCTCGGCGAGGGCGGTGGCCTCGGCGGTGTCATTGAGCTGGGTGCCGGTGCCGTGCAGCAGCACCAGGTCGATGTCGCGCGGTTTGACGCCCGCGCGCCACTGCGCCTCGTGCACCGCCTCGGCGATCCCCTGGGCGTCGGGGGCGGTGACATGGCGTGCGTCGCAGTTCATGCTGACGGCCAGCAGCCGGCCGAGCGCGGCGGACGCCGCGCCGGGCTCCTCGCGGCGCAGCACCACCGCGGCGGCGCCGTCGCCCATCAGGACACCGCGGCGGGATCGGTCGAAGGGCCGTACGCAGTCGGGGGGTTCGCTGTTCACCCGGTCCAGCAGCCCGTACATGCTCTCGGTCAGGGTGTCGACACCGGCGACGACCACGGTGTCCGCGGCACCGCTCGCCAGCAGGTCGCTGCCGAGTGCGAGCGCGTAGAGCGAGGCCGAACAGGCCCCGGCGAAGGTGTGGGTGTCCACCGCGCCGAACCGCTTCCGCAGGGCGGGGCCGAAGTACAGCCGTCCGAGGTCGAATCCGGTGCGGTCGCGCCAGGCCAGTTCGGCCGAGCGCAGTTCCCGCAGCCCGGTGCCGACCAGGACGGGGATCTCGCTCAGGTCCTCGTCCAGACCGGCCTGGCCGATGGCCTCCTCGATCGCGCGCAGCAGCCAGGCGGTGGCGCGGCCGGGGACGTCCGAACCGCAGGCCGGGCGGTCGTCGATCTCGTAGGCGTGGCGGCCCCGGTACCGGTCCTTGTCGAAGCCGCGCAGTTCATGGAGTCCGCTGGTGCCGGCGCACAGGGCCCGGAAGATCCCGTCGACGCCCTCGCCCACGCTCGCCACGGCGCCCGCGCCGGTCACCAGCGGGCTCATGATCCGGCCGAACTGTGCTTGCCGAAAATCACCACGGCGTTGTTGCCGCCGAAGGCCAGGCCGTTGTTCTGGACAACCCGCAGCTCGGCCTCGACGGCCTGGTTGGGCACACAGTCGAGCGCGCACTCGGGGTCGGTTTCGGCATGGTTGATGGTCGGCGGAATGAACCCCTCGGTGATCGCGAGCGCGCAGGCGATGGAGGCCAGCGCTCCGGCCGCGCCCATGGAGTGGCCGATCATCGACTTGACGGAGACGGTGCGCGGTGCCGTGCGCTCGCCGAAGACCTGGTGGATGGCGCGAGCCTCGGTGATGTCGTTGGCGCGGGTGCCGGTGCCGTGCGCGGAGATGAAGTCGACCTCGTCGGGTGCGACGCGGGCGTTGTCCAGGGCCAGTTGCATACAGCGGGCCACGCTGTCCTGGTTGGGGGCCACCGGGTGGTCGGCGTCGCAGTTGAGGCCGTAGCCGAGGACTTCGGCGTAGATCCGGGCGCCCCGGGTGAGCGCCGATTCCAGGCTCTCCAGCACCAGGACGCCCGCGCCCTCGCCGGTGAGAATGCCCTTGCGGTCCCTGTCGAAGGGCTGGCAGCGCTCGGGGGCGATGGTGCCCAGGCGGTAGAAGCCGGTGAAGGTCTTGCGGCACAGGGCGTCGGCGCCGCCGCACAGGGCGATGTCCACGTCCCCGCCGCGGATGGCGTCGAAGCCGTAGCCGATCGCGTAGTTGCCCGCGGCGCAGGCGGTGGGCAGGGTGACCGCCTCGGCACGAGTGAGGCCGAACTCATGGGCGATGGTGGACGACAGCCGTCCGGCCGGGACCCGGCGTGCGGTGACCGGGTCCATCCGCTCCGGGCCGAGGTCCACCTCCACCTCGACCAGCTGGTCCAGGTCCCTGGACTCGCCGTCGGTGGTACCGACGGATACCAGACAGGGCACCTCGCGCAGTTCGCTCTCCGGGAGCCCGGCGTCCGCCACGGCCATGCGCGCGGCGGACACGGCGAACTGGCTCGCCCGGCCCAGGGTGCGGGGCGGCAAATTGCGGATCCACTCACCGGGGTCGAAATCCGTGACCTCGCACGCCATGGAATGCTCGAAGCCCTCGGTGTCGAAGGCGGTGATGGGCTTGGCGGCGCTCTTCCCCGCGCGCAGCCCGGCAAGGAATTCGGCGGCGCCGATGCCTATGCCCGACACCGCTCCGAGGCCGGTGACGACCACCCTGCGACCCGGTTCACCACGCATATCGCTCTGCCTTCCGAGGAATCCGCCGAGGGTCCGTCACCAGCCGGCCGCGTCGGAAACCACCTCGTAGACGCCGCGCAGATTGACCATCCGGCTGAGTTCGGACTGATCGATGACGACGTTGAATTTCTTCTCCAGCGCCGACAGAATTTCAATGGCCCGCAGCGAATCCGCGTCGTGCTCTTCCTTGAAGAGACTGGCCTCGGTGACCTCGTCGGGATCGATCTCAAGGATATCGACAACGATTTCCCTGATGGTTTCCCGGCGCTCTTCGACGATGGCGGACATTACCGCGCACCTCCATTTTCGGGCATGGGCAAAGCGGCGAAGCTGTCCGATGACGCTATGCGCCGCCCCCGAAGCGGACAAGCCCCGAGTCCACTACCTGTCATGTGCCCGGTAAACCTGAGTGATTGCCGTCAGCGGTTGTCATATAGCTGCCGAGGGCGGCCGGTTACCAGGGCGTACGATCGCGGAATCCGCAAGATCGTGTCAGGAAGCTGACACGCGGACCACGCAAATCACCCCGAATCCGACCGCCCTCGACAGTGGATCTCAGCCGCCGTCGGGCTCCATGAGTCCGGCGCGCACGGCGCGCACTCCGGCCTGGAACCGTGACTCGACCTTCAAGTCACGCATGATGTCGGCCACATAGCGCCGGTAGGTACGCACCGAAAGACCCAGCTTGCGGGCCGCCGCGTCGTCCTTGTATCCCTCCGCCATCAGCGTCAGCACCTCGCGCAGCACCCGGCCGCGCGCACCGCCCTCGAAGGACAGCGGTCGCATCGGGCGCTGCGCCGTGTCCCACATCCCGCACAGCAGTTGGTGCAGCATGTCGGCCACGGTCGAGTTCTGGATCATCGAGGCCCGGGATCCGCCGGGTTCGCCCGGGGAGGCGTCGGGCGCGATGACCGCACTCCCGTCCACCACCACCAGCTCCTGCCGCACCCCGTCACAGACCCGGATGTCCAGCCGTTCCACCGTGCCGACGGAGCGCTGCCACGCGGCCTCCCGAATCACCCGCGGCGGGCACAGCATCCGCGTTCTGACACCCTTGCCCGCGAGTTGGGTGAGCGTCTGCGCGATCAGCCGGGCATGCTCCTCGCATGTCACCTCCGGCAGACTCCAGATCACATCGCGCTCGGCGCGCAGCACCAGCCGTGCGACCCATCCGGCCACCGCTTCCCCGGCCACCGGGAGTTCGGCGGCCGCGGACGCCATGACACTGCGCCGATGATGATGGACAGCCGACTCCAGCAGGCGTAACGCCTCTCCCAGCGCCTGCTCCAGGTTGTCCGACCTCGCTTCCGGTTCCCTGCGAACCGTCCCCCGGGCGCCGGCCCCCTTGTCATTGTGGTCAATAGGCGTAGGGTCATTTAGTTGAATTCCGAAATGGCTCAAAGGACACCCCCGTTCCCTTTGCCGCACAGTAACCAGCCACCCTCCGCACGGCAAGGAAGATCGTTACTTATAGGACAGTTCTCGCCGCGAAATGCCCGCGTGTTCCCGCCGCTGAACAGGCCGGTGCCGCCAAGGGGCTGCACCTCGGCTCGGCCGATTGGTAGCTTCCTCATACGCCAGCGCATAAGCCAGTAAGCCGTCCCTTGACGTACGACGCGGACCCCCTCACCCTTCCGTGGTCCCGAAAGGCGCCGCCCCCATGGCTGCACAGAACACCGCGACGACCGACACGGCTCCGACCGAACCGCCGCCCTCACCGACCGGCCGCCAATGGCTCGCACTCTCGGTGCTCGTCCTGTCCCAGCTGGCCGTCTGGCTCGACAACACCGTGCTGAACGTCGCGCTGAAGACACTGGCCGACCCCGACGAGGGCCTCGGCGCGAGCCCCAACGAGCTCCAGTGGAGCATCAGTTCCTACACCCTGGTCTTCGCGGTGCTGCTGTTCACCGGCGGGGTGCTCGCCGACCGCTACGGACACCGCAGACTGCTGCTCACCGGCATGCTCGTCTTCGGCGCCGCCTCCGCCTGGGCCGCCTACGCGGGCTCGGCCACCGAACTCATCGTCGCCCGGGGGGCCATGGGCATCGGCAGCGCCCTGATCATGCCCGCCACTCTCGCGCTCATCGCCCAGGTCTTCGACGAGCGGCACCGCGCCACCGCCATCGCCATCTGGTCCGGCTCCAGCGGTATCGCCATCGCCACCGGACCGATGCTCAGCGGGGCCCTGCTGGACCACTTCTGGTGGGGTTCGGTCTTCCTGGTGAATGTCCCGATCGTGCTGCTGTGCGTGGCCGGATCGCTGGTCTTCCTGCCCGGGGTGGCCAAGCGGGTGCGGCAGAAGTTCGACCCGCTGGGCGTGGTGCTCTCCACCGCCGGGCTGTTCGCCATCGTCTGGGGCGTCATCGAGGGCGGCCACCGCAACGACTGGACCGATCCGGCCATCCTCGCCGCGCTCGCCGGGGGCGCGCTGCTGGTCGTGTTGTTCGTCCTGGTCGAACTGCGGGTGGCCAACCCCAGCTTCGACGTACGGCTGTTCCGCGACATCCGGTTCACCGGCGCCAGCGTGGCGGTGATGCTCACCTTTTTCGGCCTGAACGGCTCGATGTACTACACCAGCTTCTATCTGCAAGGGGTGCACCGCCAGACCCCGCTGGAGTGCGGGCTGTCCATCGCCCCCGTCGCCCTCGGCGTCTTACTCGGTGCCCCGTTCTCGGCCAAGCTGGTCCGGGCGTTCGGGGTCCGCGCGGTGGTCACCTCCGCCATGCTGATCGCCACCGTCGGCTTCTTCTCCTACGTCTTCCTCGACGAGAACAGCGGACTGGCGCTGTTCTGGGTCTTCCTCATCCTCCAGGGGCTGGGCATGGGCGCCGCGGTGGCCCCCACCACCGAGGCCATCATGTCCGTACTGCCCGCCGACCGCACCGGCGCCGGATCGGCCGTCAACAACGCGATGCGGCAGATCGGCGGTGTCCTCGGGGTCGCCGTCCTCGGCTCCGTCCTGGTCAGCGTCTACCGCGACCGGATCACCCCGGATCTGGACCGGCTGCCCCCAGGAGCTGCCGACTCCGCGCAGGAGTCCCCCGAGGCCACCCGGATGATCGGCGACCGGCTGCGGATCCCCCATCTGTCCGACCTCGCCGACCGAGGCTTTGTGCACGCCATGCATGTCGCCTCCGTCGTCGGCGCCATCGCCGCCGCGGTCGGGGCGGCGATCATCTGGTGGACCTTCCGGCGGGCGTCCTCATCGGCCGGTTCCGACCGTTGATCCTTTCTTGCCACGGCTGACAGCGCGGCATAGCCTCCCGGCACAACGTCCGTATTCCGGAAGGCAGTTCACATGCGCAGCGCTGTCATCACCGCGCCAGGCCAGGTGGAGATCAGAGAGATACCTGTGCCCGACGTGGGCGACTCCGAGGTGCTCGTACGCATCGCGGCGTGCGGCATCTGCACCATGGAGGCCAATCTGTACGCCGGGCGCATGAACGTTTACCCGGCCGCCGCCGGACATGAGATATCCGGCTGGGTGGAGAAGGTCGGCACCAAGGCCGCCGACCTGGAGGACATGCCCGCCGTCGGCTCCCTGGTCACCCTCGACGGACTGCCCCGCTGCGGCACCTGCCGGGCCTGCCGCCGCGGCCAGTCCGCCATCTGCGTGGCCCTCCAGGGCCAGGTCCGGGAGGACGGCGCCATCGCCATGGGCGCGGGCCTGGGCGAGTACATCGTCCTCCCCGCCTCCCGGGTGTGGTCGGTGGGCGACGCCGACCCCGCCGTGGCCGCCATGGGCGAACCGCTGGCCTGTGTGGTCCACTCGCTGCGCCGCGGCGGATTCCGCGCCGGTGACCGTGTCACCGTGATCGGCGCGGGCTACATGGGCCGGCTGCACCTCGCCGTCGCCCGGCACCTCCAGGCCCGCGGCGTATGTGTGGTCGAACGCGACGAGCAGCGGCTCGCCGCCATCGCCGACGCCGGGGCCGACGCGGCCGTCACCCCCGAGGACGTCGGTCAACTCCCGCCCGCCGACGTGGTGTTCGTGACCATCGCGTCCAGGGAGTCCATCGCCACCGCCCTGGCCGCCGTCGCCGACGGCGGCACCATCGTGCTCTTCGGCGGCGGCCCCGACGGCCCGCCGGCCGAGCTGCCCGGCTACGAGGTGCACCGCCGCCAGCTCACCGTCACCGGCTCCTTCAGCCATGAGCCCGACGACTGGCGCGCCGCCGCCGAACTGCTCCGCGGCGGCGGTCTCGCCGAGCGGCTCCGGACGCTGGTCACCGCGCGCTATGCGCTCGACGAGGTGGAGAAAGCTCTCGAGCAGACCGCCGGGACCCCCGTCTACCGGGTCCTCGTCACCCCGTAACGCCCGGGTTCCGCGCCGATCCCGCGCCGGATCCGAGCCACCTGAGCACTCCGAGCACAGCCGAGAAAGGACCGCCGTGTCCCTGCGCGTAGGCGTACAGCTCCACCCCCAGCACACCGGTGTCGCGGAACTGCGCACCGCCTGGCGCGAGGCCGACGCGCTCGGCGTCGACTCCCTGTGGACCTGGGACCACTTCCTCCCGCACACCGGCGATCCGGCCGGACGCCACTACGAGTGCTGGTCGCTGCTGTCCGCGATGGCGGTCGAGACCCAGCGGGCCGCCATCGGCCCGCTGGTGAGCTGCACCGCCTTCCGCAATCCGCAGGTGCTCGCCGATATGGCCCGCACCGTGGACCAGCTCAGCGGCGGACGGCTGGTGCTGGGCCTGGGCGCGGGCTGGTTCGAGGCCGAGCACCGCGCGTACGGCATCCCGTTCCCCGGTCCGGCCGAGCGCATGGACGCGTTCGCCGCCGCCGTCACGGCCGTCAAGGAGCGGCTGGCCCGGCTCAACCCCGGGCCCGCCGGACGGCTTCCGGTGCTGATCGGCGGGGGCGGCCGGCGCCGCACCCTGGAGCTGGTGGCCCGGGAGGCCGACTGGTGGAACTGGTACGGCTGGGCCTCCGAGGACCCGGTCGCCGAGTTCCGCGAGCTGAACGGTGTGCTGGACCAGTGGTGCGAACGGGTCGGCCGGGACCCCGGCGAGGTCGCCCGTACGGTCATGGTCAACCCGGACCAGCTGCCGCTGGTGGAGGGGTTCGCCGAGGCCGGAGCGGTGCATGTGGTGCTGTCCCTGCCCGCCCCATACGATCTGCGCACGGTCGAGGAGCTGCTCACGGTGCGCACCGCGCTCACCACGTGACCGGGCTCCCTCCCGAGGCGGCCGAGACCCGGCCCGCCGCCCGCACCCCCCTCGGGCGGCGGTTCACCCTGCTGATGGGCGTGCTGCTGCTCTCCAGCCTGGGCAACGGCCTGTGCTTCCCGTTCACCTCGATCTACATCAGCCAACTGCTGGGGCTCGGCTCCCGGGCGGCGGGCGGCTACTTCATCGCGATGGCCGCGGCCAGCTTCGCCGCGGCCCTCCTCGGCGGTCCGCTGGCCGACCGCCGGGGCCCGCACCGGGTGGGGGCGATCGGCGGCGCGGCGCTGGCCGTGGGGTACGGGCTGCTGGCCCCGGCCGACGGGGTGGTGCTGGTGCTGGTCTCCGGCGCCTGTGTCGGGGTCGGCTTCGGGCTCTTCTACGCCTCGATCGTCGGCGTGGTGGACCTCGCCGTGCCGGAGAGCGGCCGCCGGACGGCGTTCACCGTCCGGCACATCGTCAACAACGCCGGGATCGGCTTCGGTTCGGTGGTGGCGGGCCTCGCGCTGCACGGGGCCGCGACCCCCACCGGGACGCTGCGCTGGCTGTATCTGGCCAACGCGGCCGCGGCCGTTCCGCTGGTCGTGGTGATCCAGGCACTACGGCCGAAGGCGGCGGAACCCCAGGCGTCGCAGAAGGGGCCGGAGACGGATGGTGGAACGTCCGGTCCGACCTACCGCACGCTGCTGCGGATCCGGCCCATGGCGCTGCTGGTGGTCGCCCAGGCTCTGTTCGCGATCGTCGGCTTCACCCAGATCGAGGCGACCGTCCCGCTGCTGATGCATGACCACATGGGCATCACGCTGGGCTGGGTCAGCGCCGTGGTGGCGGCCAACTCCTTTGCCCTGGTGACCCTTCAGCCGCTGCTGAGCCGTCGGCTGGAGCGGCTGCCGGAGACCGTCAGCCTGGCGGCCGGACCGGTGCTGTGGGCCGGGGCGTTCGGCTGCGGCCTCGGCGCGGCGCTGGCCGGTCCCTCGGCCCCGGCCGCGGTACGCCATGGGCTGCTGCTGGCCTTCGCGGTGGTGTTCGCGGCGGGGGAGCTGATGTACTCCTCGGCGTTCTATCCGCTGCTGCTGCGCTGGTCGGGCGAGGAGGCGGTGGGCCGGGCGAGCGCGCTGGCCTCGCTGGCGTGGAACCTGGGCACCGCCTCGGGCCCGGCCATCGGGCTGTTCATGATCTCCCAGACCTCGGCGACGGGCAGCTGGGTGGCGCTGGCGGCCGGGGCCGGAGCGGCCTTCGCGGTGTCGGCGGCCCTGCGGCGTTCTTCAGGGCTCGGTTCGCCTCCGGGGCGCTGAAGCCCCTGTCGACGGTCGACCGTGCTCGGCCCTTCCGCGCGGCGGTAGCCGCATATCGATTGCAGCCTCAGGGCCTCCGCGCGCTCTCCCTTTCGACAGCGGCGCGCCCCTTCGGCTCACTCGCCGGGGCGGCGAGCGCCTGTCCGCCCGCCGCCCCGTCACGGCCCAACCGACCGCCCATCGCTACGACTTGGGCAGATAGTCGTTGTCGTAGGCGTCCTCGGGGGTCACCGTCTCCCCCAACAGCCCCTGGTCGTACATGAAGTCCGCCATCCGGGCCCAGGTCTGCGGGTCGTTGACGCCCACCTCGCCCTGTTTGTTCTTCAGCAGCGGGATGGTGGCCTTCAGCACCGCGCGCGCGTTCTTCCGCTGCTTGTCACCGCGCAGGCTCGGTACGTACTTCTGGCTCAGCTCGATGGCCTCGTCCGGGTGATCCATCACGTACTGCATACCGCGCAGCGAGGCATCGACGAACTTCTTCATCTCGTGGCCGCGCTTGTCCAGTGTGCTCTTCTTGGCACCAAGGCCCACACCGACCAGCGGATCTCCCTCGTCACCCGAGTCGAGCGTAATCGCCCGTACCGAGGTCCCCGCCCCCTTGAAGGCGACGGCGTCGTTATTCAGGTAGCCCATCACGCCCTCGACCTTCTTTCCGGTCAGGGCGGCCTGCTGGGTGAAGCCGATGTTCTGGACCTTGGCGTCCTTGGTGGAAAGCCCGCCTTCCTTCAGGAGCGCCAGCAATCCGAAATAGGTTTCGCCATAGGGGCCGGGGGTGCCGATCTTGCGGCCCTTGAGGTCCGCCGGCTTCCGGATATTGGAGTCCTTGGGGACGATCAGGCCCACCGGGTATTTCTGGTAAAAGGTGGCGATGTTCACGACCGGCACATTTTTGGACCGGGCCTGGAGCATCTCGTCGCCGCCCGCGTAGACCACATCTTCCTTGCCCGACTTCAGGGCCCCGAAGAGGTCTTCGGCCGCGCCGTGGTGACGCAGGGTCACATTTAGTCCGGCGTCCTTGTAGTAACCCTTTTCAGCGGCCGCGTAAAACGGTGCGAACTGGATGTTGGGCGTGTACGTCAGCCCGACCGTGATGCCCTTGCCGCCCTTGTCCCCCGCGCTCTTCGGCTCCTCGGCGCACGAGGTCAGCATGGCCAGCGCCACGGCCGACGCAAGAGCCGCCCCCATGACCCGGTGTCTGCGGGCACGGCTCATCGACGTCCTCACAAAACGCACTACGTCTCCTCTTGGGTGAACGATGTCAGTCGCGCTGGACGAGCTTCTCGGTCAGCCGGACCACCGTGTACTGGCAGGCGGCGAGCAGACAGAGCATGACAAGCGTAGTGAACAGGCCCTCGGTGTCGGCCTCCTGGCGCTGGATGGTCAGCAGCTGCCCCAGACCCTCACCGCCCATCACGAACTCACCGACGACCGCGCCGGTGATGGAGAGCGTGAGGCCGTTGCGCACCCCGGCGAGAATGCTGGGCAGGGCGAGCGGCAGCTCGATGTACCAGAGCATCCCCCACCACCCCACCCCGTCCACCCGCGCGGCCCCCATCACATCCGGGTCCAGCGAGCGCAGCCCCAGCACGGTGTTGACCAGAATGGGGAAGAACACCAGCAGGGCGCAGAGCACCGCGATGGGCAGCAGTCCGTAGCCCAGCCACAGAGCGAAGAGCGGGGCCAGGGCCACCGCGGGCACCGCCTGCGAGGCGGCCACATACGGCTGGAGCGCCGCCGCCGCCAGCTCACTGCGGGCGATGAGATAGCCCAGCGGCAGCGCCACCGCGATCCCCAGACCGCCGCCCGCCAGCGCCTCCCACACCGTCTCCTTGGTGTAGTCCAGGAGCTGGCCGTGTTGTACCTCGTCGAGGAATCGGCTCGCCAGCGCGCCCGGGGCGGGCAGATAGAACTCCGCGACCATTCCGGTACGGGTGACGATGTCCCATACGAGAAGCAGCAGCAGCCCGAATACCAGCGGCGGAAGCACTCCGTGGAAGACGGCCCGGCCGCGCTTCACGGGAACAGGGCGGCCATGTGAACCCCTGTTGTTTTGCCGCCCGCTACCCCCGTGCCGCGCCTTTTCCGTGGTGTGGCCGCTCTTTCGCGCACGTCCCGGTCGAGGCGAATGCGGCGCCGTGGTCCTCGGTCCGCCGCCAGCGGCCGCCGTGGCGGTCGCACCCCTTCCGTCCCCTTCGGTCATCCCCAAATCCCCTTGCAATACCGGCTGTTCCCTTCTCGGGCACGCCCGCATGCAAACCTATCGCCCGTACGCAGCGGATTACAATGTGGATGAGGAAAACGAAATAGTCACGTCGGCGGATTTCCATGTTTTCGCGCAGGCAGCGGGGCACGTTTGGCGCGCAGCATCTCCGGCGCCGCGATGAGGGTCTGCCGGGTCAGCGCCGGTGCCAGGCGTCGCGGGCCCGATGAGATCCGCCGGACAGGGCCTACGGACGTCAGCGGCCCGCGGTGTCGGGCGGCGGCTTCGAGGAGTCGCCGAGGATGCCGAGTTCACCGGCGCGCACGCCCGCCTGGAAGCGGGAGCCGGCCTCCAGCAGCTCCAGGATCCCGGTGACATAGCGGCGGTAGGTGCGCACCGAGATCGCCAGATCGCGGGCCGCGGCCTCGTCGGTGACCCCGTCCCGCAGCCGGGCCAGCACCCGCCGCACCATCTCGGTGCGGGCGCGGTTGCCGAAGTCGAGGGGGCGGGCGGCGGGTACCGCGCTCGCCCAGATGGTGCGGAACATCCCGTGCAGCGTGCCGACCACCAGCGGGTCCTGGACCACCGAGGTCAGACGTCCCTCGTCGGTCCCGGTGCACACCAACGCGGTCCGGCCGTCAGCGATCACCGCCGTGGGCAGGACGGCGACGGTGGCGGTACGCACCTGAGGGAGGGACGGGCGGGGGGCCTGGCCCCCGGCGCTCCGGCTGCCGCCGGGCCTTCCGGAGAGCGGCTGACCGGAGAAGGCCGGTCCGGAGGCGGTCGGTCCGGAGGCGCCGTCCCCCGAACGGGCAGCTCCGGAAGCGGTTGTTCCGGAAGCGGTCGTCCCGGCAGCGGTCGTTCCGGAAGCAGATGGTCCGGAAGCTGGTGGTCCGGAAGCTGGTGGTCCGGAAGCTGGTGGTCCGGATGCCCCGGAGGCCGGTCCCCCCGCCATCCGCTCCGCCCCCGGCACCGGTACGGACACCGGTGCGGGCCCCGATGGCGGGCCGCCGCTGGGGCCGGACCTGCCGCGCAGCACCCGTATCCGCACCGCGTCGTCGAGGTCGGTCAGCAGGGTGCCCAGCGCCGCATGCGCGGGTGCCATCTGCGCCGTGATCTCCGGGAACACCGCGTCCACCCCCCGCCGAGCCTGCGTGATCACTTGCTCGGCTGCGGCCAGAAAGGCGGAATCCTCCATTCCCACCTCGGTGAACTGTGCGCTCCGGGAGCGCCGGGCGCGGTGTTCCACCACGGTGGACTCGATCAGCGCCCGCACCTCCCGCAGCGTCCGGTCCAGCACATCCCCCGCATGCGTGGCCTCCGGCCCCGGATCGCGTCCGCGGTCGTCCATCTCCCCATTTCCTGCCCAAGATTGCCGCTCGATGACCTGGTCAGGGTCGCGAGCGTGGTCAGTGACGGCTGGGCAGCAGCCCCCTTTCCACCGCCCGTACCCCAGCCTGGAAGCGGGAGTTGGCTCCCAGCTCCCGCATGATCTCCGCGACATGGCGGCGATAAGTGCGCAGGGACACCTGCATCTCGCGCGCCGCCACCTCATCGGTGTGGCCGGTGCGCAGACATTCCAGAATCCGCCGGGCCGAATCCCGGCACAGCCGCCCGTCCAGCCGCGGATATTCCGCGAGCGCCATGGCGTTCCCCCAGGTCCCCGTGAACATCAGCTCCAGGGCCCGTACCGTGGCGGGGTCCTCGACCAGCGTCGCCTGCCGTGCGCCGCCCCGCGCCGGATCCGTACGGCCGCCGCCGCGTAGGTAGGCCAGCTGGCCGTCGACGAGCAGCACCTCGGACAATCCGCCGTCGCCGACCCGGACTTCGCACCGCGGATCGGCGCGCGTCAGCGCGCGTATCGCGTTCGCGGACGCGGTCCGCTCCCCGCAGAGCAAGCGGACTTCCAGGCTCCGGCGGACTTCCCCGGCGGACCGGGCGAGCGCCGCGCAGACGGCATCCGTCTGCTCCTCGCCTCCCGGCATAACCACCCACACGGTCCGTTCGGCGCCGCCGACGAGCGTGTCGACGACCTCCGCGAGCGGCACCTTCTCCAGAGCCGTCCCCGCCCAGGAGTCCTGGGCCAGCTCCCGGCGGTGCCGGATGACGGTCGACGCGATCAGATCGCGCGCCTCGAGAAGGGCGCGCTCCACATAGTCCGGGGCCGTGGCCGGAGCAGCTGCCGCACTCTCAGAAGAAGGCTCGGGTACTCGGACAAGACCAACCATGACTTCCCCTGAGGGCTTCAGAAACTTACTTTTCCAAATACCGGCCTGGTTCTTGTATTTCGTTGCCCCAAAAGCGATGCGCGAGGCAGCATTGCGCGAAATCAGCATCGACACTAATTCGCACACAGCGACGACGTCAACGCGGGGCGTAAGGCAAAAGGTTGACCAAACGGCGATGGCGGACCACCGTGTACCACTCTGCCCCCGCCCCGGAGTGTCCAACTGTCAACAAGTTACGGGAACCGGACAGGTGCACCCAGGTCGTTCGTACGCAGCGCAGCTGCCCCACCACACCCCGCGACCACCCGAACCACCTGCTGTCCGGTTGCTGTCAGGGGCGTGACGGATCGCGGAGCACCCTCGTCCGGGGGTGACATCGGCCACCCGGGGACCACCCGGGGGTAGCCATCCGGCGGCAGGGTCAGCCATCGAGGGGGTCAGGAACCACCGAGGCTGATCGACCCATGGAAGTCCCGGCCCTGGATGACCGGGCCGGTGATCCGGGCGTCCCCGGAGACCGTGTTGTGCACCGCGCCCGCCTCGCTCTCGCCGGTGGCCGCCGCGTGCTCGCGCAGCCATGCCGCGAGGTCACGCCCGAAGTCCGGCTCCTGACGGGCCCGTTCGGCCAGCAGCTCGGCCAGTGCGCGCAGCCGCTCGGCGTCGTCATGGGGAATGACCACCGGTGCGGGATCACCCGACGGGTCGGCCTCCTCGCGCCGCAGCACCCTGCGGGCCAGTGCGCCCAGTGAGTCCAGAGCCCGCCGTCCGGCCTCGCCCCCGGCCCCTGACACGGCCGCGTTGACCGCCGTGACCAGCGCGCCCGCCGTCACCGGATCCATGGTCCACCCCCTTGCCCCTAGGTCGCGGACTCCACGCTACCGGCGCCGCAGGTCAGGGATCCACCGCTTCGGCATGGAGGGTGAACCAGACCGTCTTGCCGGTGGGTGTGAGGTCGGTGCCCCACTCATGGGCCGTCTTGCTCAGCAGAAACATCCCGCGTCCGCTCTCGGAGAGGAAGTCGGGCTCCTTGACCACCGGCAGCGCGGACTCGGTGTCGCTGACCGCGGCGCAGATGCCGTGCCGGCGGTCCTCCAGGGTCAGCACGCACTCCGGCGAGGCGGCGTGCTTGTGCACATTGGACAGCAGCTCGGTAACGCACATCGCCGTGGCGGTGATCAGCTCTTCACGGCCCCACAGCCGCAGCCGGGCCCCCACCGCGCGGCGCACCTCGGCGAGGGTCTGCGGATGAACGCGGAGGCGCAGTTCGTATCGCTGCGGAATGTTTTCAGCCATATGGTCCGGGGCCCCTCCAAAGCGCGGCGCGTGCCGCCTCACCTGAGCGATCCTGTCCCATGCGCGTGCTACTCGCAATGTTTCGAGCCACCGGGGCAAAGACTGGCATATGCCGCCAGACTGCTGCTAGTTGGCCATACGTCAGACTGGCGACATGTCCTACCAGCCAGTGCCCACGGTCCGGCGCAGGCGCCTGGGGTCCGCACTGCGCAGACTGCGCACCGAGGCGGGAATGACGCTGGACGCGGCCGCCGACGCCCTGAACGCCGCGGAGTACGCCTCCGCTCACGCCCGCCACTGGACCGCGCCGAAGCTCTCCCGGATCGAGAACGCCAACGCCACGATCCGCACCACGGAGGTCGGCACCCTGCTGCGGGCGTACGCGATCGACGACGCCGACACCTGGGCCGCGCTCGAGGTCATGGCCGCCCAGGCGGCCAAGGACGCGACCAGACGCGGCTGGTGGCAGTCCTACCGCGGGGTCGTCGCACCCGCCTACGCCGACTACATCGCCCTGGAGTCGGACGCGGAGTCCGTCCGCGACTACGCCCCGCTGGTCCTCCCCGGACTGCTACAGACGCCCGACTACGCGCGCGAGACCATCGCGGGCCACGCGGTGACCCGTACCGAGTCCGAGATCGACGCCCTCGCCGAAGTGCGCCTGGCCCGCCAGGCCGTACTGACCCGCCCCGGCGCCCCGCTGAAACTGTGGGCGGTCATCCACGAGGCCACCCTGCGCCGCCGCTTCACCGGCCGCCCCGCCCTCATGACCGCCCAGCTGCGGCGGCTGCTGGAGGTGGCCGAGTGGCCGACGGTGACGCTCCAGGTGATGCCGATCGACGCCGCCCCCAACCCCGGTGACTCCGGCGCGTTCACCCTGGTGGGCTTCCGCGGTCCGCTGCCGGATGTGGTCACCCAGGAGAACGTGTGCGGTCCGACGTATGTCGAAGGCGCCGATGACGTCCATGTGTTCGCCGATGCCTTCGGCCGGATCGTGGACAGCGCGCTGTCGGCGGAGGCGACCATGGCGCTGATCGACAGCCTGATCCACGACGGTGCGGTGCCGCCCGGACGGCACCGCACCCGAGGCTCCGGCCTCGCTCCGAACGGTCGGAACGGTCGGCACGGTCGGCACGGTCGGAACGGTCAGAACGACACGTCCGAGCAGGCGTAGAAGGCGTTCCCGGTGTCCGCGATCGTCCACACGGCGAGAATCAGATGCTTGCCGCTCTTCCCGCTCGGCAGCGTGCCCGTGTGCGAGAGCGAGGACGGCGGCCGCTGACCGTGGTACGGCACGGTCAGGAACGGCTGCGGCTCCAGGCTCGCGCGGGTCAGCCGCTGGCCGGGATTCCATCCGTTCCTGGTGATGTAGTACCGGAAGTCGGTGGTCGCGTGCGAGGCGGTGAAGCGCCAGTTGAACGTGTAGCTCTGCCCCGCGCTGACCTTGGTCGCGGGCCAGTTGCCACCCCGCGGATCGTCGAGCTCCGCGAACCGGCTGTTACCGCCCGCGCAGATCAGCCCGTCCGCCGGCCCGCCCGCCGGGAACCCCTTCGGCCCCTCGACGCTCTGCGGCTCGTACTGGATGGCACCGCACCCGGTGACGGTGCCGTTGGCACACAGCTTCTGGCGGCTGATGGGCGAGTCGGTGTACCCGTGGCTGGAAGCGCTGCCGCCGGTCGCGAGGACGGAGACCGCCGTGAGACCGATGCCGATGACAGCAGCGCGGATCTTGTTGCGCATGCTTCGCTCCTGAAGACGTGGGGAGTCCATGAGCCGTGCACTGCGGTCTAGACCAAGTCAAGCGTAGCGAGCAGTTTTAGACATGTCCATACCAATAGCCAGGCCACGGCACCGCTGGTCCGGAGCACTGTCCGAGGTCCGGTAGGATTCCTTCGTCAGCAGGCGCCGCTAGCTCAGTTGGTTAGAGCAGCTGACTCTTAATCAGCGGGTCCGGGGTTCGAGTCCCTGGCGGCGCACCTTGGCTTACGCCACTGACCTGGGGTTTCTCGGTTCACCGAGAAACCCCAGTCGCTTTTTCGGGCCCCGCGCGGGCGGCCCTACGCCCCTGCGGGCACGGGATACCCGGGCAGCGTGAGCGCCGTATAGGCGCTCCGGCCCTTCCGCCCGACCGGCCCGATGCGAGCGAGCAGGGGCGCCATCCGCAGCATCCGGTTCCGCAGCCACAGCCCGGCGCGAGTACGGGGCATGAGCGTGGCACCCCCGCCGTCGGCGAGCGCCTGGTTCAGCTCGACGAACGTCCGCATCACCCGCTCGTACGCCTCGAGGGCCTCCGCGAAACCACCCCGGCCGGAACCCGCGGCCACCTCCCCGGCCAGCACATACGCACCGGCCAGCGCGATGCTCGTGCCCTGCCCGGAGAGAAACGAGGGGGCGTACGCGGCGTCGCCGACGAGGGCCACCCGGCCGCGCGACCACCGGGGCATCCGGATCTGGCTGACGACGTCGAAGAAAAGGTCCTCGGACGTGCGCATGGCGTCCACCATCCGCGGGATCTCCCAACGGCCATCGGCGAAGGCCGAAGCGACCAGATCCCGCTGGGCACCGGGGTCGGCGAACGCGCCGTACGGCGGATCGGGACGGGCGAAGATCAAGAAGGCATGCAGCTGATCGCCCTCGCCGGGTGCGTACAGGGTCGCGGCCCTCCCCGGCGCGTTGCACACCAGCGCCTCATGCGAGAGCCCGAGGCGGTTGGGCATCGTGAACCCGGCGAAGCAGTAGCCGAGATACCGGTGGAACCGCGCCTCGGGCCCGAACGCCAGCCCCCTGGTGCGCGAATGGAGCCCATCGGCCCCGATGACGAGGTCGAAGACACGCTCCCGTCCACTGTCGAAGACCACCTCCACAGCCTTGCCGCCGCCGTCGCCGTCGCCGTGCAGCGCGGCGATCGAGTCGCCGAACAGGAACTCGGCATCGTCCCGCACGGCGTCGTACAGCACCTCGGCCAGATCCCCCCGGGGCAGTTCGATGTCCCGCCCCTCCGTCCCACCGACGAGGGTTTCGGGCTTCACGGAACTCAGCAACTTCCCGTCGGCACCCACGAAGCCGATGCGCCGGGTGCGTATATGAGCCTCCCGCAACCGGGGCAGCACCCCCATCCGCCGCACCACCTCCAGCGCGGTGCCCCGGACATCGATCGGATAGCCGCTCCCGCGCATCGCCGGCGCCTTCTCCACGACGGTGACGGCGAAGCCGTATCGGTGGAGCCAGTAGGCCAGCGCGGGCCCCGCGACACCGGCTCCGGAGATCAGGACCTCGCCCTTCGGTAACTTCCTCATTGACGTACCTCCCTGGAACAAAAATATACCTAACTTAGGTAAGCAAGAGGATGTGTGATGGCCCCGAACGACGATGACCCGCTCGCGGCGGTGCTCCCCCATCTGACGCAGCTCAGCAACGCGTTGCACCGCGGCACCCTTTTCGAGCGCACCGTCACGGCCGCCGGAATCACGCTGGAGCGGCCCGCGTTGGCGGTTCTCGGCGTCCTGCGCATGGCCGACCAGCCGCTGCGCATCGGCGAGATCGCCACCCGGATGCAGGTCGCGGGCCCTCATGCGACGCGCCAGGTGCAGGGGCTCGAACAGCGCGGCCTCGTCCACCGGGTCGCCGATCCCCACGACCAGCGAGCCCGGCTGATCGCCCTGACCCCGGAGGGGCAGACGACCTCCGACCGCTATATGCGCACATTGCTCTCCTGGTTCACCGCCGCCATGGCCGACTGGCCGCAGCAGGACCGCAAGGAACTGGGGCGCCTCCTCGGCCGCATGGTCGAGGACGTCACCGCCCACCTGGCGTCCGCCGAGGCCCTCGACGGGCCTGACCGCCCTTGACGCTGATCCGCCCCGGATAGGCGGTGTGCTCCGGCGCACCCGGGGCTCGGGCGCCTGCACCAGGAAGGGCCCCCGGCCACCGCGCACCGCCTTGTTGTGCGTTGCCACGCAAGTACACTCTGTAACGGCGACTACGCACCGAGTGGAGGCAGAGATGGCTCGCAGCTGGGAGGCCGACCCGTCCGCGTTATTCGACCGACGGCTCGGCAAGTCGGCAGCAGAACTGGGGAATTCCGACGGCCGTGACGAGTGCCCGGACATCTGGCGGCTCGCCAACGGCGACATCGCGGTGATCGGCACGGACCTCACCGACACCTACCGATCCCGTCTGCCGGACAGCGTGACCCTGGGCCCCGGCGAGCGGCTGGTCGTCATCCCCGGCAACATGCTCACCGCCGCGAAGGCAGACATCCCCGATGTCTGACCACCGTCCCCCGCCACTCGCCCCCGACCAGGGCGAACGGTTCACCCGCGACGCCTACAAGAGCGACTTCCGGCAGCGCGAGGCAGGTATCCGGGATGCCGCCTCCTGGAAGCTGGAGCGCCGTCAGCACTTCGAGGAGCAGGGCAGCCCCAGCCGGGACGCCCTGCGCCGGGGCGAGTGGCTGGAGGCGCTCAGACTCCTCGAAGACCGCCGTGACACCCTGCGCGCGGCCGCCGAGGAGGACGCGCGGCACGGCCACGCCTTCCACCGGGTGCGCGTCGTGGGCAAACCACTGACGCCCTATGTGCAGTGGGAGCTCCACTCCCACCGTCAGCTCGCCGAGCACGGCGAGCGCATCCGCATCGTCACCACCGAGCAGGTGGCGTCCGCCGAAACCGCGGATCAGCTGCCGGAAATCGTGGTGCTCGGCGGCAGCACGCTCTACCAAGTGCTCTACGACGACGCCGGCGCGACCATCGGCGCGATCCGCTGGACCGAACCCGACGCCGTCAAGCAATGGGCTCGGTACATCAAGGAGCTCTACGGCATGGGCGAGGACATCGCGTCGTACTTCGACCGCGAGGTGGCGCCCCTGCCGCCTCCCTCGATCGGAAAGGATTAGGCGATCACGGAGTCCAACGGGGGCGGCGGGCACCATGACAGCAGCCGTTCCGAACTCTCCGGATCCTCCCGCGATGTGGTGCAGGCCAGGAACATCAGCGGAGGGATCCACTTCCACGGGCAGGACCGGCCAGATCGCACCCCCACCGCCGGTCCGACCCCCCGGCAGCTCCCGGCCGATGTGCACGGATTCGTCAACCGCTCCGATGAACTAGGGCAGTTGAACGCGATCCTGGTCAACGCCGAGGGAGATCCGCTCGTCGTCTCGGTGTGCGTCATAGCCGGAACCGCGGGCGCGGGAAAGACCTCCCTCGCGCTGCGCTGGGCCCATCAGGTACGGGACCGCTTTCCGGACGGGCAGCTCTATGTGAATCTGCGCGGCTACGACCCCGGGGAGCCGGTCACGGCCCAGGAAGCCCTGCACCGCTTCCTGACCGCCCTCGGCGTCGGCGCCGCCGCCATCCCCCAGGACCTCGACGCCGCCGGGGCGCTCTACCGCTCCCTGCTGGCCGACCGCCGCGTACTGATCGTGCTGGACAACGCGGCCACCGTGAGCCAGGTCCGTCCCCTGCTGCCCGGCAGCGCCAGCAGTCTGGTCGTCGTCACCAGCCGCAGCCGTCTGTCCGGCCTCGCCGTCCGGGACGGCGCACGGCGGCTGACCCTCGGTGTGCTGCCCGAGCCGGAGGCGGTCGCCCTCCTGCGCGCGGTCACCGCCGGATACCGGCCGGACGACGACCCCGGGAAGCTCACCGAGTTGGCTCGGCTGTGCGCCCGGCTGCCGCTGGCCCTGCGCATCGCGGCCGAACGCGCCGTGAGCCACCCCCATATGCGGCTGGACGACCTGATCGCCGACCTGCGGGACGAGTCCGCGCTGTGGGACGCCCTCAGCACGGGCGATGACGAGGAAGCCGAAGCTGTACGCACGGTGTTCGCGTGGTCCTACCGAGCCCTGCCCGAACCGGCCGCCCGGCTCTTCCGCCTCCTCGGCCTCCATCCGGGACCGGAGTTCGGGCTGCACGCCGCCGCCGGCCTCGCCGGACTCCCCCTCAACCGGACCCGGCAGCTGCTGGACTCGCTCGTCAGCGCCCATCTGCTGGAGCAGACCGCCCCGGACCGCTACCAGTTCCACGATCTGCTGCGCGCCTACTCCCTCGCCCAGGCCCAGCACGAGGCGCCGCCCCAGGAACGGGACGCCGCCCTGCGCCGTGTCCTGGTGTGGTATCTGCACACCGCCGACGCCGCGCAGAGCCGGCTCAGTCCGGCCGAGGACCACGTGGAGCTGCCGCCCCTGCCCGACGGGATCCAGCCCCTCACCTTCCCCGACTACAACGCGGCCGTGGACTGGTCCGAGCGCGAACACACCAACCTCCTCCGGAGCGTCCGCACCGCGGCCGATGCCGGACACGACCGGCTCGCCTGGCAGTTGTGCGCCGTGCTGTGGTGGGCACAGTTCCCCTCCGCGCCCGGAGCCGACTGGCTGCGCGTGGGCCATCTCGGTCTGGACGCGGCGGCCCGCTGCGGGGACCGCGCCGCCGGTGGGCTGCTGTCCACCTGCCTCGGCATGGCGTACGCACAGGTCAATCGCATCGCCGAGAGTCTGGGCCACCACCGGGACGCGCTGACGGTCTGGCGTGAGCTCGGAGACCGCGTCAACGAGGCCCATGCGCTCAACCTGATCGGACTCAGCGCACTCCGGCAGCGCCAACTCGACACCGCAGTCGACCACTTCGAACAGGCCGTCGCGCTCTTCCGGCAGGAGAACTCCGCCCACTGGGCGGCCACCGCCCTGTCCAACCTGGTGACCGCCCATTTCCGCGCCGGGCGCCTGACGGAGGCGGCATCCCTGGGCGAAGAGGCGCTGGCGGCCCACCGCGAGCTGGACAACCGACGCGGCGAGGGCAACATCCTGCGGATGCTGAGCGAGCTGCGGCGGGAGCGGGGCGACACCGGGGAAGCCCTGGTCATGGCCCATGCGGCGCTCGACATCGCGATCGACCTCCGCAACCTCCGGCTGGAGGGCTACTGGCTGCTCACCCTGGGCGACGCCCAGCAGGCCGACGGCCGGTTCACCGACGCCCTCACCTCGTACCACCGCTCCGCCACCCTCCACCAGCGCCTCGGTGACCGCGACCGACAGGCCCTCGCCTGGCACGGCGCGGGCGAGGCGTACCAGCGGCTCGGCCGCCGCGCCGAAGCGGCCGACTTCCACCGTCAGTCCGCGGCCGTCCACCACGACCTGGGCGACCCCTGGCACGAAGCCCTCGCCCTCGACGGGCTGGCCACGGCCCTGGCCGACGACGCCCCGGAGTCGGCCCGCGGGCACTGGACCGAGGCGCTGCGACTCCTCGCCGACTACGACGATCCGCGGGCGATGGCCGTACGGGACGCCGTGGCACGGCGGCTGGGCGAGGCGGACAACTGAGGCCCCGGCGCCGATGCGCCGGGGCCACTCCGAGTGTGATGGTGGTCAGCAGCTAGGGCACGGTGCGCACTCGCGCACCTGCACGTCGTCGAGGACCGGTCCGGCGGCCGTATTGGTGGTGCTGGCGAACGCCAGGGTCGTGGAGGTGCCGGTGGCCACGAAGGTCACCTCACGGGTCACATAGCCCATGTTCGTCATGGACTTGCCCGTGGTGTCGAAGGTGAAGTCCTGGAAGTTCTGCCCGTCCACCAGGACCTTCCCGGTCTTCACGGCCGGGCCGCTCGCGGGGTTCCCCGCGAGGGAGTACGTCACCGAGTACCGCTTCCCCGGGACCGTCGTGAACGTCTGCGCCACGGTTCCGCCGCTCTGGCCGCTGAGGTCGACGGACTGATCGCCTTCTGCCGCCTGCCAGAACCCGGCACCGATGTGGTCGACGCTTCCGGCGGTAACCTGCCACGGGCCGATGGAACCCCCCGCCGTCACCAGCTGGAACGAGTTGGCCGGCGCCACGGGTGTCTCGAAGCTGCCGTCGTCGAAGCGGCTGACGGCCGTGGCCGCCATGGCTCCGGTACCGGTACCGGCCAGAACACCGGCAGCGACGGCAGCGACGACTAAGGCGCGAATGGACGACATATCCCCTCCTGAGGGAAAGATTCGCGTGGGTCCCGATTGACCCGGCCGCTGAAATCTCCCGCACCGCGGGGCGGACCACCAGGGCCGGACCCCGGCGCACCGGGGTGTGGCCATGAGTCAGGCGATAGCAGCACGCCGGAGGCCCGCGTCAACCGCCCCTCGCCCTCGACCAGGGCTCAAGTCGCCTGCGAGCGGCTGTTGTTGAGCACCGTCGCCCACACCGTCTTCCCCGGGCCGCGGCGGTCCCGTACGCCCCAGCGGTCGGCCAGCGCCTCGACCAGGAGCAGGCCGCGGCTCTGTTCGTCGTCGGACGTGGGGGCCTTGGGGATGGGGTCCGCGTGATGGGTGTCCGAGACCTCGATCTCCAGACGGCCCGCGTGGTCGTCGTACCGCAGCAGCAGTGCGAAGTCCCGCCCGGGAACGCGGCCGTGCAGCACGGCGTTGGCGGACAGTTCGGCGACGACGAGCACGGCGGCGTCGTAGCCGCCGACCCCGGGGGCGAACCCCCAGTCGGTGAGCTGGTGCACGGCCAGCAGCCGGGCGAGACGCGCACCGCGCCGGGTGGCGGAGAAGCGCTGCGCGAACGAACGTACGGTGAGGGGGGCTTGGGTTCGTGGAGCGGTCATGGCGGAAGCGTTCCGGGGACGACCGGCTGTCAGCCAGGTCCGACACCCACCCAGTTTGCGTTGTATTAGTTCACGCCCTGAACGGGGTCGGTCACCGTGCGTGACGATGCGGAGTTTAACTTCTGACTTGGACGCCATTCTGGTCGGCACTGGATGGCACCGTCCCCCGGCCCGGCTTAGCTACGACAGCAGGATGAGGCAGTCCCAGGTGTCGGTCGGTCTGGCTGACGACAGACCGCTGAGGTCCGCGAGAGCCAGTGCGGTGCCTGCCCGGCCGGTGAGGAAGCCGTGCGGGCGCGAGGTCGTGGCGTCGGCCAGGGTGGTGTAAGCGGCAATGTCCGCCAAGGGGCGGCAGAAGAGGCGGAGGGCGCTTTGAAGGATGCCTGCGCTGCCATGGCAGAGGGCTGTGCCTTCGGTGTCCCAGTTCTCCGGCGGCCTGGCGGCGAGGCTGTTCATGGCTGCGGCGGCGGTGCGGTTGAGTGCCGGAAGGCCAAGAGCCTGGCTGGCACTGGTGAGAGCGGCGGCAATGCCCGGGGTCCCGTAGCACCAGGCGGTGGTGCGCCCTGTGATGGGGGTGGTGGTTCCACTTGGGCTGTTGTCCAAGGTGTTTCCGCTGACGTGGGGTGGCCACGTGCGCTGGGGAGTTTGCCAGGTCAGAAGCCACTGAGCTGCGGTGTGGATCGCGTCGTTCTGGCCTGGAACGGTGTGCCCGGCCTGATGGGCTGTGGCCAGGAGGGCGAGCGGACCGGCGATGCCGTGAGCGATACCGGTGGTGGCTGCGCCGGAGGGAGGGATGCGGACGGTGGGTGGGTGGAGGGTGGCGGGAAGCCACCAGCCCGGTCGGGTTCCGACGGTGGTGAGGATCATGTGGGTGAGGGCTGTCAGAGCGGCGTTCAGTCCCGGCTCGGCTTCGGCGCCGTGGCCGCGAGTATGGGCGGCGAGAAGGACACGCCCGATGCCGGTGAGCCCCTTGATGGCGTCGTAGACCGCCCAAGGGGTTGCTTCTGCACGGGCGGCGCGTTGGTAGTGGTGGCGAGCGAGCGCGGCGGCACGGGCGGAGAGCCAGGCTGTGGCGCGGGGCAGCAGGGCCTGGTGCTGGTCGTGAGATGCCAGGTAGCCGGTACCGATGATCAGGGAAGCAGCAAGGGCTCCAGGGCCGGTGTGGATGCCGTCCGGAGGTGCAGTGCCCAGCAGGCGGGCAGCAGCGTCCCAGTGGGCCGCAGCCGTTTTGGCCGAGCCAGGTTCCGCCTCGGCAAGGCAGGCGTGCAGGATCGCGGTGCCTGCGAGCCCATAGCACAGGGTGTGGGCGGCACGGTCCGACAGGGAAGCGGTGACGTCGCTGGGGATGCGTAGGTCGCGGGCGATGTCCAGGGCGCATGCGGCAGCCTGGGCGTGGACGTCGGCTTTCATGAGTGGTACAGGAGGTCGGCGGCCAGGGTCCGCATGATCCGTTCGACTCCTGGGTCGATGGAGAGCATGCGGTTGGCATGCATGTGGATGACATCGCTGGCGCACCGGGCGGTGGACCGCTCAGGAACGGCGTCGCGGTAGGCGATCAGCGCGGCGCGGCGCTCTGCGCGAGCTGCGGCCAGATCGGCGGGGATGAGCGCATTGGGCTCGTCGGCGAGGTGGGGGCGTAGGGCGTCACGGTGACGGCGCTCGTCCCGGTTGAGGCGGCCAGGATTCAGGGCTGAGCGGGGCTGGTCGGGAGCGAGAGTGCAGGCGGTCTCGGTGGCGCCGGCGGCGGCGGCGAGGAAGCGCACGTCCTCGGTATGGGTGAGGGCGGCCAGGGCGAGACGGCTGTCGGCGCAAAAGAGGTGTTCGGCGGCGGTGATGGCCTGCGGCCCGCCGTAGCGTTCGATCTCCTGCTCGTACGGCTCCAGGCGTAGCAAGCCGGGTCCGAGTAGGCCGCGGCGGTGCAATTGGTCCGCAAGACGGGCCAGTTGTGGCTGGACGCGGGTGGCAAGGGTGTGGGGGTTGGCGTGGAACCGCAGACGCAGGTGAGGTCCGAGGGCTGGGGTGGTGTAGCGCAGCCAGAACCAACGGTCGACGTCGTCGGGAAGGTTGGCCAGCAGCGGGGCGAGCTCGGTGAGGACTGTGTCGTGGAGGTGGCCGGGTGTGCAGAGTGCGGCGGACAGCCAACTGCTGCCAGGCAGGTGAGTGCCGGTGCCGGAGGCGCGCAGTGCGTACCGCGGGTCGGAGGCGGCATGGTGGGGAGTGTGGCGCCGGGTGAGAGGGACGACGAGGTCGATCAGATGGCGGGTTCCGTTCGGCCCGTCGACCACGGCCAGTTCCTCGGGGGCGGCAAAGGGTTCTCCCAGAGTGCGGGTGCCACGACGGATGCTGCGGCGCAGCAACTCGCGCTGATCGGGCTGGCGCAAGTCGAGGGGGAGGCGGCGGTCGGCCTCCTCGGCGACCAGCACGGGCGGTGGCGTCGGCCGAGTGTTGATACGCCAAGCCATGAGGCGCGTTTCGAAAGTGGCGCGGTGGTCCGCGGATGCGGCGAGGGCGTCGGGCAAGCGCCAGCGGGCGGGGGCCAGAAGGACGTCGCGGTAGCGCACGCGTGGGGTGTAGGGCCAGCAGGACAGCGAGCCCCAGTTCCAGGGGTGCCACGGCCGGGTTCCGGAGTGCCCGAGGAGGTGGAGGAAGTACACAGCCGGGGGCAGAAGCCGGGGCGCGATGCGGTTGTGGAGCACGGGTATGACCGGCCTCTGGTGGTGGGTGGACCACAGTTGCAGGTGAATTCCGGTGGTAGTGACGGCGAGGCCGTGGGGGACGAGGTCGCCGGGGCGGGCGGGGACATCGATCGGGATGCGCCAGGGGGCGGAGCCGGTCTCGGCGGCCAGTGCGCCGGCTGTGGTACGGGGTCGGCAGACGATTTCCGCGATCATGGGGCCGCTGCCGGTGTCGGCTTTCTCCCGGGGGGCGAGGTCTGGGAGCCACCTTGTCCAGCGGCCGGGTGCGGCTCCGGCGTTATGGGAGCCGGTGCCAGGGCAGACCGCGATGCGCAGTCCGTTCGCGTCGCGCAGCAGTTGGATGTGGATCTCGGCGGTGCGCGGCGGCGGCAGGGGCGAGGGGTTGGTGAGCTGGTCGATGTGCTGCTGAGTGAGGACGAGTTCGTCCTTGCCTTCCGACAAGGCGTCGGCGAGCAGCCCGGCCAGTGCGGCAGTGCGGCGTGCGTCGGGGACCTCGTCGGTGCCGATCGCGTCGTGAGGTCCGGGTAAACCGAGGCCGGTGACGGGGTCGAGGACATCCAGCAGCGGCACGAGCCGGTGGTGGCCGTAGGCGGCGCAGAAGCGCCGGTGATAGTCGGTCAACGGACCGGTTCGGTGACCAATCCGCCAGAGCAGCGAGGCGGCTTCGGCGGCTTGCTCGCCCACCGCAGGAGGCAAGGCGATCTCGGCATCGGCAAGGGTGTCAACGACCAGCGGCCGACTCGTGTGATGCAGCGTGTCGGCCAGGTCACGGGCCTCCTCCAGCAGCTTCCGTCTGTGCCGGTTGCCGGGCGGGTGCGCATCGCACTGGTTCAGCAGCTGGTCCAAGCGGGTCAGGGAAGTCCGTGCTGTCGCTGTGGCCGGGAGCTTGTCCAGCAGGTGCCTCAGCGGGTCCGCGCGCAAGTCGGTTGGGAGCAGGTCGGTAAGCAGCAAGCCGGTGTCGATCATGTCGACCAGGGCCCGCGTGGCCTGGTGGAGGGCGGCGCCGGGATGGCGGCGGAGAAGGTCGGCGAGAAGGTCAGCGGCCGACGCTCCGGCGCGGCTGGCTTCCAGCAGCCAGCGCGAGACCTCGGTGGCGCGCACGCTGGCGAACCGTGGCCCTGTGGAGGCGGGATGCTCGATCTCCAGTCGGTCCCCTCTGGTGGCGGCTGAGGACGCGGCAGTCAGGGTGAGCGCGGGCAGCAGATCAGGCTCGTCGTGGAGAAGCCGGTCTGTTATCGCGGTCAGCCAGGCGGGGCTGAGGGTGGTGACGGTCCGGTGGGCATCCCCCAGCCGCATGGTGGGGGCAGGCGCGGTGAGCTCAGCGGGGGCGACCCCGGCGAACACCCCCTGCGGGGTGGTACGCGTACGGGAGCGCAGATCGTAGGCACAGCGTGTCACTCGTCCGCGCTCTGTGCCATCGGCAACCGCCTGCGCAGCGCTCCGGCCTGCCAGGAACACGCCTTCGCATAACACACCGTCGCAGTCGCTACCGATGGGATCGAGGAAGGGGCGCAGCGGGATCCGGGCCATCGCCATGGAGGAAGGGTCGAAGAGCCTGCGCATCACACCATCCCGTCGATAGGCCCGACCAGGGACGGGCCGGGCGCGCGCTGCGCGCGCCCGGCCCCTGAGTACCGTCAGCAACCGGTCGTCGGGCCCTGCGGTGGCGATTCCCCGCAGCCGTCCCCGGTGGTGTCGCCCTCGTCGTCGTCGCCGTCGCCGCCGAGCCAGAACCCCAGCCTCCCGATCTCCTCCTCGACAGGGTCCAGGTCGAAGGCGTCGGCCAGCCCCTCGGGCAGCTCGGCCAGTTCCTCGGTCGGCGGTGCTTGGGGTGTCGGTGGTGTCATCTTCACTCCCTCCACTCGGGCCTCCCGGGCTCGGCGCCGGGAGGCGTGGATCCGGACCGCCCCAGCGGGGCCGTCCGAGTCTTCAGGTGATCACCAAACGCACGCTGGGCTTGTCGACCGTCACTTCACCGGGACCGGGTTCCTGGCCGTCGCGGCGGTAGGCGCGCACGACGGGTTCCCCCGCGTACCTGACCTCCTGGTCGAAGCGGTCGAGAGCGTCGGTCAGGTGAACTGCGAGGCGCTCGCGGTCCGGGCCGTGGGCGATGACCCCCAGTTCGTAACGCTCCCCCGCGGCCTGACGGGCTTGGCGCAGCGTGACGTAGGCCAGCGAGTCGCGGTCCCACACCGCGGGCGCGCCCTTGCCCAGCACCCAGCCGACCAAGCCACGCTCGGCCGCTGCCTGCGTGGCGCGCAGCCTGCCGTAGGGGGCGACCGCGCCCGCGAGCCACACGTCCAACCGCGGCAGCAGTCCTTCCGAGCCGCCCAGCTCCACCCCCGTCCACCGCTCATGCCGGGGACCGGTGAACGCTGCGGTCAGTGCGTCCGCGTCGGCGGGCTGGTGCTCGTCGACCACCAACCGCACCTCGCGCCCGGCCAGGCGTACGACACGTGGCGCGTGCGCGCTGTCGCCCTGCATGGCAACGAAGCCGGAGACGATGAGCGTGTCGCTGCGCAGATGATCCCGTTCGCGGGCGAAGGCGATGGTGCGGGAGAGGCCGCGGAACCGAAGCGGTACCACGAGCCGCCCCGCTGGGGCGAGTTGATCCAGCCATGCCGACGACAGATCGGAGGCGCCGACGGTGACAACAATCCGATCAAACCCCTGAGCCGGAGCGTCCTGAATCGGCCGGGCACCGTCCGCCTCCATAACCCGCACCTGCCCATAACCGGCTTCGGCAAGCAGCCTGTGCGCCCGCGCGGTGATGTCGGGATCGATGTCGATGGTGGTCACCGTCCCCTGTTCGCCGACTAACTCCGCCAACAGCGCCGCGTTGCACCCCCCGGAGCCGATCTCCAGCACCCTCATGCCGGGAATCACCTGGGCCGCCTCCAGCATCCGGGCATGTAACCACGGAGCCGAGACCGAGCTGATCGGCTTCCCCTGCGCGTTGCGCTTGGTAAAGACCGCCTCCGGTGCCCCGTACACCTCTTCGGCAGACACCTCGGGGACAAAGAGGTGCCGCGGCACCTTACGGAAGGCGGTCTCCACAGCAGAAGAGGTGAGTGCCCTTCGCTCCCGCAGACCCTCCACCATCCGCTCACGCAGAGCGTCAGACGCCTCCACATCCATACCGGCCTCGGTCACGCGGAACTTCCTTTCCGGCCGTCCTCGCATGCTCTCGTCACCGTACTGACGAGAACTTCGACGGGAAAGCCACCATGGAACCACGCGGCGGGGTCCGTAGCACCACTTACCGGACATCCCGCCGACCACCCGGCGTTGGCGGACAGTTCGGCGACGACGAGCACGGCGGCGTCGTAGCCGCCGACCCCGGGGGCGAACCCCCAGTCGGTGAGCTGGTGCACGGCCAGCAGCCGGGCGAGACGCGCACCGCGCCGGGTGGCGGAGAAGCGCTGCGCGAACGAACGTACGGTGAGGGGGGCTTGGGGTCGTGGAGCGGTCATGGCGGAAGCGTTCCGGGGACGACCGGCTGTCAGCCAGGTCCGACACCCACCCAGTTTGCGTTGTATTAGTTCACGCCCTGGACGGGGTCGGTCACCGTGCGTGACGATGAACAGATGGCAGCAGACAACGGCGGCAGCCCGAACAGCGAACCCGAGATGTCGGACACTCTCAAGACCTTTGGCGCGGTCTTAAAGGCTCTACGAGACGAAGCGGGCCTGACGCAGGAGCAGTTCGCTCCACGCGTGCAGTACTCGGTGCCGTACATCGCCAAGATCGAGCAGGGCAAACGGTTCCCACCGAGGGAGCTGATCGAGCGGGCGGAGGAGGTGTTGGGCGCCCCGGCCGCGCGTGTACTGGGCGCGGCATACCGCAGTCTGACACGGAAGGTCGGACTGGCGTCATGGTTTCGGCACTGGGCGGGGATCGAGGAGGAGGCGGTCTCACTCCTCACGTATGAGTGTGCGGTCATTCCGGGGTTGCTTCAGCCCGAGCCGTACATCCGCGCGGTCTTCGACCGCTACATCCCCCTCCTCCCAGCAGAGAAGGCCGAACAGCAGGTCATCGCCCGGCTCGCCAGGCAGCGGCTGTTCACGGAGCTGCCGAGCACAGCCTTCTGCTTCGTGATTGAACAGGCTCTGCTGGAACGGGGATTCGGCGGTGCCGAGGTCACTCGGGCGCTCGTGGATCACCTCCTTGAGCAGCAGGGCCGACTGAACGTCGAGATCCAGGTCATGCCCCTACGGCAGGAGGACCACTTCGGATTCGAGGGACCCATGTGTCTCGCCGAGACATTCGACCACCGATGGGTCGGCTACATCGAAGCGCACGATACGAGCGTCCTGATCACTGACCCAAAAGCCGTCAGTGCCATGCATCAGCGCTATGGCAAACTGCGCTCACAGGCTCTGAGCCCTCAGGCCACTACGAGCCTGCTGGAGCAGATGCGAGGAGCGCTATGAACACCGCAGAACGCGACTGGTTCAAGAGCAGCTACAGCGGCGGCGGAGGCGGCAACTGCGTCGAGGTCGCCATACGCCCGGCCACCATCCACATCCGCGACTCCAAGGACACCACCACCGGCTCTCTGGTCGTCTCCCACGACGCCTGGGCCGCGTTCACCGCCTTCGCGACGGAGCCCCGGTGAGCACCACCGAACGCGACTGGTTCAAGAGCAGCTACAGCGGCGGCGGAGGCGGCGACTGCGTCGAGGTCGCCATACGCCCCGACACCGTCCACATCCGCGACTCCAAAGACACCACCACCACCCAACCCACCGTCTCCCACACCGCCTGGGCCGCCTTCCTCGCACTCGCACGCCTCTGATCACCGCGCGCCGCCCCCGGTAAGCTGTTCGGATCGGAGGTGGCGGTGGCGGTGGCGGCGCATACGCGGGGGATGGCGAGTGACCTCCAGGAACGCATCAAGCGGCTGATCGTCGACCGGCGGCTGACGTCGGGGGCTCCGCTGCCCACCGAGACCGAGCTGATGGAGTTGCTCGGGGTCAGCCGCAACTCCGTGCGCGAAGCGCTCAAGGCGCTCCAGGCCATGGGGATCGTGGAGATCCGGCACGGCTTCGGGACCTACGTGGGGCCGATGTCGATGGCGCCGATGATCGAGGGGCTGATCTTCCGGACCGTCGCCGGGCACTACCGCGGCGAGGAGAGCCTGCTCCAACTGCTGGAGCTGCGCGAGGCCGTGGAGACCGGACTGATCGCGCGCCTCGCCGGGCGAATACCCGCGGCCGACCTCGCCGAGCTGGACGCGATCGTCCAACGCATGGAGGCGGAGGCCGAGGCCGGGGCCGTGCGGGCGGAGACGGACCGGGCGTTCCACGCCGCGCTGTACGGGAGTCTGGACAACACGCTGCTGAGCGAGGTGCTGGAGGCGTTCTGGGACGCCTTCCACCGGGTGCGCACCGATCTCGTCGACGTCCCGACCGACCCCAAGATGACCTGCGCTCAGCACCGGCGGATCCTGGAGTCGGTGCGCTCGGGCGACGCGCTGCGCGCGGAAGAGGCTATCCGCGAGCACTTCGGCAACATCCGTACCCGACTGCGTTCTCCGCTCCCCGACCCCGAGTAGTCGATTTTCGGCCGCCGCACGGCCATCCCCCCCGTGTCGATTTGCCCCGCCCGCCCTGGTTCGCCCGTGTGACCGGATGAACGCGGCCAGCCCTGGAACGGGCGGCTCCGCGCCGCAACAGCGCCTCGCGGCAGCAAAGTTGCTGATCCAGCTGAGCCCAAGACGCAGCAAGATCGATTTGCCCAAGATTTACTTAGCAAATATGCGCAAGATATTCACTCCGTATCCGCACACCTGTCCACATCCACTACTGTGCCGCCTACGGCCGAGGGGGGGCGGTTCCGGCCGACAGCACTGACGGCACGCACCAGACCATGCGTGCGGGGGGAATGACTCATGACGTCGTCGCCTACCGGCGCCCGGCAGCCTTCGTACGAACCGACCGGGAGGTACGCACCGACCGGGAGGTACGAGTCGGCCGAGCGACCTGCGCCGGCCGCGCGACCTGCGCCGGCCGAACGGCACGAGCCGTACGACCCGTCCGCCACCACCCGCCTGCGCCTACCGCGCCAGCTCCGGAACGGACCGGTCCGGCACCGGCGGCGACGCCCCCTGCCCAAGTACGACTACGAGCACTACAGCAGGCTGGCCGGACCGCTCACCCAGCCCGATCCGACCCAGCCCTACCGGGTGCGCTACCGCAGCCTGCTCGCGCAGGAGCCGCATCGCATCCGGGCGGCGCTGCTGCTGGGGGCCGCGCCCCTGCTGTCGCTGGGGTTGCTGATCTGGCTGATGCAGCCCTCGCACTGGACCGAGCGCGAGGGCGCCAGCTCGACGCTGGTCGTGATGGACGCGGTCATGCTGGTCTCCATCGGGCTGATCGAGCTGTTCCGCACGATGAACGTGCTGTCCAACGCCCATGCGACGCTCGTGGCCCGCGACCCGGTGCCGGTGATACCCGAGACCGGGACCAAGGTCGCCTTCATCACCACCTTCGTGCCCGGTAAAGAGCCGCTGGAGATGGTGACGAAGACCCTCGAAGCCGCCATCCGGCTGCGCCACCGCGGGGTGCTGCACGTCTGGCTGCTGGACGAGGGCGACGACCCGGAGGTCAAGGAGGTCTGCCTGAGACTGGGCGTGCACCACTTCTCCCGCAAGGGCGTGGCGAAGTGGAACCAGCCCAAGGGCCCGCACCGCGCCAAGACCAAGCACGGCAACTACAACGCCTGGCTGGACGCCCACGGCGACGCCTACGACTTCTTCGCCTCGGTGGACACCGACCATGTGCCGCTGCCCAACTACCTGGAGCGGATGCTCGGCTACTTCCGCGACCCGGACGTGGCCTTCGTCGTCGGCCCGCAGGTCTACGGCAACTACGACGCGGCCGTCACCAAGGCGGCCGAGAGCCAGCAGTTCCTGTTCCACGCGCTGATCCAGCGGGCGGGCAACGCCTACCGCGGCCCGATGTTCGTGGGCACCAACAACGCGGTGCGGATCAGCGCCATCAAGGGCATCGGCGGGCTGTACGACTCGATCACCGAGGACATGGCCACCGGGTTCGAACTGCACCGCCACCGCAACCCGGCCACCAACCGCCACTGGACCTCCGTCTACACCCCGGACGTACTGGCGGTGGGTGAGGGACCGACCGCCTGGACCGACTTCTTCACCCAGCAGCTGCGCTGGTCCCGGGGTACCTACGAGACGATCCTCAAGCAGTTCTGGAAGGCGCCGTTCAGCCTGCCGCCGGGCAAGCTCTTCAACTACACCCTGCTGGTGATCTTCTATCCGATGTCGGCGCTGAACTGGATCCTGGCCGCGCTGAGCTGTGCGCTGTTCCTGGGGTTCGGCGCCTCCGGTATCGAGATCGACCCCGCCATCTGGATGATGCTCTACGGCAATGCCTCCGCCCTCCAGATCGGCCTGTACATCTGGAACCGGAGGCACAACGTCTCTCCGCATGAGCCGGAAGGCTCCGGCGGCGTCGCCGGAATGGTGATGTCCGCGCTGGCCGCGCCCGTCTACGCGCGTTCGCTGTTCGACACCGTACTGCGCCGCAAAAGCCGCTTCGTGGTGACCCCCAAGGGCGACTCCTCGAGCCCCGACACCCTCTTCGGCACCTTCCGGATCCATCTTTTCTTCCTGGTGGTCTTCGGCGGGTCGCTCGCCTCTTCCTTCTACTTCGGCCACAGTCATCCAGCGATGACCGTTTGGGCATCACTTGCCCTGGCTGTCTCAGCCGCGCCGATCATCGCCTGGCGGTGGACCGTCCGCCAGGAGAAACGGAAAACGCAGCCCGCCCTTGGGGGACGATAAGAAGTGAAGTACCGACCGAGTCGCCGCACCCGCCGCTTCGGGTTCGGTGCGGCGGCTGTCATCGTGGTGGCCGGGATGAACGGCCCGGCCCTCTACCGGTTCAGCTCCGAGAAGTACCACAACTACAAGATCAACCAGCCGGAGTACAAGGCCGACAACGGCCACTGGGACGTGGTGAACGTCCCCGACGAATACCGCATCAACACCATCCACGCCGCGCTGCTCCACACGGGGAAGGTGCTGCTGGTCGCGGGCTCGGGCAACAACGCCAAGAACTTCGCCGCCAAGTCCTTCCGCAGTGTGCTGTGGGACCCGGAGAAGAACACCTACAAGAACATCCCGACCCCCAAGGACCTCTTCTGCTCCGGGCACACCCAGCTTCCGGACGGAAAGCTGCTGGTGGCGGGCGGCACCCAGCGCTATGAGAAGCTCCAGGGCGATGTCGAGAAGGCGGGCGGACTGATGTTCGTCCACAACGAGAACCCGGACAAGCCCAAGACCTTCCCGGCCGGTACCCGCTTCACCGGTAAGGAGAGCGGAAAGACCTTTGTGTCCAAGGACCCGGTCCTGGTCCCGCGCGCCAAGAAGACCAAGAGCGCCAGGACCGGAAAGGTCCGTGTCACCCCCAGCACCGCACGCGTTTATGTCGAGGCGGTGCGCAAGGGCAAGAAGTACCAGACCGGCACCGAGGACAATTTCCGGATCGCCGGGCTCGAGGGCAAGGACAAGCAGAACTTCTACGGCATCGCCCAGAAGCTCTCGTTCGACAAGAAGGACTTCCAGGGAATCAAGGAAGCCTATGAATTCGACCCGGAGTCCGAGCGCTACATCTCGGTCGACCCCATGCACGAGGCCCGCTGGTACCCCACGCTGACCACCCTTCAGGACGGCAGGGTGCTCTCGGTCTCCGGTCTGGATGAGATCGGCCAGGTCGTCCCGGGCAAGAACGAGATCTACAACCCGAAGACCAAGAAGTGGAAGTACCTGCCGAAGAAGCGGTTCTTCCCGACCTACCCCGCGCTCTTCCTCACCGACAAGGGCCGCATCTTCTACACCGGCTCCAACGCCGGATACGGCCCCGACGACAAGGGCCGCACCCCCGGTGTCTGGGATCTGAAGAGCAACAAGTTCGACGTGGTGCCGGGGATCAGCGACCCTCAGCTGCTGGAGACCTCGATGTCCGTCCTGCTGCCCCCGGCACAGGACCAGCGGTACATGGTGCTCGGCGGCGGCGGGGTCGGCGAGGACTCCCGGGCCACCGCCAAGACCCGGATCGTCGATCTGCACGCCAGCGCGCCGCGCTTCAAGGACGGCCCGGACCTGTACGCCAAGGCCCGCTACCCCAGCAGTGTGATCCTCCCCGACGACACGGTGCTGACCACTAACGGCTCGGGCGACTACCGCGGCCGCGGCGACAGCAATGTGCTCAAGGCCGAGCTCTACGACCCGGGGACCAACTCCTCCCGCGGGGTGGCCGACCCGCTGGTGGGCCGTAACTACCACTCCGGTGCGCTACTGCTGCCGGACGGCCGGGTGATGACCTTCGGTTCGGACTCGCTCTTCAGCGACAAGGCCAACACCAAGCCCGGAGAGTTCCAGCAGCAGATCGACATCTACTCGCCGCCGTACCTCTACCGGGACTCGCGCCCGAAGCTCACCGACACCGGGCCCCGGACGGTCAAGCGCGGCGGCACGACGAGCTACGCCACCTCCCGGCCCTCGGCGATCGAGAAGATGCGGCTGATCCGACCCAGCTCCTTCACCCATGTCACCAATGTGGAGCAGCGGTCGATCGCACTGGACTTCAAGCGGAAGAAGGACGGCATCACGGTCCGGCTGCCCAAGGACTCCTCGCTGGTGCCGCCCGGCTGGTACATGCTCAACGCGGTCGACAAGCAGGGCACCCCGTCGGAGGCGGTGTGGGTGAAGGTGCCCGGAAAGGCCACCACGAAGTCCCGGGCCGCCGCCCAGGACTGAGCGGGACCGCTATTCGGCGTTACGGGCGAGATCGAGCGCGTACCGCGGCCACCACTGACCCGCCTTGGGGCCGCCCTTGCAGGTACCGTCCGACTCGCCCGGACGCTTGATCCACAGATAGGCGTCGACCAGCCTGTCCCCGGTGTCGGTGGTCGGCGTCTCGCCCAGCGCGCGGCCCTTCGGATTGCACCACGCCTGCGGATCGTCCTTGCCCGGGGCCGGGCCGTTTCCGTTCCGGCTGGTGTCGATCACGAAGGGCTTGCCTCCGACCAGCGCCGACAGCTTCCTGCCGTACGCCACGTTCTCCTTCGTCGTCTGGTAGTTGGAGATGTTGAGCGCGAAGCCGTCGGCCTTGGCGATGCCCGCACGCTTCAGCGGCTGTGCCATCCGGCGCGGGTCCTTGATCCAGTGCGGGTTCCCGGCGTCCAGATAGACCTTGGTGTGCGGCAGCCCCTTGAGCTTGTCGACGGCCCCGGTCAGCAGGTCGTACCGCTCCTCGTGGAACTGCTCGGGCGTACAGCCGTCCACGAGGTGCGGCAGCGCGTCGGGCTCCAGGATCACGGTCGCGGGGCGGTTGCCGATTCCGCGGACCGCCTTGTCCAGCCAGGCGCGATAGGCATTGCCGTCGGCGGCACCGCCCTTGCTGTACTGCCCGCAGTCGCGGTGCGGGATCTCGTAGAAGACCAGCAGCGCGCTGCGATTCGCCTTCGCGGCGGCCTGGGTGAAACCGCTCGCCTGCCCCTCGGGGTCGTCCAGCCCGAGCCACTCCGCGGCCGGCTGGTCGGCGATCTTCTCTATCAGCCTCGCCTGGTCCCGCTCGCCCTTCTCGCGGTACGCCGCGACCTGCTTGGCGGCGCTCCCGTCCGGGTTCACCCAGTACGGCACGGTGGCCTTGGGCCGCTGTCGGGGCCGCTCGGCCGCGGCCGCGTGATCGCCGTCGCCGCTGCTGGAAGAGCCGAAGCAGCCGGAGAGCGTCACGAGCGACAGCAGGGCTCCGGCGGTGGAGACCGCGCGGGTACGGCCACGGGCACGACGGCTGCGAAGACGGGCAACGTGCTGCCGACGGCCGGTGTAACTGCCGTACATCCACTCCCCCTTGGGTGCACGCCGCGAGGAACACGCCGTGGTCCCCCGGCGGGACAAGACCGGTCGAATCAATCCTTACACAACGCGCCGGAGGCTCGGGGCGCATCGGCGACCCCGGCTCGCGTTTTCGCCCCGCCGCACTAAGCGCTCCGCGGGAAGTGCCACGAGGTGCCGTCGTTCGTCTGCGGCTGCCCCGTGGCTGGTCGCACCACGCGGCGGAGCCGCACATCGACACAGCCCCACCGCCTCTTCGGGGCAAGAGTCCGCTCGGTCAGCGGCCCGGTGGGTGGCGGGTCTCACATCCGGCGGCACGGCGCCGAGGGGTGCCCGTCCACAGGTGAGCGCGCGTCAGCCGGAGTCGTGGCCGCTGGAGTCGTGGCGGCCGGAGTCGCCGCCCGCGGCGCCCACCGGATGCCGGGGCTGTCCGCTGGTGCCCGTCAGATACGCGGAGACGACCACATTGGCGGTGTACGACCGCGTCGCCTTGTCGAACCGTCCCCCGCAGGTGATCAGCCGCAGTTCGGCGCGGTTCGGGGCGTGTGCCCCATACACCCGCCGGGCGTCGAACCGCTCGGTGGCCACCACTTCGACGTTCTCCACGGTGAACTCCGCCGTGGTGCCGTCCGTCCGCGCGATCCGCACGGTCTCCCCGCGCTTGAGGTGGCTCAGCCCGTGGAACACCGCGGGCTTGGACCTGGTGTCGAGGTGACCCACCAGCAGCGCGGCGCCCGCGGAACCGGGTTCGGGGCCCGCGCGGTACCAACCGACCGTACCGGCCCGCTTGTACGACGGCGGCTTGAGCGCGCCCGCACTGTCCAGGCCGCTGGCGACAACCGGGGCGCGGACGCGCGCCGCCTCGATCTCGACGCTCTTCGGCCGCGCGGACGGCAGCGGGGCGTGCGCCGGGGGCAGCGGATGCGCGGGCGGGCGTCCGACCGCGGCCACATCGCCGGTCATCGGCACCGATCCGCCCGTCCCCTCCGTGCTGTCCCGGCCCCACATCCACAGGCCGAGCAGCAGCACCGCCCAGGCGACGCCCGTGGCCAGCCGCCCGGCGCCGCGGAACCTCCGGGCGCCGCCGTCCTCGTCGCCGGGCCCGTCGGCCCGGCCGCTCCCCAGTCCGTACCCGTATCCGTCCATGGCGCTCAGCTCGAACCCGCGCCGGTGGGACGGCGGCGGCGCCGGTGCACCGCGAGCCCGCCGACGGCCAGCGCCGTACCGCCCGAGAGCACCAGGCCGTACGCCTCCGCGCCGCCGAAGTCCTGGTGCATCCGCCCCTCGGCGGGTGCGCTGCCCCCGCCGCCCGCGTGGACCGGGGCGATGGGTGAGGGCGGGCTCTCGACGGCGACGAACACCTTCTCCCGCGGCTCCACGGCGCTCGCCCGGTCACCGCAGTCCACGGTCACCCGGTGGGCGCCGCTGGCCGCGGTGGAACGGATCGTGGCCTCACTGAACAGCCCGTCCCCCTCCGGTGTCAGCTCGGCGTCGTCCACGAACACGGCCGACGAGGCGGTGGCCACCTTTCCGGGGCAGCCGAAGGCCCGTACCTCCACCTCGGCGCCGGGGGGAATGGCGAACGGGCTCACGCGGATCGTGGCGGTGCCGTCGTGCCGCTGGTCGGCGAGGGCCGGAGCGGCGACGACGGGACAGAGAGTGACCGTACCCAGAGCGACAGTACAGAGAGTGAGGGCGACTGAGCGCATGGTGAACCTCCTCCATCAACGAGGCTCACGCGCCCGACCGGGGCCCGCATCCGCTGCGGACCACGACTGGGCCGATCGGGTCGCTGAGCGGAGCTCAGAGAATGCGCTCGACCAGATCGGCGATGGACTCGACCACGGTGGACGCCCGGTAGGGGAACCGGTCGACCTCCTCGCGCTGGGTGACACCGGTGAGGACGAGGAAGGTCTCCATACCCGCTTCGAGACCGGCCCGCACATCCGTGTCCATCCGGTCGCCGATCATCGCGCTGGACTCGGAGTGCGCGCCGATCGCATTCAGCCCGGCCCGCATCATCAGCGGATTGGGCTTGCCGACGAAGTACGGCTCCTGGCCGGTCGCCCGGGTGATCAGCGCGGCCACCGATCCGGTGGCGGGCAGCGCTCCCTCGGCGGAGGGGCCGATCTCATCGGGGTTGGTGGCGATGAACCGCGACCCGTTGTTGATGAGCCGGATGGCCTTGGTCAGCGACTCGAAGCTGTAGGTACGGGTCTCCCCGAGCACGACATAGTCCGGCTCCACGTCGGTGAGGACGTAGCCGATGTCGTGCAGGGCGGTGGTCAGTCCCGCCTCACCGATGACATACGCGGTGCCCTCGGGGCGCTGCTCGGCCAGGAACTGGGCGGTGGCCAGCGCCGATGTCCAGATGTTCTGCTCCGGCACATCGAGCCCGATACGGGACAGCCGGGCCTGGAGATCGCGCTGGGTGTAGATGGAGTTGTTGGTGAGCACGAGGAAGGGCGTCTCGGTCTCCCGCAGCCGCTTGATGAAGGCGTCCGCACCGGGAACCGGTATCCCCTCGTGCATCAGCACGCCATCCATGTCGGTGAGCCATGACTTGATCGGCTGGCGCTCTGCCACTGATTGCTCTCCGCTCGGTTTGACCACTGAGGGTCGGCACGACCCTGGGATCGCGCCGACCGGCTGGCGACGAGCTCAGCCTAACCGGGCAGGGCGGCGGCGGAACCAGACGTGTCACCGCAGGATGCGGCGGTCCAGCGCGACAGACCAGCACAGGTGTCCGATGCTGAGGAGAGGGTGGCTTCCGCCCCGCGGGGGCTTTCGCCCCTGGAACGAGCCGGACCGTAAGGAGACCGTCATGGGCATGATGGACAAGCTGAAGGGCGCGCTCGGCAAGCACCCGGACAAGTCACGGCAGGCGGCGCGCAAGGGGGCCGACACCGCCGACAAGAAGACCGGCGGCAAGCACTCGGAGCAGATCCAGACCGGCTCGGACAAGCTCGACGACGAGCTGCGCCGCCGGGGCGAGGGGCCCCGGGGCCAGTAACCGCCGTATCGCCGCCGCCCGCTCTCACCGCCCCGGGCGGCGGGACTTCACCAGGAGGACGGTGCCGCCGGTCAGGAGCGCGACGCTGAGCACGCCGAGCCCGGCGAGCAGGGCGTTGTGGCCCGTCTCGGCGAGCTCGCGCGGCCGGTGACCGGACTGGTGGCCGCCGTCCTCCTGCTCGCCCTTCTCCTCACCCCCGGCATCGGATCCGGGGTCGATGGTGCCGGGGTCCTCGGTGCCCGGGTCTTCCGCACCGGGGTCCTCGGTTCCGGGGTCTTCCATGCCCGGGTCCTCAGTGCCGGTGCCGGTGCCGGGGTCAGTCGTACCCGGGTCCTCGACTCCGGGGTCTTCCGTGCCGGGCTCTTCGGTACCGGGCTCTTCGGTACCGGGGTCGACGTCGACTCCGGTGTCCTCGTCGGCGCCGGTGTCCGTACCGCCGGTGTCATCCGTGCCGGTGCCGGTGCCCGTGTCCGTCTCCGGCTCCGTCTCCGTCTCCGCGCCGGAGTCCTCCGGTGTGGTCTTGAGCTGGTCCTCGGTGTCGGCGCCCGGCGGCACCGGGACGGGGCTGCTCTCCTTGAGCCCGGTGCCGGAGGACGACCGGGACGGACTCGGACTCGCACTCGGAGACGGGGGCTTGGCCCGCGGCGGGGTCAGACTCCGGGTCGACGGCGCGCTCGGGGCGGCCGTGCCGCCGGTGCCGTTGGTGTCCTTGGGGCGCGCCGTGGCGGAGGAGCCCGTGTCGTCCGTACCGCCCGCGCCCACACCGTCCGTCGCGTCCGGACCGACCGAGGCGTCCGTCTTCCCTGACGCGTCCGTACCGCCCGTCGCCGTATCCGTGGGCTCCGTCTCCGGCGTCTGTGTCCCCGCGTTGTCGATGCTGAACTCGTAGTCGTTGGACTGCCCGACCCAGTCGCCGTCGTCCTCGCGCCGCTGGACGGCGATGGCGTTGGTGGTCACCTTCCCGCGCGGCGCGTTGTCCGCGAACCGCGTCCGCAGCTGTACGTCCACGGCCTTGCCCGCGGGCACGGTGAAGCCCTCGAATTGGTCGTCGAAGACGCCGAGGTTCTCATCCTGGTCGGTCGTCTCGAAGGAGACCGGTCGCCAGGTGCCGCCGTCGGCGGCCGGGTCGAGGAACTCGAAGCGGATGTGCTCGGGCCGCAGCGCGTGGGCGCGGTCGACGAACACCGCGATGGGGTGGATGGCGCGGCAGCCGGTGTCCGTGGTGTTGCGCAGCTCCAGGTGCCAGGTGCGCCAGGCGCCGCCGCGCGCGTAGTGGTCCGGCCCGCCGTGGAGGCGGGTCGCGATCGGGAACTCCGTACTGTCCTGACTGCCGCAGACCGGTGCGGCCACCGCTGTGGACTCCGGTCTGGTGTCGGATCCGGGATCGGCCTCCGTATCGGCCGCGTCGGCATGGGGCGCGAGCCCGTAGAGAGCCGGGGCGAGCGCGATCGCGGCCGCCGGGAGGAGGGCACGCAGGGACAGTGCGGTGGACAGGCGCATGAGTGAACCTCTGGAGTGCTACGGCGTTTCCCCGAGCACTCAGCTCCCTTCCACCTCCGCACGCCGACACACCGCACAAGCCACCGATTGCCCTCGTCTGGCCCTCAACAACCCACGCGATCGGCCTAGTCCGACCCGCCTCGGCTCGCCCGCCCGCCGGTCCGCACCCGTCAGCCGCGGGCGAAGAGCGGCGCGAGCACGAGTTGGGCCGCGCCCTCGACCACCGCGCGGTTGCCTCGCTCCACGACCTCCACAGGGATGATGGGGCGGCTGGCCCGTGCGGAGTCCTCGGCCAGCATCATGGACACCCCGTGGACGTACGGCTCGGGGTCGGCGAGCACCACCCGGCCGCCGAGCAGCACCCGGTCGATGTCGAGCAGCCGCACCAGATTGGCCGCGCCGACGCCGAGCAGCCGGGCCGCCACGGCGGTCTCGCCACGTCGGACGGCGGCCAGGCACAGCGCTTCCAGACAGCCGCGGTTGCCGCAGCCGCACCGCGGGCCTTCCAGCTGGATCACCTGGTGGCCGAACTCCCCCGCGTCCGTCCGCGAGCCCCGGTACACGTCCCCGCCGAGCACGAGCCCGGCGCCCAGACCGGTGCCCAGGTGCAGATACGCGGACGACTCCGTGGTCACCAGGCCGAGCGCGGCGGCGTTGGTGTCCTTGTCGAGGACGACGGGGAGGCCGAGCCGCCGGGCGAGCGCGTCACGCAGCTGGAAGCCGTCCCACTGGGGGAAGCCGGTGACCCGGTGCAGCACCCCGGCGCTGTGGTCGAGCGGGCCGGGCGCGGCGACACCGACCCCGAGCAGTCCGCCCTGGGCCGCCTGGCCCCCGCTCTCGTCGTCCGCAGCCGCGGCCAGGTCCACGGCCGGGGCCAGCAGCTCGCCCGCGTCCTCGATCAGGGCCCTGACCTGGGTCGAGGCGGCGGTCAGCGCCCGCTCGGCGCCCGCGCCGAAGTCGAAGTCGCCCGTCCGTACGGCCACTGGGGTGCCCGCGAGGTCGACGAGGACGGCTGTCATCTCGTCGCGGTCGAGGTGGAGGCCGATGGCGTGGCGGGCGCCGGGGACCAGCCGGAGCACGGTGCGCGGCTTTCCGCCGGTGGAGGGGCGGCGCCCGGCCTCGGTGGCCAGGCCCTCCGCCCGCAGCCGGGCGGTGATCTTGCTGACGGCCTGCGGGGTGAGGCCGGTGCGGTCGGCCAGCTCCAGCCGGCTGGCGCCCTCCTCGCCCGCGTCCCGCAGCAGGCCGAGGACCAGCGCGGCGTTATGGCTGCGCAGGGCGGACAGATTGGCGCCGAGCCCGGTCGGGCCGGAAATGGAACCGTTCACTCTTCCATTGTGGCGCTCGCTTGCTCTTTCGCAACAGCGTTGTCAAAGTGGTTCCATGGACGACCACCACAACAGCGCCTTCCGCGTAGCACTGATCGGCTACGGCCTGGCGGGCTCCGTCTTCCACGCGCCCCTGATCGCGGCCACCGACGGCCTCGTCCTCGACACCGTCGTCACCTCCAGCGCCGAGCGGCAGCGACAGGCCCGCGCCGGGTACCCGGACGTCGTCCTGGCGGACTCCGCCGACGAGCTGTGGGGCCGCGCGGACGAGCTGGACCTGATCGTCATCGCCTCCCCGAACCGCACCCATGTGCCGCTCGCCCGCGCCGCCCTCGAGGCGGGGCTGCCGGTCGTGGTGGACAAGCCGCTCGCCGCGACCGCCGCCGAGGCCGAGGAGCTGGCCGCGCTCGCGGACGCGCGCGGACTGCTGCTGAGCGTCTTCCAGAACCGCCGCTGGGACAACGACTTCCGCACCCTCGGCAAACTGATCGCCGATGGCGCACTCGGCCGTGTCCAGCGCTTCGAGTCCCGCTTCGAGCGGTGGCGGCCCCAGCTCAAGGGCGGCTGGCGGGAGTCCGGCGACCCGGCCGAGGTCGGCGGACTCCTCTACGACCTGGGCAGCCATCTGGTCGACCAGGCGCTCACCCTCTTCGGCCCGGTGGTCTCCGTCTACGCCGAGGTCGACGTACGCCGCCCCGGCGCACAGACCGACGACGACACCTTCATCGCCCTCAGCCACGCGAGCGGCGTCCGCTCCCATCTGTGGGTGAGCGCCATCACGGCCCAACTCGGCCCGCGCTTCCGGGTGCTGGGCAGCGAGGCGGGCTATGTGAAGTACGGTCTGGACCCCCAGGAGGCCGCCCTTCGCGAGGGCCTGCGCCCGGCCAACGGCACCCCGTGGGGCGCCGAACCGGAGGGCGCCTGGGGCCGGCTGGGCTCGGGCGAATCGCCGCTGACCGGCGGTGGTCTCCCCGTACCGACCCTGCCCGGCGACTATCCGGCCTACTACGCGGGCGTGGCCAACGCCCTCCGCGACGGCGGCCGCCCGCCGGTCACCGCCGCCGAGGCCGCGGCGGCCCTGCACGTCCTGGAGGCGGCCCGGCTGTCGGCCGCCGAGCGCCGTACGGTCCTTCTGGAGGCCACGGCATGAGCACCGACTCCACCGTTCAACGCGCCGACGCGGCGGGCGATCTGATCGCCCGGCTGGAGGAGCAGGAGCGCCGGCTGCGGCTGCCCCGGCTGGACAACGACGACGCCTGGCGGCTCGGCTGCCTGATCGCCGACCTCGCGCGGGAGCGCGGCGCGGCCGTCACCATCTCGGTGCGCCGCGCCGGACAGCGCCTCTTCCACCGCGCGCTGCCCGGCACCAGCGTCGACAACGACGCCTGGCTGGACCGCAAGTGCCGGGTGGTGGAGCGCTACGGCGCCGCCTCGTATCTCGTCGGCGCCCGCTTCCGGGCCAAGGGCACCACCTTCGAGGAGTCCTCGCGCCTGGACCCGGACCGCTACGCGGCCCATGGCGGCGCCTTCCCGCTCCATGTGACGGGCACCGGCGTCATCGGCACGGTCGCGGTCTCGGGCCTTCCGCAGGCGGAGGACCACGCGCTGGTGGTGGAGGCGCTGGAGCGCTATCTGTCGGCGACGGCCTGAGCCCGCCACGGCCTGACCGGCGTACGGCGGGGCCGCCGCGCCCCGAAGGGGCGCGGGGCTGTGTCGATGTGCGGCTCCGCCACGTGGGCGCGACCAGCCACGACGCACCCGCAGACGACGCACCCGGAGGGACACGTGTGCCCTCACCCCGCCTCCCGCAGCGCGGTAGGCGCTACGCGTCCTTCAACTCCTGGCGCTGGCGGCCCAGTCCGTCGATCTCCAGCTCGACCACATCGCCCGCGCGCAGATACGGCTTGGGTTCGGGACGGCCCAGGGCCACCCCCGCCGGGGTGCCGGTGTTGATGATGTCGCCCGGGTAGAGGGTCATGAACTGGCTGAGATAGCGGACCACCTGGGCGACCCCGAAGATCTGGTCGGCCGTGGTGCCGTTCTGCTGGAGCTCGCCGTTGACCCACAGCCGCAGGCCCAGCGACTGCGGATCGGCGATCTCGTCGGCGGTCACCAGCCAGGGGCCGAGAGGGTTGAACGTCTCGCAGTTCTTGCCCTTGTCCCACTGGCCGCCGCGCTCGATCTGGAAGGCGCGCTCGGAGACGTCATGGGCGATGGCGTAGCCCGCGACCGCGGCGAGGGCCGCCTCGTCGGAGTCGAGATAGCGCGCGGTACGGCCGATGACCACGGCGAGTTCGACCTCCCAGTCGGTCTTCGCGCTGCCGCGCGGGACCAGCACGGTGTCCTGCGGGCCGACGACCGTGTCCGGCGCCTTCATGAAGAGGATCGGCTCCTGCGGGATGGCGGCGCCGGTCTCGGTGGCGTGGTCGTGGTAGTTCAGCCCGATGCACACGATCTTGCCGATACGGGCGACCGGCGGGCCGATCCGCACCCCGCCGTCGTCGATCGCGGGCAGCGCCCCGGCGCCCTGCGCCGACGCCGCCTCGCGGATCCGGGCGAGGGCGGCGTCATCGGCGAGCAGAGCGCCGTCGATGTCCGTGACCAGGCCGGACAGGTCGCGCAGGGTGCCCGAGGCGTCCAGCAGTGCCGGGCGTTCCGCGCCCGCCGGTCCCACACGCAGCAGCTTCATCTCACGACTCCCGTGGTCGAAGGGGCAAATCCGGGGGACGGCCTGGTCGGACGATCCTCCAAGAGCCCTGTCCACTCCGCAAGACCTTGTTCACAGACCGGACCGGAGGCTGTCGGCCCGGCCGGGCCGGGGCGTCAGCTTCCGCCGCGGTGCAGCAGCGCCCGCTCCACCGCCGTCCATGTCGTACTGGTCGCGAGGTACAGACCCGCCGCCAGCGGGACCACGGCGGCGGTGACGAGGGTGCCGAAGGACAGCAGCGGCAGCACCCGGGCCACGCCGGGCGCGCCGGGCACGACCGTCTTGCGGGCGCGCCACCAGCTCCACGTCGCCACCGCCGCGATCAGGGTGAAGAGGGCGAGGTGGACCAGCCCCTGCGAACCGTCCAGCGCCCCGTCCCACCGGCCGCCGAGCGGGGCGCCCGCCAGAGTGTGGTCCAGCAGGTCACCGGCGCCGCTGCCGGTGGAGAAGACGTGGTACATGACGAAGAAGACGGGGAGTTGGACGAGGGCCGGAAGACAGCCCGCCATCGGGGAGGCACCCTCCTTGGCCCGCAACTCGCCCAGGGCGTGCCTCATCCGCTCGGGGTCGTCCCGGTGGCGGCGGCTCACCTCGGCGAACTTCGGGGCGAGCCGGGCCCGCGCCTTCTCACCGCGCACCGCGGCGCGGGTCAGCGGATGCAGGGCGGCGCGGACGCAGAGGGTGAAGACCACGATCGCGGCGGCCGTCGCGGACGCCCCGAACAGCGGGTCGAGTTGATCGGCGAGGGTGGACAACAGGGTGCCGAAGCAGGAGAAAAGAGACATGAGAGAACTCCGCGGATCTCGTCGTGCCGGACGGCCGGGTGGCCAGATGACCGGATGACCGATGACCAGTGACCGGATGACCGGTGGCCGGACGGCCGGACGGCCGGGTGACCGGATGACCGGTGGCCGGGATGGGTGAATCGGCGTGACGAACCGCGTGGCGTGGCGGTACGGGTGGAGATGCCCCGGTGCGTAAGGCCCGTGCGGCCCTGCGCGTTACGCCTGTGCGGCCGTCGGCAGACGACGGCCCGGCGCTCGCGGCCTCGGGCGGCCCGAGGCGTCCGGATCCCGCTGGGGCAGAAAGGCGGTACGGCGCTCCCGGTCCCTGATCGCGGTGCGGATCCGGCCCGGCGGGGTGGGCACCCGGCCGTGGGAGGCCAGCAGCGCGCAGGTCAGCAGCGCTCCCGCGACGGCGGCGGTGGCGGCCGTGGTGGCGGCGAACGCGACCGCGCTCACCAGACCGGTCTGGGTCAGCAGGGCGCCGGTCAGCAGGAACAGACACACACCCAGGTGCATCCGCAGCCGCTCGAACCGGTGGGTCATCCCGACGTTCCCCCCTGCTTTCCCGTCACTCCCCCGTCACTTCGCTCCGTTCAGTGTAGGCGTCCCCGCGCCCTACTCGGCCGTGCGCGGTACCGCCGTCTTCAGCCGACCCCACACCACCAGCCGGTAGCGGGAGGTGAATTCGGGGGTGCAGGTGGTCAGGGTGAGGTAGTAGCCGGGCGCGGTGTAACGCTGCCGCGGATGGGCCGAGCTGTACGGCACCTTCGCGATCACCGTGCCGTCGGACGGCGAGGTCCGTGGCAGGGTGCGCTCGACCACATAGGTGTAGCGGGCCTCCGCGGTGTCGATGCGCACCGTGTCCCCGCGGCGCACCTCGTCGAGCTGCCGGAACGGCTCACCGTGGGTGTTGCGGTGCCCGGCGAGCGCGACGTTCCCCGCCCGGCCGGGCTGGGCGGTGCCCGGGTAGTGGCCCACGTACCCCTTGTTGAGCACGGCGGACCGGCTGACGCCCTCGGCGACCGGGGCCGTCAGGCCGATGCGCGGGATGCGCAGCACGGCGTACGACTGGTCCCGCCGCGGCGTGCGGACACCACCACCGGTCCCCGGGCCGGTGCGGGCCGTGGTGGCGCGGTCGTGGTCCGGGCCCCGCCCCGGGGAGGAGTCCCGCGGGCCCGCGTCCGGTGCGGTGGTGTCGTGGCCCCCGGTACGCCACTCCCGCTCCAGGGCCGCCACCGCGCGCTGGGCGCCCTGCCGCGCCTGACGGTTGGTCCACCACAGCTGATGGACGACGAAGAGCAGCACAACAAGCCCGAGGGTGACCGCCATTTCACCCGCGGTCCACAGCACCCGGGCGGCCACCGCACGCCGCCCTCGCCGTACCCCGCTCCGCCGTAACCGCCGCTTCCGCGGCCTCTGGCCTCGTTGACGTCGCACACCGGTCTCCCTCCGGGGAGGGGCACCATAGGCCCTGCCGCTCACACCTGCCAGAGACGCGGCCGAGGTCAACCGCCCAGCGTGCGCGAGACCGTGTAGATGACCAGCCCGGCGAGCGCGCCCACCACGGTGCCGTTGATCCGGATGAACTGGAGATCCCGCCCGATATGGGCCTCGATCTTCCGTGAGGTGTGCTCGGCGTCCCACCCCGCCACCGTCTCGGTGATCAGCGAGGTGATCTCGTCCCGATAGGTCGTCACCACATAGACGGCGGCGTCTTCCAGCCAGCCGTCGACCTTGCCGCGCAGCCGTGGGTCCGTCATCATCCGTGTGCCCAGCGACAGAATGGCCGTCCGCGCCCTGCGCCGCAGCTCACTGCGGTCGTCCTCGGCCGCCGCGACGATCATCGAACGGACCGAGGCCCAGGTCGAGGCGATCAGATCCTGCACCTCGGCGCGGCCCAGCACCTCCCTCTTCAGCCGCTCGACCCGCGCCCGGGTGTCGGTGTGCGTCTGGAGGTCCTCGGCGAAGTCGGTGAGGAAACGGTCCACGGCGCCGCGCGCCGGATGGGCCGGCATGTCACGCATCTCACTCACAAAGCGCAGCAGTTCCCGGTAGACCCGCTCGCCCACCTTGCGGTCCACGAACCGCGGCGTCCAGCCGGGGGCGCCGCCGGTCACCGCGTCCATCACCGATTCGTTGTGCTCGACCAGCCAGTCGTGGGCACGCAGACACACCAGGTCCACGGCACGGTGGTGACCGCCGTCCGCGACGATGTGCGCCAGCAGCTTGCCGAGGCCCGGCGCGATCTCCTGGGCGTCGGCCCGACGGGTGATGGCCTCGCCCACCACCGCCTGCACATCGGAGTCGCGCAGCACCGTGAGCGCACCGCGCAGCGCGGTGGCCAGCTCATCCGTCACCCGGTCGGCGTGCGGGGGTTCGGCCAGCCAGGTGCCGAGGCGTTCGGCGATGCCGACCGAGCGCAGCCGCATCCGGACGACATCGCCGGAGAGGAAGTTCTCCCCGACGAACTCGCCCAGGGCGCTCCCGAACTGGTCCTTCTTGGTGGGAATGATGGCGGTGTGCGGGATGGGCAGCCCCATCGGCCGCCGGAACAGCGCGGTGACCGCGAACCAGTCGGCCAGCGCACCGACCATGCCCGCCTCGGCGGCCGCGGCGACATATCCCGTCCAGCCGCCGACCCCGGAGGACGCTGCCCACTTGGCGAGGATGTACACCAGCGCGACGGCGAGCAGCAGACCGGTGGCGAGCGTCTTCATCCGCCGCACACCACGCCGACGCTCCTGGTCGAGCGGGGTGTCCGCGATGAGGCCGCCCGGACCGCCGCCGGGCGGTCTGTGCGCCGTATCACCCGCTGTTGTCCGGTTCATTCGCTCCACCCGGTCGCGCTGCCCCTCATGCATTGTCTCTTTCCTGTTTCGGTCCCCCACTTGTGGAACGAACGGCGAGTTCCCGTCGTCTGTCCGGGGTAGCGACCCCGCACACTGGGGAGAGGCCGACGGGCGGACCCCTAGCCCGCCGTGGGATCATGGGGGGACCGACCGGACCCTTTCGGCGCTGCTGACACACTCGCAGTTCCCGTCCACGTATCGGAGCCCCGGGCTCCGCCGCCCGAGGAGACAACCCGCCCATGAGCGTGCCCTCTATGCCCAGACGCACGGGCTATACCGTGCTCGCTGCGCTGGCGGCCGTGGTGATCCTCGTCTCGACGGCGATATTCGTCGGGCTCAGTGGTGACAAGGGCGACATGGACACCGATGCCCGGACCCGCGGTTCCGCCGACCCGGCCTCGTCCGGTTCCTGGGTCGGCACCTGGTCCACCTCGGCGGCCGCCGCCGAGCCGAGGTCCACGCTCCGCGGGCTGTCCGGCATGTCGATACGGAATGTGGTGCGCAGCAGCGTCGGCGGCTCCAGCGCCCGGATCCAGCTCTCCAACTTCTACAGCGCCCGCCCGCTGACGATCACGCATGCCTCGCTGGCGCTGGCGGCCGCCCCCAGCAACCCCACCGCCGCGGCCGGTACGATGCGCCGCCTCACCTTCGGCAACCACCCCTGGGTGACCATTCCGCCCGGCAAGGCGGCCACCAGCGACCCGGTCCGGCTCACCATCCCGGACGCCGCGGATCTGCTGGTCACCACCTACGCCCCGCAGACGTCCGGCTCGGTCACCTACCACCCGCACGCCCGCCAGACCTCCTACATGGCGCCCGGCGACCGCACGGAAGACACCGCGGGCGCGGCGTACACCGAGCAGAGCCCGTACTGGCGCTATCTGACCGGCGTGGACGTGTGGTCCAAGGAGGCGCAGGGCTCGGTCGCCGTGATCGGTGACTCCATCACCGACGGCATCACCTCCACCGCCGGGGCAAACCGCCGGTGGACCGACTTCCTCGCCCAGCGGCTGCGCACCGAGCCCGGAGCGCCCCGGCTGGGCGTGCTCAACCAGGGGATCAGCGGCAACCGCGTACTGAGCGACGGCACCCAGTACCCGCCCAACAACCCCAGCGGACTTTCCCGGTTCAACCGCGACGTACTCTCCCGCACCGGCGTGAAGGCCGTGGTCATCGAGCTGGGCATCAACGACATACTCCGTATCCCCCATCAGACCGACCCGAACAAGATCGTGGCCGGGCTGAAGCGGATGACCGAGCAGGCCCACGCCCGGGGTCTGCGGGTCGTCGGCGCCACCCTGACGCCGTTCTACGGCCACCGCGGGTACACCCCGCGGCTGGACGCCGTACGGGAGCAGATCAACGCCCAGATCCGCTCCGGCAAGGTCTTCGACGAGGTCGTGGACTTCGACAAGGCGCTGCGCGACCCGATCAGCCCGCTGCGGCTGCGGCCCGCCTACGACTCGGGCGACCATCTGCACCCGAGCGACATGGGCTACCGGGCGATGGCGCGGTCACTGAACCTGGACCACCTGAAGGGCACGGCGGCAGCGGAGCTGTAAGGCGCCCCCCTTCTTCGGGGCTCGGTTCGCCTCCGGGGCGCCAAAGCCCCTGCCGACAGTCGACCGTGCTCGACCCTTCCGCGCGGCGGTAGCCGCATATCGATTGCAGCCTCAGGGCCTCCGCGCGCTCTCCCTTACGACAGGGTCGCGCCCCTTCGGCTCACTCGCCGGGCCTCGGGAAGCGGTCTGCCGGGACGCGGGCGTACCCTGCCCCGCCGGAGCGCCTCAGCCCCTGTCAACGATCCACCGTGCTCGGCTCATTCGCCGGGCCCCGGGCCCCGGGAGGTGGTCCGGCGAAACGCGGCGTACCCTGCCCCGCCGGGCCCTCAGTCCCCGTCCTCCCGCCGCGGCCGGTCCTTCTCGAAGGACACCCGCCGCCCCTCCTTGCGCTCCCGCCGCTCGGCCCGCGCCAGTTCCTTGCGCTCGGCCTTGAGCCGGCGGTGCTCGGCCTTCAGGCGCCGCGACTCCGCCTTACGGAGCTTGCGCTCCACGCTGACCCCGCCGAAGATCGCCAGCCCGGTCACGGTCACCCGGGGCGCACCGGGGTCGCCGTCGGCCTCCCCGCTCTGGTCGAAGCCGCCCATGATGCCGATGCCGCCCACATGCGTCTCGACGTCCGGCGGGACGATGACCTGTACCCCGCCCATGAGGGCGAAGCAGCGGATCACCGTCTCGCGGTCTTCGAAACGGGCCTCGCGCAGATCGATCTCCCCGCCGCCCATCAACGTGAAGGCGGTGAAGCTGCGCGGTGCGGTCCAGTTGCCCTTGCGCTGGAAGCCACCCATGATCGCGACGGCCATGCGGGAGGTGGGCGTGCCCCCGATCCGCCCGTCCCAGTCCGCACGGCCCTCGGGCGGGGACAGCGCGCCGTGGGTGGTGCCGGGAGTGGTGCCGGGAGTGGTGCCGGGCACCGGCAGGTCGCGGACCAGCGGCTCCAGCTGGGCGTGGGTGCGCGCCTTGTAGGCCGCGTCCAGCCGCTCCTCGAACTCCTCCATGTCGAGACGGCCCTCGGCGACGGCTTCCCTGAGCACCTCGGCGATGCGCTCGCGCTCGGCGTCGGAGGCCCGCATCTGGGGTTCGCCCGGGATGTCGGGGCTCGCCCCCTGGGAAGAACCAGCGCTTGTCATACGCACAGCGTAATGGCGGCCGCCCACCCCGGTTAGGTGTCCGTGGCATCGGCCGCCGCACGGCCGGGGATCAGCATGCGCGCGATGACGTCCTCGATGTCCGGCTCTCGCAGGGACAGATCCACCAGCGGATAGCCGTCGGCCACCGCCGCGACCACGGGCGCCGCGCTGCTGGTCGCCGGGAACGCCAGCCACTGCCGAGGCCCTTCGACCCGTACCGTGCGGGCGCCGGGGATCTCGATGGGTGGCATCTCCCGCTCCAGGTCGACCACCAGCGTGCGTTCGCTCTCCCCCACCGCGTGCAGCGCGTCGAGCCCGCCGTCGTGGACCAGCCGACCGTGGTCGATCACCATCACCCGTCGGCACAGCTGTTCGATATCGGTGAGGTCATGCGTGGTCAGCAGCACGGTGGTGCCGCGCTCGGCGTTCAGATCGCGCAGGAACTCCCGTACCTTCGCCTTGCTGACCACATCGAGCCCGATCGTCGGCTCGTCGAGGTACAGCACCTCAGGATCGTGCAGCAGCGCCGCCGCGATATCACCGCGCATCCGCTGGCCGAGCGAGAGCTGACGCACCGGCACCTCCAGCAGCGCGGCGAGGTTCAGCAGTTCCACACAGCGGTCCAGGTTCTCCCGGTACCGGGCGTCCGGGATCCGGTACATCCGCCGCACCAGGGCGTAGGAGTCACGCAGCGGCAGATCCCACCACAGGGTGGTGCGCTGGCCGAAGACCACCCCGATCCGGCGGGCGAGCCGGGTCCGCTGCCGCGAGGGATCGATCCCCGCGACCCTCAGCCGCCCACCGCTGGGCAGCAGAATCCCCGTCAGCATCTTGATGGTGGTGGACTTCCCGGCGCCGTTGGGCCCGATGTAGCCGACCATCTCACCGCGCCGCACCCGGAAGCTGATGCCGTCCACGGCACGTACCTGGCGCCGCTCACGGCGCAGCAGCCCGGCGCGGCGCCGTACCTCGAAGACCTTCTCGACGCCGTCCAGCTCGATCAGGACGTCACCGGAGCCGCCCGTACCGTCCACAATGCCCGTCCCGCCCGTACCCTCCACAGCGCCCGTACCGTCCACAGCGTCCGTCCCGTTCATCGCTCAGCTCCCCGTGCTCTGATACGCCCGCAGCCCCGCCCGCCAGGCCAGCCCGGCCAGCGCACCGCACCCGGCCGCGACCAGCGGCGCGCAGAACCCGATCCAGCCGGGCAGGCCCAGTGGATCGGGGCGGCCCAGGATGTGCAGCGCGGGCAGCCAGTTGACGAAGGCCAGCGGAATGACGAAGGTGACGCCGCGCAGCAGCTCCTTGGCGAAGATCGTCGGCGGATACTGCAACAGCGTGTTCCCGCCGTACGTCACCGAGTTCTGCACCTCGCTCGCGTCCGTGGCCCAGAACTGGAAGGCGCCGCCGAGCACAAACACCGCCCCGAAGATGGCACCGCCGCTCAGCAGCATCACCGGCACCAGCAGCACCCGGTCGACCGTCCAGTCGATGTCCAGCCGGACCAGCGCCCAGCCCAGCAGCAGCGCCCCCTGGCTGATCCGGCCGAGCCTGCGCAGCGCGAACCGGTCGGCGGCGACCTGGGCCAGGATCGGCACCGGCCGCACCAGCAGGGTGTCCATCGTGCCGTCCCGCACCCGGCGGCCGATCCGCTCCATATTGCCGAGCAACAGGTCGGCGAGGCCGAAGGCGGTGCTGGTGGTGCCGTAGAGCAGGGCCACCTCCGGCAGGGTGAACCCGCCGAGGCTGCCGATGTGCGAGAACATCAGCGCGATGGCCACGAAGTCCAGTCCGGTCGCGGCGAAGTTCCCCAGCGTCATGAGGAGGAACGAGGTGCGGTACGCCATCGTCGAGCGCACCCACATCCCCACGATCAGCACATAGGCGCGTAAGCCCTGGAGCAGTACGGAGCCGTCCGCCCGGTCGGCCGTACGCTCACCCACCCTGGACCACCACCTTCCGGGTGGCGACCGACTGGAGCAGCCGCCCGGCCGCCAACAGCACTACCGCCCACGCCGTCTGGAAGCCGAAGGCCCACAGCAGCCCGGTGCCCCGGTGCCGCTCCAGGAAGACATCGGCGGGCACCTGGAGGATGGCCGACCAGGGCAGCGCGCGGGCCACTTCGCCGAGCCACCCCGGGAAGACATGCAGCGGCAGGATCATCCCGGAGAAGAACAGGCACAGCAGTCCGCTCAGCATGCTCAGCCCCGCGCCGTCGAGCAGCCAGAAGGCGGCGAGCGCCACCAGATAGCGCACCGCGAACCCCACGCACACCCCGAGCGTCACCGACACCAGGAACCACAGCCAGGTCAACGGCGAGACGGGCAAGGCAAGTCGGAAGGCCAGCGCGCCGAGGAGCATCGGCACCACACCGCGCCCGAGCAGCTGGAACAGCACCCGCCCCAGATCCCCCGCCAGCCACCACAGCTGGAGGTCGACCGGGCGGTAGAGGTCCACGGCGATGTCACCGGAGCGGATCCGCTCCTGGAGCTCGTCCTGGAAGCCGCCGCCCATCAGCGCGGTGGCCGCGACCAGCGCCTGCCCCAGCCAGACGAAGGTGAGCGCCTGGGAGAGGTCGTAGCCGCCCAGATGCGGGCGTTCTTCCCACAGCGCGGTGTAGGTGTACGCGATGATGAAGCCGAAGACGGTGTTGGTGAACACCCCGGCGACGGTGGCGATCCGGTAGGTCGAGTAGCGCTTGAAGCCGCTCACCGCGACGGCCGCGTACAGCCGCATCCGCCCGTTCCCCCTCCCTCCCTTGAGACCCCTCGAGATCCCTTGAGATCCCTTGAGATCCCTTGAGATCCCTTGAGATCCGTTGATCCCTTGAGACGCTCCCCCCGTTTTTCTGCCTGGTCCGCCCGGCACCCCCCGACTGGCCCCACCGGCACCAAAGTTCAGGAGCCTAGCCCGGCTGCCGGACAAGTGGCGAGGGATTTTTCACCGAAAGGTGTGAGGGAAACCATCCGTTCAGCCGGTCACAGACCCATCACGGGTGCGTGCCAAGGAAGCGGGCCGGAACGGATGATGCGACAGTTCTTTATGGGGCGTACAACGCGAATCGCCCGACCAGGTAGGATTCCGCCGCGGCGCAACCCTCGGCGGCGGCCGAGGAGTCTCAGGAGACATGAGCGACGAGCCCCAGCTGATCGTCGGCAGCGCAGCCCGCACGGGCGCCCCGAGTGGCAGAGGCAGTAGCAGCGGCAGATCCGGCAAGGGCGGAAAGAACCGTCCCCAGCGCACCGGATGGCGTCGGCTGATCCCCACCTGGCGGATGGTGCTGGGCGGCTTCCTGCTGATCGTTCTACTGGTCGCCGGCGGGCTCGTCACCGGCTATCTGCTCGTCGACATCCCCCCGGCCAACAAGGCCGCCCTCGCCCAGAGCAATGTGTTCACCTACTCCGACGGCACCCCGCTGGCCCGCGAGGGCAAGGTCAACCGGGAGAGCGTCCCGCTCAGCCAGGTGCCCAGGAACACCCAGCACGCCGTGCTGGCCGCCGAGGACCGGGGCTTCTACTCCGAGTCGGCGATCAACCCCGTGGCTATGGTCCGGGCCGGGTGGAACACCGCCACCGGCAAGGGCAAGCAGTCCGGCTCCACCATCACCCAGCAGTACGTGAAGAACTACTACCTGGACCAGGAGCAGACCGTCACCCGAAAGGTGAAGGAGTTCTTCATCTCGATAAAGCTGGACCGCGAGGTGAGCAAGGACAAGATCCTCGAGGGCTATCTCAACACCAGCTACTTCGGGCGCAACGCCTACGGCATCCAGGCCGCCGCCCAGGCGTACTACGGCAAGGACATCGGGCAGTTGGACACCGCCGAGGGCGCGTATCTGGCCACCCTGCTCAACGCTCCCAGCGCCTATGACGTCGTCTCCCACCCGCAGAACAAGCGACAGGCCGTGGCCCGCTGGCACTACGTCCTGGACGGCATGGTCAAGAAGGGCTGGCTGAGCCGGGCCGAGCGGCAGAAGATGACCTTCCCCGCGCCCACTGCGACCCGCGCCCCGTCCGGTCTGTCCGGGCAGCGCGGCTATCTGATCGAGGCCGTTCAGGACTACATCACCAGCAACGGGATCATCGACGAACAGACCCTGGCGCGCGGCGGTTACCGCATCACCACCACGATCGACCCCGAGCGGCAGCACGCCTTCTCCGCGGCCGTGCGCGAGCGGCTGATGAGCAAGCTCAGCAAGGACCGGAAGGTCGACTCCTACGTCCGCGCGGGCGGCGCCTCGATCGACCCGAAGACCGGCAAGGTGGTCGCGCTCTACGGCGGCATCGACTACACGAAGCAGTTCGTCAACAACGCGACCCGCCGTGACTACCAGGTGGGCTCCACCTTCAAGCCGTTTGTGTTCACCTCGGCGGTGCGCTACGGGTCCACCACCCAGGACGGCCAGACGATCACGCCGGACACGCTCTACAACGGTGACAACAAGCGCGAGGTGATCGGCCGGGACGGCCCGACCGGCTACTCCCCCGAAAACGAGGACAACGTCGACTACGGCGACATCGACGTCACCTCGGCCACCGACAACTCGGTGAACTCGGTCTACGCGCAGATGGCCGAGGACGTCGGTCCGGGCAAGGTCAAGCAGACCGCCCTCGACCTCGGCGTCCCCGAGAAGACCCCCGATCTGCACTCCTCCCCCTCCATCGCGCTGGGCCCGGCCACCGCCAGCGTGCTGGACATGACCGAGGCGTACGCGACCCTGGCCAACCACGGCAAGCACGGCCACTACTCGCTGGTCTCGGAGATCACCAAGGACGGTGAACCGGTCGGGCTCCCGTCCCGGGACACCCGGCAGGCCATTCCGCGCGTCGCCGCCGACACCACCACCCAGGTGCTCCAGAGCGTGGTCGACGGCGGCACCGGCACCGCCGCCCAGGCCGCCGAGCGCCCGGCCGCGGGCAAGACCGGCACCGCGGAGGAGGACAAGGCGGCCTGGTTCGCGGGCTACACCCCGGATCTGGCGACCGTCGTGGCCGTGATGGGCCAGGACTCCAATACGGGTGTGCAGAAGCCGCTGTACGGGGCGACCGGGCTGGAGCGGGTCGCCGGCGGCGACTACCCCGCGGAGATCTGGGCCGAGTACACCGCGAAAGCGTTGAAGGGGAAGCCGCCGACCGAGTTCGATCTGCGGCTGGAGGACGGCAGCGACACCCCGGAAGACGTCCCGACCACCCCCGAGGCGCCGGCCACCCTGCCGCCGGTGGTGACCACGCCCCCGGTGCCCACCCCGCCGGACACCTCGGTCCCGACCCTGCCCACCGACGTTCCGGACGTGCCGACCGACCTCCCGACCTTCGAGGCGCCCACGGGGCTCCCGACCGGGGAGCCATCGGTGGCGGACCCCGGTGACGGAGAGGGCGACGAGGGCGGGGGCGAAGTACCGGATCCCGGCGGCGCTCTGGACGGCGTCGGCTGAGGACCGCCGAAAACATGACGGAGGGTGGTGACGCGGTCACCACCCTCCGTCGCTGCGAGAGGTCTCCGGGCAGCGCTACAGACAGCGCTACAGACAGATGGCGCTACAGATGGCGTTACAGATACAGCCCGGTGGAGTCCTCGGCGCCCTCCAGCCGCTCGGCGGCCACCGCGTGCAGATCGCGCTCCCGCATCAGCACATAGGCGACCCCGCGCACCTCGACCTCGGCCCGGTCCTCCGGGTCGTAGAGCACCCGGTCGCCCGTCTCCACAGTCCGTACGTTCTGCCCGACCGCGACCACCTCGGCCCAGGCCAGCCGCCTGCCGACCGCCGCGGTCGCGGGGATGACGATGCCGCCGGTAGACCGGCGTTCGCCCTCCGGAATGTCGGTGCGGACCAGCACGCGGTCGTGCAGCATCCGGATGGGCAGCTTGTCATGGGTCGTGTTTGCACTCACGTCATGACCGTACCTGGCCGCAGGGCGTACCGAGGCCCCAGGGCGGTCGGAGCGCGGACCGGAGCCGGGGCGGTCAGCCGCGGCGGCGGCGCGAGGACATCGCGAGCAGCCCGACCAGTCCCACCACGACCAGCGCGACCGGCACGATCCGCTCCATCCGGGGCGCCCCGTCCTCACTCACCAGCTGGCCGCGCACGCTGGTGACCATGCGGTTCGCGGAGACGTAGGCCCGCCCGGCGGTCCGGTCCACGGCCGACGCCGCCTTCGCCTTCGCGTCCCCGACGATGGTCTTCGGGTGCAGCCGCACGCCGATCTCGTCGAGCGTCACGGCGAGCTCCTGCCGCCGGCGGGCGATATCCGCCTCGATCTGCGCAGGGGTCCTGGCATCCGACACCGCGCTGCCTCCGTCAGTCTCGATGATTCGTGATGGACAGTCTGTCAGCTCGTCCGCTTCGCCGCCCCATGGCACCCCCGGTCGCAAAGCTGGCTAATGTCGGTCTGTACCCGATGCCACGAGGAGCACCCGAACCATGAGCGAGCGACTTCAGCCCGGCGACACCGCCCCCGCCTTCACCCTCCCCGACGCGGACGGCAAGGAGGTCTCGCTCGCCGACCACGCCGGCCGCAAGGTCATCGTCTACTTCTACCCCGCCGCCCTCACCCCGGGCTGCACCAAGCAGGCGTGCGACTTCACCGACAACCTCGCCTTCCTCTCCGGCCACGGCTACGACGTCATCGGCGTCTCCCCCGACGAGCCCGCGAAGCTGGCCAAGTTCCGCGAGAAGGAGAATCTCAAGGTCACCCTCCTCGGCGACCCCTCCAAGAAGACCCTCGAGGCCTACGGCGCCTACGGCGAGAAGAAGCTCTACGGCAAGGTCGTCACCGGCGTCATCCGCTCCACCGTGATCGTCGACGAACACGGCAAGGTCGAGCGTGCCCTCTACAACGTCAAGGCCACCGGCCACGTCGCCAAAATCATCAAGGACCTGGGGCTCTGACCCCGCCCTCCCGGCAAGTCCCGCACCACATGGTGCGGGAGACGTGCACGGATACTTTCACCACTGTCGGCCCGGTAGCATGGCCTGCGATTGCGGCCGTGGCGTAACTGGCAGCCGCGCGGCGTTTAGGTCGCCGTGGGAGAAATCCCGTGTGGGTTCGAGTCCCACCGGCCGCACATGTCCAGGGGCGCCTCACCAACCCGGTGAGGCGCCCCTCAGCGGTTCAGCCCAGCAGTTCGCGCACCACCGGGGCGATGGCGCGGAAAGCCTTGCCGCGGTGGCTGATGGCGTTCTTCTCCTCGGGGGTGAGTTCGGCGCAGGTGCGGGTGTCGCCGTGGGGCTGGAGGATGGGGTCGTAGCCGAAACCGCCGCCGCCGGTGGGCTCATGACGGAGTGTTCCGGTGAGACGGCCGGAGACGACGCGTTCGGTGCCGTCGGGGAGGGCGATGGCGGCGGCGCATTCGAAGTGGGCGCCGCGGTGGTCGTCGGGGACATCGCCGATCTGGGCGAGCAGGAGCTCGAGGTTGGCGCGGTCGTCGCCGTGGCGGCCGGACCAGCGGGCGGAGAAGATGCCGGGGGCGCCGCCGAGGACGTCCACGCACAGGCCGGAGTCGTCGGCGATGGCGGGGTGTCCGGTGGCGTCGGCCAGGGCGTGAGCCTTGAGGAGGGCGTTCTCCGCGAAGGTCACGCCGGTCTCCTTGACGTCGGGGACCTCCGGATAGGCGTCGGCGCCCACGAGTTCGACGTCGAGCCCGGATTCGCCGAGGATCGAGCGCAGTTCGGTGATCTTGTAGGCGTTGCGGGAGGCGAGGATCAGACGGCGGGGGTGCGGGAGGTGTCCCTCTGAACGTTGCTGCATAGCTCTCGATTATCGAGGGACGGTCAAGGAGTGCAGACCTTCGTCAGCTCGCCCGCCGCGTCCCGGACGGGGGTCAGATCGGGGTTCTTGCCGTTGTCGACGGACTTCTGGACGTTGTCCACGGCCGTCTGGAGGTTGTCGACGGCCTTGCTGACGTCCGCGTTGTCGGTGCGGTCGTCCAGCTTGGCGATGTCCTTGTCGAGGGCGTCGAGCACCTTGTCGGCCTGGGTGGGGTCGGCCGCGGCGCCGCTCACGGCGTCCTGGAGGTTGTCCACGTCGTTGGATATCTCGACGGCGAGCTGGGCGCAGTCGAACGCCTTCTCCACGGCGCTGCATCCGACGGCCAGGGGGACCGTGAGGGCGACGGCGGCGAGGGCGAGGGTGGCGGTGGTACGGCGGCGGGGGTGGCGCGGAGCCATGGGACAGTTCCTCCCGGGAAGCGGTCCCGGGGCGCGCGGACGCGGCCCCGGGACCGTGGACGGTCGATGTGTTACATGACTACACGCCGGAGGCGGCCGGGGAGTTGCCTGGCCGATTACTCAATCTCCGGCGCCGCGTCACTCAGTTCTCGGCGCCCAGCGCCGCGCGCTGCATCCCGGCCAGTGAGTCGCAGCCAGCGACGGCGAGGTCCAGCAGGGCATTGAGCTCGTCGCGGGCGAAGGGCTCGCCCTCGGCGGTGCCCTGCACCTCGACGAAGCGGCCGTCGCCGGTGCAGACGACGTTCATATCGGTCTCGGCGCGCACATCCTCCTCGTACGCGAGGTCGAGCATCGGGACGCCGTCGATGATGCCGACGCTCACGGCGGCGACGGTGCCGGTGAGCGGCTGTCGGGACGCCTTGATCAGCTTCTTTTCGCGGGCCCACTCCACGGCGTCGGCGAGGGCCACATAGGCGCCGGTGATGGCGGCGGTGCGGGTGCCGCCGTCGGCCTGGAGGACATCGCAGTCCAGCACGATGGTGTTCTCGCCGAGCGCCTTGTAGTCGATGACGGCGCGCAGCGAGCGGCCGATGAGACGGGAGATCTCGTGGGTACGGCCGCCGATCTTGCCGCGGACCGACTCCCGGTCGCCGCGGGTGTTGGTGGCCCGGGGCAGCATCGCGTACTCGGCGGTGACCCAGCCCTCGCCGCTGCCCTTGCGCCAGCGCGGCACGCCTTCGGTGACGCTCGCGGTGCACAGCACTCGGGTGTCGCCGAAGGAGACGAGGACGGAGCCCTCGGCGTGCTTGCTCCATCCGCGTTCGATGGTGACGGGACGGAGCTGATCAGGGGTGCGGCCGTCGATACGAGACATGGGATGAGCCTATCGGGAACGCGCCGGGCCCAGGTCCGGGGCGGACCTGGGCCCTGACGCGTGGGAGCCGTGGCTCAGGGGGTGGTCACATCATGTCCTCGATGTCGGCGGCGACGGGGTCGGCGTCGGTGCCGATGACGACCTGGACCGCGCTGCCCATCTTCACCACGCCGTGGGCGCCCGCCGCCTTCAGGACGGCCTCGTCGACGAGGGAGGGGTCCTTGACCTCGGTGCGCAGCCGCGTGATGCAGCCCTCGACCTCGATGATGTTGTCGAGTCCGCCGAGCCCCGCGACGATCTTCTCAGCCTTGCTGGCCATGTCCACTCCTGTTGTCTCGGCCCTTCGGGATTCCGGGATTCCGGCGAGCGGTCCATCTACGTTACCCACGCCGGCCCACCTTCGCAGGGCCATGATTGTCCGCCCTCCCAAGTGGTCTACACCATTATGCGTGTTGATACCCCGGGCGGCACCCCGGCACCTCGGGATCCGGTGGTTCAGACCACATGAAACGATGGATTCCTTTATCGGATCCTCACGTGCTACAACAGGTCTACACCACTCAGTGGTGTAGACCACACTGCGGGCCACCCCCTATCTTCGAGCGCCCGCCTCACCAGGAGGAATCCGATGAGTACGGCCACCGCCTCGGCGGCGCCCGCCCAGAAGCGGGGTGCCGGTCTGATCAAGGGTATGCAGAAGATCGGGCGCAGCCTTCAGCTGCCCGTCGCCGCACTGCCCGCCGCGGGCATCCTGAGCCGGCTCGGCCAGGACGATGTCTTCGGCAAGGACGGCCTCGGCTGGAACAAGCTGGCCGAGATCTTCGCCCACGCCGGTGGCGCGCTCTTCGACAACCTGGCCCTGCTCTTCTGTATCGGCGTGGCCATCGGCTTCGCGAAGAAGTCGGACGGCACCACGGCGTTCGCCGGTCTCGTCGGCTTCCTCGTCTACAAGAACGTACTGACCGGCTTCGTCAGCGATGTCACCGGAAAGCCGCAGGACCCGGGCGTGCTCGGCGGCATCGTGGTCGGTATCACCGCCGCGGTGCTGTGGGAGAAGTACCACCGCACCCGGCTCCCGGACTGGCTGGGCTTCTTCAGCGGACGCCGCTTCATTCCCATCCTGATGTCCTTCGCGGGCCTGCTCTACGGGGTGGCCTTCGGCTATCTCTGGGCCCCGATCGGCGATGGCCTCAACACCTTCTCCGAGTGGCTCTCGGACAACGGCGCGGTGGGCTCCGGGATCTTCGGTGTGGTCAACCGGCTGCTGATCCCCGTCGGCATGCATATGCTGCTCAACTCGTTCGCCTGGTTCCAGTTCGGTGACTTCTCCGCCGGTGGCCAGAGCTACAAGGGCGATATCGCGCGCTACTTCCACGACGACCCGTCGGCCGGAATGTTTATGACCGGCTTCTTCCCGATCATGATGTTCGCCCTGCCCGCCGCGGGTCTGGCCATCGCCCACTGCGCCCGCCCCGAGCGCCGCAAGGCCGTGATGGGCATGATGCTCTCGGTCTCGCTGACCGCCTTCGTGACCGGTGTCACCGAGCCGATCGAGTTCTCGTTCATGTTCATCGCGCCGGTGCTGTACGGCATTCACGCGGTGCTGACCGGTGTCTCCATGGCGCTGACCTGGGCGCTGGGCATCCGCAGCGGCTTCACCTTCTCCGGCGGCCTCTTCGACTATCTGCTGGGGTGGTCGCACAGCGAGAAGGCCTGGATGATCATCCCGATCGGACTGTCCTTCGCGGTCCTCTACTACGTGGTGTTCCGCTTCGTGATCACGAAGTTCAACATACCGACCCCGGGACGGGAACCGGACGACACGGTGGACGACGCCGCCGCGGCGGTCGAGGCCGGAACGAAGCGCTAGCCGCTCCGCGGGAAGAGCCGCGCAGTGCCGCTGTTCGTCTGCGGCTGCGTCGTGGCTGGTCGCGCCCACGCGGCGGAGCCGCACATCGACACAGCCCGCGGCCCTTCGGGGCGCGACCGAACCGCACCGGAGTTCGGCGAGGCCGCTTAGGCGCTCCGCCTTCACCCCGCACAACGGCGATGCGCCGGACCGGAGAAATCCGGTCCGGCGCATCGCCGTCTGTGCGTGTCCGTGGGCCCAGGAGGGCCTACACCTCGTAGACCGCGCCCGCCTTCGCCAGTTCCACCGGGCCGCCGAAGACCGCTTGCGCGTCCCGCTGGTTGATCTGCGGATCCGTCCACGGCGGGATGTGGGTCAGCACCAGAGAGCCCACCTCGGCCCGCCGGGCGTGCTCGCCCGCCTGGCGTCCGTTGAGGTGCAACCCCGGGATGTCCTCCTTGCCGTGCGTGAAGGCCGCCTCGCACAGGAAGAGATCCGCGCCCCGGGCCAGCTCCACCAGGGCCTCACAGGGGCCGGTGTCGCCCGAGTACACCAGCGAGCGGCCGCCGTGCTCGATCCGGAAGCCGAACGCCTCCACCGGGTGGCAGACCCGCTCGGTGCGCACGGTGAACGGGCCGATCTCGAAGGTGCCCGGTGTCAGGGTGCGGAAGTCGAAGACCTCCCGCATGGCCTTCTCGTCGGGGACGTCGTCGTACGCCTGCACCAGCCGCCGCTCGGTGTCCTCCGGTCCGTATACGGGGATCGCCTCGGCGCGACCGCCGTCGTGGCGGTAGTAACGCGCCACGAAATATCCGCACATATCGATGCAGTGGTCGGCGTGCAGATGGGAGAGAAGCACGGCGTCGAGGTCGTAGAGACCGCAGTGGCGCTGCAACTCGCCGAGGGCGCCATTGCCCATGTCGAGAAGCAGCCGGAAGCCGTCGGCCTCTACGAGATAGCTCGAACAGGCCGATTCCGCGGACGGGAACGACCCAGAGCATCCGACGACGGTGAGCTTCATGGAGCAGGAACCTCCTTGAGGGGTCCCCATGCCGAAGGCCATGGGCGGGTGCGGGGGGTCATGCGGTGCCCCTGAGCGTAAGGCGCTAAAGCCCAGGTAGCTCCTCCACAGGCCCGCGTTGTGGGCGGAATCACCAGGACGGAGCCGAAACCGCCCAGGGTCTGCCGCCCCCGCGGCCCTCCTCCGCGGCCGTCGGGCGATCCGCTCCGGGACCGCCCGCCGCACCCGTGCCGCCAGAGGGCTCTACGCCCAGAGCTGGCCGTGCAGCGTCTCGATCGCCTCCTCGGTGGTGGCCGCCGTGTAGACGCCGGTGGACAGGTACTTCCAGCCGCCGTCGGCGACCACGAAGACCACATCCGCGCTCTCGCCCGCCCGGACCGCCTTACGGGCCACTCCGAGCGCGGCGTGCAGTGCGGCGCCGGTGGACACACCCGCGAAGATGCCCTCCTCGGCGAGGAGTTGACGGGTGCGGGTGACCGCGTCCTCGGAGCCGACGGAGAAGCGGGTGGTGAGGACGGACTCGTCGTACAGCTCGGGGACGAAGCCCTCGTCCAGGTTGCGCAGCCCGTAGACCAGGTCGTCGTAGCGCGGCTCGGCGGCCACGATCTGGACGTCCGGCTTGTTCTCGCGCAGGAAGCGGCCGACGCCCATCAGGGTGCCGGTGGTGCCGAGTCCTGCCACGAAGTGGGTGATCGAGGGCAGGTCGGCCAGGATCTCGGGGCCGGTGGTGGCGTAGTGGGCGCCCGCGTTGTCCGGGTTCCCGTACTGGTAGAGCATCACCCAGTCGGGGTGCTCGGCGGCCAGCTCCTTGGCCAACCGGACGGCTGTGTTGGAGCCTCCGGCGGCGGGCGAGGGGATGATCTCCGCGCCCCACATGGCGAGCAGCTGACGCCGCTCCTCGCTGGTGTTCTCCGGCATCACGCACACGATGCGGTAGCCCTTGAGCTTGGCCGCCATGGCGAGCGAGATACCGGTGTTGCCGGAGGTGGGCTCCAGGATGGTGCAGCCCGGCGTCAACCGGCCGTCCTTCTCGGCCTGTTCGATCATATGGAGCGCGGGGCGGTCCTTGATCGAGCCGGTCGGGTTGCGGTCCTCCAGCTTCGCCCAGATCCGTACCTCGGAGGAGGGCGAGAGCCGCGGCAGGCGGACGAGCGGCGTATTGCCGACCGCGGCCAGGGGACTGTCGTACCGCATCAGCGCATGCCCGCCCGTCGCCCGGCCGCCGCACCGGCAGGACGGGGCTCCGCCCCGGAAGCACCGCCGGCGACCGCCGGGAGGATCGTCACGTTGTCGCCGTCCGAGAGCTTGGTGGAGATGCCGTCCAGGAAGCGGACGTCCTCGTCGTTCAGATAGACGTTGACGAAGCGGCGCAGCTCCCCGCCGTCGATCAGGCGCTCCTGGATGCCGGTGTGCCGGGACTCGAGGTCGGCGAAGAGCTCGGCGAGGGTGGTCCCGCTGGCCTCGACCGCCTTCTGGCCGTCGGTGTAGGTGCGGAGGATGGTCGGGATGCGGACCTCGATGGCCATGTCAGGGGCTCCTGTCGGAGGGCGGAGTGGAAGGCGGGTCCCGGAAGGGCTCCGGGCGAGCGTGGCGGGTGCGCGCGAGGGCGCCGGGCAGGGCTTGGTACGGGTGCCGCGGGTCAGGCGGCCACGGCGCGGCGCGGACACATCGCGCTGGCGAGCCTGCACAGGTCGACGTGGAGCCGCGCCACGAGCAGCATGCCCGGCGTCTTGTCGCTCACATCATCGAAAACCATGAACTCATCGTATCGATTCCCGTTCGGACCCCAGGACGTCTGTCCCGGGATACGGACGCGTAGGTTCCGGTATACGGGATCGAACGGGTTCAGTACGCCTCGACGATCTCGACCTCCTCCTCGGTGACCTCGCCGTCCACGATCCGGAACGAGCGGAACTGGAACTCACCCGCGCCGTCCGCGTCGGCGGTGGAGACCAGCACGTAGTGGGCACCGGGCTCATTGGCGTAGGAGATGTCGGTACGGGAGGGGTACGCCTCGGTGGCGGTGTGCGAGTGGTAGATGACGACGGGCTCCTCGTCGCGGTCGTCCATCTCGCGGTAGAGCTTGAGCAGATCGCCCGAGTCGAACTCGTAGAACGTGGGCGAGCGGGCCGCGTTCAGCATGGGGATGAACCGCTCGGGTCGGCCGCTTCCGGCCGGTCCCGCGATCACGCCGCACGCCTCGTCGGGGTGGTCGGCGCGGGCGTGCGCGACGATCTGGTCGCGGAGGGCCTGGGTGATGGTCAGCATGGCCACAGAATAAGAAAGCCGTCCGGCGGGGTGTACGGGGCCTCGGCTCCCGGCGTCGCGGACGCACGGAAACGGGCCCCGGACCGGTGTCCGGGGCCCGTCCACGGCATGCACCGAGGGCGCCGCCGCCGTGCCGTCACTTGCGGGCGAACTCCTTCTCGCCCTCGTCGGCCTGCTCGACCCGGGGGAGGTCGGAGACGCGGCCGAGGCGCTTGAGGACCATCCAGCCGATCGCCAGGCAGACCGCCCAGCCCGCACCCACGTACAGCGAGATCCGGGCGTCCTTGTCGTACGCGATCATCCCGGTCACCAGGAACAGGAAGATCAGCGCGACCCAGCTGAAGGCGGAGCCGCCGGGGGCCGGGAAGGACGAGGCCGGAAGCCGGCCCTGGGTGACCGCGCGGCGGTACTTGATGTGGCTGACGAGGATCATCATCCACGCCCAGATACCGGCGGCGGTGGCGACCGAGGTGACGTAGGTGAACGCCTTCTCCGGAACGACGTAGTTGAGGATCACGCCGATGCCCATGAGGGCGACGGAGACGGTGATGCCCACGGCCGGGGTCTTACGGGAGTTGAGCTTGCCGAAGATCCCGGGGGCCTCGCTGTTGGAGGCGAGGTCGCGCAGCATCCGGCCGGTGGAGTACATACCGGAGTTGCAGGAGGACAGGGCCGCGGTGAGCACGACGAAGTTGACGATGCCCGCGGCGAAGGGGATGCCGATCTTCGAGAACGCGTGCACGAAGGGGCTCTCGCCCGCGGAGAACTCGGTCCAGTTGACGACGGCCAGCAGGACCAGCAGCGCACCGACGTAGAAGATCAGGATGCGCCAGGGCAGCGTGTTGATCGCCTTGGGCAGGGTCTTCTCCGGGTCCTCGGACTCACCAGCGGTGACGCCGACCAGCTCGACGGCCAGGTAGGCGAACATGACGCCCTGGAGGGTCATCAGGCTGTCGCCGATGCCGTTCGGGAAGACGCCGTGGTGGGACCAGAGGTTGGAGACGGCGGCGGTGTCACCGGCGTCGGAGAAGCCCAGGGTGAGCACACCGAGACCGATGACGATCATGCCGATGATCGCGGTAACCTTGACCATCGAGAACCAGAACTCGACTTCACCGAAGAGCTTCACCGAGATCAGGTTGACCCCGAAGAGCACCACCAGGAAGACCAGGGCGCTGACCCACTGCGGGATCGAGGGGAACCAGAAGTTGATGTAGATGGCCGCGGCGGTGAGCTCGGCCATGCCGGTCACCACCCACATCAGCCAGTACGTCCATCCGGTGACATAACCGAAGAACGGGCCGAGGAACTCACGGGCGTACTCCGCGAAGGAACCCGAGACCGGCCTATAGAGGAGCAGCTCGCCGAGCGCTCGCATGATGAAGAAGATGATCACGCCTGCGAGGGCGTACATCAGGATGATGCTGGGTCCTGCCTTGGCGATGTTCGCACCGGCACCCATGAACAGGCCGACACCGATGGCACCACCGATGGCGATCATCTGGACCTGGCGGCTGCCAAGGCCGCGCTCATAGCCCTCTTCAGGAGCCTCTGAGGTCATGTTGCTGCGCCTTTCGATCCGTGGCGGCTGGCGATCGTGAAGATTTACCACGGCCACAGCACTGATCGACTCAGGCGTTTGTGGGGCAGGACACAGGAAGAAGCGGACAAAACGTTAACCGGCGTAACAAAGTAACCGCCCGCGGTGATGCGATCGTTATCCGGACTTGAGCATCCTCTAAACGAACACTCAACGACTAGGACAGGGCCTACGACATGAGCGTCTCCACGAGACTCTCCTGAAGACCCCCCAGCCAGAAGTAGGCCATCACCATGGGCTTACGGGGGTCGGAGTCCGGCAGCTGGACCAGTTCGCCGCCGTCGTCCTCGTCGGTCACCTCCAGCCGGGTGCCGATGGCCAGCCGCAGATCGTTGAGGGCGCCGAGCCACTGCCGGGCCTTCGCCGGCTCCAGCTCCAGGACGGCCGGGTCCCGGGTGACCTCCGCGGAGGTCAGCGCGTCCAGGTCGCGCACCATCGCCAGGGCGTCATCACGCTTGCGCGCCCGCAGGTCGTTCTCGGTGAAGCGGCGGAACTCGGCGGAGGCGGCCCGCGCCTTCTTCTCCTCCTCGGCGCCGAGCTCCTCGTCCGGGGCCATATAGGCGTCCGGGAACAGCCGGGCCAGCGCCGGGTCGGCGGGCGGCTTGCTGGGCCCCTCGGCGAACAGCGCGTCCAGCGGATCGGTCGTGCCCTCCGGCTGGTCACCGGGGCCGATCAGCTCCGCGAGCTGTACGGCCAGGCTGCGCAGAATGGAGATCTCGACCTCGTCCAGGGCGAGCGCGGCACCGCCGCCGGGCAGCGGCTCGAATCGTCCCGACATCAGCGCTCCTGCTGAAGGGTCGCCCACAGGCCGTAGCCGTGCATCGCCTGCACGTCGCGTTCCATCTCCTCGCGGCTGCCGCTCGAGACGATCGCGCGGCCCTTGTGGTGGACATCGAGCATCAGTCGGTGCGCCTTGTCCTTGGAGTAGCCGAAGTAGCTCTGAAAGACGTATGTCACATAGCTCATGAGGTTGACGGGGTCGTTGTGCACCACCGTCACCCAGGGAACGTCAGGCTCCGGCACCATCGACGGCGCTTCACTGGACTCGGGACGTTCAATCTCCACTGGGACACTCACACCCCCAATGCTGCCACCCGGTATGGGCCGTCGCGCAAACCGGCACCCAGATCTCGTCACTCTGACGAGAATGCGGTAGCATCGGATCCATGGACACTGCGGACTTGGGACTGCCGGTGGACGTGCCGTCGACCGCCCTCTTCACCGACCGGTACGAACTCACCATGCTCCAGGCCGCGCTGCGGTCCGGCACCGCCGACCGCCGCGCGGTCTTCGAGGTCTTCACCCGCCGGCTGCCCGAGGGCCGCCGGTACGGAGTCGTCGGGGGCACCGGCCGCGTCCTGGACGCCGTCGAGAACTTCCGCTTCGACACCGGAATGCTCGACTTCCTCGCGCAGCACCGGATCGTGGACGCACCCACCCTCGCCTGGCTCGCCGACTACCGCTTCTCCGGGGACATCTGGGGCTATCCCGAGGGCGAGGTCTACTTCCCCGGTTCACCGGTGATGCGGGTGGAGGGCAGCTTCGCCGAGGCGGTGCTGCTGGAGACGGTCATCCTCTCCATCCTCAACCACGACTCCGCGGTGGCCGCCGCCGCGTCCCGGATGTCGGTGGCTGCGGGCGACCGCCCGCTGATCGAGATGGGCGCGCGCCGCACCCATGAACTGGCCGCCGTGGCCGCCTCGCGCGCCGCCTACGTCGGCGGCTTCGCCAGCACCTCCGATCTCGCGGCCGGATTCCGCTACAACATCCCCACCGTGGGCACCAGCGCCCATGCGTTCACCCTGCTGCACGACACCGAGCGTGACGCGTTCACCGCCCAGGTCGACGCGCTCGGCAGCGCCACCACCCTGCTGGTGGACACCTTCGACGTCGCCGAGGCGGTGCGCAGCGCGGTGGAGATCGCCGGTACGGAGCTGGGCGCGGTGCGCATCGACTCCGGCGATCTGCTACTGCTCGCCCACCGGGTGCGCCAGCAGCTGGACGACCTGGGCGCGAAGGGTACGAAGATCGTGGTCACCAGCGATCTCGACGAGTACGCCATCGCCTCGCTGGCCGCGGCCCCGGTGGACGCGTACGGGGTCGGCACCCAGCTGGTCACCGGCAGCGGCCACCCCACCTGCTCGATGGTCTACAAGCTGGTCGCGCGGGCGGATTCGGACGAACCCGGGGCGCCGCTGCTGCCGGTGGCCAAGAAGTCCATGGGCGCCAAGAGCTCGGTGGGCGGCCGCAAGTGGGCGGCGCGGCGGCTGGACGCCGACGGGGTGGCCGAGGCCGAGGTGATCGGCGGTGGCGAGATCCCGGCGGAGCTGGCCGGGCGGGAGCTGCTGGTGGAGCTGGTGCGCGGCGGCGAGATCGTCGGGCGTGAGCCACTGGACGCGGCGCGCGACCGGCACCGGGTGGCACGGGCGGGGCTGCCGCTGTCGGCGACCCAGCTCTCACGCGGTGAGCCGGTGATCGCCACGGAATATCTGCGGAGCTGAAAGGGGGCGGGGCGGACCATGCCCACTGCCGGATCCGGCGCCGAGTGTCTACCCTCGGTGACAGCCACTACCACACCACCCGCTTCGGGCCGAGGCGTTTCCCGGTCCTGTCCGTTTCCCGTCGGAAGGCATGTGTCATGCACCGGGCACTGATTGTGGTCGACCTCCAGAACGACTTCTGCGAGGGAGGCAGCCTCGCCGTGAAGGGCGGGGCCGAGGTCGCCGCCGCCATCACGGATCTGATCGGGGAGGCGACGCCCGGTTACCGCCATGTGGTGGCCACCCGTGATCACCACATCGAGCCGGGTGATCACTTCTCGGCCAGCCCGGACTACGTGGACAGCTGGCCGCCGCACTGTGTCGCGGGCACCGAGGGCATCGGATTCCACCCGAATTTCGCGCCCGTCGTCGCCTCCGGGGCGATCGACGCGGTCTTCGACAAGGGTGAGTACACCGCGGCGTACAGCGGCTTCGAGGGCAGCGACGAGCACGGCACCTCGCTGGCGCGCTGGCTGCGCGAGCGAGGGGTGACCGAGGTGGACGTGGTCGGCATCGCCACCGACCACTGTGTGGTGGCCACGGCGCTGGACGCGCGCCGTGAGGGGTTCACCACCCACGTCCTGCTGGATCTGACCGCCGGGGTCGCCGAGAAGACGACCGGGCAGGCCCTGGAGGAGATGCGGGCCGCGGGTGTGGAGCTGACCGGCACCCCGATCATCTGACGCCCGGGGGCGCGCCTCGGGGGCCCGTCGGCCGCACCGCGGCTCAAGGGGCCCCCTTGGGGCGCTTAGGGCGTATGCGCCGCCGGGGGCCTGAGCAGGGCGGCGATGGGGTGCCAGAGCTCCCCTCCGCCGTCCGGCGCGGTGCGCCAGACCAGCCCGTCCGGATGGTGCAGGACCGCCGTCACCTCATCCGGTGTCGGCGGTGCGCTGTTGCCGCGCAGATAGACGGCGCGGAGCCCGAGATTGCGCAGCCTGGTCAGGGCGCGCTGACGGTTGGCGGCGTGCACCAGGACGCGGACGCCGCCGTCGCCCAGCGGGCGCGGCAGGGTGATCGCGACCACCACATTGCCGCCGGGCAGCTTGGTGAATCCTCCATCGGCCATTGCGGTTCATGTCCCCCGTGAGACGTCGTGTCAATAAGAAGGTCGTAGGGGCATCTAAACGCGTACGGCCGCCGCCCGCTAGGGGGCGGCGGCCGCTACCGCTCTGACCTGCTAAGACGCAGATTTTGTTGATTTATGAAGCTGACGGTCCGACGCGTACGGTCATCGCCGAGCCGCCCGGGAGCTCCTTGAGGATCTTGATCCGGGTGTTGGTGTCAGCAACCTGCACACCACCGGTGGGGTTGCTCTGGTCCCAGTACGTCCCCTTACCGTCATCAAAGACCGGGATGCCCGCCTTGCGCTTCACCGTGGCGGCCTTCCCGTCCTTGTGGACGGTGTAGCCGTCGCTCGGGTACCAGCTGAAGGGCGAGTCGTATGCCTGGAACCGGTTGCGCATGAGCGAGCCGTCCGCCCACTTCTCGGCGGTCGGGTGCGCGTCGATCGGCAGGATCAGACCCTTGCCCGGGTGGGCACTGACGTTGTTGTCCGGCTGCGAGGTGTCCCACTTCCAGATCAGCAGACCGTTCTGGTAGGGGAAGTGCTCGACCCAGCTGGGCCGGGTGGAGGTCCAACCGAAGTTGTACGGACCGGTCTTGAGGGTCTTGTCGTACGACACGTACTGGCGGTTCTCGGCGAGGTAGTACTGCGGGTAGTCCTTGGTGAAGGAGGCGCCGATACGCGAGAAGCCCGTGGCCTTCCAGCCGTTGTCGTCACCCTCGGCGTTGTCCGAGAAGACCTGGGAGCCGTCCGCGGTCAGCGTGATGGCGTCGGCCGCGAAGCCCTTCCCCGCCGTCCCGCCGTCGGTCTGGTAGCGGAAGCGCAGGTCGATCTTCTTGCCCGCGTAGGCGTCCAGCGGGAAGGAGAGCTTCTTGTACGCGCCCGAGGTGCCGGTCAGGGCCGGCTGGTCGGCGGCGTCCCGCGGGATGGCCTTGCCGTCCGCGGTGCCGTCCACCGGCGTCCAGTTGGCACCGCCGTCCGTGGAGACCTCGGCGTAGAGGTAGTCGTAGTTGTCCTCGATGTCCCACCAGCCCTGGAGGTCAAGGGTGGCCTTGGACTTGCCGGTGAGGTCCACCGACCGGGTCAGGGTGTTCTTCAGGTCGTCACCCATCCCGCTCCACCACTGCTTGGCGCCCTCGGCGGGCTTGACCACTTCGGTGGTGACCGGCTTGTCGGGCAGCTGGACGAGCAGCGCCTGCTTGTTCTTGGTGTTGTACTCGGCGACGCCCAGCGTGTGCGTCGACTTCTTCCCGGCCTTGGCGGTGGCGTGGTTCAGCCAGCCCAGCTTGAGCTTGTCCCAGGCGTTCATGTCGCCGGGGAGGTCACCGATGGAGTCCTTGCCGGTGCCCAGCCAGGAACCGGAGGACATCAGCGACCAGAAGGCCACGGACGACTCGCCCTTGCCGCTGGTGTCGTACTCGTCCGGCAGACCGAGGTCATGGCCGTACTCATGGGCGAAGACCCCGAGGCCGCCGTTCTCCGGCTGCATCGTGTAGTCGCCGACCCAGATGCCGGTGTCGCCGATCTGCGTACCGCCCGACTTGTTCTCCCCGGGGCCGGTGCGACCCTTGTCGGGGCCGTACGCGTACCAGCGGTGCGCCCAGATCGCGTTCTCGCCCTGGGCGCCGCCGCCCGCGGACTCGTCCTCACCGGCGTGGACGATCTGGAAGTGGTCGATGTAGCCGTCGGGCTCGTTGAAGTTGCCGTCGTTGTCGAAGTCGTAGCGGTCCCACTGGTCGTACTTGGCCAGGTCCGCCTTGATCTGCGCGTCGGTACGGCCGGCCGCCTTCTGGTCCTTGGCCCACTGGTTGACCCCGTCGCGGACCAGGTCCCAGGCGTTGGAGCAGTTGGTGTCACCGCAGTAGTTGGAGCCGTAGCGGGCTTCGTTCCAGTCGACCTTGACCCAGTCGGAGACCTCGCCGTCGACCGAGTACCGGCCGGAGGACTGCCGCTCGTAGTACTTCTTCAGGGACTCCTTCTTCTTGTCCTTGGAGAAGTACAGGTCCTGGAAGTGCTGGCGGTTGAAGTCCTTCTGCCAGGCGGTGCTGTTGTCGTCCTTGCGGTCCGGCTCGGCGATGGTGTTGTGGGCCGGGCCCGGGTCACCGCCGTACTTCTTCACCGGGGGCTTGGGGCCGTCGCCGTCCGGGTCGACCATCGTGGTGTTGTCGACCTTGTCGCCGAACTCGGCCAGGATGGTGAAGATCTTGTCCGTCTTCTCCCGGGCCAGCTCGACGTACTTCCCCTTGCCGAGCTTCACCACCTGCGACCCACCGCGCTTGGTGGCCTTGGCTTCCCCGGAGATGACCTGACGCAGGGCCTCCTCGCGCTGCGCTTCCTGCGTCTTGCTGTAGGGGCCGTCCAGATCGTGCTTCACATCCGTCTTCGTGGGCGCCGGGTCATGACGTTCCACTCGCGTAGACGGTGCGTCTGCCTGTGCCATGCCGGTGGACAGGGCCGCAGCGCCGAGCGCGGCCACCACCGTGGCTATGGCAGCCGATCTGGCCGCCCTCCGTTGTCTCTTCACTTGTTGATTCCTCCCCTTTACGCCGGTGCGGACATTTGACCGGAGTGGCAGGAGAAAAGACAGACCTTGACTTGGGCTGGTGTGACAAGTACGTTCACCGGTTTGCGGGTTACCGGTTACCGGACGCCAACGGGCGCGTCCATCTCGCTAGTTGGACGGCGCGATGATTCCGTGCGCCCCTCATGCAACGGCACCGTGGGTGAGGTCACGCTTACCGGCGTTCCCCCTCGGGCATCCAGCACCGTAGAGTCATTTTGACGGTGCACATCAGCCTGACTCCTGCCAGACGCATAACCCCCCGCATACCGATGCCTTGAGGACGGATCCCGCCATGCCGCGTCCGACTCCTGCACAGCTCGCCTACGGTTCGGCCACCGTCGTACTCACGACCTTCGCCCTGTTGCTGCTGTCCCAGGCCACGTCAGCACTGTGGGTCGGGGGCATCGCCGTGGCCGGTCTTCTGCTCGGGCTCCTGGTGGCCGTCACCGGGCCGTTCGCCCGTGCGGCCCATGTGCCCCAGGGCTCCCGTACGGTCCGGACGAACCGGCCGCGGACGGGCACTCCGGCGCATGCCTCCGCCGAGACGGCGGGCGTCGGCGAGCACTCGTTCCACGGCTGACGCAACTGTTGCCGCTGTTGCCGCTGTTGTTCAGGCCGTCACCACAACGGTCCGCGCCGCCTTGTCGTGCAGCGCGCGCCGGTACGGCTTGTCCCACAACAGCGAGAGCGAGTTGACGACCCAGAACACCGTGCCGACCAGCACCGGCACCAGCATCCCCGGCAGTGCGTACACCGCGGCCCGCACCCAGCCCTGCCGCCCCGGGATGTCCCCGTCGGAGAGCATCGCGACCCGGATCCGCAGCACCATCTTGCCGAGCGTCTGACCGGTACGGGACAGCATCAGCCCCTCGTAGCCGAAATAGACCGCCATACTGATCACCAGTGCCAGTGTCACCTTGCCCGTATCCTGCTTGCCCGGGTGGTCCAGCGCGTACTGGAGCGCACCGGTGGCGGTCAGTGCCACCGTCCAGATGGCTCCCAGGACAACGGTGTCGATGAGCCGGGCGGCGAAGCGCTTACCGGGCGTCGCCAGCGGCGGCATCCCGGCGAACTGAGGGTTCTGCGGCGGCGTCAGCGGATCGGGGCTCATGCCCCGATTACATCAGCAGCCCTTGACGGGTCGGTAGCTCAGGGTCGGCGGAACTTCCGCGGGCACGGCCTCGGGACGCGGCGTCAGGGCACGGCGGAAACCACGACCGTCTTGGCCCCCTTGTCGTGCAGACACTGCCGGTACGGCCGGTCCCAGGTGCACCACAGGACATTGACCAGCCAGAAGACGAAGCCGCAGCAGGGCACGATCTCGGGGAGGGCGTAGATCCCGGCGCGCACCCAGCCGGGCTGACCGGCCGGCGTCTGGCCGTTCTCCAGCATCGCGACCCGGATCTTCATCGCCTTCTTTCCCACTGTCTGGCCGTAGCGGGTGAGCATCAATCCTTCGTAGATGAAGTACATCAGCACGTACACAATGGTGACGGTGGATGACCGGGCGCTTCCGTCGACCGGGTCATAACCGCCCAGGATCGCGGCCATGACCAGACCCACCGGAATGCCGATGAGCAGCGCGTCGATGATCCGGGCGATCAGACGGCGGCCCAGATGCGCCAGCGGGGGCATGCCCGCGAGCGGATCGCCTTCGTCACGGTGTTCGCCGTACGGGGTGCCGTTGGTGCCGCCGGTGCTCCCGGTACCGCCGGTGCCCTCGGCGCCGCCGGTCGGGGGGTGTTTGGCGAACGGATCGCTGCCCCGGTCCGGGGGCTCATCGGCCCCGGGGGGCGGCTGGTCGGTGCTCATGGCCCGAGTCGAACCCGGAGCCGGGGCCGCCGCATCCGGCATGCCCCGTTCGGGCGACCCGGATGGTCCATCCGCCTCAGCCGGACGCCGCCACGAAGGTGCGCGCCGCCTTGTCGTGCCAGCACTGCCGCCACGGTCGGTCGAACAGGCACCAGATCACGTTGAGCACACCGATCACCAGCAGCCCCAGCACCGAGTAGACCAGCCAGCGGCGCAGCGCGGCGCCGAACGACGGCTTGTCATGGCTCTCGATGTCCAGCACCCGTACCCCGGCCAGCTTCTTGCCCAGGGTGCGTCCCCAGACGGCGTTGGGCAGCGCTTCCAGGACGATGCCGAGCACCAGCAGCACACCGAGCACGATGCCGAGATAGCCGCCGGTGGTGCCGTCCAGCAGATAGACGGTGACGGTCTCGCCGGTCTGCTTCGCCGTCTCCACCTTCTCGTCGATGTGGTCGCTCGCCTTGTTCCACAGGGGCAGCGCGGCGGCGCCGACGATGCCGAGCAGGACGACGGTGTCGATCAGCCGGGCGATGAGACGGCGGCCGAGCGCGGCGGGCCGCCCCTGGCTCTGGGCGGCCTGGAGGAAGGGGTTGTCGACGGGCGGCTTCCAGGGGATGACGCCCTCGGGCGCACCGCCCTGCTGTCCGGCCTGCTGCCCGTGCTGCTGGGCGAGTTGGTGCACCTGCTGCTGCCAGGCCGGTCCGCTCGGTGCGCCGCCCTGCGGGGGCACACCGCCGTAGGGCTGCTGCGGCTGTTGTGGCTGCTGCGGCTGGGCCGGGGGTGTCGTACCGGCACCCTGGCGGCCGACCGCGCGGAACGCCATGGTGCCCTGGTCCCGCCCCTGGCTCTGCCCCTGCCCCTGGCTCTGGCTCTGGCCGGTCGCGGGGGCGTCCTTGCCGCTCTGCGGACGGGGGGCGCGGATCGACATCGTGCCGTCACCGGAAGCGGGCGCCAGTTCCCCGCCGTCCGCCGGGGGCAGTTCCGGGTTCCGCCGGACCGGCGGCAGCGCCTGGCTGGAACGGTCCTTCGGCGGCCGGGTCCCGCCCCCACGCATCGTCAGCGTGGAATTGTCCGGGCCGCCCGGCTGGGCGCCACCACCGGCCGGGTCCTCCGCCGCGCGCCGCGGATCGGGCACCCCGGGCAGCGGCCCGGCCGGGGCGCCGCCCGGCCCGTCGTGCTCCGAACCCCAGGAGACCCGGTGGTCCTGCTCACCGCCGAACCCGCCCTGCCGCGCGGCGTCGGCCTGCCAGGCCGTGGCGGGCTCGGGCCGGGAGCCGTGCAGCCGCCGCGGATCGTCCCAGTCCACCGGGCCCGCGGTGCCACCGGGCGGCACCGGTTGGGCCCCCGCACCGCCCACCCCGCCCGCGCCACCCGCGCCGGTGTCCCGTACATCCATCTCCCCGCGCGGCCGCAACTCGGGGAGCGCCCCGCCGGTCTCCTCCGCGGAGCTAGGCGCCGGGTCCTCGTCCAGGAACATCGGCCCGGTCTCGTCCCCCGCCGGGGCGATCACCTGGGTGTGGGTGACGCCGGGCGGCGGCGCGGGCATGGACTCGCCCTCGGCCGGTGCGGGCCTGCTGGTGCCCGGCACCCAGGCCGCGCCATTCCAGTAACGGATGTAGCCGGGGATGGACGGATCCGGATAAAAGCCAGGAATGGAGCTACCGTCCGCGGATCCCGAGGTAGAGGCGCTCATGATCTCCGATATCCCGTATCTGCTCTGCCGTGCTGTCCTGCGCTGCGCCTGTGCGGTGCCTCGCGGGTGGGGGGGCCTAAGCAGTGTGCCGTACAAGAGCCGCAGTGCAACCCGGAGCGCGCGCGTCAAGGTCTATCAGACGCGACGACGTCATGTGCCCGTCACACCACGGCACCACCCTCCCGTGCGAGCCGTCGAGCCATAACGCGGTCGTACGAACAACCGGGCGTCCGCCCGCGGCGAGCCGCCGCCCCGGTGTGTGAATCGGGCCACGATGGGGGTTTGGCCGGCCGGGGAGTTGAACACCACAGGGCGGGGTGGCGTACCTGGTTTCGGTCGGCCGTTACCGTTACGTGATACCGCGTCGGACGGTGGACCGCACCATCCGGCACGGAAACCGAGCCCGCCCCCGGGCCGATCGCCTCAGGAGGGCGGCGCGGGACGTGCCGACGACGGAAAGGCAACAGATGGACTACTGCGCCTCGTGCCGCAGGACTCTCAACGGGGTTGTGACCTGCCCGGAGTGCGGTGCGTACGACCCGCTGGCCGGACCGGCCGACCCCAAGGAGCTGAGCTCGCGGGCCATCGCCGAGCAGGTCTTCGGGGCCGACCGCGGAGCGGAGGCTTCCGTGTCCGACGCCGTCGCCCCGCTGACCGCTCAGCTCGGTGCCGTGACGCTCACGGAGCCGGACCACCGCTCACGGCGGCGGCGCGGCACCCCCGGAGGGAACCGGCGGCGGCGCGGGGCGATGGCCGTGGCAGCCCTCGCGGTGGTCGGCGGACTGGCCGCCGGTTCGCTGCTGTTGGCCCAGCGGTCGCAGAGTCCGTCGCACACGGTGTCGGAGCGGGACAACGGAAAATCCCACGAGCCCGGGGCCGATCCGTCGGAGTCCACCCCCGGCAACGCGGCGTCGTCCGCGACACGTGAGCCGGACCGGGCCAGCCGTCAGTCGCGGCCCACGTTCACCGCTCCCCCGCGTACGGCGGAACCGCCCCGGCCGTCGCCGAGCACCAGCGAACCGGAGTCCGAGAAGACCAGCGCGTCGCCGTCGGCCACCCGCAAACCGCCCAAGGAGACTCCGAGTCGGCGGCCCAGCAACACGCCCAAGCCTCCCAAGCCCTCGTCGACCAGCCACCCGAAGCCCACGGCGTCGGGGACGGCCACGCCCACACCGTCCGGCTCCGCGTCGTCCCCGGACCGCGAGGGGTGAGCGGACGCGCGGTGGTCAGAAGAGCTTGCCCGGGTTCAGCAGGCCCAGCGGGTCGAAGACGTCCTTGATGCCGCGCTGCAACTCCAGGCTCACCGGGCCGAGTTCACGGGCCAGCCACTCCCGTTTGAGCACCCCGACGCCGTGCTCACCGGTGATCGTGCCGCCCAGTTCCAGACCGAGCGCCATGATCTCGTCGAACGACTCCCGGGCCCGCCGGGACTCGTCCGGGTCGGAGGCGTCGAAGCAGACGGTGGGGTGGGTGTTGCCGTCACCTGCGTGGACGACCACACCGATGGTGAGCCGGTACTTCTCGGCGATGGCGGCGGTGCCGTCGATCATCTCGGCCAGCCGGGAGCGCGGTACGCAGACGTCGTCGATCATGGTGACGCCCTTGACCGCCTCCAGGGCGGTCAAGGTCATCCGGCGGGCCTGGAGCAGCAGATCGGACTCCGCGGCGTCCTCGGCCGGGACCACCTCGGTGGCGCCCGCCGCCGTGCACAGCTCGCCGACGGCGGCGACGTCGCGGGCCGGGTCGGGGGTGTCGAAGGCGGCCAGCAGCAGCGCCTCGGTGGTCTCCGGCAGCCCCATGTTCCCCATCGCGTTGACCGCGCGGACGCTCGTACGGTCCATCAGCTCCAGCAGCGCGGGGGTGTGTCCACGCTCCATGATCCGGCAGATGGCGTCGCACGCGGTGGCCGTGGAGGGGAACTCGGCCGCCAGCACCAGCTGTTCGGGCGGGCTGGGCTTGAGCGCGAGCACCGCCCGTACGACGATGCCGAGGCTGCCCTCGGAGCCGACGAACAGCCGGGTGAGGTCATAGCCCGCGACGCCCTTGGCGGTACGGCGGCCGGTGCGCATCAGCCGCCCGTCCGCCAGCACCACATCCAGGCCCAGTACGTATTCGGCGGTGACCCCGTACTTCACACAGCACAGCCCGCCGGACGCGGTGCCGATGTTGCCGCCGATGGTGCACTGCTCCCAGCTGGAGGGGTCCGGTGGGTAGTACAGCCCGTGCTCCATCACCGCGCGGGACAGCGTCGCGTTGACCACGCCCGGTTCCACGACCGCGATCCGGTCGACCGGGTTGATCTCCAGGATGCGGTCCATCTTGAGCAGGGACAGCACGATGCAGCCGTCGGATGCGTTGGCCGCGCCGGACAGTCCGGTGCGCGCGCCCTGGGGGACGACCGGGACGCGCAGCGCGGTGGCGGTACGGCAGATGTGCTGCACCTGCTCGACGGTGCGGGGGAGGACAACCACGGCGGGTGTGCCGGCCTCGCAGAAGCTGGCCATGTCGTGTGCGTACGACCCGGTGACATCGGGGTCGGTCAGCACCGCCTCCTCGGGGAGGCCCTCCCGCAGCAACTCGATGAGGTCGGTCATGCCTCCAGCGTCGCATCCGGCTGCCCGCCAGGGAAGATCGCCACGGTGGACGAACGGGCGGTCGTCGGCGTCAGCCGCGCGGGGCATACGACGGCCCCGGGCGGTGGGGGGTCGCCCGGGGCCGTCAGGGGGGGAGATACAGGAAAGGTCAGAGGTTTCCGCGCTTCTCCTGCTCCCGCTCGATCGCCTCGAACAGGGCCTTGAAGTTGCCCTTGCCGAAGCCCATCGAGCCATGGCGCTCGATCATCTCGAAGAAGACGGTCGGCCGGTCCTGGACCGGCTTGGTGAAGATCTGGAGCAGATAGCCGTCCTCGTCGCGGTCGGCGAGGATCTTCAGCTCGCGCAGCGTCTCGATCGGCACCCTGGTGTCGCCGACCCAGTCGCCGAGGGTGTCGTAGTACGAGTCGGGGGTGTCCAGGAACTGCACCCCGGCGGCCCGCATGGTCCGGACGGTGGCCACGATGTCGTTGGTGGCGAGCGCGATGTGCTGGACGCCGGGGCCGCCGTAGAACTCCAGGTACTCGTCGATCTGCGACTTCTTCTTCGCGACCGCGGGCTCGTTCAGCGGGAACTTCACCTTGCGGGTGCCATCGGCGACGACCTTCGACATCAGGGCGGAGTACTCGGTGGCGATGTCGTCGCCGACGAACTCCTTCATGTTGGTGAAGCCCATGACGTTGTTGTAGAAGGCCACCCACTCGTCCATACGGCCGAGTTCCACATTGCCCACGCAGTGGTCGATGGCCTGGAAGGTGCGCTTCGCGGGCGGGGCGACGATGGGCTCGGCGGCCACATAGCCGGGCAGGTAGGGGCCGTCGTAGCCGCTGCGCTCCACCAGGGTGTGGCGGGTGTTGCCGTAGGTGCGGATGGCGGCGAGCACCACGGTGCCGTGCTCGTCCTTGACGTCGTGCGGCTCCTCGATACCGGTGGCGCCGTGCTCGACGGCGTAGGCGTACGCGGCACGTACGTCCGGCACCTCGATGGCCAGGTCGATGACCCCGTCGCCGTGCTCGGCGACATGCTCGGCCAGGAAACGGCCCCAGTCGGTGCTGGGCTTGATGACGGAGGTGAACACAAAGCGGGCGCCGCCCGAGACGAGGACGTAACTGGCGGTCTCCCGGCTGCCGTTCTCCGGTCCGGAGTAGGCCACGAGCTTCATGCCGAAGGCGGTGGCGTAGTAGTGGGCCGCCTGCTTGGCATTGCCGACCGCGAAGACCACCGCGTCCATCCCCTTCACCGGGAAGGGGTCGGCCTGCCGCGCGGTGGACGGGGTGGGGTTCAGGATCTCAGTCATACAGAAAGCGTCTCCCCGTGATTCAGGGTGCGCAATAGTTCGCGAAAACGCTGGGCACTCTGTATAGCCACACGCGCAGCGGAGGCGGCATTCTGCACACAGTGACCACCATCACAGGGGTGGTCATCAAGTGACGGGAGGTGCCCATGGGGATCGACGCGCTCGACGCCCGGCTGATCGAGCTGCTCGCGCGCGAGCCGCGGATCGGCGTACTGGAGGCGTCCCGCCGCCTCGGGGTGGCGCGCGGTACGGCGCAGGCGCGGCTGGACCGGCTGCGGGCGCAGGGGGTGATCCGCGGGTTCGGTCCGGAGGTGGATCCGGCGGCGCTGGGCTATCCGGTGACCGCGTTCGCCACGCTGGAGATCAAGCAGGGCCAGGGGGCGGACGTACGGACACATCTGGCGGGCGTCCCGGAGGTGCTGGAGCTGCACACCACCACCGGCCACGGCGACATGCTGTGCCGTCTGGTCGCCCGCTCGAACGCCGATCTCCAGCGGGTGATCGACCTGGTGGTGGGGTTCGAGGGGATCGTCCGGGCCTCGACGGCGATCGTGATGGAGAACCCGGTGCCGCTGCGGATCATCCCGCTGGTGCAGCAGGCGGCGCGGGACTGATCCGGGGGCGGTGAGCGGATCCAAAGATTCCGTTGCAAAGAAGTCCTTGCAACGGAATCTTTGCATGCTTACCCTTCCCGGCATGGCAGAGAACAAGAAGCCGTTGCCCGACGACGTACGGGAGCTCGACCCGCGCTCCCTGCGCGGGCTCGCCCACCCGCTGCGGATGCGGCTGCTCGGCGCGCTGCGCGAGTACGGACCGGCGACCGCGTCCCAACTCGCCGAGCGGCTGGGCGAGTCCAGCGGTGCCACCAGCTACCACCTGCGGCAGCTGGCCGCACACGGCTTCGTCACGGACGACCCGGAGCGCGGCAAGGGCCGGGAGCGATGGTGGAAGGCGGCACAGCGGGGTACCCGCGTAGGTTCCGACGAGTTCCTCACCCATCCCGACCCGTCCGTCCGCGGGGCGATCAACACCCTGCTGCACGAGTGGGCCACGGTGCACGGGCAGGAGCTGTCGACCTGGCTCGGCACTCTCCACACCTGGTCGTCGGAATGGCGTCTCGCCTCGGACATGAGTGACTTCAACCTCCGGCTGACGCCCGAACTCGCCGAGGAAATGCGCGACAGGCTTCACGAAGTGATCGAGAACTACCGCGAGAAGGAGGTGGACCAGGACACCGAGAACTCGGCCCGGTTCCGGGTCCATCTGCACGCCTTCCCGCGCGACGAGCACTGACCGAACCCAGGGAATCAGGAAGTCCGGGGAATCCAGGGGGGATACCTGTGTACAGCGACGACATCCATCTGCGGCTGCACCGCATCCGCGCCGAACGCCTGCGACAGGAAGCCCGGGACGCGGCCACGCACCGCCCGGACGCCCGCCCGCTGCGCACCCGGCTGGGCTGGACGCTCGTGGAGGTCGGGCTGCGGCTGGCGACGCCGAGGGGACCGCGGGCGGCACTGACGGCACGGCTCGACTACTGACCGAGGCGTACAGGGGATACGTGGAATCCAGGGGGGACCATGAGCGACAACAACAGCAAGGGCGATGGCAGACCCGGCGGCAGACCCGACCGACGGCCGTTTACACTCGTTCTCACCGCCAACGCCATCTCCATCGCGGGGAATTCACTCACCCTGATCGGCGTCCCGTGGTTTGTGCTCCAGACCACGGGCAGCGCCGCCAGGGCCGGGCTCGTCGCGTTCTGCGCCACTCTCCCGGTGGTCGTCTCCGCCGTTGTCGGCGGACCGGTCATCGACCGGTTGGGGCGGCGGCGGGTCTCGATCGCCTCGGACGCGCTGTGCGGGGTGGCCGTCGCCGCGATCCCGCTGCTCCACTTCGCCGGACTGCTGCGGTTCTGGCAGCTGTGCGCGCTGATGGCGTTCTCCGGACTGCTGCACGCACCGGGTGAGACGGCCCGCGAGGTGCTGGTGCCCGCGCTGGCCGAACGGGCGGGCACCACCCTCAGCCGCGCGGCCAGCTTCTACGACGGTGCCTCGCGCGGCGCCCGGATGCTGGGCACGGCCCTCGGAGGTGTGCTGATCGCCTTACTCGGCCCCGCCTCCGTACTGCTGCTGGACGCGGTGACGTTCGGGGTCTCCGCGCTGCTGATCGCGGCGGGGCTGCGCGGACTGCCCGCGGCCGCCCCGCGCCGCGCGGCCGCGCCGGTCTCGCTCCGCGCGTACCGGGCCGAACTCCGCGAGGGGTACGCGTTCTTGCTGCGCCACCGGCTGCTGCTGGCCATCGTGCTGATGGTGATGGTCACCAACGGCCTCGACCAGGGCTACTCCTCGGTGCTGCTGCCGGTGCACGCCGAACACCACCTGGACGGTTCGGTCGATCTCGGGCTGGTGACCGCGCTGTTCGGCGGCGGGGCGCTGACGGGCGCGCTGCTGTACGGGGCGGTGGGTGACCGGTTCCCGCGGCGTACCGTCTTCGGGGTCTGCTTTCTGCTCTGCGGGCTGCCGCGGTTCGCGGTCGCCGCGTTCGTCCCCGGCCTTCCACCGCTCGCCGTGACGATGGTGGTCAGCGGGCTCGCGGCGGGCATGCTCAATCCGATCCTCACCACGGTGACGTACGAGGCGGTACCGGACGAGCTGCGCAGCCGGGTGATGGGGGCGCTCACCGCGGGGGTGTGGGTGGTGATCCCGCTGGGCGGGCTCGCGGCCGGTTATCTGGTGGAGGGCGCGGGGCTGACCACCGCGTTCCTTGTCACCGGCGGGGTGTACTTCCTGACCACGCTGAGCCCGCTGGCCTTCCCGGTCTGGCGTGGCATGGACCGCGAACCCGTGGCGACGCAGACCGTGGCGGACCCGGCGCCCCCACCGGCCCCGGCGGCGGGGGTCCCGGCCGCGCTCAGCAGCGCGGGACCGCCCCGCCCGAGCGCAGCTCCCGCAGAGCCGACACCGCGCCCTTGAGGGTGGTGACGGGGATCAGCCGGAGCCCCTTGGGGAGCTCGGCCTTCGCGTCCGCGCACTCGTCCTTGGGCACCAGGAAGACCGTCGCGCCGTCCCGCTTGGCCGCCTGGGTCTTCAGCGGAACGCCGCCCACCGCGCCGACCTTGCCCTTGGCGTCGATGGTGCCGGTGCCCGCGATCGTCCGCCCGCCGGTGAGATCGCCACCGCTGCCGTCGCCGTCCAGCTTGTTGATGATGCCGAGCGAGAACAGCAGCCCGGCGCTCGGCCCGCCCACATCGGCCAGCCGCAGGGTGACCTTGACGTCCTTCGGCGACCGGTGGAGATAGCCGAGCGCCGCGCTGGTGGCGGTGGACTGCGACTTCTCCATCTCCTCGGTGTTGTGCCGCTCGATCTCCTCGGTGGTGCCGCCCACGTAGACCGAGTCGTGCGGCATCACGGCGCGGTCGGTGTCCAGCCAGCCGTCGATCACGTCCCCCAGCCGCACGGTGGCGTCCGGTCCGGTCGCCACGATCGTGGTCATCCGCAGCTGCCCGGTGGTCTTGCGGGTGCCGGCTCCCGAGATGGTGATCACCGGCTTCCCGTGGTCGGAGCCCAGGACGTTCACGGTGGTGCCCGGCTGGGCGATGGTGAACGGCAGCGGCACGAACGCGGCGACCGCCAGCAGGGCGAGCACGATCGCGGAGCAGATCATGAGAATGCGGGCGCGGGGGGAGACGGCAGCCATGCTGTGAATCTAGTTGACGCCCGAGATGACCGTGCCGCCGCCCTGACCGTTCCTACCGGCGCCCTGACCGTTCCTGCCGCCCCGCTGACCGTTCCCTGCCCTGACCGTTCCTGAGCGCTCGGGGCCGCCACCGCACCGAGCGGGGCGACGGCCCGGCCATCACCTCAGCGCGTCGGCCACCTCCCGGGCGGCGTCCACCACCCTCGGACCGATCCGTTCCGGTACGGCGTCGCAGAGCATCACCACCCCCACACTGCCCTCTATCCCGGTCACCCCCAGCAGCGGAGCGGCCGCACCGCTCGCGCCCGCCTCCAGTTCGCCGTGGGTGAGGGCGTAGCCCGGGTCGTCGACGCGGGCCGCGCGGGCGGCCAGGATCGCCCGGCCCGCGGCGCCCCGGTCCAGCGGATGGCGGAACCCGGCCCGGTAGGCCACGTGGTAGTCGGTCCAGGTCGGCTCGACCACCGCGACCGCGAGGGCCTCGGTGCCGTCGACCAGGGTGAGGTGGGCGGTCGCGCCGATGTCCTCGGCGAGGGAGCGCAGTGCGGGCAGGGCCGCCTCCCGGACCAGCGGATGCACCTGGCGGCCGAGCTGGAGCACCCCCAGCCCGACGCGTGCCCGTCCGCCGATGTCACGGCGGACCAGGGAATGCTGCTCGAGGGTGGCCAGGAGTCGGTAGACCACGGTGCGGTTGACGCCGAGCTTGGTGGACAGCTCGGTGACGGTCAGCCCGTGGTCGGTGTCGGCGAGCAGTTTGAGGACACGCAGTCCCCGGTCGAGCGTCTGAGAGGTCTCCGCGGTCACGACGCCCCCTCCTCGGTGATGGGTCGCGACCCTTGGCGGAGGTGCACCGCCGGTCCCGACGACGGCGCGCGCAGAGGCCGCCGGTCGCGGTGGCTGGTACGGCTGGTACGCATCCGGCTGCGCTCCGAGGCGGCGCTGCCACGGGGCGTGTGCGTGCCCGAACGCTAGCGACCCGGTTCGCTGAGCGGAAGAGCCCGTCCAGAATCCGAGCAGAGCTTTCCGCTGTCACCGCCCTGCCGGGTGGCGATTCATCACGTTTAGCGCTGTACGCCCGGATATTCGGTGGCGAGTTGGCGGCGTTCCCTCAAAGGGGTTGTGAGGGGTTGTGAAAAGCGCGAGGGGTGGTGCGGACACAATCCGCACCACCCCTCGCATCACCACATGCGCGGCCATCACCACATGCGCGGCCTTCCGTCACCGCATACGTGTGGCCCACTCCTGCACCTTCTTGATCCGCTCACGGATCTGCCCGGCCGTGGCCTCCGCGCTCGGCGGCCCTCCGCACACCCGGCGCAGCTCGGTGTGGATCACCCCATGCGGTTTGCCGCTCTGGTGGACATACGCCCCCACCAGCGTGTTGAGCTGCTTGCGCAGCTCCAGCAACTCTTTGTGGGTGACCACCGGCCGCCGCTCGGCCGGGATCTCCAGCAGATCGGCCTCCGTGTCCGGCCGCTTGCGGCTGTGCGCGATCTGCTTGGCCTGCCGCCGCTGGAGCAGCATCTGCACCTGGTCGGGTTCGAGCAGCCCGGGGATGCCGAGGTAGTCCTGCTCCTCGTCGCTGCCGGGGTGCGCCTGCATCCCGAACTCGGCGCCGTCGTAGAGCACCCGGTCGAAGACCGCGTCCGACTCCAGCGCCTCGAAGGGCAGCTGGTCCTGTTCGCCGGTGTCCTCGTCCTGCTGCTTCTCGGCCTCCTCGAGGAGCTTCTCCTCCTCCGCGTACGGGTTCTCCTCCTCGCCGTCCTTCTTCGGCTTGTCCAGGACGTGGTCGCGCTCGACCTCCATCTCGCCTGCGAAGCCGAGCAGCATCGGGATGGTGGGGAGGAACACGGACGCGGTCTCACCGCGCCGCCGCGACCGTACGAAGCGGCCGACGGCCTGGGCGAAGAAGAGGGGAGTGGAGATGGTGGTGGCGTACACCCCGACCGCCAGCCGGGGCACGTCCACCCCCTCCGACACCATGCGGACCGCGACCATCCAGCGGTCGTCGGAGTGGCTGAAGTCCTCGATCCGCTGCGAGGCCGCGGCCTCGTCGGACAGCACCAGCGTGGCCTTGGTGCCGGTGATCTCACGGATCAGCTTGGCGTACGCGCGGGCCGACTCCTGATCGGCGGCGATCACCAGCGCGCCCGCGTCCGGGATGCCCTTGCGGACCTCGGTCAGCCGCTGGTCGGCGGCGCGCAGCACGTTCGGCATCCAGTCGCCGCGCGGATCGAGCGCGGTGCGCCACGCCTGCGAGACCGCGTCCTTGGTCATCGGCTCGCCCAGCCGGGCCGCGATCTCGTCGCCCGCCTTGGTGCGCCAGCGCATATTGCCGCTGTAGGAGAGGAAGATGACCGGCCGGACGACGCCGTCGGCCAGCGCGTTGCCGTAGCCGTAGGTGTAGTCGGCGGAGGAGCGGCGGATGCCGTCGTTGCCCTCTTCGTAGGTGACGAACGGGATGGGGTTGGTGTCGGACCGGAAGGGCGTACCGGTGAGCGCCAGCCGCCGGGTCGCGGGCTCGAACGCCTCCAGGCACGCCTCACCCCAGGAGCGGGAGTCACCGGCGTGGTGGATCTCGTCCAGGATCACCAGGGTCTTGCGCTGCTCGCTGCGGTTGCGGTGCAGCATCGGGCGGACGCCGACGCCCGCGTAGGTCACCGCGACCCCGTGGTACTCCTTGCCGAGCGGGCCCGCGCTGTACTCCGGGTCCAGCTTGATCCCGACCCGCGCCGCGGCCTCCGCCCACTGCTTCTTCAGGTGCTCGGTGGGCGCGACGACCGTCACCTGCTGCACCACATGGTGGTGCAGCAGCCAGGACGCGAGGGTCAGCGCGAAGGTCGTCTTGCCCGCGCCGGGCGTCGCGACCGCGAGGAAGTCCTTGGGCTGCTCCTGGATGTACCTGTCCATGGCGCCCTGCTGCCAGGCGCGCAGCTTGCTCGCGGTACCCCAGGGCGCCCGCCCCGGGAAGGCGGGCGAGAGGTGATGACTGGTGCTGGAGGCGGTAGTAGTCACGGTCTCCGTCGGGCTGGCTCGGCGGCGTGGTTCGGGAACCGCGTCAGCCTACCTGTGCCGCCATTCACGCTTCGGGCGTATGCCACGAGACCCCCCGAGGGTGGGACCAGGCTCACACCGCGGCCGCGGACCGGATCACCTTCCGGTCCACGGCCGAGTGGGGCCAGGGTCCGTCGTCAAAGGGGGCGTCCGGCCGCGAGCGGCGTCTGGTGCGGTCGATCGCAAGGCGGAGGATCGCCCTCGTACTGGGCGTACTCGGGCGCCTTTCGACAACGCGGCAAGGCGCCGTGCCAGGCGTCGGGAGCAGGGCGGCCCCTTTGACGACGGGCCCTAGAGCCCGCGGTCACACGGTCATGCGGTCACGCCGTGAGCAGCACTCCCGCGTACGACACCCCCGCGATCACCACCCACGCGCACAGCCCCAGCGCCGCCACCCGCGCCCCCGTCCGGGACAGCGAGGGGAGGTGGACCGCGCTGCCGAGCCCGAAGAGGGCGGCGGCGAGGAGGAGTTCACGGACGTCACCGGCGGTGTCCAGCGCGGCCGTGGGCAGCACGCCCGTGCTGCGCACGGCGGCCATGGCCAGGAAGCCGAGGACGAAGAGCGGAACCAGCGGCGGCCGCCGCGTCCCCGCCCGCTCCGAACCCCCGGCTTCCTCGCCCCCGTTACCCCCCGCGGCCGTGTTGGTCACCACGGCCGCCTCGGCGGCCTTCCGGCGTGCCCGTACGGACAGCGCCAGAGCCGCGACCAGTGGTGCGAGCATCGCCACTCGCACCAGCTTGACCAGCACCGCTTCGGTGAGCGCGGCATGCCCGGCGGTCTGGGCGGTCGCCACGACCTGGCCCACGTCGTGCACGCTCGCGCCCGCCCACCGGCCGAACTCCGCGTCGTTCAGCCCTAACGGGTGCTGGAGCAGCGGCAGTACGGCGATGGCGAGGGTGCCGCACAGGGTGACCAGCGCCACCGAGGTGGCCACATCGCGCTCGTCGCTCTCCGAGACCTCGCTGACCGCGCCGATCGCGGACGCGCCGCAGATGGAATAGCCGGTGGCGATCAGCAGCGGCTGGTCCCCGCGCAGCCCCATCCGGCGGCCGAGCCACCAGGTGCCGAAGAACGTGGCCGCGACCACGCCGAACACCATCGCCACGGTGGCCCAGCCGAGGCCGAGCACATCGCCGAGGCCGAGCCCGAGGCCCAGCAGCACGATGCCCAGCCGCATCAGCCGCTTCCCGGCGAAGGAGAGCCCGGCGCGGCACGCTCCGCGCACCAGGCCCCGTACACCAGGCAGATGGGCGGCCGTGATGCCCAGCACCACGGCCGCGGTGAGCAGCGGAACGGCGGGTACGAGCCAGTGGACGCACCAGGCGACCGCGACCCCGGCCGCCGCGAGGCCGAGGCCGTACGTGGGGGCGGGCAGCCGACGGCCCGGCGCGGTGGACGCGGCGGAGGGTCCGGCGGACGACCCGCTGGACGCGGCGGACGACGTGGCGGCGGAGCCGGCGTTCGCCCGCCCGGCGGCCCGCGCCCCCGTCAGCGCCACGCCGTCACCGCGCCGCGGAACGGACGGGCGGGGCGGAACGGACGGGCGGAGCGGCGCGCGCTCACAGCTCGTCCTCCGTCGGCAGCTCGTACACCCGCCGTACGCTGTTGCCCAGCCGCGCGATGTCCGCGCCGTAGACATGGATCGAGATCGCCGTGCCCTCGCAGGCGTTCCACACCCTGTGGATATCTCCCGGCGGCGCGAACCCGCATACCGACCCCTGCGGATTGACCACGTCCTTCTCCGCGACCAGCCGCGAGCTCAGCCCGTCCGGCACCAGTCGGTAGCGGCGCTCGCGCTCCTCACCCTCGTGGACACCGGTCACGCACCAGGACACATGGTCATGGATGGAGGTGCGCTGACCGGGCAGCCAGACCAAGGCGACGATCGAGAAGCTGCCGTCGGGCTCGGCGTGCAGGATGTGCTGGCGGTAGCAGTCGGGGTCGCCCTCCCGCTGCTCGGGGGTGAGCAGATCGGCCGCGCCGAGGAAGGGCGCGAGCCGTTCGCCCACGAGATAGGCGGTCACATCGGGCGGCAGTCCGCGTCCTACGGCCTCGCGTACGCCGTCGACGAACGCGCCGAGGCGCGTCGTGACGCGGGGGACGGTGGGTTCGGTCGGCGTGGTGGTCATAGCCGCAGCGTGCCGCTGCGCGCTCCATCACGTCCAACGATGATTTCTTGGCCGTCCCCTAAATTCTGCTTATGGACGGCTGGTTGGGGCGGGCGGGCCCGTGGACGGGGTCAGCAGCCGACCCGGTTGCCCGCCACCGTCTTCAGCTCCTCCAGCACCCGCGCGGTCGCCGGGATCTCCAGGTGCTCGCGCAACAGATACGCCGAGACATGGCGGCGCGACGCGGGGTCCAGGGCGCGTCCGGCGACCTTCTGGTGGCACAGGAAGGACAGCACCAGACCCGGCATCATCGCGACCCCCAGCCCCGCCGCGACCATGCTCTGCACCACCAGGTTGTCGTCGGTGGTGAAGGCGATGTCCGGGGCGAAGCCCTGCTCGGCGCATTCGTGCAGGAAGTTGGCGCGGCAGCGCAGACATCCGGCGATCCAGCGCTCCTCGCTCAGATCGGCCAGCTTGACCGCGCGCCGCCGGGCCAGCGGATGCCCGGACGGCAGCAGCACCGTCAGCTGGTCCTCCAGCAGCGGGATCTCGACCAGCTCGGCGGGAACCTCCTCGTGCAGCCCGGGATAGGTGAAGGCGAGTGTGATGTCGCATTCCCCGCGCACCACCCGCCCCAGCGACTCCGGCGGCTCGCCCTCCAGCAGCTCCACCCGCACCCCCGGGTGGGTGGCGGCGAGCCGGGCCATGACCTCGGGGATCAGGGTGGCGTTGGCGCTGGGGAAGGCACACACCCGCACCCGGCCCGAGCGCAGCCGGGTGATGGCGTTCATCTGCTGCTGGGCGGTGGAAATGCTGGACAGGATGGTGTCCGCGTGCCGGGCCAGGGTCTCCCCCGCCTCGGTGAGCCGCATCCCCCGGCCGACCCGGATGAACAGCGGGCTGCCGACGGCCCGTTCGAGGGCCTTCATCTGCTGGGTGATCGCGGGCTGGGTATAGCCGAGCGCACGGGCGGCGGCCGAATAGGAACCGGCGCTGACCACCTCGTGGAACGTCTTGATGTGCCGGGAATCGAACACCCTCGCATGATAGCCATAACATAAGCGGAATTTGGGTAGCGGGAAGACCACCCCCAGTGGTGCTTTGGAGTCACCGCTCGTCCCCGACGGCCGGTGACCTCGCTCCCCCGACGGCCGGGGGCCTCACCCCCGACGGCCGATGACGGGTGTCACACGCCTCGGTGTCTTCGGGCTGAGTCGGGGCTCTTCGGGCAAGCTGACCTTATGCCGCACTACACGTCGTACGACAACACCGAGCTGGCCTATCGCGTGCTGGAGGCCCGGGACGGCTCCGCGCGCCCGCCGCTCATCTGTCTGGCCGGCGGGCCGGGGCGGAACGCCGCCTACCTCGGCGACCTCGGCGGCCTTGACGCCCACCACACGCTGATCATCCCCGACAGCCGCGGCACCGGGGACTCCCCTCCGGCCACCGACCCCAACGGCTACTCCTTCCCCGGTCTCGCCGAGGACCTGGAGGCGCTCCGCCGCCATCTGGGGCTGAACCGCTTCCCGCTGCTGGCGCACGACGCGGCGGCGGCCACGGCACAGGCGTACGCGGCCGCACACTCCGAGCACCTCACCCATCTGGTGCTGGTCTGTCCGGGCGCCCGGCTCCAGGGCGAACTGCCCGAGGACGCCCGGGAGATCTTCGAGTCGCGCGCGAACGAGCCATGGTGGCAGGAGGCGTATGTCGCGGTGCAGCTGCTGCCGGACACCACCGACTTCGGAGAGGTGCGCCGACTGCTGCTCCAGGCCGCCCCGATGGCGTACGGCCGCTGGGACGAGCCCCAGCGGGCCCATGCGGCGGCCGAGGGCGAGCAGCTCGGCCCGGTGCCGCGCGCGGGCTTCTGGCAGGGCGTCGACGAGGCGGGGCGCCGCGCGGTGCTGGCCCGGCTGCGCGAAGTTCCTTGCCCGGTGCTTGCGGTGACCGGCGACCGGGACGCGGTGACCGGCGTACGAGCCGGGGAGCTGGTCGCGGAGTCCTTCCCCGACGGACGGGCGCAGCCGCTGCACGGTGTGGGCCACTACCCGTGGGTGGACGAGCCGGATCTGTTCCGCCCGCTGGTCGAGGACTTCCTCGCGGGCCGCCCCGGGCGGCCGTGACACCTGGGAAGGCCGGGTGCCCCGGTATGAACGCGGTGTGTCAGTCGCATGGCAGCCGTGGCCGAATCATTGAGACCCTCGAACCCCGTCCCTATCGTCGAAGCACGAGCACAACATCGGCCGTGTGCCCGAGTGGTTGAGGGGCTCGCCTGCAAAGCGAGTTACGCCGGTTCGAATCCGGTCACGGCCTCCGCTGCCTTGAACGGGCAAACGAAGAGGCGGCACCCCAGAGAGAGTGCCGCTCCGTTGTTCATCCGTGGCTGATCCGTGCCCGGGTCGGGCCCACGACTCCGATTGGACCTGCCCGACGAGCCGAATCCGATTCCAGCATCAAGACTCTGAAGCGACAGTGAAACCACCGCCGCGGAAGAGGCCGACCGTGACCTACACCAATCACCGAGCGACCGGCACCCTCCAGGAACTTTCGACCTTTCGCGCCGCCGAGTTCGTGGTGACGGACGACGCGTGGCCCGAGGTCAAGGTGGACCAATACATCGCGCCCAGCTCTCTCCTTTACCATTTGGGTTTCATCGTCAAGCCCGTAAACGGTGACGTGAACCTCACGACGAAGACAAGAACGATCAAGCAGGCTGTGTTTGTCGATGCGGCCAACCCGGCCGATACCATCGTCACACTCAGAGACTTCAAGATCTCCGCCACCAAGGCTGAGGACCCGTCGACGCACGTCCCGTTCATCTGGATTGCGATGGACTACCTCATCACCTCGCAGGGGTATCAGACCATTGAGGGATTCCCGGGCGCCGAAGGACCGATGAGGATGGATTTGCACTTCAAGAAACCTGACGGCGGCATCGTCTACGCCCAGCGCGTTCCGGGCGGCATCTCAGTCCGCTGCGATCAGAACAACGCGCACGTATTCACCTCTACCGTCGAGCGGTACTATCTGGCATGGTTCGACCACTGGCAGAAAATGGGCTGGAACGGCGGCGGAACCGTCGAAGGCTGTTGACAGCGGGGCCAGTTCACTTCCAGTCACGACCTCCATCTTCTTTCCGTTCCGTTCATCTTCGCGCTTCCCGCTTTCACATCCTCACCACTGAACGGCCTCCGGGCCGTCTCACCACGTGCGAATACATTCGGGCGCACCGTTAAGATCAAGTCAACTCCCCTGGCCATCCCGCCTTGATGCCCCGTACCCGACATGTTCGTCTCATAGGGTCACAGTGGTGCCTGCGGTCGCACGGCGGACAACGCCCCGACTGCCAGGCACCTTTGTTTCGACTTTCGACGAATTCTGTTTTCACGTGGGGGAAATGTGCAGCCCGCCGTAACGGCCGCCCGTCTGCCGTTGTCGACCGGTCAGAGCGAGATCTGGTTCATCGAGCAGTTGGAGCCGCCGGAGAGTACGACGTTCCGGGTCGGCGAGTACCTGGAGATACAGGGCCCGATAGACCAGCACATATTCGAGAGGGCGCTGCGCCGGGCCGTCACCGAGGCCGAGCCCTACAACGTGCGCGTCGGTGAGGACGACGGACTGCCCTGGCAGGCGCTGGACCCGGTGACCGACTGGGAGCTGCCGACACCCGACGTCAGCGGGGAGCCCGACCCGCGTGCGGCGGCCGAGCGGTGGATGAAGCACGACCTGGCCACCCGGCTCCGGCTCGGCGACCACCCCGCGTTCTCCTTCGCCCTGCTGAAACTGGGGCCGGAATGCTTCCTGTGGTACCAGGGCACCCATCACATCGTCTCGGACGCGGGCTCCGCCGCGCTGCTCGCCCGCCGCACCGCCGAGATCTACACGGCCCTGGTGCGAGGCACCGAACCGGTCGCCGCGGAAACCGTCTTCGGCTCACTGCGGGCGATGCTCGATCAGGACGCGGAATACCGGGCGTCGGAGGATTTCGCCAAGGACCGCGCCTACTGGATGGACCACTTCGGGGATTCCCCGCGACCGGCCCGGCTTTCCGGCCGCCCCGGCAATGAACTGTCCACCGTGCTGCGGCAGACCGCCTACCTCAGTGAAGCGGAGGCGGTCGAACTACGCGCCGCCGCCCGCGCATACGCGACCCACTGGTCTGCGATGATCATCACGGCCACCGCGGTGTATCTGCACCGGATGACCGGCGAATCCGACATCATTCTGACGCTGCCGGTCTCCGCCCGCACCGATGCCACCGCACGTTCCATTCCTGGCATGTTCGCCAATGTGGTGCCGCTGCGCATCCGGGTGCGCTCCGATATGCGAATACGGGAGCTGGTGCGCCAGGTCTCCCGGGAAGTACGGCAGGCCCTGCGGCACCAGCGCTACCGCCGTATCGATCTGGCCCGGGACCTGCGGATGCCGGACGGCGGCAATGGATTCCTCGGCCCGCACGTCAACATCATGACCTACGACTACGACTTCGACTTCGCCGGTCACCGGGTCGTGGGCCACAACCTCTCCAACGGCACCGTCGAAGACCTCTCGATCATGGGCTACGACCGGTCCGACGGCACCGGTATCCGCATCGACCTCAACGCGAACTCCAACCTCTACACCGAGGACGATCTGATCGGCCACCGTGAGCGCTATCTGCGGCTGCTGCGCTCCCTCGCCGACCCTGACGCCGCCGCGGACAAGGAACGCACGGTCGGCGGTCTCGACCTCCTCTCCGCCGAGGAGATCCACCGGATGGTCGTCGAGCCGAACGCCACGGCCCGCCCGGTCTCCACCGCCACCCTCCCCGAGCTGATCGCCGCCCAGGCCGCCCGCGCCCCTGAAGCGCCGGCCGTGGTCTTCGAGGGCACCCGGCTGAGCTACGCGGAGCTGGACACCGCCGCCGACCGGCTGGCTCGCCAGCTCCGCGCCCACGGCGCCGGACCGGGCCGCACGGTCGCCGTCGGGCTGCCCCGCTCCCCCGACCTGGTGGTCGCCCTGCTGGCGGTGCTGAAGTCCGGGGCCGCCTATGTGCCGCTCGATCCGGACTATCCGGCGCAGCGGCTGGCGTATCTGCTCGACGACACCGCGCCCGCGCTCCTCGTCACCCGCTCCGACAGCGCCGCGGCACTGCCCCCGGCGGCCGGGGTGCCACGGCTGCTGCTGGACGCCCCCGAGGAGAGCGCCACGGACAGCGGCACGGACGAGGCCGCTCCCCCGGTGGCTCCCGCCCCCGAGGACCCCGCGTACATCATCCACACCTCCGGCTCCACCGGCCGCCCCAAGGGCGTGGTGGTCCCGCACCAGGCCGTCATCAACGCCCTGGAGTGGATGCGCGATCTGTACGGCCTCACCTCCGACGACCGGATGCTCCAGAAGACCCCGGCCGGATTCGACGCCTCCGTCTGCGAGTTCTTCCTGCCGCTGATCAGCGGTGCCACCGTGGTGCTCGCCAGGCCCGGCGACCACAAGGACCCGGCCCGTCTCGCGCGCACCGTCCGCGAGGAGGAAGTCACCACGCTCCAGTTCGTGCCGTCGATGCTCCGGGCGCTGCTGGCCGACCCCGACGCCGCCGCGTCCTGCGCGAGCTCCCTGCGCCGGGCGTCCAGCGGCGGTGAGGCGCTGCCGCGCGAGACGGCCGAGCTCTTCCACACGCTGCTGCCCGGGGTGCCGCTGCACAACCTCTACGGCCCCACCGAGACCACCATCCAGGTCGCCCACCATCTGGTCCGGCCCGGCGCGGACGGACCGGTGCCGATCGGCACCCCGGTCCACAACACCCGGCTCTACGTCCTCGACACCGCCCTCAAGCCGTGCCCGGCCGGGGCGACCGGTGAGCTCTACGCGGCCGGGGCACAGCTCGCCCTCGGCTATCTCAACCAACCCGAGCTGACCGACGAGCGGTTCGTCCCCGACCCCTTCGGCCCGCTGTTCGGCGACCCCGACGCCCGGATGTACCGCACCGGCGATCTGGCCCGCCGCCTCCCCGACGGCACCCTGGAGTACCTCGGCCGCGCCGACGGCCAGGTGCAGTTGCGCGGGTTCCGGATCGAGCTGGGCGAGGTCGAGGCCGCGCTGCGGACCCTGCCGGACGTCGCGGACGCCGCAGCCGCGCTGCACACGGACGCAGACGGCGAGCAGCGGCTGATCGCGTATCTGACGCCCGGCTCCGCTATGACGCCCGGCTCCGTGCACGGACCCGACCCCGCCGCCGCCCGCGAGGCCCTGGCCCGTACCCTGCCCGAGCATCTGGTGCCCGCCGCGTTCACCGTGCTGGACGCGCTCCCGGTGGACGCCAACGGCAAGCTGGACCGCACCGCCCTGCCCGCGCCGTCCTTCGAGGCGGGCGCGTCCGGCCGGGCGCCCCGCACCCCGGTCGAGGAGACGCTCTGCGCGCTCTTCGGCGCGACCCTCGGCGTCCCCGGCGTCACCATCGACGACGATTTCTTCCTGCTGGGCGGCCATTCGCTGCTCGCCTCGAAACTGGTCGCCCAGGCCCGCCCGGTGCTCGGCGACAAGCTGTCGATGCGCGATCTGTTCGAGGCGCCGACCGTAGCCCGGCTGGTGGAGCGGCTGGCGTCCGCGCCCACGGCCGGGGTCGACGGCACGCCCGAGCGCCCGCCGCTGGACATCCTGCTGCCGCTGCGCGGCGAGGGGCAGCGCCCGCCACTGTTCTGCGTCCACCCCGGCGGCGGCCTCGGCTGGTCGTACACCGGACTGCTCCGCCATCTCGCCCCCGACCAGCCGGTCTACGCCCTCCAGGCGCGCGGGCTGACCGAGCCGGACATCCTCCCGGCCAGTGTGGAGGAGATGGCGGACGACTATCTGCGGCAGCTCCGCCGGGTGCGGCCGAGCGGCCCGTACCACCTCTTCGGCTGGTCCTTCGGCGGTCTGATCGCCCACGCCATGGCGACCCGGCTGCGGAACGAGGGCGCGGAGGTCGGCGTCCTGGCCGTGGTGGACGCCTACCCCGACAACGCCCAGGCGCTCCCGAACACCCCGGAGCTGAGCAAGCGGCAGTGGCTCGGGGTGCTGCTGGACGACATCGGCGGCGGTGACATCTTCGCCCCCGGTTGGCTGGCCGCCCACCCCGAGGGGGCCGGGACCGCCGACGATCTGGTGGCGGACCTCAGCCGGGAGACCGGGCTGCCGGAACGGCTGCTGGCGGGCGAACACAGCTTCCCGCTGCTGGACATCCTGCTCAACGACCAGGAGCTGATGCGCAAGTTCACCCCCGACCGGTTCGACGGCGACATGCTGCTCTTCATCGCCGAGGACGAGATCCCGGGCTACCGGCGCGATCCGCTGCATGTCCCCGGCGCCTGGCGGGCGCATGTCGGCGGCAGCCTCCAGGTGCACGGCGTCCCGGACCACCACTACCGGATGATGCGGGAGGATTCGCTCGCCCGGATCGGCCCGGTGCTGGCAGCGGCGCTGGACCGCGCCCGGAGCTGAGGGCACGGCGGCTCGGGGCCGCTCCGTCGGGGGCGTCCCCGGGCCGTTGATCACTTCGCTGGTCACCGAACGGATCGTGATCTACCGTCGTGGCTCATGAGCATTCGTTGCACGAGGAAAGAGTCGGCGTGACCCCGTGGGAAATGGCCGCCGTGTTCGCGGCGGGCACCGGTGCGGGCGCCATCAACACCGTCGTCGGCTCCGGGACGCTGATCACCTTCCCCGTTCTGCTGGCCACCGGTCTGCCGCCGGTCACCGCCACCGTCTCCAACGCGCTGGGCCTGGTCCCCGGCTCCATCAGCGGCGCCATCGGCTACCGCAAGGAGCTCACCGGCCAGGCCCGGCGCATCCTCAAGCTCTGCTCGGCCGCCCTCATCGGCGGTCTCATCGGCGCCACCCTGCTGCTGGCTCTGCCCAGCACGGCCTTCGAGATGATCGTTCCGGTGCTGGTGGGCCTGGCGCTGATCCTGGTCATCCTCCAGCCGCGGATCAGCCGGGCCGTACGCGAGCGCCGTGAGCGGACGGGCGGCCCCGACCACCGGGACGGCGGCCCTCTGCTGTTCGCGGGCCTGACGCTGGCCAGCGTCTACGGCGGCTACTTCGCCGCCGCCCAAGGGATCATCTATGTGTCCCTGATGGGCATGCTGCTCGATGAGCCCCTGCAACGCGTCAACGCCGCCAAGAATGTCTATGTGGCCGTGGTCAACACGGTCGCCGCGATCTTCTTTTTCTTCGCCGCCCACTTCGACTGGACGGCCGTCGCCCTGATCGCGATCGGCTCCGCGCTGGGCGGCCAGATAGGAGCCGCGGTCGGCCGCCGGTTCAGCCCGGCCGTGCTGCGCGCACTCATCGTGACGGTGGGCACGGTGGCGATCGTGCAGCTGGTGGCACGGTGAGCGCGGGCCGCCCGGCGGGGCGATCCCGAACCGTCACCGAACGCGCTGATCTCGTCACGCTTTGCTGAACGACGCACATCACATCCGCACACAGGCATCTGTCCCGCAAACGGATTTCGCCGATGGGCCGTCGCCGGTCACAATTCAGCCAGGCGACCCATCTCGTTCTCCTGCTCGCGATACGCAGATACGCAGGTGCGGCAGGGTGGGCGCTTTCTGATGTGGAGAAGGAGATGAGCTCCCAGCGAGGAGGCACGTAGTTGGAAGGAAGGCTGGCCATGACGGTGGACGCACGTGACGAGGTGGAGCGGTTCATTCTGGGGGACCGGTTCGCCTGCCTGGCGGGACGGTCCGCTTGGCGCAAGGGTGGCATCACCCATCGTCACTACGACCTGATGGGATCCGAGGATTCGGCCCGGCTGATGGCACTCGATCTCGCGGATTTCGTGGACTCGGCGGACTGGAGCGCCAAGTCGTTCACGAGCTTCATCGCGACGTTCGAGCGGCCTCGCGGGGTGGACGAGCTCCGGTTCGAGGAGCTGCTGTGGGAACAGCTCCAGCTGCTCCATGAACAGGACGCCCAGTCCTATCGCTGGGCCGAGGGGTATTCGTCCGATCCGCAAGCTCAGGAGTTCGCCTACAGCGTCGCCGGTCATCCCTTCTTCGTCATCGGCCTCCACGAGACCCACCGCCGCTGGGGCCGCCGTCCTCCCTTCCCGATGCTGGCCTTCAACTCGCATGAGCAGTTCGACCGCATCAAGGGCGCCAACATGTGGGACCGGCTCGCGGAGAAGATCCGCAAGCAGGACATCCAGCTCCAGGGCGATATAAACCCCAACCTGCTCGAGTACGAGCAGCTCTCCGAGGCCCGCCGCTACTCCGGCCGCCCGAAGCCCGCGGACTGGCAGTGCCCGTTCGCTGCCCGCGAGGGCGAGCGCGAGCCCGCACTGACGGGTCCGACCTCGGCCTGAGCCTTCCCGCTCCACGCGTACGCAGATGCCCCGGCAGCCGCGCCTGGCTGCCGGGGCATCGCGTTGGCTCAGCGGTGTGAGGCGTAGCCGAGGAAGGCGGTCCAGGCGGCCGGGGTCACGGCGAGCCGAGGCCCCTCGGGGATCTTGGAGTCGCGGATGTGGATGGTGCCGCAAGGGTCGGCGGCGACCTCTACGCAGTCGGGGCCGTCGTTGCTGCTGTAGCTGCTCTTGATCCAAGCGACCTCAACGCACTGCGGACCTTCGTTGCTGCTGTAGCTGCTCTTGATCCACTCGTCGGGCTTGAGGGTCATGTCTCTCCCCGCAGTTTCTCGATGAAGGCCAGGGACTCACGCGGTGTGAGGGCCTGCGCCCGGATAATCCCATACTGGATCTCCAGGGTCTGCACCTCACGCGGATCGGAGATGAGCCGGTTGAAGCGCTGCACCTCCACGTGACCAACCGTCTCTCCTCGCTTGAGCTTCAGCAGCAGGAGTTGGCCACCCATACCAGCGTGGTCATCTCGCTCCGTCGGCATCACCTGGATCTCGACGTTCCGCAACTTCCCTAGTTCGAGCAGGTGTTCAAGTTGGTGTTGCTGAACCATTTTGCCCCCGATGGGGCGGCGCAGCGTCACCTCTTCCTGGACAAAGCTGAAGATGGGAGCGGGCTGCTGAACGAAGATCTCCTGACGAGCCATCCGAGCGGCAACCCGCTGGTCAATCTCCTCCTCCGTGAGGAGCGGCCGCCTCATGCGGTACAGCGCGTGGGCGTACTCCTCGGTCTGCAACAAGCCATCCATGTTGTGAGTGCCATACGCGCCCAACTCGACGGCCTCGGCCTCCAACTTCGCCAGATCGCGCACCTTCTTCGGATACCGCGCCTCCGCGACGTCCTTCTTCATCGCGGCGATCTTGCCGCTCGCCCCCAGGACCTCATCCGCCTTGTCCAGGAAGCCGGGGCTGGGGATCCGCCGCGCCCGTTCGACGGCCGAGACCTGTTCCTCTCCGTAACCGATCGCGGCCCCCAGTTCGGCCTGTTTCAGCCCGGCCGCCTCGCGCCAGAGCTTGATCTGACGGCCGACGGGCCCGTAGTACAGCCGCGCTCTCCTCGTCCTCCATACCGGCCCACTCCCAACGTCATCCGGACATGGCCGGGCAACGGACGGACGGTCACCGCCCGTATCCCCGTGGCTACTTTTCAGCCTAAGCACAGACGGCCACTCTGAGTGACGTGAGCCAACAAATCACTCGAACCGACACCTCCGTTTCGCACTTCACCGTGCTGCTCTCCGCCACCCGCAAGGGCGCCCGGCTCGGTCGGTTAATGGCCTCCGAACGGCTCGTCACCTGGGGACTGCCGGTCGAGAACGCCGCGCTGATCATCGCCGAACTGACCGCGAACGCCGCGCTCCACGGCCGCGTCCCGGGACGGAACGTTCGACTGACGCTCAAGTTCGCGGGTGACACCCTCCGTATCGAGGTACGCGACCCCTGCACGGACCGGCTGCCCGCCGTGCGCCGCAAACCGGAGGACGAGGAGGCACCGGGCGAGTCAGGGCACGGGCTGCTGCTCGTCGAGGAGTTGTCCGACCGCTGGGGCGTCATCCCGGGCCTGGTCGGCAAGACGGTCTGGGCCGAACTGACCATGCCCCAATAGGCGTGCTTCAGCCGTCGGACGGGACCAGGGTGTCGGCTTCACTGTCGAGCCTCCAACCCTGACGCAGGGTCAAGGTCAGCCTCGGGCCTTGGTCGTTTCGGGTTTCGTGTGGAGGACTTCGCGGGCCTGCTCCGCGGCGCGGGCGGTGCTCTCGTTGACGAAGTCGAGGTAGCGGGCGATGTTCTCAAGGCGGGCGGCGGCCGGGGTGCCGGGGCCGAGGACGCCGACGCCCTGCCGTGCGGTCTCGGCGACCTGGGCCATGGCACGGATGCTGGCCATCATGGACTGGTGCATGATCTCGTCGTCGATGACGTAGCGCTCGCGGCGGCGTTCGTCGCGTTCCCGACGGATGAAGACCTGGCTCTCGAGGAACGCGATCGCTTTGGAGATGGACGCCGGGCTGACCTGGAGGCGCTGGACGAGTTCGGACGCGGTGAGGCTGCCCGTATCGCTGGTGCAGAGGCAGACCATCACCCGGGACATCATCTTGGGCATGCCCGATTGCATGAAGACGGTGGTGAGCAACTCCTCGTACTCGCGCACAGCTTCGGCGTCGCGCCCGTGGGGCTGCGGGGGTGTGTTCGGGCCCCGGGGAGTGGCCTGCCTGCGACGGTGGGCGCGGTGCTCGGTGGCGCGGTGGGCGAGGTCGGCGCGGTAGGCGGTGGGGCCGCCGTTACGCATGACCTCGCGGGTGATGGTCGAGGTCGGCCGGTCAAGGCGTCTGGCGACCTCCGCGTAGGCGAGGCCGTCGGCCAGCCCCAGCGCGATCTGCTGGCGTTCCTGCTGGGTGAGCCTGCCTCCGGGCATCGCGGTCTCCTCCGTGGTTCGCGGTGTCTCCAGCATAGCGTTCACCCTCATTCTATTGCAACGAACAGAGTGCAGGTTGTTGCATTAGCCTTAAGACCATTGCAACGATTTCGTGTGATTGACCTGCATAAATGTCAGACCGACGCAACGGTCTCGTTGCCACATACTTGAACGCAACGTAGCGTTTCCAGGGTCAGAAACAACGGGCCGAAGGAGCGCACGATGCAGAAGTTCGACACCCCCGCCGCAGTCACCGCCGTCCTGGACATCCCCGCCGGACGCATCCAGCTCATCGCCGCCGAGCGCGCCGACACCACCGTCGAGGTCCTGCCCGCCAACCCGGCCAAGAGCCGCGACGTCCAGACCGCCAAGCAGACCACCGTCGCCTACGCCGACGGCGTCCTGCGAATCCACACCCCCGAGCCCAAGAACCAGCTCTTCGGTCCCTCCGGATCCGTGGAGGTCACCGTCCAACTGCCCGTCGGCTCCCGCATCGAGGCCAAGACCGCCAGCTCCGAGCTCCGCGGCGTCGGCCGCCTCGGCGACGTCGTATTCGACGGCGCCTACCGCCAGATCAAGATCGACGAGGCCGCGAGCGTCCGCCTCACCGCGACCGACGGCGACGTCGAAGTCGGCCGGCTCAACGGCCCCGCGGAGATCAGCACCGCAAGGGGCGACATCCGAATCGCCGAGGCCGTGCGCGGCGCGGTCGTGCTCCGCACCCAGTCCGGCGACATCTCGGTCGCCGCCGCCGTCGGCGTCTCGGCCGCCCTGGACGCCGGCACCGGCTACGGCCGCATCAGCAACTCCCTCAAGAACGACGGCACCGCCGAACTCGACATCCGCGCCACCACCTCCCACGGCGACATCACCGCCCGCAGCCTGTAGCCGCCCGCAGCTTTCGAAGGAGCCCCCTCATGACCGACGTGGCCATCGCGGCGAACGGGCTGCGCAAGTCCTACGGCGACAAGACCGTCCTCGACGGCGTCGACCTGGCCGTCCCGGAAGGAACGATCTTCTCCCTGCTCGGCCCGAACGGTGCGGGCAAGACCACCGCCGTCAAAATCCTCTCCACCCTCGTCTCCCCCGACCCCGCCAGTGGCCAGATCCGGGTCGGCGGCCACGACCTCGCCACCGACCCGCAGGCCGTGCGCGCCGCGATCGGCGTCACCGGACAGTTCTCCGCCGTGGACGGCCTGATCACCGGCGAGGAGAACATGCTGCTCATGGCGGACCTGCACCATCTCCCCCAGCGCGAGGGGCGGCGGGTCACCGCCGAGTTGCTGGAGCGCTTCGACCTCACCGAGGCCGCGAAGAAGCCCGCCTCCACCTACTCCGGTGGCATGAAGCGCCGCCTCGACATCGCCATGACCCTGGTCGGCAGCCCACGGATCATCTTCCTCGACGAGCCGACCACCGGCCTCGACCCGCGCTCCCGGCACACCATGTGGCAGATCATCCGCGAGCTCGTCACGGGCGGCGTCACCGTCTTCCTCACCACCCAGTACCTGGAGGAGGCCGACGAACTCGCCGACCATATCGCGGTGCTGAACGACGGCAGGATCGTGGCCGAGGGGACCGCCGACGAGCTGAAGCGGATGATCCCCGGCGGACACGTCCGGCTCGGCTTCACCGACCCGGCCGCATACCAGAGCGCCGCCTCCGCCCTGCGCGAGGCCGTCCGGGACGACGCGTCCCTCGCCCTGGAGATCCCGAGCGACGGCAGCCAGCGCGAACTGCGCTCCATCCTCGACTGGCTGGACTCAGTCGGCATCGAGGCCGACCAGCTGACCGTGCACACTCCCGACCTCGACGACGTCTTCTTCGCCCTGACCGGCGGTACCGGTATCCCCAACCAGCCCAAGGAGGCTGTCCGATGAGCGCCCCGCTGGCTCCCGCCCGCCCGACCCGGATCTCCCTCGCCGTACGCGACTCCGCCATCATGCTGCGCCGCAACCTCCTGCATGCCCGGCGCTATCCGTCCCTCACGCTGAACCTGCTGCTCACCCCGATCATGATGCTGCTGCTCTTCGTCTACATCTTCGGCGACACCATGAGCGCGGGCATCGGCAGCGGCGGCCCGGACCGCTCCGAGTACATCGCCTATATCGTGCCGGGCCTGCTGCTGATGACCATCGGCAGCACCACGATCGGCACCGCGGTCTCCGTCTCCAACGACATGAGCGAGGGCATCATCGCCCGCTTCCGCACGATGGCGATCCACCGCGGCTCCGTGATCGTCGGACACGTCATCGGCAGCGTGCTGCAATCCATCATCAGCGTGGTCATCGTCGGTGCCGTCGCCGTGGCCATCGGCTTCCGGTCCACCGATGCCACCGTCCTGGAGTGGCTCGCGGCGTTCGGACTGCTTGTGCTCTTCGCCACGGCGCTCACCTGGATCGCGGTCGGCATGGGCCTGGTCAGCCCGAACGCGGAGGCCGCCAGCAACAACGCCATGCCCCTGATCCTGCTGCCGCTCCTCTCCAGCGCCTTCGTACCCCTCCACTCGTTGCCGGGCTGGATCCAGCCGATCGCCGAATACCAGCCGTTCACGCCCGCCATCGAGACCCTGCGCGGCCTGCTGCTCGGCACCGGGATCGGCAACAACGGCTGGCTCGCCGTCGGCTGGTGCGTGGGCCTCGCGGTGCTCGGCTACGTCTGGTCGACCTCGAAGTTCAACCAGGACCCGAAGTAGCCGTCGGCGTAAGCCGCCCCGTTGCCGTAGCCGCTGCTACTCGCGCATCGCCTCCACCGCCTCGCGGACGTACGGATGCGGGTCGTCGGCGAGCCCGTCCAGCAGTTCGCTGACTCCGGGGGTGGTCCAGCGGCCGACCGCCCACACCAGGTCCTCCCGGACCGAAGGGTCGGGATGGGCGGCGAGGTGGGTCAGTTGGGCGAGCGGGCCCCGCCTGCGCATGCCGAACCAGTGCAGTACCTGCCGCAGCTCGACGGCGTCCCCGGGAGTACCGGCCGCGGTGACCCGGGCCAGCAGCACCCTGGGCGGTGGCGCCGGGCCGTCCAGTGGATGCGGCAGCCGTTCAAGCAGGCGCCGCTGGCCGTATCCGCCGCGCATCCGACATCCGAAGCAGGTGCAGGGGCGGACGCCGTGCGCGTCCGGCTGGTACCGCCAGCCGACCACTTGGGGCGCGGTGCGGATCCGGTGCACCTCGCGCGGCCGGATCGCCCGGGGGACGAACACCTCCCAGCCGCGCGGATCGTCCAGCGCCGCGATCCGCCGCACCGCCTCGGCGGCGGGCACGGTGGATTGGGCGTTCCGCGCCCGGTCCCCGTAGTGGCCGACCAGGACGGGCTGGGTGTCATCCAGCCGCACATGGACGGCCACCATTCCGCCCCGGCTCCCGAACCGGGCCAGTTCGCGCAGCCATTGGTGGGTGAGGGTGTACGACGGCAGCACCGGGAAGCAGTACACCCCGCGCGCACCGCCCTGTCCGTGAGCGGCCGCGCGGATCCCGGACCGCCGGATGCGCGGTGTGTTCGCCGCCGACGTCAGGTGCACGAACATCGCCATAGAAGGGCTCCCCCGGATCAGATCGTCGCCGCGTCGAGGAGGATACGGGACAGCTCGTGGGGCTGGGAGAACATGGGCCAGTGGCCGGTGTCCATCTCGACCAGCCGCCAGCGGTCGCTGGTGAGCAGACGGGCGGCGTTGGGGGCCGGTTCGGCGCCGTCCAGCAGGCACTTGATGTACGTGGCGGGGAGGCCGCCGAGGGGGCGGGCGAGAGCGGCGGGCTCGGTGAGGGTGGCGCCGGGGTGCGGGGTGGAGCCGGTGACGATGCGGGTGATCTGTTCGTCGGTGAGGCCCTGGCCCGCGTAGTCGGCGGCGGTGAGCGGGGCCCAGAACCCGTCGTGGGCGGCGCAGGACGCCTCGACGATCGACCGGCCGTCGGGCCAGCTCATCACGAACGACTCGCCGTCCACCGGCACGTTGGCGTCGACGAAGACCATACGGGCCAGCCGGTCCCCGATCCGCTCGGCGGCCTGGCCGACCGGGATGCCCGAGTAGCTGTGGCCGACGAGGACGACGTCTCGCAGCTCGCGGCGCTCGATCTCGTCGATGATGTCCCGGACATGGGTCTGCTGTCCGGCCGGGACGCCCCGCCTCTCGGCGAGGCCGGACAGCGTCAGCGGATGCGCGCCGTGCCCGGCGGCGCGCAGCTCCGGCACCACGTCGTCCCACGCCCATGCGCCGAGCCAGGCCCCTGCCACGAGTACGAATTCAGCCATGGCGGCAACGTAGCGCGTGGGTGTGACAACGGGGGTGATCCCGGGCCGGTGACCTCGGGCCGCGTGCCGCGGGAGCGACCGGTCAGCGCACCGGGAAGCCGAAGCTGTAGCCCTGCTGCTTCAGCCACGGCAGAATCTGGCGCAGCGCCTCGACCGTCTGGCCGCGGTCGCCGCCCGCGTCGTGGAAGAGCACCGTCGGGCCGTTGGAGATCTCGTTCTTGACGGTGTTGACCATGGCGGCGGCACCCGGCTGCTTGAAGTCCTTGGAGTCCACGTTCCAGCCCAGCGGGCGCATGCCCTGCGAAGCGGCGAGCTGACGGCTGTACGGGGTGAACGCACCGCCCGGGGCACGGTAGTAGAGCGGCTTGACGCCCCCGGACGCCTTGATGATCATTCGCCGGGCGTCGAGGACCTCCTTGGACTGGTAGGCACGGGACTTGGTGGCCATCGTCGTGTCGTGCGACACGGAGTGGTCACACAGCCGATGTCCGTCCGCGACCACCGCCTTGACCAGGTCCGGGTGGGCCTGGGCCTGCGGACCGACCATGCAGAAGGTGGCCTTGACGCCGTTGGACTTGAGCACCTGGAGGACCTTGGGGGTCCAGTTCGGGTCCGGACCGTCGTCGATGGTGATGTTGACGCCCTTGGCGCCCTTGTCGGAGGCGTGCGCGATGTCCATGTTGACCGTGGGGTCGGGCAGTTTGGGGTCCGGCTTGGAGGTCTGACCCACGATCGGCTTCGGCTTCGGGGACGCACCCGGCTCCGCGTCGGTGGATCCGGCCTGGGCGGTCCACACCGCGGCCATGGCGGTCACTCCCGCCACACCGATGGCCGCCACCAGCATCCGGCCGTTCGTCCCGAGTATCCGGTGCCGTCCCATTGCCCGCCTCGCTCCCATTGTCTTCTGTGCCGCTATCGCACCCAGGTAGACGGAAACGAGGGGAGAAGGGATCCCTTTGTTACGCATCTCGCACATTCCCGTGCCGGGGATGGAGACTTGGCGATCGGAAACGTTCGCGCCCGCGACCCTGCCGGGTCGCGGGCGTCGCGGAGTCCCGGGCTGTCAGCCCGGGTTGACCACCGCGGACTGCGGCCGGATCGGGAGGCGGTTGACCGGGCGGCCGGTGGCGGCGCGGACGGCGGCGGCCACGGCGGCCGGGGAGGTGACGATGGGGATCGCACTGGCGGGCTTGGCGCCGAAGGGGGCCACCACATCGCGTTCCTCGACCAGTTTGACGATGCGGATGTCGGGAGCGTCCAGGGCGGTCGGCAGGGCGTAGCCGGTGAGGTCCGGGTGGCGGACGACACCGCGGGAGGTGCGGAGGTTCTCGGTGAGGGCCGTGCCGAGGCCGAAGGTGATGCCGGACTCGATCCGGGCGCGCAGCTGGCGGGGGTTGAGCACCCGGCCGACGTCCTGGGCGACCGTCATGTCGACGACGCGGACGGCGCCGATCTCGATGTCCACGTCCACGACGCAGCGCACCGCGCAGAAGGCGAGGCCGACGAAGGCGTCGCCCTGGCCGGTCTCGTCGAGGGGTTCGGTGGGGTGGGGGCGGCACTGGGCGGTGGCCCAGAGCTCCTTGCCCTCCAGGGCCTCTTCGACGGTGGTGCTGAGCACGCCGTCGTAGGAGGTGATCTTGCCGTCGGCGATGGTCAGCAGCTCGGTGGACATACCGAACGTGTGGGCCAGCGGCTGGAGCAGCTGGGTGCGGACCATCTTGGCGGCGCGCTCGACGGCTCCGCCGGAGACCCAGGTATGGCGGCCGCGCGAGGCGGGACCCGCGGAGGGCTGGTCGGTGTCGACGGGGGCGACGTGGACCTCTTCGATACCGAGGACGTCCTGCACGATCTGGCGGGCCAGGGTGGTGAAGCCCTGACCGGTCTCGACGGCCGCGCAGATGACGGTGGCGACGGATCCGGTGACCTTGACGGTGGCGGTGGACACCTCGTCGGTGCCCTCGGCGCCGAGCATATGGACCATGCCGAGCGCGTAGCCGACACCGCGGCGCACCGCGGCCGGGTCGCCCGCACCCTCGGGGCCACCGGGCAGCAGCCACTCCTCCTCGGGGTCGTCCTTGGGGAGCGGCGGCAGCGGGGCGTCCCGTACGGCTTGCAGCAGTTCGGCGACCGGGGCCGGGCAGGTGACGGTCTGTCCGGTGGGCAGCAGATCGCCGGTGGCCAGGGCGTTGCGCAGCCGGATCTCGGCGGGGTCGATACCGAGTTTGGCGGCCAGCTTGTCCATCTGGCCCTCGTACGCGGCGCACACCTGCATGGCGCCCTCGCCGCGGACATGGCCGGAGGGCGGGTTGTTGGTACGCACGGCCCAGCCCTCGATGAAGGCGTGCGGGACGACGTAGGGGCCGCAGGCGAAGGAGACGGCGGCGGCGAGCGAGTCGGCGGAGGAGTCCGCGTACGCGCCCGCGTCCAGCAGCAGCTGAGCCTCGATCTTCACCAGCTTGCCCTGGGCGTCCGCGTGGTGGCGGTAGCGCAGCAGGGTGGGGTGGCGGTGCGGGTGGCCGAGGAAGGACTCCTCGCGGGTGGCGGCCAGTTTGACGGGGTGACCGGTGCGCAGCGCGAGCAGCCCGAGCGGGAGCTGCATCCCGGGGTCCTCGCGCTCGCCCATCGCGCCGGGCACACCGGTGACGACGACCTTGACGCGCTCGGGCTCCAGGCCGAAGCAGGCGGCGGCGAGGTCGCGGTCGGCGTGCGGGTCGGTGGAGGCGGTGTAGATCTCCACCCCGCCGTCGGGGCGCGGTACGGCGAGGCCCGCCTCGGCGCCGATGGGGGCAGGGTCCTGGCGGCCGATGCGGTACAGGCCCTCGACGATGACCTCGCCGACGACCTCGGGGTCGCCGAAGCTCAGCGGGATGTGGCGGACGAGATTGCCGTCGGGGTGCAGCGGTTCGGCGGCGAACGCCTGCTCGGGGTCGGTGACCGGATCCAGCACCTCGTACTCGACGGCGATGGCGGCCGCGGCGAGCCGGGCGGTGTCGGGGTGGTCGGCGGCGACGGCGGCGATCGGCTCGCCGTGGTGGCGGACCACGTCCTTGGCGAAGACGGGGCGGTCGGCGATCCGGCGGCCGTGGGCGGCGTCACCGGGCACGTCGTCATGGGTGACCACCGCGTGCACACCGGGCATCCGGGCGGCCTGGGCGGTGTCGACGGAGACGATGCGGGCGTGCGGATGCGGGGAACGCAGCACGGCGGCCCACAGCAGCCCCTCGGCCCACAGGTCGGCCGCGTACGGGAAGGTGCCCGAGGTCTTGGCCACCGCGTCGGCGGCGGGCAAGGAGATGCCCAGGCCCATGGTGGGCGGCGGAGGCGAGACGGGGGTACCGGTGGCGGGGGTGGCGGTGACGGCTCCGGCGCCGTCCGCGATTCCGGTCATGATGCCCTTTCGCTCCCCGTTCCGTTCGCACTCCCGTTGCCGCTGAACCCGTGCGCGCCGGCCGGGCCCGCCTGGTGCGGAATGCGGGCTCCGTCCTGATGGGCGGCAGCCCCGTCCTCGGCGCCCTCGGCGGCGGCCGCGGTCTCCTCGGCCGCCGCGCGGGCGGCGACGACCTCGCGGACGGCGTCGACGACCGGGCGGTAGCCGGAGCAGCGGCAGAGGTTGCCGCAGATGGCCTGGCGGGTCTCCTGCTCGGTGGGGGCGTGGTTGCCCTCCAGCAGGTCGTGCACGGTCATCGCGAGGCCGGGTACGCAGAACCCGCACTGCACCGCGCCGCAGTCGGCCAGGGCGCGCTGTACATCGGAGGGCCGGCCGTCCACGGACAGGCCCTCGACGGTGCGGACCTCGGAGCCCGCGGCGGTGGCGGCGGGCACCAGGCAGGAGGCGACCAGGCGGCCGTCGACCTGGACCGAGCAGGCGCCGCACTCGCCCTGCGAGCAGCCGTCCTTGGCCCCGGCGAGACCGAGCCGCTCGCGCAGCACGTAGAGCAGTGACTCACCGATCCAGGAGTCGGTGACGGGGCGGTCCGCGCCGTTGACGTGCAGCACGTACGAGGCCGCCGGATGCTCGATGTGGTCCGGATCCGCGTCGGCCTCGGTCGCCTCGGCCACCTCCGCCGCCTCGGCCGCGTCCGCCGCCGGGGTGTCCTGTTCCGCGGCCTCGGCCGCGGGGCCGGACGGGGCGTCGGCCGGGCCCTCGGCGGGCGCGGCCGTCTCAAGCGCCTCGGGCTCTGGAGCCTGCGGAGCCTCGGGGGACTCTGGAGCCTCGGTGAACTCGTCCTCGACCGTGGTCTGTTCACGACCGTCGGCTTCGGGGTCGTGGTGCTGCGGGGTGTCGTCACCGGCGGGCGTGCCGGGGCCGTCCTCGGGGGCCGGGTGCGGGGTGTGGCCCGAGACCTCCCGGACAGGGCCTAGGGCGTCCCGCCCATGGCTGTCCCCGGCGTGGGTGTCCCCGGTGAACTCGGCCTGTCGGCCGGGATGTTGGGGAAGGCCGGGTGCCAGGCTGCCGTGCGGCGGCGTCCGGCGGCCCCCGTGCTGGGGCTCCATCGGGTACTCGCCGGAGTCACCGGGCGCCGCGGGCCCTCCCGGGACGGGGCTGCCGTGGGGCGGTGTACGCAGCCCGGTGTGCGCGCCCTCGGCCGGGAACTCGCCCGAGTCCCCGGCGGAGCCGTGCCAGGTCCGGTCGGCGCCCGGGGCGGTCCCCGGGTGCGTCCCCGGGTGCACGCCGGGGGCTCCCGGCGCCGCGCGGTCGCCGGGTCCGGGCATCCGCAGCGGACGGCGGGCGGGGGCCGGACGCGGCGCGGCCGCGGTACGGCCCTCGCCCACGTACTCGCCGGACTCCTCCGAGCCCTCGACGGTGGTCGGGATCGACCACTGGCCGGTCTGCCCCGGCTGCTGATGCCCCTGCTGGTGGCCCTGCTGATGGCCCTGCCGCTGTGCCTGCTGATGGTCCGGCCGCGGCTGTTCGGGCGCGGCGTCGGCGAACGGCATCCGCCACTCGGCGGTCGTCTGCTGGTCCCGGAGGCCGCCCTGGGCGCCGCCGCCGAACGGCGGGGCGGCGGGGCCGGGGTGGTCGTCGACCCGGTACTCGCCGGTCTCGTCCACCTCGTCGCCCGCGACCGGGATCGTCCACTGGCTGGTGTGCACCGGCGCGCCGGTGCCGTCGTCGGAGGAGGCGGGCACCGGCCAGTCGTCCACCGGCTCGGCACCCCGCACCGGCTCGGCACCCCGCACCGGCTCGGCACTCCGCACCGGCCAGTCGTCCACCGGTTCGGCAGCCTGCACCGGCCAGTCGTCCACCGGCTCCGCGCCGCGCACCGGCCAGTGACCGGTCTGCGGGGCCTGCGGGTCCTGGGCGGGCGTGGGCCACTGGTTCGCGTGCTGCGCGCCGTACGGATCGGGGTGGCCCCCGTAGCCGTAGCCGGAGCCGTCGGTGTCGGCACGGACGTCCGCGGGCACAGTCCACTGCCCGGTCGCACCGGGGTCATGAGCGCCCGGGGCGTGCGCCGCCGGGTCGTGGGCGGGCCGGCCCTGGCCCGGCTGACCGTGCGCGGGCTGCCACTGGCCGCCCTGCGACGGCGTGCCGTGACCGCCCTGACCACCGTGGCCGCCCTGTCCGCCGGTCATCGGCGGCGGGGTGTAGCCCCTGCCGGGTGCGGCGAGCGGATCCCAGCTGCCGGAGGGGTCGGCCGGGTCCGGAAAGGCGAAGTCGGGCGGCAGCTGCACAAAGGCCGTCGAGTCGGCGTCCCAGTCGGAGCCGTGCGGCATCGGCTGCCAACCGCTCCCCGGTTCCGGTTGGTGCGGCTGCTGTTCGTCACTCACGCGAGTGCCCTCCCCAGTGCTCGGCGGGCCAGGGCTGCCACCGTACGCCTCAGGTGGAGCGCGGCGGGCGGCAGGGTGGCCGGCTCGCCGCCGTCCTCCGGCGGTGCCGGGTCGGGGATGCACGCGGCGGCGACGTACTCGCCGAAGGCCGTGCTGACCTGCGGGTCGAGAGAGCCGCGTGCGCCGTCCCAGTCGATCAGCGAGGCGACCCAGCGCTCGGCCTCCAGCGGGCGCAGCGGCATCGGCGCGACCGCCCCGACCGCGCAGCGCACTCCGCGCCGGGCCGGGTCGAGCACGACCGCGACCGAGGCGGTGGCCCGGCCGGGGCCGGTGCGGCCGGTGGCCTTGAGGAAGGTCTGCGGGGCGTGCAGCAGCGGAACCCGGACGAATCCGACGAGTTCACCGGGGCCCAGCATGTCGACTCCGGCCAGCAGATGGCTGACCGGGATCTCCCGGCGGGAGCCCTCCGGCCCGGCGATGATGACGGTGGCCTCCAGGGCGGCCAGCACCGGCAGCGCGTCGCCGGTGGGGGCGGCGCTGACGATGTTGCCTCCGAGGGTGCCCGCGTTGCGGATCTGCGGTGGTCCGGCGGCCCGCGCGGCCGCGGCCAGCGCCGGGATCAGCGCGGCGAAGTCGGGGCGGCCCATACGGGCGTGAGTGAGCCCGGCGCCGAGCAGGGCGTGTCCGTCCAGATAGCGCCAGCCGCGGATCTCGCTGATCCGGCCGAGGCCGACGAGCGCGGCGGGCCGCAGCAGGCCGGAGTTGACCGCGGCCATCAGATCGGTACCGCCCGCGACGGGCACGGCGGCAGGCATGGCGGTCAGCGCCGCCACGGCCTCATCGAGCGAGCCCGGCAACGTCACCGTGTGCGCCGCCTGCGGTGCGTGCGTGGTCAACCCAGCTGCCCCTTCCCCGGTGTCCCGGCTGTTGCGCCGTACGGTACGTGCTGACAGCCCGGACGTGGCAACTCTGGCACATCTTCGGAGCCCGCCGTCACGGGGGTCCGAGATCCATGGATCCGTCCCTGACCTGGGGGATGGTACGGGTTTATGGCGACGTCTCCGGCCAGTGTGGATTGCCACGTTTCAGGGACCCTTGTACGACTTGGGCTTGCGCGGGGTCCCACGGTGGCAGGGGCGGGGCGCCGGGGTACACCGCTTGCGGGCGGCTCACACGATCGGGGGCGATCCGTCGAGCGGACGTCCGAGGATGCCGGGGCGCCGCTGCCAGGGGCGCGGACCGGCAGGCGGCCGGTAGCTCACGCCCAGCGCGTCCAGGCGCGCGTAATGCGCCTCCATGCGCCCCTGGAACTCCGCGAAGTCCCGCTCGGGCGGCGGCGGAAGGGTGGACCAGACGACCTCGGCGAAGGCGGCGAGCCGGGGAAAGGTCTGGTAGTCGACGCGGCGGCGGTCCTCCATCACCTCGGTCCAGACATTGGCCTGGGCGCCCAGCACCCGGTCCGCTTCGGCCTCTTCGAGCTGCGGGGGAACTGGATCGAAGCGGTAGACGTCTTCCAGGGTGCGGACATAGCCGATGGGCACCGGCTCGTCGTCGCCCGCCGCTTGCCGGTGGTCGAAGTAGACCTGTTGTTCGGGGCACATGACCACGTCATGACCGGCGCGGGCCGCGGCGATCCCGCCCGCGTAGCCGCGCCAGGAGGCCACCGCGGCCCCGGGCGCGAGGCCGCTGCCGCGCTCGGTGCCGTCCGCCGCGCCGCCCCCCTCGAGGATCTCGTCCCAGCCGATCAGCCGGCGGCCGCGCTCCCGGAGCCAGAGCCCGAAGTGCCGGATGAACCAGCTCTGGAGCTCGTCCTCGTCCGCCAGACCGAGGTCGCGGATGCGCGCCTGGGCGGCCGGGGACGCCTTCCACTGGTCCTTGGGGCACTCGTCGCCGCCGAGGTGGACGAAGGTGCCGGGGAACAGTTCGAGCACCTCCTCCAGCACATTCTCGTAGAAGCGGAGCGTGTTGTCGGTGGGGGAGAGTACGTTCGGATTGGTACGCCAGGTGGTGAGCACGCCGAGCGAGGAGGTGTCGACGACATCGGAGTTGCCCAGTTCCGGATAGGCGGCGATGGCGGCGCCCGAGTGCCCGGGGATGTCGATCTCGGGTACGACGGTGATGTGCCGCTCGGCGGCGTAGGCCACGATCTCGCGGATGTCGTCCTGGGTGTAGTGACCGCCGTGCGGGCGCGGATCCCACAGCGGTGAGGCGCGATGGCCCAGTTTGGTGCGCGGACGCCAGCCGCCGACCTCGGTGAGCCTGGGGTAGCGGCGGATCTCCAGCCGCCAGCCCTGGTCGTCGGTGAGATGCAGATGGAGCACATTGAGCTTGTGCGCGGCGAGCAGGTCGATATAGGCGAGCACACCGTCCTTGGGCATGAAGTGCCGCGCCACGTCGAGCATCAGACCGCGCCAGCCGAAGCGGGGTGCGTCCTCGAAGCCGAGGGCGGGCAGCCGCCACTGGCGCCGGGCGGGGTCGACCGGGGCCCGGCGGAAGGTGTCCGGGCCGAGGAGCTGACGGAAGGTCTGGGCGCCCCAGAAGACACCGGTCTCGCTGCCGCCCTCCACGACGGCTCCCCGGTCGTCGACCACGACCCGATGGCCCTCGGGGCCGAGCGTGCGCTCCAGTTCGGGGTCCAGGCGCAGCAGGACGCGCCCGCCGTCGCTGTCGGGGGTGCGCGGTTCCAGGGGCAGCCCGGTGGCCGCCCCGACGGTGGCGCGCAGCCAGCGGGCCACACGTTCGGTGCCGGGGCGGGCCTCGATCCGGGTGTGCTCGTCGAGCACCGGCCCCTCACCGCCGGACGAGGTGACCCAGGTCTTCAGCGGGGCCGGGATCAGCGCGTGGGCCGGGCCGGGAGCGGGGCCGGGATCGGGGCGGGGAGCGCAATCGACGGGTCCGGGCATGGGGTTCGCGTCCTCAATCCTTCACCGCGCCGCCCAGTCCGGAGACCAGTCGGCGCTGTACGAGTACGAAGAAGACCAGCACGGGGATGGTCATGACGGTGGACCCGGCCATGATCCCTCCCCAGTCGTTGCCCTCGTCCTTGAAGAAGACCAGCAGCGCCATCGGGAGCGTGGAGTTCTCGGTCGCGCTGATGATGAAGGACTTGGCGAAGAGGAAGTCGTTCCAGGCGGAGATGAAGGAGAAGACGCTCGTCGCGACAAGTCCGGGGAAGACCAGGGGGAAGAGGATCTGCCACAGGAAGCGGGAGCGGCTGGCGCCGTCGAGATAGGCCGCCTCCTCCAGCGACTCGGGCACGGCCTTGACGAAGCCGCGCAGCATCCAGATCGCGAACGGCAGCGAGAAGGCGATATGCGGCACGATCAGCGAGCCCAGGGTGTTGAGCCCGATACCCGGCACCGACTCCCCCAGGTCGCGCATCAGGAAGAACATGGGGATGGTCAGCGCCTCGATCGGCACCATCTGGGCGACCAGGAACATGATCAGCAGCGTGGTGCGGAACCGGAAGCGGAAGCGGGTGACCGCGGTCGCCGCGAGAAAGGCGATCAGTGCGGAGGCGACCACCACCACGGCGGCCACGAACAGGCTGTTGAGGAAGTAGCGCCCGAAGTCCTGCTGTTCGAAGACGCGCCGGAAGGAGTCCAGCGAGGGCGAGGTGGTCCAGGGGCGGGGCTCGGTGGACTGGATCTCGCCTTCGGGCTTGAAGGCGGAGAGCACCATCCAGTAGAGCGGGAAGGCGACCACGGCGGCCACCAGCAGGGCCGTGGCCTCGGCCAGCAGCCGCCAGGGGCGGCGTACCCGGAGAGAGATACGGGAACGGCTCACAGTTCTTCTCCCTGACGTCGCAGCAGCCGCAGATAGACCAGGGTGATCACCAGCAGGATCAGCAGCATCACCACGCCGATCGCCGAGCCCAGGCTGTACTGCGAGGACGCGAACGCCTTCTGGTACGCGTACACATTGAGCGTGAGGTTCTGGCCGGCGATCCCGCCGCCGTCGGTCATCACATAGATCTGGGTGAAGATCTTGAAGTCCCAGATGATCGACTGGATGGTGACGACGATCAGGATCGGCCGGAGCATGGGCGCCATGACCGAGCGCCAGGTCCGCCAGTTGGAGGCGCCGTCGAGGGAGGCGGCCTCCAGCACCTCTCCCGGGATGGCCTTGATGCCCGCGTAGACGGTGACCATGACGAACGGGAACGAGCACCAGACCACTTCGAACAGCACCAGCGCGAAGGCGCTGTAGCGGTCGTAGGTCCAGGAGTAGTCCTCGAACCCGGAGAGCCCGAGCCACACCAGGGCCTTGTTGACCGGGCCGTAGTCGGGGTCGAAGAGGAAGACCCAGACGGTGGAGCCGGTGATGCCCGGGGTGGCCCAGGCGCCCATCGCGGCCAGCATCAGCGCCAGCCGCGGCAGGGCCCGTACGCGGGTCAGCAGCACCGCCAGCGCACAGCCGACCGTGAGGGTGGAGATCACACAGGCCGCGGCGAAGACCAGGGTGGTGGTCGCGACCTCCCAGAACTGGCTGTCGCCGAAGAGCTGTGAGTAGTTGGCGAAGCCCTGGAAGGTGGTCGGCTCACCACCGCTCACCTGCGCCTGGGTGTACTCCAGGAAGGAGATCAGCCCGAGCTGGTAGATGGGGTAGACGAGCAGTCCGCCCAGAACGACCAGGGCCGGGGCGAGGTAGAGCCAGGGAGTCCAGGCCCCCCGCCGCCTGGCTCCCTTGAGGGCCTCCCCGCCCGGCCCGCCGCGGCGGTGGGCGGGTGCCGCCGCCCGCGGCCCGCTGTGTTTGGTGGTGGTGCCGGGAGTCATTGTGCGAATGCCTCGTCCATCTTCTTCGCCGCGTCGGAGGCCGCCTGGTCGACGTTCTTACGGCCGCTGATGACCTCCTGGAACATGGTGGGCAGCACCAGCTGGGAGTCGATCGATGCCCAGCCGGGGCTGGCGGGGACGAACTTGGCGCTGTCCGAGAGGGTCTTGACGAACGGCTTGATGAACGGCGCCTTCTGCGCGACCGCGCCCCGGACGTCCGTGAAGGTGGGCAGGAAGCCCATCGCGTTGAACAGCTTCTCCTGTGTCTTCTTCCCGGCGAGAGCCTTCAGCAGCTCCACCGAGAGGGTGCGGTGGCGGGTGCTCTTGAGGATGCCCAGATTGTTTCCACCTGCGAATGCAGGGGCCACCTGTCCCTTCTTCACACCCGGCAGCGGGATCACCGCGTACTTGCCCTTGGCCGCGCCCGCCTCGATGGCCTGGTGGTTGAAGTCACCGGCGATCGCCATGGCCGCCTTGCCCGAGGCGAACGCCTGGACGGTGTCGTTGCCGCCCCACTGGGCGCATTTGGCCGCCGGGCAGTTGTCGTCGCCGAAGAGCGAGGTGTACGCCGTGATGCCCTTTTTGGCGCCGGGGCTGTTGATGGCCGCGTCGTACTCGTTGGAGCCGAACTTGCCCTTTTCCGTCGCGATGTCGCCGCCGTTGGCCCAGATAAAGGGCATCGCGGCATAGGTGGAGGCGCCACCCACCGCGAGACCGTACATATCCGGACGCTTGGCGCGGATCTTCTTGGCGGTGGAAATCAGCTCGTGCTGGGTGGTCGGCGGCTTGAGGCCGAGCTCCTTGAAGACGTCCTTACGGTAATAGAGGGCCCGCACGCCGACGAAGAGCGGCGCACCGTACACCCTGCCGCCGATGGTGACCGAGTACTCCGTGGTCGGGTCGGTGTTCATCGCCTCGTCCCAGGCGCCGAACTCCTTGCTGATGTCCAGCAGTCCGCCGTCCTTCACATAACCGGCGGTGTCGGTGTTGCCGTACTCGATCAGGTCGGGGGCGCTCTTGGGATCGTTGAAGGCTGCCTTGATCTTCTGTGCCCGGGTGTTGACGGGAATGTAGCTGACCTCGACCTTTACGCCCTCATGGTCCTTTTTGAACTCATCGATGGCGTCGTTGGCCACTTCCTCTTTCGGCTTGTTGTTGACCTCACGGAAGAGCCATACCCGCATGGTGCCGGTCTTCTCGTCCTTGTCGGAGCTGTTGTCGGACGTGGACGGCGCACACGCGGTGGCGGTCAGCCCCGCGAGGACCAGCGCCGCCGCGGGCGCGGTGATACGTCGGGAGAGCATGGGGGGCTTGGACAGCTTCATGGACACCCTTAGCAACAGGGCGTTGCACATAACGCAACGCGCGTTTCGCTCAGCACAATATGCGTGAGGCTAAGGAACGTTGGGTGTCCGCCACAAGAGGTCTCAACCACTCCGTGACACAGCAAGTTTGCCGTTACCGGTTCGGCAACTCTTCGCCGGGGTAGGACGGTTCGGGATACGGGACCGCCTCCACGCGTGCGCCAGAGGCTTTCAGACGGTCCGTCACCTTGCTCCAGTCCGGCCAGGAACTCTCGATCCGCGCCAGCACACGGGCGCTCGCGACGAGGACGACCTCGCATCCCGGATCGTCCGCCCACTCCAGCAGACGCGCCGGGGCCGGCTGCGACGCCGACACCACACAGCTGCCCGCGGGCGCGTAGCCGCGCTCCTCGGCCAGCCGCCGGCATCGCTCCAGCTGGGCATCCCAGTCCTTCTCGAACTGGCAGTAGACGCCCGCGGCTTCCGCGCCGGGCTCGTCGACCTCCCGCGCCCCGAACACCAGACAGACCGCCCGCGACGCCGATCCGTTCTCCGCACGCCCGCTCATGGGGGCGACACTAGTGGGCACGCACCGCGGCACGGCCGGGAACGCGTCAACCACCACCCGTCGGCATACGCCTCGCACAGCGGACAGCAGAGCGCGGCACGTCCGGCCCGCGTCCCCGTGGTGGGGACGCGGGCCGGACGTGCCGCGCGCGAGGCTGTGGAGCGGGAGGGGTGGCGCCGGTCAGTGCGCCGGGTGGCTACTTCTGGCCGCCGCCCTTGCCGCCGTCCTTGCCCTTGTCGTCGCCGCCGGAGCCCATGCCCTCGAAGATCTCCTTGCACATCGGGCACACCGGGTACTTCTTGGGGTCCCGGCCCGGGACCCACACCTTGCCGCAGAGTGCGACCACCGGAGATCCGGAGAGCGCGCTCTCCATGATCTTGTCTTTCTGTACATAGTGGGCATAGCGCTCGTGGTCGCCGTCACCGTGCGACACCTGCGGTGTCGGCTCAACGAGGGTCCCCGTGCCTGCCCCGCGCTCGGGCTCAAGAGTGCTCATACAGCCCTAGGGTACTCATGCCCGTCCGGTGCGGCGGATGTGCGACCGGCCACGTTCCCGCCGGTGACCCGCTCAGGATCGCCCCGGGCCGCGCCCAGTTCACCGGTCCGGTGCGAAGAGGGATCGACTCCGGTGTCACCTCTGGTGGCGTCCCTAGTTCAGATCTGGCGTCGTCCCTAGTTCAGAGAAGGATCGTCCGGATAGGTGGCGACCATCGCCAGCTCGCTGCGCTGGCGCCGCAGCACCGCCCGCCACAGCCGCTCCGGAGCCGGTGAAGAGACGTCCCCCGGCTCGGACTCCACCACGTACCAGGCGCCCTCGGACAGCTCGTCCTCCAGCTGGCCCGGCCCCCAGCCCGCGTACCCCGCGAAGATCCGCAGACTGCCCACGGCCGCCGCCAGCAGCTCCGGCGGCGCCTCCAGATCGACCAGCCCGATCGCACCGTGGACTCTGCGCCATCCGAGTGGTCCGTCCTCGGTGCGCGCCGACTCCCGGCCGCCCTCGCCCGGGACCACGGCCACGCCCAGCGCGGAGTCCAGCGACACCGGACCGCCCTGGAAGACCACACCCGGCTCGCCGGCCAGCGAGGCCCAGGACTCGAGGATGTCACCGACCCCCACCGGGGTGGGTCGGTTCAGCACCACTCCGAGGGAGCCCTCCTCGTCGTGGTCGAGAAGCAGCACCACCGCGCGGTCGAAGTTCGGGTCAGCAAGCGCCGGCGTCGCGACAAGCAGCCGTCCTGTGAGCGAGGACACCTCGGTCATGGCCACATGATCCCGCAAATCCGCTCCGGACGGGGAGTGGAATCCGACTCCCGTATGAGAGCAGGTCGGGGCGTACGACAGCAGGAGCGGCGCACATGACTGTCGGCTCCCGGAAACAAACGGAACGTGTTCTCTCCGATTCATGACGTCACAAGCGGCGCACGAGGCTTACGGAGGCGGTCTCCGCGGCTATTACTCTTGCCCTTTGGCCCTTGTCCGTCACAGGAACGCGAGACCAGATGACCCGCTCGAACGATGTCCTGCTCGTCCATGGCGGCACCCCGCTCGAAGGCGAGATCCGTGTCCGCGGCGCGAAGAACCTCGTGCCGAAGGCCATGGTCGCCGCCCTCCTCGGCAGTTCGCCGAGCCGGCTGCGCAACGTGCCCGACATCCGTGATGTCCGGGTCGTCCGCGGTCTGCTCCAGCTGCACGGCGTCACCGTGCGCCCCGGCGACGAGCCCGGTGAGCTGGTGCTCGACCCCACACATGTGGAGAGCGCCAACGTCGCCGACATCGACGCGCACGCCGGTTCCTCGCGCATCCCGATCCTGTTCTGCGGTCCGCTGCTGCACCGCCTCGGCCACGCCTTCATCCCCGGCCTCGGCGGCTGCGACATCGGCGGCCGCCCGATCGACTTCCACTTCGATGTGCTCCGCCAGTTCGGCGCGACCATCGAGAAGCGGGCGGACGGCCAGTACCTCGAGGCACCGCACCGGCTGCGCGGCACCAAGATCCGTCTGCCGTACCCGTCGGTGGGCTCCACCGAGCAGGTGCTGCTGACCGCGGTGCTCGCCGAGGGTGTGACGGAACTCTCCAACGCCGCCGTCGAACCGGAGATCGAGGATCTCATCTGCGTCCTCCAGAAGATGGGCGCCATCATCTCCATGGACACCGACCGGACCATCCGGATCACCGGTGTCGACAAACTGGGCGGCTACAACCACCGCGCCCTGCCGGACCGCCTGGAGGCCGCCTCCTGGGCGAGCGCGGCGCTGGCGACCGAGGGCAGCATCTTCGTCCGCGGCGCCCGCCAGCGCGAGATGATGGCCTTCCTCAACACCTTCCGCAAGGTCGGCGGCGCGTTCGACATCGGTGACGACGGCATACGGTTCTGGCACCCGGGCGGCAAGCTCAACGCCATCGCGCTGGAGACCGACGTCCACCCCGGTTTCCAGACCGACTGGCAGCAGCCGCTGGTGGTCGCGCTGACCCAGGCGTCCGGCCTGTCGATCGTGCACGAGACGGTGTACGAGTCCCGGCTGGGCTTCACCTCCGCGCTCAACCAGATGGGCGCACACATCCAGCTCTACCGGGAGTGCCTGGGCGGCTCCGCCTGCCGCTTCGGCCAGCGCAACTTCCTCCATTCGGCGGTTGTCTCCGGCCCCACCAAGCTCCAGGGCTCCGATCTGGTCATCCCCGACCTGCGCGGCGGCTTCTCCTACCTGATCGCGGCACTGGCCGCGCAGGGCACCTCGCGGGTGCACGGCATCGACCTGATCAACCGCGGCTACGAGAACTTCATGGCGAAGCTGGTGGAGCTGGGCGCCAAGGTCGAGCTGCCCGGCGGCGGCGACACCGCCTGACCGAACCACGACACTTCGGGCATTTCACTCCGTGATCAGCCCCTGAGCCCGCGCCGGGCCGCTCCAGCGGCCCGGCGCGCGGCGTGAACGGGGCGAGAACGGCGCCAGAAGGCGGCTCAGCGGCCCGGGAACAACGCGAAAGGGCGGCCACCCCACATGGGTGGCCGCCCCTTCGTACAGGCGCTTACTTGCCCTTGGCGGCTTCCTTGAGCTTGGAGCCCGCGGAGACCTTCACGCTGTAGCCGGCCGGGATCTCGATCGGCTCACCGGTCTGCGGGTTGCGGGCGGTACGAGCGGCACGGTGGGTGCGCTCGAAGGTCAGGAAGCCGGGGATGGTGACCTTCTCGTCGCCCTTGGCGACAATCTCGCCGGTCACCTCTGCGAGGGCGGCCAGAACGGCGTCGGCGTCCTTGCGGGTCACCTCGGCGCGCTCGGACAGAGCGGCCACCAGCTCACTGCGGTTCATGTTGTACTCCCGTGTTCATCTTGCCAATGAGGCGTGAGATCGAAGCCGATGCTGCCAGGGCCCTCGGACAGTCCCCGGACCCGGGTCTGCTGTTCAGACCCTCGCGCCCGGAACGCATCCTGCCCCCACCTGTGGCGGGAAAGCCAATCCGGAACCCCGGAGAGTCACACGAAAAGCGCCAGGGCGGTCGTTTTTCTGCCCGCCACCCTATGGGTGCTCCGTGGACCCCACAGCACGCGACGCGCCGTGCCCGGCCTAGACCGCCGTGGTCCCGGTCACAGCCCTGGCCGCGTCCCGGACCGCTCCGGCGACCGCGCCCGCCACCTTGTCGTTGAAGACGCTCGGGATGATGTAGTTCGCGTTGAGCTCGTCGTCGTGGACCACATCCGCCAGCGCGCGGGCCGCCGCCAGCATCATCTCGGTGTTCACCGTACGGGACTGGGCGTCCAGGAGCCCACGGAAGACACCCGGGAAGACCAGCACGTTGTTGATCTGGTTGGGGAAGTCGGACCGGCCGGTGGCGACCACGGCCGCGGTCTGGCGGGCGATCGCCGGGTCCACCTCCGGGTCGGGGTTGGCCAGCGCGAACACGATCGCGTCATCGGCCATGGCGGCCACGTCCTGGCCGGACAGCACGTTCGGGGCGGACACCCCGATGAAGACATCGGCGTCCCGCACCGCGTCGCGCAGGGTGCCGGTGACGCCCTCCGGGTTGGTGTTGTCCGCGATCCAGCGCAGCGGGGACTCCGGATCGGCGGAGACCAGGTCCTGGCGCCCGGCGTGCACCACGCCGTGGATGTCGGCGACGACCGCGTGCCGGACGCCCGCGGCGGTCAGCAGCCGCAGAATGGCGGTGCCCGCGGCGCCCGCGCCAGACATCACCACCCGCACGTCGCCGATCTTCTTGTCGACCACACGCAGCGCGTTGGTCAGGGCCGCCAGCACCACGATCGCGGTGCCGTGCTGGTCGTCGTGGAAGACCGGGATGTCCAGGGCCTCGCGCAGCCGGGCCTCGATCTCGAAGCAGCGGGGGGCGGAGATGTCCTCCAGGTTGATCCCGGCGAAGCCCGGCGCGATGGCCTTCACAATCGCGACGATCTCGTCGCTGTCCTGGGTGTCCAGGCAGATCGGCCAGGCGTCGATGCCCGCGAACCGCTTGAACAGGGCCGCCTTGCCCTCCATGACCGGCAGCGCGGCCTTGGGCCCGATGTTGCCCAGGCCCAGCACCGCGGAGCCGTCGGTGACGACCGCGACGCTGTTGCGCTTGATGGTCAGCCGCCGGGCGTCCTCGGGGTTGTCGGCGATCGCCTGGCAGACCCGGGCGACACCGGGCGTGTAGACCATGGAGAGGTCGTCACGGTTGCGGATCGGGTGTTTCGACGACATCTCGATCTTGCCGCCGAGGTGCATCAGGAACGTACGGTCGGAGACCTTGCCGAGGGTGACCCCGTCGATGCCCCGCAGCTTCTCGACGATCTCGTCGGCGTGGGCGGTGGAGGTCGCGGCGATGGTGACGTCGATACGGAGCTTCTCGTGACCGGAGGCGGTCACGTCGAGGCCGGTGACGGAGCCACCGGAGGACTCCACGGCCGTGGTCAGCTGGCTGACCGCGGTACCACTCGCGGGCACCTCCAGCCGGACCGTCATCGAGTACGAGACGCTGGGCGCCGTTGCCATGGCCGTCTTCCTCTGCTTTCCCTATTTCAGTCTCCGGCCCCGGGGTAGCGGCCGCGTGCTTCAGATGGTTACACCTACCTTCCGGTACCAGGTAACCCGGCCCGACTTTCGGACATATTGTTCTGACATACGAGAGTGGGGTCAGCGGAGTGGAAAGCCCCACTCCTTCGCGCGAACGCCCCGCGAGGCGGGCCGTCCGCCGACCGGGCCGCTCTAGGCTCTGCCGCGCACAGCGTCGAGGGACAGCGAGGAGCGCCGGCATGGCTCAGGGCACCGTCAAGTGGTTCAACGCCGAGAAGGGCTACGGATTCATCGCCCAGGAGGGCGGCGGGCCGGACGTCTTCGTCCACTACAGCTCGATCGACGGCAGCGGCTACCGCAGCCTCACCGACGACCAGCGGGTGGAGTTCCAGATCGTCCAGGGCCGCAAGGGCCCGCAAGCCGAAGAGGTCCGCGTCCTGGGCTAGGACACAGACCTCTTTCGATGTGCGAAGGGTGGCACCGGCCCGCCATGCTCGCCTCGCGGCAAGTGGTCGCTCGAAGCGACGAAGGTTGGGCCCGGGGGCTTGGATCGGGCCGGTGCCACAGCAAGGCTAACAAACCGTCCCCGGAAGCGATTCCCCGCTGAGGGGTTGATTTCCGGGGCCCCGGACGAGCCGGTTCCGTCAGTCCCGGAGCAGATCCGGGACGCCGTGGGCGTCCGGCTCGTCGCGCTCCCCCGACACCACCGTCAGCCGTTGGGTGGCACGGGTCAGCGCCACGTACAGCACCCGTAGCCCGGCCGGGGACTCATCGGCGATCTCGGCCGGGGAGACCACGACCGTCGCGTCGTACTCGAGCCCCTTGGCCTCCAGACTGCCCAGCGCCACCACCCGGCCGCCGAGTCCGTCCAGCCATCCGCGCGCCTGCTGACGCCGGTTCATGGCGACGACAACGCCGACCGTGCCGTCCACCTCCCCCAGCAGCCGGACCGCCTCCGCGCGCGCCGCCGCGCCGAGGTCGCCGTTCTCCCCCGGGGCGAACCGTGGTGCGACCCCGGTGGAGCGGACCGCCTCGGGGGACGGGGTGCCGGGCATGGCCAGTGCCAGGACCCTGGCGGCCAGTTCGGCGATCTCCGCCGGATTGCGGTAGTTGACGGTCAGGGTGAAGCGGCGGCGCGGCCGGGTGCCCAGCGCCTCGTCGCGCGCGGCCCCGGCCTCGTCCGGGTCGGACCAGGAGCTCTGCGCGGGGTCGCCGACCACCGTCCAGGTGGCGTGACGGCCGCGCCGCCCCACCATCCGCCACTGCATGGGCGTCAGATCCTGTGCCTCGTCCACGATGACGTGGGCGTAGTCGGCGCGCTCGCGCTCCAGGCGGTCGGCGCGGCTACGGCGCCCGCCGGTCCGGTCGGCGTGGGTGGTCAGCTCGTCAAGGCCGGTGAGCTGGTCCAGCGGATCGGCCTCGCGGGGCGCGGCGGGCCGGGCGGGTGCGCCCAGCACCGTCTGGAGCTCGTCCAGCAGCGCCACGTCGTGGACGGACAGCGGGCCCTGTCCGTCGTCCCCCAGCCGGGTGAGGGAACGGGCCATCAGACGGGTCTCGCGCGGATTGAGCACCCGCCGGGACCAGCGTCCGAGCCGCCTCTCGTCGGCCATCGCGGCGAGCACCGCGCGGGGGGTCAACTCGGGCCACCAGGCGTCCAGGAACTCCTGGAAGGCGTCCTCGGAGGAGATGTCCTCGTCGAACCCCTCCCGGGCCTCGGCGGCCAGTTCGGGGTCGGTGTAGCGGCGCTGGGCACCGGAGCGGGCCCACAGCGCGTCCAGCAGCAGCCGGCGGGCGCGGGGGCGCAGCAGATTGACGGGGGCGGTGCCGCCCAGCGCCTGCTGGCGGATCCGGTGCAGCTCGTCGGCCTCCAGCTCCACACGGGCGCCGAAGGCGACCACCCGCAGCCGCTCGGGCGGGCCGTCGGGTCTCTCCCCGGGGCCCGCGCCGGGTCTGCCCCCGCGCGGCAGCTCCAGGGCGCCGCGGGCCGCCTTGCGCAGCATCTTGTGCATCCGCGAGGAGCCCTTGATCCGGGCCACGGCGGGATCGTCGTAGGTGGTGGCCTCGGCGCCGTCCACCAGGGAGCCCACCGCGCGGATGGCGACCTGCCCCTCCTCGCCCAGCGAGGGCAGCACGCCCTCGGTGTAGGCGACCAGCAGCGGGGTGGGGCTGACGACCAGGATGCCGCCCGCGTACCGCCGCCGGTCCTGGTAGAGCAGATACGCGGCGCGGTGCAGCGCGACGGCGGTCTTGCCGGTGCCGGGGCCGCCCTCGACCTCGGTGACGGAAGCGGCGGGGGCCCGGATCACCAGATCCTGTTCGGCCTGGATGGAGGCGACGATGTCGCGCATGGTGTGGCCGCGGGCCTGGCCGAGCGCGGCCATCAGCGCCCCGTCCCCGACCACCGGCAGCGCGCCGCCGTCGAGGGTCGCCGACAGCTCCGGGCGCAGCAGGTCGTCCTCGACGCCGAGCACCCGGCGGCCCTTGCTGCGGATGACCCGGCGGCGGACCACCCGGCCGGGGGCGACCGGGGTGGAGCGGTAGAACGGCGCGGCGGCGGGCGCCCGCCAGTCGATCACCAGCGGGGCGTAGTCGGCGTCCAGGACGCCGATACGGCCGATGTGCAGGGTTTCGGCGATCTCGGCACGGTCGCCGTCCTCCCCGGAGCGGATGGCGTCGTCCGCGGGCTCCACGGAGGTGTAGGCACCGTCCGGGCCGCGTGCACCGTCCTTGCCGAGCAGCAGATCGATCCGGCCGAAGAGGAAGTCCTCGAATTCGCTGTTCAGCCGGTTGAGGTGGACCCCGGCGCGGAACACCTGGGCGTCCCGCTCGGCGAGCGCACCGGGCGTACCGACCTGGCCGCGCTTGGCGGCGTCGTCCATGAGGAACTCCGCCTCGTGGATCTTCTCCTCGAGGCGCCGGTACACCCGGTCCAGATGTGCCTGCTCGGTCCGGATCTCGCGATCCCGGATCCCGTCCCCGCCGTCCGGCGGCGGAACCGTGCGGCTGTCATGCGTGGCGTTCTGCGCGGCCACCCAAGCCCCCTTCTGTCTCCCTAGGGCAGCCGTCAACCGTACACCCCTTTTGCGCCACGTCGAGGGTCTCGGGCGCAGGTCGGGCAGGTCACCGCCAAGATCGGCAGTGGCCAGTGGACGGTGGCCTCTGGACGGTGGCCGGTGGCCGGTGGCCCGCGACCGGTCTAGAGATCGACCTTGGCCAGCCGCTGCCCGTCGAGGGTGCGGATCTCGAACCGGGCGATGTCCTCCTGGTTCATGGCGGCGCCGCCCTGGGCGTACAGCGGCTCCTTGCTCCAGCGCGAGCCGTCGCCGTCCTTGACGCCGTAGCCCGAGGTGGGCACGGCCCAGGTGGTCACGGTCTCCTCGTGGCCGTCCTTGCCGACGGCGACCAGCTCACAGGCGCGCGGCCCCTTCACATTGCCCAGCTTGAGGGCGATGCCGGTGCCCCAGCCCTTCTGTTCGAGGGAGACGGAGGCGTCCACCTTGGTGACGGGGTCGACCGCGGTGAACTTCTTCTGTCCCTGCTCGTAGATCTGCTGGGCGGCGACCACCGGCTTCCCGCCGCCATCGTCCCCGGAGGAGGACGAGGTGAGGGCCGCACCCGCGAGCGGGCCGCCGACGATGAGGACGGCGGCCGCGGCGACGAGGAAGAGCCGCCGTCTGCCGGACGCCTTGCGACTGGCGGTGACATCGCCCAGCAGCCGGTCGAGCAGTTCCGGCCCGGGGCGGGCGGTGAGCCCGGCCGGATCCGGCAGCGGCCGGCCGTCGGGGGCGGTGGCGAACTCGGCCAGCAGCGGCGGGATGCCCATCAGCTCGTCGAGTTCGGCGGCGCACCGGTCGCAGCCGATGAGGTGCTCCTCGAAGCGCGCCGCGTCCGCGGGGTCGAGCACACCGAGCGCGTAGGCGCCGACGGCGGTGTGCTGCTGGTCGTCCGCTGCCGGCATCATGCCGTCACCCCCCTTTCCTCGAGCGAGAGCTTCAGGGAGCGCAGCGCGTAGAAGACCCGGGACCGCACCGTCCCCGGCGGTACGCGCAGCACCTCGGCCGCCTCACTCACCGTCCGTCCCTTGAAGTATGTCTCCACGAGCGCCTGTCTGTGCGCATCGGTGAGATCGGCGAGGGCGTCGGAGAGGGTCATCTGACGCAGGGCGCGGTCGATGTCGTCCGCGGCGGGCATGGCCTCGAGGGGCGAGGCATCGACTTCACGGGGGCGCGCGCGGCGCTGGCGGTGGCCGTCGATGACGATGCGGCGGGCCACGGTCACCAGCCAGGGGCGTACCGACCCTCCCGCGCGCTGGAGTTGATCAGCGTTGCGCCAGGCCCGCAGCAGCGTCTCCTGAACCACGTCCTCGGCGCGGTGCCGGTCGCCGGCCACCAGGCGCAGGACGAAGGCGAGAAGCGGGCCCGCGTGCTCCGCGTAGAGCGCGCGCATCAGCGCGTCGTCCGGTGTCGTCCTCTCGGTCACGAGGGCATCTTTGCGCATGCAAGCCGTCGGGTCGAGGGGGGTACGGACGGGAATGGCACAGCGTTCACCGGGATTCCTGTGATGTTCGCCGCAATTCCGGACTGAACGCTTCCGGGAGTGCGGCACGTACTGGAGTCCGAGAAGCCGGCACCGGGCGGGTGCCGGTCGCCAGGAAGGGCTCCCCTCCCCATCTCCGCCCCGCAGGCCCCGGTCCCCCCATCCGGGGCCTGCGTCATGTCCGGTGCCGGACAGTCGAGTTACGGGCTTGGGGGTGCGGGGTCCCGGCTTCGCATCTGCGCAACTGCCCCGCGCGACGGGGCCGGTGGCCCCCCGGGCAGCCCGGTTCAGTGCTCGTCGGCTCCGGGGCCGTCGGTGTACTTGGTGTCGGCGGCGGGGTCCAGTGCCAGCCGGTAGCCGCGTTTGACCACGGTCTGGATGAGCTTCGGGGCACCCAGCGCCGTCCGCAGCCGGGCCATCGCCGTCTCCACCGCATGCTCGTCGCGCCCGGAGCCCGGCAGCGCGCGCAGCAGCTCGGCGCGGGAGACCACCCAGCCGGGGCGGCGGGCCAGGGTGCGCAGCAGGGCCATCCCCGCGGGCGGCACGGTGCGCAGCTCACCGTCGACGACCGCGGCATGGCCACGGATCTCCAGCCGCCGCCCGGCCACCGGCAACGGCCTTATACGGCCGGGAAGTTCATGGCACAGCAGCTGAACGAGCGGGCCGAGCCGGAACCGTTCGGGCTGACGGGTGGGGATGCCGTGGGCCTCCAGCGGCAGCGCGGTCACCGGGCCGACGCACGCGGGCAGCACATCGTGGCGCAGCGCGTCGAGCAACTCCTCGCGCATTCCCAGCTGTTCGGCCCGGTCCAGCAGGCTCGCGGCGGCGGGGGCGCTGGTGAACGTGACGGCGTCCAGGGCACGGGCGACGGTGGCGTACAGCAGCCGGTCCACGGGGCCGATGTCCTCCGGCGGCATCCAGCGGTAGACCGGCACCCCGACCACCTCCGCTCCCCCGGCGCGCAGCGACTCCACGAAGCCGGGCAGCGGTTCGCCGTGCAGCTGGACGGCGATCCGGCGGCCGTCGACGCCCTCCTCCAGCAGCCGGTCCAGTACCTCGGCCATCGACTCCGAGGCCGGTGACCACTCCTCGGTGAGCCCGGCGGCGCGGATCGCGCCGCGCACCTTGGGCCCGCGGGCCAGCAGCCGGACCCCGCGCAGCCGGTCGAGCAGGGCCTCCCCAAGACCCCAGCCGTCGGCCGCCTCGACCCAGCCGCGGAAGCCGATGGCGGTGGTCGCCACGACCACGTCGGGGGCGTGGTCGAGCAGGTGCTTGGTGGCCGCGAGCAGCTCGGAGTCGTCGGCGAGCGGCACGATGCGCAGCGCGGGCGCGTGCATCACCTCGGCACCGCGGCGCCGCAGCAGGGCGCCGAGTTCGTCCGCCCGGCGGGCCGCGGTGACACCGACGGTGAACCCGGCCAGCGGGCCCGCGGGGGCGTCCCCGGCGGTCCCGCCGGGGGCCGGAGGACGGCGGACGGTGGTGCCGCCCGCCGCGGTGGTCTGGTCTCGGTGCATGCCTCGTCCCGATTCACTGTCGTATGCGCGCCTCCGGAATCCGCATCCTGCCGCCGTCGCATGACGGTCGCGGTTCGCGGAGGTTACCCAGGTGTAACGGGGTGTACGACCGGTGGCTTCCCACCGGCCGCACACCCTCCCCCACGCGGGCCGTGGGCCCTTGGGGCCGTGGACCGTGGGCCCGCGGCTCAGATGTCCGCGTAGGCGGGTTGCCGCTGAGCCTGCGGATCATGCGTCCCGGCCGGCTGCGCACCGTCCCCGGCGGTGCCGTCCGCAGCGGTGCCGTCCCCCGCCGCGGCGGACGGGACCGCCACGCGGCTGCCGCGCAGGTATACGGCCCAGGTGACCGCGGAGCACAGGGCGTAGAAGGCGAGGAAGGATACGAAGGCGGGGGTGCCGGAGTGGCCGGTCAGGAACGCCTCCCGGAAGGCGAGGTTGATCCCCAGCCCGCCGATGGCGCCGACCGCCCCGATCAGCCCCATCGCCGCGCCGGACAGCCGCCGCCCGTAGGTCGCGGCCCGCTCCCCCGCCAGACCGCGGGCGACGGCCTTCGCCTGGAAGATGCCCGGGATCATCTTGTAGGTGGAGCCGTTGCCCAGACCGCTGAGGACGAACAGGGCGATGAACCCGGTGAGGAAGATCCCCAACGAGCGCTGGGCGGAGGCGTAGACGACCACGAGGGTCGCGGCGGCCATGGCGGCGAAGTTCACCAGCGTGATCCGCGCCCCGCCGTAGGTGTCGGCGAGCCGCCCGCCGATCGGGCGGATGAGCGAGCCGAGCAGCGGGCCGATGAAGGTGAGCGAGGCGGCCTGGAGCGGGGTGCGGTCGAACTGGTTCTGGAGCACCAGACCGAAGGCGAAGCTGTAGCCGATGAACGAGCCGAAGCTGCCGACGTAGAGCAGCGCCATGATCCAGGTGTGCGGGTCGCGGGCCGCCTCCCGGACCGCCCCGGTGTCATTGCGCACCGGCGCCAGGTTGTCCATGAACAGCGCCGCGAGCACCGCCGCCAGCACGACGAGCGGGATGTAGACGGCGAGCACGATCCGCGGATGGGCGGCCCCGGCCGTACCGATGACCAACAGGCCGACGAGCTGGATCACCGGAACGCCGATGTTGCCGCCCCCGGCGTTGAGGCCGAGCGCCCAGCCCTTCTTGCGCAGCGGGTAGAAGGAGTTGATGTTGGTCATGGAGGAGGCGAAGTTCCCGCCGCCCACCCCGGTGAGCGCCGCGACCACCATGAACGTGGTGTACGAGGTGCCGGGCTCCATCACCACGGCGGCGGCGACGGCCGGGACGAGCAGCAGCGCGGCGCTCACCACCGTCCAGTTGCGCCCGCCGAAGCGGGCCACGGCGAAGGTGTACGGCACCCTCAGCACCCCGCCGACCAGGGTCGGCACCGCGACCAGGAAGAACTTCCCGGCCGGGTCCACGCCGTACTCGGGGCCCATGAACAGGACCATCACCGACCACAGGCTCCACAGGGAGAAGCCGATGTGCTCGGAGAGGATGGAGAAGACCAGATTGCGGGTGGCGGTGCGGCGGCCGGTCTCCCGCCAGAAGGTCTCGTCCTCCGGGTCCCACCGCTCGATCCAGCGGCCCCCCTTGCGTGCGGCGGTGATGGTGGTCGGGGCAGTCATCGCGGCGCCTCCACGGTGCTCGGTGTCACTGCCCGACGCTAGGGACGGCGCATTACCGACCTGTGGCGGCAGGTGACACCGGCGAAACCTTGCTCTCACCCGGCGGGGCGGGGAGCGGTGAGGGCGCGCGGGCGGAAGCGTTCCGGGGTCGCCCGGGGCGGTGGCACCTAAGCCGTCCCGTACGCGGCGCGGGGCCGCACCCGGTAGCGTGCCTGTGCACCACCCGCCCCGGCCGCCCCTCCGGAGGACCGTATGAGCACACAGCCGGAAGATCTGCACGGCCCCGTTCTGCCGCAGCCTCCGATGACCAGAGACGCCCTTCGGGAAGCCGTGAAGCGCCTCGACCTCGCCCGCATCGCCGAATTCGACCGCGAGATGGGCGAGGCGTTCGACCGTGCCGTGCAGACCGCGTCGACCACCCCCATGCGGCTGTTCCTGGAGAAGTGGGCGACCGTCGTCGCCATCGAGCGTCATCCCGGCAGGTATCGCGCCCTTCGCGAGGCGGAACGGGTCACGGGCGACCCGAACGCCACTGAAGCGGAATTCCGGGCGGCACAGGCCACCGTCACCCGGATCCTCGGCGAGGCCGCGGCCGAAGCCGGGGTCGCCCCGTGATCGCACGGGCCGAGGGGGTCGAGGACGGCAACGGATGGGCCTGGGAGTACAACCCCGACGCCCAATGGGTCGTCGGCGCCCTCAAGGACGCCGACCGGGAGGCGGTCGAGCTGATCGCCACCGCCCTCGCCGATCTCGCCGCCCAGGGGCTGGGCCCGGACGGCAGCCTCGACGACGATCCGGAGCCGCATCGCCTGCGCACGTACAGCGTCGACACGATGCTCGTCTGGTATCAGGTGATCCCGCACCGCGGACGGGTCTACGTGCACCGCGTAAACCTCTGACCCAGTGTCAGTGGGCTGCCTCCGGCCGCGGGAGCCAGGCGTTGCGGGGGTGGTCCAGCCAGCGGTGGCGGGCGCCGAGGTCGTGGGCGGCGGTGAGCAGGGCGGTCAGGCCGGGGTGGCGCAGGCCCTTGCGCCAGACGATGGAGACCGGTGAGAGCGGCACCGGGTCGATGAGCGGGCGCAGCACCGTACCGGGCAGATCGATGAACACCTCGCTCGCCAGCACCGACCAGCGCCGTTTGGTCACCACCCGGATGAACTCCGCGTCGCCCTCGATCTCCGGGAACGGTTCGGCCATCGCGATCCCCCGCCCCGCGAACAACTGCCCGGCCAGATCGGTCCACTCGGCGGTGGCGGCGTTGCCCGCCGCGGCGTAGAGGGTCTCACCCACGAGCGCGGCCAGCGGGATCCGCTCCCGGTGGGCGAGCGGATGGTCCTCGCGCAGCAGGACGGCGATCCGCTCGTAGCGCACCGGGCGGTGCTCGAGACCGGCCAGCACGGCCGGGTCCAGGCCCCGGGCTCGGCCGAAGGAGACGTCCAGGCGCCCGTCGAGCAGTTCGACGGCGGCGCCGGTCAGCCCGCTGTGGTAGCGGGCCACCAGTTCGGTGTCGGCGGTGAGCCGCCGCCGCGCCTCGTCCAGCACCCGGCTGCCGGTGCTGACCGGCGCGCCCACGTCCACCAGCAGCGGACGGCCGGTTCCGCCGCCCACGGCGGCGGCCAGCTCGTCCTGCGCCGCCAGTACCCGCCGCGCGTACGGCAGCAGCCGCTCGCCCTCCGCGGTCAGCGCGACCTGACGGGTGGTACGGACGAACAGCTCCGCGCCGAGCTCCCGTTCCAGCCGCCGGATGTCGCGGCTCAGCGCCTGCTGTGCCACGTAGAGGCGGGCGGCGGCACGCGTGAAGTGCAGCTCGTCGGCGACGGCGGCGAAGGCCCGCAGCAGCCGCGGTTCGATGTCCCGGTTCACTCCTCCATATTGACAACCCATATGCGTCAATGGGGCCCGATCAGGTGTTGGACGGGGCACAGGGGCGGCCGGGACCGTACAGGGGTGATCCTTTTCCTTGCCTCCCGGCCCGTCGTCCGCCCTGTTCCGCCGCCGCCCCGGCGCCGGGCCCGGCGTCGTCGCCCGGCCCGTGCCCCGGCGTTCCTCGCCCCGTACGGACGGCTCTTCGCCGTCCCCGGTGCCCTGGCCTTCACGCTGGCGGCGTTCGTCGGACGGCTGCCGGGGGCGATGCTCGGCGTCGCCCAGGTGCTCATGGTCGCCATGGCGCGGGATTCCTACGCGCTGGCGGGCGCCGTCTCGGCGACCGGGGTGGCGGTCACGGCGCTGACCGGACCGCTGCTCGGGCGGCTGGTGGACCGGTACGGACAGGCGCGGGTCGCGGTGCCCGCCGTGGGGGTGTTCGCGCTGGGCGCCACCGCGATGGTGCTGTGCGTCCACCACGACGCCCCGGCCTGGGCGCTGTTCCTGTGCGCGGCGGGCTCCTCCGGCGTCCCCAGCCTCGGTTCGATGACCCGCGCCCGCTGGGCCGCGCTGCACCACGACAACGCGGCCGCCCGGCACACGGCCGCCTCGTTCGAGCAGGTCGTGGACGAGGTGTGCTTCATGGCGGGCCCGGCACTGGCCATGGTGCTGTGCACGGCGGTCTTCCCGGAGGCCGGGCTGCTCACGGCGGCGGTGCTGCTGGTGACCGGCACCCTGCTGTTCGCCGCCCAGCGCCGCACCGAGCCGCCGCCGCACCCGCGGCCCACCGCCGGGGAGCGCGCCGTCCCGCTGACGCGCACCCCGGGGGTGCGGGCCCTGCTGCTCACCTTCCTGGCGACGGGCGCGGTGTTCGGCTCCATGGAGGTCGCGACGGTCGCCACCGTACGGTCCCTCGGCGGCGCCTCCATGAGCGGCGCCGTCCTCGCCCTCCAGGCGGCCGGATCGTGCGTGGCGGGGCTGGTCTTCGGCGCGCTTCCGCTGCGGGGTTCACTGTCCGCCCGCTTGGTGGCGGGCGTGGCCGCCATGGCCGTGGCCGTCCTTCCGCTGCTGGCGGCGGACAGCCTGGTGGCCCTGGCCCCGCTGCTCTTCCTGGCGGGTATGGCCACGGCGCCCACGATGATCACCGGGATGTCCCTGGTCCACCGGCTGGTCCCGGCCGCCCGTCTCAACGAGGGGATGACCACGGTCTACACCGGCCTGCTCATCGGCATCTCCGCGGGCGCGGCGGCAGGCGGCTGGACCGCCGACCACCTGGGCGCCGTCTCCGCGTACGCAACCCCCGCCACAGCCGCCGCCCTGGCCCTGACCGCGGCCCTGGCGGGCCGACGCACCACCCGCCGCCGGGCCGGGGCGGTGGTCTGACGCGCCGTTGCCCCGGCGGCACCAAGGGCCGCCCGCCGGGTGCCCGGCGCCGGTGTCCGCCCGGGGGACGGCGCCCGGGGCGTCCCCTCAGCCCCGGCCGGGAGGCCCCACCGCTGGGCCGATGGGGGCAACGCGCGAGCGTGGGCAGCGCGGGTGGGTAGTGGGCGGCGCTACGGTGCGGTTTTCGCGCCCGGACGTCGAACCGCCGCTACCCGAGGGGACGTACGTGTTCGTGACAGGCACCGCCGCCCGGCCACCCCGCCGCCGCGCGGCCCTCCGCGTACTCGCCGCATCCGCCCTGGCCGCCGCCCTGTTGACCGGCTTACCACCCGCAGGCCCGACCCCGGCCGGGGCGCACGCCGGCCTTCCGTTCCGCGATCCGCGGCTGCCGCTCCGCGAGCGCGTGGACGATCTGCTGGACCGGCTCACGCCGGACGAGAAGATCTCCCTGCTGCACCAGTACCAGCCCGCCATCCCCCGCCTCGGCATCCGGTCGTTCAAGACCGGCACCGAGGCCCTGCACGGAGTGGCCTGGCTGGGCGAGGCCACCGTCTTTCCGCAGGCGATCGGGCTCGCCTCGGCCTGGGACCCCGCGCTGATGCGGCGGGTCGGCTCGGCCGTGGGCGACGAGACCCGCGGCTTCCAGCGGGAGCGCCCGCCGGGCTGGGGGCTCAACGTGTGGGCGCCGGTGGTCAATCTGCTGCGCGATCCGCGCTGGGGCCGCAATGAGGAGGGCTACTCCGAGGACCCGTTCCTGACCGGCGCCATCTCCACCGCGTACGGCAAGGGGCTGGAGGGCGACGACCCCGGCCATCTCAAGACCGCCCCCACCCTCAAGCACTACCTCGCCAACAACAACGAGGTGAACCGCACCACCACCTCCTCCGACCTCCGCCCCCGCGTGCGGCACGAGTACGACGAGGAGGCGTTCCGGCCCGCGATCGCCGCCGATGCCGCGACCGGGGTGATGTCGGCGTACAACCTGGTCAACGGCCGCCCCAACACGGTCAATCCGGGTCTGAACCACACCGTGCGCCGCTGGACCGGGCGCGATCTGTTCCATGTCACCGACGCCCAGGCGCCGGGCAATCTGCTGCCCGGGGTGCAGAACTACTACGCCACCCCCGCCGAGGCGGACGCCGCCGCGCTGAAGGCGGGCATCGACAGCTTCACCAACGACAACACCGACTCCGGCCCCACCCGGGCCGCGCTCCACAGCGCGCTGGACCAGGGGCTGATCACCGTCGCGGAGGTGGACCGCGCCGTCCGCCACGTCCTCTCCCTCCGCATCCGGCTGGGCGAGTTCGACCCCGGCGGCGGTCCCTACGGCGGCATCGGCCCGTCGGTCATCAACAGCCCGGCCCACCGCGCGCTGGCGCGGGAGACGGCGGCCAAGGCGATGGTGCTGCTGAAGAACCACAACAGGACCCTGCCGCTGGATCCGGCGCGCACCCGGCGGGTCGCGGTCGTCGGCCCGCTGGCCGACACCCTCTACACCGACTGGTACTCCGGCACCCTGCCCTACAAGGTCACACCGACGAAGGGCATCGCCGAGCGGCTGGCGAAGTCCGGTTCCGGCACCGTCACCAGCCGCGAGGGCGTGGACCGCATCGCGCTGCGGAACACGGCGAACGGCCGCTACATCACCGCGGGCCGCGGCGCCGCCGGGGCCCCGCTCAAGGAGAGCGCGACCCCGTCCGGGGCGGCCGAGCAGTTCGACGCCTTCGACTGGGGCGGCGGGGTGGTGGCCCTGCGGGCCATCGTCAACGGCCGGTACGTCGGCCTGCGCGAAGGAGGCACCTTCGGCAACGACCAGACCGAGCCCAACGGCTGGTTCGTCCAGCAGCAGTTCCGGCTGGAGCGGCAGCCCGACGGCAGGTATCTGCTGCGCTACGCGGGCTATGACGCACAGGAGAGCTGGTTCGGCGACAAGAAGTACCTCGCGGCGCGCGAGGACGGCACCCTCGCTCTCGTCACCGCCGAGAACGCCAGCCGCTACACGCGGGAGGTCCGGCGCGACGGGGCGCGGGAGGCGGCCGAGGCGGCGCGCGGCGCGGACGCCGCGGTCGTGGTGGTCGGTTCGATGCCGCTCATCAACGGCAAGGAGGACCACGACCGCACCGACATGGGGCTCGCCCGGCAGCAGGAGAAGATGGTCAGGGCGGTCAGGCGGGCCAACCCGCGCACCGTCGTGGTGGTCGAGAACAGCTACCCCACCACCCTCGACTGGGAGAAGCAGCACGCCCCGGCGCTGCTGTGGACCACCCACGCGGGCCAGGAGACCGGCCATGGCCTCGCCGACGTCCTCTTCGGCGGGGTGAACCCGGCCGGGCGGCTCACCCAGACCTGGTACCGCTCGCAGCGGGACCTGCCGGGCATCCTCAACTACGACATCATCCGCTCCGACCGCACCTACCAGTACTTCCACGGCCGCCCGCTCTACCCCTTCGGCCACGGCCTGTCGTACACCGACTTCCGCTACGGCCAGGTGAAGCGGGTCCCGGGCGGGGTCGAGGTCCCGGTCACCAACTCCGGGTCCCGGGCGGGCGACGAGGTCGTCCAGCTCTACACCCGCCAGCGGGTCTCCCGGGACAAGCAGCCGCGGCTGCGGCTGCGGGCGTTCCGCCGGGTGTCGCTGGAGCCCGGCCGGACGAAGACGGTCCGGCTGCCGCTGCGCACCGCCGATCTGGCGCACTGGGATGTCACCCGGGGCCGCTGGGTCGTGGAGAGCGGTGTCTACGACCTGATGGTGGGCGCCTCCTCGGCCGATATCCGCACCCGCACGGCGTGGACCGTACGGGGCGAGACGATCCCGGCCCGCGATCTGTCACGCCGCACCCGGGCGGCCGACTTCGACGACTACACGGGCACCCGGCTGGTCGACGCCGCCAAGGTGCGCGGTGACGCGGTCGCCTCGGGCCCGGACGGCGGACGCCTCGTCTTCCGCGACGCGGACCTGGGCGGCGGTGCGTCGGCCTTCACCGTACGGGCGGCGAAGGAGACCCCGGGCGCGTCCACGGTGCAGGTCCGCCTCGGCTCCCCGACCGGCCCGCTCGCCGCCACGGCCCGCGTTCCGAGCACGGGCTCCCGCTACACCTACCGCACGGTGACCGCCCGTCTGACCGCCGTCGCGGGCCACCGCGATGTCCATCTGATCCTCGGCAGGGGGCTGCGCCTCAGCACGTTCTCGCTCCGCTGAGGAAGCGGGGCAGCCCGCGTCCGGGGCCGCGGCCCCTGACGCGGCACCTGCCGGGACCGCGGCCGCCCGGCCCCGCCTCGGCCAGTGGTGAGCCCCGGCCCGGCTAGGCCCTGTCCTGCCGATCTTCGCGGGCCCGCGACGCCTGGCACCGCGTCTCGCCGCGTTGTCGGGATCCTCCGAGTACGCCCAGTACGCGGACGACCCTCCTGCGATCCTCCCCCAGCTACCGCTGGGAGGTGCCCCCTCACCAGACGCCGCGGGCTGATCCACGAAATCGACAGGACAGGACCTAAGCGCTCCGCGGGAAGTGGCGCGAGGTGCCGTCATTCATCCGCGGCTGCGTCGTGGCTGGTCGCCCATGCGGCGGAGCCGCACATCGACACAGCCCCGCGCCCCTTCGGGGCGCCCAGCGCGCCTCAGCAGGGGTGCGGTTTGGCCCAGGCGCATTCCAGGCTCTGGGACGCGCCCGAGCGGACGGCGCGGGGGCGGGTCGCCGACGCGCCGTCCTTGCCGGACTTCGCCAGCGTGACCACGATCGCGTCCTCCAGGCTCTTCACCGACGGCGCGAGGAAGTTGTTGAGCACCACGCTGTAGACCAGCTCCCTGCCGTCCGCGTCGGTGACGTATCCGGAGAGCGCGGAGGCACCGGTCAGGGTGCCGGTCTTGCCGCGCGCGTTGCCCGCGGCCGGGGTGCCGCACATCCGTGAGCGCAGGGTGCCGCCCACGAGGCGGTCGGGGGCGCAGGCCACCGGCAGCGCGGCGTACCAGTCGGCGTACCAGGGCTGGTGCCGTACCGCGAGCAGCAGTTCGCTGAAGTGCCCGGCCGCCACGTTGTCCATCCGGGACAGCCCCGAACCGTCGACCTGGCGCAGTGTGCCGACGTCCACGCCCTGCTTCTTCAGCCAGTCGGAGACGCCGGCCAGACCGGCGGTCCAGGTGCCGCGCCCCGCCGTCTTGTCGCCGATGGCCTTGGTGAGCACCTCGGCGTGGATGTTGTTGGACAGCTTCATGAACGGGATCAGCAGCCGCTTCAGCGGCATGGAGCGGTGGGCGGCGAGCGGCCGGGCGCCGTCCGGGGTGGCCCGGCCCAGCCGGGTGCCCCCCGCGACACGCACCCCGTGCCGTTCCAGCGCGTCGGCGAAGACGGCGGCGGCGTAGCCGGTGGGCTCCCAGACGCTGACCCACTCCTTGGCGGGCGCCGCCCCGGCGGGGACGCTGCCGCTGAGGGTGATGGTGTTGGAGCCGTGGCCCCGCTCGACGGTGAGGGTGCTGCCGCTGCCCGCGGCACCGGTGGTGGCGCGGTTCACCACGCGTACGTACGAGGTCTTCGGGGTGAGCGTGACCGTCGGCCGGGAGCCGGGCCGGGCGCCCGGGGAGGTCTCGACGATGACGCTGCCCGCGTCGTAGTCGGTGTCCGGCGCCACGCTCAAGGCCGAGATCTGGGCCGCGTAGTACGACGACTCGTCGTCGGCGGCCCAGGAGCGGCCGACCCGCTGGGCGTCGAACCGGGTGTCGTCGGCGAGCAGTTGCCCGGTCACCCGGCGGATCCCGGCGTCCGCGACCGACCTGGCCAGCCGCTCGTAGTCGGCGGTGAGCAGCGTCGGATCGCCGCTGCCGCGCAGATACAGATCGCCGCGGAGCACCCGGCCGTGGCGGGTGCCGTCGGTCAGCACATCGGTGCGGAAGCGGTATTCGGGGCCGAGCACCCCCATGGCGGCGGCGGAGGTGAGCAGCTTGGTGTTGGAGGCGGGCATCAGCCGGTCGTCGGGCCGGTGGCGGTAGAGCACGGTGCCGCTCTCGGCGTCGGCGACCACCACTCCGGCGGCGCCGCCCTTCATCACCGGATCGTCGAGGATGGTGTCGATGGCCCCGCCGAGTCCGGGGCGGGAGGTATCCGCACCGGCCGGGGAGCTCCAACTGAGCGTGCAGGCCAGCCCGATGACAACGGGCCAGATCCAGGCGCGCGTACGGCGGTTCACGCGACTCTCGGGTCTCCTCATGCCATGGGAGGATCCCGTACCGCGGACCGCGGCGACAGTGCGCCCACAGCCGCCGCGGGTCAGTCCCGGCGCAGCAGCGTGGCGATGACCGACTCCAGATGGCGGGTCCAGCCCTCGTCGACCGGAAGCGCCTGCGGTACCGCGTGGACCAGCTGGGTGTGCCCGAGGAAGGCGGCGTAGGCCAGCAGGCCCCGGCGGCGCGCGTCGTCCGGCGGAAAGCCCAGTTCGGTGAAGAGCTGTGCCAGATAGCCGATCCTGCGCTCGCTCACCCGCTCCAGCACCGCGGCGACCTGCGGATGGGCGGCGGTGGCCAGCAGCGAGACCTCGAGCGGGTCCCGCGAGACGGCCTCGGTCGCCTCCGCGAACAGCCTGCGCAGCCGTCGCTCGGGATCCGGTTCGCTCGCCAGCCTGGCGATGATCGCCTCGGTGGAGATCTCCTCCCAGCGGGCGAGCGCGGCCTCGATCAGCGCCTCCCGGTGGGGGAAGTGCCAGTAGAAGCTGCCTTTGGTGGCTCCCAGCCGGGCGGCCAGCGGTTCCACCGCGACGGCCGCGAGCCCGCCTTCGCCGATCGCGGTGAGCGCCGCGTCCGCCCAGTCCCCCACGCTCAACCGCCGCTTCGCGCCGCCGCTTCGGGGGGCCCTCGCTCGCCGCTCCACCATGACCATACGGTACCGTACGGTAAAACATACGGCAGCGTATGGAGGTGCACGGTACCCATGCGTACGGTCCGCAACATCCACGAACGCACCATCAATGCTCCAGCGGAAGCGGTCGGAACCCTGCTCGACCTGCTCTCCTCCGAGCACGATCCGATCTGGCCGACCCCGGCCTGGCCGCCGATGCGCTTCGACCGCCCGCTCAGCGTCGGCGCCGAGGGCGGCCACGGCTTCGTCCGCTACACGGTCACCGCCTACGAGCCGGGCCGACGGATCCGGTTCGACTTCCCGTCGGACGAGGGCGGCTTCCATGAACTGACCGTGGAGCCGCTGGATCCCGGCCGCTGCCGGGTCCGCCATGTACTGGAACAGCGGCAGCGCGGCGCGCAGCGAGTGGTGTGGGCGCTGGCCATCCGCTGGGCGCACGACATCGTGGTGGAGGAGATCTTCGACAACATCGAGCGGGTGGCGGCCGGAACGCACCGGGCTCCCCTCCTCTGGTCGCCGTATGTCCGCCTGCTCCACCGGCTGCTGTGGGACCGGCCCGTCGCGGCACCGGTCCCGCCCGGTGCCCGGCTGGCCCGCTCGGCCTTCGAGCGGACCGACTTCTCCGACGCCTGGCGGATGGAGCTCCACCCGGGGATGGAGCGGGACCCGGAGGCATGGCGGGGTGTGCTGCGCGGCGCCTCCTTCCCCGTCAAGGGCCGCGCGGACGGCGAGGTGCTGCTGGGCGAGGACGCCGGGCATCTGGATTTCCGGGCGTCCATCCTCGTCGAGTCCGGCCATGTCACGCTCAGCACGGTCGTACGGACGCACAACGCACGCGGGCGCCTCTACTTCGGCGTGGTCAGACACATACACCCGGTCATGGCCCGCATGATGCTCCGCCGCACCCACCGCAGACTGGCGCTGGCCGCGCCGAGCGCCGGAGAACGCGCGCTGCGAGTGGGTCGGTGAGGCTGTTCAAAACGACGAAGGCGACGTGGCCCGCTGTGCGGGCACACGTCGCCTGTCGTCTTCGTGGAGATGGCGGGAATCGAACCCGCGTCCACCGGTGCGGAAACAGGGCTTCTCCGAGCGCAGTCCGCTGTGCTTTTCTCGGCCCCGGAGATCACACGGACAAGTCTCCGACGGGCTCAGTCACTGTTTGTTTTCCCGCTACGCCCCGTGACCGGGCTTAGCGGTTTAGTTCCCTAGCTGATGCCAGGATCCGGGTCGGGAACATCCCCGGGCTGACACTTCGCAAGTCGCTACTTAGGCAGCGAGGGCGAAGGAATCGCTCTTGGTGTTGGCGATTATTGGTTGCGACATATGGTTTACGAGATCATTGCCGCTTCCTCGGCTCGCTTCCCCTGCTTCGACAGCCGCTGTCGAAACCGATCATCCCCATGTGGTGTTTTCAAGGTGACACCCACCCCGCAGGGGGTGTGCGTGCAGCCATCATAGGTGAACAACGCGCGACGCGGCCACATCATTCCCGCCGTGGCAGCAGCTGTGGCAGCACGGGTCAGGCCCGCTGGCGGCGGCGGGCGGCGGAGATCGCGCGGTCCGCCTCGCGGCGGTCCTGCTTCTCGCGGAGGGTCTGGCGCTTGTCGTAGTCCTTCTTGCCCTTGGCGAGGGCGATCTCGACCTTGGCCCGGCCGTCCTTGAAGTACAGGGCCAGCGGGACGAGGGTGTGCCCGGTCTCCTGGGTCTTGCCGATCAGCTTGTCGATCTCCGCCCGGTGCAGCAGCAGCTTCCGCCTGCGCCGCGCGGCGTGGTTGGTCCAGGTCCCCTGGCTGTATTCGGGGATGTGCACGTTGTGCAGCCATGCCTCGCCGCCGTCGAGCTGGGCGAAGCCGTCCGCGAGCGAGGCCCGCCCCTGGCGCAGCGACTTCACCTCGGTCCCGGTGAGCACCAGACCGCACTCGTACGTGTCCAGGATGTGGTAGTCGTGCCGCGCCTTCTTGTTCTGCGCGATCAGCTTGCGACCCGTCTCTTTAGCCATAGCGAAGACATTGTCGCACTAGGACCCGCCCCCGAGGCCACTCAATACCGTGCGCGCCCGCGCCTCGGCGCCCGGTCCGTCGTCGCCCTTGACCGCCAGGTCCGGGGAGATGCCCGCCCCGTCCACATTGCGACCGGCCGGAGTGCGGTAGTGACCGACGGTGAGCTCGGCGACCGAGCCGTCCGGCAGCTCGCTGGGCATCTGCACCGAGCCCTTGCCGAAGGTCCGGGAGCCGACGACCACGGCGCGGCCACGGTCCTGGAGGGCGCCGGTGAGCAGCTCGGCGGCGCTCATGGTGCCGCCGTCGACCAGGACCACCAGCGGGCTGGCGGTGTCCCCGCCCGGTCGGGCGTCGAGAACGCGCTGGTCACCGCGGACGTCATAGGTGGCGACCAGACCACCGTCGAGGAAGGAGGAAGCGGCGGTCACCGCCTCGGTGACCAGCCCGCCGGAGTTGCCGCGGAGGTCGAGCAGGATGCCCTCGCCCGCCGGGGTCTGCCGTACGGCGCGCCGGACCCGCTCGCCCGAGCCGCGGGTGAAGGAGTCGACCTTGATGCGTACGGCGCCGGCGTCCGGGCCGCCCATGCGGTCCACGGTCACCGGCTCGGTGGCCAGTTTGGCCCGGTGCAGGGTCTCCTGCCAGCTGTGTCCGTCGCGCCGCAGTCCGAGGGTCACGGGCGTGCCCACGGCCCGCCCGTCCGCCCGGCCGCGCAGCCGGGCCACCACATCGGTGACGGGACGCCCGGTGGCCCGCACGCCGTCGATGGTCAACAGCCGGTCGCCGGCCCGGATCCCGGCCTCGCGGGCGGGGCTGCCGGGCTGGACCCGGTCGACCTCGATCCGGCCCTCGCGGCCCAGGCGGGCGGAGATCCCGGTGCCCACGTAGGCACCGTTGAGGTTGCGCCGGAATCCCTCGTACTCACGGGCGCTGTAGACGGCGCCCCATCGGTCGCCGCTGCGGCTCACCACCTCACGGGCGGCCTGGGAGCCGGACTTGCCGTCCTGTTGGGCGGCGGCCGCGGCCGCCTTCACCTCGTCGCTCTCCACGGAGCCGACGACCGCCTGCGCCGGTATCCGGTCCGCCGCGGGGCCATGTCCGTTCTCCGCCTCGGCGTCCCAGGAGCCGACGGCAGCGCCGGTGGCCAGCACGCTCACGAAGATCAATGTCAGGGCTGCCCCGCGGCGAACGCGGCGGGGTTGGACGAACAAAGACGGGCCCGACATGCCGGTGAGTGTAGGCCACCCATGGGCGCCGTACGGCGGGTTGTCCGGTACGGCGCCCTGGGCGAATGTCACACCTTGAGGTACTTGCGGAGCGCGAAGAAGGCGGCGAGAGCGGGCATCAGCAGCCCAATCGCCAGCACCAGCGGCAACTTGGCGAGCACCGCGTCCCAGCCGATGAAGTTGATCACGTCGATCTTGTTCACCAGCCAGTTGTTGACCAGGAAGTACTGCCCGCTGACCAGCAGTACGCAGGCGAAGCCCGCGCCCAGCAGCCCCGCGATGGCGGCCTCCATGATGAACGGCATCTGGATGTAGAAGCTGGACGCGCCGACCAGTCGCATGATCCCGGTCTCCCGGCGGCGGCTGAACGCCGACACCCGGACCGTATTGACGATCAGCATCAGCGCGACGACCAGCATCAGCGTCATCACCGCAAGCGCCGCGAAGTTCATGCCGTTGAGCAGGTTGAAGAGGTCGTCGACCAGCTTCTTCTGGTCCTGCACCTCCTGCACCCCTGGTCGGGCGGCGAAGGCGGTGGAGATCACGTCATAGCGCTCGGGGTCCTTCAGCTTGACCCGGAAGGACTCCTGCATCTGATCCGGGGTCAGCGAGTCGGCGAGCGGCGAGTCCCCGAACTGCTCCTTGTAGTGCTTGTACGCCTCCTCACTCGTCTCGAAGTGCACCGACTCCACGACGTTCATCTGCTTGAGCTCGGAGCGGATCTCCTTCTTCTGGGCCTCCGTTACGGCCCCCTTGGCGCAGTTGGCCGAGGACGACTCCTTGTCGTTCTTGTTGCAGAGGAAGATCGAGACGTTGACCTTGTCGTACCAGTAGCCCTTCATCGTGCTCACCTGCTCGCGCATGAGCAGGGACCCGCCGAACAGGGCGAGCGAGAGGGCGACGGAGACGATCACCGCGAAGGTCATCGTGAGATTACGGCGGAGACCGACGCCGATCTCCGACAGGACGAACTGGGCGCGCATGGCGTCCTTTCAGTGCTGGTAGCCGTAGACGCCGCGGGACTGGTCGCGGACGAGACGGCCCTTCTCAAGTTCGATCACGCGCTTGCGCATCTGGTCCACGATCTGCTGGTCGTGCGTGGCCATCACGACGGTGGTACCGGTCCGGTTGATCCGGTCCAGCAGCTTCATGATCCCGACGGAGGTCTGCGGGTCCAGGTTGCCGGTCGGCTCGTCGGCGATCAGCAGCATCGGACGGTTGACGAACGCGCGCGCGATGGCCACACGCTGCTGCTCACCGCCGGAGAGCTCACCGGGCATCCGGTCGTCCTTGCCCCCCAGGCCCACCAGGTCGAGCACCTCGGGCACGGTCTTGCGGATGGCGGCACGCGGCTTGCCGATCACCTCGAGCGCGAAGGCCACGTTCTCGCCGACCGTCTTGTTGGGGAGCAGCCGGAAGTCCTGGAAGACCGTCCCCAGCTGGCGGCGCATATGCGGCACCTTCCAGTTGGACAGCCGCGCGAGATCCTTGCCCAGCACATGGACCGCGCCATGGCTGGCCCGCTCCTCTCGGAGAAGGAGCCGCAGAAAGGTGGACTTTCCCGACCCCGAGGAGCCCACCAGGAAGACGAACTCGCCCTTCTCGATCTCGAGCGAAACGTCCCGGAGTGCGGGACGGGTCTGCTTGGGGTAGGTCTTGGATACGTTGTCGAATCGGATCACTGAAGCACCACGGTCGACCTGGGTAGCGGTACGGGCAGCTGCCTGAGCGGCTCCCGTCGGTGAGCGTGACCATACGCGAACCGCGTGCGAGCGCGCAGCGCCCATCCGTCTTGGTGCGTTTATTCACGGCACTATTGGGGGCAAACGGTTGACAAACTGACCGCTGGGCCATCCGATCTGGCCACGGAACCGGTACGGATGCGGCACGGAATCGTGCGGGACGCGCCGAACCGGGCGGAAGCTGGCACAGTGGAAGGGGAACCAACCGATTTCCCTGAGCGTTGGGCCCGTGTCTACTGCGGCACCGCCGTGCGGGAGGAGAAAGCGCATGACGTATGACAGGCTCGTCTGCGCCAACTGCGCGAGCCCGGTCAGCGAGGGCCGCTGCCCGGTCTGCCGGGCAAGCAGGGAGCGCCTGGCGCAGCAGGACGGCCTTTTCGGCGGACTGACGCCGGCCGCCCTGGTGGCGCTGCTGGTGGCGCTGATCGCGGTGGCCCTGCTGGCCCATGAGGTGGCCACCGCCGCGGCGTGACGTTCGGTCGCCGCCCGCGCACCCGGATATACCGCGACATACCGAGGGGCCCGGAGTTCTGTAGCGCTCCGGGCCCCTCGCCGTACTTACGGACCGTGAGTATCAGGTCCGAGTGTGCCTACGGTCTGTGATCAGGCCACGTTGTTGCGGTTGACCAGCCGCGGCATCAAGCGGAAACCGATACCGCCCGCGATCATCGTCGCGGCGCCGACCAGCAGGAACGTGGTCTCACCGGCACCGGTCTCGGCCAGCTGCTCCTTGGCCTTGCCCTGCTCGACCGGCTTGGAACCGACGTTGTCGGTGTCCGTGTTGTCGTCGCAGTTGGTGCTGTCGAGATCCACCGTGCAGGTGTTGGAGTCGTCGCCGCCGTTGTGGCCGCCGCCACCGCCCGGGGCGGGCGAGCTGGGCTCGTCGGTCGGCTCACCGGTCGGCGGGTCGGTGGGCTCGCTCGTGGGCGGGTCCGTCGGCTCACCGGTCGGCGGGTCCGTCGGCTCGCCCGTGGGCGGGTCCGTCGGCTCACCGGTCGGCGGGTCCGTCGGCTCGCCCGTGGGCGGGTCGGTGGGCTCGTCCGTGGGCGGGTCCGTCGGCTCGCCGGTCGGCGGGTCGGTGGGCTCGTCCGTGGGCGGGTCCGTCGGAATCGAGGTCGGGTCGTCCGTGGGCTCGTCGGTCGGGTCGGGATTGCCGACATTCGCGCCGACGTCCACACCCTGGTCATCGGCGTTGACCGAGGCTTCGACGCCACCGATACCGACGTCCACACCCACGGCCGATGCGGCGCCGGCGGCGGTGAGCGACGCACCGGCGGCGATCACCGCGCCGGCGGCTATGCGCGCAATCCGCAGCCGCGTCTTCTTCGTCATCTGCCTGCTACCCCCAGTAGCTGTACTCGTCAATGGAGCAGCTATGCACGGGGCCACGGCCGCCGGGGTGTCATCATCCGCGGTCACCGCCGCAACTGGCGGTCCGCTGGTCCCCGTTCACACGCGCCCCAAGACATACGCATGCCGCGCGTCAGCCTTCCCCGTTCTGAAATCACCGTCAAGGTCATTTCCGTACGAGATGTCCCGTATGCATTTCCTTGAGTGATGCATGGGTACAGGACTGTGACCAAAAAGCGTGCCGACGCGGCTACTTGGGGACCGCCCGGCCTTACTTCTCCTGCTGCTTCCGCCAGCGGATCCCCGCCTCGAGGAAGCCATCCAGCTCACCGTCGAGCACCGCCTGCGGGTTGCCGACCTCGAACTCGGTCCGCAGGTCCTTGACCATCTGGTACGGGTGCAGGACGTAGGAACGCATCTGGTTGCCCCAGGAGTTGCCGCCATCGCCCTTGAGCGCGTCCATCTTGGCCTGCTCCTCCTGGCGGCGGCGCTCGAGCAGCTTCGCCTGGAGGACGTTCATCGCGGTGGCCTTGTTCTGGATCTGCGAGCGCTCGTTCTGGCAGGAGACCACGATGCCGGTCGGGATGTGGGTCAACCGCACCGCGGAGTCGGTGGTGTTGACGCCCTGGCCGCCGGGGCCGGAGGAGCGGTAGACATCGACCCGCAGCTCGGACTCGTCGATCTCGATGTGGTCGGTCTGCTCGACCACCGGCAGCACCTCGACGCCCGCGAACGACGTCTGACGGCGGCCCTGGTTGTCGAACGGCGAGATCCGCACCAGCCGGTGGGTGCCCTGCTCGACCGAGAGGGTGCCGTAGGCGTACGGGACCTGGACGGCGAAGGTGGTCGACTTGATTCCGGCCTCCTCCGCGTACGAGGTCTCGTAGACCTCGGTCTTGTAGCCATGGCGCTCGGCCCAGCGCAGATACATCCGCTGAAGCTGCTCGGCGAAGTCGGCGGCGTCGACACCGCCCGCCTCGGCTCGGATGTTGACGAGCGCTTCCCGGGCGTCGTACTCGCCGGACAGGAGGGTGCGCACCTCCATCTCGTCGACGGCCTTGCGCACGGCCTCGAGCTCGGCCTCGGCCTCGGCGCGGGCGTCATCGTCGCCCTCGGCGTCGGCGAGCTCGAAGAGCACCTCGAGGTCGTCGATACGGCCGCGCAGCTCCTCGGTCCGGCGCAGCTGCCCCTGGAGATAGGAGAGCTTGCTGGTGACCTTCTGCGCGTTCTCCGGGTCGTCCCACAGGGACGGGGCCGCCGCCTGCTCCTCGAGCACGGCGATGTCGGCCCTCATCTTCTCGAGGTCCAGGACGGCCTCGATCGACCCCATGGTCGAGGAGAGGGACTTCAGCTCTTCGGATACATCGACGACTGCCACGGCACCAGCGTAACCGCTACGGAAGACTGACCGACCCCGGTCAGCGAGTCCCGGCGTCCTGGGAGCTGGAGTGCTCCCCGCCCTTGGGCGAATCGCCGCCCTCGTCGTCGCCGGTGGCCAGCCATCCGCCCACCGCGATCGCGATCAGCGCCGCCGTCGAGACCACCGCGGCCTTCACCCGGCGGCGGCGCACCGCCTCCGAGGGCCGGTTGCGGGCCGAGCCCGCCCGGCGCTGGCCGTGCATCCGAGGGGCACGCGCGGTGCCGTGGGCGCCGCCCGCGAGCTCATCGGCGCTGGGCACCCGCATGCTGGTGTGGGTCTCCCGGCTGGAGTCGGGTACGGCGCCGGGGACCAGCGGCACCGCGCCGCGCCGCCGCGGCGGCTGCCCGGCGGCCGGGGGCCGGGCGGGCTCCTCGTAGCCGCCTCCGCGCTCCTCCTCCGCCTGCTCATCGGGCTCGTCGATGTCCAGCGGCGGATATCCCACCAGGCTCGGCAGCACCTCGCGCAGCCTCGTGGCCAGCTCGGAGGCGCGCAGCCGGGAGGCGGGCGCCTTGGCCAGGCACTGGAGGAGCAGCTGCCACAGCTCGTCGGGGATCCCGGGCAGCGGCGCCACGGTCTCGGTCACATGGCGGCGCAGGATCGCGCCGGGGTGGCCGCCGCCGAACGGGGTGAACCCGGCCAGCAGCTCGTACAGCACGGTGGCCAGCGCGTACACATCGACGCTGGCGCGCGGCGGCAGCCCCTCGATGATCTCCGGGGCGAGATAGTCCGGGGTGCCGATGACACTGTGCGGGTTCGGCGAGCGGCCCTGGCCCTGCTGCTGGCTACGGGCGGGCTGCCGCTCGCGGATCCGGCTGGGGGCGTCGACCAGGCGCGCGATACCGAAGTCGGTGAGCAGCGCGGGGTGCGAGCCGCCGGGGCCCAGCGGGCCCTGCATGTCCAGCAGCACGTTCTCCGGCTTGACGTCGCGGTGCACCACACCGGCGGCGTGCGCCGCGGCCAGCGCGTCGGCCACGTCCGCGGCGATGGCGACCGCCGCCTCCGGGGCGAGCCGCCGCTCGCGGTCCAGCCGGGTGCGCAGATCCGTACCGCGGATCAGGTCCATGACGAGCGCCAGGTCGTTGCCGTCGACCACCAGGTCGCGCACGGCGACCACCCGGGGGTGGTCGAGGCCGAGCAGCGCGGTGCGCTCCTGTACGAAACGGCCGACCAGCTCCTGATCGGAGGCAAGGTCCTCGCGCAGGAGCTTGATGGCGACGGGGCCCTCGGGCCCTTCGCCCAGCCACACCGTGCCGGCGCTGCCGCGTCCCAGGACCTGGTGCGCGGTGTACCGGCTGCCGATCTTCCGTGACAAGACTGCTCCGAATCCTCCGACAGGGGGCACGTTGGCGACAAAGCTACGCGGCTACTGGCGCGTTGGGTGCGCCAGACCACGCCAACTGTCACTTCTGCGGTGGAAAACACCCTTCGGATGTCGACAAATCTCCGAAGTCGGCGGTAGAGGAGCGGAAACGGAGACGGTTCCGGACGTCCCGTCAGCCGGTCGGTCCGTCAGCCGACCTCCGTCCGTCAGCCGGTCGGTCCGTCAGCTCGGCCCGCCCAGGTCGGAGATCCACTGCTTGACGTCGGAGATCCAGCCGGAGACGGCGTCCCAGTAGCTCTTGCCCTCGGCGACCCAGTCCTTGAGCGGGGTCAACTCCCAGACCAGCCAGGAGCCCACCACCAGGACCACGATCACGAACAGACAGCCCTTGAGGCACCCCAGACCCGGGATCTTCATCCGGTTGGGGTTGGAGCCGCGCTGCCGGGGCTGACGCGGTTCGGGCTGCGGCGGCTGCGGCGGCGGGGCGTAGCGCTGCGGCTGCGGCTGCTGCGGGTGGTGCGGCGCCGGGGCGTAGTTCTGCGGCTGCTGGTACGGCGGCGGCTGCGGGCGGCGCTGCTGGCGCTGCGGCGGCTGCTGACGCTGCGGCGGCTGCTGAGGCGCCGGGCGGCGCTGGGGGCGGCGGCGCAGCGGGTCCTCGCTCGGGTCGAGGTACTGGACCTGCGTCTGCTCATTGCGGTCGCGGGCCGCGCGGAGCTGGTTCTGCCAGGGGTGCGGATCGTCCCCGGGGTTGCCGGGCGGCACGGGCGGCATCGCGCGCGTCGGATCGGCGTCCCCGGGGCCGCCGGGCCCGGAGCCGGTGGGCGACATCACCTGGGTGGGGTCGGCGTCCGGCCCGGTGGTGGGCAGCACATTGGTGGCCGCGGCCGGGTCGTAGGAGGGCGCGTTGGTCGGCAGCGCCTGGGTGGGGTCGGCCGAGCCGGCTGGCGCGGTGTCCGGCACCGGCGCGGGCGCCGGGTCCGGCGCGAGCAGCGCGGCGACGCCGAGCGCCGCCTCCGCCTGCGCGGGCGAGGCGTGCACCCCGATGCCCGAGGCGACCACGCGCAGGCCGCGGGCCAGGTTCTCGGCGCTGGGGCGCTCGTCGGGGTTCTTGCGCAGACAGCGCTCTATGACGGTCCACAGCGGCTCGGGCACGGTGGTGGGGCGGCGCGGCTCCTCGCTCAGATGCCGGTGCAGCACCTCCAGGGCCGTGTTGCCCGCGAACGGCGGACGGCCGGTCACCAGCTCGTACAGCAGGATGCCCGCGCCGTAGATGTCGACCGCGGACGTCTGCGGACGGCCCTCCGCGGACTCCGGCGCCACATAGGCCGGGGTGCCGACGAACTCCTGAGTGCGGGTGAGACCGGGTGAGTCGGCCAGTCGCGCGATGCCGAAGTCGGTCAGCATCGGGTGCATCTCCTCGCCCTCACCGGTGCCCGCGAGGAGCACGTTGGCGGGCTTGAGATCGCGGTGCACCACACCGTCGGCGTGGCTGGCGGCGAGCGCGTCGGCGATCTGGGCGGTGAGGAGGGACGCGGCGACGGGGGTGAAGGGGCCGTTGCGGCGCAGGTAGTTGTGGAGGTCGGGACCGTCGATCAGATCCATGACCAGGGCGAGCAGATCGCCCTCCACCACCAGGTCGCGGGTGCGCACGATATTGGGGTGGGTGAGCCGGAGCAGTACGGAGCGCTCGCGGAGAAAGCGCATGACGATCTCCGCGTCGTTCGCGAGCTCCTCCTTGAGGACCTTGATCGCGACGGTCTCACCGGGCTGCCCGGCCACGGCGGCCTCGGCCCCCGCCGTCTCCCGCTGGCTGGCTCGCCAGACGGTGCCCGTGGCTCCGCGTCCGAGCGGCTCCTCGAGCAGGTACTTGCTGCCTACCGGCCGCACGTCATGCGCTCCCTGATCGTGGTCTTCATCGCTTGCGTCGCTGTACTGCTGGGTCGTACTCGTCCGCTGGGTCGTACTCGTCCGCCCCACTGTAATGGGGACGGACGGGCCTCCGTACTGATCACCACACGAGTGGAGCCGGAGCGGTCTCCCGCTCTCCGCTCACCGCGCGACTCGGGGGGAAGACGATCGATCCGAGCGGTTGGTTGCGGCCGGGTACGTACCGGGCCACGGTCCGGCGCAAACCACGGTTGATCCGATCGCAATCAACCACTTTCGGCCGACCAGCCGACCAATCAAGATCATGTAATGCCGGGCGGCGGGCGAAGTGTCTGCGGCAGGTGCAAGGATGCACGCAGCACGGAAGCGCCGAGCGGCGGGGAGCTCACGCTCCGTGACCCGTACGACCCCGTACGGACCTGTACGTGCCGAAGGGCCTGGGGGCGGAGGTGGGGATCGGCACCCCTGCCCGGCCCCCCGGACAGAAGGGACCGTTGACGGCGATGCAGATTCGGCTGACCGTCCTCGGGCCGCGCAGCGCCCACCCGGGCCGTTCCGGCCATCCAGCCCCCGCCCACGCGCCGGTGTGCGCCGTGGACGTGCTTGTGACCGCCCCGGTCGGCACGGCCCTGGCCTCGGTGGCCGGCGGTCTGGCCACGGCGGTGGCCGCGGCCGGGAGCGACGCGGGCGCGGGCGGCGGTGGCTCGGGCGGCGGGACGGTCGTGCTCTACGCGGGGACCGAGCGGCTGGACCCGCAGCGCTGCGCGCTCGGCGAACCGCCGCTGGTCGACGGCGCGGTGCTCGCCCTGCACGCCCCGGCCGACCCCGACCGCTCCCCGGCGTACGCGGGCTCCCCCGGGCTGCCCGAGGCGGCCGTCGCCGAGGCCGCGGTCCATCTGGACGTGGTCGCCGGGCCCGACGCGGGCGGGGTCCATCTGCTCCACGGCGGCCAGGTCCGCGTCGGCCGCTCCGCGGAGGCGGACGTCCCTCTCGACGACCCCGATGTCTCCCGGCTGCACTGCGCGGTGACGGTCGCCGAGGACGGCCGGGTGACCGTCGCGGACCTCGGCTCGACCAACGGCACGGCGGCCGACGGGGCCCCCGTCGGCTCCCATCCGGTGCCGCTGACGCCGGGGGCGCTGCTGCGCATCGGCGAGTCCGCGCTGCGGCTGCGGACACCCGGCGCGGCCTCCCCGGCCGCGCCCCGCCTCCCCGCCCACCCGGACGGCGAGGGCCATCTGCGGATCACGCCCCGGCCGGACACCGGTGCAGTCAGCCACGCGGAGGGCCCCTGGACCGGTGCCCCGCCCGCGCCCGCCACCCACTCCGCCGAGGGCACCTGGACACCCCCCACCCGCCACCCCGGCGCGGGGTGGGTTCCGGTCACGGAAGGTGACCGGGGCGGACGCGGCGGGGAGCGTGATGTACGCCACAGCCCGGATGGGCCGGGAGCGCCCGGCCGACGTGACGAAGACCACTCCCGCGCGGCGGAAACGGGCTGGGGCCCGGGTGGCGGGCCCGAGGGCCCCGGCCGGAGGGGCGACAGCGGGAGCTACGGCGGCTCCAACGAAGCGATCCCGAGGGCCGGGACGGGCCGGGCGACCGACGGCGGGCGGGGGGCCGAGGGCGCTGGCGGGTCCGGCCAGGCGGCTGGGGGCCGCCCAGGCGGCGAGGGGCAGTGGGACACCGGCGCCTACCCCGGCGAGCGCGACGGCCGGGGTGCCACCGGCCGGACGGCAGACGGCCCTTGGGGGCCCGGCGACCACGGCGGCCCGTCGGGGCGCCGTGGCGCTTCCGGGTCGCGCGCCGAGCGCGAACGGCGCGCGGACGCACAGAGCCCCGCCGCCCAGCGCCCCGCCGGACGGCGTGACGGCGGACGGCTGGACGGAACGCACGCGCATCCGCGCCCGTACACCTTCGACGTACCCGGGGCGCAGCCTCGGCGGCGCGGGATAGGGGCCTGGGTACGGCAGTTCGCCGCGAGCAAGGGCGAGCGGGCCGACGGGCGTGACGACGGCGGCGCGCGGGGCGCGGCGGAGCGGGCGGCGGCCGAGGCGGAGGCGTTGCAGCTGCGGTGGCCGGATCCCGCCGCCGTGCTGATGACCGCGCTCGGCCCGGGACCGCGGCTGTGGGAGCGCGGCCCGGACCATCCGGACGCGCTCACCGTGCGGCTCGGCTCGGCCGACCGGCTGGCGGCCGACGGCAGGCTGTTGCCCGCCGCACCCGTCACCGTCGCGCTGCGTCAGGCGGGTTCGCTGGGTCTCGCCGGACCGCGTGCCCGACTCGCCGGGCTCGCCCGGTCGTTGGTGGCGCAGCTCGCGGCACTGCACTCGCCTGCCACCCTGGAGCTCGTCCTGATCAGCACGGACCGCTCCCGCACCGCCGGGGAGCGGCTCGCCGAGTGGTCATGGCTGGGCTGGCTGCCCCAGGTGCGCCCGCTGCGCGGGCAGGACTGCCGGTTGCTGCTCGCCTACGACGCCGAGCAGGCGTCGGCGCGCGCGGCCGAGTTGGCGCGGCGGCTGGAGGACGGCCCGCTCGGACCGTCGTGGGCCGACGCTCCCCCCGCCGCCGTGGCCTCGGCCGCGGCCCGCCACTCCGGGCCGTACACGGTGGTGCTCGTCGACGGCGACCCCGGACCGGCCGCGCTCCGCGAGACGTTCGCGGGTCTGGCCACCGGTGGTCCGGCCGCCGGAATCCATCTGGTGAGTCTGTCCGAGGCCCCGGTCGCCTCGCCCGCGTCCCCGCTGTGGCGGAGCTACGAGGCCGCGCGCTCGCAGTCCACGGCCTTCGGGGCCTGCGGGGTGGCCGCACTGCTGAGCGGTGATGTGGCCACGGGTCTCCAGATCGTGCACCGCGACGACCCCCACCACCCCATCGGCACCGACGCGTTCGGCGCCAGCGGGTCGGCGGGCTCGACCGGGGCCGCGAGCACCGTGACGGTGGACGCGGTGTCGGGGGCGTGGGCCGAGCGGTTCGCGCGGGCGCTCGCTCCTCTGCGTCCGTCGGCCTCCGCGTACGGCGGTACGGACGGCCCCGGCCGTCTGCCGACCACCCCGCTGCCGGGCACGTCCCGGCTACTGGACGAGTTGGGTCTCGCCCGCGCCACGCCCGCGTCGCTGCTGGCGCGTTGGGCCGCGGCGGCCGACGAGGTTCCGGCGGGCGGCCGGGCTCAGGCGGTGCTCGGCGCCGGGCCGCACGGCCCGCTTGCGGTCGATCTCGTCGCCGACGGACCGCATCTGGCGGTCGACGGCGCGGCGGGCACCGGCAAGACGGAGCTGCTGCGGTCGCTGGCCGCCTCGCTCGCGGCGGCCGAGCGGCCGGACCGGCTGGAGCTGGTCCTGGTCGACGGCGCGGGCGGCGGGGCCGCGTCCGGGCCCGGGTCCGGGTCCGGCGGCGGCACGGCGGGCGGCGGCGAGGGGCTGCGGGTGTGCACAGACCTGCCGCATGTCTCGACCTATCTGGCGGCCTCCGACCCGGTCCGGATGCGGGAGTTCGCACAGGCGCTGAGCTCGGAACTCAAGCGCCGTGCCGAACTGCTGGGCTCCCAGGACTTCACCACCTGGCACACCGACCGCCCCGACGGCCCCGACGACCGGCCGGGCAGCCCCACGGCACCGGACCGTTCGGCCACGAGCGGCCCGGTCATCGGCCCGCAGGCCACGGGCTCTCCGGCCACCGGCGCGCAGACGCCCGACCGTACGGAGCCCGGCAGGTCCGCCACCGGGGACCCGCGGAGGCCACGGGTGGTGGCGCCGCGGGTGGCCGGGGACGTCGATCCGCCGTCCGGTGACACCATGCATACGCTCAATCTGCACGCGGGGCCCGGTCAGCGGCACACCGCCGGCCCGCGCCCGCTGCCGCGGCTCGTGGTGCTCGTCGACGACTACGACGCGCTGGTCGCCCCCGCGCTCGGCAGTCCCGGGCGGCCGGCCGCCGGGTCGGTGGTCCGGGCGCTGGAGGCCGTCGCACGGGACGGGGCGCGGCTCGGAGTGCATCTGGTGGCGGCGTCGGGCCGCCCGGAGCGTACCGCGGAGACGGCGGCGGTCGAGCGGGCCGGGCTCCGGATCGCCCTGGAGACCCTGCCCCTGGAGGCCGCCGGACCGGTCCCCGGCACCGCGCCGGAAGGGTCCGGAGCCACCCCCGGCACCCCCGCCTCGTCAACGCCCGCCGCGGGGGAGCGCACCCCCGGCCGGGGCCGGCTGTTCGCCCCCCGGGGCGGCGCCGTGACACCGTTCCAGGCCGGGCGGGTGACCGGGCGGATACCGCGGACCGCGACCCAGCGGCCCACCGTGGTGCCGCTCGAATGGGAGCGGATGGGCGATCCGCCGACCCGGCGGCCGCTGCGCGAACTGGGCAACGGGCCAACGGACTTGGCGCTGCTGGCCAGTGCGCTCCAGCGCGCCGCGCAGTCGGCGGACGCCTCCACCGCACCCGCGCTGATCTGACCGCCGCCGTCCGAGGATTCCGTCCGACCGTTCCTGTCCGGCCTTCCGAGTCGATCTTCCCATCCTCCCCTCTGACCCCCCTGACCCGTTCTCGTCCAACACGCATCTGACTCTTCATCACGTCACTGTCACGATCGCCGAGTTGAACCCGAAAGCGGTATTGCGGCGTTCGGTTACCGGGCGTAGGACTGACGCACGGGACACGGCCGCACGGGGGCGGTCGGCATCGGAGGGAAAACGGGGATGCACACATCGCTTCGTACGAAGCGTTCCACTCGGGCCACGGTGGCCCTGCTGTCGGTGGGAGCGCTCACGCTCACCGCCGCGGGCTGCGGTGGTGACGACGGGGACACGGCAGGCGGCAGTCCACCGCCGGTCACCGTGCGGCTGCCCAGCCTGAAGGGTCAGAAGCTCCAGGTGACCGCGGTCTGGACAGGGACTGAGCAGGAGAATTTCACCAAGGTTCTGAAGGAGTTCGAGAAGCGCACCGGGGCCACGGTGTCCTTCGTGCCCAGCGGCGACGACATGTCGGCCTTCGTCGGCTCGAAGATCGCCGGTGGCGCGCCGCCCGACGTGGCGATGGTCGGACAGGTCGGAGTACTCCGCGAGTTCGCGCAGAAGGGCTGGGCCAAGCCGGTCGACGCGGCCACCGAGGCGCAGCTGAAGAAGAACTTCGCGAAGGGCTGGCGTGATCTGGGCGCCTGGAAGGGCACCCAGTACGGGGTGTATTTCAAGGTCAGCAACAAGTCCCTGGTCTGGTACAACACCTCGGCGTTCGACTACGCGGGCGCGAAGGAGCCGAAGACCTGGAAGGACTTCCTCGCACAGGCCCAGCTGGTGTCGGACTCCGGCACCGACGCGATCTCCGTCGGCGGCCAGGACGGCTGGACGCTCACCGACTGGTTCGAGAACGTGTATCTCTCCCAGGCGGGCCCGGAGAAGTACGACCAGCTGGCGCAGCACAAGATCAAGTGGACCGACCCGTCCGTCACCAAGGCGCTGACCACACTGGCCGAGCTGTGGGGCACCAAAGGGCTGCTGGCGGGCGGCCGGAACGGCGCGCTGCACACCGCGTTCCCGGACTCGGTCTCCAAGACCTTCGCCAACGCCGCGGAGCCGGAGGCGGGCATGGTCTTCGAGGGCGACTTCGTCGCGGCCAACGTGGCCGACGCGGGCGCGGAACTCGGCCACGACGCCAAGGTGTTCCCCTTCCCCGCGGTGGGTGCGAAGCCCCCGGTGGTCACCGGTGGCGACGCGGCCGTGGCGCTGAAGCGGAGCAAGGCGTCGCAGGCGCTGCTGACCTTCCTCGCCTCGCCCGACGCGGCCCATATCTGGGCCGGTTCCGGGGGTTTCATCTCGGCGAACAAGTCTCTCGACCTCAGCGCCTACCCCAACGCGCCGCTGCGCGGCATCGCCAAGGCGCTGATCTCGGCGGGCAATGACTTCCGGTTCGACATGTCCGACCAGGCTCCGGCCTCCTTCGGCGGAAAGCCGGCCCAGGGCGAGTGGAAGGCGCTCCAGGACTTCCTCAAGAACCCGAGGAACGTCACAGGCATCCAGCGCCAGTTGGAGGCCGACGCGGCCAAGGCGTACCAGAACTGACGACCCGACCGGGAGATCCACATCATGTCGACCGCGACAGCGGGCGGCGCGGCCACGCCTGGCCGGGCACCGTCCGTACCACCGTCCGAGACACGCGACCGGAAAAAGAAGAAGGGCGTGCTGGGCACCCGGCCGTGGCTGGCCGCGGTGTTCCTGCTGCCCGCGCTGGCCCTGCTCGGCGCGCTGGTGGTCTATCCGATCTGCTACTCCGTCTACCGCAGTTTCTTCGACGCGAGCGGCAACGGCTTCGTCGGCCTGGACAACTACCAGGAGATGTTCTCCGACGACGCGACCAAGACGGCGATCAAGAACAACATCATCTGGCTGATCCTGGCCCCGACCGTCTCCACCGCCCTCGGCCTGATCTTCGCGGTGCTCACCGAGCGGGTGCGCTGGGCGACCGCCTTCAAGCTGATCGTCTTCATGCCGATGGCGATCTCGATGCTGGCGGCGGGCATCATCTTCCGGCTGGTCTACGAACAGGACCCGGACAAGGGCGTGGCGAACGCCATGTGGGTGAGCGTGCATGACTCCTTCACCGAGTCGCCGCCGTTCCCCGGGGCCCACCCCCGCCCCGACGCCGGGCTGACCGAGTCCTCGGGCGGGGCGTACACCACCGAGGCGACCGCGAAGCCGAACTCCCCGGCCTCGATCCCGCTGGTGGCCGCCAAGCGGGACGACATCAGCGGGGCCGGGACAGCCAAGAAGGCCGAGCCCGAGGCGGGGAAGGTCACCGGCACGGTCTGGTTCGACTTCACCCGGGGCGGCCGGGGCGAGCAGGGCGTCATCGACAAGGGCGAGAAGGCGATGGCCGACCTGAGGGTCGAGGCGGTCAAGGACGGCAGGGTGGTGGCGAAGACGACCACCGCGGCGGACGGGACGTTCGCCCTTCCGGCCACGGCGGAGGGGGCCCAACTGCGGCTGCCCGCCTGGAACTTCTCCGAGCCGTACAACGGAGTGGACTGGCTGGGCCCGTCCCTCGTCACTCCGGCCATCATCGGCTCCTACGTCTGGATCTGGGCGGGCTTCGCGATGGTGCTGATCGCGGCGGGGCTCGCCGGGGTGCCGCGGGAGCTGATGGAAGCCGCGCGGATGGACGGCGCCAGCGAATGGCAGGTGTTCCGGCGGATCACAGTGCCGCTGCTGGCACCGGTGCTGTCGGTCGTGGTCGTCACGCTGATGATCAACGTGATGAAGATCTTCGACCTGGTCTACATCATCGCCCCAGGCCCCTCACAGGACGATGCCAACGTCCTGGCGCTCCAGCTGTTCCAGTCGTCTTTCGGGACGGATGTCAACCAGGGCCTCGGCAGCGCCATCGCGGTGCTTCTGCTGCTGCTGGTACTCCCCGTCATGTTCCTCAACATCCGCCGCATTCGAAGGGAGAGCCGCCGATGACCAGCGCGGACACGGTCGTAAGTGCGAAGCGGTCCCTCGTCGCGCGGATCGCGGCGCGGGCCGGTGGCGGGGTGGCGCGGGTCGCCCTGGTGCTGATCGGCCTGTTGTGGCTGATGCCCACCGCGGGACTGCTGCTGTCCTCCCTTCGGGATCCGGCGGACGTGGACATCTCCGGATGGTGGAAGGTCTTCTCCGATCCCGGACAGCTCACCTTCAGCGGCTACGACAAGCTGCTGAGCAACCAGCAGATCACCGACTCGCTGTGGACCACCCTGGCGATCACCATTCCGGCCACGCTGCTGGTGGTGGTGATCGGGGCGCTGGCGGGCTATGCCTTCGCCTGGATGGACTTCCCCGGCCGCGACTGGTGGTTCCTGCTGGTGGTCGGACTGCTGGTGGTCCCGGTGCAGGTCGCCCTGGTCCCGGTGGCCAAGCTCTTCGGCGAGGTGGGCATCTTCCAGACCACCACGGGTGTGGTGCTCTTCCACACCGCCTTCGGGCTGCCGTTCGCCATCTTCCTGCTGCGCAACTTCTTCGCGGAGATCCCCCGTGAGCTGCTGGAGGCGGCGCGGCTGGACGGCGCGGGTGAGCTGCGGCTGTTCCTGCGGGTCGTAATGCCGCTGGGCGGCCCGGCCATCGCCTCGCTCGGCATCTTCCAGTTCCTGTGGGTGTGGAACGACATGCTGGTGGCGCTGATCTTCGCGGACAGCGGCAACCCGCCGATCACGGTGGCGCTCCAGCAGCAGGTCCGGCAGTTCGGCAACAACATCGACATCCTCGGTCCGGGTGCCTTTGTGTCGATGGTGATCCCGCTGGCGGTGTTCTTCGCCTTCCAGCGGCAGTTCGTGGCCGGTGTGATGGCGGGCGCGGTGAAGTAACCGATGACGTAACCGACCTCCGGCTCTCCTCGGCCCGGCGCCCCATACAGGGGGCGCCGGGCCGCGGGCAGCCAGGGGAAGGGGGAGCCCGGGTTACCTGCGGGCCGCGGTGTCGGAGGGCAGTTCGGCGAAGCGGGCGCGGTACTCGCCGGCGAAGCGGCCAAGGTGCGAGACGCCCCACCGGTAGGCGATCGTGCCGACGGGGTCGGTGGAGGCGAGGATGTCCTCACGAATCCGGTCGAGCCGCAGGTTGCGGACGTAGGACATGGGCGAAAGTCCGAGCCGGCCGCGGAATACGGAGCTGAGGGTCCGCGGGCTGCACCCCGCGGCATCGGCGATGCCGCCGAGGCTGATGCGCTCGGCGAGGTTCGCTTCGATGAACGCGAGGGCTGCCCGCAAAGGGCGCGGGAAGCCGGGTTGCGGACCGTCGCGCAGCTCGCCGGTGTGCGAGTGCGGCTGGGCCAGCAACAGGGCGGTGACGAGGCAACGCAGCTGGCTGCGATGCAGCTCCGCGCGCTGGAACAGAGGATCTCCCGAGTCCAGCTGTTCGAGGAGGGAACGGACCAGCAGCCGCACCGCCCGGCCCTTGGAGTTGGCCAGGTCGAGGGCGAAATCGAAGCGCACAATGGACACCGGCGGATGCCCGGTCAGCGCGGCGAATTCCTGGTCGACCAGGGCGGCGTCGATCCGCAGGCCCAGGAACCGCGTCCGGCGGCTGGGCAGGGGCCGCAGTTCCTGGGTGTCTCCGGGGTTGGCGATTCCCGCCGTCGCCTCGTCGAGAGTCGCCCGCCGGCCGCCGCACGATGCCGAGATGGCACCGGAGACACCGATGTTGACGAAGTAGGAGCCGCGGTTACGGCCCCCGGCCGAGGCGACGCGCACATCGAGTGGCGAGACGAAGTAGCCCACCGCGAAGTCGTGTGCGGCGACGCCGCGCAGTTCGTGATCGCCGCCGCACAGCTCGTCCAGCGGCGATGTGGCGATCGATCCGCCGAACAGACAGGTGGCGGCGTTGAGCAGGTCGACGGGGTTCCGGGATCTGGTGATGAGGTGGTTGCGCAGCGGCGTCGGCACGATGTGGGGTCACCTCCCTGAAGCTCTATTGTCAGCCATGGCGGTCGGCGGCGAGCCGGGTGCGACGCAGAGGCTCCACGGGGCTCTCCGCTCACATCGGCGGGGCGATAAACAGCCCCGGGTCGACGTCGTTGTGGGACTTGGCGGCGATGAACTCATCCATCTCGTCGGCCGTGCCCCACTGATCCGCGTTGGTGGGATCGCGCAGGTCGAAGATGTGAGGGTGCCAGGTGTCCTCGTCCAGGATCTCCAGCTCGGTGGTGTACTCGACGGTGTTGCCGGCCCGGTCGAGGAAGTAGCTGAAGGAGTTGTCACCGGCACGGTGCCGCCCCGGTCCCCACAGCCACTCGATGCCCAGGCGCCGCATCCGGCCCGTGCCGCGCATGAACTCGTCGATTCCGCGCATCTCGAAGGAGGCGTGGTGGAAGGCCGCGTGCGGCCCGCGCACAATGCCGAAGCTGTGGTGAAAGGTGTTGCACCGCAGAAACCACATGATCTCGCCGCGGTCGCCCAGACACATCGTGTCCGAGAGACGGAACCCCAGGTGCTTGATGTACCAGGCCACTGTGGCCTCCGGGGTGGGAGAGTTCATCAGCACATGGGAGAGGCGCACGGGGACCGGCTCGCGGGCCTCGACCTTGCGGTGCCGACGGGCGGAGACGTCGGCGGAGACCTCGACCACGCGGCCCTCGTTGTCGAAGAAGCGGACCGCGTAGCCGCCCCCGGGAGTGTCCAGCGATTTCGGCTCGTGAACCAACCGCACGCCCTGCGCGATCAGTTGTGCGGCCAGGGTGTCGACATCGTCGGCGCCGGCGGCACCGAAGGCGATGAGGTCGGTGCGCTTGTGGGCGTCCTCGCGCAGCCGCACCACATACTGCTCCGGGGAGCCTTCGGCCGCCAGAAACGAGACACCGGTGTCACCGGCGGTCTCCGTCAGTCCCCACAGCTCGGTGTAGAACCGGCGCTGCTCGGCGAAGTTCGGCATGGCGACATCGATGTGCCGCAGGTGGGTGATCAGACTGCTGTTGCTCATGGTGCACTCCCTCAAGCCGCGCTGGTCAGTCCAGTCGTTCGGTCAGCCGGTCGAGAACGGTGGGCAGCACGGGCCCTTCGCCCAGGTGGCCGGCGGCCTTCGCACCGGATGGTCACGCGGGCTCGGCCATGAGCCGGTGGCAGGAATCGACCAGCGGATACGCCTCGTGGTGGCGCTGCGCCCGCTCCAGGCCGACGATCGCCACCGAGGTCTCCACGAGCGTTCGGCACCGCTGCGTGCGCCGGCTGACGAACGCCTGGAGCCCCGCGCCTACGGACTCGTGCCGCCCGAGTTCCCGGGCCAGCACGAGCCCGTCCTCGACGGCCAGGGCGGCGCCACTGGCCATCTGCGGTGCGGGCGCGTGCGCGGCGTCACCGATCACCACGCCGTTGCCCCGGTTCCAGGCGCCCTCCAGGAGCGCCGTCAGCACCGGGCGGCGCACCACCGATTCCGCCCCGGACACCAGGGAGCGGAGCTCCTCCACCCGGCCCGGGAATGCCTCCAGCAGTTGCCGCAGGCGCGGTGCGAGTTCGGCATCGGGCAGGACGCTCCGCTCCACTCCGTTCTCCGTCAGGAACACGTACGCCTGCCTGCCCGAGAGGGGCACAAGGCCGGCCGTGTCGGCCTTCCCGGCGAACTGATGGATCCCGGTGGCCCACTGCGGGCGGGGCACCAGGGCCCTCCAGACCATCTGTCCGTGAAAGTCGAGCGAGGTCTCAAGCCCCAGCAGGCCCCGCGTCGACGAGCGGATCCCGTCCGCGCCCACCAGCAGCGCGACCTGCCGGACCGTCCCGTCCGACAACCGCACGCGGACCAGCTCCCGCTCCTGATCCACCGCGGCAACCGTCACTCCGTGGCGTACCACCGCACCGCACCGCTCGGCTTCCGCATACAGGATGCGGTGCAGTACGGGGCGCGCGATACCGACCATCGCCGGGCGCCGCGCACCGATCAGGCGCGACAACCGGACCTCGCCCGCGGGCTCGCCGTTCACGTCCACGTGCGTGATCGTGCTCATGCCGTAGCCCTCGGCCAGACATGCGTCCACAAGACCCAGCTCGTCCAGCGCGCGCAGCGCAGGACCGGTCAGGCACAACCCCCATCCAGAAGTCGCCTCCGCCGGGCCGACCTCGGCGATCTCCACCTGCCATCCCTCGCGTGCCAGGGCCGTGGCCGCTGTCAGACCAGCCACGCCCGCCCCCACGATCACGGCCGTCCGCGCACCGAGACAGCTGTCCATGTACGCCTCCAGAGCACCGATTTCTTCGAACCGTAGGGCGCGTCGGCGCTCCGCCTTGTCCGAATCGGGCGGCGGCCATCCACTGTCGGCAAGGGGTTGCCGCGCCGGCGGCGGGGGTCGGGGCGAGCGGCGACCGGCGGCGTTGGGCCGAACGGGGGGCTTTTGGGGGTGCCCCGCACGTCGTCGCCTCATCCGATAGACGTTCAGATGATGGTGTGAGAACCATTCGCGCCGCGTCGACCGATGGGATGCCCCGTGCCCCGGTTCAGCGTCATCGTGCCCGCATACCAGGTGCAGGCCTATCTGCACGACTGTCTGCGCTCCGTCCTGGACCAGGACTTCGCGGACTTTGAGCTGATCGCGGTCGACGACCGCTCCCCCGACGCATGCGGCGCCATCATCGATGAGGCCGCGGCCCGCGACCCCCGGGTGCGCCCGGTGCACCTCGCCGAGAACGCCGGTCTCGGCCGGGCCCGCAACGCCGGGATCCGCCGGGCCACCGGCGACTACCTGATCTTCCTCGACGGGGATGACACCCTCGCCCCCGGCGCGCTGCGCGCCATCGCCGACCGGCTGGCCCGCACCGGCGATCCCCAGGTGCTGGTCTACGACTACGCCCGGGTGGACTGGACCGGCCGGGCCGCCCGGAACGTCCGCGCCGAGCTGCTGCGCCAGAGCGACCCCCAGGTCTTCACGCTGAACGAGCGGCCCGAACTGCTGCGGCTGCTGATGGTGGCGTGGAACAAGGCGTACCGCCGGGACTTCGTCCGCGCCGAGTGCTTCGCCTTCCCGACCGGCTTCTACGAGGACACGTCCTGGACCTTCCCGGTCCTGCTGTCCGCGAAGTCCATCGCCGTACTGGACCGGGTGTGCGTGCGCTACCGGCAGCGGCGGCGCGGTGGGATCCTGCGCACCACCAGCCGCCGCCACCTCGATGTGTTCGACCAGTACGACCGGGTGTTCCGGTTCCTGGACGGACGGCCCGAACTGGCCCACTGGCGTCCGGCACTGTTCCAGCGGATGGTGGAGCACCTGGCGGCGGTCTTCACCGCTCCGGGGCGGCTTCCGGCCGCGGCTCGCGCCGAGTTCTTCCGGCGGGCGGGCGCCCACCACCGCCGTTACCGGCCCGGCGATGCCATCACCCCGCCCGGCCGCGCCGGGTGGCGCTGTCTGCTGCTGCGGCTGGGCGCCCGGCGGGCGTTCCAGTTCCTGCGCGGCGCCGACCAGATCCGGCAGCGCGCCGTGGCGGTGGCCCCGGGGGCGTACGCACGGCTGCGCACCGCCGCGCTGTGGCTGCACTACCGGGTGCAGCGGTGCCGCGCCATCGACCCCCGGCTGGCGGTGTTCGCCGCGTACTGGCACCGGGGCTACGCCTGCAACCCGGCGGCGATCGAGGCTAAGGTGCGCGAGCTGGCCCCGGGGGTGCGCACCGTCTGGATCACCACCCCCGAGTACGCGCACACCCTGCCGCCCGGGGTGCGCCGGATCCAGCCCGGCTCGCCCGCGTACTGGACGGCGCTGGCGCGGGCGCGCTTCCTGGTCAACAACGTCAACTTCACGCCGCGGATGCGCAAACGAGCCGGGCAGATCCATCTCCAGACCCACCACGGCACCCCGCTCAAGCACATGGGGCTGGATCTGCTGGACCGTCCGGCCGCCGCGCGCGGCATGGACTTCGGCAAACTGCTGGAGCGGGTGGACCGCTGGGACTTCAGCCTCTCGGCCAACCGCCACACCACGCTGACCTGGGAGCGCGTCTACCCCTCCGGTTACACCACGCTCGCCTACGGCTCCCCGCGCAACGATGTCTTCCAGCGCGCCACCGCCGACGACGTGGCCCGGCTGCGGGAGCGGCTGGGCATTCCGGCGGACAGCACCGCCGTGCTGTACGCGCCCACTCACCGCGACTACCAGCGCGGCTTCGTATCGCGGCTGGACCTGGAGCGGGTGGCCCGCGCGCTGGGCCCCGGCTTCACCTTCCTGGTCCGGCCGCACTACTTCTACGGCCAGGGGCCCCGCCCGCGCGGCACCGGACGGGTCATCGACGTCTCGGCGCACACCAGCGTCGAGGAACTGTGCCTGGCCGCCGACGCGCTGATCACCGACTACTCGTCGATCATGTTCGACTACGCCAACCTCGACCGCCCGATCGTCATCCACGCCGACGACTGGGACGCCTACCGCGCCGCCCGCGGCACCTACTTCGACATCACCGCCTATCCGCCCGGCCCGGTCTCCCGCTCCGAGACCGAGCTGATCTCCCTGTTCGCCACGGACGCCTGGTACGACGCGCGGGCCACCGCGCTGCGCGCCGCCTTCCGGTCCCGCTTCTGCCCGTACGACGACGGCCGGGCGGCCGAACGCGTGGTGCGCCGGGTGTTCCTGAGCCAGCCCGCCGAACTCCTGCCGTCCGTGGTGCCGTTGGCCGAGCGCCGCCCCGCCCCGGCCGCCCGGCGCTCCTGCGCGGACCCCGCACCGGCCACGCCCGCACCGGCCTGCCCGTCACCGGCCGGGCCCGCACCGGCGGACGTCTCCCCGGCGGGAGCGTCCGGCACGGCCGCCGCACTGCCCCACCGGAGCCGCCCCCACTAACCCCCAGGACGCACGACCCAGGACGCACGATGCCCCTCACCGCACCGCCCGCCCGTCCCCGCCCCTGGCTCGCCGAACCCCCGCCCCTGGTACGCGGCTACCGGCGCGCGGTCCCCCTGCCGGTCCGCCGCGCGGTCGTCGCCATGACCGGCGCCGGACTGCGCCGCGCGGCCATGCGGGGCCTGGGCAGCGCATCAGCGGTCTCCGGAGCGCTGCGGCTGCGCCGGGCCCGGCGGCGGCTGCGCCGGTCGGGGCTGCTGGGCTCCAACGGGCGGATCCTGATCGCCGACCGGCGGGCCGCCCGGGTGGCGACCGTGGCGCCCGTGCCCACCCCGCTGTTCGCCCGCGCCGAGAATCTGCGGCTGGTGTGCGAGGCCCTGGACCGCGCCGAGCTGGACCACTTCGTCGTCCGCTGCCACAGCAACCTCGCCTCGGCGGTGGGCGTACGGGCCGATCAGCGGGCCCAGGTGATCGCGGCGCTCACCGCGCTGTGCGCGCGGGAGGCGGGTTATGTCTCCCAGCCCGCGCGCCCCAAGCACCCGGCGACACCGCCGCGGCTGGGCGCCGCCACCGGCGCCTGGCGGCGGCTGAAGGACGCCCCTGTCGTCCGCTTCACCCGCTACCACACCGGGCCGGTCGGAGGGTCCGGGGAGCGGCTGGTGCTGGGCCCCGCGCACGGCTGTGACATCGAGTTCTGGGAACCGTCCGAACAGGGCGGCAGGCCGCTGCTGCTCGCACCGCGGTTCAACCGCACCACCGCGTCGGTGCCCCTGGTCGGGGAGCCGGTCCGGGCGTCCGGCCATCTGTTCACCCGGCTCGCCCCGGCCGACGGCTGGCGGGCCGGGCCGCTGGTGCGCACCCGGCCGGAGTTCCTCACCCGGCTGCCGGACGAGGTGCGCTTCCCCATCGACGTCGTCTACACCTGGGTCGACGGCTCGGACCCGCTGTGGCAGCGGCGCCGCGCCGCCGCCGCGGGCCTGGGCTACCACGCGCAGGCCGCCAACGCCGCCCGCTACGCCAACCGCGACGAGCTGCGCTACTCACTGCGCTCGCTCTACCTCTACGCCCCCTGGGTGCGCCATATCTACCTCGTGACGGACCGCCAGGTCCCGGACTGGCTCGCGCTCTCCCACCCGGGCATCACCGTCGTGGACCACCGGGACATCTTCGACGACCCGGGCGCGCTGCCGACGTTCAACTCCCATGCCATCGAGACCCGGCTGCACCACATCCACGGCCTGGCCGAGCACTTCCTCTACTTCAACGACGACGTCTTCCTCGGCTCCCCGGTCACCCCGCAGGACTTCTTCCTGGCCAACGGGGTGTCCAAGTTCTTCCCCTCCCGCGCGCTGATCCCGCTGGCTCCCCCGGACCCCGACGACGTCCCGGTGTCGGCGGCGGGGAAGAACAACCGGGTACTGCTGGAGAGCCGGTTCGGCGCGACCGTCACGCAGAAGATGAAGCACACCCCGCACGCGCTGCGGCGCAGTGTGCTCGCCGAGATCGAGCGGGAGTTCCCCGAGGAGGTGCGGGCCACCATGGCCAGCCGGGTGCGCTCGGCCTCGGACGTCTCCGTCCCGTCCTCGCTCCACCACTACTACGCGTTCCTGACCGGTCGCGCGGTGCCCTCCTCGCTGCGTTACGACTACTTCGACCTGTCCCAGCCCGCCATCCGCTCCCGGCTGGCCAGACTGCTGCGGTCACGCCACCGCCAGGCGTTCTGCCTCAACGACACGGTCTCCTCCGAGCACGACCTCGCGGACCAGCTTGCCGTCCTCCACCCGTTCCTCGACGCCTACTTCCCCGTTCCCAGCCCGCTGGAGCGGGCTCCGTCCCGACAGGAGACGCGGCAGCCATGCCCCTCGCCATCACTCTCCCGCTGAACCCGGAGGTCCTTCGGAGCAGCGGCCCCTATCCGCGGGCGCTCAACGTGCTCAGCCGCAAACAGACGGCGGTGCAGCGGCAGTTGCGGCGGGCCGGGCTCGCGGGCTACGAGCCGACCACCCAGGCCACCTTGCTGGCGCTGGCCCAGCAGGCGCCCCCCGGCGGCGCGGTGTACGACATCGGCGCCCATATCGGGCTGTACTCGGCCCTGATCAGCGCGGTGTACGGGAAGGGCGGCCCGCGGACCATCGCCTTCGAGCCGACCCCGGAGACCGCCGCGCTGTGCCGCCGGATCCGGGCCTGCAACCAGCTGGGGTTCGAGGTGCACCAGACCGCGCTCTCCCGTGAACCGGGCACCGCCGAGCTGTACTTCTCGCAGAAGTCGGAGTCGTCCAACTCGCTCAACCCGGCGCACCGCAAGCACAGCGCCTCGGTGTCGGTGCCGGTCACCACGGTCGACGCGGTCACCGAAGAGCGTGGTCTGACCCCGCATCTGATCAAGGTCGATGTGGAGACCTTCGAGGCGGCGGTGTTGGAGGGCGCGCTGTCCACGGTCCGCCGCCACCGGCCGTGGATCGTCTGCGAGCTGCTGCCGAGCGCCGACCACGACACACTGCGCACGGCGCTGGCGCCGCTGACCGCCATGGACTACGGGCTCCACCCGATCACCCCGGACGCCCCCTGGCAGCGCTATGACGAGACCAGCTACCGGCCCGCGGTGAGCGCCCAGTGCCGCGACTGGCTGCTGGCCCCGCGCCCGCTGACGCCCGCCTTCCACCGGGCCGTACGGCAGTGGCTGATCGCGATCCTCGCCTGTGACGAGACCACCAATGTGCTCGCCCCCGACAAGGCGTCCTTCCCCTACGGCTGGAACGCGCCCTACCGCCCGCGCGCCCAGCGCTCCGGGCTGCTGCCGGGGCTGTCCGGCGGCTACCCCGGCCGGTGGTGGCTGGCGGGCGCGGCCGCGTTCGCCCGGCGGGCGCTCGGCCCGGGTGCCGCGACCTCCCCCTCCGGCTCCGCGGTGCCGGGCCGCCGACGCAGTGCGGAGGTGCCGGTCTCCGCCGACTAACAGAGAGCCGTCCAGGTGACACCGAGGACCGGGGCGGACCCCGGGGCCACGGGGGAGCGCTGATCGAGCAGCACTCCGCTGATTCATGACAAAAGGCGCGAATAGGTACCTTCACCTACAGTTTCCAACCAGTACGACTTATCCGCCGTGAAGGGCACGCGTCATGAACCGCCTCGGTATCAAGAGTCCCCGCGGCCTCGTGGCCTTCGTCGCGCTGGCCGGGTGCATGGTGACGGCGGCGGCTGCCGCCCTCACCGGGTCCGGAGGGCTCTTCGCGGCGGCCGGGCTGCTCGGCTGCGGCTGCGATCTGCTGCTGCACCGCACCGAACCCGGGCTGATGACCCGTCTGGGACGGCTGCACATCGGCGAGACCCTGCGCTTCGAACTGCGCTGTGTCCTGCTGCTCCTACTGCTCGGCCGACTGCGTCTGACCGGTCCGATCGGGCTGGCCGCGGCCATGACGCTGGTGCTGTGTCTGCTGGGCGGCCAGGCCCTGCACGCCGCGATACGAACCCTCATCCGCCGCCGCCGCGGGCTCGCGGTCGTCACCCGCAACATCGACCTGCGGCGGCTGCGGATCAGCGACCGGCCGCCCCGGCGGCTCACCGAATGGCCCGGTCAGCGGATGCTCACCTATGAGCTGGTCACCCTGCTGGGGCTGACGGTCTCGCTGGACACCGATGACGCCCGCTGGGTGGTGGCCGCGCTGACGCTGGCCGCCGGAGGCTGTCTGGTGACGGTGCTCGCGCTCGTCCCGTACCTCGTCCAGGCCATCCGGATGCCCGGCGCCGCGCAGGTGCTGGCCGAGGTCGACACCTGGCTGGCCCGGCACCGGCCGGAGACCATCCTGCACTTCTCCGGCTCCCGCGACTCCGCGTACCAGGTCAACATGTGGCTGGAGGCGGTGGCCGCACTGCCTACCCCGTCCCTGGTCCTGCTGCGCGAACGCCATCTGGTGGAGGAGCTGGCCCCGACCCCGCTGCCGGTGCTCTGTGTCCCCAACGCGGTGCATCTGATGAACCTGGACCTCAGCAGTGTGCGGGTCGCGCTCTACCCGGCCAATGTCGGCGAGAACATCCATCTGCTGCGCGTTCCCACCATGCAGCATGTCTTCCTCGGCCACGGCGACAGCGACAAGATCGCCAGCGTCAACCCCTACAGCAAGGTCTACGACCAGGTGTGGGTGGCGGGCGAGGCGGGACGGCGGCGCTACGCGGAGGCCGCCGTCGGGGTCCGGGACGCCGATATCGTCGAGGTCGGCCGCCCCCAGCTGGACGGCGTCCGGGTGGCCGACATCGATCACGCCCCGGCGCCCGTCCCCACCGTGCTGTACGCCCCCACCTGGGAGGGGTGGACCGACGAACCGGGGAACACCTCACTCACCACGGCGGGCGAACACCTCGTACGGCGTCTGCTGGAGAGCGAACGCCCGGTCCGTGTGCTGTACAAACCGCATCCGTTCACCGGCAGCCGCTCCCCCGCGGCCCGTGCCGCCCATGAGCGCGTCGTCGCCCTGATCGGCGCCGCCAACGAACAACGCGCCGCCGGACCGCTCGCCCAGGAGCCGGAGGACATCACCGCCGCCCGCGAGGAAGCCGCCCGTGAACTGGACGGGCTGACCCGCCGTATCGCCGAGCTGGACGCCCGGCTGCACCGGGCCGACGCCGACGAGGCGATGCTCACCCGCGACAGCGCCGAACCCGACCCGGCCGTCCAGGCCGAGGCCGAGGAGCTGCGGCGGCAGTGGCACCGCGCCCACTGGGCCGCCGCGCCGCCCTGGCTGCACCAGGTGGTCGAGGGCCCCGCGCCCACCCTCTACCAGTGTTTCGACCAGGCCGATCTGCTGATCGGTGACATCTCCAGCGTGGTGTCCGACTTCATCGCCAGCCTCAAGCCGTACGCCATCACCGACACCGCCGGGCTCGGCGAGGCGGAGTTCCGGCGGCAGTTCACCGCGGCCGGCGCCGCCTATCTGCTCGGTCCGGACGGGTCGGGGACGGACCACCTGCTGTGGCTGCTCTTCGACCCCGCCCACGACGAGCTGCGCACCGCCCGCCACCAGCTGAGGGAGTTTCTACTCGGCCCGGCCTACCCGCCTTCCTTCCAGCGCTTCGGCGATGCGGTGGCGTCCGCCGCCACCCGGGGCGAAGCGGTCATCCAACTGCGCGACCACTCCCGGAGCCAGCATGTCGCGTAACCGCCGTACCGGCCCGCGCCCCCGTGTCAGCGTGATCGTCCCCACCCGTGACGCCATGCCCAGGGTCACCCGGGCCGTCACCTCCGCGAGGGACCAGACCATCGGGCTCAGCCGCCTCGAAATCATCGCCGTCGACGACGGCTCGACCGACGGCACGGCCGAGGAACTGGACCGGCTCGCCGCGGACTGCCCCGCGCTGAAAGCCGTCCGCCACAAGAGCGGTGGCGGCGCGGGCGGCCCTCGCAACACCGGTCTCGACCTCGCCCGCGGCGACTACGTCTTCTTCCTCGAGACCGGCGACCGCCTGGGGCCCGACGCACTGCGCCGTATGGTCGCCACGGCCGACCAGAACGGCACCGACGTGGTCCTCGGCAGGATGGTCTGCCCGGACGGGCGCGCCGTCCCCAGGGCGGTCTTCCGCCACAACCAGCTGCGCACCGATGTCTACAGCTCCCGCGCCTACGCCACGCTCGAACCCAACAAGCTCTTCCGCCGCTCCCTGATCGAACGGTTCCAGCTGCGCTTCCCGCCGTGCCGCACCGGCGAGCAGCCGTTCACCGCCGCCGCCTACCTCAACGCCTCCGGCATCTCCGTCGTCGCCGACTACGACTGCTACCACCTCGGCTCCCGCGAGAGCGGCCCGCACCCCGCCCGCACCACCGCCGCGCTCGACGGCCGGCTCGACGACCGACTCGACGCCATGGGGCTGCTGTTCACGACCGCCGCCCGGTACACCCGGCCCGGCCCCCGCCGCGACATGGTCATGCGGCGCCATATCCGGTCCGAACTGTGCGGCGCGGTGTGCGCGCTGCCCCGGGAGAGCGAGGCCGACGCCCGTGACCGCTTCTTCCCCGTTCTGCGCCGATGGGCGCTCGACCACTGCTCGGACGGGCTCTTCGACACCCTCACCGCGCCCGAACGGCTGATGATCCACCTCCTGCGCGCCGACCGCTTCGAGGATCTGATGTCCGTCGTACGCGACGCCGAACGGGACGGTCGCCGCGGTCACCTCGTCGACAAGAGCCGCGTCTACTGGCTCCACCCCTTCTTCCGCGACCCCGCCGCGGACGTGCCCGACCTGTGTTTCGACGTCACCGACCGGCTGCCGGTCCATCACCACCTCACCGGCGCGGGCTGGCACGGCCGCAGCATCCTGCGGGTACGCGGCCGGGCGGCCATCGAGGGCCTCCGCCCCGGCCCCGAGGACCGCACCGACCTGGTGCTGCGCCGGCGCGACGCCAAGGACGAACTGCGGATTCCGGTCACCCCCGCCGGGGCCCCGGGGAGACCGGAGTTCGCGGCGGACATCGACATCGCCACCGTCGACGGCGGGGCACCGCTGCGCCCCGGCGTCTGGGATGTCTTCCTCGACGTCCGGGCCCAGGGCATCAGCCGCACCGTACGGTTCGGGCACCGCCACGACGACGGGCTCGACATCGGCACCGCCCGCCGCGTCGTGGCCGCGGGCCCCGGTCTGCGCGCCCGCGTCACGCCGTACTTCACCGCCCCGTACCGCAATCTCTCGTTCGATATCGGCCCGGCCCCGCGGGGAGCGCCGTGCGAGGTGACCGAGGCCGTGTGGCACCCGTCCGACAAGGGCACGCTGGTCGTCGCCGGACGGCTGCTGCCGCCCGGCACCCCGGCTCCCCGGGGCCGGATGCTGCGGCTGCGCGCCGAGCACACCGATGGCCGGGTGTGCGACCACCCGGTGCGGTTCGCCGCGGGCCACCCGGCGGGCGCCTTCACCGCCCGGCTGCCGGTACGCGAGCTGAGCCGCGGCCGGTGGACGGTGACGCTGGCGCTCCTCGGTTCCGGCGGCGACGGCCCGCCGCCCGCGGCACCCGTGCCACCGCCCGCCCGGCTGCCCGGCGCCCGCTGGCTGCGCCGGGGCCGCCCGTACTACGCCAAGCCGCTGACGGGGCGTGGCGAGCTGACCCTGGAACTGCGGGTGGCCCCGGTGCGGCTGATCGCGGCGGTACGCAACCGCCTGCGACGCCTCTGAGCTCCGCGGGAAGTGCCGCGAGGTGCCGTCGTGCGTCTGCGGCTTAGGTGCCGTCGTGCGTCTGCGGCTTAGTGGCTTCTCGCGCCCACGCGGCGGAGCCGCACATCGACACAGCCCCGCGCCCCTTCGGGGCGCATCTCACCCGGTGAGGCGGGCCCAGCCGCGCCGCAGACGCCGCCGTACGCCCGTCGCGACCCTGATCGGGGCCACCTCCAGACCGAGTGCCGCGGCCGGGCCCTGGGCCACCGGTTTGGCGTAGTACGGGCGGCCGAGGCGGAACCAGCGGGTCCCGGGCAGCCGGCCGAAGCGGGGCACGATCGCGGTGCGGTACGGCCCCTCGCCATCGGGGCTCTCCATGATCAGCACCAGTGTCCAGCGGCCCTCGCCCAGCCTTCCGACCGGCAGTCGGGCGGTGAAGTCGCGGGAGCCGCCGGGTCCGTAGCGCACCGGTATCTCGCGCACCGCGCCCGCTCCGTTCTCGGCGCGCAGCCGCAGCCTCCCGCCGTCCCGCGTCACGTCGTCGGCCAGTCGGCCACCGACCACCAGGGTGCTCTTCCGGACCGGGTGCCAGGCGGTCCGGGTCACCTGGCAGGGGGCGTCAAGGGGGTGGGCGACCTGGCCGACGTCGAGCGAGACATTGCCGTACGGGGTGAAGTACGGCACCACGACCAGGGGTTCGCCCCCAGGTGTGGTCAGCGCCCGCCGCGGAGGGTGGGTGGTCTCCCCGTCCTCACGGCTGTTGCCGAACCGCACCGTACGGCTGACGCCCTGGGCGCGTACGTCCAGATAGATGTTCCACAGGCCACGTTCGAGCGGGGCCCCGTCGTCGACGGTGGCCGGGTCGAGCTCGGCGCTGAAGCCCGACTGTTCGTAACGCCCCTCCCCGGGCAGCGGTCGGGCGGCGGGGCACGGGGTGGTGGGCACGCGCACCTCGGGCCGCTCGGACTGGTACTTGCGCAGCACGATCTCGGTGGCCGGTTCGAGGGCGTCGACGTCCTCGATGTACGCGTGACCGGTCAGCCGCAGCACTCCGCCGTGCCATCGCGCCGTCTCCAGGTGGTGGCGGACCGGCAGCCGGTCGGTGATGTCGAAACACGCGTCGGGCACATCGGCGGTGTGATCCCGGAAGAAGGGGTGCAGCCAGTAGACCCGGCCCTTGTCGATCAGGTACCCGCACTGGGCGTCCCGCTTGGCGTTCCGCGCCACGGTCAGTACGTCCTCGAAGCGGTCGGCGCGCAGCAGGTGGATCAGGAGCCGGTCGGGCGCGTCGATCCGCTGGAAGATGGTGTCGGTCACCCAGGTCCGCGCCAAGTGCCGGAACTCGGGGAAGAAGCGCTCGCGCGCGACCTTCTCGTTCTCGCGGGGAAGCAGCCCCCGCAGCGGCCCGCACAGCTCCCACTCCACATGGCGGCGCATGATCTGGTCCCGGCGCGGGCCCGGTTCGAGATAGCGGGCCACGGTCTCGAAGCACAGCCGGATGCCGTCCATCCGGTGGACGAGATCGCCCGCGGTGAGGGTGAGATTGCTCCGGTTCTCGCGGTAGCGCACGTAGTAGCAGTCGTAGTCGGCGACCACGGAGATACCGGAGGCGTTGAGGTAGGCGGCGGCGGTGAACGGCTTGTCCTCGCAGTTGCGGTAGGGCGGGAAGCGCAGACGCAGCCGTTCGATGAGGGAGCGCCGGAACAGTTTCCACGGGCCCAGGGTCAGATAGGCGTGGGAGGAGAAGATGTCGGTGCGGGGCTGGTTGTGCTGGAAGGCGGCCCTGGGCACGGCCCGTCCGCCCACCGAGGCGATCCTGCCGAGGACGATGTCGGTGCCGTTCTCGTCGGCCATGGCGACCATGCGGCGCAGTGCGTCCGGCCCCAGGTAGTCGTCGGAGTCGAGGAAGAAGACGAAGTCGCCCCGCGCATGGTCGAGGCCGGTGTTGCGCGGCCCGCCCGCGCCGCCGGAGTTCTCCTGGTGGATGACGCGGAGCGCGGGGCAGTCCGCGGCGAGTCGGTCCAGTTCCGCGGCGGTGCCGTCGGTCGAGCCGTCGTCCACCGCGATGATCTCCAGGCGGTCGAGCCCGATGGTCTGCTCCCTCGCGGAGGTGACGCACCGGATCAGCTCCGGCATGGCGTTGTAGGCGGGGATGATGACGCTGACACGGACGGAGGGCTCAGCGGACTCAGCGGACATGGCGGGCTCCGGACGTACGGGGACAGGGGTACGGGCAGGGGTCTCAGTCGTCGTCGGGGGACAGCTGGATCGGCTGTGTGGTGTGGTCCGGAAGGGCCCCCGTGCCGCGCCGTACGGTGACCGCACCGCCGGGCGCCCGCACCGGCGCCGGGGTGCGGAGCGCGGGTGGCTGGGGGGACTCCGTCCCGTCGGGGGCCAGCATCAGGGCCCGTACCACCCGCTCCGCCGCGTGGCCGTCGTCGAACGGGCAGAAGCGCGCCCGGAAGGCGGCGCGCAGCGCGGTCGCGTCCGCGTCGCACCAGCGGCCTTCACGGAAGACCTCGGTCAGCTCCCGCTCGGTACGGGCGACGGCACCCGGAGTCTCACCGGGGCGCCCCGAGAGCAGATCGAAGTAGACGCCGCGGGTGGACCGGTAGATGTCCCAGTCGTCCGCGTAGATCACGATGGGACGGTCCAGAACGGCGTAGTCGAACATCACCGAGGAGTAGTCGGTGATCAACGCGTCGGCCGCCAGACAGAGTTCCTCGATCGACGGGTGGGCCGACACATCGATCACCAGCCCCGCCTCCTGGAGCCGCTTCAGGCCGTCGTGCGGCCGGTACGAGTAGTGGGCCCGTACCAGGAGTGTTGTCTCCGGGCCCAGGGCGCGGCTCAGCCGCTCCAGGTCAAGACGGGGTGTGAAGCCCTTCTGGTAGTCGCGCAGAGTGGGCGCGTAGAGGACGGTGGTGTGGCCCGGGGGGATCTCCAACTCCGCGCGGATCCGCCAAATATCGTCATCGGTCGCCGAGACGAATACGTCGTTGCGCGGATATCCGTATTCCAGCAGCTGGTACGAGGCGGGGTAGACCCGCTCCCATACCTCGCTGGAGTGCTGGTTGGAGGAGAGCGCGACATCCCAGCGGTCAATGCGCTTGAGGAGATTGCCGAAGCTCATTCCCGCCGCTGCGGCGGGATAGCGCTGCTGGTCCAGCCCCATGCACTTCAGCGGCGTTCCGTGGAAGGTCTGGAGATGCACCGTACCCGGCCGCTTCACCACGTCATTGGCGAAATTGACGTTGTTGACGAGGTACTTGGCGCGGGCCACGGTCCGGTAGAAGTCGCGGGTGCCGGAGATGACGTAGTCCACACCGTCCGGAAGCGACTCGATCGCCGACTTCTTCACCACCCACACCCCGTGGATATGCGGGGCCAGCTCCCGGGCCTTGTGGTAGATCGCCCCCGGATTGCACAGCACCCCACGGCCCCAATAGGCGGAGTACACCGCGAGATTGGGGTCCACCGGCCGCTGCCGGTGCGCCCGGTACAGGGTCTGCTTGGCCCGTCTGGCCACCGGCGGCCGGGCGATCCGCCGCAGCTTGCGCGCCCCGGCCGCCGCCCGGACCGACAGTTCGTGTTTCCGGTAGCGGAGGAACGAGCAGTGGGCCAGCGCCTCGAAGCGCCACTGGTTCTCGACCGGCGGGGTGAATCCCTCGGGGAGGTGGGTGCGGTACCACTCGGCGGCATGGGCGAAGAAGCGGGGCCGGTCCGCCGCCGCCACCCGGGAGGCGCGGTCCAGACAGAACAGGAAGTGCGAGACGGCCCGTTCGAAGAGGAAGGGACGCAAGGGGTCGAGCCACGGTTTGTCCTCGAGGAACGCGAAGAGCCGGGCGTACTGCCGGAAGATGATGAAGTGCTTCTCGCCGGGGCTTCCCGTACTGGCGCCCACCCGCCGCTGCCGGTATTCCAGGCCGACCAGATCCACGCAGGCTATTCGCTGCGCCATCAGCATCGTCTTGTACGAGAGCAGAGCGTCCTCGTAAATGCCCTCGCTGAACGCAAAGCCGTGGTGGGTGTAAAAGGCGCGGCGATAGACGCGGTTGGACGACATCGCGAAGATCCGCAGGAACGCGGGGCGTTCCGATACGGAGAAGACATCGGTACCCGCTGAGGCCAGCAGTTCACCGAAGAGACTGGGTTCCCTGCGCTCCGACCAATAGGTGCGTACATGGTTGAAGTACAGGATGTCCGGGTCCTCGTTGAGGGCGAGCCGGTCGGCGAGCCCCTGGAGGGTCCCGGGGGCGAGGGTGTCATCACCGTCCAGGAAGAGCAGATAGTCGCCGGTGGCCCGGTCGACACCGGCGTTACGGGCCGGGCCGGGCCCGGAGTTGACCTCCTGGTGCACCGGCACGACCCGGCTGTCGCGCACCGCGTACGCGTCGATGATCGCCCCGCAGTGGTCCGGTGAGCGGTCGTCGACCGCGACCACCTCGATATCGCGGAACGACTGCGTCAGCACGGAGTCCAGACAGGCGCTGAGATAACCCTGCACACGGTAGGCGGCGATGACGATGCTGAAGCGGGGCATGGGGCTCCTCGGGACGCGAAGGCGGTCGAGGCGCGAAGCGCTCACTGACTGCCCACCCTAGGGTGGTACGTCCCGGTATGCCCGATAAGTCGATGGAGGGGCGGCCAAGCGGGTGAAGAACGCCCCCGGCGGGCATAAAAACCCGCCGGGGGCGTCGTATCCGTCAGAGACCTGAAGGCGGCCGTGCGGCCGCCTTCAGGAGGCCGCGGTCAGCTGTGGGTACGCAGCAGCGTCCGCATGGTGCGCATCGCGACCGAGAGATTGGCCAGGTCGAAGGTCTCCGACGCCTGGATCTCATCGAGGGTGGTGCGCGCCCGCTGGAGGATCGCCGTGTTCTTCTGCTCCCACGCCTTGAACCGCTGCTCGGGCGTGGAGCCGCCGTTGCCCACCGACAGCACATCGGCGGTCAGGGCGGCCTGGGCGGCGTAGAGGTCCTCGCGGATGGAGACCCGGGCCATGGACTGCCACCGGTCGGCGCGCGGCAGTTCGATGATCCGGTCCATCAGCTGGGTGATCCGCAGCCGGTCGGCCAGGTCGTAGTAGACCTCGGCGACCGACAGCGGCTCCTTGCCGGTGCGGTCCGCGATGGCCACGATGTCCAGCGTCGGGAACGCGGAGGAGAAACCGGCCACCCGGGTGGCCAGGTCCTCCGGGACCCCGGCGGCGGTCAGCTCGTCCAGGATCCGCTGGTACCACTCGATGTCCGCACCGCGCAGCAGCTTGGGCAGCTGGGCCCGGACCTCGGCCACCCGCTCACCGAAGAACTCGATGGTCTCGGCCAGCTCCAGCGGCTGCGGGCGGTTGTTGAGCAGCCAGCGGGTGCCGCGCTCGACCAGTCGGCGGGAGTGCAGCCGCATCCGGGTCTGGATCTCGGCCGCGACCACCGTGTCCAGCGACTCGACCTCGTCCCAGATCTCGCCCAGTTCGAAGATGGCGCGGGCCGCGGTCTGGGCGCGCACCACCTCTTCGGTGGAGGCCCCGGTCTCCTCCCGCATCCGGTGCAGGAAGGTGGAACCGGCGGTGTTGACGGTGTCGTTGACCAGCACCGTGGTGATGATCTCCCGGCGCAGCGCATGTCCGTCGATGTGCTCGGGGAACTGCCGCCGCAGCAGCTGCGGGAAGTAGGCGTGCAGCAGCCGCTGGAGGTACGGGTCGTCGGGGAGCCCGGTGGTGATCAGCTCCTCGGCCACCGTGATCTTGATGTAGGCGAGCAGCACGGCCAGTTCGGGCTGGGTCAGCCCGCGCCCGGCGGACAGCCGCTCCCGGATCTGGCGGTCGCTGGGCAGGAACTCCAGCCCCCGGTCGAGACGGCCCTCCCGGGTCAGCCGGCGCATCAGCCGCTGATGGGCGTGGAGCAGGCTGGGTGCCTGGGCGATGGAGTTGGCCAGGGCCACGTTCTGCGCGTAGTTGTTGCGCAGCACCAGCGCGCCGACCTCGTCGGTCATCTCGGCGAGGATCTTGTTGCGCTGCTTGAGGGTCAGATCGCCCTCGGTGACCAGCGCGTTGAGCAGGATCTTGATGTTCACCTCGTGGTCGGAGGTGTCCACACCGGCGCTGTTGTCGATGGCGTCGGTGTTGATCTTGCCGCCGTTCGACGCGAACTCGATCCGGCCCAGCTGGGTCAGCCCCAGGTTGCCGCCCTCGCCGACGACCTTCACCCGCAGATCCTGGCCGTCCACCCGGATCGCGTCATTGCCCTTGTCGCCGACCTCGGCGTTGCTCTCGGTGGACGACTTGACGTAGGTGCCGATACCGCCGTTCCACAGCAGGTCCACCGGCGCCTTGAGGATGGCCTTCATCAGATCGGCCGGGGTCATCTTGGCGACCCGCGACTCGATGCCCAGGGCGGCCCGCACCTGCGGGGTGATCGGGATGGCCTTCGCCGACCGGGGGTGGATCCCGCCGCCCGCGGAGAGCAGCTCGGCGTTGTAGTCCGCCCAGGACGAGCGCGGCAGCTCGAACAGCCGGCGGCGCTCGGCGTAGGAGATGGCCGCGTCCGGGGCCGGGTCGAGGAAGATGTGCCGGTGGTCGAAGGCGGCGATCAGCCGGATGTGCTCACTGAGCAGCATGCCGTTGCCGAACACATCGCCGGACATGTCGCCGACGCCGACGACCGTGAAGTCCTCGGTCTGGGTGTCGTGGCCCAGCTCCCGGAAGTGGCGCTTGACCGACTCCCAGGCGCCGCGGGCGGTGATGCCCATGCCCTTGTGGTCGTAACCGGCCGAACCGCCGGAGGCGAAGGCGTCGCCCAGCCAGAAGCCGTACGACTGGGCCACCTCGTTGGCGATGTCGGAGAAGGTCGCGGTGCCCTTGTCGGCGGCGACGACCAGGTAGGTGTCCTCCCCGTCGTGGCGGACGACGTCCTTCGGCGGCTGGACCTCACCGGCGACCATGTTGTCGGTGATGTCCAGCAGACCGGAGATGAAGGTCTTGTAGCACGCGATGCCCTCGGCCATCCAGGCGTCCCGGTCCACCGAGGGATCCGGCAGCCGCTTGCCGACGAAGCCGCCCTTGGCGCCCACCGGCACGATGACCGTGTTCTTCACCATCTGCGCCTTGACCAGGCCCAGGATCTCGGTGCGGAAGTCCTCACGCCGGTCGGACCAGCGCAGACCACCGCGCGCGACCTTGCCGAAGCGCAGGTGCACACCCTCCACCCGCGGGGAGTAGACCCAGATCTCGTACGCCGGGCGGGGCGCGGGCAGATCCGGCACCGCCTGCGGGTCCAGCTTGATGGACAGGTAGTCGTGCGGCGTGCCCTGCCCGTTCTTCTGGAAGTGATTGGTCCGCAGGGTGGCCTTGATGAGGGTGAGGAACGAGCGCAGGATGCGGTCCTCGTCGAGCGAGGCCACCTGGTCCAGCGCCGCGTCCAGCTCCTCCAGCAGGGCGTCGGTCAGCTCGGTCCCGGCCCGCTGCCGCTCGGGCGACATCCGCGCCTCGAACAGCGACACCAGCAGCCGGGTGGTGTGGACGTTGTTGCGGAGGGTGTCCTCCATGTACGCCTGGCTGAAGGTGGATCCGGCCTGCCGCAGGTACTTGGCGTAGGCGCGCAGCACCATCGCCTGCCGCCAGTCCAGACCGGCGCCCAGCACCAGCTGGTTGAAGTCGTCGCTCTCGGCCTGGCCGGTCCACACCGCGGCGAACGCGTGCTGGAAGCGCTCACGGGCGTCGTCGGCAAGGGTCTCGCCCTCGCGCAGCGGCAGCCGCAGCCCGAAGTCGTAGATCCAGGCGGTGGTCCGGTCCGCGCAGCGCAGCTCGTACGGGCGCTCGTCGACCACCTCGACACCGAGGGTGTTGAGCACCGGCAGCACCGCGGACAGCGAGACCTGGCCGCCGGCCCGGTAGATCTTGAAGCGGCGCTCGGCGTGCGCGGCACCGACCGGCTCGTACAGGCTGAGCGCGAAGTCCTGCTCGCTGTCCTCGGCGGTCAGCCGCTCCACGTGCTGGAGGTCGGCGACGGCGCCGCGCGGCGTGTGGTCGGCCTTGTAGCCCTCGGGGAAGGCGTGCTGGTAGCGGCGGAGCAGCTCGGCCGCGCGCTCCTCGCCGACCTCGGAGACCAGGGCCTCGGCGAAGCCGTCGGCCCACGAACGGGCGGCGTCGACCAGCCGGTTCTCGATCCGCTCGACATCGGCGTCGGTGAGGTCGGGCAGCTCGGTGCCGGGCTGCACCCGGACCACGAAGTGCAGCCGGGAGAGAACCGATTCTGTGTGCAGCGCGGTGAAGTCGACCGGCGGGCGGCCGCTCAGCTCCTCCAGCAGGATGTCGGTCAGCCGCAGCCGCACATCGGTGGTGAACCGGTCGCGCGGCAGGTAGACCAGGGCGGAGTAGTAGCGCCCGTACTCGTCCTGCCGCAGGAACAGCCGCAGCCTGCGGCGCTCCTGGAGGTAGAGCACGCTGGTCACGATGGAGCGCAGCTGGTCGACCGGGGTCTGGAACAGCTCGTCGCGCGGGTAGGTCTCCAGGATCTGGAGCAGGTCCCTACCGTCGTGGCTGTGGGGCGCGAAGCCCGCGCCCGCCAGCACCTCGTCGACCTTGCGGCGGATCACCGGGACCCGGCGCACCGACTCGGTGTACGCGGCGGACGAGAACAGACCCAGGAAGCGGCGCTCGCCGATCACATTGCCCTCGGCGTCGAACTTCTTCACGCCGATGTAGTCGAGGTAGGACGGGCGGTGGACGGTGGCGCGGCTGTTGGCCTTGGTGAGCACCAGCAGCTTGTGCTCACGGGCCTTCGCGCGGGCGTCGGCGGGCAGCCGGTTGAACGACGGGGACACCGGGGCGGGTCCGGCGTGGGCGCTCTCGTCGGTGTCCTTGTGGGTCGGGTCCGAGCGCAGAATGCCGAGACCGGTGCCGGGCACCGCGCTCAGCACGTCCTCCTCGCCACCGGCGTCGGTGGGCGCCTGCGTCAGCTCGTACTCGCGGTAGCCGATGAAGGTGAAGTGGTCGTCCGCGAGCCAGCGCAGCAGCTCACGGGCCTCCTCGACCTCCTGCTCGCGCACCTCGTCGGCCTTGGGCTCCGTCGGGAGGCCCTCGGCGAGACGGAGCGCGCACTCGCGCATCTTCTCCCAGTCCTCGACCGCCTCGCGGACGTCGGACAGGACACGCAGCAGATCGGCGGTGATCTGCTTCAGATCGCCGCGGTCGGTCTCGCGGTCGGTCTCGACATGGATCCAGGACTCCACCACCGCGTCGTGCGGCAGCTCCCGGCCGAGCTTGCGCTCGAAGGAGGCGTCCAGCAGCTCGATCAGCTTGCCGGTGATGTCACGGCGCACGATCACCTGCGGGTGGATCACGACATGGATGCCGCGGCCCTGGCGGGTGAGCTCATTGGTGACCGAGTCGACCAGGAACGGCATGTCGTCGGTGACCACCTCGACGACGGAGTGGCTGCACGTCCAGCCGTGCTCCTCGACGGTCGGGGTGTGCACCCGGACGTTCGCCGTACCCTGCGGCCGCGATTCGGCCAGCCGGTAGTGGGAGAGCGCCGCGCCGAAGACGTCGACCGGGTCCCGGTCGGCGAGGTCCTCCGGGGGCGTGTGCAGGTAGTAGTGCTGGAGGTAGTCGTTCAGGATCTCCGGGCCCGGGCCCTGAACCGGTGTGTGCCCCCCGGCAGGGCTGTTCTCAGCGACCCGGGCGGCCCGCGTGAGCAGCTCGGCCTTGGCTTCGTCCAGCTTGGTCTGCATGTCCTCTGGCTCCTGTCGCGCGCCTTTGCGTGACATTGATGGCGGTGGCATGACGCCGCGACGCGGTGAATCCGGTCTCAGACGACGGTATGCCGGATCGCGGGGTGGCCGGGGCGTACTCGGCCGTAAGTGACCAAGACCCCACGCGGCACGGGTCAGCGGCGGCTCGCGCCCGGTGGCGCCCCGGGCTCGCGGCGAGGGCCCCATCGCCCTCACGGACTATCGCGCTGATCACGTGGTAAGGCTATCGCTCCTCCCCAGGGGCTCGTCATGAGCCGTTCGTGTACAAATCCGGGCCAGGAAGTTTGACGGATTGGACAGCGACGCAGGGGGCGCACGGCCCCATGGCGTGCCCCCTTGGCAACGGGGCCCCACCCGGGCACCGTGACGTGGACGGAGATATGCCTGCAAACGTGGAGGTGGGCGGCATGGCCGCGAAGATCCTGCTGGTGACCGGTGACGCGGCCGAGTCGCTGGAGGTGCTCTATCCGTACCAGCGGCTGCGCGAGGAGGGGTACGAGGTCCATATCGCCGCCCCGGCCCGCAAGACGCTGCGGTTCGTGGTCCATGACTTCGAGGAGGGCTTCGACACCTACACCGAGAAGCCGGGCTACAGCTTCCCCGCCGACCTGGCCTTCTCCGAGGTCGACCCGGGTGACTACATCGCTCTGGTGATCCCGGGCGGCCGGGCCCCGGAGTACCTGCGCAACGACGCCGAGCTGCGCAAGATCTGCAAGGCGTTCTTCGACGCCGACAAGCCGGTGGCCCAGATCTGCCACGGCCCGCTGCTGACGTCGGCCGTCGGCGGCCTCAGCGGCCGCCGGGTCACCGCGTACCCGGCCCTGGAGCTGGACATGCAGGCGGCGGGCGCGGAGTTCCAGGACACGGAGGTCGTGGTGGACGGCACGCTGGTCTCCTCGCGCGCCTGGCCGGACCACTCGGCGTGGATGCGGGAGTTTCTGTCGGTACTGCGGGTGAAGTCGCCGACGATCTGAGGGGAAGCCCTCGGGCTCGGATCTGACAGGGAGCCCTCAGGCTCCCCGAGCCCCACCGGGCCCCACCAGGCCCCACCGGGCCCAGGCTCCAGGGCCCCGAACTCACCCGTCGGCGAGCAGCTCGGCCTCCCGTACGGCCTCGGCGAGGGTGTCCACGACCGGCACCCCGGCCGTCTGGAGGCTGGTCCGGCTGTGGGAGCCACCGGTGTAGAGCACGGCGTGAGCGCCCGCGTGCCGGGCCGCCACGGCGTCGTCCAGGGCGTCCCCGATCACCACGACGCGGTACGCGGGCACCCTCTCGAGCGCGGCGAGATGGCGCACCATCTGCTCGGCCTTCCCGGTGTTGCTCTGCCCGATCCGGCCGTCGACCCGGATGAAGTGGCGTTCGATGCCGTGGGTACGCACCAGGGGCATCAGATGGTCATGCGGGGCCAGGGAGCACAGTGACTGGGTGAGCCCCGCCTCCTGCCATTCGGAGAGCAGCTGCCGGGCGCCGAGCGCGAGCCCCGCGGTCCGGGAGAACGCCCCGTAGTGCCGGTGGAACGCCTCGTCCATGACCTCCCACTCGTCGTCGGTGGGCAGGCGTCCCATCAGCCGCTCGTAGAAGCGGGGAACGGGCACGCAGTACAGATCGCGGTAGCGCTCGAGCGTGATCGGCGGCAGACCGACCTCCGCGAAGGAGGCGTTCGTCGCCAGGATCACGGCGTCGATGTCGTGGAACAGCGTGCCGTTCCAGTCCCACACGATGTGGGTTACCTGCTTCTTCCCCATCCCACGACCGTACCGGGCGAGGTCAGCCGATGAGATGTGGAATTTCCTGCCGGGCGTACCAGAGCAGCTCGTGGTCCTCCGCGCCGTCCACGGTGAACTGGGCGTCGTCGTCTCCGAGGTCCGCGGCGCCGAGGGCCTCGGCGGCGGCGGTGATGTCCGCCTGGGCGTCGTCGGCGTCCATGTGCACCGCGGCGACCTTGGCCAGCGGTACGGCGGCGGCGATCCGCACCTCGCCCAGCGAGGACTGGTCGAGCCCGCGGTCCGGGTCCGCGACCGCCTGCCCGTCGGCCACGTCCACGGCCACCACGACCCGCCGCCGGGGCGCCTGCCGGTCGACGGCGAGCGCGCGCAGCGACGCCTGCGCGGCGCGGCTGAGGGCGGCGTACTCCAGCTCCTCGATGTCGTCGGAGACGTACCACTCGCGCAGGGCAGGGGTGACGGCGTAGGCGGTGACCGGCCCGGGCCCCAGTTCGCCCGCCTTGTACGCCTCGGCGAGACCGGAGAGGGTCAGGGGGACGTAAACGCGCATGGCTGCCGCTTTCGTGAGTGACCGGTCGAGTCCCCCAGCATACGTTCGCCCCACCCTCCGGACCGCCCCAAACCCCGACCATGCCCGCTGCGGGGGGCGAGGGGCGGGCAGGAGGACGCCCGCCCCTCGCCACCGCGCGGTGGATGCCCCGCGCCCAGACGCGCCGCGTGGGACCGCACCCGCGGCCCCGTTGGGCAGACGCCCACACCGGCAGGGAACGCCCCACGCCCAGGCGTGCCGATGGGAGCGCCCCCGCGCCGCCGCACGCGTATGCCCACACCGCGCGGGGGGCGCGGATCGGCACGCCCCCGGCACTCGGACCGTGGCAGTCTCTGCGCGCCGTGGGCGCCTCCGCCCCCGCCCCCGCCGTCGCCGTCGGCGGAGGGCTTGAGGCAACCGCATCCGAGGGCCCCGCGTGCCGGGGAAGGGCTCACAGCCCCGCGCCGGAACACCGGCCAGGAGCCGTACGGCGGGCCCCGGGGCCTTCTGCCCACCGCCCCGGGCGTACCCCTTTGGGGGTACCGCGCCGGGGGCCTGGGGCGGGTGGGAGCGGCGCCGGGTCCCGCGTGGGGCACGGGTGCGGTGGGGGGCGTCGCCCGGATAGGTGATGTGCCGGGGCCTCGGCGGAGGCCCCGGCACCGCTTTGCGGGGCGGGGAAACCCGTCGGTAGAAGACACCCGACGAGATAGTTACTGCCCGGTATCCACCGGGCTCGGCACAGCGGCGGTGAGGCACATGCGCGAGACCGGAGTCAGCGAGGAGAGCCTGCGACGGCGGGGTGGCGGCGGTGCGGGGCGGAGCGGGCCACCGGGGCGGCGGGACTCTCGCCGCCCCCGCGCCTCCGCCGTCGTCTCCCGCACCGCGGCCGCCGCCGCGCATCGCCGTGAGCGGGAACGACTGCCCCGCTACTGGTTCGCCCATCAACTGCTGCTCACCCTCAGCGGCCGGCGCCCCGTCCACACCCTCCTCGGGCACACCCTCCCCGCCGCCTACGACCTGCTGGTCGAGCTGGCCCCGCAGGCCCCGCTGCGCCCCGCCGACGCCCGTGCCACAGCGCCCTTCGTACAGCGCTGCGGGGAGTACCGGCCCCGGCACGGGGTGATCGAGGCGTTCGCCCGGATCGCCTCCGGTGACCGGCTCAGCGCACTCGCCTTCCGGTTGGAGCTCGGCACCGACGCCCGCTGGCGCTGCGCCGCCATCGACCTCGGCCCGGCCGTCTCCAGCCCCGTAGGCCCCGGCCCGGCCGCCCCCGTCTGAGTCGGCCCGGCGCGCGCCCCGGCCGGCGCTCCAGCCAGTGAGGGCGGGGGCCGCCGTACGCGGGCCGGGGGCCGCCCCGTACGCACCACGGCGCCGCGCCCCCGCATACGACGGCGGGCCGGGGCCTCTCGCCCCGGCCCGCCGGCCGTTCATGACATCCGCGCGCGCGTCACTTCTTGCGGCGGCGCCCCTTGCTGGCCTTGCGGCGCTCGGCGCGGGTCAGGCCGTCGGCCTCGGAGCGCGGCGGCGGGGGCGTCTCGCCGTTGGTGAAGTCGCCCTCCACGATGCCGCCTTCACCGTCCACCGTCGGAGCGGAGAAGTGCAGCCGGTCCGGACGCTGCGGGGCCTCCAGGCCCTTCGCGCGGATCTCGGGGCGCGCCGGGGCGCCGGAGGCCGCGCCCGCCGGGACCGCGTCCTGGGCGTCCTTGACGAGCTCGGCCTGCGCCGCCTCGTCCTCCACCGGGACCTCCTCGACCTGCTGCTCGACCTGGACCTCCAGGTTGAACAGATAGCCGACGGACTCCTCCTTGATCCCTTCCATCATGGCCTGGAACATGTCGAAGCCCTCGCGCTGGTACTCGACCAGCGGGTCCTTCTGGGCCATCGCGCGCAGCCCGATGCCCTCCTGGAGGTAGTCCATCTCGTAGAGGTGCTCGCGCCACTTGCGGTCCAGAACCGACAGCACGACCCGTCGCTCCAGCTCACGCATGATCTCGGAGCCGAGCTGCTCCTCACGGGCGGTGTACTGCTCGTTGATGTCGTCCTTGATGGACTCGGCGATGAACTCGGCGGTGATTCCCGCGCGGTCGCCCGCCTCGTCCTCCAGCTCCTCGACGGTCACCTTCACCGGGTAGAGCTGCTTGAACGCGCCCCACAGCCGGTCGAGGTCCCACTCCTCCGCGAAGCCCTCGACGGTCTCCGCCTGGATGTAGGCGTCGATCGTGTCGTCCATGAAGTGGCCGATCTGCTCCTGGAGGTCCTCGCCCTCCAGCACCCGGCGGCGCTCGCCGTAGATGACCTCACGCTGCCGGTTCAGGACCTCGTCGTACTTCAGAACGTTCTTACGGGTCTCGAAGTTCTGCTGCTCGACCTGGGACTGGGCGGAGGCGATGGCACGGGTGACCATCTTGTTCTCGATCGGGACGTCGTCCGGCACATTGGCCATCGCCATCACGCGCTCGACCATCTGCGCCTTGAACAGCCGCATCAGATCGTCGCCGAGCGAGAGGTAGAAGCGGGACTCGCCGGGGTCGCCCTGACGGCCGGAGCGGCCGCGGAGCTGGTTGTCGATCCGGCGCGACTCATGGCGCTCGGTGCCCAGCACATACAGCCCGCCGAGCTCCTTGACCTCCTCGAACTCCGCCTTGACCGCGGCCTCGGCCTTCTCCAGGGCGGCGGGCAGCGCGGCAGCCCACTCCTCGGAGTGCTCCACCGGGTCCAGACCGCGCTGGCGCAGCTCGGCCTCGGCGAGGTCGTCCGGGTTGCCGCCCAGCTTGATGTCGGTACCGCGACCCGCCATGTTGGTCGCGACGGTGACGGCGCCCTTGCGGCCGGCCTGGGCGACGATCGTCGCCTCCCGGTCGTGCTGCTTGGCGTTGAGCACCTCGTGCGGCACACCACGCTTGGCGAGCTGCTGCGAGAGGTACTCGGACTTCTCCACGGAGGTGGTGCCGACCAGGACCGGCTGGCCCTTCTCGTGCTTCTCGACGATGTCCTCGACGACCGCGTCGAACTTCGCCACCTCGGTGCGGTAGATGAGGTCGGACTGGTCGATCCGGGCCACGTCACGGTGGGTCGGGATCGGCACCACGCCCAGCTTGTAGATCTGGTGGAACTCGGCGGCCTCGGTCATGGCCGTACCGGTCATGCCGGAGAGCTTGTCGTAGAGGCGGAAGAAGTTCTGGAGGGTGATGGTGGCGAGGGTCTGGTTCTCGTCCTTGATGTCCACCCCTTCCTTCGCCTCGATCGCCTGGTGCATGCCCTCGTTGTAGCGGCGGCCCGCGAGGATACGGCCGGTGTGCTCGTCAACGATCATGACTTCGCCGTCCATGACGACGTAGTCCTTGTCCTTCTTGAAGAGCTCCTTGGCCTTGATGGCGTTGTTGAGGTAGCCGACCAGCGGGGTGTTGACGGACTCGTAGAGGTTGTCGATCCCCAGCCAGTCCTCGACCTTGGTGACGCCCGACTCGTGGATGCCGACGGTGCGCTTCTTCTCGTCGACCTCGTAGTCGCCGGTCTCCTCCTGGCCCTTCTGCGGGTTGGCCGCCTCGCCCTTGCTCAGCCGGGTGACCAGCTTGGCGAAGTCGCCGTACCACTTCGTGGCCTGGTCGGCCGGACCGGAGATGATCAGCGGCGTACGGGCCTCGTCCACCAGGATGGAGTCGACCTCGTCGACGACCGCGAAGTTGTGGCCGCGCTGCACCAGCTCGTCCTGCGACCACGCCATGTTGTCGCGCAGGTAGTCGAAGCCGAACTCGTTGTTGGTGCCGTAGGTGATGTCGCAGTTGTACTGCTCGCGGCGCTGCGCCGGGGTCATGTTGGCGAGGATGCAGCCGACCGACAGACCGAGGAACTTGTGCACCCGGCCCATCCACTCGGAGTCACGCTCGGCCAGGTAGTCATTGACCGTGATCAGGTGGACGCCCTTGCCGGACAGCGCGTTCAGATACGTCGGGAGGGTGCCGACCAGGGTCTTGCCCTCACCGGTGCGCATCTCGGCGACATAGCCGAGGTGGAGCGCGGCGCCGCCCATCAGCTGGACGTCGTAGTGGCGCTGGCCGAGCACCCGCTTCGCGGCCTCGCGCACCGTGGCGAACGCCTCCGGCATCAGGTCGTCGAGGCTTTCGCCGTCCTCGAACCGCTGCTTGTACTCGTCGGTGAGGGCGCGCAGCTCGGCGTCGGAGAGGGACAGGAAGTCCTCTTCGATGGAATTGACCTGGTCCGCGATGCGGTGCAGCTTGCGCAGGATCTTTCCTTCGCCTGCACGCATGAGCTTGTTGAGAACGGACACGTAGGCTGGCTCCTTGCCGGTCGGGCCTGGCAGTCGGGTGCGCTGTCGCGGCATTGTCAAGGGGCGCAGGCCCCGCCGCAACGGCCATCGTAAGACAGACCCCGCCACGCCGGGAGGTCCGTCACCACGAGGGCCAGGTGTCACCCACCGGTTCAACGCTCGAGACGTGCTCCAGGTGCCCCGATTCCCCAAAACCGCTCGCGGTGAGTGACGGGAGGAACGCAGACTCGGCTGGATGGAGCCTGTCACCCTCACCACCGAACGACTTGTGCTGCGCCCCTTCCGAGCCTCCGACGCCGACGCGGTCTTCGCCGCTTGTCAGGATCCCGACATCCAGCGCTGGACCCCGGTGCCCTCCCCGTACGAACGCGGGCATGCGGAGGACTTCACCGCGCGGACCGCTCCGGAGAACTGGCGGGGCGGTATCGCCTATGACTTCGCGGTGCTCACCAAGGGTGACGCTGTGCTGGTGGGAGCCATGGGGCTGATCCGGCTGGAGCGGCTGCACGGCCCGGAGCACCAGGCCGAGCTGGGCTATTGGACGGTGCGGGAGCACCGGCGGCGCGGTTACACCGGCGAGGCCGCGCGGGCGGTGATCGAGTGGGCGTTCACCGCGCTGGGGGTGGAGCGTCTGGAGTGGTGCGCCGAGGCCGGGAACGAGGGCTCGCGGGCGGTCGCGCTCGCGGCGGGCTTCCGGATGGAGGGGACGGACCGGGCACGGATCGTACAGCGGGGGACGCGGCGGGACGCATGGCGGGGCGCGCTGCTGCCCTCGGACTGGGGTCTGCCGTCGGCCACCCCGTATCTCCCCCATCTCCCGGCTCTCCCGGCCCAGGCGTCGGACGAGCCGTCAGGCGGATCGGCGGACGGACCGGCGAACGAGCCGTCGGCGGTCTGACTCCTCCGGCCGGTTGCTCCGGCCGGCTTCTCCGGCTGGCATCTCGGGCTGACTCCTCCGGCCGACTTCTCCGAGGTGGGGGCGGCGCCCGCGCACACGCCGGGGCGTTGTCAGTGGGGCCCACTACGGTGACGCGCATGACCACTCCCGCGCCCCGGTCCGGAGCGGACCGCAAGCCCGAGATCGCCCTGTCCGCCGACGAGGCGCGCCGGATCGCGCTGCGCGCCCAGGGGCTGCTGGGCGCACCCGACCGGCGCGCCGGGGTGCGCGGTGTGCTGCGCCATCTGGGCGCGGTGCAGCTGGACACGATCTCGGTGCTGGCCCGCTCGCATGAGCTGATCCCCTATGCGCGGCTGGGCGCGGTCGGCCGCCCGGCGGTCGAGTCGGCGTACTGGACCGGCGCCCATGCCTTCGAGTACTGGTCGCACGCCGCCTGTGTGCTGCCGATCGAGGAATGGCCGCATTTCGCGTTCCGGCGCCGCGCCTACCGCACCCGTCCGCACTGGAACCACGAGTTGCCGGACGGGGCGTACGAGACGGTGGTGAAGCGGCTGCGGGCAGAGGGCCCGCTGACCGCGACCGAGCTGGGCGGCGCCAAGAACGGCGGCCCGTGGTGGGACTGGTCGGCGGCCAAGGTCGCGGTGGAGCGGGCGCTGATGTTCGGCGAGGTGGTGTGTGTCGAGCGGCGCGGCTGGAAGCGGGTGTACGACCTGGCCGAGCGCGCCGTGCCGGACGCCCTGCTCCATGACGAGCTGGACGACGCGGAGTGTCTGCGGCGGCTGGTCCGGTTGGCCGGGCAGTCCCTGGGGGTGGGGACACGCGCGGACATCGCCGATTACCACCGGCTCAAGGGCGAGCAGGTGGACGCGGTGATCGCGGACTCCGGTCTGGTGCCGGTGGAGGTGGCGGGCTGGGAGAAGGCGGCCTGGGCCGATCCGGAGGCACTGGCCACCACGCCGCGCGGGCGGCACCGCACCGCTCTGCTGTCGCCCTTCGACTCCCTCATATGGGACCGGGCGCGCACCGAGCGGATCTTCGGCTTCAGCCACCGGCTGGAGGCGTATGTGCCGAGGCCCAAGCGGATCCACGGCTATTTCGCCATGCCGCTGCTGTCGGGCGGACGGTTGCTGGGCCGGGTGGACCCGGCGCGCGAGGGCCGGACGCTGGTCGCCCGGCAGGTGTCGCTGGAGTCGGCGAAGGCGGTGGCCCCGATGGCGGAGGCGCTGCGGGAAGCGGCCGCATGGGTGGGGTGCGACGCGGTGCGGATCGAGCGTGTCGACCGCCCGGAGCTGACCGCGCCCCTCGCGGCGGCGGTCGGCTGACCGCCCCGCCCGGGGGTGGCTCACCCGGGGCGGCCTCCCTCAGGGGGTCCGCTCACCGGATCTCGAGGATCTTCTCCCGCATCGCGTAGACCACGGCCTCCATCCTGGAGTGCAGCTGAAGCTTCTCCAGGATGTTGCGGACATGGTTCTTCACGGTGTTCTCGCTGATGAACAACTCCTTGGCGATGTCCCGGTTGTTCATCCCGGTGGCGACCAGCTTGAGCACCTCCAGCTCACGGTCGGTGAGCCGGGGCGCGGGCACCAGCCGCCGCTCATCGGTGCGCTGGATCATCGACTTGAACTCGGTCAGCAGCTTGGCCGCCATGGACGGGCTGATCTGCGACTGGCCGTCGGCAACCGCGCGGATCGCGGTGGAAACCTCGTCGGTGGAGATCTCCTTGAGCAGATAGCCCGTGGCCCCCGCCTTGATCGCGTCGTAGAGGTCGGCCTCCTCATCGCTGATCGTCAGCATGATGATCTTGGCACTGGGGGCCACCTCCTTGATGGAGGTACAGGCCTCGATCCCGCCCCGCTTGGGCATCCGCACATCCATCAGAACGATGTCGGGCAGCAGATCCGCCGCCTTGTCCACCGCCTCGGCACCGTCCCCGGCCTCCCCGACGACCTGGATGTCCTCCTCCTGGGCCAGGACGATCTCCAGGCCACGCCGGAAAAGGGCATGGTCGTCCACTACGAGGACCCGAATCGGCTCCTTGCGGGGCTCGCCGCGCGGCTCGTCCCTGTCCGAGGCGATGCCGTGATCATCGCCGTCGTCGGAGACGGGCCCGAAGCTGTCCGCCATCGTTCCTCCCCCTGAAGGCCATGGCCCTTGCGGTCTGCACTCTGTGGTGCTCGGTGCGGTACGGCATCAACCAGTCCTCTCGCTACGCCGGTTGGCCGTTCGAGGGGCCATGATTTCATGCCCGGGCGGCGGAGTGGTCCCGCCGTGGTCGCACGGAGGAGCCCCGGGGGGCGCATGGGCGCTCCGGGGCATCACATCGTCCACCCCCGTATGCGTCTGTGGCTGAATCCGTGGCGTGTGCACAGCCATGGGTACGCAACTACTGGGCTGTTGCACTCAACCGCTGGTCCTGTGTGTTCGATTCCACGCCGCCGTGGGTCATGCGGCGCCATCCGCTGTCGGTCGCGCGGGATCGCGCGGCTCCTGCCGCGCGATCCCGCCGGTTATGTCTTCCGCCCCGGGCCGGTCAGCCGCCGAGCGCACCACCCGCGCCGCCGGGCTCCTCGCCGACGAATGCCTCCGGCTGAAGATGAATCACCCCGTAGTCATAGCCATGCCGTCGGTAGACGACGCTGGGCTGGTTGGTGTCGGAGTCGACGAACAGATAAAAATCGTGCCCGACCAGCTCCATCTCGTAGAGAGCCTGGTCAAGCGTCATCGGGGCGGCGGCGTGGGTCTTCTCCCGGACCACCAGCGGGCCTTCACCCTGCACCTCGAGGGAACCCATCCGGGTGGTGGGGATGGTGTCCACGGCCGTGCGCTGGGCGGCGATCTCGCCATGCCCGTTGATACGCGCCGCGTTGGGGACGGTCACAGCCACGTCGCTGGCCGGGATGCGACCGTTGCCACGGCGGGTGTGGCGCTTGTCGTGCTGCTTGCGCATCCGTGCCTCCAGCTTGCCGGCGGCCAGATCCAGCGCTGCGTACGGATCGGCTGCCGCGGCCTCTGCCCGGATCACCGGACCACGGGAGCGGAGGGTGATCTCCACTCGGTCCGAGCGATCGGCCTGCCGCGGATTGTGCTCTTTGGACACCTCGACGTCGAGGCTGATCACCTTGCCGTCGAGCTTCTGGATCTTGTCCAGCTTCAGCTTCTCGGCCACGTGCTTCCGGAACCGCTCGGGCACCTCTGTTTTCCGGCCCTTGACGACGATGTCCACGCAGAACTCCGTTCCCGGGTGACTCCGGACTCAGCCGGAGCTTCATCCCTTGTGCACTAGGCTCCGGCGTCTTCCGGAGCCACCGACTTGGCGGTTTCGACTCCTCCTTCCCACGGGGGACAACTCCACCCCATCTGATGCACGGCTCACGAGAATGCAGGCAAAACACGCCAAGCGGATTTGTGAGTCATAGCACTAGCCATTCCTCACAACCGAACATAGCTCGCCCGGACGGATGTCGGCACCCCCTACCGGCACGTACCTCCGATCAGGTGCTTTGCCGTCCTCACCACCTGCAACGATGCGGCTTCGTATTCAGTTCCGGTTGGTGCAATCGGGGGGTGCCGCCACCACCGCCGCTCCGACGACCAGGCCATCTGCCGCCGACACCGCCCGCGCCGCCTCCGCGAGCGACGCACCGGTGGTCATGAGGTCGTCCACCAGCACGGCTGGGCCTGTGGACAACAGCCGCCCACCGCCGGGGACCACCCCCAAAGCGCCCGACACATTCATCCGGCGCTGCCGCGCGCCCAGACCCGACTGATCGCGTACCCTGCGCCGCTGCCGCAACACCGAGGGGACCCGCACCGAGCACCCCTCGCCGCGCAGCGCCCCGGCCGCCGCGAGCGCGATCCGCCGCGCCGGATCATGGCCCCGGGCACCCACCGCACGCCGCGCCGACGGCACCGGAACCAGCAGCAGCGGCCCCTCAGCGCCCCGGGCCGCTCTGGCCCGCACCGGTCTGCCCGGAAGGGGTCTCCCCGCCCGGGAGCACACCGTCCGCACCGCGCCCGCCAGCGCCTCGCCCAGCGGCCCCGCCAGCCTCAGCACACCCCGCTCCTTGTGCGCCAGCAGCACCGCCCGGACCTCGTCCGCGTACTCGGCGGCCGCATGGACCACCGGCAGCCCCGGCGGCACCGGGCTCGGCTCCACCCGCCGCGGCCCGGATCCCCGCAGCACATCCCCACATCGGTCACACAGAGTGCCGCCCGGCCGACCGCATCCCGCACAGTCCGCCGGCAGCACCAGGTCGGTCAACTCCTGCCACCAGCCCCGCATGGGTCCACTGTCCCGGCGGCCGGGCCGGTGCGCCACCCCCTGTGGACAACCGCGCAGATGTGGACAACTGGCCACCCCCGCCCGGGGACTCGACTGTCCGGGGATACCCGTAGGCCGCGCGACCGGCCCCCTCCCGGCCACCGCTCAGGGGCCGGGAGGGGGCCGCCCGGGGACACCGCGTCCCGCTCCGCTCTCCCGGCCCGCGGCGCCGCCTGGCTAGCCCGGGTAGACCGGAGCCGTACCGTCCGCGTCGACCGTCTTCCAGTCGGTGTTCGGCAACAGCCGGACGATGCCGTTCTCCCTGGTCTGGGCGATGAGCGGCCGGGTCTGGTCCTCGGATGCCGTGATCGCCTCCACCCCATTCGGACCGGGCACGTCCGGCACGTCCGCCGGGGAACCGTCCGTCTCCACGTACTGGAGCTGCTGGACACCCGCCGACTCCCGGCCCGCGACCACCAGCCGGCTGTCACCCGCCCAGGAGACCGTGTCAACGTTCTCCAGCTTGGGCGCCACCGTGTGCACCCCCTGCACCGACAGCTTCGGGTGGTCCGCGCTGCCCCGCCGCTCGATCCGGCCCAGCCGCAGCGTGGTGTGACCGGCGTGCTTGACCAGCATGGCGATCCGGGTGCCGTCCGCGGACACCCGCAGCGCCGTGATCCGGCCACCGCCCAGCTTCGACAGCCGGACCTCGTCCGCCGGGCCGGTGCCCCCGCGCAGCCGCAGCAGCCTCGGCCGCTCGGGATCCCGGTCGGCCACCCACAGACCGCCCAGACCGTCCCAGCTCGGTGCCGTCAGCCCATGCTCCGCACTGCCGCCCTGGCTGTGCAACCGGGCCCGGCCGCGCTCGGCGCCGGACGCCAGCTCCGTCACATATAGCGACCGGCCGTCCACCGTGACCCCCGCGGCGTCCCGCTCGTCGCGGGAGACCGCCACCGATCCGAGCCCCGCGCCATCGGCGCCGAATGGGCCCGCCACCGTCCGTGGCCGGTCCTCGTCGTCGGACAGCCGCACCATCCGGTGCTCGGCATCCACGAAGTACTGCTGCTGACGGGGCTGACCGTTGACCCGGTCCGGCGCATAGGCGCGCGCCGCGTCGCTCGACAGCGAGCACAGCTCCGAGCCGTTCTCCCGCTCCAGCTTCACCGCGCTGACCTCGGACGATCCCTCGCCCAGATTCTGGACCGTGAAGAGCGTCTGCGCCGCCATCCGCACACAGCGGCTCCGGCTGATGTGCGCCGCCCGGTCGTTCAGCCGGACCCTCAGCCCGCTGGAATCGTCCAGCGCCAGCTTCTCGCCACGCCGCGCAAGGGCCGTACCGCGCGGGAAGAAGGTGCTGACCACCGGATCCAGCCAGCCGGTCGGACCGTCCAGCAGCGCCTTCACCGTCGAGGTGACCGGATCGATACGCCGCCGCAGATAGACCGGATCGGCCACCAGGACGTGGTCGCCCACCCGCGAGTCCTCGGCGTCCGGACCCAGTTCGGCGAAGTAGTACTTGTTGACCGAGCGGTAGATGCGCTCGAAGTCGGACTCACCGAGCACCAGTCCCTGCGGCGGTGCGTCGACCCGCCACTCCGACCCGCTCCGCGTGAGATGGATGCGCTCCTCGTAACGCGCCTCGTCGGGCTTGTAGGCATGCGTGGCGTCCACACTGGCGATCCGTTTGCCGGACAGCACCACCGTCTTGCCGCTGCCGTCCCGGTCGCCCGGGTCGGTCTCCACCCGTACGTCCGGCGCCTGCTCCAGCACCGTGGTGCGCTCGAACGGGTCCCAGTTCTTGGCGGCGCCCCTGGTGAGGTACTCCTTCGCGGTGGCGAAGTTCTCCTCGTCGCTCGTGGTGGCCTCCAGGAAGCCGGAGACCAGCTCGGCGGGCTGCTCGCCCTTGCCGGGGCTCACCCCGTACACCCGGACCTGTGAATCGACGTCGGTGCGCGGCGAGGAGTCGACCTTCCGCACATCCCCGCTGTCCGGCATAGAGGCGCAGCCGGTCAGCACCAGCGCGCCACAGGAGATCAGGGTGGCCGTGCTCAGGCCCCAGCGGCGGCGATAGCGGTGATGGTCGGCACGGTCAGTGCCCACGAGGGCGGCCCTCCCCTTCGTTCTGTGTCGCCGGCCGGACGGCCGACGAGCCCTGCGGTGCCTCCTGCGCACCGCGCACGACCCGTGCGCCGCTCCCCGGCAGCGCCGTCGGGTCGGCGGACGGCGCCGGGGCCTCGACGGGCGGCAGCGGCAGCTCACCAGCGGGCAGCCCGGAACGCGGCTGGGCGGGCACCGACGCCAGCCGCTCCGCCGACGGGCGCGCCGGAGCGGGGTCGTCCGTGCGACGGTTGCGCCGGGAGTCCTCGGGCTCCAGCGGGATCGGGGAGCCACGCAGGGTGTCGCTGGTGGTACGCGGCAGCGTCAGCCGGAACTGGGAACCGCCGCCCGGCTCGCCCCACGCCTGGAGCCAGCCACCGTGCAGCCGGGCGTCCTCCACCGCGATCGACAGCCCGAGACCGGTACCGCCGGTGGTACGGGCACGGGCCGGGTCGGCCCGCCAGAAGCGGTTGAACACCCGGGTCGCCTCGCCGGGCTTGAGCCCGACGCCGTAGTCCCGCACCGCGACCGCCACCGCGCCGCTCGCCGTCGCGAGCCGCACCACCACATCCCGGCCCTCGCCGTGCTCCACGGCGTTGACCACAAGGTTGCGCAGCACCCGCTCGACCCGACGGGCGTCCGCCTCGACGATCACCGGCGCCTCGGCGCCCCGCACCACGATCCGGGTGCCCTTGGCCTCGGCGAGCGGCTCGGCCCCGTCGACCACCCGGTGCACCACATCACGCAGATCGATCGGCTCGGCCTCCAGGGCCGCCGCGCCCGCGTCGAACCGGCTGATCTCCAGCAGATCGGCGAGCAGTGATTCGAACCGGTCCAGCTGGCCGCGCAGCAGCTCCGCCGAGCGCGCGGTCGCCGGGTCGAAGTCCTCACGTGCCTCATGGATCACATCAGCCGCCATCCGCACCGTGGTCAGCGGGGTGCGCAGCTCATGGGAGACATCCGAGACAAAGCGGCGCTGCATCCGGGACAGCTCCTCCAGCTGCTGGATCTTGAGCTGGAGGTTCTGCGCCATCTTGTTGAACGACTCGCCGAGGCGGGCGATGTCGTCCTCGCCGGTGACCTTCATCCGCTCCTGAAGCAGCCCGGCCGCGAGCCGCTCGGAGATCCCGGCGGCCATCCGCACCGGTGTGACCACCTGCCGGACCACCACCCAGGCGATGGCGCCGAGCAGCACCACCACGAACACCCCGGCCGTGGCCAGTGTGCCCTTCACCAGGCTGAGCGACTTCTCCTCCTGGCTGAACGGGAAGAGGTAGTACAGCTGGTACGCATCGCCGTGGTTGTCGTCCAGCCGCTTGCCGATGATCACCGCGGGCTCGGCATCGCCCGACGCGGCGTGCACGATCTTTCCGTACCGCTCGTACGGCGCCGTCCCCTCGTCCACCTGCCTGCGCAGATCGGCGGGGACACTGTCCGGCCTGACATCGCCGGAGGCGCGCGGACCACGGCTGGCCACATACGGCGTCTCGCCCGAGTCCGAGCTGAGCGCCATCACCGAGTACGCGCCCTTGCCACCACTGGCAAGCTGCTCCACCAGTGCGTTCAACCAGGCACCGGCATCCTGGGCACCGCGGCCGGAGGCCCCGGCGCCGTCCTGGCCCCGGGTATCGGTGCTGCGGTCGGCCATCTGCTCGGCCACCTCGAACCCACCCGCGGCCTGGCCCTGCGCGGCATGCCGCTTGGCGTCCAGCAGACCGTTGCGCACCTGGCCGATGACCACCAGGCCCAGCAGGATCACCACGCCCAGGGACATCAGCAGGGTGGTGGCGACCACGCGCAGCTGGATGTTCCGCCGCCACAGCCGGGCAGCGGGCAGCAGCGGACGGTGCACCCACCGCCCGAACAACCGGATCAACGGGTGGGCCGGCCCTCCGGACGCCCCGTCGGGCAGCAGATGCCCGCCGCTCCACAACCTTTGGAGCAGCGGTATCTCACCCGCCGGGTCGGGACGCCCGGCACGGGCGCCCTCCGGAACCCCGCCCCCCGATCCATCGGACTGCGGAGCCGTACCACCACGCGACATCTCAGCTGGGTCCGGCCTTGTAACCGACCCCGCGCACGGTCACCACGATCTCCGGCCGCTCCGGGTCCTTCTCGACCTTCGACCGCAGCCGCTGCACATGCACATTCACCAGACGGGTATCGGCGGCATGTCGATAGCCCCACACCTGCTCCAGCAGCACCTCACGGGTGAACACCTGCCACGGCTTACGGGCCAGGGCCACCAGCAGATCGAACTCCAGCGGTGTCAGCGCTATCGACTGGCCGTCGCGCTTCACCGAGTGGCCGGCCACATCGATCACCAGATCGCCGATGGCCAGCTGCTCGGGCGCCGGCTCCTCGGAGCGCCGCAGCCGCGCCCGGATCCGGGCCACCAGCTCCTTCGGCTTGAACGGCTTGACGATGTAGTCATCCGCGCCGGACTCCAGCCCGACCACCACATCGACCGTGTCGCTCTTGGCCGTGAGCATGACGATCGGCACCCCGGACTCGGCCCGGATCAGCCGGCACACCTCGATACCGTCCCGGCCGGGCAGCATCAGATCGAGCAGCACCAGGTCAGGCTTGGCCTCGCGGAAGGCGGCTAGAGCCTTGTCGCCGTCCGACACGAACGACGGTTCAAAGCCTTCGCCGCGCAGCACGATGCCGAGCATCTCTGCCAGTGCGGTGTCGTCGTCGACGACAAGGACGCGTCCCTTCATATCGACATCATCCCATTACCCGATCGTGACCTGGCGCACAGCTCCGCGATGCCGTCCCCGGTGACCGGGGAAACGACGCCGTCCTCGGTGACGATCGCCGTCACCAACTCCGGTGGTGTGACGTCGAAGGCCGGATTGTGGGCCTGTGTACCCAGGGGGGCGACCGGCACTCCGGCGCCCGCCTCGGACCGGGCACCCGGAACATGCGGAAATGTGATGTCTGTCACCTCGTATCCGGGGCGCTGCTCGACCTCGATCGCGGCGCCGTCAGGAGTGTCCAGATCGACGGTGGTGGTCGGGGCCACCACCACAAAGGGCACATGGTGGTAGCGGGCCAGGACGGCCAGTGGATAGCTCCCCACCTTGTTGGCCACCGAGCCGTCCGCGGCGATCCGGTCCGCACCGATCACCACCGCGTCCACCTCGCCCGCCGAGAACAGCGAACCCGCCGCGTTGTCGCTGAGCAGTGTGTACGCCATGCCCTCTCGGGCCGCCTCGTACGCCGTCAAACGCGCCCCCTGCAACAGCGGCCGGGTCTCATCGACCCACAGCCGCCGCAGCTGACCGGACCGGTGCACCGCCTTGACCACGCCCAGGGCGGTCCCCTCGCCCCCGGAGACCAGCGAACCGGTGTTGCAGTGGGTGAGGATCCGGAAGCCTCCGGCGGGGAGCAACTCATGCAGCAGGGCCTGACCGTGCTCTGCCATCCGCTTACTGGCCTCGGCATCCTCCCGGTGCAGCGCATGGGCCTCCGCCAGGGCGGCCGCGGCCGCCCGCTCTCCCTCCGCACCGCTTCGGACCGCCGCGTGATAGGCGGCCGTGGCCCGGCGGACGCCGTAGCCGAGGTTGACCGCGGTGGGGCGGGCATGGGCGAGGGAGTCGGCGGCCTCGTCCACATCGAAGCCACGCGCAGCAGCCAGCGCGACCCCGTACGCCCCCGCGATCCCCAGCAGTGGGGCGCCGCGTACGGCCAGTGACCGGATCGCCTCCACCAGGGCCGGAACATCGGTACAGACCAGGTCCACCTCCTCGGCGGGAAGCCTTGTCTGGTCGAGGAGCACCAGCACGGGCCCCTCCGGGGGTTCCTCCCAGCGCAGTGCGAAAGCAGCAGGGGAAGCAGAGCCTTCCGGGGATACCGGATGCTGATCAGCCATCCGCCCAGTCTGCCCTGTGCGGCACCGACTATTGAAGTGCTGAGCCAGTCACAGCGGCCCGTACGCGGTGTGACGCACCGTGGCACGATGGCTGGCAACCGCCCGTCGCCGCATCCGCGACCGGCCGACGAACAACCCACGGAGCGACGATGAACGACTCTCCGGGCCGGATCCCGCCCGGATCGTCCCCTTCCGACGAGCCGGAGCACGGCACTCGGCAGCAGGGCGAACCCTCCGACCGGCCGGTGCCGGAGCAACCGGCGCCCGAGCAGCCCGTCTGGGGCGCCGGATGGTCCCGGCGACAGCCGCCCGCCGAACGCTGGACTGCCTCCACCGGCGGCGCATCTACTCCCCCACCCCCGCCCCCGGCCGGACGGCCCCAGGGCGGCGGAGGCTGGGGTGCCCCACCCCAGGGCGGAGGCTGGGGCAGCAGCGCCTGGCGGACACCGCCGCCCGCACCGCGCCCCGGGGTGATCCCGCTGCGTCCGCTGGGGGTCAGCGAAATCCTCGACGGCGCGATCGCCACCATGCGCGCCCACTGGCGCACGGTGCTCGGCATCTCGCTCGCGGTCTCGATCGTCACCCAGGGGCTGATCACCGCCGCCACCGGACTCTGGTTCCGCAACATCTCCACCAGCACCGATGTGCTCGAGAACCCGGACGCGACGCTGAGTGAGGCGATGCGCGCGGTCGGCAGCGCCATGGGGGGCAATGCGGTCACCCTGCTGATCGGCGTGCTCGGCACGATCGTCACCACGGCCCTGCTCACCGTGGTCACCGCACGGGCCGTGCTGGGTCGGTCGGTCTCCATCAGCGAGGCATGGGGCGGCGCCCGTCCCCGTCTCCTTCAGCTGTGCGGACTGCTCTTCCTGATCCCCGTGATCGCCGCGGGCGTGATGGCCGCAGGCATCGCCCCAGGAGTGCTGCTCACCCTCGCGGGAGCGGAGAACGAGGGTGCGTCCCTCGCCGCGCTCGGAGGGCTCGCGGGAGCCGGCGCAGCCATCTGGCTCTGGATCTGCTTCAGCCTTGCCGCCCCCGCGCTGATGCTGGAGAAGCAGGGGATCATCGCAGCTCTGCGCCGCTCCGCCAAGCTGGTGCGCGGTGCGTGGTGGCGCGTCTTCGGCGTCCAGCTCCTGGCGCTCGTCCTGGTCTTCATCGTCGGCGCCATCGTGGAGATCCCGACCAGCATGGCCGCCATGGTGATCGGTGGGGACAACGCGATGGACTGGCTCTCCGGCGAGGCGGTCTCCGTGGGCTGGACCTTCCTGGTCGTCATCGGGATCGGCGGGGTGATCAGCTCGACCATCACCTTCCCGATCAGCGCCGGGGTGACCGCCCTTCTCTACATGGATCAGCGCATCCGGCGCGAGGCCCTCGACATCGAGCTGGCTCGTGCCGCCGGGGCGCCGGGATACGAGACGAAGGATCAGGGCGCCGACCACGGCGCTGATCTGACGCCCTGAAAGACCGATCGGACGCCATGAACAGGACGGCGGAAGGGGCTGCACCTGAGGCGATGTCATCGCGTCATGCGTGGTCTGATGCGTTGTCATCGTGAGCCCCCTCCTCCCGTCCGGTCCGGCACTCCCCCGGCCGTCTTGGACTCGATCCCCTATGGCGGGCCCCTTCTGGCCGACCAGCCGGACCCGTTAACGACGACAGTTCAACAGGCCCCGCTTGCACTCCACTTTGAGCGGCCTGGACCTCGCCACGCCAGAGCGCACATCCCTTTTCACCCGATCCAGTGGAACACCCGATCCAGTGGAACCTGAATGTGCGGCAGTGGTCGTGGGCGGGTGGTGAACGCAAAAATGCCTCGGCCCCGGACACATAATGTCCAGGACCGAGGCTAAAAATTGTTCGGCGGCGTCCTACTCTCCCACAGGGTCCCCCCTGCAGTACCATCGGCGCTGAAAGGCTTAGCTTCCGGGTTCGGAATGTAACCGGGCGTTTCCCTAACGCAATGACCACCGAAACACTATAAAGTTGAACCGGAAAATTCGACACGGTTCATTACTTCAGAACCAACACAGTGGACGCGAGCAACTGAGGACAAGCCCTCGGCCTATTAGTACCAGTCAACTCCACCGGTCACCCGGCTTCCATATCTGGCCTATCAACCCAGTCGTCTACTGGGAGCCTTACCCTCTCAAGGAGGTGGGAGCCCTCATCTCGAAGCAGGCTTCCCGCTTAGATGCTTTCAGCGGTTATCCCTCCCGAACGTAGCCAACCAGCCATGCCCTTGGCAGGACAACTGGCACACCAGAGGTTCGTCCGTCCCGGTCCTCTCGTACTAGGGACAGCCCTTCTCAAGACTCCTACGCGCACAGCGGATAGGGACCGAACTGTCTCACGACGTTCTAAACCCAGCTCGCGTACCGCTTTAATGGGCGAACAGCCCAACCCTTGGGACCGACTCCAGCCCCAGGATGCGACGAGCCGACATCGAGGTGCCAAACCATCCCGTCGATATGGACTCTTGGGGAAGATCAGCCTGTTATCCCCGGGGTACCTTTTATCCGTTGAGCGACGGCGCTTCCACAAGCCACCGCCGGATCACTAGTCCCGACTTTCGTCCCTGCTCGACCCGTCAGTCTCACAGTCAAGCTCCCTTGTGCACTTACACTCAACACCTGATTGCCAACCAGGCTGAGGGAACCTTTGGGCGCCTCCGTTACCCTTTAGGAGGCAACCGCCCCAGTTAAACTACCCACCAGACACTGTCCCTGATCCGGATCACGGACCCAGGTTAGACATCCAGCACGACCAGAGTGGTATTTCAACAACGACTCCACACTGACTGGCGTCAGCGCTTCACAGTCTCCCACCTATCCTACACAAGCCGAACCGAACACCAATATCAAGCTATAGTAAAGGTCCCGGGGTCTTTCCGTCCTGCTGCGCGAAACGAGCATCTTTACTCGTAATGCAATTTCACCGGGCCTATGGTTGAGACAGTCGAGAAGTCGTTACGCCATTCGTGCAGGTCGGAACTTACCCGACAAGGAATTTCGCTACCTTAGGATGGTTATAGTTACCACCGCCGTTTACTGGCGCTTAAGTTCTCAGCTTCGCCAACCCGAAGGTCGACTAACCGGTCCCCTTAACGTTCCAGCACCGGGCAGGCGTCAGTCCGTATACATCGCCTTACGGCTTCGCACGGACCTGTGTTTTTAGTAAACAGTCGCTTCTCGCTGGTCTCTGCGGCCACCACCAGCTCCGGAGGTAAACTCCATCACCAGCAATGGCCCCCCTTCTCCCGAAGTTACGGGGGCATTTTGCCGAGTTCCTTAACCATAGTTCACCCGAACGCCTCGGTATTCTCTACCTGACCACCTGAGTCGGTTTAGGGTACGGGCCGCCATGAAACTCGCTAGAGGCTTTTCTCGACAGCATAGGATCATCCACTTCACCACAATCGGCTCGGCATCAGGTCTCAGCCCTATATGTGCGACGGATTTACCTACCGCACGGCCTACACCCTTACCCCGGGACAACCACCGCCCGGGCTGGACTACCTTCCTGCGTCACCCCATCACTTACCTACTACCACCTAGGGTCAGCGGATCCACCACTCCCCCTCACTCCGAAGAGATCAGAGGCGGCTTCACGGCCTTAGCATCA